>NZ_CP044310.1:755000-3155000 GCF_009664365.1 Paenibacillus xylanilyticus
TAATAGCTCACTGGTCGAGTGACTCTGCGCCGAAAATGTAACGGGGCTAAACACACCACCGAAGCTATGGCTTGATGCTTGCATCAGGGGTAGGGGAGCGTTGTATAAGGGTTGAAGGTGTACCGTAAGGAGCGCTGGACATTATACAAGTGAGAATGCCGGTATGAGTAACGAAAAGATCAGTGAGAATCTGATCCGCCGAAAGCCTAAGGGTTCCTGAGGAAGGCTCGTCCGCTCAGGGTAAGTCGGGACCTAAGGCGAGGCCGAAAGGCGTAGTCGAAGGACAACAGGTCGAAATTCCTGTACCACCGTAAATCGTTACGAGCGATGGGGGGACGCAGTAGGGTAGTGACGCAGGCTGATGGATGCCTGTCCAAGCAGTGAGGCTGATGTGTAGGCAAATCCGCACATCTAAGGCTGAGCTGTGATGGGGAGTGAAAATTACAGTAGCGAAGGTCATGATCTCACACTGCCAAGAAAAGCCTCTAGCCAGATGAAGGTGCCCGTAC
Source organism: Paenibacillus xylanilyticus (assembly GCF_009664365.1). NCBI lineage: Bacteria > Bacillati > Bacillota > Bacilli > Caryophanales > Paenibacillaceae > Paenibacillus > Paenibacillus xylanilyticus. Next base: position 755,510 of record NZ_CP044310.1, read on the forward strand.
CGCAAACCGACACAGGTAGGCGAGAAGAGAATTCTAAGGCGCGCGGAAGAACTCTCGTTAAGGAACTCGGCAAAATGACCCCGTAACTTCGGGAGAAGGGGTGCCCCGGTAGTGTGAATAGCACGAGGGGGCCGCAGTGAAAAGGCCCAAGCGACTGTTTAGCAAAAACACAGGTCTGTGCGAAGCCGTAAGGCGAAGTATACGGGCTGACGCCTGCCCGGTGCTGGAAGGTTAAGGGGAGCGGTTAGGAGTAATCCGAAGCTGTGAACCGAAGCCCCAGTAAACGGCGGCCGTAACTATAACGGTCCTAAGGTAGCGAAATTCCTTGTCAGGTAAATTCTGACCCGCACGAATGGCGTAACGACTTGGGCGCTGTCTCAACGAGAGATCCGGTGAAATTTTAATACCTGTGAAGATGCAGGTTACCCGCGACAAGACGGAAAGACCCCATGGAGCTTTACTGCAGCTTGATATTGAATTTGGGTACGATCTGTACAGGATAGGTGGGAGCCTTTGAAGCATGAGCGCCAGCTTGTGTGGAGGCACCGTTGGGATACCACCCTGATCGTATCTAGGTTCTAACCTGGTGCCCTTAGCGGGTACGGGGACAGTGTCAGGTGGGCAGTTTGACTGGGGCGGTCGCCTCCTAAAGAGTAACGGAGGCGCCCAAAGGTTCCCTCAGAATGGTTGGAAATCATTCGAAGAGTGCAAAGGCATAAGGGAGCTTGACTGCGAGACCTACAAGTCGAGCAGGGACGAAAGTCGGGCTTAGTGATCCGGTGGTACCGCATGGAAGGGCCATCGCTCAACGGATAAAAGCTACCCTGGGGATAACAGGCTTATCTCCCCCAAGAGTCCACATCGACGGGGAGGTTTGGCACCTCGATGTCGGCTCATCGCATCCTGGGGCTGAAGTAGGTCCCAAGGGTTGGGCTGTTCGCCCATTAAAGCGGTACGCGAGCTGGGTTCAGAACGTCGTGAGACAGTTCGGTCCCTATCTGTCGTGGGCGTAGGAAATTTGAGAGGAGCTGTCCTTAGTACGAGAGGACCGGGATGGACGTACCGCTGGTGTACCAGTTGTTCCGCCAGGAGCACCGCTGGGTAGCTATGTACGGACGGGATAAGCGCTGAAAGCATCTAAGCGTGAAGCCCCCCTCAAGATGAGATTTCCCAGTATGTAAGACCCCTTGAAGACGACGAGGTAGATAGGCTGGGGGTGGAAGTGCAGTAATGCATGGAGCTGACCAGTACTAATCGGTCGAGGGCTTATCCAAATTGCAGGTTTTAGTCGCAAATTTCGTTTCGGATCTAGTTTTCAGAGAATGATCTCTGAGTTATAGCAGCATCGTTTGGTGGCGATGGCGGAGGGGTTCCACACGTACCCATCCCGAACACGACCGTTAAGCCCTCTAGCGCCGATGGTACTTGGACCGAAGGGTCCTGGGAGAGTAGGACGCTGCCAAGCAAAGAACCACTGCCGAAGAATCTCGGTGGTGGTTTTTATTTGTTTATAAATGTAACAGATTATCATTTAACAGCCTGATAGATCACTAACGGGCTGTTTTTGTTTTTTATAACACTATTTTAGTTCATTCTTTCAGTTGGGACATGCTTCTGCTAAGCGTAAAAGTGAATCTTGTAGTGCCGTTTTAGTATCAGGATCAATGATCGTACCTTGTTTGTTGATTTTCATCGTAATATGAGGAATTGTATGTGAGGCATCATTCAGGACGAGGGCATTGATCATGTTTAAAGTCAGCAATATGGATGTATGGGCTTGATTACCGCCTAAAGGGCTGGGGGATGCTGCTATGACCACTGTAGGCTTATTCACCCATTCTCCGGAAGATACAATCCAATCTAAAGCATTTTTTAAGACACCGGGAATACCATTTCCATACTCAGGTGTACAGATGAGGACACCGTCTGCTTGCTTTAATTGGGATCTGAAGTATTGAACGGGAAGTGGACCATCATCTACATCAAGATCAGGATTGAAGTGGGGAAGATCATTCAGCTGATCATACACCTGAAATTTCAAAGTAGTAGGGCCAAGTGCCATCATAGCTTTCATTAGCATGGTGTTTGTGGATTGTTTCCGAAGGCTTCCTGAAATTGCAAGAATGGTTATTTCTCTTTCCATTATGTAATCCCCATCTCTGTCCATTGTCTATCCGTAATATGAATTGATTGGTCTATTTTCCATCTTTTCTTACGAAGAGTCTACAGATAACGGCTATTATTAAGGCATTCTTCATACTAAACCGAATATGACTATTCTTCTTCATTTGATCTACATACCAAGTGTGGAAATAGACCAGAAGGTGTGTTTTTCTGTATCGACACAGAAAACAATAAAAGTTTATCAAAAAAATTAGTACCAAGTACTAAGACTTAGTGCTATAATAATGAAAAACAAAACGAGGTGACTGAAGCTATGATGCAATCAAAAGCCAGTATTACTGCATTCGGAACCTATGTGCCGGAGCGTATTTTAAATAACGCGGATTTGGAAAAGTTGGTCGAAACGAACGATGAATGGATCGTACAACGAACAGGGATGAGGGAGCGGAGAATTGCCGCAGAGGATCAGTTTGTTTCTGATCTGGCGGTTAAGGCTGTGGAAGACATGATTCGGCGTTATGGGGTTGACGTTCATGATGTGGATATGATCCTCGTAGCAACAAGCACGCCAGAGTATGCATTCCCTAGCACGGCTTCCAGAGTACAGGCCCGTCTGAACATCACTCAGACCGGAGCGCTGGATTTGAGCGCAGCTTGCGCAGGCTTTGTCTATGGGTTGCAACTGGCCGATAGCATGATTACAAGTGGCATGTATCGCAAAGTGCTCGTGATCGGGGCAGAGACATTATCCAAGATTACGGATTACACCGATCGTACGACGTGTATTTTATTTGGGGATGGAGCAGGAGCATTTTTGTTGGAACGAACCGAAGGGCAGGGCAGTGCGCTTGCAGCACTTTCCGGAACTCAGGGTGATGGTGGGTTACATGTTTATAGCAGTGGACTTTCCTCCGAGATGAATGGGGTACCTCTTCAAGGTGAAGGGCGTCTTGTGCAAAACGGTAGAGAAGTATATAAATGGGCTGTACGGCTGATACCTGAGCAATTGCCGAAACTTATCGCTAGCTCAGGCTTGCAGGCGGAGCATATCGACTGGTTTGTACCGCACAGCGCGAATATGAGAATGATTGAAGCTGTCTGCGAGCGCGGTCCTGTACCGTTGGAACGCACGCTGACCAGCATGGAGTACCGTGGGAACACCTCGGCTGCATCCATACCTTTGGCCATTCAGCTGGCTGTCGATGAAGGTAAGGTGAAGCAGGGTCAGCGTCTTGCCTTATTCGGTTTTGGTGGTGGCTTAACTTATGCAGGCCTTGTGTTGGAATGGAGTGTTCCAGACGCTGATTCAAAGAAATAACGTAGAAATTTGAGATTAAGCGTGAAAGACAGTCTGTCTTACCGGGCTAATAAAAAAAGTACACTTTCCTCCGATGTGGAGGCGAAGTGTACTTTTTGTTTATTAAGCATTTTCTAATTCAATAAAGGAGTTATGGTGTAAGTTTAGGAGCTTGGCGGTGGTGGGTTCCTTGCTCATAACTGTATGCGAGTTTAATCAATGTTCCTTCATCAAAGGCACGGCCCAGGAATTCAATGCCTACAGGTAGGCCCTCTGTAGTGAAGCCGGCAGGTACGGTGATAGCCGGGAACCCGGAGAATGGGCTTAGTCGGTTATTCCCGCCGGAGTTCTGCCCTTCGCCAATTACGGCTGCAGCCTGGGTGGAAGTAGGATAAACAATGGCATCCAGGTTATTGTCAGCCATCACTTTTAGAATAGCTTCGCGCGTGATTTGAGTACGTTTCAATACGATGTCTTTGTACTCAGTTGTCTCGAGCGTTTCCCTTGCATCGCGTGCCTTCATGGATTGTTCCTGTGTTTTATCAAATTCACCTGAAGCGATGATCTCCGACAGACTGTGGTATGGAGCATCTTCACCAAGTGACTCCAGATAGTCGTTGAGCTGGAATTTGAATTCATATCCGCTCAGGCTCGGGTATTTGTTGATTTCGTCCAGGTTCGGAATGCTAATAGGTACAGCAGTTGCACCCAGAGATTTCAATTCTTCCACTGCATTGTTGATGACATCAGCAACGGCTTTCTCTTCTGCTTTGGTGCTTGGGATCAGTTCAGTAGCTACACCAATACGCGCGCCTTTAAGGCCATTCACGTCCAGGAAGTCAGTGTAACTGGAAGGGATTTTGCCTACAGCATAGGCTGTAGCTACATCGTCCTTATCATAACCGGCTGTAGCGTCCAGCATGATCGCAGCGTCACTAACTGTACGAGCCATAGGGCCGCCTACATCCTGAGTCAGAGCAAGCGGGATAATGCCTTCACGGCTGGATAGTCCAATCGTTGGACGAATTCCGACAAGGCTGTTGAAGCTGGATGGAATACGGATCGATCCACCAGTATCGGTACCCATGCCTGCTGCAGCAAAGTTGGAGGCAATCGCTGCCCCTGTTCCGCCGCTGGAACCGCCAGGATAGTGATCCAGTGCGTAAGGGTTCAGGGTTTGTCCACCCAATGAACTTGATGTAGTAATGCCAAATGCAAATTCATGCAGATTTGTTTTACCGAGGATAATGGCACCTGCTTCTTTGAGCTTCTTCACTTGCTCAGCGTCTTGCGCAGGCACGGAGTCTTTCAGACAGATACAGCCAGCAGTGGTAGGCATATCATTCGTATCGAAGTTGTCCTTCACAAGAACCGGAATACCGTGCAGCGGTCCGCGTGCACCTTTGGCTGCACGTTCTTCGTCCAAAGCCTGGGCAATATCAAGTGCTTCCGGGTTTAAGGTTAGTATGGAATTAATGCTAACTCCCTGATCATCGTATTTCTCAATCCGATCCAGATACATTTGAACCAATTCCTTGGATGTAAGCTTTCCTTGCGTCATTGCAGCCTGGAGTTCCGTAATTGTTGCCTCCTCCAGAACAAACGGTTTTATGTAGTTATAAATGCGGTCTTTCAATATGGCGACATCATTTTCCGTCAGGACAGCGTTAGGTAGAAAGAGGGAATCGGTATATCCTTTCATCAACCCTGCAGCATTCAGGGCACCGATGGCACCTGCATAGCTGGATTGGTCTGGTACGTCTTTGAACGACTCTGTGGTGGACTCCAGCTTCAACCAGGTTTGAAGAGCTAGAGCAGCATCCTTACGCTGAACGGTTTTGCCTGATAGCTCGTCCATTGAAAAAGGCACACCTGCAAGTGTCGCTGCTTCTTCCATGGCTTTAACAAATGCGGCAGACGTGGCAGGTGACTTCCCTGCAGCTGTTGCTGCGACCGTTGTTTTGCTTGATGGAGCTGCTGCTCCGGCTGATGCCAGCGGTACGGAAGCTCCTCCCCAAGTTGTAACCATTACTGCTCCTGTCAGTAACAGAGCTCCACTTTTTTTCAATACAGATCCATGATAAGTCATGTATCCACGCTCCTTCTGTCGCAATGATGTGTGTGATGAAACGGCTGTATATGCTTTTGTCACATTCTAATAATATGTCAGGTATTCTTACAACACTCATATTTATCCAAAAAAACGTATACAAGTTGTATTAATGTGATATTTCTTTCAGATACTCTTATTTTCATTCCTAAAAGAAATTTAAGTGTTCATAAACGTGTTATATTATCTTACATATAATCTAGAAAAGTGATTTATTAGGTTAATCGTTCACCTGGGATATGCCAAGAAACGATTGGTCTGAAATGATATAATGAAAGGATAGGGACGTGGGTTACAAGGTGTATGAAGAAAGGAAGAGATACGAAGTGAAAACATTGGTACTCGCTGAGAAACCATCTGTGGCACGTGAAATTGCCAGAGTTATGGGAGCGCGTGATAAACATAAGAGTTATTTGGAAGGTCCTAAATATATCGTAACGTGGGCACTTGGGCATCTGGTAGGGCTGGCGGAACCTGAAGATTACGACAAAAAGTACGCCACCTGGAATCTTGAAGATCTGCCAATTCTGCCGGAGCGGGCGAAACTGAAGGTGCTAAGAGAGACGAATCATCAATATAAGGCCGTACAGCAGCTTATGAAACGCCAAGATGTTGGTGAACTGGTCATTGCAACGGATGCCGCCCGGGAGGGAGAGCTGCTGGCCCGTTGGATCATGCAAATGGCGCAGTGGAAGAAGCCCTTCAAACGACTGTGGATTTCTTCTCAGACGGATAAGGCAATCAAAGAAGGATTTGCTTCACTGAAGCCAGGGAGTCAGTTTGACCGTCTCTATGAATCGGCACGTTGCCGGGCAGAAGCGGACTGGATGATTGGGCTTAATGTGACACGGGCGCTGACCGTTCGATTTAATGCACAGTTGTCTGCAGGACGGGTACAGACACCAACCCTGGGCATGATCATGGACAGGGAAAATGAAATCAATGGTTTTCGGTCACAGGAGTATGAGACACTAACTGCAGATTTTGGAGGTTTTCAAGCCGTGTGGCGGGCCTCAGGCGGGGATTCACGCATCTTTGATACTCAGGATACCCAGGCATTGAAGAAACGAGTGGATGGACGTAAGGGAACCATTGCTCAGGTCAAAAAGAGCGAAAAAGTTGAGCCGCATCCTCTGGCCTATGACTTGACGGAGCTGCAGCGTGATGCCAACCGCAAGTATGGCTTCTCAGCCAAGCAGACTTCCAACGTCCTGCAGCGTCTATATGAGCAGCATAAGCTGGTTACATATCCGCGTACGGATAGCCGTTATCTGACATCGGACATGACAGGCACGCTGAAAGAAAGACTGGATAGTGTAGCTGTTGGACCTTATGCATCATTGGCTCGTCCGCTGCTGCGGAAAAACTTGAATATCACCAAACGAATTGTGGATGACAGCAAGGTAACGGATCATCATGCGATTATTCCGACAGAACAGACGGTGCTGCTGAATCAGCTGAATCCGGAGGAACGCAAACTGTATGATTTGATCGTACGCCGGTTTATCAGTTTGTTCTATCCAGCTGCCAGATACGATTCAGTAGCGATTACTGTGCAAGTGGGTGAAGATTCCTTCCATGTTAAAGGTACGACGGTAAAAGACAGTGGCTGGCGTGAAGTATACGGCGGAGACTACAGTGACGAAGATGATGAGCGCACAGATGAGCAAGCAGACAATGGCTGTACTCTTTTGCCAGATGTACAGCAAGGTCAGTCGGTTACCGTTCAACGTTGTCATATTAAAAGTGGAAGAACCATGCCACCTAAACGGTACACGGAGGCAGCATTGCTCGCGCAAATGGAGAAGCACGGACTCGGTACCCCGGCTACCCGTGCAGATATCATCGAGAAATTGGTCAGCTCGGATACCATCGACCGCCAAGGCAACAGCATGCATCCTACAGGTAAAGGCAAGCAATTAATTGAGCTGGCTGCTCCGCAGCTTCGTACACCTGAACTGACGGCGCGTTGGGAGGCTGAACTGGAACGGATTGCTCGTGGACAAGGGAAACCAGGTCCTTTCCTGGAAGGCATACGTTCGATGGCTAAAGAACTGGTAGCCACTGTAAAAGGAAGCAAGGCAGAGTATAAACCGCATAACGTGTCGAGCAGCCACTGCCCGGATTGCAATGCGCGTCTGCTTGAGAAAAAAGGGAAACGCGGCAAGTTTCTCGTATGTCCCACGGAGGATTGTGGCTATCGTCGCTCGGCAGAGAAGCGGTTATCCAACCGTCGTTGTCCGCAGTGTCACAAGAAGATGGAAATGAAAGAAGGCAAAGCGGGCCTCTATGTGCAGTGTCTGCCTTGCGGAATCACGGAAGCTCTGGATAAAGATAGACAGCACGTCAATAAACGCGAACAGCAAAAGCTGGTCAAACAGTATGCCAAGCAGGAATCCATCGGATCCAATCTCGGAGACTTGTTGAAAGCTGCAATGGAGAAAAAAGGGGACTAGTGCCTCTGAAAGAGTTTGATGCAAGTTGAATGAATACTGGCGAGGTCTTGCTCAATAAACCGCTTCGCATGGTGTGGTATAAGAACCCTCCTTTTCAGGCAACGTAAGCCAAGGAGGTGACACAGATGCCACACAACAAACCAGAGAAAATTCATAATCAGCAGAATAAGGACAGTATCCGTGAAGAAAGCATCGGAGCACGTCCAACCAAGGCCGGCAAAAGAGTTCCCAGCTTGAACGGTATTCCGAAACAGGAGTCCTAGGTTCTACCCGGAACGGATGATTCCATTAAGCCAATCTATGCGGCTCCCTTCTCGCGTTGATCATGTCCCTGCAGAGGACTATAATGGAGGAACAGGGAGATGTCCCGGGATAGGGGGACCGCTAGAATTATATGCAAACCGGACTCATATTGTGGTTTTTATTTATTAACGTGGTAGGTTATCTGGTGATGTCAGATGACAAAAAGCGGGCGCAGCGACGCCGTGACCGTACACCCGAACGGACGTTATTCCTGCTGGCGTTTATCGGAGGGGCGCTTGGAGTATGGATTGCAATGTACCGGAAAAGGCACAAAACCAAACATCCGAGCTTTACCATCGGGATTCCGCTTCTGCTATTTCTGAATGCCGTAATCTATGGTTATTTTCTGAAATAGCACCTAGGGGTGCGGACGCTGTAAAACAAGGCAAATGGTTCATATCGCATGAAGAACGTTTATAGGGTTACATGGTGCTGGATTTAGTTTTACGTCAGACCGAAGCCTCCAGCTTCGGAGTTTCTACATATATAAGGAAGGGACGGGATTTACATGTTATTCTCCAAAATTTTAGTAGCTTATGATGGATCAAAAGCTTCCAACAAGGCACTGGATCGTGCCATTGAACTGGCTAAAGTGTCTCCGGATTCAGTCATTGATGTCATTCATGCCTTTGACTTCCCGCGCGTATTTATTGGAGAAGGACTTGCACCGCTACCGCCATCTCTGAATAACGATTATTACAACCTGGCTGTGCAAACGACCGATGAAGCAAAAGAACGGATCAAAGCTGCAGGCGTTACAGCCAATGTAGACCTGATTCAAGGGGCAGCAGCTGAAGTGCTGCTCGATTATGCTAAGGAAAATGGGTCGGATGTGATCGTCATCGGAAGTCGCGGACTAGGCGGCATTCGTGAATTTGTCTTGGGCAGTGTCAGCCACAATGTAGTACAGCATGCTCAAATCCCTGTATTGATCGTTAAATAATGCATTGAATTGCAAGCTACAAATATGCAGTGAGCCGGCTGTCTTCATTCCATTGAAGAGAGTCGGCTTTCTTTTATGGGATGAAATGGATATGAAGCCCAAAAGAAACGCCTTAATCACGAACATTATATTTGTCAATATGTTAAATGTTCGTCTTTAAGTTGACATTAGCTGTAGGGGATTGTTAGAATGTTAGATGTGTCGATCAGGTGAGATTAAGGTCGAGTAGGAACGAAAGATGTACCCAGGCTGACCGAAATGAGTCGCTTGGATTGAATAGATATTTGCTCGTATAACGCCGGGAATAAGGCCCGGAAGTCTCTACCCGGAGACCGTAAATTTCCGGACTACGAGGAGATACGGCTGAGAGTCGCATGAATATGGATGCGGACAGCAAGCCCCCCTTTTGGCATGCCCAAATGAGGGATACGTATTTCTTGGAGTCCGGTGTCCGGAGAAAATGTGATGTTTTCGCGGGTAGCGGATTTTTTTGTTTCAAAAGGGAACGCGTATGGCAAGAGTGGTTGTTATCAAAATAAGCTCAGACGGGAGTTGGATGTATTCATGTCAGTGCAGGTCGCTGTAATTATGGGCAGCAAGTCGGATTGGGAAACGATGAAGCATGCGTGTGAGGTGCTGGATGAACTGGAGATCGGGTATGAGAAAAAGGTTGTATCTGCGCATCGCACACCGGATCTGATGTTTGAATATGCCGAGCAGGCTGCTGAGCGCGGATTCAAGGTTATCATTGCAGGTGCAGGCGGAGCAGCACATCTCCCTGGCATGGTTGCTTCCAAAACGATGCTGCCGGTAATCGGCGTACCTGTACAGTCCAAGGCACTGAATGGTCTTGATTCCCTATTATCCATTGTTCAGATGCCAGGCGGCATTCCTGTCGCAACGGTAGCGATTGGCAAGGCGGGTGCTACCAATGCAGGGCTGCTTGCGGCCCAGATGATTGGTGCATTCGATGAGGATGTCCGTAATCGCTGCGAAGCCCGCAGAGAACGGATCAAACGTGAAGTACTCGAAAGCAGTGATGAGCTATGAGTAAAACTGAATTGAATCTCTCAGGCATGGCTGGACGTGTGCTGCTCCCAGGAAAAACAACCATTGGCGTTCTCGGGGGCGGACAGCTTGGACGAATGCTGACGCTTGCCGGGACAGCGATGGGATACCGCTTTGTCACGCTTGATCCGGCGACAGATTCGCCTTGCGGACAAGTTTCCCGCCAGATTGAGGCCGGATATGACGATGAAGCCGCAGCGCTTGAGCTGGCCCGTCAGTGTGATGTGATCACGTATGAGTTTGAAAATGTGGATGCAGGTGTAGCGGGCTTGCTGGAACGTGAATCCTATGTGCCGCAAGGAAGTGCGTTATTGTATACAACCCAGCATCGGTTGCGTGAGAAACGAGCCATTGAAGCTGCTGGAGTAAGAGTAGCGCCTTATCGGGAGATTACAAGTAAGGATACGATGCAAGCAGCCGTAAGCGAGCTTGGTGTACCGTGTGTTTTGAAGACGGTAACCGGAGGATACGATGGTAAAGGCCAGCGGGTCATCCGCGAAGCAAGCCAGGCTGTACCGGCTTACGAAGAGCTTGCGGCAACCGGAGCGGAACTGGTGCTGGAGCAGTTTATCAAGTTTGACTGCGAAATCTCCGTCGTGGTTGCCCGAAGCACAAGTGGCGAGATCAAGACATTCCCGCCAGCGGAGAACATTCATGTGAACAACATTCTGCATGCCTCGATCGTACCGGCCAGAGTGGCTACGGACATACAGATTGAAGCCCAGAAGCTTGCAGCGGCTGTGGCCGAATCCATGCAGGCTGTTGGATTGCTGGCGGTGGAACTCTTTGTTGCGCCAGACGGAAGATTGTATGTGAACGAACTGGCTCCAAGACCTCATAATTCCGGTCATTACACGATGGAAGCCTGTGCGACGTCACAGTTCGAGCAGCACATTCGTGCCATCTGCGGGCTGCCATTAGGAGACACTACACTGTTAAGTCCGGTTGTTATGGTCAATGTGCTTGGAGAACATCTGGAAGGAATTATCGCCAGAACGGGTCAACCTGATGCAGAAGCAATGGAACTCGGTGTTATACCCAAGCTTCACATATATGGCAAAACCGAAGCGAAAACGGGACGAAAAATGGGGCATGTCAATCTGCTCTGTCAGGATGTTGAAGAAGGATTGCAATGGATTGAACAAACTAATATCTGGAGGAATACAAATTCATGATCGAACGTTATAGCAGACCCGAAATGAGAGCCATCTGGACGGAGGAAAACAAATTCAAGTCCTGGCTGGAAGTTGAAATTTGTGCATGTGAAGCTTGGGCGGAACTCGGAGTTATTCCTAAGGAAGAAGCAGCATTGCTTCGTCAAAATGCTTCTTTTGATATCGATCGCATCTATGAAATCGAACAGGAAACGCGCCATGACGTTATTGCTTTTACCCGCACGGTATCCGAGAGTCTGGGTGCAGAACGCAAATGGGTGCACTACGGACTGACATCCACGGATGTGGTAGATACGGCTCTGGGGTACGTACTGCGCCAGGCCAATGAAATTCTGGAACGCGACATCGTGAATTTTATCGAGATCCTGCGTGAGAAGGCCCTTGCTTATCAGCATACGCCAATGATGGGTCGTACACACGGGGTGCATGCCGAGCCAACAACCTTTGGTTTGAAAATGGCCCTGTGGCATGAAGAGATGAAACGTAATCTGGAGCGTTTCCGCCATGCGGCAGACAACGTGCAGTACGGTAAAATCTCCGGTGCGGTAGGAACTTACGCGAACATCGATCCGTTTGTTGAAGAGTTTGTCTGCGAGAAGCTGGGCACGAAGCCGGCGCCAATTTCGACACAAACCTTGCAGCGTGACCGTCATGCAGAATACATGGCTACCCTGGCATTGATCGCAACATCACTGGACAAGTTCGCTACAGAAGTTCGTGCATTGCAAAAGAGTGAATTCCGTGAAGTGGAAGAGGCATTTGCCAAAGGTCAAAAAGGATCTTCCGCTATGCCGCACAAACGTAATCCGATTGGTAGCGAAAATATCTCCGGTCTGTCTCGCGTCATCCGCGGACATATGGTGTCAGCATACGAGAACGTAACACTGTGGCATGAACGCGATATCTCACACTCTTCTGTAGAGCGTGTCATCCTGCCGGATGCAACGATGCTGCTGAACTACATGCTGAATCGTTTCGGCAACATCGTGAAAAACCTGACGGTGTTCCCTGAGAACATGAAGCGCAACATGGAGCGTACCTTCGGTGTGCCATTCTCTGGACGCGTACTGACGAAGCTGATTGACAAAGGCTTCAGCCGTGAACAGGCATATGATACCGTTCAACCACGTGCCATGCAGGCATGGGAAGAACAGCGCCAGTTCAAGGATATCGTGAAAGCCACACCGGAAATCACCGAGGTGCTGAGCGATGAGGAAATCGAAGATGCATTCAACCCGTCCTGGCACCTGAAGCATGTGGATACCATCTTCAAGAAGCTTGGTTTGACCAACTAATTAACTCCAATAAGGCTAGAGAGCAGAATGATGGACCAGCAGGGAACGGAGATTACAGAGCAAATCTGTAGAAGCGAAGCGCTCGCCTTTATCCCCGGATTTACACTTTGGAAAAAGTGGTTCAAAAAAATCGGGGGATAACAGCGATCGAAAGATTGTTCTGTTATCGGAGTGGAGTGTGCTCCATCGCGCTTCTGTCTGTAGCCTTATATCTCCTGAAAGAAGGTGAGCCTCCATGGCACTGTCCACAGCGGCAGATCTCGTTAAAGCACCTCTGTTATACAAAGGAAAAGTACGTGAATTGTACGATCTGGGGGAACATTTTCTGATCGTGGTTACAGACCGGATTTCAGCTTTTGACTACGTGCTGGACCCAGCGGTGCCCGAGAAGGGCAATGTGCTGAATAAACTCAGCAGCTTCTGGTTTGAACTGACGAGCGACATGATGGACAACCACGTGGTTCATACGGACGTCAACCGGCTCGGTGATCTTATTGTGGACCCGGAACTTCTGAAAGATCGCATTATGGTGACACGCAAAGCCGAACGCATCGATATCGAATGCGTCGTACGTGGATACATTACTGGGGGCGGATGGAGACAATATGAGAATAGCGGAGAGGTGAACGGCATCAAACTGCCGGAAGGACTTCGCAAAAACGCCAAACTCGAAAGCCCCATTTTCACTCCGGCTGCCAAAAATGATGTAGGTCATGATGAAGACATCCCGATGGACCGCATGAAAGAACTGGTTGGAGATGAGCTGGCAGTTGAACTTCAGGAAAAAAGCCTGCGTCTGTATGAGTTCGCCCGGGATTATTGTGATCAGCGCGGCATTATTCTCGCAGATTGCAAATTCGAGTTCGGTATCGTCGATGGCAAGGTCATCCTGATCGACGAAATCTTCACCCCGGATGCTTCACGCTTCTGGGCAAAAGAGAACTACGCACTAGACATCGAGATCGACAGCATGGACAAGGAGCCGGTGCGCAGCTACCTGGCAGGAACCGATTGGGACAAACACAGTAAGCCTGATCCGCTGCCACAAGCGGTGGTGGAGGCAACAACAGCAAGATACGTCGATATCTATAACCGTTTAACGAAATAATAAATGGGAAGTTTGAGGTGGCTGCGGGAAAGTTTGAGTAAGGACGTTTGAGGTATACTACGGGAAAGTTTGGCTTTCAATCGCTCTTGCCCCGGAATGTATTGATTGGAATCTTTTTTCAAAAGGAAACATTCCGGTTGCAAAGGCGAACGCTCCGCTTCTCCAGCTCAATCTTTCCCTCCGCCAGTATCAAACTGGGAGATGAGGTAATTAAGTGCGGAGGCTTCCCACAGGTAGGAAGCCTGAAAAATTACGAGAATTAAATTCTTTGATTACTAAAGTATTTTATAGACCATTTATATTTAAACGTAATGGTCAGACTATACCATTACACACCGTGTAACGTAAAGGTTTTAGGCCTTTCAAAAAACGCCGCATGGACAGGCGGAGGGGCGGAATTGTTCTTAAAGGAGCGATTAGCGTTCGCCTTTGTCCCGGGGTTTTGACCGCAGAGCGGGCCAAAACAATTCAGAAAAACCCGGGGACAACAGCGACCGGAAGAACAATCCGCCCCGGAGCAAGCTCCCAAAGCCCTTTTTTAACAGCATAAAGCATTTATCCCGTTCATTACTGAGGAGGAACATAGGATCATGATCAAAGCAACCGTCTATGTCACTATTAAGCAAAGCGTACTCGACCCGCAAGGAGTAGCCGTTCAAGGTGCCCTGCACTCGATGGGATTCAATGAAGTGGAAAGTGTACGGATCGGTAAAGTCATGGAACTGAACCTGGATACAACTGATCGCGCAGAAGCGGAAAAACGTTTGACTGTGATGTGTGAGAAGCTGCTGGCCAACACCGTTGTTGAAGATTACCGCTACGAATTGGAGGGTTAATCCCATGAAATTTGCAGTTCTTGTGTTTCCTGGCTCCAACTGCGATATTGACTGTTACAAGGCAGTGGAAGATGCCATTGGGCAAGAGGTTGATTATGTATGGCACACGGCAACGGATCTGTCGGCGTATGACTGTATCCTGGTTCCGGGTGGTTTCTCCTATGGAGACTACTTGCGTTGTGGTGCGATTTCCCGCTTCGCACCTGTAATGAATGAGGTAGCCAAAGCTGCTGAACAAGGCAAATATATTCTGGGGATCTGCAACGGATTCCAGATTCTGACTGAAGCCGGATTGCTTCCGGGCGCGTTGATTCGCAATATGTCACTGAAATTCCGTTGTCACGATACGGTATTGAAAGTAACGAATGCAGATACACCATTTACACGTGACTATGCATCTGGGGAAGAGATTATCATTCCGATTGCTCACGGTGAAGGCAACTATTACTGTGATGAAGAGACGCTTGCGAGTTTGCAGGCGAACAATCAGATCGTATTTACGTACGGCAGCAACCCGAACGGTTCCCTGGGCGATATCGCAGGAATCTGTAATGAGGGTGGAAACGTGGTTGGCATGATGCCGCATCCGGAGCGCGCGGTGGATTCCCTGCTGGGCTCGGAAGACGGCAAACGTATGTTTACATCTATTTTGAAAGCATGGAGGGATCGACATGACGCAGCAGCTATCCGCTAAGGAACCGACGGCAGAACAGGTCGCAGAACATAAACTTTACGCACAAATGGGCGTGTCGGACAGTGAGTATGAGCTGATCTGTGAATTCATGGGACGCAAGCCGAACTACACGGAAATTGGTGTATTTAGCGTTATGTGGTCCGAGCACTGTGCATACAAGAACTCCAAGCCGCTGCTGCGCCGTTTCCCAACCAGTGGACCGCGTGTCCTGATGGGACCAGGTGAAGGTGCCGGGATCGTTGATATTGGCGACAACCAGGCTGTTGTTTTCAAAATTGAAAGCCATAACCACCCTTCCGCTGTAGAGCCTTATCAAGGGGCAGCAACAGGCGTGGGCGGGATCATCCGTGATATTTTCTCCATGGGTGCAAGACCTGTAGCCCTGCTGAACTCTCTTCGTTTCGGGAAATTGGAGAGCGATCGCGTGAAATACCTGTTTGAACATGTCGTATCCGGTATTGCTGGATATGGTAACTGTATCGGGATTCCAACGGTAGCCGGTGAAGTGATGTTCGACGAAAGTTATGAAGGCAATCCACTCGTTAATGCCATGTGCGTAGGCTTGATCGATCATGACAAAATTCAGCGCGGTGTAGCCAAAGGCGTAGGAAATCCAGTGTACTATGTTGGTCCTCCAACGGGCCGCGATGGAATTCACGGCGCAACGTTTGCATCGGTGGAACTGACAGAAGAATCCGAATCCAAGAAGACAGCGGTTCAAGTCGGCGACCCGTTCATGGAAAAACTCGTTATGGAGTCCTGCCTTGAACTGATCGACACGGGTATCGTACTTGGTATTCAGGATATGGGTGCGGCTGGTCTGACTTGCTCCAGTGCGGAGATGGCAAGTAAAGCCGGTAATGGCCTGGAACTGTATCTCGATCAGGTACCACAGCGCGAAGAAGGCATGACCCCGTATGAGATGATGCTGTCCGAGTCTCAGGAACGGATGCTGTTCGTGGTTGAGCCGAAGGATGAAGCCCAAGCGATGGAGATCTTTGAGCGTTGGGGCGTAATCTGTGCGAAAGTCGGTAAAGTTACCGATGATGGACGTCTGAAGCTGTACCACCACGGCGAAGTGGTTGGGGATATGCCAGTGACGGCATTGGTCGACGAGTGTCCGGTATACAACAAGCCATCTTCTGTACCGGCTTACTACGAGCAAAGCGCTTCAATCGACACGCTGCGTTACGATGAAGTGTCGGATCTCGGCGGTGCGTTGAAACAGGTATTGGCTTCGCCAACGGTAGCAAGCAAAAAGTGGGTTTACGATCAATACGATTACATGGTTCGTACAAGTACAGCCGTTCGTCCGGGTTCGGATGCTGCCGTGGTAACGATTCGCGGAACACGCAAAGGTCTGGCGATGACAACGGACTGTAACGGACGTTATGTCTATCTGGATCCTGAAGTGGGTGGCCGCATTGCGGTTAGTGAAGCTGCTCGTAACATTGTATGTTCCGGTGCGGAGCCACTGGCGATTACGGACAACCTGAACTTCGGTAACCCGGAGAAGCCGGACATTTTCTGGCAAATGGAAAAAGCTGTAGACGGTATGGCGGAAGCTTGCCGCGTGCTGGATACGCCGGTTATTGGTGGTAACGTGAGTCTTTATAACGAAAACGCCAAAGGCTCAATCTATCCAACGCCAGTAGTCGGTATGGTAGGTCTCGTTCATGATACGGATCATATCACGACACAGGGATTCAAATCCGAAGGTGATGTAATCATCCTCCTCGGCGAGACCAAAGCGGAGCTGGGCGGCAGCGAGCTGCAATATGCAGTTCATGGCAAAACGGAAGGCCGTCCCCCGCAGCTTGATTTGAACACGGAGAAGGCGCTGCTCAGCACTGTGCTGGAAGCCATCCAATCCGGACTTGTTCGTTCTGCACATGATTTGTCTGAAGGCGGATTGGCTGTAGCTTTGGCAGAGTCCTGCATCAGCGGCAACGTGGGTGCACAGGTGAATGTGGAAACTGCACTGCGTGCGGATCATGCACTCTTCAGTGAGAGCCAATCCCGCATACTGCTGTCCGCTTCGCCGGAGCAAGCAGGTAAACTTGAAGCATTTGTACGTGAGCGCGGTGTACCCGTAGCTGTTATTGGACGTGTGGAAGGAAGCAACTTGACGATCGAATTGAACGGAACATCAGCCGTGAACGAACCCGTGGGAGGTTTGGCTCAGGTCTGGGAGGATGCGATTCCATGTCTCATGAACTGACGACAGGACAGTGGTGGACAGGCGATTATTATAACGAAGGGTCCGGTAAGGAAGGACTCGATAAATTGAAGGAAGAATGTGGCGTATTCGGGGTGTTCAGACACCCTGATGCTGCTTCGCTCTCCTATTATGGACTGCATGCGCTCCAACATCGGGGCGAAGAAAGTGCAGGCATGTGTGTGAGTGATGGTACCCAGTTTAACTACCATCGTGGTATGGGTCTGGTGAAGGAAGTCTTCACCAAAGACCTGATGCAAACCTTGTCTGGTGATATTTCCATCGGTCACGTTCGGTATTCCACGAGCGGCGACAGTAAACTGACCAATGCACAACCCCTGGTTTTCAAGTATCGTGACGGGGATCTGGCCGTTGCCACGAACGGGAATATCGTGAATGCACCAACGATTCGCCGTGAGCTGGAACAGAGCGGGTCGATCTTCCAGACAACCAGCGATACGGAAGTTATTGCGCATCTGATTGCACGTTCATCGAAGGGTTTGGTGGAAGCTGCAAAAGATGCATTCCAGCGGATTGTGGGTGGTTATGCATTTTTGATCATGACCAACGACAAGCTGCTGGTGGCTTCTGATCCGCACGGTCTGCGTCCGCTGACGATGGGTAAGCTCGGAGATGCATATCTGTTCGCATCCGAGACGTGTGCACTGGAAACAATCGGCGCAGAGTTGATTCGCGATATTGAACCCGGTGAACTGCTGGTGCTTGACGCAGATGGTCTGCACGAGGATCGCTTCGATCATCACAAACACCGCAAGGCACTATGTGCAATGGAATATATCTATTTTGCTCGTCCCGACAGTGACATGAACGGAGCCAACCAGCATGCTGCCCGGAAACGAATGGGTGGACGCATGGCGATTGAATCTTTTGTGGATGCAGATCTGGTAACAGGTGTACCGGACTCCAGTATTTCCGCGGCAATAGGATACGCTGAGCAAACCGGTATTCCGTATGAAATGGGCATGATCAAGAACAAATACACCGGACGTACGTTTATCCAGCCTAGTCAGGAATTGCGTGAACAGGGCGTGAAGATGAAGCTGAGCGCGGTGCGCCGCGTCGTAGAAGGTAAACGCGTTGTCATGATTGATGATTCCATCGTTCGGGGGACAACTTCGAGACGGATTGTGAACATGCTGCGTGATGCCGGTGCAACTGAGGTGCATGTACGCATAACCTCGCCTCCGTTCAAAAACCCATGTTTCTATGGAATTGATACACCGGATAGCCGTGAACTGATTGCATCCTCTCTGTCAGTAGAAGAGATTTGCCGTGAGATCAATGCAGACTCTCTGGCGTTCCTCAGCCCGGATGGACTGATTGCATCCATTCAAGGGGATAATCAGGATGACTATAAGGGCGGACTATGTCTGGCATGCTTCGATAATGATTATCCGACTCGCCTTGACTTCGACGGTGAAGAGAAGTTCGGCTGCAGCTGTTAGGAGGTCAGGCTTATGGGAAGAAAAAGCTATAATGAAGGCGATGTTTTTCTGATTCCAATGCATGATGGACGGTTCGCCGTGTGTCAGGTTATATGTGCTCTGAGAGACCGCTTCAAAAAGGCATTTTCGTTTGGCGTGATGAGCATTCAGCGTGACGAAACTGTAAGCTTGGAAGACAGCGAATTCCTTGTCTATTCTTATGGTAAACGTAAGAGCAGCGTGATCTTCACGTCACCCAAGCAGCTGAAAGATGGCACATGGAGCATTGTTGGTAACATCCCGCTGACTCCTGCGAAAAAAGAACTGCAAGTATTCCAGTGCGCCGGTGGGGTATACAACGGTGACGAATTCATTCGAATGGTTCCGCCAGAAGAGTACAGTCAGTACATCACAATGGGTGTAGCTGGATTTGAATTGGTACAGAATCATCTTTTAGAGATGAGCAAAAATCAATAAAGTGGACTATCCATAGTTCAATTTATACAAGATACGAAGGGTGCGATGGTAGTGTCAGAAGCATATAAAAAGGCCGGCGTCGATATCGCGGCAGGTAATGAAGCGGTTGAACGGATGAAAAAACACGTGAAGCGTACCTTCCGTCCGGAAGTGATGACAGATCTGGGCGGATTCGGAGCCCTGTTCGGTTTGAACAAAGACAAATATGATGAGCCGGTGCTCGTTTCCGGCACTGACGGTGTAGGAACCAAGCTGAAAATCGCGTTTGCCATGGACCGTCACGATACCATTGGAATCGACGCTGTGGCCATGTGTGTGAATGACATTGTGGTGCAGGGTGCGGAGCCGCTCTTTTTCCTCGACTACCTGGCATGTGACAAAGTCATCCCTGAGAAGATCGAAGCCATTGTTGCCGGAATCGCTGAAGGATGTCACCAGTCCGGATGTGCGCTGATTGGCGGAGAAACGGCAGAAATGCCGGGCATGTACAGCGAAGGGGAATACGATATTGCCGGATTTACGGTGGGAATCGTGGATAAAGCCAAAATCATTAACGGCACGACCATCTCTCCAGGTGACACGGTAATTGGACTAGCTTCCAGCGGTGTACACAGCAATGGATTTTCGCTGGTTCGCAGACTTTTGCTGGAGGAAGCCGGGCTGGATCTGCATGAGGAAGTATCTGAACTGGGCAGCAAGCTGGGTGATGCCCTGCTGGAACCGACAAAAATCTATGTGAAACCACTTCTGTCCCTGTTGGAAAACGTGAAAGTAAAAGGCATGGCTCATATTACAGGTGGTGGATTTATTGAAAATATCCCGCGTATGCTGCCAAGCAGCGTGAATGTAGATATCGATTACGGCTCATGGCCGATCCTGCCAATCTTCAACCTGCTGCAGCAAAAAGGATCAGTCTCGAACCGGGATATGTTCACCACGTTTAACATGGGAATCGGACTTGTGCTTGTCGTGAACGAAGCAGATGCAAACGAAGCTCTGGAACAGCTGAAAGCTTCTGGTGAAGAAGCGTACATCATTGGACGTGTGACTGAAGGAGATGCGCGAGTAACCTTCACGGGAGCGGATGTTTAATGGCGAACTACCGGATTGCCGTATTTGCCTCTGGTGAAGGGTCGAACTTTCAGGCATTGGTGGATGCAGCGAAAAACGGAGGATTGGATGCAACCGTAGACTTGCTGGTGTGTGACAAACCTGCTGCACGCGTTGTGCAGCGGGCCAAGGATGCAGGCATCGACTGCCATCTATTCACTCCGAAAAATTACGAATCCCGTGAGGCCTACGAGGCCGAGATCGTGGAAGTGCTTGAATCCAAAAACATTGACTTGGTTGTTCTTGCCGGATACATGAGATTGCTGACTTCAGTCGTAGTGGATCGGTATGCCGGACGGCTGATTAACATCCATCCGTCCTTGCTGCCTGCATTTGCAGGTAAGGATGCTGTCGGACAGGCCTTGGAGTACGGCGTAAAAATTACGGGGGTAACCGTACACTTCGTGGATGGTGGCATGGATACCGGTCCTATCATTGCCCAGCATCCTGTGCCGATTCTGCCTGAGGATACGGCAGAATCGATCAGCCGTTCCATCCATGCTGCGGAACAGCAGCTGTATCCGGAGGTCGTTTCCTGGTTTGCTCAAGGATTGGTTCGGCTGGAAGGCCGTCAGGTTACGGTGCTGAAACCGGATTGATATAAGTTGGACTTCGCTTACAAAGTAACGGAGAGGGCAGAAGTTTGTTCTGACCTCGTAGTGGTCCAGTGTAAAATTATTTGTTTAACTTATGTGTTAGAGTCGAAAATTGGTACGCATTTTGTGATATTTCTCGGGAAATAAATCGGCTGTGTTTCGTCATGAAACGCGGGGCCATGGGACATTAAAAGGAGGAGCATATTGTGAGTATCAAAAGAGCTTTGGTCAGTGTGTGGGATAAAACAGGCATCGTGGACTTTTGCCGCGAGCTGTCGCAAATGGGCGTGGAAATTATTTCGACAGGAGGTACAAGCAGCCTGTTGTCGAAGGAAGGCGTTCCTGTGATCGGGATCTCGGATGTGACTGGATTTCCTGAAATTATGGACGGACGTGTCAAAACGCTGCATCCAGCCGTTCATGGCGGTTTGCTGGCTGTACGTGATAGTGAAGATCATAGACGCCAGATGGAAGAGAACGGACTAGATTATATCGACCTCGTAGTCGTAAACCTGTACCCATTCCAAGACACCATTGCGAAGCCGGATGTAACCTATGAAGATGCGATTGAGAACATCGATATCGGTGGTCCTACCATGCTTCGTTCTGCAGCCAAGAACCATGCTTTTGTTAGTGTCGTTGTCGACACGGCAGACTATGGCAAAGTGCTGGAGGAAGTTCGCAGTAGTGGGGATACCACGTTGGAAACACGCAAACGGCTTGCGGCAAAAGTTTTCCGTCATACGGCGGCTTACGATGCAGTTATCTCTGATTATCTCTCCAACCTGAATGGTGATCCACTGCCAGAGCGTTTGACGGTGACTTACGAAAAAATCCAGGATTTACGCTACGGCGAAAATCCGCATCAACAAGCGGCATTCTATCGTAAACCGCTTGCTGCTCAAGATACGTTGACAACAGCCGAGCAGCTGCACGGCAAAGAGCTGTCTTACAATAACATCAACGATGCAAACGCAGCGTTGCAGATCGTTAAGGAATTTGTAGAGCCTGCTGTTGTGGCGGTTAAGCACATGAACCCTTGCGGCGTGGGCATTGGTGAAAGCATCTATGAAGCCTACAGCAAAGCATATGCTGCGGATCCAACATCCATCTTCGGTGGCATTGTGGCAGCGAACCGCATAATCGACAGCGACACAGCTGCCAAACTGAGCGAGATTTTCCTGGAAATCGTGCTGGCTCCTGACTTTACGCAAGAGGCACTGGACATCCTGACGAAGAAGAAAAACATTCGTTTGCTCAAAACGGGTGAATTGAATGCAGCTCGTGACCGGGCGAGCCAATTCGCGGTGACCTCTATCGACGGCGGCATGATCGTACAACAGAGCGATGTGCATTCCATCGAAGCGAGTGAACTGAAAGTCGTTACAGATCGTGCACCTTCCGAAGAAGAATTGAAACAGCTCCTCTTTGGCTGGAAAGTCGTTAAGCACGTGAAGTCCAATGCGATCGTGCTTGCAGCGAATGACATGACCGTAGGTGTGGGCGCTGGACAAATGAACCGCGTTGGTGCAGCCAAAATTGCTATTGAACAAGCTGGCGAGCAAGCTAAGGGTGCTATTCTCGCATCGGATGCATTCTTCCCGATGGGCGATACGCTGGAATTGGCAGCTAAGGCTGGAATTACAGCTGTTATCCAACCCGGCGGTTCCATTAAGGATGAAGAGTCCATTAAAGTAGCGAATGAGTATGGTATTGCCATGGTGTTCACAGGCGTTCGCCATTTCAAACACTAAGAGTCGAAATCAAAGCTTCACACGTCGATGAACAAGCGAATAGGCTTGTTCATCCTCATTTTCAGCGCATTAAATGATTCATGAGCGAATTCTGGAATTCATGAGGGGGAACGGAACGAATGGATATTCTGGTAGTAGGCGGCGGAGGCCGGGAGCATGCGATTATCTGGGCTTTGGCGAAAAGTCCGAAGGCGGGCAAGATTCACTGTGCGCCAGGAAATGCAGGCATTGCACAGCTTGCCGAATGTCACCCGGTGGCAGTGAATGAATTCGATAAATTAAAGGCGCTTGCCGTGGAACTCAAGGTGGATCTGGTGGTCATTGGTCCGGATGATCCGCTGGCTGACGGGATTGTAGATGCATTTGATTCCACAGGCATTCCGGTCTTCGGACCGCGTCGCAATGCAGCGGAGATCGAAGGAAGCAAAACATTTATGAAGGATCTGCTGCACAAGTACAACATCCCAACAGCAGCCTATGAGAAATTCGACAATTACGAGCAGGCTCAGGCTTATCTTGATGCACAGGCAATTCCCGTGGTTATCAAGGCCGATGGCCTAGCAGCCGGTAAAGGTGTAACGGTTGCTTATTCCCGCGAGGAAGCGGATCAGGCACTACGCAGTATTATGGTGGAGAAAGTTTTCGGCGAAGCAGGAGCTAAAGTAATTATTGAAGAGTTTCTGGCAGGACAGGAGATGTCAATTCTGGCATTTGTCGACGGCGAGACTGTTCGTCCGATGGCCGCTGCACAGGATCACAAGCCAGTCTACGACGATGACAAGGGGCCTAACACGGGTGGGATGGGTACATACTCACCGCTGCCACATATTCCGAATTCAATTATTGAAGAGGCTGTTGAAACCATTATCAAGCCAACGGCCAAAGCGATGGTTTCCGAAGGACGTCCATTCCGCGGCGTATTGTTTGCGGGACTCATGATCTCGCCGGACGGCAAACCGAAAACAATAGAATTTAATGCTCGTTTTGGTGATCCCGAAACGCAGGTTGTACTGCCACGCCTCAAAACAGATCTGCTCGACATTTTCTGGGCCACCGTGCATGGCAAACTGGCAGACATAGAGATTGAGTGGAGCGAAGAGTCTGCTGTATGCGTGGTCCTGGCATCAGGAGGATATCCGGGGCCGTATGCAAAAGGCGTAGCCATCGAAGGGCTGGATCAGGTCAGCGATGCTGTCGTCTTCCACGCAGGAACGGCACGCAGCGAATCCGGAGAATGGGTCACGAATGGTGGACGTATTCTTGGGGTTGTGGGTCTAGGCGCTGATATTGCAGAAGCTAGAAACAAGGCTTATGCAGAGGCGGAACGGATCCGCTTCGAAGGCAAGCATCAGCGATCTGACATTGCGGCCAAAGCTTTAGTGTAAATAGTTATTATCAAATATGGGTCCTGCCCGACGAATGCCTTCAGATTAGAAGCATGGCATTCATCGGGCGGGCCTTTTTTGCGTTGGATTATTCGATTGAAAATATGTTTCAGCTGGATAACTCCGAGGGTAGTAGTGTTATAAAATCGGTCGTTTCAATACATAGTTTTGTTAGGCATATAAGTAACTTATTACATGAATTAAGTCATTTGTGAACAAAATATTCATGAATTTATGTGCAAGATAACCCAAACCATGACGTACAACTGGATGGTTTGATTCGGAACATGGTATACTTTTCTGAAACAGGAATGAACAAGAGGGGAGGTGGATATCTATTGGGAAGGCGATATTGTAAACTGTCCAAATGGAGAATTAAGGTGGAGTAGATCGGAGAAACAATCTGACAGCATGAGGGTTAGCCCTAATTACAGTGAAGTGGTTTCTTAATGTGATTGACTTCATCCTGGATTCCTGTTTTGCAACTTACAAGGTCTGTGTGCAGCATATAGCAATCTGGTCATTATTGAATTTGATTTTATATTTGCATACGCCCAATTCAACGACAATCAGCTGTGCAGCCGTTAACGGGTTAACGAGCGCTGCTGTAACTATTTCTGGAGGTGAATCCCTGAGAATCGGGGAAATCATTGGACATAATTACCATCTTAAATTTAGCATTACTCGTTCTCTTGATTGCTTTGACCGCATTTTTTGTGGCATCCGAATTTGCGGTTGTTAAGATTCGTACATCAAGAGTGGATCAACTGGTTGCCGAAGGTAACAAAAAGGCTGTACTCGCCAAGAAGGTCGTTTCCGATCTGGATTACTATCTGTCTGCCTGTCAGCTTGGTATTACGGTAACAGCTCTAGGACTTGGTGCATTAGGTAAGCCGACCGTCGAAAGACTGTTATATCCGGTGTTTGAGTACCTGAGTATTTCACCAGCCATTTCGTCGGTTGCCTCCTATGCGATTGCCTTTATCCTTGTGACGTTCCTTCACGTGGTTGTCGGTGAGATGGCACCTAAAACCATGGCGATTCAATTTTCGGAAAAATTGACGCTGATGCTCTCGCCATCGCTGTACTGGTTCGGAAAGATCATGTACCCATTTATCTGGGCACTCAATGGGGCATCCCGTATCCTTCTGCGGATGTTCGGTGTGAAGCCAGCAGGACATGATCAGGCCTATTCCGAGGATGAGATCAAAATCATCATGAACCAGAGTTATGAAGGTGACGAGACGAATCAAACCAAGTTGTCTTACTTGGAAAATGTGTTTGTGTTTGATGAACGGGTCGCGAAAGACATCATGGTTCCGCGGACGGAACTTGTCACATTGGACCAGGAGATGACTTACGACGATATCATCCCCGTGCTTGATGAGCATAACTATTCCCGATATCCAGTCATTGAGGAAGGGGATAAGGACCGCATTGTCGGCATGGTCAATGTCAAAAAGATCCTGCCGGACATGGTTGCTCAGAAGCAATACCAACTTGCTGACTTTGTCCGTGAGATTCCATTTGTTTCCGAGATTACCCGCATCCAGGATGCCATGATTAAAATGCAGCAGGAACGCGTGCATATGGCCGTGGTCGTGGATGAATACGGCGGTACCTCGGGTATTCTTACGATGGAGGATATTCTGGAGGAGCTTGTTGGGGAAATCCGTGACGAATTCGATGCCGATGAAGTGGCTGACATTCAGGAGACCGGGGAGAATCAATATCTGATTAACGGCCGGGTGCTTCTGGACGAAGTGGAGCGGCAGTTCGGATTGATTTTCGAAGGGAATGAGGAGATGGACACCGTCGCCGGCTGGATTCAGTTCCAGAAGGGTGTACGTGTGGAAAATGGTGATACGGTTGCCCACGGTGATTATGTCTGGACTGTAGTGGATACCGAAAATTATCAGATTAAGCAGGTCCTGCTGGAGCGCGTGAACGCAGCCCCGGTGGAGGAAGCCACAAGCGATCTGGCCTAACTAGAATAGAATTCCTGAATTTTCGATAGATTGGTTGGTAGTAGTGTAGGGGACGGAATCGATTCTGGAGAAGCGGAGCGTTCGCGTTTGTAAACAAATTTTGACCCTTTTAGAGTTAGATAAATTTATTAATCACACGATAACGAAGAGGACAGAAAAAACCTGAAGAAGCGTAGCGTTCGCCTTTATCACCATATTTCCCCCTATAAATAGGGAATGAAGAAATCTGGGGATAACAGCGATCGGAAGGTTGTTCTGGCATCGGAGTGTACCAATGTAAGATTCATCAGAAATTTATAACCATTAAAATGTTCAACTTGGAGGTGAATCCCTCACTCGAGGGAAATCATTGGACGGAATAATAGCATTGAATTTATTTTTGGTAGCCGTATTTATAGGGCTTACTGCCTTCTTCGTCGGCGCTGAATTCGCCATTCTGAAAGTGCGGATGTCACGAATTGATCAGCTGATCTCGGAAGGCAACAAAAAAGCGGTCATGGCCAAGAAAGTCGCACACAATCTGGACTATTATCTGTCTGCGTGTCAACTGGGGATCACCATTACGGCTCTCGTGTTGGGGGCTTTGGGTGAACCGACCGTTGAAAAAATGCTTCATCCGCTGTTCGAGCGACTTGAAGTGCCGGCAGCCGTGTCGACGGTATTATCCTACGGGATTGCCTTGGCGATCATTACGTTCCTGCATGTGGTTATTGGTGAGCTCGCACCCAAAACGCTGGCGATCCAATTTGCAGAGAGAATGACGCTTTTACTTGCACCACCGCTGTACTGGTTTGGTAAGATCATGAATCCGTTCATCTACGCGCTTAATGGTGCTGCACGGGTGCTGCTCGGAATCTTTGGCATCAAGCCAGCCGGACACGATACCGTCCACTCCGAAGAGGAACTGAAGCTGATTGTCGCCCAGAGTTACGAGAGTGGGGAGATCAATCAGACCGAGCTGGACTATCTGAAAAACATTTTTGCGTTTGATGAGCGCCTGCTGCAGGAGATTATGATTCGCAAAGAAAAAATCGTTACGCTGAATAAGGAAATGCCGCTGGATCAGGTGATTGAAGTGCTGAATCGGCACGAGTATACGAGATATCCGGTCATTGCGAACGGGGATGCGGCTCGCTTTATCGGCTTTATTAATACAAAAGAAATGCTGACCAGTGTGGCTGCAGGCAGATCATTCAGCATGGATGCCTACATTCATGATATGCCTGGATTTTCGGAGAAGTCCCCGATCAAGGACGTTCTGATCCAGATGCAGCAGAGTCGTGTGCATATGGCCATTGTAAATAATGAAGAAGGTGCTGCCATTGGTTTGGTTACGATGGAGGACATTCTGGAGGAAATCGTTGGGGATATCAAGGATGAATATGAGCATAAGGATCTGGTGAATCCACCCAAACGATTGAAATTGACTTAAAGCAGACTTGAGAAAGACAGGTTTCCGATTTATTCGGAGACCTGTTTTTGTATTAATCTTTTCTGCTAATCAGGAGTTAACAACATCAACGATGAAACCATCTTAATTTTAAAACAAAAAGCTTGCAATTCCATTGGTAATGGATTAATATGAATTTAAAGAATCTTAAATTAAAGATAAATAAACAAACAACAAGCAACAACAATGAATAACAAACCGCTAAATTCAACCATGATAAAATTAAAACCAAGGGAGTGGAGATTATGTTCAGAACTTCGGGTATCCATCACGTAACGGCTTTTGTAGATGACGCACAGAAAAATGTTGATTTTTACGCAGGGGTATTGGCCCTGAGACTGGTGAAAAAAACAATTAACTTCGATGCACCGGATGTGTATCATCTGTATTACGGAAATGAGGATGGGGCGCCAGGTACAATCATCACCTTCTTCCCACACCAAAATGCCATGAGAGGTGTCATTGGTTCCGGACAGACCGGAGTAACCGTATATGCAATTCCGGTAGGAAGTCTGCCATTCTGGAAAGAACGTCTCGCTTCCTTCGATATTCCGTTTGAAAATAAAACCAGATTCGGTGAGCAATATATTCGCTTCTTCGACAAAGGCGGCCTGCTTCTTGAACTGGTTGAACGTGAAGAGGGCCAGCCAAGTAAATGGACATACAACGGGGTAACACCTGAGCATGCGATCAAAGGTTTTGGCGGCGCAGTTCTGTTCAGCCAAGTTCCTGAGAAAACCACCGACGTGCTGGTTTCCATGCTCGGCCTGGAACAGGTAGGGGAAGAGAATGGCTTGATTCGCCTTCGTGCCACTGGTGACATCGGGCAAATCATCGACGTTCAATCTACCGGATTCCAGCGGGGCATTGGCGGAGCAGGTACGGTGCACCACATTGCTTGGCGTGCAAAAGACTATACCGAGCATGAGCAAATGCAGCGGGACCTGGAGAAAGCAGGCTACCATCCAACCCCTGTAATCGACCGTCAGTACTTCAATGCGGTGTATTTCCGGGAACCGGGCGGCATATTGTTCGAACTGGCTACCGATCCTCCGGGATTCGCACGCGATGAACCTCAGGAGAGCATGGGTGAGAAACTGATGCTGCCTGAGTGGTATGAACCACAGCGTGAACAGATTGAAAAATTGCTTCCACCAATCGAAGTACGTGAATGGAAAGGAGAGTCCAAATCATGACCACAACCGATACGATGAAACATATTTATAAAGCAGGTGCACAGCCGGATTCCCCAACACTGCTGCTGCTTCACGGGACAGGTGGAACCGAGAATGATCTGGTAGGTCTTGGCGAATTGATTGCGCCAGGAGCAGGCATGCTGGGTGTACGCGGTAACGTGTCGGAGAACGGGATGCCCCGTTTCTTCCGCCGCTTGGCCGAAGGGGTGTTTGACGAAGAAGATCTGATTGCACGGACAGCGGAGCTGGGTGCATTTGTGGATGCAGCAGCAGCGGAGTACGGATTCGATCGTAACAATGTTTACGCACTCGGTTACTCCAATGGTGCCAATATTGCGGCTAGTTTGATGTTCCACCAGGCTAACGTATTCAAAGGCGCGATTTTACATCATCCGATGGTACCTCTGCGCGGACTCGAACTGCCGAATCTGAACGGATTGCCTGTCTTCATCGGTGCAGGAGAGAACGATCCGATTGTACCGAGACGGGAAACGGAAGAACTGGCATCACTTCTTAGTGGTGCAGGTGCAGATGTCAAAACGCACTGGGAGCGTCAGGGACATCAGTTGACCCGCACCGAGGCATTGGCGGCGGCGGCATGGTTTAAAGCTCAGGCGTAAACCTGATTATTGCATCTGGGCAATAAATCTGGAGCCAGACTATATCGGCAAGACAGGGGACAGCTTGATCTGAAAGGATCGGGCTGCCTCTTTTTGCTTGCTGATCTACCCGAATGAATTGAGGGTGTTATGTAAACGTTACTAACCGGGTAATCATTTGAATGCGTACGACATAAGCTTGTATGCTTAGTTACTATAGCACTTAAGCACCACCATGAACTGGAGGGGTTATTATGGAACGAAACATCAAGGAACTGGTACAGCAGATGACACTGGAAGAAAAAGCAGGCATGTGCTCCGGACTGGACTTCTGGCATCTGAAAGGGGTAGAGCGTCTCGGTATCCCTTCCATCATGGTGACAGACGGGCCGCATGGCCTGCGGAAACAGGATGGAAGCGCGGATCATCTGGGCTTGACGTCAAGTGTGCCAGCGACCTGCTTCCCATCCGCAGTAGGATTAGCCAGCTCTTGGGATACTGATCTGGCGCGCCAAGTTGGAGTGGCGCTGGGTGAAGAGTGTCAGGCCGAAGAAGTAGGCGTATTGCTGGGGCCAGGCGTTAACATTAAGCGTTCGCCACTCGGCGGACGGAATTTTGAATACTTTTCCGAAGATCCGCTTCTGTCTACACGTATGGCTGCCGGCCATATCCAGGGTGTACAGAGTCAGGGTGTGGGAACATCGCTGAAACACTTTGCGGTGAACAATCAGGAGGAGCGGCGCATGTCCATTGATGCGGTGGTAGATGAGCGCACGCTCCGTGAGATTTACCTGGCCAGTTTCGAAGGTGCCGTGAAGGATGGTCAGCCTTGGACAGTGATGTGCTCCTACAACAAGGTGAACGGTACATATGCAGGTGAAAATGAGTGGTTGCTCACCGATATTCTGAAGGAAGAATGGGGACATGAGGGTCTCGTTGTGTCCGACTGGGGTGCTGTCAATGAACGTGCAGATGCGCTTTCCGCAGGACTGGAGCTTGAAATGCCTGCAAGTGGTGGGATCGGAGAGCGCAAGGTTATTCAAGCCGTTGAGAGTGGCAAGCTGTCCCTGGAGAAGCTGGACCGGGCGGTAGAACGGCTACTTACCCTTATCTTCAAGGCTGCGGATCAGCAGCGTAAGGGTGCTGCCTACAATAAGGAAGAACACCATCAGCTTGCCCGTAAAGTTGCATCGGAGTGTATGGTTTTGCTGAAAAATGAAGATCAGCTGCTTCCGTTGAAACGTGAAGGCAAGCTTGCGCTGATTGGAGCCTTTGCCCGCAAACCGCGCTTTCAGGGTGGAGGAAGCTCTCACATCAATCCGACCCAAGTCGATGATATTGTGGAAGAGATGACTCGGATTGCAGGAACGGAGACAGAGATCTCCTATGCTCCGGGTTACCGCATTGAAGCTGATGATGTGGATGATCGGCTTATGACAGAAGCAGTTCAGGCTGCAAAGGCTGCGGATACAGCGGTCGTTTTTGTCGGTTTACCCGACCGTTATGAGTCTGAAGGATATGACCGCTCCCATCTGCGCTTGCCGGATAACCATATCCGCCTGATTGAAGAGGTGGCCAAGGTTCAGTCACGTATCGTTGTTGTGCTCAGCAATGGTTCACCCGTGGAAATGCCTTGGCTGCCACAAGTGAAGGCTGTACTCGAAGCTTATCTGGGCGGGCAGGCTGTTGGCGGAGCGATTGCTGACTTGTTGTACGGCGAGGTGAATCCCTCAGGCAAACTGGCAGAGACGTTCCCCGCACAGCTGAGCCATAATCCGTCTTTCCTTAACTTTCCGGGTGAAGGAGATCGGGTAGACTACAAGGAAGGTATCTTCGTAGGTTACCGATACTATGACAAGAAACAGATCGAGCCGTTATTTCCATTTGGCTATGGACTGAGTTATACAACATTCGAATATACCGATCTAACAGTGGACCGGACTGAACTGACAGACCAGGATGAAGTTGAAGTACGCGTGAAAGTTACCAATACCGGAGACAGGGCGGGCAAAGAAGTCGTGCAGCTGTACATCAGTGATGTGGAAAGTACGGTGATTCGTCCGGTGAAGGAACTGAAGGCATTTGCCAAAGTGGAGCTGGAGCCGGGGGCTTTCGAGGTGGTTCGCTTTACGTTAAACAAACGGTCGTTTGCTTATTACAATGTGGACATAAAAGACTGGCACGTAGAGACTGGAGAGTTTGATATTCTAGTGGGCAGTTCCTCCAAGGACATTCATCTGATCAAACGTGTTAAAGTGGAATCCACAGCAACATTCATTCCCACATACACGCGTAATAGCACGCTCGGAGACATACAGCGCGATCCAGCCAACAAAGAGCTGTTGGAGCAAGCCATGCAGCAATTCCAGGAAGCCAGCGGCATGGGTGGCGATGATGAGGGTGAGCATGCAGATATGATGGCTGCCATGATGAAATATATGCCACTGCGTGCCTTGGTTGCTTTCAGTGGGGGAGCGATGAGTGAAGAAGCCATGAATCAATTGCTCGATCAGTTGAACAGTAAAGATCATGGAATCCGAGCGTAGCACACGAATGATATAGTAAGTAAGTGAGATGCAATAGGTAGTCGATATAATCGACTTAATTCTCCAGTTTAATATAGACCCGATCCTTGAAATGGATCGGGTTTTTGGTTTGCTTTTACAGGAGGAATTATCCTATACTTAAGTAATTGATAATCATTTTCATTTAGAACGATGGGAATAGAAATGACAATGTTCGTAAACAAGGCAGGAGGGGACCATGAACGCTATTCATGCCAATCATTCGTATGGTTCAAGTGCATTTATCCACACACGAGATGGCCGCAAGCTTCATTATATGTCGAAGGGAGCCGGTCACCCGGTCGTTGTTTTTGAATCAGGCATGGGCTTTTCCAGATCGGCGTGGGGACTCGTGGCGCCGCAAGTGGCCGAACATACACAGTCTGTGGTCTATGATCGTTCCGGGTTGGGACGGAGTGAAGCCGATACGGAGCAGCGGACTCTCCACAGGCTTACCGAGGATCTGGGCGATTTGCTGACGGCACTTGGGCCAGGCCCTTTCATTCTGGTGGGACACAGCTGGGGAGGGCCAGTCGTCAGAGCCGCGGCAGCTGCGGATATGTCTCGCATTAGAGGACTGATACTGGTCGATCCATCAGATGAGAACTGTGATTTATATTTCTCCGCTCTGGCCAAAACCAGTTTTGCCGTGAACCGTTGGCTGCTTCCTTGGATGGCACGTACAGGGCTGTATCGGAAAATGGGAAGTAAACCGGGCCAGGTTCAACCGGAAGATGTTGCACGGGATCACCGAGAGGAAGACTTCACTGTACAGGCAGCACGTACCATGGCTGCTGAATCGGTGGCGTTTCTGGATGATTTGGCCTCAATGCGGAATACTCCTCCTAAGTTGGGAGATCTGGAAGTCCGGATTATTTCTGGCACCAAGGCAGGACAGGGAGAGCATAAAATTAGACCTGCCATTGTGTCAGCTCACCGCAAGACAGCCCAAGAGCTCGCGAACGGACATTGGATCGAAGCAGGTCAATCGGGACATATGGTCACCTTTACCGACCCGCAGATTATTATTGATGAAATTTTGCGGATGGCAAATCGTTGAGGCCTTGGCGCAAGCTTAGGTCAAAAGTGATACAATAACAGAAAAAGCAATGCTTGCATTGCCAACCAAGACAAAGCGGAGTGTGGAGAAGAGATGAAACCAGTGGAACAAGAATCAACGGAAAATAAAAATTCCGGCCATGCCGGTGTTGGCATGGAAGATATCGTACGCGCACATCATGTGCTGCGTGAAGTTATTGTAAGAACGCCTCTGCAGCGGGATGCTGTATTGTCGACCAAATATAATTGCAATGTGTATCTCAAGCGGGAAGATCTGCAAGTGGTGCGCTCTTTCAAAATTCGTGGTGCCTACAATATGATCCGCAGTCTGACTCCGGCTGAAATGGAGAAGGGTATTGTCTGCGCAAGCGCAGGGAACCATGCACAGGGTGTTGCCTTTTCCTGTAACGCCCTCGGAATACACGGCAAAATCTTCATGCCGAGCACGACACCGAATCAAAAGGTCAAACAGGTACGACGCTTCGGCGGCAGCAACGTAGAAGTCGTGCTGATCGGGGATACGTATGATGATGCGTATGCAGAAGCCATGCGTGCATGTGATGAACAGGGGATGACGTTCATTCATCCGTTTGACCAACCCAAAATTATTGCGGGTAATGGTACGGTTGCGATGGAGATCATGGAAAGCCTTGATGAGGATGCAGATTATGTATTTGTTACGATTGGCGGCGGTGGTCTTGCTGCTGGCGTCGGAACCTACATGAAGACGGTCAGCCCGGAAACGCGCATTATTGGTGTGGAGCCTCTCGGCGCTGCTTCCATGAGTGAGGCCATGTTCCGCAAACAGGTTGTCACGCTTGATGATATCGATAAATTCGTGGATGGCGCTGCAGTGAAGCGGGTAGGAGACCTGACTTACAACATTTGCAGCAGCACGCTGGATGACATCGTGAAGGTTCCTGAGGGCAAGGCTTGTACGACCATCCTGGAGCTGTACAATGAAAATGCAATCGTGGTTGAACCCGCCGGTTCACTGGCTGTGGCTGCACTGGAGCAATATCGTGAGCAAATTGTGGGCAAGACGGTAGTCTGCGTAATTAGTGGCGGTAACAACGACATCGACCGGATGCAGGAGATCAAGGAACGTTCCCTGATCTATGAAGGTCTGAAATATTACTTTATGGTGAATTTCCCGCAGCGTGCTGGTGCTTTGCGTGAATTCCTGGAGGAAGTGCTCGGACCGAATGACGATATCACCCGGTTTGAATATACGAAGAAGCATGACAAAGAGAATGGTCCTGCCTTGGTAGGCATTGAGCTCATGTACAAGGAAGACTATCAGCCTCTGATTGAACGCATGAATCGCAAAGGCATTGCCTATACCGAGCTGAACAAAAATCTGAATCTCTTCAACATGTTAATCTGATGAGTAATCAGGTGAAGCAACCGGGCAGCAATGAACCCCATCTCCAGCTGCGGCCAGCACGCAGGGAGGATGCGGATCAAGTCATTCCACTGCTCTATCAGGCGATAGGAGACATTGCTTATGCGCTGGCGGGCGAGTCCGATCACGAGCAGGCAATGCAGATTCTGAAGCAGTTTTATATGCAGGAGGACAACCGGATCAGCTATCGCCATGTAACGGTGATGGAACATGGTCAGGACATTGCCGGTATACTCGTAGCCTACGACGGTAGTGAAGCGGATCGTCTGGACCAGCCGATTCTGGATCGGCCTGGACGCAGTCAGGATGAGAAATATGCAATAATCAAAGAAACTCGTCCCGGCGAATATTATCTGGATACGCTGTCGGTAAGCGAATCCTATCAGGGACAGGGGATCGGCCGGGCTCTGATGGCTGCTTTTGAGCAGCAGGGAAGGGAACTCGGGCATGAACGGGTGGCTCTTATTGTCGAACGTGATAATGGACGTGCCTTGATGCTGTATGAACGACAGGGCTATACGAAGGATGACGTCATTGTCATTGCAGGACATGAATATAACCATATGATCAAGCCGATTCAGCAGGGTTGATCACACTGAAAAACCGCCATGGGAGCGTATCCTGTGGCGGTTTTTTATTTTGCAGCGGAGGCATTTTTAATGGGATGAATGGTTTTAGAATCCGGTGTAGCTGCCGGTAGGAACTTTCTGATCCAGCCACTTTTCTACAGCGGAAGTCTTTTGGTATTTGGCATCGGTTACGACGTCCATGAAAGCACGCAGTTTAGCCAGCAAGTCACTATCCTCGGATGGATTCCGCTGCAGCACAGCCTTGTACCCTTTTTGGGCATTCGCCACCATGGTGTTGGTTTCGTAATCAAACAATGGTGTATTGTTCAGGCCATAAAAGGTATACAGCGTATAATTGTTCAGCAAAGTTCGTACCTGCTTGACCCGATTAGACTTCGGATAATCCTGCAAGAAACGTTCCTGATTCAATGCCCGATTCAGCATTTCCTGATAACCAATGATGAGTGCGCCATCTTCAGCAGCCAGGTTGCCTGTCTCGACCGCCATGATGTTGATGTACTGTTTGATATCCGGTTTGACATGCGAATTATATTTTTGAAAATCCATATAATTCATGATCGGATAGAGGGAGCCTTCGAGCATCACAAGGCGGTAGCCGCTGTCCCGGGCTTCCTTCAGCAATGCGCGGAGTTCCGAGTCTTTGGTACGCTCCATCAGCTGGGTGAAACTGTCGTTCCACTTGTATGCTTTGATCATCTTATCCTGAACATTGGGAACCAACATGCGGTCCGTCATGGCAGTTAATCCCTTGATGCGGGCATTCTCCAACTGAAGTACCATTAGGGTCGCGTGATGGGTGGTTACTTTATCGATATTGGCTTCCAGATAGGTGTCAGCGGCGGATAAGCCGTTCTTTTTTTGGAGTGTGGATTGAAATGTGTTATAAATGGCGGTCGAACTACTGGTGGTTACTTCCACATCGGAATCGGAGGGGGCTGCAGCAGCCATTCCCGTGATCCCAGCGGCATCAGTCTGCATTAATACAGCAACAGCTGTGACAGTCATGAACATACGGA
Source organism: Paenibacillus xylanilyticus (assembly GCF_009664365.1). Lineage (NCBI taxonomy): Bacteria > Bacillati > Bacillota > Bacilli > Caryophanales > Paenibacillaceae > Paenibacillus > Paenibacillus xylanilyticus. The sequence continues at coordinate 791,771 of NZ_CP044310.1, forward strand.
GCCCTTGGCGTCTGGCAGATGAGTACAATGATGTCATTGTTGTAAACCTCCCGTGAATTTTGAAAATTAAACGGATTGATTCTTTATACATTAACCCAATTTTCTGCGGATGTTGTTTCGGAATAATGACAAAATGTTCTGTTATTTTTAACCTTTGGCAGGTAGATGGTGGAAGAACTTTTCTGCGAAAATATTTTTTGAGCGATTGGAAACTTTTGATCAGGTTCAGACGTCTTAGATGTGCACAGGAAATTACAGGAATAAAATCAAGTGAAATCCGCTCTAATACAATTCAATTCATCATCTAAAAAGAGAATGGGGATATTCAATATGAAAAAAGCCGGAGGACGTCAAGTTAAAAAGGTCATGTCCGCACTGGCCGTATCAGCCATGCTGATGTCAGCCTTGCCAGCAACAGTAATCGATGCAGCAGCAAGAATCAGTATCTATATCAATGATGCCGAGCTCTCTTCTGCGCAAGCGCCTGTCATGAAAGCCGGACGGGTATTGGTTCCGCTGCGGTCCATTTTTGAAGGACTGGATGCTAAAGTGGGATATACGAACAAAACCAAAACCATTACAGCAACTCGCGGAGATCAGGAGGTCTCACTGACACTGGGTTCCAAGACAGCTTATATTAACGGAGAAGCGGTCTCTCTGGACGTGCCTGCGAGTACGATTAAGGGTAACACGATGGTCCCTATTCGCTTTGTGAGTGAAGCATTTGGAGAGAAAGTATTCTGGAACTCCCGCCAACAGCGGGTGGATATCAAAACAACGTCCACGCCTCCTGTCGATGACACGAAAGCTGCGGCCTGGAACATCTACGGATCCGTTTCGGGAAGTAACGGAGATGGTCGGGATCTGACGGTCAGCTTCACGCGTCCAACATCCGAAAAGGCTGTATCCGAATATCGTATTATGCTGGTGAAAACCCGTGATGTGAACAGCTTCAACGAGTCTGCGGCTTCAGTGGTGCCATCCGGCAACTACACTTCGGTGTCTCCAAATGGCAGTAACCCGAAATTGACCCTGAATGCGCAGACACGTGACGTTAACGGAGATCTGCTGAATACGAGTGAAACCTATCGTTTGTATGTCCTGACCATGGGCAACAGCAGCAATAGTTACAAAAATGTACTTGCTTGGTCTGCCCAGTCTTTGAAATTAAACAATGTGAAAACAACAGTTCAGCCGGTCACCAGTCTTCGCATTGCCGATATCAGTGACTACGGAGATGGCCGTGACCTGGAGATCAACTTCAATCAGCCAAGCAGCACGTCGAATATTACCTATTATCGTGCATTTGTCGTCAAAGCTAAGGATGCTTCATCCTTCAATCTGACTGCGGCGAATAAAGTATCCAGCTCGAATTCAACGATCATCTATAAAGGAAACAACACAGCGGTTAAAAGTCAGCTTACCTCTTCCACGCGTGATACGTCCGGGGAATTGATTCGCAGCGGCACCGCCTACGTCGTATACATCATGTCGGTCAGCTCCAATGCGGCAGCTGCAGATCACAAGCTGTCTTCCGTATCCTCTTCACTGACACTTGGCGTGAATACGGCAACGGCGCCTGTCATTACACAAGTCAAGGATAATTCGGACTATGGAGATGGACGTGACATTCTGGTGAGCTTCAATCGGTCTTCCGACGAATCCAAGGTAGCGAGCTACCGCATCTTCGTTGTGCGCAACTCGGTGGCCAGCAGCTTCAATCTGGCGACGGCAAGCAATCTGTCTTCGAGCCTGTACTATACCGTGAACAAAACAGGCAGCAATATTACCACAACATTGCCTTCATCAATGAAAGATACAAGCGGTTATAACGTAACGAATCTGCAGGATTACCGGATTTACGTCATGGCTGTGGGCAATCAGCAAAACAACTACACCAATGCGGTGTCCTCTTCCTCCACATTACTGAGATTGACGACGAATGGAAATGCAGGAGCTGTTAATAACCTGGCAGTCTCGGATGTCAGTGACTATGGTGATGGACGGGATCTGCGGGTATCTTTCAACCGAGCATCGGATGAGTCTAGAGTTTCGGCTTACCGGGTGTACGTGGTTCGTTCAGGTAACGCAGGAAGCTTCACCCTGAGCGCGGCTAATGCTTCGAACAACTACTACCAAGTGAACAAAACGGGTGGCAACCTGTCGGTGACACTGCCAAGCAGTATGGTAGATACGAATGGATACAGAGTTTCCAATAACGTGACTTATCGTGTGTTTGTCCTGTCGGTAAGCACAAGCGGCAACTCCAGTCAGAACGCGTTGTCTTCGTACTCGTCACAGATTACATTGAGTCCAAATGCAGCGATAACAGCTCCGAGTAACGTAGCGGCAAGCGATATCGGCGATAATCAGGACGGACGCGATCTGCGCGTAACATTCACCAAATCGGCGGATGAGACCAATGTGAATCACTACCGGGTGTTTGTCGTGAAATCTACGAATACCAGCTTCAATCTTTCTGCAGCTAATGCAGTAGGAAGTGCGAATTATACGTATGTCAGCAAGAATGGAAGCAATCAGACGGTGAACTTCAACAGTAATTCGAAAACAGTGGATGGAAGTCCAATTGTAAATGGTGTCGGTTATCGCGTGTATGTCATGGCGGTGAATGGTAATGCTTCTCTTGCGAATGCATTGTCATCTGGCTCCAATGTAATTACACTCGCATCCAATACGGCTGTTGGCGCAGTGAATAATGTGAATGTAACGGTGAAAAATCAAGGGCAAGCAGGAAACGCATCAGATGTCACCGTGAACTTCAATAAACCAACAACAGACAGTGGTATTGCAAATTATAGAGTATTAATCGTTCCATCTGGTCAAGTAACTGGATTTGACCTGAATTCGGCTCTCGGCATCCGATCGTTTGTTCAAATTTCCAAGAATGATGCTGGCAATCCAATTCAGCTCAATAATGGTCACGTTGATATCAATGGTAATGCTCTTGTCGTGGGTCAAAAATACAGAGCATTTGTTTTGTCCGTATCCGATAGCGGTACGCGAGCTTCCAATCTGTCCGGTGCATCCAACGAGTTCAGCATTCTGGCCAAACCGGCGGAGCCTGTTGCTGTTCAGTCCGCAGCTATAACGAACATTGAGAATGCCAGTACAGCTACGGATGCAGGCCTGAAGGTTACTTTCGCTAAACCATCCGATGATAAAGGGATTGGCCAATACCGTTTATTTGTAGTAAGAGCTCAAGATAGTCTGGATTTGCCTTCTGCAAATACAAATAATAATTTTAAAGTAGTTACTCCAGGAGAAATTTCCTTATCCAAAGATACGCTGGATTCAAGTGGAAAAGCGATTGAACTCGGAGCAGAGTATAAAGTGTATATCCTTTCTGCAACAAGTGATCCGTCGCTATACACAAGTGTTCTCTCTGCTCCGTCAGGTACAGCGAAACTCGATGCAGCTCAGGCGGCCCCTGTGGTAACAACTCCAGATACGGCTCCAACGACTGACCCCAATGCCGGTGCAACTGACTCTGCTCAAGGCACCAGCAATAATCCAACAAAATAACTTCGTTTACCAACGAAGTCATTGTATGGAGAGCTCCCTTCCCAATCTAATTGGAAGGGAGCTTCCTTGTTATTAGCTCAATTTTTGTCGTCAAAAAAGGTTCTCTGGGCCATTGCTGGGCCGGGCCAGCAGAAGGATAATGAAGGGAAGAAGCACATGATCCGGAAAGGAATGATGGGATGCTTGCATTTCGCTTGACCGGGCTGCCGGATTCCCGGCTGCCTCTGTATCTGTATTGTATTGGAACACACGAGCAGAAAGTGCAGCTCAGGCCGGAAGGGTTTCCGGTGCATCAGCTCTTCCTGTCGCGCAGCGCCGCAGGCGAACTCAAAATTCCGGGGAAGGGGTCGTGGCCTGTAGGAGCTGGCCAATTGTGGGTAGGCGAACCGGGAGTAGCCCATGAATTTCACCCGCATTCCAGGACGAACGGGGAACTTGGATATATCGGGATTGGCGGCAGTTCAGCTGGATCTGTGCTCCAATCAGCCGGGTTATTGCATGAGGGGCCGAGAGCCCTATCCGATTTCGAACAGTTCTGGTCGCGAATGTCGGACCTCTGGCATGGGCTGGACGATGGGAAGTCTGGTATCTGGGATACGTCACTTATCATCTACCAGTTCATTCTGGATATCGCCAGGTCCGTATCGACGCAGGAGAGAGCAGAACTATCTGAAACGAGTCGTATCTCTGTGACGTCTAATCAGCGCGAGTTCGATTCGGGAAGTGAGGCATTTACCCGTGCGGTTGCATTGATGCATGCCCACTACCAGGATGATCTCTTATTAAAGCATGTGGCTGAAGCCGTGGGATACTCCGTGCAGCATCTCAATCGTTTGTTTCATCAACGCCAGGGCGTGACCGGGCATCAATATATGCAGCGTTTGAGGTTGCAAAAGGCATCCGAATGGCTGGACAAGAATCCACGTGCGAGTGTGAGAGAGGCGGCAGAGATGGTTGGCATGGAGGTTAACTATTTTATCCGCATGTTCAAACGCGAATTCGGTGAAACGCCTGGCAAGGGGATCAAACAGCGGAACCAGTCTAGTAGCGAAAAAGGCGAACCCGATGTGACACCAACGCTTTGAAAGGTACTTTCGAGGATAGGTGTGATGAAAAGATGAGTATGAAGAAAGGGGCATTATGGCCCCTTTTTTGGTTTATTTCTTTTTCTGCCCGAAGAGCGGCCTCAGTAGAGCAAGCCCCACGATACCAATCACAAGACTAACCCACGGGGCTAAGTAAAATACCGGAAGACTGTCCCGCAGCGGATAACCAACGAACAGGACAAGCACAACAATGACGATATAGATCGCAATGCCTTTCAGGTTAACCTGGGGCTTGGTCGTCATATCCTTGCCTTGATCATCCGGCCGTTCCGCCAGGCGGCGAAGCATCTCAACCAGAGCAATCCCGCCAACAGCTGAAATGATAATCGAAAACAGACTGATATGGCTGAATGGTTCCGTATCTCCACCACTCCAGCCGATAAATAGCCCAGCTGCGCCCTGAATGAGCATGACAAAGGAAATGGCTGCCCAGGCAATCATCACATACCACTTGGGTGTACGTTTGACTGGACCGGAAGCCTCTCCGTTCACATCTTCATCGTCCTTGGATGCTGCAGCTGGCTTAGCTGGTTTATCGGCGTTCATTTTTTTAGATGAGTTCCTACCCACAGATACAGACGAAGAACTGGGTGCTCCTGCACCTGCATTCAGGCGTGCGTGGATATCCTGTTCCAGATCCGCTCCATATCGTTCCCGGGCGGGTTGTCCATCCCGCTGGGCTTGTACAATGGCTTTTCCTTCAGCCAAAATCCATTCTTCCTGCGTTCTTTCATCTGCGTCGGTGCGGCGGGCAATGCCGCTAATCTGGTCGAACAATTTTACATTTTCGGGCGTCATCTTGCTCATTTCGGTCATTTGCCGGTTTTGTATTTCTTTAAGCTTCTTATAGGAAATCCCCAATGATTGCTCCCCCTGTCTGAACACGTTACAGATCCCCAGTTTCCTGAAGACCCTGACGGTATTTTAGTATACGGGAAGGGCTCTCGTTTCGCAAAGTCATTCCTTATAAAAGAGCTGAGTGTGATGTATCCACAAGTACACGCAAGCCAGAATGACACAGCTGCATAACAACACCAGCTTGCCGTGAGCACGTATCCAATCAATTAGAAATTCCATGAATTCAACCCTTTCGGCGGAAGGAATCCGAGGTCCATTTGCATGAACATAGTATCGATTAATTTCCCCATTTTTCCTATGAAATATTCATAGGCTGAGCCCATATCCAACGATTCTGTGAAGGATGAATAAAGGCTGGCCGATTCCAACACAATAGTAGCATTTCAAACGAAAAAACAGTAATGGGAGTGTGCCGACATGAATCAAGCCAATCATAATAACAATGAATTAACACGGAAGCTGCTGCTGAACAGCAACTCCCGTGGTGTGAAGGATGAAGTGGTTCCCATGGGACAGGGAGCAGTAGAGGATACCGAATTTGCAGTTGAGCTTGGTGAGGGACCCGACAAGACGGGCAGCTTCTGGGAAAGTTCCGATTTTGCCCGTGAACATCGCTGGGAAGGTCAAGTAGAGACCCACGAGATGTTTCGCCGGAGCTATGAATAGTACATGGAATTCATGATCACCCAGCAGTATCGAGTGTAAAAGAGATACAGGCACCACCTTCAGGCAGATTACTGGCGCCTATGGTTCCACCGTGCTTCTCTACAATGCGTTTGGCGGTGAATAGGCCCAGTCCGGTCTGCCCTTGGTGGCCGTGATAGAATTGGTCAAACAAATGCGGCAGATCCGCTTCGGTAAAGCCTGAACCTGTATCGCAGACAGTAACCTGCATGATATGAGCATCCTGTATATTCACATGTAGTCTGATCTCCCCTTGCGGGGGTACATAACGCAAGCTGTTGGCCACCAGGTTATCCAGCACCTGCCCCACCCGCTGTACATCTAGCTGAAGGGGCGAAGAGCTGTCCGCTCTTTGATCCACGAGTTTGAATTTCAAGTGTACACGCTGACTGGAACACAGAAAACCGATCTCCCGCTGCTTCATTTCCCAGAAGGAGGAAGGATCAACAGCTTCCCGGCGAAGCGGAAAATAATCAAAATCGGTGCCTGCGGCTACCGTCATATCCTGAATGAGCCGATTAATTCGCTTCACATTATGGTCAATGACGTCCAGATGATTGCTCATACTTTCGGCTGTATGAACAACATGTGCGGGTGAATCCTTAAGCAGCTCCACATGACCCTGAATCACCGTCATTGGCGTGCGGAAATCATGGCTGATCGCGCCCATCAGTTCACTCCGTTCCTGCTGAAGCTTCCACTCCCGGGTTAGGGCACTCTTCAGTTCCTTACGCATGTCCTCGAAGGAGGCGGAGAGAAGTCCGAGCTCATTAGGCGCGTGGTTATCCAAAATAAAGTCCAGATCCTGCTCCTTGATGCGTTTGGAAGCCAGAATGAGATCCTGGATCGGCCGGTTTACATTGCGACCCACTCTTCCAGCTACAAACCAGGTCGCTGCAGCGATGTATACGAAGGGAGAAGCCAGCATTAACACGAGAAACGTATTCGTCCAGACGGGCGATATGGATGGAGAAGGGCTGGTTTCCAATCGGTACTGGAGCACAAGAGCCCCTGAATACATTCCGTGATCTCCGCTTAGTGGCGAGATGAGCGTAACCAGTCCGCCTAACCCAAGTGTACTATCTGTTATTGTTTTGCTATTCAGCCTGCTCAGCAGGTCCGTTTCGTTCTCCACGATCTGCTCCTGAATCGTTCCGTATCTTCTGTTTCCATGGGTATCCACAACCTGATAGGTGATGCCTTCCGGAGGCAGCAGCTGTTCCAGCTTGGCCTGATTGGCGGTGTCGGTCCACTTGATCTGCTGCTTCGCCTGCTCCTGCACAGTGTTCTGAATGTCGGGGATTCGAGACTCATAATAGTTGGCAGGCTGCAGCCACTGGTTGGAGAAGAGAAATGATATCCCGGCTGCCCAGGTCAGGAGTGTCAATACAATGCTGATCCCCATCACGAGTGCAAATGCCCAGACGAGTTGTTTTTTGATCGGCCAGCGTTCCTTAATCATCGTACGGGCTCCCATTTGTACCCGACACCCCATACCGTCGAGATATAGGCATGATCCGGGTCAGCTGCTGCCAGCTTGGCCCTTATTTTTTTGACATGTTCCGTAATCGTGGTAGTATCCCCCGTTGCCTCGAGACCCCAGATGCGGTCATACAGCTGTTCCTTGGAGAAAACTTGCCCGGGATGCGTGGCCAGCAGTTCCACCAGATCATATTCCTTGAGCGTGAGCGGGATGGCATGCTGCATGATCATGACCGTGCGCCCCTTCAGGTCTATTTGCAAAGATCCGTATCTGTAAAACGCAGGCTCATTCCCGCGCGGCTGAACGCCATCGCGACGGGAACGGCGCAAGTGGGCAGCCACTCTTGCCTTCAATTCCCCAAGACTGAACGGCTTCGTCATATAATCATCGCCGCCGATGGATAACCCTTGAATCCGGTCCATTTCGGCCTGCCTCGCACTGAGAAAGAGGATGGGGCAGCTCACCTCATCCCGAATCAGCCGGCAGAGCTCGAACCCGCTCATGCCGGGCATCATAATGTCCAGCAGAATCAGATCCGGCGGATTCCCGAGAAGCTGTAAAGCCTCGGTGCCGCTTGATGCCGTGGACACGTTATACCCTTCCTGCGTAAGTGTCTGATGAATCAGCGCTACAATATCCTTTTCGTCATCTACAATCAGAATGTTTTCGTTCATGATGATTTTCCGGCAGTGTGCTCAAGGCTGCTACTCCTTACTGCCGTCTCCGTTTCCTTCAAATAGTTGAGTATATATTGTACCTAAAATTACCATGTTCGTAAAAACAAGAATGCCAAGAAGAATTCGATTTTTTTCATTCACTCCAGGCATAACTTTGCCGATACATTGAAGATACACACGAATTCTAAAGATTTTATAACGTTCCATCTATAAATCATAAACTGCCTGTTGCACAGGCGTTTCCTCACGTTGACTTGAGGTTCCCGGGATGATATTATACTAATAACATCTTAATACACATTAAACTTATCGGATTTATATACAATCAAATGAATGAACGAGTAACGGCAAGAATGGAAAGGGGAAATTAGCATGGAGCGTCAGATCAGTATCCGTCATGGACAGGAAGAATTAACAGCTACAATTCATTATCCCGTAGTCAGGGATATCAAGGAGGGGAATCACCAGCAGCGTGTGCCTTTGGCGGTCATTTGCCATGGTTTTGTCGGCAGCCGGATTGGCGTGGACCGCCTGTTCGTGAAGACCGCACGTGAACTGGCTGAGGATGGATACCTGGTGCTGCGCTTCGATTACATCGGCTGCGGGGAGAGCAGTGGTGAATATGGAGCTGAAGGGCTGGATTCCATGATCGCCCAGACCCGTTCGGTGCTGGATTACGCAGTGAACTGCAGTGATGTGGATCCAACCCGCGTGACCTTGATCGGTCACAGTCTGGGCGGAGCAGTTGCTCTGCTGACGGCCATCCGTGATAAACGGGTCAAGAATCTGGTCATGTGGTCTGCCGTGGGATATCCATTCAATGACATCGTGAAGATTACGGGGCGTGAGGTGTACGATCTGGGCGTGAAGCAGGGCTCTGCCGATTATCTCGCTTACAAGTTCACTCCGGCTTTCTTCGAGTCTCTGGCTGAGCATCAACCATTCCAGGAAGCCGTTAAGTTTAACGGCGATGTTCTGGTCGTGCACGGTACATCGGATGACATTATTCCTGTAGACTATGCTTTCCTATATCAGAAGGTATTCTGGATGCGTCAGGAAGGGCGCTGCGACAAGGAGATTATTTTCCAGGGCGATCATACCTTCTCTTCCGGCAAAGAACGGGAGCAGCTGATCACGCGTACCCGAGAATGGCTCGGCGAACGTCAGAAGATCGAACAGGATTGGCAGCACTGGATGATTTAATGGCTTGGAGGACGCTTGAAGCAATTAAGCACATAAAACACATAATGGTATGGGGAACAGAACGATAAAGTGGAGGACGGAACGGCGCGATGGGCCGTTTCGGGATGTCAGCTTGGAAAAGCGCCTTCTACGCGGTAGAATAGAGGAGTAGTATAGAAGCGTAACCATTCTATCCGTGTCTGGAGGTTGGCAGCAATGACATTACCCGCATTTTTCATTGCGCATGGTTCTCCCGCTATGGCGGTGGAGAGCAATGACTACACTCAATTTCTGAACCAGCTTGGAAACAGGCTGCCGGCTCCAAAAGCCATTGTCGTATTTACGGCGCATTGGGATTGTCCCGAGCCGTCCGTGACGATGGACGATACACATCAGACCTTGCATGATTTCTACGGATTCCCCTCTAATATGTATACCATTGATTATCCAGCTCCAGGGCACTCGGAACTCGCAAGTGAGATCTGCGCCCTCTTTACACGCAGCAATCTGCCGCATCAGCCTGTTCGAGGCAGAGGACTGGACCATGGAGTCTGGGTGCCACTGCTGCATATGTACCCGCAGGCGAATATCCCTGTCGTTGTCGTGTCTGTAGATTCGCTGCGTTCACCGCAGGAGCAGTACGATATTGGCCGGATGCTTGAACAGCTGCGTCACGACGATGTACTGATCATAGGCAGCGGCGGTACCGTTCATAATCTGCGACTACTCGGTAGTAACGAGGATGAACCTGAGGATTGGGCCGTAGAGTTCGATGATTGGATGGAAGAGCGGCTGGAGAAGTGGAACACGAGAGAGCTGTTTCAATATGACAAAAAAGCTCCAAATGCCCGGACTGCGGTACCTTCTTATGGAACGGAGCATTTGGCTCCCTTGTTCTATGCCATGGGCACAGCAGATATGTCCCGAAAAGCGAAGCGCCTGTTCCAGTCTTATCCGTATGGAACACTTAGTTTAAACTGCTGGCAATTCGGTGACGGCGTGTAACTTGGAGCAGACAAGAAGTATTGCTTTACGGTAAGGCCCTCAATATACGATGACATTCAGACATGAACCGCTACTGAATAATAAAAGCAAAAGGTTCCTTTACCCAGCAATACTCTGGGTGAAGGAACCTTTTTTGGTGTAAGCCTATATCTATTTTCGAATTTCGAAGAACTCACAAGCGGTGCGGGAATGATAGGCAAGTTCACTGACACTGGACTGCACTACAATCGTTTGGCTGTCAAAACGGATAATGACACCACCGGAATCAATCTGATGGTTATCTTTAAATACCCGGATCTTGTGCTGCAGCTCCATGGCTTCCTGGAAGTCGGCCTCGGTCTCAAGACGGCGGTTGGTCGGCATGTGGGGTACTCCTTTTAATCATGTACTTTCGTTCCTGGTTCCATCATAATACGTGATTCTGTGCATGGGCAAGTCAGGCATGAAAAAAGCCCTGTTCCCCGGGGGATGGGGAGCAGGGCCGATATGGTATTCTGAACGTTACGCTGTTTTTTGAGCTGTATTTATGGTTGGTGTATCTTTGGGATGATGACCTTTGTTCCGGCTGAACAATCCGCGAAGGTAAGGCAGTACCCAACGATCCAAACCGATTTTACCAGCATTGGCACCAGCAACGACGAGGAAGATTTGCATCAGAACCAGTTGTGCATTCGTGCTCACGGTACCCGAGAAGAGGAACGCAAAGTTCATCACGAGGGCCATCAGTGCAGCCAGTGTGGTGAAGCAGCCAAGGATAAGACCGAGACCTACCAAGAATTCGCCGAGAGGGATAAGGAAGTCGAACAATCCGGCATTCGGTACTGCGAACTTTTCAAGGAATGTTGCCCACCAAGCCTGAACTGCCGGGTGATCACCTGTTGCTTTTTCCACTGCCCCAGCAAGGAAGCCTCCAGCCTCGAACCCGCCTGTCAGTTTGCTCCATCCGTGAGTCATCCAATCATAACCGATGTACACCCGAAGTACTGTCAAAATCCACATTGCCACTTTGTTTTCTCTAAGCCATTGGTTGAAGCTGAACATATAAACCACTCCTTCATGGAATCTAGTGTGTGTTGTTTGTTTTGGTTTTTCTAAGTGATCACCTTTGATGTCTTTATTGTATAGTTCAAAAGTCTTTTTGTTTGTGATAAAAATCACAATCTAATTCAAATTTTAAGTAAGCTTTTATGAGTTCACATTTTAGACATAAGTGATTGCCAACTCATCGTTTCAAATTCTTATTCGTGGGGTAGAAAAATGCCCTTATATCAAAGACAAATGGTGGTACGTGTGATTAAATGGAAAGAAAAACGTGAAATGGTTATCCGCATCCAGAAACAACCACACCTTAGACCTGGGCCATTGTACAGGAGGTACAACAATTGAAGTCATTCAAATGGAAGAAGGCAGCGTCTGCTGCATCATTACTGATTCTCGCCATAAGCATGGTAGCTTGTCAAAGTAAGGAAGCAGCGCAGCCGCCGGAGCCGGAAGCGGTCCCTGCGCCTGTAGAAGTGGAACAAGAGACCCAAGAACCTGCAGTTCCGAAGTTCACCGCGCCGCTGACTGGCTTGCCGGTTGAAGAGGCTATCACGCAGAGGCCGCTCGCGGTCATGATTAACAATGCACCTGCAGCCCGGCCCCAGTCCGGCCTGAGCTCGGCAGATATCATTATTGAGGTGCTCGCAGAGGGAGGAATTACCCGGTTCATTGCGATCTTCCAGAGTCAGGGCGGTGCAGAGACCGTAGGACCCGTACGGAGTATTCGTCCGTATCTGATTGAACTGGGTGAGAGTTATGATGGCGTACTTGTACATGCGGGCGGTAGTCCAGACGCTTATTCCATTTTGCAAAAACAGCAGAAGCAGCACATGGATGAAATATCGAACAGCGGACCTTACTTCTGGCGTTCTTCGGATCGGAAGGCACCACATAATCTGTATACTTCAGCGGACAAGCTTAGAGAAGGAGCGGACATTAAGGGGTATAGCCACGATACCGAATCTCCCGTCTACATCTATAATGAGGAAGGCTCAACTTCATCAGGAGAATCTGCAGCTCAATTTGATATTCATTATTTATTAGATAGTTACCGGGTGACGTATGATTATGATGAAGTTAGCGGACGATATATGAGACTGGTGAATGGGAAGCCCGATCAGGATCAGGATAATGGAGAGCAGATTGGAGCAGCGAATATTATTGTAGCGGGCGCAGATCACAAGGTGCTCGACAGCGTTGGCCGATTGTCCGTCAATGTTGATCAGGGCGGAGAAGCGATGCTGTTTCAAAAAGGGAAGATGGTTCGCGGTGAGTGGGTGAAGAAACCGGGTGATATTATTCGTTTTATGCAAAATGGGACAGAGGCAGCCCTGGTTCCAGGCCAGACCTTTATCAGTATCGTTCCGAACCAACCTGACTTTGCAAGTCATATTGAAGTCCAGAATCAAGTTCAAAATTAAGGTTGAATGCAAGAGTAAATTCCTTCGCTTGCTTCATTAATATGCGGGCCAAAATCGAAAGTCGGATCCTGTCGGTTCGTGTTTTGTAAACGCAGTGTAAAATCTGAGCATCATTTTTCCATCCATTCCAAATAATTAAGATTCATTTCAGATTAATGTGATAAGAATATAAAAAAGGATCGCAGCTTTTGTACAAACCATGAAACAAATATGATAAGATATCAAAGGTTGTCATTTCATGTTTCACGGTTATCAGCAATTTCTCGTAAAGGGGATAGGACGATGAAGATAAAGAAGAAGGATATATTTTTCGAAACATTAGAGAATATGGCGGATACTGTCGTACAGGCGGCTGACTATTTCTCTGAGCATGTTTCCAACCTTCAGGATGTAACTCTGTTTACCAATGAAATGAAAAAATATGAGTCCAAGTGCGATGACTATGTGCATACGATCATTATGGAGCTCAACAAAACATTCATTACGCCGATCGAGCGTGATGACATCATGGAATTGACAACAACACTTGATGACGTATTGGACGGGCTTGAAGCAACAGCTTCCCGTTTCTATATGTACCAACTGACTGACCCGGATGAATTCATCGTGCAGTTCGCTGAGATTTTGCGCCAATCGGCTTACGAAATTCAAAAAGCGATCCATTTGCTGTCCCAGAAAAAATTGCTGGCGATCCGCGAATATACAATTCGTCTGAACGATCTGGAGAACCAGGGCGACGAAGTATTGCGCATGTGCATCAAGCATCTCTTCGCTACCGTGTCTGATCCGATTGAACTGATCAAGCGCAAGGAAATTTACGAGCGTCTTGAGACAACTACGGATGCTTGTGAAGATGTAGCCAACATGCTGGAATCCATCATTATGCGTAATTCTTAAGGAGCCAGAGAATAATGGAAACAACGATTTGGGTATTAGGTATAGTCGTCTTCCTTGCACTGGCGTTTGACTTCATCAACGGTTTTCACGACACGGCGAATGCCATTGCAACTTCGGTCTCCACTCGGGCACTAACCCCGCGACGGGCGATCATTCTCGCAGCGGTCATGAACTTTGTCGGTGCGATGATGTTTACGGGAGTAGCGAAGACGATCGGAGGAAGTGTTACAGACCCCACGAAGCTGGATAACGGGATAGAGGTCGTCATAGTCACCTTGATTGCCGCGATTATCTGGAACCTCGTGACCTGGTGGTTTGGGATTCCTTCTTCTTCCTCACACGCATTGATCGGGGCACTTGCCGGCGCAGTATTTGTTGGTGCAGGTTCCGATAAAGTAAAATGGGGCGGATTCATCGAGATCGTCGAGGGGCTTTTGTTATCCCCGCTGATTGCATTTGCCATAGGTTATGTGGTCATGACCATTCTCAAATATATTTTTGCCAAACGCAGTCCGCACACCGTGAACAAGGGTTTCCGTACGGTACAGATTTTCACGGCTGCACTGCAGGCGTTCACGCATGGTACGAATGATGCGCAGAAGGCCATGGGGATTATTACATTTGCGCTCGTCGCAGCAGGTGTGCAGGATCATCTTGAAGTTCCGCTCTGGGTTAAAATCTCTGCGGCAACGGCGATGGCACTGGGTACTTCCATTGGTGGTTGGAAAATCATCAAAACGATGGGGACCAAGATCTTCAAAATTGAACCGATTAACGGTTTTGCTGCCGATTTGTCCGCGGCTTCCGTTATATTCACGGCAACACTGCTGCATCTTCCAGTAAGTACAACGCACGCTATTACATCCGCCATTCTGGGTGTAGGTTCTGCGAAGCGTTTCTCTGCTGTTAAATGGGGCTTGGCTGGACGTATCGTAATTACGTGGTTCATTACCATTCCGATTACGGCTGTACTCGCAGGCTTGCTGTACTGGATTATTTTCTAAGAAAGTGATCTGAAGAGTCATTCGGGGACCGACTGGAACAGCTGTTCATAACTGTGTGAATATCGGGATATGTGGACAATTTTTTAATTATAAGATAGAGAAGCCTGTGCATGAACGTGTGGACAGGCTGGATATGTGGATAGCCATCCGTGGAATGATAAACCAAACGTAAGATTATCCTGTGGATACAGGGAACTGTGGATAGGGAATGAGAGAAGCCAACAGGGTTGGCTTTTTTTGTTGTCCTTGTAGTAAGGGGTTTGGTGGATATTATGGTTGTTATGGCGTTGACAGGAGACGGTTCGAGCATGAAGTTATACAATAGCGTAAAGGATATAGGACAAGGACGTGGTCTAATTTATGATTCGTACACTCGCCATCACACGAGATCATCAGGTCTCCATCAATACTCCCCTGACACAGCTGGACCTGCAGGATTATGCCTGGGTCTGGGCAGATTTCAACCAGCCTTCGGAGGAAGAAAGCCGACTGCTGGATACATATTTTCATTTTCACCCCTTGGCGATCGAGGATTGTCTGCATGTGCTGCAGCGCCCGAAGCTGGACTACTACGATAATTTACAGTTTCTTGTGCTGCACGCGCTTAATCCAACTACTCTGGAAGCGGAAGAAGTGGATTTGTTCCTGGGGGCCAACTTCCTCGTTTCCTTTCATCATGGTGTACTGGAAGAGGTGGATGAAGCATGGGAGCGCATTCTGCATCATGCACATGAACGTACCATCTGGGCACGTGGCCCGGTGGCTGCTGCCTACACCGTGATGGACAAGCTTGTCGATCATTACTTCCCGTCGCTGTTTGCGATTGAGGATGAGCTGGCTGAACTGGAGAACCGGGGTGGCCAGGAATCCGTGGAAGACTTGATGAATCAGGTGTTTGACCTGCGCAGCCGGCTGCTGAAGCTTAGACGAACCGTGGTACCCATGCGGGATCTGCTCTACCGGGTGATCAACTCGCAGCATGTGCAGCGGACAGGGGAGCATACGGCGTATTTTACAGATATCTATGACCATCTGCTGAAGCTGACGGACATGATCGAGGCGGACCGGGAGATGACCTCGGATCTGCGGGACAGTTATATCTCCCTGAATTCCAACCGGATGAATCAGATCATGAAGACACTCACCGTTATTACAACCGTATTCATGCCGCTGACGCTGATTGCCGGCATTTATGGCATGAACTTCGCCTACATGCCGGAGCTCCAGTGGAAGTTCGGATATGGTGCCGTGCTGCTGCTGATGTTTGTGCTCGGAGGGAGCATGGTTGCCTGGTTTGTGAAGCGCGGATGGTTTAAATAAAAAATCTATATATAGAAGTGGTAATAAGGTTACGGAAATAGGATGTAACGAAGCGATGATCTTTTTGTGCCTTGTTGTACCCGGGCCAAAGAGATCATCGCTTGTTGTCTGTTCAAGAAAGTGAATGTTGAAGCTTCAATACTGTGGTTGCAGTGCGTATCTTCTATAGTTGGGTGTACCGAAAATGATCATCAAACGAAGCGAGTCTATGACAGACAGGTATTCCGTTAAGGGGGATATCCATGATATCCACATGTGAATATCTTTTTATCCGGGGTTGTGGGCTGTTAATAACTTATTGACGCAATCCGGTTGTTATTCTTCAAGAACGAAAGTTGCCGAAGCAGTAGGTTGTCCATTGACCACGATCGTCAAAGTATGAAGTCCGGCATAGTAACGTCTGGTGGTAATCACCTTGAACGATTGCTTCGTAGCGACCTTGCTTCTCCCCGCAGGATATGTTTTATCCGAGCATTTGAAACGTTTGGGGGCCTGCTTGCCACTCGCCTTCATATATCCAATCTCATATTCAATCCGCAGCATTTGAGGCTGCCCACTCTCATTGACCACATCGAACGAGAATTCCAGCTCTTCGCCAACGGCAATCGTATCCCGTGCAAGCTGAAGCTGCTCAACGTGCACGGCATCCTGCTCAACATAGCCAAAGAGGGCGAGGGCTTTGGGATGCCCCTTTTTGAGCAGTGAGCGGCTTGCGTGGCGGACAATCCAGTCGGTATGTGGATGATGACCGTACCAGGTGGAGGCGAGATCCAGAACCAGATCAGGATGGTCTTTCGAGATATCGTTGAGATGGTTGGCTACACTTTTCCGTACATAGAGGGACTCGTCCTGTTTCAAGGCGTGGAGAATGGGAAGTGTTGGTGTTGGATCTGCAATCAAACTGCGCAGCTTGGAACCCCATGGCAGGATAGGGCGGCTTCCTTCGCTGGCAAGTCTGCGAATATGCTCGTTGTCACTACTTGTCCATTCCATCATCCGTCTCAACGTCTCGATCGGATACCGTTCAATAAACGGGCGCACCGCAAACTCCGAGCTGGAATAAGGTGTGAAGACCGTCAGGTACTTCATGGACAATTCATAATGTTCAGGCGCTAGTCCGTTCACCTCGATATAATCAGGGACAAACAAATACTCAACCCCTCGCAGCTGTGGTGCCGCCTGTTCGAGGACATGCAGCGCTTCCTCATAGGAAGAGGGCAGTACTTCAGTCAGGGCCTGTGTAATGCGGCGAATACGTGCCTTGAATTCTGCCTGTTCCCAGCCTTCGGCAAACACGAGATCACGAAAATGAGCCTTATCCAGGGCAGGGTAATATTGATGCAGCAGTTCGCCGGTCCGATCAATTAATCCGGGCGTATATTTATCCTTAAACAGTTCCATGGTCCGCCTCCTTTATCTACTACCCAGTATACCTTAATTTACAGGAATAAGAACATAGGTTCCTGATTTTTTTATTTGAGATATTTTATATCAGATAGGAGTGTACAGTTAAGGCAATAACCGGGCATGCTCGTAAAGAAGGTGAAGGCACCTTCCTTATTCAAGGGAGAGGTGCCTGAGGAAATGGTTAACGTTTGCTGCTTGGGGGACGGCGCTTGGTGGAAGTTGTTTTGCGACGAGTGGTATTACTGCTGCGGCGACGAGGTGTAGTCGTAGTAGACTTCTTGCGGCGTTTGCGCGGCCGGGGCGGTGTGTATTCCTCATAGTCGGCCTCAGCAGGGCTGCTCTTGTTTTTCCCTTTTCCAAAAGGCAGGATGCCCATAACAAGCTTCATCATAGGGGCCATTTGCTGAATGCCGCCGACAACCTTCTGCATTTTACCAATGCCGCTCATAATACCGTCGATTCCGCCGAAGCGGTCGATCATTCCTTTTAATTCACCAAGATTGGCCAGTGAGAACCCGGAACTGCTGGAAGCCGCAGGTGTCTCAACAGGAACTGGAGGAGCAACAGGGGCGCCGCCGCCAAACAGGTTACCCCCAGGTGCGCCTTGCCCGTAAGGTACAAGTGCAGATGCCTCCACTTCACCGTAGACCGGATAGTAGGGTTCTACTCCGGGGTACACCGGCTGAACTGGGGTTTCATTCAATGAACGCTGTACCGCACCGGGCGGAGCATAGGCAGAAGTGTGCGCCTGTCGCTGTGAATAGGAAGACGGACGCTGCCGTGGTGTGGGCTGGCGATGATAATAATGCTGTGGCATGAACGATCACGTTCCTTCTATATGGATTTCGGAAATGCGTTCCTTCAACTGTCAGGTCCAATAGGCGTGAACAGACCTTGATGGAACTCCCTTTTGCTATACTGTATGTCATTCGCGGAGAGACGGCGTAGGCGGGTGTCACGGAAAACGGGATATTTGCGGAATTGGGCGCAGGGGACAAGGGAGGATCACAATCCTGGAAAAGGGAAGCGTGTACACAAAATTGTAACAATTAGGAGGGTTAAATCCCTACGTAAGTAATCGGGAATATACAGGTGAAAAATGGGATATATCGCAGGAATTATGGTTGGTGTCCACGTGTGGAGGACAATAGTACCTAATGGAAGCGGTAACATGTATTTTTATTCTGTAGTGCGTGAAATCGTTAACGCTTGAAATACCAACTCAGTGTGAGTACAATGAAGGTACACAGTAACCGCTAGGGGATGATGATGAAATGCAGCTGAAAAAGCTAAATGATAAAAGTATTGAACAACTATTTGAGGCCATTCTCACTCTGAAAGATATTGAAGAGTGCTACGTGTTTTTTGATGACCTCTGCACGGTAAACGAGATTCAATCCATGTCCCAGCGGCTGGAAGTTGCTCGTATGCTTGGTAAAGGCAACACGTATAATCAGATCGAAGCAGAGACAGGAGCTAGTACAGCTACGATCTCCCGCGTGAAGCGCTGCCTGAACTATGGCAATGATGGTTATAAAATGACATTAGAACGTCTGGGTCGCTAAGATGAAGAAACCGGGTGTACTGATCATTAGTCACGGTTCTCAGGAGCAGACCTGGGTAGAATCCGTCGATGACGCGGTCTCCCGGCTTAATCTGCCTGACGATCTGCCTGTTGAAGCTTCATTTCTTGAACTTGTGGAAGGACGCCTGATCCAGGACGGTATCAACCGACTGGAAGCACAGAGCGTAACCGATATATTGGTCGTACCGCTATTCGTTTCATCTGGCAGCACTCATGTGGATGAAATTGAATATGCGATCGGCGCGAAGGAAGCACCGGAACGGGAAACGGATCTGGAACCCTTTCAGGTAACTGCAAGGGTACATTTCGGTTATCCTGTGGATAACGACCCGGATATTGCCGTGATGGTGTGGGATAAGGTGAAATCGCTGTCCCGGGAGCCGAAGCAGGAGACGATTCTACTGGTTGGGCACGGGAGCATTCACGATGGATTCCGTCAGCGCTGGGAGACAGGCATCTCCTCACTCGCACAGCGGGTACAGGATGTCAGTGGCGTTGCCCATACGGATTATGCACTCCTCAATCCGGAGAGTGTATATGACAAGGCGAAATACTGGAGCCAGGAGCAGGGAACCCGCGTTATTGTGGCGCCGCTGTTTTTGAGTGCCGGCTATTTTACTATGAACGTCATTCCAGGCAGGCTGAAGGAACTGGACTATGCGTACAGCGGTGAGACGCTGCTGCCGCATCCGCTTCTGGGGAACTGGCTGGAGCGTCAAATTCAACTTTTACTGGACAAATGTAATGAGGGTAAGGCCCTTTCGTAAGAAGGGGACGAGCACTTTAAAATTATAGACAAGAAAACCACGTCCTTCGGACGTGGTTTTCTTATTGCGGCTGGTGTTGCTTGAGGTGGAGCTTATCCTTGAACCACGAGTGCAGGCAGGCTCAGATGAAGCTCCAATAATGCAATTATTTGATCGACCATATCCTCTGCAGAATAAGGCATGGCATTCATAATCCACCATTCTATCAGACCTACGGCAGCAGAAGCGAGGAACTGTATAGTGATCTCTTTGCTCATGCCTCCCTGAACGCCGCATGCATCCATCTGTTCCTCTACGCCCTGAATCATAATCGTCATGAGTTTGCTCCGGAAGGCGGGAATTCCTTTTTTCGTAAGGAGAGTGGTATAGATGGATGCATGTTCCTCGAGATAACGGAAGGTTCGCAGCAGCGCGTCTTTTGCCGTCATTGGCGTTGGATAATGATCGATCATGCAGCTGTCCACCAATTGCTGCAGGTACGTCTCGATACAGCGGTCCAGCAGATCATACTTGTCTGTATAGTGCAGATAGATCGTTCCACGGTTAACATTGGCGCGATCTGCGATATCATTGATTGTCATTTGCTCGAAATCCTTCTCATCCAGCAATCCAACAAAAGCCTCCATGATGGCCTTTGTGGTTTTAAGTACGCGTCTGTCCATGGCGCCTCCTCTACATGCTTCTTCGTTTTCTGTATTTCTCTCTATGAATTGTTTACGCTTTTCAACAAAAAGGAGTATTTCGTTGAATAATCAACGAAAGCGGGTTTTTTAGCGATTGAAGCCCGAAAGCGGCTTTGATACTCTTATTTTATCAACAACTGTTCATAAAGCAACGATTATTCATCATAACGAAACTGAGGGGAATCAAATGAAAATATTGGTCTATGGTGCAGGTGTGTTAGGCAGTCAGCTGGCCCACGTTCTGGTACGTGGAGGAAATGACGTTACGGTTCTCGCCAGAGGGAAACGGGCGGAGGAGTTGGATAGGGATGGCGTAGTCATTCGGCATGTATTTCAGTTTAGAAAAACGGTTGATCCAGTTCGGGTAACAAGAGAATTAAAAGCGGAAGATGTTTACGATCTCATTTTCGTGGTCATGAAATATAATGATTTTCCTTCGGTGTTACCTATTCTCGCGAATAACCGGAGCACCAACATCGTGATTGTAGGGAACAATGCAGATGCGCGAAGCATGCAGACCTATCTCGAAGACAACAGCCTAGTGGATAAGCAAGTCGCGTTTGGTTTTCACGTTAGCGGAGGGAAGCGTCACCGGGATCGGATGATGTCCATAGGCGGAGCAAAGGGATTGATGGTGATTGGCGCACTGGACGGTAAGATTCCTTTTCAACCTCTGCTGAATCAGGCCTTTGCAAAAGCAAAGTATAAGCTGGATGTGATTGAGGATATCGACGCTTGGCTGAAGAGTCACCTCATCCCGATTCTGATGCTGAATGCCGTAAGCTTCAATGAAGAGCGAGAGTTGCAGAAGCTGGAGGGAAAGCGAGAGCAGCTCCTGCACATGATCGGCGCCTTGGATGAGGGAATTGCTGTACTGGAGGCGATGGGCATCGACATGATTCCCCGAGCACAGGCGAAGCTGATCCGCAAGCATAAGCGGCTGCTGTACCTTTTGCTGAAGATCTACAGCATGCTTCCGGTGCATAAACTAGTTGCAGGTTCTTATGGCGAAATAGAGGCAATGGACCGGGCATTTACCGATTGGAAAAGCGTCACGAATGTACCTACACCCCATTGGGATGCACTCCGAAGGGATTTTACCATCCTATAATAAGATATGCACATGGTAAAATCATCTTTCTGTTGCTCAAAACTTCGATCCCGATTACAATAAAACCAACTAATAAAATGGGGATAAGGAGATATGAGGATGCGGGAAGTGCCTATGCGTTATGTCAAAGCGAATCAGGTCGGGATCGTGCTGTTTGTACTCCTGTCGTTTGGGTTCAATCAGCCGCTTATCTTGGGTGCGTTGTGGATCATTCAGGTGGTCGGGCTCGTCTCTGGCGGGAAGCTGAATCTATTTGTCCAGATCGGGAAGGCTGTACTTAAGGGAAAAGGTACGGAAACCCAGGCAGTAGAGCTGCAGCGCTTCAATAATATTCTGGCGGTTGTGTTCCTGTCTCTGGCTCTCATCTCATTCTCCTTGAGCTGGCAGGTAGCCGGTTATCTGTTCTCCGGAATGCTCCTGCTTGCAGCGGGTGCTGCCCTGCTCGGTTATTGTGTGGGCTGCACCGTATATTTCTGGTACAAACAGCTTCGTGCAGGCAGACGAATCGGCTTCTAAACGGATGATGAATGTAAAATATAAGGTAACGTGGATGCGGCTTCGTGATTCGGAGCCGTTTCTTTGTGCTTTTTGAAGGAGATAAAGGTTAAATTCTTGTCAGACGGGCAGAATGGGTGTCTATGAAATGGGTTAAATACAGTTGAAGAGAAAATCGCTGAATGTGTAAAATGAGAGGGAACCTGCTTGCCGGATGGCGTAAATACGTTACAGGCTAGGACATCTTCACATTTGATGATATGATAGAATATAAAGGCTCTGGAATGAGATGGAATTCCTTATGCATAGATATAGGTATGGATGAAGATTCGGGCAGGATTAACTGACGTGGGTGATCATGTAAAAGGTTCCCCGGTTGTGGACGCTCGCAAGTGAAAGAGAATGAGGTCGTTCAGACTCATGGATAATGTGGAATAGGTGGCGTATGAGATGAAAAAGGCTCGCTTAATATATAATCCGACCTCAGGCCGGGAAGAAATGAAGAAACGTCTGGCTGATGTGCTGCAGCGTTTGGATCAAGGTGGCATCGAAGCTTCAGTACACGCAACAACGGGCGAGGGAGATGCAACCCGTGAAGCGGAGCTCGCAATTGAGCGTGGTTATGACATGATTATTGCCGCTGGCGGCGATGGTACACTGTACGAAGTCATCAACGGCATGGCTGAGCGGGAGAATCGTCCGCCACTGGGTGTATTCCCTTTGGGAACAACGAATGATTTTGCGCGTGCGCTCGGGATTCCGAGACAGTGGGAGGATTATGTGGATCTGGTCATTAACCAGCAGACCCGTCCGCTCGATCTGGGTAAGGCAAATGATAAATACTTCATTAATATCGCAGGCGGCGGCTCGTTGACCGAATTGACATATGAGGTGCCAAGCCGTCTGAAAACGATGATCGGACAGCTTGCCTATTATATGAAGGGTATCGAGAAGATGGCCAGCCTGTCTCCGCAGGAGCTGATTATCCGCGCGGCAGGCCAGGAAGAGATTCATGACGAATTCATGCTGTTCCTGATCGCCAACACGAATTCTGTCGGGGGCTTCGAGAAGCTTGCACCAGGGGCGACGATAGACGATGGAATGTTCGATGTGATCGGTGTACGCAAATGTAATCTGGCCGACATGATCCGCCTCGTTACACTCGCGCTGCGTGGGGAACATCTGAACGATAAGAAAGTACTTCATTTCCAGACGGATTATATGGAAGTGACTTCGCCGGGATACGTACAGCTGAACCTGGATGGGGAGCTTGGCGGCACATTGCCTGCAACGTTCCAGAACCTCCAGCATCACCTGCTGTTGTATCGTTAAGAGAATAGGTGATGGTACGGGTGGCAGTGCGTTTTTCCAGTTGCCGTCTGCGTGGGGATCACGTATAATCTCAGGGTGAAATTGAAAAGATGAAGTGGAATGAACTCCCCATGCGTGGGGTGATATATAAGAAGAAAGAAGTGAATGTACGTTGTCTAATACGAACCGCAGCGGTCGTGGAAAAAACCGCCGGAATTCGGCTGCCTCTCAGGGGCAAGGGAATGCGATGGCATCCCGTCAGCCAGGTAAATCATCTCGTCCATCATCACGTCAGCAAGGGAAAGAGGTGCGGCCACAAGGCGCATCTCTTTCTGCCGTTCGTCCGAAGGGACGTGCACGTGAATCCGCGCCGATCGAAGGACTTCCGGTCAGCAAAAACGAAGAGACCGTCATCGACATCATTGGCATGAACCATGATGGTGAGGGTGTAGGCCGTGCGAATGGTTACACGCTCTTCGTACAAGGTGCGCTCCCGGGTGAAACCGTCCGCGTACGCGTGATGAAGACCAAGAAGCAGTACGGCTACGCCAAGCTGCTGGAGATCGTGAAGGCGAGTCCGGATCGCGTATCTGCTCCGTGCCCGATCTATGATCAGTGCGGCGGCTGCCAGATCCAGCATATGAGCTACGCCGGACAGCTTGCGTGGAAGCGCCAGCTCGTAGTGGATAATTTGCAGCGGATCGGGAAGCTGAACGTGATGGTGGAGGATGCAGGCGCTCAGGGTGATGAAGCGAACCGGAATAGACTGTCTGAAGAGAATGTGGATCAGGCAGCTGAACCAGCTATTACAGAAGAACAAGGGAATGGCAGTAATCGTATTCGTCTTCGGCTGGAAGGTGTCATGAACGAAGAAGCTGCTGAGCAAGGTATTCGTGTGCTGCCTACCATGGGTATGAACGAGCCGTGGCGTTACCGCAACAAGGCACAGGTGCCTATTGGCGTGACCGAAGGTGGCTTGGTGGGTGGATTTTATGCCAAAGGAAGCCATCGGATCATCGACATGGAGACCTGCCTTATTCAGCATGAGCATAACGACGAAGTGGTAGCGAAGGTGAAGGAGATCGGCAGCCATCTGGGAATCAGCGCATACAACGAAGAGACAGGCCGCGGCCTGCTGCGTCATGTGGTCGTGAAGAAGGCATTCCGCACAGGTGAGATGATGCTTGTTCTGGTTACCAATGGCCGGGATATCCCGCATAAGGATGAATGGATCGGCAGTATTCGTGAAGCGATCCCGCATGTGGCGAGCATCTGCCAGAACGTGAACAAGAAACAAACCAATGTCATCTTCGGCGATGAAACCCGCGTCCTGTGGGGCCGTGACGTGATCTACGATTATATCGGGGATGTGCAGTTTGCCATCTCTCCACGTTCGTTCTATCAGGTCAACCCAGTACAGACAGAAGTGCTGTACGGGAAGACAGTAGAATACGCTGGGCTGAGCGGCAAAGAGACGGTTATTGATGCCTACTGCGGCATCGGTACAATCTCTCTTTTCCTCGCGCAGCATGCGGATCAGGTGTATGGGGTAGAGATCGTGCCTGAAGCCATCGATGACGCTCGCAGCAATGCGCTGCTGAACGAGATGAAGAACGTGAAGTTCGAGGTTGGTGCATCGGAAGATGTCATCCCGCGCTGGAAAGAGCAAGGCATCGAAGCAGACGTTATCGTTGTCGATCCGCCGCGTAAAGGCTGCGATCCACGTTTGCTGGATACAATCCTGGAGATGAAGCCGGAGCGTGTGGTGTACGTGAGCTGTAATCCAAGCACCTTGGCACGTGATCTGCGTGTGCTGGAGGATGGCGGTTACCGGACGGTTGAGGTAACGCCGGTGGACATGTTCCCGCATACGGTGCATGTGGAGTCGGTGGCGATGTTGGTGAAGAGTGGTGTAACTCCATAATATACCCGTGCTATTCGTAATAAACTCGTGCTAAAAATCGAATAAAGACGTGATAAATCGTTGGGGGATAGAGGTGTGGGCATCCATTTATGTCTCCAACCGTCCTATAATTGTAACGACGAAGCCGAGCGGAAATCAGGATCTTCCCCTGATCATCGCTTGGCTTTTCTTTTCCCCAGGCTCGCTTTCTACGAAGCCTCAGATGCCATCTAATCCTTTCTTCAGGCTCTTCTTCCTGCATATAAAATAACTGCAATGCCGCATCAGACCTGCATTTCTCAGGCTTCTCCTCGCTCTTTTTCTCCCGCTTTAAATGCTTCCCAGATCTCTCTCCGCATCTATAATCAGCTCATTACCTGGCTTTGTTTCCTGCTTGCAGTAGTCCTTGAACTGTCCCTAATCCCTATCTTTTTCCCTTGCCTTTCCCTTGCACTGTTGTCACGACATTATTCAGATTATAATAAAGTTGTGATACAAAAAGTTGAGTCAAAAGTGGAGAAAAATACGGTTTTTTAGCATGACTTTATTTATGAGGGCAACGGTGGAATGCGGGTTTGAGGGCTGTTTTTTAGCAGGAGTTTATTCATACTGAACATAGTAGGGACGAAAAAAGGAGAAAAGTTTATTTTCTCATTTTTCTTTGGACAAAAGAAGGGAATAGAGAGGGGCTGGGAAAGAAGACGTTACAGTCGCTGCACACTTGTTTTTTCTCGGATTCTGATATATTCAGTCGATAGGGGGAGGGGAGATTCGATTTATATCAAAGCTAAGGTTTTTTTGTTGTGGTTTATGCCATTTGTACGTACATTTTATAGTAATCAAAGAATAACCAAAGGTGCTTTTTGACTGTAACGAGTCTGCTTGCTTTGGGGATGGGGAAAAGGAAATAGAACTTCTAAAAACATACCTTTTCAGAAGTTTGTCCAAGAAGATCTAAATGGTGAAGGACAACGAGGATGTTATACCTAATTATCAACTTATTCAACTTTTGTGGAACTTTCATATCAAGGAAGAAATAAGCATTAGTTTTAATACTGTTTTCAAGTATCATGCAAAGCAAGAAATAATCTTCGTATTGGTAGTAAGCCGCATGAATGGGAGATAATAATGCTGGATAAAACTTCCCTGTTAAGGAGATGTGCTGATGACGGAACATGATGTACTAAATGTAAATTTAGATGTGCTTCGACAGCTTGATACCAAGTTAAGAAGATTTTCTTTAAAAGCAAAACTTGAGTTATGTCG
The DNA here is from genome assembly GCF_009664365.1 of Paenibacillus xylanilyticus. NCBI lineage: Bacteria > Bacillati > Bacillota > Bacilli > Caryophanales > Paenibacillaceae > Paenibacillus > Paenibacillus xylanilyticus. The sequence goes on from NZ_CP044310.1 coordinate 818,520, forward strand.
TAAACTCTCACATATGATCGATGCCAGATTAGAGGAAAAAAACTTTATTTACTCAACTTTTTCGAATCCAGTCCATGAATCATATTTCAACGAATTAAGGTCGCACATTCATCTATTTGAGTTGGATTATATCTCAAGTGTATCTACAGTAAAGGGGGAATGGGATGGTTCATTGAAAAAAGAAATAAGTTCAAAGGAATTTAGAGATATTATTAATACACTTAAAAGGTACTGTCCCCCAATAATACATAAACGTGATAACGAAGATAACTATTTATTAGACTTATTTATCATAAGAACTGCATTTCAGCAATTTTCATATCAATGGCATCCGCTAATTCATTTGTATCGTTACAATTATTTATTTAACTATCATTGTGATACATTTAGTGTCAGGGACTTATTTTTACAAGAGTTTGGTGGCACATTTAATGAGTTTGTTAGTTTTATTACAGCATTATTTATGTTATCAAAAAATACGTATGGAGCTCCATTAACGAGAGAGCAAATAGTAAGAGAAATTGGAAAAGGGAGAGTCTTTACACAAGAAAAGGTATTACAGTTAATGAGTAAATTAGTAATGGATCGTGAGACTGCTATAAATAAGTACACTGAATTAAAATCGAAAGATGAACGAATGAGAGTGTATAACTATAATCCATATACTATGAAACCCGTGCTAATTGATGATGATAATGACAATGTCTTTCTTCCTGTACCACAATTGTTATTTCAAGCAATTACGTCAGGTTTTTATCATATGATGTGTTATAAATTTGGAAGGAGCTTTAGATCGAATTTTGGTAAATATGCTTTTGAAGAATATATAAACCATGTCCTCTCTTGGAAATCTGGGTACGATATAATTCGTGAATTTGAATATTTTATTAGTGGAAATAGACATGATTCACCAGATTTTATACTCGTCAAAGATCATGATTTGATTCTTGTCGAGATAAAAGCGACTTCCCCAAAAATACAGTTGAAAGATACAGATGTTGCTACATATATGGACGAATTACATAAGGCTTATGGTGTCGCAATTGTGCAATGTATTAAAAAGGAAAGGCATATAAGAGAAGGCTTGATTACACATTCGAAAATACCAAATGAAATTAATCGTATATTTTATCTTGTTGTCACATTGGAAGAGTTCTATTTTATTTCTACAGATAATATGAGATTAGCAATTACCCAATATTGTGAGAGTGAGGGTTTTCCTCTACCAGAAGGAAAAAGGTATCATACACTCGGTTCAGTAACATTGGAGCAAATAATTGAGACCGATGAACGGGATCTGTTTGCGTTCCTCAAGGAAAAAGAAGACTCAGCAAACTCAGATATGTCATGGACACTTTTAAGGGATTCTGATGAAATGATAAAAATAAGGGCAATTGAATTTTGGGAAGAAGAGATGGATTTTTTGACGGAAGATCTTTTTGGTGTTAATAAATGACGTTGTACGATTAAATGCTAATTTATACTGAAAACATGTCTTTTCGGAAATTTTCAGGGAATTAGGTGTGAATGTGTGATTCAATGAAGTAATTCATTGTGAAGAATTTTTCGGATAAACCTATCTATTTAAACGTATTTAGTGAATTAAGTAAATCTAATAGGGATATCAATGAAACTTTAATTGGATTTTGTGCAATGTTAAATGATAAATTGATAATAGTATAAGAAAGGTGAGTTGTATAATGACAATAGAAAGAAGTTTAACAAGACCAGTCAATAGCTATTTTTACCACTACTCATTTAGAAAGCAGTTCTTCAATGAAGATCAAAATTGGAATATAAGTATTGCAAGTGTAACTTCAGAACCTGAGAACCCATACATTTACAGTAATAACTTTTATGCTATGGCTATCAATCATGAATCTAATTTGTTGATCCCATGGATACACTATTATGCAACTGATGAGGACATGGCATTGGAAAAGATGAAAAAGCTAATCAGAAGAAAGATGAAAGTCTCAGATAATTCAGAGAAACAGTATGAAGAAACAAAAGCTGTAATGGATACTATTATGTCAAAACATTGCATCAGTTATAATAACGATCAAATAAAAGATTTTCCAGAACTAATTAATGGAAAGCTTTACGAAAATTACGTCTACTATTACGATGTTATAAAAGACGAAGTCTTTTATACAGAAATCTACAATTTGGATAACTTTTTAAGTGAGTCCCGATTTGCGGGGAAATATGCTACATTTTCAAACAGATAATTCACGTCCATTTCCCGAATAACTATCCCTAACTAAAATAACGAGCCTCAAACCTCCAAGGACTGGAAAATGCACGGGTTATTCCCCAAGCAGAAGTGAAAATTGAAGTGCTCACAATAAAACAAAATTACACTGGAGAACTGATCAAACTTCCGAACAGTCTTGGGATTTTTCGAATTTATGAAAGCGACCTGATATAGGCTGATTTTTTGTTGTTGATTAGTTGTCCATTACTTTAATAAACGGACTAATTTACAGCTGAACGGGTTTCAAGCATTTGCGCCTGAATTCGTTCGGCTTATTCTATCCACAAATCCCCTTATAATACTAACTACACTCATAACAAGAGATGAAATGTGACTATCCCCCTTACTATTGAGTGTAAATCCCTATGATTAAAGTTTGGCGTTTTATCCTCATTGTCATGATGAAACAATAACTTCCCATCTTTCGAAATCCAATCATAGCTGTAGCCCACGTTGAGCTTCTCGGTGATACAAAGCTTGGTATCGTCGATAAAAGTAATAGTTGCCCGCTGAATCCCCTCCGAACTCCGCTCTCTACTTCCGTCTGTGTCCTCCACTAATTTAATGGCAGGGCCAAACTTCTTTGTTAAGACTTCAAGGTCGGTCAACATCTCCAAACTAACTTCACTCCTCTGTGTGATCGTTAGATCATGTATATTACCATTTTGAAGAAAAAGCAAGATGGAGCTCAGATTATATTCATATAGTTACAAATGTAACGACATCGAGATTTTATTTGACGTAATCAAATTCCTTGAGTATTGTCATACAAAGCGAGTCTGTAAAGATCGTATCTTAATGTGAAATGAGGAAAAGAATGTGATGGCTCTGGCAATCCTCAAGTCTTTTAGGAGCGGGGGCATAAACGATGCATCTTCCAAAAGAATATTTGGATGATCTTTTAGTACGTATGACTCATCATTCATGTACATTAGAAAGTAACAATATCACACTAAGTGAAGCTATTTCCATCCTACTTTATCGAGTGATTCCTGGCAAAATTTCAGTTCGTGAATTTTACGAAATAGAAAATCATCGGTTAGCTTTTAAGTTCATTTTTGATAATATCGATCAAGAACTTACGATATCATTAATCCAAGACATTCATTCGATTCTAATGGATAGACTTCACCATGAACAAGGGCAATTCAAATCAGAGCATAATGCATTTGTAGGAGAGAAATTCTCTACTGCCTCTCCAAAAGAAATAACGTCCCTTATGTATCAATGGGTTCAAGAGCTAAACAACCAAATTAAACAAGTGAAATTACCTGATGATATTATTTTCTCAATCTGTTCCAGTCATATTGAATTTGAACGAATTCATCCATATGGGAATGGACGAACGGGTAGATTAATTATGATGCATCAGTTTTTGCAAAATCAAATTTTGCCCCTTGTTATTATAAAAGAGCACAAGCAAGAGTATTTTCATTTTCTCGATAATCAAGATGCAGAAGGATTTGCTGTGTACGCTAAAGCAACTATAGATAAAGAACAACAGCGATATAATGCATTCCTAAATTCTCTTTCCAAAGAGAAAGGTGGAGAGACTAATGGAAAAAAAGGAAGATAATTTTGACGATGATTTCGATGATGGTATATATGCGGTCCCAAGACCGAAGCGCTGCCGCAATACAGCATACGCAGAATTGCACAGTAGATGGAGAAATATAAGATAGGATGTCCGTTAAGTGAAGATGAGTTGGAACAATTCATGATTGAGCCGAGAGGATTTATTCGCAGACAAGTCAAGACGACGACAATTATAGCTTCTTACTTATCCATATCTGGCTTAAAGGTTGAAGAAACATGAAAGTAGGAAGAAACGGGATACTGATTATAAGGAGAGGAGCGATGTCTATGGTTAATTATTATGATCATCAGCAAACCGTTAAAGAGTGCCTATTAGCATTTATGCGGCAAAAGGGTTACTCAAGGTTAACCTTTTCAGAATTAACGAATATACCCAGGAGAGCTATTAATCAACTAATGCTTCAGGGCGGGGAAAATATAGATAAATCGGAATACAATGCTTATATTGTGCAGATCAATCAGACATTTAATTTTGCTGAGGACTACTTACTAACAACGAGAAAAGGTGTAAAGTCGTCGACGACAATTTCTTCGCTAAAAAGCGAAAGAAGCCCAGAAGCAGAAGAGGCGCATTTTGGACTGGAATGCGTCTTGGACATCTATTCGATGTATATCAAATGAGTATTACGTAAATCTTTGATTGTTAGGGATGTGCCCGATTAAATGCTGAGAGAAGCACTATCAAAATGTATCTGCGGTGAGCGATTTTCAAACGGTCCCGACAATATTCGCTTTGCAAAACAAGTAAAAGAGGCGGTGGAAATGGGAATAAAAAAGATACGGTTTTAAAGATGTGAGAAAAGCAGAAGCCAAGGGAGTGACGATGGGAGGTTGAGATGCCCGAATTTCACATGGCTGAGGACTCGCTGAGGCGGGTCCTTTGTCTTTTTGATATCACGTTGGAAGTGGGTTTTGTTCACCAATTCGTTAAAAAAACATAAAAAAAGCGTGTGAAAAGAAACCACTGATACATGCCTGTACAAACCATAAATGTGGATATATAATTCGTTCATAACGTCAGGTATTACATAGAATGGAGAGCTTTGTATGAGAGAATTAAGTTACTATAGGAAGAATGAAACGGGTCTATTGGCACAATATATGGATTCCATTATTGATGCATCTGGTTTGGTGAAAGATATCGATTTCGAGATTGTATCAATGATAGTGATGGACAACGAATTTGATACATTTTCATTGGGTGGCTTTCTTGGGAGCACAAGCAATAAAATATTCAAAAGTAGCACTGGTTTTTTGGATCAAGCCAAGAATGTTATTAAAGAACAGGGTAAAGAAAAGGATTTGATGTGGGTAGCTCCAACTCAAAATGTAGTCAGAGGCAATGTTAAGTTTTATAGGATTAAGGGTGGTATCGATTATGATTTAGCGGCGGAAGTCGGCTTAGGAGTTGTTTCGTATAAGGACGAGTTTATGATTTACTCACCGCAAGGAAACGACGACCCAATGGATGTAGTACATGAAATGATTAAGTTGAAGGTATATCTTCAATTGATGCATCCAGAAAACGTGGATATGAAACTTAAAGAATCTTTTGATAAAAATGCTGATTTAATACAATCCTTGCTACTTATTAATTCTTGGAAACACATGGAGCGATTGGAGGATATTATATCTGATGATGGGGTCATTGCAAAGGAAACAGATGAAAAGTTGGAGAAACCCAAATTAAACCGTACAGAGCGTATCACGAGTGGGGATATCCTATACATTCTCACCTTTTTAAACGGAAGAAAGGTTGAACGCTACGAGGCATTAAAATTCTTAAAAAATGTTGATGATTGTATCCTTGACGATGTTCAGAATGGTTCCCTAAAAGCGATTTATACAGCATCTAAACAGAGTTTTTTTAGATATGTCAATTCAAAATACACTAAGCTATTAGAAAATAGAGATATAAGAACTTTTCAGGAATTAGATGATTATGCAAATCAATACGTAATTAATCATTTCTGAATGTCGGACGAAAAATATAGAAAGTGAGAAATGTAGTTGCTGGACTGTTACAAGTCTGCACTCCATTACGTCAATTTTGCTTCAGCGGATAATATGCATGAATCCTTATCATGAGGGGTGACAGCAGGATATTAAAAGAAGTTGGGACCATGATTAAAGATGCAAATAAAGATAATATGGAGACTTCACTTTACATGGAGGGAATTTTCTTATGGAGATAACTGATGGAATAGGTTATTCCCAATCAGAGATTAATTTAAGATTTGACCACGGCTTTATTGTTAATAAGATAATGAAATTTGAGGCTAATTTCCAAAGAGATGAATTAGCAATACTATTATTTAGAAAAAAGAATGAATTTTTATTTAGGGATAAGTTATCCTACCTAATTCAACAAGATATTCAGCACTATAACTATATAGTGACCCCAGAATGGAAGGCAAAGAAGTGGGGGCAATGTGATGGAAATCCATCATTTGATGTGGCAATATTAAAAGAGAAATCGGTTGAGCAAGGGTATCACAACCATCAATACATTCCTCACACATTAATAGAAATCAAAAATGCATATTCTCCGTTTATTTTAGGATACGAAGCAAGTGATAGTATATGGAAGTACAAAAATGGTGGGGGATTAGCTTCTGACATTAAGAAAATGTGTGATGCCAGAAGGGGGCACGCAGGCATCGTTGACTTTCATGCAATTCTTGCAGTCAACTGTCCTCGAAAGCATCGTTCAGAAAAGTATCGATTTATTGCTTCTGATACCCCCAATTATACGTCATTAAACAAGCTAATGATTGGTTATAAAAATGACTTTAGTAGAATAATCGAAGATTTAACAATTAAACTTCATGCTGAGGCGGAAAAGTTCAATCCTACTGACATTTCGTTTGTAACACTCTATGGTGGTCAAGCCTATGAAAATGAAATGGACATTGTATTCATGATACTTTCTTTTTAGACTGCATTTGTAGATAAAAGAAATACTTGTACCTTAATCAGATCTAAACTATACTATTTCTAAAATCATATAATGTTCGGGTTTGTCAGAAGCACCGCAGTTCTCCTTTCATAAGGGGATGTTGCGGTCTTTTTGCGTTTCCGAGACAAATTGGAGGATAGAGATTATGAAATGCTGTACTTTTTGCTCGAAAGAGGCTGAGAAGTTGTTCAATCACATGACGCATGATATAGGGTCGCTCTGTCTTAATTGTTACTTGAAATTTCAGGGGTCATGTGCGGTGTGTAGTGAAAGTCCATGCCTGATGTAGTTGCATGAAGGGATTAAATACAGAGTGGAGTCAAAGTTCATCGGCTTGGGAGAGAAAAATAATATTGTATTTGATGGTTATTATGCAGAAATTCGTCGTGGTTTTCCATAAATGATGGTATGAGATGGCAGGAATAACAGTGGATCGGGAAATTGAGTGATATGATAGGTAAGCGTTGATTAATACCAATCACAAACTAAGTCACAACCCCCAATTATTTACGGAGATTATGGAGGTAGCCTATAATAGAACGATAGGGAATAACTGGAGTAGGGAGAGTGGGGACATGACTTTAAAGGATAAGATCATCAGTTATCTGAAAGACAAGGATGGCTTGACCGATCGTGAAATTGCGAATGGGATATTGGGTTTAAATGAGCCTCAGCAGGCAGTAAACCAGGTATGCAGGGCTTTGGAAGGCAAAGGGTTGATCAAAAGGGAAAATCGTAGAGATGGATTAATCGGCAACTACTTAGTGACTGAGGGCATGCATTCTGTGCCAACTCCAGTCGTTAAGGCAAAGCAGATGACGGTGGAATTCTCGGTATTTAAAGAAGATAATCTCAAGCAGATTTTGAAGGACTACTTACAAGCAAACGGTTGGGAAACCCAAATAGCTTGGGGGAAGACGCCTGGAATCGATATCTATGCCAATAAAGGAACAGAAAGATGGATTATTGAGGTCAAAGGGTTAGGATCCTTGAGTGCGATGAACGTGAATTACTTTCTTGGTGTACTGGCTGAAACGCTTCAACGAATGGATGATCCGAATGCAAAATATAGTATTGCATTACCCGATGTGAGGCAGTTCCGTAATCTTTGGGGTAGGCTTCCACTGTTAGCAAAGAAGCGAACTGGAATTACAGCAATATTTATTGATGAGCAGGGTAATATCGATGAAAGTGAAAATTAATGCTCCTTCTTCAGTTCTGCATAAATAAATATCTAAAAAGATTGTTCAAAATATCAAGTTGATTTGTAATTCACCATGTCAGACAATCCCAGAGGTATGACACCGATTCCCTTCTATGCTTGGTATTTTGCAGATTGCGTATGTTTCTTTACAGTCGTTTTACGTTCAAGATTACAATTAACGCCTTCGCTTTGCACTATTCTAATGATTGATTGGCAGTCATCATGCGGAAGCCTCATACATAAGATAGATTGCATCCAACGTACTAAATACAACAAAGCATCGATATACGAGGATCATCTTCACTGAGATGCATATTCGTCATATTAATTGATGTTAACCATCCAAGTCAGGTACCGCACAACACTTTAATGCGGTAAACTACTGGAATATTATTCTTCTAAATAAAAGCTTTTATAAGGGAGTGATACGAATGAAGATGGATGCGGTATTTGATCCAACAAAGAAGTACAGATATTTGCTATCTCGTGAGTGGGATGCTTCTTTGCCGAGGTTGTTATACGTCATGTTAAATCCCAGCACGGCAAGTCATGAAGAGGAGGACCAAACCTCTAAACAGTGTCTTTATTTTGCCAAAAAGTTTGGCTTTGGATCGTTAGAAATCGTTAATCTATATGCTATCATTTCAACAGATCCAAATCAGCTCAAATTCGTGCACGATCCAATTGGTGATGAGAACGATAAATTCATTCTTGAAGCCGCAAGTAGAGCAACGACAATTATTGTTTCTTGGGGAGAAAAGCATTTTATCAATCAACGGCATAATAAAGTTGCGAGACTTCTCACCTCCAAGGGACACCAACTACACTGCTTGGGTATAGCTAAATCAGGTCATCCAAGACATCCCTCCCGCATGAGTCATAGCATCGAATCTCTGACTTTATATTCAACAGACGATTATTTGAGAAAATTGCATGCACCTCAGAAAGTCATTTCGTTAGTGCCCACTATTATGAACAGTAAATTGAAGAGTCCAGATGGATATGATCCAGTTACAGGATCCGATTATGATTTTCACAAGGATGTAATGGAGGATTGAAATAATCATTTGTGTTGATGTGGTTTACATTGTAACAACATCCAAATTCTTGTTGACTGGCTAAATGCGATATAATATTCTCATATGGAAAGTGATAGGTGCTCGGTCATGGATGACTGGGCACTTTTTTATAAAACTTCATTTTAAACGAGGACAAAGATGATGGCTAAGGTAAATCGGAAACCTAAAAAGGATTTGAAATACGAAATGCAGACAAGAAAGATAGGACAAAGAGAATTAGAAATGACGCAAGAAGCATTATGTCTGTTGAGAAATCATAAATATCTGGTTCTTGATTGTTATTTGAGAAGGAAACGAGGAGGGAAGGGAATTGACTGACGAGATCCACCAATTAATAGACATTCATGATCGAGCTTCTGCTAATGAATGCCTCAGAAGGAGAGATGAACGTAGGCGTCGGCTTATTGCTTCTCGTATGTTGCAGTTGGGTGAGCGTGATCATAAGTATATCAAACAAATTACTCTTTGCCGTATAGAAGAAATTGAAGGATTAAAGACATACCTGACGATGGAGCAAGTAATGCATGAGCTTGGGTTATCAGAGATGAGTTTAAAAAAATACATCCGACAATGTGGACTAACTGTTTATAATCGAATGATTCCTCGATATGCGATTGAACTTGCGAAGGATTCTGTTTATGGAATTCTGATGCAGAAAGAGTATCAGGATAAAAAGTTGAAAACACAAACCCAAGAAGAATACCTTCTTGAGATCCAAGAACGAATTGCTGAGTATGAGGAAATATTTTTAGGAGGATTTTGGGAGTTATATGGACATTTAACTGATGAAGAGTTAGATTTAATGGACGAAGGTATGGAAATTAAGGCTTGGAAAGTCTTAATTGAGGAGTTGCGGGAAATTCAATCAAGAATAGGGGAGTGAGATACGATGCGAGCTAAGATCGCACCTATGGGGAAAAAGAGAATCACACATCTATCGAATAAGTCAACGACAAAGATATTCTCCGAATTGACGTCGATGAATTGGACCGATCAAAGGCTTATTACCTTCAGAAAGTATGGAGGTTTCCGATACAGGTGGGTCATTCCTTCAACTTTTATAATTTGAGGTGAGTAAGATATCTAAATATACTTGTCGTTGCTGTGGATACATTACTTTAGAAAGTGAGATTCATGATATTTGCTCCATTTGCTGGTGGCAGGATGACCCTGCTTGCTGGAATGACCTTGACGCAAACGGAGGAGCTAACGGAAGCACATCGCTAAGACAAGCTAAAAAAAACTATATTGAGTTTGGAGCTTGTGATGAATGCATGCTTGACCTTGTACGTGCTCCAAGTATTGATGATGTTTGGGACCTCAAATGGAAACCATTTGAGGTCAATAGGTAATGATATGCACGCTATTTATTTCTCCCCGCCCTCTCGCTATAACATAGGAATTCAAAAAAAAGCAGTAGGGAGCTACTATGGATTTCTGTTTCCAAGCACCAGGAGAGAGTCGAGCGATATTTCGAAATGGACGAGACTCATTTGAATGATTTAGAGCGGCAATCGTTATGCTTATCCTCTCCTCAGCATTTCCCTGATCAGTACGTAGTCATCGGAGTTCCAATCCCATATAAAGACTCCTTCCCTACAAACTAAGTGATCTTCCCATGGATAAAGCTCATCATCACAGGACGGTTTCCCATCGCTGTCGAAGCCTGTTTCTAATGCCTTCTTCTGCTCCTTAATTTCCTCCCGCAGAGCTTCGATACTTGTTAATTCGAGATGATTGATAATTGTAAGCACTCCTACAAGTCCTTCACTGTTATCGCAGTACATATATTTAATACTATTATCATCTACTTTTGCTTGATTTTGTAAATTAAATGTTCTCCAGGCATTAAGTTCAATTTTGTTATTCATTTTGAATTTCCTTTGATTTTTTTTTTTTTTTTTTGGATGGTTCTCATCTTATTTCAGAAGAGGTAGTATCCTTTACGATCTCATATTCTCCTTTCAATGTGTGTACAAGTCCCAACTTAATAGAGTAAACTGTCGTGTTGCAGTGGTACATTTCTCTAAAGGCATATAGTTTGCCGTCTTTTTCGTAAAGGTCTGTGGAATCGGTCCTGAATTTTCGGTTGTATTTAACCTTACCGATCTCCTTATACCCCTTGTCTGCTAAGGCTTGAGAAGCAAAATAATAATGCTTACTGTCGTCAGTTTTTATAGTAATTATCTTCATGGTGTCCCCCCTCTAAGTGTACTAAAGGGTCGTAATTGCCTCTATAGTATCTTATGCACTTACTTAACTATGATAATTAATCATCAAACGATAAGTAGAGAGCGTTGGTCGAATTAGGTTTGACCACTTCTCTGCCTTGATTGATTCAAAAATTTCCACCATGGGTGTTTTTACCTTTCTGTAATAGTAGTACCATATTAAACGATGAAATGAGGTTCAGGTTGCACCCCCTTGAAATTTTTTGGGAACTGATTGATTGGAAAAAAATACCAATAGCCGTCTTTTTACTTATAGTAGATTAAGCGTAAGCGTATAGAAGCTCATTTTAGGTCATGTTTTGTTCGAATGCTTTGTTGTTCAATGCCAGTATAATGAAGAGAGGAAGGCAATCGAGATCTAAATGTCAGTTGGCAAAGGTTTTGTGAGAAATCCGTCAAGAATTTCGAAGTTTGATAAGAAATGCTCGAAGATAAGGTGAGTACGAAGAAAGGGGCATCGTAGTCGTAATTAGGTATGGCTGTGCCAGTCTAATTCAATCAAACATATACTTGAAAGCCATAGTGCTGTATGTATTTTGTTGCAAAATAGAGGCTGATTTGAATGCAGTGATGGATTCAAAAAGCAATAAAGTTATAACAGTAACAATATTACATTTTTATTGACTGTCCCCCATTTCCAAATTAGTATTAGCAATGGAATAGTGTAGGGGAGGTGATCGGGAATGACTCCGATGCGTAGTAGTGTATTTAAAAATAACTCAATAAGAATCGAATGAACCACTTAGTCGAATGGCGGCTAAGTGGTTTTGTTTTTAATGGAGTTTTGATCGCAACAATATTGGAGGTGAAAACGGTGAAAATCGTGTTAGGAAGATTGAAGGAGCGGCAATTTGTACAGAGCATTGTGATTGAGATCGTGGCTGATCTAACCATGCTTTCAACAGGGATTATAATCGGCTACTATTTTAAGACGATGATGGTTTAAGAACAGGGGAGGGTGTAGAACCGCATGGCTATAAGGTTGGTAGTCAGTTGCTAATCGTATATATGGTTGAAATGACAGATGAAAAAAAGAAGGCTGTCGGTGATGCTGTTATGGATTTGGATGATGATGAGTTTATCATTCTGCTTCAATATAATCAGGCAATCTATGGAGATAAGAAAACTGGCAGGGTCGTTATCAGAGAGGTTATGAATTATTTTTGAAGGGTAGGGGGGAAGAATGCATGGGTAAACGATTAATTAAGGATGAAATCAGTTGGGAGTTGGGACAGGCATACGGCATGACGAAGGCTATCCAAAGATTTATGGATCATTACTTTGACCAGCTAAAGGCAGAGTATTTCAAGATGTTGCGGGAGATAAATGACCTGGATTTGGTTGATCAAATCAACGATGTCATATATACAACAAAACCGACACGAGATGATTGCATGTTAATGCTAAATTTGATTCATCAACAGCATATGGAGCAGATGAAGAGGAAACGAGAAGATAGTCAAACACCATCTGAGGATGCCAGCAAAATGACGAGAGGGGATAATGGTATGGGGAGAAAGTGAGTGATCTTGTGCCAGAGCTTGAGTAACAGGAATTAGACGGAGAACCTTGGGACATCCATACGAGCGGTGAGCATAAATGGGAATTGTGGGACGGAGTAGCCCTTTAATCCTGATGGAATCGATAGGGATCGTCTTACTGTCTGCTTGGTTTATAATATGGGGATACGACACTTTCTTGAGATATTGTATGCGGGTTCAAGGAGCATATTGAAGGATCTTATAGAAGCTGAGAACACAGACAGGGATAAAATAAACAATGTTATAATATGCGTAGAGTTGAAACCGCCAGGATATTCGATGTGATTGGTGGCTTTTTTATACTGATTGGGGGCTGGAATGTTGAAGTGGGATGAGGATTTCTTCAATCAATATATGGATGATCTTCAAATGCATTTGTTTGGGGGAATGAGCTTAGCAGAGATTATTGACTTGGCTAAAAGAGATCACCATAGAGCGATGCGGCTACTCAATCTGCATATCTTACGTAACAGAGTAGTATTTCACGATTTCTATAAGAGACGTGAGGAGCATGGGATTCAATCGATATTTGATCAGGTCATTTCAGCTCTATTTCATGAGATGGAGAGGAGCCCTGTAAAGCACGAGATTGTTAAGGTACTTGGAATCGAAGAAAGCATGATTGAAAGTAAGGTGGGAAAATATGAGCTTAAAGAGTTTCAGAAAGATCTCTTGGCATACGGAATGTACTGGAGGAAAAGGAAAGGCGACTTAGCCAACCTTAGACAAAAAATCCAGGACGAGAGGAATTTGGGGGAACTGGAGTAGTAGTTATGCAGATATTATGACCATATGCATAAGACATTCATAACAGTTATTAACAAGTGGAGATGTATTTATGTGGGACGCTTCAGTCCTTATGTATAAGTTAAGATAGAGTTATGAGGATGTACGAAACAGGTATGAAGATGTACGATCAATTGTGAACAATTCTAATCAAATGAAGAAGCGACTGTATTAGCCTGTGGATGAAACCTTAGTAACTAATCCTGACTCCACTATTTTACTGATTAATATTCCCCCTCAGTTGATACGGTGTGTGTGATTTCATTTAGACAAGCATTGTTTACGTCTCGAACGCTTGTTATAATTGAACCGAACGTATGTTCTTATAAAGGGGTGGAGATCTATATGCAGTACCGAGTCACACGAGACAATAATATATTCAGTAGTATTCAGAAGCATGCCTCCAGTATCAGGAATGGAGAGCGTGCTTTTTTTATATCGTTGTGATGAGAACGGTATAGGAATGAGTATTTGAAATGATTTTAGGTTATATGGAACCAAATCATGACAGGGCGTGCCTTATTTTGAATGTAAACAGTATGCGAGGGGGGAGTGAGGGAAGTGAATATAAAATATCCTGAGTTCTCATGGAGTTTGAGCCGCCATAAAACGTTATCCGAGTGTGCCCGTCGCTACTACTTCAGTTACTATGCCTCTCCCATTGGAAGACGAAGGAATGCGTCCAACCTCCAAAAGCATGCTTGGAGACTGAAGAATCTGCAATCACTGGCAATGGTCTTCGGCTCTTCAGTGCACGAACAAATACATCGAATTGTAAATTCATTAGATGAACTGAAGGAACTGCCTCTACAGCTTGAGATTATGGCGAATATAAGCTCAGACTTGAACAAATCTTATTGTGATTCAAAGTATCGCCAGAATCTATGGTTAGAGATGCCGAGTGATTATTTGATTTTGTCTGAAATCTACTTTGATGGTGAATTATCGCTTGAAGCAATTTCGGAATATCAACAAAGATTTCCAGATACAGTTCACAATCTAATTTCCTGCAATACGGTTAATGACTTGTTTCGGCGGCGGAAAGATACGAAATTGATAGCGTCAGAACGGTTCGGATTTATTGAAGTTAGGGGCGTTAAGGTTTGGATCGTAATGGATCTTTTGTACAGGCACTTGGGGAATGGAAAGTATGGTATAACTGATTTCAAGACTGGCAAGAGAAGTGAAAATGATCGAACACAGCTCGCCCTTTATGCCAAGTTCGTAAAAGAATCATTCCAGATCGTCACTGAGGATCAGATTGAGCTTCGGAACGAGTATCTAAACGATGGTTCATTTGTTTCATTCGCCCCAACTCGCTACGATTTTCAAAATATTGATTATCTCATTCATACCAGCATCGATTGGATGCAGTCTTACTTACAGGATATTTAGAATAATGTGCCGCTCGAAATGGAGGCGTTTGAGCAGACAAAGTACGAGCCAACGTGTAGGAGCTGTCAGTTTAGGGAGCTGTTTGGGAAAGCGTGAGCATTCTAAAAGTTGTATCTGGACGTTCGCTTTTGTAAACCTGAATGTTATTGCATCAATCCCTGAATGAAAAAGTTGTATCTAATTTACCTTCTATAAGGAAGCAGGATGAAATTCAGTACAACTTTTAGTTTTGATCAGAATTCTGGAGTAGATTTCCCAAGAGATTTTCATTGAAATCAGGAATTCAAATGTTGCCTAATACTTCAAGATGATTGAATTCCGTTGTCTTAAGACAACAGCTAAGTGTTACTGTATTGTCCCTTGAGTAATTGATAAAAACAATGTCTCAATAAATGAATTGTTGATTTAAACACCAAAGGAGATTGCCATTCTTCAACTGGTAATTCATTTGTTAAACGTCCAAAGACAACATCGTCTGCACTCATCAAAATTTAGATAACTGATGCTTCAAGTGTTATTGAAACGCAGGTCAATGCTTATGATAAAAGGTTCTACAGAACAAAGGATTCTCACTACGAGGAAAAGCAGAAAGGAGCCATTTAAGAATGGTAGATGACAAAAAGAAAGACAACACAGCTTCAGGTTTAGCAATTGAGGATGGCAACCATGTAGGAGGATATACAGTTTCGGAGAGCTTCGGAATCTTGATTCGACACTACAGAATGCGAGTGAAAAATCTCTCGCTAAAGCAACTGGAGGAAATGAGCCAAGTCTCAAGCTCTTATATTAATCGACTCGAACGAGGGGAAAAAACGTCGCCCACACTACCAGTCGTGTTTTCGCTTGCGGAGAGCCTCGATATCCCCTATTCCGTCTTAATGGCGACTATTTTCCAAAAGGCAGACGACAAAGGGCAAGCACCGCCTTCAATATCAGATGTGCTGATCCAAAGTAACTTCGCCTTGAACGATCAAGAGCTTAGTAAAGAAGCACGTTCCATTCTAATAACGATTAACGAGTTCATCGTGGATTGTAAGTGGGATGCTGGGACTAAAGTGAAGGAATTGTACATGCTGTCTGAGATGTTGGACGAGTTTAAAGCGGTTGTATAAATGGAAAAGCAGGGATGTGTTTTCGTTCCTTTTCTACTTTATGGAGTGTGATGATGAATGAGTAAAAACGGATCCGAGAAAGAATTTATTCTGACTCTGTTTCTCTTAAAGTATCCCGAATACCTGGAGGATCTAATTGGATGGAAGTTAGGGTTTGCGGAAGCAGAGGTTCCAATAGGCAGACGTAAAGTGGATATGTATGCGGTAAATGTGTCTCGGAGATTGCCAATATTCATTGAATCTCAGGTCAACCAATCGGATCAACGCCATTTAGAGAAAATACTTGAAATATTAGATGCAACTTCGGAGGGAACAATAATTTGGATTGCTTTAGGATTCGATGAGGGGCATCTTCGACGGGTTAAATCATACCTGAAGAGCCGTAAACACAAGTATATAAATTTTTGTGCCGTGTGTTTACATGAAGAAGCAATTGCGCGGGCAAGTGATCTTAACAAGCTGTACAAGCTTGACGTATGGGACAATTTAGATAATATTAGGGGTTCGGAATATCTTCCACTGAAACTATATGACTCTTATTCACAAGTTCCACCAACCCATACTGGACGAGTAGCTGTAACCAAAGATTATAATTTTGAGCGGGTTGAAGACATAAAGCAATACATGCTCGAAAAGTTTAGAGAATACGTGCCTTACTTAACCAATGTGTGGAAAGCAAAGAAGCACAATAGTCAAGATTGTCAGCTCTCGTTTGGTGGTGGTCGCAATGGTGTTAATTTCAAAGTGAGTGCCCGAAACAAATTTAGACTGGCATCGATTTATCTGCATTTTGAGCAATCTCAAGCGGAGTTGTATTATTTATTTGAGAGTAAGATACAGGAGCTTCAGAAAAATATACACCCTGTACTCATGGCGAAGGATCGAAAAATAGGATTAAGTTTTCATCCACAAGCTGAACTGGACGAAACAATTAGAAAGTTAGCCAATATCCTTGAGAAGATGTTAAAGGTAATGGGACCCGAATTGTATTTAGGAAAAAAGTGTTGACCTCGAACCGCTGAACAAGCGGTTTTTCTTTTTGGAGTGATCCTGTATACTAAAAAAGTAAGAGTAGAGTAATAATGAAGTATAAGCATTTTTTGTGCGAGGTGGTTAATTTGGAACTGAAACTTTTTTATAAAACCCAAAGGGAACTCGCTACGGCATTAAACGAGATCGTTGATGCTTATTGGGATAATACCGTAAGCGAAGATTCGCTAATGCAGAGTGTGTCGAATATGTACATAAACAACCCGAACAAGATTTTAAAGCAAGAACAGTTTACAACGATACTTAAACAACAATGCGGGAAGCGACGACTGGAGGTTGTCGAACGGGTACTATCAATGACTGGAATGATGAAGGATCAAAATACTATTGTAAAAGCAGGGAGTTGAGTTATGTCTACAGAATTAGAATATAGTGCTACATTAACAGGGGCTTCATTCCTATTTTTCGAGTTCAAGCAGGTCGTGAGCCTTAAAGTACAGGGCTTAAATGAGCAAGAGATAAGGGAGAAGGTACTATCAGAGAACTTATTTCAGTATCAGGTCAGTGCAAGCCTTAAAAGAAGCATACCGTCGGTAATACGGAGGACAAGCATTCTCGATAATACATTATGTCAGTTGGTGCTGGAGCATTCGCTGGAGTCGGGAAAGATTATCAACCTTTATGCCATAATGAAAACAGACAGGCTCTTTTATGAATTCATGAATGAGGTCATTCGTGAGAAGCTTGAATCGAATATTTATTTCTTGGAGAAGAAGGATCTTAATCTTTATTTTAACTCTAAAGCGGAGCAAGACGAAGGTATTGCTGGATGGACGGAACAAACCGTTACGAAGCTAAAGAATGTCATACAACGAATCTTACTTGAGTCAGGTGTGTTGAAGGACAAGAAGACAGGCGAGTTAAACAGGATTATGATGGACGAACAGTTGAAACAACATTTGATCCAAATCGGAGACATTGCTTATATTCGAGCAATGGGTGAGGTATAGCGTATGGCGAATATAAAAAGTAGGCTTGATAAAATAATACCGAAGATCAGAGAAGAGAAGTTCATTGAGGGCAGAGGCTTGGGGAACGAAATTAGCTTCTATGTCTTTGATTATGAGGCTGAGAACGAACTGTTGGTTCGGGATTATATCCAACATATATTGAGGGAGTTCGGTCATGAGGGTTCTGGACGCAGACTCATTGAGTTTGATTTATATAAGATGCTCATTGAGATCGCCAAGGAAAAAAGAATCTTTGATCGGATTCCTCAAATGGAAGAGAAGCAGGGGAAGGGTGCTTTGTTTAAAGCGATGGCTAACTTTGCAAAACCTGAAGTGTTTCTTCAAAAGATAAAGGAACAATTGGCCGATAATAATGTTGTGCTCATTACTGGTGTTGGAAAGGTGTATCCATTCGTACGTTCCCACAATATTCTTAACAATCTTCAAGAGGTGCTGGATAAAACTCCTGTCATTATGTTTTTCCCAGGGAAATACGATGGATTATCATTACGCTTATTTGATCGCTTCAAAGATGATAACTATTATAGAGCATTTCGTTTAGTGGATTAATTTCGAGGGGGAAGACTTGTGCAAATTAAAGACATGTTTGTAAAAGACATCGAACGTAGCATTAAAGGCGTAATCAAGGTCGCTCAGACGGATGAGAATAACATTTACCAAGAACTCGATGAGTATGTCGTGACACGAGAACTCAATAAGCACTTATCCAAATTTTATGAAAATTATCAGCAAGGCATCGATGGAAATACTGATAAAATGGGCGTTTGGATTTCGGGCTTCTTCGGTTCGGGTAAATCTCATTTTTTGAAAATTCTTGCTTACTTACTTGAGAACAAGAAGGCGAAAGATAAACGTGCAGTCGATTTCTTTATTGATAAAATTCAAGATCCAATTGTTCTCGCTAATATGAAAAGAACGGCTAATGTAGAAACTGAGGTCATCCTTTTTAACATCGATTCTAAAAGCTCTTTGGATAACAAGTCGAAAGAGGATGCGATCCTTCGGGTATTCACTAAAGTGTTCTACGAACACCAAGGGTTCTACGGTGATATTCCTGGTGTTGCAGAGATGGAAAAGTATCTGACCAAAGAAGGCGTATATGAAGACTTTAAGAGGGAGTTTAAAGCGGCGGCAGGCGAGGAATGGGTAGATCGTCGTAATACCTTCTATTTTGATGCTGATTATGTGATTGGAGCATTGACTAAGGTTACTACTATGTCCGAAGATACTGCTCGTAACTGGTTCGAGAATGGTGTAAACAACTTTGAGATCAGCATTGAGAAGTTCTCGAAGGACGTAAAAGAGTACATTGCTCAGAAAGGGAGCAACTTCCACCTCATTTTCCTGGTCGATGAGATTGGTCAATACATAGGTGACAGTAGACAACTGATGCTTAACTTGCAAACGCTGGCGGAGGATCTCGGAACACATTGCTCAGGCAAAGTATGGATTATGGTCACTTCACAGGAAAGTATTGATAGTATTGTGAAGGTGAAAGGTGATGACTTCTCTCGTATTCAAGGACGCTTCGATACCAGACTATCGCTTTCATCGATATCGGTTGATGAGGTTATCAAAAAGCGGATTCTTGAAAAGAAGGAGCATGTTGCCGATAAGTTGAAGCTTCTTTCTCATGAAAAGAGTGCTTCTCTTAAAAACCTGATTAGCTTTAAGGAAAGCACAGCGGATTTACGAGGCTTTGAAAATGATCTGGAGTTTGTGGATGTCTATCCGTTCCTTCCTTATCAATTCAAATTGCTTCAAAACGTTTTTGAACAAGTGCGTAAGCATGGCAGTTCAGGCAAGCACTTGTCCGAGGGTGAACGTTCAATGCTTTCGGCATTTAAAGAAGCTGGACTTCGTTATAAGGATCAGGAAGAAGGCGCACTCATCCCGTTTTATGCATTCTACGATACCATTAAGGAGTTCCTAAACCCTACAATCGCAAGGGTTATTGAAGGTGCATATGAGAACCCTGCCCTACGTGACGATGAGTTTAACATGGATCTGCTGAAAGTGCTGTTCATGATTAAATACATCAAAGAACTTCCAGCGAATATCGACAATATTGCTACACTTATGGTCACACAGATTGATGAAGATAAGTTGGCTTTGAAGGAAAAAATTAAGGTTGCTCTTCGCAAGCTGATTTCGCAGACACTCATTCAAAAGAACGGTGAATTCTATTTGTTCTTGACGGATGACGAGCAGGATATTAACCGTGAGATCAAAGCAATGAAGATTGAAGAAGATGTCCTCAAACGTGAACTTGCGAATTACATCTATCAAGACTTGTATGATGACAAGAGATACCGCTATTCGGCTCAGTATCAATTCCCGTACAATCAGAAGATGGACGAGAAGAACATCGGTAATCAAACATCGAGTATCGGAATCAATATTCTCTCGCCGCTGTCTGATCATTACGCAAAATCTGAACAAGAACTAATGCTTATGTCGTCTGGTACAGGCGAGATGATTCTGAAATTGGGTGCGAATGAGGCTTATGTTGAGGAGATGGAAGAGGTCCTAAAAATTGAGGAGTATCGGAAGAAGAAAAATCCGACTCAGCTTCCAGAGAGTATTCAGAACATCCTGAACAATAAACAAGCTGAAGCAAGAGATCGTAAGCGTCGTGTACGGGATATGCTGGAAGAGGCTATCAGGGGCGGTACGTTTTACATCAATGGCAGTAAAGCGGAGTTTAAGGGTTCGACAATTAAAGAGCGGATTAACGCTGGATTCCTTTTCTTAGTGGAAAATGTGTATACGAAGTTGGGATATGTAAAGAATTTTATGGAGTCGGAAAGGGATCTTCTCACGATTCTGCGGAGAAATACTGAACAATTGACTATTGATGGATCTTTAAATGCCAATGAACTTGCTATAAAAGAAGTTATGGACTTCATCAGCTTGCAGGATAGTATTCAAAAGCAAATACGTGTAAAAACACTGTTGGATCGCTACAAGGAAAAGCCTTATGGCTGGAAGGATCTCGATATAGCGGGTTTGATTGCGGAGTTAATGAAACAACAGCGGATTCGCTTGCGATTAAATTCAGAATACATGGAACCTGAAGATGGTAATATTCTAAATGCTTTGACCAAGGCGAGTGAGATCGATAAAGTAATTATCGTAAAGCGGCATTTCGTTGATGAGTCGTTATTGAGAGTTGCGAAAAACATTTGTAAGCAAGTGTTTAACAAAACGGATGTTGCTGATGACGAGGATGGTCTGATTAAGGATATTCGTCATCTTATTGATCAGCAAGTGATTGAGATCAAAGCACTCAAGAGCCGTTATGAAGGAAGAAAATATCCTGGTGCCAGTCTCCTCGACAAAGGACTTGAATACTTCGGTGATTTTACCAAAGGATTAGACAATGTATCGTTTTTCACCAAGCTTCGTGACCTGGAGGATAACCTCCTGGATTGGGAAGAAGACGTTACCTATGTGAAGAGTTTCTTTGCTTCTCAAAAGGATATTTTCGACAAAGGGCTTCGAGCGATTGATAAGTATAAAGAAAATGATGTTTACTTATCGGGCAACGAGATCAAAGGTTATGCTGACAAGTTGCAAGGGATCTTAACGGAAGTACAACCTTATCGCAAGATCAAGGATATTCCTGAGTTAGTAAATAAAATTGAAGAGCAGATTCAGGGAGTGCTTGAAGAAAAGAAAGTAGCGGCGAAAAATGTTATTCAAGTGGATATTAATTATCTAACGTTACGAGCGAATGAGGATGGGGTATCCGAGGATACAAAACAACGAGTTAAAGCCTATTACGAGAACCTGTTGAGTAGTATGATTGATCTTACCGATATCTTTAAGGTGGATGCAACAATAACACAAAGCTCAGCTTTCAAAGACAAACAAGAACTTATTATTAATCAAGAAATTCTTGAGTTTGAAGAGAAGCAACAAATGGAGCCTCCAGTTATAGGAAGTGGTAGAGAAGATAAACCTCCAGTCATAGTAAAGCATGTTTCTCAGAGGGAACGAGTGAAAGTGAATGACCTGCTTGCTACAAAGACTTTACGTACGGAAGCGGATGTGGATATGTTGCTGGACACATTGTCGGTAAAGCTGAAACAGATTATAAAGAGCAATAAACAAATCGAGTTTATTAATTAGTAGAGTGTGCCGTGGTCTAAGGTCACGGCATTCTCGCTATCTAAACACATTCCAATATGGGTTGGTGGACAGCAGATATGAATAAGACAGCACTAAAAAACTTTGCGACTAATGCACGAAAAGAATTGATTGAGAAAGTAAAAGCTAAGGCTTTTAGAATAGGGATTACTGAAGAAATCATAAAGAAAGCTCAATTCGAGAGTTCGGATGTTATATATATTGATGGAAAACAACTTTTAGCAACAGAGAAAAAACAACGGGAGAAACTTATTTCACGTATAAAGGAGATCGGGTATAAGCAAGTAGTCGAAGAAGTAGCATATACCTGGTTTAACCGTTTTACAGCATTACGTTTTATGGAGGTTAACAATTACCTTCCTTCCAAGGTAAAAGTGTTATCCTCCAGCAATCCTGAGAGTTCTGAACCTGATATTATCAAAGAAGCGTTAACGGTTGACTTAGATATTGATAAAGAGCTGGTTTATGAACTGAAGCTAAATAATAAGACAGAGGAATTATTTAAGTATTTGGTTATCAAGCAATGTAATAGTTTGAATACCACTCTTCCTTTCATGTTTGAGACAATCGATGATTATAAGGAAATTCTATTTCCTGATGGGGTGCTGGCGAAGGATTCATTTCTTCGTGAAATGACTAATGTGTCATCTATTCCAGAATCAGATTGGGAACAAGTTGAGGTTATTGGCTGGCTTTATCAATTTTATATTTCTGATGAAAAAGATAGGGTTTTTAAAGAAAAGGCGAAGTTTAAAGCTGAAGAAATTCCATATGCAACACAACTCTTTACACCTGATTGGATTGTCCGATATATGGTGCAAAATTCTCTTGGGCGTTACTGGATTGAAGCACATTCTGAACACAAGGATTTAAAAGAAAATTGGGAGTTCTATCTTGAAGAAAAAAATCAAGAATCTGATTTGGAGAAAAAGTTATCTCCATTTATTAACAAAGAATTGAACGTTGAGGACATAAAATGTTTCGATCCTGCAATGGGAAGCGGTCATATTCTTGTTTATATGTTTGATGTGCTTTATGAAATTTATTGTAAATGCGGGTATGTAGAACGTGAAATACCAAAACTTATAATTGAAAACAACTTATTTGGACTTGATATTGACGATCGTGCTTATCAACTTGCTTGTTTTTCAGTTGTTATGAAAGCTATGGAATATAACAAACGTTTCTTTAGAAGTATTGAAAAAGAAGGATTGCGGCTGAATTTGGCTTCTATCCAAGAATCAAATAGTCTTACAAAAGAAGAAATTACGTTTATAGCTGGGGAGAATATCGGAAACAAGTTTGATCAAACAAAAGAGTTCATTGAACTGTTTAAAGAAGCAAAGACAATTGGTTCTCTAATTAAAGTAAGTGTTTACCCACGTGAACTATTAGAAAGTAGATTGAAAATTATCAAGGAACAACCAGTTGATGATTTGTTTATGATGGCAACAAGAGAGAAATCCATAGAACTTCTATCACAATTAATAAAACAAGCTAATATCATGTTCAATCATTACGATGTTCTCATCACCAATCCACCCTATATGAGTTCAAAAAATATGAATGCTGTCTTATCAACTTTTTTAGGTAAGCATTACCCCGAATCAAAAGCGGATTTGTTTGCATCCTTTATGGAAATTGACCATTATTTGAAAGATTATAGTTTTTATGCAAGTATTAATCAGCATTCATGGATGTTCTTGTCAAGTTTTGAAAAATTAAGAAGAAAGGTGATTTTAAATAAGTCAATCGATACTATGTTGCACTTAGGTCCAAGAGCATTTGAGGAAATAGGTGGAGAAGTAGTTCAATCCACAGCCTTTGTACTCCGAAATGTTGCTGTAGAACAAAATAAGGGGATTTATGTTCGCTTGACTGATGAAAAGACAGCAAAAGAAAAAAGAGAAAAAACATTAGAGATTTCTCAAAATTCGGCAGTATCCTATCGATATTTATTCGATCAAAAGGACTTTGAAAAGATCCCAGGGTGTCCAATTGCTTATTGGGCCTCTAAATCTATTCAAAACATGTTTTTTGAAAATTCATCTTTATCTGAAATTGCCGAACCGAGACTTGGGATGGCAACTGCAGACAATAATAGATTTTTGAGGTATTGGTACGAGGTTGATATAAATACAATAAAATTTTCTGCTGTTAGTAGAGAGGAAGCGAAGTATAGTAACTGTAGATGGTTTCCTTACAATAAGGGTGGGGAGTTCAGAAAGTGGTATGGTAATAATGAATATGTTGTAGATTGGGAGGCTGATGGCAAAAGGATTAGAAATTTTGTTGATGAAAAAGGAAAAGTTAGGTCACATAATTTTAACTTGGAGTATATATTTAATCCTTCTATTACATGGTCTGCACTTAGTTCAGGTTCATTTAGTTCAAGGTATTCTCCTCAAGGATACTTATTTGATAATGCAGGATCTTCTTTATTTTGCAATGACATAAATTCTTTATATATTATTCTGGGGTTTCTTTCAACCAAGATTATCGACCGATTGTTTCCTTTGATTAATCCAACACTTAATTATCAACCAGGAACAATTGGTACTATTCCTATGAAAATGTCATTAAACGAAAATGAAATTAACAGTATCACCACTATTGTAAAAGAAAATATTGAAATTGCGAAAAGAGAGTGGGATTCCTTTGAGATATCTTGGGGATTTTTACGTCATCCGTTATTAAAAGAAAACAACAATATAACAAACATAAAGTCGGCATTCTTAATGTGGAATAAATACAACGATACTCAGTATGACAAGCTAAAAAATAACGAGGTAGAGTTGAACAAACTTTTCATTAATATTTATAACTTGCAGAATGAGTTGCGTCCTTTAATCGATGATAAAGATTTATCATTTAGAAAAGCAAATATAGAGAGAGAAATTAAGAGTTTTATCTCTTATGCTGTTGGATGTATGTTTGGAAGATATTCACTTGATGAATTAGGTATTGTCTATGCAGGGGGGAAGTTTGAACCCGAAGTGTACCAAACATTCAAACCAGATAGTGATGGTGTAATCCCTATTTTATCAGGTGTATACTTTGAGGACGATATAGTATCCAAATTCATCGATTTTGTTTTAATAACATTTGGTGAAGAAACAATAACTGAGAATCTGGAGTATATCGCTGATGCAATTGGTAAGAAAGAAGGTGAAACAGCCAAGGAAATGCTGAGAAAATACTTTATTAATGATTTCTTTAAGGATCACCTCCAAACATATAAGAAGAAACCAATTTATTGGTTATTTACATCAGGCAAGCAAAAGGCATTTAACTGTCTAATCTATATGCACCGTTACGATAAGTCTACTCTTTCGAGAATCAGAACGGATTATCTGCATGAACTTCAAATTCGGATGGAAGCAGAGAAGAAAACTCTTCTTGATATTATTAATGGAGAAGGTGCGACAAAAGAAATCACCAATGCGAAAAAAGAGCTGAAGTCACTTGAATTGAAGATTGAGGAACTTCGTGCTTACGATGAGAAGCTTCATCACATGGCAGACATGCAAATTGAGATAGATCTCGACGACGGCGTTGCTATAAACTATGCTAAATTTGAAGGCTTACTCGCTCCAATCAAATAAATTGGGTACAATGGGGATATACCAGTTATTCTTGGTATATCCCTGTTTTTAGCCTGATGAAAAAGGTGTTGATGAATAATGAATATGGATGAAGTTACAAAGGCACTGCAAGAAGCTTTTCTACAGCCTCTTAAAGAGGGGGAGCAACGCAAGATTATTTTCTGGTTTGATAAAGACCAAGAATTTGTTGAATATATACATGAAATCTCTATAGAGAGTGTCAAGGTACATACATTGACTGAAGGGAACAGCTTTTATACGAAGGTATTGCTCGAAGAAGAGGATCCGACCTCAAATTACTTGATCTATTCCAACATGGACATGAGGTTGGAGGATAACTGGTTGTTGGATACGATTCTATACTCGAAGACCTTCTATGCGGACAAGCTATCCCTTATCATGAATGAGCTAAACATTGATCCTTCTCTACGAAGTACGGTTAAGAAATACGAGAAGTTTTTTGGGAGTAAGGATAGGGTCAAGAAGTTTAAAGGGTTTGAGGTTAGGGAGTTTACTGAGAGCACTATTGAACTGGTAATGATGAGTGCGTTGTGCAATCTCAGAACGCCTGATTTCGAGGCTGTCTTGAAGATTATACTGATGGATTCTCTTGATGACAGTGAAAATAAGTACCTGGATTCGATTGCGAAGTATATTGGGTTAGAGGTATTTTGGAATGCAATAGCCGAGCGGTATGGTTATGAGCCAACCCAAAAGTCACTAAAAACGCTGTTCATTCACTTAACCATTACTGCACTAAGCCATACGGTAAATGAGGAGCACCTTTCGCTTATCAAAAACTATATTGCTACTCGAAACAAATCAAATGCTCTGGTGTTCATCGACCACTGGATGCATCATAAATCGGATTATCAATTGTATGACCAGTATGCTGAAATGGTTGAGAAAGAAATCAAGCTTACGGATATCGTAAATCAGCTTCCTGTTGAGGAATTCAAAGCGTCGGATACGTTCCCGTATTTTGATAAGGCCATTATTATCTACATCGCAAACAGCTTGGAAGATAGGCTGGAGGATTATGATACCTATACGAAGCTGATTAACCTACGGAGAGCGAAGCACTACTACAAGCAATATCAGTTCATCTATGAAGCACTTTACTATACCGTTAAGATGTTTGAATTCCATAAGAAGTACAGCATGGGCATTCCGAGAAAACAAGCGGTGGATATGTATAAAGCATATGTTAATGATTATCACCAAATGGATATGTTCTATCGAAAGTTCTATGTTGCTTACGACAATGAATCGAATAGCGAAATCCTAAAAAAACTCAAAGTGATGGTCGAGAACCTATATACGAACTGGTATATGAGCGAATTAAGCTCACACTGGTCCGCCGCTGTGCACGATGAGATGAAATCAAGTTGGGTTCTGCCAGGGATTCAAAACCAGAAGGATTTCTATCGAAGCTTTGTTGATCCGAAAATCTCCAATGGTGATCGAGTATTTGTTATCATATCAGATGCCCTGCGTTATGAGATAGCGGCGGAGTTGGCGGATAAGTTGAATTCGGAGACAACGGGAGCTTGCGACATTCAGCCATTGTTAGGCGTACTTCCGTCCGTCACGAAATTGGGTATGGCATCACTTCTGCCGCACAAGAACTTAGAGATCGACTTGAGTGGTAATGTATTAGTGAATGGCAAGTCTTCAAGTGGCACCGAAAATCGAATTGGAATTCTCCAATCAGCAGTACCTGATAGCACGGCAATACATTTTCAAGAGCTGAAGAATATGAACAAGGCTGGTCGCAGGGAGACATTAAAGGGTAAGAAACTGGTATATATTTATCACGACAGCATTGATGCAACGGGAGATAAGGCATCGACCGAGGTCTATACGTTCACAGCGGCTGAGAAAGCTATTGATGAATTGTACGATATAGTTAAAATCATCAAGGATGATTTGAGCGGTACAAACATTTTCATCACTGCGGATCATGGGTTCGTTTGTCAACGTGATGCATTGGAAGAGAGTGACAAGATTGAAAAGGAGGGTATTCAAGCGTTTGAGGTCAAACGGAGACATCTTTTCTCACAAGAAAATGGAGAACGAAGCGGTCTCCTTGATATCAACATGGATAGTTTAATTAAGAATGAGCATAAGATCACCACTTATGTTCCGAAGGCGACTATTCGTTTTAAAATTCAAGGTGCTGGTGCTAATTTTGTTCATGGGGGAGCCAGTCTTCAAGAGATCGTTGTGCCGCTCATACAATTTAAGAACATTCGAGCTGGGCAGAAGAACAGTCGTGAAATCGAGAAAGTGGATGTAAAGCTCACAAATACCACCAGAAAGATCACGAATAGCCTGTTCAACCTTACCTTCTTCCAGACGGAGAAAGTGGAGGACAAGCGGCTTCCTCGAACGGTTAAGATCTATATGGTGGATGATGCTGATAACGTGATTAGTAACGAGGAAATGCTCATCTGTGATCGCACATCAGATAAGCCAGACGAGCGTATATTTAAGCTTCGCTTTGCGTTAAAGTCGATACCATATGATAAGAATAGTAACTATTACCTCATTACAAAAGATATTGAGACAAATATCGTCAATGAAAAAACGCAGTTCACAATCAATTTGGGCATTGTTAGTGACTTCGATTTTTAGAGGAAAGGAGAGGAACGAATGGAGTCAATAAGCGAAGGACAAACGATCGATTTAGATAGGAAACTGAATGATGTCTTTTCAGGCAGGGTTGTTCGAAAAGACCTGACAAAGCTAATGAAAGAGGGGGCAAATGTCCCTGTTTATGTTCTTGAATATCTTCTTGGTATGTATGCCGCTACAGATGATGAAGATAACATTCAAGAAGGGATTCAACGGGTAAAGAAGATCCTCTCAGAGAATTTTGTTAGACCAGATGAAGCGGAGAAGGTAAAATCGAGAATTCGGGAACTTGGGCAATATTCCGTTATCGATAAGATAACGGTAACGCTCAATGAGAAGATCGATTCCTATGTGGCAGAGTTCTCTAACTTGGGACTAAAAGGGGTTCCGATCTCGCCGAACTATGTCAAAGAGTACGACAAGCTCTTGGCAGGCGGGATCTGGTGTATGCTGAAGATGGAATACTTCTTTGATGAAGAGGCCAAGAACAACAATCCGTTCAGCATCAGTAGCTTGAAGCCGATTCAAATGCCGAACATGGATTTGAACGAGGTGTTTGAGGGTAGGAAGAGCTTCTCGAAAGAGGAATGGATCGATGTACTTATTCGCTCTACAGGTATGGAGCCGACCCAACTTGAGGACAGAGTGAAGTGGCATCTACTACTTCGACTTGTACCACTTGTTGAAAATAACTATAACATGTGTGAACTCGGTCCAAGGGGGACTGGTAAATCACATGTGTATAAAGAAATATCGCCTAACTCGATTCTCGTCTCTGGTGGACAATCGACGGTTGCTAACCTTTTTTACAACATGTCTTCGAAAAAAGTAGGACTTGTTGGAATGTACGATGCGGTGGCATTCGATGAAGTAGCGGGTATAACCTTTAAGGACAAAGATGGTATACAAATCATGAAGGATTACATGGCATCGGGATCATTTGCACGGGGAAGAGAAGAGAAGGCTGCTTCTGCTTCCATGGTATTTGTAGGGAACATCAACCAAAGTCTTGATTCACTAATCAAGACATCCCATCTATTTGCACCGTTCCCTGAAGCAATGGCGAATGACTCTGCATTCTTTGATCGGATGCATTACTACCTCCCAGGCTGGGAAGTCCCGAAGATGCGACCTGACTTCTTCACAAATAAGTATGGTTTCATCGTCGATTACATGGCTGAATATTTTAGAGAGATGCGGAAGCGTTCGTTTTCAGATGCTCTGGATCGGTATTTTAGGCTTGGTAACAACCTGAACCAACGTGATGTAATTGCAGTGCGTAAAACGCTATCAGGGTTAGTGAAGCTTCTGTATCCAGACGGGGAGTATACGAGAGACGACATCGAGGAGATCTTGAAGTATGCTCTCGAAGGTAGAAGAAGGGTCAAGGAACAGCTCAAAAAAATAGGCGGGATGGAGTTTTACGATGTCCATTTCTCTTATATCGATAAGGAAACAATGAGCGAAGAATATGTGTCAGTGCCAGAACAAGGCGGTGGAAAGTTGATCCCTGAAGGAATGGGCAAACCAGGACATGTATATACGGTTGGTCATGGAGATTCTGGCATGATCGGGGTTTACAAATTGGAGAACCAAGTCGTTTCGGGGACAGGGAAGTTTGAGAAGTCGGGTGTCGGATCCCATCGAGGAGCTAAAGAGAGCCTGGATACCGCCTTCCGCTACTTCACTTCAAACAGTAAGAGTATCAGCGGCTCGATTAGCACGAAGACCAAGGATTATTTGATGCATATTAGTGATTTGCAAGGTATTGGTTTGACGGATGAACTCGCTATAGCTGAATTGATCGGATTATGTTCTGGTGCATTGGAACGTCCCGTTCAGGAGAATATGGTTGTGCTCGGTAACATGACTGTTGGTGGAACTATTGCAAAGGTCGATGAGTTTGCTAATACGCTTCAGGTTTGTGTGGATGCAGGAGCGAAGAAAGTTCTGATTCCTGCTTCCTCTGTAGTAGATTTTCAAACGGTTCCTGCTGACCTGTTGATAAAGGTTCAGCCTGTATTTTACTCGGATCCAACTGATGCTGTCTTTAAGGCTCTGGGGGTTGTATAAGCTTATGGAGGGTAAGATACGATCTTTTCTGAACTTGACTATGGATCTGCTTACACCGTTACCTATATCGACCCTGAGGGGAAGTAAAAGTGATATGATTTTTTGGTTAGATAAAGAGGACACTATATACCGTCTTCAGACCATTTATTCACTTGAATGAAAACCAGAAGAGATTGGGGAGACCGCGGGGTACAGCAAGACTGAAACAACAAGGAAATTGATTGAGATGTCTGTAAATGATCAGTTCCATGTATGTGAAATCGACTGAAAATGAAAGTTGTCAGGTCGTTGGAAGGGTGGTTTTCGGACTTTTTGGGGATTTACTGCCTGAGAAAATTCCACTTTCGTTTTTTTTTGAGGTAACTCCCCTGGGATCTTGATCGTTGTCAAAAACATGTAAGTTGCTAAAAACCCTGCTGATTATGCTCAAATTGAGCAAAAAGGCAGGGTTTTCGTTTGAATACAAGTGAAATCAGAAGAGTTGTGATAAAAGCTCGACATCCTCTTTGGAAATTTGGTTATCTGGAGGAGGAGGTGGCTGTATAAAAGTCTGAGGCATATTACTTTGCTCGCGTAGGATTTGCAAGACCATCTTCCTGACTTCGTTCGAAACGGATAATTGTCCGCCGTCGTTGAACAATAACAGTTCGGATAGACAGAGCATTTTTAAGTTGTCTTAGAGCAAGAAGGTGGGTTTTCTATCATTATATCGAAAATTAGATGAAGGTACAGTCTAAATCTTAATCATCCCCGAGTTCGATCCAGTGAAACAACGACAAGGGAAAAGTGAGAAACATCCCCCCCAATATCGTACTTATTGCGAGAATTTCACAAAAACAAAGGGGATTTTGCTAAAAATCAAGTATTCTTCCCTACCTTTAGTATTTCTCGATGAAATCCAACAAGGATTGTGCGATAAGGTCCTGGAGTCTGAAGTGAGGGAACTTCTCAACACAATTTTGGGTGAACCTTCCATAGATTTCTTCGTTCATTTTAATACTCTTTACTAAGAACTGTGAGTTTTTTGAATATATCTTCTGATCCAAAACTAATATCGAATTATCATTTTTGTTTTTGACCAAGCTCCTCAACTTCTCTAAATTCTCCTTTAGAAAAATTAGTTCCTCCGAATCCACGATAGTTTGCTTTTTTGGAGGCATGCTGAATGGATCTCGTAAGAATTTGTAATAGCGGTTATCACGTTTAATAAAAACATAATCTCCAGCTTGCATGTCTTTGGTAAAGGTACTATAGCTGACCCCGATTTTTTCAGCGACCTCATCTAACGTAAATGACTGAAGTAATTTATTTACCTCCTCAGCTCTTTTATCGTGTTGCATAGTAAAGAATGTTTCTTTGTTCATTAGTACAGCTCCTTTCTTTTTATATGATGATAGTATTATAGATTCGAAGAATCATATTATTCCGAGAATAAGATTTAATACCGCTGTATGAATATGACAATGAAGTGCAAAGTAGTCGTTGCTTTGGTTGCCGCAGGTACATCTGCAAATATCCTAATGTTGACCTGATTACATAGCTTATTCACTATTTTACATCCCTCCAATTAATCACTCGATGTACTCACACTCCAGAATTACCTTCTTTGTCAACCCCATTTTGCTCCGACCTGGTTCGAAGCTTATTGCCTCTCGGATAATTACTTTTTTCGTATTATAGGGAGAGAGTGATAGGGGGAATAAGTATGATTCAAACGATCGGTTGTGAAATAAATAGAGCCGAATACACGGTAGATTTAATTTATCTGCGAGATATGATTAGCGGTATTATCCAAGAAGGTGAAGGGTTACGTGAAGAGCTGAATCAAATTGTAAAGAGGTATGGCGTCCAGGTAGATCTTCGGTCTACAGAAGATGTCACTCGGTTTATTAAGTATGTGCTTAAAGCAGAGGTGGTTAAAGAAAAAAAATTAACGAATGAAGCCTTGGACAGATGGTTTGAACAAACCAGGGACGTGTTTTTCATCAAGCTGAAACAGTATAGACGATGCCGTGAAAGATATCAAAAGATAGCTAAGTTTATCAAGACTCTTACAGTTGCTTTAGATGAATGGAGCAAAAACAGTGTAAAGGTCTTTATAAATTCGAGCTTGAAAAAGACAACTGTTAAACCTGTGTCCACAGTGAACAAGAATGGCGGTGTATCGATATCACAGCCTGCCTTGCCGTTTTCGATTACAGAGGTTGTAGGATTATTAAACTTCAATGTGGCGATTCACTTCAAATCGAACGTTGAAATGGTAAGTTTTTTGAATATGTACGGCGACATTATATGGGAAGACGGCATGGGGAAGCATTTGCTGGTCAGTGGGGAGATATTATATGCCCAGATGATATTAAGCGAATACGAGATTATCCCGTTCTCGAACAGCGAGGATAAGATGAAACGATTGATTGAGCAGTTCAAACTGGAGTACAGCAATCCATTAGAAATATCACCAAAGACCATTATCAAAAATAAAAATAGCTCGCCATTATAAATGCTAAGCAAGGGGCTTAGACGCTATAGAACCATAAAGCCATATCCAGGCATTGCAATCTACTATATCCTCTTTATGCAACAGAACATAATGCATAAAGAAGGGGAGATATAAATGAAAGTAAAAGAGAACTACTTCAGTGAACTTTCTGAACAGATCACTAATAAAGAAAAATGGAGTCGGGAAAGGTTTGTGGTCTTTAATCATGAGGCTGGAACAGGCAAAAGCAGAAATGCCCATCAGATAATCGGCGAGAAGACCAAAGATCTGGACCGTCGAGTTCTATACGTGCAACGCTTTATTAAGGATATTAAAGTAACTGTTGATTTTATTAATCAGCACGCTGGCAAGAAAGTGGCGGTAAGCTACACGAGTGAGGATACCAGAAAAGTGAAAGTGAAGGAGTTACTTATAAACCGTCAGGTTATTTGTATCAGTCATCAAATGTACATTCAGATCTGTAAGGGAGAGCATCAATACTTGGTAAATGGTCGGGATATTTTAATTATCGATGAATATCCTGACTTACTTGAGAAGATCAAAATATCGAGTAGTGAAATAGGTCAGCTCTGGTTCGAGTGTAACAAATGGAATGTTCCTGAAATTGGTGAATGGGCATTAATACTACGTAATTTGAAAGATGAAAAGTCTGCATGTACTCAAGAAATGAAATTCATGGATTTTTCTGAGAATAGGTTTAGGTTAGCCAAATTGATTAGATCAGCAATTGGTAGGATGAATGACAAGCGTACTGATGAATACAAGGGCATTTTGCAAAAAAGTATTCACCTGTTAGAGAATGGTGGATATTTGTTTGAGGATGGGTTCCACACTTTTGATGGTAGTCATCAATATAGTCATTTAAAGAATAATATCATTCTCGATGCGAATGCGGCGTTCGATTATCGATATAAGCTATGTGATAAGTTTAATGTCCGTGAGCAAGAGAAGATCTACGATTATGCAAAGGATACATTACATCACATACAAGTTAAAACGACTAAGAAGGGTATACAAAAATTCAGTGAGTTTGCTCAGGAAGTGTTGGGAAAACTTCAGATTGAGGGGAAAAATGGAATTCTATTTATTACAGAAAAGGCTAATGTTGAAAAGCTAAGAGATGAGATCGTGCAATTCTTCTCCGAATATGGAAGTAGTATTGAAGAAATTGAAAGACGACTGAATTGTAAAATCGGCATCGACTATTTCGGGAATATTATAGGAGTTAATCATTACCGTGAATATGATTGCGTTGTTCTGCTCAAAACCCCTCATTACGATTATCTCACTTATACTTCGACATACCACTTTTATAAGTGGATGAATCACCAACCTGTCGATGATGTTAAATTGTTCAAGCATAAAGAGGTCGAGGCAATACGGAGAAGCACGGTGGCAGGTGAAATGTATCAGGCAATAAAACGGGTTAATCGGGACAATAGCAGACGCATGGACGTGTATGTTTTTACCGACTATCAAGAAGCGGTAGATTTAGTGATAGAGCAAATGCCGAATATTCAGTACAACAAAGAAGATCTTGGAGAAAAGCAGAATAGTGGGAGAAATTATGACAAAACGAAGAGAGAGAAATCCTCTAAAAGTGAAAAGGCTAAAACTATACTTCTCGAAGCTAAACAGAGTGGTATAGAAATGATGCAAAAGTTGGAGTTAAGGAACTTATTGGAGATAAAAAGTGGAGGGAATCTCACCAAGATACTGGATAAGTTGGAGGCTTTCATAAAAGAACACGGGATAAGTCACACTGGTCAGCAAATTTGGTTTCATGATAATTTGAGGGATCGTGATAATAAGGATGATCTCAATGAGTCTGCTTAAAGTATGGAGCGAGTACCTTGCCTGTGTTATGTACGCTACATTCTTGTTCTGAACGTTCGAGAACATTTATCCTGTTAATTGCGGCATTCTGAACAAAGATACGAAGCTGATATCTCCACCCAAAAGCAGATTTTAATTGAAACGATGGTTTTATCCTCTTCGATTTGATGCTTCAATTCTTATGGTTTTGGTTGCCATAAGGCAACCGTATATATCAGTGGTTAATGCCTAACTCTTGAAGGAAAATCGTACTGCTATGATTGCATAATCAGTTCGTGATGCCAATTAATAAAAGTTGTATCAAAATTAGCCATTCCTCTTATATAGGAAGAATTAAATACAACTTTCTAAGTAAAACCCAATTGATGAAGCGGAAAACTCTGAGGATTAATAGAACGAACGTCCAGATACAACTTTTACTGTAGCATAATTTATACTCGAACGGGGTACGACACAAAAAGCCTTTTTACGCATTGCAAAGAAAGATAGAGTATTGATATCAACAAAAGAACTTACTACAGGGGGAATATAATCAATGCTATCGGTTGGAACAATTATTGACGGAAGTGAAAACATGAAACCAGCAATTAGTTTGCAAGAAGCAAGAGAAACGATAAAGCACTATAAAATGGAGAAGCTCTTTGAACTTGCCTGGGAAGCGTACTCGAAGGAATGGGATCACGGCTATGCGTGGTTCGACCTTAAAAATGGGAAAGTAGTGAGCGGTCACGAACATCTCATCGATCCGAAGCATTCCTATCTGATATTGCTGAAAATAAGCGAGGCAGACTACCTTTTCGAATGGGACGATTATGATGAAGAATCCGAATACGAAAAGTTTAAGGAACGATTATCTTTACGTGAGTGGTGTGAATTAAAGGGATTTGATTATCGGGGACGCATTAGGACGGAGGTATTGCGTGATCCAGGCAGGTGGAACGAATATCATCAGTTACATTCTAAGCTATATATTGGATTAAACGATTGGTATCGTAAGCATGATGTAACTGTTCAAACGGAGTAATCTACACAAAATTATCAAGTCGATAATAAAGCAAGGAATGAGCAATTGGGAGAATCAAAGGAGAAAGCTTTTTTTTTAAGGGATTTCAAGACATTGATCTTGTACAAAAAGGCTGTAGAGCTGGAGGATATGATTGATAAATTAGCTGAGTCCTTTCCAATTGATGAGAAGTATCGCTTAACTGATCAGTTGATTCGATGTGTTACAAGTATCGGTGCAAACGTTGCGGAGTCAAATGGCGGTCAGTATGCTGGCAGGGAGAAATACCATTTAGGCGTTGCCTTCCAATCTGCAAACGAGGTTAGATACTGGGTTGAACGGGCGTTTCGGAAGAAGTACATTGATAAAATAACGTATGAGCGGCTGGATGAAATGGCACAAGAGCTGAGAAGAATAATGGTCGGGATGTTCAAACGCTTAGATGGTTTAAATGGTGAATCGGTTTAAAACAATGCAAGAACCATGGAGGGGATTACTTCCATGGCATACATAGATCTATTCATTTTGTCCAGAGTTTGATGTGAACGGTGGTGGTAGATTAAAAGATTGTCATAGAAGTTACTGACCATCTTTTATTAAGAGCGATCAACATTTCAATATTGGACAGGCAACTCCGCCAGCAATTGGACAATAATTGCGACAGATTCTGATAAATAAATGTCCGATTATTTTATCTATCCATCACTCGAAGCAATCGGATAATCGTTCCTCGAAATACTCATCTTCATGATCCGCACCTTCTCTATAATTCTCGCTTAACTGAACGTTATTGTCGTCATCTATGCAAAAAAGGCACACGCAATGAGTATTAACATAAATCCGAACCCCTGTTACCTCGGAAATTAGTACCTTTATTTTCTTGCCCTCACCATTGCATGGAATTTCGCATACATTCATCATCTGTAAATTCTCCTCTTCTGACTTTTCCCAATACTGTTACCTTTCAAACTCCGATGAGAATATGCGTTCCCATTCGCTTGGAGATAGTATAATCGACATTTTTTAGATTGGCAACAGACTGTTTTCATAAGGTGGGTATTATTCAAATTCACACGTTATGTTGATTGTGCTATACTGATGTCAAAATTCATTTGTAAAAGTATAGGTACATCATCTAAGGTATTGGACTGGTAAAAAAAACCAGACGCATTGCCTGAAGAGTGAAGTATCTCTTTTTGTTGTCTAATAGGAAATTTAACAGATTAGGATGGTGAGATGCCCAGTGTGAAGGCAGTCTGAGAAGTCGAGCTGATTGAAAAGTGGTCTAAATAAGTTATGTACCGAGTTTTGTTTGGCTTAATTGATTTTTCGAAACGAAGGAATGCGGCTTCATAGATTTTGAAATGAGAGACTCTCTACAGAATTGATAATTATGTTAAAAGTGACCCTAAAGTCATGGATCGCTTTTATTCGTTAATTTGTTCTGAAAATTTGTTGTAATAGTTTGACTGTACGATCATAGTCTGCCCTCATTATACTTTAATTAAATTCATGCAAGAGAACGGAGAGAATGCGTGATCCTCTCCGAACACTTTAGTTGAAAAAGTCCTCAGCTTGTTTCCGATGTTCATCCGTGATATGGGTGTTTATGCTATTGAACGCTACCCAGAAAGCGGCGGCATCGTCAGTGTACCCAAGAATCAAGATGAAATCAGGAATTAAATCAATTGGAAGTACAACATATGCTAACGCACCAATAGCAATTGCTTTTGCTTTCATAGGTGTTTTAATATCGATCGCACAGTAATACATAGCTAATGCATCTTTGGCAAAGGGGATTTTTGATGCATGTTTTTTTAATTTTTTCAGAAAATTATCTTTAACATACTTTTCTTGCTCATTTGAATCGCCAATTTCTGCTATCCAAGTTTTCGTGTCAATTTTTTTATCTTTAGAATAGGCGTGGTCTGTTGCTAATGCAGTAGCTAATTCTTGTTCTGACTTATATACACTTAGTTCTACATCCTCACTAAATTTGGATTTGCATGTACCGCAGATTGCTTGTACAAAACTTTCAGTATCGATGTTATTGATTTGACCACAATTTTGACACTCCATTTGTCTAATCAACGTATATTATCCCCTTTAAAATGATGATGGAATCTAAAATTAATAAGAGAGAATATGAAGTCTGTTATATTGACATTGACATGTTTTGAGTAGGTAATGCCTTTAAATTTTCACTGCCTTCCCAGGGGAGTTGTCCGAAAAAATCTTCTAAGCCTTTATTTATTGTAATCATATCTTCAATTGTTCGTGGATCACTGGTTTCAATAATCGTTTTCAAGTTATCCAAGTGTTCTTCAATTTTTTGCAGAATTCCTGCGACAACTTCATTTAACCCAATCTTACTATCATCCCAAAACTTAGTGATTGCATCCGAATAAGAGTTAATAACCTTTTCCTTTTCCAGAGTTTTAATCACTTCTTTTGCCAACCTTTTTTTCCAACCATCACCAAAGAGAGATGTAACAATTGCAAATGCTCCAATAGCTAATGCTATACCAATAGTAATTGGCCCTCCAATCATTGCTACGAAAGAAGCCGCCGCCGCAGTTCCACCTACTGAAATTCCTAAAGCGCTCAGTAAGCTGACACCTTTTGCAACAAGAATATATCCACCAAGGTTTCCAACAGTTGCCGCCCATAATCCTAATCCACCAAGTACACTTGCTCCAGCGATTCCTCCTGCGAGTGCACCTTTAAAATCAAAGGGTATTTGAACGTTACCGACAGATATTTTACTCAATGAATTTGCTTTCTTCTCAACATCTTTAAAAAATTGAGTCAACATGGTGTTGAACTCTGAGGCACTGCCTTTAAGTATCTCCTGCATCTTTGCATAATAAAGATCAGAGATGTTGGAGAGAAGATACTCTTTAGCCTGTTTTTTATCGTAGTTTTTCTCATTTATTAAATTTATAATGTATTTTTCGGTGATGGTCTCCTTTTCCCAAAGTTTTATTTCGAGTGTGTTGCTTTTTTGGGACTTATCAATGAACGAGATAAGCTGGTTTCGAAGGGCGTTTATCTCCTCGAACTTTTGAGGCTTTTCTCGAATGGCTTTCTCATACTCCTTTTTGGAGTTTTCACGGTCTCGCAAAATGGTCTCATATTTTTGGACTTCATTTGCAAATAAGGTGCGAGATTCATCTTTAAAATCCTCAATAGCTTGGTTTAATCTTGCCTTTCGAATAGTAGGTAATGAATTCACAAGCAATTCTCTGAATGCATTTTCAAATTCTTCACGGAGAACTGGGGTATCAAGTGAGTACGAGAAAAATCTTGTTTTAAATATTTCAACAAATTCTCTTTTACTAACATTAAAGATTTGTTTAATCAATTCGTCAGAGAGTTGCTCTGAAAAAGCAATGGATCTTGTTTCTAATACTTGTGGAATTTTTTCAGGACCTACAACATGTGACTGAGAAGCTATTACAAATAAATTTGAAAGCAACGGAACTTCTTTTGTGTTCAAAACTGGCAATGTGCGGATTACATCTTTTAGGAACAAAATATCAGATTGCTTATTTAAGAAACTGTTGCTCTGGCATAAGAACAAAACAATATCTGCCTCGTCTTTAGCCCTTTGCGCTCTAACCGTATCATCCATTTCTTCAGTTCCGAAGCCTGGAAGATCAACAATGTCGCAAGACAGTAAGATGTTTGAATCTAAATAAACGACAGCGGAATCCACCTCTTTATGAAGTTTGTTTGAGTTTCTATTACAGTATTTTTCTAATATATCGTAGTTTCCTACGTGCAGTGCATGATTCCTGCAATACTCTATATCATGAATTCTTCTGAAATTCCAGCCTTTGTCATGAGCTTCTGCTTTGAAAATACTAACATGGTTTTCACCCATCCAAGCTGGTTTGTCATTAATATGTTTCACGTAGACGGTTGATGACGTTGTCGGTGTCCATTGAGACAAAAGCGCATCAATTCCTGTGAGGCTATTGATCATTGTGCTTTTCCCAGCATCAGATGGACCGAGCAAAGCAACGAGGGGTTTTGCTCCGTAAATGTTAATTAAATCATCTAATTCAGATATTTTCTTAATAGCCGTCTGATATTCAGGTTTTTCCTTGAAAAGTTCCACTGTTGGAGCTATGTAATATTTTAAGGCGTTTTTCTTTAAGCTCTCTTCTCCATAAACATTAGGAATATCAAGGGCTTTAGGTTGTTCTAATTTAAAATTACTCAAAACATCGTTTGGTAGCATGCGAGCTACACTGCACAGATTCATAAAGAATTCGAGTGACATGTTTCCAGGATTACTTTCCATTCTGGAGATATAGTCTTGTCCGCATTGAAGAGCAGAAGCAAGTTCAGCTTGGGTGTATCCTAACTTTTCTCTAAGACCTTTTAGATCAAAATCTTTCATTTAAGCACGCCTTTCTACTGGGAAATTTATGTACAAGATATTTATACCATATTGCTTTTTAGATGTAAATATTGGATATGCAAAAATCCATATTATAATGTACGAATAACGAAAAAAGGGATGCATCAAGACATATTTGATTGAATGGTCAGGTATCCCTGTTGATGCGAAATGCCGAATCGAAGTGATTACTTGGCAAAATGATCGAACCTTACTTAATCTGATTAAGAAAACCTTATAATCCTATAAAATAGGGATTTATAAAATTAGCCAAAAACAACTTGGCCATTGAATCTTCTTCAAGGGTCCTGATACAATAGTTTTATATGATTGGAATTTTTTGAGGGTGCGAGTCGATCTTATCAAGATTGACTCTTGACCTTCCTGACTTTTAATAAAGCGGGGCAGTGAGGATGAGGACGAATGAAGATGGTTTACCCGATCCGAGATAAAAAACAAATCGAGCTTGTAAAGAGTTATCTAAAGTCAAAGAGTCTGAGAAATTATCTTATGTTTCAAGTCGGCATATCGTCAGCCCTTCGCATATCAGATATTTTGAGTCTTAAAGTGAAGCATGTATGGAACAACAAGCGGCCTTCCGAATTTATTGAAGTAAATGAGAAAAAGACAGGGAAGTACAAAAGGTTTCCTGTAGCACCCAATCTTGCGAAAGCAATTAAAGAATATGCCGCTGTGTATGACATGAGCGATTCAGAGTTATATCTGTTTCGAAGCAGAAAAGGAGAAAATAAGCCGATCACCAGGCAACAAGCTCGGGATATATTAGATCATGCTTGTGATATGTGCGGAATTCCCGATAAGTTCGGGAGCCACGGTCTTCGGAAGACCTGGGGATACTTCGCATTCAAACAGGGCATTTCGTTGGACTATATTTCTATAGCTCTAAACCATAGATCAATTGCTGAAACCAAACGATACCTTGGTTTACTTCAAGAAGATCTGGATGATATTTATTTTCAGATCAATTTATAATAGTGTACAAGTTATTAAAATCACTTCATGTTCGTGTGCTTCAATAAATTCATATGCAATCAGTGATAAAGCATTGGATATAGGTTGTGCCGCAAAAAAAAGCGGACTAATTGCCTATAATACCAATGCTTTTTTGCATTGCATGTTAGGCAATGACCTGCTACTTGGAGGTAAGATTGTGAGCAACTGGAACAAGGAAAAGCTTGGGAGATATATAAACGAAGGAAGGGGACAGGGCGAAAAATCCTGCTATATCCCGTTGACTAAAACCCATGAGTTCTCTTCAAAAGGCAGAGCATCAAGGATATTTGGAATCAAGACTCAACGTATACACCATTTTCACTCTGACAATCAGTTAAGGGCATTCCATATGTATGAATGGGTAAATGATAACGTGGTTGATATAAGGGAATGTTTCCCCTTATTGGACGTTATGGAGGTTATTGATGATAAAGATAATCTACGATTTGATAAATTTCGTGATAAAGAGTCTGGGGAGCAGTTGGTGCTGACAACCAGTTTCCTTTTAACAAGTAGGGACTCGGATGGAAAAGAGCGATATCTCGCAAGATCAATAAAAGATTCATCTGAATTAATAAGGAAAATTACTTTAGAAAAGCTTGAGATAGAAAATCGGTATTGGAAAGCCAAAGGGATTGACTGGAAGATAACTACAGATAAACAGCTATCGAGGCAATTAGCCAAGAATATCGAGTGGGTTAGAGAGACATTATTATCGAACGAACAACAGGAT
Source organism: Paenibacillus xylanilyticus (assembly GCF_009664365.1). Classification (NCBI taxonomy): domain Bacteria; kingdom Bacillati; phylum Bacillota; class Bacilli; order Caryophanales; family Paenibacillaceae; genus Paenibacillus; species Paenibacillus xylanilyticus. The sequence goes on from NZ_CP044310.1 coordinate 860,662, forward strand.
ATTAATAAAGATCAGCTTTCGGATGATTTACTGAATCATCTTCTAATCAATCCTGATTCAGCAATACGAGATAGTTTAAGGGACTTCGATAACAAGGCGGGAGTTTCTAATGGTGTTGCTCTTTACTTGTTCCGATATCTAATAGCCAAGAAAGAGATCAATATTGATATGAGAAATAAAATCGATACAGCATCAAGAATTACTGACCTAATGCTGTGACTGGGGGATACCTGTGAAATTCATGACGAATATGTTGTTTAGGTATGGAGACGGCAAAGTAATAAGAGTGCTCTATATTAACCGTGTTTCTTCTATTATATATGTGATCGATATGGCGAGTAATAGATGGGCATATCCTCTTAGGTTAGATGATTTGAGGATTCTTCAAGAGCAATCAGAAATTATAATGCTGGAAGAAGACATTTATTGCAGAGTTTTCTTTGAAGAGGATTTAAGCGAAGCGGAAAAAATGAAAAGGGAACACGACTGGGAGATCGTACAATATTTACTGAATTGTCTTGAAGCTGAGGAGAATTTGTACATCAGTAAATATAGAGAAAAAGCATTAAAGGAAGCGATGCAGATATTTCAGTTAAGTTATAACGGTGTAAAAAACTTACTTATTCGCTATTGGCATGGAGCACAGACTAAAAATAGCCTATTGCCAAGCTACCATAGATGCGGAGCTAAGCAAAGGGATAGAAAGAGTAGTAATAAAAAACGTGGGAAACCACGCAATGATGAAAAGAGCATCGGTGTAAATGTTGACGATAATATGAAAAAGTTATTTAAGGTGGCGCTCAATCGTTATTACTACTCCGAACGGAATAATTCATTAAAAATAACGTATGAGTTGATGCTCAGGGATTCTTTTGTTAAAGAGAAAGTTGAACACAATGGTATTAACTTGCCTGTACTATTAGACAAATCCAAAATGCCAACATATCAACAGTTTTTGTACTGGTTCAAGAAAATGAATAATGCCAAAATGGAGATCTCGAAAAGAAGTGGAACCAGGGCATATCAGCAAAATTATAGAACAATTATTGGGGACTCAACGCAAGATGCTGGCGGAGCTTGCGGCTCTTTATGGCAAATTGATAGCACATTATTCGATATATACCTCGTGTCCAGCGTCTCCAGGGACATCACAGTTGGTCGTCCGATCGTTTTCTTGGTGATAGATGTGTACTCCCGCCTCATAATGGGGGTCAATATTAGTTATGAATCATTAAATTCATATAGTGGTGCTATGGTTGCACTTGCGAATAGTATGTCATCTAAGAAAGAGTTTGCTTCAAGGTATGGTATAAGCATAGAAGATGAGGAGTGGCCATACTGTGTTCCACTCCGTGTAATGGCAGATCGTGGAGAACTGGTTGGCAAACAGATTGAGAATGCAATTCAAGGCTTGGGGATTACAATACAAAACAGCCCACCTTACCATGCAGATTATAAAGGAATCATTGAGTCAGCATTTTCAGTATTGAATTCGAGAGTCAAGCCTTTTGCTGATGGGGTTGTAATCAATGGGAAAGGAAATAAAGAGAGAGGTGAATCCGATTATCGTTTAAAGGCGAATTTAACGATTGAGGATTTTTGTAAAATTGTAATAAAATGTGTGTTATTTCACAATAAAAACCACGTGCTAACTGATTACGTGTTAGATGAGTCCATGTTGGAAGAGAAAATTGAAAAGATACCCCTTCAAATTTGGAATCATGGAGTAAAGAATAGAAAGGGGCAATTGAGGCTTTTACCAGAAGAAATGATTAAGACACATCTTTTCCCGATGGATAAGGCTACTGTTACTGCCAGAGGAGTTTCTTATAAGAAGATGTTGTATGCTTCAGGTTACACATTAAAAAATGATTGGTTTCAGAAGGCACGAATAAATGGTAGCTGGCGAGTAAACATTTGCTACGATCCACGGGATTTAACAAATATCTACGTGAGGGATGAGGGAGAGGAGGGCTTACTTAAACTGACACTATTGGATCACCTAACGAAATATGCAAATAAGGGAATTGAAGAGATAGAGAAGATTGCAACACATGAACAAAAAATCGACGAGAAGAGCAAGGAGAGAGAATTGCAGGAAAAGGTCCAGCTTTTCACAGAAATTGAGCACATCGTTGAGAATGCCAAAAGAAAAACTGATTCCGAAAAAGATTATGGTAAGAGTAAGACACAGCGATTATCTGGTATTAAGGAAAACCAACGAAATGAGCGTTTGTTGCATCGGGCAAGTGAATCTAAAGAAACATCAATTGTTGAAACAATCACTGTTCATGAATCAAATGATGACATCGATGACTTACACTTGTTTTTCAATAATGAAGATGGTGATTACGATGAAGAATAAAATTTACCTACCGAATGGGACGGAAGCTCAGGAAGCTTGTTACAGTGAATTTCCAATTGAAGAATACAATACAAACCCTTTTATTCAGGCGTTACCACCTATAGCTGATAAGAAGACCATTATTAAGAAGTTAATGACGATTCCAACATTTAAAGAAGTGGAACGTGAGTTGGATAGCTCTTATAGAATGCATATTGTTAAACGATTGTATAAGCTTTTTCAGCCCTTGCCGCAACATGTCCGAATTTGGAATATGGTATTTTCGCTTGTATTCCAGGGATACTTGGCGAGGAATCCATTTGATAAGGAGTACATTAGATATGTGAATGCAACAGGTAAGCAAATAATCAATAGAACGTATGATTTAAGCAATAAAACGGATTTTAGAACAACAGCCAATTGTGGGCTTTTGATTGGTTATTCAGGCATGGGGAAAACAACAACTATGAATAAAATCCTCAATAATATTCCTTCGGTTATTGTTCATGATACGTATCGGGGTCAGCATTATAACCAAACGCAATTGGTGCACATTACTTTACAGACCCCGCATAATTCGAGTTTAAAAGCATTATCACTTCAGTTTTTTATGAAAGTAGATGAGATACTCGGAACAAACAATTTTAAGAAATATGTCTCACGAAATTTAAGTGTAGATGCTATGCTCCCGCTAATGGGGATTGTATCGCAAAATATAGGGCTGGGTTTAATGGTAATTGACGAGGTGCAACATTTACAAAACCGTGGTGTTCTACAAATGATGAATTATTTTGTTACGATGATGAATTCGTTCGGAGTCCCTGTAATCTTCATTGGTACGCCAGCTTCATATCCCATTTTTCAAAACGAGCTGAGGATAGCAAGAAGAGTAACGGGAAGTGGTGAAATCATCTGGAACAACATGGGGAATGACAATGAATTTCGTCTGTTTTTGGAGTCAGTTTGGAAATATCAATGGAATCGAAAATTTACGCCTTTGAGCGAAGAGCTGATCCAGATCTTTTATGAAGAGACGCAGGGGATATCAGACCTCATCATCAAGTTGTTTGTAAATGTTCAGCAAATGGCAATTTATAGTGGGAAAGAAGAAATTACGATAGAAATTGTGAAAAGGACGGTCAAAGAAAGCTTTAAAATGATGAAGCCTATGTTGGATGCATTAAGATCAGGGAATCCCTACAAGATCGCTAAATATGAGGATTTGAGAAGATTAGAAGAGACACATAATAAGAAAACCGAGAGGGTAGAACAGCCAGTAAAAATAATAAAAAAGGAGATAATTAAGGGAAATCAGATGGTAAATCTATTGACCGTCTCAAATAATCCAAAGCAAAAAATACAGCGGGATTATACGGATGATGATATTAGGCAAGTTTACATTAAAGCAAATAAATTAGGTGTTTCGCCGTATCAACTTCTCTTAGAGAAAGGATATATCGATGAGATGAGCTTTGGGCAAGGGGATGATTTCTTATGATGAATTTTCTACCCCGCTTACATCAAGATGAACTGCTCTATAGCGTAATAGCCCGATACAAAAGAATGTGTGGAATGGTAAGCAAAATTGCATTAGTCAGAGACTTGTATGACGAAAAAACTGTATTTAAATCAACGTTATTTCCACAACATTTGAATAAGCTGATAGCTAATTTTCCCTATAATTCAAAAATTGGGGTGAACGAGCTTATCAATAATCATACTCCGTTTAATTTCTACACTGCCTTTTTATCCAGTCAGCTTACGGAAACAATATCAGATGGAATGATAAATGGTAAAGGAACAGGCATCGAAGCTTTAGTTGGTATCGCAGGTAGTAGAGTGAAATTAAACGATCATCTGAAAGTGTGTCCCGCCTGTCTTGTAGAGGATGTGGAAAGCTTAGGTGAAGGTTTTTGGAAGAGATCCCATCAAATTGTCGGAGCATTGTTTTGCTTAAAACATGAAGTTCCTTTAGTAAATAGTAAAGTTGGAAGCTCTGATAACATTGTTGATTTTATTTGTGCGGATGAGGATGTCTACGACACTGAAAATAGTTTACCCGTTATTTACTCAGCAGAGATTAAGAAGCTTAATTTAAGCTACCTTCGAAACGTTTCATATTTACTGAATGTTAATCAGAAGAGAAAGAACCTCTCTTTCATTATTGATTATTATATCGATCGTTTGAGGGAGAAAGGTTTTGCTTCAAAAAGCGGCAACTTATACATTACTGAATTGGTTGAAGTTTTTGGTAGTTTTTATCCTACTGAATACTTAGAGCTTATGCAAAGCACGATAGATATTAAAAGCGAGACGAATTGGTTGAGGCTTTTTGTCAGAAATAACAATAAGAACAGAAGTCCGTTGAGACATCTCTTATTGTTACAGTTTTTAGGTTTAGATGTCTCGGAGCTATTTGATTGGAATTCAACAATTGGAAAGATCACGATTAAGTCTAATCGGAAGCCGAAGTATGAGTTGAGCGAACGAAAAAGCGAATGGTTAAAGCTGATTAATGAAAATCAGGGTGCTACGAGGGCTGAGCTGAAAGAGAAGGGAAAAGGGCTTCATACTTGGATTTTTGCTCACGATAGAGTGTGGTATGAAGATGTAACACCCAGGATTAAAGCAAGAAAAAATAAGAGAGCGGCAATTGATTGGAATCAAAGAGACGAAGAGTGTTTAAAGCTTGCAAAGAAGGCTGTCAAAGGAATTTTGAGCTTTGATGGAAAACCAATTAGGATTATTCCAGCTAACATCAGGAGAGCGGCGGGAGTTAAGAAGTGGTTTCTCCATAAAAAACTTAATAAGACATGGCAGTATATAGAGGAAGTAAGTGAGGATATAAACAGCTATCGTATCAGAAAAATTAATTGGGCTATATCTGAATTAATGAGGAAGCATGGAAAGGCAACTGCATACCAAGTTCAGTTGTATGCTGGATTCGGAGGGAAGAATGACGAAGTAAGAAAGATCATTAATGAAGTTCTTGAGAGTAATAGAGATATATAATGCAGTCAGCGATTGCTTAACTTAAATACTTAGCACCGTTACTTCATTATCGACTTTTGATTATAATAAACCCACCATCACTGGTGAGTTTATTATAATCAGTATCGTTAACAACATTGATTAAAATTGTTTCTCATTAGTGCACGAGTAGTTTTAATCTGGTCCAATAACATTGATCTTCGAAAAACTCAATTAGCATTTTTCGCTGTTCTTTGTCGTTTATTTTATTTTCCACTTCTGCAGGTATATCAGGGTGAAGTGAATAAATACTTTCTATGTAATAACCTTCATCGTCGCTTTTTATTAACTTCATTCTAAAATTGTATGTTTCATCATCTGTGCACTTTAGTCCAAATTTAAATTCAAACATGCGATCTTGCTCAATTTGCGTTGGTTCATTTAATGTACCGATCTTTACTACATTAGATCTGTTTTTTAATAACTTTTTTAAATTTTCAATTTTTAAATCATTTAAAAGAACTTCATAAATACCGTCATCTTCATACATGTAAAGTCCTCCACTCAAAACTCGGAATTTTTCTCTTAATAATCTTAACCAATATTGAGAAAAATTTAAAGTATTTTTATGAATTCCGTTTATCTATCCCTCCTGTACCCTTTCCAATTACTATAGAGATAACAGAGCCAAAACATAAAACCAATCCCCTACTATGTAACTCCATAATATACCCGTGCTATTCGTAATAAACTCGTGCTAAAAATCGAATAAAGACGTGATAAATCGTTGGGGGATAGAGGTGTGGGCATCCATTTATGTCTCCAACCGTCCTATAATTGTAACGACGAAGCCGAGCGGAAATCAGGATCTTCCCCTGATCATCGCTTGGCTTTTCTTTTCCCCAGGCTCGCTTTCTACGAAGCCTCAGATGCCATCTAATCCTTTCTTCAGGCTCTTCTTCCTGCATATAAAATAACTGCAATGCCGCATCAGACCTGCATTTCTCAGGCTTCTCCTCGCTCTTTTTCTCCCGCTTTAAATGCTTCCCAGATCTCTCTCCGCATCTATAATCAGCTCATTACCTGGCTTTGTTTCCTGCTTGCAGTAGTCCTTGAACTGTCCCTAATCCCTATCTTTTTCCCTTGCCTTTCCCTTGCACTGTTGTCACGACATTATTCAGATTATAATAAAGTTGTGATACAAAAAGTTGAGTCAAAAGTGGAGAAAAATACGGTTTTTTAGCATGACTTTATTTATGAGGGCAACGGTGGAATGCGGGTTTGAGGGCTGTTTTTTAGCAGGAGTTTATTCATACTGAACAGCTAAACATAAACAGAAGGGGTTCGAGAATTCATATATGATTCTCGAACCCCTTCTTGTCTTTGTTTTAATACCATCCATTAATTTGTGAGTAATTCTGGAGTGAGGCGGTAATTAATATACTCGCACACCCGTACCAAGCACCGATTTGTTTTGTACAGAATTACCGGATAGATATACCTTTTGCAGTTTAGGCAGCTGGCTTAGGGTCTCGATATTGGAAATGGCATTGTTCTCGAGATGAAGCTCTTCTATGGCCTGCCAGTTACTCATAAATTCGAGAGAAGCCAAATTGCTGTCTTGCAGAGTGAAGGAACGCAGAGCGGACAGTTTGGCAAAGTAAGGCATCATTTGGTCAACTTCATTAACAGAGGTGTTATTTATGCTGAAATACGGTTGCTCTAAGGTCAAATGTTCAAGCACGCTGTTCTCCGCAGCCGCCTGTTGTTCAAAGTTCAACCGGCACTCGGAGCACATCAGAGATTTGACCTGCTTCAAACGAAATAAAGCATCGCTCTCCTGATATAGTGACGAGTCATAAATGCTTAGGGCCTCCAGGCTGGACAAGCCGTCCAGGGCGCCTAGACGGGTTACTTCACTGACCTCCGAGAGGGAGAGCTGCTTCAGTTTCGGAAATTTCCCCAGCGCCGCCAAATTCAACTCTCCACTTCCGCCACGGAGCGTCAGGCTGGTTGCGGAGGGCGCTTTCAGCCCGGGGAGAAAGGAGCTCGGAATTTCTACTCGCTCTACTTTAGGCAGTGTCAGCGCTTCTGCATTCTCGTAGTAGCCGGACAACGTTAATTCCCGCAAAGAGGATAGGCTATTGATGGGCTTTACTGAACTAAGTTGACTTAGAGAAGCCAGGCGTAGTTTCGTGATGGAGGCCTTGCCAGCCAGGGGCTCCAGACTGGAGAAATTTACATTTTCAATATCCAGTGATTGTAAAGCAGGCATATTTTGCACAAAGTCGATGGACTTTACATTCGTTAAAAAGGACAACTGAAGCTCCTGAAGCTGAGTTAAGGCGTATAGCGGCTGCAGGTCTGTGGCTTCACTGTAATTGATGGACAGGGAAGTCAGCCCGGTCATAGACGACAACCATCCCAGTTCATTGGTATAGGTGAGCGACAGGGACTTGAGCGGCAGTTTGTTCAATAAAGAAAAATCCGTTACCGATTCATCCACATAGGTAATGGATAACGAGTTCAGATTAGGGAATTCCAACAGCAGGGCCAATTCCTGATTGCTTCGTAACTGGGTAGAGAGGTGCGTAACTTTAGACTTGTCACCAAAGAAGTCAGAAAACGTGCTGAAAGATTCGTTAAAAGCGCCTCCGTAGCTTTTTAATCCGGACATATGAGCAAACGTGGTTTGGTTCGACTGGGAGATTTCATAGGTATTCGTCAGGTCCAACGCCGTCAGTCCCTTAAAAGCTTCAAAATCTCGCTGATCAATCTGCTGGCTATTCAGTTTTTTGTCCTGAGTAACATACGTAATCTTCTCGGCCTGTTCATCGCTGAAGGGATCGGAGAGGCTATATGTAAACTTCCACTGATCATTCTCCGAATGCTCTACGGTTAAATAGCGAAGGCGAGCCAATTCCTCCTCTGTCGGCAGGGCAGACCCTTTATCGAAGATATCCCGCAAAAAGGAGAGCAGAACCTCGCTTTCAGGCATCTTTCGCACAGGCAGATTGGCTTCTGCTTGGGGATGAGTGGAGCTGACGCTGTAATAAAAATAAGTACCGATGGCCCCGGTTAGGAGCAGCATCAATATCAGCAGCAGCCTTACAGAGACGTTCAGCTTCGGTGCTGTTTTTGGGGGCGTTCCATGGTAGTGATTAATGGTCTGGTCCACGTAATAGACATGATTTTGCTTCAATAAAAGCTCTGTTTCACAATAGGGACACTTTAATATCTCACCCTCTTTGTATTCAATTCTTCCGTTGCAATTGGGACAGTTTAACGGGATAAAAGCCACGAATGTCCCCTCCTTCATTATGATGGTCATGAGATCATGCTGAACGGTCAGCTAATTGCATTATACCTTGTGAATTTACGTTTGATGAGAGAAAGAAGTTTCGCATAGCGAAGGAGCAGGGAAACCCTGCTCCTCTTTGATCTTTTTAAAAGGGCGGCTTGTTGTGGGCATGATTACATAAGTCATTAAGCGATCGAAGTAATCGGATGTTTAACTTGCACAGGGTAGAGAAGATCACCAGGTTTTTTTACAAATAAGCCATCATTGGTGAGGGTACTTTTTAGAACGAGATGTTCTGTTGCATCTGGTGTGAAATGGAAGGTTATTGTCCCTGTATCCTCATCTGCAATCTGATGTAAAATATCGATCATATGGACTTCGTTTAAACCAATAACATCGAAGAGGTCAATATTATTGTCTTCCTTCTGATAAATCACGATGACCTTTTTATTTTCTAAGTAATAAATATCGTTACTGAACACATTCAGGCAGTAATACATGAGTATGCCTTGAGTCTGGGCGGTTCCGAAATGTTGCGAAACAGGTAGCCTTTCGGATGCAAATTTAAGAATAAGGCGTAAATCCTCCGCATTAGTAACATCGAGTTTTCGAAGGTTCGCAGGCTCGGGTGATTTTTTTGCCTTATAATCCATTGAAAAAAGATGTTCTTCCACCGGTTTAAACCCAAACTTGGGGTAAAAATCAAGCACCGATTCATTGGCAAAAAGGTACATGAGATCGTACTTGTTGTCGTATTCCTCTAAAATCTTGTTCATTAAACGAGTGGATAGTCCTTTCCCTCGATAATCGGGATGTGTCATCACCGTGCCGATTTGAATTGCTTTTTTCTTCTCCCCGTGAATGATGAGTTCAAGGATGTTAACAGAAGCGTTGGCAATAACCTGGTCTCCATCTACAAATGAAAAAGGTATGTATCCTTCTCCCCAAAACCCTTGTTGGTACCAGTTTTCAAACTTTAAATCAAAAGTGTTAGCAGCAAGTTCGAAGAAACTCTTTCGAAAGACTTCATTGTTTTTATAATCCTTCTTAAATATAAATTCCTGCATTCTATGCCCCCCCCTTAATGTTCAAAAGTGACTGGCTGTATATTATTGGTATTATCTAGTACATGACCTGATATATCAAGCATCGGATTCACGGAAACGCTTGAATGTGGATTTGATGTATTTGATAGAGGTTGATCATGGTATTGAACATAACAATTTGGTGACGAGTAATGAATCACCGTTTCAGCTTATATAGCTTCTCGAGTCTATCTGCCGTGGCTGATCATCGGACGAAAAGTATGTCCATACCCTTATCAGACTTGATATAGTCCTGAAATAATCTAGGATTCACCTTTAATTTGGAGTAAGAATTCTCTTCCATGAAGTGGTATTATCTGGTGAGAAAGGAGGCTGGTTACAGTAAATTATGTAAGCGCTTTACATGGTTTATAAAAAATTTGGTATGGGGGGAAGGCTTCGAATGAGGAAATCATTTAAGCAGGTCGTTTCCGGGTTACTCGCAGTGGCTCTGCTTCTTCCGGGCGGCTTGACGGCTCAGGCAGTAAGTGCAGCAGATCCAGCAGCATCGAATTCACAGATTGTCTATCAGGAAACATTCCAGAATGGTAAGGGCAAAGCAACTCAATCCGGCGGTGCCCAGCTGGAAGCTGTCACAGGCAAGTCGTTTGAGGGCAATGATGATGGAGCAGCGCTAAAAGTCAGTAACCGATCCAATAACTATGATGGCGTGGATCTTGCATTCACAGATCTTGGTTTGACCGATGGCAAACATTATTCTGTAACCGCTTCCGTTTATGTCGATACGGATATTAATCCACCTGCAGCCGGGAAGGCTGTCCTGGAGGTTGTGAGCAATAAGGGCGTTGATGGATCTGAGGCATACACTGGAATTAGCTCTGCTGACTTTATAGCCGGCCAAGGCATTACGCTAACCGCTGATCTCTCCGTTAACAGTGTGGACAAGACAGCTCTGCGAATCAAGTCTGATGAAGCAGGTAAGGGTGTCTCATTCTATATTGGAGATATCACGATTACCCAGGCAGCAGCACCTGTCGAACCCACGGTAGTCCTTAACCAAAGTTTTGAGGACGGCAGTACTGGTGGATGGGGCAAGCTGGGTTGGGGATCAAGCGGCGATACTGCGGTCGTTGACGACGTAGCCTCCGGAGGTACGAAGTCTCTGAAGTTCTACAATCGGGCCGATGAGAAAGCCGTTCCTGCCCTCGTACTTACAGGCAAGATGAAATCCGACCGTAAGTACGATATCTCCCTCAAGGTTAGACTCGGTTCTGGTGAAGGCCAGTTCCATCTGGCTTCCAAGATCGATTCTGAAATTCTAGCGGATGATCAGAAGTATCCTTGGATTATAGGGAACAAAATTGTAACCGCTTCCGAATGGACTTTATTTGAAACCAAAGGCTACGAAGTGCCTTCTAAAACGAATGAGGTCATCATCTATGTTGAACCATCAAACAATACGTTAAAATCCGATATTTACATTGATGAAGTCATCATCACTGATGTAACTCCTGGTGAAACCGCACCAGAGATTGTGGATAAAACAGGAATCACTGCAGACTTTGAGAGCGGTCTGGATGGATTCAAAGCACGCAATGGCCGTGAAACAGTAGACCTCTCCCAAGACGATAATCATACACCTGACGGCAAGCAAAGCTTGCTTGTAACGACTACGGCACAATATGATGCAGCATTGGTTGATGCTACAGGCAAAATGGCGAAGAATCACGAATATGAGCTATCTGCATGGGTGAAAATGGCACCAGGCGAGGCGCCTACAACACTTCGTATTAGTGTTCAATACGCGGAGAGTGGCTATGCGAACGTTTCACAAAATGCAACGGTTACAGATCAAGATTGGGTACATCTAACAGGAAAGTATACACTCACGACGACTCCAAGCGTACTCAATGCGTATATTGAAACGGCAAATGACGATGGTGGGAACCGTACCTTCTTCCTGGATGATTTTGCTCTAAAATATGTGGGTCCTGTAACTGCTGCCCCTCCGATTCAAGAGGACCTTCCTGATCTGAAGGAGGTTTACAAGGATCATTTCCTGATCGGTAACATTGTTAATCCGGCGACCTTTGACGAGACCCGGCTCAAGCTGCTGACGAAGCATCATAATGTCGTCACGTTTGAGAATGATATGAAGCCGGATTATGCGTATAACGCGGACAGACAATTTGATTTCTCTGCAGAAGATGCACTTGTCCAAAGAGTACAGGATGCAGGCCTTGATCTGCACGGTCACGTGCTCGTATGGCATGCGCAGTCTCCTACATGGCTGCATACGGCAGCAGACGGCCAACCTTTGAGCCGTGAAGAAGCTCTGGAGAACCTGAGAACACATGTTCAAACGGTCGTTCAACACTTTGGTGACAAAGTCATCTCCTGGGACGTTGTTAACGAAGCCATGAACGACAACCCAGCTAATCCGCAAGATTGGGAAAATGCATTGCGTAACTCTGGCTGGTTACAGGCCATCGGCCCTGACTATCTTGAGCAGGCATACCGTGCAGCCAAAGAAGTCATTGACGAGAATGGCTGGGATATCAAGCTTTACTACAATGACTACAACGATGACAACCAGAATAAATCTACAGCGATCTACAGCATGGTGAAAGAGATCAATGAAAATTACGCCAAAGATCACCCTGGCGAGAAACTGATTGATGGCATCGGCATGCAAGCCCACTACAATTTGGGTACGAGATTGGACAATGTGAAGATGTCACTCGAACGTTTCATTTCCTTGGGTGTGGAAGTCAGTGTTACCGAATTGGACATTATGGCAGGCACGAACTCTGCAATCACTGAAAAAGAAGCGAAGCAGCAGGCTTATCTGTATGCCTCATTGATGGATCTCTACAAGAAGAACAGCGAGCATATTCCGCGTGTGACTTTCTGGGGATTGAATGACAGCACGAGCTGGAGAGCCGAGCAGAATCCAACCTTGTTTGACAAGGATTTTCAAGCCAAAGAAGCGTTCTACGGGGTCGTTGATCCGGAGAAGTATCTGGCAGAACATCCACCCGAAGAACTTGATTACAAGAAATCAACTGCCCTCTATGGGACACCATCCATTGATGGTTCTGTAGACAGCATATGGAGCAAAGCTCCTGAGTTGAAACTGGATACGAAGCAAATGGCGTGGTCCGGTGCAACAGGAACGGCAAGAGTACTGTGGGATGACGACAATCTCTATGTGCTTGCTCAAGTCAGAGACGATCAACTGAACAAGACCAATCCAAATGTATGGGAGCAGGATTCCGTCGAGGTGTTCGTCGATGAAAATAACGGCAAAACGTCCAGCTTCCAGGATGATGATGGACAATACCGAGTGAACTTCGAGAACCTTGCTACCTTTAATCCTGCAGAAATCGCAGCAGGTTTCGAATCCAAAGTCGCTGTTTCCGGTACCAACTACACGGTCGAGATGAAAATTCCATTCAAAAAGGTGAAGCCTGCGAATAATGCCAAGATCGGCTTCGATGCGCAGATTAACGATGCCAAAGACGGCAACAGAATCAGCGTAAACGCATGGAATGATGCATCCGGTCAAGGTTACCAGGATACGTCCGTATTTGGTGAATTGACGCTCACGGGCAAACCTTCTCCAGGAGGAAACGACGGTGGAGGAAACAACAGTGGCGGGAATAATGGTGGCAGCAATGGCGGATCGAACTCCGGTACTACTCCGCAGCCGCAACCACAGCTTCCAGGCAGCGACTCGGCAATTGTGCCAGTAGTGAAAGTCGAAAATGGAACAGCCACAGCAACCATTTCAAGCGACAGCCTGAATAAAGCGATTGAACAGGCTTCCCCAGGTACAAATGGCAAGAAACAGGTTAGCATCGAAGTGCCGAAGCTGGCTAATGCCCAATCCTATGTGGTGCAGCTGCCAACTTCAAATCTGCAGAGCAATAATAATGTTGAGTTTGTACTTAAGACAGAGCATGCAGCACTTCTAATTCCGTCCAACATGCTGTCTAATATTACGGAACAAGCGGGCCAAGTCTCTATTCAGATTAGCAAAGTCTTGGCAGATCGCTTGAGTGCAGAAGTCCGCGCCAAAGTGGGCAGCCGTCCGGCGATCGACCTTAGCATCAAAGCTGGGGACCGTGTGCTGGCATGGAATAATCCAGCAGCGCCTGTAACGGTATCAGTGCCGTACACACCTGCTGGCCAAGAACTTGCCAATGCACATCAACTGGTGGTCCTGAATATTGACAGTCAAGGGAAGGCAGCAGTTGTACCGAACGGACGATACGATGCTAAATCCGGATCGGTTGTGTTCAAGACAACGGAATTCAGCACGTATGCCGTAGCCTACGTAACCAAGTCTTTTGCCGATGTACAGCATGTCCTATGGGCAAAAGAAGCCGTCGAAGCAATGGCGGCGCGCGATATTATTAAAGGCATATCGGATGAGAGCTTTGCTCCTGCAGCTTCCATCACGAGAGCTGACTTTATCACCCTGCTGGTGAGAGCCCTTGAATTGAAGGGCAAGGACATGAACACGGCAGCCTTCAGCGATGTACAGCCTACTGCTTATTATGCACAGGCCGTGGCCATTGCCAAGGAGCTGGGGATCGCCTCTGGATTTGAAGACAACATGTTCAAACCAGGCAGCAGCATTTCCCGTCAAGACATGATGGTTCTTACAGCGAAAGCCCTGAAAGCAGCAGGTAAGCCATCTGTCGGCAGCGGAAATCTGGCTTCGTATTCCGATGCTGCGAGTATTTCTAATTATGCGGTGGATAGCGTAGCTTCCCTCGTAGAAAGCGGAATCGTCAACGGAAAAGGTGGCAAAATCGCACCAACTGAATTATTGACCCGTGCTGAAGCAGCGGTGATTCTGTCCCGCATCTGGAACATGTAGGTAATTGTAAAGGACATTCTGAAATAACGAGGCAACTCATTAAAGCTGCTGTCTGTACTTTACAGACGGCAGCTTTTTTCAAATCCCATGGCCCTCGATCATGATTGTAATATAGATCGTTAACCAACCAATTCCATTTGCAGTTCAGCAAAAATCATTCGTTTAGGTGATTTATGATAGGAGGGAGCCGCTACTCCATGCTGAATATTGTCGATCCAACACATAGACATCATAAATTTTACTTTTTTCCACTTTGCAATAAAGAGGGAATCTGATAGGATAAGTTTATAAATACGATGGTTTTAGTGAGGATTAAAAGGAGGCCGCCTTGCCATGCAAGAACTAACACATCTGGATCAACTTGAGGCTGAAGCGATATACATTATCAGAGAAGTAGCAGCGGAGTGCGAGAAACCGGTCATGTTATATTCCATCGGCAAGGACAGCTCGGTCATGCTGCACTTGGCCCTAAAGGCTTTTTACCCCGAGAAGCCGCCGTTCCCATTCATGCATATCGATACGACCTGGAAATTTAAGGAAATGATAGAGTTCCGCGACCGGAAGGCGAAGGAATTTGGTATCGAGATGATCGTGCACTCTAATGAAGAGGCTATTCAACAAGGAATCAACCCTTTCGACCATGGTTCCGCATATACCGACATTATGAAAACCACAGCCCTGAAGCAGGGATTGGATAAATACGGATTCACGGTTGCGTTCGGTGGCGGAAGACGTGATGAGGAGAAGTCGCGTGCGAAGGAGCGGATTTTCTCGTTCCGGAACAAGAACCACTCGTGGGACCCGAAGAACCAACGTCCGGAGATGTGGAAGCTGTTCAACACGCGAATCAACAAGGGAGAGAGCATTCGAGTCTTTCCGCTGTCCAACTGGACTGAGAAGGATATCTGGCAATACATTCGTCGGGAGAACATCGATATTGTTCCGCTGTACTCCGCGGACGTAAGACCGATCGTTAATCGTGACGGGCATATCATCATGGTGGATGACGAGCGGATGAAGCTTGAGCCTGGCGAGAAGATCGAAATGAAGAAGATTCGCTTCCGCACGTTGGGTTGTTACCCGCTCACGGGCGGAGTCGAGTCCGATGCTGTTACGCTGGACGAGATCATTGAGGAGACATTGGGTGCGTTATCCTCCGAACGGACCAGTCGGGTTATCGATCAAGAAGCAGCGGGAAGCATGGAACGACGCAAACGGGAGGGCTATTTCTAACATGAAGAGTCTACTTAAATTCATTACCTGCGGAAGTGTGGATGACGGCAAGTCCACGCTGATCGGACATATGCTCTATGACGCCAAGCTGCTGTTCGCCGATCAAGAGCGCGCACTTGAGCTCGATAGTCGATTGGGAAGCCGAGGCGGCAAGATTGACTACTCGCTGCTCCTCGATGGTTTGCTGGCCGAACGCGAACAAGGGATTACCATTGATGTGGCTTATCGTTATTTTACGACGTCTCATCGTTCCTTCATCGTGGCTGACACACCGGGACACGAAGAGTATACGCGCAACATGGCTGTAGGTGCTTCCTTTGCCGATCTAGCCATCATTCTGGTGGACGCTACCAAAGGCATCATTACCCAAACCAAACGCCATGCCCGGATCTGCGCCCTGATGGGGATCAAGCATCTTGTATTGGCTGTGAACAAGATGGATCTGGTTGGCTTTGATCAGGGGACATTCGAGGCGATCAAGGAAGAGTTCATCCAAACGACGGCCGAATTCCAAATCAAGAGCATTCAGGTCATTCCCGTGTCCGCTACGGAAGGGGACAACATCACAACTAAGTCGCCAAATAGCCCATGGTACGAAGGGTTAGCTTTATTGCCTTATTTGGAAAATATAGATGTTCATACTACCGATGATACGAAGCCTTTCATGATGCCGGTTCAGCGTGTAAGCAGACCGGACCATACGTTCCGTGGGTTCCAGGGCCAGATCGAGGCTGGAAAGGTTTCGGTCGGAGACGAACTCATGACGCTGCCAAGTCGGGAAAAAGCAAAGGTTAAGCGGATTTTGGTGACGGACCAAGCTCAGGATTCGGCTTATGCTGGCCAACCGGTTACGATACAACTGGACCGCGAAGTTGATGTCTCGAGGGGTTGCGTGCTCACGACGGACAATCAAGTCCAAGAAGCTGACAGCTTCGCTTCTACGATCCTGTGGATGGACGATTCTGTTCTGACTCCGGGCAAGCATTATTGGGTCAAGGTCGGAACGAAGACTCTTCCAGGCACTGTAACGGCAATTACTCATAAAATTGACATTAACACGGGCCAGACCGTTCCGGCGGATCAGATTGTTAAGAACGAATTGGCCAAGTGTGAATTCACGCTGTCGGATCAGATCGTCTTCGATTCCTTTGAACACAATAAGAGCATCGGAGGTTTTATCCTCATTGATCGTGTCACCAACATGACGTCCGCTTGCGGAGTCATCGATCAAGCGCTGAAGGGAGACAGCCGATTTGCCACGCTGGATACGGGGATCACGAGAGAAGTTCGCGCCCAGCAGAAAGGACAATCGCCGCTCACAGTCTGGTTTGCTGGCTCGGATACGGTAGCTCTCGCCAAGGAAGTGGAGAAGCGACTGGTGTCATCCGGTTACCATACGATGCTGCTTGAGAGCGTCAGTGGAGAAACGCTCCGCGGAACGGCGGAGATGGCAAAGGTGTTGAACGACGCCGGCCTGATCTCATTGGTATCCCATGATTCTATCAGTGCGGGCGAACTTGAGACAGCACGAGAGATCATTGGGGGCAAAGGATTTATCGAAGTTAACGCAGATGAGATCGGCGGAATTTCCATCCAGGATGCCGCAAAATCCGTGGTTAAACGAGTCGTGCAATCCGTTATCGATCACAGTCCTTCGAATAACTACGACATTTAATAAGCATGTCAGATACAGCGGTTGCCGATCAGGCAGCCGCTTGTTTGCTTAAGATTAATGAGCAGTTAAAAATCTTGGGAATTCTTATGTAAGAGTCGGTGTGAAAGAATATAAAGCACAAGTTTGAAAAAGTAGATCACAAAACAAAGCAAAAACCGGATTGAATATAAATCAATCCGGTTTCTGCTGTTCCCATTTATTTACCTGTACTCCATCAATCAACGGCAAAATGCACAACGGCACTATATAACATCTTGTTGTGAATGGGGTGGTACGTCACTTGATGCTGAACCTGCTTCACTCGCAGCATCAGCGCTTTGTTGATTCCGATTCGGTCTTCAATCGTACGCTCCAGTTCTTTGAAGTCATAAGCCTGCAGGCATTCGACTTTGTCTTTGATCATATCCAATGAAATTTCCATGTTTGATTCAGGCCACCTTCATGTCACGATTTGCAGGTACAAAAGCCTGCCGAGCTTTAATTGTAGAGGAGCTCGTTCGGTTCGGCAAGAGCGGACAGCGAGAATCATTAGAACGAAGGAGCCGGTTTGATTTATATATGGGGGAGGCAAAGCGGGAGTTGAGTTAGGCTTTGAGACATGACGAATAAACTCGTGCTGAAAATCAGCTTGAGACGTGATAAAATTAGAGAAAGGACAAATGGAGTAGGGGAAACCCGGATCCAAGTTCCATTGGGTAAATAGCCAAGAGGGGCATCGCCCCTCTTTTTTATGCGGCCATGAAAAAACTTTGCGTCTGTTCAGATTAAAATGTATTCGTTTGGACGCGGCTTTAACATATAATGCTGTTTGAACTACGCTGCGGTAACATGGTATAAGTGAAGATGGTGTAATTGAAGAAGAAGCAGTAACATTCGTACCCAATGGATGAACTAGGGAATGAACAGATATTTACTATTCTCGGGGCCATGTTGGTCCCGGTATATATAGAGGAGTTTTTAAGATGAAAGACAATTTTTGGCGTGAATTGCCACGACCATTTTTTATATTGGCACCGATGGAAGATGTAACGGATGTTGTGTTTCGCCATGTTGTGAGTGCAGCGGCCAGACCGGATGTATTTTTTACGGAGTTTGCGAATACGGAGAGTTACTGTCACCCGGAGGGGAACAAAAGTGTACGCGGGCGTTTGACGTTTACAGAGGATGAACAGCCCATGGTAGCTCATATCTGGGGAGATAAGCCGGAATTCTTCCGGGAAATGAGCATCGGTATGGCGAAAGAAGGCTTTAAAGGCATCGACATCAACATGGGTTGTCCTGTAGCCAATGTGGCGGAGAACGGGAAGGGCAGCGGGCTGATCTGTCGTCCTGAAACGGCTGCGGAAATTATCCAGGCTGCGAAAGCCGGGGGACTGCCCGTAAGTGTAAAAACAAGACTTGGTTTCACTGAAGTGGACGAATGGCGCGACTGGTTGACCCATATTTTGAAACAAGACATCGTGAATCTCTCGATTCATCTGCGCACAAGAGAAGAAATGAGCAAGGTAGATGCTCACTGGGAACTGATTCCGGAGATTAAAAAACTTCGTGATGAGGTAGCACCCAATACTCTGCTGACCATTAATGGGGATATTCCTGATCGTCAGACTGGGTTGAAGCTCGCTGAGCAATATGGTGTGGATGGCATTATGATTGGGCGTGGTATTTTCCAGAACCCGTTTGCTTTTGAAAAAAAGCCGAAGGAACACACCAGCGAAGAACTGCTTGGTCTGCTGCGGCTTCATCTTGATCTCTATGATCAATATTCCGCACAGGAGCCGCGTTCGTTCAGCCCGCTTGCTCGCTTCTTCAAAATCTATGTTCGTGGATTCCGCGGGGCAAGTGAACTTAGAAACAGCTTAATGAACGCCAAATCCACAAAAGAGGTGCGCACGCTGCTAGATGAGTTTGGAAGCAAGAATCATGATGAGGTTGAGGTACAAGGAAATTAAGATGCAGTAGGTTGGCGTAACAATAGACTAACCTTGGGAAAACATGGCCGACTTGGCTGTGTTTTTTCTTTTGAAGACCACATCATAGAGGATAAGCACAGGTTATTGTATGATGGATTGTAGAGAAGCCACCTAAAAGTTGGTTATGAATATTGAACAAGGGAGAAATCAATGTCCTGGAGTAAATTGAAGCAAAATCTAGAGAGTTTCCTCTGTCCAGCATTAGTAGGAAGGGTGGAATACCGATCAACCAGCTATCGCTATTCATCTGATCGACCAGGAAACTGTTACCTTGCCGTAGATAAGAAGAACATACTCAATATGAGTGACTCAACAACCCCAATCCGCTGGTACCAGACGGAGCAGGAGATCAAGAACGATCCGAATATTGAAATTCCTGTGGATGATGAAGAGATTGAAGCGATTCGAAAAGAGAGCAAAGGAGCCATTCCAGAGGATCGCCTGCACGTCATTGCAAGAAGCAGAAAAATCTCTGTCCTGGCCAAAGAGCTTTTGTCAGCTCAGTCATCATTAAGCAAATCCAATTTTACGGCTGCAGCGACTACGTTTTTATCAAGACCTATTGAAGAAAGTTTGGAGAGTCAAGATATCTTGCTGAACATTCTGGCTTTGGTAGACAGACGCGTTGGCAAAAAACGAATTTTGAACATGTCCGAGAAGATCAAGTTAAAGCATCCAGCCGTGCAATATTTTTATGAAATTCGGCGTAGGACGCTGTGATTTAGTTGAGAGTTAGATGGATATCATTTTTTTCTACGCCTGCTAAGCCATGAATTGAATTCCTCATTCGTCATGTTATAATAAGGGCATGAACAGCTTATAATGCAAAGAGAGCCGTGCTGTAACACGACTCTCCGCGCAATAGCCGCTTTTAAGGGCGGTGGGCTTAACAAGAGGATATACGTCAAGTAGACCGCAACCTTTGCTCGGGGGGCGGTCTACTTGTGTTTATTGGACAGCAGCGCTACAATCAGCGAACCGAAGGTAAGCATCAGCATAATCGCTTCAAACACTGTCACAAGGCATCACCTCCCTTCCGGGAGATTAGCCGACCGCCCATATCAGCCTTTCTATTACTATCCGATTATACCATAATCTTCATTTCTCTCGATGGGCATTCAAAGTAAACAGGTAGTAAAAGATAATTGGTTTTGCTATAGCTTTTAGCTATAACTAGTTATCTTCTTTTGGTTATTCTTCTAACTCCTTTCCGCGTGCTATGATAGCCCTATACAACGAGGGGGGTTATTTACATGACTGATAAGTTCCAGATCGTAGGAAGTTTGTTGCGGCCCGAAGAGCTGCTGACATATAAAACTCAAATTGAGCATCGTGATGATATACAGTACCCATTCTATGAAAACTTTGAAGGATATGCCGAGTGCGAGACTGCAGCGGTGAAAGAGGTCGTACAAAAGGAAATCGAGCATAACCTGTCGGTGGTTACGGACGGCGAGTTCTCCAAGTCGATGTGGCATCTGGACTTTGTCTGGGGCTTTGACGGAATCGAACGCTATATTGCGGACCACGGTTACTTTTTCCGGGATGTGGATGGAACATCCAAATATGAAACTCGCAAAGATATCGGATTGCGCATTACAGGTGAACTGAGCGGTAAGAACCATCACTTCATTCAACTGTTCAAACAGCTGCAGGATACGGCAGGCGATCAGCAAACAAAACTTTGCGTACCGTCACCTTCCCATATCTTCGGTGAGCTGTCCTGGTCGGATAACATCGGCGGTACGGATGCTGTATATCAGAACAAACAGGAGCTCAAAGCGGGTCTTGAGAAGGCCTATAAAGAATTCGTAGCGGAATTCGCTGCGGCTGGCGGCAAAATTCTGCAATTCGACGACTGCCTCTGGGAGCTGTTTGCAGACGATAACCCGAACTCTCCATTTACCGGCGAGCACATTGATCAAGAGGAAGTAAAGGGTCTCGCTGCTGAATTTATTGAGATTAACAATAACGTAATTGACTTCGGTCACAGCCTGGGATTGAAAATGTGGACACATAACTGCCGCGGTAACTACGATTCCCGCAATATGGGTGGTGGGTCTTATGCGAAGATCGCCAACCTGTTCCTGAAACAGTTGAAATATGACCGTTTCTTCCTGGAATGGGATGATGACCGTGCAGGTTCGATCGAAGCGCTGGAAGTGTTCAAGGACAGACCGGAAACGGAAATTGTTCTCGGCCTGCTGTCTTCCAAAACAAGTACACTCGATGATGAAGCACGCGTCATCCGTTTGCTTGACGAAGCATCCAAAATCATTGATAAGGATCGTCTGCTGCTCTCCCATCAATGTGGGTTCGCCTCCTGCGATGGCGGTAATGAGCTGAGCGAAGCTCAGCAATGGGCGAAGATCGACCAAGGTCAACGCATTGCCAAGCAGTACTGGAATAACTAATTTAATAGAAGCACTATTTTAGATAAAAGGGATGACTCCAAGGGCCGTTTACGGACCACGTGAGTCATCCCTTTTTTGTGTGCAGCCTGCTGCCTCGGTCAAACACACAAACCAAGACGAAGTACATTGAATGTGGTTTTTGTCCAACTGCCGTAATATTTCAATCTAGGCTAAGAGGATAGACTCCGTACGCTAACATTGTCTGAGATGTGGAATTAAACAGGAAAATCCGATGCTAATCAAGAAGTTATATTATTCCAGGATTACCCTGTGGAGTATGGTTGTGGAGATGGTTGGATCGCTTATAAGTGTTCATTAGCGTTTATTAGAAGCATGAGGGGAGAGAAAATGATGACAGATAAACATGATCTGATAAATAGAGAACAATTGCTTACAGCGCTGGACTCGCTGGGGTATTCGGACAGAATGAAGCGGATGGCACTTCTGGGACGCCAACATGCAGGAGATACGAAATATTCCGCGCTGCTTGTATCCTTGCTCGAAAGCGGCACCGCCTATGAGGCTCATCTGGCCTTGACGGGTGCGGGTGTAGTGAATGATGCCCGTGCAGTTATACTTGCTCTGCAGCATCCGAAGGCAGGAGTTAGGGGCCGGGCGGCTCGGCTGTTGCCAGAAGTGGTGACGGACCCGGACTTTTCGATTGAAACCGAAATCGCCCTGATGTCATATCACTGCCGCCGTCAATTGCTGAGGAGCATCTTGAATACACATCGTCAGGATTGGGCGGAGCGTCTGCTGCCAATCGTGCTTAACCGCTGGGGAGCACAAGAAGCGGCCTTGCTACTGGCTGTGTGCAGCGAAGATACGGTAGGCAGTAGGCTGCCAGAGCTGGGTTATGCGTTACAGAATTGGCGGCTCCTAACGAAGTACCACCCCGATCTGGTGGCAGCGTACTTCAAGAATGCTTTGCAGCATGCAACGCACCGGGAGAAGACCCATGTATGGTGGGCGCTCTCTTCCGCAATTGAAATATTGAGTTTTTCAAGACCGGCGATCGTGCTGGAATGTGCGCTTACGCTTGGGCCGACGGATACGATTCATCCTGTACTCAAGCAGCAGCTGGGGATTCTGATTCAGGCCAGCGCAGAGGATGTATTCGAACTGCTGACACGTGAGGAGACAAGGGAATATCTTCTGAATCATGGCGTACCGGCAGGTGTTTTGAAAAAAAGAAAATGGTTCACCACAGCCCAGTGGACCACACTGGGTGCATTACTCGCAGATCAGCCAGTGCACCTGGCCAGGGTGCTGGATGCCCTTGCGCCTTCACATCGCGAAGCGATCTTTGATGCGGCTTATCCGGAAGAAGAGCGGAAGACGCGTAATTTCCCCACGCCGCTGCTGGATGTACTGCCACACCAGCTGCGTGACAAGGAAGCTGCCCGCATGCTGGAACTGCGTGACATTCGTGATGATCGGGACGCCATGCTCGAAACGACGGCACGCCTTACCATCGATCATGCACGGGAGAAGCTGGAACAAGCCGTTCAGGTGTCTAATAGCGATGAGCGTGCAGCAGCCTATGCACACCTCGTTCGAAGCACAGCACTTTCCCGGCGTGGTATGGATGAGACGCTTCGTTTCCTGACCCGAATCAAGAACGATCAGGATCCGGTACGCTTCATGGTGATGGCTCAGCTCTCCAACTGTCCTGCTCCCATGTTCAAGGAAGAGCATATTGACGATCTGACGGTGCTGGTGGATAGCGTGATTGAAGCAAGAGACACGTCTTATGGGACAAGGTCCGCAGTGGAGAGACTGGCTTTTGCCATACTGCGTGAACATGCACTAGAGCCGAAGGGCGCCCTGTTCAAGTTTGCTCTGAGAACGTTCGGAAGATTGACAATGCGTGACGGACAGTTTGCATTGTACTCGATGGATTGGGATAGCATACCGAGTTCTGCACTGGAAGCGTTATTCGATGAGGTCTATGCCTTTGGTGTGGAAGCGAACAAGCGTGAAAACACGAGTGTGATTCTGCGCATGGCAGATTTGTTCGGAAAAGCCGTGGATCGGTTGCCGAAGCTCCAGCTTCTGCTGAAAGAACTGCTGCAGGCCAAAACGGTATCCCCACAGGCAGTTCATTATTGGCTGGCACCCTATAAAACCCGGGATGCAAGGGTTAGAGAATTGCTGGATAGAGATCCATCCTTCATCTCATTCCATGACGTATTCATGCATCTGCATCTGAAGCGTCAGGAGTGGCTGGACCCGTTCATCTCGGGGGCAATCATCAAAGGCAAGCATTTATCGGGAAAAACCATTCATGTTGTGCCTGCGCATAACGGGTTTCATCGGTGGCTGCCGCGTCAGCAAAAGGCATTCGCTTCCCTGCTGGAACGGGTTGCACTCGACGCCAAACGAAGCTTCCATGAACGTGCATCCGCGATGCGCAGCTTGGCCAGCTTGCCTGATTATTGCTCTGATCAACTGGAAGTATTACTGCATGACGAGGAAGTGCATGTTGTGGAGGCAGCGCTGTATGCATACTCGTTATGGGAAGAGCCCGAGAAGGCACTGCCTGTATTGCTAAACAACCTGGATGGAGACCGGGCCAGGGTTGCCATGTACTCAATCCCCAGATGCATGCGCAGGGTCAGTCCGGTGATGCTGACGTCCATGCTGTCCGACCTGCTCCATCGGGAGAAATTAAAGATCACGGTCAGAAAAGAAGCCATCCGGCTCCTTGGAGCTTATAAAAGTGAAGAGAGCATGGGCCTTCTCATCCGTGAATACGAGAAACCGAATGTGCACAAGGACGTGATGATCGCCATAGGCCATGCGGCTAGACAATGGCTGGATGATGAACGCAGCTGGGCCATGCTGAGTGCCATGGCTGCTTCCCCGCAGCGTGATATCGCCAGAAGCCTGCTTAACCAGTATTCTGGCGGCATTCCCGTAGAAGCCCGGCCAAGATATTTGCAGTTGATTATTGAGATCGCCGGACATGCCGATCCGGTTGTGGCGAGAGAGGCTTTCCGGGCGATGAGCCTGTGGGTGAATGGAAGTGAAGAGAAGGTGGCAGCTTCGGCCAGCAAAACGCTTCTGGATCTGGAGGACAATGCCAGGTGGAAGGCAGCAATGGATACGCTAATTTCTGCTTGTCGTGAAGGAAAGGTGAATGACCAGGTCATTAACGTTTGCACACAATTGGCGGGCACGGAGACAAGAGCCGAATGGAATGCCAGCTCGGAGAGAGACCTTCCAGAACGGCAGCGACTGGTCGCGTTGATAGACAAGCTAATCTCATTGCCTCCACAAGCGAAGCGGGGACTCGTTCCTTTATATACAGGCATAATTGCTGCTCTTCAATCCCAAGAAACCCTGAAATCAGCCGTAATTAAGTTACATTTGGCATTTGTGGAATGGAACGAGAAGGATCAGGCAGCCCTGCAATTGGACCCTGTGATTCAAATGGTGGACAAGCATCCGTATCTATCCGAGGTAGCCTACAGGCAGATCAATCGTGCAGCAAATGCCAGTGAGGCGTATTGGAAACCGGAGGCGATTCTGGATCTGGTAGACCAACTGAGAGGCCAGCAGCGAATTGCGGCCCAGTATCTTGGGCTTTCTCTGCTGAGGATTGCGGGAACCGCACTACTGTGGAATCAGGCTTGTACCGAACGCTTGCGAGCATACCGGAATCATGAGCATGAGGCCATTCGTATGTCTGCATTGGATATTTGGACGGTTCTCGAATAGAAAAGACGTTTGAATTGGGTGTTTACATGGATAGATTGTCGTTATGAATATTCTACATGAATTCATTTTATTTTATCCGGGAGGGGAGCCGAGACGTGCTGCATATAAGTAACTTCAAACTCTCTTCTGTCATTTCCAGCAATCCGAATATCTATCCGGATCATGTGTTCAGACACATGGCAGGGGAGGTTCTGCTGTTTGACCGAATCACGGTACTTTACGGTAGTAATGGCTCCGGCAAATCCACCTTGCTGAATCTGATCGCGAACATTTTGGGATTGGCGGGTGCTGAGCGAATGTCCACTTATGGACACAGCATCTATGTTCAGCGGTTTATCGAGGAAAGCAGCTACCAACTCGGGCTGGATGAACAGGAGCGTCCCGTATATAAGCTGCCCGAGGGGAGCCGGTACATCAAGTCAGAGGATCTGCTATATGAAATCAAGAAAATACAGCAGAAAAGCGTGCTTCGCGAAGGGCTGCTTCATGAGCAATTTGTACAGGGAAAGAGCAAGGCCGAGGTCGAAGAGCTGGAACAGTCGTATGCTTTTGAGAAAAAGATGGATATCATTCGATTCTCGCAGGAGAAGTATTCGAACGGGGAAAGCTCGATGCAGTTCTTTGAGGAGCATTTGCTCCCCGGTCAGCTGTATTTATTGGATGAACCGGAAACGTCATTGTCTCCCGCGAATCAAATCAAGCTGGCTGAACAGATGAACGATCTGGCGCGTTACTTCGATAGTCAATTCATTATTGCCACGCACTCTCCTTTTGTTCTGGGCACGCTTCATGCGAAGATCTACAATCTTGATGCCAGCATGCTGCAGACGACAGAGTGGTATGAACTGGACAATGTACGATTCTTTTACGAATTTTTTCATAAGCATCAACGGCTGTTTGAATGAATAGGTTTAACATTCTAGTAAGAGGTATCCTGATGTCAGGGTACCTCTTTTTGTTATACATTTTATCAGGTTAAGGGCAAATGGAACTCTTATGCACTCTTTTGCAATCTACTAATTCATTCCAGCCCGAATCTGCGAATATATTGTCCTGCTTGAATCTCGGCCGTATAACATTGAAATAAAAAGCTGAAATAGCAATTAATTGCATTGATTTTTATGCAGATAATTGTATAATCTACTTAATTAACGTTAATTAGAATGGAGAAAAGGGGATGACCATGACCACCAGAACGAAGCTGAAGGAAGCCGCGCTGAGATTATTTGGGCAGAAGGGCTACGATGGGACGGCATTATCGGAAATCGCGAAGGAGGTCGGCGTCAAAACTCCGGCAATCTACGCCTTTTTTGAGAGCAAGGAAGATCTGTTCATGACGGTCTTCGAAGAATCGATGAGCGCCTACAACGAATATATTCAAGCGATGGCGGAAACCAGCAAAGGAATGAATACGGAGAAAAAACTGCATGCGCTGCTGCTTCGCCAATACGATTATCACCGAAACAAAACAGAGCTTGCCGTGTTTGCCTTCCGGTATTTGATTTTCCCGCCGGATTTCCTATTGGAAAGAATGCAGGAGGCATTCGGGCGTTTCGATACATTGCTGAGCAGCATTATCGGCGAGATCATGCAGGAAGGTCTGGATCGTGGCGATTTGGCTGCCGTTCCGATAGAGACGCTGGTGGATTCGTTCCTCACCTTGATGGACGGGCTGGGCATGCAATATTACTACTATAAATCGCCGGAGCTGTTCGAACGGAAACTGAAACATGCCTTTGAGATGTTCTGGAGATCCGTCGCAGCTTAGGCAATCAACTAGATTGTACAGAAAGCAGAGGGTGGAACATGAGCAACGATACGAAAATTGAAGATTACGAACGGGAACCCGTACCTCAGCATTTACGAAAATCATGGCTGTCGATGGCGCTTGTCTGGATTGCGATCGGGATCGACCTGTCCGCCATGTTTCTGGGGGCGCAGCTCGGCGCAGGCATGAGCATTGGTGACTCGCTTACAGCGGTCATCGTTGGTTCAATCATTTTGGGTATTATCGGGGCGGTGTGCGCCTATGTTGGGGCAAAAACAGGACTGTCGACAGCCATGATCAGCCGGTTTCTGTTCGGAAACAAAGGGGCTCTCATCGTCTCCGTCATTCTCGGTATTTCATCGCTGGGCTGGTTCGGTGTACAGGTTGGCTTCTTCGCTACCAACTTCCAAACGGCGCTTAGCGAGCTGTGGGGTTGGCACTGGTCACTATGGGTACTGTCGATCATTGGCGGACTGCTCATGATGTCCACGGCAATCTGGGGCTACCGGGCGATTGAAAAACTTAGCGTCTGGTCGGTACCCCTACTGGTTGTGTTTATTATTGTCGCGCTGGTCATGGCGCTGAACGGCGAAGGTGGCAGCACGGTCTGGGCACCTTTTGAAGGTGAAGCCCTGCCGATGGGAACGGCAATATCACTGGTCATCGGAATCTTTATCCTGGGGACAGCACTGTCTCCTGACATTGCACGCTGGGCCAAGACACCCAAACATGCAATTACGGCTGCATTTGTCGGTTTCTTTGTCGGCAACAGCTTCATGACGATCATTGCCATTTTCTTGTCACGGGCGATGGATTCCGACGATCTGACGGGCATCTTCCTGACGCTCGGACTCGGCATTCCCGCCATTATCGTGCTGACACTGGCACAATGGACGACCAATACGAACAATTTGTATTCCGCAGGACTGGGTTTCTCCGTTGTATTCAGACGGGTGCCGAAATCCGTCATTACCATCATTGCAGGCTTGATTGCAACAGCACTCGCTTGCTTCGGCATTTATGACCGTTTCACAACGTTCCTGACATATATTACGATGCTTGTTGCCCCGCTGGGCGGTATATACACGGCAGAGTATTTGCTGGTGAACAAAAAAAGATTCTCGTTTGAAGGGCTGGACAGCAACCGGAGCTGGATTCCTCGCTCCATCGTGGTATGGGTCCTTGCCACATTCTTCGGATTCATGACAACGATGGCTCCGGATGGGCTGGGTTGGTTCCAGGTGACGCAGGTTCCGGCGCTGGACAGCTTCTTGATGGCATTTATCGTACAAGCCATCATAGGCAAATGGGTAGTAAAGAAGGGATGAAAGCATGAACAAGGCAGCAAGATTAACTACACTGGATGAACAGGCTATTGAATATATTGCAATTGGCGCAGCGGTGCTGGGCACAGGCGGTGGGGGCGACCCACATGTCGGTAAACTGATTGCCATGGAGGCCATCCGCAAGCATGGCCCGGTCCGAATTGTGCAGCTTGAAGAACTGGATGATGAAGGACTTGTCGTACCGGTATCGATGATTGGTGCACCTACGGTGATGCTGGAGAAAATCCCTTCGGCAGAACAGCTGACCAAGCCGCTGGATCTGATGGAAAGAGAACTTGGCCGCAAAGTGGATGCCGTCATGCCGATCGAGGTCGGTGGCGGCAACTCACTCGTTCCTGTCATTGCGGCGGCGCAGCGCGGAATTCCGCTTGTGGACGCCGATGCGATGGGGCGTGCTTTTCCCGAATCGCAGATGGTCACTTTCCATCTGGAAGGCATCCCGTGCAGTCCAGTGGCGATGGCGGATGAGCGCGGCAATAGCGCGTTGATGCATACGATCGATGGTGTATGGGAAGAGCGCATGGCGCGTGCGCTGACAGTAGAGATGGGGGGTTCTGCTTCCATCTGCGATTATCCGGTATCCGGAGCGCAGGCGAAGCAGAGCGCGATCGGGGGTACACTGACGCTCGCTTATGAGATCGGGCGGACACTGTTCGAAGCGAAGCAGGAGAAGCTGAATCCTGTGCATGAACTGCTCACGAAGCTGCATGGACATGCCCTGTTTCATGGCAAGGCTGTGGATATCCGCCGCCGTATGGATGGCGGTTTTACACGCGGTGAAGCGGTATTTGAAGGCACCGGAGAGAACAAGGGAAAGACGATGCGGTTGTTTTTCCAAAATGAGTTCCTGCTCGCCACCGTTGATGACCAACCGCTCGCCATTACCCCAGACCTGATCACGCTGTTGGATCAAGATACGGGTATGCCGGTAACGACGGAAAATCTGAAGTATGGTGCCCGGGTGACGGTAGCAGGCTTGCCATGCGATGACAAATGGCGTACACCAAAAGGCATTGAGACGGCGGGGCCGCGATACTTCGGATATGATTTCGACTATGTGCCGATTGAGACGTTGGTTTTGAAAGGAGGTGCGGCGCAATGACCAAGGGAACTATGACTGAACCAAACACAAATCAGGTGTACCGGATCGGCATTGATGTGGGTGGAACGAATACGGACGCCGCCCTGCTCGATTCCAACTTGCACTGCGTGCACAAGGTCAAGGTCCATACGACTGCTGACGTGAACGAAGGCATTGTAGAGGCTGTTCGCCGCCTGCTGCAGGAGAGCGGCGTGAACGGCGCAGACATTCGCTACGCGATGCTTGGCACCACGCACTGCACGAATGCGATCGTGGAACGCAAGCATCTCGGCCGTGTTGGCCTGATCCGTATTGGCGCTCCGGCAACGACAGCCGTTCCGCCGCTTGCTGGCTGGGACGAATCGCTGCGTGCCGCGGTTGGACCGCATAGCTATATCGCCTCTGGCGGTTATGAGTATGATGGCCGCAAGATTGCAAGTCTGGATGAAGCTGAGATTGCTGAACTGGCCAACCGGATGAAGGGCGAGGTTGACGCTGTAGCGGTGTGTGGGGTCTTTGCCCCAGTGAACCGTGACCAAGAGAAGCGGGTTGGCAAGATCATCCGCCAAGTGCTGGGTGCTGACATGCCAGTTACCTATTCCAGTGAGATTGGCAGCATCGGACTGCTTGAGCGGGAGAATGCATCTGTGCTGAACGCAGCGCTGCTGCAGGTCATTGCGGGTGTCGTGCGCGGCTTTGAAGAAGCGCTGAACGGCTTTGGCATCCATGCGCAGCTATACATTTGCCAGAATGACGGCACGTTAATGAAGAGCGAATATGCGCTCCGTTATCCGATTCTGACGATTGCCTGCGGACCGACGAATTCCATTCGCGGCGCTGCACACCTGTCCGGGCTGACGGATGCGCTGGTCGTCGACATTGGCGGTACAACAACGGATATTGGCGTGCTAGTGCAAGGCTTCCCGCGCCAGTCCTCGGCAGCAGTGGATATCGGCGGCATTCGTACGAATTTCCGGATGCCTGACATTTTGTCCATTGGTCTCGGTGGCGGTACCATTGTCCGGTTGGATGACGCTGGTGGTGTAACGGTTGGCCCCGACAGCGTTGGCTATGAGCTGACGAAACGGGCCCGCATCTTCGGCGGTGATACGCTGACAACGACGGACGTGGCGGTGAAGCTGGGCCGGGCCGTATGGCCGGGCACCAACGCGGATGCGGTGGACGAAGCCGTGTGCCGCAAGGTGGATGCCGTCATGCAGCAGAGCCTGGAGGACGCCATTGACCGGATGAAAACGAGTGCCGATCCGGTCGATGTCATTCTGGTTGGCGGCGGCAGCCTGCTGGTGCCGGAGACACTCGCCGGGGCGAGCCGAATCATCCGGCCAGACAACTATGATGCGGCGAACGCGATCGGTGCAGCACTGGGAGAGGTTAGCGGCGAGTCGGAGCGTATCTATTCACTGGACGACTGGAGATATGACGACGTCATGCAGGATGCCAAGGAAAGCGCCGTGAACGAGGCGACGGCAGCTGGCGCGAACCCGGAGACGGTACAGATTGTGTCCGTCGAGGACATTCCGATTGCCTATTTGCCAGGCAACGCACTGCTCGTGAAAGTGAAGGCTGCGGGTAAGCTGTAATATCATAAACGATATGCCCTCTATACTCGGTAGCAATATCTGCTGCACGAGAAGCGTGCCATAACTAGTCAGGCATTCATCTAACGCTTCCTGGCGCGGAATGATGCATAAACATAATATGTAAATGAACTGGTGGTACGGATCAAATTCCGTATCACCTTTTTATTTGAGAAGATAGTTTTACTAATGAGATAGGATTAAGAAATGCTGGGAAACGGTAGATCCATACTCTTGTGGATAGCGTCCTTTTTTGATATTCCCCTAATGCTGCAGGTTCGGGAAAAGGAAAATAAGCACAGGTGAAGTAAGATGTTTATTTCAAGGAAATGCCCTCGACTGGAGTATCCAAATATGCCACAATAGAGGATCAGGTGCACGGGAGAATGGACCCGCAGGAACAGCAATGCAAGCCGCAAATCGCTAACAAAATAACGCTCAATAATTTATACTAAATAAGCCAGAATATATCGAAGGAGCTGCCGAGTCCGCTATGAACAAAAAAGAAGTTGCCAACATCCGCAAGCAATTTAAGATGGATCATGATCTACTGAATATTTACGATATCCTCAATGTCTATATTACGAAGGAAACGAATGAAGTCTACCACTGGGAGCGCCATCCGTTTGAACTGGTGGACCGGGAGAAGCAGGAGTTATACATGGGAAATTTCAAAAAACTGCTGACCGGCGAACTGGATCAAAAATTGTTCGAACTGAAGTTTCAGGAAGAAGCCGAAGAGCCTGCGCAGGTACTGCTTCATCAGGCACTCGTAACGGGTGACCCGGAAGAATGGCAGGACATGATGCTGCTGCTCGTGGACCGAATGCTGGCGGATGCCAAGTATGAGCGGGACATAGTGGTCACGTTTGTTCGGGGACAGTATTATTTGCCGACCAAGGCGAGAAACGATGAAGCGGAAGAGAGTGAGAAGAACGAGGTGTTTGCCCATCCGTTCATCTTATGCAGCGTGAACTCGACGGAGAAACAGCGGAAGACTCTCTTGTTCGATTATGTGGAGCGGGAGTTCAAGTACAATATCATTGTCGATCCGATTATCAAGTTAAGCACGCCGGAGCAAGGATTCCTGTACCCTAGCGTGACGGACAACTATTCCGATGTGAATCGGATTCTATACTGTACGGGAAAATCGAATTTCCCGGATCCGCACTTTGTCGAACAGGTATTGAACGGAGAACGATCTGTGACGGCACTGGAAGAGCGAGCGATCTTCGAAGATATCGTCAAGGAAGTGGCTGGGGAAGAGCTTGATTCAGCTACCATTGCTCAGGTGTACGAAGAGATTAACCGGGTGATTGAAATCAACGAAGAGACGAAGGAGGAAGA
Source organism: Paenibacillus xylanilyticus (assembly GCF_009664365.1). Taxonomy (NCBI): domain Bacteria; kingdom Bacillati; phylum Bacillota; class Bacilli; order Caryophanales; family Paenibacillaceae; genus Paenibacillus; species Paenibacillus xylanilyticus. Next base: position 893,369 of record NZ_CP044310.1, read on the forward strand.
GCCTCCGAAGCTGGATTACAAAGATCTGGAGCGTGTACTGAACGCGAGCGGCGTGGAGGATGTGACCACCGAGAAGGTGGAACGGGCATTCGAAACGATCGTGGATAATAAAAACTATGAGATGAAAGCAACTAGCGTTATGCCGAAGTTCACTTCCAAGTCCATCAAGATCGAAACCAAGGTCGCTACAATTTCGGTTAGCCCGCAGGATTTGAGATACGTCAAGCAGGTGAATTTCCAAGGGAAACGCTGCATTATGATTGAAGTGGACGAAGATGTCGCGATTGAAGGCTTTACGCTGGCGTCAGAGACCCTTATCCAATAAAAAAAGCACTAACGCAGGCAGGAGATGACTAACGATGAACAGACTGCTTATGATCCTGATTGCGGCCGCAACGATGTTGACGGCTTGCCAATCGAACCAGACGGATACCGGGAACCCCACGGGCAGCAACGAACCATCCGCACAGACCGAAACGGCGCAGCCAAATAACGAACCAACCGAAGAAAGTACAAGCCAGAGCGAGTGGTCTTCGTTTCCCGAATATGACACGATTGTTCGAGAAGTTGATTCCGATGATTATACCTTTCGAACGGTAACCGATAATGAAAATGAACGGATTCTCTTACTCACGAACCAAGATGGTGAGGAGAAATACAAGACTATTTTTATCAAAAACACAAGTCGTCTTAAAATCATTGACATGGATGGAGGCGGACAGCTTTTCAACGATGTTTTAGGAAAATAGCTGAGATCTGGGGTAGACAAAATATCCGCAATCCAATATGAGGGAGCGCTGCGTAATGAATTTGGAAGAAGTGATGCAGGAGCTTGAGGCACTTGGCAAGGAGCGCACGAAAAAGATATATATGTCGAATGGTGCACATGAACCACTCTTCGGCGTGGCTACAGGAGCGATGAAGCCGATCGCTCGCAAAATCAAAAAGGACCAGGCGTTGGCCGAGCAGCTGTACGCAACCGGGAATTATGATGCGATGTATTTTGCAGGTGTTATTGCTGATCCGAAAGTGATGACGGAAGCGGATTTCGACCGTTGGATCGAGGACGCATATTTTTACATGATCTCCGACTTCATCGTTGCCGTTACACTATCGGAGACAGATATTGCACAGCAAGTTGCAGATCGGTGGATTGCCAGCGGCGAGGAGTTGAAGATGTCGGCTGGCTGGAGCTGTTATTGCTGGCTGCTGGGCAATCGCCCGGACGCTGAATTCTCTGAGGATAAGCTGAGCGGGATGCTGGAGAACGTGCAGGCCATGATCCATCAATCTCCTGAGCGCACCCAGTATTCGATGAGCAACTTTGTATACACCGTTGCCGTATCCTACGTTCCGCTGCATGATAAGGCTGTCGAAACGGCGAAGGCGATCGGTCCCGTCGAGGTTCAGAAGGACAAGCCCAAGAGCAAATTCCTGAATGCTTCCGATAATATTCAAAATGCTGTAGATAAAAATCGGATTGGTTTCAAACGCAAATATGTAAGGTGTTAAAGGAAGACAATGCACGTGTTTTTATCTGGATTTCACATGATGAATATACATTATTTTCAAGTAGTTGTTGACAATCCAACAGGTCTAAAATATAGTAAACACATCAGATTAATGTAAATTGTGAATGTTCAAATTTTAACCATTGAATGGAAGCTGACTGGTTTATCCAGAGGCTCAGAGGACAGCGCTAGTCGTTGTCAGCTGAGCCTTTTTTGCTTAGGTATCCCAATATACATTAGAGAGGTGAAGTCAATGGCTGCTGCTGAAAAAATCAGATTTGAGAGTGTCACCAGGACGTTCACGGTCCGCGATCCCAAGCAAAAGGAAGCAACTCAGGCATTTACAGCTGTAAAAGACCTGGACTTTTCGGTAAGAAAGGGCGAGTTTATCACCATCGTGGGTCCGAGTGGCTGCGGAAAATCAACCTTGCTTGATATGATCAGTGGACTATCGTCACCGACACAGGGGCGCATTTTGATTGATGGCCAAACGATTACGGGCCCAGGGCTTGACCGGGGCATTGTCTTTCAGCAGTACGCTTTATTCCCGTGGAAGACGGCGCGCGGCAATATTGAATTTGGTCTGGAAGCCAAGGGTATTCCGAAGCAGGAGCGTAAGGAGCAAGTGGAGCACTTTCTGTCGCTGGTGGGACTTACTCACTTCGGAGACCGTTATCCGCATGAGCTATCCGGGGGGATGAAGCAGCGTATAGCGATTGCCAGAAGCCTTGCCTTTAATCCGGATGTCTTATTGATGGATGAGCCCTTTGCTGCATTGGACGCCCAGACGCGTGAATCCCTGCAAAGTGAACTTTTGCGTATTTGGCAGAAGACCCAGAAGACCATCATTTTTATTACGCATGGTATTGATGAGGCGGTTTATCTTGGAGAACGAGTAGTGGTATTGACGCCAGGACCTGGAATGGTGAGACAAATTGTGGACATTCCGCTTCAATCGCGGCTGGAGGATGCGGATATTCGCTCCCATCCCGACTTTGTGAAAGCTCGCCATGAAGTGTGGAGTCTACTGCATGAACCTGAATACCGCGGTGCGTATATCTAATTGATTAAAGGAGTGTATTCCTATCGAATCCGTAAAGACTGCCCATTCAGCCCTACGGCTTGGTAAACGAAGTCCTGCTGCCTTTTCAGGTGTGCTGAAGTTGTTTAAACAGTCGATCGTGTTAATTGCCTTGGTCCTACTGTGGGAGATCGCGCCAAGGACAGGCTTGGTAGATGCAGCATTTTTCCCTGCCTTTTCCGAGGTCATCCGGGCATTATGGAATTTGATCATCTCAGGTGAGCTTTTCACTCACTTTCTGGCGAGCATCATTCGTTCATTCAGTGGTTTCGCCTTAGCCTTACTTATTGCAATCCCGTTAGGATTACTGATTGGCTGGTATCCATTAGCCAGACAGCTGTTGAATCCGGTGCTGGAATTGTTTCGAAATACGGCTGCATTAGCGCTGCTCCCGGTATTCATGCTGCTGCTGGGGATCGGTGAAACCTCCAAGATTGCGATCGTCCTCTTCGCCTGCACCTGGCCCATTCTTCTCAATACGATTGCTGCTGTCGGCAGCGTTGATCCCTTGCTGATCAAGGCAGCAAGATCGATGAATATTAAGTCCTTCAGATTGTTCCTCAAGGTTATACTGCCGGCATCGGTTCCCACGATATTTACCGGTATTCGCATGGCAGGGACAGGGGCAATCCTGGTACTTATAGCTGCTGAAATGGTAGGGGCCAAAGAAGGCTTGGGTTATCTCATCACGTATTCCCAGTATAACTTCCAGATTCCTCAGATGTATGCCGGGATATTAACCATTGCTCTGCTGGGGTTGTTAATCAACCAAGGGCTCAGCATGCTGGAACGTAAATTTTCCAAATGGAAACAGCAAGTGAATGAGTAGTTCTGTTCGAATATTCCCTCATTATTTTTTTATCATTAATCCTTACTAATTCAATTGAATTAATGAGTTATGAATAAGCATTATTTGGAGGAGGAGAAGCGAGATGAAACGAACATTAGGCATTCTTGTGATTGCAGGCTTGGTCAGTGGTGTCCTATCAGGCTGCTCAGATCCCAAGACCTCCGCGAAGAGCGGAGAAGAAGATCAAGTTCTACAATATCAGTCTTCACCTGGAAGTGTTTCTTTTCCGGAGCTGGCTGCAGATTTGGGCTACTTGGGGGACTTGAAACTGGAATCCATAGGCGACAGCGTTGGGGGACCGGAGAGCATTCAATTAACGGCGACGAAACAGATCGACTTCGGATCAGCTTTTAATGGAGCCATTATCAAATCCTACTCCCAAAACGTAAAAATAAAATCGGTCGTCGGTTCATACGGCAGTGATGAGCATACGTACATCGGGGCTTATACCCTTGAGGGGACGCCAATCCAAACGGCCAAAGATTTTATTGGGAAAAAGGTAGGCGTGAATATTCTCGGGGCCCATTTGGAATTTGTCCTCAAAGACTATTTACGACAAGGCAACCTGACGGAAAAAGAAATCGAACAGGTCACGTTGGTGACTGTCCCAAGTTCAAGTGCGGAACAGGTTCTGCGGAATCAACAGATCGACGTCGTGATGTTAAGCGGAATCGGCCGGGACAGGGCTCTGGCAACAGGAGGAATCACTGAAATTTTCAGAGATATCGATGTGTTTGGCAAGGAGTTTACCGCAGGCGACTATTTCTTCAGCGAGGATTACATCCGGGAGAATCCGAATACGGTGAAGCAATTTGTAGACGGGGTTGCCAAAGCCATTGACTGGGCTCAGACCACACCTAGGGAGGAAGTCATCTCACGGTTCGAGGATATTGTGAATCAGCGGGAACGCAAGGAAACGACGGATAACCTTAAATATTGGAAGAGTACAGGCATATCGGAAAAGGGAGGTGTCATTACTCCATCGGAATACGGAACATGGATCGACTGGCTTGTGGCAAATGGTGAGCTAAAAGAAGGTCAGGTGAAACCGGAAGATTTATATACCAACGAATATAATCCATTTGCTCAATAACCTTTTCATATATACCCCTAAATTCAAACACACGTTAACGGAAGATGGTACTGCACTCGCAGTGGCCTTGTGTGATAGATAAATGTGGTTTGTATGAATAAGTTTTTAACCAAAATCAGATAAGGGAGTGGTTCGTATGACTGGAAAACAAATGAAACTGGGAGCTTTCATTAATCTGCCGGGACATCATGTAGCAAGCTGGCGTCATCCTTCTTCAGGTGCAGACCATGCATTCGATCTGGGTTATTTAACGGAGATTGCACAGACCGCTGAGCGCGGTAAGTTCGATATGATCTTTTTTGCCGATGTCCTGGGCCAGCGGCTTTCCGGTAATGCACACTCCTCATTGAAGCTGGACCCGATTATCATCATTTCGGCCCTCGCGGCTGTGACGAGAAATATAGGGTTAACGGCCACGCTGACCACGACCTATAACGATCCATACCATGTTGCGCGTAAATTCGCAGCGATTGATCATCTGTCCAAGGGACGAGCTGCCTGGAATGTCGTCACATCCGCCAACGAGGGAGAAGCCCTTCTGTTTGGTAAAGAAAAGCATCTGCAGCATGCGCTCCGTTATGAACGTGCTGAGGAATTCGTGGACGTTGTCAAGCAGCTATGGTTGTCCATCGAGGATGAGGCGCTTGTCATCGACAAGGATAATGGCCGATATCTGGATGTAGAGAAGGTACATCCGGTTAACCATGAAGGGGCATGGTTTAAGGTGCAGGGTGCTCTTGATTCCCCAACAACACCGCAAGGACATCCTGTAATTGTTCAGGCCGGGTCTTCGGAATCTGGCAAAGAGCTGGCAGCCAAGACGGCTGAAGTCATTTTTACAGCTTGGCAAACGCTTGAAGAGGCACAGGTCTTTTATCGGGATGTCAAAGGTCGACTGGCTAAATACGGACGCAAGCCGGATGATCTGAAGATTATGCCTGGCGTGTTCATTACGGTGGCCAAAACAGAGGCAGAAGCCCTGCTGAAGCAGCAGCAGTTAAACAGCTATATTCTGCCTGAAGTGGGATTGGCATATCTGTCTGCTTTTACGAATATTGATCTGTCCGGGTATGATGTCGATGAACCGCTGCCGGAAGCAAGCTCTATTGAAGATGAAACCAATCCGCGAATCCGCTATAACATCATTCGTGAAATTGCGAAACGGGAGAACCTGCAATCGATCCGTGCAATCTATGAACGAATCGCAGGAGCACGCGGTCATCGGGAGATTGTCGGGACTCCGGAACAAATTGCGGATCAATTGGAAGAATGGTTCCTGAATGATGGTGCAGATGGCTTTAATATTATGCCGCCTCATTTCCCGGAGGGCTTCAACGATATTATCGAACTGGTGGTTCCCGAATTGCAGCGGAGGGGATTATTCCGTACCGAATATGAGAGCAGTACCCTTCGAGGGAATCTGGGGCTGTCTGTACCTTCCGTACAAACACCTGAAAAGGCATTAACCGGCGCAAGCACAGGTGAAATTGTGTGAGGTATAGGCATTAACATAACGCAACCATTCATGGTTGCGTTATTTGTTGCGCTAACGGAGTGACCTCCATAGGGAGGAGGGAGCTTGTTTTCTCGCCTTTCAAGCCTGGACCTAGACCCAGCCGGTAAACTCCAGTATGGATGCTTTGGCGGACTGTACTTCGGTTTGTGCACCTTTGCGCCACGCTTTGGGGGACTGCCCCATCAGTTTGGAGAAGCAGCGATTGAAGCTGGAAATGGAATGAAAACCGACCTGCTCTGAGATCGACAGAATGGAATGGTCGGTGCTCTTCAGCTGCTTGCAGGCCTCTTCGATGCGTGTGCTGTTGATGAATTCGAGAGGCGTCGTTCTCATAATCTCATAAAATTTTCTGCGGAAATGCGTTGTACTCAAGTGGCACAGATCGGCCAAAAAGTCGATGGTCATGGGGGTCATGTAGTTCTTGGTGATGTACTCGAGTACAGGGGAGATGACAAGGTCCCCTTTCAAACCATGATCTGTTCCCTGTTCTGACAGGGGGCGATTACGGGAATGAATTCGAAGGAGCTCGATATACAGGGACAGCATCATGCCGTAGGCACTTTCCTGATAGTAGGGATTCTGCTGTCTTAACTCCTCTACAATCGATGTGGCAAGTGTGTACACCTTGGGATGCTGCTCCTTGCTGAGCACACAGTTCATTCCCTGTACTGCCCACAGATTTGGCTCAAAATCACGGTATGTACCTTTTAATGAATGCTGAAACAGGTCGTCCGGCGAAAAGAAAATATAAGCCCACAAACTGGCTGTGCCAGGTGTACTGTACGTTGTATGAGGAAGATATCGGGGAATGAAGGTCACATCGCCGGCCTGAAAGGGGACGGATTCTCCCTTGATCTCCATAATGCCGCTATCGGAGTAGCAGATGCCAATCTCCAGATGGTTATGAAAATGAAGATGCTCGCTCTTGATATCGGATATTTTCCAGCGCTCACCGCTTAATAGCAGGACGGGAAAATGGATGGGCAGGCTGTAATGACGGTATTCAATAACAGGCTTCCTGGTTTTGGCCACATGCGATACCCCCATTCATAAATGGTTGAAATTGCGCAGTTTTGTTACGAATATGCTTAGATTGACACCATTTTACTGCGTAGAATGGAATAAGTAAAGCGTTTACAATACGAACGGACACCTCTCAGGGCACACTTGGGGGCATGTGTCCAGGAGAGGGGAATACCGATGCTTCAAGTGAAATATGACAGGGAAGAGATTTTAAAGGTCATCGATAACGTCACCCAAAAAACACTATCCATGGATTTGACATGGGACTGGCCTTGCGGTGTAGCCTATTACGGTGTAACCAGAGCCTACCAGACGACAGGCAACAAGGAGATTCTGGACAGGCTGGTCCAGTGGGCGGATGAATATATTGAGCTGGGCCTGCCGAGCTGGACGGTAAACACCTGTGCCATGGGCCATATGCTGATTACGTTGTATGAAGAGACAGGGGACCAGAAATATTGGGATATTGCACTGAGCAAAGTGGATTATCTCCAGAATCATGCACTCCGCTTCGGAGACAACGTGCTGCAGCATACCGTATCCGTTGCCAATGACTTTCCGGAACAGGCATGGGCGGATACCTTGTTTATGGCTGCATTTTTCCTGCTGCGTGTAGGCAGCAAGTTGAAGGATGAAGCCATGATTCAGGATGCCCTGAATCAGTACTACTGGCATATCAAATACCTTCAAGATCCAAGCACGGGCTTCTGGTATCACGGGTATAACAATGTCAATAAAGACCATATGTCCGGATTTTACTGGGGAAGAGCGAATGCCTGGGGTGCCTACACAATGTCACAGGTGAAACCTCAATTGAAGGACTGGTATTTGTATCCGCAGTGTATGGACGTCGAGTGCTCGCTCCGGGACCAACTGGCAGCATTGAAGCTGGTTCAGACGGACAACGGCTTGTGGAGAACGGTGCTGGATGATGAAGAGTCTTATGAAGAAGTATCAGCGTCTTGCGGTATTGCGGCAGCCATGATCAATAACGGCAATCCGCTGCATACCAAGTATGTGCAGAAGGCATTGGACGGTGTACTGAAAAATATCACTGAAGATGGACGTGTACTGGGCGTATCTGGCGGCACAGCTGTCATGAAGGATCGGGAAGGGTACCGCAAGATCCCCAAAGACTGGATTCAAGGCTGGGGTCAGGGCCTGGCACTCGCTTTTCTGTCCGACATGTTGAGATAGGAGGAGATCCAATTGTCCAAAAAAACAACGGGAGCCTTCACCCTGCCTGGAGAATCGGGTTATGAGGCGCTGACACTGGAGCTCGCTGAACGGTGGGGTGCGGATGTCATTCGTGACAGTGACGGGACGAAATTGTCGGATGAGATTATTAACGCCGGATACGGCATTTATTCGACGATCTGTATCATCCGGGATCATAATGAGTGGGCATCCCGCAATACGGATAAGCTGCAGCAATGTTTTCTCATAACGAACCCCAAGGTGGCCGTGCAGGATTACCTGTCCATCTATTTGATGGAGGATTTCTTCGCTGAACAGTTCAAGGTGAACGATTCCCGGGAAGCGTTCAAGTATTGGCAGGTCTATGACCGGACCACGGGGGAAGAGGTGCCGAGAGAACAGTGGAATTATGAGCGGGAGTCAGGGAATGTAGTCATTACCGGCATCATTCCGTGGCATAAATACACCGTCAGCTTCATGGTTTACCGGATATGGGAAGAGATTTCGATGTACAATCACACGACGAATGACTGGGACAAAGAGCATCTAATGCAGATCGATCCCATCTATCCGGAGACCCAAGCATACCTGCTGAATTGGATGGAAAACTGGTGTCAGGAGCACAAGGAAACAACCGTTGTTCGGTTTACGTCCCTGTTCTATAATTTCGCCTGGATCTGGGGCAGCAGTGAGCGAAACCGCCATCTGTTCTCGGACTGGGGTTCATATGATTTTACGGTAAGTTCAAGAGCGCTTGATCTGTTTGCCAAAAAGGCTGGCTATTCCCTCACGGCTGAGGATTTCGTAAATGGCGGTAAATACCGGGTCAGTCATATGCCTGCGAATCAGCGCAAACTGGATTGGATGGCGTTCATCAATGATTTTGTGATTGAATTCGGTAAAAAGCTGATTGATATTGTACACAAGCATGACAAGCTGGCCTACGTTTTCTACGATGATAGCTGGGTCGGCATGGAGCCTTACCATGACCGCTTCGAAGAATTTGGATTCGACGGCATGATCAAATGTGTTTTCTCCGGGTATGAGGCAAGAATGTGTTCGGGTATCAACGTGGATACGCATGAAATCCGGCTGCATCCCTACCTGTTTCCGGTTGGTTTAGGCGGACTTCCTACCTTCAAGAAGGGCGGCGACCCAACACTGGATGCCAAGAAGTATTGGATAAATATTCGTCGTGCTCTGCTCAGAGAACCGATCGATCGAATCGGACTGGGCGGGTATCTGCATCTGGTGGAGCCTTATCCGGATTTTGTGGAATACATCGAGAAGATTGCCAATGAGTTCAGGGAAATGAAGGAGCTGCATCAGGCTGGCAAGCCTTATCAGATCCAGACCAAGGTAGCCGTGCTGCATAGCTGGGGCAAACTGAGATCATGGACCTTGTCCGGGCATTTCCATGAAACGTACATGCATGATCTCATCCATGTCAATGAAGCATTGTCGGGATTACCGGTTGAGGTGCGGTTCATCGATTTTGAAGACATCCGTCAGGGCGTACTGCAAGAATGCGATGTCGTGATCAATGCTGGCTCTGCGGGTTCCGCATGGAGCGGTGGGGAGCACTGGAATGACCATACATGTGTGGACCTACTGACGAAGTGGGTGTACGAAGGTGGTACGTTTATCGGCATCAATCAGCCCTCGGCGATCGAGGGATACGACAGCTTTTTCCGAATGGCACATATTCTTGGCGTGGATGAAGATACAGGGGCAAGAGTCGTTCATGGAAAATGGTCATATGAGGTACGAGATGAACATGGTTTGGTACCAGATGAAGCCAGCATAATAACGCCGAAGAAAGGCATTTATCTTACGGATGGCACAGCTGAGGTGCTGCATGAAACGGATGGTCATATTACCTTGTCTACCCATGCATTCGGCAAAGGAAAAGGGATCTATCTCTCCGCATTCGCATTCAACTGGGAGAATACCAGATTGCTGTTGAATCTGATTCGTTATGCAGGCGAGGAATACGAGGAAACGAAGTATATCCCGGATAACCTGTACACCGAGTGTGCGTATTATCCGGAAAGTAACATATTGGTTGTGATCAACAATAGTGACCAGGTTCAGACAACAACGATTGATACAGAGTTTGGAAAACAAACGCTTCAACTGGCTCCGTATGATACGGTTATTACCCAGATTGGTGCAACTAACTCCGTATCCTCATAGGATATCTTCTTCATAAAAGGTAGCCTTCATAGACCGTTCCCTCGATCAGGGAGCGGTCTATTTGGGCAAAAAAGGAATTCTGCGGATGAATATTTTATAATGTAAATTATACAAGCAAGTAAACCGGATATCTTGCTCAAGACTTAGGATCATGGGGGTGTAATCAATGATTCGTATGGCTGTCGGTGCGGTCATTCAAAAGGATGATGAATTCCTGTTAGTTCATAAGGTAAAGGGAGCACAGGGGAAAATCAAAGGAACGTGGGATTTCCCAAAAGGCGGGGTAGAGCCGCAGGACGAGAGCATAGAGGCGGCACTGCTCAGGGAATTAGAAGAGGAAACCGGATCAACAAAATATACAATTACCAAACCGTTCAAGGACAAAATTGCCTTTAGATTCGACCCCATAACGCAGGAGAAATTGGGATTTCAAGGCCAGGAGACGACGATGTATCTGGTCGAATATGCTGGAGACGGGACGGACCTGAAACCTCAGGATGATGAGATCGATGATATTCGATGGTTCCCTATAGACCATGTCGCTCCACTGTTATTTCCGGAGGCCCGTATGTTCTTTAAAAGCTACGTTTTGGTGAGAGGAGAAGATTGACTTGATTGCAGATTTCAAAGTGTTGGCCGAGTTTCTCCAAGGTCATCATGAAGAGGCAAGTTCCAAGACAGAAGAAGACATTCGGGAACAGGAGCGGCGCCTCGGCAAGCCGTTACCAGCCGCTCTGCGTGAATACTATAAGAGGTTTGGACGGTGCCAATATATTACGCAGCACTGCAATAATCAGTATGAGCCGATGCTTCTGGAGGATATCTTTGTACCGGATTCGGATTTCTTTACAACGGACAAGGCGTTTTTGGTCTTTTATCAATGCGAAGAATCGGTGATTTATTGCGGCATACGTTTCAGTGATCTGACGAAGGAAGACCCGCCGGTGTATCTATGTGCGTGGAACCATCCGGATTGGTCGCTCGAGAATGAATCACTCACCAATTTTCTTGTAAGCAAAGCATTCATTCAGATGGGGGTGGAGGACAGGCTGCCTTATTGGGTTATTTTTGATGAGAACATGTGGGGGTTATCGGATTACCGATCCTATTGGGGATTAAGCGACGGGGCATATGAAATTCCAGAGACGTCCTCTCTTCAGGCTTGGCGGATATTTTGTAGGGAGGATGTCATTTGCCTGTTCGAAATGGCTGTTGGTGAAAGCGAGGATGATATATTAGCTGTATATCTGGCTTCTTTTGACCGGGAGCGTATAGCGAGCCTGCTGAATCGTACAACGCAGGACAGGCAGCTGCCCGACTATAGAACCAATCTTGGTTCATAGCTTCAGAATCAGATGGATTGACCTAACTTCCCAATCGCTTTTCCGTGCTGGATAAGAATTTGTCGAGAGCTTCATACCGTTTCATGATGAATTTTTTCTAGCTTGTGATATAGCTCTCGAGTACGGAGGGTCATGCCATGGATTGTACTGACGACACCATTCCAATATACGACTCATAAGTGGACAACATTATCTATGTTATAAAAAGCCGCATTAATTGGATTCAGCGTATGACTAAGCGACTGTTTAGTGCTTAATGATGTCGATGATTTTGCGCTGAGCATCCTTGGCTTCCGGGATGGGATACAGGACAAAAACATGATTCATTTTGGGATAAACAAAGGTATGATGGTCAATGGCTTGGTCAGTAAGCATCTTGTCGAGCTTCATGATGTCGGGGAACAGCCCTTCATGTGTTCCGACAAACATGGTAATTTGCCCGAGCCCTTCGAAATCTCCGTAAAGCGGACTTATTAGTGGATCATCCAGCGATTTGTCAGCTGCCCATATCCGCCGGATTACATCATATCCTTCTACAGCGAGCATGGGGTCTCTCGACTCATAATCAAATATGACCGGGTTGTCCAGAACCATATCCACGCATGGAGACAGTAAAATAATATCTTTGGGCTGCGGAAGATGATTCATCTGAATGTAATGTGCCAGACTTAGCGAAATATTCCCACCCGCTGAATCTCCCATAATCGTAATTTGTGAGGGAGCTTGTGCCGATTCAAGGATTTCACGATATAAGTTTAGCAGTCTTGGATACGTATGCTGATAGTTGAAGTGAGGCACTTTGGGATAAATGGGAGCGATCACTTTGGCATTTATTGTCTGGGCCAGGGTGTCCATGAATTTCCAATGCAAACTTAAGGGCTGGTGCGTATGAGCGCCGCCATGAATATATAAGATGACTTTTTGTGCGTCTGAATGCTGGTCATTCAATGTAAATACCTGGATGTCCTCAAAGGAACGCTCTGATCGGGAAGATGTGAGTTTCACCTTACCTAACTGATAAGGCTTAATGTTCTCAAGTCCCACTTGGTCGATGTGCTTCCGGGTGTTGTCCCGCGTGGAGAAATTCTTCTTGGTTCCTGATAAAAGAATAAATTTTTCAAATAGATAGCTCATTAGAGAGCGTCTTTTGTTATATACTTTCATACTCATCTGTATGCCGCCTCTCGTCTTGATTACGATATCTACAGTATAAAGGTTGAAGTGTACTTCAAGGTCAAGGGTGAGATTCAAAGCGAGAACAACAAAGGTTGTAAATGAACTTTCCAGAATGCACACTTCTTTTAACTCGTCTTCCAAAATGTACCTGTAACCTATATATTAAGTGATAGGAGTAACAGAAATTATTAAAATTAAAGGAGCATCATTATGCTTAATTTTAATCAACCCATGGCATTACGCTCTATTTTAAGCCCGAAATATTTGGAGTTTGTTCTAAGAGATCAATATGATATGGGTCAATGGGAAGAATGTTTGTTTTGGCTGCGAGGATTGAATGATACATACCGGGTAAAAACGTCCACTGGCTTGCACATCCTTCGGGTATACCGTGCCGAGATCAGGGAGGAAGAAGTCATCACGGAGTTGTCCGTGTTATCTCAATTGAAAGCGATTTTGAATTCTTCCGTGCATGCAGATGTTGGTGATTACATGAAGAGGAAGGATAATCGTGGTTACACCGTTCTGGATGCGCCGGAAGGCAAACGAGTGGCTGTGATGTTCCGCTATATTGAGGGGACCGAGAATAACCTGGAGGATGAGAAGTCCTGTTATGCTTTTGGTCAATCTGCGGCTGAGCTGCACAAGGCCATGGACCAGGTGGTAGTGGAACAGCCCAGATATGAGCTGGATACGCAATTTCTGATTGATCAGCCGCTCGCGCGCATTATGGCATACATTGGAGAGACACATGAAGCAGGGCCATTTTTGTATGCGTTTACGGAGGAGCTGAAGAAGCGGATTACAGCATCTGCCCGTAGTCTGGAATGGGGACTGTGTCATGGCGATATGCATGGTAACAATAATGCCTTTCAGCAGGGAGGCTCGTTTACGCATTATGACCTGGAGTGGACAGCCAAGGGCTGGCGTGCCTATGATCTGGCTCAGGTAAAGGCTAGAAAGAGGCAATCCGGTGAGCAAAAAGCAGCATTATGGAATGCGCTCATGGCAGGTTATCGTTCGATACGAAGCTTCTCTCCAGAGGACGAGCAGGCCGTAGACCTGTTCATTATCGCTCGCAGGTTCTGGGTCATGGGCCTGGATGTTGCTTTTATCGAAAATGATATGGGAGCACTCGATTATGGTGACGATTGGCTGAACAGTTTCATTGAGGAGTTTCGTGAAACGGGAATCATATAGTTTCGGAAGATGATGAATTGTTCTATACCTATTTTGAATCATCTTATGCATTAAGCCCCCTCTGAATCAATCAGAGGGGGCTTTTTTAATATGCTGCCTTGGTGAACGAACGTTAGCTTGAAGATGATGAAGCGGCAGCAGCAGCCGATGCCGCGGCAGTGGAGGCCATGGCGGCCTGCTGTGCGATGATAATGTTGGTGATGCTGGTAGAGAGTGTCGTGGTCAGCACACCGCTTCGCAGATTCTCAACATGCTGAACAGCCACCAGGGCAGATGAGAATAGAAGCAGCTCCTGTTTGGTGATCGACCATGCCCCGAAGCCCTTTTGATCACGCAGCCAGTCGAACGTTTCTTGCACCTGATCCACCAGTGTGTCTTGGTGGACAGGCAGCAGAGAGAGCACTCCGAGGGAGGATAGGGTATATGTTTTATCCAAGCGGATGCTGCGTTTACGGAACGCCTCCTGTAATGCCAATACACGTGCACTTGATTCAGGGTTGTCATCTCCAAGGACCAGTACCTGGGTCAATGCCTGCACGCTGTTGCCAGGAGAGAATTCTGGCTTCAGTTCACGATAGAGCTGTTCCATACGGTCCACACCGGATTCCACATCCAGATCGGAGAGAGCCAGCATGGCTGCGAAAATATAGTCATCCTGTCCGGTGAGGAAGCGATGTTTTGCTTTCATTTGATCGTAAAAAGCCTTGGCACGCTCCACCGTGTACTGAAACTGGTCAGGCGCTGCCTGGGCAGCGATCTGATAGGCAGCCACGGCCAGGAAATCGGAAGTACGAAACTTGATCTGTTTCATCAGATCGTAGACATGTAGGGTATCCGCCAGCTTCGACTCCTGATCCGTGGTAAGGGAGAGCATGGCGGCAATACTGATGGCCGAATTGCCCCTGAATACGGAAAAGAGGTTTGTATTTTGCTTCATCAGATCATGACTCTGGCGAATGGCCTCGCCATCCGCCGTTTTATTTTCGCCTGCATAGAGAAGTGCCGCCAGGCGATGCATCATCGGATTTTGCCATTTGAACGACTTCTTGATGATCTGTGCGTTGGAAACGAATAATTCGACTCGTGCTGCGTGCTGCTGCTCCATATGCACACCTCCCGAAATGAGTAGTTGTTACCCCTAGTTTATTAGGATTATTAAATGGATTAAAGCAAAAATTCCCATGGGGTAGATGAATGACCTTGAGAACGAATTTTTAAATTGGTTGCGTGGGTGCATCTCAAACAAGAAATGCAATATCGTATGTATGATGAAAAAGATGTCCAGCACCCAGAACGTAATCGTCTGATACGAACTGAAGAGCAGGGAGAGGATGACGGTGTATAAGGGCAGGTGCACCCATGTAAAATACCTATAAGCTTTCTCGTCCTCCATCTCTTTCAACACGATAAACAATCTCCACTCGGATCGCCTAATCGCATCCATTTCGTGCAGAAGAAATAGAGACAGGTTGAACAAAAATAAGATCAGCAGCAAGTCAGGCATACGGTGCCTCCCCTATGAGCATTTATAGAAGATACGGATGGATAGCAAGATTGTTCCAGTATCCTGTCTGTTAGGTCCATGTTCGATGCGGCTGTATCCAAAAATACAAAAATAACCTCCCAGATCGCGGGTAGAGCCGCCATAAGCGGTAGTCGCGGGTGGTTTCACAATCAGGGCATACAGCGTATCCAAGATCCGATAATTGGCTGAGCTATTTTGGTTAGTGTACCTTCGCTGTTGGTCGTGCTCATATCATGCTGATGCTTTTGGAGAATGATCCAGAAACCGTTATAAATGATAAACATTCTTAATAAAAACGCTTCCTTACATTCCTTGTTGTATTTCTGCGGCACATCTCGTACAATTTGGTGAAGCAATTCTGCATTGCGTTAATGTGAACATAAACATGTAATTCTGACAACACGAAGCTGCACACAAGAAAAGGGGAGAATCGTTTGGAATCGAAGCAACTATCTAGAGGGCTTAAGCCCCGTCACGTTGAGCTGATTGCACTCGGGGGTACAATCGGTGTTGGATTGTTCATGGGATCGGCGAGTACGATCAAATGGGCAGGTCCTTCGGTGCTGCTGGCCTACCTGCTGGCCGGGATCATTATCTTTTTTGTCATGCGTATTATGGGTGAGATGTTGATTCAGGAGCCTGTCACCGGATCCTTTGCCACATTTGCTCATAAATATATCAGTCCGCTTGCCGGGTTCCTGACTGCCTGGAGTTACTGGTTCCTCTGGGTAACGGTAGGGATGGCGGAAGTTACGGCGATCGGTATCTATGTCGGGTACTGGTTTCCGGATATTCCTCAATGGCTGCCGGCACTGGCTGGTGTGCTCATTATTGCGGCGGCGAATCTGGCTGCGGTGAAATATTACGGGGAGTTTGAATTCTGGTTCGCCATGATTAAGGTAACAGCGATTGTGTTCATGATCGTGATCGGAACCGGCTTAATCTTCTTCGGTCTGGGTAACGGCGGACAGCCAATCGGATTATCGAATTTGGTGAGTCATGGAGGCTTCTTCCCGGGAGGGATCAAAGGATTCCTGTTTGCTTTATGTATCGTAACGGCTGCCTATCAAGGCGTGGAAATGGTCGGTATTACGGCCGGAGAAGCGGAGAATCCGAAGCATACGCTGCGTAAAGCGATCAAAAATATCGTGTGGCGTATCCTTATCTTTTATGTAGGGGCTATTTTTGTCATCGTGACACTGTACCCGTGGAATGAAGTGGGGCAGACGGGAAGCCCGTTTGTACTCACATTTGCCAAGGTGGGTATCGTGGCTGCTGCGGGCATTATCAACTTCGTGGTGCTCACGGCTGCGATGTCGGGGTGTAATAGCGGAATTTACAGTGCGGGACGTATGTTATATACGCTTGCTGAGAATGGACAGGCACCTGCCTTCTTCAAAAAGCTGTCCAAAGGCGGGGTTCCACGCAACAGCATCGTTATTACGATCTCCCTGCTGCTGATCGGTGTAATCTTGAACTACCTGATGCCGAATTCCAAACTGTTCCTGTATATCTACAGTGCAAGTGTTCTTCCGGGGATGGTGCCGTGGTTCGCACTGGCCTTCAGCCAGTTCCGGTTCAGAAAGCGCTGGGGTAATGAGATGAAGGAACACAATTTCAAGTCCAAATGGTTCCCTATCAGCAACTACATTATTATTGTGTATCTGATCCTGGTTATCATCGGGATGGCGTTTAACCCGGATACACGCTTGCCCCTGATTGTGGGTGCGACCTTTATGGCCATCGTGGTGCTCGGATACTTCATATTCGGTATTGGGAAAAAGCAGCGTGTTGAGGGCGGAGAAGATCGTTAAAGTGAATATGGTAGCATTGTAATAACATCGTATCGTATATGCATTCCTTGAATACATCGGAGAACCTTCGGGTGATCCAGTGCCATTCAGGGAGTGCATTTTTAATGTCCATTACCCTACGAGAACGAAATGCTACACCATGATGGAAATGATCAAGCCCAGTTTAAATTCCACCCATCTCGGTTACAAAGAAAAGAGTGCAACTTTTATGAAACCCAACTATAAATAAATTGAAATTTACATGTTCACGAAGAGAGCAGAAATAACCTGGAGAAACGGAGTGTTCGCCTTTATCCCCGGATTTCCCCCTTAATAAAGGGAGATAAAGAAATCTGGGGATAACAGCGATCGTAAGGTTGTTCTGTGATCGTAGTGACCACCTGTAAATTTAACCGAGGAGGAATTGAACATGGCTAATCAAGACCAGCATACTGTACAAGATCCGACGACACAATATCCGAAGGCAACATCAGAATGGAAACAGCAGCAGGAAGAGCCGGGACTTCAACGCGAGATGACACCCGTGCCTGATGCAGGCGAAAAGAGTTATAAAGGCAGCGGACGTCTGACTGGACGCAAAGCCGTAGTCACTGGTGCAGACAGCGGGATTGGCCGCGCGGCGGCGATTGCCTTTGCCCGTGAAGGAGCGGATGTTGTGCTGTCTTATCTTCCTGAAGAAGAAGCGGATGCGAAGGAAGTGGTACAGCTGATTGAAGAAGCAGGCCGTAAGGCTGTGGCGATTCCCGGTGACCTGAAGGATGAGAACTATTGTGAACAGCTCATTGAGTCTGCCGTTAAGGAGCTTGGCGGGATCGATATTCTTGCCAACGTGGCAGGTAAACAGCAGTTTGTGGAACAGATTGCGGATCTGACTACAGAGCAATTCGATGCGACATTCAAAACGAATGTGTACTCCATGTTCTGGCTCTGCAAAGCGGCTGTAAAACATATGAAACCAGGCAGCTCGATCATCAATACGTCGTCCATTCAGGCGTACAGCCCTTCGCCAATCCTGCTGGATTATGCAACGACGAAGGCGGCTATCAACACCTTCAGCAAAGCACTGGCCCAGCAGGTCGGCAGCAAAGGTATTCGCGTGAATGTTGTAGCGCCAGGTCCGGTATGGACACCGCTTCAGGTGGTTGGCGGACAGCCCGTCGAGAAGCTCGCTAGTTTCGGTTCCAATACGCCACTTGGCCGGGCGGGACAACCTGCCGAGATGGCACCTGCCTTTGTATTCCTGGCGAGTCAGGAATCCAGTTACGTGAGCGGCGAGACTCTGAATGCCAATGGTGGTACCGTTAGTCCGTAATAGGAGACCTTAAATGGTCCCCCAAGGATTAGCTTTTGTTAAGCAAAGAACTCCATCCCCGATAAGGGTAATGGAGTTCTTTGTGTTGTATATGTATTTTACCGAAGCAACTTCGAGTTCGTTATGGTAGTAGGGATAATAGTCCCGTAGAACAGTAGAACAGATTGATCTCCCACTATAGAATGGATGTTAGAATAAGGGAAGATATAGAAGGCTGCGTTTCAGATGTGACAGCAAATCCAAAGTAAATGGAGTGGCGTGCAATGACCCCAGAACAGATTGTCAGAGCCTTTTTCGAGGAGGTTCGATCAGGTCGTAACCTTGATTATGCAGATACTTTGATGGCGGAGCAGGTACTGGCCCATCAGGTGGTATCCGAAGAGGAATTGACCGTAAACAGGACACCTTCCGAATATGCGGATCATGTGAGAGAGATGATTCAGGCTTACGGTGAATTCTCACTTGAGATTCAGGAACTGATCGTACAGGGCGATAAAGTGTATGTGCGCTGGAGACAAGAGGGTATACATATAGGAGAAGTGGACGGGCATGCACCAACCCATCGGCCGGTTATTGAAATTGCCAGTGCTGTATATCGCGTCGAAAATGAGCGGATTGCAGAATATTGGATTCAGATTGACAGGCTGGGCATCGAAAAACAATTAGAGCGAAATAAGAGCTGAGAATTCAGCTCTTTTTTTGTTGAATCGGAGCACCTAATCAGAAGTTTTATTTTAATAGAATGTTTTGCGATATTTATAAGCTGAGCAGGTTAATTTACATGAATTTTTTGAACATTTATACGTGATTGTAAGCGTTCCCGTGTTATAATGAATGAAGTTGTATACAAGTTACTAAAACGTTTTCTGTCATTCCAATTTTATAACCCGAAAGAGAGGTTCAGTGATGATCAGAGCAACGAACGACAATGAATATTATGAGCTGACCAGCCCGACAAGTATGCCCAAGGCATCCGGATTCCTATGGAACGAAAAGATGATGATCCATATGAATTGCCGCGGATATGCTGTGGCGCAATTCATGCAGCCGGAGCCTGCCAAGTACTCGCATGCGCCCAATCTGGAAGCAAAAACTTTTATGCAGCCGGAGCAGCCGTATTATGCACATCATCCGGGGAGATTTGTCTACATCAAGGATGAAGCAAGCCGAAACATTTTCTCGGCTCCATATGAGCCGGTGCGCAAACAGGCGGACAGCTATACATTCGCCGTGGGTAAACACGATATTCGCTGGAATGTTGTAAGCGATGACATTTCTATTGAGATGAGCTTGCGTCTGCCCAAAGCGGATGCCATGGAGCTCTGGCAAGTGAAGGTGAAGAACCTTTCCTCCCATAAACGCAAGCTGAGCATGTATCCGTATTTCACGGTTGGTTATATGTCATGGATGAATCAATCCGGTGAATATGTGGATGAGTTGCAGGGAATCGTCTGCTCGTCCATTACGCCGTATCAGAAATATCAGGACTATGCCAAAATCAAAAATTACAGCGACAAGACCTACCTGCTTGCGGATCGCAAGCCTGCTTCATGGGAAGTGAATCAGGAGCATTTCGAGGGCGAGGGTGGCCTTCATGCCCCATCGGCATTGCAGCTGGACACGTTAGAAGGCGGGGATGCAAGGTATGAGACACCTGTTGCTGTTCTTCAGTACAGGTTGGAGCTCGAAGCTGGGGCTGAGCGGGAATACCGGTTTATCTTTGGGCCGGCACATGATGAGGCAGAGATCGAACGCATCCGGCAGCAGTATTTTATCAAGCGGGATCATGAAGGATTGGATGGTTTTGCCTTGGCTGAACAGGAATATGCGGCTTACGTTGCAGAAGGACAGGGAAATATCCAGATCCAGACCCCGGATGACGGATTGAATAATTTTGTAAACCACTGGCTGCCACGCCAAATGTACTACCACGGCAAAACGAACCGTCTGACGACAGATCCGCAGACCCGGAACTATCTGCAGGATAACATGGGCATGAGTTACATTCAGCCTGGGATCGCACGTAATGCCTTCCTGACAGCCCTGGCTCAGCAGCATGCAAGCGGCGCGATGCCAGATGGAATCATTTTGCACCCGGATGCCGAGCTCAAATACATCAACCAGGTTCCTCATACGGACCACTGTATCTGGCTTCCGGTCTGCATGCGTACGTATCTGGATGAGACGAATGATTACAGCATTTTGGAGGAGCAGGTTGCATTTGCCGACAGTGAAGAGAAAGTCTCTGTGCTGGAGCATATGAATCTGGCCATGCGCTGGCTGATTCAGGATCGTGACCACCGCGGCCTCAACTTCATTAATCAGGGCGACTGGTGTGATCCGATGAATATGGTGGGTTATAAGGGCAAAGGGGTATCCGGCTGGCTGACCATTGCAACAGCATATGCGTTCAAGGTCTGGGCGGATATTTCCGAGCAGGCCGGGCATACCGAGACAGCGAAGCAATTCCGTGAGGAAGCAGACCGGACCAATGCTGTAGCGAATGAGTATCTGTGGGATGGCGAATGGTATGCACGCGGAATAACGGATGATAATGTCGTTTTTGGCATCAGCAAGGATCAGGAAGGACGCATCTATATTAATCCTCAGGGTTGGGCGCTGATGAGCGGCGCAGCCGATGAGGAGAAGCGGAAGACGCTGATCCGGGCAGTGGAGGAGCAATTGGAGACCCCATATGGTGTGGAGAAACTGGCACCGTCCTTCACATCCATGCGGGAAGATGTCGGCCGGGTTACGCAAAAACATCCGGGCAGCGCCGAGAATGGGGCGGTCTACAACCATGCGGCTGCGTTCTACATCTATGCCCTGTATTTGGTTGAGGAAAAGGAGAACGCCTATCGACTCCTTCGCAAAATGATTCCCGGTCCCGATACCGAAGATGTCCTCCAGCGGGGGCAGTTGCCTGTATTCATCCCCAATTATTATCGCGGGGCCTACAGACAATATCCACGTACAGCCGGGCGCTCCAGCCATCTGTTCAACACGGGTACGGTACCTTGGGTGTATCGCTGCCTGATCGATGGACTGTTCGGATTGCAGGGTCACGCCGAAGGGTTGCTCGTTCGTCCGCAACTACCTGCGGATTGGGATAAGGCTTCGGTGACCAGGTTGTTCCGTGGTGCCGAGCTGCAGGTGGAGATGAAACGGGATGCGGCTGTTCGAAAGACCGAAGTGTATGTTAACGGTCAATTGGTCGACGGAGACATGATTAAGGATATACAGGCTGGCAAGTCCTATGAGGTACTGGTTAAGCTTCCTATATCATAAGGAATAGAAAATATGAAAATGCCTTTCTTGTTCTTTAAGAAAGGCATTTTTTTATTCAAATATTTTATAGGCTAGGTTAGACCGTATGTGGATATTCGATAATTGTGAATCGAAGTTCTATAGCGAAGCTGGCAATTCCATTCGGAGATGATATGCGGGCAGGATTGCTCAATGGTACCGTTGAATACTCTCCATTGCAAGGCTTTATAGTTATGGAGGGGGTTAGGGAGTTGTATGGAGTAGTTGCTCATTTTGACCAGGATACAGAGCTCTATATTAAGCAGGTTTGGAAAGAGATGAGTGATAATGCAGTTTCCAGGTATGCAGAAGAAGTACAGGATAGACGGCCTCATATTACCATAGCAGGTTATGACTCTGACGTAGATATCGACAAATTCATAAGTGATTTTGACTGCTTTTATGAATCTGAAAAACAACTTTCGATCACTCTGAACTCAGTAGGGACTTTTTTGAACACAGGAATTGTATTCCTTGCCCCTGTTCCTTCCCAAGATTTATTAACGTTTCATGCTAATCATCATCATTTTTTTGAAAAATACCGAATGAATGCTGAGTCTCAATATCTCCCCAATAATTGGATACCTCACTGTACCATAGCAAACAGATTAAACGATGAGAATCTAAAAGAAGCGATGGTTTACTGCAATAAAAGAATCGAAAGATTACATTCTAGTATCGTTGAAATATCAGTAATCAAAGCTATATACGAGAATGGCAAATGTATAAAATCACCGTCTTTACATACGAAAGCTCTACACTTTGTCTAAAATTACAATATAACCAAAGATCGCCTCCCAAGACAACCGCCTTACTCACCAAGGCGGTTGTCTTAGCTCAAAAATCAACGTTAGAATTTACGATCAAGATTCTTGGAATGCCTTAACTCTATACCAATACGAGTAGATTTTTGAATAGCCAAGCTTGGCGTAGAGCTTTATAGCGGGAGCGTTACCGGCTACAACCTGCAGATAGCTCGATGTGGCGCCTTGCTTTTTCCCCCAATGCAAGAGATGTAATATCATCTGTTCAGCGAACCCGCGATTCCGGTATGCGGCATCCGTAATGATATCATACAAGCCGATATAACCACGCTCGACAACGCCCAGCCCACAGGCCACGACTTGTCCATCGACCGAGAGGGAAATGAAACCCGTGCTTGTACGGATGTTGGACAGCATCTGTGTCATTGTTTCCCGCTTCCCTTCCTGTACCTGATTCAACCGGCAAAAGTGATCCAGCCACTCCTGGGTCAACTGCTCATCGATTTGTACAAAAGGGTACTCCGGTTCCTTCAGTGCTTCCAGACTGCGCACCTGCATGTTGGTGTGATCCACAATGGAATAGCCTCTGTCCTGCAGAAGCTGATCCAAGTGATCCGGCTGGCTAAACGGTGTGATTTTGAAAATCGTACTCAGCTGGTTGGAAGCGTAGATTCGCTCGCACTCGTCGATCTTGGCAAATACATCGTGGGTAGAATCATAGATAGGTTGTATGGAGTTGGCGCGCTTCGTGTATCCGTTGGCAAAACGTAAAATCCATCCATCAAAGAACAAGGTAGACAAGGTCTGCCAGTGATTGAGGGATAATTCCTCAATGATTTTGTGGCCATTCTCAGTGATTTGCTTCATACGGTATCCTCCATTTATATGAGACTGAATTCAGTATGTTTTAAATAATAATACATAATAATGAATAATAATACATTTTTATTTAATAAATATAAATGTGTTGTTTGTGCAGATTACCTTAGGATGATATACAATCGTAATAAATGGATAACAAAAAAAGAAGCGGAGCACAGCATGCTAACGATTAAACTAAACGAACACATCATTCAATGCCATGTGGTATATGGCAAAGGCAAGAAGGTTTCCATCACGATGGACCTGCCCTACATGGTAACGATTAAGGCACCTAATGGCACGAGCGATGACATCATTCAGAAGCTTGTAGAGCAGCATGGTGAAATCATATTGAAGAAGTCAGCCCTAATGCAGCAGGCCCTGGAAGGACCGCAGGCCAAAGACTACGAGGAAGAAGGCAGCGGGAAGTTTTTGTTTCTGGGCAAGGAATATGCACTGCATGAGTTAATTAAGGTTGAAGGGTTGTCCGAGGATGAGCTGCGGGCGAATCTGAAGAAGTTTTATTTTGCCGAGTGTAAGAGAGTCATTGGTGAACGCATTGGTCCATACCAACAGCAGCTGAAGGTCAAACCAAAGTCCATAGACATTGTGGATTCCCCGACCAAGTGGGGCAGCTGCAGCTGGGACAAAAAACTCACATTTAACTATCGTTTGGCCATGGCACCACCGGAAGTCATTGATTATGTCATTATCCATGAGCTGTGCCATATTCATCATATGAATCACGATCGTTCCTTCTGGCGCCGCGTTGGCAGTATCATGCCGGACTACAAGACGAAGGAAGATTATCTGATGCGCAATGGCCGGGCCATGACGTTGTGAAAAATAAATCCATATCACGAGTCCACGAATCGTGGTGGAAGGAGTCAGAATGGCTGAGGGTAACCATTATTCTGCACTGGTCGATGAATATATTTCGAGGTTTGCTCCGGATGTACAGGTCAGACTGCAGGCATTAAGACAGATTATTCGTGAAGCGGCTCCGAATGCCGAGGAGAAGATCAGCTACCAGATGCCAACGTATGCACTGCACGGGAATCTGGTCCATTTTGCGGCATATAAGAATCATATCGGATTCTATCCTGCACCCAGCGGAATCGAGGCATTCCGGGATGAACTCTCCGCCTACAAAGGCGCTAAAGGCTCGGTGCAGTTTCCCCTGAATCAACCCTTGCCGGAAGAGCTGATCCGCCGGATTGTGGAATTTCGGGTGAAGGAAAATGTAGAGAAGGCCGCGGAGAAGAAACGAAAGAAGTAGCTTGTATTAGAGGACTAGATAGACCGCTATCTTGGGCGAAGAGGGCGGTCTTTTTTGTGTTTAAAATCATGTTCGTAGGATCAGCGATAGGTGCCTGTTCGAATTCAGCGATTTTTCAGTTAGAGCCATTATACTGTTTTTCGAATCCTGTACTCGAAAAGGAGTTTTGGCATGTCTAATGTGATCCATAAGACGCTTTATCTCATTCTTATTTTCTTTGTTGGTTTGTTTATTGTGTCGTCTCTATTCGTTCGGGCGCAGTATAATTATGGCCTTTATGGAGACAATCCGATCCTGGGAACCCAGCAATGGAGCATTTTCCTTCCGGTCATTACTCTGCTTCTGTTAGCGGGTATCGGGTTATACCGTCTCTGCCTGAGATTGAACAAGTACAGTCCAAAGGTCGTCATCCCGGTGGTTTTGTTATGTTCCATGGCGATTCAGATCGCGATTATCTTTGTGTTTCCAAGAGTGCCGACAGATGACTCCCAGACGGTCGTTTCTCTGGCGGTGAGCATGCTTTACGATCAGGATTATTCCTCGTTTGAAACGGGTGGATATCTTCACATGTTCCCGTTTAACTTTTCCATCGTGCTCTATTTGAAAACATTACTGTCCCTGTTCCCGGATAACTATCTGGTGATCAAGCTGTTTAATATTCTGTTCTCAACGTTGACCACCTTAATGATTTATCTCATTTATAAGCAGCTGAACCCCAAATCTACGGAGCGGGATTACGGCGTTTTGATTTTTGCAGCGACGTACCTGCCTTCCTTATTTTTAAACAACTTAATTTATAACGATGTTATTGCGACGGCATTTCTGACATCCTGTTTATACTTTCTACTTCGGTTTGTACGTGAAAAATCATGGAAGGCTATGCTCTGTGCTGCGATTCTTCTTGCCATCGGAAACTACTTCCGCAGTATCGGCGCCATTGTGCTGATTGCCGCAATCCTGTATATCCTGCTGAACATGCAGAGTATCGGGTTCAAGAAGGTGATGGGCTCCATCGCCGTACTGGCTGTTCTGTTTAATGTCCCAGGCTGGACCCAGAATGCTGTGCTGCAGTCCACAGGTACGGTAAGTGAACCGGTCGGCGAGAATTCGGCCCCCGTCTATATGTGGCTGAACATGGGGATTAACCTCGAACGATTCGGATTCTGGGACAATATGGAGAGCTACCAAATTTATCAGAGACAGGCCAATTACAATAAGGCCGAAAGCACAGCACTATTTAAGCAGGAGATTGAATCGAAGCTGTCGGAAGCGAGTGCCAGTGAATTGATTCAGATGTATTACAAAAAGATCATATGGACCTGGACTGAAGGCACGTACCAGATGGATCGATACGGAATCGGCAATGAAAGTGCCTCAGGCATGGGAAGAGGAAGAGCAGGCGGAATTGCGGGCTCCTATAGTTACACCACTGGGGTAACGGACCTGTTCCAGGGGGATTCAATCTATCGAACGGGTGTGCTTTGGGTTGTATATGTGATGAATTTCCTGATGTACTGTTTTATTTTCGCTCGGTTGGTCCGAGGCATTCGTCTTAAGCGATATGATGAGGTTTCCCTGATTCTGGTGGTTCTCGGATTTATCGGATTCTACATTCTGTGGGAGATCAAATCGCGCTATATCTATCCGGTATATCCGTTGCTTATTGTGTTGTCCTATATGGGGTTCAAGGATACGTATGAATTGATGTTCCAAAGAAAACTCGGCTGGGGACAGCCATCCCTGGGAAAAAGGTGATCTTATGCGAAAAATTTATTATTTCACATCTGTTCTAATCCTACTGGCAGGCTGTGCTGTTCTGCTTGCTGCCTGTGATGTCATAACAGCCCAAAACATTACGAATACCGGTACTGCACAAGGCATGAATGGGGGAATGATGAATGGTGGCCCAGGCATGAACGGAGGAATGCAGCGAGGCGGAGGCATGAATGACCGAACAGGTGGACCGGATGATATGCGCGGTGCCATGAATGCTGATCTTACAGGCCGGATTGTCTCCATAGACGGAGATACCGTTACTGTAGCGTTACTTGAGTTTCAAGGTTTCTCTTCACAGAACTCCACTAACCAGGGTCAGCAGGACGGTGCTCCTGGCAGCGGAAGCAGGGGGATGAATGAAACTGGTGTTGAAATGAAATTAAACCTGAACACGGATGTTAGCATCACTCAAGGTATGGAGATGGGAGGTAGAGGTAACAACAATTCAGATGCCAACGGGGCAATTCAGGTATCTGATCTGAAAGAAGGAGATGTCGTCATGGTATGGTATAAGGAAAACACGGAGACAGTGGAACGAATGGCAGTTATCCAGTCTGAATAACGATTAATTATATTATTAAAAAAACCAGCCGGGATTCGCAAATGGACCCCGTCTGGTTTTGCTTTTGTTCTTATTCACTATAATTGCTAACGGCAGTACGCCCGGACTCGACACTGATCCAATACGAATAGTCCTCTCGCACATCGACGTACAGATTCAATGCCTTGGCTTCAAGTTGACTTACAGTCAGAGTGAAATTGCCGTTACGATCTGTCGTGACCTGAGCGGTCTGTATATAATTGACGGATGGCGAAGGTCCATGAATCTGAATGGGGATGGTTTGATTGGCATAGGCCTTAAATGTCCCCCGGAGTATCAGTGTTTGATTCGTGGAGTAATCCGCCTGAATGGTTCGATCAGGTAAACCTCCGTTCTTTTCATTCTCGGATGCTTCCGTGATTTTCTGAGGTCTATGCCATAACTCCAGGCCTTTATCTTTCAGATTCTGCAGGAAAACAACAGCCTCCGCACGAGTCAATGATGTATCGCCTTCGTATCCTTCCACGGTAGGAGCTGTTTTGCCGGACGAGTAGCCCATGTTGAGTAAAAATTGGATGGCCTCATCGTCGCTCGCATAGTTCTTTCCGCCAATACCAGCTACGATCTGTGCAACTTCAGACCGGGTCAGGACATGGTTTCGCAGCTTCGGATTGTTCAGGCTTGCATCCAGACCCAGGTTAAGGGAAGCGGCGTAGGCATAGTAACGATCACTCCAGACCCTTCCCTTGATAGCTTGTCCTCTCGCTGCGTCGATTTGCTTGATGATATTGGAGTCTGAATACAGCTTGAATAGCATGGACAGGAATTCAGCTTCAGTGACTTGATGATTGGGTTTGAACGTACCATCATCATATCCGCTGACCATATCCTGCTGAACGGCCCATAGAATTGCATCCTTCGCCCAGTGTGAGCTGATATCCTTAAGTTCGGGGATACCGGTCACAGTGATCGGAATGACGATTTCCTTGCCTTCAAACCGGATACGAATCTCGTCTTTCCCCGTCTGTACACCATGGATCTTCCCGTCCTTTATGGTCACATGGCCTGAATTGGTCGAATATGTAACGTTCGACTGTGGAACGAAGGATATCCCATTATCATACATGGCGGTGATGGAGGGGAGATCCATCCATTCTCCGGTACGGATATGTAGATCCTTTTGCGCCGATGTAATTTGGACGAGCTGTGCTTCCTGTCCAGCTTCAATATGGAAAAAACGCGTCTGATATGAAATCTCAGCTGTGGTTCCATCTTGCTTTTTCAATCCGGTAATCCGAATGTTGAAGGTATCGCCGTCCTTTAACAGCTGTACGTCATCCGGCCGGAAAATGATGGCGTAACCATAGCCATACCCGCTTGTTTCTACATTGAAGTAAGCCTGGTTAAACCAGGTCTTATTCGTGGGATCGACGTTGTAATACCCGGAAGGGAAGCCGGTATTTTGGTTCTGTTCATTAAAGGTCCATGTTCGTTGGTCGGATAATCGGGTCATTTCAACCTGAACTTCAGACTGCGAGGGTTTGGCGAACACGTCGCGATTCAACTGGACCGACCAGGCTTGTGTGCTGCCAAAAGCCTCAATTGGAAATGCACCCTGATTTGGAAACAGACTGTAATTGAAAGAGGTCCCACTGGTTCTGCTCTGATCAAATACCTGCATGGCACTATAGTAGTTCTCATATGTACTTTCTTCCTGGCGATTGGCGGCGATACCGAAGCCGACCCGCTGCAGTTGTGGACTCAAAATCCAGCGCCGGTGACCCAGTTGATCGATATTGGAGACATCGGAATCGTTCATATAGGCCTGAATACTTTTGGTAATGATATTGCCTTCGGCACTGCTGGTCATATACAGATTGGAACTGCTGGCAGAGGTATAACCCATTTTATAAAAATCGGTTGGCATATCTGCCGGTTGTTTGGGATAGTGTGTCAGGTATCCTCCAGTGGAAACCACGACCGCACCGTGCTGGGCCTGGCGATTCAAGGCCGGATCGAGAACCAGATCGCCCTGCATGCCCGCAATAAAGCGATAGAAGTTGGCCGCATTCAGGCCTTGTGCGAGATACGCATCACTCACAGCACCGGCAGAGTAGGGTGCTTTTACCGAGGGGGCCTCCGTGAACAGTGTAGAATTAGGATCATTCTTCATCCACTCGTTCCACTTCTGAATGATCTCCTGTTCACTTCGTTCCGGGAGCAAGCTGTCGATCTGTTCTGCATGGGCCGCCTGGGCATTCCACATGAGAAACAACAAACATGTTAAAGGTGCGGTCAATAATGTGTGTATTAATTTTTTGCGGTGAACCATACTCTAAAACTCCTTCTGATATCAAATAGGAAGTAAAATACACTCTTGTATATCATCGACATAGTATACGAATTTGGTTAGACAGAATAGAGGAGATAGAGAGAACCGATATCAACGGAATCGTATAGAGAGTTATGTGGAGCCCATTCTTAACAAAGGTACAACACAAGAGACAATTAAAAAAGCACACCCATTCCTATGAGAGAGAGGGCTGTGCTTTTTGAGTTCTATATATGGTCAGATCTAATCCAGACTCAGATCAAAATCAGGCTCACACATGTAATCGATCGGATAGAGATCCTCTCTCGCTGAAATTAATGCACGAAGGTGAAGATAAGCATGGTTGGGCTGTACGACCACACCATCCATACGGTAGGGAGCCAGCTCAGCAACGACGAACACGTCTTCCGCGGGATTACATTTGAAAATGACGTTATTCGGGTTACATACTTCCTCCATGTAGCTGTAAGTCATCACGTGATAGTCTTGCCCGCGCCATTTGGTTTTGATGACTTTATAGGATTGTGTTGCCACAAGATCAATATAGCGTTCCAAGGGAAACGTATGTTCAAATTGTGTGATGTACCCTTTTTTATCCACATCAATTGTAAATTCCACATCATAGCTCACATGAAACTCTTCCTTATAGGTTCCCTTCATAATTTTCATAGCATCCAAATGCGATCCAAAGTTAGTGTCTTCTATGTAGGGAATTGCAATGCGTTCAGGATCAACATAATCGGTAATTTGACTGGTGCTTGAGATTCCTTTCATAAACTTCGATGGCTGAAGATTGATAGAACCAATCATTTTTCCAGCATATGCCGGGCTGCAGGTTATTCGCATAGTCATCTCCTTTGTTGTTCATCAGTAATTAGACGAAAGGCAATAGAGAAAGTTTCACGAGATTAAGGAATGACCCACCAATAGCCTTATTTCCAAACGTTCTTCAATTTTGATACATTGGTTATAAACGTTTCGGAGGTATAAACCATATGGAACATTCGCTCCAGGAGCTCATGCAACTTTATATACATGCTTCATGAGGAAGCACGTTTTGATCAGTCGTTATTCTGGAGGTATGTGAATAGTATTATGGAACTGACCCGTCTCACTGCGGACCAGCCGCTGAATCGGGAAGCAGCGGGGGCCGTCAGCTTCACCTATTCCAAAATCATGGAGTACCTGCAGTGGCATCACTCGGACTCCGATGTCTACGAAATTGAACATTTCCCTTACGTTTATGCTCATCACATCGTGAGCCTTCTCGGCAAAGTGGTTAACGGCTTTTATCAGGGAATTGTCCCGGATGAATCCTGTTTCGATGAGGATTTTCCGAACCCGGCCTTCGCTGGTATGGTGGCTAACGAACAACCAGCAATACTGCAGCTCGGCTATTATAAACAAGAAACCAATGTGCATGCCCTCGGCTTCCGCGAGGAGGATGGGACGTACCAGATTATGTTGAATGAAGAAGACGACAGAGACTTAGTTGATTCCAAACTGAGCCGCCGGGAGGTGGAAGGAACCTATCTTTTCCATGCCCCGGATGCCAGCAGCGCTCACCAATTATTTCATGAATGGGTAATGAGTACTTATGCACCCTACCGTTCTGCACTGAATCGATCATAATTACGCCGTCAGTTGATTAGGAGGATGAATATGTTATCTAGTAAAGTTATTGAGTTTTGCCAAGGTAAGGGCTGGTGGCATGAAGATGTACCGAAGGAGTATGAGGAAGCACTGCAGAAGCTGAATATTGATCTTCAGTCAGATTTTTCCCAGTTTTATCTGCATGCAGATGATGGCCCGACGTTCTATAGCAGGCATCAGGAGATCTATCAGATCTGCTGGGTCATGGAGAATACCGTGTATTTGGAAGACATGACGGTGGCCCAGCTCACCCTCGGATTGCCTGAAGCTTACATACCGCTGGATAGCTTTGAAGGGGAAGGAGGATTTTTCTATAACCGGCAAACCGGTGAAGTGGTGCTGGTAGAGCTTGGTGAGTCGATTGAACTTTTCTTGAGCGGAGAGAGCCGCCCCGAGTGGCCTGATTTTAATACATTTCTAGAGTGGTACTTCGAACTGGAGGAGAAGGCGCTATGAAGGAATTGATAGCGGAACATCCCGAACTGGAGAAACAGATTATGGAAACCGTTGAAGCAGGCAATGTGCTGGACGACACGCAGCAGCATGAACAGGCACTGATCTATTATGATCAGGCCTGGGGGATGCTGCCTGAGCCGAAGACCGATTGGGAAATAGCGAGCTGGATTGCATCCTGTCATGCGAATGCACATATGGAATTGGGACAGTATGCGCTGGCGAAGCCCTGGGCGGAATTATCGCTGCAAACAAGAGGATCGGATATGAATACGGGTCCGCTCATTGAGCTGGGGACCGTCTGCATGAGACTGGAACAGCATGACGAAGCATATTCTTATCTGCATCAGGCCTATGAGTATGGCAAGGAACGTGCATTTCAAGGCTGCCCGCCTGACGTGCTGCACTATTACAAGGAAGAGAAGATGAAGCGTGAACGAAACTGATTCTACCGAATCACAAAAAGAAAAGGGTACCCTGTCTGCCAAATCATGTTTGGCCTTGGGTTACCCTTTTTTATTTGATCATACTGGAACGGAGGGGGTAGAACGAATCTGAAGAAGCGAAGCTAAAAGCTTTCTGAAAGAAAGCTACTTCGGAAGCATACGCTTCACCTTTATCACCGGATTTCTTCCTTCAATAAAATGTTCAAGGAAATCTGGGGATAACAGTGATCGGAAGATTGTTCTACAACTGTAGTGGCATCGTATGATCCTTCACTGACTTAATTGTTCGCCCCGTAAGGGAAGAATTCTTCCACCAGGTCCTGTGGCGAGATCGATACAAAGACATGATCCAGCTCCGTCTTGCTGGCAAAATCCATAATGTCCTCGGTGTAATACCTCGGATCGATGACGTAGATTTCGGACACAACCGTGGACAGGAAAGTGATCATTGGCACGGCGAGGGAGTCCTTGATGAACATGACCTTCAGACCATTCGGGTTGTCTTTGTTCACTACATGAACCATCCCCTGATTCCCGTATAGGTACGTGAAATACTTGTCCGCAGTCAGATCATATGTAGCTCCCTCCACATTGAGCGGGTAGGTGGTGAGCAGCGCATCCTCGAAGCGTCCGTTAAGTGCAGCTTCGGTCTCACCTGTCTTGAAGTAGAAGGAATAGTTCGTCTTGAATTTCGGATAGATCAGGTCGAAGTCATCTGCTCCCGCGAAGTATTTACCAGCCTTGCGGCCCTGTGATCCGATAAAGATATCTTCATATGGAATCACATTGTAGTTATGAATGTCTGTGAAATAATGATCCGGGTCCAGCGACTTCGTGTACATGCCGTCCATATGATTCACGAGCTGGCCGAAGGCCCAGAACGCTGTCCTGATTTTCCAGTGATGGTCCGTTGTAAAGAACAGATCCTCCGGCGGAATGCCGCTTTCCAGCAAACCCTCCCGCAGATCAAGGGTATCAATGCCGTCCTGTTTCAGATTGGCTAGGAAGCCGTCTGCAGTCTCATTGTTATAGTTGTACGGAATGCCTTCCGGGAATGTGGTATAGCCACGCACGTATTTGTCCGGTGTCATGACATAGGTCAGCTTCGTTTGTGGATCCAAATGCGCTCCAAGCGCAGCAACCCGGTCGGACAGATCCTTCGTGTACGTTGGCCCGGTGGCAAAATAGGTATAGTGCAGCTTGCCCTCCATGTCTCTGACAACCTCGAAATTGTTCTCCTCGTTTTTCCACATCAGGGATTGTAAGTATCCGTAGGCTTCCACGAAACCAAACTTCTCGAAGACATGATCATTGATGTCCGCATCCAGCTGGTGGATCAGTCCTTTGGTTTCAGAGATATCGTAGTCTCCGGAGGCCAGTGTTTGTTTGATTGGGCCGAAGGACTGAAGGATATTCAGAACAGAGAGCGTCACCAGCACGAGAATGAAGAGGAAAGCGGTGATTCTCTTTTTGGCAAGAAAGTTATGCATGCTTGTGTGCCTTCTCTCAGAAATTAAAATAGATAAATGGATTATATGTACCCTTGACCAGATACGATACGCAGACTAGGAATAATACAATGATCGTCAGCGGATAGACCAGCTCCAGCGGTTTGCGGAAGCGGGCGCCATCGACCATGAGTTTGTTCATCCGGGTGGCGATCGGCATGCAGAAGAGAATACCCAGAATGAAGAAGAATGCATATTCCTTGAGGAACATCCCTGTTGTATCGCTCCAGAATCCATTGCCGTACAGTCCAAACATATTCCCCAGATAGTGACCTGCCTGCAGCAGATCCGGCGACCGGAAGATCACCCAGCCAATCACAACGATAAACATGGCGTAGAGATGCCGCAGCGGGATGAAGCGTGTTCCTTTGTCAAAGCTGAAGATTTTCTCCAGCGCGATGAACGTGAAGTTAATTAACCCCCACACGACGAAAGTCCACTCCGCTCCATGCCATACGCCGGTAAGTCCCCAGACGATTAGCAGGTTGCGAATCATTTTATCCTTATTGGTAACGCGGGAACCACCCAGCGGGAAGTATACATATTCCTTGAACCAGGTACCGAGCGAGATATGCCAGCGGCGCCAGAATTCGGTGATGGATCTGGAGATGTACGGATATCGGAAGTTCTCCTCGAACTTGAAGCCGAACATCAATGCCAGACCAATGGCCATGTCGGAATACCCGGAGAAGTCGAAATAAATCTGCAGCGTATAGGCAATCGCCCCAAGCCACGCCAAACTGGAGGACACTTCAGATGTGCCCGCCATGCTGAAGATGTGATCGGCGACAATAGCCATACTGTTCGATAACAGCACCTTTTTGCCCAGGCCCACAATGAACCTGCAGCAGCCTACCGCGAACTTGTCCCAGCTCTCTTTCCGGTTCACCATCTGATCCGCAATCGTGTTGTACCGCAGAATCGGTCCGGCAACGAGCTGAGGGAAGAAGGAGATGTACAATGCGACGTAAAAGAGATTTTTCTGTACAGCACCGTGTCCACGATAGACATCAATGACGTAAGAGATGCCGTGGAAGGTGAAGAAGGAGATACCCAGCGGCAGTGCAATGTTCGGAATGCTGAGTCCGAAGCTCGTATTTTCATTCACAATGCGCAGCGCAAAAGCCAGATATTTGAACACAAACAGCATGCCGAGGTTGACGATCAGCATCATCGTAATGATGGTGTAGGCTGCATTGCGCCTTTCCCTGAACTTGTCCACGAGCAGAGCGAAGACATAGTTGAAACAGATGGAGGCGAGCATGATCAGGACGAACCAGGGTTCACCCCAAGCATAGAAGAATAAACTTGCGACAAGCAGCAGCATATTTTTGAGCGTGACCGAAAATCTCAGTACGTAATAGAGCCCCAGTACAAGCGGTAGAAAATAAAATAAAAAAACGACACTGGAAAAGAGCACTGCCTTTCCTCCTTGAGGATCATATAAGAATACAGCATGTATTCACACTAAAGTAGAGACAGACTATGCCGCAACCAGGGATATGGCATAGTCTGCCTTCGTTCAGCTACATGCTGAATGGACGTCTCGCCCGGCGCTGCTCGCGGCGGGAACGCCTTTTTTGGGCACGAGCTGTGTTTCTGCCTTTACGCCGCCAGATTCCGTAGGCAGCAAGCGTGAGGATGCCTGCTGCCGACAGGATGATGCGGATGAGCCACTCCATCCACGGTTTCATCAGCGGATCGATGGGGTTTACCACCTTCGTTACCTGATCAGGAGACGGAATGGCGCGCTTCGTCCCATCCTTCTCCTGTACATTCATGGCTGTCGAACGGTCCATCATAACGGTGTAGGTCAGGTTCCATTTTCCGTTCACCAGTGCACGTATGGTGAGACTTTCAAGTTGAACGGAAGTCTGGAGTGTGAGCAAGCCATCCGGTGTAATGGATGCCCCTTGCACAGGACTGTCCAGTTGAAAGGATGCCTTTGGAATTCCTTTGCTGGAAGAAGAGTGAACTTCATATTGTGCAATCGATTCACCAGCCTCAGGCTTCATCATTCGTTCTTCTCCCGTGATCTGCAGCGTGGTTAGGTCATTCTCTGCAGCGGCTTGCTTCCGGGATACCGGCTTGATGTTTCCGACCCGTACGTTTAGCTGGACATTCTCGGTGGTGGTCGTCGTAATGCCCCAGCCGGTGATTTTGCCCAGTTTGACCTGACCTGCCGTCTTAGCCTTGTCCTGAACCATCAGACTGGAGAAAGGGATGCGGATCTGTCCGACAAAGCCTGGCTCCAGTTCAATCAGACCTGCGGTAGGGTGAACCAACGTGGCTTCCCTGGTTGCCTTCGGAACGACGATGACATTTCGGTTATCCGCTACGGTAAGGGAGCTCTGATTAGCTCGGGTGATAACGACATTAAATGGTAATGTCATTTCCGATTCATTGCGAATGGAGAAGGTCAGCGCACCGTAGCTTGACCAGTCTCTATTCCGCAGTTCATAGATGTAAGCGGAATAATAGCCTTTTTTGAGTCCCTCGGTAGAGGTTTGAATCTGTATACTGCCGTTCTTATCCATATGGGTATCTACTTGGGTTCCGTTATTCCATTCACGAATCATACTTCCGCTCAGCTTAAGCTGTTCTGCTTGAACAGCCTGGACTGGAAGCAGGCTCGATAATGCAGCGAAACTGGCGGCAAGTATAAGCTGTTTCCACTTCTTGATCATGTGTACCTTGCCTCCGCTCTATAAATAAGCCATCTCGTTGAGTTCATCCTTCGAGACGTTTTTGTCTTTGGATATGACATTTGGCCGACCTGTCTGCCGTTGCTCCTTGTTCCACTGCGTAAACAAAGTCTCGAGAGTTTGCATCTGATGATTACGGGCGATGTCCTGGATGTTGGTCACCCGGTACAGGTTACCTCGTTTGTTCCGCAGGGATTGTACCCATACACACTCCAGGGTCAGGTCGTCGCTAATGGGCAGATTGATCTCATAGCTCAATTCTTGATGTGATGTCTCCAGCAGAACATATTCATAGTTGAAATCAAGCAGGGTAACGGCTCCATGCATTGGCGTGTCCACTGTACGGTTGACTGCAATACGTGCCAGCTTCCGGTTGGATATAAACTCACTCTGCCCCCGGCGCACAAAGTTCAGGCGAATGTCCTCGAACGTACTGATATCCTTGTCCAGCTTCTGAGGAAGCGTGGGCTCGCGGTCATAGATAATGTGCAGCAGCTGCCGCTGCTGCTCTTCTTTAATTTCCTTGACGATAAAAGCATATTTCCAACGATCGCCGATGGATGCAACGTGAGCGACCTTGCCTGTAAATTCACTTGCATATCGATCGTTAACCAGCTTGATGCCAACCTCCATATCACTCGGAATATATTTGGGCATATCGAGCATCACGGATATTCCGCCTTCCGAGAGATCATGAGTCATACAGGAGATCGTCTCGCCTTCGGTCGTAATCGTGCAGTCCACAGAAGCGAGTGAGCGCTCATGGTTTCGGAACACTTTACGTCCGGCCAGGAAGAAGATGGACATCATAATGTTATAGA
This sequence comes from Paenibacillus xylanilyticus, assembly GCF_009664365.1. NCBI lineage: Bacteria > Bacillati > Bacillota > Bacilli > Caryophanales > Paenibacillaceae > Paenibacillus > Paenibacillus xylanilyticus. The sequence continues at coordinate 930,651 of NZ_CP044310.1, forward strand.
AGTTGATCAGCAGCCAGTACAGCACGACCAGAAAACCGATGGTGCCCTGACTAAACGTCCAGTGAATGCAGTTCACGATACCGATGATGGATAGGACAGCCAGAATCAGATGGGGAATCATTTGTTTGATCTGATAGTTACGATCATCATTTTGCGCACCGTCCTTGCGGGTAACGACGAATTTGTTCATCGTAATGCCAAGCGTCTCCAGAATGACAGCAGGCAGCAGGGACGGGAACAGGATGGTTTCATAGACATTGGTCCATTTGGTTGTTCGGATATTGCCCGATAGCATGCGCAGACAGGTATTGGTCAGGAGGTACATCGGCAGCCAAAATATTAAAATTTCAAGTATGGTGCATTTCACAACAAGAATGCCGAAGACGGCAAACAGGATCGGCGACATGATATACAGCAATCTCTTCAGCCCGGAATACCAATAGGTTATGGAAGAAATATAATTTAATTTTTGGGCAAAACTCAAACCTTTCTTGAACAGCAGATTCATCTTCTTACCTGTCTGGATACAACCGCGTGCCCAGCGCTGACGCTGCTTGATTAAGCTCTTCAAGTCGCCAGGGGCAAGCCCGGATGCCAGTACCTTGTTGGTTGCGAAGCAGCGATACCCTTTGCTCTGCATCTCGATGCCTGTTGCAAAATCCTCCGTAATGGAACCAGTGTAGAATCCACCAACGTCTTCCAATGCCTGTCTGGAGAGCACCGTATTGGTTCCGCCGTAGATTACGGAATTGGATTTGTTGCGTCCAACCTGCACGTCACGGTAGAAATAATCCTGCTCATTCGGAATCCGGTTCTCGGAGTACAGATTGTACTGGAATTGATCGGGATTGTAGAAGCTTTGCGGTGTCTGCACGAAACCGATCTTTTCTCCTGTCAGAAAATACGGCACACAGGACGTCAGAAAATCATGCTTCGGAATCATGTCGGCATCAAAGGTGACGATCAGGGGGGAAGAAGTATGTTTCATGGCGTTGTTGAGATTACCAGCCTTGGCGTGTTTGTGCTCAGTCCGGGTCAGGTAGTTAATGCCCAGATGGGCGGCAAGCTTCCGCATCTCGGGACGATTGGAATCGTCACACAGATGGATATGTACTTTGGAACGGTCCGGATAATCCATATTGAGACAGCCGTTAATCGTTTTGAAGAGCAGGGAAGTGGGTTCATTGTAGGTCGCAATAAAGACATCCACATCCGGATATAACGCCTCGTCTACTACGGGAAGCTCAGGATATTCAAGCCGGGTCATATTGTAAAAGTGGACGGCCAGTTCGAACATGCCGATGAGTTCGACAATAAGGAGGGCAAGACCAGCGGTCACGGCGAGAGGGCCATGGCCGAAAGGAATGGTGAAGAACGTACGCCAAATGACGTAAATACAAGACATGATCACCGTTGCCGTGACCAGAATCTTGTTGCGTGTACTTAAATAATTCAATGGAATACCTCTCTCTGATGATTCTGAAATGGAGCTGCACTGAAAAGGACGAGCTTATTGTACTAAAGCATTCTGAACAAATTCTGAAAAAAACACTAGGACCTTCGCTGTGTAATGTTAAAAAAGCGCGATTTATCTCCTTGAATATGTCGTATGGTGATAATTATTGTAGTTATTTGTCGAATAATGCGCAATATGTTTGTTGTATTCTGATCCTAAAATAGCTTGAGAACGAAGTGACAGAAGAGATGATGAGGAAGAAATAGGAAGGTTTGGAGCAACAAAAAAAAGCGAGCAGGGGCGCTCGCCTTTTTTACATCTGTCTGCAGGGAAAACTGCAGGTGGCATCACATTACATTAATCAGAAATATTGCGGGTGTAATACTCAATAATATCCTTGCGCCGGATAATGCCAAGAAAGACGCGGTCCACGTCCACGACAGGCACGAAATTCTGGTCCGCTGCCAGCGTCAGCATATCCTCCATTTCAGCTTTGATGAAGACGCATTCATTATATACCCGGTTGCTGATCTCATTCACCTGAACCTGATCCATGTTATCAAACGTCAGTCCAGGGGTGCTCCGCATTTTCCATAACAAATCGCCTTCGGACAGGGTCGCAACATATTTTCCGTCCTGATCAATCACGGGAATGGCGGTATAATGCTGTGCTTCAAGCTGTTCGAGTGCTTCCTTCATGGAAGCGGAGGACTTGATATAAGCCACTTCGTCTTTGGGGAGTAAAAAATAGCTGATTTCCATCATCGGGCTCCTTTGCCTGTAGTTTCACTCTCCTTATTTAAACATATTATGTGAGCATTCGGCTATTTTTAATGATAAATTCGTCAGATTTGTTCCATTGTTTCAGGGGCTCTGGAAATCTATAGTATATAGTAGAGGTGATCTGACTATGAAAAAATCAAAACGAAAAATCATATATGGCTTACTCCCCCTTCTGTTTGCTGGCGGAATTGGAGCGTATTTATACATGCAAAGCAGCAAGGCAGAGGAAGCGAAACCGGAGGCAACCGTAGACCAATACATACAGCATCTGCAGAAGCAGGAATTTAATCAGCTATATTCATTAATGACGCCAGCGTCGCTGGATGAGTCCGGGATGAACCGGGAACAGTTTGTAGAGAAGTACAGTGCCATCTATTCGGGAATGGAGGTCTCAGCCGTGAAGGCGGAAGTGAAGCCCAAGGTAACGGACACGGCGGAAAGTGGCAGTACATCAGAGAATCAGGACAAAGGGGAACCGAACACGGGTAAATTGGAGCAGAATCCGGATGCCTATGAAGTGGATTACCACTTACAGCTAACAACCTTCCTTGGGGAAGTAAACGAAACACAGACACTCAAGCTTGTCCGGCAGGAAACCGAGGACGGCACGAAAGTGTGGCGGATTAACTGGCAGCCTTCCATGATCCTGAGCGACATGATTCAAGGAAGCAAAGTCAGGGTGAGGACACTCCTGCCGGAACGCGGTGATATCGTGGACCGGGACGGTTTGCCTCTGGCTACCAAGGGAACGGTGAACGAGTGGGGCATCGTGCCGGAGAAGCTGGGTGACAACCCGGATGCCATGATTGCCCGAATTGCGAAGCATTATAAGGTGACAGAAGATGTGATTAACAACGCCCTGTCCCAAAAGTGGGTGAAGCCGGAGTATTTTGTCCCGATCGGTTCAACTGAGGACTACAATATTCCTGAACAATTAAGTGGGGTGAAGCTGCAGTCCAAGGAAATCCGCTATTATCCGCTTGGTGCATCGGCAGCGCATCTGATTGGTTATGTGCGTAAGGTGACTCAGGAAGATCTGGAGAAGGATACGGAAGGATATTACCGCGCCGAGGATTGGATCGGAAGAGCCGGACTGGAGCAGTCAATGGAGAAGCAGCTCCGCGGCGAGCGCGGGGGCGTAATCGAAATCACGGACGAAACCGGCAAAGTCCTCTCGGAGCTTATTCGCAAGGACGCGGTAAACGGACAAAAAGTGCAGTTGACCATCAGCGCGGAGACACAGTCGGAACTGTATAAGGCGTTATCAAGTGACGGAGATGCAGGAGCAGCCGTGCTTATGAATCCGGCTGATGGGCACCTGCTCGCCCTGGCCAGTGCACCCGCCTACAATCCGAACAAAATGGTTACAGGACTCACTCAGGCGGAGTGGGACGCGTATTCAGCAGATGAACGGCTTCCTTTTATTAATCGATTCACCAATCGGTATGCACCAGGTTCAACCTTCAAAGCGATTACGGCAGCAGCGGGATTAATGGAAAAGGTCACAACGGCGGATAAAACCCATGAGATCTCCGGTCTGCAATGGCGCAAGGATGAGAGCTGGGGCGGATATTATGTCAAGCGGGTGAAGAGTTTAACCCCAGTAAATATGGTTGATGCACTGGTCTATTCGGATAATATTTACTTTGCTCAAGAGGCGCTGGAGATGGGCAGCAAACGGTTTATAGAAGGAATCCAGAAGTTTGGTTTTGGAGATAACTTCGGCCTGGATGAACTATATCTGAAGCCGAGCCAATACGCGAATGAAGCGAATCTGGATCTGGCCTCCGAGGTATTGCTTGCCGACACGTCCTATGGACAGGGCGAAATGCTGATGTCGCCGATCCATCTGGCGTCGTCCTTCACTCCTTTTATTAATGAAGGAAAAATGGTGAAGCCTGTTCTGATCGAAGGGAAGGAAACCTCTAAACCCGAGGTAATTATTACTCCTGAGGCTGCGAACACGGTCAAGGATGCTTTGGTTCAGGTGGTGTCTCGTTCGGGAGGAACGGCTCACGCACTGAACTCGCTTCCAGGGGAGCTGGCGGCCAAGACCGGAACAGCAGAGCTGAAGGCGAAAAAGGGCGAGAATGGCCTGGAGAACGGATTCGTTGTTGTGTTTGACACGCAATCCCCCAGCTTCCTGATCTCGGCGGTCATTGAAGGCGTGAATGGCCGGGGCGGCAGCCACTATGTGGTGGATAAGCTCAAGCCTTTCCTGGAAAAGCTGGAATCGACTCTGTAAAACCTTGGCGTTGACAGGCACTATCCGAAATGTTATTTTGTGGTAGAATCTACTCTGTTGGATTGAGGTGGTCGATGGTGGCTGTTCGCGCCAAGCAGATTTTTGTCAATTTACCTGTCAAGGATCTGAAGAAATCGGTTGATTTTTTTACCAACGTAGGATTTGAGTTTGATGCGAATTTTACAGATGAATCTGCTACCTGCATGATCATTGGGGACAACATGTATGCCATGCTGCTGGTGGAGGAACGGTTCCAATCCTTTATTTCAAAAGACATCTCGAATGCGGCGAGTACGGCAGAAGTCATTGTAGCCTTATCGGTGGATAGCCGCGAAGAGGTGGATACCATTGTGCAAGCTGCTCTGGATGCTGGCGGCAAGCCCTATAATGATCCCCAGGATCATGGATTCATGTACGGATGGAGCTTTCAGGATCCGGATGATCACCTCTGGGAAGTTACCTATATGGATCTTAGCGCATTTCCAACACAAGAGTAGAGTAGAACATACCTGGATAGATCACGCCTTCCTACGATATAGTAGGGAGGTTTTTTGTCTATTTCTATAAAACTACACATTCACACATCCAGATCGATATGGACATGAATAGGATAACGCAGGTTTGAAAAACGATTGACAGGGAGATGGCCATGACTCGTTCAAACGTAAAAAGTTATCGTTACCGTGTGGGGAAAAGGCAGTATATTGTCATTCAGATCCACCAAACCGCCAAAGGGTATGCCGAGACAGGCAATGTGCTCGCAAGTAACGCTGTAAATATACAGATCAAGAAGCAGAAGGGCCGGCGTTCATCAAGCAAAAGATAAACGGGTCGCTCGGGTAGTAGTAATGAGCAGATCCGGAGCAGCGTAACATAACGGGATATATCATCATAGGGGGATGGTACGATGAGCACACGAAAGAGACAGAAGCATGCGAAACAGGTTAACCGGGTAGAGGTGGACAAAAGCCGTTTGAAATTCCAGGCTCGTCAGTCGGCCAAAGCTTCTGTTGGACAGGGCGGAAATGCATTTGCCATCAATGCGAATGAACTGGGCAACATTCGGGTACGTGCAGGACAACAGGGGTGAATTGCAAAGGGATACCGTGCGGGCGGTATCCCTTTTTTATGTCCACCAGCAAGGCACCATTTACATCAGAATAACATATGGTGTATTTTACCTTTTTGCTATATGATAAGTGTCGATTCATGTAAAAATAGCAAACATACATACGTTCTTTTTGATGGAGGGATCAGGGTGTATTGTCACGTATGTGGGACCAAAAGCAGTCCGGGGGATAGCACATGCAGAAAGTGTAGAACAAAATTATTAGATCCAAGCTCTACAGAGGAACAGATTTGGGCGGAAACCGCAGTGGGACTGGAGAACGGAACGGGAAACACCGATCATTCGTTATCGAGACAACAGCAGCCTGCACCCCAGCAGAGCCATAAAGGTCCGGGGCGAGCATTCAGCTGGATCATCCCATTGCTGTTGGCAGCGTTAATGGGAGCCCTGCTGACGTATTATTACAACCAGGAAAGCCGTATAAATGCAGAGGTACAATCGCTGCATCAACAAGCGGAAAAAGCTGCGCTGGATGGGAAATATGCAGAAGCTCTGCAGCTGCTGGACACGGCCATCGCCAAACGCCCGAACTACGATGCGCTGATGCAGGATCGTCAGATTACGGTGAAAGCGTCCAATCTGATGAATCAGTTAGATGAAGCAGCAGTGAGTTTGAAGACGGGCAAGCTGTCCGCAGGGGATAAAACCATTCAGGCGGTAACCAAAGAACTGAAAGAGCGGGAGGAACCCGTTTTTGGCAAGGTACGAGCAGCATTGAACAACAGAAAGGTCACACTTTCCGTATTGAAGGTGAAGAAGGAAATCGATGGTTTGACCACCGTAGAGGCTCTCGCGGAGAAGCTAGATACGGTGTCGAAGCTGAAAGGCAATGAAGCCCAGGCCGTGCAGAAACAAATTATCGACAAGCTGGCGGGGATTAGCTATAAGCAGGCTGAACAGCAAGTGAAGAAAAAGGATTTTACGGCTGCCCTGCAGACCGTGGATCAAGGACTGTCCTACGCACCGGAGGATGACAAACTTACCGCATACCGGGAGCGAGTGCTGAGTGAGAAAAAGGCGTTTGAGAAAGCGGAAGCGGAACGGATTCAGTTGGCTGAGCAGCAGGCTGCCGAAGAGGATTTGAAAAATCGGACGGCTGCCGTTAGCGTCGTTAACGTGGATGCGGCACTGGATAACTATGGAGACCTGTACATTAGCGGTTCAATCATAAACAATGCAACGAGACCGATCTCGTCCGTTACGATTATGGTTGATATCTATGGAATGGATGGCACCTATCTGGGTCAGACCTATGTTGATGTGTATCCAAGCTGGCTGGAAGTGGGCGAAGAAGGTTTCTTCGAAACCTACTATTATGGTGTGTACGAGGAAGCGCAGGTCTCTGTTGTGAATGCAACGTGGTATCTGGAATAGGAGGACAGGTTGGAATGGCCAAACGAACATGGAGTACGATCATATCCTGTGCCATCATTATTGGTGCCGGAGCAGGAGGCGTGTTCTGGATACATCAGCATTCGGAGAAGCAGCTGCAGGGTGGCCCCAGACTGGCTGTCGTCGCAGCGCAGGAAGCAGAAACGACAACAGCGAAGACAGCTTCCGATTCCAATGTGAAGAAGACACGCAAACAGATCATTGAAGATAGCCAGAAGAAGGTAGTCACGATTGAGAGCGGCATCGGGCTGGGTTCGGGCTTTCTCTACAACGACAAAGGCGATGTGATAACCAACGCGCATGTGGTGGAAGGCTCCAAAGAGGTAACGGTCCGCACACTTAACCATGAGGAATTTCAAGGAACAGTGATTGGAATTGGGGAAGAGACGGATGTGGCTGTTGTCCGAGTGCCTGGTTTACAGAAGCTGACACCGCTAACCATTGCCAAATCCAAAGCCGAGACCGGAGACGAGGTACTGGCACTGGGGAGTCCGCTGGGGCTCGAAAATACGGTGACCACAGGCATTATTAGCGGTGTGGGCCGGAGCTTCGAAATTCCGCCTTACATTTATAGTAACCTGTATCAGATCTCGGCTCCCATAACCCATGGCAACAGCGGGGGACCGTTAATCCACGCAGAGACAGGTGAAGTACTCGGCATTAATTCGGCTGTTGTGGAGCAGGAGGGCGGCATTGGTTTCAGCATTCCGATCACCAGTGTACTGAAACAGGTGCAGGCCTGGTCCGAGAAGCCCAACACGACAACGGTGGTACAGACGAATGGTGGAGGTAACAAGGCAGCATCAGGAACCTCTGCCGAAGCAGAGGGATTGGTGACCAGCTTCTATCTGAGTCTGAACGAGAGTGATTACGTTACCGCTTATGCATTGCTGGGCAGTGAATGGCAGAGCGGTACGAGTTATGCCAAGTTTCGCGAAGGATACCTGAATACAAGCTATGTAACGATTAGCGGAATTTCTTCCTCCAATCATGGGAATGATGAGATGGAGGTTACGGCTACCATTACGGCGGATGAACGCAGAGACAGCGAATATGTGACCTCGAAGTACAAGGTTACGTATCAGCTCGGTTACGAGAATGGTCAGTTGAAAATATTGCACGGTCAAGGAAAAAAGATTAAATAATTTAATTCAAGGAGAATCGGCACCCGGGCCATTCTCCTTTTGTATTGCTAAACTTCCAGTGATCTGTTAAAATACAGAACGAATGTTCAGTATGTAAGAGAGAGAGTGATGGGATGAACAAAAAGCAACTTCAAACCGAGCAGACCAAGAAAAAACTTGCGGATGCCTCAAGAGCTCTTTTTGTACAAAAAGGCTATAAAGCGACGTCCATTGAAGATATTGTGGCTGCGACTGGCAGCAGCAAAGGAAATATTTATTACCATTTTAAAAGCAAGGAAGGCCTCTTTCTCTATCTGATTGATGAGTGGGATCGGGAGTGGGAAGAGAACTGGGCTTCCAAGGAACATCTCTACAAGACATCTACGGAGAAAATCCATGGACTGATGGAGCAGCTTGTTCTGGATGACATGAATCACCCGCTGACGAAGGCAGCCGATGAGTTTTTCACGGGGGAAAAGAAAGAGAATGATATTGAGGAGCGCATTGCCTTGATGTTCGAGCGGCATATCCAGTTCAACAGACAACTGGTTCAGCAGGGCATTGAGAACGGTGAGTTTAAGGAAGACAATGTCGATCATCTGGCGTTGATTCTGGAAAGTGCCATTATTGGACTTAGCCAATTGTCTCGCGGGATGAAGTCAGAAGAGGCCGTGGCTTTATATCGCCAAGCAGCAAATGTATTCTTATATGGAATCTCCATAACCAAGGCTTAAGATGGATTGAACACACCCACGGGCACCCATGAAGCAATACGTTTGCTCATCTATATAAACAGCAACATTTTGACAATTTACGGAGGATACAATCATGGCATTACTGACAAGAAACAGGGGCGCGCTCCTGCTGTTGATGTTTAATATTTTTCTCGTATTTACAGGTATTGGTTTGGTCGTACCAATCATGCCTGCGTACATGGATCTGCTGCATATCACTGGGTTCACGGTTGGTTTGCTGGTCGCGGCATTTTCCTTTACCCAGTTTCTATTTTCTCCAGTAGCGGGCAGGTGGTCCGATTCATTCGGCCGTAAAAAGATCATTGTCGGCGGTATGCTGATTTTTGCCGTATCGGAATTCATGTTTGGTGCGGTCAATGCCCCCGTGCTGCTCTTTGCAGCCCGGATGCTCGGCGGGGTCGGTGCAGCAATGATTTTCCCTTCCATTATGGCCTACACCGCAGATATTACGACCGAAGAAGAGCGCGGTAAGGGGATGGGATTGATTAATGCAGCCATTACGACCGGATTCATTATTGGGCCGGGGATTGGTGGATATATCGCGGATTTCGGTATTCGGATTCCATTTTATGCGGCAGGGGTTGCCGGATTGCTGGCAGCCATTATTACCCTGATGATCCTGCCGGAGTCGACAAGAAGCACTGGAGAAGCAAGTAAACCCGCTACTGGTGCAGCAAAAGCCAAAACGCCGGGAATGGTATCCCAGCTGCTGAATTCCTACCGGGAACCTTACTTCTTCAGTCTGATTATCGTATTTGTCATGGCGTTTGGCCTGGCTAACTATGAGACAGTATTCTCTCTGTTTGTGGATCACAAATTCGGATTCACAACCAAGGATATTGCATTCATCATTACATTTGGCTCGATCGCGGGTGCAGTCGTGCAGGTATCCTTGATCGGATGGCTGCTGAACAAGTTTGGGGAGAAGAAAGTGATTTCGGTATGTCTGTTCTTCGTGGCGGTGTTTGTACTGCTAACCCTGTTTGTGCACACGTACTGGCTCATCCTGGTGGTCACCTTTATTGTATTCCTGGGTATGGATATTTTGCGTCCTGCCATCAGCACGCAGATGTCCAAACTGGCAGAGGAACAGCAAGGTTTCGTGGCTGGATTGAACTCCGCCTACACAAGCTTGGGCAATATCGCAGGTCCGATTGTGGCTGGCGCCTTGTTCGATGTAAATATCAACTATCCGTATGTTTCAGCTGCTGCTGTTCTGGCCATCTGCTTCCTGTTATCCCTCCGGGTTCTCAGAGGGGTTAGACCGGCAGGGCAAGCGAAGACGGAAATGTAGTCACAATTCATAACAATACGATGTAAAGCTTAAAAAACCAGTCGGTTACACATGATACATTGTGTAATCGACTGGTTTTAATTTTTGGATTTGTATGATTAACGGACTTCACCGTTGGTCTCAATTAGCTTTTGATACCAATAGAAGCTCTGTTTACGGATACGTTTTAACTCCTTAATATCAAATTCCTCGCGGTCCACATAGATAAACCCATATCGTTTGCTGGACCCCTGATGTGTACTCACCAGATCGATCGCAGACCAAGGACAGAAACCAAATACATCCACACCATCCGTGATGGCCAGTTGAATCTGTTCAATATGTTTATTGAAAAATTCAATGCGGTAAGGGTCGTTGACCACGTCGTCTTCTTCCAGCTTGTCAAAAGCGCCGAGACCATTCTCTGTAACGATCAATGGCAGGTTATAGCGGGAATAAATCTGGCGAAGAGTGGAGCGGAAGCCCACCGGATCAATCTCCCATCCAAACTCGGTCTTCTCCAGATTTGGATTCACAGATCCTCGGTATGCACCAGGTTCACCCACAATTTCATGCTGATCTCCTGTGTGGGAGAAATCATTACCATCATTCAGACTTTCGCCGACGGTCTGCGAAGTATAGTAATTAAAAGCAATAAAATCAGGGTTCCCCTGAGCCAGAATATCCATGTCCCCGTCCTCAATGACCGGAGTATACCCTTTCTCTTCAAGATAACTCCAGGCAATGTGATTGTAGCGACCGTAAACGGCCATATCGAGATAGAGCCAGTTGCGGATTGCTGCATAGTTATCGGCCGCGAGGGTATCTTCCGGTCTGGAGCTCGCCGGATAGATCACGCCAATATTGGGAGCCGGACCGATCTTCGCACCTGGAAGCATCTCATGGCATAGGACCATTGCTTTGGCTTGCGCGACGAGCATGTGATGATTTTGCTGATACAGTGTTTTTTGCGGATCAGTCATCGTGGTATCCAGTGTGCCCAAAGAGCCAGGATGCAGGATGAGCATATTTTGTTCATTAATGGTCAGCCAATATTTGACCCGGTCCCCGTAGTTCTCGTACAGGGTTCTGGCGTATTGCTCAAAGGCATCGATTGTGGCCCGATTGGACCAGCCGCCTTGCTCTTCCAGTGCATAAGGAAGATCAAAGTGATACATGGTCACAATTGGTTCAATACCGTATTTGATCAGTTCATTAATTAATGAGTCATAGAAGGCAAGTCCTTTGGGATTAACTTCACCTGCGCCTTGCGGATAGATCCGCGTCCAGGCGATGGAGAAGCGATAGGCTTTGAAGCCCATCTCCGCAAGCAGGGCCACATCCTCCTTATACATATGATAGTGATTGCTGGTCACCTTGAAGTCGGTTACACCTTCCACATGGTTTCCCATGTCAATAACGGAAGGACCTTTGCCATCTTCATTCCAGGCTCCTTCGATTTGATAGGCTGACGTTGAACCTCCCCAGAAGAAGTCTTTGGGAAATGGTTTAAGTTGAGTATGTTTCATTGTTCGTTCCTCCTAGTTGAGTTTGGAATAAGCAAGCTGATCAGACAACAAGAGTGAGCAGGACATCATTTTTCTGTACATGTTCCTGGGATGTTTCGAATACATCCACCTCGTGCTGTGTGAGGGTAACAATGACGGGAGTGACAGTTTCGTACCCGGCTTGCTTAATTTGTTCGATGTCAAATTGAATGAGCAGATCGCCCTGTCTGACGATGTCACCTTCCTGCACGACAGGCGTGAAATGTTTGCCTTTTAGCGCAACGGTATTGATCCCGATGTGAATCAGAATCTCGGTGCCGGTGCCAGTCGTTAACCCGATGGCATGCCCCGTTGGGAAGAGTGAAGTGACCACGCCATCCACGGGAGAAACAACTTCGCCAATCTCGGGAACGATCGCTAGTCCCTTGCCCATAGCACCAGTGGAAAAGGCAGGATCGTTGATCGTACTCAAAGCAACAGCTTTGCCCGTAAGTGGGCTATGAATTTGCTCTTTTTTGACCTCGGCAGTTTTCACCTCTGGAGCAGCAGGAACTTCTACCGCTTTTCTTTCGGAATTTGCACCTGTGTTTGTATCATTCGCATCCTTGACCTCTGAAACGCTGACCTTGGCTTTGCTCTCGTATCCGAACATGACGGTTAATACCGCAGCAATGGCGAAGGAACACACAATTGCAATGACATAAACTACGGTTGGTGTGTATACCGGTATAGCAAAAATATTATGGAACACATATGCCGTCATTTTAACGCCAAAATGACCATTAATGGCACCACCGATTGCACCTGCGATGACAACGATCGGAATGACGCGTTTATAACGTAGGACCAATCCGTAAACGATAGGTTCCGTCACACCTGCGAGCAATCCCGTAAGGCTCGTTGAGCCTGCAAGTGTGCGGAGCGTTTTATCTTTTTTGGCTTTCAGGAAAATACCGAATGCAACACCGATTTGGGCAAATACGGCTGCAGCAGCCATCGCTTCGATTGGATCTCCGCCAACCCCGATATTTTGGATCGTGATTGGAGTGAATCCCCAATGGAGACCAAAGATGACCATGAAGGTCATGAATCCGCCCAGGACAATCCCTGATAATATCCCGCTGACGTCAATGAGCCACGTTACACCAGAGGAAATCCAGTCTCCTACGTTGGTGCCAAATGGACCAAAGGCCATCGCAGATAGAGGAACCATAATCATGAGGGCAATCATTGGAACCAGGAACAATTGCAGATCCTTCAGAATGATTTTCTTCAGCAGCCTATCAAGAAGGGCATAGATGCTGATGGATATGAATATCTGAAATACACTGGCTGAGTAGTTCATCATGACGACAGGTATGCCCAGGAACGATACATCGGAACCCTTGTCCATCAATCCGGTAAAGTTCGGTTCCAGCAGGGCAGCACCGATAACCCCGGCGACATAAGGATTGGCTTTCAGCTTCATGCCCAGCGTAATGCCGAGGAAGATAGGCAGAAAGTAAAATACGGCATTGCCGGCAGCGGATAAAATAAGATAGGTGTCACTGGTGTCTGACATCCAGCCAAGCATGGTTAGAACGGTCAGCAGAGCTTTCAACATGCCTGATCCCGCCATGGCTGGAATTAACGGAGAGAAGCTTCCCGAGATAATCTCAAAAACTTTGGATAAGACCGAGGTTTTTCCACCTGTTGTCTCTGCGGTGGAGGAGGATTCACCTCCAAAATCCCGATTCTTCATAATCTCTGCATATACATGAGCAACATGACTTCCGATCACAACTTGAAATTGTCCACCGCTTTCCACAACGGTAATTACGCCATCATGTTTTTCCAGCGTCTCGCGCTCGGCTTTTTTGGAATCCTTGAGGTTAAACCTCAGCCGGGTCGCACAGTGGACAAGTCCGTTGATATTGGCTTCACCGCCGACGAGGCGTACGATGTCATCTCCCATTTTTTTATGATCCATGTTCATTCTCCTTTGTGGTCGAACTGCCCCTGAAAACAAAAAAATACCTAAACGGAGGGCAGTGGCCATCCAAAAATGGATGGGGTGCCAATCGTTTAGGTATCGCCTGCTTGACCAGTAACAATCCTTGTCGTTAAGTTGTGAGACCTACTATAAATGACAGCGAAATCGTTTGCAAGCTTTTTTTATTTCGTGTCCTGCATTTCATTTCGGGAAGTAACGCGGTGGATATGGATTGTCAAATACACCTTTTCATCAATGGACATCGCACTTTCGAACTTGTCCTCAAGGTAATGGTTAATCAATTGGGTACACTGAAAAGCCTTGCCGTATTTGTCTTTGACCTGATCATACAGAAAGTTATCACCAGACGCCGTCTGTTCCTGTTCATTGCTCACCATGCGCTGGACGAAATATTGCAAATGGGTAATAAACCTGGAGTAATTAAACGAATTTTCATCCAGGGTTATGCCATATTGATTGGTCACGATGTTGAATATGTCATCGATCACTTCGGTAATTTCAACCGTTTGCTGCATGCCCTGACCATCCTGTCTGGCGTTGACAAAATGCATGGCGATAAAACTGGCTTCATGTTCGTCCATCTGTATGCCGAATTGTGAATCGATCAACTCCAGCGCATTCATCCCGATCATGAATTCCTTTTTATAAAACTTTTTGATCTGCCATAACAGCGAGTTCTTCAGCCCGACGGCCTTCCTGTACCGTGAGATGGCAAATTGGATATGGTCAATGAGGGAAATATAGATATTGTCACTAAAAATATCGCCCATTTCCCGTTTGGCATAGCCTACAATCTTGTCAGCCAATGTTAGATACTCCACGGAGGTTTCACCCATCAGGTCGATCAGTTTCTGGGGGATCTTATCTGATTTGAGAACAAAGGTTTTCTCGATCTTATCCTCATCAACAGGCTGCCCATTTTTCTTCTTGAAGCCCAGACCATTTCCAATGACAACAAATTCATGACCCACCTGGTTCTCTGCCCGGATGACATTATTGTTGAAAATCTGTCGAATGATCATCGTTGTTCACCTCTATTGCCTTTATAATAACAAAAAACCCAAACAAAGGCTTACCACACAGCCTTTATTTGGGTATCGCCTGCTTACCAGTAACAATCCCGAAGAAGACGCGGCTTCTTCTTTCAATTATGTACACTATACCGCTTTCATAACAGAATAACAATAGAATCATTTTTGGAAATGGACGTAAAGATGTTTATTTTTGTTATAATAAGAAATGCTGGAAGTGAATACGATGGGCTGGGTTACGATAAAAGGTACCGAGGACGGTCATTTTTAAGCATATACAGGATTATTGGAGTGATAACATGAGCAAAGCAAAGGGTAAAGGCGGCACGGGCCGTGGTACTGGCAAAAAAGGCTGGAATCGCTGGCAAGCCAGTGCCAATCGGGCGAAAAGTGCCCCAAAGCCTTATAAAAGCAAAGGTACCAAGAAGAAAGACGATGCCGAAACTTCAAGTGACAAGACCCAGTGAATGGGCACAAGATAAGATAGAAAAAGAGATCTCCCGTGAATACGGAAGATCTCTTTTTTTGTGAATGGATCGTATATTCGATTAATTCATTGGTTTAACTTTGAAGAATGAAATCAGCTCCTGCAGCTGCTTGGACACGGCAGAGAGTTCGTCCGAAGCACTGACAATGGACGCCATGGAAGCTTCTTGCTCAGCGATTGATTGTTCAATCTGCTTGCTGCTGTTAGCTGCCTTGCTGACACTTGCGGACAGCTCATCTGCTGTTGCAGACATCTCTTGTGTACTGGCGGAGATTTCCTCCGTCGAACTGGAGATATCCTGGATCTGATTCGCAACTTTGTTCGTGGCTGTCAGGATATCGCCGAAGAATTCACCTGTCTCCCGGGTAACCTGAGAACCTTTATCTACCTCACGTGAACCAAGCTGCATAGCTTCGGCGGACTGCGCGATATCCCGCTGAATTTCGTCGATTAACGAGCGGATCTGATCGGCTGATTGCTGCGATTGTTCCGCCAGTTTGCGTACTTCTCCTGCCACGACGGCAAATCCTTTTCCTTCTTCACCCACACGTGCTGCTTCGATGGAAGCATTCAGGGCAAGCAAATTGGTTTGTCCTGCAATGTCAGTGATGAGATTGACAATACCGCTAATCTCATTGGAGCGGTTTTCCAAAGAACGGATGGACTCGGATGTGTGTTGTACGGCTCCCGAGATGAGATCCATCTGCTCAATGACTTGCTGCATAATCTCATGGCCCGATTGGGACCGCTGTTCCATGCTCTGCGCTTCATCGGCAACCTCCGAAGAGCTGCTCGCGATGGTTTGGATAACGGTGGACATCTCCGTCATGGCACGTGCATTTTCTACAGAGGCCTGGTCCTGAGAGCGAAGGCCAAGGGAAATATCCCGAATATTTGTACTGATCATTTGAATATTGCCATTGTTATTTTCCGAGATCTCCAGCAATTTCTTGGAGGAGTTGGACAGGTGATGTGAAGTCAGTTGGACTTTGGACATCGTATCGTTGAAGCGTTCAATCATTGTATTGAATTTCTGATTAATGATCCCGAGATCATCTCGTCCTGTTTGGATGGATACATCCAGATTCCCCGAGCTGGCCACATCGATGCCCTTCATCAGGTTACGGATCGGAGTTAACGTTCTCTTCAACAGGACATATTGGAGAATCATGAACAGAAGCAGGAAACCTATAAGGAACATGCTGCTGTATGTAATCAGTTTATGAAGACCACTCGGGATTGCGTTGGCATCAACATCGAAGTAAATGGCGGCGTACATCTCACCTGCAGCATTCTTGATCGGATACATAATGGTAGTCCAGGTTCCGTATTCGTCTGTATAAAAGCTGCTTAGTGCAGGTTGCCCGTCTTTCTTCATACCTTCCAGTGCTTTCACGTTTTCTTGTGGGAGTGGGTACATGGAGCCTACAGCCAGATTTAATTCTTCGAAAGGCTGAACCAGGTTGGTCGGAACGGCGATGATGGACGTTTGGTTGCCTTCCGCCAGCTCAGTTCCAAAAATATAGGTCTGGGCAATGTTGGGATACAGTTCATGGATGGAATCCAGATAGTCCCGCAGTTCTTTTTGCACCGGACCGTCATAGCTTTTTTCATTCATGGCTTCAAGCACCTTGGCTGTGTCCAGATCGTCCGACCACTTCTGGGTGGTCACTTTGGCCTGATCATAGAGCTGCTGGCTGAGTACGTTTTTCTGCAGCTGATAGCCTGCCGTAATCAGGATGATTCCAATCAACATGATACTACCGAAAGATATAACGAGGTTTTTGGCAAAGAAAGGCATGGTACTCCATCGAATCTTAGCTAACAACTTGTTTCTCTCCTTTTTTCTGGTTAAATTGATCTATTCGTATATGTGAATCGTTCCAGACTCTTCTAGGAACTCCAGACATATCGTATTCATGGAATATATCGTAATAAAGTCATATGAATGTTAGTAATGAAAATAAAATGATGCTTTAGTACTAAAACTTTCAGCGTTTTTTCGCGTTTTTCAGAAAGGTTGGAGAGGGTGTGGAAGCAAGAAAAAGTGTTCATTATGTAAGCAGTCCTCATCATCGTATGGTGTAATCTGGCCTTTCCCAGGAGGGATATTCAATAGAGACTGACTTTACATAAAATACTGGCCTTCGACTCTACGGGCTGTGATACAATAGGTGAGGTCTGTACAGAAACGGAAACACGCATGAGGTCGAGGAGGAGCAGGAACACGATGAATTCAGCCCCGTTTATTGCGGTGGAGGGTGCGATTGGAGCAGGGAAAACCACGCTGGCAACGATGCTTTCCAAGGAATTAAACCTTCCGCTGGTAAAGGAAATAGTAGAAGAGAATCCCTTTCTGGCTTCCTTCTATCAAAATATTGATGAGTGGAGCTTCCAGCTTGAAATGTTTTTTCTATGCAACCGGTTCAAGCAATTGGAAGACACAGGTCTGCACTACATTGCCCAAAATACTCCCGTCATATCGGATTATCATATCTACAAAAATATGATCTTTGCCGAACGTACCCTGAAAGGGACCAAACGGGACAAGTACCGTCAAATCTATCACTTGTTAACCGATGATCTGCCTAAACCCAATCTGGTGTTATACATCGAAGCCGAGCTGGATACATTGATGTATCGCATTAACAAACGTGGACGTTCCTTTGAACAGGATATGGACCCGGCATACATGGAACAATTGATCGCGGATTACAAAACAGGCATGGCCTACCTGGCGGAAAGCACGAACCCGCCAACCATTATTAAAGTCAATGCGGAGCAGCTGGATTTTGTGGAGCATCCTGAACATTTCAGGCAGATTGTTAATCAGGTAAAGGAGTATATCCAATGAATAACTATGGCATTCCGGCGAATGCATTAATTACGGTAGCAGGTACGGTTGGCGTGGGCAAGTCCACGTTAACGGCAGCACTTGCACAGCGTTTAAATTTCAAGACATCTCTGGAGCAGGTTGATCATAATCCGTACCTGGAGAAGTTTTACCATGATTTTGAGCGTTGGAGTTTCCACTTGCAAATCTACTTCCTGGCGGAGCGTTTCAAGGAACAGAAAAAGATTTTCGAGCTTGGTGGGGGATTCGTGCAGGATCGCTCCATCTATGAAGATACGGGAATCTTTGCGCAAATGCATGCGGATCAGGGCACGATGTCAGCCACGGATTTCGAAACGTACAGCAGCTTGTTTGAAGCGATGGTCATGACACCGTATTTCCCTCATCCCGATGTATTGATCTATCTGGAAGGCAGTCTGCCGTCCATTCTGAACCGGATCACGGAACGCGGACGTGAAATGGAAATTCAGACGGACAGCTCGTATTGGGAACATATGCATGAGCGCTATTCGGTATGGATCGATCAGTTTACGGCTTGTCCGGTACTCCGACTGAATATTGATCAGTATGATGTACATGATCCGGCTTCAGTAGATGCCATTCTGGCACAGATTGCTGCAGTCATTCAGCCGTCCAAAGAAGCAAAACGATAATAATAAGAATGGCTTCGTTATGCCCCCCCTTAGCTGTGTACGGCAAGGAGGGGGTTATTTATTTTGAGATAGAGTCGTTCTTTATTGGCAGGGATGACTTATGCTGCGTCAGATAGTACAGGAACCAGACGGCATGTCTCTGTTCATCCGTGGCTGCCCGCTTAAACGCTGCTTGGATATAGGGGTCTGTTGCCTGATCAGATACATCAGCGTAAAATTCTACGGTTTCCTGTTCGTCTTTGAAAGCGTAGTTTAGACCCGCAATATATTCCGATGGGCAGTCCTGAGCAATTTGAACGGTGGGCTGCATGCCTGTTAAGGATACATAGATAGCCATAAAAACTTGAAGATGTTTCATCTCATCCTGACGTATCTCTAAAATACGTGCTTTTTCTTCCTCTGTAGGTGCGAGTTCAGCCAGTTTGGCATAACAGGCAATAGCTGACGATTCTCCATTAATGGCCTTTGCAATCTGAGCAGTGAGCATGCTGTCATTTCGATAATATGGAACATAATACATGGGCGAGAGCTCCTTTTCTATGGCTTTTGAAATAGATTATGCCGATGTTGGGCGGGTGTGCCTGTTTCAAAGTTAATGAACCCCATGCACTAAGATTGTAGAAAAATGTTGAAAGAGAGTAAATTTTGTGGTTTCATAAGAAAGGTGAATTCTGGAAAATAAGCATAAGCATGACTCAGGAGGGAAAAGCACGTGGAAGAGAAACAAGGAATCCGAATTGGCTTGCCGATCATCGGTGGGTTGATTGCAGCGATTGTAGGGGGAGCTGTGTGGGCAGCAATTGCAGCATCAACGGAATATGAGGTGGGGCTTATCGCTATCTTGATTGGGGCACTTACGGGGTATGCGGTTGTGTTGTTCTCCAACAAACGGATTGCAACGGTACATAAAATCATTGCGGTTATTTTCGCACTTCTCGGCATTTTGCTGGGTAAGTATCTTACCGTCGTTTATTTTACATCCCAGTTGTTCGGAGATATCGGAATGATGGAACTGGCGTTTGATGTTGAGATCATCCGCGAGTTCTTCGCAACCATTACCGATTACTTCAGTGAGCCGATCGATCTGTTGTTCATCGTACTGGCTATTGTATCTGCATGGCAGATTCCTGGACGCATGGCGAAGACAAGCCTGGCATCGACGGCTTCGTCATCCGATTAAGCGCCAAGAGCTTAATAGGGAACAATGCCTCAGTAATCGCAACGGTGCAATGTAGTCAATTTAAAAGTACTCAGGGTGAAGGGCCGGAAGGGGTCAATCACATTGCGGCTGAGATACAGGGAAAGGGACGTAACGCCTACTGGCGTACGTCCTTTTTTTATACTTGGAGTAGATCGGATTTCATGAGAAAAGCATATAGCATTAGCTCTTACGGTCAGCAAAGACCGCCATCGCTTCCCTCATGAACAGGGCCAAGCCTTCGCCAAATTGATCGATATTACGCTTGAAGCGTTCGTCATCCACATACATCTGTCCAAGTCCTTTGAAAGCCTCCGGGGAATAGTTCCCCATGTTGTTCAGATAGGCATACCATTCGGCGATTCCTGCTTGAGCCTCGTTCGAGGCAGGGTCTGTGTGACGAAGTGCTGCCAGCCGTGTATAAATTTGATTCATTTCATCGGACAGGGCTTTTTGTTCTTGGGCAGATTTGCCCTGAAGTTTCTGATTCGCTTTTTCTACAGCTTCGTCTCCCCAACGTTCTCTGGCTTCCTGTTCATACGGATTTTTGCTGAAGTCGAATCCTTCGAACTGTTCTTTCGTTGTCATGTGTATCTCTCCTCTCATATGCAAAACGCTTCGATCAATGGTGGCGATCATTTGATCAATTCGCTGACGCTTTTCCAGCAAAATACGGCGGTGCATCTGCAGTGCTTCTTCCCGGTCAAAGGAAGGGTTCGTGATAATGCTTTTGATCTCTTTCAGGGAGAAATCAAGCTCTCTGAAAAATAAAATCTGCTGCAGTGTTTCCAGATTGGCATCCGAGTACAGCCGATATCCGGCTGAAGTGACTTCGTCCGGGGTCAATAATCCGATCTCATCATAATGATGCAGTGTGCGCACACTGATCGAGGCAAGCTCGGCAACTTCTTTGACTTTCATGGCCATGATCAACACCTCCTTACACCACCGATTGTATAGCGTCACGTAACGTGAGAGTCAACAGGCAAAAAAAGATGCGAGCCAGGAGGTCGCATCCGGAAGAGCATGGAACAATAACGTTGGGGAAACGGTGAGGCGGTCATGCTGGTAGGGGCAGCCTGCCCCAGCATGTGGGGAGGGGAGGCGATGCAGGGAGGCACGGCTATGCCTGCATCCCGCGCACAGCCTCAGCGAACTGCGCAGCCGCTGCGCGCACATCGGCCGCGCCCGCGATGGCGGAGATGACGGCTACGCCGTCGGCTCCTGCCGCCATCACGGCGACCGTGGTATCGGGCGTAATGCCGCCGATACCCACCACCGGAACTGCGATGCCTGCGGCGCGCAGTTCCGCCACCCCGGCGGGGCCCAGCACAGCGTGGGCATCCGCCTTGGACTGCGTCGGGTACATGGGCCCGACGCCAAGATAGTCGGCGCCCGCCTGCACGGCACGGCGCGCCTCAGCCACGGAGTGGGCGGATACGCCAAGCATCCGCCCGGCTCCGATGCGGGCGCGTACCAGCGCCGCGTCCGCATCGTCCTGGCCGACATGCATGCCGTCGGCCTCCACTGCCACAGCCAGCTCCACATCATCGTTCACGATGAACGGAATCCCGTGCTGGCTGCACACCTCGCGAAGCCGCATCGCAAGCTTGATGCGGGCTTCGCCAGCAAGGGCGCCAGTTCCCTTCTCGCGGAACTGGAACAGCGTGATGCCGCCGGCGATGGCTTGGCGCAGCACATCCACAGGGTCCAGCGTTGTATTCACGCTGCCCATCACCAGGTACACCTGCATGGCCTGGCGTACCGCCTCTGCATCCCATCTGCGCATCACTGCTCACCCCGCTGTCTGCGCTGATACGCAAAATGATTCGTTGGCCCGTGTCCGGCCCCAATCCCCAGTTCATCCTCAATGGCCGCCTGAATGAACGCTCGCGCGGTTGTTACGGCAGCCAGCACAGACGAGCCCTTGGCCAGTTCGGCCGTGATGGCGGCAGAGTACGTACAGCCGGTCCCATGGGTGTGGCGTGTCACAATGCGTACGTTCTCCAGATAATGAAAGGACGTGCCGTCATAGAGCACATCAACAATCATCCCGTTACCTTCAGCATGTCCGCCTTTGACCAGAGCATACGCAGAGCCCATGTGCACGATTCGTCTGGCGGCTTCTTCACGATCGGCCAGATTGCGGATGGTCATTCCGGTGATCAGTTCGGCTTCCGGAATATTCGGCGTTGTGACTAATGCGTGTGGAAGCAGATCCGTGACCAGGGCGTGCACCGCCTCCTGCTGAAGCAACGGGGCACCACCTTTCGCTACCATGACCGGATCAATGACCAGATTGGTCCAGCCGAATTGCCGCCATTTCTCGGAAACCAGCCGAATGGTTTCTGCACTGAAAAGCATGCCTGTTTTTACCGCTCCGGGCTTGAAATCTTCACCTGTGGAATCGAGCTGCCGGGCAATACCTTCCAAAGGAACCGGATAGACTCCCTGAACGCCTAGTGTATTCTGTGCGGTAACCGCAGTAATAACAGACAAGCCGTAAGCGCCCAGTTCCTGAAAGGTTTTCAGATCCGCCTGAATGCCGGCCCCGCCGCCATTATCTGACCCGGCAATCGTGAGTGCCTGCGCCATACTCATTGGGTATCACCGCCAAGCTCTCGGACCCGGGTCTGCTGAGCGACCACGTCCGGGGTTACCAGCGCAAGCTGGTTTAGCAGCTCGATCTGGAAACTGCCTGGCCCGAGATGGGCTGTGCGCGCTGCCGCGATCTCGGCTGCAACGCCATAGAAGGCAAGGGCTTCAACAACACTGCTTAGCAATTCTTCTCCAGACGGTGCAACCGCAGCAAAGGCACCTATGATGGAGCTAAGCAGGCATCCTGCGCCAGTGACCTGAGTGAGCAGGGCATGTCCATTCTGCGTTAGGAACGTGGTCTGTCCATCCGTAATGACATCCTCGCGTCCAGTGATAACGACAACACAGCCAAGCTTCTGTGCTGCCCGCTCGGCGATTCCGGTGCGGTCACCTTCGCCTTGGCCTGCATCGACACCCTTAATGCTCCAGTTCTCGCCTATGACATTGGCGACTTCCGCCACGTTGCCCCGCAGTACGGTAAGCCGAAGCTCACGCACGAGCATCTGAACCGTATCCGTACGATAGGCCGTAGCGCCAGCTCCCACCGGGTCGAGTACAACTGGCACTTGATGGGCATTGGCCGATTGTCCGGCGAGCCGTATGGCCTGGACAACCTGGTCATTGAGTGTGCCAATGTTGAACACGACCGCTCCGGACATTTTGGCGACATCGGCTACCTCTTCATGTGCATAGGCCATGAAAGGAGAGGCGCCCAGTGCGAGCAGGCCGTTGGCCGTAAAGGGAGCAACCACGAGGTTGGTGATATTGTGAACCAGTGGATTTTGAGAACGAACTCGTGCCAGATATGACATTTGAAATTCCCTCCTGATAAGCCATTATTTTTATAGCTGCAACTGTACTTTTTACTTATCCTGCAAGTTGATAAACGCATCCTCGGCCTGTACCGAATCCGGAATCAATTTACGTTGTACCAGCCACTTCCGCACGTTTTCCCAGGAGGAAGACTCCTGCCAGCCAAACGGGATACCTTCTTCAGTCATGAGCGGAAGCAGAATGTCCAGGCTCTTTGTTTCAATTTCCCGATCCAGCGGGGACGTCTCATTTTCGTGTGCGAGCAGGATGTTCAATGCTTCATCCGGATGCTCGGTCACATAGTTCTGACCTTCCTGGATCGCTTTGACGAAGCGGGTGAGCTGATCCTTCTTCGCCTCAATTCCCTCGTCGCTTGCTGTAAGAACGAGTTCGTAATAATCCGGCACGCCGTAATCGACGGGGTTAATAGACTTGACCGAATGACCTTCTTTCTCGAGAATCAGCTGTTCATGATTGATAAAACCACCCATGATCGCATCGGCCTGACCGGAGGCCAGCGAAGGGATCAGATCAAATCCAACATCCACCAAATTCATGCGGTCCGGATCGCCGCCATCCTGACTCATCATCGTACGCACCATGGCTTCATATAGGGGAACGGAGGAATACCCTACCGTCAGTCCTTCAAGATCTTTGGGAGAGTTCACCTTCCCGTCCGTTTCCGTCAGCAGATGAACGAGTGGATGCCGAACGACAGCGGCAATGGATCTTACGGGAATGCCTTCTCCACGGGCTAGCAAAATTTGCGGCTGATAGCTCAGCGCCAGATCCACTTTGCCAGCGGCTACAAGTTTGAGCGCATCATTCGTATCGGCAGGCATCTGAATGTCCACATCGAGCCCTTGGTCTGCAAAATATCCCTTTTCCTGTGCTGCATATATAAAGGAATGGACTGCATTCGGATACCAGTCGAGCATGATGGACAATGAATCGTGGTCACCAGACGACGATCCGGTTGTTGTTGAATCTGTGCCCTGTACCTGGGGATCGGAATGTGACGGTGAAGGGTTCGCACCCGTATTGCCACAACCGCTGACGATCAGCAATAAACAGATGAGGGCAGGAAGCAGGATGTGAATGAGTTTCTTTTTTCTCATGGATAAATGGGCCTCGTTTCGTTCTTTTTTGTTTGGTTTCAATCGCTGATATGTTTCAAAGAGATCGACAGGAAGGAGCAGCACTTGTTATCTCATTGCCGATTGCCTTTTCATCGACTTTCCTCTGCGTGCATGGTCTGCATTCCGCTTCAATCCAAGGATTCGCTCCAGCCAGGCAATAAGCACGAACAGACCGATGCCCAGCAGGGATAACAGCAGAATGGAGGCAAACATTGCATCGGTATTCATGCTGCTGGACATTCTGCGGCTGAAATAACCAAGACCTTTGCTGCCTCCGAGCCATTCGCCAATGGTTGCGCCGACCACGCAGTACACCACCGACATCTTCAATCCTGAGAAGAAAGAGGGCAGTGCAAGAGGTACCTGAAGCTTGCGGAACAGATCCCACTTGCTTGCTCCCATTGTCATCAGTAGTTCGCGCTGATCCGGGTCGCCTTGACGGAGACCATCATAGGTGCTGACCACAATCGGAAAGAATGCGATCAGAAACACCACAGCAACTTTACTCCAGAGTGTGTAGCCAAACCACAGAATGAACACAGGAGACAGGGCAATCAGTGGAATCGTCTGGCTGATTACGATGAAGGGATACAGCGCCTTTTCAATCGAACGGCTGAGGTGCATGCCCGCTGCCAGAGCGCCTCCAGCCACGATGGACAAGCCGAAGCCAACTGCTACCTCCATCAATGTGGCAGGTAGATGGGTTCCGAGGAGCAGACGCCGATGCTCAACTAGAGAACTTACTATTGATGTAGGTGCAGGGATAATAAAAGAAGGAACCCAGCCCAATCGAACGATGCATTCCCAGCCAGCCAGCATCAAAAGGAGAAGCGCAGCGAACAGGCCATAGCGGGCAACCCATCTGCTGACGTTAAAGCTTCGCATGTAGTTGTTCCTCCAACCGTTGTCGCATCTGTATCAGATCCGGATCGTAGACCATGTCCGAATGTCTCGGACGGGGCAGAGGCACCTTCATGTCCAGCAGCTGCCGACCGCCAGGAGTGAGAAGGACTATCCGGTCACTTAGTAACAGGGCTTCTTCTATATCATGCGTGATGAACAGCACCGTTTTACCGAGGTTTTCCCACAATTCAAGCAGCCAGCGATGCATCTCCCGCTTGGTCATGGCGTCAAGCGCGCCAAAGGGTTCGTCCAGCAGCATGAGCTGTCCTCCTGTCAGCAAGGTGCGCAGCAGGGCGACCCGCTGCTTCATGCCGCCGGACAGTTCGTCCGGGTAGGCATGCTCATAGCCGGATAAGCCAAATCTGTCGAGTCCGGCCATAATGTCAGCTCGCAGCTTCACCTTGTCCTGCTTCCTCAGGGCAAGCTCCGAAGGAAGCAGGCAGTTCTCCATAACCGTCCGCCAGGATAACAGCAAATCCTTCTGCGGCATGTAGGCAACCCGCCCGAGTCGCTGTCCTGGCGGCACCCCAGCAATTTCGATCGTGCCATCTGTCGGTTCAAGCAAGCCTGCCAGCAGCTTGAAGAGTGTACTCTTGCCTGATCCGCTGGAGCCGATCAGCGAGACGAATTCTCCCTTTTTTACACACATCGACACATTGGAGAGCACGGGGGAATGTCTCTGATCCGGAAAAGTAAAGGTCATGTTGTCAATCTGTACATCGTTGCTCATCTGGTTCCTTAGCCCCCTTGGAATAAAAACTGCCTGAACGAAAATGCACGTTGTTTGCGATCTGTTGTAAGTAAACGCGAAAAAGCCCGCCCATTTCCGGAGAAATGAGTGGGCCTGTTAAGTTCAACCGACATTCATGTTCATATGAATATGAAAAAAATCCGTTAACTGAAAGTCCGCTCCACTTCCCTCCGCTGGTATGATCCAGATCAGGTTCAAAGGGTCCGAATACATTCATTCGTCTCAGCCGCAAGGCTCCCCTAGTGCAATCGTTCAAGATATGCAGTTGTGTACACAGCATATATCACATTCCTGCGAGATGTAAAGAGGGCTTAGAGGCAAAAGTTAAACGTTAAAACCATTCGCGGATTTACCTTGGCTTCCTAACCCGATATAATGGGGATGGCACATATGGGCCGGATTACAAATGAGGGTGGGACTGTTCTCCCTCCTAAGCAGAATGGGGACCCCGAGTTGAAAACGTTCAAGAAAGTATATATTGAAATTACAAGCATATGTAACCTGGCATGCAGCTTCTGTCCGCAGACCAAGCGTGCCAAAGGATTCATTGACCCTGAAGTCTTCAACAATATATTGGATCAGATTAAGCCACATACCAAACACATTTATTTGCATGTAAAAGGGGAGCCGTTACTCCACCCCAAAATTGATGTGTTACTGGATTCCGCACACGAGAAGGGATTCAAGGTAAACATAACAACGAACGGAACATTGCTGCCCAAGACCCAGCATAAACTGCTTGGCAAACCGGCATTGCGGCAAATGAACTTCTCGCTGCACAGCTTCGACGGGCACGAGGGATCGACCGACCGTGAGGGATACCTCAGCAATATTTTGTCCTTTGCCAGGGAAGCCGTGAAGCACAATGTAATCATCTCGTTCCGGCTCTGGAACCTGACGCAGGATAACTTCACGAATGCCCAGATGAATCGGAACCGGGAAACACTGGAGGTACTGGAACGCGAGTTCAACCTGGATTTCCGCATTGAGGAAAAGGTGGTTCCAGGCAGCGGCGTCAAAATTGCGCCGAATGTCTATCTCAATCAGGACCACGAGTTCCAGTGGCCAAGTCTGGATGCACCAGAGGATGACGGCAAAGGCTTCTGTCATGCGCTGCGCAGTCAGGCGGCCGTACTGGTGGATGGAACGGTTGTACCGTGCTGCCTTGATGGTGAAGGTGTCATTAATCTCGGTAACGTCCATGAGAAGTCTTTCTCGGAGATTGTCGAAGGTGAGCGGGCAAACAATCTGGTGTATGGTTTTTCCAAGCGGGAAGCCGTGGAGGAACTATGCCGGAAGTGCGGATATCGTCAGCGGTTCGGAGCTTAGTCAAATAAGTTGGAAATGAATAGTTCATGCCTAAGATCATGTTGTCTGGAAACAGATGACGTGGTCTTTTTTTAATTTTTGGCTAGAATTCTGCAGTCTTCACAGACTTTAAATGAAGCATACCGAAAGTTAAGATCAGCACATTCCTTGCGGAATGGATCGACAAAGAATGCGAACAATGCAGGAATCATGCCGACAATTGGATATCTAATCTAATGATTATTATCATTACTCTCCTGTTTTGGTAGCATCAGGGTAGGATCCAGAACAGAGGTGCACCTCTTAAGGGATCCGGGAAGACAAGCTGGCTTGTACACCAATATATTCATATAAGGGAGGATTTACGTATGAGAAAAATGTTATCGCTGCTGCTCTCTGCTGGTCTGGTCGCTTCTGTATTTGGTGCATTACCCGTGTCTGCTGCTCCCGAGATTGTGAAGACGACGATTATTGTCAAAGCAGGTGAGACTTATGATGGCAAAGGAAAGAGTGTTGCCGCAGACCCAAACACATTGGGTGATGGCAGTCAGGCCGAGAACCAAAAACCGATCTTTCGTCTTGAGGCAGGAGCTACACTGAAAAATGTAGTGATCGAGGCACCGGCAGCCGATGGCGTCCATTGTTATGGCAACTGCAATATTCAGAATGTGACCTGGAATGATGTCGGTGAAGATGCACTCACGCTTAAATCCTCGGGTACGGTTAATATTACGGGCGGTGCCGCTTACAAAGCATATGATAAGGTGTTCCAGATGAACGCTTCGGGGACAATTAACATTAAAAATTTCAGAGCTGATGATATCGGTAAGCTGGTACGTCAAAATGGAGGAACCTCTTACGCGGTCACCATGAACGTGGACAGCTCCAACATTTCCAATGTGAAGGATTCCATTCTGCGAACAGACAGCAGCTCCACAGTTGGCAAAATAACGAATACCCGTTATTCCAAAGTGCCTACCCTGTTCAAGGGATTCGCATCGGGTAAAACAAGTCAATCGGGGAATACGCAATATTGAGGATAGCATGTCAACCAGAAGATAAAGAGGATACAGTAGGTTCATGTTCAGAATTCCTCTTTATAGTAAACGCAAAAAGGCACCCTCAAGGATGCCTTTTTGCGTTTGCCATAAAACTAGATGAAGAGATTTTGAAAAATGCTGCATTCTCTGCTATCTCTCAGTAGTCATTCGTTTTCTTCTGGAACAGCAACGATGATTTTGTCTTTTTCCGGGGCAATGGAACCCGAATCAATGGAGCCGGACTTGTTCATGACCTCATAGGAAGTCTCTTCCAGCATTTGAGAGTATTTAAATGATACAAGAGTTTGGCCTGCTACCGATGGTCGCTTCCCTGCTTCTGCTACAGCTTTGTTTTTGATGAAGAATAGATCTCCGATTGTTCCGGCTGCACTGCTCACGTTGGCCTGCCATTTCAGCAGGGCAGTTCCATTTTTGATTTCGTAGTAACTGATGAGATCATTATTTTCGTTGATGAAAAAGCGGTCCTTCTGTCCTTTTTCAAAAATGTAAGTCATCGATGAGTCGACAGGACCAAGTGGATTACGGATGTCCAGGCGTGCCTGTTTTAAATCCGAAAAACGTGGAAAACGAAGCGCAGCCTCACGTGCAATCGTCAGGTCAGCACTTTTGTACTCCTCAATAATCGATGCATCTGGCGTATAGATATAAGCTTCCTTGGCAGCCTGATTCCATCGAACTTCTGCACCGAAGGTTTCACCGATTGCACGAAGTGGGAGCATGGCTTTGCCATTTACCAGAATCGGAGCAGAGGACAGCGCCGCAGCCTGGCCGTTTTTCTTGATGGTTTTACTGTTAGGAGTAAGTACATACTTGTCGCTTCCTGTACTAATGCTAATTTGTTTCGTTTTGTTGTTGTACCCGAAAGTATAGTCACCCAGAAATTTCAGTTCCGTGAGCGCCACATACGTAACTCCCTGGCGAATAACCACATCATATTCGGCAGGAACATTGTTAATATAGGCTGCAGGCTGGTGTATCGCTGCCGCTTCCACTACATGGGATGACATTAGTGCAGGTGCCGTTCCTGCGGTCATGATCGAAGCGGCAAGGATCCATTTCCATTTTTTTTGCTGCCAGGTTGTGTTGGTTGTATTCATATCATCAATCCCCTTTCCCGTATATAGACGGCTAATATCTCCTAAATGTTTCATATTAATGGAATTGGCATCCTTTCTTTAAACGGATTTCTCCAGTGTGAAACCTTGTTGGACGTATAAGTTATTGCCATAAATACCCATGTAGTGTACATTAGTAGCAATGAAATAAAGTGAACCGGGAGCTCAATGAAGTTGGGCTGAGATTGGGGCCTTATGCCGCTGACCGTATATCTGATCTGGGTAATGCCAGCGTAGAGAACATGAACTCATGATAAGTAATTTGGGGAATGAAAATGGGAACGGTTAATCTCGGAATGCGAGCGGAAGCAGGCTTGCCTCGTGAGTTGACCGGATTTCATTTTATTCTAAGTTACTTCGATCATGGGTTGTGACACTGTGCGTAAGGCTTCCCCGGAACCGGGGAGGCTTTTTTTATTTTCATTTCATAACCTTATGGGAAGCAGAGAAAGGAAGTAGAGGACATGTCAACAACAGTGCGCAGCAACAAATTGAAGTTAACTGATATTTTGGTGACGATCGTGATCGCGGTTGTATTCGGGGTCATCTACAAGATATGGGGACCGACGTATGATCTGATGAAGCCTTTCGGCGTACATGCGGAGCAGATGATCTATGGCATGTGGTTTATGGCAGGTACGTTCGCCTATGTTATCATTCGCAAGCCGGGGGTGGCCATTCTTGCTGAAGTAGCAGCCTCGACCGTCAGTGCTTTTCTCGGGAGTGAATGGGGGATGTCCACCTTGGTATACGGTCTGTTGCAGGGGCTGGGCGCAGAGATCTTCTTCGCCGCATTCCTGTACCGCAAAACGAATCTGTTCGTCACCTGCCTTGCAGCTATTGGGGCAGCAGCAGCTTCGCTTTTGCTCGATTACCAGTATGGATACATTGACTCGTTATCGGCGTGGAATTACACATTGTTTATCGGCTTCCGCTTCATTGGAAGCATTCTGATTGCTGGTGTATTTGCTTATTATCTTGCGAAAGCACTTGAACTCACAGGCGTGACCCGGTCATTGAGACCGGTCTCCAAGCAGGATTATGAGGCACTGGACTAAATGAACGGAGAAGGGAGTGTGCAGGCGGTAGGCATTACCAATCTAAGGTGCAAGTTCCCGGGAGAGCAGGACCTGGTATTCCAGGGCTTGTCTCTCTCCGTGCGTAAAGGGGAAAAAGTGCTGCTGCTCGGTCCAAGTGGTTCAGGCAAGTCCACGCTGCTGCAAATATTGAGCGGTCTTATTCCGCGTTCCGTGGAAATCCCGATGAAATGTGATGAGATTCAGGTGCCGATTCAGCCAGGCATTGTATTCCAGGACCCGGATACCCAATTTTGTATGTCCTATACAGATGAAGAGATTGCTTTTGTGCTTGAAAATCGGAATATCCCAAGGGACCAGATGCCTGAGCTGATTCAACATTATATGGAGCTCGTTGGCCTTTCTTTTGAACATAATCGTGCATGGATTCAATCGATGTCCCAGGGGATGAAGCAGCGCCTTGCGATTGCCTCTATTCTTGCCATGGAGCCGGATGTCCTGTTTCTGGATGAACCAACAGCACTGCTCGATGATGAGGGAACCACGCAGGTATGGGATACGGTGAAGCAGGTCGCACAAGATAAGACACTCATTATCGTGGAACACAAAATCAATGAGGTGGTGGACGTGGTTGACCGAATCATCGTGCTATCACCCGAAGGGAAGATTGTGGCCGACGGACAGGCGGAACAGGTCTTTGCGAACGAGAGGGATATGCTTAAGGAGTATGGCATCTGGTATCCGGGAGTATGGGAGGAACGTGGAGCTCGGAAGGTTGAAGCGAAGCGACAGGATTCTCAAGAAGCCTTTAAGCATATGACGTCCGGATCTGGCAGTCGCACAGAAGTCGAAGAAGATGATTCCAGGGAATCAGGTGTATACCATCCGGCACTCGAATTGAGGCAATTCACAGGGCTGCGAGGGAAGAATCCGGTTGTACAGATCGATCACGCTGACGTATTTCACGGGGATTGGGTAGGAATCGTTGGAGCTAATGGCGCTGGAAAAAGTTCATTATTGCTTTCCCTGATGAATATCCTGAAGACGACGGGACATTATCGTGTTGAAGGACAACGGCCCGGCAGGATCAGAGAGCTGGCTGACCGCATTGCATTCGTGTTTCAGAATCCGGAATTTCAATTCGTTACGAATTCGGTTCTGGATGAGGTGGAATTTTCCTTACTCGGGGGAGAACTTACTGCGGAAGAGCGACGGGCCAGAAGCATTGAAATGCTGGAGCAATTTGGACTCAGTGAGCTGTCTGGGAGGCACCCGTATCAATTGTCGATGGGACAGAAACGCCGTCTCAGTGTAGCTTCTGCTATGGTTCGCAGACAGCGGATATTGCTGCTGGATGAGCCCACATTCGGACAGGATGCACGTAATACGTTTGCCATGCTGGGACAACTGGAGCGCCTGCGTCGCGCGGGGACGGCCGTGGTCATGGTGACACATGATCAGGAGATCGTGAACCGATATTGTACGAAAGTGTGGACTGTAGAAGAGGGGAGGGTTACGCATGCAGCTATCGTTTCCTCATCGTGAAACCTGGCTGCACGCCGTGAATCCGGGCCTTAAAGTTATTTTCCTGACCCTGATGTTTATCCTGGTTATTCTTATTCACAATCTGAACGTCATGATCAATGTAGCGGTTGTCATGCTTCTGTTACTATGCTGGGCGGGTCATCCTTGGCATCGGCTGCTGCTCTATGCGTCGCCTTTTATATTGATCTTTATCTCCACCTCCACAGGCATGATGATGTTTGGTAAAGGCGAGACGACGTGGTACAAATATGGACTGATACATATCACGGAGGAGAGCTTCTATCGCGGGCTGCACCTGGGGTTTCGTTCCCTGAGCATGGCGGCTGCGGGATTGTTGTTTGGCCTGACCACACGTCCGGTTCATCTATTCTACTCGCTGATGCAGGAGTGGCGTCTTCCGCCCAAGTATGCCTATAGCTTTTTGGCCGCCATGCGCATGATTCCCATTCTGCTGGACGAATTCCAGACGCTGCGTTATGCCATTCGCATCCGCGGTACGCAGCAGCGTGTTTCATACTGGAACGTCTATGGAACCTTGAAGCGGTATGCGATTCCCCTGCTGGCGCAGAGCATCCGGCGGGCAGAGCGCATGGCCATCGCCATGGAGGCAAAAGGATTCGCAGACGGCGCGAGCCGGACGTATTACATCCAGACCGGGTATTCCCGGGCGGATCTGTATTTTGTGTTGTATTTTATAACAACCCTTACTATAGGTTACATGTTAGGCTGGGAATTCCCTTATTACCCGGCGATGCTGGATGTCAGATGAAGAGAAGGGACGGACATTTTTTTGGCGGTACAGTAACTTTTTCTTGTTCAAAACGTCTTTAATGGAAATAACTTCAAAAGGATGGAGTGAACCAACGTGAAGGCAGGCGGGAACTGGCGAAAAAAGGGTTACAGGTGGATCACCATTACCGGAGCAGCTGCTGTGATCGTTACAGGATACATGCTGCTGGATCTGAATGTGGCTGCCCGTGAAGGCCAAGCCCCAATATCAGTTACACAAGCCCTATCGGCAGCCATAACCTATAAAGCTGGAGAAACCGTCACTTTGGGAAAAGGCCTGCCTAGGTATGCCCAACCGATGGATCACAAGGTTCCCGTTGATCAGATGAGAATAACTACATATACCTCCGGCGGGGAAAAGCTGAAAGTACAGATTGTTCGCGGAGATTGGATTAGGTTGAATCATAGCGAGTTCGGGAGTTTCTGGGTGCCGGGATGGTACGCATCCAAGGAAAGTCAGACGATGAAAAGGTCCACACCGCAGAACTTTACACTCCGGGCGGGAAGTAAACTGTATCTGTATCCTGGAAGCCAGACAAGCTGGCCTTCTGCCAGTTCTCTAACGGATCATGCGCTAATTGTTGCATCTACGAAGGAGTGGTATGGTGTCTCCGTTCCTCCGCGAACCTGGAATAAAGAGTCGAACGTATACCGTCCAGCCATAATCTGGGTTAGGGCGAAGGACGTACAACAGCGCGTGAACGTAGCGGACGGCTGGTTCGGGAATCAGTCCTCCATGTCTATAGCGGATGTGCGGCATCTGACGGATATTTTATTAGATAAAAGCACGACCTCAAAACAAGCTGCTCAGTGGCTCGGCGAGCCGGATTGGAAAGAGCATTCCCAGAATCTGAATGAAACCCATGTTTCCATGAGCATTGGACAGACCTGGCGATATGAGCGGGAAGACGCACAGTTTCTGGTAACGTTTAGCAAGACAGGAAAGCTGGTGCAGACACGCTGGAACATCCCGGTGGATGATCGTAATAATGTGGTCCCTTCGGATTGGAATTTCAGTCGTTCGGACGACTATCAGTTCACAACCCAAATTCTTGGCAAAACCCTGCCTGCAACGTTACCTTGGAAATCCACATGGACCAATCAGGGCAAGCTGAATTATCCCTTTCTGCAAGCTGCAACAGCGGATGTGCTTCTGATGAAAGGAGACGACGGTGGATTTAGCGGCATGCATTATGACAAATCCGTGTACGCCCTTGATCGACATACCGGGGAAAATGTGTGGGAGATTCATGCAGGCTTCGGTGCACTCCAAGCACAATTGGATGCGAAGCGCGATGGCGTAACGATCTTTACGTCCTATGCTCCGGGAGATAAGGAGTACAAGGATCGCATACGTCACATCAAACTATCGGATGGGAAAGTGCAGTGGGAATACAAAACCGGCTCCAAACTTTCACTTCGTGGTATTACAGCTGCGGAGAATGTTGTGGTGGTGGATAGCCCGGTTGCGGAAGGCTCCAGTCAGGGACGGATCACCGTGCTGAACAGTTCTAATGGCAAAACCCTCTGGACTAAGAAGCTAAGTGCCGGATATCAATTGTTCAACCAGACAGCAGCTGACCCGTATGTGATGTATTGGGAGAAAAATCAACTGGTTGCAGCTGACCCGCTATCAGGTCGTACGGTATGGAGTATCAAAACCGGTAAGCCTACTGTGGATCATATCGAGAATGATCCGTACTTCGACGGAATCACCCGTCTTGATCCATTCGCAGAGGCAAAGCCTGAACGCTGGATGCTGCTTGGGGATCAGTGGGTGTTGGTCGATCTGAATTCAGGCAAGAAACTTGCTCACTTTCAAGCCCGGAACGGACAGCGCTTCGAAGTGCTGAATGATGGCATGCTGTTGATCCGCGAGAATAAGCAAGGTGAGCATTACGGCGATTATTCTGATTTTACAACGACGCTGTATGATGCCAAGAACGATAAAAAACGATGGACGTTAAACGACAAGGTTGAGCGAGGGTTTGTGGCAGACGATCAACTATATGTAATCAAGAACGGCTATCCGGCCGCACTGGATTATCAAACGGGAAAAACACGCTGGGACGCACAATATACCATCTCTTCCTTGAGATACCCTACCAACCAGGGAAGTTACCTAGTTATCGACGACCAACTCCTGTTACCCATGGGTGAGGATCTTCTGATCATGAACAAAGAGGATGGTACACTGGTCGGCCGAGTGCATGACGTGGTCATGGGATCGCCGGAACACCGGGATCGGGATGCCAAAAATGGCACAATAAATCGGATAGGTGATGAAATCTACATCGGTTCTTCGAACGGCAGATTCAGCTTGTATCATGTAAACGATTTAAAAACAGATATCTCTCGTTAAGGCTTGTTTCACACAGAATGTTGCTTTATTATAAATGAACAGGATTGCTCGCGCTCCGGTTATCGGCTGTGCGGGCTTTCTTCATGTGTTCTCGAAGGACCATGCATGATTAATCGCAGGAGGAATCTCCATGATTTCATTATACGGCGTAAGCAAGCGTTATAACGAACGTGGGTCCCGGGCTGATCAGGGATTCGAGGCGTTAAGCTCTGTCTCGCTTGAAGTGGGACAGGGAGAGATTCACGGTATCATTGGTTCCAGCGGTGCGGGCAAATCAACGCTTCTCCGCATGCTGAACGGGCTTGAAAAGCCGGACTCCGGTGATGTAACCGTAGGCGGACAGCAGCTGACCCGGATGAGCGAAAGAGCCCTTCGTCAGGCGCGTCGTTCCATCGGCATGATTTTTCAGCACTTTAATCTGGTGAGCAACCGAACGGTGATTGGCAATGTATGCATGCCTCTTGAACTGGCGGGTGTTTCCCGGAGAGAACGAGAAGAACGCGGACTTGAGGTGTTGAGATTCGTGGGTCTCGAGGATAAGGCGAAACAATATCCGGCCCAGTTAAGCGGAGGACAGAAGCAGCGCGTGGCTATTGCGAGGGCTCTTGCGAGCCGGCCTGATGTATTGCTCTGCGATGAACCAACGTCTTCGCTTGATCCTCAGACAACGAACGGTATTCTGGATGTGCTGCGCCATGTGAATGAAACACTGGGTGTGACCATCGTGCTGGTTACGCATGAGATGGAGGTTGCGCGCAGACTCTGCCACCAAATTTCCGTGATGAGAGAAGGGCGTATTGTCCGAACGCTAACGGAAGCGGAAGTACGCAGTATTCCCGCACCACAGCCGGATTTGCTAACGTCCTTGCTTACTGGTGAAGAGGCGGAGCCATGGGAAACGGAGGACGAGGAACGATGATACCTGAATCCATATTGAAGTACCAGGATGAGATATGGAAGGCGATCGGAGAGACCTTTGTCATGGTTGGCATCTCGATTGGAGCAGCTGTCCTGATTGGGCTTCCACTCGGCACGCTGCTGTATCTGTTCCGAAGAGGACAACGATATGAGAACAGGCCGCTGTTCACGATTCTGGGCAGCCTGGTCAATATCATTCGTTCGTTCCCGTTTCTGCTGCTGGTCGTATTCATGATTCCGTTCACGCGTATGATTGTGGGAACGGCGATGGGGACATTGGCAGCGGCGGTGCCGCTTTCCGTTATTGCGATTGCCTACTATGCCCGCCTGGTAGAACAGGCACTGCTCGATGTGCCCAAAGGTGTGGTTGAGGCGGCATCCTCTATGGGTGCATCAACCATGCAGCTTGTGCTGAAATTTTTGTATGTGGAAGCACGTTCAGGTCTCGTACTCGGACTGACCACGGCGACGATCAGTTTTATCTCCTATTCCACGGTGATGGGCATTGTCGGCGGTGGAGGTGTTGGTGATTTTGCCATTCGTTACGGATATCAGCGGTTCGAGACGGAGATCATGGTATTTACGATCATCATTATGATCATTCTGGTGCAGATGATCCAGTTTACCGGAAGCAGATTATCCCGCTGGCTTGATCGCAGATCATGAGGCAAACAAGGTTAAAGGGCGAGAAGAATTTAGGATGACATTACAGACTACACGATGAAGGGGCTAGAATGAAAATGAAATCAAAAATGATCCTTATGCTGCTCGCAGTGATGCTGGTTGTATCCGCATGCGGCAAAAAAGAAGAGACACCTGCTGCGGAGGGTAATAATGAAGGCAGCCAAGCAACTCAGGAAGTGACGTTGAAAGTGGCAACATTGATTCCGCCAATGACCGATGTACTGGATATTGTGAAGCCGCTGCTTAAAGAAGATGGCGTGAATTTGGAAGTTGTCGTTCTGTCTGATAACGTTCAACCGAATACGGCTTTGAAAGACAAGGAAGTTGATGCTAACTTCTTCCAGCACGTGCCTTACATGAACCAATTCAACGAAGCCAATAATGCGAACCTGGTAGCTGTACAGCCGATCTACAACGCGATCTACGGTGCGTATTCCAAAAAGTACAAAACCACTGAAGAACTGCCTGAAGGAGCAACGGTTGCTATTGCCAATGACCCTTCCAACATTGGACGCTCACTCGTAATGATGGAACAAAACGGTCTGATCAAGCTGAAAGAAGGCGTAGGATTCAACGCAACACAGGCGGATATTATTGAGAATCCGAAGAACTTCAAGTTCCAGGAAGTGGACCTGCTCATGCTGGCCCGCATGCTGGATGATGCAGATCTGGTTGCCATGACACCGGCGTATGCAAGCCCGCTGGGACTTACACCGAAGAAGGATGCACTGTTCACGGAAAAGGATGACT
This sequence comes from Paenibacillus xylanilyticus, assembly GCF_009664365.1. NCBI lineage: Bacteria > Bacillati > Bacillota > Bacilli > Caryophanales > Paenibacillaceae > Paenibacillus > Paenibacillus xylanilyticus. Next base: position 968,305 of record NZ_CP044310.1, read on the forward strand.
CCCATTTTGCCATCACTTTGGTTGCACGTGAGGATAACAAGGATTCCGAAGCCATTCAGAAGCTGGCCAAACGCATGGCAGGCCCTGAAGTGAAGGCTTTCTTCGAAGAGAAGTATGCAGACATCGCCATTCCGGCGTTTGAATAACATTTGCTACGCATAGATTGATCTAATCCATATCCGATACAAAGGGCTGGATGATCATCAAAAAGATCCGAGCGGAAACCGCTCGGATCTTTTTTCGTTTGGTTGCATTGGAATGCTGTTTATACGTTAGGTCTGGCTTGTCGTTCCTTCTCACGTTCCATAAGGCGCATCAATTTCCGCTCGGTGGCCGTATCCTGTGCAGGAGTGTATATACTGCAGCGCAGATCAGTATTACCCTGAACCTGTAACGAGGTCAGATTGAACAACATTTTGCCGGCTCTGGAATGTCTGAATTCAATCAGTACGTCTGGTGCACTGCTCACGCTGCTTTGTTTCCACAGGGACTGGAATTCCGGATATCGATCCATCATTTCATTCAGAAACAGATTGTACCATTCATCATCGACATATTGGCCGTAATAGGCACGGAAGATCGCAAGGTATCCGAGGACAAAATCCTCCCAGTTGACTGCCAGTCTCCGAAATTCCTTGCGCTCAAATAATAGACTAATCATGTTTCGCTGTTCGGCAGGAATCTGCTCAAAATCAATGAAGACATGACTGGCAGCTTCATTCCAGCCAACAATGTAGCAGCGGCGATCGGAAATAATGGTGGGACAATTCTGGAGCTCCTGCAGTATTTTTTGCAGGGAAGGATGGAGCTGGTAAGGCTCTTCCTCACGGATATGAAGTTCGGAGTAATGCTCCATGGCAAGGGAGAACAAGTACTTGCGTTCATCCGGGGTCAGCTTGAGTGCGGAAGCTATGTTATCCAATACCGAATGGGAAACCTGAATATCCCTTCCTTGTTCCAGCCAGGTGTACCAAGTCGTGCTTACGCCCGCCAATTGGGCTACCTCTTCTCTTCTTAAACCCGGTGTTCTGCGCCGGGTGCCTTCCAGCAAACCGACCGCTGACGGAGCTATTTTGGCGCGTTGAGTTTTCAAAAATACGGATAAAGCCTGAAGCCTGACATCCTGGTTCATCTCATTCCACCCCAACCTCATTTATCATGGTAGTCATTATACTATTATAATTCACAACTTGTAATAGGATACTGCACGTGCCAATATAAATGCAGAAGTTCAGTCGGTTAGCCTGAATGGCTAGGGAGGATGAGTTAGATATGGAACGTGAACGTGTTGTGATTACCGGTATGGGAATTGTCTCGCCGCTGGGCAATGATGTAGTTACATTTTGGAACGGACTTGTGAAAGGACAGTCAGGAGTATCATTAATTGAAAGCTTCGATACCACTTCATATAAAACCAAAATGGCTGGTGTGGTCCGAGATTTTGACGGAGAGGGTCGCTTCGGACGCAAGGAAGCCCGTCGTATGGATCGATTTTGCCAATTTGCTGTAGCGGCAGCTGACGATGCTCTTGTGCATTCGGGACTGGATATGGAGAAAGTCGACAGGGAACGGGTTGGGGTATACATTGGTTCCGGCATCGGCGGCATTCAAACGCTGATGGAGCAAGGAAAACTGTTGTCCGAACGTGGTCCCAGCCGAGTTAGTCCGACCCTTGTGCCAATGATGATTTCCAATATGGCAGCTGCCATGGTGAGCATGAAATTCGGATGTTGGGGACCGACGCTTTCACCTGTGACTGCCTGTTCCATTGGAAATACAGCCATAGGTGAGGCCTTCCGGCTGATTCGTGACGGAGGTGCAGATGTCATTATTGCCGGGGGAACCGAAGCAGCTATCACGGAAGTTTCGCTAGCCAGCTTTGGTAATGCCACCGCGTTATCCACAAGAAACGAAGCCTACGAAATGGCGAGTCGCCCCTTTGACGCTGGAAGAGATGGGTTTGTGATGGCAGAAGGTGCGGGGATTGTGGTAGTAGAGTCTCTATCACACGCTCTGGCTAGAAACGCAAATATTCTGGCTGAAATTGTTGGATATGGTGCCAGTTCAGACGCATATCATATGGTAGCGACCCATCCGGAAGGTCGCGGAGCGTTCCTGGCCATGAGAGCTGCGCTTGCAGACGCGAAGCTTCAGCCTGATGACGTGCATGTGATTAACGCCCACGCAACCAGTACCGAAGCAGGAGATCTTTCGGAGACCCGAGCGATTAAACAGCTCTTCGGTGAAGCTGCGTATCGTATTCCCGTGACGGCCAATAAATCAATGACTGGGCACATGCTGGGAGCCGCTGGTGGAGCGGAAGCCATCTCACTGATTCAAACCTTGCAGCATGGCATCATTCCACCAACGATTCATCAGGAGCAGCAGGACCCCGACTGTGATCTGGATTATGTACCTAATGAAGCCAGAGAGGCAGAGATGAAGATCGGAATGTCCAATTCCTTTGGTTTTGGCGGGCATAATGCCGTCGTTGTTTTTCGCAAATATACATCCTGACAACAAGAGAACAGCAGCAGCCGAAGGGCTGTGCTGTTCTCTTTTTAAATGCGTTTGGTCACCTGTATTCTCTATGAAGAGAGGGATGTGGATTCCGTTTTGCTCGTAGTAAAAGATTTCTTCAGCCATTGACCGCGCCATTTGGACTGCATTACCAGTACGAGCAGCATGGATGCGGCTGCAATCAGACTAAGGATGACGAATCCTGGTGTATAGGACTGGTAGGAGCTGTACAGTTGACCAAGAATCAGCGGGAGTGCGTATCCGCCCAAGCCACCTGCCGCGCCGACAATGCCTGTCATCAGGCCGATTTCATTGCCGAATCGTTGTGGAACCAACTGGAACACGGAACCATTGCCAGCCCCAAGGCACATCATGCCCAGGAATAACATGACGACGACCACAGGAAGTGGAGGGAGGAAAGAGACACCAACAAGCATGACACAGGCACCGGTGTACAGGAATGTCAGCATTCGCGTACCACCAATCTTGTCTGCCAAGTAACCGCCGACCGGTCGGAAGAAGCTTCCGGCAATAACGCAAAAGGTTGTGATATCAGCGGCCCGGACAGGAGACAAGCTATATTGGGTGTTGAAGAAGATGGTCAGATAGTTACACAATCCCACGAAACCGCCAAAGGTTACACAATAAAATGCACAGAATACCCAGGCATCCCTTTGTTTCAGCAAGGTGCCGTACTCAGAGAGCTTCTTCGGTGCTGGTCGGTTAGGACTGTTACGGGCAAAGATGGAGAATAGGATGAAAACGACCACGATTGGAATGATGGCGAGTCCAAAAACGACTTCCCAGCTGCCGAAATGAGTAGCCAGTCGGTTGGCAAACAGAGTAGCGAGTACCGTCCCGCTATTCCCTGCTCCGGCAATTCCCATAGCAAGTCCCTGGTGCTCCTTGGGATACCATTGTCCCGCAAGTGGAAGAGCGGCGGCAAAAGAGGCCCCGGCAACACCGAGCAGGAGAGCAACAACATACAACTGGCTTAGGGAGTCCACCCACAACCAGCCTAATAATAACGGAATTAGCGTAATCGACATTCCGATCTGGGCCGTAAGTTTTGGACCAATATAATCGGACATAAAGCCAAGCACAAGTCTAAGAATGGAGCCGCCAAGGATGGGCAGTGCCACAAGGTTGGCTTTTTCCAGAGGGGTCATCGGGTAGTCCATGGCAATAACAACCGCGAGGGGGCCAAGCATGCCCCAGATCATAAAACTGATATCAAAATACAGAAATGCCCCGAACAGGCTGGGCTTATGCCCGCTCTTCCAAAAACTTTTGCTCTCCACCATTCAGCATCGCTCCTCATCCAATTGAATAATCTTACCCTGTCTTTGTGCAGTTCAGGCAAAAAAAGGCCGCAATTCGTCCAGATGATGAACGATTTGCGGCCTCATTGCCGGCAGGCAGGACACGTCATTGTGTTCCTGCACCTAGTTTGATCACAGCACGGTGATTTTGATTCAAATTATAAAAAGAGAATTTATGTATGTCAAGAAAAATAACATTAAAATTTTAATTAAATCGTTTTGAAAGTTAATTCAGAATTATGTGTTAATTTTGTTGACATATAATAGGGTTTGCCGTAATCTGAATCTAATATGAAATCACACAATGGCGTGTGATTTCCGGAGGCAACGGTGCCCTTTTCCGATCCATGGAGAAGGGATTTTTCTGTTTATTTTTAACTCAGCATGTCACAGAGACAGGGGGCAGCCCATGAGCAAGAAGAAGCTGGTTGTTATCGGAAACGGGATGGCAGGTGTTAGGTGTGTGGAAGAGATCATAGCCGTATCTCCGGATACCTATGAGATTGTTATCTACGGAAGTGAACCACGTCCCAACTATAATCGGATCATGTTATCCAAAGTGCTGCAGGGTGAGCACGATCTGCAGGATATTATCATTAATGACTGGAGCTGGTATGAGGATCATGGTATCCGGCTGTGTACGGGTGAGACGGTCCACAAGATTGATACTCCGTCCAAAACGATTGAAACGATATCCGGAATAAGGGAGTCCTACGATATTCTAATCCTTGCGACAGGGTCTGCTCCGTTTATTCCGCCCATTCCTGGTGTGGATAAAGAGAGGGTGATGTCTTTTCGCACCATAGATGACTGCGCACGCATGTCCGCGTATTCCAAAGTACATCGTAAGGCAGCCGTTATTGGTGGGGGATTGCTTGGGCTTGAAGCCGCCCGCGGACTGCTGCATTTGGGAATGGAAGCCGTTGTGGTGCACAACGCATCTTACATTATGAATCGGCAGTTGGATCTGCAGGCAGCGACCATGCTTCAGCATGAGCTGGAAGCTCAGGGGATGTCTTTCCTGTTAAACAAAAACACGCAAAAAATTGTGGGTCGGTCCCAGGCTCAGGGACTTCAATTTACAGATGGAACGAAGCTTGAAGCACAGGTTGTCGTTGTGGCCGTGGGCATTCGCCCCAATGTTGAAGTGGCCAGGCGGAGCGGAATCAGGACCCACCGGGCGATTGTGGTCGACGATTACATGCGTACCAGCGTACCTGATGTGTATGCTGTCGGTGAATGTGCCGAACATCGAGGCATCAGTTACGGTCTGGTAGCTCCCTTATATGAGCAGGGGAAGGTACTCGCACGTTTTTTATGCGGACAGGAGACAGCAGAGTATAAGGGTTCTATTCCATATTCTCAACTGAAGGTGTCTGGCGTTGACGTGTTCTCGGCCGGAAACATTAGCGGAGAAGAAATGCGGACGGCTGTACAGATGCTTGATGGTATTCGGGGTACGTATAAGAAAATATTGATGAAGGAAGGGCATGTAAGTGGAGCGATCCTGTTCGGGGATACGACGGAGAGTGCCAGCCTATTGGGACTCGTACAGCGTGGGGCTGGAGTCGAGGAACTTGCTCCGCGCGAGGAAGGGCCGAATCCAGCCGAGAAGGCGGCAGCAGCTTTGGCTGATCAGGAGACAGTGTGCGCCTGTAACCATGTGAGCAAGGTGATGATCATGAGGGCCATACAGGATAAGGGGCTGCAGACTGCTGAACAGGTGAAGGAGCATACCAAGGCCTCCGGTTCCTGCGGCGGATGTCGTCCAATGGTGACGGCTCTGGTGAAGCACACGCTGCATCTCCAGAAAAACGGCGGTAATGCAAGCGAAGCAGCAGCTGCGGCAAAAACGGCAGAATGGCCCGTTTGCAGTTGTACGGATCTGGGCCATGCCTCGCTGAAAGAAACGCTCAAGCGGTTGTCGGATGGTAATCCCTCTGAGCTTGCAGCTTCGACAGACCATCACCATCTGTATGGCATTCACGAGGATGATGGAATGAGAAGAATCATGCAGCAGCTGGACTGGAGAACAGAAGAAGGCTGCGATGTCTGCCATCCTGCACTTCGTTACTATTTGAAGATAACCGGGAAGTGGATGAGTATGCAGCAGCCTGAACGGGCTGGAAACCGGAACGATATTCTGCGGGGCGCGGTTGTGGGTATCGAGGTCCATGCAGGTGATATGAAGTTCGAAGCCATGGCAGAAGACCTTCAATTCAGGTGGGTTAATGCAGATATGCCTGCTCCCGTGAGGGTCGTCTTGTCGGGTGGAGCAAGCTCATGGGTAAGCCCGATCGTGCAGGATATCGGTTTGCAGGAATCTCCAGCCGGCTGGGAAATTTACGCGGGTGGTCATGCGGCTCATCCGGTAAAAGAGGGGGCACTCCTCGGACTTGGCGAGACGGAAGAAGATGCCGTGCAGCTGATCTCGGCATGCGTGGAGTGGTATCGCCGAACCGCCTGGTACGATGAACCCCTCTGGGCATGGGTAGAGCGATTGGGGTTCATATCGATCCGCGAAAATCTGTTGGATCCACAATTTCAGATCGAGCTTGCGGACAGAACAGTAAGCGAATTGACTTTTACTTGACCCAAAAGGTAGGGAAGGGAGTGAAGATGGGAATGAAGACATCCATGGAAGACAGTTCGTTTGTTTCAAAACTGCATGTACGGGAGACGCAATGCCCCTATTGCAGCGTACAGTGCAAAATGACGGTCGAGGAAATTGCTGGGCCCATCGCTGGTGAGCGCCGTGCAGCGTATACCGTTGAAGGCGTGCCGAATGAAGCTTCACAGGGAAGATTGTGTGTCAAAGGCATGAATGCACATCAGCATGCACTGAGTGGACAGCGACTTCTGCAGCCTCTCATCCGCCGGGATGGTGAACTGATACCTTCTTCATGGCCTGAGGTCACCGAATATATTGCAGGACGTTTTACCAGTCTTCACAATCAATACGGAGCTGATGTAATCGGTGTGTATGGAGGGGGTTCCCTCACCAATGAAACAGCCTATTTGCTAGGGAAATTCGCAAGGGTTGCTCTAGGGACACGATATATTGATTATAACGGTCGTTTCTGTATGTCAGCCGCTGCCTCAGCAGGAAGTAAGGTGTTTGGCATGGACCGGGGGCTGACATTCCGCTTGTCCGACATCCCCCTGGCCCAGTGCATTGTACTTGCAGGGACCAACGTTGCAGAGTGCCAGCCCACGCTGCTGCCTTATTTCAACCAGGCGAAGGAAAATGGAGCGTACATCATCGTTATTGATCCGCGCAAGACAGCTACTGCAGCCATTGCCGACCTTCATTTGCAGATCAAACCGGGTATGGATGCACTGCTTGCGAACATCATGCTGAAGGTCATTATGGAAGCGGGACTTGTGAATGAGCATTTTATTGATGCAAGAACCCAAGGCTATGAGAGTTTGCAGAATGCACTGAGCGAGATAGACCTGGAAGAATCCGCAGAGCAATGCGGGGTGGACTTGACCCTGATCCGTCAGGCCGCAATGGCCTATGGTCAGGCGGAGACAGGCATGATCATGACTGCGCGCGGAGTGGAACAGCAAACGGATGGACATCTTGCGGTCCGTCATTTTCTTAACTTGGTACTGGCAACTGGAAAAATCGGCAGACCAGGCTGTGGTTACGGTGCGATCACTGGACAGGGAAACGGACAGGGCGGAAGAGAGCATGGGCAGAAGGCCGATCAATTGCCAGGATATCGTTCCATAGAAAATGAACAGGACCGCGCACATGTAGCATCCGTCTGGGGAGTTGCACCTGAAAGCTTGCCGGGAAAAGGAGTATCTGCCTATGAAATGATGGAACGGGTTCACGAGCAGGAGATCCGTGCCCTGCTTGTGATGGGCTCCAACCCGGTTGTATCCAATCCCAATGTTCGCTTGGTGGAAGAAGGCCTTTGCAAGCTGGATTTTCTGGTTGTGGCAGATATGTTTCTGTCCGAGACAGCGAAGATGGCTGATGTGGTGCTTCCAATCACGGCTTATCTGGAGAACGAAGGTACGCTGACCAATCTGGAAGGACGGGTGCTGTTACGGGAACAGGGCAGACCGGCACCGGGAGGGACCCGCCACGATTGGGATATTCTATGCTCCATTGCCAGCGGACTCGGCAAAGCTTCTTATTTTCAATATGCATGTGCCGAGGATATCTTCAATGAACTCAGATTGGCCAGCCGGGGCGGGGTTGCAGATTACTACGGAATGACCTACGAACGTCTGCGGAGGGAGAAAGGCATTTACTGGCCCTGTGTTTCTCTGGAGGATGCGGGTGAAGGATTGCTTTTCAGTGAGCGGTTTGCCCATGAGGACGGCAGGGCCACATTCACAAGTGAATTAAGTGCTGGCTGGCATGATGTCTCGCGGGAATTTCCTCTGATTCTGACCAATGGCCGCGTCCTTCCTCACTATTTGACTGGCGTACAGACCCATCGGAGCCCAGCGCTGGAAGCCCGTGAACTGGAGAATTTTGTGGAACTTCATCCGGGTACAGCTGCACGTCATCGAATTATGGATGGGGAGTGGGTCGAGATTCAATCAGTGCATGGGAGCTTCACGGTACGTGCCCGTATTAAGGAACATATTCGCGAAGACACACTGTTTGTACCAATGCATTGGGGCGGCATTCAGAACGTCAATCGGGCGACCAGGCCCGATCTGGACCCTTACTGCCGTATGCCAGGCTTCAAAACGGCGGCTGTAACGATTCGCCCCATGCGATTGGCCAGATGAATCCAAAGCTGTTCATTGTCTCATAACACAAATCAGGTCTGTATGAATGCTGATGTGGCTGGGAGTTCCAAGGTTGTTGGAACAACCCGGCTTTTTTTTTGCGTAAGTACGTTGGGGTTCAGTAGTTCGCAGGTTTCAGGTAAACGTGAGAAATGGCTCATGATTGTGGCGGAAATATTGGTTATGATGCTAATAAGGGGTACATGTGTACGTATTTTTAGTTTTTTACTAGACTGGTGAGACGTAGCTAGTCAGTTCATATAGAAGAAGGAGGGGGCGTTGTGAACGTATGGGTCACGGTGAAAAGCCTGGGCAAACGCAAGCCTGCACTTGCCAAGCAAGCCACAGCACTTCCGGAAACAACCGGAACGTTACGAGAGCTAATCAAACATATGGTACACGTGCAGGTGAACGCTCTTCAGGAGAAGAAAAACAGTGCGGCGTTGCTCACCTATCTTATGCCTGAGGAAGTTCAACGTAAGGGATCAACGGGAAAAGTCGGTTTTGGTGAAGTATACAATGAGGAAATTCAAGACATGGAGCATGCGGTTCAAACGGCTATGATGGCTTATGAAGATGGACTGTACAAAGTCTTCCTCAATGATGAAGAATTGTCCGAATTGGATGCACCACTGGAGTTGCAGGAAGGTGACGAATTGGTGTTTATCCGGTTTACCATGCTTGCCGGCCGCTTGTGGTAATTAAACGATAAGGAGGAGATTGGATGAATCAGAAAGATAATGAACTGGTGTATATCAACGGAATGCAAGAGAAGGCAGAATCATTGAACGGGACCTGGCAGGAGCTTGCAGGATATGTGGTGGAGATGGCTGGTTCCACGTATTTGCGCGGAGATGAAAAAGTATATTTGAATACAGAGGAATTGCTGCAAAAGCAGGCAGCTGCAACGGGAAAGCCCGTATTCGAACCCTTGCTGAACGTGCTTGAGCAGCTGACGAATGAATGGGTGGTCGAACGAATCCGTTATATTGCTGACCGTGCCACCCATTTTCCATACAGTGTCATGTACGAACGCCGTCCTTATCGAACTGCCAATCCGGAGCAGCATTTTGGACAGGTAATCCGCAAGCTCATTGGATTGCTGCGCATGGAGATTCACCAGTTCTCCCTGAACGATTATGTATCGGTTCGTGAATACAAGTTTGATCATTTGTACGAGGTTCGATCCGTGCTTCCGGATTGCATTGCATATGATCTGGATCATGACAACGGGGGTATGAAGCAGGCCTTACACGAGATTATATATGGCGATAATCAGTCGGCGTTGCTTACTGGTGAGATGATCAAAGGTATATTCATGAGTGACCAGCCAGAGGCGTACCATATGGTGGGTGAGCTGCTTGTGGCAGCAAGGCTGCAGGAAGGATTGCGCCAGAGTATCGTTGAACGGATGGATGAAGGAACTATTGAAGCATTTATATACATATTAAAAGTAATCATCGATCACAATCTGATTCGCTACAGTTCAGTGGTTCGAGCATTAGCCGTATGGACAGGACTCGGAATTGAAGCGGCCAATTCGCGCGTTGCATCACAGTTGATTGAGCAAGCCTATGAAGCGCTAACCGATGCAGCTGTTCGTGAAGATTGGGAGCAGGATTCCAATGCCAATAAGATATTCATCAGTCTGTGGGCAACGGCTGTTATTGAAGAGGACCATCTTAATGACAAATTAATCCGTATTATGGATCACGGCCAACTGTATCAGAAAATCGTTGCGCAATATGTGCTTGCGAACAGTCAGAATCGTGACCTGAGGCTAAGGATTGCCCGTCGATATCTGGACGTACAGGATCTGGAGCTGATGCACTGGATTATCCAAAACTATGATGCCATGTACATGCATAACTGGCACTTCGAGGATGGAGAGAATCAGCGCAGCATTCACATTTCGCCCCTGCCTGTCTTTGAAGACAAGGCAATTCGGCGTCAGGACTTCGATCAATTTAAGCAGCTGCTGGACCGCATTCCTCTGGGAGGGGAAGGTGGACCATCTGGCGTTCTTGAATATGTCCATTACCGGATTGAACAGAATGATGTGGTCAAAAAAATGCTCTATCTGGCTGCGTATGATATGGACCCTGATTGGATCGGAGAAGTCATTGCAATCAAGGACATGCTGAGCCCGGAACTTCGAGGTGAGTTGTTATCCCAGTTCGTTCAGCAGCCTGATAACGAGGTGCAAAGACAGTTTGTGTTTGAGAGCCTGTCCGACAAAAGCATGAGTAACCGGGAGATTGCCCTAGTCAAAGTGAGGAAGCTTGAGCTGACTACTGACGAGATGAAACAGATGGAGGCCTTGCTCAAACTCAAGACCGGTTCACTTCGGCAGAAGGTCATTCAGGTACTTTTGCTGCAGCCTGCGGATCAGCTGGCGGTATCACTGGAACGTTTGCTGAAAGCGAAGAATGAATTGCAGCGTCTTGGTGCACTTGAGCTGTTGACCGAAATTTCGGCAGATCCGGAACGTGCAGATCAGCATGAGCAATTACAGCCGTTAGCTGGACTGATCCAGAAGCCTACCGCGAAGGAGCAAAAGCTGCTGGACAAGCTGGCGAAAGAGGGCAGCCGGTATACCTCTTCGAATGGTTTTGGATTGTTCGATCCATCCCGGGTGGAGCCCTTGCTGCAGGAGAAGCGTGATCTTGGTGATTTTAATCCGAAGGAAATCTTTACGCTTTCGCTGGAAAAGGCCAAACCATTTATGGAAGGATTAGATGCTCTGGTCCATCAACACAGGGATCATGAGTATGAGGTGGAGTATTATGCGGGCTACCGTGAGACGCTTTTGATTGGAGCCAGCCTGCGCTCCATGTTCTCCTATGCGGAACGAAATAAGATGAAACAGCTGGAGCAATATCCTCTCCACGACGTTTGGGAGGCGTATGTTGCGCAGAGCGATCTGAATAGTCTGGAACTCATGCAGCTCTATTTTATTTTGCAATTCAGCACACTGAGCGGCAACTTGGATGAACATTACAGCTATTATCACGATCAATATGATTATAACGAATTAAGCAAAATCCCATTATTGGAAGGCTGGCGCAAGTCCTTTGCCGAACAGACCTATCCTCTATCCTATATGGAAGAAATGAAGCGGATGGCGGCTTCGCTGACCTATACAGATCAGGTTGCCGAATTGATTGCGGCAGCGTTCATGGACAGCGACCCTGCAGATACATTTGAGATTGCGGAGAAGACATGGGCTTCCATTATCGCCAGTATGCCGGACGATCAACTGGAGAAGGAAGCCGGCATGCTTCATATCCTGACGGAACGGTGGAACTACCTGGTAAGAAGCAGAATATATGATGATGCCAGTTTCCAACGATTTTTCCAAACGGCGTACCAGTTCATCAACCTTGTGGGAAATACACAGCGTTTCTCCCTGTTATCATTCGAGGATTACGTGCGGGCATTCAAACTGCGTTTGATTGAGAAACAGACGATGTACCGTCAGTTGCTGACGGGCGGGGAGCGTTTTGCATTCATTCGTGAGCTGACGTCGACACGCACCGAAGGTATCACGGATGATCCGGAACTTATAGAGCTGCGGAATACTGTCGTTGAACGAATTCTGGAGATCGAACTGACACGAGGTGAGCTTTCCACCGAAGTCAGCACACTGGCCATGAAGTTTGAACGAATTGAAGGCATGGAACATTGGGTGCATCTGGTCTCAGCCATGGATAAGGATACGTTTGTACGAGGCTACATCTACAGCTACGGAGATAATACAACACGCAAGGAGACGTTCAGTCATCTGATTCAGGTCTGCCATCCACGTGAGGGTGAGGATGATACTCTCCTGGGCCAATTGTTAGAGCAAAATCCGATTCAAGAGAAAAAGCTGTTGGAAGCCGCCATGTACGCACCGCAGTGGATGGAGATTGTATCAAAGCATCTGGGATGGGAAGGACTTCGCAGTGCCGCATGGTACTTCCATGCCCACATTAATGAACGATTTACGGCTGAAAAGGAAACCATCGTCGCTCACTATTCACCGATATCGCCGCAGGAATTCAACGACGGAGCATTTGATATTGCCTGGTTCGAGGAAGCTTATGCTGCTGTCGGCGAGGAACGGTTCAATCTGTTATATGATTGTGCCAAATACATTTCCGGTGGAGCAAACCACCGCAGATCCCAGTTGTTCGCGGATGCAGCGTTAGGGAAGCTTCGTCTGGAGGACATGCGTCAATCTGTGCAGGAGAAGCGTAATAAGGACCATCTGCTCACATACAGTTTGATTCCATTTCAGGCGGAGCAGGAACGGGATCTGCGAGAACGTTATGATTTTATTCAGAAATTCCTGCTGGAGAGCAAGCAATTTGGAGCCCAGCGTCGTGCCAGCGAAGGTGCAGCCGCGCAGATTGCTCTTGGCAACCTTGCCCGCAATGCAGGGTATACGGACGTCACCCGGCTGATCTGGAACATGGAAGCGAGCAAGCTGGATGAGATGAAATCCTACTTTGAACCGAAGGCCCTGGATGAGACAACCACAGCACAATTGGTCATTGATGAGGATGGTCAGTCCGAGCTGGTTCTTGTAAGTAAAGGGAAGACACTCAAATCGGTCCCTGCACGATTCAAGAAAGATGGATACATTACGGAGTTGAAGGAATTAAAAGGGGATCTGGTTCAGCAGTATCGCCGGGCAAAACAGGAGCTGGAGCGTTCCATGACGGCAGAGACGGCCTTTACCGTCCAGGAAGTGACCAGCCTCATGCAAAATCCGGTTATTCGACCGCTGATTCGCACGTTGGTGTTCCAGTCAGGTGACCGATTAGGGTATTTCGATGCGGAATCTGCCGGCCTGGTTGTACCTGGCGAACAAAGTACCACACAAGCATTGCAGGAGCAGGATCCACTGGTGATTGCACATCCGCTGCAATTGTTCCGCAGCGGGACATGGAGCGAATTCCAGCGGGATCTGTTCACCCGTCAGGAACGACAGCCGTTCAAACAGGTTTTCCGTGAGCTGTACCTTCCAAATGAGGATGAGCTTGCGAATGGAACCGTCTCCCGCCGGTATGCCGGGTATCAGATTCAACCGAAGAAGACGGTTGCCCTGCTCAAAGGGCGCCAGTGGACCGTCAGTTACGAGGAAGGCTTACAGAAAGTCAGCTATGAGCATAACCTGATTGCCAATCTGTATGCCATGGCAGACTGGTTCTCGCCGGCAGATACGGAAGCACCTACGCTGGAGACAGTACAATTTTATGATCGCAAAACGTATAAGCCTGTAGCCTTGCAAGATGTACCGAAGGTCTTCTTCTCGGAGGTCATGCGTGATGTTGATCTGGTAGTCAGTGTTGCGCATGTGGGTGGTGTGGATCCAGAAGCCAGCCTGACAACGATTGAAATGCGTCATGTGATCGTGAATGAATCCCTGCGCCTGCTCAAGATAGACAATGTACGACTGGATGGCAATTATGCACGGATCGAAGGCGATCTCGGCGAATATGCCGTTCATCTTGGCAGTGGCAATGTGTTTAAACAGGCAACTGGTGCGCTATATATCGTACCTCTGCATAGTCAGCATCGGGGGAGAATCTTCCTGCCATTCCTGGATGAAGATCCAAGAACAGCGGAGATTTTATCCAAAATCATGCTGCTCGCAGAAGATAAGAAGATCAAAGATCCACAAATTCTGGCGCAGCTGAAGGGCTAGAAATAATTCGAGATCGCAGGCAAGTTTAGGACTCAGCAGGTGACACGGTTAGTAAGAATGGATGTAAATTTAAGGAAGTTTGACTGGAGAAATGGGACGCTATTAGAGGTGAGTAAGGAAGAAATAGCAGCCGGGGTACCTGTTAAAAGGGACTTCGGTTGCTTTTTATTTTCCATGCGGAACGAAGAAATTCATTGCATCCGTTTACAAATAGACTTTGGGCCCAGGTGTTCAACTTAAATTCCTTAATATGATAATTAATTGAATAAATTGTTAATTTTGAAGTGGGACATAACGACTGTTTTCAAAAGTGAATGTTTTGTATGAATTGAGTTACAAAAATGTAATTAACTCGTTTTCATATGATGTTATACGAATTATTTCTGACATCATACCTAAGAACTAATTCACTCCTTTCGGCTCCATTTCCATATTTAAGGGGATGTAATTGATCCGCAGGTCGGCTATCGTAAGAAAGCGAAATTGCTTGCTCGCTTGTCGAGCCGCACTTTTCGTAGCGATGTGCAGGGCTGCCTGAATGCTTGAAGGGCTGGGACAAGCCAGTTTGCATTCCCTTGTACACATGTATCCAACTATGTGTGCAAGAAAAATGATCAAGAGAGAAGGAGAGCTTACAAACATGAACAGAAGACTCAACCTGATTTTCCTCAAACGATGGTTTATGCTGTTAATCATCGTGGCGGTTGCGGCCATGCCGTTACACGCCTTTGCCGCAGAAGCGGATTCCGGGGCGGATCGCCCTTGGATGAACAAATCCTTATCTGCGAAGGAACGCACCGAACTGCTGCTCAAGGCGATGACGCTGGAGGAGAAAGTCGGATTTGTTACTGGTAAAGTAAATAACTATTATGGTTTCTATAATGATGGATTGGAGCGGCTTGGCATTCCGGCACTACAAATGGCGGATGGACCAGCAGGGGTACGGGTTGCCAATCCGGATGTGCAGGACAAAAAGTCCACGGCACTACCTGCGCCGATCGCCCTGGCAGCATCCTGGGATACCGATCTTGCCAAACAATATGGTGATCTGATCGGACAGGAAGCCCATGATACAACACATAACGTTGTTCTTGGTCCTGGTCTGGACATTGCACGTACACCATGGGGATCACGCAACTTCGAATCCCTGGGTGAGGATCCGCTGCTGGCTTCCGGCATGGGTGCAGCATATGTCAACGGAATTCAGAGCAACCCGGTGATTGCAACGGCGAAGCACTACATCCTGAACAATCAGGAAACGGAGCGTTTCACAACGAATGCAACCGCCAGCGAGCGTGCCATTCAGGAAGTCTATGCACGTCCGTTTCAGGCTATGGTTGAAAAAGCAGATCTCGGTTCCGCCATGTGTTCATTTAACCAGGTGAACGGTACATATGCTTGTGAGAACAAAGAGATGCTGACCGATCTGCTCAAGGATCAGTTTGGCTTCGAAGGGTTCATCATGAGTGACTATGGTGCCAATTTCAGTACAGCCAAATCGGCTAACGCGGGTCTGGATCTGGAGACACCAGGGGAGCCTTATGGCAAATGGGGAACACAGCTGCTGGAAGCCGTGAAAAAAGGTGAAGTCAGCGAGCAGACCATTGATGAGAAGGTTCGCCGCATTTTGCTCCAAATGTTCGAGAAAGGGCTGTTCGACAACCCTGTAACCAATACACAAATTAATGCGAAGGCAGACGGTAAGCAGGCACGGGAAATTGCTGAGCAGAGCATGGTGCTGTTGCAAAATAACAATGACGTGCTGCCGCTTTCCAAGAAAGAACTGAATTCCATTGCAGTAATTGGACCGGATGCAGATACGGCTTCTGCAGCAGGTGGAGGCAGCAGCCTCGTTAACCCGACATATACCGTGAGTCCGCTTGAAGGTATTCGTAACCGTGCAGGCAATGGCGTGGAAGTGAAATATGCAGCGGGAACAGACCCTATCTCCGCAGGAGATGCATTTAATGGTCCTTCCGCAGTACCATCCACCCTTTTATCTCCGGTAGATGCCGAGAAGAGCGAGCAGAATGTTGGTACGGACAAAGCGGAATATGGTCTTCGTGCCGAATACTGGACCAACACGAACATGGAAGGTGACCCTTCACTGGTTCGTACTGATAATCAGGTCAACATGAATCTTGGATTTTATAACTATGAAGGGTTCAACGCCCAGTCATCCAAGCTTCCGGTTACACCAACGGAATTCAACAGTAAAATGTCCGCACGTTGGACAGGTTCCATTACAGCACCCAAGACAGGTGATTACAAATTGTCTCTGACCAGCCTGGGATCTGCGAAATTGTACGTGGATGATCAGCTGCTCGTAGAAAATCAAGGTGAAACGCTGAGCACAACCAAGAAAGCAATTACGTTAAAAGAAGGCGAATCCCACAACATTAAGATTGAATACCGTACCGACTTCCCGGTACAGTCAAGCCATGACATGGGTGCCCAAATGCGTTTTGGCTGGGAAGCACCTGAAGATGCCGTGGATGCCAAAATGCAAAAAGCAGTGGAGCTGGCCAAAAAATCCGATGTGGCCGTTGTCGTGACACGTACGTATGACAGCGAAGGTTATGTTGATCGTTCCGATCTGGAACTGCCAAACAACCAGGAGCAATTGATTCGCAAGGTTGCAGCGGCAAATCCGAAGACGATTGTTGTACAAATGAGCGGCCGCGCTGTGGAAATGGATTCCTGGCAAAAAGAAGTTCCATCCATTGTTCAAGCCTGGTACGCAGGTCAGGAGCAAGGTAACGCGGTAGCTCGCGTTCTGTTTGGTGATGTGAACCCTTCTGGTAAATTGCCAGTGACGTTCCCGTCGGACGATTCGCAAACGCCGATCTCCACCGCGGAACAGTTCCCGGGTGTGAATGGCGTGGGCACATACTCTGAAGGCATCTTTGTAGGTTATAAAGGGTATGACAAAGAAGGCATGACACCAGCGTTCGCATTTGGACACGGATTGTCTTATACCGATTTCGACTACCGCAACCTGCATGTGAAAAACTCAGGTAAAGGGGACGATGCTACCGTAGAAGTGTCCCTGAACCTACGGAACACCGGTAAAGTTTCTGGTGCAGAAGTGGTACAAGTCTATGTAGGCAATCTGCCAACGAGTGTGGAAACACCGGAAAAACAACTTGCTGGCTGGGCCAAAGTCGATCTGAAGGCAGGCAAACAGCAGCGTGTTAAAATCAAACTGGATCGCAGCGCACTGTCCTATTGGGATGAAAAGTCGCATGAGTGGGTAATGCCTAAGGGTAAAGTATCTGTTTATGTCGGCAGTGCATCAGATGATATCCGTCTGACAGGCAGCGTGAAGATCGGAAGTCCATCCGGTAAATAAAAGGAAGAAGCGAAGAGTCGTGGCCGAATGGCCGCGGCTTTTTTCCACACTTAGAGAGGGGGGGAAACGAGATGAACGTGCGATGGAAAGAGAAGAAAACAGGATGGATGCTCCTGCTGCTCGCCGTATGTATTGTGGCTGGTTTCAGCGCATGGTGGATGACAGACCGCAGCGAAGAAGATGCCATCCCGCCACCACCAATAGGGAAGAGCCCGGCAACAGCTGAAGCATGGCTGACAACCGGAGATCAGCAGCATTTACTGGAACCGCAGCAGCCGATTCAATGGACAAAAACAACAACGGAAGCGAACCATTCCGAAGCAGATCACACCATCACCATTGATCCATCCCAAACGTATCAAACGATGGATGGATTTGGTGCTGCCATGACAGGCTCGGCCACCTATTTACTCCATCAGCTTCCGCAGGAACAGCGGGAACGATTACTTAAGGAACTGTTTACAAGTGAAGGATTGAATCTGGATATGGTGCGTCATACGATTGGTGCTTCTGATTACTCGGTGAATGCATCTGGTGAACCATCAAGTTATACGTATAATGATATCGAGTCCGGCACGGATTATAATATGGATCACTTCTCGATCGACAAAGATCAGGAAGTGGTAGATATGCTGAAACAGGTCGCTGTGCTGAAACCGGACATCAAGGTATTAGGTACCCCCTGGACTGCCCCGGCCTGGATGAAATATGGCGAGAAGACAATGAATGGCTGGTATCTCGATTACAACAATCCACAAATTTATGAAGCATATGCACGTTATTTTGTAAAATATATTCAGGCTTATCAGGCACAGGGGATACCAATCTATGGAATGACCTTGCAAAATGAACCGGGATTCACTACCGCTAATTATCCGAGCATGAGTATGGGAGCCGAAGAACAGGCCATGTTTATTCGGGATTACCTTGGGCCTGCCATGCAGGATGCAGGACTGGACACACGAATCATCACGTATGACCATAACTGGGATCAGGCGGTAGAATACACGGGCAGTGTGCTTGGGGACGAAGCAGTTGTATCGTATATTGATGGTTCGGCATTCCATTGTTATGAAGGGGACCCGTCCTCCATGACGGAAGTGCATGATCGCTTCCCGGATAAACATATCTATTTTACCGAGTGCAGCGGGGGGGAGTGGAGTTCTGATTTTGGTGAAAATTTAGGCTGGCAGATGTCCAATCTAATGATCGGTGCTCCGCGAAACTGGGCTCAAAGCGTACTGCTCTGGAATATAGCACTGGACCCGCAAGGTGGACCAACTAATGGCGGCTGTGCGAATTGCCGGGGGGTAGTGACCATTAATCCGGAGACGGGTGAAGTGACACGCAATGTCGAATATTATGCACTGGCACATCTTAGTCGTTACGTTCGTGCAGGAGCTGTAAGAGTGGAATCTACGGAGGAACGGGACGAGTTGAAGAATGTGGCCTTCCTTAACCCGGATGGAACCATGGTACTGGTTGCAGCTAACACTGGTAACGAAGATACTGTTTTCCGTGTCGTCATGGAGGAAGAGTCGTTTCAATACACACTGCCATCTCAATCTGCTGTCACATTTCGCTGGAAGCCGGAGGACACCTAGAATAGCTGAATTGGGTTCTTTTTCAGCAAAACAGCATTCGATTTTACCCGCTCCTTAGATTTATGCAATATAATAAACACTACATCGGAGGGGAGGAATTAAAAATGATGGTTACATCATACCGGGCACTGGATCATGCCAAGTTGGTTGCCATTTGGGAACGAGCTGTACGGGCTACGCATACATTTCTGGCCGAAGAGGATATTGTCTTCTATAAAAGTGTGGTGAGTGAAGCTCTGTCAGGCATGGAAGTATGGGAAGCAGTGGACTCGGCGGGAGAACCCGTTGCTTTTATGGGGCTGGATGGCAAGCACATTGAGATGTTATTCGTGGATGTGGACCAGCATGGGCAAGGTGTCGGACGGATGCTTGTTACGCATGCCATTGACCTTAAGGGTAACGATATCAAAGTGGATGTGAATGAACAAAACGAAGGAGCTGCGCGGTTTTATACCCGGATGGGGTTTGTGCAGACAGGCAGATCGGAGCTGGATGGCTCAGGTAATCCTTTTCCTATATTACATCTGAAATTAAAATAGAAGTCCCCCGTAACCAACATCTTGAGATGGATGGTCGCGGGGGATTTTTCATACGTTAGTGAGTCTCATCATCGAGAAATGGTTTGTTCACCGCATAATACATGAAGCCCATCAGCAGCACGCCTCCCACCAGATTGCCAAGGGTTACCGGAACGAGATTATGAATGACCCCGCCAAACGAGATTGTTCCCGGATGATTCAGTACCAGCGCGATCGCGAACGTACACATATTGGCTACGCTGTGTTCATATCCCGAGATGAAAAAACAAAAGACAAACAGCATCATGGCGAACATCTTGGCGCCATTCTCCTTCATGAACATCGGTACGAAGAACGCCAAGCACACGAGCCAGTTACATAGAATCCCCCGGAAAAAGAGCTGCATTGCCGGTGCCTCCATCTTGTGCTCCACCACACTTAGTAGAAATCCATTGACCTGAGATGAATCGAATAATCCCGTCAGATAGATTAATAGAGCAAAGACAGCTGCGCCCATCAGATTCCCGCTGTAACTGGCAATCCACAGCTTCACGACTTCGAGCCAGCGCAGCTTCTTCCTGAGTGCAGCATACGTGTAATAAAACGTATTTCCGGTAAACAGGTCACCCCCGCCATACGCAATCAGAATAATAGCCGCTCCAAACGTGAGTGCTGCCATGGGGTATGTAAATGGGGACTGCTCCATATAAAAGAAATTACCTGTTTTAAACGCCACGATCACACCAAATCCAATAAACATGCTGGCTAACATGGAACGTGAGAGGTACCTGATTAAACTTTGTTTGTAAATCTTGTGTTTCTTCAAGGCTAGTTGTTCAACGTTGCGTAAACCTTCGGTTTCCATAATTCGCCTCCCGTTTCTCGGTGTAATGCTTACATTATAACGAAAATTTGGAAGAAGTGTGGTATGAGTTTATACGACCACAGCAGCAGTTAGCTAGACCATCCATATTTAATCATGCAGATACCCAAACATACTGAATGCTATTTCACTGGAAAAGGGTACATGCAGGCGCCTAGAATTTCAGCCCGTTGTTCTGCTGTTCGTTCACGTGGGTCTAATTCTTCTGCGTAGGAACGCTCCAGTTTGGCTCTCATAAAACGTTCGGCATATTCATTGGGACGGGAGTGAAAGTCTTTGCTGTACTCAGCATAGTCATGCGCATCCCGTACCTTTTCCAGCACACTGTTCAACAGAGGACTGCCCGCGTAGAGGAGAGAGTCAGTTTCCTCGCATTCAAATTTCAGGAACATGATCGCCTTCTGCAAGGCATTGATCTCACCCTGGGTAAGGTAGACAGGCTTAACGGCATGTTCTCCCGATGCTGCAGGGGACTGATCCATATTTTCGTAAGCTTCATGTTCACCGGAAGAAGGGTCATGTTTGTTCATGGGTTATCACTTCCTTGGTTCGATTGTAATACCCGCTTCGCGGAAGAGCCGAAATCGGGATCGGATTGAAGCGATTCTAACGCCGACCTGGCACCGGAAACATGTTGATGGGCGGCAAGAACAGCAAAAGCCGCTCCCTTGACCAGGATGTAGGCATTCCCCTGCAAGACCTCCAGAGCCAATTGAATCTCAGCTTCCGTTATGGGCAGCAGGGCCAGAGTCTGCAAAGCGTAGTTTTGTACATCCTCATCTTCGTCCGGGTCACGAACAAGCTGCGCAGCAGCATGCAGGACTTCATCCAGGGGATCAGAGGAGCTTGCGATACCAAGTGCACGCCAGGCTTCGATACGCACCAGATCTTCTTCTTGAGAATTCATGCCGATAGCAAGGACTTGGTGTGTGAGATGATGGTCTGTTAGCTCGGTCAAATTACGAAGAGCCTGCAGCTTTTCTTCTCCATTGAGTGCGTCGAAATCTGGCTGTTCAAAGTTACTATAATTCACATCAGACATAGTAGATCATTCACCTCCTGAATGAGAAGCTAGGATTGGGGCGGAAGCTGAATAGGACGGGCTGCCAGTGCCTCTTCCACGATCTGTTCGGGGGTCAGGTCTCGATCATCCCAGAAAATCAGATTGCTGATCTCCGCATAGGGCAGCTGCTGCTGCAGCTCAGTCAGCATATCATCCAGTTCCGCTTCGGTTCCTTTGGCATTCATCAGCTTGCGAACCTGTTCTACCAATTGTGCATGGTCAGACATAACAAAACCTCCTGAATAATTCATATGATTAGTTACTTAACTAGACTTACACAGATAAACTCCTGCTCCTGCTTACAACTTCGTTTTTCAGTATCCAGGTTCCAGTTCCCGGTGGAACATTTTTTAATCTACCAATCGCTCCTAGTTAGCTTCATTATAACGAAAATTCAGGATAGAGAGTCGGTGCTTTTCTGAAAAAAACAAGGTGATTTCAAATGTGCATGTATGATATGGGGGGATATTATTTGTATTTTTTCGTTACATATTTGTATTTATTTCACTTCAAATTTCAAGCTATATTGCATGTGTTGACATAAATCCTTGTTATGTGAAGCGCCCCTCAGATCAACATGAGTAGCCTCCTTTTTAATGGATAATATGTTAATCATTTTGTTCAGAATCGGTTCAGAGTCCTTTGCTAGAATATGGGCCGAACGAAGTATTCTTGGGAGGCACGAATTATGAATCAGGACTGGAAAAAGCTGCTGCTTACTGTCACTGTAATTGGCATGCTGTGGGGAAATCAAAGCGTTAGTGCAGCAGAAGAGCAAACAAGAGGCGCTAACCCGATATCATCGGTTTTTACAGACGAAATTGATATTCGTTCAACTTCCCTGCAAGCCGTACAAGAGGCGGTTAAGCAAGGTTTAATCTCAGGCTACCCGGATGGATCATTTCACCCACGTCAGTATTTAACTCGGAGAGAAATGGCTGTATTGCTCGCCAAAGCATCTCAATTACCTCTTGAGGAACAGTCAGCTACTGACCCGAAAAGTAAGGACTGGGCAGCTCCATATATAGAAGCTATTCGTAAGGCAGGCTGGATGACGGGGGATGCTTCGGGGAATTTTCGCGCGAATGATCCGATCCACCGAGAAGAGCTTGCTTCCATATTGGTAAGAGTTACGGGGACGCAAGAAATCAAGGGAGGTCAGCCACAAACGATCTTAGATGAGCCCATGGTCAGCCATTGGGCCAAAGAACAGGTCCAAACGGCTCTGAAGCTCGGATTATTGGAATCGAGTGATGGAAAATTCGAATCCAAATCTTTGGTTGAACGGCAAGATATCGCAGCAGTTCTGGTGGATGTGTTCCAGACGGGGGAGCGAACAGCTTCCATAACCGAATTGGACGGAGAAATTGCTTATATTGATGGGCGTCCTTTTGTGATTGGGAAGGAACTGCAAAGCATTTTGAATGAAGGAAACAAGGAAGCATTACAGGATGCCGTAATTACCTATGATGCAAAAACACGCAATCTGTCCTCCTTGTCGGAAATTCAGATTACACAGCCGGGTACGGCTGCTAAGCCCACTACATTGAATCTGAAAGATACATCCTATCAGGGTGCAATTTCAGTCTCTACAGACCATGTCATTTTGAGAGCCGATACATTATCCAAAGTTATTTTGAAATTTGGGTCAAGTACACTAACTATCGAAAGTGATATTGATGAAGTGACGGTTGATACCACCGATAAAATTATTGTTCAGGGAAGTGGGACGTGGAGACAGGTTGTGCTGAAAAATGCGAAATCGATCGTTCAATTGCCTGCCAGCGTGAAAGCAGAGAAAGTAACCCTTGCGGATGGTGGAGCTTTATCTCAGATCATTCGCAATACGCCTTCGGCACCAACATCGTCTGCTTCTACGGAAACAAGCAATTCAAATTCGGGTTCAGGTTCATCAGGACCAACAGCACCAGAACCGACACCAACGCCGACGCCGGAGCCAACACCGACGCCAACGCCGGAGCCGACACCGGAACCAGAACCAGAACCGCCAGTTGTTGTGCCACCGTCTCCTGTTAATCATCAACCGATTGTTCAAGCAATTATTCCCGATAAGATCGTTTTTTTGGGAGAGGGCGAACAAGAGATTGATCTGAGCACTGTATTTACGGATGCGGACGAGGATGAACTGAGTTATGAAATTTCAGAAATGAATCAAAGTATCGCTTCTGGCGAAATTCAGGGTTCCAAATTAAAAATACAGCCCATTTCCATAGGGAATACAAAGGTAACGGTGAAAGCTAAAGACGGAAAGGGAGGAAGTGAGGTAACGTCATTTCTCTATGTCGTCCAACCTTTCTTCATTCCACCGATTGTAATCCCGCCAATCATCCCGCCTCAACCGCCAGTAAACCATGCTCCCATAGTGATTGAAGCATTGCAAGCGGTTGAAGTTGAATTGGGGGCTGCAAATGCTCCAACAGACTTGAAGACTATTTTCTCTGACCCCGACGGAGATGTACTGACCTTCGTAGCAGCTTCTTCGAATCAGCAGGTTGCCGATGCTGATATTACAGGCAGTATACTGACGTTGAACACCTACTCTCCTGGTAGCGCTGAAATTACGTTAACTGCCAAGGATAGTAATGGTGGGGAAGTGGAGAGCAAGTTTACTGTCGTGATCAAAGCACCTGCCGCTGTGAATCATAAGCCCACAGTTGCAAGACAAATTTCTAAAATGAATGTACATCTGGGAAAGGTTAGCGATACAGTTAGTCTGGCCGGCGTATTCGAAGATGCAGATGGAGACTCTCTGACGTACACGGCAGAATCTTCTGACCCTAATGTAGCAGAAGCGTTGGTGCAGGAAGACACGTTAACATTAACCTTTAGGGACGTTGTAGGTTCAGCAACAATTACGGTGAAGGCTTCTGACCCGGATGGTGAGGAGACGGTGACAACATTTGCTGTAGATGTACAAGATCCTGATGCAGGAAAGGGACTGTTTATCTCTGAGTTGGTCTGGGGCGAGAATTTTAATCAAGCTATTGAGCTGTACAATCCGACATCCAAATCACTTAATGGAGGGGATATTACGATTGTTCGGAGCGACTCGGATACCCCGATTACGCTAGACTCGGGTACTATCATTCCCTCCACAGGTACGTTAGTTCTTGCAGAAGAGTTTAGTGATTTTACAGAGGAAGAGTACTATTACTTGACTTTAGATTTGGTTGTAAATAGAGAACCAGTAACGCTGACGCTATATTACAAAGGGGAAGTCATGGATACGGCAGTAATTGTACCGGCTCAATCTTTGACAAGGAAATGGGATACTGTTCTAGGTGATAAGGTTTCTTATGAATCATCTGAATGGACCAATATTGGAGAAAACAATTATGGCAACTTGGGCAAATTTGATCCTTTAATTAATCCTTAACTTCATTCGTTTTATAACAGATACAGAAGGGGAATCATGATGCGGAAAATGAAAAGGACAGCACAATTAGCCATAGTTGCATTGCTCCTAAGCAATGCTGTTCCAGTTGCTGCACAGAGTCGGAATTCAGTAGAGCAGGTACTACCTTCGTCTAAGGTGTCTTCAGACTACAGTGCTTCAAATGGGTTAAATGATTCCATGAATAAGGCTGTAACCATGGGTTTCATCAATGGGGATCCGAATGGAAACCTTCGGACAACCGATCCCATTACCCGTCAAGAACTGGCGGTTGTTCTTGCAAAGTCTCTGGGACTGACAGTAAGCAAGACATCATCATCACCTTTTGCAGATGTCAAATCGACTAACTGGTCAGCTCCTTACATTCAAGCGGTGAAGAAGGCTGGCCTTCTACAGGGAGATGCAGCAGGACGCTTCAGACCACAAGCGCAGATCACCGGGCAGGAACTGATAGCTGTTCTGGTGCGAGCCACAGCCTTTGCCAAACAGGAAACGAAGGAAGACTCTGTTCCACAAGAGTGGAACGGAACAAGCTCTTGGGCTGCACCTTATGTCCAAACGGCTGTAAAGGCAGATCTGTTGAGTGAGTATCCAGGAGAAACCAAAGTTAAACAAGGACTTATTCGTGGCGAAGCGGTAAGCATGATTCTGTCGGCCATGTTCCCGGAAAATCGCCTATCTGTTATTCAGCAGCTCCAAGGCGATCAGGTCCAGATCAACGGAGTAAAGTATCATATCTCTGACAACGTAGCAGGCCTTCTGAATGATCGTAACAGAACTGTACTGGATCAAGCTGGAATACAGTTCACGAGCCATAATCATAATCTTACCGAAATCAATGCTTTGGAAATTAGAAAAGGCGGAGAAGCTGCACATACAGATGAGGCAGAATTCAGCCGTAATCTGTTATTGAATGGTGGGGACACTACACTTGATGGTGATCTGACAATTAAAGCAGACTTCACCTCGGTGCAAGGAATTACAATTAAAGGTAAGCTGACAATAGCCCCGGAGATGGAGCATGATTTTCACGCCAAAAATGTAAAAGTGGAAGATTCTGTTTGGGTACAGGGCGGAGACAGCAATACTGTTGTATTTGAGGACTCAGCTCTAAAAGACGTGAATGTGGATAAAAATGATGTGCATGTGTCCCTGGCAGGAAGTACCCATGCTCAAGAGATTAGCGTCCAGTCAGACAGTAGAATTGATATTGAGCAGACAGCTACTCTTCCGCTGTTGAATATCATTGAAGGTGCAAGCAGAGTGGAACTTCAGGGGACGGTTGATACCGTTTCTCTGAACACATCTAAGTCCATGCAGCTTAACGGGAATGTGAATGTGCAGCAGCTCACGGTAGATGGGGCAGGTCCGATAAATATTAATGCAACAGCCACCATTCAACAACTCCAGGTAAATAATCCAGCTGCACAGATCAATGTAGCGGGAAATGTGAAGGTAGCTGAGGTCAATTTGGCGGCTGGAGTACCAACTTCCGCGGTTAGTGGAGGTACAGGGATGGCTTCTTCCAACACTGCATCGCCATCTTCATCAGGTGGAACAGGGGGAAGTGAAACTCCAGTTGCTGCCAATCGTGCACCTGAACTGCTGAAAGCATTTGAAACCCGCAAGTTCACGGCGAACGGACAAGGTGCCACTTTAAATCTAAATGGCTATGTAACTGATCCGGATGGTGACCCGTTAACGTATACCGTTGCTTCATCCAAGTCCTCCGTCGCTAAGGTAGTGCTTAGTGGGGCCAATCTCGAGATCACACCAATGGAACATGGAATAGCTACAATAACCGTATCCTCTAATGATGGGCGAGGCAAAAGGTTAAGATCTACATTCGAGGTCAACGTGAATGCAGCTCCTCTTGCAACTCCCATCCCTGATCAGGAGCTTGTTGCCGAATCAGGCAGCAAGGATGTGGATCTCATGATTTACTTTATGGATGATGAGAAATATGAATCGGAGTTACTCTACAGCGTGACGAATAATGCCTCGGATATCGTAGACTCCGAAATCGTCGGAAGCAATTATGCAGAATCCGTACTGAGGTTAACACCTAAGAAGGCGGGAGAAGTCGTTCTCAAAATAAGAGTCGATGATGGGCAAATTGCGGATGATGGAAGTACGGGTGTTACGGAGGTCGAGATGAGGGTTGTCGTTCTACCACCGCTTAACCGTGCACCTGTGGGGGAAGCTCCATCGAATATGGACGTATACCTCGGCAATAACATCCCTATAGTAAAATTGAATGAACTATACACTGATCCAGACGGTGACTCTTTGACGTATACGGCGACTTCATCCAATTCCGATGGGGTTATTGTGGAGGAAAATGCAGGTGAGTTGAAGTTCACTGCTCTTCAATTGGGGACGTATACGATTTCTTATTCCGTTAATGACGGTAAAGGCGGAAAAACAAATGGAACGTTTGATATCAATGTAGATCCTGTCCCGAATTCGAATCCGGTAGGACAGTCACCTGATTGGGTTACCGTATATTTAGGTTTTCTACCAGGTTCCATTCCCTCTGTTAATTTAAATGATTATTATACAGATTTAGATGGTGACCCACTTACATTCAGCGCCACTTCAACTGATCCGGATGGATTGATCGTTGAGGAGAGTTCAGGAGTACTTCGTTTCACTGCTCTGAAATTTGGAGAATACACCGTTCATTTTTCGGTGGAGGATGGCAAAGGCGGTCTTATTTCAACGGCATTTCAAGTAAGTGTTAATCCTAAGCCTAATGCTTCTCCAGTTCTTACTAGTAATCTACCTGCTCAAACGCTGTTTCTGGGTAAAGAGGATGTTGTCATTGATCTCTCACAATATTTTAGTGATCCAGATGGCGATGTATTAGAGTTTCAAACGCCACTTGACTTAAATAACTTTCTCATCGCAGAGCTCAATATTCAGGAAAACAAGCTGATTATTCATCCCAAGCAAGTTGGTAAATTTCAAGCTACCATCCAAGCAAAAGATGTCTATGGAAAAGAGGCGACAGCCTCTATTGATATTCAGGTTATAGAATCCGGAAGTTTCGGTGCCATCCCTGATCAAACAATAACATGGCCCTGGTTTACTTTGGATATAGACCTTACTCCGTATTTGCTGAATTTTGACATTAGTACTTTAACGGTGGATGCTGCTTCTACAGACGTAAATATTGCGACAGTGTCGGCGAATGGCGCACAGGTTGCGGTTAATCCAGTAGCAGAAGGACAAGCTACGGTAACACTAACCGTATATGATCTGGCAGGACGAAAAGAACAGACCTCTTTTGGCGTAACTGTTCAAGCCGAGCCGCCAGTCAATAACTCTGTACCTGAGGTTGTAAATAGTATTGACGAACAAGTATTAACGCCGAGTGTAACGAATGCACGCACCTATGACCTGAGTCAATTGTTCAGTGATCCGGATGGAGATGTACTGCAATATACAATTAGCAGCAGCTCAGCTGAAGCAGTGGATGCGAGCATTAACGGCAATCAACTAACGATTAAGCCTGGAACGGGGAATGCAGTAGCTCCTTTAACCATAACAGCGAAAGATGGAAAAGGTGGGCAGGTTGAATACTCCTTCAATGTTCGGACTGCTTCTCTGGTGAACGGTGGGGTCGTACAGATTAATACGAAATCCGGAGTTCAGGATGCTTTGACCTATTCAACCTCAAGTTTGTTCCCGGATCAAACAAGTTTCAAAGTCTACAGTGGTACGCCAGATTCAACGTTCACAGGGCCGGATACCTTGAATACGAATCGAATTCCAATAACAGTATCTCCGTTGAACTACTGGATTATTGGAAATGACGGTAGAGCTGTGGTAGTTCAAGTTAACTCGCTGCCTCAAGGAACGGCAGAGCTATTTTTCTCTCAATACGTTGATGCAGGAGATGGGCGCGGTGTTGTGCAACTTTATTACACAGGTGATGGAAATCCGTCACATAAGGCAACCGGATATCAAGTGGAAGTTTACAAGTGGATGAAAAGAACATCGACGATGCAAGTGACGCCTTACGGTGTATTGGATGTGTATCCAGGCGTACCTTATATTTATATCGATACCATATTCTATGACTACTTTGATATTACCAACGCTTCTTACTATAACGATGAATTAGCTCTCTATAATCCGAATGAATATAATGTCGTAGCACTCGTTCTCAAAAAGGACGGCCGAATTGTAGATGTGCTGGGTGATCCAGCTTCTCATGATCAGTTCATGCCTGCCGGCGGGACATTTATTCGCAAACGTGGGATATACACGGGTTCACAGCAGTTTTCCTTGACAGGGGAATGGAATGAGTATCCGAAAGGAACCCTTCAATTTGTTCCTTTTCACACTCCATAGGTAATGAACGAAAGGCATCCTTAAAAGGAAACCATGTATCGAATAAAAAAACTAGGCCGACCTCCATGCTCATGAAACGAGTATGGAGGTCTTTCTGTTTCACTCATTAGAATCATGCCAGAGTTGAATGTTATCTTGAGTCCGGAATCCGTATAGCAAGATTGCCAAACTGCTCCCCCTTTTCCATCCGTTCGAACGCTTTCGCTGTGTCCTGTAGCGCATACACTCTATCGACTACAGGATGTATACTATGATGTTCCACCCATTGCAGCATCTGGACAAACTCTTCATGGCTTCCCATGGAAGTACCAATCAGGCTTACTTGAGGGAAGAAGATGGATCGGATCGGAACAGTCAGATCATCTCCGGAGCTTGCGCCATACATTACGATTCGGCCACCGGGTCGGATAATATTGAAATATTGGGGGAAAAGAGCTTGTCCGATGCTATCCAAAACCAGATCCACGTGGTCGTGTTTGTTATGCTTACTCCAATCCTCATGACTGTCAAATGCTTGTACAGCTCCCAATCGAATGGCTTCATTTTGCTTCATTTCGTTCCTTGAGGTTACGGTTACCTTGGCTCCAGCTGATACCGCCATAAGCAGAGCATAGGTGGCTACACCACCTCCAATGCCGGGAATCAGAACATGTTCTCCCTGCTGAAGACCACCACGGGTGAATAACGCACGGTAGGCCGTCAATGCCGATAGGGATAACACCCCTGCTTCCTCCCAAGTTAGATGAGATGGTTTGGGTAATGCATTTTCGGCAGGGATGGTAATATACTGTGCAAGTGTTCCATCCGTTGGTCCGCCTACGATCTCAGGTACAAGTGGCACATCTGCTGCACACTTCCAACCGAGAGTTGGATGAATAATGACTTCTTCACCTACAGAAGGGTGTACAACGCCTTCGCCAGTTTCTACTATTATACCAGCCCCATCGGAGCCTAGAATGAGCGGAGCGTCATGGGTTGTGCGACCTGCCATGATGAAGAGATCGCGATGGTTAAGACCGGCGGATTTTAACTGAATTTTGACTTCGCCGAACCCTGGTGCTCGGCTTGTGGATGATGTATATTGGAGCCCCCTGAGGCCACTTTGGCCAGAATGTATAATAGCTTTCATAACGTTATTCCTCCCGTTGATGTAATTAAAGGTCATGATTGAACCTCATTGTACAGTTGGGGTGGTTTCACGTAAAATGAACAGAATTGAATGTGGGTATCAATAAAAATAATAGCTAGCAAGCAGGTGATTATCATGGATGCAGGAGATCTGAAAATATTTCAGACAGTTGCTCGAGAGGGAAGTATTAGTAAAGCGGCATTGGCACTAAATTATGTGCAGTCCAATGTTACAACGCGGATCAGGCAGCTGGAAAGTCAACTTCAAGTTCAGCTTTTTCATCGCACGAACCGGGGAATGGTACTTACGCCTGCTGGAGATCATTTGCTCGAGTATGCAGATAAAATACTGGATTTGTTGCATGAAGCAGAATTGTCGACTCAAACAGGAAGTATACCTGCTGGAAAGCTTCGTTTAGGTTCCATTGAGACAGCGGCCTCCAGCTTCCTTGCTCCATTCCTGGCTAAATACAATTCCTGTTATCCAGAAGTACAGACTTCACTTGTCACAGGAGGGACTCATGAGCTGAATCAGAGGGTCATGCAGCATGATCTGCAAGGAGCCTTAGTCTATGGGCCAGTCGAGCATCCTGAACTGAAATATACCAAGGTGTTTGATGAAGAACTGGTTCTGATTGCGGAACCAGGCTTGCATCAAATGGCCGAAGTTTTAGATAAACCGATGTTGTTCTTTGAGATTGGGTGTACGCACAGAACTCAAGCTGAAGCTTTTCTACATAGCCATGGGGTCCATACGCTCAATGTAATGGAATTTGGAACACTGAACACGATCCTAAGTGGTGTATCTGCCGGAATAGGGGTATCATTACTCCCACGTTCTTCGGTTGTCCAAGCCGAATTAAGAGGAGAAGTTTCAGTGATATCTTTGCCAGAGCCATACTGCAGGTTGGAAGTGGGACTTGTACATGCCCGAAGTGAACATCTATCGGCTGCATTACGAGGCTTGCTGGAGATGATGATAACTAGGAATAACGAAGGCTAAAAAATCCTATTTCAGGAAATTCCACCGGGATTGAAGACCTGAACCCGTTCCCGATTAGCGGTTTTGGAGAAGGAAGCAGTGCTGTTCTGGAACGGAATTCGGGTAAAGTTCGAGTCTGCAATCTGGGTTCAAGAACAGATGAAGTAGTTCAACTAGGTGACAGATTGCTCTTGAATGTATTTGCGATAAAGGGCTGGTGTGATCTCTTCGAATTTTTTGAAAATTTTGATAAAGTACCCGGATTCGTTAAACCCCAGCTCATCACTGATCTGTGAGATCGGCATGTCGGTAACCTCCAGCAATTGCTTGGCCCATTTGATTTTGAGCTTGGCCAGATAGGTTGTGAAATTCTCACCGGTTTCCTTGGCAAACAGTCTGCTGAAATAGCTTGGACTAAGGTGGCATAGATCTGCCATATGTTTCAATGTCACCTGCTCACTCTTGTGACTGTGGATATATTCAAAAGCAGGCTGTAACGCAGGGCTGGTACATGCATTATCGCTTGGACTGTTTTTGAGATAGGCATCCGCAATCGCATTGGTCATTTCCTTTTTGATGGATTCAATATTGCGAATGGAGTACCCAGGTAAAATTGTGGATAGATTAACGGATTCCTGAGAGCCCGAAGCCTTCTCGAACATCTCCACCAGCAAATTTTTATTGAGAGCTTCCTCTACAATATAGTTGCACAGCAGGGACAGCATATTGGATATTTTCACAATCTCTTCATAGGTCATGACAGGCAGCTGATCATAATCGTCTTGCAGTTCCTGCAGCTTCGCTTCATGCATGGGTACATTTTTGGAAGAGACGATCTGTTCCAGATGGGTACCTTTGTCCGGATCTGCAAGTTTAACTTGCCCTGCCATCACGGCTCCAATGTATTTCCCATCGATGGTGATGGGAATGGCGATATCAATAATATTGAAATGACACAAGTATACATAAGGTTCATTCACCCGAACCGCTTCCAGCCCGCCGCGCGAATCGCACTTTTGGCAGTAGGGAAGAAGTTTGGGATCTTTGCGTACATTTTGGCAGAACGCTTGGCAGCTGCTGTGGCTGGTCACTGGAATACCTTTGTAGTCGACGGTCAGGATGGCCAGTTTGGTTACATTCGCCAGTGAATCCTGTAGACGCTTCCATTTATTTAGGTCGAGGATTTTATTAATGTGCAAGTATTCTTTAATCATTCTGTGAACCTCCATAGCTAACCTGATTAATGGCCCTTAAGCGCTAAAAAGTTAGCAAGTTGTACATATTAGAATAGGATGCGAACGGGTAATGTAAGACGATGTCAACATTCCACCATCCAATGACAATAACATACCATGATTTCAGAAAAAAGCAAAAAATTACGATTGGAAGTTATAATAATTTGTTATTAAAGTCCAATGTGTCTCTCGCATTCATGAGATATATTTAGATTAATTGTGAGCCATTCAAATTTGATGCATTTAACACGACCACCCTATTAACTATCTTTAGGAGGCATACCATTATGAGAAAAGCATTTATCAGTCCAACCAAATATGTGCAAGGCGAAGATGAACTGTTGAACCTTGGTTACTTTGTGAAATCCTTTGGAGATTCCGCTTTATTGATCGCACATCCGGATGATGTACAACGGGTCAAGGCGAAGCTTGATGCAACAGCAGAAAAGTTCAATATTACCTTTGTTGAAAGCGGTTTTAGAGGGGAGTGCTCCCGTCAGGAAGTGGCTCGTCTGCAGGAAATTGCGAAGGAAAAAGGATGCACCTGCACTATCGGCCTGGGAGGCGGTAAAGCCATTGATGCAGCCAAATGTGTAGCGGAAGGCGAAGCGTTGATCATTTGCCCAACCATTGCTGCTACCGATGCGCCAACAAGTCACTCGGCGGTATTGTATACACCGGAAGGATCTTTTGATGACTACGCGTATTTCAAACAAAGTCCAAGCGTCGTGCTGGTGGATACAACCGTAATCGCTAACGCACCAACACGCTTCCTCGTATCCGGTATGGGAGACGCACTCTCTACGTACTTCGAAGCAAGAGCAACAGCGAAATCGTATTCTCGTGTAAACGCAAGTCTGCCAATGGGATCCCGCGAAGGATATACTCCGTCTGCTGTAGGTACGAATGCAGCACTGGCGCTGGCAAAATTGTGTTATGAAATGCTGCTGACGGACGGAGCAAAAGCAAAAGTAGCCAGCGACAGCAACGTTGTAACACAAGCGCTGGAAAATATCGTTGAGACCAACATTCTGCTGTCAGGTCTTGGATTCGAAAGTGGCGGTCTGGCCGCTGCACATGCTATCCACAACGGATTGACGGTTCTGGAGGGTACACACCACTTCTTCCACGGTGAAAAAGTATCCTTCGGTACGATTGCACAGCTCGTCCTTGAAAATGCACCAACCGAGGAGCTGCATGAAGTCATGGACTTCTGCCTCGAGGTGGGACTGCCTGTAAGTTTGGCGGATATCGGTGTAGATACCATTACTCAAGAAGAGCTGCTGAAAGTGGCAGAGATCGCATGTATTCCGGAAGAATCCATTCACGCTATGCCATTCCCGATCACTGTTCCTGAAGTGGCTGCTGCCATTGCAGCGGCTGACCGTATGGGTCGGGAATACAAAGCTCGCCGGGAGGCAAAGTAATGAAGAAAATTATCAATCAGGCTGAAAATGTCGTAATGGAAATGTGCAACGGGATTGCGCTGGCACACCCCGAGCTTGAATTTTTGAAAAAGTATAAGGTCATTAAACGCAGAGAGATTAATGCGGATAAAGTCAGCCTCATCAGCGGCGGCGGCAGTGGCCATGAACCGGCTCACGCTGGCTATGTGGGGAAAGGCATGCTGGATGCTGCGGTATGTGGAGATGTATTCGCATCTCCTTCCCAGATTCAGGTGTACCAGGCAATTAAGGCAACGGCCAGCAGCAAGGGCACTCTCTTGATTATCAAGAACTACAGCGGTGACATGATGAATTTCAAGAATGCTGCACATCTGGCGGAGGAAGACGGTATCGATGTACAGCATGTGCGTGTTGAGGACGATATTGCTGTACAAGATAGTCTCTACACCGTAGGACGCCGCGGCGTAGCCGGAACGGTTTTGGTGCATAAAATTGCCGGAGCTGCGGCTGAAGAAGGGCGCAGTCTGGCAGAAGTGAAGTTGGTTGCCGAGAAGGCAGCCCAGAACGTACGCAGCATTGGTTTTGGATTCACGTCCTGTACCGTACCTGCCAAAGGAACACCAACGTTCGAAATTGCGGACGATGAAATGGAGTTCGGTGTAGGAATCCATGGTGAACCGGGAATTCGTCGTGAGAAGATCGTTTCTGCTGATGAGCTGGCAGGCCGCATGGTTGAAGCCCTGCTGGCAGACATGAAGCTGGAAGGCGACACATCCGCTGAGATTGCCGTGCTCGTGAACGGTTTTGGTGCAACGCCGCTGCAGGAATTGTACCTGCTTAACAATTCTGTTCAGCGTGAGCTGGCAAGCCATTCGGGTCTCCAAGTAGCCACCACCTTTGTTGGCAATTATATGACCAGCATCGATATGGCTGGCGCATCGCTAACGATCCTGAAGCTGGATGATGAGCTTAAGTCGTTGTTATTTAAGGAAAGTGACACACCTGCATTCAAGGTTTCCGGTCCTCCGGCTGCACAAGTAGCCTACTCCGAAGCACTTGAAGCAGTTGTAGGTGAAGACGCTCCGGTTTCCTATGAAGTAGAGACACCTGCATCCGCTGCAGTCATTAACAACAACCAATTCTCCCTGGACAATATCGTGTACCTGATCGATAAGATGGGTGAGATCATCATTAAGAACGAGGTACCGTTCTGTGAGCTCGATTCCCATGCAGGGGACGGTGACTTCGGGATGAGCGTGGCGAAGGGATTCCGTCAGTTGAAACGCGAATGGAATCATATTATCAGCGAGGAGAAGAAGGATATCGGTTCGTTCCTGGATGCATGCTCGCTCGTTATTATGGAATATTGCGGCGGGGCATCCGGTCCAATCTGGGGCTCGGCATTCCGCGCTGCCGGCAAGGCAGTAGGAGATAAACAGCAGCTGAATGTATCCGAGTTTGCCGAAATGATGCAAGCAGCCGTGCAAGGCATTCAATCCACGGGTGAGCGTTCCTTCGGACGCGGCGCAGTTGTAGGCGACAAGACACTAATTGATGCACTCGTACCTTGTGCCGATTCCTGGACACAAAGTGCAAATGCAGGTGATGACTTCAAAACGGCATTTGCCAAAGGGGCACAAGCGGCAGTTGAAGGTGCTAAGAAAACCGAAGACATCGTGGCACGCATGGGCCGCGCAGGTACGGTTGGAGATCGCAGTCTGGGGTATCCGGATGCCGGTGCATACGCACTGGGAGTTATTTTCACAGAGATCTCCGAGTCAATGAAATAGAGAAGTCGGTTAAAGATATCGTTTATAGCAAAAAAAGATTGTGGAAGCTAGTGTATTAGCAAGAATAAGCAGCAAGCGACACAGGTAACGGCGCCGGATGTCCGGCGCCTTTATGTGTGCCTTTTTTAACCATACTTAAGTCTATTTTTACATGTGTATTGTTACATTATCCAAGCATCACAAGAGTAGGTCCGTTCATACATTCATTGGATTAACATTTCATAGCGATAAAGGAGTTATTATGAGAGCAGTCACATCATTCTTGAAAAAACCGCAGGGGTTGCTGGTTTTATCACTTGTTTTGGTCATTTTCGGCAGCTTGTTTGCCGGGATGTTCAACACATCCTTTTATTCCGTTAAAGTCAAAGAAATCAAATTCGAAGCAGATCACGGGACCTTGTCGGGCCTGCTATACATGCCAAAAGGCGCGGGTGCGGATGACAAACGGCCTGTCATTATTACGACTCATGGGTATCTGAATACCAAGGAAATGCAGGATGCCCCTGCAATTGAAATGTCGAGACGCGGTTACATTGTGCTCGCACTGGACATGTACGATCATGGGGATTCACGTTGGAGCGGAGATATTCCGGTCAAGGATCTGTTCAGTACCTTCTGGATCTATTCCCAGTATGACGCAGCAAAGTATATCTATGAACAGGATTTCACCAAAAAAGATGATCAAGGCAACGCCTATGTATCTGTCAGCGGCCATTCCATGGGTGGTTTCTCTACTTTGTTATCCATGTATATGGATGAGATGAATGCATTGCAAACAGGTTACCGGATGATTCATGCCGGAATTTCGGTGGGTTCTGACTATTCTTATGCAGCAGCGGTCGCACCACAGGATCAGCTCCAAGCTGCTTACGGCAGCCGGACAGTGGGCATGATTGCCGGACAATATGACGAGTTTTTCTTCAACAAATCGGATGAAGAGAAAACGGCTGAGGAAAAAGAAGTTCAAGGCACAGTCACACGCAAGGACTTCGCAGCAACAGCTTCTGGTAAAGCCTTCCTGGGACTCGCGCCTGATGCTGCAAGAGGAGAGGCAGGCAAGTTTATCCCGGTGGAGTCGGGTGATTTGACTGTAGAAGGTACAGTCGTACGTCCATCCCAAACAGGTGAACATATCATGTTTACACCGAATCAGACCCACCCATGGAATCATTTCTCGGGAACGACAACCGGACATTTGATCGACTTCTATGCGCATGCATTCGAAGGTGTAACTTCACCGAATCAAACCCATGTCGATCTGGATTCCGGCAATCAGATCTGGTGGGCGAAGGAAGCCTTCAACTTTGTAGCCCTGATCGGTTTCTTCCTGATGATTGTTCCGCTGGTAACGCTACTGCTCAGACTGCCATTCCTGCGCAATGCGATCAGCGGTGAAATTGCGACAGTATCGGCTGCGGTTGGGGGCATGCAGAAAACAATCTATTGGATTGCAATTGTTTTCAGTACTCTAATTCCGGCAATTCTGTTCCCGACTCTGATGGACAAAGAAGCAAACGGATTGAATGTGCTCCGCATCATTGCCCTGGTCCTGTTGTTTGCAAGCGTGCTGGGGGCAGTGATTGGATTCATCCTGGCTAGCAGCAAGAAAACCAACTATCAGGTCAGCAGCCGAATGAAGAATATCGCTGTAGGCAGCGTGCTTCTCGCCATTGTATCTCTTGTCATGTGGCTGGTATTCAATTACGCCGATCAGATTGTGGTTACAAGCACGTATTTCAATGAACCGACAACGAACCAGATTGTTTACTGGGCTCTGGTATCCGCGCTAATTATGATTGTAGTGACGTTTGCCTTTCATTACTTCTCCAAAAAGGATGCAGGAACCCGTTTCAGCGATTATGGCATTAGCCTGAATGTGGTCACGATTATTGCCAGTCTAGTCACTGCGGTTGTTGCGGTCGTGATTGGCTATGCACTACTGTTTGCAGTGCAGGCGATCTTTGGAACGGATTTCCGGATCTGGACGTTTGCAGTACGGACGTTTGAGAGCGAGCATTTCATTACGGCTTTGCGCTATGCACCGTTTTTCCTTATATACTTCTTCGTAAGTACAGTAGCGCTCAATGCCAATACACGCGGCAAACGAGGAGGCATGTTCCTGTCCATCGTCTTGAACGTTGGCGGACTGGTCCTCTGGATGGCTCTTCAATATGGTTTGGATTTCACCACGGGTGTAGCCATGTACCCTGGGCAAGCGTTGAATGCCATTCTGCTGTTTGCGCTGATTCCGTGCCTGGTGATTGCAGCCGTGTACGCACGCAAATTGTTTGAAAAAACCAATAATGTTTGGGTTGCTGCTCTGGTAAATACGCTTCTATTTACGATGATTACGGTAGCCAATACAGCTCTTTTCTGGAATCTGGTTTAATTCAATCGAATGAAGGTTTGGATTTATATCCAAAATATTGTTAAATGTAAGTAAGAAAGACCACTCTGTAGCTTGGTTACAGAGTGGTCTTTTTGGTTTAAGAAGCTATAGCGGCAGGGCAGAAATTTGGTGTCTTAATACCAAATAGTGTAATCTGTAGAACAGATACGTAAGGAATGTGCATGGATCAGCACTTAAATTGAACGAGAAGGGATCAGGATTAGTTAATGACACAAAAGTTATATTACGACTCCGCATACACGCGGGATTGGCATACACAAATTACGGGTAGAGTGGACAAGGAAGACGGTACATATATCACACTCGCAGAGACGGCATTTTATCCGCACGGAGGTGGACAACCCTGTGACCTCGGTAGAATCGGAGGTGTCGCTGTACTTGATGTGAACATCGAGAATGGTGAGGTATGGCATAAGGTCGAGCGGGCGCCTGAGCAGAAGGAGGTTCACTGTGAAATTGACTGGGAGCGCAGATTCGATCACATGCAGCATCACACGGGGCAGCATCTGTTGTCAGCCATCACGCTGAAGCTGGCTGATGCGATGACGCTCAGTTTCCATCTCGGGACCGAATATGCAACGATTGATGTAGCCGCTGCAGAATTGGGAGCGGATCAATTGACAGCCATTGAGCAAGAAGTGAACCGCCAGATTTACCGCAATGCTCGCATTAGCAGCTCCTGGGTTACTGCGGAGGAAGCAGCGCGTCTGCCACTCGTGAAGCAGCCTACTGTGACAGAGGACATTCGTATTGTCGAGATGGAGGGTGTGGAATACAACGCATGCGGCGGCACACATGTGGCGGCAACAGGCGAGATCGGCATCCTTAAGCTGCTGAAAACCGAGAAGGTTAAAGGTGGCACGCGCATCTACTTCAAATGCGGATTTCGAGCGTTAAACGAGTTCGCAGCAGTACAGCAGGTGTTAAACGGAATCTCGGTGAAATTAAAAACCAGCAAGGAAGAACTGCTTGACCGTATCGACAAAATGGAAACAGACCAGAAACAGCTTCTATCCGAGCTGAGTACGGTCAAATCGACCAATGATGCGTATTATGCGCAGGAACTCCTATCTGCACGGGAAGGTTTAGTTATTGCCCAGGTATTCGAGGACAAATCCCTCAAGGACATGCAGAGCCTGGCGACCAAGCTGACGGAAGATCATGAGGGCATCGTGCTCTTTGCCAGCATCTCGGAGGCCAAGGTTGTTCTGGCTCAGAACGGGCAGCCGCCGGAGTGGTCTTGCGGTCCATTCTTCAAGGGCAATCTCGGAGCCTACCAGGGCAAAGGCGGGGGCAGTGACAGAATGGCTCAGGCGGGCTTTGCCAGCAGTGAAGATGCATTAGCCTTTTATGAATTTACCAAGGACCAGCTGGGACATCACTAAGATGAATTGTGGCTTCGGGACGAAGCGATATCTATAATAAGCAGCACGTCACAAATTATGGCGTGCTTTTGCGCATCGGGGATACTCTTAGCTTCAGGGTCTATTAGAACCTATGATTTTCCTGTAATATACTCGGGGGTATATCGATCAGACGGCAAGGAGGTCCTTAGGAATGACAGAACGCATTCCGTGTATCCGTGAAGGATGCACCAATACGATTTTACCGGCAACCGCGGCCAAGACAGGTGGGTACTGCATGCCCTGCAAGCAGGAGATGGAGCGGGAGGAACATCGGAAATACATTGAAGCGAATCGACGGGACGTGAATTTGTATGAGGGAGTGCATGATCCGGTGGAGATTCTGAAAATCATGCATACAACTCATGTACGCGATCCATTAATTCACTATGTGCCGTATGAACGCTCTCAAGAGCAAGTCTACCTGTCACTGTCTGCGGAGCAGCAGGAAGCGATGGCAGACTATGCGATGGAGTTGATTCGTACCGATGATGTTGATACCGGCAAAGACATTCTGCTGTACCTGGTCTGTTACCATGATATCTCGCTCGCTGCACAGATTCCCGAGTTGTTGGAGCAGGAGATCTACTACCCTGCGCTCCTGTATAAAAGTGCTTCAGCGAAAGTGCGGGATCAGTTCTTGCAGCAGGTGCACACCGATGACGAGAATCGTAACCATATCCTGATTATGTTAGCCTATATCGGCGATGAGGTAGTCGTGGAGCAGTTCTGGCAGTGGAAGCAGTCTCCGCCGGCCTGGGCAGATCCGTTATATGTGAGACCAGAACAATACACCTTAGAAGCCGGGTGGGAACTCACCAAGGACGGGAAGCGAAGAGAATTGTTCATCAGCCCAAGTTATTCATTATATAAAGGTGATGCAAAGGATGGAACGATTGCGCCTTCAAGCGGCGTACCCATTCAAATGCTTCAAACAAGTACCGGCAGCTGTCCATGGTGTGGAACCGCTTTAACCACTTTGGTTGCTCTGGATGTTAGACATCCGGCCTTGCAAACTGTTTCCTGGCAAGCTGAAAAGCTACAGATTCAAACTTGTATCAACTGCAGCTGCTACGGTGTGGTGTATATGGAGACTAGCTCAAAAGGGGAGCCCTTCTGGAGTACCCACAATGTCATTCCAGTAGGAATGGATGATATTGATCCGGAAAACTCGTTTGAACCTGCTCCGGATGCTGGTGATTCATTCTACATTTCGACAGAACCACGTCAAGCTTTCCATGGCAGTGAGTGGGCCATGGAACCGTCACTATCCCAGATTGGCGGTCATCCTGGATGGGTTCAGGATGCAGCGTATCCGGTCTGTCCCTGCTGCACCACAACCATGAAGGCGGTTGGGCAGGTAGACTGGGCACAGATTGAGGAGTATGGCGAGGGTATGTATTATATGTTTCTATGTGAGCCGTGTCAGATGACTGCGGTGACGTATCAGCAATCTTAACTAGATTGCCGAATGATCGGACTTATAAGTATTGAATTTTTAGATGAGTAGGAAGCAGAATAGGTTCCAAGTAGTATTATGTTTTGGATATAATTAGGGAAAAGTGGACTATGCAAATACATCGTGAGTAGCTACCTACTCACGGTGTGCCTCATTTATAATAATATTTCATACTACGGGTGGCCGAATTCTTGTGGCATTGTAGTGGAGGATGAAAGCTTCGTTTAACAACGGAAACTTATTATATGAGGTACGCTATGACTACTATAAAAGTAACACCAGAGCAACTTCTTGCTGTATCCAGACAGTTCGAAGCTGCTCAGAACCAGATTTATCAGATGAATAACAACCTGAAACAACGGATATTTGAGATTGAGAGAGTATGGGATGGGAGTACAAAAGAAAACTTTTATGCTGATTTTACTCATGCACAATATAGCTTTCGACAACAAAGTTGTTTTCAAGAATAATAGATATAGAGGGACTG
Organism: Paenibacillus xylanilyticus; assembly: GCF_009664365.1. NCBI lineage: Bacteria > Bacillati > Bacillota > Bacilli > Caryophanales > Paenibacillaceae > Paenibacillus > Paenibacillus xylanilyticus. The sequence continues at coordinate 1,010,094 of NZ_CP044310.1, forward strand.
CGAGTACAGGAATGAATATTGAGTTTGTTGTAAAAAATGGGAAAATCACGTCAGCATATCCGTTGTATTAAGAGAATGGAGATAACTATATGATTAAATATTTGTATACCACTGAATATAATGAAGATTTTAATGAGGTTATTTTGGATTTCGGTATAGATACATCATTAAAGAATGGTTATCTGATTAGTAATTCACTAGGTTCGGATATTTTTGGGGATTTTCCTACTGTAAAGGATGAAATTGAAAAATTACTCGAATTATTAAAAGGAAGGGTAACTTTATACGAAGGTGGGGGGAATGTAAACATAATAAAATCAGATGAACGTTTTACAACTATTGAAGACATTTTTGCCGAAGATGATGAAGAGGACAGTACATGTAAAATTGAGACTTTAGAATATACAAAGATTATACTGCTATGGGCAAAGGAAAATTATCAGTATAAGTGCAAACAAGGCGTTATGTTAAGAGAAGATGCAGAATCAGCAGTAGAATGGATAAATAAAAGATGCAATGAGGTGTATGAACTAGAGAAGTCGATAGAGCTGTGAAGCATTTTATGTGTAAACTCTCTACAGTCTCAACAACAAGGATTATAACACCCCCAATGAAGCCACAATATCACTAAACGCTTGTTTCGTAGTTTTTTTAATATGAATGTGGGGAACGTCGTTATATAAACCAGGCCGAGCATGGTCAGGGCCCACCATGGTTGACCTGGTGTATTTTATTTTCGTTTTCTTACGCTTTAAAAAACAAAAGCAATTTAGGATTCGATAACCGGATGGATATAGTGTTAAGAGCATCATATTCAAATTACAGGACTACATATATTATCTTGAAATAGAACAAGTCTAACATAGTAGACTCGAACGAAATCACTTATAATAGATTAGTTTGTACATCCTTCTACAATTCTGCAGATGCCTGCGTTAGGAGACCTGCCAGCCATTCGTAATCCGGTGTATCCTTTTCCTTGATTTTAATCGTTTTGCGTTCTGCTGGTCCTTCGAATACTCCATCGGGCAGATCAAGAGCAGCCGTATTAAAAATGGTGAAGGACACCGCCTGTTTGGAAGGGGAGATGACCGCTGCATATTTGCCATTCTTCAGGAAATGAGGCTTCTTGTATTGTATGCGCTCCTGCGCGTCCGGAATGGAATCGTGCACGAGCTGGCGTAATTGTCCTGCTACGGCGATTTGCCAGGGGGTTGAGATCTGTTCGATAAACTCCGTGACTTCTGTATTCAAGGCCATTATTGTTCTTCCTCCATTTATATTGGATTAAGTGCTTCCCACTCCGGCTTCAGAATGCCCATCATCAGGCGGTCATAACGGCGTCCGTCCCGGTATACCGCGGAGCGTGCTCGTCCCTCTAACTGAAAACCGGCCTTCTCATAGGCACGAATCCCTTTTGCATTATAGGAAATGACATCCAGCCCCACACGATCGAGGTTCATTTCATGGAAGGCATATCGCAAAATCAGATGCAACGCTTCTGTTCCATACCCTTTGTTGCGGTGTTCGGCGAGTCCAATGCCGATGGCCAGCTGCCCGCAGCGGTTATTCCATTCAATGCTGTGAATGACAACAAAACCAATTAGTGTATCCTCTTCGTGTGTTCGAAGCCTGAAGTATACTTCTTTGTTTTTCGTTTCCCCCTCATCCTCCAATTGCTTCTCCGAGTAGGGGATGGCGATATCGGTATCCATATTACGAAGATACTCGGGATCTTCATTCCATTGCAGCATCGTCTGTACGTCTCCCTCACGTGGAGGTGTCATTTTCAATCGTTTGCTATAAAACAGGTTGTCCGTTGTCAGTGTCATGTTGGTCTCCTTTGAAGATAAATGAAGCTCGCTTCACCTCAGTACGAAAATGAACTGTATGGTTGGCTCAATATCTTCGCCCCTTTGAAAATCAGATAGCCCCATCATACTGGAAATTTCAGGGGATCACAATACACTTTTCAGTGGGTTTTCTTAAACTCTTGTCAGTAAACCTGCCACGGTAGTAAGATGAAATCATATAGTTTAAAAACAGCGATGGAGTACACCAAAATTGTTGGCAGGAGTGGTTGTTATGGAGATCAGAGTGGATGATTTGAGTGGGGATCAGGTTAAGGGGTTAATCGCAGAACATTTGCTTGGCATGGCCGAAGATTCGCCGCCAGAAAGCATTCATGCATTGGATCTGGATGGATTGAAGAAACCAGAGATTACATTCTGGTGCGCATGGGAAGGTGAGGAATTGCTGGGATGTGGAGCCATGAAGGAATTGAGCGCCGAGCATGCAGAACTGAAATCAATGCGTACAGCCAAAGCTCATCTTCGAAAAGGCGTAGCGAGACAAATCCTGACTCACATCATTGAGGTTGCCAGAACTCGGGGATACAAACGCATTAGCCTGGAGACCGGATCGATGGATTCGTTTATCCCGGCACGCCGGATGTATGAAGACTTTGGATTCGAATATTGCGAGCCTTTTGCAGATTATATATTGGACCCGAATAGTGCATTTATGACGAAGGAGTTATCACCGCTTGGTTAATCTCCTTGTTGTTTCAATTTCATTTTCAAAAGGGTAATCAACCAGGATTCTGCCTTGGCAGGGTTCTGGTTTTTTGGCGTGGGCGCTTGAATTGAATGAATTTGCCATAATGAATCTCTGTGCTGAGACATGAACAATAGGGTATACTGGAAATTATGTTATAAAAGCTTGAGAGAAGATTACAGACGTTGTTGACATCAGGAGGACTTGAATTGGCTCAAACAGAAGGAACATTACAGAAAAAACTTAAACCAAGACACATCAGCTTCATGGCCATGGGCGGTGTCATTGGAACCGGAATTTTTAAGGGCAGTGCCGAAACGATTGGACTCGCAGGTCCGGGTGTTATTTTAACGTACATTTTTGCCGGCCTATTACTGCTGGTTGTAATGGCAGCGATGGCGGAGATGGCTACCGTCTATAAAAACAAAAACATGAAAGACTTCGTGCAGGAAGCCTTCGGCAGCAGGGTATCCTTTGTTATGGGGTGGATGTACTGCTTCCTATGGTTATCCGTATGTGTCATTGAGGTAATTGCTGCGGGGAGCTTCTTGCAATATTGGTTCACGGAAGTGCCGTTATGGATGCTAAGTCTGGCGTGCGCGGCATTTATTATACTCGTTAATCTGCTGAGTGTTGGGGTGTTCGGGGAGTTTGAATTTTGGCTGGCAGGCATCAAGATAGCCATGATCATTATTTTTATCATCCTGGGTGCTGCATTGATCTTTGGCATTATTCCAAGTGATAATACACCTTATCTGCAAAATTACACACAAGCCGGAGGTTTCCTCCCGAATGGTTGGTCATCGATCTTCTCCGCGCTGCTGGTCGTCATGTTCTCGTATGGAGGTTCGGAACTCATTGGTCTGACGCTGACGGAGACGGAAAATGCGGACAAGGTCATGCCGAAAATTGTGGGCAATTTCATGCTCCGAATTATTTTGTTCTTCACGCTGCCCATTCTCATCATCTGTGGTCTCATTCCATGGAATGAGCTCGGGCCGGAGAGCAGCCCGTTTGTACAAGTATTGGCTTCCACAGGTCTGCCTGGAGCAGCACATATTATGAACTTTATTCTGGTTACTGCCGTTCTATCTGCTGCCAATTCCGGCATCTACGGCGCATCGCGGATGCTTCATTCCATGGCGGTGGGCGGTGAGGCTCCCAAAGCACTGTCCAAAACCAATCGGAGCGGAAGTCCGGTGAATACGCTCTTGGTCTGTTCCGTTATTTTGCTCGGAGGCTCCATGCTTGGACTGTTCGCTCAGGATCAATTGTTCCGCGTATTGCTGGCAGTGCCTGGGTTTGTCGTGATGCTTGTATGGATCTGCATTGCCACTTCCCAGTTAAAATTGCGGAAGAGCTACCCGGTCACACCGACATTCAAAGTCTGGGGATTCCCTTACGTAACCGGACTCACCATACTTGCACTTGGTGTTATTGCGGTGATGTTCATATTCGATGAGGCCAATCGGTTCAGTATCAGTATCTGCCTCGGTGTTCTAGCCATATTGATTATCTGGTCCCTGATCCGGTTCAGGAAGTCGAATGGACAAGAAGTTTAAGGTTTGCAGAAGTAAAATTGAAGAGTAGAGGTATGTACCTCTACATGGATTTAACATCTCGGCATGTATGCCGGGATGTTTTTTTATGTGCAAAGGAATGGACTCAGAGTATAAGGGAAGATATGATCTGTTACATTTGGGAGATATTGGGGGTGATACGAACTATGGAAATAAACCAGCAGTCGCTACGAAATAATTTTGTTCCATTTTATAATAGAAGGCCAAGTGTATATATTTGAATCAATTCAATATTTCGTGCCTGCCGTATTCTTATAACAACGTAATACATATTTCGAACGAGGTATCATATGACAACGATAAAGGTAACACCTGAACAATTATCATCTGTTTCTAAACAATTTGCAGTCGCACAGAGCCAGGTTTTTCAGATGAATAGTATCCTGAAACAACATTTATTCGAGATCGAAAGACAGTGGGATGGAAGCACAAAGGAAAAGTTTTACGTTGATTTTGTGGTTGCCCAAAAGAAAATGGATAACTTTGTTTCATTATCTCAGTCGATTTCGAAAGAACTCGAAGGACATGCAGAAAAATTCAGACTTGCAGATCAGCAAGCAGTGCAATCTTATGATTCGAGGTGTGCACCCCCACCGCCGGATGAATGTAGTGCTCCGGCAGCGGACAACCGTAATGCATTCCAAAAATCAGCTGACAGCTTGGCCGAGTTGGGTCGTGCATTTATGCAATCTGCGGACGATCGATATCAAAAACGTTATGATAGTGTAGGGGGATTCCTGGATTACTGGACGTTTGGTATCCCGAGTGGACTGGTTGAGGGATATGTAGACCGGGCGGATAAAGCATTTAACTCCCCCAATGATACAGCAAACTGGCTTACATTCGGTATTCACGGCACGATTAGGGAGGCTACTATGCCAACCAATGCCTGGTCCAGCGAACACTGGGCGAATATGATTGGTATGGGAGGGCTGATGGTTGGTACCGGATATGCCTCTTCTATGATCAAACCGCATAATCTACTGACATCTTCAGGAGGGGGCGCGAAAATAAATTCGTTCACACGTCCATCGGGTACAGGACAAATGACGGGTGGATTTAATGGCTTTCAGGATCCCCGCATTCGAGTATTGGACAATATTGCCGAGAGTAAAAAGGCGAGAGAATCATCTGGATTCTCCGAGTTTCTGGAGAAGGAAAAGGAAATAGGAAAAGGGGATCATCGTCAGATATCTTCAGACGGTTTGAGGAACGAACTAGAACTAACAGATGCCCAGAAAACCGAACTGGTTAATTACTCTAAAAGATTAGGTTTCCCAGAAGAGAATATAGTGTTTCGAGAACATTGGAATACCGGAATGATGTATGACAGACTGTATATCAATACAGACGTTCTACCTGCAGAGTCCCATGGAATTGGCACATTGAGTGCCAACGCACGTGTTTCGGGTAGAGCTACTGTAGCTCATGAAATTATTGGACATTATGAAGCGTTTAAAAGCGGAAGAGCCTTTGAACTATATAATCTTGATGATAATACGTATACACGGAATTTTGCTTTAGACGAAGCTCAAGCCAGCATAAGAGCAGCGAGATTTGCTCCCGAGTTAACTTCTGTAGAGAGAATAACACTATTAAGAGATGCAATTACTAGATTGAAAAATGCAAATCTCCGTGTACGAGATGTCAAGAATGAACTTTATATTCAACATAGATAGAAAGGAGATTAGTATGTATAAATTGATGAATGTTGGAGATGTTTTTGAATCATTGGAATATGGCACTATTTTAGTGGGGATCAATCCTGAACTTGATGATCTCAGCCATGATCAAATTAAAAATCGCATCGATAATCGTATTGTTATTAGAACACCTGATAAAAAAGAATTTTCAATAGAAGTGGTTTCAATACAAATCTCAAGTTCATTAATGAATAAGAAAAGCATTGGTATCTGTGTTGGTAGATCAATCAACCAATCTGAAATTCCCCTTAACTCAGAAGTGTATACAGACAAGTCTTAATGAATTTAATGTCATGATTAGATGATGGTTGCCTTACACAAAGAAAGATGAAAATAATGAATAAGGGAGGTTTAGTCTGACTAGTTCGATTGAGGATATTTTAATTATAGCTTGCAAAGGTAAGTATGAAACTTTAGGACTTTAAAAACTTACCTGATGTAATGTCGAAGGAAACATTAAATAAGTACTTTAATGCTTACTTGGATTTAATTGAAAACACCGATGATTTGGACAGCATAGACGTTTTAGAAACGTTATCAGAATTAGCTGATAGAAAGGTCTATACTCACGAATTGTTAGAATCTAATCTAAGATCAAGAGTCGATTAATCTTAGGGAGGTTTCATCTGGGGAACTGGTCGATAATTATGCCTATGTAGTTATAAACCCTGAATTTGCGAAAAAGTTATGAGTTGATGAAGTCAGCTTTAAATATGGATTTGGATAGGGAAGTTAAGGAAATCATTGAAGAGTCTATAGATGAAGTTGGAGAAGACATAGATATCCCTTACAAATCTAACTGAGAGGTACCCTTATTGAATCAACTTAACATTTTAACCCCAGAATTATTTAACGAAGAATTTCTGGTCAGATCCAGCAGGAGTTGGTCATCGAGCTGCACTGGACCCAACATCTCGGCATGTATGCCGGGATTTTTTTTATGTGCAAAGGAATGAGCTCAGAGAGTTGAGATCGGACAGCAACGAGGTCTTGCTCTTTCGAGTCTTTTCTATGTTGAAAAAATGAGGCGGAGATCCTTGGCCAGCAAGAGGTCTTTAGAGATCATTGAAACCAGATATGAAAATAGAAGTATATATTTAGAAGAATTAAATATTTTAGTTAACGATTGGGAGAAGGGATGGATGAAAAAACATTTGATAGTGAAGTTTGGTTACGTAAGACTAGCAGGGGGAGAGTTTAAGCAGAAGTGTAATTCATTGAACGCATACGATCTGTGTGAGTTTCTAGGTGATGATGAAATTTGTGTTTGGATACAACCATAGAGGGAGGACGAATATGCCATTCATTGGAGGAATGATTTTAGTCTTTATCTTAGCGTTTATTCTATGGTCATTAATGTTCCCGCTATTCAATATGGTAGGTAGAAGAGTATTGAAAAGATACAACAAATTCAAACAAGAGGAGGATGTAAATGAAGAATCTAAAGACGTTTAAGGTAGGAGCCATTTCAGTAGCTTTAGTGATTATTGTGGGGGTAGTATTGGTAAGTTTTTTTGTGACACGAATTCCTAACGGATATGTTGGCGTTGTCTATTCACCAAATGGGGGCGTGAAAGATAATACGCTGAGTCAGGGCTGGAAGTTGGTTGGTGCTTTTGATAAAGTAACCAAATATCCAATTAGAATTCAAACCGTTGAATACAAGGATATACAGATTGCTACGTCTGACGGAAAAAACATCACAATCGATTTTGCTTACAACTATCAAGTAGAACCAAGCCAAGTGTCTTCGATTTTTAATACTTTTGGACCCATTAGCATTCAGGAAATTGAAGATACATATCTGAAAACACGTTTTCGTGATGCAGCCCGGAAAGGTATTTCTAAATTTACTGTAATTGATGTATATGGAGAAAAATCATCTGAGGCTGGCGTAGACGTTCAACAGCGTTTCGCAGACGATGTCAAAGAACTGGGTTTCATTGTATCCAATGTGACCGTTGGTGTTCCTCAACCAGATGCAAAAACCCAAGAAGCCATAGATAAACGAGTTGAGGCATCTCAAGAGTTGGAACGTAAAACGACAGAGCTTGAAATTGCGAAGAAAGAGGCAGAACGGAAACGTGTGGAAGCACAAGGTAACGCAGACAAACTATTGATTGAAGCAGAAGGTCAAGCCAAAGCAAATAAAGAGCTTCAACAATCACTTACAACCCAACTTGTTCAATACGAAACGATTAAGAAGTGGGACGGTGTGCTGCCATATGTCAGTGGATCCAATACACCAATGATTCAGTTACCAACTGCAGCTACAAAGACAGAAGAGGTAAAATAAATGAAGGGGAGTTTGTCTCCCCTACTGAGGTACAGATATTCTTTAACAAAATCCAGCGGAGAGGTGCCATTATTGAATCAACTTAACATTTCACCCCCTGAAGCATTCAACGAAGAAACCTTTGATCAGATCCAGCGGGAGCTGGTGACAAGAATACACTTGCAGAACAGCTTCAACATGGAAGATGTCCGTCTCGTGGCAGGTGTGGACCTGGCGTACTGGGAGGATGGAGACCGGACACTTGCGGTGTGCTGCATTAGCGTAGTGGATTACACTACCCATGAGATTGTGGAAACGAAGTCCTTGCAGGATGAGATCAAGGTGCCATATATCGCGGGATATCTATCCTTCCGGGAGCTGCCGCTCATCCTGGATACGATAGGCCAACTGGAGAATGATCCCGATCTGGTCATGTTTGACGGAAACGGCTATCTGCATCCACGGCATATGGGGATTGCCACCCATGCTTCGTTTTACCTCAACAAGCCTACCATCGGGATCGCCAAAAGCTATCTCCGAATTCAAGACACGGACTATGAGATGCCAGAAAGTGAATCAGGTAAATTCACGGATATTGTGATTAACGGTGAAGTCTATGGCCGTGCACTGCGAACGCATTCACAGGTCAAACCGATCTTTGTCTCCTGTGGCAATGGGATCGATATCAATACGGCTACCGAAGTGACCCTGGCGTTAATTAACAAAGAAAGCCGATTGCCTATCCCTGTAAGACAAGCAGATTTGGAAACGAAAAAACACCGGGCTGCACTGAAACAAGTAGACGGTAATAATGGCGACAAGGGCCAATCATGAAACGAATAATACTGAAAACTCTGACGACCACGTTGGAGTTTTTTATTTGCACTATAGCGTACAATTTCACGTCAAGCAGGCTACGACAGAGTTCCGTTCAATTGAAGCTGACACAGTGATGATAGCGTTTTAAAGACATCCAATATTTTCTTGCTTAATTCGACATATTCATATACTATTTTTCCATACTTAGTGCTTCAAGCCTATGACTTTTGGGTAGGACCGGTGATAGAGGCTTGGGTTTCACGGGAGAGGAAGAGGAACGGATGGTCAGGTTTTTCAGAAAGCGTTTGGTTGTGCGAATTGTTGCAGTGGTTACACTGGTGATGTTGGTGATCTACACGGGGAGCATGCTGCTTCAGTTGGCCAATATGAAGTTAGCCGCGCAGGAGGCCATTTCAAGTTACAATATCCAGATTGCACAGAGCTATGTTCAGCAGATGGATACTGTACCCTATGCCGAATTTGCCCAAGATCCGAAGGAAAATGAGTTGTTCCTGAAGATTCGTGATGAACTGGATGATTTTCGCGTAAGCATTGGGGCCATGTATGTGTATTTTGTCAAAATAGATGATCAAGGCACGCCACTTATTATGGTGGATGGCATGAAAGATGCAGATAAGGCTTCTCCGATTAATGAAGTCACCGATATTCCAAGCGATGCTGTCCAGCGGCTGCTGCAAGGGAATACGGCTAGCTCACCGATCATTAACAATGAGGAGTACGGCGAATATATCTCGTCCTATGCTCCGATTGTGGACCAAAATGGTGTCATGATTGGTGCGCTCGGAATTGATACAGCCGTATCAGTTATTGGCAGCATCGAGGCAGATATCCTGAAGTCGAGTATTCCGTTCTATGGGCTTCTGTTATTCATTACCCTAGCAGGTATTGGTGTTGTCCTCTGGTTCATTGTAAGAGGGCTGCGTCCGCTGCGGCCTTTGAAGGCGAGTGTGGAACAGATGGCACAGGGTGAGCTTGCAGAAGCCAGCCGCATACTGACGTCGTATCGGCCGCGCAGCGAAGACGAGATTGGCACGACCTATCAGGCAATGACTCATATGTCAGGTCATCTGAATAAAATCGTTAGCGATATGGTCGCAGGTGTATCCGCTACCACCGATATGCTCGCCAAATCAACCAAGCAATTTAACCAAAGCACCGATGAAATGGTGGAAATGAGTCAGACGGTTGATCAATCCGTTGAACAGATTCGTCAGGGAGCCCACACGCAAAAACAGGGGGCAAGCGACAGCGCCCATGCCATGGAGGAGATCGCCAAAGGCATCACCGACATATCCGAGTCGTCCATGGCCGTATCCGATGCGGCAACCAGTGCGCTAACCACGGCGCAAACCGGTAAGCTGAGCATGTCTCGAATGAAGGAGCAGATGCAGAGTATTTCAGCCGTTTCGGATGAAGTGGTGGCATTGGTACATGTGCTGAATAATTACTCCCAGGAGATTGGCGGTGCGCTGCATACGGTAAATGACTTTGCAAGCCAGACAAAGCTTCTTGCACTGAATGCTTCCATTGAGGCAGCTCATGCAGGGGAACATGGGAGAGGCTTCGCCGTGGTTGCGGAAGAGGTCCGCAAGCTGGCTGAAGCCTCGAGTACATCCATGCAGCTCATTTCGGATTTGCTGCTTCGTATCCAGCAGGAGTCCCAGCAGATTGGTTCACAGATGGGAGTGGCCTCCAAGGAGATTGGACAAGGAGTTACGATCACAGCGGAGGCGGAGCTTGCCTTCTCCCATGTGGTGGAAGCTTTCCAACTGGTGACCAGCCGTATTCAGGAAGTATCAGCAGCAGCCGAAGAGATTTCGGCAGGGTCGGAAGAAGCCGCAGCTTCGGTGAATACCATTTCGCAGATCTCTTCCGGGGTTTCGGATCATTCTGATGACATCTACCGCCTGATGCAGGAGCAGAAGTCGCTGTTCCAGGAAGTCGCCCGGACATCCGTTTTGCTGGAGCAGCAAACCAATGAGATGAGCGAAGCCGTGAGAAAAGTAAAAGTGTAGACATCACAAAGAGAAGGTACCCATGCTGCTGGAGGAATTGAGGTGGAACATCTCCAGCAGCATGGGTACCTTTTTGTTTGGTTTGGCCCTAATTTAATGATGCGAATTCTGAGTAGAATTAAAAAACTCAACTTTTCAAATAATCCAGCTCGATCGCCTGTCTGAACTTCTGGGCAAATCGTTCGGCGGCAACTGCAACCTCCTTGGACTCGGTCTGTACGAAGCCGATTTGCATCTTGGGCTGATCAATGGAGGCAATCTCCACCATTTTCACAAGACCTTCTTTCCACAATGTGTTCTGGTAGAAAGAGAAGTCGTGGCCGATGCTGGCTGCTATATTGTTTCTAAGCACCGTGTTGATCGCTTCCGAATTGTTGGTCTTGAAGAGGATGGACAATGCTCCATAATCGTATGTGAAATCCTTGATGAAATCTTCTATGAAGCCATCGCGGTAAAGCGCGAGGGGATGTTCCTTCAGTTGATCCGGCGTCACTCGGTTCAGCTTGGCCAGATCAGACTGGTGATGCGTGCCTACAACCAGTTTGCCGGAATACATGGGGCTGAAATGCAGTCCGTCAAACTCACGCAGCTGTTTCGTGTAGATGGCAATGAAACCAAGGTGTGCCTTGTTGTTCCGGATATCTTCGATAATCTCCATCGAACCTTTCTCTTCAATGGAAATGTTCAGTAGGGGATGCTCCCGTTTCATATCGGCAGTGGTCTGGACAAGGTAGTGCATGACACTGGGAAAAGTCGCTACATGCAGGTCGCCTGTCAGGCAGGATGCTTCCACATTCAGCGATTTCAATTCATCAACCCGCTGCAAAATGTCCAGTGCCTTGGCAATAAACTGTTTGCCTTCCGATGTAGGGTGGGTCCCCTGACGGGAACGTTCGAACAGGACCAGGCCAAGCTCCTTTTCCAGACGATGTATGGACTGACTGATGGCCGATTGGGTAACGTGAAGGTGCTCCGAAGCGGCGGAGAACGATTGGGTTTTGGCAATTTCAACGACATATTCAAGCTGTTCCAGATTCATAGGTTCATCTCCGTTCTAACATTACTGCTACTAATATTAACATTAGTATCTATAAATATGAATAATAAGTGAACGGCGATATAATACATAGATAAGCTATTTATAAGCTCAATAAAAGGGGATGGATTTTCATGAAAGCAGCAGTATGGTACGGCCATAAAGATGTTCGAGTGGAAGAACGTGAAGTTCCGGTCGCTGGATCCGGACAAGTCAAAATTAAAGTGGAATATGCGGGGATCTGCGGCAGTGACTTGCATGCTTATCATCATGGTGTAGGAATTCAGGAAGGTGAGAATCATCCGCTCTCAGGTCAGCAGGCACCATTAACATTGGGCCATGAGTTCGCGGAACAGTTAGTGAATTGGGAAGTGATGTAAGCGGTATCAACATAGGAGACCGTGTTGTGGTGGAGCCATTGTATCATTGCGGTAAATGCGAATACTGTATCCAGGGCCGCTATAATCAGTGTACCGAATTCGGATTTGTAGGTTTGAATGGGGATGGTGGTTTTGCCGAGTATGTTGTTGTTGAAGCATATATGGTGCACCCATTGCCAGACAAGGTTTCTTTTGAAGAAGGAGCACTTGTTGAGCCTACAGCGGTAGCCTTCCATGCTGTTCGCCACAGCAAGCTGAAAGTGGGACAGAAGGTAGCCGTGTATGGTGCAGGCCCAATTGGACTGCTGACCATTCTATCTGCAAAAGCGGCAGGAGCTTCCACGATCTATGCGGTTGACGTATTCGAGGAACGCCTGAACCTGGCAGCTAAACTGGGAGCCATTCCGGTGAACAGTGCCAAAGTGAATGCAACGGAAGTCATCCTGGAGCAATCTGGCGGAATTGATGTCGCCTATGAAGCAGCAGGTGTGCAACCTACGATGGATAGTGCTGTAGCGGTAGTCAAAAAAGGCGGAGAAGTGGTTGTTATTGCAGCCATCCCTAACCCACTGCAGGTAAACTTCTTCGATCTTCTGGTGAAGGAAGCGAATCTGACGGCCACACTGGCATATCGCCACATTTTCCCTGAAGTCATCTCCCTTATTGCTGAAGGAGCACTCGATGTGAAACAGGTTATCACGAAGAAAATCAAACTGGATAACATCGTGGAAGAAGGACTGGAACTGCTGATGAGCGACAAGAGTCATGCAAAAATTTTGGTAGAGATCGGCGGTTAATAAGCAGTATTACATTGCCGCATCTTCCAATAGTAAATAGTAAAGGCCACTCGGATGAGTGGCCTTTTTTCATCTTTATCACTTCAATTGAACTGAAGTTTTATAACTTACGCTTAATTCCATGTACTCCCGCTTGAAACATAGGTCATGAATCGTAACGATAACAGATGGCGTTGCCGCCGCTGCTGCGTGTACTGAATTCTTCATCCTCCACAAAGCCAAAACGTTCATATAAACGGATGGCATTCGTCATCTGCCCGCCCGTGAACAGATACACCGTATTTTTGCCCATGTCCTTGGCGGATGCAACACACTGACGAAGGAGCTCCCGGGCAATACCGTGACCCCGCCACGCAGGATCCACGCCAAGCAGGCGAATGAATGGATAATCAATCGGGAGCTCAAAATTGGGATAGGCATTGTGTGCGGTTTCGAACAATTGCACGGTCCCCACAATCTGGTCGTCCACTTTGGCGACCCACAATTGTGTGAGGTAGGGATTATCCAGTGATTCCTCGATGTCTTTCACATAGGCTTCCCAACGTTGTTGATCCTGAAAGGTATCCTTGTACTCTGCATAACTTGCAATGAGGATATCTACGATCCCTTTATGATTAGCTTCTGAAGCGGGTTGAATCGTGACTGCCGTTGTCGTCATTTCAATTTCTCCTTCTGAAATGGGGTGGATGAAATACAGTTATTTCACATCTTAACACAACTAAATTTATCGGAATAATCAAAATATTCTATAGAATACGCACGAATTTCTATGAGTCAGTCTATGCGATAATCTTATGTTTTCATACTCATCCATCGATCATAAACGATTGAGCTGAGTGGAGTACAGGTTATTCCGATATTCGGTTGGTGTACTGCCTTCGTACTGCTTGAACATGCGCAGGAACAGTTTATAATCCGAGAATCCGCATTGTCCGGCTATTTCCTTAACACTGGCATTGGTATTGAGCAGCAGCTGTTTGGCCCGGTTAATCCGCTCCGTAAGGATGTAGGCTTTCAGCCCGATGCCTTTCTCGCGTTTCACCATTTTGGAGATATAGTCCTTGTTAAAATTAAAATGCTCCGCAATCTTGCCTACCGTAATATCGGTATGGAGATGAATACCAACCCACTTGCAGATATGGTCAACAACCGCATTATGAGGGCGGTAACCAGCCTCCGTATTGCGTTCCAATTCTTTTAACAGAAGGAGAAGTGCTGCATTTGCCTCTTCGGTGGAGAAGGATGAGACATGCAGCAGCTGCTTGAACAGCTGATTGGCCGTGGAGGGTACCGGAATAGTCGCATGTGTGGGATAACGATCGAATCCTTCTGCCAGGGTGTCATAGTGAACCCAATAAAAGCTGACAGGAGCATCGCTGTCTTGATATCCGTAATGGGTATGGCCGGCTCTCAGAAACAACAGATCATTGGCGCGAACCACGTAATGCCGCTCCTCCTCCGCAATGTACATTTCTCCCTCCAGCATCAAAATGATCTCATGCACAGGCATGATCCGTTTCATATGTGTCCAATTGCCTTCCGTGATGAACTTGCCGCACAGATAAAATTCGAGTGGCTTCTGCATAAGACGGATTTATCCACCTTTTCTTGGATTATGAGTCTGATGTAGTTGTATTTTATTTGATAATATGTGGATATTCAAGGGTTTGTATGAATTGGGAATTGAGGAGCAGCTGGTGGGTAGAACGGATTTTACCCTCTCGTATGGTGCCAGAAAGATATCAGGAACCATAACATTCTGTACATAATGAGGAGGAGCATAGGTCATGATCGAAACGAAACGGGGATTTTTGGGGCCGGAGCACGTGCAGCTATTAAACGGGGTTTTCCAAACGTCTCAGGAGGTCGGGGAACGTTACCTGTTATCACTGGATATTGATCGGTTTCTGGCTCCGTGTTATGAAGCGCACGGGTTAACGGCGAAGAAGGAACGGTATGCCGGCTGGGAGGCACGGACGATCAGTGGACATTCCCTGGGGCACTATATGTCTGCCCTGGCTGTAACTTATCAGGCGACAGGTAATGAGACGCTCAAACAAACATTGGAATATGCCGTCACCGAACTGGCAGGAATTCAACAGACAACAGGCAGTGGATATATTGGTGGTTTGACGGAGGAAGCTTTCCGCATCGCATTTCGGGCAGAGCATATTGGCGGGTTCAACATCGGCGAATACTGGGTTCCGTGGTACAGTGTGCACAAAATTTATCGTGGTCTTCTTGATGCTTACAAGCTCACAGGCAATCAGCTCGCCCAGGATGTCGTTATCCGGTTCGCTGATTGGGCTGTGACAGGCATGAGTGCGATGACAGAGGAACAGGTACAGACGATGCTCCAGTGTGAGCATGGCGGCATGAATGAAGTATTCGCTCAATTGTATGGCATCACGGGTAACCGCGTATATCTCGATACGGCCAACCGTTTCACCCACCAGATGATCCTTGAGCCGTTGGAGCAGAAGCGCGATGACCTTCAGGGCAAACATGCAAATACCCAAATTCCGAAAGTGATCGGCGCAGCCGAGATTTACAATCAGGATCATTCCCATGAGAGCTATCGGACAGCGGCGGAGTTCTTCTGGGACACAACGATTCATCACCGCTCCTATGTGTTTGGTGCCACGAGCATATCAGAACATTATGAAGCGAAGGGCATGGAAAGTCTCGGCATCAAAACCGGGGAGAGCTGCTGTACCCACAACATGATGCATCTGACGAAGCAGCTGTTTGCCTGGAACCCGGACAGTGCTTATATGGACTATTATGAGAACGCGATCTACAATCACATCCTGGGCACACAGGACCCTGACACAGGTAACAAAACGTATTTTGCCTCAACCCTTCAGGGCCATTACAAAATCTACGGTACACACGATACCGCATGGTGGTGCTGCACAGGCTCAGGCATGGAGAACCCGGGCAAAT
The DNA here is from genome assembly GCF_009664365.1 of Paenibacillus xylanilyticus. Taxonomy (NCBI): domain Bacteria; kingdom Bacillati; phylum Bacillota; class Bacilli; order Caryophanales; family Paenibacillaceae; genus Paenibacillus; species Paenibacillus xylanilyticus. Next base: position 1,026,222 of record NZ_CP044310.1, read on the forward strand.
ATGCCGAGGCCATCTATTTCGAAGATGAACAGGATCTGTATGTGAACCTCTATATCGCATCCGGGCTGGACTGGACGTCACAAGGGCTATCCCTGAAGCTTGAAACCGACTTTCCTTATTCGGAAAAGGTAATCCTGACGATTACCGGAGGCCATGCCTCGGCCAATCTAAGACTACGCGTGCCCTCCTGGCTGCAGGAGCCAATGACGGCAACCGTCAATGGGGATTCGGCTCATCCGTATACACGGATGGAAGCCGGCTATCTCTCCATCCAGCGCACATGGTCCGCCGGGGATGTCGTGACCATCACTTTGCCAATGTCACTGAGCAGATACACGTCCAGGGATGATACCCACAAAGTCGCCTTCCTGTATGGACCCATTGTGCTCGCAGGCGCACTGGGAAGCGAAGGGCTGCCGGAGGATACCATTGTGGATGAGACCGCGCTAAATCCGAAGACAGCACCCGTGCCAGTGATTTGGACGGAGCAGGAGGATGTCCGGAAATGGATCAAGGTAGTGGATAAAGGGACGTTAACCTTTGAGCTAAGCGAGGATGTGACGTCTACGGGTGAAGCCGTGAAGCTGATTCCGTTCTACGATGTGCATCATGAGTTTTATACGGTCTATTGGCCGTTCAACGATGAAGGCGATGCACTGGAGAAGGAACTGAATGCGATTACGATCGACAGGGTGCAGCCAGACGGTCAGCAGGACGAGATCGGGCATCATCTGGATAGCAACTGCCGAGCAGAGCAGCATAATGGTTCCTACACGGATAGCCGTAACAGGCTGCATATGTGGCGCGAAGCCTTTGGTGTCAGCGGAGCCTATTTTAGTTACCGGCTGGCGGTAGATGGTTCCGGTACCAATGTTTTGTGCGTTGGCTACTGGGGAGGGGATCATTCACCATTTGAACGGGAAGGGACGAGGTATGAGAGAATATTCAACCTGGTGGTGGATGGAACCGTAGTTGGCGAGCAGCGAATCCACCTGAACAAGATTGGTGAAGTGTTCTATGCGATCTATGATATTCCTCAGGCTGTTACCTCCGGTAAGGCGAGTGTGACAGTTACGTTCCAGGCCATTGGTGATCATGGGTGCGCAGGAAAAGTCGTAGAGGTGCGGACAACCCGAAGCAAGCCAAACTTTGCGATCTCATAAACAGGCAGAGCATGGAAATCAGCCAACACAATGGTATAATGAGGACAAAGTCGATTAGGGATCAGGGAGGTTGAATGTGTGGCAAAACCGGATGACAAAGGCATCTATAACTTTCAGGATTGGCTGACCTGGGAAGGAGCCTGGGAACTCATTAACGGCAAGGCCTACAATATGTCCCCGGCACCGACCTCCATACACCAGTTTATCGTGGGCGAGCTGCATTTCTCCTTGCGAACTTTTTTACAGAACCAAAAATGCTACGTGTTTGTTGCACCGTTTGATGTGTTTTTTAGCGAAAATGAACAATACGATACACCTGACCATGTTGTACAACCGGATCTGTCTGTCATATGTTCCAAAGACCAAATCTCCAAAAATGGCTGTCACGGTGCACCGTCTTTAATTATAGAAGTGCTATCTCCTTCAACAGCCCTGAAGGACTTTAATGAGAAGTTTAATTTGTATCAGAAATATGGTGTGAATGAATATTGGATTGTCGATCCTGGCAACCAGACGATACATGTATATACGCTAGAGGACGGAAGCTATCAAGATCGCAGGCTGTATACGGAAGAGCAGATGATTCAATCTAAGCAGTTCCCGGAACTCGCAATACCCTTTCATCAGCTGTTCAGGTTGGAATAGAATTAATTGTAAGTTACTCCGGTGCCCTGTGCCCGGAGTATTTTTGTTGCTTTCTCCGGCTCGTCCTATATAAAAAATGACACGTAACCTCCTGATTCCACGTATTACCTGTAAATCTTTCTTTTTCCGTTAACGGATATTTTCGTTTGTCTCCTCCGTCGTAAATCGGTTCAATAGTGAGCCCGTCAAAAATCCGTCCACATGTCCCTGTATCGATGAAATGGGATAAGCTAGCGTCACGTATATTAGGAATATCCATATTCATCGACCGAATCAGGGCTGCATCATGTACAATAAGTGATATACGCTAGTGGGAAATATCGACAATTGGACCATCATATAGCGAGAAAGGAGGTCAGCGGATTACGATGATCAAATACATAAAATGGCTGGGCCTGATCTTCGGCGTTGTTGTCATCAATATTCTGTTATTTTCACCAGGCTTCATCGGGCTTGGCTTCGGTGGTGGAGCCTTGTCCACTGCACTGTCCGTCACCCTGCTGTTCGGAAGTGTGATGGCCCTGTTTTACGGAAGTTACACCCTGTTGTTCAAACAGCCTGTAGTCTTGCCGGTTAAGCAGATCGAGACGCATGAAGATTACGTAGAAGCTTTATCCTTTTACAGACGAATTAAAGTGCTGGAGGAAGATATTACGTTGGGATTGTCCCAATTGAGCCGGATGAAGAAAAAGAAAGAGACGCTCCTGAACGTGCTGAACCAGCGGTTCGATCCGGGGGAGCTGAGTTATAAGAAATTTGCCTCCGTCACGCTTGAAGTGGAGAAGCTGCTGTATCTCAACATTCGAAGCGTGCTGAACAGACTCCATGTGTTCGATGAAGCCGAATACGCCGCCTTGATGAAATCCAAATCCTCCAAGATTCCACCCAAATTAGTTCAGGAAAAGACCAAAGTGTATAACGACTATCTATCCTATGTAAAAGACTCGCTCCATACGAATGAAGAAATACTGCTCAAACTTGACCAGCTGCTGCTGGAAATATCACGCCTGGACAGCTTTGAAGCCGGGGATATTGAACAGATGCCCTGTATGCAGGACATTGATCAGTTAATCAAGCACACCAAATTATACAGACAGTGAGGGGTTGCATTTATGGCGAAGAAGGGGAAGTTTTTTCTCATATCGATTGTGATGCTGGTGCTCGTGTTCGGATTGGTCTATGCAGGAATTACATTGACATCGAATTTCGGCAAATCCAGTACACAGGTGACAACAGAGAATGCAGGCAAAGAATTAGGTAAGTTGTATGCGGACATTGCGCCAGCAACAGCTGAACCCGTGAAGGGACAGATTGATCTGGATCCGGTTGATGTGGCAGAATCCCTGCCGGACATTTCCAAGTTCCCGATTACCGTTGAGAATACGACGAATGAGTATGTCGAGATTTTCTCTTCCATTGAGAAGTCAGGCACCGGTGCTGACGGCTGGTTGACCGAGGTCAGTGAAGAATTCAACAAGGCTAACATTACGGTGGGTGGTCAACCGGTATCGGTAAAAATCCGGAATATTGCTTCCGGTACGGCAGCCGATTACATCAAGTCTGGCAAATACGTGCCTGATGCATATACACCTTCCAATGAACTGTGGGGCGAGATGGTTGCTGCAAGCGGTGTGAAGACCGAAAAGGTATCCGATAGACTCGTGGGCAACGTGCCCGGAATCGTAATCTCCAAAGCCAAGTATGATTCACTCGTTGACACCTACGGCTCCGTCAACGTCAAAACGGTCACTGAAGCGATTGCCAATAATGAACTCGCAATGGGGTATACCGACCCGTTTGCCAGCTCCACAGGGCTTAACTTTCTTGTGACGGCACTGAACACGTACGACAGCTCCAATCCGCTGGGGGAGAAAGCGATTGAAGGCTTCGAGAAGTTCCAGGCTAATGTGCCATTTACGGCTTCTACAACCATTCAGATGCGTGAAGCTGCGAAGTCGGGCCGATTGGATGCCTTTGTCCTTGAATACCAGACATACGTCAACACCGCAGACCTGAAGAGCGGATATGTCTTTACCCCGTTTGGTGTAAGACATGACAGTCCGCTGTATGCCCTGGGGCAGCTGCCGCAGAACAAACAGGAAATCATCCGGAAATTCGCTGAATTCGTTACTCAGGATAAGTACCAGAAGTCGGCGGAAGAGTTCGGATTTAACGGTTTGCAGGATTACAAGTCCGAGCTGGCAACCGTCGATGGAGGTACTCTATTATCTGCTCAGAAGGTATGGAAAGAGAAAAAGAACGGAAGTAAACCGATCGCTGCTGTATTCGTTACGGACGTATCCGGAAGCATGGATGGGGAACCGCTGAACCGGTTGAAGGAATCCCTTCGTAAAGGTCAGAAATATCTTGGTACTGACAATAGCATTGGCCTCGTTTCTTATTCCAGCAGCGTAACCGTGAACCTGCCGATTGCCAAGTATGATACCAACCAGCAGTCCATGTTTGTCGGGTCTGTGGATAGCTTGCAAGCAGGCGGCGGTACAGCAACTTTTGACGGAATCGTGGTAGCCATGAAGATGCTGGAGGACTATATGGCGGCTGATCCGAACGTGAAACCGCTGATTTTTGTCCTGAGTGATGGAGAGACCAATGAAGGACATACACTGAAAGATATACGTGAACTGGTCGAGACCTACCAAGTGCCGATCTATACGATCGGATACAACGCCGACATCAAAGCCTTGGAGAGCATCTCCAGCATTAACGAAGCTGCCAGCATCAACGCCGATACAGATGATGTCGTGTACAAGATCGGAAACCTGTTTAACGTCCAAATGTAAATAGTTCTATTAAAATGAATTTCAAATTTACACGAAAACGGAGAGAGCAGAACCAATCTGGAAAAGCGGGGCGTTCGCCTTTATCCCCGGATTTATACCTTTATAAGAAAGATAAAGAAATCCGGGGATAACAGCGATTGGAAGATGGTGCTGCACTCGAAGTGAACTAGTGTAAGTTACATTATTTATATAGCTTGTAATTTAAGGGGGAGTTCGGATGTCGTTTTCGATGGAAATACCCAGCCAGAAGGAGATTCAGAAGGTTATCGAAGAAGAGGTGAAGCCCGTTCCGGCCGAGGTGGCGGAGCTGCAGCAGGTGGCGAACGCCAATATGGAGATGATCATGTCACTGGATCTGGAATCACTGGATAAGCGCAAGGAGATTTTACAGTCCATTGAAGGTTTTGGCATGAACACGATGAGATCCTCTTCGGAGAAAAACGCGCTGCTCCAAGTCTCTGTTGGACATCTGTCCAAGACGGGAGACGAGGGCGGTCAGGTCGCCAAAGGCTTGACCGAGCTGCACATGCAGCTCAAGGATCTCGACCCCAGCGTGGTCGATTTCGCCAAGACCGGATTCCTCGGCAAATTGTTCAATCCGCTGCGGGCTTATTTTCTCAAATACCAGAAGGCCGATGCAGTCATCGCGGATATCGTGACCTCCCTGGACAAAGGCAGGGCAACATTGCGTAACGATAATACAACACTGGAGATCGAGCAGCATACGCTGAGGGAATTGACCAAACGATTACAAAAGGAGATCCAGCTCGGCGTGCTCATGGATGAGTCGATCGACGGACAGATTGAAGCAGCGAAGGTTCGGAATGAAGACCCGGAGAAAGTCCGGTTTATCACCGAAGAAGTATTGTTCCCGCTGCGTCAGCGGGTCATGGATCTGCAGCAGATGCTGGTTGTGAACCAGCAGGGCATCATGGCGATTGAGGTGGTGATCCGCAACAACAAGGAATTAATCCGCGGAGTCGACCGGGCCAAGAATGTGACGATCTCGGCATTGAAAATTGCCGTTACCGTTGCCAGTGCGCTGTACAATCAGAAGATTGTTTTGCAGAAGATCGAGCTGCTCAATCAGACGACCAATGACCTGATCGCAGGCACGTCCAAGATGCTGAAGGACCAGGGTATCGCCATTCAGAAGCAGGCGTATGATGCCAGCATTTCCGTCGATACGATGAAGCAGGCCTTCACGGATGTCCTGTCTGCACTGGATTCCATCAGTGTATATAAGCAGGAGGCACTACCGCGGATGCGGGAGACGATCAACCAGTTCCGTGAACTCGCGGATACCGGAGAGCAGCAGATTCAGCGTTTGGAGAAAGGGCAGAAGCTGGGGTTGTAATCAAAAGAGAGAAATAAAAACGTATTAGATTGTTATCTTGATTTATAATTATTAAAAGGCGACCGTTCTCTATTAAGTATGGGGAATGGTCGCTTTTCTGGGTTTCTATGAAAATCGTTACTGGCTGCCATAGCCCAAACTTCTTGCATAAGCGTATAACTGCTCTTCGCATTGGTCCATTAGAAAATCAGCGGTGTTTACTTTGGCATTACCCTGTTTTAGTAACGTGTAATTTAATTTTTTCTTGGATACTACTAAGTTTCATTCAGTCTTTCAACACGACATTGTCAGGTCGGTAATGAATGATCTTGAACAACTCCTCGGCCATGTAAGCAGGGGTGTGCCTGAAATCCTGTCTGATCCACTCCAAGATCATGCCGAATATCGCATGAGACTGATAGCTTGCCAGCAGTTCAGGGTTGATGTGCTGCGGGAAGATCTGATTCAGATCCTTTAAGGAGAGATCCCGAAGAACATCACAGATCATGCGCTGAAAGTTGGAAGAAGCCTCGGATTTCACAACAAGCGTGTAGAATTGTGCGTGCTGGTGCACATGCTCAAATATGGTGATTGCAGAAGAGGGCATCAGACCAACCTCGAATTTTTCCATACCTTGATAGGGTTTGCGAAAAGAAGTCACCAGATCCTGTATCACATCATCTATAACTTCATCAAACAGGTCTTCTTTGTATTGATAATGCCGGTAGAAGGTGCCTCTGTTCAGATCCGCAAGCTGTACAATATCCGTGATGGAAATTTCTTTGAATGAGCGTGTTTGCATTAACTGAAGAAGGGCATCCTTCAAAGATGCTTTTGATTTTTTGATTCTTCTATCTGTTGAACTGGAAATGTCAGACATGTGTAATCCTCCTGAACAGGGTCGAATTCAAGTAAATGTACATTAACGTTCTAGAGTGTTCATTAACGTACAATAGGGCAAGCTTTTACTGATTGAACCAGAATGCTATGACTTATTATACTAAGGATAAGAGTTAATGAACATTTGTTTGTTAACTTATTGTAAACGAATACACAAAGGAGGATACATGGGATGAAACTTCAAGATAAAGTAGCTATTGTTACAGGAGCAGGTTCCGGTATGGGAAAGGCGATTGCCACGCTATATGCGCAAGAGGGAGCCAAAGTGGTTGTATCGGACATCAACGAGGAATCCGCACAGGCGGTAGTAAATGAGATCAAAGCCCAAGGCGGAGAAGCCATCGTGATTCTGGCCAATGTGGCCAAAGAGGAAGATGTGCAAAACTTGATTGATCAGGCGGTCAGCACGTACGGAACCGTAGATATTCTGGTGAACAATGCAGGAATTATGGATGGCATGGAGCCGGCTGCGGAAGTAACGGATGAGAAGTGGGAGCGACTCTTTGCGGTGAATACCACGAGTGTAATGCGTACAACGCGCAAAGTTCTGCCGATCTTCCTGGAGAAGCAAAACGGTGTCATTGTTAACGTTGCATCGGCAGGCGGATTGCATGGTGGACGTGCGGGAGCGGCGTATACGGCATCCAAACATGCTGTGGTCGGCTTTACCAAAAATACAGGATTTATGTATGCAGGTCAGGGCATTCGCTGCAACGCCATCGCTCCGGGTGGGGTAGCAACGAATATCGGTTCCTCCATGACAGGGATCAGCCAATTCGGTGCGTCGAGACAACAACTGGGCATGGCGATTAACCCGCGGATAGGAACAAGTGAAGAGATTGCCAAGGTAGCCCTGTTCCTCGGCTCGGACGAGTCCAGCTTCGTGAACGGAACTGTGATTGAAGCGGACTCAGGCTGGAATGCCTATTAATCCATGCATATGACAATCGAATATGGATATGTAAACGAGAAGCCGCATGCAGCGGCTTCTTTTTGCTGCCATCCATCACAGAAATCGATAGGAATTTCAAGGGAAAGGACAAACGTTTGCATTGCTGTATTGAATTTCAATGATGTCTAAATGGAGGCCGGTTTAGACTTCGAAAAGAGAGAAGATTCGCGCACAATTAAACGATGTGGAATAATGACCGGATTCTGAGGCAGCGTTTCCCTGTTCAGAATTTTCAACAACACTTGAACAGCAGTATAACCAAGCTGGTAGGTTCCGATATCGATGGAGCTTAAAGGCGGAGAAGCCAGTTCCGATAAGGCGATGTTGTTAAAGCTGACCACACTAATATCCTCAGGTACACGGTAACCAAGTTCGGCAAGAGCTCTCAGTACGCCAAAAGCAACATTATCATCAATTACAACGATGGCGGTAGGTCTGTCGGGCAGGGCCATGAACAACGACATGGCACGGAATCCGCTCTCTTGCAGGAATTCTCCTTCCACAATCCAGTCGTTATTGGTATGAAGTCCCGCTTCGGCAAGTGCCCTTTGGTATCCTTGCATGCGGTCATGCGATAACGTAATGTCCGGCGGGCCGCTGACGAATCCAATTCTTGTATGCCCTTGGGCGATCAAATGCTGGGTTGCATCATAAGCTGTCTGTACGTTGTCGTTATCAACCATGGGCGCGTCAGGGTGAGCCTCGCTGCGTCCGATCAGTACGAAAGGGAACTTTTCCTCTTCCAAAAAGGAGATGATTGGATCGTCCCGTTTGGAGCCTAACAGCAGAATGCCATCCACTCTCCGTCCATGAACCAGGCGGGAAATCGCATGTAGTTCATTGTCTGATGACGTTTCGGTGGTTAGCAGCAGTTCATAATTCATGCGGGTGGCATGCGTAATAATTCCTCGCAGCAGTTCTCCGAAAAAGTAGTTCTGAAACAATTCTTCTGCAGGACGAGGAAGCATGATGCCAAGGGTTTGGGTCGTCTTGGATACAAGGCTCTTGGCCATGATATTGGGATGGTAATTCAGTTCTTTCATAATTTGCTTTACTTTGAGAGACGTCTCGGTGCTGATTCTGGGATGGTTGGAGATCACCCGTGAAACTGTAGAAGGGGAGACACCCGCCATTTTGGCAATATCTTTGATCGTAATCATGTAAAAAATCCCTTCTGGTCCATCATTTCAACATTCTCCTATGGTAATGCAACAGATTCGATAAATCAATTGCAAACTGCAGCATGGAGGATACAGAAGAAGTAAAAATAAGGAAGAAGAAGACAGATCAAGCAAACAGGAAATTACTGGCGTTAGAACAAGAAATATGGATGAAATTGAACAAATATGGCTTGTGCAAACGTTTGTGCAAAGAAAGCCTGATATTGTATGATTTGATTGTTGTTGTAGCGCTTACATAAGTGAATTTAGCCTGCATCTTAGAATATTTCTCCCTGAATACATACTTAGAAGTATCCTTGTCTTCCATTTGAGCAAACGTTTGTGCAAAAGCGAACATGGATTGCAAAACCTGCATCATTCGTACCAATCAAGGGTGGAAAGCGCGAGACTGGTTGAACCAAACAGAGGGAAGGGGACATTTACATGAGAAAATGGCAAGGGGCAACATTGTCTGTCATCATGGCCTTTACATTGGCCGCATGCTCGGCTGGTGGTGGAACGAACTCTCCGGCAGCGGGGGGAAGCGAGAATCCAGAGGAAGTTGTGGAGCTGACAGCCGAGAATCTTCAGCCGGAAGAAGGCGCAACTTTGGTTATCTGGGAAGATAAGAACCAACAGAGTTTTGTAGAGGAAAGAGCCAGGCTGTTTGAGGAAAAGTATGGTGTAACCGTGAAGATGGAGGAGCTGCCTCCTACCGATCAGGTAACCAAGCTGACAACGGACGGTCCGGCAGGACTCGCAGCAGATGTTGTTGTATTCCCGCATGACAAGATTGGAAGCGCTTCAGAAGCGGGGCTCATTTTGCCAAACGATGTATTTGAGGCAGAGACGGTAGCGAACACCAGCGAAAATGCGCTGAAGGCCGTTACGTTCAAGGACATTTTATATGGATATCCGTACAGCGTGGAAACGTACGCTCTCTTCTATAACAAGGCACTTTATCCGGAAGCGCCGAAGAATTTTGAGGAGATTGTCAGCTTCGCCAAAACCTTTAATGATGTGAAATCCAACAAATATGCCCTCATGTGGGAACTGCAGCAGTTCTATTACAATTATGCGTTCCTGGCTTCCCAAGGCGGCTATATTTTCGGGGATAACGGAATGAACAGCGAAGATCTTGGCCTGAATAACGAAGGAGCCCAGAAGGGCGGGGAGTTCCTGAAGACGCTGAAGTCGGAAGTGCTGCCGCTCAAGATGGGTGACGTGAACTATGATATCAAAAAAGGATTGTTCTCCAGCGGCAAACTGGCTATGGACATTAACGGTCCTTGGACGATTGCCGACTATCGCAATGCAGGTATTGATTTCGGTGTTGCACCGCTCCCGGCGATCGATGGCAAACCGATGACATCCTTTTCTGGCGTGAAAGCCTATTACGTCAATGCATTTACGCAATATCCGAATGCAGCCAAACTCTTTGCGGCTTTCCTCTCCAACGAAGAGGCCCAGATGACCAACTTTGAGATGAACGGCACGCTTCCTGCCAACGCCAACGTGGCAGCTGATCCGAAGGTACAGGAGGATCCAATCAACAAGGCGTTCCTTGAGCAGTTCAACAATTCGACGCCGATGCCTTCGCTTCCCGCGATGGATAGCGTTTGGGGCCCGATCACTTCAGCCATGACCGATATCTGGGATGGCGGCAAGGATGTGAAGGCGTCGCTGGACAACGCCGTGAAGCAGATCCAGGAGAGTCTTGCAACGGTTCAATAATCGGACGGAGCACATGATAAGGAGAAGGTGGAGAGGAGAGAGCAAATGAAACAGCAGCATGTCCCGGTGTCTGCTCCGCAGAGCAGGGAAAAGCAGCACCGGATGACAGCGGCCATATTGTCCATCATACTGCAGGGTCTAGGACAGCTGTACAACCGGCAATGGATCAAGGGAATTTGCCTACTGTTACTGGAGGGGGCAGGTCTTGCTTACCTGCTTCCCCGCCTGTCACAGGCCGTATGGGGAATATGGACACTGGGGGAAAATACGCAGCGTTTTGTCAAAGTGAATGGGTCTACGGTGCTTCAGCGGGGCGACCATTCAATCTTTTTACTGTTAGAAGGAATTATTGTGCTGCTCGTGTTTTTTGTGTTCATCATTGTCTACATCCTGAACATCCGTGATGCGTACCTTACGGGACTTGCGAGGGAGGAAGGAAAGAAAACACTGGGAGCGGCAGCTTCACTCCGTAATATGGTGGACAAAAACTTTCCGTATCTGTTTTTGTCCATTCCGGCTCTGGGGGTGCTGTTCTTCACGATCATGCCGATCCTGTTTACGATCACCCTCGCGTTTACCAACTACTCGGCACCGGATCATATTCCGCCTGCCAAGCTCGTGGATTGGGTAGGGTTCAAGACATTTAGCGACCTGATTCAGCTCAAATCATGGAGTCACACCTTTTATGGGGTATTAACGTGGACAGTTATATGGGCGGTACTAGCCACAGTAACCACTTATTTTGGCGGGGTACTTGTAGCACTGCTGATTGAGCAGCGAGGCATCCGGTTCAAAAAGCTGTGGCGGACGATCTTCATTCTCCCTTATGCCATACCACAGATCATTTCCTTGCTGCTCATGCGGAACCTGTTCAATGGTCAATTCGGTCCAATTAATACGTATATGAGAGCTTTTGGGCTGGAGGGACTGCCCTGGCTGACCGATCCGTTCTGGGCCAAGGTCACGGTTATTGTTGTTAACATGTGGATCGGTATTCCGGTCAGCATGGTGCTGATCCTTGGCGTTCTGACAGCGATTCCACGTGATCTGTATGAGGCCGCTGAAGTGGATGGAGCATCCGCATTCCAGAAATTCCGGATCATCACGATGCCATTCATCCTTTTTGCAACAACTCCGGTGCTTATCATGCAATTTGCTGGCAACTTCAACAATTTCAATGTCATATTCCTGCTGACCAACGGTAATCCGTTACGCGGAGATTACCAGTATGCGGGAGCAACAGACCTGCTGGTGACCTGGCTCTACAAGCTTACGCTGGACAACAACAAATACAACATGGCTTCAGCGGTGGGCATCATCATCTTCATTATTATCGCGTCGTTTTCCATCTGGAATTTCCGTCGCTCCAAATCGTTTAAGGAGGAGGACATGATTCAATGAAGAAACGCAATAATCCGCTGCGGCTAACGCTTAGTTATGTGCTGCTGATCATCATTGCCGTGGTCTCTGTCTATCCGGTGTTGTGGATCTTTCTCTCTTCCCTGCGACCTGGCGCGGCACTGTTCAGCGAGCGCTTGTGGCCTGAAGCCTTTACCTTGTCCCACTATGGCGAATTGTTCAACAATCCGTCCTTCATGTATGGCAGGTGGTATCTGAACACGCTGAAAATTGCCTTTTTCACCATGATCTTCTCCACGCTCATGGTGACGCTCGGGATGTATGCCCTATCCCGTTTCCGGTTTCGCGGGCGGCAGACGATTCTCTCCACCATGCTGATTCTCGGCATGTTCCCGAGCTTTATGAGTATGATCGCGATCTATATCATTTTGCTGCAGATCAAACTGCTCGATACGCATGCCGCGTTGATTCTGGTGTATTCTTCCGGTGCGGTACTCGGCGGATTTATCGTCAAAGGATTCTTCGATACGATTCCGCGCAGTCTGGATGAGGCAGCACGCATTGATGGTGCGAGTCATCTGAGGGTGTTCACCAGCATCATCCTCCCGTTATCCAAACCGATGCTGACCTATGTGGCGCTAACCAGCTTCACTGGCGCATGGATGGATTTCATCTTCGCCCGGCTTGTTCTGCGGACGAAGGAGAACTGGACGCTTGCAGTAGGTATGTGGGATCTGGTCAACCGTTACCAGGATAGTAACTTCACCATGTTTGCCGCAGGGGCCGTGCTGATCGCAATTCCAATTACGCTGCTGTTCGTGTTCCTCCAGCGCTTCCTGGTCCAGGGACTCACAACAGGTGCTTCCAAAGGATAATGCCGTGCCATTAACAGCATAGATGGCCGCCTCGACGCGGCCGCACATTCAGGCACTTCCGCCATGTATGTCTCTTTTCGACGGACATGACAACGGAAGTGCCTGATTTTGCTTAGGGCTCCATCATAATTAGGGGAGGAAAGGGAAGTATGGGAATAATACCGTCCACTGAGCCCGAGGCGATTGGATATGAAGATGGACAAGCCGTGCTGCGCGAAGAAAACAAGGTTCCGCCAAAGCTCTGGCAGCATGTCACTTTCCGCAGGATTTTATACGGCTACGGCATCTCTGTGTTTGGAGACTGCTTTAACGGTATTGCCATTAGTCTATGGGTGCTCCAGACGACGGGAAGTGCCAAGAGCATGGCTGCCGTTCAAATCTGCAACATGGCGGTCAGTTTTTTGTTCGGATCACTGGCTGGTACGGTTGCTGATCGGTTGGATCGCCGGAAGCTGATGCTGACCTCGGATGTATTTCGGGGCGTGATGGCTATATGTATCGCGATTGGTTTGTTTGGGCTGCATGTACCATTTCCTGTGCTGCTGCTGATGCTATCGCTTTCCATGTTCTCCAGCCTGTTTCAGGCGCCTGCATTCCACGCGTCCGTGGCAAGCATGGTGGGCAGGGAGCATATTCAGCAAGCTACGGGGGCCATTCATCTGGTGGATAACCTGGCCCGAATCAGCGGACTCGCGGCAGCCGGAGTCGCCGTTGCCGCCTTTGGTGGATTTGTCGCCATATTGATTACAGGAGCTACCTTTCTTCTGTCGGCGGTATGTGTGCTGATGGCCGGCCGTTTCCCGGAGGTAAGGCGATCGGGCGATAAGCAGGCCACTTTCGTTCAGGAATGGCGGGGATCATTCTCCTATATCTATCGCAGTCCACTAATTCGGTCGATTGTATTGCTTAATCCACTGCTGATTTTATTTTTTATGTCAGCCATGATGTTGGTTCAGGTGATGGCAGTCAAGGTATGGGATGCAGATCCCGTACAGTTTGGATTGATTGAAACCTGTATTCCGCTTGGTTATATGATTGGATCAGGAGTGTTGATCGCATCGGGGAAACGAATGAAGCGAAGAGGAAGATGGGTATTCATCGGTCTGCTGGTACTGGGGCCGCTATATATTCTCCTGTCCCAGGTAACTTCTCCCATGATGGCACTTCCGCTCATCATGGGCGGGGGAGCGATGTTTGCCTGCTGCACGATGCTCACCCAGATCATGCTAAGAACAGCGGTACCCGATGAGCTGCAGGGGAGAATTTATGGTGTTGTCGGTACAATTACAAGCACGGCGCCCATCCTGGGATTGACAGTTGTCTCGGTGATGGCTGATCAGTGGGGTGCAGCGGCGGTGCTGGAGGGACTCGGCATGCTGCTGCTCGCAACCGGAATCCTTGCGGCAACCACATTGAAGTCGATTCGAGCTTATCGATAAACCAGAAACAGATTCAACGTCAAAACCCGGAGCGTACGCTGTATAAGCGCTGCTCCGGGCTTCTTAATGGATTATGGCTAGTTATTGCCAGTTTACCGTTACTGTGGCAGTACCGCTGGTCGGTGTTGTAAAGGTGTGATTGGATCCACCTTCCCACGTAATGGTAGCGCCATTCTTCTTGAAGAACTTGAATTCCAGCTGTTTCCCGGCTGGAACACTTACGTCATAATACCAAGTCGGGTAGGCGTGAATGACCTGATTGAAAGCTGGTCCAATGGAAGCCGCACCTGTGGTCCAGTTCCCCAGTTCGGACACGTTGCCCGTCAGGTAGATGTTTTCACCCAGTGCAGTTGTGGCATTATTGATGACGAACCGAACCGAGACCTGATCGCCGCTTAGGATCGTGAAATCGTTATAGGCATTGCTGTTCACACCATTGGCAGCGACTTTCACTGCATAGTCACCGCCTGCTACTGGTGGAATGGTGACTTTGATCTGAGTGTCTTCCCAAGAAGTGATGGCAGAGCCCGTAACGGCTGTTGTACCGAAGTAGACGGTACCTTTGGCAGAGCCGAACCCGCGTCCGTCGATGGTAACGACGTTACCTGGTTTACCCATTACAGGGCCAACGTGACCGATGGTTGGCGTCGTTTCACTTGCCGTATACTGCCACACAGCGGTAGCTCCTGCTGCGAGTGTGAAGGAAGAAATATTGCCTCCACTGGACGTGATGTTGTTTCCGTTCAGCACGCCGCCAAGCACATCGGTGTATGTTCCTGATGGAAGCGACGTATTCAGGTTCGTAATACTGGTTGGCGTCGTGAGATTACGGTTAACGGCAACAACGGCAACGCTTTTGCCAAACTTGCGCTCATAGATATATACATCATTGTTGATCCAGCGCTGCTGTGTGGAACCGTAAGCAATTGCCGGGTTGGATTTGCGCAGAGGTGCCAGCTTGCTGATCACGTTGAATGCTGTGGTCGATTTGGAGAAGGAAGGCATTTTGCCCCGGTTATCCGGGTCGCCGTTCCCGGTCAGATACTGCTCGGTACCATAGTAGATGGCAGGTACGCCACGTGAGGTCAGCGTGAAGGCCAGCGCCTGTTCCAGACGGCGGTTGTTCACCGCACTTGTTTTGAAGCGGTCCATATCATGGTTGTCAATGAAAGTGACTTGGTCACTGACCTGATTGTAATCTGCTGCCGTAGCAGTAAGCATGGAATCCAGCGCGTACATGTTGGAGGTGTTATCCCGGAACACGTTGCGGACAGCCGAATTGAAACGGAAATCAAGCAGACTCATACCAGATTCATTGGCAAAATCCGTGTTATCCGCATCGGATGCAGCCGATCCTAGGAACCATTCACCGAAGGTAAATACCGGCTTGTGCGCATAGATGGATGACATCCAGTTTTTCTGCCAGCCCTGAGGCATGTGCTTGACCGCATCGACACGGATGCCGTCCACGCCCATATCCAGCCACAGCTTGATGGCGTCTTTGAAATATGTATCGATCGTGCTGTTATTGTGATTCAGATCGGCCAGATCGTAGAGGTTTTTGTAAATGCCATTCTCAAGCGTGGAGAAATCGGAGCCGCCATTGTGGTGGAAATATCCATTCGTATCATTGGTGTACCCGCCAACCAGGCTGCCGTTATCGTACAGTTTGCCGTTCTCGGCGAAGGAGGTATCGGTTTCCATGGCAGGGGACGTATGGTTTGGCGCGAAATCAATAATGATTTTAATGCCTTTAGCATGGGCGGTGGTTACCAGATTCTGAAAATCGGTCATGGTCCCGAAATACGGATTGGTCTTCTTGAAATCCCGTGCCCAATAGCCGTGATAAGCAGTGTTGGTTACACCACCGTAGTTGATGGTTGCGAAAATATTTTCGACAGGCTGGGAGATCCAGAGGGCTGTGACACCCAGGTCACTGAAATAGTTGTCATTGATTTTGTTAATCAGCCCCTGCCAGTCGCCGCCGCAGTACAGCTTCAGGTTGCTGCATGTGCCGTCAAAGGCAGCCCCGGTAGGGTTGTTGGATGGGTTACCATCCAGAAACCGGTCCGTAAAAACTTGATAGATGACATCGGTACTGAAATTCTGCTTGTTGGTGACAGCCGTATCCGCATCGGCATAAATCGCGGAAGCAGGCAGGAAAGGCAATGCACTGCCGGCAAGCAGGCTGAACGTTAGCGTGGTACTAAGGAGAACGCGTTTGGCCATTTGAAACATGGTAATCCACCCTTCATGAATGTAGTAGTTTTCAACAAAAACAACTAACCTGGCTCTTGAATAACAGCGCTTACAATTGTACGAGGAGACATTCCGTGGCTTAAAGACTTCCCTCCTTCGACACGCCAACAACCCCGGTATCTCCTGGGGAGTTACCGGGGTTGTCCTAAACCGCTTGGGTTTAAAAGCATGGCCCTCGAGTTATGATCACATCGTTATCGTAAGAAAAAATTACAATTATGTCAATAACTTTCTCAAGAGAATTTTTTTTCTATTTTCATATTTACAAATGACGATCCGGGACTTAAACTATTCGCAGATCCACCAATATGAGGGCCATGTATTTTAAGACATGATGTGTCTTGAAACAACCCCGTCTCTACTGAGGCGGGGTTGTTTGTGCATGCAGCCATGGCGGGGATGGAATAGGGGAACGTTGGGTACCTGAATCATGTATGATTCATAGCAATTCGGAGATGAGAGGCGGTTGATGATCCATTGAGCACGCATTCGGTCATAGAATGTCTGGAAGGTATTCATGCGTCACAGCTGGGCAATGTCCGCAACATTTATGTGTACCTCCCGCCAGGTTATCAGGAGCATACGGATCGCCATTATCCTGTTCTGTATGTTCATGCTGGGCAGCGGGCTTTTGGTCCATCCGGACCCGGCAATGAAACGTGGTATATGGATCGAGCGGTGGATGAGCTGATTGTCTCCGGGCGGATCGAGCCACTGATTATGGTTGGCATTGCGCATGTCCGTCCGGTGACGCACAACGAGTTCTATCACTTCATTGCACCCGAGAGAGAAGCGATCAGCGTGGGTTGTTCAGGGGTCGCATACGAGCATTTCATCATTCATGAACTGAAGCCCCTGATCGAC
This sequence comes from Paenibacillus xylanilyticus, assembly GCF_009664365.1. NCBI lineage: Bacteria > Bacillati > Bacillota > Bacilli > Caryophanales > Paenibacillaceae > Paenibacillus > Paenibacillus xylanilyticus. The sequence continues at coordinate 1,043,709 of NZ_CP044310.1, forward strand.
CATCGATACCGTACGCTTCCGGACAAGTCCAATACAGGGCTGCTCGGTTCATCAGCAGCGGCACTCTGTACACTCCATATGGGCATGCGGAATCCGGAGGTATTCGGAAAACTGGTCATGATGTCGCCGTTTTTGGTAGATGTGCAGCTGGATGAAATGTCGGACAGCGGTCTGTTGGAAGAAGCCATGTATCACTTGCCGGATGAGGTGCCAGACGTGCAAATGTGGATGGACATTGGGGATGCAGAAGGACTCTTCCTGCCCTCCCAGGTAAGAAGGGTTGCTCATGAATTACTTGAGGGAGGGATCAGAACTCGGGATAGCCTGGCTTTTCTGGAGCAACTGGAGGCCTGTCATCAGGAATCGGATTGGGGAGCGCGTGTCGACCTTCCGTTACTATACATGTTCGGCGAAGTAGGCCAACCTGTGGCGTTGGAAATGCAAGGCAGAGAGACCATTGGTTTATCCGGTGGAATGAACACGTGCATTAATGCACGGCTTCACTATGATAGCGGATGGGTAGAGAGCCTGCTCGAAGGGAGCTATTCATCAAGTGATCCACATGTGCTTCAAGTACGGCCGAATGGTGAATTGGTGCCTGTTGGCCCAGGCAGTGCGCTCATCACCCTGACCGTAGAAGAGTTATCAACGACTCGTCAGTATACCGTTATTCCTGAACTCTCTGCTCGCGTTGAGGTATGTATCTGTGCCGAAGTAGAACATGAAGAGGAACCAGCTGAATCCATATATGGAGGGATGGGCATGAAGCTGGTTCGGACGGGAACGGGGCGTTATGAAGGCTGTTACCTTGTTCCGCGCGACAGCGGTTTTTCCTTCCGGTTCACACGTGGTTTCCGGCGTTTTGAGACGGATAAAAATGGCATGCCAGTAGCCAATCGGGTCATTCGGGCAACAGATAACATGTCAGTACATTACCGCATCCAGTCTTGGGGCAGTTCAACTGCCAAAGCGGGAACAGGAGGCAAGTGATCATGATGATCCAATCGTTCGCTCCAGTAATGGACATCCCGTATTACTATCCCTGCAACTTTCCTCTGATTCATGAGGTGCTTCTGCGGCAAGGTTCGATCAGCAGCCTGGCTCTGCTCGCCGCAAGCCGATTGTACTGCCTCCCTTCGTGCGCGGATAACGGACTGGTGAAGCCTTATTTTCACAAGCTGGACTACGGAGAACCGATCTGGGAGATGTATGGCCAGCGTGAGCTGGGCAGCTTCGAGGAGGGGAAGGTGCATATGCGGCAGCATATAGGCGAAGGGGGACTCTTTCTCGCTACGGGGACCAGTTATCACCTGCCTTATTGCGAAGACTATCAGAACCCCGAATACATCCGCAAACATGTCAAATCAGGCTCTCGTCTGCATCTGGTAGATCACTGGATTGCAGTGTATGGCATCGATGATGAGCATATTCACGTCTATGATCCGGTTCCCTCGAAATATATGGGAGAGGTCTCCGAAGAAGCCTTTCATGAATTTTGGAAAGGAAACCAAAGCATACCCGAGCTAGCTCCTGCCAAGCGCAAGGAGAAGCTGCGTACCTATGGCACCATGGACCTGCGTGCAACCGGAAAGCTTGATTCCTCCGGTTATCGTGAGATGTTAACCCAGGCGCTGGGGACACAGATCAGCGAATTTATGACGGGCAGGACCATTACCCAAGGGGAGCGCAGCTATCATTTTGGACAGGGTGTGTCCCTTCACTTGATGAAGGCACTGCAGGAGGGGAACGAAGGAAAGCAAGCCAATGACACGCTGGTATCGAATCTGCTATTTGATATGCGCTGGAGCCGCTATTTTCTCCGGGATCTGCTTCAAGAAGCCGCGCTATGGCTTGGTTCTCCACTGGATCAGCATTCTGTAGCGTATGACGCAATCATTGAACGTTGGGAGAAAGCAAATCAATGGCTTCAGGTCAGTCGGATCAAGCAGCGGGCGGATTGGCGGGTACAGCTAACAAGCGTAATCCAGCAATTGATAGCCGATGAATGGCGCTGGTACGAAGCTCTCCGACGTGCTGTCCCGCAGGAGGCGTGCTTTAATCGGCAGATGGAACCGCGAACCGAAAATGGCTACAGGGATGCCCTGCTGCGCATTGTACTGGATAGCTGCCGGGAACTGAATGCGTACCATAATACGACCATACCCCTCGACAAGGGTGGGAACGCACCGCTATATGGAAGGGATGGACAACTGGATTCACTGGAGCTGGTGTCCTTACTTGCTGTCGTCGAACAGGGGCTTGAAGACGAATGGGGAACGGGAGCAGGAGCCGCACTTTCCGAGATGGCCGCAGCTTCATTGCCGGAGAGTCCATATCAAACGGTTGATTCGCTGGTGAACTACCTTGAACGGCAATGGCTGCCTGATCAGGAGGAGGATGCGGGATGAGCATTCAATTCCTGTTGGAGCGATTCGCAGAACAAGGCGCTCGTCCCGCATTCATCTGGGAAGATCGGGAGTATAGCTACGCATGGCTGCTCGATCAGATCTTGATGATGGATAAATGGATTGCGGCAGAAGGACTGCGTGGACAGCTCGTAACGTTGGAGGAGGACTATTCTCCCTATGCGGCCGCAGCGTTCATCGCACTTCTTGGGAAGGGATGCATTGTGCTGCCCATGGACCTTCATCTGGTTGAAGCCAAGCGGCAGGAATATATTCAGCTAGCACAGGTACAGTGGCGTCTTGGCATTGAAAATGGCAGGTTATCAATCCGGGATAAGTCTAATGCCAGTTCGCGTCCTGCTTTACTGGCTGCGCTTGAGCAGGAAGGTGTGGGTGGACTCGTGCTCTTCTCATCCGGATCGACAGGTGTGAGCAAGGCCACGGTTCATCGTGCAGATCGGCTCTTACAGCGTTTTCGGCGGCAGGTGCGGCCATTGCGAACGATTCCGTTCATGATGTTTGATCACATTGGCGGGGTGAATACAATGCTGCAATCGCTGTCCAGTGGAGGCTGCTTGTGCATTATTGCCGATCGTTCCCCCGAGGAAGTGTGCCGGACCATTGAGAAGCATCAAGTTCAGGCTCTCCCGGTTTCTCCAACATTCATGAATCTGCTGCTTCTGGGCCGAAATGATGAGGCATACGATCTATCGAGTCTTGAAGTTGTCTCCTACGGGTCAGAGGTCATGCCCGAAACGGTACTGGCTGCCTGGAATCGACGGTTCCCAGGGATACGAACGATACAGGCATATGGAATGTCTGAACTCGGCATTCTGCCAACACGTTCCAAGGAGCCAGGATCGCTGCTGTTTGCCATTCATGATGATCACGTCCAGTTCAGGGTAGTTGAAGGGGAGCTTCAGATCCGGACAGAAACAGCGATGATCGGTTATCTGAACGCCCCGTCACCATTTACGGACGACGGATGGCTGCGCACAGGGGACGAAGCGGTACTGGAGCAGGGGTATATCCGTATCCTGGGGCGCCGCTCCGAGATCATTAATGTAGGCGGGCGTAAGGTGTATCCGGCCGAAGTGGAGAGCATTCTGGAACAGATGGACTGCATCCAGGCAGCAGTAGTTACAGGGGAACCGAGCAGCATCACAGGCCAGAAGGTGAAGGCCACCGTTAAGCTCGCGACAGACTGCACGCTTGCCGAGCTGCGACGTTTGATCTGGTCGTACTGCCAGGACAAGCTGCCTCCGTACAAGATTCCACAGAAAATTGTCATTACGGAAGAGGGACTTGTGAGCTCGAGAATGAAGAAAGTCAGAACACCTGCAGCAGCTGATTCACCCATGGATGAAGTTGCAGCAGCGAGGGAAGAGACATCTGCAGCTTTGGAATCGGAATCGTCGTAAGCTTATATCCTAAGAAGAGGGATGTTGGATAGTTCATTAGGGTATTGGAACGCTTAATGGGGCCGCTTAAGAGATAAGGGCTGGACGTTATTCAACGTTCAGCCCTTTTTTGCCCAAAAGGAGAGCGGAATTAATGAATTTTAATGAATTGATTATTGCGATAATGGCATGTCGTCCTGTTCTTTCGTTTATCAAGAAATAGGGTGCACGGACGGTGAAATGCCTAAGTCTTAGACTGCTGCCATAGGAATAGTCAGGTGATCAGGCTTCTGCAGGTTGTTTCACTTCGAGCTGCAGCAGGGAGAAGCCGTAAGCTTCCAGTTTTACAGATAATCTGTTTTGTTTCGCTTCTATAGAAGTGGTCGTAAACAGGTCTCGCCAGACGCTTCGATCCGTCAGCGGCAGGTCTATATTGCAAGCTTCGTCACCAGCGTTCAGCACGATGAGGAAACGTTCCCCTGTGGCTGAATCCACTCGTTCCATTGCAATCACCGGATCTCCAGCTTCGGCATGGAGAATCTTCAACTCGGTGCTACGCAGTGCAGGGTGCTCCTTGCGGAGGGCAATCGTCTGCTTAAAGAAGTCGAGAAGCTCAAGATTCTGCTTGGTTTCATCCCACTCCATACATTTGCGGCAGCCAGGATCATATCCGCCATCCAGGCCAACTTCGTCTCCGTAATAGATGCAGGGTGCACCTGGGTACGTGAGAAGCAAAGTAACGGCAAGCTTCATCTTGCGGATATCCCCGTCGCACAGGGTGAGCAGTCTGGGTGTATCATGGCTGCCAAGCAGGTTGAAGGCAACTTCAGTCACAGGCTGGGAGTAGGCTGCGAGCAGCTTGCCGATCTCATTCGCGAAGCCAAGTCCATCCAGCTTGCCGTGAACTGCATAGTCCAGTACCGAGTTGGTGAATGGGTAGTTCATCACCGCATCGAACTGATCTCCCTGCAGCCACATCAGTGAATCATGCCAGATCTCGCCGAGCAAATAGGCGTCAGGCTTGATGGCTTTTACCGTTTGACGGAATTCACGCCAGAACTGATGATCCACCTCGTTGGCAACGTCCAGTCTCCATCCATCGATGTCCATTTCCTCAATCCAGTACCGCGCCACCTCTAGCAGATAGGCTTTAACCTCGGGATGCTCCGTATTCAGCTTGGGCATAAGCGGTTCGAAGGCAAAGGTATCGTAGGTCGGTATGCCATCTTCAATGCGTGGCGGCCAATCCCTGATGTAGAACCAGTCCGCATAGGGGGAAGCTGCCCCGTTCGCCAATACGTCAGCAAAAGGCGGGAACTCTCTGCCCGAATGGTTGAAGACCGCATCAAGCACAACCCGAATGCCGCGCTGATGACAGGCATCCACCAGCTCTTTCAGCTGTTCATTGGTCCCGAAATGAGGGTCCACCTTCATATAGTCGGCTGTATTGTACTTGTGATTGGTTGTAGCCTCGAACAGCGGGCAGAAGTAGATTGCATTCACGCCAAGCTGACTCAGATGATCCAGATGATCCAGCACACCCTGCAGATCACCCCCGAAGAAATTAACCGGTGTAGGCTCCCCACCCCAAGGCTCGGCGTTCTTCGGACTAATGGAAGGATCACCATTCGCATAGCGTTCAGGGAAAATCTGATAAAATACAGCGTCCTTGACCCAGGCAGGCGGTTCAAAAATGTCGACCGGATTCATAAATGGGAAATCGAAGAATTCCAGCGGATGTTCCGGCAGAGCTTCCTCGAATCCACGTTCGGTCATCCAGACATTTTTCTCGCCCTCGACCAGCTGGAAGCCGTAACGCAGTCTCCGGTAGGGAGGCTGGGTTTCGACTTCCCAATAATCGAACAGCTCATCCCGGGCGAAGATTCGCATCGGTGTGTGGGTGATGGTCTGCTCCCAGGCATATTTATCCCCGGTAATGGCAATAACCGCATCCAGATCTCCGCGTTTGGAACGCAGTCGCAGGTGCATGGTAGACCGGTCGTAGGCATAGGACCAGTTTAATTTGGGACGATGGTAAATGGCTTCAAGAATCATGTTGAATCACTCCTTATACGTTGAAATTCAGATGATATTCGGCCATGAAAACGCAAAAAAGGCACAACCTCCATTGTTCACGAGGTTGTACCTTTCGGCAGCATAGCCTTTTGATTATACGGCTATTATACGAATTATCCCGGCAAAAGAAAACACTTTTTTTTCCTGAAATCTCAATTTATTTAAATAGGAAGGCAGGTGGATGTGAATGCCTCTGCTCGGGCTTTTCGTCTAAAGTTTGCTTCATTAAAAATCGTAGCCCAGTTCTTGTGCGTAGGCTTGGATTTCTTTTTTGTATTGCTCCAGAATTTTAATGCCTGTGTCAATTTTGGCATTGCCTTGTTTCAGAAGGGCGCTATTTACTTTGGTTTTGGATACGGATTTCTTGAACAGCAGATAACCTTCAAGCTGTGCATAGCTTCCTTTGATCAGTTTGTTATGAATTTTTTGCAGCTCTGCGTTCTCTGGCTTGATCTGCTTCAGCATGGACACATACTTGGTGTAATTGGGAACCGCAGTATTGTTCAATTTCAGGAAGATGGATTTGCGGTTGGCGGATGTAACATACGTGCTGCCAATGGAATCCAGGGCTTTCTTTTCATAAACAGTTGTGCGATCAAGTGCATCCAGGTAGTTCAGGAAATCTTCCTCTTCAGCGCTAGGAATCGGCTCTTGTTCCGACGTGTCCACTTCCGTGTAGTTATCTTCCGAATATGTAGTGGTGGTGTCTTCCGCTGCAGCCGCATAGGAACCAGCAGGAGCGAATACCCCGCCCAGCAATACAAAACTCATAATAATCGATAATACCCAAGACCTCTTTTTCACGTTACATGTCCCCTATCTATAGATGTGATTTTATTCCAAGGGATAATCTAACATAGGATTACAAGAAATTACAGGAATAGTTTTACAAATATTTGGAGATCGGCGTTGTTTGCTTCAATTTGAATCGTTAGACTGATACTTCATATAGGTATAAAGGAATATCCATATGTTCAAATATGAACGCTCAGCTGAACATGTGTAGAGGCCATCAGGCACCCATAAAATTCTAATGTGGATTGTTCATATAATCTCACCAAAAAATGCATGAAATTAACGTACATAGAAACCATCAGATGATATAATCGGTTGGAGTATTCATGTCACGTCGAACCGTTTTTCGAAAAGGTTATCGGCGAAAGTCGTCATTGTAATGTAACCGCAATCATAAATACACACAGAAAGTGAGAATAGCGATGAACCAGAAAAAGCTTTTTAATGATGGGTGGCAATTTGCGAAAACCAAACTGGATGTTACGGACCCTGCGGGACTGGCATTCGAGCCTGTGGAGCTTCCTCATGATTGGCTGATCTATAATACGCTCGACCTGTACGAAGACAGCATTGGGTGGTACCGCAGGACATTCCCGTACACGAAGGATGATCAGCAGCTTCTGCTTTGTTTTGATGGCGTTTACATGAACTCTTCCGTATATGTGAACGGCCAGCTGGTCGGGGAGTGGAAATATGGCTATTCCGCGTTTGAACATGAAATCACGGATGCTTTGGTGGAAGGTGATAATGAAATTATTGTAAAAGTGGTGCATCAGAGTCCGAACAGCAGATGGTATTCCGGAGCCGGAATTTATCGCAATGTATGGCTCAAAACGAGAGACCGCAATCATATCGTGACGGATGGTATCTACGTATCCATCAAGCAGCAGCCAGAGGGCTGGCAGGTTGAACTGGATACGGAGCTGAATATCGATCAGAACGCACAGCTTGTGCATACGATCCGATATGCGGGTCAGGTTATTGCGACTAATACTGCGGAGGTTACGGCTGCTGCAGGTGGAGATACAGAAGTAACGGATCGTCAGCAGATCGTGGTGGAGAACCCAAAACTGTGGAGCACGGATGAACCGAATCTGTATGAACTGGTTACGGAACTGCAAGTGGTGCATGCGGACCAGCATGCACAGACGCTTGAATCGGTATCGCAGCGAATTGGCTTCAGGGACATCCAGCTCGATCCGAACGAAGGCTTCCATCTGAACGGGGTCAAGATGAAAATGAACGGCGTGTGTGAACACCATGACCTGGGCGCACTGGGGGCGGCTTTCAACCTGACGGCACTTCGCAGAAGGTTCAACCTGCTGCGGGAGATGGGCGTCAATGCGATCCGGACCGCGCACAATATGCCTGCCAAGGAGTTGATGGAGCTCGCAGATGAGATGGGAATGCTGATCGTTTCGGAAGCCTTCGACATGTGGGAAAGATCCAAGACGCCTTATGACTATGCGAGATTTTTCCCGGAATGGGCGCACACGGATGTGAAAAGCTGGGTGAAGCGTGACCGCAACCATCCAAGTCTGGTCATGTGGAGTATCGGGAATGAAATCTATGATACCCATGCGGATGAACGGGGACAGGAAGTAACACGAATGCTGATGGAGTATGTACTGGAATTCGATCCAAAAGGCAACGCAGGCGTAACCATCGGTTCCAACTACATGCCTTGGGAAAATGCGCAAAAATGCGCGGATATCGTGAAGCTGGCAGGCTACAACTATGCGGAGAAATATTACGACAAGCATCACGAGGAGCACCCGGACTGGATCATCTACGGTAGTGAAACATCATCTGTGGTGCAGAGCCGCGGGATCTATCACTTCCCGTTCGAGCAATCCATCCTGGCAGATGATGACGAGCAGTGCTCCGCACTGGGCAACAGTACGACAAGCTGGGGTGCGAAGTCTGCAGAATACTGCATTTTAGCGGAAAGGGATCGACCGTATTCACTGGGGCAATTCCTGTGGACGGGGTTCGATTATATCGGAGAGCCGACGCCATACCATACGAAGAATTCATATTTTGGACAGCTGGACACGGCAACGTTCCCCAAAGACTCCTACTACATCTATCAAGCAGCCTGGACCGATTACAAAACAAGCCCGATGGTGCACCTGTTCCCTTACTGGGATTTCAGCCCTGGTCAGCTGATTGATGTACGCGTGTGCAGTAATGCGCCGAAAATCGAATTGCAGCTGAACGGCAACACGATCGGCACGTATGATATTGATCATGCGAACGGAACCCAGCTGGTTGGCTGGTGGAAAGTGCCGTATGAAGAGGGCGAGCTGAAAGCGATCGCCTATGATGAGAACGGGGAAATTATCGCAACGGATGTACAGCGATCTTATACGGACGCACAGAAGGTTCGTCTGCAAGCAGATAAAGAGCAGCTGCAAGCGAATGGAACTGATCTTATTTTCGTGGAAATTCAAGTGGAAGATGAAGCAGGCAATCCCGTGCAAAATGCAAACAATCGTGTACAAGTTAAGGTGACTGGTGCAGGACGACTGCTTGGTCTGGATAACGGGGACAGCACGGACTATGATCCGTACAAAGGTCTGAGCAGAAGATTGTTCAGCGGCAAGCTGATGGCAATCATCGGGGCAACACATGAACCGGGCAGCATCCGGATCGAAGTAACCTCCGAAGGACTCCAGGGTGCAGCAGCCGAGTTTGAATCGAAGGCAGTGGATAGCGAAGTCATGAGTGCGTCCGCATCCGTTGCGACTCAAGGACAAACCGTGTTAACCGAGAACGAAGAACGTCCAGTCCTCACCGGACATGTGCAAGAGATTCCTTTGCGAAAAATCGAGATTATCAGTGAAGCCGGGCAAGCCTTCGATCCGTCGATCCAGGAGATGGTGGTTACCGCCAAGCTGTATCCTGAGAACACGTCGTACCGTGACATTGAATGGGCTGTGGTCAACGATGCCGGTATTGAGTCCAACATTGCAAAGGTCGAAGCGAACGGTCTGGAAGTACGCGTATCAGCGTTGGGTGATGGCGAATTCCGCCTTCGTGCAACGAGCAGCAATGGTACGGACAAAACCAAGCTGATCTCGCAGCTTGAATTCAAAGCAACGGGTCTGGGCACAGCCTACAAAGATCCGTACGGCTTCATTACTGGTGGATTGTACGATTACACCAAAGGCGATGTCGGTAACGGCAACGAACGCGGTGTAGCGACAAGTCGTGATGGGGAGACGCATGTCGGATTCCGCAATATCGACTTCGGACCGTACGGCTCCGATACCATTACGATTCCGATCTTTGCACTGTCGAGCGAGGATTATTTCCTGCAAATCTGGGAGGGTATGCCGGATGAAGAGGGCAGCACGCTGCTGGCTGACGTGGTTTACCAGAAGGAATCCAGATGGAATGTGTATCAGGAAGAGACGTACCAGCTGTCCAAGCGGCTGAGCGGCATTACGTCGATCTGTTTTGTACTGAAGCAGAAGATTCATATCAAGGGCTTCTCGTTCGAGCGTCAGAGTCGTGCATTTGAGCAAAATACAGCCGTTTCATGCGACCATCTCTACGGCGATACGTTCTCGATCCAAGATGAGTATGTAGAGGGGATCGGTAACAACGTGTCACTGGAGTTCGAAAACATGGACTTTACGGCAGAAGGCACGTCGAAGCTCGTCATCTATGGCCGTTCACCGATTGATAAGAACACGATTCATATCCGCTTCGCAGGCGAAGCTGGACAGAGCAATCAGCTGGTTGAGTTCATGCACTCGGAAGGGTATGAAGAGCGGGTGTTTGAGCTTGAACAGGTATCAGGCGTGCAAAAAGTGACCTTTATCTTCCTGCCGGGAAGTCAGTTTGACTTCGGATGGTTCCGGTTTGAGAAGTAAGTGGTTTTAAGAGATACACGGCCTTATAGTAGAGTAAATTTTTTAAAATAAACTATATAAGTAAATTAAATCCCCTTCAAACTGTGTGATTTAAGTTCAAATGAACCTTAACCGCACGCGTGAAGGGGATTTTGGTATGTAACCTATTTGAGCGCGAATGTCTAACGGTATTGTTCCGCACGTATAGAGAGGTCCATGTCATGCCCTATTCTGCTGTAGATGTATACCTTGACACTAGTGTCCTGTAAGGCAAGGAGATTCACGGTCTTTTCACTGTTTTTGCTGATCGTGGTCTCCATAGGTTCACTGTACTCGTCGACATACAGGTTCATATACATGGGATGATTACTATGATTTTCAATGATAATGTCGGCAAGTGTTCCATTGTCAGCAACCATCGTGAAGCTGCTGGTGTATGCTGTACGGCCTTGATGATGAGTCTCAAGGATGAGCAGAGCATTCGGATCCGGCTTTACTGATTCTTCTGCAGCATTGACCGCCATGGATGACGGTTCAGCGGGGGCTTTTCCTTTCGCATCCAATGTACTAACGGGCATGAGCAGGACAGAGAAAACGATACCTGCACCCATGATCTTTTTTAACCGCATTGTAATAATCCTCCTGTACATAATGAATGATCTCGTTGCTACGTATCACTTTGGATCGTCAGTTTGCTTGTCTCTTCATCCCATTTCAAAGTAAGTCCCAAGGCCTCGAATATTTCAAAGGGAACAGTGGTCGCACCTGAGTAATTACCTATTGGTTCTGGTAATGAAATGGATTGAGTTGTAGTGGAAGAGGTGGATTTCACCGTGGCCTCCGTCTCGTTGGGACGGATTGTGACGGTACGATCTTCATATTGCAATGAATAAGCTTTGGCTATTCCGTTTACCTGGTTCCTCTCAAATGTTGCCCCAATTGCTTCGGATACGGCTCTGACGGGAAGTTGGACGGTATATTGGGTTTGGACTGCCGAATACGTGGACTGGAGCAGCTCATCGTTGATATAAACATCGATGCCCAGCTTGGCCTGAACGGGTTGGTAAACCATGCCTCCAGATGATGTTGCAGGTGCTCCAGCCTCCTGATACTTGTCACCTCCCCAACCCCAGACGGTTCCATTGGCGGATAAGGCAAGACTGTGGTGATACCCTGCCGAAATATCGGTAATACCCGACAGATGCTTAACTCTGCCTTCTTTGCCTGTAACCGTCCTTCCGTAGCTGTACACCTCACCCGAAGTGGTTAACAGCAGGATATATTGCGAATTCCCGTCCATCTGCTTCACCTTGAGGTCGTCATGCAGAAGAACTGGTTTGCCCTTTTCCCCCAGGCCCCACACTTTCCCGTTCTTGTCCAGTACAAGAAGGGAGGTATCTGTGCTTGTGATCGATGATATGTTGGACAGACCCTTTAACTTGGCTGGTTTGGAAGGGGGTTTATCTGGTTGATTTGGTTCATTCCATGTCCACAGGGAGCCATCTTTCTTCAAGGCATAGCCTAGTTGGCCCGATGATCCTACCTGAATGATGTCTTTCAATCCGCTTATTGCGTGTGGACGATGTACTTCAGAATGGTTTTCTTCAGTTCCTGGGCGCTGCCATGACATAACTGTACCATTCCGGAGAAGGGCGATATTGAAAGAACCAGTCACCACATCCTTCGCAGAGGAAATGCCTTCGACTTGGTAGGGGAGTGTACCAGCGCCCCATTCCCACACGGTACCATCTGCCTGAACCGCTGCGTTAATTCCACTTCCTGCGGCTGAAATAGCTATAACATTCGAAATCCCCGGAATGCGAATGGGACTGGACGTATGGCGGTAACGGATGTCTTCACTGACACCAAGCTCTCCGAACATATTGCGACCCCAAGCCCAGACGGAACCGTCACTTCGCAGTGCGATTGTATAATAACGAGCTCCCTCCACAGCGGTATATGTAAGTCTGTTTTCTGTGGTTGCCGCGGTGGTATGGAACGCAGATGTACTGCTGGGAGGCAGCGGAGTTGTTGCTGCGTATGATATTGAGCCATGGCCCAGCCCCGTTAATAGGGTTGTGGTCAACCAAGTAGAAGCGACCGCCAGCCGCCATCTACGAGCGGGTTTACCTTTTACAGGGGGATCGGGTGGTATGAAGGAGGTTTGTTCTGGATTAGTTCTATGATCAGATGGCTCCGGCCAGCTCATGAAATTGCCTCTTTTTCGAGTGGGTTAGGGGACTGCTGTTTTTCTACCTTTCTAAACGCTCTTGGGAGTGATGAAGTTACAGAGAAATGATAAAATTCCTATATATTGAAAATGTTTTTACATCTAGCTATGTCAATCGATGGACAATTCTGGTAAGGGAGAAAAGGAGGATGAACGATGAAGTTTAGTGAAGATGTACTATGGAATCAACTGCAGGATGTGAGGCAATTTACGCTAGAAGTGTGCGACTCTGTGGATGAAGGACAGGTTCATGATGTACCGAAGGGATTCAATAACTCCATTCTGTGGAATGTGGGACACATCATTCTGGACCAGGATATGTGGTTTCATTATCTCATTGCTGATGACTCGGAAGTGCCTGCGGACTATGCAAAGTTCTTCGGTTATGGGACAAGCCCGGCAACGTGGGATGGTACACCCCCATCCTGGACTGAATTGATGGAGCGTCTAAGGGCGCAACCAGACCAATTGAAAAACAAATTCACAGGTCGTCTGGAAGAGCCGCTGCTCCGTGAGAGCGAGTTAGGCATGAGTACAATTGGCGAAGTGATTCCCCGTACGCTCTATCATGAGTGGTACCATCTGGGGTACATTCAATCTATTCGCAGATGTCTGAGTGTATCTTCAGTGGGTTGAGGCCTATATATAAAATTGTGGATGGGAAAAGCCTTGGAATAGACAATAAGAAAGAGTTAACTCATGGTGATCATGAATTAACTCTTTTTCAGTTCCAGTGTATATGGAGAGTGAGTGCTGTTCCGGAGGTGCTGACTCGTCAGACACTTCAACTGCAAAGTACAGTATGATGGGGAGAATGAGCACAATAAGGCCTATGATTATAGCTATGATGATACTTCTTTTGTTCAAATGGATAGGCTCCTTTCTGGTAAAGATATTTTTAACTTTTTGGAATTATAATATAAGATTAACCAATCTATAAGTTTGGAGGGTGTTTGGTTATGAAAAGATACGGGATGTTGTGTCTGTTAATACTACTGATGGCGGGATGCAGTCAGAATAATAGGGAGAAAGCCATTGAGTATTTGGTCCAGCACCAAGTCAATGATGCTTCACTAATTGTGTTTACAAATAAACCCGCAGAGCGCTCTTTCATTACTGATTTGCAGACGAACATGGATTATATTAATAATCAGAAACTAAGAGAAGAAGGCCCCGTTACCAATGTGAATTTTTATGATGTTCGTGACGAACAACAATTCAATTACGAACAGATATTTAATATGAGCACTTATCCGTACATGATCCTTATTGAAAAAGGTCAGATTGTCCTAGAAACACAGGAACCTGAAGAGATTGTAAAGTATTATGAAAAGAGATAAAGGTTATAGATTCTCTAGTTGAATCGTAAAAGTACTTAAAGAGGGTAAAACTCCAAACGAGGATTAAATGGTTTGATACGACGATAAGCTAAATCGGTGTTGTTGCAGTGATGTTTAAAGAGATCAGGAGAGTAGTTTTAAACAAATGTGTGTGCACTAATGCGAAAGTATACCACCTAAAATTATGTTGCTCGACTACCGTATAACCTTAGAGAAAATGAATCCCTCGTTTGATTCCAATACCCCTTCTGACTTGTTAAAATTTAGGTATATATACTACGGTCAGGTTGGCGGTGAAGAGGAATGCAGCGAATTGAGGTTCATCCCGATGTATTAGATGAAAAGGCGAGGTTCGTTCAGCAAAAGAAACAGGAACTGGAGCGGATGGTCTGGGAACTTGAAAAGTCGATCTATCTCTTACAATCCGATTGGTCTGGCGTAACAGGAGAACGATTCTTTTGGGACTTCATGCAAGTAAAAGAAGTTTTCCCTACGACATTGGGTCTCTTGGATAAAATACAGAATGAGTTTACCTTTGTAGCCAAAAATTTCAGGACGACAGATGGTTCAGGCGAGGTTGCACTCTATATTCCCGAGGAGCTTAAACCAACTTTTGCTAAGGGGCTTGCGGATGGTTCAGTTGGAGAAACGGTAAACGGAATGGGGCAGACGGCCGAGGCGCTCTTTTATGATCCGTTTGGCACGGTGGCTAGTTTTGCCTATGCGATGACTCTTGGTAAAGTTGTCGATGCTGGGCGAGGCATTAAGTTTGCTTGGGATGCAGCTTGGGGAAATGGTACGGCCAGATCCGATGTTGAACAATTTGTGGAAGAGCAGAAGAAGCAGGTCGATCAGGATGGACTTGGTTATTACAGCGGCTCTATGGCGGGCCAGGTACTGGCCTATGCTTTCTTCGGCAAAGCGTTTCGGGCTGTTGAGAACAAGCATAGCGATCTGGGAGGATCGGGTGGAAGTAAGCCGGAAGCAGGAAAGGATTTTGTATATAACAAGAATCTAAATCTCAATGAGAATCAACAAAAGAAAATCACAGAATATATTGGGATCAGTTCGGATGAGATTGTCAGTTCGGGTCTAGCTAATGAGGATACATTAAGAAAGATTCTTAAGAATCTGAAAGAGGGTTCGAAGCCCGGTAAAGAAGGTTTTAAGCTTGAGGCCGACACGGCTAAGCTTTTACTGGAAAATAAAATAAAAATATCAGAAGCAGGCATGACTTATAACGCTAAAGAATTAGGTGGAAGAATAGGGGAGATTGACCTAAGTACACCAAAATATATCATTGAATGTTTTAACGCTACTGGTGGTAAATCCAAATCAATAAGTGATTTTTACAAGTATTTTGAAGGTGATGTCAAACAGCCTTATATTAATCCTGATCGTAAGGAAGTCATTCTTTATGCTCCTAATGGTATAGATACTGTAAAGGCAAATAATATAAATTCGATAGGTGTTAAAATCATAACATCTCCAGAGGAATTAATATCTACTCTAAAAGGAGACAAATAATAATGTCCCAGACAAATTTAGTAATTTACATGGAAGAAGAACTAAGTAACGAAAAAATAAACAATATACTATCTAAATTTGATGCAAAAGACCAAGTTTCTTCTTGGGCAATGGAACATTTTAATAGTTGGATTTGGGTTAATTTTTATAAACTTGAGAATCATGAAGAGATAAGGGATATTTGGTTTGATATTTCTAAGGATGCGCAAAATTTAAAAAATAGTAGGGTGAAAACAGCTTTATTTATACAACCAAGCAGGGATCGAAATGCTGTCTTTTTCGCATTGTCATTTTGCAAAGAGATTTATTCTATCCTTGATAAAAGCAAGGATGTTTATTTATATCATGGTGATAGTGGGCTATTTGTTAATGATGAAATAGAAAATCTGGAATTTAAAAACACTCAGCAGTTTTATGACTCCAGGTTAACTAGTGATGAAATAACTGAAAGTATGATTCAATGTCTGAACGATGAGCTTACAGGTGGAATAGAATGTATAGAAGAAGATGGTGGATGGGACGGAGAAGAATTACAGTATATAGATTTATTCAAGACTCTTCTTGAGATGAGAGAGAGTTTGAAGCAGCAACCAAGGACTAGATCAGCACTGTTTAGAGAAAAGCTACAAGCTGTTGATGAGCTAATTATAAAATTGATGGAAATAGATGGCAGCAGTTTATTGATAATTGCTGGGAATGATAAACGAGACATGCCGATAAACAGTTGGTGGTGGCATCTGGATAAAGTTATTACAGGGTCTCTTAAAGTATATATTAAAGAGGGAGCTGTTACTTACCAAGGCCAGAATATGGACGTGTAGAACCAAACGAAACGAGTTGTTTGAATGTTGATAATTTCATTAACGATTTAAATAAAACCTAATGTAGCCCTTGTTAAGAGATAATTCTTATCAAGGGCATTTCTTCATTTGAGGAGAAATTAATATCAAATATGATAATGCGTGGTTAACACACAAGGAAAACTATTTCTGGGCGATGGAAAAAAGCTGAGACACAGGGAAAATTGGTGAATTTGTAGATTGCTATGTTGGAGTAACTTGGTTTTGAGTGGAAATTAAAAATCTGGAAAATAAATTAAGAGTTACGGATTTGGATGTTGTTACGAACTCGCAAATTATTGAAGTGAAAAAGTCAGCGGGAGCAGTGAAAACAGACCAAATCGATAGACTAGTAGATACAAATAATAAAGAATTTTTTAATTATGATAAGAAGGAAGTTGTTTTATATATTGATGCACCACTAGAAAAAGCGGGCCCAATTGCATCTGAGAAATTGATTATATCAGGAGCAAGGGCGTCAAAGTGGTTAACTCGTTGGAAGAATTAAGGGAGGTACTGAAGTAATGGCATCTGCTTTTGTGTTGGTAGAAGAAAACAGTAATATTCCCATAGACCGATTGATTCGAGACATAGAACAAACTTGTTTGGAAGCAAAGTTAAATTTAGTTTTTGGGATTCAAGATATAGATTCAGAACAGAACATGAAACATTGGGCCTTAGGCATTTCACTCCCAGACCAACAAATGTTAGATCATGGTGAGATAAATACTACGATCAGAGTCGATGTATATGATGAACCAGTTCCACATCAATACAGAGAATTAGAATGGAGAGATACTGGGTAGATATATTTTAACACGCTCATTATCGATGAAGTATACCAACATGAAGAGGTCGCACTAACCTTTCTGTATCATTTTCTAATGAGGTACCCACAGATGGTGGTATGGATGGAGGAAGACTGGGTCTATACATTATCTGACCTGGAGAAAGCTCTGAAAACTTCAAATCAATCTGATTGGTGTTATGTGAATCCGAATATTATATAAGTAATACAAAATCTCTGATTAGATTTCAAAGATCCTGGAGGACTAATTAACATCTAACCAAAAGGACCTTTTCTTAACGCCAGACAGGAGCCGCTTAATCTTGCCCAACAAAATGCGGTTATAGAGAATTTGAAAAAGCATATCAAACACAATACGGCAGTGGATGTTCATATTGTCGAGACTTTAGGGCTAAACAAAGATGTAGTTAAAGGATTGAAGAATGGATTGAAAGATTCTAAAATCAAAATTATTTTTCTGAGTAGGGGAAATTCATTTGGCACAAAGTGCAATTCGTTATGCTAAACAAACAAGACTCATTGCAAGCAAGAAAGAGACTTGTCTATATCGACTGTGTTGACATCGAGTATAAGACAAAAGATTTTTACAAAAAAGGCTGCTCAAATTCAGTTTATTTGAATTTATAGCAGCTTTTTAGATTCTCTTAAGAATGAAGTACCATATGATTGGAAGCTACATTTTTTCATTTTGGGGCTCCCCATCCTTAACCCAAGCCATAATAGCTTCATACAAAAACCTCAAAAAGTCCTCATCGCCAAACTGAGCGAAAAAACCAGAATATCGGCGATCTGTTACATAGACCTCTGCAATACAAGTCAAAATCTCAGCATCACACACCATAAATGTTTCGAGACAGCTTTTCCATTCCCGAATGTACTTTTGCACCTCGACAGAAGCGGGAGATTGATCCTGGTGTTGAACCAGCTTACGAAGTACCTTCTCCATGTTTATTGAGAACTGCTGGTAGGCTTCTTGTTGCTCCTCGGTAGACAGGCGGTTCACATTTTTCTTAAATTCCTGATACTTTTCCGTATCTCCATAGACGAGCTTCGCCTCGGAGTCGTATTGCTCTTGAATGGACTGGATGGGGGAGTCGTCAAACATATTTAGATGAACGATATCCGTTCCATCTACATATTCATCCAATTGATCAATGATGATTTCGAGCCTTTGCTTTCGTTGCACAAGTGTACTACGATGCTCTTTTAAGATTTCTTTCTGTTCTTTCTTGGAGAGCTTCATCATGGCTGCAATGTCCTTTAATGCAAAGTTCATTTCTTTAAACAACAGAATCATTTGCAGATTCCCCAATGCCTCTTGATCGTAATACCGATAGCCATTAACCTCGACTTTTGTCGGTTTTAATATATCCGTTTTATCGTAATAATGTAATGAGCGTTTAGTAATGCCCGTAATCTGAATGATGTCTTTAACGGTGAAATAGGGTGTCTTCATTCCAAAAGTCCTTTGTTTCAGCAAGGATCTCACTTGCCGGAGTGATGGTTACTTCGGTGATATGTCTGCCTGTTTTGTTCAAATAATATTGAATCAAATGATAGCCGCAGGCATAGCCAGCAGCATAGGGCATCCCTACAGGAGTAAAGTTCTGCGTTCTTGCAAGATCGTCCCCGTATAGATAGGGATTAATCTGCTCGAAGCCTGTAACATGCAGTTGGTCCTTCATTTTCGGTTTAATGATTGTATTCAGGGTTTCCATAGTCGTTTTGGACACCCAGGGTCCTAATAACTCTTCACCATACAGAGATGTTGCGAAGCTTTCTGCGAGTCCCTCACTAACAATCATTTCTCCTAGCGTAACATACGGATCCCACTGAATAAATTGATATCTCACGTTATGATTGCACTCATGGGCTAATACGGATTGGATGCGAGGCAAAGTATATGCATTCGGGATCAGGTTCGCGATAATATAGCCGGGGATTCCACCATCTCCGCAGATTCCTTCATTCATTTGCATTGCCTGACTGTTCTGATCTCCTAATAAAATGGTGTATAGATATTCCGATACCGGAAGATCAATGCCATTGTCCGTAAATGTGGTTAGACTTGCCCTAACAGCTTCATCGCATTGCTGCCAAAATACTTCAGATGAAATAGCTGCGAGCGGTTCGTTAATTTCAGGCGTAATGCCTGCAGGTGAGATATTCATCAAATTATTCATCGTGATAACGTCAAAGCCATGAGGCTCACCTGAGCGAAAGGGGATCTGTTGAATGTTCCATTTCGGCATAAAAGGCCCCATCATCTCCTGCCGGTATAACTCCAATTTTCGATCGGGTTCGGTATGAATAATCTTCTCATAAATTTTATCTGAACGTAACGCGGTAATCTTCATCGTAATCTCTCCTTCTTGTAAGCTTGATTTGATTATCAAGTATCACCTTACGTAACAGTCAAGGAGCTAGAAGAAGAAAGTAGTACAAAAGCTTAACCCTATTGCATGGCACATCCAATACATTTCATAAAACGTTTACAAACTTGCAATTCTGCCCTACCTTTTCAGGAGCGAAGCTGAGATAATGGGAGAGGAATATGGCTAAGAAACCAAAGGCAAAACAGTCTTCACCCACAGCATAAATAAACGCTACATACCCATAGGAGGAGTAGAGATGACGACACAACCATTACAACTGATCCAGTCCGCAGAGGGCCAAGCATTGCTTGCTCAAATGTACGGACAGCAGCAGGTCGAGGAACAGACTGCACGTTACACGAAGCTGAACGCTTCTTTTGAAGAGTACTTTGGTGTACAAGAGGGCAGCAAATTGTTTAGCGCCGCAGGACGCAGTGAGATTGGTGGTAACCATACGGACCATAACCATGGCAAGGTACTGGCAGGCAGCATTACGCTGGATACGATTGCAGTGGCGGCACCAACCGCGGAATCCGTGATTACCTTTTATTCGGAAGGTTATGACAAGAAATATGTAATCGATCTCACAGATCTGACGCCGAAGGCAGAAGACGACGGTACGACGGCGTTGATTCGCGGTATGGCTGCGGGATTCGGAGAGTTTGGATACAAGGTGGGCGGCTTCCAGGCGTACATCTCCAGTAACGTGTTCTCGGCATCGGGTCTAAGCTCGTCGGCTTCCTTCGAGATGCTGATCTGTACAATTCTGAATCATTTCTACAACGAAGGAACGCTGGATGTTGTGGTGATGTCCAAGATCGGTCAGTATGCGGAAAATCAATATTGGAATAAACCGTCCGGTTTGCTGGATCAGATGGCTTGTGCTTATGGTGGTCTGATCGCGATTGATTTTGCGAACCCGGCTGAGCCTGTCATTGAACCTGTACAATGGGATTTCCAACAGAATGGCTACTCCCTGGTGATTGTAAATACAGGCGGGAACCATGCCGATCTGACCGAAGATTACGCTGCCGTGCCTTATGAGATGAGAGCGGTTGCTCAGGCGCTGGGCCAGGAGTATGTTCGGGAGATTACAGCCGAGAACATCTACGCGAACCTCAAGCAGATCCGTGAAGCTGCGGGAGATCGTGCGGTGCTGCGTGCACTTCATTTCCTGGAGGAGAACAACCGGGTAGATGGCCAGGTGCAGGCGCTGCGGGATGGACGTTTTGCGGACTTCCTGAACCTGATTACAGCGTCAGGGAATTCGTCTTGGAAGTGGCTTCAAAATGTATATCAGAGCGGTTCTGTGAAGGAGCAGGAGATTGGGATTGCGCTGGCCCTGACCGAAAACTATCTGCAAAACTTGGGCGATGGTGCCTGCCGTATCCACGGTGGTGGATTTGCAGGGGTTATCCTGACCATCCTTCCAAACGACAAAGTCGAGGAGTATATGTCCTGGATGCATGGCATGCTGGAAACGCCAATTATTGTCGTGAACGTGCGAGCACAGGGAGCAGTATGCCTGAATGAATTGATTAGCTAGGCGCAAAATCATTCTTTCCATTAAATTTATGGGTAACGTGTAGCTCTTTAAACATAAATGATTGTGGAACGTGAACCAACGAAACAGAAGACTAAATAAGTGTTTAACCAAGTCCGGGCCTGCCCGGGCTTTTTGGTTTATGTTAATTTCGACTAAAGTCCAAACTTTGAAGATGATTTACGTGTTGATTAGGTAGTGGGTTATAACGGCGGGCTGATGCTGAGAGGGTATTTAACATGTAACCGAGGAATATTTCAGTACGCTTTGACAAGGGGAGGGTATGAAGGATGACTACATCCACAGTGGCGGCAGAGCTTGAAGAGGAACAATTATATGAAGAGTTGAGGCGTGAACTGGAGGATATAGAGGATGGCGAGCAGCGGCAAAGAGTCCTGAATCGAATGATCAGACAGCTCAAGTTTGCCAAATGGCGAAAAGGACGAATGCATAAGTTCGACACCTACTTTCAAAATGTAAAACCGGTAACGCTTTGGGTTATTTTAGCGACGGGTGCACTTACGCCTGTACTGTTATTTAGCATGTTCATATGGGTGTCGCTGTGGGTGGAATGAGATTGAAGCCGAGAGGGTAATTACCTTGTATAGGGGAGAAGCAAGAAATTGACATCGAGAGACAAGGGAGGTACTTATGTTATTTGCAGTTTTTTTTGTTGCGATTATATTCAGTGCTCTGCTGATCGTTCGAATTAATGAAGGAAGAAGACTGAGAATCGGCGCACTAACGGTTGTGGTGTACAGCATATTGCTGTGTCTGTTACTTGTATTTCAATCGGTTGAACAGGGTGAAGATTTTGTGTATCTGGGGTTCTTCAATATGAGCTATGGGGCTGCGAAAGTATGGATTAACATTTACGTCGTCATTGCGCTGGCAGCGTTCTTAACATATCTGGGTGCGAGCGAAGAGGAGTAGGTATTTTGAAGTTATTGAATTCTATTGAAGAAAGAGAACCGAAAATAACCAGAATGGAGCATTCCAATGGTTAGCGGTTCTCTAAGTTAACTTTATTTTAGTGTGACCCTTGCGGGTGTTTCTGTTCCAGAGGTTGCACTTGCACTTGCATATACTGATGATATTCACGGAAACTGCTGATATGATGCAGAGCATCGGTTTTGGATGACTGGATTTTGACCTTACCGTTTCCAGGGTTCTTTTTCATCTCGGTCAGTGCTGTTTTGGAGCCTTCGATATCACCTGACATGTCCTGAATTCGCTGCAGCAATGCTGGGTGCCCTTCATGCTGAAGCATTTCAGCAAGTGGTCTCATTTCCTCAAGCTTTTGACTGGATCGTTCAAGTGTGGTCATCACCTGATCTCCATCGGTATGTGCACTCAATGAGACCATTCGGTGGATATGATCTTTTTCCATACGCTCCAGTGCCTCAAGATGAGAAGCCTCAAGTCGCTTGGGGTCATTCCAGCTTTCAACTTGAACCTCAGGTTCATTTTGCTGTGATGCCTGGTTTGCACTATTCCCGTTATTCCCGCATCCCCATAGTAAAGATGAACAGGTCAGGATTGCACCGACTGCAATGATGCTTTTCAAGCTCATGTTGTCACTCCTTCAATTTTTTCCTGAAGGTAGTATGAGCCAACATATATCGAATCATGCTTATTCCGCAGAATTTCTTTCCTGCAATTACGCATATCCCCAAAAGTGCTGGTAACAACAGCCTAACTTAATTCTTTATTAATGGTACTTTGATGTTATCAATTGCAGAACTTTTAGCTTATTTTTGCTGACCTTTGTTTTCGGTAGGCCGTACACTACCCTTAAAGTTGAACTGCTCTATAACAAGGGAGGAAGCGATGCACATCTATAACAACCCCATTTGGCGCTGGACCTTTACACTGCTGTATCCCGCCATTATTTTTATCTTTCAGAGCTGGGGGCCGATATTGGAATCATGGGCGGGTCCCATTATCTTTGTTGCTTTATTTTGTTTTCTGTGGAGCGGGATTGCGGAGATGTTCATCTCGACAGGGCTGACCTGGTTTGTGGCCATCCCATGCTGGTGGTATTTTATTGAGCGTCCGAAGCCGACTTTCGGTGCGGAAAATTTTGCTGCACATCTATGGTTGATTGTCGTTATATATATCGTTTTCGTGCTCATTCCTCAGGCGCTGATCCTGACCACTCGTCTAAGGATTATGGAATATTATAAGAAGTGATTGGAGAAGGCACATTGGTTACCTGGTACATCTTTCCTTACTGGATTATACAGCTGCCTCTGTTGTGGATTGCGGCCTGGATATTGGTAAGCTACTTAGGAACAGCGCTATCGGAGGTGCCATTTTTACGGTAGCCTTGATGCATGCATCAACGTGAGGGACGTTCATGTGGAACGCGAAAAGAGATTATGGTACTCCATACTTCGCACCCGACAAGGGGATACAGCTCGAGATACAGGGGCTGGACCGTGTAGGCCAAGTAATCTACTTATCGCTTCAGAACGAAGATTAGGAGGCATCTCGTGAATCGTATCAAACGAATCAACAAACCCTACTTCATTTTCCTGTTCTGGAATGTACTTATGATCTTTGCCGTACATGGGTTAACATTTCAGCATGAAGCTGGTAAAGGAGTCTCCGGCAATGGTAACCCGGGGATACTCATCTTGTTTCCGTCCCTTCTTACGTTTCTGATCTTGTGTATCTGGACGGTGTCACTGTCCAAGTGGTGGTTATATGATCAGCAACAGCGCTGGGGCAAGAAAAAACATGTCATGGTACCCCTGGCTGCTTTGCTACTATGCGTGTTGTCTGTCTTTTGGCAGCTGCTCATGATTAAGGACCTGCGAGTGCAGCTAGGTGGTTTCACGAATGATCCAAATTCGGTGGTGTACCGTTTTGGCTGGTTGAATCAATATACGAATACTCTTTATTATAATGTTCCAATCCTGCTGTTCGGATTGTCATTGTCTATATTCATTGGTTGGTTAATGGAACGGAGTGTACGCAAGAACGGTTCATAAATCACTTTCCATCTTCTTTTCCATCTTCCTTCACATATCTGAAATAACCCAACTAACACCCAAATAAGCCCTCTTGTCCGGTTTGACCAGTCAAGGGGGCTTACTGTTTCACCTTTGCTATACTCTCCTCTGGAATTTTCCCGTATAGGGAATGGTGATCTTGATGTTCAGGTTCTGAATGGAGTCTTCGGTCAGAATCATCTTCGAGCCATTATTGGATAGCTTACGCCACAGGCCTGGATTTTTGCGGTACAGCTTCTCCTGAAGGCCATACACATCGACTCCGCGCCGCAGCCCCTCACGGTACGTTTGCAAGATCTGATCCTTTAGTGTCTTCTCACTATATTTGACCATTTCATCATAGGAAATGGGGGTGAGATATTCGTACAAGGCGGTTAGGTATTTGGCATCGATATTGAAGTGAACCTCATTCCCCTTAACAACAGGCTTGATCTTAAGATTGGGCAGACCCACACTGAGGACCCCATAGATGGTTCCCTCATTTTCAATCATCAGTGGTGCGCGCCGCATATCCTTGAGCAGCCAGTGGTATCCCGGAAGCTTACTGCGAGGCAAATATTCGAAATTATCTCCGGTTCGTTCGAAAAAAGCACCCTCAATGACAAACAGTTCGTGTTTCTTTTTGTTTTGAGACCAATGCTCCTTGTTCAGGGCAATACTTGGCAGATACGTTGTCGTGGACGTATTGTTATGCGTGGCAATCAGCTTGAAACTAAGCACTGGAGGAAAGAGCGACTCCTCCAAAAATGTGGGGAGCGGGTTATGAAGAATACTGTCCAGCGGCGACATATTGTAGATGGATGTCGCACTCAGAATATCCTCCAGTGGCTCACGAGTACCATACACCCAAGTGGTATATCGCGATTCCGGAAAGCGTCCGAGCATATCGAACACATCCTTGATGTGATTGCTTGTCAGAACGCTTTCGTCCATGACGATAGCGGTCACATGGCCCCAGGCGATATGAAGCTGAGCGCTCCGGAACAGTTCATTTACAGCCAGATTCAATGTTTTCCCAGCCGCATGTCCCACCCATACGGGAGGGGTATCCGCTGTTTTGGCAGAGCTTTCGCTTTTGGCTACACTGGCAAAGTCCATCGTTTGAACATACATGTGATACAAACCGTCCTTGTATTCAATGCCGATCGCTTTGGCATAATCGACCTGCTGAATCTCATAGGCACTCCAGCATCCGCTGGTCACGAGACACAGAGCAAGGCTAAGCAGCCCGAGCGACCACCTTCGCATCTGCCGTTTCATCGATCGTTACCTTCTTTGCGTGGCTTTTGTGTTTCAAGATAGACCGGTCTGCGCTTCATCCATCCCTTCGGCAGCTTGAACAGGGATGCCATGGCCTGCTTGAAATTAAGTGGTGTCAGCGGGGTCAGGTAAGGAATGCCGAACGACTTCAGATCGGTCAGATAGATCAGGAACAGGATGATGGACAGGATGAAGCCGTATATACCCAGGGATGCGCTAAGGACAAAACAAAAGAAACGGAGAATCAGCACGGAACTGGTCATCACCTGATTCACGATTGTAGCGCCTGCGACCACTGTGACGGCAATGACGACAATCATGAGCGGGGAGACCATGCCTGCACGGATGGCTGAATCCCCGATAATCAAACCACCAACGACGGTCAGCGTTTGACCAATAGCGCTGGGAAGACGTACTCCTGCTTCCCGGAACAGCTCCATCAGAAGCATAATGAGAAACATCTCCACACCCGATTCCATCGGCAGACCCATCCGTCCAACCGAGATCGTGGCTACGAGTGGAAAAGGCAGCTGATCCATATGAAAGGAAGTCAGGGCGATATAAAATCCGGGCAGGAATATGGTCACCAAAAGACCGATAAAGCGGAGCATGCGGCCCATGTTTACCGGGAGGAAAGGGAAGTTTGCATCCTCCGGGGATTTGAGAAGCAGAAACAGATTCACCGGACCAATGATAACACTGGGATTGCCATCTACGATAATAATGAAGCGACCATTGAGCAGGCATTCTGCTGCAAAATCGGGTCTGCCCGTGTAATGAGTTACCGGAAACAATGTGAGCTTCGATGGCGATAACAATTCCTCCAGCTCGTTGGCTGCCATAATGCGTTCCGTATCAATCTTGCGCAGCCGATCCTTGACATCGTCAATTAAGTCGGGGTTGGCAATATCTTTGATGTACATCAGAGCGACTTTGGTCACCGTACGTGAACCGATTAGTTCGATATTGCAGGCTAATTCGGCTGTACGCAGACGTGTACGAATCAACGTGATATTCACTGACATTCGTTCGATGAAGCCATCCCTTGGACCGCGGATAGATACTTCCGTTGTGGATTCTTCCGGTGTGCGGGTAGGAATATTGGATATATCCATGCTCCACATGGTCTGCAGGGAAGGGATGCAGACCAGCATATGTCCCTCAAACACCCGGAGGGATATCAGCTCTGTCCCCAGTTCGGCCTGCAAATCCATACGTGTCCATTGCAAGGTGATGGATCTCTCGATATCGGATGTACGCAGAAAGTGAGTATGCTCGTAAGCACGAGTCAATTCAGGCAGAATAATATCGTATATCGATTTGCTATCGACCATGCCGCTGCAATACACAAGGATGATCTGTACGGGAGACTCCCCGATCATATGGCTGCTAATGATGACATCGTCAGACCCGGTAAAAAACGTCGTCAGGTTATGCTCATTGATTCGAAAAGATTCAACCGGATTAGTGGCCTTCTTGGGTTCGGTTTTGATCGGCATGGGCAGGAGCCTCCTTATCTTTTTTGTGTATGAACGCTGCAAGGGTTAACAGGATGGTAACAATGGATACATAGATGAGCATCGTCGGAAATTGAATGTGCTTCACATAAAAATCAACATAATCAATCCGCCACCAATGTACAGCTACCAAGCACATAATGAATGTGACGGACAATACGGCAATGTATCGTTTCTTGGGCCTGCGTATATCCAGCAGATCTACAATGAGGTAGATTGAAATCGCTACTCTGGCAAAAGAACCGCTCAGCCATTGATATATGGATAGGAAGTCCACGTGCTGAAGCAGCTTCCCGATATTCACCAGCTTCCATTGCTCATAAGGACTGCTCCGCTGCTTGGCGGCCTCCTCCGGGCCAAATTCTACAATGGCTCCCAGGGTAGGGCCGATGGCCATACTAAGCATAAATAGACCAAGGAGCAGAACGTGCCACCAACGAATTTTGCCTTTAACATCATGCTGAAACAGCATTAAGATCCAGATCTCCATCAGTCCTGCAAGCGAATAGATCATGCCATTCATAACGGGTCCGGCACCATATTCCATGATCGGAAATAACTGGCCGTAGTCCTTGTATTTCATGTTGGCTGACATGACAAAATAGCCGAGTAGGACCACGAAAGGCAGCAGAATGCTCGAAGTCATGGCAATGGAACGAATCCCTTTGGCAGCCGCCCAGGCAGCAACCAGCGCTCCGCCTCCGGCGAGCACGTATGGCGGTGTGAATTGCAGATACGTGGATACCGTCCAGTTCGTTGTCTCATATAAGGTATGTGTGCCAAGTGCGAGCAGTAAAAGAGAGGCCGAAATACGAAAGATCCAGGAAAAAACTGCACCAAACTCCCGCGTAATCCAGTCGGTCAGACGCTGTCCCCTTACCCTTCGGATAATAATGAACATCATACATAGAAAAAGCATGAAAAAAGGCGCAGCAGCTACTACAGATAGCCAGCCGTCTCTACCGGCCTGATCGAGAATGGCCGGAATGGATAGAACATGGCATACCAGTCCGGCACTGAGCAAGATGATGGAAAAGGACAGCCATATCGTGATTTCCCCCTTTTCACGGCTCATGGAAATTCTCCTTTCCGTACGAGGAAGTTTCCGTTAGCTTGTACAGCATATGGTGATTCGATTCCTCTAATCTGCTTTTTGAAGCAAAACGTTCCATTGCTTAACGGTCGGACAATTTTTGTCTCCTTTTCCGAAGCATTTGCCATAATACAGCACATCTTCTCCAATAGAACGGACATAAATTTCCTGTTCTATATCTGCAAAATATGTCCCTACTGTGCCTGCCGCTCAAGGTATACCGTTAAGGTACATCGCAGACAAGAGGAGGATGATGCGAATGAAATGGTGGTCTTCAAACCGGCTTCGCCTGATTCAAAATAATCTCCGCGAGATTGATGCGGATATGAATGTGGACCTGTTGATCCAGGAGCTGCAGGAGTTCCAAGCCAATGTGCTGATGATGAATGCGGGAGGAATCTTCGCCTTTTACCCTTCTGCACTGGAGCATCAATATGTCACACCTTATCTTCAAACTGATTTATTGCAAGAAGCTGTATCGAAGACCCATGAGCAAGGAATGAAGTTTATTGCCCGCTTCGATTTCAGCAAGGCGCACGAATCGCTTTTTGAGGCACATCCGGAATGGTTTTATCGTGACCGTAACGGACAGGAAGTGAACTATTACGGCATTGTGCATACGTGTCTGAATGGGGCGTATCAGCAGGAAAAGTCGATCGAGACGATTATGGAGGTGCTTGAGAGGTATCCGGTGGACGGCATTTTCTTCAATATGTTCGGATACCAGCATTGGGATTACAGTGGCAACCATTACGGACCTTGTTATTGTGACAACTGCAGACGTCGTTTCCAGGAGATCTGCGGGGCTGAACTGCTGGATTACACGGGGCCGGAGCATGAACTGCATCGAACGTATCTTCATTTTCAGGAGGTTACATCCAGGGCGATCCTGGAGAACATTGCAGACCGGGTAAAATCCCGTTGGCCGGATGTGGCGATAAGCACCTATCACCCGCACCGGGTTGACATCATTCGCAAGGAATCGAATACATCGCTAACCCGAAGCCTGCCTTTATGGCAGTATTCCGCTTCAGAGAATGTGGCCTCCGTCGTGAGCAGTTGGGACGATAAAATGGTCAGCAATTGCAGTATCAATGCCATAGATCTGACCTATCGATTCACGGGAGTGTCTCCCTATGAGACGGAAGTAAGGTTATATCAGAACATCGCCAGCGGCTCCGGACTTGATTTCTGTATTATAGGGGCTTTCGAGGGATATCCGGATCGGAAGAACTTTGAAACAGCCCGGGACATTTTCCGGTATCATGCAGCACATGAACATATCTATGGAAATCTTGCTTCCATGGCTGAAGTCATTTTGATTAAACCCAAGGCACCAGAGGCAGGGACTGAATATTTGGGTCTGTTCAAAATGTTAAAAGAAGCCCATGTCCTGTTCGATGTCATTGTCGAAGACCAGATTACCGCCATGGCACATAAGCTGGCCGCTGTGAAAGCAGTCATCCTTCCTGGTTTGCAAAGGCCACACATTGATACCAAGAGAACGTTGAGCAATTTGCTCAGCCAAGGCGCAGCGCTGCTTGCTACGGGAAATGCCTTAAGAGAGGATGCAGAAGCATTATCAGACTGGTTCGGAGCCGTGCATACAGGGAATACCAACTTGCTTCCCTCTGCCTATCTTCACGTGGGAGATGAAGAGCGTTTTCCCAGTCTGAAGGACCGGGAGTGGATCACGGTTAGCGGTAATTTTGATCACGTAGAATTTGACCCATCGAATACCGAATGCTGTATGCCGTATATTGAACCTGCATCATTCGGTCCTCCTGAACGGGCGTATGGACACCGGGTAGGGGACAGTTACGGGCTGGGAATCTCCAATCCACCAACCGGCGGTACAGCAGCCTATTACTCGTGGAATCCGGGTGTTCTGTATTACAGGCACGGTTTCGAAGATCACAAGCATGCCGTGGTGGATATTCTGGCCCGGTTGATCGGGGAGAACGTGTTAAAGAATGATCTGCCTGCCAGCACGGAGCTATTTCTGAATCGGACGGAACAAGGAGATGTACTTCTCCAGCTCCTGAACTTGTCCGGTTTCAACGGAACGACATATCTGGAAGCGATTCCGCTATATAACCGCACGATAGAGTTCCGCGATATAGGAGTACCTGTTCGGGCGTACTCCTTACATTCGATGGAGACCCTTCCCATTCAAGCCGAGGGGAACAAAGTCAGACTAACCATTCCCGAGCTAAAGCGGTATAAAGCCATTGTAATCGAGATGGAACATGTCCCGAAGAAAGAGGTGCATTAACCGAATGAAATCCCAGATACCTACGGTGAACCGTGCCACGGGCAAGCTGCAATCGGGCAGCCTTCTGTCACGAATGTACAAACACCGGATGATCTATTTGCTTATTTTGCCGGGACTGCTGTATTTCCTGCTGTTCAAGATTGTACCTCTCTGGGGACTGCTGCTGGCTTTTCAGGATTACAATCCGTTCCTCGGTTTTACGGGAAGTGAATGGGTGGGACTCAAGCATTTTAATGAGCTGTTTGCCAGCTCCAACTTCTACATCATGCTGCGTAACACGCTCGCCATTAATCTGATCGCACTGGTATTCCATTTCCCGCTGCCGATTCTGCTGGCACTCATGTTGAACGAAATTCGGCATGAGACGTTTAAACGCATCAACCAGTCGATTGTGTACCTACCACACTTTCTGTCCTGGGTCGTCGTTGCCAGCATGACGTTTTTTCTGCTCTCCACGGACGTCGGCATTGTGAACAAGCTGATTGCACAGAGCGGCAAGGATACGATCTCGTTTCTATCGGAACCGAATTATTTCTGGGGGCTGCTTACCGCTCAGAGCATGTGGAAGGAAGCCGGCTGGGGAACGATCATTTTCCTCGCGGCGATGGCGGGAGTGGACCCTCAGCGGTATGAAGCTGCCGTTGTTGACGGAGCCGGACGGTTCCGGCAAATCTGGCATATTACGCTGCCTGCCATCCGGCCGACCATTATCATTTTGCTGATCCTGCGCCTCGGCAGCATGGCGGATACAGGATTTGAACAAATTTTGCTGATGATGAATCCGCTCGTTCGTTCGGTTGGAGAGGTATTTGATACGTATTCCTATACGTACGGGATATTGCAAGGCAAGATCAGCATTGGGGTTACCGTGGGGCTGTTCAAGGGACTGGTTGGATTGTTCCTAATTGTGGCTGCCAACAAAATTGTCAGAAGACTTGGACATGAAGGCATCTATTAGTCCCATAGGTGGGTGGACTGTCAGAAAGGAGGATAGGTTATGAGCTTTGTTGTGCAGAAAAAAGGGCTCACGCTCTTCGACTGGATCAATTACAGTCTGGTTGCATTGATCTCGCTGGCATGTATATTTCCGTTCTTATATGTCTTCAGCGTTTCGTTTACCGATCCGAAGGTGTATGTGCCGCTCAAGTTTTATCTGTTCCCGGAGAAGTGGTCGCTGGAATCCTACCGGTATATTTTATCAACCAACAGTTTTATCAATGCGTTTAAAAGCACGTTGTTTATTACGGTTGTAGGCACCATACTGAATATTATCGTATCCTTCACCATGGCCTATGGGTTAACGAAACGCTCTCTGCCCGGGCATAAGTGGATTATGGGATTGGTCATTTTCACCTTGGTCTTTAGTGCCGGGATTATCCCAAATTACTTGCTCGTGAAGGAGCTGGGACTGTTAAACTCCTATTGGTCCATGATTTTGCCTGGACTAACGAATGCCTGGAGCCTGATTGTGATCAAAAGCTTCCTGGAATCGCTGCCTTCGGAGCTGGAGGACGCGGCACAGATTGATGGATGCAGCGATCTCACCGCATTTTTCCGAATTATTGTACCGTTATCCATGCCAGCGATCGCCACGTTTACATTATTTTTTGCGGTAGGACACTGGAATGCGTATTTCAATGCATTGATCTATTTATCCGATTCAAGCAAATGGACGCTGCAGCTGCTCATCAAAACACTCGTTATCGATTCAAACTCCGTCGCCGTAGCTCAGGCTGGGGCAAGTGATGAAAGCGTTGTGCCGCAGGAGACCATTCGCATGGCGTCAATCGTACTCGCGATGGTGCCGATCCTGATCGTGTATCCATTTTTGCAAAAGCATTTTGCCAAAGGGGTCATGATTGGCTCCGTCAAAGGTTGAACGCTGCTGAAGTTAAATTATGCTTTATGTATAAATGCAAACGCTTACCAATCTGACGATAAGGGAGATGAAGGCGAATGAACAAGGGGAACAAACGATGGGCGACATGGCTCTGCATGTTTCTGGCAGTAACCATGCTGGCGGCGTGTACGGGGAACAGTGGTTCAGGTGAAACGGCTGGCAGTACAAATAGCGGGGAATCCGGTGGAGACCAGCCGCTGGACATCAAGATGTTTGCCGGATTGTACAATGAAATTCCCGATATGAACAACGAATACTGGACCGAATGGGAGAAGCGGACCAACGCCAAACTCGATATTGAATGGGTGCCTTCAGGCGATCTGGATACGAAGCTGGATTTGCTGCTCGCCTCCGGTGATCTGCCAGAAGTGGTGGCCTACCAGAATCAGATTCGCCCCACGCTGATTACTGCGATCAAGAACGGCGCGTTCTGGGACCTGACTCCATTCCTTGGAGATCTCAGCGAATATCCGAATTTGAAGGAGAATCTGGCGCCGGATGCGCTCAAATACCTGTCGGTGGAAGGGAGTATTTACGCCGTCCCACGCTCCCGTTCCCGGGTTGATGGCGGACTGAAAATTCGGGAGGATTGGCTGAAGCAGCTGAACCTGCCGATTCCCAAGACGTTTGAGGAATATAGAGAAGCACTGAAGAAAATCGTGGACAGTGATATGGATGGCAATGGCAAGAAGGACACGGTTGGCCTATTATTCGTCAACAACCCACCTGCCATGTTCCAAGCCGGATTCGGGGCATATAACCCAACCTATGATAACGATGGCGGGCTGATGAGCCCTGGATTAACACCGCAATATGTGGAGATGGTCGAGTGGTTCCGGGAACTATACGCCGATGGGCTGCTCTCCAAGGAATATGCTGTCATGAAGGAGAGTCAGGCCGAGGAACTATTTAAGACCAACCGGGCGGCTTCTTACGGACGTCCAATCTGGTGGGATCATGAATGGGAGCAGGCCATGAAAAAATCAGGGCAGCCTGACGCCAAAATTCTGAACTTGTCTCTGACAGGTCCTCATGGAGACGCAGCGGTCGGTCTGGAGACTGGTGTCGCGGGTGGATTCTACATTTCCAAGAAGGTGCCTGAAGAGAAGGTGAAGCAGCTCCTGAAGTATTTTGATCTGACTGCTTCCCAGGAAATGACGGACTTTGCCTACTATGGAATCGAGGGTACGCACTATACGGAGCAGGATGGTCAGAAAGTGCTGACGGAGCAAGGCGTCAAGGAAGTGAACACAACGAGCAAAGGGGCAGGTGTGCTCGCCTATGCCAAGTGGGGCAAAGTGATTAGTGCTTCCGGAGACAAAGCCTATAATGACGCCAAAATCAAGGAAGTCGAGAATTTCGATGAAATTGGAAAGATCGACTTCTACCGGGTGATTACCTCGGAGGCCTGGAGAGAGACATGGCCCAAATATGCAGACGAGTACAGCTCCATGTTGACCCGAACAATTGTTGGACAGATCAGTGTTGAAGAATTCAGAGCCTATGTAGACAAGTTGAACAGTCAGCCGGACATCAAGCAGGCTTATCAGGAAATGGCCAAGGCTTATGAGCAGTTTAATCAACAATAACGAGGTAAAGGAGAAGCGATGAAAACTCCCATACTTAGCGATAAGGAACAACGTCCCTGGTGGCAGCAGCCGCTGCGCATCATTCAACCTAACATGCAGGTGAAGGACACCGAGAGGATTGATCCCGAACGGCTTGCGGAACAAATGCTCGAGATGGGTGCCAATGCCATGGTGTTTAATGTGGGTGGAATCTATGCCTGGTACCGATCGAATGTCGCATTTCATGTTCAAAATGAATACTTGCCCCGCGGCAGCGATCTACTGCGGGATATGATCCAGAGCTGTCATCAGCGCGGGATTCGCTTCATTGCCCGCTTTGATTTTAGCAAGGCAGAGGACTCCGTTTATTTGCAGAAGCCCCAGTGGTTTGTCCGCAAGGAAGGGGGTCAGCCGGATATTATCGGCGCCACCCGGCCGGGGGCCTGGCCTCTGTTGATGTCGACCTGCATTAACGGAGGCTACCGTAACGAAGAA
Organism: Paenibacillus xylanilyticus; assembly: GCF_009664365.1. Taxonomy (NCBI): domain Bacteria; kingdom Bacillati; phylum Bacillota; class Bacilli; order Caryophanales; family Paenibacillaceae; genus Paenibacillus; species Paenibacillus xylanilyticus. The sequence continues at coordinate 1,078,032 of NZ_CP044310.1, forward strand.
CTGGCGGTTCCTGTAATCCGGGAAGCACTGGAACGTTATGAGATTGACGGTGTCTTCTTCAACGCACCCGGATATGTATATTGCCAATGCTCGCATTGTCATAAGAAATACAAGGGACTGTATGGGACAGAGCTGCCGAGTACTTCAGCAGAGCTGGCGTCTGATTTTGCAGCCCGCTGCTTCGATGATAATCTGGGCCGGATGTATCAGGAGATCAAGGCTGTTCGGCCTGAGGTACCGATGATTCTGTACTACAATCTGCATCGGGATAATCTGGAGCAACGGGTGTCCATTACCGACATGCTCTGTACTGAACCGCAGGATGTGTTGTCGCTGGGGCACACCCGTATCCCGGAGTTCTGGCAGCCTGCGCTCAGTATCAAGGTGGGGCGCTCCGTTCCGGGTCGTCCTGATCCCTTCGGCATTGTACATTCTTGCCCTGGCATGGACTGGCGGCATACCGGGCTTCCGCCTGCCGAATACCGCTTCTGGCTCTCGCAGATTCCAGCCAATGGCGGTCAGCTCTGGCATTCATTAACCGGAATCCCGGATACGATTACGGATAAGCGGATTTTGCGAACCGTAACAGAGGTCAACAGGGATGCAGCGAAGCTTGCAACCCATATGGACGGCGCACAACCCGTGAACCAGGTGGCACTCATGTGGAGTGCCAATCGTTCAGCGGAAGGCTTGGCGGAGACGCTCATCCATAAGCACATTCCCTTTGATGTGATTCTGCCTGAACAGGTGGGCACTGTGAACCTGAACCACTATCCGGTCGTTATTTTGCCTGAAGGATTCGCACATTCATCCCATGTTATAGATTTGCTCCGCGATTATGTGAGTCAGGGAGGTGGCCTTATCGCAGAGGGAGAGCTGCCGAAGATGGAAGAACCGACGGATACGATGCTGATGGACCTGTTTGGTATTTCCGGGGAAATGCAGGAGAGCGAGTATTTGGCTGCATCCTATCTACGGTTTGAACAGATATCTAGCACAGACAATGAAGGAAATCCACTGCAGCGGAAGCTGGAGGAAACGGAACTTATACCGCATCGAGGTAAGGTGATGTACTGTAAGCCCAAGGATGCAGATGTTCAGGTATTGGCAACGTTAGTTCCTCCGTTCTCTCCGTTGGAAAGTGTAGGGGCGCCTCCGGAACGGGCCTCACTGGCTGTTAAACAAACCGATCTTCCGCTGGCACTGTTGCGAAGCTATGGCACAGGGCAGACCTTATATTTCCCATTTTCGCTTAGCGGTCTTATACAGGAATTCAAATTGGAGGAGCATTTTCGGTTGTTTGCCAATGCTGTTCATGTGCAGCTGAATAATAGAGCTCTGGTATCGATCACGGAAGCACCCGGTTTACAGCTGACTGTTTTCCGCAAGGATAACGACCTGCTGATTCATCTGGTGAACGGGGCAGGACGCAGACCGCTATCATCCATGCTCCCTATCCATGATATTGAGATTACAGTTCTAACAGGGGAGGATCATTCTGCAGGAGACGCTGAAGCGTTAATCGCAGGAACGAAGCTTAAGACAGAACGGTCTGGAAATAAACTGAAAATTAGCGTCCCCAAGCTGGACGTTTGGGAGTGTATCTGGGTACCTCTCTTGATATAATGAACCCGAACAGAGACATGCGAAAATGAGCCTAAGGCAGCATACGGGGGTGATTCCATGAGACAGGTAATGCACACCATCCAATCAGCGCTTGACCGCTGGTTCGCAACGAATGGTTATCTGAAAAGACTGATCTGGTTGGGCTGCATGTCGGTGGTCATCCCGGTGGTGCTTGCCGGAAGCGCGTACTATCATTTCTCGATGATCAAACTGACCGAACAATTTCAGGATAACAATATGGCCTCATTGAACTTGCTCAAAGACAGGGTGGAGAATATTCTGACCAATATTGAGCATGAATCGATGCAGCTCGCCAGTGGCCCGTTGATGCGAAATGCATTAGGCAGTGCTCATTATGAGAGCGATTACTTTCTCCACTTGGATCTGCTCGATCTGTTTCAGCTCCACAAAAACACCAATAATCTAATTGAAGAAATGATCTATTATGATGCCAAAACAGATATGGTTCTGTCCCATTATTACGGATTGGTTTCGCTGGCAGACTACAAGGAAAAGCAGGACATGGGGGCTGCTCTGGAAGGCCAGGCAGCTGCAGGTTGGAGGTATCTTCCCGAGTCCGGAGAAGCGGGCTATATCTCCTATGTGAGGCAAGTGCCTGTCATGGGACAGGGAGAACCGCGCGGCGTGGTCATACTCCAAGTGAAGGAACAGGAGCTGCGGAGTTTGCTGCGCAGCTATTCCGTCAGTCTGGAAGATCAATCCCTCGCCATTCTTAATGCGGACCAGCAAATTATTTTGCACACGGACGGCCCTGGAGAGATTGGCAAACGGGCATCAGAGGACGAGGTGCTGCAGCAGATCGCATATGCAGAAGGCAGAGAACGCTCGGGCCATGAGGTACTGAAGGGGGAGCAGGGGAATGAGCTTGTGGCATATGCCTCAGCCTCCATGGGGAGGACCTATATATCCCAGCTCCCTGAGCAGGAGATGATTGCCCAGTTGAATTGGATCAAGGTGCTCATCTTGATCTCGGTGTCCATCTTTGTGTTGGTCGGTATGCTGCTCACCTGGTTCAGCTCACGGCTAGCCTATAACCCTATTCAGCAGCTGCTGCGGTATGGGGAGCACTTGCGCAGGAACGGGCAGGAAACAGCTCCCCAGGGGAATGAAATTGAATATATCCGGTCTTCGCTCAGCTATCTCAATGAACAGACCGAAACCCTGAATCGGTATATAGAGGGCATACAGCCAGACCTCCGCGATCGTTTTTTGCAGAGATTACTGCAATCCAGCGGTTCATGGACCAGCAGCAGGTTGGAAGAAGAATGTGCCAGACACGAGTTCCGGACAGAGGGACAATTTTTGGTGCTGGTCGTCAAAGTGGAAAATCTGGTCAAGAAGAAACGATTTTTACCCAGTGAAGGCCCCGTCATTGTATTTGCCCTGAGAAACGTCATGGATGAACTGCTCAGCCAAAACTCGGATCTGACGGGGTATGTTGTAGACAAAAATGATAGTGATTCGGTGGCAATTCTGCATTTCGATTCAGAGATTTCTGCTCGTGAAGCGAGGCAGAGGGTATGCAGCTATGCAGAGGAGATTCATCACGCACTGGATCAATACCTGTCTTTCTCGGCAACGGTGGGCGTAGGGCGTCCGGGTCAACTGCATGGGATCGCAGAGTCCTTTCGTGAAGCGCAGCTTGCCCTGCAGTATCGGCTATTTGATGATGCCGAGAACGTTCTGTTCTATGAAGATATTCTGACCACCCAGCGTAATCCGGTCTTCATGTATCCCCGGGAGATCGAAGAGGAGATTCTTGAATCCCTATGGAACGGAACGCTTACGAATGCGGAGGATGCGCTGCATCGGTTTTCCAAGAAAGTGCGTGCTTCCGAATCCTATACGGTCATGATTCAGGGATATCATATGCTGCTGTCGGCCATTATTCAATTCATGGAGACGAAGGGACCCGGCATGCTTGAACGACTGGGCAGCAATCTGTTCGATCAGCTGCAGGAGAATCAGACATCGAAGGAGATGCACGACTGGTTTATCGGTGTGCTGTTTCCATTATGCATTGAGGCCAGTCAGGATCTTCGCACCAATTCATCCCGCCTGATTGTTCAGCGGGTCTGCGAGCATCTGAGCAGCCATCCCGAAGGAATGCAGTCACTATCGGATTGTGCAGAACTCGTGAATGTCAGTCCTTCCTATCTAAGCAGGCTCTTCAAGAAGGAAATGGGGGTGTCCTTTATCGAATACATGATGAATCTGAAGGTGCAAAAAGCGAAGCAATTGTTGAAGGATACCGATTGCACCATTACGGAAATTGCCGAACAGGTGGGATATTCGGAACGTAACCTGAACAGGGCCTTTCAGCGGTTTGTTCAGATGTCGCCCAATCAATATCGAATGTCGGTCCGCTAGATTTCATGTAAATGATAGACGGCGGCGTGCGAAAGCTATAACATACAGATATAGCAATCCAAGACAAGCACCTCACCAAACCATAGAGATACAAGGAGGAAACCTACGATGACAAATACGACGAAGGCACCTGGAGAGACGAAAGTTGGCTTTATCGGTACAGGCGTTATGGGGAAAAGCATGGCAGGTCACATCCAGAAAGCGGGCTATCCGCTGCATGTGTATACCCGCACAGCTGCCAAAGCGGAGGCGTTGGTGAATGAAGGGGCCGTTTGGCACGATACACCAGGCAAGCTTGCGGCTGAGTGTGATGTCATCATCACCATGGTAGGATATCCGAAGGATGTAGAGGAGATTTATCTTGGCGAGGACGGTCTTGTGGCCAATGCCAAACCAGGTTCATTCCTGATTGATATGACGACATCCAGTCCCATGCTGGCTGCTCGCATCTTCGAGGCGGCAGAAGCCAAGGGGCTGCATGCCTTGGATGCACCCGTATCGGGTGGAGATATTGGCGCACGCGATGGCAAGCTGTCCATCATGGTTGGTGGCACCGAGGAAGCATTCGAAGCGGTACGACCGCTGTTCGAATGTATGGGCACCAACATTGTATTGCAGGGCAAGGCCGGTTCCGGTCAGCATACCAAAATGTGCAACCAGATTGCCATTGCATCCGGCATGATGGGCGTATGCGAAGCACTCGCCTATGCCAAGAGTTCGGGGCTTGACGCGGAGAACGTGCTGAAGAGCATTGCTACCGGGGCAGCCGGAAGCTGGTCGCTGAGCAATCTCGGTCCGCGCATGATCGCAGGCGATTTCGAGCCTGGATTCTATGTGAAACATTTTATTAAAGACATGGGAATTGCCCTCGAATCGGCCAAAGCCATGGGCATGAAGACGCCAGGACTGGCACTGGCTGAATCCCTGTATCAGGAAATATCCAGAAACGGTCTGGATGAGAAGGGCACGCAGGTGCTCTATACGTACTATCTTCAATCATAAATTTTGTGGTAAGGGCAGCGTGTTCTTTTTCTTAAATGGAAAGGGATGCGCTGTTTTTTTAGAATTTTCAATGGATCGCATGTGTCTAAAGTCACAATATTGGTTAAATATTTTCGTGTACTTTGGTTTGTGCAAGGAAATTAGGCCTGATGACCTTTATTTTTGCTCGTCTTCATCCGACATAAGTAATAGAAGTTTACATAATTGAAGTATAAAGATGTTGTTATGTTGTCCAATTGTCGTAACCGATCACCTGTAACTCACACTAAATTTTAGAACGGAGCTTGCCCATGTTCAAAAAAATCCTGTCTCTGTTCAAGACACAGCCAGAGCTTGCGAGTTCAATTACGGCTTCGGCCCCCGCGATGCCGGATACGGGCCCCGCACCTGCCCGAATGACGCGGAGCAGACGCAAACCCAAATCCAAATCCAAACATGAAGCCGCCTGGATCAGCGAGCCGGAAGAACCGACTACAGCAGAACGACTGTACAGTCTCCCGGGACAATATAAGGTTTTGAGTGATCTGCTCGTGGCCAATCCCAAGTCCCGTTCAGGCTATTCTCAGATTGATCATGTTGTTATTGGTCCGCGGGGGATCTTCGTGATCGAGACCCGTAACCTGACAACAGGCGAGATTCGGGGTGGGCGCAGAGAAGCCAACTGGACGGTCAGTACCAGTCGCATTAAGATGTATAATCCGCTGATGCAGCATCGGGGTCATGTGGAGGCGGTTCATGCACACCTCGGAGATTATAAGCGGATCCGCATGATATCCATGGTGACCTTCACCAATCGCTGCCGGATCAGTGTCGATCCTGCGGTACGGTATGTGAATTCCGATGAACTGGTGATATATGATCATGAATTGGTTGAGACCATTCTGCGCAAAACGGAAAGGCTCGAAGCAGAAGTGCCTGAAACGTTGTTTAAGGAGCAGGATATTCAGGCTATCTATTCCCTGCTGTCGTCAGCCAATTGCACAGAGCCTCAGACTCGGGCCGAACATATCGAGAAGGCTAAGGGGATTAAATAGCGTATAGATAGGGTTTCTTGCAGACACTGTTGTCCTTCGGGACGGCAGTGTTTTTTTGTACTTTTGTCGGGGGCTTCCAGTCATGACAGCTTAAGGACACAGGTACATCGTCGTATACACCCAGAATTTAACTTATGTTAGAATGTAGACCAATACTTACCTGTGAATACGGCATGTTATCCGAAGATAGATCATAGGGAGAATAGGAATTCAATCATACATGCCATGGTTAATGTAGATTAGATGCATACATAAGATAAGGGGAAGATTATACCATGAGATGGATACAACCGATTCGGATGTTTACCTTGATATTCAGCTTGGCTGCGGTTTTATCCGCATGCGGTGGCGGGGCCAAGGAAGCTGCCAGCCCAGAGCCTGCCCAAGAGGCAGCTGAAGCGACCGCAACAGAGCCGTCCGGTGCCGATAAGGCAATAGAGGGTAGTGAGAGCAATGCGGCGGAACCAGCCTCGAATGCTACGGAGACGTTGAAAGAACTGCAGGATCAATACGCTGACAAGCTGGGCTATATCCGCATTCCGCTGGACGACCATCCGGTTCGCCGGGTTAGTGAGGAAGGGTCCAAGAATATTAACGTTGCCAATTACAGCGATACTGTTGTGGATATGAATGCGGAGGTTCCGATTCATGCCAATACACAGCGTTTAATCGATGACGCCTTTCCTTTCTTTACAACTGTGCAGGCTCCTGACGTGACCTATATCACTTGGGATGAAGCTACGAACCTGGAACGGGCCATGGTTAAGACGCTGTTTATTTCCCGTGAGGGTCTGCTGATTACGGAAGATGCGATGAATAACAAGGATTACAGCAGCCAATCGTTTCAGGATTCCATGGATTTCTTCAGAGTTACCGCAAAATTCGAATCCATGGCTCCGGTTGCACAGCATCCATATGACATTACATTAAGCGAACTCTACGACAAGGCCCGCAAGTCATGGGGGGAGCTGGCAGCAATGGACCCCGAGCAGAATGAGACAGCGTTTGCGGAGAAGTACCAAACGGCGAGAACCGATGCCAATAATGCGATGGGGCTGCTTAACATATTGCTGTCTACAAATGAGGAAGAGCGCATGGAGCAGACATACGGAAAGTAGAAGCGCGGCTTGTCCTATTCATGGATGGGCCCCAACAACTTACCAACATAAATGAAAGGTCCATCCGATAAGCGGATGGACCTTTTTCGGTCATTTCCTATATTCAAGGCAGATGAATGGTTTGAATATGATCGGTATGCATAATCAAGGACTGACCTTCTGCCTCTACCAGTTCAATCAGCTTATTGTCTGCGGCCTTCAGCAATCCAGCCCGATATGGCTTGTCACCAAGATTCAGGATGACAAGTTCACCAACCATTTTCTGAAGCTGTTGGTCCATTGTCCGGGAAAGAGGCATGGACGCAGGCTGAATGGGGAAATGCTGCTGGCTTAGGGAATAAGGCGTGCTGTTGGTTGGAGAAGGAATGATATATTTCAGATGATTGATGGAGACGTAGACCGAATGATGCAGCGGAGAGAAGAAGATGAAGTAATCGTTCATAATGTTCGTAATATAACCGTGCAGTGTACGCCCGCCTATCGAAATTTCACTGAATCTGCCACGGGCATTCATTAATATTTTGCGGTACGATATATTGTTGTGATCCATCTCGGGATCAGGCGCTGGCACGCTAGAGGTGGAACCGGCATCGCCCCCTTTAATTATGTGCATGGATTGAAGGTGATGAAGAGGTACATAGGTGAATCGTTGATCTCCGTAAACAACAATCAGGTCCTGACCCATATCAATGATCTCACCCTGAATTGGAAGTTTACAGCCAGATAGTGTCAATTCGATGGATTTTCCAAGCCACATTGTTGGGAATTTCACAGTATACCTCCTCTCAATATAGAATAGACGTCCAAATATATAGGGAAAATAGGCTGACAATTAGACTAATTGGTATCACTATGAAGGTTACTTTCATATACTGTTTCCAAGAGACTCGAACATGGTGGGTCTTCAAAATAAACATCCAGATCAACGTTGCTAGAGTACCTATCGGTGTCAGCAAGGCTCCAATATCACTCCCCAGAATGTTGGCAAGGTAAGCCAGATGCAGCTGGGTATCACCTAATTGAAGATCGGTTACTGCAAAGGTGCCAATCATGACGGAAGGCAGGTTATTGAGCAGATTGGATAATAGAGTGAGCATTAGACCCGATACGGCAATGAGACTGGCGTCACCACCTTCTACCATGGGCTTCATCCACTGAACGATGACCGCTGTCATTCCAGCCCGGTGAAGACTATCCACGATAATATAAATGCTGAAGGCGAAGAGCAGAATGTGCCAGGGTGTTTGTGTAACTACATCCTTAAGTCCAGTCCGGGTACGATACCAACGCACAGCGAGCATCAGAACAACACCAGTGATGGCAACAATCTCCATAGGGATTCCCCACTGCTCAGCGAGAAAGTATCCTGCACGAATGAATACAACAATCCCGATACAGACACGGAACAACCACCAGTCTACGTTTTTATCGCTATAATTTGGTTGCGCCTCCTGATCCCCTGTTTGCAGCGGATGATACGCGGAACCGGATGAGGATTGCATGGACATTGGGTAGTGATGAATAACCTTGGGAATACTTTTGCGAAAATAATAGAACAGCAGTATGGTCATTACCATGATCCCCAGCATCGATGGCACAAACATCATCTGGGTGTAGGTGTTTAGGTTCAATCCGACCATTTGCAAGGCAATGAGATTGGCGAGATTACTAAGTCCGATTGGGGCACTGGAAGCTGTAGCGATGAGTGCACCTGAGATCAGGTAAGGTAATTGCTGATGCACTTTGAGGCGTAGGATGGAACAGATTCGGAGGATGATCGGAGTTGTAATCAGTATACTGCCGTCGTTATTGAAGAAGATGGTCATGAGAAAACAGAGTAATAGAATCAGCCAGAATAATCGGAAGCCGGAGCCTCGTGCCTTTTCGATCATATTGATGGCGATCCAGCGAAAAAAACCGATGCTCTCAAGAATGATGGACATAACAATAGTCGAGAGGATGGTTACGGCAGCGCCGGATACAATCCCGAAGATGCCAACGATATGAGCGAAGCTGCTTACACCCGTTATCACAAGAAGAAGGGCGCCAAGCGAAGTAGGAATGGACTCATTTAATCCGCCAGGTCGCCACATCAGGAAAATGACAGTAATAATAAACACCCCGAAGGTTAACCACAACTGGTAATCAGGCATTTACTGTGATTCACCTCCCAGGGGGAGAAGTCCTGGTGGAGATTGAATCGAATGTTCGTGGGTTGGAGTGGGCCTTCTTCCAGGTAGAATGATCCAGTACAAAGGTACACCGATTAAGACAACAGCAACGAAGATCAACATGATGTTTCCCCCCTTTAAACTGGTTGATAACCTAAGCTGTCACGTGATTAGCAGGATCTGTTTTTGCCGCCAGACTTGTTTCCTTTGGATTTATTCCCGCCAGATTTGTTCCCTTTGGATTGGTTTCCTTGGTTGCCGCGCGAACGGTTGCCTTGAGCTCCTTGTGAACGGTTACCGCGTGATTGATTGCCTTGAGCGCCTTGTTGGGCACCTTGGGAGCGATTGCCCCGGTTCCCTTGAGCGGCCTGATTACCCTGGGATTGGTTGCCTTGAGCAGCCTGATTCCCTTGAGAACGATTGCCTTGAGCAGCTTGGTTTCCTTGGCTCGTGTTATTACCATTGTTGTTGCTGTTGTTAGAGTTATTGCTATTATTGTTGTTGTTGTTACTACCGCGTACAATGGATACCGATTTCACATGCTGCAGGGGAATACGAACGATCTCCTGATTTTTCAAAGCCAAAATTAATTGGTTCTGATTGGCATCGGCCAGGATGCCTTCGACTTTTTCGGGACCTCCCCGGTTGATCTGAACACGACGGAAGCGGAGTGCCTGCATAACCCCGAGAAACGTATTGGATGGAATTGGGTTGCCCATGGCTACAGCTCTGTTTCCACCGGAACGGCCTGTCTCTGTAATGCTTTTAACATGGTTTTCATTGACATAGACGATACCTTCCTTGCAGCTCACCGCCATATAGTCCCACCGTACGTCCATCAGCGTGCCCGTTACGGAATCTGGGCCACCCCGGTTAATCTTGATCTCTCTTCCGAGCAAACCTCTCATACCTTGACCATTCATAGACATAGTGTTGCGCCCCTTCCATGATATAAGTTCAGATGGACATTAATGGCGGATGTTTTGTTGATCCCCTGCATTCGTCATTCGTGTCTGTCTGTAGTTTAATCATATGAAACATGCCTTTAAGAGGGACTAGCCAGACAACCATTTCTATACTATTTTGGCTATAATCTATGAGATGATGAAGATAATCATAGATTAACGGCACGATTATTCCGCATTCCGGAAGGTGAGCTTGCAGGTGCTATGAATGGACCTGTGTATCTGCCCTTACGGCTTGCTGTGCTCCTGCATAGGATGATGTAACAGCCTACGGGCAATCTCAGGAGTCTTCGAAAGGCGGATGGAAATGGCTTTACCTGTCTACCACATCAAGGTGTCCGATAACGAGTATCAACAGTTAACATCAGATATCTGGTCAGATACGTTTGTGAGCGGAACGATGCTGATGGACGGCAAACCGCTTCCCATCCGAATTCGATACCGGGGAGGGCACACACGTGGCTATGTGAAAAAGTCCTTTGAGATTCGAACGTCCAGCAGAACATTTCATTTCAATGCCGAGTATGATGATCCCTCATTGCTGCGCAATGCACTCTCGTTCCGTTTTTTTGAATCCCTTCGGGTTCCGGCTCCGTCGACGCAGCACTGCATACTGTATCTAAACGGAGAGCTGCAGGGTGTCTATTTACGTATTGAGGGAGTTAAATCGTTCTTTTTTCGTCAGCGAAAAATGCCTGTTCGAAGCATCTTCTATGCGGTAAACGATCATGCGGGATTCGCAATGAATTCGACTGAAACAAACACGGATCTACTATCCGGATACACACTGATCCGCGGCAAGGACGAGGATCGCACGAGGCTCCGTACCTTTATCCAACAGCTGAATACGAAGTCGAGGCAGGATCTGCTTCGCTTTTTGCAGGCAAGAATGGATACGGATAACTATTTGCGATGGCTGAGTGGGGCTGTACTTACAGGCAATTTCGATGGATTCCATCAGAATTACACATGGTATGAGAAGGTCAAGACCCGGAGGTATGGGATCCTGCCCTGGGATTATGAGGGGACTTGGGGAAGAAACTGTTATGGTGCAAGAGTAGATCCGAACCTGGTACGGATTCAGGGATATAACAAACTGACTGGACGGCTGCTTGCTTTCCGCCTTTTCCGTCAGCAGTACAAGAGAATGATGAAGCTGTATCTGAAGAACGTTTTCACCGAGAAACGGATTATACCGGTAGTTTACCGATTACACGGTCAGATCCGTGAAGCTGTGGAGCAGGATCCCTACATGAAATGGCCGATGAATGTTTTTTATGGTGAACCCGAGAAGATTCGTACCTATGTGGCAGAGCGCCGGGAATATCTGCAGAAGGAGTTACACCGATTGTAGGTGCCTCGATATATGGTGAAATGATAAACTTTGACCACTGCAGGCAGGGTCAGGGTTTTTCTGTTTTTTTGAACAGGGGTGTGATATGTTTTTAAGCATAAGACGGGAACGGGATAAGGGTGAGGTGCGTGTACAGGATAGGGTGGGACAATTTTTGTAAACGCTTTAAATTCAGAACGAAACTAGTTTTGTTTTTGTCGGCTGCGACGGTATTCATCTCGGGAATGACAGGGCTGATCACATATCGTATCCATATTGCCCTATTCAACGAAGAAGTCAGTCGTCAGTATAGTCTTACAGCAGAACAGGTTCTGGCACGGCTCGATTCGCGGGTCAACGACATGTACAAGGTCACGGATTACATCACACTCAATCCTTCCGTGAAAAATGCCATTAAGGCACAGGCTGCAGGCATCTCGTCCTACGACCAGATGAAGCTTGAGGATGAACTGGATGATCAGTTGTACCAGGTAAGGCTGGATGCACCGGAGATCATGGGAATTCGCATTTATGATCTGAAGGGAAATATATTTAATCTGGGCGCCTTTGCCGGCTCGTTTCAACAGATGAATCCTTCCTACTTGGCCGAGATGGTTCATAAGCTGGAAGGGACGGGCGGTGAATATGTGTGGAATCGTCTGGGGCCGGATGCTTTTCTGCAGGAAGAGCAGTCCAATTGGATTATGGCTGGACGATTAATGCGCTCGGTTGATCTGGAAACGTACGGAGTGATGTTGATCCTGTTTAACACCTCGCTGTTTGAGACGTATCTCAAGGACCTGCGATTGAACGAGGAAGTTGCTGTTGATCTGTTTGATGCGGAAGGGCAACTGCTATATGCGTTTCATAATCCGAATATAGACCCACCACCGCTTACACAGCTAAACCTGGGGGCAACCGAGATCAGGGACGAGCAGGGATCCACTCATTTGTATACCAAACAAACCTCGGACAAGGCAGGCTTCACACTGGTGAGCAAAGTATCGCTCGCGCAGATTCAGAACAAAGGGAAACTCATCCTGCAAGTCGCCGTGTTCTCTGCCGCAGCCAGCATACTATGCTCATGGTTCATCATCACGATCATTAGCGGCAGATTGCTGCGTCCACTTGCCAGTCTGGTCAATGCGATGAAAAGAGTGCGCGATGGCCGGTTCGATACTAGGGTCCGAATTGAGACGCGGGATGAGCTGGGCTTCATCGGTGAACGGTTCAATGCGATGGCTTCACGGATTGATACGCTCATTCATCAGGTGTACGAGCGGGAACTCAGTGAAAAGGAAGCCGAGCTCAAAGCCATTCAGGCGCAGTTGAACCCTCATTTTCTATATAACACACTAAGCATGTTTTTCTGGAAATTCTATATGCTGGGCGATGAGAAATCCGCTCGTCTCGTTACGGCCCTGTCTGAAATGCTGCAGTACACATTGGAACCCGTGCAGCGATTAACGACTCTCCAGGATGAGATGACGCAAATCGATCATTATCTGCAAATTCAACAGGCCAGATATCAGGAAGCATTATCCGTAGAAATTTCAATTCCTGCGGAGCTGCTTCGCTGTCAGGTGATCCGATTGCTGCTTCAGCCTATCGTCGAGAATGTGTTTGTCCATGCCTTCTCAGACAAGAGGGATAATCGCCGTTTGCAAATTCGTGGTTTGCAGCTGCCAGGACATGAGACGGAGAAGGAAGCGGACATGCTCATTATTGAAATCGTAGATAACGGCTGCGGCATGGATGCAGCGGTCATTGAACGAATAATGAAGCCAGTTTCACATGCGGAAGAGGAACGTCAGCATATTGGTATCCGAAGTGTACTCCGAAGAATCGAACTGATTCATGGGGAGCCTTATGGTGTACAGATCGAGTCTGCTGTGGGTGAAGGGACGCTTGTACGCCTTCGTTTACCATATCAGATCGGAGCAGGACACCATGCGCGGGAAAGCGGATGATAGAGAGGAGCAGGTGCTGTGAATGGACGAATGCTTGTAGTCGATGATGAAGCGTTATTCCGTCAGGGGCTAATTCATCTGGTTCGGAACAACCCTCTTGGATGGGAGGTTGTGGGAGAAGCTGCTGATGGAGAAGAAGCGATTCAGGCAGTGCACAGCTGTACGCCTGATCTGATAATTACGGATATTAACATGCCTGTGATGGATGGTCTGGACTTGGCTGAACGCATACATGAGAGCGGGCGGGATATCATGATTATCATTTTGACAGGGTATCGTGAATTCGAATATGCACAGCGTGCCATCCGCTATGGAGCCATTGAATTTTTGCTCAAGCCGTTCTCCCTCGATGAAGCATGCAAGGTGCTGCGCAAGGCACATGAACGATATCGCCGGAAGCAGTCGGACATCCGAATCAGGGAGCAATACCACCAGGTGGACCGTACCGAGAGATGGCGCGAAGAACTGGCTTCAATGCTGCTTCATCAGCAATTTGAGGAGATGATCATTTGGGTGGAGGGCCTGCTGGAGGAAGCTGCCCGAATGCCACTGCCCCAATGCAAATCCGAGATTCACTTGCTTATGAAAGTCTTGACGGACATGCTTGCACAGCAGCTTCAGCCACAGGAGTCCGGGAGATTGGACACATTCGGTCCAGATCCGCTGCTGTGGATTCATACCGTGCCCGAAGTCATTGCATGGGCTCGCTCGAAGAGTGAAGAGTGGATGGATATGATGATGCGCCTGACCCGGGAACAGCAGGATCATGTGATCACACGTGTCATTCGGTATATTGAGATGAATTACGCCGGAAGCTGTACGCTGCAGGCTGCCGCTGTTCATGCGCATGTGACGCCAAACTACCTGAGCTATTTGTTCAAAAAGGAGACCGGACAAGGCTTCAGCCAGTATGTCAGCAAACGCCGGATCGAGAAAGCGAAACTGCTGCTGCACAGCACCCGGCAGAGCATGGCGGATATAGCAGAACAGACAGGCTTCGATAACTCAAGCTATTTCACTACCGTATTTAAACAGGCCACTGGATTGTCTCCTCGCGAATATCGTAAGCAGGGCGCTGGAGATCACCACGAGTAGCGCCTGTTCTTATGTGTTTAACTGCCAAGATCAGATCATAAGGAATCTGTATGGGATCCATACAGCCTCGTTTTCCAAGGACAACCCCACCATGTGGGGTTATTTTTGCGTAGAAATTTTAAAAAGGATCGTTAAATAACAAATGTTTACGCTTACATTTTTATCTAAAATACAGCTATAACACATCAGCAGCAGCAGAGAGGAGTGATGAATATGAAAGGCGAGCTGGCCGCTGGAACGCCATCCGGAGTACAACCACCGGATCATGAAATGAAGCATCGAATCAGGCAGCAGCGGCTGAGACGGTTCAAGACCAATATTCCGTTAATCCTGATGTTTATTCCGGTGATCCTGTTTTACCTGACCTTTCGTTATGCTCCCATCGGAGGACTCGTCATGGCCTTCAAGGACTATAACTTCTATGACGGGCTCTGGCATAGTCCATGGGTAGGCTTTCAACATTTCCAGACGCTGTTCAGCGATCCGCGCACGGTGGAGATCATCCGTAACACCTTGTTCCTCAGTCTGTTAAGCATCGTCGTAGGATTCCCCATTCCCATTATCCTGGCCATTATGCTCAATGAAGTGAGAAACATGGCCTTCAAGCGGACGGTGCAGACCGTGGTCTACATGCCGCACTTCTTCTCCTGGGTCATTATTGCGATGATGATCATGACGGTTTTCTCATTGGAAAACGGGATCGTAAACCGCTGGGTAGAAGCTTGGACAGGTGAACCTTACCCGTTTATGTACAACAAGGGCTCCTGGATTGCTGTGTTCGTCGGGTCAGGGATATGGAAGGACATGGGCTTCAACGCCATCATATTTCTGGCCGCACTAACGACCATCGATCCGAGCCAATACGAGGCTGCACAGATGGATGGGGCGAGCAAAATGCGTCAGATCTGGCATGTGACCCTTCCGGGAATACGTTCGACGATTATTCTTCTGCTCATTCTGTCGATGGGCCGGGTGATGGAGGTCGGCTTCGACCAGGTCTATATGCTCCAAAATTCCAATGTCAACGAGGTTGCTGATGTCATCAGTACGTATATTTATCGCACGGGTCTTCAGGGGGCACAGTTCAGCCTGACGACGGCGATGGGATTGTTCGAATCCCTGGTGGCCTTTATTCTCATCTTTTGTGCGAACTACATTGCACGCCGATTCAACGAAGGTTTGTGGTAGGGAGGGAGAACAGCATGAGAAAAACCAGAGGAGAAAAAGTCTTTTATCTGATCAATTATGTGTTGTTATCATTGGTTGCCGTCAGCTGCATCCTGCCTCTTCTGAATATCATTGCTTTGTCTTTCAGTGATGCAAGAGCCGTCGTGTCCGGTAACGTGGGGTTATGGCCAGTCGATTTCACCTGGTTCTCCTATCACAGCCTGATTACAGGGACGCCGATTCTGAACGCGTTCTGGAACAGTGTGGAGATTACGTTAATCGGTACAGGGCTCAGCATGGCCGTGACCATTATGGCGGCATATCCGCTGTCACGGAGGCACTTTTATCACCGGCGATTTTTTACGATGGCGATGGTGTTCACGATGATTTTTAACGGTGGACTCATTCCGACTTACCTGGTGGTGCAAAACCTGGGGCTGGTGAATAGTTACGGTGCACTCTGGCTGCCTGGCCTGGTGAGCACGTATAACATGCTGATCATGCGCTCCTATTTTGAAAATCTGCCCGGGGAAGTAGACGAGGCGGCTCGCATGGACGGTTGTGGTGAGCTGGGACTGTTGTTTCGCATTGTACTGCCGCTATCCAAACCTTTGCTGGCGACCATTGCTCTCTTTTACGGCGTGGGGTACTGGAATTCGTTCATGAGCGTGATGATCTACATCAACGATACATCCAAATACAACATGACTGTACTGGTCCAGAATATGATTATGTCCAATCTGAACGTACAGGACTTTACCGATCCAACGATGATTTCGAATCTGACACCGGAAGGTATTCGGGCAGCAGCCGTGATTGTGATGGTCATTCCCATTTTGGTGGTATATCCGTTTTTGCAGAAGTACTTTGTCAAAGGGGTTATGCTTGGTTCGATCAAAGGGTAAGACAGGCGAGCGGGATTTGGTCATTTTGCATGGGTGTCATATTACAGGAGAGAAAGAGGGTCTTATCTATGGCGTTAACGATGAAGGCATGGATGAAGTCGAGTCTCGTTCTGGGCTTGATCGGCGGTTTGCTGGCAGGCTGTACAGGTGGGGCTGGCAGTGAGCAGGCAGAAGGCGAAGGCAGCAGAGGGAACATCACATCAACGATCTATGATCGAGGTGCGGTTCCGAGCGGTATGGGCACGATTGAAGATAATATGTGGTCCAAGTGGATTAACGAGAACGGACCGGCAAATGTCAAATATACAGCAGTCCCCCGCTGGGAATCCCAGTCCAAGTTAAACGTATTATTTGCTTCAGGCAGCGCGCCGGATGTCATTTTCGAATTCGGTACGCCCATCCGCAATACCCTGTTTAATCAGAAACAGCTTATGCCGCTGGATGACTTGATCGAGAACTCCAGCGTGGAATACAAAGCACTCATGGAGAAATATCCTCAGCTGAAGAAGGCCGGCATCAAAAGCGATGGCAAGTTGTACGAGGTCGGACGCATGAATGAGGTATTTCCACTGACCAGCTTTTTCATCCGGGAAGACTGGTTGGAGAAGCTGAACCTGGAGGTGCCGACGAACGAGGAAGAGATGCTTGCTGTCGCCAAAGCCTTCACGGAAAATGATCCGGATGGAAATGGCGCGAATGATACATATGGCATCGGCGGGTTTCAATTTGGGGATACAGCAGGCCTGTTCCGCTATATGTTCAATGCCAACTGGGTCAATGTAGAGAATGGTGAAGTTGTTGTGGGTCCAAACCACATGAAGGAAGCGACTGTATTTAAACGTGCCTTGTTTGAAGCAGGCGTGGTAGATAAGGACTTTCTGACCGATAAGGACGGTGCCAAGGCGAAGCAGGATTTCCTGAATGGCAAAATCGGCATGTATGCTGCCATGACATCGGATTATACGGGTTTTGCGGCGAAAGAACTGGATACGCTGATGCAGAATGTTCCGGAAGCTAAACTAAAAGTCATCGCGCTGCCAACCACTTCGGTTGGACAGTACACGATGGTATGGAACAACCCGGTGCAGATGACGGCGGTCGTGAATGCACGTGCCAAAAATCCCGAAGCGGTCATGAAGTATATTGATTTTTTAACCAAAACAGAGTCCGGTCGAACCTTCAAAAATGGATTTGAAGGTACGCATTACACCCTGAACGAGCAAGGTTGTCCGCGTATCTCCGATCAGGAGAAATACAAGCAGGAGATTAGCTGGGCAGGGGACTACGCCATGATGTACAGCCGCCTGGAGGAAGGCAAATGCGGGTATACCGAAATGCTGTTCAGCGAGGAAATCCCATCCCAGAAGGAAGGGCTGCGACTGTTCAAGGAAGCAAGGGAAGTATACATGACGAATCTTCCGGTCGGAGAGGGCGTGACCCACTCGGAACATATGCCGCAGCTGCCGAAGGAGCTTCAGGTGAAGCTGACCAATGTAACGACAGCCATCAACGATATTTTCACACGCTCCATCATCGGGGGCAGCAAGTATACGGTGGAACAGGCTGCGGCGGAAGCCCAGCAGAAGTGGGAGCAAGGCGGAGGGCCAGAGATCGAAGCGTGGTACAAAGACTGGTGGAGCAAGGAAAAGGATAATGTGCTGGTATGGGACGATTTCTATGAAATCTATGAACAGCAGCAGGCTGATTTTAAGAAGTCGGAGTGAACAGATTCTTATATAGTTAATGATTCAGCCTGGGCCTATCGCCCAGGTTTTTTTCCTTAATGGATATCCTCTTGTCCATTTCAGGTTAATAATGAGAAGGAAAGAAGATATTAGCGATTCCAACCTGTAAAATGAGATATAATAATCGTATTGGGTACGTGAAATTTTACATAGAGTTTAAGAAAGAGACTAACGGAGCTGGCTGCGTAGACACAAAAATGAGTCACGGTAATCTAGCGCTCCGGTGCCGGAGGAATGGTAATGATCAAGCTGTTGTACTACTTGAAGAAGTATCGGGTTGCCGCGATCGCTGCACTGGTCATGATGCTGATTGAACTCGCGGTGGAACTTGCTCAGCCTTACCTGATCTCCAAAATTATTGACAACGGGATACAGCAAGGAGATCTGTCTGTGGTTTGGTTGTGGGGCGGCGTTCTTGTAGGCAGTGCCGTCGTGGCATTTGCTGCCGGAATCGCCAGTTCATTTTTTGCATCACATGCGAGTCTCGGGTTCGGTTATGATCTGCGGGAGAAGCTGTATGACAAAGTGCAAGCGTTCTCGTACGCCGTATTTAACCGATTCGCCACGTCGTCGTTGATTACCCGATTAACCGGGGACGTGACCCAGGTACAGGATACAGTCTTTATGAGTCTGCGATTCATGACCCGTGTGCCGCTCGTGGTTATCGGAAGCATGATTATGGCCGTCGTGGTGAACCCAAAGCTGGGCCTGCTGCTTGTGGTGATGGTACCTGTACTGCTCGTATTTGTCATCTGGATGATCAAAAAGGCCGCGCTGCTGTTCCGCAATGTGCAGCGCAGGCTGGATGCCGTCAACGGTGTCATCCAGGAGAATTTGACAGGCATTCGGCTGATCCGGGTCTTCGTCCGGATGGGCCATGAGATTGAACGCTTTGCCGGATTCAGCGGCAAGCTGATGAAGGGCACGATCTCCGCGCTGCGCCTGACGGAGACCACGATGCCATTCATGCTGCTCATGATGAATGGCTGCATCATCGCCGTGCTCTGGTTTGGACGGCGTGACATTTCGACCGGTAGCGCAAGCGTCGGTGAAGTGGTCGCGGTCATCAATTATTTGCTCCGCACCATTGGGGCCATGTCTGCCTTGTCCTGGATTCTGGTGACCTTCTCCAGAGCCAGTGCTTCAGCGCAGCGAATCAACGAAGTTTTTGATACAGAGGATCCATCGGAGGCTGCTCAGAAGTCAGTTGCAGCTCAAGACCAGGCAGCTGGAACGCAGGTTAAGCGAGCTAACGCTGTTCAAGGCGCAGTCGAATTTCGAAGTGTAGGATTCAGCTATCCAAACAGTGACATTACGGTCCTGGAGGATATTACGTTCTCTGCCAAACGAGGGGAGCGCATCGCCATTATGGGTGCAACAGGATCAGGTAAATCCTCACTCGTACAGCTGATTCCAAGGTTGTATACCGAGGATCAGGGCAAGGTGTTCATTGATGGCACGGATGCAGACCAACTGGCGATCCCAACATTGCGGGGCGCAATTGGTTATGTACCACAGGAGGTGGTACTCTTCACGGGTTCCGTGCGGGATAACATTGCCTGGGGACGGGAGGACGCTACGCTCGAAGAGATTAAGGAAGCCGCGAAGCGTGCCCAGATTCACGACACGATTGAGAAGCTCCCGAACGGATATGATACTCAGCTGGGTCAGCGCGGGGTTAACTTGTCCGGTGGTCAGAAGCAGCGTCTGTCCATTGCACGTGCATTGATCAGACGTCCGAGCATTCTGATTTTGGATGACAGCACCAGTGCACTCGATGTGGCAACGGAAGCCAGGTTGCTGGATGCGCTGGAAGAGCTGTCATGTACAACCTTTATTATCACCCAGAAGATCAGCTCAACGACCTCTGCAGATCTGATTCTGCTGCTGGACGATGGGCGTCTGATTGGGCAGGGAAAACATGAAGACCTTATGGATTCGTCCGAGCTGTATCGTCGAATCTACGGATCACAATACGGGGAGGGTACACCGCATGTTCAAAGCGTTCATTGAACCTTTCCGTCAGCCTCCGCCGCCACTGGATCCCGAAACGCTAAAAGCAGGTGGTGGTCGCAAGCCGAAGGCACGGGCGAAGAACTGGTCCGGTACACTGGGCCGGATCTGGACTTACTTGGCCCGCCGCAAAGTGAAGCTGACGCTGGTACTGCTGATGGTATTTGCCAGTTCGGCACTGGCGTTGCTTGGTCCGTACATGGTCGGCGTGGCCGTGGACAATTATATGGATGGAGAAGCGACAAGCTCCAGCTGGATGACGTTTTTGTTGGGACTCGCAGCAGTGTACGTGCTGTTCTCGCTCACATCCTGGCTGCAAAATATATGGATGATTGAAATCGCGCAGGAGACCATTTTCCGGATGCGTTACGATCTGTTCTCCCATCTGCACAAGCTGCCGATTCCATTCTTCGGCAAACGTCAGCAGGGTGAGATCATGAGCCGGGTTACGAATGACATCGAGAATGTCAGCGGTACGCTGAACAGCTCAGCCATTCAGATTTTCTCCAGTGTGTTGACGCTGCTGGGAACGTTTGGCGTGATGCTCTGGTTAAGTCCATTGCTGACCTTGCTGACATTTATCGTCGTACCGCTGATGGCGATTGGCATGCGCTGGATTACACGTCGAACCGGACCGCTTTTCAAAGAACGTCAGCGTAATCTGGGTGAACTTAACGGGTATATCGAGGAGACCTTGTCGGGACAACGAATCATCAAGGCCTTCTCCCAAGAAGAGCGGGTGGTTCGTGGATTCGAAGAGCGGAATACACGAATCCGGGTATCCGGTTTTTGGGCACAGACGATTTCCGGTTTTATCCCCAAACTGATGAATGGATTGAACAACCTGAGCTTTGCTATCGTTGCAGGGATCGGGGGGATTTTGGCCATCCAGGGTACGGTTACCGTTGGGGTCATTATCATCTTTGTGGAGTATGCTCGTCAGTTCACTCGTCCGCTCAATGACCTGGCGAACCAGTGGAATACGCTGCTGTCCGCCATTGCCGGGGCTGAGCGAGTGTTCGAAGTATTGGATGAGGACGAGGAAGCGAAGGATGAGGGTGCTGCGGTATCTCTAGCAAAAGTTGAAGGTGCGGTGCGCTTCGATAAGGTCTCCTTCGGATACGATGAGGGACGCAACATTTTGCATGAGATCAGCTTCGAGGCGAAGCCGGGTGAGATGATTGCCCTGGTAGGGCCGACAGGGGCAGGGAAAACAACCTTGATTCAGCTATTGTCCCGCTTCTATGATCCGACAGCGGGAATGTTGACTGTGGATGGACGGGACATTACGACCATTCGGCGTGAAAACCTGCGTTCACATATGGCGTTTGTCCTTCAGGATTCATTCTTGTTCCAAGGGACGATTCGGGAAAATATCCGATTTGGCCGTCTGGATGCAACAGACGAAGAAGTGGAAGAAGCTTCAAGACTGGCCAATGCTCACTCATTCATTATGCGCATGAAGGATGGGTATGATAAAGTGCTTCAGGCAGACGGGAGCGGCATTAGTCAGGGACAAAAACAGCTGCTTGCCATTGCCCGGGCAATTCTGGCTGATCCGTCCATCCTCGTATTGGATGAGGCGACCAGCAGCATTGATACCGTTACGGAGATCAAAATCCAGGAGGGATTACAGCGGCTGATGCAGGGCCGTACCAGCTTCGTCATTGCCCACAGGCTGAACACCATTCGGCAGGCAGACCGGATTCTGGTGCTGAAGGATGGACAGCTGCTGGAACAAGGCTCGCATGATGTGCTGCTTGAGCAGGGCGGCTTTTACAGTGAACTGTATTACAGTCAGCTGCGCAAGAAAGCGCAATAGTAGTCTGAGTCAGGGCAGGGGATCCATTCATATTAGATTTTATTATTGCAGCAAAAGAGCAGGGATGAGGGCATGAAGCCCTTGATTCCCTGCTCTTTGCCGATTTGTCTAAGGTGTGGAAAAGCGTGGCGCCGAGCCAGGCTAAGGGAGAAGACAGGAAATATAGACAGAAGATCGTATTGAATTTTCTGGAAAATATAACCGTGACGATATGTCATCTTCAGGATATACTGGAACGAGATGTGTTTCAGGAGGTTCTTGTGGCATGAAAAATGCAAAAGTCGCTTACTCGCTCTTCTTTTTCAATGCAATCTATCTAATCACTTTGCTTGGATACCCGGTGGTGCTCATGCTTTGTGTGTTTATGTTTGATGCGCCGACTTCATACGACTATATATCCAACTATATAACGGTCTATATTATGGCCTCATATCCTGTTGCTGTTCTCTTGTCACTCAGCTGTTGGATTTTTTATCATGCACGTAAATTTAAATGGGCCCTGGTTATCGGTAATTTATTGTTGTTCTGGGTTGCGGCAATCATATTGGTCGGCATTGCCTCCAGTATTGTTTCGTTTTAGGTCATAGCTAGAATCAATGAAATGAGATTGTGTTTCCGGGAGGTCGTTAATTGTGAAAAATCGTACCGTAGCATACTGGCTTTTATCCATCAACGCCATCAATTTGATTACTCTCGTAGCCTATCCTTATATGTTAATTATCAGTTTCTATATGTTCGCCAGCAGCAATACAGATGATTACATACTGGAGTACATTGCCGCAGGGGTGCTGGCTACGTATCCGGTTCCCGTCCTTGCATCATTCACTTGCTGGGTATTCTATAAGAACTATAAGTTCAAAGCTGCATTAATGATGGCAAATTTGCTACTGGTTTGGGTGGCGGTCCTGCTGCTGGCTGCGCTTGCTTCTACCGTGATATAGGTTAAAAGCAAATTGAAAAGGCATAACCTTCATACGCGAAGGTTATGCCTTTTTTGACTATCCGCCGATTACACGCCAATTATTCGACTGCTCCACTTTCAGTGGTTGATGTCTGCGAATATAGTCTTCCACTAGTGACGCCATATCTGTGGCGCCTTCATGCAGTACCTTTTTGCCAGGATACATGGCGTAATCTCCGCCACCTGCCGCACGGTAGCTGTTCATCACGACAGAGTACGTCCCCTCCATATCAAGTGGTTTACCTTCACGTTCCAGTCGGACCACTCGCCTCCCCACAGGCTTTGATATGTCCAGCTCGTATTCGAGGCCTGCCCACATATCATAGTTGTAATGCTGCGGTTTCGGAGTCATATAGGCCGGATTGACCACCACTTCACCGGAAGCGTTCAATTCAAAATAGCGTGCTGTTTGCTCCAGCGCATCCCGAATGTCCTGACCGCTTAACTCCAATACCGTCAATGTGTTGGGATATATAAAGTTGGATAACACATCCCTCACCGTAATGCGGGGGCCGAAGCCGCGGGCTTCTTCACTGAGCAGTGCCGTATTGGAAAGTTCAGCTCCGGTTGCTTCCATCTGTACCTGGTGTACAAAGGTAATAAAAGGATGAGATGCGAGCCGCAGAGCAGTGACATCGTTGATGGACAAGTCCCCGGCTACATCGCCAATCGGCTGATCGAGCCATGCTTGAGCTGCAGCTTCCAAGTCTTCCGTTAGATCCATGACAACAGCATCGGGCTGTACATGGCTGTTCTCATCCAGAAGCAGCAAACGAGCTTCTTTCCCCGTAATCTTCCACGTTCCGTCTGTATGCTGTGCTAACTGAACGGATACATGTCCTGCACCATTTCCGCTGAAGCCTGGTTGTATGACAGTCACGCCATGAATATCGGCGGTAAGCTGGCGATGCTGATGCCCCGTGAGGAGTACATCAATGCCTTCGATGTCACGGCAGATGGCATAGGCCTGGTTTTCTCCGGTTAACCGTTCGGCAGGCTCACCGCTCTCCAGATCACACTCAAATCCGCCATGATAACTGACCACCATCACGTCTGGCCGCTCGTGCTCGCGAATGTAATCAACCCATTTTCGAATGGTCTCCAATGCGTCAAGGAACTGTAAACCTTCGATATTTTTTGGATGCTCCCAGTTCGGAATATAGTGAGTGGTTGCACCAAGCAGAGCTACTTTAACACCAGAAGCTAAGATCTTGATGAGGTAAGGAGGGCCATACGCCGGTACATCCGGCTGTTCGCAGCTTACAATATTGGCGGACAACCATGGAAATTGGGAGGCATCAACGGCTCCGCGCAGCAACTCCTGACCATAGTTAAATTCATGATTGCCCATCACAGCAGCGTCATAGCCCAGTTCATTCAAAACATTGATGAAGGGATGAATATGGCTATCCGAATTCATGGAGGCGGCATATGAGGCCAAAGGAGAGCCTTGCAGCAAATCGCCGTTATCCACCAGCATGAGTTCGGGTGATCGTTCACGCTCCTTGCGGATCAGCGAAGCGAGTAGGGCAAGACCTGCTGGACGGTACGCATTGGTATTGTAATGAATGGGACGGATGGCCCCGTGAAGATCACTGGTGAACAGGATGTCGAAATTAGACGTGCGGGTTATGGATGTCATTTTACAATCTCCTCTAATATATAAATATGAATATATGGAATCACAGGCTGGTTTGCCAATGATTAACGAGTGAAGATCAGCCTCTGTACCTATATCTTCAACCATAATGAGCCTATTCTAACAGATGAAACTTCGTCTGACAGCCTGACAGGAAACTTTACAAAACTCCAAATTTCGTTTCACATCGCGCAAATATTTGCCAATTATAGTAGACAAGTATTGAAAAATAGAAACTCTTTGGAGGGTGTTCGCTTGAAGAAGTCCGCTTTATTTTTACCATTGTTGATTTTGGTTCTGTTTCTAAGTGCTTGTGGGTCTAGCAGTACAACGGGTTCGGCTAACGAGACGAATTCGAGTTCCAATGCTTCCGGTGCATCTACCGATACGGCAGAAACAAACAAAGAAGCCGAAGGGTATGTACCAACCGAGTTGACTGTGCAGTTCGTTCCATCCCAGAATGCAGACACCCTTGAAGCGAAAGCAAAACCGCTTGAGAAATTGCTGGGCGACAAACTGGGCATTCCGGTAAAAGTCAGCGTATCCACTGACTACAACACAATTATCGAAGCGATGGCTTCCAATAAAGTAGACGTGGGCTTCCTGCCACCAACGGCTTATGTACTGGCAAAAGAAAAAGGTGCAGCACAAGTTATTCTGCAGGCACAACGTTTTGGCGTTAATGATGAGACAGGTGCTCCAACGGAAGAACTGGCTGATTCCTATAAATCCATGTTTATCGTGAAAAAAGATTCGCCAATCCAATCCATTGAAGAACTGAAAGGCAAAAAGATTGCCTACCAAAACGTAACTTCTTCCGCAGGTTATGTATGGCCGGCAGGTCTGCTGCTGGACAGAGGCATTGATCCACTGAAAGACGTAACTCCTGTAACGGTAAAGGGTCATGACCAAGGTGTTATCGCTGTACTGAACGGTGACGTTGATGCAGCTGCTATTTTCCAAGATGCACGTAACACGGTTTCCAAAGACTACCCAACGGTATTCGAAGATACACGTGTACTGGCGTTCACAGAGCCAATTCCTAACGACACGATCGCTGTACGTACAGACATGAATGCGGACTGGACAAGTAAAATCAAACAGGCGTTCATCGACATCGGTACAGATCCGGAAGGTCATGAAATCATCAAGGAAATCTATACGCATGAAGGTTATGTAGAGTCTGATGACAGCAAGTTTGAAATCGTTCGTCAATACGGCGAAAAAGTAAAAACCGAGTAGTCTTTGTTACAAGTAGACATTTGAAATATGTAGATGGTGTCATTCGTTTCCAATGAATGTAACAGATGTATTCGCAGTGCGGACAGGCCAGTTCAGCGTGATATACGCTGCACTGGCTTGTCCCGTTACTGCCTGCAACGAAATAGAACTCTATTAATGAAAGAAGGATTAATGTCATGATTGAGCTTCGCAACGTAACCAAAACGTACGCCAATGGCACCAAAGGCCTGAATAATATCAATCTTACCTTTAAGCAGGGTGAATTCATTGCGGTAGTAGGCTTGTCCGGTGCAGGTAAATCCACGCTGCTGCGTTCCATCAATCGTCTCCACGATATCAGTGAAGGCGAAATCGTGATCAACGGCAGTTCCATCACGAAGGCACAGGGCAAGAGATTGCGCATGATTCGCCGGGATATCGGCATGATCTTCCAGAGCTTTAACCTGGTTAAACGCTCAAGTGTCCTGCGTAACGTTCTGGCGGGCCGCGTCGGTTATCATTCCACGATGCGTACCATTTTGGGCCGTTTTCCCAAAGAAGATACGGAACTGGCATTCGAAGCGCTCGAACGCGTGAACATTGCAGAGAAGGCATATTCCCGTGCAGATCAGCTGTCCGGCGGACAGCAGCAGCGGGTGGCTATTGCCCGCGTACTTGCACAGGAAGCGAAAATCATTTTGGCAGACGAACCGGTTGCTTCCCTGGATCCACTCACCACCAAACAAGTCATGGATGATTTAAAACGCATTAATCAGGAGCTCGGCATTACGACCATCGTTAACCTTCACTTTATTGATCTGGCAAGGGAGTATGCGACACGTATTGTCGGTTTGCGTGCAGGTGAAGTGGTGTTTGACGGTCCTGTGGAAGAGGCGACAGATGAGCGTTTTGCGGAGATCTATGGCAGACCGATTCTCGCAGACGAGTTGTTGGACAAACAGGTTGTAACCGAGCAGGGAGAAGTACTGGTATGAAGGGGCAGTCTGGCGCTTCACTTCATACACCACTAACGGGAGCGGGGAAGAAGCCCGGTTCCGGACCTGGACAGGTCGTCAATCGTCCCAAGCCACCCGGCCGCACCAAACATCTGCTCACGCTAGTTATCATCTTGCTGTTGTTGTGGGCCAGTGCCAAACAGACCGATGCGAGCTTCAGCGAGCTGCTCGAAGGATTCCCTAACATGTGGGATCTGCTGAAGGACATGTTTCCACCGAGATGGACCTATTTCGATAACATTGTTCAGGGCATGCTGGAGACCATTCGTATGGCTCTGATTGGCACCACCATTGGTGCAATTATTGCCATTCCAGTTTCGATTATCTGTGCAGGCAACCTGATGCCAAGCCGCTGGATCTACTATCCGGCCCGGTTTGTACTGAACCTGATTCGTACCGTACCCGATCTGCTGCTCGCTGCACTGTTTGTTGCTGTATTCGGTCTCGGCCCAATCCCGGGTATTCTGGCACTTGCCGTATTCTCCGTCGGACTGATTGCCAAGCTGACCTATGAAACGCTGGAAACGATTGATCAGGGACCGCTGGAAGCGATGACGGCTGTTGGCATGAACCGGATTCAACTGATCGTCTATGGTGTGGTACCACAATTGGCTGCCCAGTTTACGTCCTATGTTCTGTATGCCTTTGAGATCAATGTGCGTGCGGCTGCCATTCTTGGATTGGTAGGTGCAGGCGGTATTGGACTGTACTATGAAGCGACACTTGGATTCCTGGAATATGACAAAACGAGCGTAATCATTCTCTTTACCCTTGTTATTGTTCTAATCATTGATTATGTAAGTACTAAGCTGCGGGAGAAATTGTTATGATGAAAAATGAAACGAGCGTCATCCGGCGCAAACCTCGAAAAAACCCGCTTCGCTGGGTCATTGTGTTGCTGCTCATCCTGGTATATGCCTGGGCACTGGCAGGTGTACCGTTTACGGGCCTCAAGGAAACAGCCGGACAGATTATGAAGGCGATTATTGCCGGGATTTTCTCGCCTGACTGGGACTTTGTCTATTTGCCGGAAGGTGAAGATTTGCTGCGAGGATTGCTGGACACGCTGGCGATTTCGATCCTGGGAACCGTTATTTCAGCCGTGCTGTGTATTCCGTTTGCTTTCTGGTCTGCCAGAAACATGAGCCGCTTCCGCGGCATATCGGGTGCAGGGAAAATGGTGCTGAGCTTCATCCGTACCTTTCCTGAGATCATTATGGCTTTGCTGTTTATTAAGGCCGTAGGACCGGGTTCCTTCGCGGGTGTACTTGCCCTTGGACTGCATTCTATCGGGATGCTGGGTAAACTGTTTGCGGATGAAGTGGAAAATATCGATTATGGCCCTTCTGAAGCGCTGCTCGCTTCCGGAGCGACTCGTATGCAGCAGCTGTGGTTTGCCGTGCTGCCGCAAGTATTGCCTGGATTCCTCAACTACACATTGTATCGCTTCGAGATTAACGTACGTTCTGCAACCATTCTGGGTGTTATTGGGGCAGGGGGAATTGGTACACCGCTGATCTTCGCACTGAGCACGCGGAACTGGCCGCGAGTAGGGATTATCCTGCTGGGGATCATCGTGATGATCACGATCATTGACTTGATCTCGGGGTATATTCGGAAGAAGCTGGTGTAAGTTATAAGCATTCTTGGATTAACGATAGGCTATCACGTGCTGAATTATAAAGGCTCTGATAGCCTTTTTTTTGTTTTAACGAATCATTGATTCTCAGATGATCTATAAAGGTTTGTACCGTCTCAATTGAGTACAGATTAGCTCAGTAAAAGTCAGCACAACATGCATAAATAAAATAAAAAACCGAAACCAGGTTGCCCGGCATTGGGGCAACGGTTGGTTTCGGTTTTTCTATATCTCTTAGCTAGCCAAAGGCAGTGCTTTGGTAACTTGAACCGTAATTGTTTCGGTGCTTGTCACACCAGCTGAATTCACCAGCTCAGCACGGTACGTGTACGTTCCGTTGGCACGACCGGACAGGTCTGTTGCCGCGCTTTGAGCAGCTGGAGTTGCAGCTTTCAAGGTTTGAGTATCAATCAATACGTCATTCTCATAGAGGCGATACTCGGTTGCGTTTGTACCCCACCAGAGGTTCATGGTTACTTTGTAGCTGCCATCTCCATCCCAGTTGTCCTGGGAAAGGACTGCTTTGCCTGGGGCTGCATTGGCAACTTGAACCGTCAGTACTTCACTGCGAGTGGAACCGCTGGAGTTCGTCAACTCAGCCACATACGTATAGGTACCGTTGGCTTTGCCTGTAATCGTCGTTTTAGCGGATTGTGCTTGCGGAGAAGCACTGGTCAGCGTTTGCGAATCGATCAACACGCCGTCTTCGTACAATTTGTAGCTTGTTGCGTTTTCACCCCACCAGAGGTTCATGCTAACGGTATAGGATCCTTCAAGAAGACCATTGGTATGGCCATTATTGGAGGAAAGCACGGGTTTACCCGGTGCACCCGCCGAAGGAATCGAAGGCTCTTCACCGCCGCCTTCTTCCTCGGCAGCAGCAAAATCATTCAGGTTTCTTGGTTTCAATTGATATACATCCTTGAAGATGGCAGCCACACCGGTAACATTGATTTTGTCACCTGCTGCATATGGGAAGCTTGATTCAGTTACCCCTGTGCGTGTATCCACACGTACATGAGTGCTTGTCCCGTCTGCTGCAACTGCGTCAAATTCAAACGATCCAACAGGTGTTGCGCTGACGATGTTTTCAACCGTTACGTCTTTCAGTTGGATCAATTGTCCTTGATTGTTATCCGTTACTGTCGTTGCTTCAACAGGAGCCGGGATATCCGCTGTTCCTGTTTTCTCGATGGCAACAATGTCAGTCAGTTCGAACTCGGAGTTATACAGCGCCGTAGCTGCAGTAACCTTAACCTTGTCTCCTGCATGGAAACCGCTTGTACTTTGAAAGACATACAGTCCCCCCGTTTCATCCTGCAAGTAGAAGGATTGTCCACCAAAAGCGCCTGGTTCGGTAGTTACAACGCCCTCAACCGTTACCGTTGTTCCGGCTGTTTTGGCACGTGCTTCAGCAATGGTAATGGCTGCAGGAATCGGTCCTTCCTCTTCCGGAAGCTGCTCGGCTGGAACATTGCTGATCGTGACAGCATTCGTGATCAGGTTACTGCCGTTCAGGCGAAGACGCAAGTTCGCGGCACCGGAAGTTCCTGGCTTGATACGAACGTTCAGATCCTTGATCGCCCGGCCTTTGCTGTCGGAAGTTACGCTGAATGTGGAGCTGTAGCCATAGGAAGTCGGCCAAGTGCCGCTCTCATTCTGAATCATCGCTACTTGAGTTCCGCCAGTCAGATAAATTCCTGCACTGTACCCGGATACAGTTGTATTGGCAGGCATGTTTTCCACGACAACGCGAATCTGGAAGTCCTCTGCGTTAGGCAGTGTATCCTGTTTCACGAAGCTGTAGGACGCATTGGCGCTGGAAGCAGGTCCGCCATAGGAACCTGGTTTGAAGGTGGAGCTGTCATACCATTTGTAACCTGCAGCGGGTGCAGCCCAAGGCTCAGCCTGTGGCTCGGTGGAAGCTGCTGGTTGCTCGAATGCGAGCAATGCAGTTGGATTATCCAGTTCCAAACCGTTTACCTGGGTAAAATCGGTATAGTTTTCTTGCGTAGCAAGCCAGTTCACTGTATTAACGAGTAACGCAGCATCGTCAGCTTCTTTGAAACCATCATAGGTTGTTTTGCGTGCACCTGTCTCTTCACGCAAATATTTAGGAGATGCATCTTCTACCGGGGAGGAGTCTCCGATGAAGGCTGCTTTACCCGCGCCCAGTTTGGATACGGCTACGTAAGGACCTTCTTCGATTCCGCCGCCGTTGTAGACGCCTTGATCGACTGCATTATTCCATTTTGCATTGGTTTTTGGCAGATAGACGATCCCTTTTGCTTTTTCCGGATCAGTAATGGCAAGAGTTGAACCGGCATGCATGGCTACAGCCGATACCCCTTCCGTAATCCCGAAGGCTTGATCAGCCGGGACAATGATATTTGCATCGATATCCCCAAGTGCGTTATAGCGGAAACGTACACCAAAGTTTTCGGACAACCAGTCTGAGCTGGTTACATTTTGCATGGCTGCGGAGTTACGTTCCTCTGTGCTCATGCCTTTGGCTGGATCCTCAAAGGCACCCCGGCGATATCCATTAATTGCTTCGGAACCGTCCCAACGGTTTTTGTTGCGGTCGGCATTGTAGTGATCCCCGATGAAGAAGATGCTGCCGCCATTTTCCACATACTCTTTCATCGCTGCCTGCTCTGTCGTTTTGAACGGTACGTTAGGTTCAGCGATAACAAATACGTTATACTCCTTGAGATCGTCATAGGTAAAAGGGGTGGTCTTGCGCAGTTCTTTTACATAATACCCTTCATTTGCGAGTGCATTACCGAAGTCTGAGAAGCCGCCATCGATAACCCAGTCTGCAGCACCAGCCGTCTGTGCGTGCGAGTTATCGAACAATACCTTTTTGCCGGCATTTTCGTTCACCACTTTCGCCTGGATGAACGGTGCCGGATCCGTTGGACCCTCTGCGTGAACGGCAGCATTCCCATGCCATAATCCGACCTGAAGCGGTAAAGCCATGGACAATGCAAGGAGTGATTTTAACCATACTCCGCGCATGCTTGTCAATTTACCCAACCAAATCCCTCCCAAATATTAGTCGATTCGTAAGTTCGTCCATATTTTATCACACCAAAATCTCACATAGTCATAACAATTTGTAAAAAATACCTCGAGTTTTGTAAAATTGAGCCATTAGTCATACGTCAAAAGGAGAATATACGATAAAAGCTTACATCCTCTGTTTATTTTTGCTCTTACCTAATCTGAAAAAGCCATCTCTTAGGAGATGACTTTGGCACGTATGCGTTTTACGGCATGGAATACCGAAGATTTGATCATGCCTTCACTGCGATTGACGATCTGAGCGGTTTCCCTGATGCTGTATCCATGAATGACGCGCAGCTCCAGGATTTTGCGATGTTCGGGATTACGGATGACGGAGAAGAGATCGTTGACACTCTCGGTGATCTCCAGTTCGGATAGGTCACAGTGGTACGTAGGGACGTCAAGCCTGCTATCCCGCTTCATGGTTCGCGTTCGTTTGCGGAAGGTGTCCAGAGCGAGGTTGTAAGCAATCTTTTTGAGATAGTAGAGCAGTCGATCTTCAGGGATGTCTGCATGAACGTTCATAAGCCGAATGAAGCATTCCTGCGTCAGATCTTCCGCATCTTGAGGCAGCCTGACGATATGGGATAAATACCGTGTGATTTCTGATTTATAGTTAACATAAGCGTTGTTAATTGTTGTGCTGTTCATGTGGTGTGTGTCTCCTTTAATTACCGTCTGCATATCCGTTCCGGTTGGTGCGATTCGATTGTCAGTATAGCGAGAGGATGTCTCCAAAGCGCACCAAACTTGTATCTAACTTGTAACAATCGGAGCGTAGCGACTTTTACAACCCGCATCAAGGTTGAGACCACTAGATTTAAAATGAGACTTCGATGGACATGTGAAAGGTAGTGGAGGAGACGAAGTCGATTCTGGACTTTTTTTGAAATGAGTCTCAATAAAACACTGAATATTGATCGTTTTGAACGGATATTTGCCTATGTCACAGCGGAAAGGGTGTCTATAATAGTACCCGTTGGGCGGGAATGCCTGCTTAGAATGGAAATGAGGAATGGAAGGAGGACAGTGCTCTGGAAGTCGATTCAGTGGTTGATCGGCTCTACTTTTGTAAGCGCAATCATTATGTTGTGGCGACCTGTTCTGTTCAAAAATAAGATAAGCATCACCTATTCTGTCTCAAGGAGAGTGAAGGTTGATGAATTCCAAAACAACAGTAAGGGTACATAAGGAAGAGTTTCCCCGTGTACAGACCAATCGACGGAAGATGCGTATGCCGCTTGCGGCCAAGGTGTTATCCTCGGCGCTCAGTGTAGCCTTGCTTATTGCGGGAACCGCAGGGACAAGCGGAGCAGCGGCTTCGAATGGCAGCAGTGCATCAGAGGCTAGCCTTCAATCACACAAGGGGGGCGGTTCGTTGAAAGAGATTCAGCTCGAATATTTGGATCGGGGGCTGGTGGCAGCATCCACGTCCGAAGGTGTTTTTCTAAGCTGGAGGTTACTTGGGGACGAGGCAACGGGGTATAGCGGCAAAGGGCTGACAGGCACGAACTTCAACGTATACCGCGATGGCAAGAAGATTGCTACCGTTACGGACAGTACGAACTATATCGATCCCGCAGGAAAATCGTCTTCCCGCTATGAAGTAGCCGCTGTTAACAGCAAGGGAAAGGAAAGCAAACGCAGCAGCTCCGTCAAGCCGTGGGCGAATGGCTATATGGATATTCCACTGCAAAAACCCGCTGATGGGGTTACACCTGCTGGCGAAGCCTATACGTACTCCGCGAATGACATGAGCGTAGGTGATGTGGACGGAGACGGCCAATATGAATTTTTCGTCAAATGGGACCCTTCCAACGCCAAGGATGTATCTCAAAAAGGCTACACCGGTAAAACGTACATCGATTGCTACACCTTGGACGGCCAGTTGTTGTACCGAATTGATCTCGGGGTCAACATCCGTGCGGGTGCTCACTATACACAGATGCTGGTTTATGATTTTGACGGGGATGGCAAGGCAGAATTAATGTTCAAGACCGCTCCGGGAACCAAGATTATCAAATATAACAAAAAGGGAAAAGTGACGTCCGAGA
Source organism: Paenibacillus xylanilyticus (assembly GCF_009664365.1). Classification (NCBI taxonomy): domain Bacteria; kingdom Bacillati; phylum Bacillota; class Bacilli; order Caryophanales; family Paenibacillaceae; genus Paenibacillus; species Paenibacillus xylanilyticus. Next base: position 1,111,988 of record NZ_CP044310.1, read on the forward strand.
AATATATAACACTGCCAAAAGAAGACCGCAAAGCAGGATACACCAACGAAGACGACTATCGTTTAAGTGCTGATGGTTACTATGATCATGTGGTCGACATGTTCAAAAACTGGCACAAACACGAGGAGGTTGTGAAGGGGAACTGGCCTGCTACGCTGGAGGAGGCTTTTGGCATAGAGAAGAAGTATGCCTATCCATTGTCCCAGCAGGATGCCGAGAGTCTGGCTGATTACTTCATCGATGTCTATGCGCCAAGCCGCAGTGACAAGAACGAGCTGCGCAAATTCGAAGGTTTTATCGTAGATGGACCTGAGTATGTGACCGTGTTTGAAGGGGAATCCGGCAAAGAGCTCGAGACCATTCCTTACGAGCCGGAACGTCATGATGACGGTCTGATGTGGGGCGATTATGCCATGGCACGGATCGAGCCGGGTAACCGGGTGGATCGTTTCCTCGCAGGCGTGGCGTATCTGGATGGCAAGAGACCATCTGCTGTCTTTGCACGTGGGTACTATACACGCTCGACGATGGTGGCTTATAACTGGGACGGCAAAAAGCTCAAACGCGAATGGAAAGTGGACAGTGGCTGGACACCGATGAAAAATCCGTTCAACGACGGACCACATGGTGTAGATGGCACAGATCCGGAGTACGGCTCCATTACAACCCAAGGCGCTCATTATTTCAGTGTGGCGGATGTCGATGGAGATGGTAAGCAGGAGATTATTTACGGTTCGGCCACGATTGACCATGACGGCAGTGTGCTGTACAGCTCAACCGATCTGATGCCTGCTGAAAGTGCTGCACCCGGAACGATTGCCCGCCTGGGTCATGGGGATGCACTGCATGTGGCAGATATTGATCCGGATCGTCCGGGACTTGAAATCTTCATGGTACATGAAGGCGGTCCGTGGGCTCCATATGGATATTCCTTGCGGGATGCCAAAACGGGAGAAGTCATCTATGGCGGCTATACAGGGAAAGATACCGGGCGCGGGATGGTTGGGGATGTAGATCCTACTCGCCGGGGCTTGGAGACATGGGCCGTAGGATTGTGGACAGCCAGTGGAGAGAAAATAAGTGATAAGGCGCCTGGTACGAATATGAATATTCGCTGGGCAGCAGATATGACGACTCAGATTGTAGACGGAGCGATTGATGTGACTCCAACCATCAAGGATTGGAATCGCGGCACGCTGCTGACCGCCACAGGCACATTAACCAACAATCACACCAAAGGTACGCCATCTCTGGTGGCCGATATTTTCGGGGATTGGCGGGAAGAGATGCTGGTGAGAACCGAGGACAGCTCGGCGATCCGCATCTATCTGAGTACGGAGAAAACGGACCGGAAGCTGTACACGCTGATGCATGACGCCATGTACCGCGTAGGTATTGCCGGACAGAACAGCGGTTATAACCAGCCTTCCTACCCGTCCTTCTACATGGCATCGGATATCGACTGGTCGAAGGTAACGCTGCCCAAGTTCTCCACTCCCCAATCAGGCAAGGGTGGAAAGTGATCAGGCTCAGATTAATGAAAACAGGTTTCTAATAAACCTAGCTCTGGAATATCCCGGTGTGTCTTGGCACATGAGGGGTTCCAGAGCTTTTTCACGTAGGATCGTAAGAAGAAGTAGGAGGACTGGATCGATAACTCATCCAATTGAGGGACACTATATCCAGTCGAGGGGCACTATATTAGAGCTATCAGAGCTATCAGAGCTATACCCTTATCTCATGTCAAATGTTCAATGGACGCGAATGCTTCAATCTGGCAGTTCCCTTTATCATAGATTAGCTTGGTTATGGAACATTCGGGAATAAGACGGTTTTGTACGGTTTTAAAATCAGGATGACAGACGTTCAGCTCTCGCTCGGTGAACGCCTGAACCAGGAAATCGGTAATAAGTCCGCCATGGGTAACCACGATGATGTGACGGTTTGCCGGCTCTTCATTGTGCAATTCGGCCAGTAGGGAGGCCAGTCGTTGACCCGCTTTTTTGGCCGAGTCACCCACAGGCGGGATGTAATCCGGATCAGACGTGCACTGGTCCCACATCGCGATAAATTGCTCGAAGGTCTGGTCAGGACAATCGCCCCAATTGGCACGCTCTCGCAAGCGGGAATCCTCGGCTACAGGAGAGCGAGTATACAAGGCAATCCTTTCGGCAGTTTCTTTTGCTCTTTGAAGGGGACTCGTAACAATTTTGGTGATGGGGAAAACAGCCTTGGCCAAATGCCTTGCTGTTAACTCCGCTTGTATGATCCCTTCAGGAGTAAGGGGTACATCACCGATACGCCTTTCTTTTAAACCGTGTCTCACGAGATGGAAGATGGTACTCATCATACACGACCTCCTTATAGGATGGATAATAGGTGCGAATCGAATTAGGTGGTTAACTAATTATATAATTATCTAATTAAAGTAAGCAATCTATTTTGAAGCATAAGGAGTTTAAAACCACCTTGCAGAATTGCTACAATGGAGAAAAGTGAGGATCGCTGCATCAACGGAGGTATGGACATGAGCACGAAACATTTTACGGGAAGCCTGTTTCAGGAGGAGCTGCGAACAGCGGACTGCGGGCCGCGATTCTACGCGTACTATTATAAGCAATGGGACAATTACAGCATGGCCTATCACCATCATGATTCGACTGAAATCATGTATATTATTTCGGGGATATGCAGGGTGGATGTGCAGATGCCAGATGGGAATTCGGAGCAGGCTGTGTTGAAAAAGGGGCAGTTCATTCTGCTGGATGCAGGTGTTCCGCACCGTTTACTGGTCGAGGATGGTGTTCCATGCCGGATGTTAAATGTGGAGTTTGGCTTTGCCGGCTCGGCGCCTGGACAACCCTCTATTCGGCAGCTCGCTCAGGAAGAGGAGGAAGTCGGTACCTTCTTAACGCACGCCTCGCCTTACATGGTACTGCCTGATCCGGAAGAGGTATACCACATTATGAAAAGCCTTGTACTGGAGCTGGATCAACGCGGCCTCATGAATCACGGCGGGGCTGCGATCCCGATGCGAATCATTCCTTCTGATGAACGATCCCACCATCGCGAAGCCAGGAATCTCAAGTCACCGGAACAGGGTACGCTGGTGCGTACACTGTTTATCCAGCTGCTGGTCCGGGTTGCACGGCTGCGTGGGGAGATGAGCCGGAGTGCACCGGATCAGTCAGAGCTATATGTTAAACGAACCATTGAGTTCATGCATCACAACATGGATCGCAGCATTCAGATGAAGGATATCGCGGCAGCGGTCAATCTGCATCCCGGCTATCTGCATCGCATTTTTCGTCAGCACACCCGGCGGACCCCAACGGATTATCTTACCATGCTTCGAATGGAGAAGGCCAAGATGCTGCTGCAGCAGACCAACATTCCGATCTCGGAAATTTCGGAGTATGTAGGCGTGGGCAGTCGTCAGTATTTCCACATGTTATTCAAAAAATATACAAGCCGGACTCCAGTTGAATATCGGTCCATGATGGAGAGACATGTCAGCCAGTACCCAACAGAGGAATGAGCGGAGCATGTTATTTTTAGCCAAGATAAAGGTGTTTCATTGGATAATATAAGTTAGGATTTTTGACAACCTCATCTGGAACTGGTCATGATTTTGATAACGCTTCCTCAATGACCGTTGATACAATGATCTCATGAAGTGAGGTCATTAACCGAAACGAAACATTTCGGATTACGGGAGGACATGCGAATGTCGTTTAAAGTAGCATTTATCGGGGCAGGGAGTATCGGTTTTACAAGAGGTTTGCTGCGGGATTTGTTGACGGTACCGGAGTTTAACAACATAGAGATTGCGTTCTGCGATATTAATCAGCACAATCTGGACATGGTGACAGAGCTATGCCAGCGGGATATTCGCGAGAATGGACTCCAGATTCAGATTCAGCCTACCACGGATCGAAAAGAGGCGCTTAAGGACGCGAAGTATGTACTGTGTACAATTCGTGTTGGAGGGCTGGAGGCATTTGCAACCGATGTGGACATTCCACTCAAATATGGTGTGGATCAATGTGTCGGCGATACGTTGTGTGCTGGAGGCATTATGTATGGGCAGCGCGGAATTGCCGAAATGCTGGACATCTGCAAAGATATTCGGGAACAGAGTGCACCGGACGTACTGCTTCTGAATTATTCCAACCCGATGGCTATGCTAACGTGGGCTTGTAATAAATATGGCGGAGTTCGCACCATCGGATTGTGCCACGGTGTGCAGCATGGACATCATCAGATTGCAGAAGCATTTGGATTGAAGATGAATGAAGTGGATATTGTGTGCGCGGGTATCAACCATCAGACCTGGTACATCAAGGCTTCTCATGAAGGCAAGGATCTTACAGGTGATTTGCTTGAAGCTTTTGAAAAACACCCCGAGTACAGCCGTACCGAGAAAGTCCGGATCGATATGCTGCGCCGCTTCGGCTACTACAGCACGGAATCGAATGGGCACCTGAGCGAATATGTGCCATGGTACCGCAAACGTCCAGAAGAGATTCAGGACTGGATTGATCTGGGCAACTGGATTAACGGAGAGACGGGCGGGTATTTACGCGTTTGTACAGAGGGCAGAAATTGGTTCGAGACCGATTTTCCCAATTGGATGAAGGATGAACCGATGCAATTTGTTCCGGAAAAACGTGGCGGAGAACATGGTTCATACATTATAGAAAGTCTGGAAACGGGACGCGTATATCGCGGACACTTTAATACAGTGAATAACGGCGTAATCTCCAACCTGCCGAATGATGCAATCATTGAAGCACCAGGATATGTGGATCGCAACGGGATCTCGATGCCGCATGTCGGTGACCTGCCACTGGGTCCGGCTGCGGTATGTAATGTGAGTATTTCGGTGCAGCGGCTTGCGGTTGAAGCGGCTGTACACGGAGACGACAAGCTGCTTCGTCAAGCATTCATGATGGATCCGCTTGTCGGTGCCGTGTGTAATCCAAAAGAAATTTGGCAGATGGTTGACGAAATGCTGGTTGCTCAGGCGAAGTGGCTGCCGCAATATGGTGAAGCCATTGCATCCGCAGAAGCCAGACTTGCTGCCGGTAATCTTATTCCTACGAAGGAATATGAAGGTGCAGCACGTCTCAAGGTGAAAACGATCGAAGAGATGCAGCAGGATCGTGATGCAGCGAACAAAAATGCGGGTGAGTCCGATAAGGGGAAAGACCGCGAGAAAGTGCAGCAATAATCGTAAGATTCATCTGGTCAGAAAATAACCTGAACATTAGCCATGACAAGGCTCACTCCAATGTGTTGGAGTGGGCTTGTTTTTTTATTTTTTCTCCACAAGATGAACAGCAAAAGCAAACGAAGTATCTCCTAGGGAGACATTAGAGTCTTTAGGAGAGGACCAGCGGGCAAATGCTCCATAATAGTGAATGCCTGTTTCCTGTGCCAACTGGAATGATCCTGCTTTCAATGAGACGCGATGAGCTTTTCCATCCACATATTCGACTAAAGTAAATTCATCCGGGGCAACGTCAGTACCCATATTAATGGATACATCCTCTCCCACTAGTAGAGTAACAGGAGTTATTCCTTCCAGCAGCTCCAGGTCTCCTGCGTAGTCGGCACACAAGCCCTCCCAGCAATAACTTCCCTGTACAGCGGGGATGGGGCTGCCGCTCACGGATTGGATGATGGGTGTAGGAAGTTCCGTTGGCAAGTTATTGCGAAGACTTGTTCCTGAAGGGTTATTTTCCACGTTGTTCATGTTGTACTGGTTGGTATTGCATCCGGACAATAGGAACACAGATCCAAGCAGCATAAGGGTAGTCCAAACTCTCATTGAATGTATGAAATTAATCTCAAACACCTCCCCAATATATTCCATACGAAAAACAGCAAGGGAATGTTGCTCAGTAGAATGAGTATATACATCACAACACATATTACCTTTACACACATAGTAATATGTCTTATAGTATACACAGGAATGAAGAAAGTCGGTGAGTGGGACAGATGGATGAGCAAGCCATTAACAGTGATTTAATTCGGGGTAACATTGACCCCATTATTCTAAGTGTACTTATACCGGAGGATAACTATGGATACAGCATTATCAAGGAGATCTACCGGAAGAGTGGAGAGCGGTTCGAACTCAAGGAACCTACGCTGTATTCAAGTTTGAAACGACTAGAGAAGGGCGGATATGTTGAATCCTATTGGGGGGGAGAGACACAGGGAGGACGCCGTAAATATTACCGGATTACTGTGGATGGACGTGAAGTTTATAAGCAGCAGGTCCAAGCTTGGCAAGCAGCCAAAGCGCTTATCGACTGCATGATTATTTCCGCTCAAGAAGGAGATGAAAGGTAATGACAATGGAAGCTCGTATTACGCGCCATGTGAATCGTCTTTTTGAACAAGCGCAGGACACTCAGGCCAACCGGGAATTAAAAGAAGAGATTCAGAGTAACCTTACAGCAAGAATTGAAGATTATGTGGAACGGGGAATGGATGAGGATCAGGCGTTTCAGAACGCAATTCAGCATGTAGTCGGCTTGGATAATATTTTTACCGGTAACCACCGGGTGCAGCGGGTTCCTTATTGGACGGCTGTTTTACAGTCGGCTCTGATCTACAGTTTGATCGCCTGGATTATTACGATTCCAATGAGAGTACTTGTTGAAGGGAATGTATTAAACAACTTGCTCATGATGGTCAGCTTAATTGTTGGTGGAACGTATGTATTTTACATGTTGAAGAACAAAAACAATCATCCGGGCAGGGAAGACATCACAGTTATTCGCACGCCACTCTTAATGCAGTGGGCGAGAAGATTGTGGTGCATATGGGCTGGCTTCATCTTGGTGCTGTGGGGAACACAGGCTGCAGTGCGCTTTGGCAGCAACCTGTGGTATAGCAGGCCGATCCAGGTAGAAGGGCCGTACCAGTTTGCCGTAATTGCAATTGCATTCGCCATTCCCTTATTAAGCGTTATTATTCCTCTCGTCGTGCACAGAGCATATCGTATCGTTAGCAAGTATGAGGTGGGTGATGTAATATGACGATAAAAAATAAATGGATTATAGCTCTCGTTGCAATTGGCATCATTGGCTTCATTATTGTAGAAGGTGTTGTTAATCCGAAATTGGAGGCCGAACAAGCGGAGTACGAAGCGGAGCAGCAGCATCCAATGACCCATGACTTTGCCGCATTACAGAAATATCACAGTCCATACATGGGGGATTTCTCCAATCTTAGTCATTTGAATCAGGCATTGCCATTACATGATCAATTGAACGGATACCAGTTGTACCCGGAAACCTTCACGGCTCAAGTCAACTACAGCCTGGATACGAGTGAAATGGACACGGCAGATCTTGAGCAAATACTCGTATATAATGCGACTGCCAATTTTGTGCTAATTGATAATCTGGAGCAGGTTGTATATCAGTTCAAGGATACTAGCCATGCATTAAGCCGTGAAGCAGCTCAGCAATGGGCGGGCACGGAGTTGAAGGCACTTCAGGACCCAGTCCAATGGGATTCCGTAGTACGCTCGAAGCTGGAGAAACCAGCAAAAGTTCAAGAGGCATTTTCACAAATTGTTGACAATTGAGCTGCATGAAAACGTAGGAAATAGGCAAGACACTCGACTCTTCTCCCATGCTATGTTATTATAAGGCTCTGATAACGTGGTAACGAACTAAAGCGTTTGGGTTTTGGTTACAGACATGGAGGGGTTCTAGAGATGAGAAAAAAAGCGATATTCCTATTATTCATCAGCGTATGCATGATCATTGTGGCAGGTTGTTCGAGCTCGGGAAGCAAGGACGACAACTCCATTGTTGTGGGGATTGATGACAAGTTCGCCCCAATGGGATTCCGGGATGAACAAAATGAAATTGTAGGCTTCGACATTGATTATGCCAGAGCTGCAGCGGAGAAAATGGGTAAAGAAGTGACCTTTCAGCCGATCGACTGGTCTTCCAAAGAATCAGAGCTGAACAGCGGCCGGATTGACATGATCTGGAACGGGTACACGATTACGGACGAACGCAAGGAGAAAGTGCTGTTCACGAAGCCGTATTTGGAAAACAGTCAGGTTGCGATTACACTGGCCGATTCCCCAATTACGAAGCTGGATGAGCTGGATGGCAAAAATGTGGGATTGCAGGCTCTGTCTTCAGCGGCAGATGCACTCGCAGCCAGTCCACTGAAGGACAAAGTGAAGGCTTCCGAATTCAAGGATAACGTTCTTGCACTGACGGATCTGAAGACGAAACGTCTGGATGCCGTTATCATTGATGAAGTGGTGGCAAGATACTACATGTCGAAGGAAGAGGGTACGTTCAAATTGCTGGATGAATCCCTTGCACCGGAGCAATATGGTATTGGTATCAAAAAAGGTAACGAGGAACTGCTCAATCAGCTGCAAAAAGCATTGGATGAACTGAATGCCGACGGAACGGCTGCCGAGATCTCAACCAAGTGGTTGGGTGAAGACAAGGTATTGAAATAGACAGGTTAGCGCCTGACATACGATCAGAAACCAATATGACCCCGTATTCCTCTTGGAGCATCGACTCCATTGGAGTGCGGGGTTAACAGATTAGAGGAGACAAAAAATCATGAGTTGGGATTATATATCTACTATTTTGAAACCTATGCTTGAGGGAGCCCAGACAACGATCTTTATGTTCTTGCTCGCCATCGTGCTGTCCATACCGCTTGGATTCGTGGTCACCCTGGCGATGAGAAGCCAAATTAAACCACTGGCATGGATTGCACATACGTACGTCTATGTCATGCGGGGAACACCACTGCTTCTACAGGTACTATTCTTCTGTTTCGGTCTTCCGCTGCTTCCTGTCATTGGCGATTACCTGGTGTTTGATCGTTTCGTTGCTGCGGCAATTGCATTCATTCTGAACTATGCGGCGTACTTTGCCGAAATTTTCAGGGGGGGTTTGCTCTCCATCGACAAAGGGCAGCATGAAGCTGCACAGGTTCTCGGCTTAACCAAGTGGCAGACGATGACCAAAGTCATTATTCCACAGATGATTCGGGTCGTATTGCCTGCAACGGCGAATGAGTCCATTACTTTGATTAAGGATACGGCTCTGCTCTATGCGGTTGCGGTTCCTGAATTGCTGTATTACGCCCAAGCCGCGGTCAACCGGGATTTGCAGCTCATCCCATTTTTCGTTGCAGCGATCATGTATCTACTCATGACATTGGTGCTCACACTGCTGTTCAAAGCGCTGGAGAAGCGGTTTTCATTTGAATAAATTAAATCTGATTAATCAAAGGACTGTCTGCATATGACACATATTATAGAAGTGAATCAGTTAAGAAAATCATTCGGCACACTTGATGTACTGAAGCAGGTAACCTTTAATGTGACACCGGGTGAAGTCATTGCCGTGATTGGCCCATCAGGCTCGGGCAAGAGTACGATGCTGCGCAGCCTGATTCATCTGGAGGATATCTCCGGTGGAACGATTCGCATTCAGGATCAGACACTGGTTGATAATGGCCGTTATGCAGGGACTGCGGAAATTCGCAAAATCACGGATCGGATGGGGATGGTGTTTCAGCACTTTAATCTGTTCCCGCATCTGACTGTACAAGCCAATCTGGAACTCGCACCGAAGACGTTGAAAAAGGAAAGCAATGCAATTATTCGGCAGCGCAGCCTGGAACTGCTCGGTAAAGTCGGGCTGTCCGACAAGGCGGACGCCTATCCGGCCAATCTGTCCGGTGGACAGAAACAGCGCGTAGCCATTGCTCGTGCACTGATGATGCAGCCGGACATTCTGCTGTTTGATGAGCCGACGTCAGCACTCGATCCCGAGTTGACTGGAGAAGTGCTGCGAGTCATTAAAGACCTCGCACAGGAGAATATGACGATGATGATCGTTACCCATGAGATGAGCTTCGCTCGCGATGTTGCGGACCGGGTTTTCTTCATGGACAATGGCGAAATTGCTGAAGAAGGCCCGCCGGAGCAAATCTTCGGCAACCCCAAGCTGAATCGCACTCGCACCTTTCTTCAGCGGGTGGAAATCGATTCTTAAATCAAAAAAAAAGTGGTGCTCCATTATACATGGAGCACCACTTTTTTTATGAGTTCATTTTAAGAGATGTACCCGTCGAACAACCACTCCCCTTCGGGTGAGCGTATGAAGGAAAACTCGTACTCGATCGTTCCCTCAGAACCTTTTGTCGTCATCGTTCGGGCAATAAAAAGCATGAAGTGATCTGAATCCTTTTGATTATAACCTCTGAACTCGAACTCATCCCAAAGTATGCTCTTGATAAAATTAGCTTCATAAGAGGAATCTCCATGCTGAACTACCAATGCATTTCTGCTAGTAGCAATCTCCACATTGGGAGAAGATACAGACTCGATATATGCGGTATCTTCTGATTCCATGGCAGCCATAAGTTTAAACGTCATATTCAGGGTTTCTCTCAGGTTTGTCCTGGTTTCCTCGTCATTTACGCTTTCCTGTAGGCGAGTAATTTGCTCCTGTAGGCGAGTGTTCTCTTCTCTGAGTTCCTTGATGGTTTGGGTCATTTCGGCAATCTGCTCGCTCAACTGAGTGTTCTGGGCAGGTGCACCGGGTTCACTGCAGCTTGTTAATAGGAAAGCGGCGGATACAAGTAAAAGACATCTTTTATACATGATAACCCTCCTTATACTGGGAAATAGTAACATATCTTCTCTGCGTTTACATGATTCGATCGACTCTAGATATCAGTGTGAGTCATATCTATTTTCAACCAATTCACGTGCCGCTGAGCAGTTTAAAATAAGGAAAAGTTTAATAGGGGATAGATAAAGATTGTATAATTACAAATTTATTAATATACATATTTATTTTCCATAACGACATTAATCCCCTTACTTCGACAAGGATATGCTTTTATTATGAGGTGGAGTATAGTGTTCGAATCCAGAATCGCTATGCAGCTTAGCATTATGAGAGGAGGTTAATATATCCATTCATAAAGTAACAAAAGTACGTTCCATTTAAAAATGGATTGCAAAAGAGAGAGAAATTATTTTTTATCATATATATGAAAGCGCTTTACTTGTTAGATAAATAGAAGAACATAATTCTTAACACGCAATATAAGCAACCTATTATGAAGGGAGATCGATTCAATTATGCAACGTGTATACAAGCTATGGAACAAGCTGAGCGCAATGATGCTCTTATTTGTGCTTCTGGCTGTCAGCATGGGCAGTGGGAATGCACTAGGGGCCGCAAGTTCATCAACAACTTCGAATACAACCCGGGTGTCTGTGCATGACCCTTCCATTTATTATGATTCGTCCACGAACAAGTACTACATTTATGGATCTCATCTGGCTCAAGCCAGCAGCACGGATCTCCGAAACTGGTCTTACGAGGGAACGCAGGGGTATGCCAACAGTACCTTGTACGCACCATCCACCTTTGAAGGGTATTATTACATCAAAAATAAAAATAGCAGCCTCTACCTGGATGTCGCCGATGGCTCGTCTGCCGACGGGACAAGCATACGGCAGTGGTCCTATAACGGCTCTGATGCGCAGAAGTTCAGAATTATGCACTACGGCAATGGGGACTACTATCTCCTCACCGCCAACTCGGCCTATAAAAGTGCCATCGACGTTAATAGCGGCTCAGCTGCCGATGGAGCTCTCATTGAGCAGTGGGCCTATTGGGGCGGTACGATGCAGTTGTTCCGGATCCAGCAAAATGCGGATGGCTCCGTTGCTTTCCTGACCAAGGCTTCCGGTTATACTGGTGCGCTGGATGTGGCAGGTGGCAGCACGACTGCTGGCGCCAATATACAGCAGTGGAACTACTGGGGCGGAGAGATGCAGAAATGGGAGCTGGTCAAGGCAGGCGGTACCGGTAATGCCTCCCGCAGCTCGGGAGCTGCCTTGACATCTGCCTTGGCCGTTTCCTATGCATGGGCTGGATATAATGACCAAGACAGCTCTGGTGGTCATGCGGTATGGGCGCCTGCATCGCCAATCTACAATGCTTCATACACATGGGCGGACGGTTCCAAGGGAGCCTACATGCTGTATTACTCCACTTCTTCCACCTATATTCGCTCAGCTATCGGATTCGGTGTATCCAAATCCGTGAAGGGGCCGTACGAATACATCGATACGATTATCTACTCTGGATTCACAAATGGGAGCAATCCAATTACGACCACGTCCTCACTTGGAACCAAAACCGTAAACACGTGGTATCAGCATACCAACATTCCTGAGCTGATCGACAAAGGCAGTCTGTCCGGCACGCGGAGCGGTTGGTTCTTGAGCAATGGAGGCTTTAACAATACTCTGTTCCCGAATGCCATCGACCCTACCTTAACGTACGACAGTTCCGGAAAGTTGTGGATGAGCTACGGGTCTTGGTCAGGAGGAATTTATATTCTGCAAATTAATCCGGATACCGGACAGCCTATCTATCCGGGATCAGATAACGGCAATACCGACCGTTATTTCGGCAAGCGTATTGCTGGAGGTTACGGTAAAACAGGAGAAGCTCCCTATATCGTTTATGACAAGGGTGCAGGGTATTACTACCTATATGTAACCTACGGCGGTCTGGCCAATGAAGGTGGTTACCATATCCGCTTGTACCGTTCTGCGACAATCGACGGAACGTATACCGACGCTGCGGGTAATCAGGCCGTATATGCCTCCGCTTCAGTCGACCAGTCGACTCGTGGCATAAAACTTTTTGGTAACTATGCATTCTCAGGCATACCGCTCGGTTACAAATCAGGAGGGCATAACTCTGCTTTTGTAGATACGGATGGTGCAAGGTATTTGATCTACCATACCCGGTTCAATAACGGGACCGAGTATCATGAGGTTCGTGCGCATCAGCAATTCCTGAACGCCGACAAATGGCCGGTGACGGCCGTATACGAGTTTTTGGGAAGCAGCATCTCGTCCACGGGTTATAGCACAAGCGACATGACGGGAACGTATCAGTTCGTCAACATGGGACTGGATGCTTCCATCAGCGGTGTGGGCATGCTGCCTACCCAAAGCGTGACGCTGAATTCCAATGGTACGATCACCGGTGCAGTAACCGGTACGTGGTCCAATACTGCCGGTACGTATTACTGCACGATGGTTATTAACGGTGTGACCTACAAGGGCGTATTCTTCAAACAGAAAAATGAGTCGGCCAGTCATAATGAAGTCATGACCTTCTCGTTGATCGGGTCCAACAATCAATCGATCTGGGGGTCCAAATAGGATCACCCACCCATTAGTCGATATATCCTCGGACACATTTAAGATTCATTAAAGGTTTGTCCTCTACGATGGTTCCTATAAGCCTCAGGTGCTTAACAGAAACCAAGAAGGAGGATGTATCATTTGAATAATTTACTACAAAAAGTTGCAGTAACGGCACTGTCTGTGACGATGGTAACGTCGTCATTCGGCTTGGTCGTTAGCCCTAACGCTGCGTATGCCGCAGAGGATACGGCGGCGACAACGACCAGCACAGGCATTACGCAAGCTTACGAATCATTATTCCAGACAGATAATGTCATTGATATCAACGTTACGATTGATGATGCAGATTGGGAGAGCATGCTTGAAAGTCCGCTCGATAAGGATTACAAGAAGGTCAGCGTGGAAGTGGATGGCAACAAGCTGGATAATGTCGGTTTCTCCACCAAAGGCAATCTGACACTGAAGTCGGTAGCATCCATGGAAGATTCGGACCGTTACAGCTTCAGACTGAAGTTTGATAAATACGATAAAACGCAATCCCTGCTTGGCCTCGATAAAATGGTATTGAACAACAACTACGCGGATCCATCGTACATGCGAGAAGTTCTTCACTATGAAGCGCTGCGTAGTATCGGTATGGATGTACCGATGACGAACTACGTCAACCTGTACGTCAACGGCGAATTGGTTGGTTTCTATACAGGTGTTGAAGCAGTGGATGACAGCTACCTGGAGCGGAACTACGGTGAAGATTACGAAGACGGTGTCCTCTATGATACCGACGAGAGAAGTTATCTTCAATATGAAGAGGGCAGCGACTACAGCACACTCACTGAAGATTTGGGTACGGACGAGAATAAAACCAAACTCAAAAACTTTATCAAAACGCTGAATGACATGCCTGAAGGAGAAAAAGGCGATATCGAGAGCGTGCTCGACGTTGATTCCGCACTTCAGTATATCGCGGGAAACATGGTTTTCGGCAACTATGACAGCTATAACGGCGACAAAGGGCATAACTACATGCTCTACAGCGATGCCGATGGCAAGTTCACGGTTGTACCTTGGGACTTTAACATGTCCTTCAATGGGTATTCGGGTGGAGGCGGACGTGGAACAACGACAACCGGATCCACTACGACCAATACCAATGCAACGAACGTATCCGTGGACGAGCCTGTACTTGGCATAAGCATGGAAAATGTACCGATGATTAACAACCTGCTTGCCGTGCCGGAGTATAAGGAAAAATACTTGAGCTACGTCAACGAGTTGACGGATTACCTGGAAGGCATCCAAGACCGTATTACAGAACTTGCTGATGTCATCCGACCTTATGTAGAAGCAGATCCAACCAAATTCTACACAACCGAACAGTTCGAATCCAACATCGCTTACTCTGCTAACGCAGATGCAGCTGGCGGCATGGGTGGAACGCCACCGGAAGGGTTCGAAGGCATGACGCCGCCAGAGGGCATGGAGGGTATGACGCCGCCTGAAGGTTTTGAAGGAATGACACCTCCAGATGGAACGACACCACCTTCGCAGCCGGATGGCACCAGCGGAACAGAACCAACAGATGCGGCAGGGAGCACAGGAAATACGCAGGCACGTCCCGGCGGTAACTTCGGCGGTGGCGGAGGTATGGGCTCCATGGCAGCAGGATCGCTGACGACGTTTGCCCTGAACCGACTTGCGAACTTGCAAGAGCAGCTCGGACGCGAAGTGACACCGCTGCCTGAGACTACGGAAGATGCAAGCTCGGAAACTTCTACTGAAACGGGAACAACAGACCAAACCATTACCGTTACTTTGGATGGCCAAGCCATTTCGTTCCCGGATCAGGATCCGCTGGAGCAGAGCGGCCGGGTGATGGTGCCTGTCAATGCCATTCTTGAAGCGCTGGGTGCCGAGGTGACTTGGGACAAAACGGCGAAGACGGTAACTGCCGTTCTGAACGACCAGACACTCGTACTCCAGATTGGAAGCAGTACCGCAACGGTGAATGGCGAGACGCTTGATATCGATGCACCAGCCATTATCCTTAACAGCCGTACACTGGTTCCTGTACGCTTCATCTCTGAAGGATTGGGACTGACTGTCGATTGGGATCAAACGGCAGCACAAGTAAGTCTTACATCCAACTAAAAAGTATCTTCTTTATAGACCTTAGTCCATGGAGAACGAAAAGAGGGGTTCGATGATAACATCGAATCCCTCTTTGTTTTATTGTGGGATTAACCGGTTTGCAAAACGGAATGGCAGATAGAACTAGTCTCACTGAAGCAATGATCACATGGAGCGGACATCCAGCAAAATGCGTCCTCGGCCACGTCTGGCTTCACTCTTGGCATGAGCCTGATCCGCGTCACGCAGAGGGAAAATGGAGTCAACTTCTGAACGAAGGGTACCGTCTGCCATAAGCTTGGCAATGATCGTCAAATCCTCTGAAGTCGGGAATTTTGAATTGAACTTGGCTGTTACTCCGTATTGTTCTGCTTTGTCGCGGGAGGGGAGTTGAGTTAAAGAAACCAGCTTGCCACCGCGTTTCAGTACACCCCAAGAACGATCTTCATTATCTCCGCCAACCGTTTCTACAACGAGATCCACGTTGCGGACCAGCTCTTCAAACGCGGCTGTTTTGTAATCGATGACCTGATCAGCACCCAAGGAGGATACAAAATCCACATTGCTTCCAGAAGCCGTAGCAATGACATGGGCACCTTTCCATTTGGCGAGCTGTACAGCATATTGTCCGACACCGCCCGCAGCAGCATGGATCAGAACAGTTTGCCCGGATTCCAGCTCTCCTTCCGTGAACAAGGCCTTCCATGCAGCCTCGGCTCCACCTTTAATGGTTGCTGCTTCCTCGAAACTTAGTCCGTCTGGCATATGTACCAGATCCTGAGCAGGAGCAATGCCGAACTCTGCGTAGCTTCCCTTCACATTGCCAAACACACGATCTCCTGGCTGGAAATCCTGGACACCCTCACCTACGGATTCAACAATGCCTGCCATGGCTGTGCCCGGTGTATACGGCAGACTTTTGACAAACACGTCCTGCAGCCAGCCATTACGAATTTTCCAATCCAGCGGAATGGCTCCGGCATATTGAATACGTACCAGTACTTCTCCCGCCGCAGGTTCGGGCCGAGTTACTTCCTGTTCAAATTGCAATGTTTCCGGACCACCGTATTGATGAACTTGGATCGCTTTCATTTTGAATGTAGACATGTTATTCGCTCCAATCGTTTAGGGGATTTTTTAGGATAAGGATGAATCAATATGTGAAGCAATTTTCTGTGATAGAGACAGCAGTAAGTTCTTTTCTTCATCTGAGAGGACTGCGGTAGTGATCTGCTCAACCCGGCTCCAGGCAGAGTTCACTTGATCCTCCAGGGCGCGTCCTGCTTCCGTCAGGGAGACAATGGTGACCCGTCCATCTTCTTTGGAGCGACTGCGAGTAACGAGACCTGCACTTTCCAGGCGGCGAACGGACTTGGCTACGGTTGAATGATCCAGACGGAGTGTACGACCCAGCGAATTCTGGGATTGATGGTCCTGTGCGAACAGCTGCATCAACATGATTTCTTGACCAGGAAACAATCCTGTATCCCGAATCAATTGAGCAGCCAGCCCTTTATGCGAGCGTGCAAGAGCAAAAATACCAAAGCTGACCGGATAATGCTCAGCGCTGAATTCATCGTTAGCTGAACTAAGGAAAGGGTGATCTTTATTCGAAGCATCTTTTGATGTCATGGTATCCTCAACTTTCTCATTTATGTTGTCGGCAACATAAATATATCATCAATTTATGTGGCTGGCAACATATTATTTGGTTTTTTTATCCTTATACGAATTCAGACATATCTTGTTGGACTTGCGGGGCATCAGAATTTCCAAACGGAAGGACATTCGCACATGATTACGGAAAACACGGAAATGTTTTGGTTTTTTTCATTGAAAATTGTGATAAATATCACTGAAAACTTATAAATAATGTGAATGTGCCTACCGATAACTCTATATGTGATTATCGAAATCGATTCGAAATTCGGTTCGGAATCACCTCAATTACTTAGGGAAATGGGTGGCTCAACACATGCGAGGCATGAGCATCGGTACCAAAATCAGTTTGATCGTTATCAGCATATTTATCGTATTTTCCTCAGCCGTGGCGGTAAGCGTAATTCTGGAAATGAGACAGGGGATTACGACATTTGCAACGGAAAAGGCGAAGCGGGATTTGGAGATGGCGGATCGAATTATTACATACAAACACCCCGGCGACTGGGCCATCAAGGATGGCGAGCTTTACAAAGGCGAAACCGCAATGGAGGGCAACTTCGAACTTGTGGATGAGATCGGTGAGGCATCGGGAGATACCGTTACCATCTTTCGCGGGGAAGAGCGCGTGGCAACCAATGTGATGATGGATGGAGAACGTGCTGTCGGAACAAAAGTATCGGAACAGGTTGCCCAGGCTGTGTTGCAGCAGGGAGATAAATTCTACGGTGAGGCCGTTGTCGTTGGACAGAATGTACAGACGGCATATCAGCCGATCAAGGATGTAACCGGGGAAATCATCGGAATACTCTATGTAGGGGCATCTCAATCGCTGATTGATGTCATTATTTCTTCATTTCTGAAGACATTTCTGATCGTATTTTTGCTCGCGATGGGGGTAGCAATTACAGCCATTATCCTGTATGTCCGCAAAGTGAAATTAAGGATCGAACGGGTGTCTATGGCCATCAAGCGTGCAGGCACGGGGGACTTCACTGAGCCGGTCGTCGATCACGTCCAGGACGAGATTGGCATGCTTGGTGCCGGATACAACGAGATGAGAAGCAGCCTGCAGCTGATTATTCAGGGTGGTCTTCAAGCAGGGGAGAAAGCTAAACATTCGACCGGAATACTCTTGACCATTGCGGAACGCACAGCACAAGAATCCGAACAAATTGCTTTGTCCGTGGAACAGGTGGCTAGAGGGGCAGAGAGCCAGACCATCAGTACCGAAGAGAACCTGCAGGCCATGGAAGAGGTGGCCATTGGAGTGCAGCGGATGGCAGACAAGGCCTCCAGCATCTCGGAATCTGCCCTGTACTCCCGGAAGCAAGCGGAAACCGGAGGGGAAGCGGTGCAGCTGACGGTTCAGCAAATGTCGACGATTGAATCTTCCGTTACTACAACGGATGAAGTCATACGTACGCTTGAAGTGAAGTCTGCACAGATTAGCCAGATGGTTACCACCATTCATGAGATTGCGAATCAAACGAATCTGCTCGCTCTTAATGCATCCATTGAAGCAGCCAGAGCAGGGGAGCATGGCAGAGGCTTTGCCGTTGTGTCTACCGAGGTTCGCAAATTGGCTGAACAGGCCGGGGACTCCTCGAGCCGCATTGAGGAACTGGTCAAAGCCATGGAGCAGGACATGCTTTTGTCCCTATCAGCCATGTCTCGAGTGAAGGATGAAGTGCAGGAAGGGCTGCGCTTGACTCGTGTAACGGAACAAAACTTCAGCCTGATCCGGGATACAAACGTAAGGATCGCAACGGAAATTGAGGACATGGCAGCGACAAGTGAGGAGATGTCTGCCGGCGTGGAACAGATCGTTGCTTCCGTGCATGAGATTGCACGCCATGCGCAGACGGCCAGTGCCAATTCACAGCAGGCTGCCGGTTCGGTTCATGAACAGCTCAAGTCGGTGGAACAGATTAAGGCGTCTGCGGCGGTGCTGTCCGATGTTTCCTCAGAGCTTCAGACATCGCTCAGCCCGTTTAAGATCTAACCAATTTGGTCATCTTAGCAAAAACCAACTTCGCAATTCCGAAGTTGGTTTTCGTCTTTTTTGGGACGACTGCCCAAAATAATGTCTCGACATTGAGGAAAGAGGTGGAATGTTTCATGTGATATATCTCATAGAATATCGTTAAGTAAGCGCTTCCAAATACCAATATGAATTCACGGAGGGGTTCAGGATGCGAGTCAAGAGTGCTGCAAAACCGCTCATCGCCCTGTTATTGTCGGCTGCTCTATTGGCCGGATGCCAAAGTGTTCAGCCACCGTCGGTAAGTGAACCGCAAGGAACGGTAGATCCACCTGCTGCAACGACCCAAAATGAACCGGCACCACAAACCAATCAGGAGACTCCGCGCAACGAGACGCTGTATGTCAATGGATTGCAGTGGGGACCTCCCACCAACTTCAATCTGCTCAGCGGCAATCCCGCCTTCCCTGTGAATTACGGAAACTCCAGGGAACTCCTGTATGAGACCTTATTTATGGTGAACCAGCTGGATGGAGCACTTGAGCCGCTGCTCGGCAAGTCATATGAATGGACGGATGATACGACACTGCGGATTGAGCTGAACGCAGATGCGAAGTGGAGTGACGGCACGGCTTTTACCGCAGATGATGTGGTGTACACCTATGAACTGGGCAAAAAATACGACATTAACTGGAGCAGTTTCTGGACCTACATTCAGGAAGTGAAAGCAGACGGAGCCCAGTCCGTGGAAATCAAGCTGAACCCTGATAATCCCAACAAACTGACCGTCCTGGATAGCATTGAGTTAATCCCGATGCTGCCGAAGCATATCTGGGAAGAGATTGAGAAGAAAAATAATAATGATCTGACAGCGATCCGCAAAGAAATCAACGATAATCCGGTGGGCACCGGAGCTTACAAGCTGCACTTCTACAATGATCAGAAAATTACCGTTATTCGCGACGACAACTACTGGGGACAAAAGCTGTTCGGCAAGCTGCCGGCACCGAAGTATATCACCCATGTAATCTACAAGGATAATGCGGCAGGGGATTTGGCTTTCAAGAGTGGGCAAGTGGACGTCTCCCAACAGTTTATCCCGCAGGTGTGGAAAATGTGGGAAGGCGGCGCTCCGGTCAAAACCTATCTGAAAGATGCTCCTTACTATCTCCCGGGTTCCATGCCGAGCATCTTCTTCAATCTCTCCAAAGCCGGACTGGATAACGCAGATGTCCGCCGGGCCATTGCCATGAGCATCAACTATGACAAGATCTCCGAACTGGCAATGAGCGGTTATTCTGCACCGATGCAGCCTTCGCTGACCTTGAACTCGGATGCCGAGTCCAAATATATTGATCAGAATGCAATCAAGTCTCTGCAGTGGACCACCGATGTGGAAGGGGCCAATGCGCTGCTTGATTCGATTGGGGCTGCCAAAGGCAAAGATGGCATTCGTGTACTGAATGGTACCCGTCTCGGACCGTTTGAAATTGAGTGTCCATACGGCTGGTCTGACTGGAATGCGGCGCTGGAGATTGTTGCACAGAGCGCCAAAGCAATCGGCATTGAGATTCGAACCAAATTCCCGGAATCCCCGGTATGGACCAATGATCTGCAGACCGGCAAATTCGATATTATCATGAACACGCCAGCGGGCGGTGTGAGTCCGAGCCAGCCGTGGAACCGTGCCATGACCATCATGTATTCGAAAGGCGTTGCTCCTCTCGGCGAGATGGCATTCTGGAATTGGGGCCGTTACCAGAATGACCGTGCAGATGCAATCATTGAAGAGATTCCTTCGGTTTCTGATGAGGCGAAACTGAAATCCCTATACACCGAACTGAATACGATTTGGCTCAAAGACATTCCGTCCATTCCACTAATGTACAGACCGTGGGTGTTTGATACCGTGAATGAGTCCGTCTGGAAAGGCTTCCCGTCCGAAGGGGACGGCACCAACATTCCGCCGCAGATTTCCATGGATGGCGCAGGCATCAAGGCCCTTTACCAAATTCATAATTAGGAGATGCAAAAAGGTTCTCACCTTAGTACAAATATGGCCTTATCCGTAAAATTCGGGGGGTGCTGGATCCAATGAATGCCTACGCCAGATATGTAGCGAAAAAAGTGTTCTGGTATGGCCTGACCCTGATCATCGCCGTCGGATTGAATTTTATTCTGCCAAGACTGATTGAAGGCAACCCGGTGAGCATGATCGCTTCCAAAATGACCGCAGGCATGACTGATTCGGATTCCATCAAGCGGGTGTATGAGACATTTACCGTTGAATTTGGTATTGATCAGCCCCTGTGGACCCAGTTTGGCATTTATCTGAAAAATCTCTTCACAGGCAATCTCGGCACGTCCTTCGGATTATATCCGAAGCCTGTAACGGACATTCTGGCCTCCGCCGTCCCTTGGACGGTGGGGCTTCAGCTCCCAGCTATCCTGGTGGGCTGGTTGATCGGCAATTTGCTCGGTGCCATCGCGGCATACCGGAAAGGTGTTTTTGATAAAGTGCTGTTTCCTGTAGCGCTGTTTATCAATTCCATTCCTTTTTTCACTCTGGCTATTATTATGCTGTATGTCTTTGCTTTAACACTGAAATGGTTTCCGCTGTCCGGTGGATACGACTTCCAGATGGTGCCCCAGCTAAGCTTCGACTTTATCATGTCGGTTATACGCCACCATACCTTGCCGTTCCTGTCCATTGTGCTCGTGACCATTGGCGGTCAGGCCATTGGCATGCGGGAGATGTCCATCTATGAGCTGAATTCGGACTATGTGCTGTACAGTAAACTGCTTGGTATTCGGGACGGCCGCATTGCCCGTTATGTGTTCCGCAACGCCATGCTGCCGCAGATCACGGGACTGGCGCTCTCCATTGGCACCATGGTTGGCGGATCACTGATCTGTGAAATTGTGTTCAGTTATCCGGGCATTGGCACCTGGCTGTTCACGGCCATACGTCAGCTTGACTATCCGCTCATTTCAGGATGTACACTGCTGATTGCCGTTGCCGTGCTGCTGGCCAATTTCACGATTGATGTAATCTATGGCTTCATTGATCCGCGCATTAAGGCTGCTCAGATGGAGGAACAATGACATGAAGCATTCGATCTCTATTTTGCTGAAGTCGCCCAAGTTTATGATCGGTGCGGTGACTTTTGTAGGCATGCTGCTGCTTGTTACCATCTATCCGCTCATTAATCGCAGTGATCCGCTGGAGATGATTGCGATGGCGTTCCAGCCTCCGGGGGATGGATTGCTGCTGGGATCAGACAACTTTGGGCGTGATATCTTTCTGGAATTGATGTATGGCATTCAGACATCCATACGGGTGGGGCTGATAGCGGGCGTTTTTGCAACGGTCATAGGTCTGATTATGGGCTTGGTATCCGGATATATCGGAGGTATGCTGGACAATTTCCTGACTGCGGTTACGAATATTTTCATCGTGATTCCGTCATTTATCATTTTGATTCTGATCTCGGTCAGTATCGATTCCCGCAGTTCGCTCGTAACGGCCATCATTATTGGCATCACGAGCTGGCCCTGGACAGCCAGGGCAGTACGTGCACAGACAACATCCCTGCGGAGCCGGGATCATGTGCATATCGCGAAAATTTCGGGACATAGCACACCGCGTATCATCATCCATGAGATTTTGCCGTATATCGCGTCCTATGTCGTCATGGCCTTTGTGCTTCAGACCGCCTCGGGCATTCTGTCCGAAGCCTCCATCTCGATGCTGGGGCTCGGTCCGTATAATACGATATCACTCGGCATTCTAATGAACTGGGCACTGGTATTTGAAGCTCCGGTAGCAGGAGCATGGTGGGCATTCATTCCTGCGGCCATGGCCATTGCCGTCATTACGTTCTCGCTCTATCTGATGAATACAGGCATGGACGAAATCTTTAATCCGAAAATAAGGAGCTAAGACCATGGACCAACCTATACTTCAGGTCAGCGGCCTCAAAACCTATTACCGTACCCGGCTCAAAGAGAATGTTTATGCGGTGGACGGGGTGGAGTTTGGACTGAAAGAAGGGCAGACGCTAGGCATTGCGGGGGAGTCCGGCTGCGGCAAGTCAACACTGGCACTCAGCCTGATGGGCTTCTATTTCCCTCCCCTACATTATGGCAGTGGTTCGATCCGGATCAATGGCACGGACATCATGCAGCTGAACAAGGAGCAGCTGCGCTCCCGCATTCTCGGAAAGGAAATTGCCTATATTCCGCAAGCTGCTATGAATGCACTTAATCCAACGCTGCGCATTATCCGTTTCATCGAGGATATTATGAAGGAACATCGTCCGGAGATGAAGCGTCAGGAAGTGCGGAGGATGGCAGCCGAGCGTTTCCAATCGCTGAATCTGTCGCCGGATGTGCTGGATATGTATCCGAATGAATTGTCCGGTGGCATGAAGCAGCGAACCGTCATTGCCATCTCAACCATCTTGAATCCCAAAGTGCTCATTGCGGATGAACCGACTTCCGCTCTGGATGTGACATCACAGAAGGCGGTCATCCGTCTGCTGAAGGATTTGCTGAAACGCGAAGTGATCAAGTCCCTGGTGTTTATCACCCATGAGCTGCCGCTTCTGTATCATGTCACGGATGAGATTATGGTCATGTATGCCGGCGAAATTGTAGAACGGGGAACGGCGGACCAGATGATCTTCAATCCACTGCATCCATACACCCGTAAGCTGATGGGGTCCATCATTGTGCCGGAAGAAGGGATGAAGGAACATAAGCTTGCAGCGATACCTGGCGCTCCGCCCAATCTGAAGCATGTGCCTGAAGGCTGTAGATTCGCAGAGCGCTGCACGCTGGTTACAGACGAATGTCGTCAGGGCAAGATTGAGAATATCCAAGTGCAAGAACGGATCTATCGCTGCCTGCTGACACCGGAAATCCTGGAGCAGATCAGGAAAGAAGAGCAGCTTGATTCATGACTCCCGGAAGGAGTGAACCCGCATGGCGATGGGCAAGGTACTGATCAGCGGCCGTCATCTGACGAAGGTATACGGTACAGGCAACCGTAAAAAGGCGGCGGTAGACGATGTCAGCTTTGATTTTCACGAAGGCGAGATTATTTCGATTGTTGGAGAGAGCGGCAGTGGCAAGACCACGCTTGCGAAGATGATTATGGGCCTGCTTAAGGAAACGAGTGGGACCATTGAATATAACGGAAAACCGAGGCAGCTTGGACGATATCGTGAACGCAAAGCCTATTGGAAGGATATCCAGGCGATTTTCCAGGATCCGTTTTCCTCGTTCAATGTTTTTCACCGGGTAGAGAAGCTGCTCGTGGATTGCATTAAATTGCAAGGCTTGAAGCTCAGCCAGGATGAGGCGTACATCAAAATGAAGGAAGCATGTTCCTTCGTAAACCTGAAGTTTGAGGAGTTGTACAACAAATATCCGTTCGAGCTGTCCGGTGGACAGATGCAGCGGTTAATGATTGCGAGAATTTTCATGCTGCACCCGAAAGTGCTGATCGCCGATGAGCCTACTTCCATGGTAGATGCCTGTTCGCGCTCCACCATTCTGGATATGCTGCTCAAGCTGCGTGATGAGAACCGGATGACCATTGTGTTTATTACCCATGATGTGGGTCTCGCCTATTATGTGAGCGATACGATCTGCATTATGGAACACGGGCGGATGGTGGAGGCAGGAAAAGCAGAGGAAGTCATTCACCATGCGGAGCATCCCTATACAAGGCAGTTGATTAATGATGTCCCCAAGATACACTCCCCCTGGGTGTTGGAGTAAACATAAATCAAGCCCTGGACCGTTTATAAGCGGAGCAGGGCTTTTTGTTGTCCAATATGAAAGGGTCTATTAGCGAGTGGGTGATGATGAAGTGTGTTCAGACTCTGCTGAAGGGGCTGTTGAATGGGTGTGATCCTTTGCGTTATCCTGGTTGGTCTTCTTGTCGGAATAATAGTTAAGAATGTCATCAACCGTTGAAAATGTCGCATTTGCATTATAATTATTGTTGTTCGTTTGAATAAAAACCTTCTTTCCGATACTGTGGTGTGCTGCCTTAATTCAAAGCTTCTTTCATCATCAATCCTGCCGTGAATACAGGGACTTTCCCTGCCGGAAGCTGAATTTCCTTGCCGGTTCTCCGACTTTTGCCCATACGTGCTTCACGCGTTTGCACCTCAAATTTTCCGAATCCGACAAGCTGAACGTCTTGGCCATCTTTTAAGGCCTCTAGAATTGAATCAAGGACGACAGTTACGGCCTTGTCTGCATTCTTTTTGGAGAACCCGCCAGCTTTGGCTACTTCGGCTATCAATTGTTCCTTATCCATCATAATCCCTCGCTTTGTATGATTTTGGCGTTCGGGTCAGTCTGCTAATCCAAATAGAAAGGGAAGAGTATAAAAACAAAAAGCTGCCTGTAAAGGCAGCTTGGATATTATTAGATGACTGTAACGTTCTCAGCTTGTGGTCCCCGGTTACCTTGGGTTACTTCGAATTGAACGCGTTGTCCTTCATCCAATGTTTTGAAACCGTCACTTTGGATTGCGCTGAAATGAACGAAAACGTCATTTCCTTCTTCAATTTCGATAAAACCGAACCCTTTGTCCGCGTTGAACCATTTCACTGTACCTGTTTGCATGTGATTCCTCCAAAAAATAAGTTTTTAAGCGACCATTTTGATAAGAGTTAATGAGAAATTAATGCTTATCAGGTGCATTTAAACCACAGACTTGATGTCCGCTAATGTATCGATTAATATGATAATACCATGTCCGCTAATATAAGTCAAGATTTGGAGGTTTTTTCTAATGGATAAGGTTTCTGGTGTGCCGGTGCATGGGGAAATGGTTGTTCAGGAATTCATACATAAGCTTACCATTCAGGCTAAATTGACTCCCAAAACATTAAGGGAATATGCGAGTGATCTGAAACATTTTCTAGAATGGTGCAAAGCTAATACGGCATTTGGAGATAAGGATATCCGGATTGAAAACATGGATCTGTCCACATTAATGAGCTACCGTGATTATTCGCAGAACGTTTTGCAGCTGAAGCCAGCTACGATTAACCGCAGACTGATTACACTGAAGCGTTTATTCAAATGGGCTGCAGCAGAGTCCAAAATTAGCAGTGATCCTTCCAAACCATTAAAGTTTATCCCCGAAGACAAGGTGAGCCCTCGCCGAATGACAGCCAGAGAAGAAGAAGCTTTCCTCTCTGCGGTCGAACAGGGGAATTCCCTGCGGGATCAGACCATCTTGATCTTGATGTTTCATACGGGGCTGCGGACGATGGAGGTATGCAATCTGGAGCCAATCGATATCGAACTGGGCAAGCGAAGCGGGCAGCTTACAGTGCGGGCCGATAAACGAAACGGACAACGAAGAATTCCGCTGGATACGGTGTGTGTTACGATGTTGAGAAAGTATATGGAAAGTCTGAGTCCAGGTAGCCCTTACCTGTTCCCTTCGGAGAAGACTAACGATCGTTTGACCGAAAGGGCGCTTCGCCATTTGATTAAAAAAGTAATGACCGCAGCCGGATTGGAAGGACTAAGTTCACATGATCTGCGTCATCGGTTTGGCTATGCCATGGCTGAGCGTGTTCCACTCCATCGTCTGGCTGAAATGATGGGACATACGAATCCAGATCGAACAATGATATATGTAAAAGGGTTAAATGCCAGTCCCGTCGAGCAGGAGAAGGAAACTCATCACTTGGATTGAATAAAAGATATAAAGGCGTCTAGTGTATCTGCAATTAAATTGCGTTGATCCTGGACTTTATACGATAGCCCTGATCTGCTGTTGAGCGGGTCAGGGCTTATTGATGATCTGCGCACCGCTTTCAAGCCATCTGCTCTTTCCGTCTTCATATAATCGTTTCTGATGCTATTTTCTCCTCCCAAAAGTAAGCGGTTACACAAATGAAATAATATTGTATAGTATGATGGCAACCTTGGATCAAAACGACATATACATGAGGCATCTTGCATGATTTCAAAGAGCTGGGGGAGGAATTCGGACGTGTACCGGGTATTGCTGGTGGATGATGAAGAAGACGTACGCGAAGGATTAGTCATAGAGGTAGATTGGGAGGCCCTGGATCTGCGAATCGTCGGATTGGCAGAGAATGGCCGTGAAGCGCTGGAGATGGCCGAGAGAGTTGAGCCCGATATCGTGGTAACCGACATCAGCATGCCGTTTATGGATGGACTGGAACTTGCGCGAAGGCTGCGGGAACGCAACCCGCTCGTGAAGGTTGTCATTTTGACAGGGTATGATGAATTTGATTATGCCAGGCAGGCGGTCTCACTGAGTGTGGATGAATATTTGTTGAAGCCGTTCTCAGCCGGGCATCTGACCGAACTGCTTACACGTCTGCGAGCGCAGATGGCATCTGAGGTGGCAGAACGCGAAGACGTTCAGCAGCTGCGGGATCATTATTATACAAGCTTGCCGCTGGTGCAGGCTGATCTGATGGCTACGCTGCTGCATCGGCAGAAATCGCCGGCGTATATTCACGACAAAGCCAAACAGTGCGGTCTGGACCTCAACGGTGAGCATTATGGGGTGTCCGTTCTGACGCTGCACATGGAGGGTGACGGGAAGAAGAATGGCCATCAAGTGGGAGCGAATACTCAGGCATCGGTTAAGGCAGACAACGTATCGGAGAATAAGGGTAACCACGGTTCCGGGGGATCACTGCGTCACTCCGAGGATGCGGAACTGAAGCAGTTCGCTGCACTTAACATTGCCGAAGAGGTATGGAAGGAACACGGAGCAGGACATGCTTTTATGCACCAGGAAGCCATTGTTCTGCTTTTTATTGATCGCTGGGGACAGGGCGAAGGGGAGAAACGTCAGCAGCAGGCCCTTGAAAATGTCATCCGCAGCATTAATCACTACTTGCGCATCCCGGCCACCGTGGGTTCTGGATCCATGGTCGATACCCTCTCGGATGTGAAACACGCTTATGAGGATGCATTATTGGCGCTCGACTACAGACTGGTGCCGGGGACCGATTCGCTGATCTATATTGCAGACGTGGAGCGGCAGACTGCAGGCAAGCTGCGTTTTGACGAGCTGAAGCAGCAGACGCTGACCCGTACGCTCAAGGCAGGAACCAGAACGGAGCTTGAAGATGCACTGGATATCATTTTCCGGGAAATTACGGTCGAGCATGGTCGGGGGGACATCCAGTTGTACCTGATTGAGGTGTTGACGACGGTATGGAAGGCCGCGCAGGCATCGGGTGAGGACATGGAGGATATCTTCGGTTCCGGTTTCCAATTGTATGCGGATATGTTCCGATTGCCGGGACTGTCTGAAGCACAGGACAAAGTGAGGGAGGTCTGCGTGCTCGTACAGCACCGGATTGCCAGCGGGCGCCAGCATGTATACAAGGATATTGTGGAGCAGGCGCTGCGGTTTACGAAGGAACATTACGCCGATCCCGATCTGTCCATACAGAAGGTATGCGGATATCTGCATATCAGTTCTGGTTATTTTTGCGGCATTTTCAAAAAAGAAGTGCAGCTTACCTTCCTGCAATATTTGATGCAGATCCGTATGGAGGCGGCCAAGGAACTGCTTCGCTCCACGGAGCTGAAGTCGTTTGAGATCGCGGAACGGGTAGGCTTCGCCGAACCGAATTATTTCAGTTTTTGCTTCAAGAAACATATCGGCGTCTCTCCCAAAGAATATCGCAAGCAGTTCGCGCTGACAACGCGTGAAGGTGCAGAACGATGAGAACGTTAGCCGGATGGATAGGCCAGTTATGGCTCCGGCTGCGTTTCCGTCTTCGATCCTCGAAGGTCAGCAGTATTCGGTCGATTATCACGTGGTCCTTTTCCATCTTCATTGTACTTGTGCTCACCATCATGGCCCTGCTTCTGCATGACAAATTCACACAGGCTGCCGAACGAAGCGCTGAACTGACAACGAGGCAGATCGTCGATCAGGTCAGCTACAACCTGGAGGACTATGTCCGGAGCATGTCGCATCTGTACAGAGCCATCGAGGAGCATATGCTGCGGGACGGAACCTGGGAAGGAGAACAGGTGGACAAACAGCTGGATACCCTGCTCAGCAGCCGGGAGGACATTATCTCCATTACACTGCTCGACTCCAAGGGCGAACTGCTCAAGAACAGACCTTCCGCCGAGCTAAAATCAAGCGCCCATGTGACACAGCAAGGGTGGTTTCAATCTGCGCTCAGAGTGCCGGACCACCTTAGCTTTTCACTGCCTCATATTCAGAACATGTACTCAGGCCCCTATAAGTGGGTCGTATCGATGAGCAAAGGCATTACTGTACGGCAAAATGGTCAGGATCGACAGGTCATTCTGCTGGTGGATATCAATTTCAAACAGATGGATGAACTGAGCCGCCGGGTCAGTCTGGGGCAGCGGGGATATGTCTACATCATCGACGAGAGCGCAGGCAACATTGTTTATCATCCGCAGCAGCAGCTGATGTACATGGGACTCAAAAGCGAAAATATCGAACAGGCCCTGGTGGCGACAGGCAGTTATGAAGATGAGGCGGATGGACAGAAAAGACTGAATACCGTGAAGTCTGTAGCCAATATCGGATGGAAAATTGTCGGTGTGGCCTACCTGGATGAAATCATGACAACCCGGCAGGAGGTCAATGGCTATCTTGTTCGGGTACTGCTGGTTGTGTTAATACTCGTTATTCTCGTGTCCATGCTGCTCTCTTCCAGTCTGACACGTCCAATTCGGCGGATGGAGCGGAAGATGAAAGCCGTGGAGAGAGGGGACTTCAATGTTGAGCTGCCTGTTCAGGGACCGCTTGAAGTGGAGCGGCTATCCCGTCGGTTTAACTTGATGGTGTACAAGATTCGTACCCTGATGAATGAGATCATCCATGAGCAGGAACAGAAACGGCGTCTCGAACTTGAAGCATTGCAGGCCCAGATTAATCCTCATTTTCTCTACAATACATTGAACTCTGTCGTGCGCATGGTGGGCATGAGTCGCAATGAAGAAGTGATCACCATGATCACATCGCTTTCACGCCTATTTCGCATAAGTCTCAGCCAAGGGAAAACCATTATTACTGTCCGCGAAGAGCTGGAGCATGCGCACCATTACCTGACCATTCAGCAGATGCGGTTCAAGCGCAAATTCCGGTTCAGCCTGGATGCAGATGAGGATACACTCGAATGTCTGACACTGAAGCTGGTTCTTCAGCCGTTAATTGAGAATGCCATCGTGCATGGGATTGAGTATCACACGGATGAAGGCTGCATTGAGATCCGCGTCTATCGGGAGAGCGGCCAGCTGGTATTCCGCATCACGGATAATGGTGTCGGCATGACGGAGGAGCAGGTGGCAGGACTGCTTCAGGGCAGTCCCATCGTGAAGAGTGGTGCTGGATCAGGGGTAGCCGTACGCAATGTGCATGACCGGATTCAGCTCTATTACGGGGAAGGGTGCGGTCTTGAATTCGAGAGTGAGCTGGAGGAAGGAACGACGGTCTGGATTCGGATACCGGTTCAATGCGAACGGGAGGATGGCGATTATTATGATAAAAGGTAAGGAAGATAAAGCAATCATCAGCAGGATTATTAGTGCAGACTCCATCAAGAAATTCAGTCCGTCCATCCTTCGTGCACTCAGATGTATGGGGATCGCTGCGGCGGGCTGCTGTTTATTCCTGAGTACGGCATGTGGCATCTCCAATGCCGATTCGATACTACCGCCACCTCGTGTCGCTCTGATCACCCCTGCTGGGACAGGTGAACTTGCAGAAGCGATCAGGCTCGGGGCAGAAGCAGCAGCCAAGGAGCATGGAGCTGAACTGCTGACGGTGGAGGCTTTTCCATCCGAGGCGGCAACGTATGCGCCATCCAATCCCGATTCGGCGATCCACCGAGTCAGAGAGCCGCAGGAGTTGTCCGGGCAGGGCGTTTCGGCCTACAGTCAGCGCGAACAGGCACAGATCCGAGCAGCGACGCAGGCATTGCAACAGGGCGCTTCCGCTCTACTCGTTGATCCACTGAGTGAGAAGGTACTTGGCGACATTATTCAGAAGGCCCAAACGATGAATAAGAGCGGTACTAGTATTCCAGTGATTGTTCTCAACGATGAGTTTCCTGTAGAAGGGATTACGAGTGTCATATCCATGGATAATGTGGAGGCTGGGCGGCAGGCAGGTGAAGCGATGGCCGAACTTCTGGGCGGCAGAGGCAGTGTAGCCTTGCTGGGGCCCGATCCTGTGAATCCAGGGCTGATCCACCGGGAGCAGGGGGTCATGGAAGCGCTGGTCCAGTATCCGGGTATTCGGGTTGAACCCAAGTCCGTATGCAGCACACGGGAGGTTTGCTGGCAGGCAGCGAAGCAGCTGCTGGACGAGCAGCAGGTAGACGGCTTCATTGCCCTGCAGGAGCCCGCGTCTCTGGGAGCAGCGGATGAGCTGCATCGCCGCAAGTTGGAGCACCAGATCAACATTGTAGGCTTCGGGAGTGAGCAGCAGCAGCTGGAGCAGCTGCAGGAAGGGGTATTCCAGCATCTTATTGTGCAAAATGGCTTCAGCGCAGGGTATCTTGGTTTAAATCAAGCCGTGGCACGGCTCAATAATCAGCAGGTGCAGGCCAGAGTGAAGCTGGAAACGAAGCTGGTCAGTACGGACAATATGTTCTGGATGGATAACCAGAAGCTGCTGTTTCCGTTTGTTCAATGACGATGGAAGACATGAACCGAACACAGGAAGATTTCGATAAAACAGATGAAGATATTGTATTCGAAAATCGTGTAAACCCTTTCATAATAAAGACATCGGTGAAGCCGAATGAACTTGGGGGAGGTCATTAGGATATGAAGAAAACGTGGATGACACTGCTGCTTACTGCATTCATGGTTGCGGCTGCGGGCTGCAGCAGCGGTGGAGACAGTGCGGGTGGAAGTACGGGAACCGGTACGGAGGAGCAGGCAGCAGGCGGAACGGAGACACCGAAAATTGGTGTTGCGATCTACAAATTCGATGATACGTTCATGACGGGCGTGCGGAATGCAATGACGGCAGCAGCAGAAGGCAAAGCCACACTTGATATCGTGGATAGCCAGAACGCACAGCCGACCCAGAATGAGAAGGTGGACCTGTTTGTATCCAAGAAATACAGTGCAATGGCTGTAAATCCGGTTGACCGGACGGCGGCAGGCGTCATCATTGACAAGGCCAAGGCGGCAAGCATTCCTGTCGTGTTCCTCAACCGTGAGCCGGTTGCTGAAGACATGAATAAATGGGATAAGGTGTATTACGTTGGTGCCAAAGCGGAAGAGTCGGGTACGATCTCCGGCCAGCTGATTGTGGATTACTGGAAAGCCCATCCCGAAGCGGACAAAAACGGGGACGGCAAACTGCAATACGTCATGCTGAAAGGCGAGCCGGGTCACCAGGATGCAGAGCTGCGGACGAAATACTCCGTACAGGCGATCCAGGATGCCGGTATTGAAGTAGAGGCAATGGCGGAAGACACGGCGATGTGGGATCGGGTCAAAGGACAGGAGAAAATGCAGGCATTCCTCGCTTCCCACGGCGACAAGATTGAAGCTGTACTTGCCAACAATGACGACATGGCACTCGGTGCTATCGAGGCATTGAAGGCAGCAGGATACTTCAAGGACGGCAAGGCGATGCCTGTCGTAGGTGTAGATGCAACGGCTCCTGCCATTCAGGCGCTTCAGGATGGCACGATGCTCGGCACCGTATTGAATGATGCGAAGAACCAGGGCGCAGCAACAGTGGCTTTGGCTGCGGTACTTGCCAAAGGTGAGACACCAACGAAGGAAAATACGGGGTACGACATTACGGATGGCAAATATGTCTGGATCGCCTACAAGAAAATTACGAAAGACAACATTGCCGACGCCCAATAACAGCAGCAGAGAGGGACGTCCGTCTTACCGGTGGCGTCCCTTTTTTCTGGGCATATGGAAGGGAGGAACCAATATGGCATCACCTTATCTGCTGGAGATGGACGGAATTTCGAAGGGGTTTCCGGGTGTGCAGGCACTTAGTCAGGTCACCCTGAAGGTGAAGCCCGGGTCGGTCCACGCCCTGATGGGAGAGAATGGAGCAGGGAAATCGACACTGATGAAATGTTTGTTCGGCATGTACCGACCGGATGAAGGGACGGTTCGAATCGATGGAAAAGAGGTCGACATTCCGAATTCCAAAGCAGCACTGCAGCATGGCATATCCATGATCCATCAGGAGCTGAATCCGGTGCCTCATCGTCCCGTGATGGAGAATATATGGCTGGGACGTTTCCCGATGAGAGGGCTGCTGGTCGACGAGAAGAAGATGTATGCCGATACCTTGGCCTTGTTTAAAGACCTGAATCTGGATATCGACCCGAAGGCACAGGCAGGAACATTATCCGTATCCAAAATACAATCCATGGAAATCGCCAAAGCGGTCTCTTTTCAATCAAAAGTCATTGTTATGGATGAGCCGACCTCATCTCTGACAGGCAAGGAAGTAGAGCAGCTGTTCGCCATCATTAACGAGCTTCGCAGCCGCGGCGTGTCGATTATCTACATCTCGCACAAAATGGAGGAAATCCTCACGATTTCGGACGAAGTCACCATTATGCGTGACGGGTTTGTAGTCGGTACGTGGGATGCTGCCGATCTGACTACAGACCTGATCATCACCCGCATGGTTGGACGGGATCTGGACGAACGTTTTCCGGAACGGACCAACGTTCCTGGCGAAGTGATTTTGAAGGCGGAAGGGTTAACATCGAGCCAGGCCCACTCGTTCAGGGATATTACGTTTGAGCTCCGAAAAGGCGAAGTACTTGGTATTGGCGGACTCGTGGGAGCGCAGCGGACGGAGCTGATCGAATCCTTGTTCGGACTGCGCGGTCTCGCTTCAGGCACAATTTCGATTCATGGACGCAAAGTGAAGATCAACTCACCCGCCGCGGCGAAACGTCATCATATGGCGCTGCTGACCGAGGAGCGTAGGGTTACGGGCATATTTCCCGTGTTGTCCGTGTATGAAAATACGATCATTGCGAGTCTGGGCAGGTACCGAAACCGGGTTGGGCTGCTGGATGAAAAGAAGGGACGCGAAGAGGCAAGGGAGCAAACCCAGAAGTTCAGAACCAAAACGCCTTCCGTTAACACGCTGATTCGCAACCTGTCTGGAGGGAATCAGCAGAAAGTGCTTCTGGCACGTTGGTTATTGACCAGCCCGGAAATTCTGCTGCTTGATGAACCGACGCGGGGAATTGACGTGGGTGCCAAGTTTGAAATCTACACCATTATTACGGAACTGGCTCGTCAGGGCAAAAGCATTATCATGATCAGCTCGGAGATGCCTGAACTGCTTGGGATGTCGGACCGGATCATGGTGATGAGTGAAGGAAGGCTGACGGGCATTGTAGACGGAGCCGACGCCACAGAGCAGGAAATTATGAGGCTGGCCGCTCAGCAGCGGATGGCTTAGACAGGAGGAAACAGATGAACACGCAAGTAATCAATCAGGTGAAACAGTATGTAACGCAGCGCGCCATCTTTATCGTACTTATTCTGCTTGTCATCGGCATTGCCATCGCGGACCCGAACTTCCTTGCTTTCTCTACCCTACGGGATATATTGCAGCAATCCTCCACACGGGCCATCATTGCACTTGGGGCGGCCTTCATTCTCGTCACAGGCGGGGTCGATCTGTCTGCTGGCCGGGTGGTAGGTCTGACGGCTGTGGTATCTGCGTCCATGCTGCAAATTGACGAATATGCCAACCGCTTCTTTCCGGATCTGCCGCATTTATGGGTGGGGCTGCCCATTCTCATCGGAATTGTGGCTGGTCTGATTGTCGGATTGGTAAATGGAATTATAGTCGCCAAGCTGCATGTACCTCCATTTATCGCCACACTGGGAACGATGGTGGCCGTATATGGGTTGAACTCGATTTATTTTGATACAGAGCCCAACCAGTCACAGCCGATCGGAGGACTTAGACCGGACTTTACGGTGATCGGATCAGGCTATATTGATCTGGGTGGTGGCTACTCGATCCCTTATATTGTACTGATTGCGATTGCAGTAGCCTTAATCTGCTGGGTCGTTTTCAACAAAACCCGTCTCGGCAAAAATATGTACGCCATTGGCGGCAACATCCAGGCCGCACATGTATCGGGAATTCACGTCGCACGTAATTTGATTGCCTTGTATGCCATTGCGGGAGCGTTATATGGTCTGGGTGGTGTGCTGGAGGCAGCGCGCACAGGCGGAGCGACGAATAACTACGGCAATATGTATGAGCTGGATGCCATAGCGGCGTGTGTCGTTGGCGGCGTTTCAACAGCCGGAGGTAT
Source organism: Paenibacillus xylanilyticus (assembly GCF_009664365.1). Classification (NCBI taxonomy): domain Bacteria; kingdom Bacillati; phylum Bacillota; class Bacilli; order Caryophanales; family Paenibacillaceae; genus Paenibacillus; species Paenibacillus xylanilyticus. Next base: position 1,147,380 of record NZ_CP044310.1, read on the forward strand.
CGGTACAGTGCCAGGTGTTATGGCCGGTGTGCTCATCTTCGGGGTTATCAACTACGGTCTTACCTTTATTGGGGTAAGTCCCTATTGGCAGCTGATTATAAAAGGATTAATTATTGTTGCCGCTGTTGCATTTGATATCCGCAAATATATGGCGAAGAAATAGATATGTTGAGGGGAAGAACAAAGCCAGCGCTCTGGAACGTCAGAGCGCTGGCTTTGTGTTTAAGAATGGATAAGCCACTCGAGTACAGTAACCAGAGGACCGATAAAACAGACGAGCAGCATCATTCCGGATGACATACCAGAAAAAAGATGGATGATGTGCAGGATCGTTATTCAAGATGCTAAATAAATGGTATATAACCCATGAGCGCTATCCTTTCCAATTTGGAGAGCTTCCATTAATCGACAACATTAGCTAATCATAATCGATATAATGCATGTAAATGAAGTGTTAGATGTGAGTAGATTGTCAAAGGGGGCGAGGTTGTTTGCTAACGTACACGATGAAAAGGGTTATTTTCCCGTTGGGTTGCTTGCTTGTAATCCTGTCCTCTTATTTTCTGGGCCGTACCTCCAGCCTTACATGGATGATCCTTGCCGGAGCCTTATTTATTGCCAGCATTTATGGAGAAAGACGATATCCTGTATTACAAAAAATTCAGTGGATCTTTCTTGGCATATTTCACTATTTCAGTGAATTGAACTGGTGCAATATGTTATATTACCTGCTCATCATGACAATGATCCAGAACAAACAGCGTGTGGAGCAGACCCTGCCCATTTCTCTCCTGCTCGTGCTGCAATATACAGCGATTCGGCTATCCTACGTAACGATAGATGCCTACACCTTGTTGGTTTCCCTCTTCGATCTACTCACAGCAATTGTTATAATCTTTCTGTATCATACGCTGGTTAACAGCGAAGCCGAAAAGCGCAGATTGCGCGAAAAAAATCAATTCCTCACTCTGCACGACCCACTTACAGGTCTGCTCAACTATGAAGGATATATGAATGCACTGCAAGAGACGGCAGAGAAGCAGCGCTCCTTTTTGCTCATTCTTCTGAACATCCAGAACTTCAGCGGATTTAACAAGGAAGTGGATAACAATTGGAGTAAAATTATAGCGGGGACTGGGGAGAGCATCTCCAAGCATTTTGCGGATGCTTATGGCATATCCCGTTATGCGGGAGATCGATTTTCAATCATTTTGCCCGAGGTTGCGGGGATCGAGGAACGAATGAGTAGGATGCAAACCACAGATTTGAAAGGATTACAGGTTACGTATAGCATTTCGATCTATCCGGAGACAGCAGAGAGCCTCCAGCAGTTCATAACGATTGCAGAGGAGCGGCTATTTCAGGCACAGCGCACCAAGTGGATCAAGAATGAAGAAGAGATCTACCGTTCGGAAAGGCTCAGGGCTGTTGGAGAACTTGCAGCTGGCATGGCGCATGAAATCCGTAATCCGCTCACGGCCATTCGTGGATTCTTACAGCTGTCACGCGGACAAGCGTACAATATTGCCCCGTGGTATGAAGTGATTATGGGAGAAGTGATACGGGTTACGGACCTGACTGCAGAATTTCTGCAATTTTCCAAGCCTCAGGCTCATCTAATGAAACCGGAGAGGCTGGGCCAATGCCTTGAACGTGTTTTGTCATTAACCGAGTCAGATGCAGCATCCCGTGGACACCGGATTACATTAGAGATGACAGACGAATCAATTGTGGTCAATATGGATCGGGACAAGATCGTACAGGTTCTGATTAATCTGATACGCAATGCATTCGAAGCAATGAATGATCCGGGTGAAGTACATATTGTTCTTGTTCATGAAGGAGACAAAGCATATACATCCATTACGGATACGGGAAGCGGCATACCGGATCATGCCCTTGCCGATATATTTAATCCATTTTATACAACGAAGGAAGAAGGGACAGGGCTTGGGCTGGCGCTCTGCCAGAAGATTGCTCATGACCACCATGGAGAAATTACGGTGCGCAGTGAAGTGGGAGTCGGTTCTACGTTTACACTGGAGCTCCCGGTAGCAGCCGTGGAATAATTGCTTAAGAGGTACCCTCCAAGAACAAATAAAACGCCGCACAGGTCCGAATATAACGGAACTTTCGTGCGGCGTATTTATGTTGTCGCTCAGTTAATGGATCAGTTTAGCTGACCTTGATGGAGCTGATAATAAAATCCTTTTTGCTGCATGAGATCCTCGTGGTTACCCCGCTCGGCAATCTGGCCTGAATCAATCACCAGTATCTGATCTGCCTCCCGGATCGTGCTCAGTCTATGGGCGATGACGAAACTGGTGCGGTCTTTCATTAACGTGCGCATCGCCTCCTGAATCTGCATTTCCGTACGGGTATCAATACTGCTCGTTGCCTCATCCAAAATAAGAATGGCCGGATCGGCGAGGATGGCCCGAGCGATCGTCAGCAATTGCCGCTGTCCTTGGCTTAGATTGCTTCCGCCCGCAATAATGGGGGTGTCGTAACCTTGGGACAGCTTGCGAATGAAGGAGTGGGCATTGGCCAGCTGAGCTGCCTGCCTGATCTGCTCATCGGTCGCATCCGGCTTGCCGTAGGCAATATTATCACGAATGGTTCCCGAGAACAGGTAGGCATCCTGCAGCACAATACCGAGTCCGCGCCGGAGGTGATCCTTCTCCAGCTCCGAGATGTCCGTGCCATCTATGGTAATGCTTCCGCCTGTAATTTCATAGAAGCGGGGGAGCAGGTTAATGATGGTTGTTTTACCGGCACCTGTTGGCCCGACCAGAGCAATCATCTCGCCAGGCTGCGCGGTGAAGCTGACATTTTTCAGAATCTCTCTATCGGAATGGTATCCAAAGGATACATTTTCAAACACCACTTTACCTTGAATGTGATCCAGCTGCTTCTCCTGTTTCTCCTCGTACTCACTTGGTGTATCCATAATCTGAAACACACGCTCAGCACCGGCAATGGCTGCCTGAATCAGGTTGTACTGGTTCGCAAGATCGTTAAGTGGTCGCTCAATCTGCCGAGAGTAGGCAAGAAAGCTTACAATCAGTCCGATGGACGTTAAATCGTGGTAAGCCATCCATCCACCTACTGCTGCAAGAATGGCAAATCCAATGTTGTTCATGACGTTCATCGTAGGTCCAACCAGCCCGGATACGGTCTGGGCCTGCGTACTGGCTGTACGCAGCTTTTCATTCAGGCTCTCAAAATGCTGGTGTGCCTGTTCTTGACGGTTATAGGCGGCAACCACCTTTTGTCCGGCGATCGTTTCCTGCGCATAGCCATTCAGCTCACCGAGCAGCTTCTGCTGGGCAGAAAAATGTTTGCGTGTTCTGGAAGCGATCAGCTTGGTTGCAATGGTGATTAACGGTACCTTTACCAGGCTGAGAAGTGTCAGCCGGATATCCAGAGCAAGCATGATCGACAGTGAACCGACAAGAAGGATTGCACTGGACATCAGCTGAGTCACACTCTGATTCAGGGTAGTGGACACGTTATCGATATCATTGGTAGCCCGGCTCATCAGATCTCCGCTTTGATTTTTGTCAAAAAAGCTTATGGGCAGCTGCTGCAGCCTGGAGAACAAAGCCTGACGCAGATCCTTCACCGTCAACTGGGATACGCCGATCATGACATAAGACTGTCCCCACATCATGAGTGAACTCAAGACGTATACCGTTAATAACAGGAGGCAGTCCTTCAAAAGGCCGTCCGTCACTTTCGGAACAATATGCTCATTCACCGCGCGGCCCAGAAGGTAGGGGCCCGCCAGATTAAGCAGTGTTCCCAGAGCGGTAAGGACCAGAGCCATAATAACCCCTTTGCGATGGCGTCCCATGTAAGACCATACTCGCAGGATGGCGTGCTTGGCATTCTTGGCTCTTACTTTCGGAACAGGCCCCCGGCCCGGTCCAGGTCTTCCGATTGGAGGAACGACAGGTGGCTGTGCGGAGGAAGATGCAGGTTTAGCCAAATTGAACATCCTCCTTCCGTTGTTGGGAATCATAAATGGACTGATAGTGTGTGGAATTGGCCATGAGTTCGTCATGTGTACCACTTGCCACGATTCGCCCCTCATCCAGCACGTAAATGCAGTCAGCATCCTTCACCGAAGATATGCGCTGGGCAATTAAAAAGGTTGTACTGTCTTTCATCAGGGAATGCAGTGCTCTCTGAATGCTTGCTTCGGTTCGCAGATCGACTGCACTCGTACTGTCATCCAAAATAAGAACATCCGGCCGCATGAGCAGGGCACGCGCAATGGAAATACGCTGTTTCTGCCCGCCGGAGAGATTGACTCCCCGCTGTCCAAGCTCCGTGTCGTATCCATCTTTCAGGTTCATGATAAATTCATCCGCTGCCGCTGCCCGCGCCGCCGCACGGATCTCGGCATCCGTGGTATCCGGTCTGCCGAAGCCGATATTATCCCGAATGCTGCCGCTGAACAGAATGGATTCCTGCAATACAATGGACACTCTGCTGCGAAGCAGTTGAAGATCCCAGTTCCGTACATTAACACCGCCAACAAGTACTTCACCGACTGAGGCATCATATAGGCGGGGGATGAGCTGCACGAGTGATGTCTTGCCTGAACCGGTGGAACCGAGTAAAGCCACCTTTTCCCCTGCTCGCGCAGTAAGATTAACTCCCGTGAGGGCATCTTCGCCGTCATAACGGAACGAAACGTCCCGGAATTCCACCTCACCTGGTCGGCGAGTAACCCTGGATGCCGGATTGGAGCCAACCTGAATGGCCTGATTTTGCAATGCATTCTCTCTATGAGCTTCATGGCCTGACTGAATGTCCGGCTCTGTATGTAGAACCTCGTTGATCCGCGCAGCCGACACCTTCGCCCGGGAGTAACTCATCATCATCATGCCGATGGAGGTGAGGGAGGAGAGCACCACCGTTACATAGTTGATAAAAGCAATCAGATCCCCGGCTGCAATATCGCCTCCTACAACCTGAAACCCGCCAAACCATAATACGGCTACGATCGTCGCGTTCAGCATCAGGCTGAGTACAGGTGCATTCAGCGTAACAATGCGCCAGGCTTTCACCGCTGTTCCCGTATAATCCTCATTGGATTGATTGAAACGCTTTTTCTCCGTGCCTGCCCGTGCAAAAGCCTTGACGACACGAATCCCAGCGAGATTTTCCTGCAGAACGGCGTTGACTTGATCCAGCTTATTCTGCACGCTGGCAAACAGAGGATAGGAAGCGGATATGAGAATATACAGAATGACAAAGAGAACGGGTACGGTCATCATGAGGATCAGCGCCAGCTTGATACTGATTGTAAATGCCATAATAATACTGCCGATGATCAGCATCGGTGACCGGATGAACATTCGCAGGAGCATCTGTACAAAGGTCTGCATCTGCGTAATATCGCTCGTTAGACGCGTGATGAGCGATCCTTCCTGGAATGTGTCCAAATTACGGAAGGAAAAGGTTTGAATATGGTCGAACAGCTCCTGGCGCAGATCAGTGCCATATCCAACAGACGCTTTGCTGGAAAAGAGTGTACAGCCTGCTCCGCCAACCCAGCCAATGAGGGCAAACAAAAGCATGAACAGCCCTGTGCGTACAATATGGGGCAGGTCACCGGCAAGCACGCCATCATCCACAATACTGGACATCAGCTTCGGTTGAAGCAGGTCCATGGCTACCTCCAGCACCATGAGGAGTGGGGCGAGTATGGCGGCTGACTTATAAGGCGCCAAAAATCGTTTCAACGTCCACAATAGGAAAATCACCTCATTCAATGAAGTCTAAAATCATGCTGCTACAATTCCATGCGTCATTCAGGATTCACGAAGGTTGTGAACCATACGCTGTGCAAGCGCTGACATGAGTTGCGTTTCTTCTGGCGTAAATCCTTCCTGAGCCTGGAGCTCCAGTTCCTGAAATACCTCACTCAAATCCTTGAGCGCGCTGCGGCCCTGGTCGGTCAAATAGACACGCAGACTGCGCTGGTCATTCGGATCGGCTTCACGCCTTACATATCCCGATGTTTCCATGCGTTTCAGCATGACTGTAACGGTTGCAGGAGTACGGCTAAGCTTCTCGGCCAGACTTTTCTGGGTTTGACCATCTTCACGGTCAAGCTGGAACAGCAGTGGAGGTTGTCCGGGGTACAGCTCGGGGTGGTTAACCAGCTTCTCATGAACTTTATAGCGATGCAGCTTCACAAGTTCGGATAATTGTCCGAGCAGCCGTTCGCTGCGGGCTGAATGCATATACTACCCTCCTATTAATTAGTCGACTAACTAAATCATAAGTTTGATCTTACATACCGTCAAGGCATTTGTAAGGTGGAAATTAGAAATCGAGGGCATCGTATCCCCAGCACGGAGCGATGCAGGGTTGTGCAACATAAGTAAAAGAGCTCCGGAACAGATCCGCAGCTCGAACTAAAGAGGGAGAAATACTGTGTTGCTCAATTCAGGGAACCATTTAGATATTACATCTGTTCCGTCCGTGACTGTGACTTGACGGCAGGAGAGATGGAGAGCTTGCGCCATAACCATTCGACCGGTCCCGATTTAAATTTGAGCAGCCATGCATGTGAGAATAACATCAATACAATACAGATGCCGGCCCACAGTAACACAATCACAAGCGAAGGGGGATAACCACCGAGTCCCAGACCCCATCCGTAAAAGATGGCGGAAGCCAGAATATTTTGCAGAATGTAACAGCTCAATGCCATCTTGCCAATCTCTTCGAACCGCCTGAACAGACCGGCGAACCTATTTTTCTCCAGCATGTAAGCAATTAGCCCAAGATAGCCGAACGTAAGGATCGGTGCACTGATGTACCGAACAAACAAATCCATGCTGCCTCCCGGCACCAGCAGGAGCAGGTTCAGAGGAATGCCGGCGGCAAGCCCGAAATTCATCCATTTGCGGCGTCTTAAACGTCCAGATGCCTCGTCTGAGAATAGGCCTGCACGCATGAGCATGGAACCCAGCAGGAATAGAAATATATTCAGCGGAATGATGATGATGGACTCTGTTCGAAAGAAAGCAAAGTTGTCCAGCCGGAATAGAACCTGCTCCCACCATGTTCCCGTGGCGTATAGCTTGGCAATCACGTCCATGTTATTGAGAGTGGCACCACTCTCTGTAAGGGCCAACAGTGCGGTAATTCCGCCCACTCCGATGAGATGTATACCACCCATGAGCCCCATCACGATCAAAATAAAGCGGCGGGAACGGTTGATGATGAAGGACACGATTATGCCAGTAATTGCATAACTCATCAGCACATCGTATTCCAAGACTAACGTGTAGTGCAGCAATCCATCAATAAGCAGCAGCACACATGTCCATATGTAAACCCCTGGCCAGACATATCCTTCACGAAGTGCTTTTTGCCGCTTTAATTCCATGCCTGCCCCGAAGAGAAGAGTAAGCAGTCCGAGGAATTTTCCGTTCACCAGCATAAGCATCAGTGTTTGCAGTAAACGATCACCCGAGGTCCACCAGGGTTGAAGCGGATCGCCAAACATTTTGTTCAGAGAACCTAAGTATGCAAAAAGCCAAATATTCGTCCCCAATGTACCGATAATCGCAAAGCCTCTAAGAACATCCAATAATACGATTCTTTTCATTCCCGCGAAACATCCCCCTTATTAATACGAATGAATTGAAATTAATATAACACAGTTGTACTTAAATGGATATAACACAGTTGTACTGAAATAATTGCTGCGGGTAGCCACCAAGCCTGCCTTTCCATCTCACACTTTTACTATGCAAGCTGTGTTCGCTGTGTATACTGTATATATCAATATACACAGTATACAGACCTCCGCTTCGCATCGTCAACCCTTTTTTTCCTGAATCAGGAATTTAACAGGAAGTTATTTCCTTGTACATTGAAATGATGCAGTTTAACACCCACCCCATCCTAACCAGTACAGCAGTTCTTATTTTTAGGTATGGGAAATATTGACGAAGGATAATAGATGTGTTAACTTCTTATTATCGAATTGTTAATAACATTTTGTTAATAACAGAATGGGGTTTTAAATATGACAAATGAAGGTTATTCGGAGGGCCGACCATTGGACCATCTGAATCATGGCAATATAAGCGAGCAGCAGTTTCTGGAGACATATGATGCAGGTGATTATGAGCGTCCTTCGGTGACAGTAGATATGCTTGTCTTCACGATAAGGAGCGAAGCTCAGTCCAATTATCGCAAACTTGCTGAGCCGGCACTGCAGCTGCTAATGATTCGCCGCGGTGGTCATCCCTATATGGGCAAGTGGGCATTGCCGGGTGGATTCGTGTCCATGCAGGAATCCCTGGAAGATGCAGCACGCCGCGAGCTGGTTACAGAGACCGGGCTGGATGACATCTATCTGGAGCAGTTGTACACGTGGGGCGATGTGCATCGTGATCCTCGTACAAGAGTGATCAGCTGCTCGTACATGGCGCTAGTTGATAGCAGCGAGCTTGAGTTGGAAGCAGGCGATGATGCGAGCGATGCGGACTGGTTCAGGGTAGAACAGCGGCTTCTTGAGGAGAAACGTCATATTCATGAACGAGGTCGTACGACGGAACGAAGAGTTCAGCTGACGTTGTCGAACGGAACAGAGGAGCTATCGGCTGTCATTGAGGTGAAGGAAGCTGTGGAAGGAAGCGTGCGAAGCAGCAGCATGACCATCTTGGAAGTGGAGGGCATAGCGTTTGACCATGCCAAGATCATGTATTATGCCCTGGAACGATTGAGAGCCAAAGTGGAATACACGGATATTGCTTTTAATCTGATGCCGGAGACATTTACGCTGACTGCCCTGCAGAAGGTCTATGAGATTATTGGTGGCAAAAAGCTGCTGGCTGCAGCCTTCCGGCGCAAAATCGCGGATTGGGTGATCGAAACCGGAGAGTTTACGGGCAATGCAGGACATCGTCCTTCCCGTCTATACAGATTGAACCCGGAGCGTATGACGACATAATTTTTTTGTATTGAAAGGAGGACATAAGGAATCATGGAGAAGTTTACTTTTTTTTGGCGTACCGCGTCACCCTTTTCCCAGTGGCATCCGGCTGATTTTACGGTGAACGGAATCGGTTATACGAGTGCTGAACAATACATGATGCATCAAAAAGCACTGCTATTTGGCGATCAGGCCATGGCGGACAAGATTTTGAAGGCAAGCTCAGCATCAGTACAAAAAAAGCTGGGCAGACAGGTAGCTGGGTTCAACCAAGAGATATGGGAAGCAAGCTGCAAACGCATTGTTTATGAAGGCAATCACGCCAAATTCACACAAAATGAAGAACTGCTTGCCGCATTGCTCGCCACCCGTGGAACGACCCTTGTGGAAGCAAGCCCGGATGACCGGATCTGGGGCGTTGGACTGGCAGAAGAAGATCCACGTATCCGCCATCGCAGAACATGGCGGGGAACCAACTGGCTGGGTGAGATTCTGACCCGGCTAAGAGATGAGATAGGAAGTGTTTAGAATGAATGCTAACCAGCATAAGAAAAATAATCAGCTAAAAAGCACGAATCAGCGCTCGAGTCGGGCCCGTATTGCCCAGGAAACACTGACCATCCTGGAAGAGGGGCAGTACATTAACGGATATGACCGCAGGGTTTCGATTGATGAAGATTTGAAACGAGCGATTCAGGGTTCCGTTTTATACCGTCCGGATGAGCTTCCGGCACTTCGGGAGCAGGTGCGCCAATTACAGGGAGCGCCTAAGTCTGCAGCTGCCAAGATTGAAGTCACCGGTGAGACGACGCTTGCCGCAGCTTCACGTCTCGTGGTAGAAGAGGGGAGAACGGATGTCGTTTGCCTGAACTTTGCCTCAGCGAAAAATCCGGGCGGAGGTTTCCTGGGTGGAAGTCAGGCACAGGAAGAGAGTCTCGCCCGGGCTTCCGGGTTATATCCTTGTATTTCTCAAATGAATGAAATGTATGATCATAATCGTAAGCTGCGCACCTGTCTATATTCAGACTATATGATCTATTCGCCGGGTGTACCGGTCATACGTGATGATGAGGATCGGCTGCTAGCCCAATATTACACGACTTCTTTTATTACGGCACCTGCCGTAAATGCTGGCGTTGTGAAGGAACGGGAGCAGGCAGATGACCAGCAGATCGAATCGGTCATGAAGGAGCGAATTCGGTATATTTTGGACGTGGCAGCGATGAATGGTCATCGTACCCTTGTTCTGGGTGCTTATGGTTGCGGGGTGTTCCGGAATGACCCGATGGATGTGGCGAGGTATTTCCATGATGTCCTGGTACAGGAGAATTTCAGGCAGTCCTTTGAGCGGATTGTATTTGCTGTGTTGGATAGATCAGCTGGACAGAGAATAATCAAGGCGTTTCAAGAACAATTGCTCTGAACAGCAAGTAAGTCATTTTAAGATGTGAAGAAGGAGGATTGAGATGCAATTTCGTGAGATCCAAAAGGATTTGTTTGCAATGGATGAAGCTTATACGCTCGCTCATTGTATTTCCGCTGATGCTCGCATGGGGGCGGGTATTGCAGTACAGTTTCGGGAAAGGTTCGGGCTTCAGGTTCTACAGGAGCAGGCGAAGCAGGAAGCGCTTGAGATTGGACGGTGTTACCCGGTGGGGCGTACGTTAAATCTGGTAACCAAGGCGAAGTTTTCGAATAAACCGACCTATTCATCGTTTACCCAAGCGGTGCAATCGATGCGAGACGTCTGTGTAGAACAAGAAATCAGTAAGCTGGCCATGCCGCAGATTGGTTGCGGACTCGACAGACTGAAGTGGGACAAAGTAAGCGGCATTATTCAGGATACGTTTGCTGACACGGATGTTGAGATTGTCGTTTGTATCTTATAAGATGAGGAATGCCTGGCTTTCATTAATATATAGAGAAAGAACCTCTGCTTCGGACAGAGGAGAACAGGACAGCAAGTCTGCCGTTCCCTCTCCAGTTCGCAAGCGAGGTTTTTTTATGATTTTTCCATTAAGGTGTTGGTTTATTTTTGGGTAAACATCTCTTTGGCCTCATCCAGCGCCATTTTATTGCCAATGGCAGAGTAGTCCAGCCAAGGCTGCGCGCCGATCGTGTACACGTGACCGGCTTTAACGGCTTTTAGCCCTTGCCAGATCGGGTTGTTTTGCAGTTCTTTGAACATGTTCTCCGCTTCCTCATCCGAGTTCACCACTACGAAGATGGCATCTGCATCGAAATCAGGCAGCACCTCGCGGGAGATCACCTGATAAGGCTTGGTGGAATCAATATCCGATATGCCTTTGGCAGGGGTCAGTCCAAGATCATCATACAAGATCGGCCCCATAGGGCGGCGCGTGCTGAATACACGCAATTCTTTGGCAGTTACACGGATGGCCATGACGCTACCATCACCGATCTCATCGTGAATTAATGATTTTACCTCTTCGGTCTCTGCTGCATAATCCTGAATATATTGCTCTGCTTCCTTCTCACGATGGACCAGCTTGCCAATGTCTTTCAGGTGATCACGCCATGTTCCGTCATCCAGATTGAATACATGCACAGGAGCGATTTTCTCGAACTTGGCAATGTCCTCTCCGGAAAATTCTTCATCAAGATAGATCACATCGGGTTTCAGGGCAAGCAGGGCTTCCATGTCGGGATCTTTCACCGGACCAAGCGGTGTCGTGTTTTGCAGGCGATCCGCAACATGAGACAGGAACGCTTTGGCTTCGCCGCCAATGACGGAACCCACGGGTGTGATGCCAAGCGCCAGCAAGTCATTCGTCAGGTGGATGGACATCGACGCGATGCGTTGTTCTCCAGAAGCCGCACTGTTATCCTGCTGCTCGGAAGTGCTACCCGTGGAAATGTCGCCCGCAGCGGATGAAGAGCCAGAATTGCTGGCAGTTCCGCAAGCAGCAAGCACAAATATCAGACAAATGCTCAGAGCAAGCAATAGGTTTTTCTTTAACATGAATATTCACATTCTCCTTGGACATCACTTGGATGTTAATCATTAGACTGAATAAAGTAGATCAGTAACTTTCATCATTTGGTTCGCACCAGTAGATATAAAAAGTAAGGTGCACCAATGGCAGCCACCACAATACCTGCGGGGATGGCATTCGGTTGGAAAATGGTTCGTCCAAGCGTATCGGCGGTAACCAGAATGACCATGCCAATGAGACCCGCCGCCGGAATCAGGTGGCGATGCATCGGACCGACAAGTCTGCGGGCGAGGTGCGGCGCGGCCAGTCCGATGAATCCGATCCCTCCGGCCATGGATACACTTATGGCTGACAGCGCCACAGTACATAAGAGAAGCCATATGCGCTGGGATCGGACGGGTGTACCGATCCCCGTGGCGGCTGCATCTCCAAGACCGAAAGCGTCCAGCGTTTTGGACCGGCTCCAGATGTAGGGAACACAGACTACAATCCATGGAAGCAGAGCCTGCACGTGAATCCAGTCTCTACCCCACACACTGCCGGCGAGCCAGCGGGCAGCGAAGGAATACGTATCTTCATCCAGCCGAAGAGACAGATATAACGTTAGCGCATGAAACCCTGCGGCGACAGCGATACCGACCAGGATCAGCTTGATGGGAGATACCCCGTTATGCCGGTCATAGGCGAGCAGCATAATGATCAGTGCCGAGATGAATCCGCCTGCAAAAGTAAACAAGGGAATTAATAGGGCAATCGAGCCATCCATGGAATAGGACAGACTTACGAAAACCATCAGCCCCAATGCCGCTCCTGCATGAAGGCCAAGAATGCCGGGATCGGCAAGCGGATTGCGTGTAATGCCTTGAAGGGCCGCTCCCGAAATACCAAGTCCTGCTCCAGCCAGGACCGTAATGAGAATGCGAGGCAAACGGTAATCGAACAACACAATCTGATCGTCCGGGCTGCCATGGCCAAGCAGCGTTTGCAGTACAGCGAGCGGAGAGAGACGGATTGTACCCGTATTCAGGCTAATCACGATAACTGCGCATGCAATACAGAGCAGCGTAACGCTGACTGTGATGGATCGTTTTCCCCGTGAAGGCACAGTGGATCTCATGTTACAATGCCCTCCTTTCCTTGCGGGCCAGATAGAGGAAGAACGGTACACCGACAAAAGCAACCATGATACCTACCGCCAGCTCCTCAGGTGGATTTACGATGCGTGACCCCAAATCGGCCAATACCAGAAGGATGGCTCCGAGCAGGGAGGACATGGGAATGATCAGACGATAATTGACACCGACGAGCTTACGGGAAATATGCGGAATGACTAACCCGACGAATCCGATCGAGCCAACGGCGGATACGGACACGCCTGCCAGTATGACCACAGCCGTGAGTGCAAGGAATCGGGTCATGCGAATATGAATACCCAGGCCCAGCGCAACTTCCTCTCCGAGCGACATGAGGGATACTCTCCGGGCAAGAGGCATGGTCAGCAGCAACGTAATCAGAAGCACAGGAACAAGGAGTCTCAAATGCCGCCATTCAATACCGCCAAAGCCACCGGCATACCAGAAGGCGAGATCCTGACTTAGGTCAAAATAAATCGCGACACCTGTACTGAGCGAGCTCAGCATGGCGGCAACGACAGCACCTGCAACCGTCAGCCGCATGGATGTCAGTCCTCCCGGCGCGGCCGACCCCAGCAGGAAAATAAATAGGGTGCTCAGCACGGCACCAATGAATGAAAGACCCATAAGCCAGGCATAAGACAATCCCGGCCACATGGCAAAGCTCAACGCCACCATGAAGGTGGCACCTGCATTAATGCCGAGTACTCCCGTATCCGCCAGCGGATTGCGCGTAATTCCCTGCATCAGCGCCCCGGCAACCGCAAAGGCTGCGCCAACGACAGCGGCAGCAACTACCCGGGGGAGACGGAGCTCATGAATAATCTGATGCGGTGTCAGAGCCGGATTGTACTGAAATATGGCAGCCCATACCGTTTCGAGTGTCAGCGATTTGGCACCAAGCGATATGGCGACAAACAGACTAATCAGCAGAATGGCGATGGCTGACAAAAACATCAGGCTAATGGTCACCGGGGATTTTCTTGAATTGGATGGACGATGTGGCAGTCCCGGATGTTGAATGGGGGTCACTCCTTTTGTTGCCAGCAAGAATAGCTCTGCTGTTATTGATTATCATTATCAATTAGAGTTCATTATAAAATCTTAATTCAGGCCCGTACATGGCATAAATTAAGATTCGGGTGATGGACATTTTTTAGATTACAAAAAGGATCCTTTGTTCGTCAATAACATGACGGCCTCATCCAGCTGGATGTTGATGGAATAGGGTGCATATACGACCCATGAATTCCAATCAATGACATGAACATGCCCGTTCCGGACGGCCGGATACTGATTCCAACGCGGATCAGCATGGATTTGATGCAGCAGGGAGGCGCGTTCTTTCATCGAAGTAACGGCCAGCAGCAGAATATCAGCCTCTAGTCCATCCCATTCTCCTGGAGTGATGGACATCCAGTTGAATCCTACTCCCGGAGCTTTACCAGCGAGCTCGGATTGAATACGTTCAGGTGGAGTCAGCTGCAGACTGCGGTAAAACACATGACCGAAGTTACGGGTGCTGTACATACGCGGCCCCTTCGCAGTTAATGTGCATACCGCAACCGTTGCCTGTCCAATCGACTCCCTGATCTTTTTACGTGCACGCTCAACCTTGCGTTCGTGCCGTTCCAGCCAGTCATTTGCTGCCTGGGTGCGATCCACGATGGATGCAATCGTATGAAGATGACCGAACATGTCGGTCTGATTCCAGGGGATGGTGATGATCGGAGCGATATCCCCGATATGTTCCATCGCTTTTGCGGCTGCATTGTCCTTGGTCAGAATCAGGTCGGGCTTCACATCCAGGAATGCCTGACGTCCTTGCTCCCAGGGCTCATAGGCATGAAATGGCAGACTGAGTGATTTCGGGATATGGGGTAGATGTCCCTGAATCTGCGCCGCACAAGGCGTTATGCCGAGAGTCATCAGATGATCGGTATAAGGGTATGAAAGCGAAACAATATTGCGGTGCACCTGCTTCGCATAGGACGTTGGCGCATAGCCAGCATGGTTCCGAAAACGCCGGCTGAAATAAAATTCGTCCCGGTAACCTACACTTCGGGCCACATCGCGAACACGCATGTCCGAGGTCATCAGCAGTTCCTTGGCACGGTTCATGCGCAGATGGGTTACGTATTCAATTGGATTTTTATACATCCGGCTCTTGAAAAGCTGCGAATAATATGATGGATGCATACCTGCAAGTTCGGCCAGCTTCTCCAGTTTGATCTCATGCATATAGTTGTCGCGCATATATTGCATCGTTACCTGGAGCCAATGGTCCGGGGCGTCCTCTGCGCTATCGTTATTTATCTGCTCTTCCTGAGGCCAGAGCATGTGCAGCAGCTCGGTCATGAGCATTTTCTTTTTATGTGTGGTTGGTCCGTCATCCGCAGTCAACTGTGCTGCAATACGCTGTATGCCGTAATAAGGGCCCTGAATCCAGCCCTCTACCGGGAAGCTTGATTCACGCTCATAAATCATTCGTGTTTCGCTTTTCTCCGCTGCCCGGAACAGATCATAATTGATAATATATAGCTCGGTCTCATGCCCCGCGTCACTGAATAATTCCAGGGCAGTGCCTGGATTGCAGAGGAAGGCTGATTTACGGGTAACGAGGTGCTCGGTACCATTCATGATCAGTTTCCCCGTAAACTTATGCATGTATATAAAGGTATGGTGGTCAATATCGGGTTTACTCCAAGTCCACTCCTTGCTCGTGAACCTGATCAGGTCTGTTTGGTGAAGTTCGAGCAGGGTATCTTCCAGGAAAAGCCCCAGATCACTCGGTGAAATAGCTTCCCTGCCCGTAGCCATAATGCTGCGGTTCATGTTGCTGGACACAGGGGGATGAGCGTTTGGATGATGAACTATATCTGATTTGCTTATCATGGAGGGACCTCCCTTCGTTCTATAGATTCAATGAATCGATTCTTTCTATAACGAGCGTAGACGCATATCTGAGGTAAACCATTGTCTGTACGTCAGCAGACTCAGTATGATGCTGGTTATGGCAGCCGAGCTGGTGAAGGCAAACACAATGAGAATCTGGTAACGGACAGCTTCGACGGGGTCGGCGCCCGCGATAATCATGCCGGTCATCATGCCTGGAAGCTGAACGAGGCCTACCGTTTTCATGCCGTCAATGGTCGGAATCATACTGGATTTGACAGAGCGCTTCAATACATCCTGAAATGCACGTCTGGGCGAAGCACCCAGAGAGAGCAGTGTCTCAATCTCCCCTTTGGAAGCCTCAACCTCACGTTTCATCTGATTCAGGAACAGCCCCGAGACAACCATCGCATTGCCAATCGTCATTCCGCTGAGTGGAATAATGTATTGCGGGGTCGGCTCGACGATATGAAGACCCAACAGAAGTCCCATCATCAATAGCTCGGTCACCGTTATCGCTGCTGCGATATTTAGGGTGATTCGGCGTAGTCCCTTGCCTCGTTTGCCCGCGTTGAAGGACGCCACGGTTATCATAAAACCTACAATCGCAATGATGAGTGCAGGGTGGTCCGAGTTGAAGATAAATTGAAGTACATATCCGACCAGCAGCAGCTGAACCGCCGAACGAACGGTACCTACAGCAATATCTCTCTCCAGACCAAGCTTCTGCCAAACAGAAATAAGCATGGTCAGCATAATAAATATGATGGTGAAACTCAGTGCGAGGATGGACATGTCTTCTCCTTATCTGCCTCAGGGGCAGGACGCAGAATGTATTGACGGGCCAGTTCCGAATGCGGATGGGCGAAGAAAAGGGAGGTGGGCTGGCGTTCCAGCAGGGTTTGTTCGCCCATGAACCATGTCGTTGTGCTGAACGAGCGTGCCTGTTCCTGATCATGGGTGACCCATACGAGTGAAGTGCCCTCTTGCTTGCTCCATTCGGTCAATTGCTGTTCGACAAGCTTGGCATTGGTCCGGTCCAGAGAAGCGGTAACTTCATCCAGAAGCAGCACTTTGGGACGAAGCATGATGGAACGGATCAGCGCTATGCGCTGTTTTTCTCCGCCAGAAAGATCACTGGCCCGCTTATGTATATTCAATTCTTCCAGCCCCACTCCGGCCAGCAGGCGGCTAGCCAGATTCGAATCATAGGGTGTCCGGTGGAGGTAGTGAACGGTTTTCAAGTTATCTTCAACGCTGCCTGCGAGCATAATAGGCTGTTGTGCAACATAGGACATGCGCATGCGCCAGATCCTGGGATCGGAATTGAGGTAAGAGGTGCCCTGCCAGAGGATATCTCCGCCATCAGGTACATCCAATAAGGACAGGATGCGGAGCAGCGTGCTTTTGCCCTGGCCGGACGCACCCAGTACAGCAATTCGCTCTCCTTCATCGACAGAGGCATTCACTTTCTCGAACAAGAGACGCTGCTCGGTCGCTCCAATATGTTTGGTGAGTTGTTGAATGGTTACGAGAGTAGACACAGCGGCATCTTCCTTTCATCCGTGATCTGCTGATAATCTTAGCAAAAATGCTCGAGAATTGAAATGAAAGCAGCTCTGGGCAAGCATGGGGGGCAGGAGGTGAAACCAACGTCTGACGCCAGAGGTTCTTTTTGGTAATATAGAGGAGAGTCAGAATTGGTTCTACCAATAGGGTACAAGGGAGGCTTTCATATGACAGGAGTTACGGGACAAGAGGACAAGGTAAAGTGGGGCATTATGGGCACAGGATGGATCGCATCCCAGTTTGCCAGAGATCTGGAGCATGCGGGCAATGCCGTGAAGGCAGCGGTTGGTTCGCGTACTCGGGAAAGTGCGGAGAAATTTGCAGCTGAATATGGTTTTGCAAGCGGATACGGATCGTATGAAGAGCTGCTGCAGGATCCAGAGGTGGACATTATTTATGTTGCTACGCCGCATCCTTTTCATAAAGAAAATGTAATGGCTTGTCTGGAAGCGGGAAAAGCAGTGCTGTGTGAGAAGCCGTTTACGATGAACGGACGTCAGCTGGAGCAGCTGGTAGAGACGGCTCGCAGCCGCAAGCTCTTCCTGATGGAAGGCATGTGGACGCGTTTCTTGCCTCCGATTGTTCAGGCGCGGAATTGGATTGCCGAAGGACGAATCGGTGAAGTGCGGCTTGTCAAAGCAGACTTTGGTTTCCGTATCGGCTGGGAGCCTGAAGGAAGGCTGTTGAACCCGGATCTGGGCGGGGGCGCTCTGCTGGATGCTGGCGTGTATCCTGTTTCATTTGCGTCCATGATTTTTGGCGAGCAGCCGCAGCATGTCTGGAGCACGGCGAACATCGGGGAGACCGGTGTGGATGAACAGTTCTCCGTACTGCTCTCATACTCGGAGGGACGCTCGGCATCATTGAACGGGGCAGTTCGTCTGAACCTGAGCAATGAAGCTGTCGTGTATGGTACAGAAGGGTATATCCGTTTACCGCTGTTCCTCGCTGGAAAAGAAGCATATCTGCATGTGAATGGTCAGGACGAGCCCGAGAAGTTTACGGATGATCGGACTAGCATCGGCTATGCATTTGAGGCTGAAGAAGCAGGACGCTGTATCCTGGAAGGCAAAACGGAAAGTTCGATTATCCCGCTGGACGAGTCCCTTGAGATCATGAAGCTGATGGACACCATTCGTGGACAGTGGGGCTTGCGATATAAATTTGAGTAATGGTAAACCATCATAACGGGTTTGTTCTGTGTAGATAAGTGTGCGGAGAAATCATACGGGATACGAAATGAATGAATGGATGGGAGTGGGACTAGGATGAAAATTCTGATTTCGGGGTTTGAGCCATTTGGCGGGGATGCCGTGAATCCCACGGGAGAACTGATGGATGCTCTCGCACAGGAAGTGGTGGAAGGTGCCGAACTGAAAACCGTGCTGCTGCCGGTACATTTCGATGAATGTGCGGATCTGCTGATTGCCGAGATGGAAGCATACGGCCCGGATGTCGTGATTGCCTGCGGGTTAGCCAAAGGCCGGACAGCCGTAACGCCTGAGCGCATCGCCGTGAATGTAAAAGACATTCCGCCTGGCTCCTATGCGGATAACAAGGGACAGCGTCCTGTGGACGAGCCCATAACCGAAGGCAGCCCGGACGGCCTGTTCTCGACATTGCCCATCCGCGCGATGGTGAATAATATGACTGCGGCAGGTATTCCGGCAGCGGTATCCAATACCGCCGGAACGTATATTTGCAACAATACGATGTATCGAGTGCTGGATTACATTCGATTGCAGCAGCTGCCGATCCGGGCGGGATTTGTCCATTTCCCGGCTTCAACGGAGATGTCATTGCTGCAGCCGTCGGTGCCTTCGCTGCCATTAAGTGCAATGCTTGATGCCTTGCGGGTCATGATACGCACCGTTGTGGCGGAAGCGTAAATCATGGTCTTCTTGTATGTAAGGTAGTAGCTAAGTTAAGGGTGACTTTGACTTTACCCAGTGAGTAACGTTCGTTGCAATAGGGATTGGATGGAGTAACGTTCGATGCAATAGGATTGAATGGAGTAAGAATAAAGTAACTAAAACGTTTTCCGGAAGTTGTCTTGTTCTAACTTGTAATGTGATGGGTTCGATTGGTAGTAACGAAAATTAGATAGAAGGGGCTGTCCCATGAAGTCATATTGATGACTATGGGACAGCTCCTTTTGCTAAAACCCAACGTAAGCAGGCTCCGTTGCCATCCTAACGAACAGCTTGTTTGCTGGCTCAGATCAGATTCGCAGCAGATTCAGGTCGAATTCGGGAACAAGGCCCTCTTTCATTGCTCGTCCAAGGAGGGCTGTGATTGCCCCATAGCCGTCATCTCCCAGATGGGCGCTGAACTCGTTCACGTACAGATCAATATGCTGTGCTGCAACATCCGGGTCCATTTCCTGTGCATGCGCCATGACGTATTCTTTGGATTCATCCGGGTGTGCCCAGGCGTATTCCACGGATGCACGTGCCCATCCAGCGAGTGCATGAGCGTCCAGATTGCGGCGTGCAATGATTGCTCCGAGCGGGATCGGCAGGCCGGTATCGCTTTCCCACCAGCTGCCGAGGTCGGTCATCAGCTTCAGATCGTAGTTTTGGTACGTGAAACGCGCTTCATGGATGACCAGACCTGCATCGATTTTGCCATCCCGCACCGCCGGCATGATCTGATCGAACGGCATCACAACAATTTCGCCCACACCTCCTGGGACATTCTGCGCTGCCCACAGACGGAACAGCAGATAAGCGGTGGAGCGTTCACTTGGCACGGCAACCCGGCGTCCAGACAGATATGCCGGATCGGTAGTTCCGTTAGCTGTAAGAACGAGTGGTCCGCATCCTCTTCCCAGGGCACCGCCGGAAGGCAGCAGTGCATACTCGTTCAGCACGTATGGCAGGGCTGCATAGGAAATTTTCAACACATCCGGTCCGCCGGGATTGGCAGCCAGACCATTCGTAATATCAATATCCGCATAGCGGACATCCAGTTCCGGAGCACCGGGAATCCGTCCGTGCACCCAGGCGTGAAAGATAAATGTATCGTTAGGACAAGGGGAAAATGCAATTTTCATGATGTAAGTACCTCCCGTAAAATGGAACTTGCTGCCTGGAGCGCATCCAGGGCATCCTTGATGCGCCAGGCATCGCGGTCGCGTGGACCGACCGCGTTGGATATGGCCCGCAGTTCGAGCGCAGGTACGCCGAACTGCTTGGCCGCCGTTGCCACGCCGAAGCCTTCCATGCCTTCGGCGGTGGCATCCGGCACGCGGCGCAGCAGCTCCGCGGCCCTCTCGGCCGTTCCGGTCGCCGTGGACACGGTGACCGCTGTGCCTCCGCGGACAGCGTGCCCGGCCCGCTGCAGCTCATGGCGCAGGCGAGCGGCAAGCTCTGCGTCCGCCGCCACACGGGACGAGCCGAATCCGAGCTCGTCTACAGAGAGGAAGCCGTCTGGCGTCTGCGAGCCCAGATCGGCTGCCACCATGGCGTCGGCCACCACGAGTGAGCCGACGTCCGCCCGGCCGGGGAACCCGCCGCCGATGCCGGCACTGATCACCAGCGTGTACGCTGGGGTCAGACCTGCTCCGGCAAGGGGCCCCGCGGATGCGGCAGATGCCTGCGCCGCATCCGATCCGGCTGGCGCGGGTGAGCCCTGCGCCAGCGCCTTCCCGCCAGCCGCTGCGGCGAATGCCAGCTTGGCTGCCGTACTTGCTGCAACTGCTGCCGGGCCCACCCCGCCAGCGATCACGTCAAACATTTCCGCGGCTTGGTCACCCAGACCGCGAAGTACGGCCTCTTTTTCCGCATCCACAGCGGTCACGATTAATACGCGCGGAACCGCATGGTTCGGTGCCGAGCCGTCTGACTCTGTATGAGTTAAAGCCTGATTTTGCTTGTTCATCGGAGTTCTCCCTTATAAGGTGTTAGATTCAACGCTATATTTGGTCATCTCCATCATAACGGAATGGGAAAGAGAGGAACAACCTTTCCATGTATTTGTCTGAACATGATCCACTTACATGTGCTGCCTCGTTAACGGGGATTGGATGTTATATATGTCACTTCATATATATAAAGGTATCGCTTATTAAGAGTGAAGTCAAAGTTACCGTTGACAATCCATTTCAACTGTATTAATAATAATAGCACAGTTGATACACCTAGTGTTAGAAAGCATACACTTCATATACAGTCATTCAATTCGCTTCTGGGGTATTACAGCAATTTGGGAGAGGAGGTGCGGGATGTTCGAATTAGATGTACGCAGCCGTAAGGCGATCTACGAACAGCTAGTGGACAAAATCAAGGAAATGATCGTATACGGTGTTCTCCAACCTGATGAGCAGCTTCCTTCGGTTCGCACACTGTCAGCGCAGCTGACCGTCAATCCGAATACAATTCAGAAGGCATATCGGGAGCTTGAACGCGAAGGGTATATCTACTCTTTGCAGGGAAAAGGGAGCTTCGTATCATCGTCTGTGGAACATCCGAATGCAGCCATGAGAGATGAGATTAGAGCGGCACTGGTGAAGCTGATTGCAGAAGCGACGTACTCCGGTTTAACCAAGTCGGATATGACGCTTTTGTTCCAGGAAGCGATGGCCCGTATCGAAAAGGGGGAGCCGAATGATTGAGCTGAATCAGGTGATTAAAGCGTTTGAACATGAAAAAGCGGTGGATGGCGTTACGATGCACATACATAAAGGATCCATCTACGGTTTGCTTGGCTCCAACGGGGCAGGTAAGACATCGCTGCTCAAAATCATGGCGGGCATTTATCGTCAGGACAGCGGGACCGTTCGCATTGATGGAGCCGAGATTTATGAAAATATGGATCTCAAAGGCCGCACGATTTTCATGGCAGATGCGCCGTACTTTTTCCCGCAGTCCTCCATTGCCCAGATGGCGGCCTTCTATCGCTCCGTGTATCCGCGCTGGAATGAGGAGCGATTCGCACAGCTGGCCACGGTGTTCAAGCTCGATGTAAAACGCAAGCTGCATCGCATGTCCAAAGGCATGCGCAGGCAGGCAGCTGTATGGCTTGGGCTGAGCTGCATGCCGGAAGTGCTGCTCATGGATGAGCCGATTGACGGCCTTGATCCGGTGATGCGGCAGCAGATCAAAAATTTGCTGTTCCAGGAAGCCGCTGAGCGTCAGGTGACCATTATTATTTCGTCCCATAACTTGCGCGAAATCGAAGATCTGTGTGACCACGTCGCCATTATGCACAAGGGCCGCATTATTGTAGAGAAGGATCTCGATGATCTGAAGGCTGATACCCATAAGATTCAGGTGGCTTTCCGTCATCCTGACGATGCCAAGGCGATGGATGAGCTGAATATTCTACATGAAGAGATGCGGGGGAGTGTCTCGCTGTACATTGTCAAAGGCAGTCGCGAGGAAGTGACGGAACGGTTCCGGGCCTTGAATCCTTATCTCCTGGACGTGCTGCCGCTGACGCTGGAAGAAATATTTATTTATGAAATGGAGGATGCAGGGTATGATATTCAACCGATTATTCTGTAACCGGGGCATCCTGTTCCAAAATTTCAGGCAGCACGGTTGGCTCGGAATACTATTTCTGCTCACATTGCTATTTTCGCTTCCGCTCTACATTGCAACAGGGCATAGAGGTGGTGTAACGCAGCAAATTACCAGCTTGTTTCAGGCAAATGGGGAAACCCATATTTTGTTTGCGATCACGTTCCCGGTGGCGATGGGCATTTTCTTATTCCGTTATATGCAATCCGGGGCGCCGTCGGACTTGTTCCACGGTTTGCCACTGAAGCGCAAACATCTGTTAACGGTCAATCTGCTCTCCGGCTTCGGAATGATCCTGATCCCGATCTGGCTTACCACGGCGATTACAGGTTGGGTGTGGGCTGTGCATGATCGTATGGCCTTTATCTTTGACGGCAGTGAGATCTGGATGTGGGGCCTCAGCATGAGCATTTATTCACTCTTTATGTTTATGCTGACTGTAGCTGTGGGCATGTGCATCGGCCAATCTGTACTGCAGGGACTAACGGTTTATGCCATCCTGTTATTGCCTGTGGTGTTCTGGTTTATCTTTACACTGCACCTGCAGCATTATCTGTTTGGATATCCATATGGTGACATGAACAGCTACGCAGAGAAAATATCTCTGGTCCTTCGGATGGCTTCTATTAGGAACTATCCGGTGATCGGCACGGAACTCGTTATCTACGCAGCTTTGGCCATCCTGTTCATCCCACTGTCTTACGTACTTTACGCTAAGCGTAAAGTGGAATCCGCTACCCAGGCGATTACGTTTACTCTTGTAAAACCAATATTTCGCTTTGGTTTGATGTTTACGCTGGTTTTAATTGGTGGAGCCTACTTCACTATAATTGCACCGCCAGGATCCACCGGGTGGACCATCTTCGGATATGTTCTAGGCGGCATTGTCGGTTACATTGTGGCCGAGATGATTATTCGCAAAACGTGGCTGATCTGGAACGTCAGACTACTGCCCAAGCTGGCCCTATATGGCCTTTTGTCCGGGTTAATTCTGTACGTGCCTG
This sequence comes from Paenibacillus xylanilyticus, assembly GCF_009664365.1. NCBI lineage: Bacteria > Bacillati > Bacillota > Bacilli > Caryophanales > Paenibacillaceae > Paenibacillus > Paenibacillus xylanilyticus. The sequence continues at coordinate 1,171,431 of NZ_CP044310.1, forward strand.
TCGCAGAATGGAACGGTTATGCTAGCAGAGTGCCGGAAGTGAATGATGTCCAAAGCATTAAGCTTGGAGGAGATCGTTACACTTACGTTAACGGAGTGAATCAGAAAATGGATGATCATCCATTTTACTCGGATAATCCTGAATTTGTGGAGGCAGTACTTGCCCTTCATCAGAAAATTATCAATTCCGATCTGCCTTTGCAAGACCCGGTAAATCCGAATGAGGATTATGACGAGTACGTGTATATCAGCTATAAGCTTAATAACGGCAAGGTCATGAAGCGGAAATACCAAATTCCCGAAACTGAATTCCGGCAGGAATTAATGGCCTTGAAACAGTTGGAGGATTATAAAAAGGTAGCCTATGATACGTACAAACTGGACGAGGATATCCTCAGTATTGGTATCCGTTCCACCATCAGTTCGTATCGTAAAATTTATATTGGCAGTCCTGATCAGGTTCGGGAGTTCAAGGAACTGTTGAAGCAGGATATTCTGGATCAAACCTATGAGGAGCAACGTTCTCCATGGCAGTCGTTTGCATATGCGGAATTAAATCAGGAATCTGATTCCAAGGATCCATATCAACCGAGGGAAATGTGGAACTACGAAATTAAACCGAGCTATGACCGGGTAATCGGGTGGCTGAAAGAAAACAAATTATATGATCAACTGCTTGTCACGGCAGACGAAATTGCTTCGGCGCAGTTCGTGAAGCAGGAGATCAACAGTCCGGGTAATCCTCAGTGGGTATTTGCTCAGCCGGAATATATTGATGGAAGTCTGGGCAGCAGCAAGCAGGTCGCAACTAAAAACAAAAAAATGATTAGCGACCTGTTAGAACGTCAGCGATCAGGAGAGCGGACGGAAAAAGCCACCGTTTATCAGATCAAGCTGAATGCCATACGTGGGGAAAACATCTATATGATGTTGAAGGAAGAAGATTTGACCGAAGAGATGAAAGCCATTTTGTCCGAAAAGTAGATCGAATGGTGAGCGGGAAGGGTTCTCCCGCTGCCGAATATGTAGCCCATGAGGCTTGCTTGACGAAACGATTGTATTGGAATATATTTGAAAAGGTTGAGATTCGCTCCAGATTAAGATATAACCGCGAATCATACAGGGAACGGTTAATAAGGGAAGCACCCGTAGAATCAGGCAATAGTCTGATTTTGCGGGTGCTTTTTTTGTGTTTTCTTTCGGCCGATTCACCTTGGATCAACTGAGAATGAGGAAGGTTGCACTACATTTTGAGTAAACGAGGAGGAAGGTTCAATGAACATGGTGGAAGATCACCACACTAAGGATGGCGCTGCGAGTTCCGGCAGCGTAAGTGGCAGAATGGGGAGAGGCTTAATCGCTCGATTATGCATCGCGCTGCTTCTGGTAGCCAGCTTAGGTTCCATGCATTTTTTTACGTCAGCTGCCGAGGCGGCTGGCCCGGATCTTGGTGTAACCGCCCAGAAGTCGTGGGATGCCTTGCTTAAGAAGGCAGACGCCCAAACGAAAGCTTCTCTTCAGCAAACGTATCAAAAAGTGGGCACATGGACAGCGCAGGAGCAGAGCTGGGAGCAGAAAACCAAAACCCTTCATGCAGCGAATACAGCTGAGGTAGCCAGGCTTCGTCAGGAAATACGAAAAACCGATGAAGCGAAGCTGGCTGCACTGGCTGATACGCTGAAGCGTACCCAAACCCGGTATGAGCCGATGTTTACATTGTATACGGCGGTCAACAAGCAGCTTGCTGCAGCCAGAGCTGCCAAGAACAAGGATTGGACTGCCGCGCTCCGTGCTCAGGCAGACACGCTGAAACCGGCTGTACAGCTGGCGAAGGCAGACATTCGCATCAAGAAACAGCAGCTGGCCGATGCCCGTAAACGCAAAAGTACAGAGGATAAGCGTCTGCGTACCATGCTTGCGGCTGCTGACCCGTTCAAGAAACAGATCCAAACCGCCAAAAAACAGGCAAGCCTGTCCAAAGAGCGATATACGAACGCATTGAAATTGTTCAAACAGAATATCAAAGACGGCCAGCCTTCACGTGTAATGAGTTCATTGAATCAGCTCTCTTCTGCTGCGGAGAAGTGGGCGGGCTCCAAACAAAATATCTACACATTGGAGCAAAAAGTTGCGGATACCTACCTGAAAGTGAAAAAAGAACTGGCCAAGAAGTCATAATAAATGGAAACCCTGCCAGTACCCCAGGCGTACACCACTTTAGATGCAGACAGACGAATGATCAGAGGTGACCCTGTTGCAGTTAAAGTTAAACACCGAAGGTACGGCGAGGCCGTGGTACAGACGCAGGTTGTATTGGATTCCGGGCGTGATCGTAATGGTAACTATATTAACTCTTTATATCGGCGCACAGATTACACCCAAAATTCCTATTTTCTTTTTAAAAACACTAATCAAGCTTGCTCCATCTGATTCAGATGTTGTTATGGCTGAAGGAGTAAGTCATCTAAAGGACGTTGCCTACATCGAAGGGGGACGCAGCAGCAGTACGATGGATATCTACTATCCGTCAGCAGCAACTGAATTGCTGCCTGTTGTCTTGTGGGTGCATGGGGGCGGTTGGGTCCTGGGTGACAAAAAAGACATAGCCGACTATGCGATGCAGTTGGCTGAGCGGGGGTTCGTGGTCGTCAGTATGAACTATGCACTTGCACCAGATGCTACATATCCGACGCCTGTGTTCCAAACCAATCAGGCTCTGACTTATATCCAGAATCATGCCGCCGAATTTAAGGGAGATCCCCATAATATTTTTCTCGCAGGCAATTCCGCGGGTGCTCAGATTGCCAGTCAGACCGCAGCAGTGGTAACCAATCAGGCCCTTGCTCAGATAATGAACATACAACCCTCGATTCAACCGGAAGCGCTGCGAGGTGTCCTTCTATACTGTGGCCCTTATAACATGAGTACCGTTGGTGAGAGCGGGTTTCCTTTTATCCGGACATTCCTCTGGTCTTATACGGGGGTCAAGGCTTTTGAGGAATTTCCCCGTCTGGATGAGATGTCGACCGTGCTGCAGGTTACGCCGAACTATCCGCCTTCATTTATTACTTCAGGCAATCATGACCCGTTAACCGGGCAATCAGTTGAACTGGCACAGACGCTGAAACGACTGGATGTTGAAACGGAAACGCTGTTTTTTACCGCTTCTACAGAAAAGCTGGGACATGACTATCAATTTCAACTTCGAACGGGTGGCGGGAAAAGGGCGCTGGAGGAGGCTGTCCGATTTTTGCAGAAGCATCGTCGATGAAGCGGCCGGACTATGGTACACTCAGGTGTAAACGATGTGCAGGAGGCTATGAATGGCTGATAAAGAAGATTTGACCCGATTCGGCGTGGCATTCCCTACTCCGCTGATTGAACAGTTTGATGAATATATCGAAGAGCGGGGGTATAAGAGTCGGTCTGAGGCGTTTCGTGATCTGGTTCGCAAAACATTGCTGGAGCCTTCCCGTCTGCGGTCCGAGCAGGATGTGGCAGGAACGATTGTCATGGTCTATGACCACCATATCAGTGATCTGCCGGTCCGTTTAATGGAACTGCAGCATCTGGCCCATCATGACATTATCTCCAATATGCACGTACATCTGAACCACGACCAATGCTTGGAGGTTATCGCCGTAAGGGGGAACCTCGGGCGCTTGCGCCATCTGCATCAACAGATTCAGGTGCAAAAAGGGGTGCTCTATGCCGAGCTCTCTGTTACATATGTGGATGAGCTGAACGAACTCGCAAGCCGCCACAGCCATGATCACCATCACGGCGAACACCATCATGAATGAGATGAATCTATATGATGAATCTTTTCCGAGCAGTATGTCCCCGGAAATAGCTTAATGTCCGTTGTTATTTGTTATTTTGGAACGCAATTGACAGCATCCGTGTGCCACGAGTCGAAATTAGAGGCATACAAGTTGCTGTGAGTTCTCGTTCAAACGTTTCTACTAAATCAAGTATGTAGCCGGCTAAATAGTCGGCTTTTTTTGTTAACCCAGTCCGCAAAAAGCAAAAGAAGACAGGAGAGACAAAATATTTTTAAGTAAACTTACCTTGAGGTTCGAAATTTTATTAAGGTGGGATCAATTATGAAATTTAAAGAGATTATTAAGGATTCATTTGTAATCGTAGGTTATAGTGCAGCAGGAAAATGGGGGAGTGATGTAGTTTACCCTATTCCAGAATTATGGGTGAAATCGAATGAATTTATTTCTAGATACAATGTAGACAAAGTTTTAGGAGTCTGCCTTCCTCCTAGAAGTAACGATTATTTCTATACTTGTGGAATAGAGATCGAGTCTGTTGCTTACGAAAAAGTTGAAAAAGGAATGACGCTGCATACCTTTCCCCAACAAAAATATGTTGTATTCAACCATATCGGTCCCTCTACAGAAATTCCAAATACGTATGGGGAGTTATGGAAGGTATTTGACCGGGAAGGGTATACAATAAAAGAAGGAATGCCTGAGATTGAAATCGTACAAACGAACATGTTCGGAAAAGAAGAAACATTTGAATATGAGATGGAAATTTGGATTCCTGTGCTATAAATGAAATGTTTTTTCTGCGAAGCAGCTATAGTTGAATAAGGTATTCTGGAGCAGTCAACTATAAATAGTTGGCTTTTTCTTTCGCATTTAAACGGAAATACGCTTTTAAACTATACCAGCTAATAGCTTGTCAAGATTACCAGCAAAATGAACTTAAGTCATGTGGTATAGTAAAATTAAGCATGACAAATACCCTCCAATTTCTTTGTTTTGAAGGTTAAACCAATATGAGTGCCTAGACAGCGCGGAAAGTTTTTTTACTTTTCAGGATGATATAAAGCCAATGAACCAGCTTATTTGCGCATGCGATTAAAGCTACTTTATGTGGCTTTCCTTCGTCTCTTTTGCGATCATAAAAATCTTTAAGTCGCAGATTTCGAGAGCGGATGAGTCCACACTGGACGGCCATAACTAGAGCATAACGAAGTTGTCGTGAACCACGTTTGGTAATTCGATTGCGTGTTGCCGTGAACTTTCCAGATGCGAATACACTCGGGTCAATGCCCGTAAAGGCTACTAGTTTCTTTGGATGATCAAATTGGTCGACTTCTCCAATTTCCGATAAAATTGTTGCCGCAATTTAGGACCTATACCGGGAATCGACTGGATTAAATCATATTCTTGAATTCCTTGAGCGAGAGCATCTATGTTCTTTTCCAATGGAGTAGATGTTCTTGGTACTCAAGGATGAGCGAAATCAAAACTCTCAGGTTAACCAAGTGACTAGAGTACATATTCTGCTGAAAAGGATTTTGTTTGCCGCAAGAAGTAGACGCTTAACTCGCACACAGATCCAATTCTCTGATCGTCCTCGTCTTGAGGAAAGCAGCTCTTTGAATTTGGATTTAAGCATTCCTTCGTACGATTGTAGTACCAAATATGAAGTTGGAAATTCACTTAGAAATCGAAAGTGAAATATGGGAATAGATATCTCCAAAAACACTTTTGTACGTAGGAAAAACTTGATCAAGAACAGCTTGAAACTGCAGTTTAATTTGTACACACATCTTTGAAAGAGACTCATATTGTCTTGTTAGATAACGCAAATTAAGCAGTTGAACACCTCTTTTTTTAACTGGGTACGTTCAAATTGAAACGTCCCTCTGTACGGTTTGCCTCGCTTTAAAAAGTCTTGTCCATGGCTTTCAACTTTAGAAATATCCAGGCCAATCACTGGATTCATTAAAATGCACCTTCCTAATTTAAATTTACCGGCAGCCCCTGTGATTTCCTCTTGTCGCTCCATAGCATCGCTTGTTATACGGGATCTATGTCCCAAACTTGTGCTGGTGGAGCAGATTTATCGCGCGCCATGAAGTTCAATGGGGTGAACTGACTAACAAGTAGGGCGAGATATTTTCTTTTATAAGCTCAAGGGTATAACTTTGACGTCCCTCATTAAAGAAAGGAATCTTTTTGTTTTATCCAATACTCAGGTCTAATGATAAATCAAACCGGAGCCTAATTTCCAAGTGGGGCACCTGATTATGTTACCATTAATTGGACATTAAAACATATACTTATATGTGATAAGTTTAATAGGTTAAATTTACATATTGGAGAGTGCAAAAGATATGCCTAAAAGAATACTTATTTTGATTTGCTGTTTTACTATGATATTTGGGAGCTTTCCTTTCTACACGATGGCAAAAGGGAATGACAAGTATAATATTGAGCTTGCATTAAACCCAAAAGAAACAGACTCATTTTTATGGAGTGATGCCCTAAAAGAAGGAAATGAACATTATCTTAATGATGATTTCAAGAATTCGGATAAAACAGACGGATCTGCAAAGTTAAAATTCTCTATTGATGAAATAGATGAAACTTCAGTACATATTATTGGGGAAGGTAAGATTAAAGTTAAATCGATTGAAAAATTTAAGTTTTTGATGGATGGAGAGCTAACGAAATATACCGTAAATAATCAAACTGTCTATTTTGGTCCTGTTATTGCTGAGGCTAAAAATGAAAAAAACATAGATATTGATACGGTGATTACTCTGTTCATTGATCCTCAGACCGAGAAAGTTTATGTTACAGAGACCTATGGAACATTACAAAGTGACAATGGAGTTGGCATCTTGGCTTTTGGAGAGGTACCCTCAAGTTATTTGGAATTGAAAGATCAAATTATTTCGGATATGGAAAATTCTGATGAACAAAAGGTAGCTTCATCTACACCATCAAAATTCAACAGCAATTTTTGGACAGGAGTGGCTCACGCCGAAACTCTTAAAATAGACTCGGCGAGTACGTTCAACTATAAAACATCATTTATGACTCAGGCGATAGGTAAAACTGGAACAGCTACAGGCACACCAAGTAGTTTCCCGGCAGCAAAATATGCTACTCTGGGCGTCAATATATACACTAGAGAGAGACCCCAAGCGGGAAATGGTTCTTCCATGATCGAAACAAGACTTTGGAGTAACACACCTGCTGTAGAAGAGTATCTTAAAGCCACAGAGGATAATATGTATGGAACAGAAGTAATGACGGCTTACTTAGACATGTTCGTTGTCGGTGCAGGTAACTCATCATTACTAATCAATTATCGAAAAGATCTAAGTTATCCCCTTGATAGCACACCAGTTAAAGCTATACAAATTCCAATTTTAAAAGGCTATTTGAAAAAAGCCTATAACCTTCTGGCTACCACTTGGGCTGCTTATCAAAACGCTACATTAGGGGTAACTACAACGACAATAGATTCGAATGTCTTGAGTAGTTGGAAAGCGTATGCTGAGCGCAAAATAAGGAGTACAACAGGGAACGGTGCTATTGCCAAGAAAGCAGATCTTCCAAGTAAAACTGCAGGAGTGACCTCTTCCGCAGACTTAGATGGAGGTACTGCGGCATACTTCTTCTTTGAGGAGCAAACAGATGGTACGAATAAAATGTTTATTAAAGCTAAGGCAGTATACCTATGTAATATTGGAAAATCACTAGCCTTCTTTGTAACGCCAAAAATTGAGACATATTATAGTCATGAATTTTAGTTACTATCAGTTATTGGAGGCAATTTCATTATATTTAACCAAAATTTTAACGGGGTGTTCACTTGAAAAGAAAGCTCATATATATCCTAGGCCTTTTGATCATTATTTGTGGTGTAGTATACGTAGTTCAAGAAAATATTAAGGAAAAACAAAACGATAATCCACAAACTTTATATTTATTGAACGGAGTAATATGGCAAACTCAATTGCGAATAAGCGATACGTTGACCTACGCGGTGGAAAATAATAAGCTTGATATCGAATTTATACGTTCCCTGCTTACACTTTACGGTTATGAATCCGATGCCTTATATGTTGCGCTTGATAACAAGTATCAACATCTGCTAAACGGCCCGAATACGAGTGACTATATTTACGAAACATTCAAAGAAAGTAAACTCTCAACAGAGCAGATGGATCTTTTGAAAAAGCTATCTACTCTATATAAAGATCTATCATTGCAGCAGAGCCAATTAATCAGTGAAGATGGAGTATTTAATGATAAGATCTGGGGTAATATCTTATCGATCGATAATGAAATAAATATGCTGGTTTCGCTTTTCTGATTAAATTGAGTCTTGCTGTTTTGTGATTAGTATTATCCAAAGAAGTTCAGCAAACGGTCATTAAACTAACGGGAAACGATAGCGCTATAAAACAAGAAAGCAGCTGATCAAAGTGATCGGCTGCTTTTGTTCAACTAACGGGCACGATCGTTTTTGATTCGACGAGGTTACTTTTTTGAGTTTTAATAGTACCTATGCTATCATTTACATTACTTTTATTGCTAGATTAACAGCGAAGCTCGACGCTCGATCATTTACATAAATTTATATAAGAGGAGTGGCTTACTTTGAGAAGCGTCAACATACATATTAGGGAAATTTCCGTCGATGATGCTGCTGGACTGCTCCAGTTACAGATAGAAAACCGTGATTTTTTTGAATGCTACGCACCGACACGCACGGACGACTTTTATACGCTGGAAGGACAGCTCAAGCGTATCGAAAAGCAGGCCGAAGATCGAAAAAATGACCAAGCATATAATTTTGGAATCTTTACAAACACCGATAATATGTTAGTGGGGACAGTAAGCCTTTTCCACGTGATGCGGGGCCCTCTTCAAAGTGCATATATCGGATACGACTTAGATCAAAAAAGTAACGGTAGAGGCTATACAACAGAGGCTGTTCGGTTAGTCGTTGACTATGGCTTCAATACATTGAAATTACATCGAATAGAAGCAGGGGCAATGACGCATAATATCGCTTCCATTCGAGTGCTGGAGAAGGCTGGCTTTCAAAAAGAAGGCATTGCTCGACAGAATGTTCATATTAATGGGAAATGGGAAGATCATCAGACACTCGCGATTCTTAACCCATACAGTTAGTACTTTAGAATATGAGCCGTACTGCAGCTCCAATATATAGTAATATAACTAAAGTGAATAATGAGGGGTGGAATAAGCTGTATCGTTAAAATCAATCTGATAAGTCAGTACTCTGGTTATGAAAGAACAAACTAAGGTGGGGCAATACTTTGCACATTATATACCGAATTGGGTTAGACTGTTAATCTAACACACGATAGCTCATAAAACCAACTAAGCAACTGATCAGTCATTGGCTGCTTTTGTGTTCAACTAACGGGCAGTTAGTTGAATGAATTGAATTTCCGAGTAATTCGTAACCAATTTACAATTTTGCTAACACCACAGTTTCACCATTAAAATGTCCTATTTGCGACTGAACATTAAACAATAATACAGACCATTGCTTATAATAATTTCTCCATTGCCATCACATCTACAAAATTCCCTTCTAATAAACCTTGATTCTGGAATACACCTACCTCTCGGTATCCGGCTCTATGATATAAGCTCTGACCTAGCGTATTAAATGGGAAGGTAAAAAGAACAAACTTATAAAAATTATTCTGCTTACCGATGTCCTCTAATTTCTGAAGCAACTGTTGGCCGATCCCCTTGCCGCGATGGTCACGATGAATATAGATTGAAAGGTCACCCACCCCATCATAAGCACTTCTGGGATTGTATGCATTAATGGACGCCCATCCAATAACGACTTTATTTGCTTCAGCGACGAGTACGGTGTAGCGTCCCTGGTGTTTTTTAAACCATTCGTACATATATGATTCGTCTTTTAACTCGGTTTCTAGTGTGGCAATTCGGTCTTCAATACCTTGGTTATAGATAGTTAGAATACTTCTAAGATCGCTTTCAATAGCTTGCCGAAGAATCACCATGTTGATCACTCCTGTGTTTTGTTTTTGTATATGTTTATATATCACAATGTAATTTGAAATGGGAAGGGGAGAGGAAAATAAAAAAAAACATTTGCATTTTGCAAATAATAAGAGTATAACTATAACAAGAGGTGAGGTCATTGGAAAACAACGTAAGAGAGATGTTTCAGATCATGACACGGCGTTTTGGATTATTGGATAAAAACTGTTGCACTGCAGGAGGCTTGGATATTTCACTTGTTCAAAGTCATATTATTTACGAAATTGATCGTAAGCATAATCCATCCATTCAGCAGGTGGCAGATGCACTCTCCATTGACATCACGACGTTTAGCCGCCAGGTTCAAAGTCTCGTAAAGTTGGGTTTGGTTCAAAAAACGCCCTTACCTGAAGATCGACGGATATACATATTATCCTTAACCGCACAAGGGAAGTTTGTTGCTACGGTCATTGATGAACAGATGAATGATTATTTAAAAGAAGTCTTTTCACATATGTCTGAGTTTGAACGGGATATGGTGATTAATGCCGTCAAACTGCTAAACGAAAGTATGGCGAAATCCAGCGTATGCTGTACACCACTGGGATAATATTTATCCCCTTAATTTTATAAAATACTTGCAAAATGCAAACAATTATGAGGAGGAAACTAAAATGATTAAAAATATTCCTGTGAACCAAGTGAACTGCTGCGAAGCACCAGTACAAGAGAAGGGCAAATTACCTGTTGCGATCATTGGAGCTGGACCGGTTGGTCTTGCTGCAGCCGCACAACTCATTTCAAAAGGTGAGTCGTTTATGTTGTTTGAAGCTGGAGATGAAGTGGGGGCAAACATTCGAAAATGGGAACATGTACGACTGTTCTCGCCATGGCAATATAACATCGATAAAGCTGCTAAAGAGTTGCTGCTAAAGACGAATTGGGTTGCTCCACAAAACGAAAAGATCCCAACGGGTAAGGAGATTGTTGAGCATTATCTAAAACCTTTGGCGGCGCTGCCTGAATTAAGTCCAAATGTGCATTTGAATACGAAAGTTACTGCGATCAGTCGTAAAGGGTTAAGTAAAGTGAAAACAAATGGGCGTGAGAAACTGCCGTTTGTGATCCATGTTGAACAAAACGGATCTTCACTTATTTATGAAGCGCGGGCTGTTATCGATGCCACGGGTACATGGTCCAATCCCAATCCTCTTCGTTCAGACGGTATATTTTCAGAAGAGGAAAAAGCGCTTAAAAGTAACATTTCATACGGTATCCCTACAGTATTAGGAAAAGAGAGAAATCGATATAGCGGCAAGAAGGTGCTTGTTGTAGGAAGCGGACATTCTGCGATTAACACGTTGCTTGAACTTGTAGAGCTTCAAAAAGAAGAATCAGGAACTGAGATTGTGTGGGCTGTTCGCAAAGCAAATATCGAGGATGTTTATGGCGGACGAGAACTAGATGGGCTTCAGGCAAGGGGAGAACTGGGTACTCGAATTCAAAAAGTGGTTGAATCCGGTGCAGTAAAGGTCCTAACGGCAATGCATATTGAAGAACTTAAAAAACAAGGTGAACAGGTTCAGGTTTCCGGAACCATTAAAGATGAACAAGTGGTTATTGATCACATCGATGAAATTGTAGGTAATACAGGTTCTCGCCCTGACTTATCGATGGTGCGAGAAGTACGGGTATTAACGGATCCAAGCTTAGAATGTGTTTATGAACTTGCGCCATTAATTGATCCCAACATCCACAGCTGCGGAACAGTTCGACCACATGGCGAAAAAGAGCTCCGTCAACCAGAAAAGGACTTTTATATCGTAGGTGCCAAAAGTTATGGACGAGCGCCAACTTTCTTAATGGCAACGGGATATGAGCAAGTCAGATCCATTGTAGCTGCATTAGTGGGAGATATGGAGTCAGCACAAAAAGTAGAACTGGAACTGCCGGAGACGGGAGTTTGCAGTCTAGGTGCCAGTAGCACGGACAGCTGCTGTGAACCGGTTCAGGTGAAGGGAGCATCTTCGGATTGCTGCTCACCTTCGAAAACGGAAAAAGCAGGATCAAATTCCTGCTGCGGATAATCAAGAATTTAGAGCTACTGCATCCGAATCGTGATGCAGTAGCTTTTTGATGCACCAAAACACCTTATATTCGTCATTGCTTATATAAGTGGTTTATTATATGCTTATATTATTAAATGAAGCCGACAAGACGAATAACAGGGGGTGTACATATGGAACAAAGAATTCAGGAGATGGCTGAGGCGTATAAGTTATTGGCTGATAAAACACGTTTGACCATCATTGCGCTACTTCAGGAACAGGAACTTTGTGTATGTGATATCACAGACATTATTGGCATGTCACAACCAAACGCCAGTCAGCATCTTCGAAAACTAAAGGCAGCCGGTCTCCTTAATGAAAAGAAAAAAGGGCAGTGGGTGTACTACTCTCTTCATCCAGATGCAGAAGCCTATGTTCAGTGTGTGTATCCGTATCTGCCATCGATGAAAGATAAAATAGCAGGATTGAAAAACTGCTGCGGTCCGCAGGAGGAAGCATGACCATCATCGCGATAGTAATCTTTTTGCTTACACTGACGTTTGTGATTTGGCAACCTAAGGGGCTTAATATTGGATGGTCAGCGTCTGCTGGAGCTATCCTTGCACTTCTTTTTGGAGTCGTCAGTCTATCCGATGTAGGTGCGGTCACAGGAATCGTATGGAACGCCACACTTGCATTCGTAGCCATTATCTTAATTTCGCTGATTTTAGATGAAATTGGATTTTTTGAATGGGCTGCACTACACATGGCAAGGCTCGCAAGAGGTAATGGCAAGCTGATGTTCGTTTATGTTGTGCTGCTTGGGGCAGGGGTGGCAGCGTTCTTTGCGAATGACGGTGCCGCACTAATCTTAACGCCTATCGTGCTTGCTATGGTCCGAGCGCTCAAATTTGATCAAAAGATGATTTTACCTTTTATCATCGCAAGTGGTTTTATTGCAGATACAACTTCACTTCCGCTCGTTGTGAGCAATCTCGTCAATATCGTTTCTGCCGATTACTTTGGTATTGGCTTTGTGGAGTACGCAAGTCGTATGATTGTTCCGAATTTCTTTTCAATATTGGCAAGTCTTCTGGTCCTGTTCTTGTTCTTTAGAAAGAGTATTCCAGAGAACTACGAAGTCAGTCAGCTCAAAAAGCCAGCAGAAGCGATCAAGGATAAGAAACTGTTCAACATATCATGGGTGATTTTGGCCGTGCTCCTGGTGGCGTACTTGATGAGTGAGTTCATTCAAGTTCCGGTGTCTGTTATCGCCGGAGTGATTGCCATCTTGTTTATTTTAGCTGCAAGGCGGAGTCACGCTATTCAAACCTGGAAGCTCATCAAAGAGGCTCCATGGGCAGTCGTGATTTTTTCAATCGGTATGTACGTCGTCGTTTATGGACTGCGAAATGTGGGATTGACGGATGAACTTGGGAAGGTCATCCAGGTTATTGCCGACAAGGGGCTATACCTCTCCACACTTGGTATGGGCTTCCTGGCTGCGATATTGTCTTCGGTAATGAACAATATGCCGACAGTAATGATTGATGCACTTGCTATTGATGGAACCAGCACGCAAGGTGTCATCCGGGAATCACTGATTTATGCCAATATTATCGGCAGTGACTTGGGTCCAAAAATCACACCGATCGGATCGCTCGCCACACTTTTGTGGCTGCATGTACTGTCCCGGAAGGATGTAAAGATAACGTGGGGAAGTTATTTCAAAATCGGGATTGTGCTTACCATTCCGACGCTCATTATCACGTTAACAGGACTGTATTTGTGGCTGCACTTGATTCATTCAACTAACATAAACGTATGGTTGATGATTGCCGTAATCACCGTAGCATTGGTAGTTATCTCTATGATCATAAAAACGTTAATTAACTCGAAAATGGACGAAGCGAAAATACAAATAAGTCAAACCAAAGATAAAGGAGATCAATAATCATGAACAACAAACCACTTGTTTACTTTTTGTGTACAGGAAATTCTTGCAGAAGCCAAATCGCTGATGGATTTTTAAAAGCACTTGGTAGTGACAAATATGAGGTGAGAAGTGCTGGATTAGAGGCGCATGGCTTAAATCCTCGTGCTGTTCAAACGATGAAAGAAGCCGGAATCGATATTTCGAATCATACATCCGATGTGATTGATCCTGAGATTTTAAAACAAGCAGACTATATCATCACGCTTTGTGGTCATGCCAACGATAATTGTCCAGTTGTACGTAATGACAAAGCCGAAAGATGGCACTGGGGCTTCGATGATCCAGCCAAGGCGACAGGTACAGAGGAAGAAATCACAGCTACATTCGCTGAGGTCCGCGATTCAATTAAAGCTCGAATCGAGCAGTTCTTGAAAGAAGGTAAGTGACATGGATCAAGCCGAAATATAAGAAATATACTTAAACAAGGCCTTTAATCATTAAGCCAACGAGAAATTTTAGTTGAAAAGCCATGAGTAGTCTGCGGATCAGCAGGCTGCTTATTTTTTTGCGTTAACAAACGTTAGTTTTGTTATACGGTGAGTCGTTCAACTAATTTAACTGCTATTTCTTCGCATGAAAGAACTTCATTACTAATTGCCCGAAGTAATAACTTTCTTCCCATTTCCACTAGAGGTATTTCAATTGTAGTAATATTCATAATTTTAGCTATTGGTTGATTGTCAAACCCTATAACTGCCAGGTCACCTGGTATTAAAATTCCCTTTTCCTTACTACATGTAACTATTCCTGCAGCGACTTGGTCGTTTGAAACTAATAAAGCTGAGGGAGGATTATTCATATATAATAATTTTTCAACAATCTCCTGCCCATCCTCGAAATCATAATTGTCTGAGAAAATAGTTTTAGATTCAAATGGTTCGTTGAGCTTTTTTAAAAAATCCCTATAGGCTGTTATCCTTTGCACACCGTTTGTTCCCGCTTTTCTCCCCACGCAAATGCCAATCTTTCTATGACCTTTAGAATACAAATACTCTAAACCCTTGGAGAAACTTTTATAATGATCCATATATACTGAAGAAACTTTTCTGTCTCCCGTATTTTCACAGAAGATGATTGGACCATAATCTAAATAGGTATCTATCACATCCCATTTGCAAATTCTGGAACATATGATCAAAGCGTCGATTTGCTTTTGTTTTAACATATCTAAGGCTTCAATTTCCCTATTTTCTTCATAATTAGTCTGGAACAAAACCATCTTATAGTTAGAATTCAATGCCTCGTTTGCGATACCCTCGACGATCAAAGCAAAAAATGGATGATTAAAAAATGGGATGGCAACACCGATAAGAAAGGTTTTTCCTTTACTTAAATGGACGGCATTTATGTTTTTTTCATATTTGCTTATCTCAATAGCTCGTCTAACCGCTTCTATTTTTTCTAAGCTTACATACGGCTGATTATTAATTACACGGGATACGGTTGTAATTGAGACGCCGGCCATTTTTGCGATATCTCTTATGTTTGCCATTTGTTCTCCTTTCAAATTTTTTGCGCTTGCTCTGAAACGCTTTCCATAATCTAAACTTTTATCAATATGTATAAAAAGTTTAGGAGGTACTTGTATGGTTATCATGTTGGGCTTATTGAGTTTAATCTCTATGTGTGCTTGTATATTAATTTTAGCATCATTAGCTATATCACTACATGAAAAAAAGTCGGAAATGGATAACAAATATGACCCTTTCAGTCATTTCTTTGAAGTATATAATGGAAAATAATTTTATGAAATGAGGAAGAAAAATGAACGATAAAAAAGTAACTCTACATGCTTTTGAAACAGATTACATTAAAGAGCTGCACCACTGGTTGAATGACTCCGTATCTATTTCCATGGTTGGAAGAACTCCATTGACCTATGAGCAAACTGTCAAACATGTGGAGGGAAAACGTCAAGACGGAGATCTTTTATTAGCTATAAAAAATGAAGAAAAGGGTCTCATTGGATGGGTTTTTCTTCAAAATATAGAACTTGAACATGGTAGAGCAAGTATCGGTATCTTGTTAGCTCCAGAAGCGCGTGGACAAGGTTATGGAGCACCTGCTATGAAGCAAATGATTGACATTGGCTTTAAGCAGCTACGTTTAAATAAAATTTACTTAACAACTAGAGGAGTTAATGAACAAGCTATTCGTTTGTATAAGAAAGTGGGATTTGTTGTGGAAGGGGAGTTAAGGAAACATGCTTTTTTTGAGGGGGAATTTCATAATACATATATTATGGGAGTTTTAGCGTCGGAATGGGATTGAGTTTTTTGTGTTCAGACATGGGTACTTTAAGCACATATCCAATAGTTGAGTTACTCGTTAAAAGTGAGCTGTATCCAATTGATAGACGCCATCTAGCAATTAGGGTGGTTCATTGAAGCTTTATAAGCAGAATAGAAGGTTATGAAGGACACTTGGCCCACTATGAGAGCGAAATTCGATTTGTAGCAGATCATTACAATGATTGGATTAATAATTAAGTATTCTGCTGACAGGCAGGATAGTTGAATAAAAGGGGTAGAATAACAGTGTAATAAATCTGTTTGTAAGGAGATCATAAGAAGCACACTCTAACAAATACTAGATAAAAAAGAGTGACTTACTCTGAAAAAAATTTAAATAAGAATATAATCGCAATGAATAGAAATTAAGTGAAAAGGGCCAGATTATGGTCCTTTTTTAGTGTATCTTTTTTGCAACCTATTGGCAGTCACAACTCAGAAAAAATATATATATAAAATTGTAACAAATCGTTTGTTTTGCTGTCTTATTACTGAAGGTGGTGAACAATTGGCGGACTTGAGAAGAATTTATGATCAGTACTTTCAAGAAGTGTATTGTTTTGCTTTATCCTTAAGCCGGAATAAGCTGATCGCGGAGGAAATTACGCAAGAAACTTTTTTTAAAGCGTTGAAGAATATAAATCAATTTAGAGGCGAATGCAGCATTAAAGTTTGGTTGTGTCAAATTGCTAAAAACAACTACTTTACGTATTTGCAAAAGCAAAAAAAGTTGCAGACAGAGGAACCGCTAGCAATAACTAATGATTTTGATATTGAAAATAAACTAATTGACAAAGCAGAATCCCTACACATCCACAAATTGTTGCATAACTTGGATGATCCATACAAGGAAGTATTTATGTTAAGAGTCTTCGGAGAGTTATCCTTCAACCATATAAGCCAAGTTTTTGGTAAAACGGAAAGCTGGGCTAGAGTCACTTTTCACCGAGCGAGGAACAAGTTGCAAGATTTGCTGAAGGAGGAAAAGAATTGAGTAAACTACCATGTGATATTGTAAGAGATTTATTGCCTCTTTATTATGATGATGTATGCAGCACAGCCACAAAAGAAGATATTGAAGCACATATTAATACATGTTCAGATTGCAAGCTGACGCTGGAAAAATTGAAAGAGCAAGAGTATCTTTCCCTTGAAAATATTGAGAGAAATATGATTGAGGGAAATGGACTTAAAAGTATTGCAGCGTTTTGGGACCGATCAAAGGCAAGGGCATTTGCTAAGGGAGTATTAGTTGCTATTTCTATTTTTTCTCTACTAATCTTGGGGTATATAGGCCTTACCCAATGGAATATTGTGACTGTACCTACCGAGGTAATACGAATAACGGATATAAGCCAGTTGAGTGACGGAAAAATTGTATATCATGTAAAAATGACGGATGGGTACAATGTAAACCAAATTAATTATAAGGTGAATAGTGATGGGGATGTATATATGGTACCCGTTCGTCCTCTTATTAGATCTAAACAATATTATCAAATTGGACTAGCCAATAAGTATGACTTTGTTAACCTTGAACAAATAAGAGCCAATCAAGGTGTTGAAATTCGAGCCGTATATTATGGGTCGCCTAAGGAACCTATCCTCATTTGGAAAAAGGGCGCCGAGTTGCCGGTCGCAAGTGATACGGTAGAAGCCCTGTTTCAATTCGACTAACAAAAGAAGGTAGCAAATCAACGTGATTAGCTACCTTTGTTCAACAAACTGGCTAATTAGTTCTAAAACGGAGGGGAACACATTGCATAATATGATAAATAAAAGACAATTTATTGAGATGACAGTTAAAGATCAGCATTCTGTAATATTTAAAGTTAATAATCAAAATGAATTTTTCCGTGGTGTTTCTAAAGAATTAAATGAGGGCTATCTATTTGTTGAAACAGAAGAAGGTAAAAACACTAAATTTAAAATGGATGACATCATTGAGATTTATGTTATCAAATCTTCATCTTCAAAGCATTGTGCTATCCAATCCCACAGTTTGATGAAAGGTAGCAAGGATGACCTTGAAGATCTTGTACTCCAGTTTGAAAGTTTAAATGACGATGTAAAGAAACAAATTACCTCTTCTTTATCAAAAGTGCTTGGTAAACAAGTGAACATTTCGAAAATGGATATCACTTCATACAATTTAACTGAAATTGAAATGATTGCTAACATGATAAATGAATATATACTTACTATTAAAACATTGGATATTCGTTCCGAATTACTCGAATTATATAACAATATGGATTTACCTCAAAAGACTTGTTTTGGGAAAGGGCTAAATCACGATCGAGAATAAGTTAAGAGAGGAAAATTATAAACGCTAAAGTAGTATGCGGGAACTGTCAAAAATCCCTGGGAGGTGAGTATGTGATGGAATTAATTAAAAATGTTCTATTAGGTTTAGTAGTTTTTGTTGTTGGATTTTTCATTATTATTTTTCTTACAGACTCCGATCTTGAAGCTGAACTTACATATTATGCTGCCATAGCATATGCACTTTTATACTTAGCCAGTGTTATATCGGTCTGCACCGCGGTACTCCTTAAAAAAATGACTCAATTAAAAAAGTGAAGCTACACATTAAGTTATCGGGAGACTTTAGATCAATAAAGATAGCGAGGCAGTTGGTCAATAACGATCAACTGTTTTTTTGTTGAAGGACAGTTTACACAGCCTAGCTATGTTTCTTCCATATACACCTTGTTTCCGCAGAGGAACAGCTTTGACAAAGAAAAGCTAATGTTAAGGCTATTGAAAAAGTTTTTTCTTCTACTGAACCTTTTCCCGCACGGGAGCGAAATAAGATTTGTATCACGTTCAGGAGGGGCCCCCATGAATGATAAAGAGTTAATTCAATGGCTTGAAAAAGCAATACTTGGTGATGAGTCAGCTTTCCAGCTGGTCTATCAGGCTACTCACCAAGATGTCTATCGGACCGTTGCTTTTCTCGTCTACAACAAACAGGACATTGAGGAAATTGTGAATGAAGTTTATATGCACATGTGGCGGTCATATCAGAAATAAGACCCTAACCGACCATTCCGGTTTTGGTTGCACGGGATCACTGTCCATCTTGTACAGGATTGGAAAAGAAAGACCTGGAGACGAATTCGCCTTTTTGAACGAAATCGCCAGATGACTTGTGAACAACAGTTCGATTGGACGGACAAAGTCGTCTTGCAGTCCGAAACGCAGCATGAGCTCTTTAGCCTTGTCCGCCAGTTATCGTACAAACTACGTGTGGTCGTCATCCTGCGCTATTTTCACGATTATACCTTGGAAGAAATTGCGGACATGTTGCAGATCCCCGTTGGCACAGTTAAATCCAGGCATCATCTAGCACGGAAAGAACTTCGGAAACGATATGAAATGACAGGAGGAGACGTGTATGTCCATTGACAAAGAGTTGAGTGATGAACTTCGCCAGGTGGCGGATTCGATGCACTGCCCACCCGAGTTGTATGGACGTGTACGACAGTCCTATCAAAACTATGTAAATGAGAAGAGAGGTAGATCTCCAATGAAAAAACGTATACTCACAGGTATTGCTGCAGTAGCAATCCTCATTCCGTCAGCTGCATTTGCAGCTTCCTATTTGGCCGATGATATTTTTGGTTCTTCTTCGACCATTGAACAGAAAGGGGGGACACAAGAAGACTATCAAGAGATTGAAGGAATGCTTCAGGCAGCAAAAGGCAAGCTCACGGAAGATGAGTTTAAAGAATATATGGAACTGACCAAGCAGTTGATGGTATTGAAGTTGAAGATCACTGATGAAAATGGGGTCAGTCATGAGGAAAAATTGACCCTAAAAGAGCAGCAGCAATTTGAACAACTAGCCTCCAAGCTGTCCCCGTATTTCGAGAAGATTAACGAAACGGTCAAGCCGTAATAATGAAAGCAGGGACCCGTCTTAATCTAGCATTCAACTAACGTAAAAACGAGAGCTAAGAAAACCAAGAAAGCAGCTGGTCAAAGTGATCAGCTGCTTTTGTTCAACTAACGAGCAGGTTAGCTCAATGCCATATTGTAAATACAGATGTAACTTTTGTTGACTGTGAGGCGTTGTTAATAACGAGAAACATTTTATAGGTTTTACAATAACTAATTAAGGGATACGAGAGGGTTTAAACTGTGAATAAAAAGGTTCTTATTTTTACTGTTTTATCTTTAACTTTAATAATAGCGACTGTAACTGCCTGTGATTCATCAAGTCCAGCTCAAGAGAATACGTCTAATCCAAAGTCTGGTGAACTATCAAGCAAGTCGGCAAGTACAAACCTTACTAATTCTTTAAGCGAAGAAGAGAATAAACCCTCCCACTACATTGCTTCTGGAGGAGCAACTGTACAACAACCTTTTTCAGTAGATCCGGGATTTGTACGTATAAGACTTCGAATGAAGAACAATAGTAGCCATGAAGTCAATGTTAGTTTAACGCACTTAGATACCAGTAATCTGTATTTCGCTAGAAAAATTGCTGTCGGGGAATCCCTTGATTGGATTAATTTTAATGAAGGTTTCGAACAAGGCATGCTTAATGGAGGTTATGTACTCCAATGGAGTGGTGGTGGTTATAGTGTTGATGGAGAAGTATGGGGATCAGCTGGTTCAGAACCGGAATTTGCTCATCTATCTTATTGACCTAACGGGATACGTTAATGTAACAATATAAAGAAAGCAGCTGATCAATCTGATCGGCTGCTTTTGTTCAACTAACGGGCAGTTTTGCTGAATAGATCTGCTTAGTAGTGGAGCATGTAGCCTCTCAAGGTTGGTTGCGGACAAGAAAGATTAAAAATCATAAAGTAAAGGAGAAATCCGGCAGATACGATTGCGATTAAAAAACTACCCATGACGCACATGCGTCATAGGTAGTTTTTTAATCATTTTCATACGTTCAGGATGGGGGCGTGGTGAAATAGCGATGTCCTAATCACTTCGTTGGAAGTTTTGTGTAAAAATGACCACCACCCGGGAACGGCCATTCTTCGTATTTCTGAACCAACTTACTTGACCGGTCCCATCCAGGTTGAAATCGTCTTCTGCTGGTGCGGCAACGGCGGTTTCAACTTCCCGTTATCGATCAAATGCTTCAAAATATAGGCGACAAGCCGGCCTCCGCCGGTGTTGCCTCTCACCATGTAAGCAAGCTGCGGCTCCAAATGCTTCGGCTGATTTTGCAGGAACAGGTTGAGCATTTTGTCGTAGAGCTTGCCGACAGCAGGCGCATACAGAGCGGACAAATCCGGCATTGCCTTGTTCAACCGATCCAACGTTTGCGGAGAGTCGATCCAAACCGCATTGAACTTGTACCCCTCTTCGGTCTTGCGGATGTACCCCTTCTCCAGCAGAAACGAATATTGCTCGGCGTTCTCTTCGTTGTCGGGCAGTTCCCCTTGTTGGAACGCATGACAAATCTCGACATTCCGGTATTCCAGGAAACGCCAATCCATCTCGCGGTCGCTCCAGTGCGTATTGAATTGCCACAAGTATAGGGGAGTGTCTTCGACGTAGCGGAGCGACGGACCGAAGGTGACGTAACTACTCATATCAAAACCCGGATCGGTATAGTGGCTCCGATTCAACGCTGCATAGGCAATATACTGACCTCCGTCCTTTCGTATTGGTGCGACCGCGTCGAAGTTTTCGCCCGCAGGCATGCTCCGCCAAGATTGCTCCTCGACGTTCTTGGGCAGCAAGGTCCAGAGCAGGAAGTTATAGTCGCCGTCCGGAACGTACACTCCGCTATCCTCAACTTGCCGGCGAACTTCCATTAACGCGTCAAAATGAACATCGGCCACTTCGGCAGCGCAATCTTGCCAGAATTGATGACCGGCTACGGCCAATTCGAAGAGGTCCCAGATGATGGTGTTGCTTTGATATTTGCCGGGAGAGGTTTGGATGAGAAAATTGTAATCGGCCAGGTGCCGGACTTCGTCTTCCAACAAAGACGGCGGCATACCCAGTTCCTCCGCGATTTGATGTACGGTCCGCGCCTTGTGATAAGCCGCGTAAACGATATTTTGCGCCAAGGCGCGTCCAAGAAAATCGTTGGTTTCGCCCAAACTGCCGGCCGAACCGGAATGGCCCATTTCCCCCATGCTGACCGGATTGACACTTAAAGTTCCTGTTGTACGCATACGTTTCATCCCTTTCCGTAACTTCTTTTTAGCCTCGCTCAAATGCCACTTCACCGTGCCGACAGGAATGTTCAGAGCAATCGCGATATCGCCAATTTTAAGCTCATCGTAGTAATGCATGACCACGATCCGGCGATGGATGTCGGACAGAAACGCCACTTCTCGGCGCAGCTCGCGTGAAGCTTCGGTTGCCAGCAGACGTTCAAGCGGTTCCCGGGAAGGGGCGGCAGACAGTTCAGACATGCCGTTGATTTCGATCGCTTGGGGAGCATGCGCACGTTTTTTCAACCAATTCACCCAAGTGTATCGAGCAACCGTCCAGACGTAAGCGTCAAGGCTTCTAATGTCCCGAATCCCAGAGAAGGATTTCAACAACTGCAGCATAATCTCCTGAGCCAGATCCTCTGCCTCGGCCCGGTGCTTGACCCGGTTTAACGCAAAACCGAAAATCGGTTTGACATAGCTCCGAATCGCTTCAGCGGCTTCTTTTCCGTTATTACGAATTGAATCCATTTTTTCCTCCATATTTGCATCTGTAATTCCTGACAATTATATAGTGTGCCAGGCGAAATAAAGGTTGGGATTTTTTTTTTTATAAAATTGGACGTCCTACTGAATCACTTATACATATGTAATTACAAACTTCATGAGTAGGTCACTTAAATGGTTAAAGAGACGTTATGAACTTTTTGTTAAAGAAGATGAAGATTACTCCCTTTTAGTATATAGAGATACTTCTTTTCCGTTCAACTATGGGAGGATACAAACTAGGAGCACGAGCCGAAGTTCTTCTACGGGTACTTGGTGTGCTCCTTTGTTCCGTAGTTAACCAGGCGTGGTCTCGACTAAATGCTTAATAGAGGTTCATTAAACTAACGGGAAACGTTAGCCCATAACAACAAGAAAGCAGCTGATCATTGTGATTGGCTGCTATTATTCAACTATTTACATGACTCTTCAATACAACTTTTCTTTGGAAACTGCGTCTTAATTCAAGCAACTAATGGCTAGTTTATACAGGGATTGGAGAGGAAGGGTCAGAATGAAGAAATATCTTGCTGGATTATTAATTATTTTTGTCCTATGTTTGGGCTTACCAGGACAGGCTTACATGGAGGCGTCTAACCAACAGCCTTTGGCTTTTGAGGATCTCAATCTAGAACAAGCGCTTAAGTCATTATTGAATAAAAACGACGATGAATCCCTAACCAAAGAGGATCTAGAGTCACTGACCGACGTTCCTTTAGCAGGTAAAGGAATTAAGAGTTTGCAGGGGTTGGAGTATGCGGCCAATGTGACGACTTTGGATTTGAGTGACAATCAAATTGAGGATATTAAGCCCCTTGGGAAGTTAACGAAGTTGACAGATTTATCGTTATCAAGGAACCAATTAAATGATCTTTCAGCGCTAGCGGGACTAGTGAATCTGAATACGTTGTCCATAAGTTCTAACCAGATCACAGATCTAAAGCCGCTAGCAGGATTGGTTAATCTTTGGAGACTCGATGCTGCGAATAATAACATCAAAGATCTTGCTCCGTTATCTAAATTAACTAACTTACTTTCTCTGGATGTATCATCTAACGAGATCTATGATTTGGAGCCGTTGAGAAATCTTCAAAGATTGTCTTACCTCTATTTGAAAAACAATCGAATCTGGGATTTAGAGCCGCTCCAACAACGTGGTTTTTTACCGTATTATGATACGGGTGCATTCATTGAACCACTTGCACTGCAAAATAACTATTTAGATGTAACCAAGGGATCGAAAACATATAAATTATTTGTGAAAATGGCGGGAAATGAGTTGCCTGGCGGTCAGCGTAAGACACAGCGCTTGGTGATTGGCAGCACAACAGCTTATGTGGGAGACAGTGCTTATCGTATTACCGCAGCGCCATTTATTCAGACCGGACGTACCTATGTGCCGATCCGTTTCATCTCCGAGAAGCTTGGGGCAGCCGTGAATTGGAACCAGAGTACCAAAGAGGTAACGATTAAGAAGGATGGTAAAACGATTCGCTGGGTTGTAGGGAACAGGCAGGTAAAAGTAAACCAGCAAACGGTAATGCAAGATGCTCCTTTACTTCTGAAGAACGGCAGTGCGTTCGTTCCTGTTCGTTTTGTGGCGGAGCAGTTAAATACTTCCGTTGAATATATGGGAAGCAAGCACATGGTCGTGATTTTCAAAAATTAATCAGCATAATGAAATTACAAAATAATATTTGAAGATAAGGACGCAATGACCATGCTTCAAAACAAGAGTAGAATTAGACCGTCATTACATTAACGGGAAACGATAGCGTTAAAACTAAGAAAGCAGCTGATCAATATGATCCGCTGCTTTTATTCAACTAACGGGCAGATTAGTTTAATGATGAACGGCTAATAGTAATTGATTATGGTCGGGAGGTTGTTTTTTCTATTGATGTTCTTTCAGATGAAAGATGCAAGGTTGAGAGAAACGTTGTATACCATCGGACTTAACATTTTCCAAAACTCAAAACCCAAATTCTAATGCATCATTTAAAGCGTCTACAGTTGAATATAAATTTCTTGCACCCATTCTAATGTAAGTTTTTTGTAAGGATTCATTAATAAAAAAGCAGGATCTGTACTTTACTATCAAATTATACCCAATAAGATTCATAACTACGAGGAGGATAAAGATGAGTTTGTTGAACAAAAATCGTTATTTAGGGAAGCCGCTATTAGGATTTATGGCATTATTAATTCTATTAACAGGATGTACAGATCCCAATGATACAAACAAGGAGACTGATCCTAGTCAGACGCTGGTGATTCAGCATGCGACGATAGTGGACGTAAGGTCCGGCAAGTTAGTCAATAATCAGACGATTACCATTACGAAAAATAAGATCACTCACATTGGAAACAGTGAGGACGTGGACATTCCCGATTTGGCACAGGTCAGGAATGCTAAAGGACAATATGTCATTCCTGGATTGTGGGACATGCACGTGCATCTGGAAGAAAATTATAAAAATGCTTTCCCACTCTTTTTGGCTAACGGAGTGACTGGAGTAAGGGAGATGGGGGCAGCGCTCACAAACGTCGATCAGTGGAACAAGAGTATTCAGGCTGGTATGACAGCTCCACGTCTTGTCTATGCAGGTTTGACCTTAAATGGAGGGCCGGCTGATGAAGCCCCTCACATGCTTTACTTAAAAACAGAGGAAGAAGCGCGCGAAGCCGTACGTCACAATGCGGAGATAGGCGCAGGTCATATCAAGGTATACTCCTGGTTGCCACGTTCTTTGTTTTTGGCAGTCATGGATGAATCCAAAAAGTTTGGTTTACCAGTAGTCGGTCATTTACCAGTGGAGGTGCGCGCCAGTGAAGCTGTTCAACTGGGATTCAAGAGCATCGAACACTTGCATGGTTTGTTTATCGGAACTTCGAGCATCGAGGACGAACTTTTCGAAAATGCCGATATGAGCGATTTGCTTGGTTATTCGTTTGCGGAGATAGAGGCATCTCAACATTATGATTCTGAAAAGGCAGACAAGCTGTTCCGTACTTTCAAAGAAAAGGAAGTATGGCCTGTCCCGACGATGGTTACCTATTATAATATGGCGAAAACTGAAATTGACAAGCGATCCAAATACGTACCGACTGCTGTACAGGAGTACTGGACTGAAGTGATTCGCGCCACTCCTCCTGAACAAACGGAATTAATGACGGCTATAAATTCCACAACGCCAGGCATGGTCAAAAAGTTAAACGATGCCGGAGTACCGATGCTTGCAGGTACCGATTCCAGCTACGAGATGACTAACTTTATATACGGCGTTTCCTTGCACGATGAACTCGAAATGTTAGTGAAAAGCGGACTTACCCCGTTGCAGGCATTGCAGACGGCAACGCTGAACCCCTCCCGATATTTGGAGAGAGAGCAGGAGCTAGGAACTGTAGAGGAAGGAAAGCTAGCTGATCTCGTACTGCTAGACAAGAACCCGCTGGAGGACATTCGAAACACGACAAGCATATCAGCGGTTGTCTTAGATGGGAAGCTAATGGAGAAGCAGACTTTAGACCAATCGGTTAAAACATATCCTGTGATACAGGTTGCCGATACAAAAAGAGAATCAGAATGATCCAGGTCACAGGTTAGTTAATAAAAATTAATGGTTTTTAAAGCTTGTGGGTTACTTAGAATGTTGTTCTACTAATCGACTAATTTCCGCAAAGTTGTCAGCACTTCAAGCTCCCTATCCGCGGTTCGCTTTACATCTGATTCTCCTCAAAGTTATCGATAGTTATGAATAGGTAAGATCATTAATTTTGATGTTTCAATTGTCATAACCGAGAGTTCATGATAGAGTATCGGGAACTTGCAAAGGTGGGGGATACTAGTGGAACTAACTTATTTGAAAACCTTTCGGGAAGTGGCGAAGTGGGGAAGCTATACGCGAGCCGCGGAAACACTTGGATATGCACAGTCCAGCATCACAACTCAGATTCAGAAGCTGGAGGAAGCTTACGGGGTCGTTCTCTTAGAACGTTTTGGCAGAGGAATGAAACTAACGTTGGCTGGCGAAACGCTGTTGCAATACGCCAACGATATACACAGACTGCATGAAGAGTCCAAAGAAGTCGTATCCAAACAATCCAAGGGAAAACTGTCCATAGGAACTATCGAGACATTGGCTGCCTTCTGCCTTCCGCCATATCTTCAAAAGTATCGTGGAGAATATCCTGGTATCAATGTGATTATCCAGCCTGGTAACGAACCTTATATTATTGAGTCAGTCAAAAGTGGCGAACTAGACATAGGGATCATTTTGGATCCTCCATTTAAGGATCCCGATCTTCACTGCGCAATTTTGAGAGAAGAGCCGTTAGTTTTTATCACGAATCCTGATCATAAACTAGCTTGTCGAAGTGAAGTCCACATTGAAGATCTTGAGGGTGAATCGTTGATTATGACAGAAGATGGCTGCACTTACCGGGCCATGCTTCTCAATGTTTTGAAAGGGAACCAAGTGAATTACAGTCTTTCCTACGAATTCGGCAATCTGGAAGCAATCAAGCAGTGCGTCATTTACGATCTTGGTATTGCCTTGCTGCCGCGTATAGCGGTTACCGAGGAAATCCGTAAGGGCCAAATTGTCGCTATTCCTTTCGTCCATCCGGAGTGTAACTTTTATACGCAACTCATATATTCTAAAAAGAAGTGGAAGTCCAAAGCTTTTCAAGGTTTCGTGGATTTGATCAGTGGAACCAATTATCAATATGATTGAAGTATCTTATAGATTTCTATCGATAACTCCATGGTTAGAGGCTGTGTTACATTGATTGCAAGAAATCAAATCAGCCCCCTTGGAGGTAACCCAAATGACAAATCCAACCCGATATTCCCTTGTCTTAGAGACGCCTGCTCCTTCGCCTGAGAACATTCATCGGCATTTCATGAACAAGCTTGCCGTAGAAACGGACGTCTCAGATGTAAAGCACGATATGACGCATGGTCTCAATGACTTTGTACTCATCGACGTCAGAAGCGCTATTGCTTATGGAGAGTGCCATATCCCGGGAGCTCTTAGTCTTCCTTCCAACACAATCAGCGAAGCAACAACGGCGTCTTTGCCCAGAGATAAGGTCATCGTCGTCTACTGCTGGGGACCGGCTTGCAATGGCGCCAGCAAAGGAGCAGCCCGCTTATCCCGTCTGGGTTTTCAGGTGAAAGAAATGCTTGGAGGCATGGAGTACTGGCGTAAGGAAGGAAACGAGGTAGAGGGTACGCTTGGCACTTCAGCATGCATGATCGGGTAAGCTCATGAACAAACAATCAAAACGAAAAGTTCAATGAACGCGAAACGATAACTGAATAAATATGTAGTAAGCAGCTGATCCATATGATCGGCTGCTTTTGTTCAGCAAGCAGGCCAAATAGACCACTTGAGTGCTCATACATAGATAGAGACCCCCGCCATGAACTGCGAAGGGTCTCTGTATCTTGATTAAATTTGAAACTGAACTCTAGGTTAAGTGATGCTAAGTCCGCCGCTTGCATATCCAGCCAACGTTGTAGCCACATCAATTCCCGCTGTTACCGATGCCGAGAACACCATAAGCAGGCGGTCACCGGCAGTTACCGGAATGCTCAATCCTGTTGTCAATCCGCTGGTTATTGTTCCGAGTGCCAAGACACCGGTCAATGAAGGCGTCAAGGTTACTACAGCACCCGGTACGGCCGTAAAGGAGTTATTTGGTGTGGTAGATCTGAATAGTTGTGCAGTTATGGTTATGGTAGATCCAACCAAGCTTAGTCCAGCTGTCGTACTGAAATAAGCGGCCAGTGAAGTAATCGTTCCTGCACGGGATGCGGAGAAAGCAAAGTTTAGCAAGGTGCCTGCGGCGCCTGTGAGGTCAATGATTCCTCCGTTGACACTTACACCTGAAGCACTGTTACCAAATCCAACTAAACTGGAGGTATTCAAAAGCCCCCCTAATACGGTAGTCAGCGAAACTGGAAGTCCGGACGCATAAGGAATGATGGCGCCAGCACCTGCCGCTCCAGTAGCCCCCGTAGAACCTGGAGCCCCTGTTGCGCCTGTGACACCAGTAGCCCCCGGAGCCCCCGTTGCACCTGTGACACCAGTAGAGCCTGGAGCCCCCGTCGCACCTGTGACACCAGTAGAGCCCGGAGCCCCCGTCGCACCTGTGACGCCGGTAGAACCTGGAGCTCCCGTTGCACCTGTGACCCCGGTAGAGCCCGGAGCCCCCGTTGCACCTGTGACCCCGGTAGAGCCCGGAGCTCCCGTTGCACCTGTAACACCGGTAGAGCCCGGAGCCCCCGTTGCACCTGTGACACCAGTAGCCCCTGGAGTCCCCGTCGCACCTGTGACACCAGTAGAGCCCGGAGCCCCCGTTGCACCTGTGACACCAGTAGAGCCCGGAGCCCCCGTTGCACCTGTGACACCAGTAGCCCCCGGAGTCCCCGTTGCACCTGTGACACCAGTAGCCCCCGGAGAGCCTGTTGCACCTGTGACACCAGTAGAGCCCGGAGCCCCCGTTGCACCTGTGACACCGGTAGAGCCCGGAGCCCCCGTTGCGCCTGTGACACCGGTAGCCCCCGGAGAGCCCGTCGCACCTGTGACACCAGTAGCCCCCGGAGAGCCCGTCGCACCTGTGACACCAGTAGCCCCCGGAGTCCCCGTTGCACCTGTGACACCAGTAGCCCCCGGAGTCCCCGTTGCACCTGTGACACCAGTAGAGCCCGGAGCCCCCGTCGCACCTGTGACACCGGTAGCCCCCGGAGAGCCCGTCGCACCTGTGACGCCGGTAGAACCTGGAGCTCCCGTTGCACCTGTGACACCGGTAGCCCCCGGAGCCCCCGTTGCACCTGTGACACCGGTGAGGCCTGGAATATCACCCAGCAATTCGGAAGAGACCAAGCGATGGGCAGTTACTAAAGAGCCTGTGCTGCTCTTACCCCAGACGGATACCTGTATAGGATCATTAACCGTCGTGGTTGTTGTAAAGGTAAACTCGAACGAATCAAAGTTTGCAAAATAATTGTTGGTTACTACTTGATTGGGGGCGATGTCAAAGGACTCACTGACATACAGAACTCTCAATCCACCATTCATGTAATACCCCTGTATTTGTACGGATGATGCTGTCACATCGCTGCGGTTATCGATTCTGATGGTAACTGTTTGAGTCGGTCTTACACCGTTCACAGCGTTATTTTCTATTGGCCCTGTCGATAAAAAGCTCATCGCCACATCTCCTTCTTTTGAGCAGATTTATCTGCCAGACTTTTCTTAACTGTTTTTTTCGTGTTCTACTACACGATGGGCATCAACCAATTGTCCAGAGGCTTGTTTGCCCCACACTGAAATCCCTACTTGCTCTGCACCTTCCGTGCTTGTTTCAAAAACAAACTCATAAGCATCTAAATCCGCAAAATAGTTTCTGGTCAATGCTTCGTTAGGGGCGATACTGATTACTTCGCTCACATACAGTGTTCTTGTTGTGCTAAGCACATACCCCTGGACAGATACAGTTAGAGAGTCCGCAGCACGATTGGCCAATCTAATCGTAACCTGTTGTGTCGGTCTAACCCCGGAAACGGGATTGTTTTCAATCGGCCCAGTTGATAAAGTAGCCATTTTTCCCATCCCACCTTCTATAACCTCATACTCTAGCGGTAGTTTTCATTAAGCTAAATACAGTAATATTCAGACACTAAACAAGCGGTGTGGATGAAACACAGGGTCAGTTCATCCATTGTTAATCTTCCTTAAGCTATTAAGCAGAATAGCTGCATGATGTGTTAGTCTAAATATTGGTAAAATTGATTTAACGGAGGCCATCAGAATTGTCCATAATATTTCCTGACATCGTTACAGATCGGTTGAAGCTGGTTGTTCTTACCCTAGATGATGCAGAAGACATCATAAGATTTCATCTGGAGGATACGGGTTGTCGCTGGGGGATTTTCAGCAAAACCGATGCGAAATTAATTGGAACTCGTGGCTTCTATTGCTGGGTTCTGACCTTATTCAACAGCTCTCTGGAGAACATGTTTTAAACTAACAAGAGAATTTATATGGGGGTGGAATGACATGCCTAAAATAGACAACATGCTAGCCATTCTATGGATGCTTCGATCAGGTGAAAAAATTACAGCAAAACAAATTTCAGAAAAGTTAGAGATGAATATAAGGACTGTATATCGTTATATCGATACCATTTCAACAAGTGGTGTACCTATCATTTCAGAACCAGGACATAACGGTGGATACACTTTAATGAACAATTTTATTGAGGCTCCTCTTTTTTTTGATTTTGAGGAGCAAACTTCACTATTTCATGCTGCAGTTTTTGCAGAAGAAGCCGGATATTATGGAGGTGAAGCATTAAATAGGGCCATTTCAAAACTAAGTAAATACTCCAATCAAGAGCAGGAAACCAAGATAAACCAACATTTAACTAGTCTTGAAGTCATAAGTCGATTAAGTTCACCCTCT
The DNA here is from genome assembly GCF_009664365.1 of Paenibacillus xylanilyticus. NCBI lineage: Bacteria > Bacillati > Bacillota > Bacilli > Caryophanales > Paenibacillaceae > Paenibacillus > Paenibacillus xylanilyticus. Next base: position 1,202,737 of record NZ_CP044310.1, read on the forward strand.
ATGCAGCCTTTTTTGAAGGAGTTGGAGCAGGCCGTGGCAGACGGGTACTCAGTAAAAATTCTCCACCATAAAAGTGGAGGAAAGCAAACACATGATAGATTGGTTGATCCGTACAGACTTATCTATTGGAATAATAAGTGGTATGTGATTGGATTTTGTCATCTTAGGAGTGATATCCGTAGTTTTAGAGTAGATCGAATTGAAGATCTAATGTTAACCGAAAATAAGTTTGACCAGCCAGAACATTTTTCAGCACGTGCTTTTTTCATGAAAAATTTTCTTCCAACCATAGAAGATAAGGAAGAGATTATTTCTTTGGTTATTCAAGGGGATACAAGTGTATTAGCTGATATTTGCCAACATTGGTTTATAGGACATTATTTACAAGAGCGGACTTCTCATCAAGCCGTATTTCATTTTGAGAAAGATATGTTAGATACATATGTTCCTTATTTCCTTTTATCGTACGGTAAATCTATTCGAATTGTTGAGCCCATAAGCCTTAAGAAAAGAATGATTGAAGTTTTGTCGGAATTAATAGATTTTCATCAAAATGGATGACTTCCCTGACGCTAGTTGTCAGTGAAGTCATGTTACAGTTGGCTATATCAATTGGGATTGGAGTGTTATTGGATGCAAACCAAAAAAGTTTATCTATATGTATTTAATACGATGTCGGACTGGGAATATGGATATTTAGTGGCTGAACTAAACTCGGGAAGATATTTCAAAAAAGAGGTAGCACCTTTAAAAGTAATTACAGTAGGAGCTAATAAAGAAATGATTACTACGATGGGAGGACTGAGTATAAAACCAGAGATTTCCCTTAATGAATGTACTCTCGAGAGTGAAGATCTTTTAATTTTGCCAGGAGGGACTACCTGGAATGAAGAAATTCATCAGCCTATCCTGGAAAGAATCGGTCAAGCTTTAGAGCTTGGCACTATTGTTGCTGCCATTTGTGGTGCAACGGACGCTCTTGCGAATAGGGGATACTTAGACACCAGAAAGCATACAAGTAATAATTTGGAATATACTAAAATGGTATGTCCTAATTATAAAGGAGAAAAGTTCTATGAGATGGAATCAGCGGTATCTGATACGAATGTAGTTACTGCATCAGGAATAGCTCCTCTGGAATTTGCGATGGAAGTACTGAAAACATTAGATGTATTTGCACCAGATACATTGCATTCCTGGTATAACCTTAATAAGACTCATAAACCTGAATACTTCTTCGAGTTAATGAATTCAATTAATAGTTGAGCTAAAAATCAATTTAGCAGTGGAAATACGCTCATGTGATTTAATTTGATCCATGTACAAATAAGGTCGTTAATATATAACGGCCTTATTTGTGCTGTATGAAGAGCAGGTTAACTTCGAACTAATGAATTTCTCAAACTAACTTATTTTGATTCATCAGCCTCAGTGATCTCCAGGCTTACAATGACTCCGTTTTTCTCTAGATTTTTTATGACCTGTTCCGCATGCTCATTCAGCGGGTTATTGCCCAAATATACCTCGGTTAAATGAGGTATGGTTTCAAGCACAGCAATATCCTGAATGAGGTTATCTTGCAGATATAGATATTGTAAAGTTGGATGGTTCTTTAATGGTGTCAAATCCTGAATCCGATTATGGTCCATAATGATCCATTCGAGATTCGTCTTCTGAAGTGGCCTTAAGTCCGATACCTGATTTCCGCTGGCAAGCAAACTTGTAAGATTGCGCAAGTTTTTTAAAGGTTCTAGACTTCTTATTTGGTTATCGCTAATTAATAAACTTTCCAAATTGCGTAATCCTGCAAGAGGAGATAGATCTGTAATTTGATTTCCGTCTAAAGACAATAGGTTTATTTTTGTCAGCTTGGAGAGTGGTTTTATATTTTTAATTTGATGGCCAGGTAGGACTAATTCCACTATGTTAACTGCATATTCAAGTCCTTGCAGACTTGAAATCTTACGCTTTGCATCCATTGCATATAGGGATTTTAATTTTTTCAAATGGCTTGCTTTCAGTTCTTTTTTACCCGATAGCTTCAAATCTGTTCGAATGACTTGTGCCAAAACGGGATCCTTAACGAGTGGGGCTGCCAAAATTGTTGTTGTCGGTATTACTAAAAGCATCAAACACAATACGATTAAACTTTTTACAAATGGATTAGGCATAGTAAACTCCTTAAAATTAGTATCTGGATTCATTCTCTGATTTCGGTGATCTCAACTATGTATGATTCATGGCGCTCTCCTTATACGATTTTAATAATAAAAATATACCATGATCTGGAACATATTACCTTGTTATAATATCATAATAATAGCTGGAATCCATTGTACAAAAATAAGTGAGTTTGCAGATATTTTTTGTAGGATGTTTCAATTTGAGTGGCTACCGGTTGAACATCTTTCTTATAAAACTAAGGGAGTGCAGGCACATGGCTGAAGAACCGTTTATTTTTCTAGCGGGTATCATATGTTTTTTCGCTCCAATCTACTTCAGAAGATCAATGATGTCTATTCAAATGATTGCAGGAGTTATTCTATTCTCATGTATTCTGATTTTTCACGAAGATATCCAAGTTAAACTGATTTATCTACTAGCCTTTGTTTGGGTATTTGGTTCACTTAGTGCACTAAGTGAATCCGCAGAGAAGTCAGTAAAGTAGTTATTCAATTCATTGACCACGCTTTGGGAGTATGACATTTGGTAACTTAGGAGTGAAGCCCTCTATATATAGCTCGTCATCCTGTAACTTCATATCCTTATTCAGTTAGACTGATGGTTCATCACCAACAGTCTTTTTTGTTGTCACCTATTCTTACTTATTGATTTGAGAAACTCCATAATTCCAGACCAATTCTTCTGAACACCTTTATTAATGAAAAAATATGGATTTTGAAGTCAACTTTATTGACACGTAATTTTGTTATTGTGCTACAATTGCTAAAAATAGTAACACGAATATGAACTGGAACGAATCTGGTTGGAAGAAATACTGCATCTACTAGAGGAGAGCAAGGGGTCAATTTCAAAAGGGGGAACAGGGAAACATGCACGGGATTTCATGGAGAAAACGTTCAAGTCAGGCAGGGCTTAGTCTTTTACTATTGTGTGCAGTTGGACTCGCAGGATGTACGCAAGGTGCTTCATCGGTTCAGGAGAGTCAGGCACTTGCAGCTTCTCACCCGAGGGATGAGCTGGTGCTTGCGGTAGGCACAGAGCCGGAAGGCGGGTTTGATCCGACAACGGGCTGGGGGCAGTATGGTTCGCCGCTTTTTCAGAGTACTCTGCTAAAAAGGGATGCTAAGCTGCAACTGGTCAATGACCTGGCAACAGATTATTCCGTTAGTGAAGACGGGCTCACATGGACCGTTTCGCTGCGGGATGACGTGAAGTTTTCGGATGGTGAACCGCTGACGGCGGAAGATGTAAAGTTCACATTTGAAACAGCGGCCAGCAGCGGATCGGTGATTGATTTGACAAATATGGCCAAAGTGCAGGCCCCCGATTCAACAACGGTCGTCTTTACATTGAAGTCTCCGCAGTCCACGTTTATCAGTATTCTGACTACACTTGGAATTGTGCCTGAACATGCCTATGGCTCCGATTATGCTGAGCATCCTGTCGGCTCCGGCCCGTACAAGCTGGTGCAGTGGGATAAGGGACAACAGGCCATTGTGGAAGCAAACGAGCAATACTACGGTCAAAAGTCTGCATTCCGCAAACTGACATTTCTCTATCTGGACGAGGATGCAGCCTTCGCGGCAGCCCAAGCGGGTTCAGTCGACATTGCAGCCATTCCCGCCGCTTTCAGCAAGCAGCAGGTAAGCGGCATGACGCTGGAATCGGTCAAAACCGTGGATAACCGGGGAATCATGTTCCCGATGCAGCCTGCGGGCGGTACTTCTGCTGACGGTTTCCCTGCTGGGAACGATGTGACGTCCGACCTTGCCATCCGCCAAGCGGTGAACGTAGCCATTGACCGTAATGCGTTGGTTGAAGGCGTGCTGGAGGGTCATGGTCGTCCTGCATACTCGGTCAGTGATGATCTGCCTTGGGGTAATCCGGACGCTGTATTTGCAGATGCGGATGTCCAAGAAGCGCAGCGGATACTGACGGCTGGCGGCTGGGCAGATACAGACGGTGATGGCGTGGTGGAGAAAAACGGCATGGATGCCGAGTTCAACCTGCTCTATTTTGCAGGAGATCTGACCAGACAATCCCTTGCCCTTGCTGCTGCGGATATGGCGGCCCAGGCTGGTATCAAAATCAATGTGGAAGGCAAGAGCCGTGAAGAGACGAAAAAGCAGGCTTACGCCAATGCCGTGTTATTCGGATGGGGAAGTCATGACCCGCTGGAAACCTACAATCTGTACAGCAGCACGCACAAGGGGGAGGGATACTACAATGTGGGGCTGTATTCCAACCCGGCGGTGGATAGCTGGATGCAGCAGGCCCTCCAAGCTACGAGTGAAGAAGCAGCCCTTCCGTTCTGGCAGAAGGCAGAGTGGGACGGGAAGACGGGATTCAGCTATCAGGGCGACGCCCCTTGGGCATGGCTGGTCAATATTGATCACCTGTATCTGGTCAAGGATGGCCTGAACATTGGTGAACAACAGATTCACCCCCATGGACATGGCTGGCCGGTGACATCCAATCTGGAGGAATGGTCCTGGGATGACAACTCGAAGTAGGCAATATAGTGCGAGTTCTGACCGACATTGAGGAGAGATGGTATGACAGGCATTCTTGAATGGGGAAGGTATGTTGGGGTGAAGCTGCTGCGACTCCTATCACTGCTGGCAGGAGTCAGCGTGGTGGCTTTTATATTGATGCAGTTCTCGCCTGTGGACCCGATTGAGGCCTACATCGGGGGAGACATGATCAGAGTGAGCGCCGAGCAGCGAAGTCTGATTGAAGAGCGGTGGGGATTGAATGACCCGCCTGCCCAGCGTCTGTTCACCTGGGGACAGGCATTACTCCAGGGTGATCTGGGAACGTCGATGATCTACAGACAGCCGGTTGCGGATATCATTCAGGAACGATTCCTGAATTCTGTCGCGCTTATGGCGGTGGCATGGATTTTATCCGGACTGATTGGCTTCAGTCTGGGTGTAGTCGCAGCAATGAAACGGGAATCCATGCTGGATCGCTTGATCTGCTGGTATTGCTATACGCTGGCTTCCACTCCGGTATTCTGGATTGCCTTGCTGCTGCTTATGGTGTTCGGCGTGTGGCTCGGCTGGCTTCCGGTTGGCTTGGGTGTTCCCGCAGGGATGGCAGCTGATCAGGTGACATGGACAGATCGAGCCATTCATATGGTTCTTCCTGCATTAACCCTGAGTCTGACCGGTGTGGCAGCCATTGCTCTGCATACCCGCCAGAAGCTGCTGGATGTGCTGGACTCGGACTATATACTCTTCGCCAGAGCTAGGGGCGAACGTGGCGTGCAGCTGTTCCGCAGGCATGGGTTCAGACATGTCGTGCTGCCTGCGTTAACGCTGCAGTTTGCTTCATTCAGTGAACTGTTTGGAGGGGCTGTTCTTGCAGAACAGGTATTTTCTTATCCGGGCCTGGGACAGGCCACCGTTCAGGCTGGACTGCGAGGGGATGTGCCGCTGCTGCTCGGACTTGTACTGTGCAGTACGATCTTTGTTTTTACTGGCAATCTGCTGGCAGACATACTCTATCGGTTCATTGATCCGCGGATGAAGGAGGAACTGTTAACATGAAGCAGGAAATGGAGCAGTCCTCCAGACCCATTCGTGCTGTGCCGCGGCTGCGATCGGGCGGATCTGAAGAAACGGAGAAGCGGAATTACGGTAAACGGTGGAGGCGTCAAGCCGAATTGTCTCCAGGCGTGTCTGGATTCGAGAAGCAGCGGAGCTATGCCAACCCGCGCAAACGGGCCTTGATCTGGGGGAGTCTGGCACTCGGCTGGGTTGTTATCGTATGGCTGGCAGGGTTCGTGCTCCCCGCAGAGTCCACGCTAACTTCGTTGAAAGAGCGGAATTTGGCCCCGTTATGGGCACATCCCTTCGGTACGGACTGGTTGGGACGGGACATGTTCATGCGTACGCTGAAGGGATTAACGACCAGCATTCAGGTTGGTTTGCTGGCTGCGTGCGGAGGAGGGATCGTGGCACTCGTGCTGGGATTGATCGCTGCTTCAGGCAAGCTTGCCGACAGGTTGGTTTCATGGCTAATTGATCTGTTCCTGAGTGTACCTCATCTGGTGTCCCTCGTGATGCTGGCCTTTGTCTTCGGTGGAGGCCTGCCTGGTGTGGCTGCAGCCATCGCCCTGACGCACTGGCCGAATCTGGCCCGGATTGTTCGTGCGGAGATGATTCAGCTGAAGTCGGCAGATTATATTCATATTTCCCGCAGGCTGGGCCAATCCCGGTTCAGGATTGCTACACAGCACATGCTTCCTCACTTGGTACCACAGTTGTTCGTGGGTACATTGCTGATCTTCCCTCATGCCATTTTGCATGAGGCTGCAATTACGTTTCTGGGGCTCGGGCTGTCGCCTCAGCAGCCGGCCATTGGGATTATTTTGTCAGAGTCGATGAGATATCTGTCCGCAGGCATGTGGTGGCTTGCTTTTTTCCCAGGGCTGGCGCTGTTATTGGTCGTTCGTGCCTTTGATGTGCTCGGGAACAGTTTTAAAGTGTTGACAGGGACAGGTAGTTCAAGGGAGGGAGGATAACGATGGCTCTTCTTGAAGTAAAAGGGGTCTCCGTTTCATTCAGACGAGCTCGTGGCTGGTTTGCATATGAAGAGAGCGAGGTCATTCAGGATCTGGATCTGACCGTAAACGAAGGCGAGATTGTAGCTGTCGTAGGGGCAAGCGGATCTGGCAAAAGCGTGCTGGCACAAGCAATCATGGGCATCCTTCCTGCCAGTGCCAGGCTTGAGGGACAGATCTGTTATGCTGAGGAGCCGCTGACGAGAGAGCAGCAGCTTCGTCTGCGCGGAGATGAACTGGTGTACATTCCCCAATCCGTTACTCACCTGGACCCGCTGCTCAAGGTAGGGAAGCAGGTTCAGCCAGTTCACCGAAAGCCGGGTGAGCGCCGGGTATCTACCAGGTTACAGATGCATAAGGCAGAGAGAGAACTTACAGATCGCTATCAATTGCCCAAGGGAACCAGCAAGAAGTATCCATATGAGCTCTCCGGAGGCATGGCTCGGCGGGTACTCATGGCAACGGCGACTTCCGGTGAGCCCAAGCTGATTATTGCCGATGAGCCGACACCGGGAATCCATCCCGAAGTGCTGGCAGATACGATGAAACAATTCCGGGAAATGGCTGACCGGGGGGCAGGCATCCTGTGGATTACCCATGACATAGCTTCGGCACTGACCGCAGCAGATCATATCGCTGTATTCTATGCCGGTTCCTGTGTGGAGATCGCACAGGTCAAGGATTTTACGGACACAGGAGATGGATTGAGACATCCTTATACACGTGCACTGTGGAATGCTTTGCCGCAAAATGGTTTCCAGCCCATCCCGGGCTCTCAGCCGCTGGCGAATCAGCGGAAGGGAAGCGGTTGTCCGTTTGCACCCCGCTGTACTGCTGCGACATCTGCATGTACAGATCAACATCCTGAATTGAGGACGCTGCGAGGCGGAGAAGTGAGGTGTATTCATGCCACTTGAAGCACGGAATGCCGGTTATGGATACGACAAGAACCATTGGTTATTTCGGGATATGAACCTGAAGCTGGAGCAGGGAGAAGTTGTGGGATTGTGGGGACCCAGTGGATCTGGCAAAACAAGCCTGGGACGCATCCTGGCAGGGTATGCAGAACCTATGGCAGGAGAAGTGCTGATGGACGGGAAGCCGCTTCCACGAGCTGGAGTCTGTCCGGTTCAACTTGTATTTCAGCACCCGGAAAAAGCAGTCAACCCACGCTGGCGAATGCGCCGTGTGCTACATGAAGCCGAGATGGCCGAGCATCCCGTTCTGAATGCTCTCGGCATTCAGCCTGAATGGCTGGATCGCAGACCGGATGAATTGTCTGGTGGAGAGCTGCAGCGCTTCTGCGTGGCCCGCGCACTGGGCAAGGAAACGCGTTACCTGATTGCGGATGAGATGACAACGATGCTGGATGCCATCACGCAAGCCCAGATCTGGCATACTGTAATGGCAACGGCGCGACAGCGTAATTTGGGGCTGCTTGTGATCAGTCATGACCTGGACCTGCTAAACAGACTCTGTGACCGAATCATGCCCATGCCTGTATCTGAGCTGTAATGATAAGAAAAGCCATCTTCCTTCGACTTGATCGAGGAAGATGGCTTATTTTATAGGCACTAGTTTTGTTTGTTCAATTGATTCACCATCAGGGATAATCTGCGCATCGCTTCTTCAACCGTGGACCGTGGACAGGCGACATTCATCCGCATGTATCCCGTGCCTTCCGATCCGAAGACGGTGCCGTCATTGAGGGCGAGACCTGCTTCGTTCAGGAGCAGCCGTACAAGCTCTTCCTGGGGAACACCCAGCTTGCTGAAGTCCATCCAGAGCAGATAGGTCGCTTCCGGCAAATCAATGCCAACATCAGGCATGTGCTTCGCCGCATACTCCTGAACGTATTCCATGTTCCCCCGAATATAGGCAAGGCAGTCGTCCAGCCATTGTTCGGCTCCGTTGTATGCAGCCTCGGCTGCAATGGCGCCCAGTGTGCTGATACTGGCGAGGCCCATCGTTTTGACGCCCTGGGCAAAGGATGCACGCAAGGAGGCATTCGGAATGATGATATTCGAGGTGCATAGACCGGGAATATTGAATGTTTTGCTTGGTGCCGTGCAGATGATGCTCAGGTCGGCAATGGCCTCCGAAACCTGGGACAGCGGAGTATGCGTGCCGCGTTGGTGCACAAGATCGGCATGAATTTCATCCGACACCACAAGTACATTATATTGCACGCACAGGGCAGCAAGGCCTTCAAGCTCCTCGCGAGACCATACACGTCCAACAGGATTATGAGGGCTGCAAAGGATAAGCATCTTCACCCGGCCTGTCTGCAGGCAGGATTCCAGATGTTCCAGATCCATGGTGTAATGCCCGTCTTCGAGACGGAGGGGATTCGTCATCAATTCTCTGCCCTGGCCACGTACCACTTCATAGAAGGGGGCATAGACTGGAGTTTGAATCGCAACAGCATCACCCGGTGCCGTAAAACGTTGAACGGCAATGCTTAGGGCTGGAACGATTCCAGGTGTAAACACAACCCAATCATCGTTGATCTTCCAGTTGTGGCGTCGTTCCATCCATCCTCTCAGGGCTTCGTGATATGCATCCGTGCGCACGGTATAACCGAAAATGCCATGTTCCATCCGTGTCTGCAATGCCTCAATAACAGATGGTGGTGCAGCAAAATCCATATCCGCCACCCACATAGGCAGTGCATCGGCCACGCCAAAGATTTCCTCAAGTGCGTCCCATTTCTCCGAACCGGTAGAGAGACGATTAATCGGCTCATCAAATGTGTTTTTTTTCATCATTAGGTTCCCCCTTCTAATCCGTTCATTCGACCACAATCGACAGATAATTATCTAATAAATTCGTTATTTTCGCAACTTTTTGACCTGCTTCCAAACCCCTTACGGTATGGTCCAAATTCCTTGGGTTTATTCAACTGAGCATGTACTTCAATGGGGATCTATGTAGTCTGTCTTCTGATCTCTTTCAACTCTAACTCTTGCAACTAAACCTGCTGTTTGGCTAAAACGTTTAGTTCAACAAATAAAAAAACCATCGCAGCGCCATCTTCCCGATGACTTCCTTCCTGCGATGGTTGTATCTCTACTTGGCTTGTCCCATGGAAAAAAATAATTACAAGTGCTCGTTGAACCATCCGGCTATGTGCTCAAGACGTCTCACTCTCAGATGCGGGTGACCGCCTCTGGAAAGTTCATGATTAGCCCCAGGGAAACGAACGAGACGGGTCGTTTGTCTGCGGCGCTTCAGGGCAATGTACAATTGCTCAGCTTGTTCAATCGGACACCGAAGGTCCTGTTCACCATGCAGGATCAGCAGAGGTGTTTTTACATTCCCTACATAAGCCAGAGGGGAGTGCTTCCATAACAGTTCCGTATCCTCCCACGCGTTGCCGCCAATCTGATCTTCGGTGAAAAAATATCCGATGTCGCTGACACCGTAAAAAGAGAGCCAGTTAGAGATGGACCGCTGCGTGACGGCTGCCTTGAACCGGTCAGTATGTCCAACAATCCAGTTGGTCATGAAGCCCCCATAGCTGCCTCCGGTAACGCCCAAGCGGGTTTCATCAATAAACTCATAGGTGGACAAGGCATAATCAACGGTCTCCATAAGGTCGCGGTAATCGCCACCGCCGTAGTCACCACGACAGGCATTCACGAACTGCTGCCCATAACCCAATCCACCACGCGGGTTGGTATAGACGACTGCGTAGCCCTGCGCAGCAAGCATCTGGAATTCATGCATAAAGGTAAAGCCATACATCATGTGAGGACCGCCGTGAATCTCAAGAATGGTTGGGATTTTGACACCGTCTACCATGCCGATTGGTTTCATGATCCATCCCTGCAGCTGAAGCCCATCCGAGGTATCAAACCAGAACATTTCCGGTACACTGAGCCGGATCTCTCCTTCCAGCTGGGGATTACTGCGAGTCAGCTGGATGGACTCGGCTCCGTGATCATCCGGATGGGGATACCAAAAGAGGTCTCCTGGGCTTTGCGTGTCGGCAGCAGCTGCTACAATGTCACCATTCTCCAGTTCTGCAAACTGATAAAACTCTTTCTCCGCAGGCAGTATATACTCCGCTTGACTGCCATCCAGTGCAACACGTGCGATTCGAACGCTGCCATGAACGGTAGCCAGACAGAGAATGGAAGAGCCGTCCCTAGTGAATAATGGCCCCGTTGTTGTCAGGTGGGCACGCATATCTCCAACGATACTATGATTCATCTGTACGTCCCAGTCACGGGTCAGGCACAGAGGCTGACCGCCCGAGATCGGAAGTGTATAGAGCTTCACCAGAGTAGCATTTCCGTACGAGCGGTCACTGGCAAGCAGGGCGAGGGATTGTCCATCCGGTGCATATGTCAATCGGCTGAAGGTGAGCCCTTCCGGAGTCAGCTGCGTTATGTCAGACCCATCTGGATTTGCGCGGTACACATGGTTGGTCAGTGCAAAATCGTTATGCTCCTCGCCTGCTTCCGGCAGCTGGGCAATCCAGGCAATGGACGTTCCGTCAGGTGACCATGCATAATCACCGACGTCGAAATGACCGGAGGTAACGGGAGTGGCTTCACCGCCGTCAACCGAGATGTGGAAGAGGTGAGAGCGTCTGCCATTCCACAATCCTCCGCCGTCGGATTTCATGCGAATTCGGTCAACAACAAGTTCTTGCGGCAGTTTGTTGTCTGTATTGGATTCTTCTTCTGCTTCACTGTGCATATCAACAGAGGATTTCACAAGTAATGTCTGGCCATCCGGAGACCAGATGAGGGAACTTGCTCCATGCTTCAACTGGCTGACTTGTCGTGCTTCTCCGCCATCTGCGGCGATGATCCAGACTTGTGTTTTTCCCTCATGCTCCCGTAAAAAGGCAAGCTGTGACCCGTCCGGCGACCAGGAGGGCGAGTGATCCTTGTCACCGGAGGTAAATCCTCTGTCCTTCTGACTCTTCAGATGCAGGAGTCTCAGGTGAGAAGAGTAACCGTCCCGGTTGTCATTTGTCTTCCGACTTACATATACCAGCTGTTCGCCTCCAGGAGACGGGGTTGGATCGTTCACCCATGTAATCTGATAGAGATCTTCCGATGTGATGCCACGCAGACTGTTCATTGATTATCCTCCCACCTTGATTTCGGTAATGTAATTTCCTAACCTTTCCATTTATATTAAAGGAAAGCAGTGGGGAGGACAACATGCTTCTGCACGAATGGAGATCGTTGCTTGGCTTATATCTTAACCAGGAGGAATTGCTGAATGTATGGCGAATCCTAATGGTGGAATTGTCATGAACACGATGGATCAGGGCTGGATTTTCCTGTTTGAAGTTGGTTTGTTTTGGTTAATAACCTATGTGTTTTTTGTCTGTTAACGTTTCTAATCTGATATAGAAGATATAAGCATTGCCTATTTCGTTCAAATTAAAGGAGGAGCACGAGATTGTCGACATCCTATGAACAACAGCATGTGGAATATCCGAGCCGTAAACGAATGGGATGGCTTGCGGCCGGAGCTGCACTTTTTGTGGCCGCCGGATTTTTTTTGATGTTCAGCGATTCTTCTGATACAGGGGATTCTGTAATTTCCGCGGTTGTAGGCCTGGTTTCCGTCCTGTTTTTTGGACTCTGTCTTGCATACAGCTTGGTGAAGATGATCAAGAAGGAACCTTCATTTGTCGTCAATGAGCAAGGATTCGTGGATGCCTCCTCGTATACCTCGGGAGGCTTCATTCCTTGGAAAGATGTAGAGAACATTTTCATGTATGAGTTAATGGGGCAGTCGATGATCGGTGTTAAACTCAAGGATGAGCAAGCCTTCCTGGATCGTCAGACCGGTGTGAAGCGCAAGCTGATGACCGTGAATACACAGATGGTAGATGCTACGGTGAGTATAGCCCAGAGCAGTCTGTCGTTGCCGCTGGAACAGCTGTATATCATGATGGTGGGACGATGGAAGCGTGCGAGTGAAATATACAAGCCAGGCCAGCACGACAAACTATGATTTCAAAATACCTCATAAGAATAGGAGGAATGCAAAATGGCAACACATGGAGCGAAGAACCGTACCGTTCTGCTTCCTGACGGTACATCCCTGCCTGCTATAGGGCAGGGTACCTGGTACATGGGAGAAGACCGTTCAGCCCGTGCGCAGGAGGTAAGAGCATTGCGTAACGGGATTGAACTTGGCATGACAGTGATTGATACCGCAGAGATGTATGCTGAGGGCGGGGCGGAAGAAGTCACCGGAGAAGCGATAGCGGAATGCCGGGATGAAGTTTTTCTGGTCTCCAAGGTTTATCCGCATCATGCAGATCGCAAACAGATGGTCACAGCCTGTGAGAACAGTCTCCGGCGTCTGGGTACAGACCGATTGGATCTATATCTGCTGCATTGGCGGGGAAGCGTACCGCTGCAAGAGACGGTTCAAGCATTGGAAGACTTGAAACATGCGGGTAAAATCTTGCGCTGGGGCGTGTCCAATCTGGACACGGAGGATATGCAGGAGCTGTGGGATATTCCGGCTGGCCAGCATTGTGCCGTGAATCAGGTATTGTATCATGCGGCATCGCGCGGCATTGAAAGGGATCTCCTGCCCTGGCTCCGGGAAAGGAATGTTCCCGTAATGGCGTACTGCCCGCTCGCTCAGGGAGGCAGGCTGCGCACCCAGCTGCTGGAGCATCCGGTCATACGAAGTATTGCTGCTGAACGTGGAGTGACCGCATCACAGATCGCATTGTCCTGGGTTATCCGGGATGGCGATGTGCTTGCGATTCCCAAAGCAGTACAGTTGTCTCATGTGGCAGAGAATGCCGCAGCCATGGATATCGTTTTAACAAACGAAGAAGTAGAACGGTTAAATGAAGCCTTCCCGGCACCAGCAGGTAAAGTTCCTCTGGATATTGTATAAATGGGCGCAGTGCACCAGCTGATTAGCTTGGTTGAGTAGAGAGCAGATCGTATATGATCTGCTCTTTTTTTATTTTAGCCCATAGTCATAGGACATCCTTGTGGGATTTCTGCATAAGGTTAGAAATAAATAGGCTTTACAACAACATAGCACTAGTGTACTATGTAACTAACACACCAGTACAGAGAGGAGCGAGTGCTTTGTGGCTATGGAATTCGATAACAACTTACCTATATACCTGCAGATTATGCAGTACATCAAGAAGCAGATTGTGACAGGCACACTGAAGGCAGGCGATAAGATTCCTTCGGTCCGGGAATTGGCGGCTGAGCTGCAGATTAATCCCAATACAGTACAGCGGACATTTCAGGAATTGGAGCGGGAAGAAGTGGTCGAAACGAAACGGGGGCTGGGCAGATATGTCACAAGTGAGGAGTCGAAAATAATGACGATCAAAAAAGAAATGGCGGGAGAACTGCTGGAGCGTTTTTTGACAGGCATGCAGGAACTCGGGATTGAAGAGCAGGATATTGTTACCATTGTTGCGGACGCGGTCGCTGGAGGTCAGTTATCACAGCACAGTCATGAACAGGGGAAGGGAGGGGCAGGGCATGAGTAACGTCCTTGAATTGAATCACATTAGTAAAATGTACGGCGGCAAGCGGGCACTAAGCGATGTCACGCTTACGGTTGCGCCAGGCAGGATTGTTGGGCTGCTTGGCAGTAACGGCAGCGGCAAGAGTACCCTGATGAAGCTTGCTGCCGGATTGCTGCATCCTTCAAGTGGTACCATTCAGATCACGGGTAAACCGGTTGGGCTTGAGACCAAGTCGCTCGTTTCCTTCATGCCGGATCGCCCCTTGACCGAGAAATGGATGAAGGTTCGTGATGCCATTGCATACTACCGGGATTTCTATGCTGATTTTGATGAGGCGAAGGCCAGGGAAATGCTTGATTTCATGAAGCTCGCCGAGGGTGACAAGGTAAGGCATTTATCCAAGGGCATGAATGAAAGACTTCAACTAACACTGGCACTTTCCCGCAAGGCTCGTCTGTATTTGCTGGATGAACCGATCGGCGGTGTTGACCCCGTTGCCCGCGGCAAAATTCTCGATGCCATCGTAAAATTCTATGACGAACACAGCAGTCTGATAATTTCGACACATCTGGTGACCGATATAGAACGGATCTTTGATGAAGTCATTTTCATCCGTGAGGGAGAGAAAGTGATGCAGGAAGAGGTTGAGACGCTTCGTGTGAAATACGGTAAGAGTGTGGATGAGATGTTCAAGGAGGTGTATGCGGAATGATGACATTGTTGAAATATGATTTTAGAAGAAACTGGAATCTCTTATTGGCAGGGCTGGTGGTATTGATCATCGTTCAGACCGGTCTGGCATTGTTCATGTCCGAGGTGGCAGGGCTAGTTATTGGTATTATTGCTTATGCGGGGGCAGGGGTAGCCATCTATGTGAGAATGATTAAGACATACTGGTCCAACATCCGTGCGTACAATCGTCGTCTCGTACCCGTAACAGGGCTGTCTCACCTATTGTCTCCGCTACTATTTGGTACACTGTGTGGGCTGGGGCTAACAGCAGTTGCCTTCATTCATTACCTCCTCTACGTTGCCACGAATGCAAGAATGCACTTTCTCAGCTACATCCATCTTTCGGGTATCCATCTTTCAGACTGGCTTACTCTGCTGTTGTTTCTTTGGTGGGTTGCCATCTTTATGACCATCATCATTTTTCTCTCCATATCCATTGGAGGCAGCTTCAGGTGGAAAGCAGGCCCGTGGATTAGTATCGTCTCATTCTTCGTGCTGACCAATCTAATCAGTTGGCTGGAGAATGTCATTCTTGCTGGTCGCTTCAGCCCGAATGAGTTGTTTCAGTTTACTGAAGAGAGTACAGGGATCACACTTACAGCGAATGGAGTTTTGTGGTCAGATGGAAGGCTGGGGAGTATCCTATTTGAGATTATTGTGGCAGTAATTATGGTTGGAGTGGCTGTATATCTGAATAATAAAAAAGTAGAGGTTTAGCAGCATACTTCTTGGCGATATGAACCACACGGGCGATCACGATCGTCCGTTTTTTTTATGATTTGAACATAAAGAATTCGACAAGTTATGAAGCCATTTCCAATTCTCATACGTAAATACATATATAGTATGGACTTTACCGGGCAGGTTTAATTTCAGCAAAAGGGGAGGATGTTATGGAACTATACTTCAGAGATAACTTTTTCAACGCAGGATACACCGAAATTATGGACGGGAATCAGGAGCAGGCCGGACATTTGGATCTGAAAAGTCTATTTGGTTCTTCACTAGATGTATTCGGTCCAGAAGGGCTGATCTGCAGTGGTCGATTCGGGATGTTAAGCAATCGCTGGGATGTCACTTCAGTGGATGGAAGACACCTTGGGGTCCTCCGAGCCAGAATGAGCTTTTTTAGTAAACGATACGAATACGATGCTGGACCGCGAGGAATCTATGAAGTATCTGCACCGGCATTTTCCCAGGAATATGATGTCACGGGAATGGGCGGCAGAATTGTGGCTGGCTTCAGGCGTACGAGCGGCTGGTTCAGTTCAGGAGCTTTTGTATTGAGTAACGAGTCCGAGCAGCTGGATACCTATGAATTGATTGCTGTCGTTATGGGTGTGCATGCCATCAACAAAAGACGGAATTCCGCTGCCACATAGCGCACAGATGAACAACCCGAACCATATGGTTCGGGTTGTTGTTTGTTATGTGGACACCTTGGCCTCGGAAGTCAGACCCGGCTCACCTTGAGGTTCCGGATCTGCGTAGCGTGCAAGCACCTTGGCTGCTGTCTCGGACATGCGATTGAGCAGCATAACGTTGTCTACAATCCGCACCCGTTTGCCGAGAAAACGCATTTTGGACAACACATAATCCATCTCACTCCGGGGGATCGTCAGCTCAATCCGGTAGGTATGCTGAGCTTCCACATACGTTACCTGTTTCTCGAAGCAGGAGAAGGCATATAGAATTCGTGACAATTCCGTATTAAACTCCGGCAGTACTTCAATCGTGATGGTTGTCTTACGTTTCTCACTCAAATGGCGGATTTGCTCCGTATAACGCGAGACGTTTTCCGGTTCAAGGACCTCGGCCTCCGCAGTGATAATACTGCGCAGCTTGGTTGACATTAATTTCCCGAAACGGGGGGCGTACCAGAGCACATACCACTCTTTTTTGACCATGGAATATTCGAGCTTGTACGGGAATCCGAATTGATCCTGAATGATTCTTCCATTGCGGACATGCCCCGTTAGTCGAAAAGCTTGTTGGTTCATTATGATTTTGCGCAGTGGATGGAGCAGGGGGTGGGAGACGCTGTGTTCTTCGCTTTTGGCTTTCTCGGTCAAGTACTCCTGCAGGTTCATGTCCGGCTCGTCATCCAGCATATCTCGCAGTTTATGGTAAGTGGAAGGAGTTAATGCTTCCTGGGCGGCAGTGTGATTCAGCATCATCCGGAGCCAAGCCCGTTCCTGGGATGTCCAGGTGAACAGTCCAGTCTCATTCAATCTCGTCATGATCTGATAGTTGAACATCTTCTCGAACAGATTCATAATATTGCGCAATCTCCTTCCATTCCTTAATCATCTCCTGGCGAAGCCTGTGAGGTGCAATGACCTCGCAGCTGGAGCCAAAGCTTCGAAGCCATGGTTTAATCTCCGTCGTACCGTTAACCCGGATCTCATACAGAAAGGTATGCTCGGTTTCGGGCGTAATGGTGCCCCACTGGCCCTGCAGACGTACCCGATCCAGAATGAAGTTGCGCTGACCGCTCTCGGGATGGAAAAAGCGGGCTTGAACCGTAACCGTCTTCGCCGTATCCACCAGCCAGCTGAATCGGCTGACTTCTGCCCATTGCTGCTTGAGATCGTGCATATACTCTGGGCTTACCGCATCCAGTTCCTCCATCTGGGTGATACCCTCCATTCGAAACTTCACGAACCCCCGGCGTCCCTGATATCCAATGACATACCACCGACCATATTGGTGATCATATACAACTTCGAGCGGCAGAATCTGATTGGAGTGTCCGCCGGCTTCCCGTTCGAATCGCGGATTCGTGTTCTGGGAGCTGTAGCTGGATGGTTTTTTGGGTGAAAAATAGACAAACTGGACTCGCTTGCACTGGCGAATGGCACTAAGCAGGGTATACAGATGCGCCTCATCCAGAATGCGGGAATAATAATGGTACTTGTATATAAACGGTTCGGTTACTTCCTGCTCGGGATAGCTTGCGGCTATTGCCTTCTTCAGGCTGTCTCTCAGCAGATACCCCTGTACCGAGGGAATTTGGGTATTCGCCATAATGTCCACAAAATCATATAACTCCAGCTGTTCCTGGGCCGTTAGTTTGGTGAGGACGTCCTGCTGCAGCATATAGCGATAAGGCCTGCCGCCCGGTTCCTTCCGGATAACACCGACTTCTTCCAGATACTTCAGATCGGTGCGGATCGTTTTTTCGTCAGGCAATGCAAGTTCCTCTGGCAGATCGGCACAGCAGGCATCCAGCAGTTCCATTGCGGTCAGCGCGCTGCCCTGCAGTGTATGTAAAATGACGGAAAGCCGCTGAACCTCTGTTTCTCTCATCGATTTGGCCCGAAAAAGGAAAAGCAGCAGGGGTTCCGCAGATTCCCCATATTGGAAACGGACGAGGTCCGTCATTTCTTTGCTCGGCTCTGAACCGTGGCGCTGGTCCGCCACAGATTGCATGATTTCTTTTAACCTGCGCGTCGTTTTATCAAAGGTATGTACGGAGATGCCGAGTCGTTCGGCATATTGTTTGCGATTGTATGCACCGCTTGTCAGAGACAGCATGCGAAGAAACTGAATTTCTTTGTCAAAGCTTTCTTTGGCCATGAACCATCACTCCTTGGTGGCCTGGAGTCAGGCAAATATGGATAAAGCAATGTGGAGCTTCCTACTTTCCCACTTCTCGTATCCCTTCATTGTAACAGGAAGCGTGGCGGGTTTCATTTGAAACTTACAAAGGTCGCCATACTTTCGCCATGTTCTAGTATGGATGAGTTAGGCATAATGAGGGTACGAAGAGATACGTGGCAAGCAGCAGAAGAGATAAAGGAGGCAGGTAGACATGACTCACGTTGATGAAGAAATGAGAGAAACGATTCGGCAGCAGCTCGCACAGATTGAACAGGAGGAACAGATCCGCATTATCTATGCCTGCGAGTCGGGCAGCCGGGCTTGGGGATTTCCTTCACAGGATAGTGATTATGATGTGCGTTTTCTGTACGTTAGGCCGCTGGATTGGTACTTGTCGATTGAGGATAAACGGGATGTGATTGAACGTCCGATCAGTGATCAGCTGGATATCAACGGCTGGGATCTGCAAAAGGCACTGAAGTTATTTCGAAAATCAAATCCACCGCTGCTGGAGTGGCTGCAATCGCCCATTCGCTACGACGAGCGGTACAGTGTGGCAGAGCACATTCGTGCATGGTCTCCGCTTACGTTCTCGCCCAAGTCCTGCATGTACCATTATTTGAATATGGCCAAAGGGAACTTCCGGGATTATCTGCAAGGCGAGCAGGTGAAGATCAAAAAGTATTTCTATGTGCTCCGTCCGCTGCTCGCCTGCGGTTGGATTGAACGTTATGACGCCATGCCGCCCTTGGACTTTGATGAGTTAGTCAAGGACATTATACCTGCGGGAACGCCGCTGTATGTGGAAATTCAAGATCTTTTGAGAAGGAAGAGAGCTGGAGAAGAACTGGATCTGGAGCCGAAGCTGCCAGCCATTCATTCCTATTTGGCAGAGAACATCGAGCATTTCGGACACGTAGCTGCGGACATGAAGAATGATCAGGTTGTAGGGTACGAAGAATTGAATCGAATTTTCCGATCTGCATTGAATGAAGCGTGGGCGGATGAAGAGCAGGAGCATAGGAAGAAGGAGGAATAATCCATGCATTTGATATTAAAAGCAACTGGAGAGGGAGCAGGCATTGTATCGCATCTGCTCTCAAAGAATCCGAATAATGTGTATGACCGGACGGATAAGGGTGTGCGCGTAAGAATGGTATACACGACAGCTGCAGAACGTGAAACCGAAGTGCTGATGCATGCCGAGCCTGATCCCGTTGATCTGGTTAGAGGCACACCGGATGGTTACGATATTACGCAGTATATTAATGACCGTGAATTTGTGACCAGCAGCTTGTTCTGTTCTTACATACGCTCGGCGCTGGGGACCGCGCTTAATGGCAAACCGAAGGAAGCCTATGTAGAGTGGGTAGGGCATCCGTTCGATATGGAGCTCACGTTTGGACCGGTGGCATCGGATCTGCCCGATCGAGCCATTGAGGAGTTGTTCTCGCCGCTTGGTTACGCTGTGACCCTGGACAGAGACGAGCTAGACTATACGTTTGATCTGAAAAAGAAGAGCACTGTCCGCCGCATCATTCTTCGCGGTCAGGTCACCGTGCAGAATGCACTGCGCCAGTTATTCCTGCTCATTCCCGTGCTGGATAACTATAAACATTATTTCATCAGCGAGGATGAAATCGATAAAATCAAGCGTTACGGCGAAGGTTGGCTGGACAGCCATCCACTGAAGGAAATGATTATCAAGCGTACGCTGCGGTTCGCCGAATTGATTCGGCAGTATGAGCGTCAGGAGGGTGTTCTATCTGCACCTGTGGAGGCGGTGGATGCTGGGGACGATAACGTGAGTGCCTATGAAAAAGGCGATGGACCTGACGTTCCGTCTCAGCAGGAGCAACCACCCGTTCGGTTAAATGAACTTCGTTATCGTGCAATCACAGATGTGGTCGCAGGCCTTCCGCATAAGCGCCGCATTGTGGATATGGGTGCCGGTGAGGGCAAGTTATCTGCGAAACTGGCTTATATCCCAGGTGTGGAGTCCATCTTGGCTGTGGAGCCTTCAGGACAGTCCCGGCTGCGAGCCATGGAACGCTTCGCCAAGCTGGAAGGACGAAGCGGGCTCGCGGCTATGCCGGAGTCAGTCATTGGCTCACTGTTTTATTTTGATGAGCAGATGCAGCATCAGGACGTCATGATCCTGTGTGAGGTCATTGAGCACATTGAAGATTATCGCCTGAACGGCATCATGGATATGATCATGAACGAATACCAGCCGGAAGTCCTGCTTGTGACCACGCCGAACAAGGAATACAACCAAGTATATGCAATGGAACAGGAGAGCCTCCGCCATCACGACCATCGCTTTGAATGGACCAGGGCAGAACTGGCAGCTCAGTGTGAGATGTGGACGAAGCAGGCAGAGTACACCTTTGAAATCAGGGGAATAGGGGAGTATGCAGAAGGCTTTGGGCAGCCGACGCAGCTCGTGATTTTCAGGAAGGAAAGGAGAGATCAACATGAGGGATAACCCGGGAGCAGGAGAAGAAAATGACACAGGCAGAACGCCTCATGATCCGGTGGCAGGAAGGGGTTACAAAAGACGCCGCAAAATACACCTGCCTCATGCAGGCATCGTCGTGCTTGTTGGTCCATCCAATAGCGGCAAAAGCACATTGCTGGAACGGCTCGTGGAGGAAGGAGTCATCAAACGTACGGAAGCCGTCTCATCGGATCAGTTCCGCATGCTGGTCGGAGATGACGAATATGTCGACTGGAAAAATCGCCCGCGGAGCGAAGCGGATGTGATCTATGCCGAGTACCAGCAGGTATCGGCGAAGGCTTTCGAAGCCATGGAAGCGATGCTGGCCACACGCTGCAGATTGAACAAGCTGACTTGGGTCGATGCGACCCATCTGTATACGGAAGATCGCCAGCGTCTTATTCATCTCGCGAGAAAAGCCCATGTACCTGTCATTGCGATCGTACTTGATGTTCCGGAGAAGGAACTGCTGGAGCGGGATGCTCGTCGCGATTATCCACGTGGCCGTCAGCGGGTGAAGCAGCAAGTGCAGCAGTTCAAACGCACGCTGCGCTCCATCCGTGAAGATGGCTTCGATGCCAATTATGTGCTGAAGCAGCCGGATGAACTTGAATTTGTCCGCACGGCCAATCCACTGATGGTCGACATGGGCGTAGGGATTGATATCATTGGCGATATTCACGGCTGTTATGATGAAATGATCGAGTTAATTATTCGGTTGGGATATGTGAAAGAGGGAGAAAACGGGTTGTACCGTCACCCTGAGGGAAGAAAGCTGGTCTCGGTTGGGGACGTATCCAGCCGTGGACCTGCATCGCTTCCATGTCTGCTGTTCTGGCAGCAGCATTGTGCTGCAGGGTTAGCCTACATAGTTGACAGCAACCATGGGTGGAAAATTGCCCGTTATCTGGACGGTCGCGACGTTACCCTTAGTCATGGAGATGAGTTTGTTGAGCAGGAGCTGAGCGAACTGGAACGGGAACATGGCATAGAGACAGCGCAGCGAATACGCACAGATTTAAGGGAGTTTCTGCTGAATGCCCCTTCCCATCTGGTATTCTCCCGGAACGGGATACGCCAGGTGGTGGTGGCACACGCGGGTATTCGGGATCATTTTATCGGAAAACAATCCAAACGCATTCAGGATTACTGCCGCTATGGTGATGTGGATGGAACAGATGAGCATGGACGGCCAATTCGGAAGGACTGGTACGTGGATCACACTTCAGGCGAATGTATCGTCTGGGGACATGACCCCCGTCCATATCCTACGATCGTCAATGATACGGTCAATATCGATCAGGGCGTTGTATTTGGGGGAATGCTGACGGCCTGGCGCATGCCGGAACGTGAGTCCATTAGTGTCGCGGCATTGCAGGATTATGCAGGAGATCCGGATAGTCCGCTCAAGCGCTGGGAACAGCGCCGGTTTGCACCGCCTAACCTGCGGAAATTCAAGGAAGGATTTACGGTGCAGACCGGATCCAGACTGGACGTATCCATCCAGGGGGAGGTAGCCCGGACGGCCATCGATACGTTCTCCCACTTTACGGTGCCGCTCGAGGAATTGGTTTATATTCCGCCTACGATGAGCCCACCGCCAGTGGCCTCTTCGGTAGAAGGGTATCTGGAGCATCCGCGAGATGCATTCCAATATTACCGGTCGCAGGGTGTTACGCGCATGGTGGCAGAGAAGAAGCATATGGGCAGCCGTGCCATTCTCCTCCTCTTCCGCGATCAAGAAGCTGCGAAGCAGCGAGTGGGAAGACCGATGCTGGGGAACATTGTGACACGGACAGGACGATCTTTTTTTGACCCTACAACAGAACAGAATGTACTGACCAGGTTGCAGGCGGACCTGACTGCAGATGGATATTTTGAACGTCATCAGACGGAGTTTGTATTGCTGGATGCCGAGATTGTCCCCTGGAACCTGAAGGCCCGGGAGCTGATCGCATCGCAATATGCGCATGTGGCTGAGGCTTCGCTCATGGATCGCGGAACAGTACTGGACAAACTGCGGAAAGCGGAAGCGGCCGGACGAGATGTGGGGGAGTGGTTGCAGGAGACCGAAGTCAAACTGGGGAATGCGACTACATTTCGTGACGTATTTCAGAATTACTGCTGGGATGTGAAGGAACTTGGGGATATCCGTATAGCTCCGTTCCACACCCTGGCTCACAGCACGGGAACGTTCTGGGATCAGACACATGAATGGCACATGGAGCAGAACCGCGAGTTCGCCCGGATGTCCAGCTTCATGATGGAGACGGAATATCGGGTGATTACGAGTGAGGCGGATGAAGCAGAAGTTATTCGCTGGTGGGAGGAAATGACGGCAGCAGGACATGAGGGCATTGTGATCAAGCCAGAAACCTTCCGCACATGGAATGGGAACAAAATGATCCAACCTGCGATTAAAGTACGAGGGCGTGCATATTTGCACATCATCTATGGGATGGATTACCTGGCACCCGAGAATTTGTCCCGGCTTAGCAAACGCAAAACATCCAAGAAGGAACGCCGTGCTCTGATGGAAAGCGCTCTGGGTATGGAGGGAGTGGAACGTTTTGTACGCAGGGAGCCTGTGGAGCGGGTTCATGAATGTGTGCTGGCGACGTTAGCCCTGGAGTCTGAGAAGGTGGATCCACGATTGTGATGGTCCGTGAAATAAAGGAAAACACCTTGTATTAGACTGAGATGAAGGCAGGCTTGGACGAGATCCAGGCCTGTTTTTTTGTTTTATTGTAAAAACTTTACATTTAAGAACATTTGAATTAGGAGTCTTAACTTCAATATAAACGAACCAAAGCCCTATATGCTTCCATGATTATCTGGGTAATAATGTATATAGCAAGTAGTCATTGGAATCTCATAACGTAACGATAGGGGGTAACCTGTATGGCATCCATGATTCTGCTGGTAAAACAGACGGAGGACGATGAAAAGGTTATTTATCGATTCGGACCCAATGAGCGGAAAATGGGACTGATTGAAATGAACAAGATCAAGGAAAGTGTGAAGGAACTGGAGCCTGTTCAGGTCGAAGGGGTTAATCCCAGCTTTTACTTCAATCGGGCAGCGCAGCGGCTGGTCCGATGTTTGTTCAGGGAAGGCGGCAAGTTTCCGGAACGGACGACGTCTGAATCCTAGTTTTTCTTTTTGGCTGTGTAAGCAGGGGTTACTCGCACAGATCGCATATGTCTTAACCAAAAAAAAGTCCAAGCTCATCCGACTTGCGGAGCGCATGGACTTTTTTAGTTGCTTCAAAACGTTTTGGCAAATGAAATGAGTGCAGTAATCGTAATAATGTTCAAGAGTGTGGAGATGAGCACCGTTTGGGCGGCAAAGTCGGGTTCGTTATCGTATTCTTCGGCCAGAATGGACGCATTCACTCCTGTAGGCATCCCCGAAGCGATGATCAGAGCCTGTGCGGCAATCCCTTCCAGACCCAGAAGTAGTACGATGGAAATCCCAATGGCCGGGCCAATCAGGAGACGCAAAAATGTGCTAATATACACATCAAGACGGTACAGCCGGATCGGATATTTAACAATCTGTGCTCCGAGGGTCAGCAGTGCCACAGCAACCATACTTTGCTGCGCATACGTCAGCGGCATGGACAAAAACGTTGGCAGAGGCACCTTCCACATATGGAACAGTATCCCCAGTAAGAGCGCATAGGGAACCGGCATTTTGAGAAATCCGATAATGACTGCACGGTAGTTCCCTTTCAGCTTCGCGCCCTGGATAGATAATACGCCATACGTGAAGGTCAGCAATGACTGCAGGGACATGACCAGAGCCTGAATGGAAGACGCCAGCGGGTCTCCGCGAAATACGAGCGCATTGATCGGCAGGCCATAGTTGCCTGCGTTGTCCAGCATGACACTGTTGTTAAAGGCGGCTTTCATGCCTTTGTTCAATCGAAGTGTTCGTGCGAACACAGATCCTACGATATACAGAATAATGACATATATGGCGTAGAAGAGAGTGACCGTACCGAGCAGTTCACCCGACATATCGGAATGGTACATGCTCATAAAGACGGCTGCGGGGGTAATACAATAGAAATTGATTTTGGCGAGGGTGTACAAGTCCAGCTTGAACACCTTTTGCATCCAGGACCCGACTCCGATCAGGAGAAAGACGGGCAGGACGACTTCAAGCATGATGTCTGCTATCATCTGTTCAGCTTCCTTTTTCATGAAAATTTCAGTCCGATTTCGTAAACACTTCAACCATTATATCATTTTATACACTAGGGAGGTCATGTGAATATGATTCCAGATCATCTGGATGTTGGGTTATCGATTCTGTTTATCGGATTCAATCCCAGCATTACATCAGGCGAAACCGGCCATCATTATGCCTACAAAGGCAATCGGTTCTGGCGTATTCTTGAACGTTCCGGCTTAACTCCTCGTTTATATCATCCGGAAGAAGATCAGGATCTGCTCAAATTGGGGTATGGATTTACCAACATAGTAGCCCGGCCTACGAGAGGCGTGGAAGATATAACACGTGAAGAATATGCGGAGGGACGTCAGATTCTTCGGCAAAAGCTGGAACAGTACCGACCGGACATTGCCTGTTTTGTCGGGAAAGGGGTATACACCCAGTACAGCAAACGTACCAAAGTGGAATGGGGATTTCAGGACGATCCGGTTGTCCCGGAAATTCAGGAATTCGTTGC
The DNA here is from genome assembly GCF_009664365.1 of Paenibacillus xylanilyticus. Classification (NCBI taxonomy): domain Bacteria; kingdom Bacillati; phylum Bacillota; class Bacilli; order Caryophanales; family Paenibacillaceae; genus Paenibacillus; species Paenibacillus xylanilyticus. The sequence goes on from NZ_CP044310.1 coordinate 1,228,508, forward strand.
ACCTTCTTCGAGCGGACTGGTGCGCATGTCGATGGATGAGATTGTTGCTATTTACGCACAGCTTAGCAATTTTATTGCGCAGAAACGTTGAGACTGACTATAGTGGATTCGCCCAACCGGCTTTGAACCGGCCTTGAGCGAATTCTTTTTTTTTGCAGAAAGTGAGAAGTTTTGGAAAGTACTTCCGTCTATATAGTACAGAACCATGCATGGAAGCTGTAGAGAAGGGGGATTACATGACTCAACATATACAGGAGGAGGAGCTCATCGCGCGTATTATCGCGGGGGATAAACAGCTGTTCGCCTTGCTCGTGGATCGATATAAAAATAAAGTCTACGGCATTCTGCGCGGAATGGGCGCGAGTCATCCGGATGCGCAGGATCTTGCACAGGACACGTTTATTCGGATCTATCGCTATCTCCCGTCCCGAAGGGTAGGAAGCAGTTTTTCTTCATGGGTATATACCATCGCCGTGAATCGGATGCGGGATTTTATAAGGCAAAAGAAACCGGTGATGACGGCAAATGAACCGGTCATGGAGCCAGCCAGTGAAGAATCGCCGGAAAGGCATGTACTGCACAAGGAGATGCAGCGGGAAATATACCGCCAGATGGAACTGCTGCCGGAATCATACCGGCTTGTGCTGCTGTTGAAATATACCAATGAGCTAAGCTATGAAGAAATTTCAGATATCACCGGCATGAGTGCAGCGCAGGTCCGAAACGCGATGTACCGCGGGAAAAAGATGCTCAAGAAACAGATGGAGCGCAAAGGAGGGTTAGCCACATATGAAGCCTATTCCAAATGATGAGGACCGGTTATGGGAACAGCATGTATTTCGCGAGGAGCCAGAACCCGATTTTACGCTTCAGGTGATGAAGAAACTGGATGGTGTCTCCATGGAACGTGAAGCAGAAGTGAATTTTTTCGTGAAAAAGTCTTCCAAAACCCATTGGATGCGCCGTATGGGGGTTACAGCAGCGGCTGTTGTAATTCTTGCAGGGGGAACCTGGTTTGCTTGGGATTATAAAATAGGATCTGAGCAGCCTGCGGTCAACGCAGTGAATAATCCTCCGCTCCCCAATATTCCTGTACCAGAGGAACTGAAGTATTCCTATCTGGCTGATGATTACAAACGCCTAAAGCCGCTCGGTCTTGTGGTTAATCCTAATATTCATATCGAGGACCAGGGTTACACCCTTAAAATTGAAGATGTACTAGTGGACCGTTCGCAGATCGTGATTACTGTACAGCAAAATGCACCAGATGGGAGTACGATATATTCGGTTTATCCCGAAATGGGAAGAATTCATATCACAGATGGGCAAGGAAACTCGATTGCATCCTTAGCTTCATTTGGGGATCCAATTCAGAATGGTTCAAAATATCAGAGATTTGTATACCAGCTGCAGGATGAAATCCCCGATGAGGTGGTTGTACGCGGGGAGCTGGGGTATTTGAATATAGGAAGCTATTATAATTTCGAGACACAATCGTACGAAGACAAAGATGTCACGGTGGATTGGAGCTTCCAGTTCAATATCGATATGACCAAAGCCAAATCACTGGCTGTCGAAGCTCCTATGAATAACACATATACGACACCAGAAGGTTTGAGGTTGGATATGACACAGTTGGTGCGAACACCAAACGGAACCCGGCTTGACATGAATGTGAGTCTGAGTGAGCAGTTGCGTGCCAAAGTCGGAGAGGATTGGAAGAATCAACTGGAATTGCTGTACCATCTGGAGATACCTGAAACTAATGAGTACCGTGTATTTAACGGAATCAGGTCGAATGCCCGTCAAGCCAAATTTAGGTTAAGAGATACGAGTCAGTTAAGTCTGGATGGGGGACAGATGAGATTGTCTGAGACGTGGGACCCTGCTATTGTGACAGTGAATGCGAAGAAGATTCGCTTTGTCCTGGATGGGTACACCATCCCGGTAAGGGATGAGAAGTCCTTGGAAGTGGACCTGGAGAAGATGCGTGAGGATGCTGAATTTTACACTTACGTACTACAATTTGAACAATTTGGAGATGAGATTTTATTTTCTGATTTTAATTATAAATCTTTGTTGGATTCTTATAACGCTTCGAACGGAGATAGGGAAGAATACTCCCTTGTATTGGAGGGATATGGGTCTTTCCAGAATGCTTATAATGGAGATCATTGGGTGGCAGTCGATCAGGAAGGGAAAGAGTATCCTGTTGAAGTAATGGGTTTTCCAGATCAGCCCAATACTGACGGAGAATATGTTGCGGATAATCTGAAATTGATCGTCCGCGGCTATTACAAAGGAAGCGGAACGAAATTCACCTTAAAAAGAACAGCGCTAGTTAACGGAGAGTATCGCGATCTGAATTGGAAAGTAGATCTCCCATCGTTTACAAGCCTACCTTGGCAGAAATAACAAACACAAACTATTAGTCAGCAGGTAAAATTCAATTAAAATGATGAAAGGCCCCGCACTAACATGCGGGGCCTTTTTTGCTGTGCATTAGATTGTACTGTTGTTAAGGTGGAATGTATATCAAGTTAAGCCGATTCCCGCGGAATAAGGGAAGTGGCGAGCATGACGGTTTCTTTCGGTGTCCCTGGGCGTTCAATCCGTCTTTGCAAAGCTTCAATGGCCCGCTGTCCTAGCTCTTCCTTGCACAGGTTGACTGTTGTCAAAGGTGGGGAAGACGTTGCGGCAGAGTGCACGTTATCAATGCCAATCACGAGGCAGTCTTGAGGTGTGGAGATTCCGATCTCCTGCAATTTGTTCATCCATTGCAGGGCAATATCATCATTCACGCCAATCCAGGCATCTGGTCGTTCATGCTCCGGCATGTTTTTGATTTCGGCTGCGAGCTGGTCTACCCACTCACCTTGCTCATAAGGAACATTCCATTCCCGGAATGTGGCAGCTTGACCGTGGCCGATATGAAAATGATTCAATGCCAGTTCCATGCCGATCTTGCGCTGTGCGAAGCTGGCCGCACGGCCATCGTCCGTGATTAACCCGATTCTGCGGGATTGCAGGGACAGTAGATACCGCACAACGGTGATGCCTGCCTCCAGATTATCATGGCTGATCGTATCACAGTTCAGGAGCGGTTCCTGATGATCCACCAGCACGATGGGACGACCGGTCTGAGCCAGCCGCTGCAGAACGGCATGAGGAAAGGCGCCCATAACAATGACACCCGCACATCGTTCCCAGTCCAGATGGGGAGCAATGGCCCGTTCCGGTGGCGTATGTTCGTCCCCCGTACCAAGTGAAGGAGATACAATCGCGTGATGCCAGCCTCGTTCATTACAGCCTGAGATCATGCCGGACAGCACCCGCTGCCAGTAGTGAGGCTCCCTGCGGTTTAGCTGATTCATGCAGATGAGCGCGAATGGCGGTTCGGTTTGGTCTGCAGCAGCGGCGACACCGGTGCTTCCTGGTGTATTTTGGCGATAACCCAGAGCTCTCGCAAGTTCAAGCACACGGGCGCGGGTAGACTCGCTGACTCCTGTCTTGCCACTGAGTGCACGGGAAACGGCATATTTCGATAATCCAAGCTGGTCAGCCAGTGTCTGAATGGATACTTTGCGGGACATGTTCATGACTCCTTCATATGTAAACAAAATATAAATTTTGAATTGAATTCGTAACCATTATAGCAATTGCGAATTGACGACATTTACCAACTCACAGTACACTACAGTTAATAATGTTATTATATATTATGATAACAAAAATAACAATAATCAAATATGCCTAAAAGGATATGCCGGATTTGGAGAGGAACAGATCAGCCATATCCAAACACCACAACCACAATTCATGTCAGAGGAGACTACATCTATGGAACAGTTCAGATTACCGAAGATTCCCATGCCTCATCTGGAGTTGCCGCAGGCTGTGCAAGATATTCTGGCGGAGGCGGACAAGAAGCTGCAGCACAGACCGAGATTGCTCGCACAGTTCCGCAACTGCTTTCCGAGTACGCTCGAGACGACGACCAAACTGCTTGATGACGGTACAACGTTTGTCATTACAGGTGATATCCCAGCCATGTGGCTGCGTGATTCCGTAGAGCAAGTTATGCATTATGTGCCGCTCGCGAAGGACGATGCAGCATTACAACGGATTATCGGCGGACTGATCAAGCGCCATATGTTCTATGCTGACATTGATGTGTATGCCAATGCATTCAACGAAACAGCCAACGGCTGGCACTGGGATGCCAATGATGAGACAGAGATGTCGCCATGGGTATGGGAACGTAAATTCGAACTGGATTCCCTCTGCTTCTCGATGAAGCTGGCCTATGCGTACTGGCGTGAGACGGAATTGACAGATATTTTTGATGAACGCTTCAAAAGAGTGATGGAGAGTGTAGTCCATCTCTGGCAAACGGAGCAGCACCATACCGAGCAATCGCCATATCGGTTTATGCGCCGCAATTGTCCAGCCCATGATACGATGCGTAATGCGGGAATGGGAATGCCTGTGAACTACACCGGAATGATCTGGTCGGGTTTCCGTCCGAGTGATGATGCCTGTGATTTTCACTATAACATCCCCGCGAATATGTTCGCTGCGGTGACCTTGCGCCAGATGGGGGAGATCGCCAAATGGGTATTCCGGGACGAACAACTGGTTAGCGAAATGGAGCGGCTTGAAGAAGACATTCGCCATGGAATCTCTCTCTACGGCATATACAATCATCCGGTTTATGGACGAATCTATGCCTACGAAACAGACGGATACGGTAATCATTGCCTGATGGATGATGCAGGAACACCTGGACTAATGTCCATTCCGTATTTGGAATATGCACCCGTGGAGGATACCGTGTACCAGAATACGCGCAGGTTTATTCTGAGTAAGGAGAATCCGTTCTATTATGAAGGCCAAGCAGCCAAAGGGATCGGAAGCCCGCATACCCCGCCTGGATACATCTGGCATATGGCACTGTCCATGCAGGGACTGACCGCGGACAATGACGAGGAAATGCTGGAGATGATTGAACGGTTGGAAAATACGGATGCAGGGACCGGGTTCATGCATGAAGGCTTTCATGCAGATGATCCTGATACATTTACAAGACCTTGGTTTGCCTGGTCCAACAGCCTGTTCTCGCAGCTCGTGTACAAGGCCATGCAAAAAGGAATTCTATAGAGGGATATAAAATGATTATACAGTTAAACTCAAAAACTCCGAATGCATTACCAACTTTCAATCGCTGTTATTCCCGGATTTTCCCATCTACTTTTTCATTCTGTAAAGATGCAGCAAAATACTAAACTAACCCAGCTCAACTCGCGTAGATTTGCGGGTCGGGCTGGGTTAGTTTAGAAGAAGCCTTCTCCAAGCTATGCTTGCATCAGATCAGCGATGAGCACTTTCTGTCCAGTGCGGGCACTCTCGAGGGAAGCGAGCACCATCGCCATACTAAATTGATTGTCGCTGCAATCCGTTTCGGGCAATCGCCCGGATTCCAGCGCGGCGAACATGTCTTCGAGGCAGCCGTGATGTCCACTTTTCTCCATGACAGGCAGCTGTCCTTCGATTCGCTCTGAAGGCTGGAAGAAGGAAGGCTTACCGCTTGCATCCAGGTGCTCTGCAGCAACGACATCTGCATAAATGTCATCATGTCCATCCCAGATGGCTGTACCTTTTTCCCCGGTTACACGCCATGATGCTTCCCACGAGGTTGGGGCGCCTTCTGCGCACCAGGACCCGCGGTAATTAAATACGGAGCCGTCCGACATTTCGAAGATACATAGCGCCATCGCATTGCCTGTGTACCAGGAGCCTGGAGGGTTGAATTCGTGACAATAGACCGATACCGGATTGGTTCCAAGAATAAGTCTGGCCTGATCAAACGTATGAATCGCCATGTCCAGCAGCAGCGGACTGTCCATCATATCCCGAAATCCGCCAAAATGGGGTCCGAGAAAGAAGTCTGCCCCAGCATAACCGACCTTACCAATAGTGCCTCCGGCAATGAGCTCCCGAAAGGCGCGGATTCGAGGATCGAAGCGGCGATTCTGCATCACGGCTTGGATGCGGCCGGTTTTACGGGCAGTCTGGACGATATCTCCGCACTCCGCGAAGGTTTCTGCCAGCGGCTTTTCGCCAAACACATGGCAGCCTTGCTGCAAGGCTGTCATGGCAATGCCATAATGACTTGCGGGAATCGTGACATCGAATACGATGTTGGCTTCTGTAGCTTGGATGGCCTCAGCGATATCCGTATATGTAGGACAGGAGAGACCATGGCGTGCAGCCAGTGCTGCAGCTTGGTGTTCTTGTAGATCAACAAGCCCTACGATCTCCGTGTCCGGTCTTTGCATGGCGTAATCGACCCAGGTGTTGGCCATGGCACCGCAGCCGGCGACAAGCACTCGATGTTGCTGACTCACTCAATCATCTCCTTATTCCGGATTAGGCACAAAATCCCCGCCGCGGCTTTGTTTCAGATAGCGCAGAGCATGCACCTGTCCTGTCATTTCCAATTCATCTTTGTATACCGGATCATGCCAGCCTTCGATGTCGATCGTTCCCTGGTAACCGTTTTGCCGCAGAATGGTGATGATGTCGGACCAATTGGTATCTCCGAAGCCGGGCGTACGATGCCAGACATATTCATGAGGACCGTGAACCCCATATTCTTTGACGATATCCCAGGCAATGGTTGCGTCTTTGCCATGCACGTGGAACACTTTATGCGCCCATTTGCGAAGCTGAGGAATCGGATCGATGAGACTGGACATCTGATGGCAAGGCTCCCATTCCAGACCGATGTTTTCTTCCGGAACCGCATTGAACATCATTTCCCAAGCTGTCGGATTATGAGCGATATTCCAGTCGCCCGTTTGCCAGGTTCCACCCATATCACAGTTTTCAAAAGCAATCCGTACTCCCCGGTCCGCCGCCCGGCGTGCCAGTTCCCCAAAGACCTCCTTGAACCGCGGGATGGACTCGTCAATGGGCTGATTCGTTAGTCGTCCCGTGAAACCCGAGACAATGTCTGCGCCGAACAGATGGGCATGATCGATAACCCGTTCCCAGCTGGCCAGTGTGTCTGCATTGTCTCCGGCCCCGGTGAGCGGGTTGCCGAAAACACTGAGTGCAGAAATCTTAATATCATTTTCGTCGACCAGCTCGCGCACGCGCTTCGCTGTTTCGGCAAGATCCAGTTCACCCGTGGTTTGCCAAAAGGTCAGATTAAATGACTCGAAACCGTGTTTCATGATTTGAGGGATCACGCGGACAGCATCCGCTCCACCCACGAGGGTACCGATGCGCAATTGATTTTTCATGGTTGTATTTCACTCCAATATTGGCTTATAGTACTTCGTGACACACTCATTATAGCCGCGCATCTGCTGCATGGCTCTATACAATCTTGTGCAATATTAGTCCGATTTTGTGAGGAGGGGGAAGAGGCCGTGCTGGATCTGAAAGCGCTTCACGAAAATACCCGAATTGACCATAAATCACATCCATTTCAGCTGTTTCAGAATCGATGCTCCGATATGAAAATAGAGGAGTGTATCATGTATTTGCACTGGCATGAACACTTTGAACTGATTGCCATGCGCAAGGGTCACGCTGTATTTCATATCGATAGCAGACCATACACGGCCGGGCCGGGCGAGGTGCTTGTTATTCCGGGAGGAACGCTTCATGTGGGTTATGCCCTGGAAGAGGGGGATGTGGAATATGATTCGGTTGTTGTCAATGCGGCGTTATTCCATGACTTCACACATGATCCGCTGCATCTGCAGTACGTGGCTCCCTATCTGGAGGGACGGATTCGGTTTCCGGTGAAGCCGGCGGAGCAGGACAAAATCTGCCTGAACTACTTCTCACTAATCCATGAGGCGATTGAGGAGATGGTTAAGCAGCCACCTGCCTACCAGCTCGTGGCCAAGTCCAAGCTGCACGCCCTGTTTACCATGCTGGCTCGTACCTTTATGCCTCAGCAGCTGCCGGGAAAAGCAACGGGTTCTTATTTCCCAAACCGTGAACGGTTCAAACAACTGATCGAGCAGATTGAAGCCAATGCGGCGGAGAAGATATCCGTCACCGAAGCGGCCAGTCAGGTGGGGCTGAATACATATCATTTTTGCAAAATGTTCAAGAAATTGACGGGCCGCACCTTCGTTGAATACGTGAACGGATGCCGGATGACCGAAGCCGAGCATCTGCTGCGAAGCAGCAATCTGACCATTACCGAGATTGCCGCCAGGGTGGGGTGCGACAATGCCAATTATTTTACGAAACTGTATAAACAGTATAAGGGAATGACCCCTTCCGAAGGTCGGTTGAACCGGAAAGGATGAGGGGAATGATTTTGGTCACAGAATAACGGCTCTAATCGTCATATGTGTATCCAATAGAAGGGATTGATATGACGTGAGACACAATGACAATGATTTCGTGTGGGACACTGTGATTATTGGAGCAGGTATCGCTGGATTAACTGCTTCTATATATCTGGCCCGGGCCGGACAAAAAGTGCTTTTGCTGGAAAAAGGGGCGCATCCGGGAGGCCGCGCTGTTTCTACTGAACTGGCAGATGCCCAAGTTAACTTGGGTGCTCATGCGCTGAATAGAAGCGCACTCCCCATTTTGCGAGACATAGGTGTAATTCCTGATGGAATGGCACCCAAACCGCCGGGTAGCTTGGTTTTTAACGGAGAAAATAGTCGGGGTATGAACATTTCATTGTTGCGTTTGTTGTTCGGTTCGCGCCTGAATAGTAGAGAGAAATATCAGCTGCTTGGCTTCTATTGGTCTCTGAACAGAGCGGATGCATCTTCCCTGAACAGGGTCAGTCTGCAGGAGTATTTGGATACAAGGGTGCCTAGCCTGTGTGCGCAGCGTATTGTGCTTGCGCTAGTTCGGTTAAGCACGTATTGTGATGCCCCTGATCTGATAAGTGCTGGAGCTGTGATTAATCAGCTTAAACAGAGTCGGGTGTTGTATGTAAACGGAGGATGGAAGTCTCTTATCAATCAATTGACTACGCGGGCTCAGCAAGCTGGCGTATCCATCCATAATGGTGTTTCCGTACAAGAAGTCCGTGGCACTATGCCTCGGATTGAGATTAAGCTTAAGGACGAATCTTGTATAATTTCCCGGAATATCATCTCCACTGCTGGGCCAAGGAGTACATTGGCTTTTTTGAATCCCGCACTTACTACCGCCGAAGAAGCACTTTACAGGCGGCTAGTTCCAGTTTATGCAGCGTGTCTGGATCTGGTTGTGACAGGGATGCCGAATCCCCGAACGACCTTTGTTCTGGGTGCCGACGCCCCGTGGTATTATGCTAATCATTCTGCCACGGCTTCATTATCCATTCACTCCGAGCGAAACGTTGTACACGTCATGAAGTATTTACCGGCAACAGGGCATTCCGATCCCAAAATGGATGAAAACGAATTGACTGGATTTTTGGATTGCATTCAATCAGGCTGGCGCAAGCATGTTGTCCGGAAGCGGCTTCTGCCACGAATGCTGGTTACCCATGCCGTTCCGACCGCCGCAACGGGCGGTCTCCAGGGGAGGCCGGGTCCGCAGATCAAGGGTCGCCCGGGAATCTATGTTGCTGGTGATTGGGTTGGAAGTGAGGGGATGCTGGTTCATGCTTCGCTGGCCAGTGCACGTGAAGCTGCTCGGATGATATTGGCAGATACAGACATCTAAATAGAGGGGGCACAGGATGGAACTTGATGAAGTATACAGCAGGTACAGACCGCTTCTGTTTTCTATCGCTTATCGTATGCTGGGATCGGTCACCCATGCCGAGGATTTGGTGCAGGATACTTTTGTGACCTTGCAGCTGAAGGCCATACATCAGGAAGAGGGACACATCCGAGATCTGAAGGCTTACTTATGCAAAATCGTTACAAACCGCTGTCTTGATTATTTGAAGTCAGCCAAGGCACAAAGAGAAGTGTACATCGGTCCTTGGTTGCCGGAGCCCTTGTTGCAAGAATATACGATCATCCCAGCATCAATCCGGGCAGAAGAAATGGATCCATTTCAGACGATTGAGCTGGCAGATACGATCTCTTACGCCTTTCTTGTTATGCTTGAACGGTTGTCCCCTGTCGAGCGAGCAGTATTTATTTTGCGGGAAGCATTCGTATTTGAATACGATGTTATTGCAGACTTCCTCGGTAAAACCGAGACGGGATGTCGTAAAATTTTCAGTCGTCTCAAACAAAAAATGGAGAACGAATCGGAGATTGAGTGGGTTCCTAATGCGAAGTCCGAGCAGTTGACACTGCGTTTTCTTCAGGCTGCGTCGACGGGCGATATGGCTGAACTTTTCCAGCTTCTCTCGGATGATGTTACGCTGTATAGTGATGGTGGTGGCAAAATCACGGCAGCTGTGAAGCCGATTGTATCCAGCCAACGCGTCATTGCATTCATTGGAGGTCTGGTAGCCAAGGGAGACAGCCTGGTATCGGTACGGGTGGTTAGAATCAACGGACAACATGGTCTTCTGATACAGGTCCCCCATGAGGCTTCCCCAACGGTAGTCAGCCTGGCTATAAAAAACGGCCTCGTTCAAGAAATTTATATGATCCGAAATCCGGATAAGCTGCGGCATATAAGACTCAGATGATCATTCCCATTACAATGTTGTATATTACAAATAAAACCCGGTTCTCACCTTTATGGGAATGACCGGGTTTTTAAAATGGATACCGAAGGATATATTCCGTGAAAGTACATTGTTGTGAGAGTAACCTTTTTTATTTCATAAACCTGGCAAACAGGCGATTTGCTTTCTTGGAAAGGTCGTCCATCTTGAGATTGGCCTGATCCAGCTGATTGTAGCCCCATTTGATCGTTTGCAGCATACGCGGGGAAATGGGCGTGCCTTTGATTCTTGGATAAATGTTGTGATAGGCCCAGACGAGATGCTCCCACCGGTTGTCATTGCCTTCCTTAATGTACTCCGATACATCCAGAACCTTGGCACGTCCGTTCTGTAGAAGTACATTTTTGAGGTGAATATCCCGTGGGTTGAGGCCGCGGCTGCGTACAGCTGACCGCGCTTCGTCCACATCGGTCATCACCTGTTCGGGAACCGGAATTCCTTTTTCCAGACACTCCAGCAGTGTATCTCCCGGTTCATAACTGATGACCAGAATATTTCGGCCACACCCGTAATAGGTGGGGAAATAGGGTAGTCCGCGCAGCTGTTCATAGACCCGCTTCTCGTTCTCGAGTTTCTCCAGGGCGTGATCCGAATACACTTTGAAGGCATATTGGGGCAAGCCGTCGTACGTAAAAACAGCCGCATCCGTACCTGTTCCGATGCAATGGATTCCTTCTGCATGACCGATGATATTCACCAGCTCATTCCGGTCGCTGCCAATGACCTGGATCTGCTGCAAAGCCATTTCCGCCTGGAACCAATCCGGTCGATTCATGGGTGGTGCCTCCTTTTAAAATGGGGAAATCTCGTGATAAATGCGAAGTTTATGCTTTCGATGCAGCTTTCTTTCAGAAAGCTTTTAGCTCCGCTTTTCCAGATTTATTCTGCCCTCTTCGTAATCGTGTACATTTTTGATGCATCTTATATAACTGCAACATCCTGTCCTCTATTTAATATATTATGCGTTTTGCTTCGCCATTTCATTTTTTGGTGATGATACTATATAAACGTTACGGTTCGAATCGCAAACGGTTGCGTTCAGTACAAAATCACAGGACAGCTTGCAGCATTTTCACCCCATCCTATATACTGTGAGCATCAAGGGATCTCATACAGATCCGGGATACAGAAAGGCAGAACAGCTTATGGCACAATACCCGCAGTGGTCGTATTCGCAGTCGCGGGCAAGCATGTTCGATGAGTGCCTGCGCAAATATTATTATCATTATTACGGAGCCCATAACGGCTGGAAGACAGAATCGGCTGATGAGATGCAGGTCCGTCTGTACCGATTGAAACAGCTCAGCAATCTATACCTCGTCTTTGGTGACCTCGCACATCGGATGTGTGAGTCAGCAGTCCGAAGCAGGGAGGAAGGCAAGGACAAGCCGCGTGAATCTTTTCTGGAACAAACGATGAGGAAGCTGCTTAATCAGGCCTATGTGGAATCGATGGATCAGGATCAGTGGCGTCTGGACCCGAAGAACCGGGTGATGCTATCCGAGATTTATTACGGAGATGACACGCTGAATGACCGAATTGCAACGATTAAGGAGCGAGCTTCGGCGTGTGTAAGCCATATGTATCAGACACTTACCTGGGAAGACCTGTCCCGGGCGAGTACGGATATTTTGGAGATCGAGAAATGGGACACCATGATTCTGCATGATACGCGAGTATACGTGAAGATGGACTTGTTGTATCGCCGCAGCAACGGCAACATTGTAATTGTGGACTGGAAGACGGGCAGGGAGGATGATTTTACGGACCAGCTCATGCTGTACGCAGCATATGTCAGGGACCATTACCGGGTGCCGCTGGAGCAGATTGAGCTGCGAGTGGAATACCTGTTGACCGGGACACATCGCGAGTTTACGCCGACCGAAGAAGAGCTGCAGAAGGTCGAAGACAATGTGGGAAGATACATTGAGGAGATGCGTTCCTGCGTGGCAGATGAGTATCATAATCGTCCAAAGGACATGTCGTACTTTACTCCGATGCCTTCACGTCGTGCGTGCAGGGATTGTAACTTTCGCGAGGTGTGCAGCGAGCGGGCCGTTTAAACCGTTCGAATATCTTAGAAGCCAGAACGTATAACTTAACAGGACTTATTTCATGCAAAATAAACCAAGAAGCGCCAGCCCGGACAGCATATGCCCGGACTGGCGCTTCTGTTCGTTCCACAGGCGAGAAAGACAAGGCGCCGGGTGGAACGATCATATACAGATTACTGGACAGCGGCAGGATGCTCCAGCGCCTGTCCCGCAGGGACATAGGCATGCCCGAGATCCCGGGCCACTGCCTCATACGTGATATGTCCATTCAGCACGTTAACCGCGCTGCGAATGGATGCACTGCCGCGAATCGCGGAGGCTGCACCATGGTTGGCCAACTGCAGCGCATAAGGCATGGTGGCGTTGGTCAGCGCCAATGTGGATGTGCGCGGCACCGCGCCAGGCATGTTCGCTACCGCGTAATGTACAACACCATGCTTCACGTAAGTCGGTTCATCGTGGGTCGTAATATGATCAATGGTCTCTACGATTCCGCCCTGATCAATAGCGACATCCACAATAACCGAGCCGGGTGCCATCGTTTTGACCATCTGCTCGCTGACAAGTTTGGGCGCCTTGGCGCCGGGAATCAGCACCGCACAGATCAGCAGATCCGCTTCAGCGACCGCAGCTGCGATGTTGGATGCGCTGGATACCAGCGTATGGATCTGGTTGCCGAATATGTCATCCAGCTGGCGCAGGCGATTCAGATTCAGGTCGAGGATGGTCACGTCCGCTCCGAGACCAATCGCAATTTTGGCCGCATTGGTACCGACCGTACCTCCGCCAATAATGGCAACCTTGCCGCGGCTGACGCCAGGCACGCCGGATAACAGAATGCCTTTGCCACCTTCCGTTTTCTCCAATAGCTGTGCCCCGATCTGAGCCGACATCCGTCCTGCCACTTCACTCATTGGGGTCAGCAAGGGAAGGGTGCCGTTAACTTCCAGAGTCTCATATGCAATGGCAGTTACCCTGCTCTGAACAAGAGCCTTCGCCAGTTCCGGTTCTGCCGCCAAATGCAGATAGGTGAAGAGAATCAGTCCGGGACGAAAATAGCTATATTCACTCGCCAGAGGTTCTTTGACCTTGATAATCATGTCAGCTTCCGACCAAACGGATTGGGCCTGAGTCTGAATGACTGCTCCGGCCGCCTCATACTCGCTGTCTGTGAATCCGCTGCCCAATCCTGCACCCTGCTCAATCATGACTTGATGCCCTGCTCTGACAAAGTCAGCCGTTCCGGCAGGGGTTACGGCTACACGGTTTTCATTATTTTTGATTTCTTTTGGGATACCGATTTTCATGCCCATGCACCTCGTCCATTTAATGGTTGTCAACTTATACTACAAGTTTATGACCTGAGTAACGGTTTTGCACCTTACTTAATGTCTATGTTTCAAGAGATTCAATCAACATTATGTCGAAAAGGGCTGTTCAGGACATTTGTCCATGAATTATAATGTAAGAAAAAATAACATTACGAGGGATCGATATTGAGAAATGATCGTGTGTTTACGATAAAGGATCTGTTGGCACGCCCTGTCTTTGCCAGAGCGCGTCTGGTTGCAGGAAGCGGGGGAACATCCCGTCAGGTTGGATGGGTTCATGTATTGGAGATTACCAACGTCTCTCCGTATGTCAGCCCCCATGATCTTATTTTATCCACAGGGCTGTGGCTTCAATCGGAAGAGGGGCGTGAAGAATATCTGCTCCAGCTGATTCATAGTGATGCGGCAGGATTGTGTGTGGAGTTTGGCACCAGCATTCATGGCATTCCCGAACAATTAATTGAACTGGCGGATAGACATCAGTTTCCGCTGATTGTATTCGAACAGCCAGTAAGGTTCGTGGAGATTACGCAGGATATTCATGCGCTGCTCATTAATCATCAGCATCAGCTGCTGAAGAGTCTGGAGGCATACTCCCGTCAGCTGCAGCAGCGGACATTGCAGAGCACCGATATGTCTGCCGTACTCCATCTGCTTCATGAATATGCGGCCAAACCGGTTGTCTTTATTTCGTCCATGGAGCCAGGCAGCTTTGTCCCCGGTCTTCCCCCGGAGATGGAGCAGGCCATCTATACATGGTATGAACAGGAAGTAGAGCATTTGGATCTGAACGATTCGGATACCGAGCTATGGTTTCGCATCGATGAACAGCATACGCTGCTGTGTCATCCGGTGGTCTGCTTTGGTCAGGTATTCTCAGCTGTTGGCATGGTGGTGCATCCCTCTGCGCCAGTGGAATATCTTAAATTGCTGCTTGATTACACGGCGAAGGCGGCAGCCGCACTGACGCTTCGTTCCCAGTTTCTCGAAGAGAAGATGGTACGCAATCAGAATGAATTAATTCAGGACTTGATGAATGGTCATATCCATCAGGAAGAACAGGCACAGACAAGGATGGGGCTCCGATTGCTGGTGAAGGGACAGTACTGGTTTGCTGGAGGAGTGATTGAGATTGAACATCAGCTGAGAGGGACCGGACGTGAACGGATGGAGGCGAATCATCAGGATATTCTGGTTTTGCTAAGATCCTTATTGAAGAAGAACAATCTGCCGAGCCTGATCATGCTGAAGAATAACCAGGTCTACCTGTGCTGTGCCAAGGAAGAGAGTGCTGCCTCCACCTCCCATAAGCTGGTTAGATCCCTCGAAAGCATTATTGGAGATGTAAAACGCTTTGCGAGCCGTAACCTGAAGCAGGTTGCGATATATGCCGGGTTTGGCAAAATTCGCAACCGCTTGACCGACATGCCGGACAGTCTTCAAGAAGCATATCAGGTTATCGAAGTTTCACGTTCAGTGAGTCGGATGGAACATATCTACTTTTACGAACGTATGGGTATATATCAAATGCTGAAGGCGCTGCCCCAATCCTTCCTTCAGCCCTTCGTGCAAGACCATCTTGGGGTGTTGATTGAATACGACCGTGCACATCATCTTCAGCTTGTGGAGACGCTTGAAGCCTACTTGCGGAATTTTGGTTCCAAACGTGACGCTGCTGCCCAATTGTTTATACATCGACAGACGTTGTACAACAGATTGGAGAAGTTGGAAGAGCTGATGGGACCGGATTATATGGACCAGGGGAGAAGAATATGCCTGGAGATGGCGCTGCTTGCTAACGCGATGATGGAGGATGAACAGACTCATCATTCCTGATAATGGGGTGCACCCGAAGTGTAGTTTAGTAGTTTTTGCCGATACGACGGGATGGACGCAGCTCTGGCAGTATCGAACGACCGGACATGGAACGCCTGCCGCGAAAGAGTTTGGGTTGACCTGTTGAGGGAGCGAGTGATAAAGATGTGGGGGTTGCCAATCTGTACGGAGGCGACGTTTGAACAGAACGGCCCTTTGCCTCAGCCTCATGGGACAGAATTCCGTGTTCCTTCAACCAATCAGCCAGCTTTTCATGTTGGATTCCGAGTTGTCCGCTCAGATTACAGATATCGAGTTCTTTTCTCACACAAATCCGCCTTTCCTGCAATCAGTATGGTTTTGGAAGGGAAGCAAGGAGTTTGAGATCGGTAAGTGCTTATGTACTTCAGCAACAGGTTTTCGCAAATGCGACTAGATTGGTGTGCTCGATGGGCGGAACAGTTAATTAAGTTTATGCAATGGAAAGATTATAGAAAATAAAGCGCATGTATCCCGTGTTAAACGTTTGCATGATGCTGTTCGGGACCTATCCATAATTTGGCTTACTTCGAGATTTTATCATTTTATAGGTTAGTGCGCGTCTCAAAATAGTCTCAATTTTGCAAGTGAATGGCGTATATTGAGCATTTGTATAAGGCTTAGCGTAAAGTACCAGTATCTAGTACGGAGGGCACAAATGGGAAACAGTAGTGAGGTACAGAGCGATAGACACTATGACCGTGGCAAACGTTTTGTAGGACGAGTCAAGGAATTAATGATTCTGGATCGCTGGTTTGACCATCCGGAAGCACCTTTGACCATTTTTTCGGTAACGGGTATGGGAGGGATCGGGAAATCCTCCCTGCTCTCGGAGATGTTATCGGTATCCCGTAGTCGGGGAGCTACGTCCATATGGATGGATGGCAGATCCTGTGGTTCAACCCCCTCGGTCTTTCTGGAGTATCTGTCCTCGACATTGGGACTGGAAACGTTGGGGAGTGAGGGGCATCTCCGCCCACTTAGCCGATTGAGTGAGACGTCGGTTCACAAAAGACTGGTCATTGCGGTGGATAACTATGAAGAACTTGCTTTGCTGGAAAGTTGGTTTATGGAGGTTTTCGTTAATAAACTCTCCTCCAGCGGGGTGCTGATCATACTGGCCTCACGATCCGAACCGGCTACGGCATGGCGAATGCATCCCCGATTGAGGCAGCACTTGGTGCAGATGCCGCTTCAGCATTTCACGAATGAAGAAGTATCGGAGTACATTGCTGGTGCAGGACTTGTGAATATCAGCATGGCAGGCACGATTGCACGAATGACGGACGGGCATCCGTTTGGACTTGCCCTCGCGGTGGAAGCTGCCGATCATCGGCGAAACGTACCTCTTGCGGAGTGGGCCGAACTGTCCTATATGATCAGTGCACGCTTATTGCTCGAATTGACGCTTCCAAGTCTGCATCCCATGATTGAGGTGCTCACGCTGCTCGAAACCGCCAATCAGGAATTGTTATCCTCAGTTCTGCAAACGGAGGTGACGCTCGGCGAATACCTGGCGCTGAAGCGGATGTCGTTCATTCGCTCCGTTCCGGATGGCCTGGCACTGCATGACCTGGCCAGAGTACATCTGCTTCGGGATTTTCGTCAGCGTGAACCGCAGCGGCTGCAAGCCATGCGGGTACGTATCGCGAGCTTGTTGCTGCCCCTGCATGCGCAGGCCGGACCACATGAACAGCGGCAGATTGCCCGGAGAATGCTCCTGCTCTGTCAGGAATCCATGCTTCAGCATCGCCAATATGCGGATGTATCCACCGAGGCCCTCTTTTCACCGCTGGAGGTCATGCGAGAAGGAGACCTTCCCTTGCTGCACAGCTTATTGAAGGAATGGTGCGAATACAGTGTGGAGCCGTGGCAGGCTGAGCCTTATCGCCCATTTCTGGATGAGCTGGCACAGCGTTACCCTGAAGGAATTGTGCTGATGCGTAATCAGAACGGGGAGCCAATTGCCATGTTTATTACGGTACTTGTCCACCGGGAGAGCAGTGAGATGCTGTTAAGATATTTCCCGGCGGAAATGGAAGAATGCTTTAGCCCGCAGGAACTCGCATGCGATCCGGATCAGACGGATACTCATTTTGCCGTACTGGCTGCTGCCCGTGATAACGTACCCGGATATAGACGTGAAGAGCTCGTGGGCTACATGGCCCTGGACAGGCTGTCCCTCCTGGGTGATGGAGCAAGAGTCATGCTGGTGGCAACCAATCCGAATCTGAAGCTGTTTTTACAGAGCATCGGTTTTCGGATGAGAAGAACGCGTACACGTATCTGTGACCGATATGAGGATCAGGCTGATGTCATGGACCTGGATTTGCGTAATGGATTATTTGGAGAATGGGTAATGTCGTTGCTGAATCCCGAGAAACAAGGGAGCCGGTTGCCGTATGAAGCGACGAGTGAGGGAACGGAACGGATTACGTGGTCTGAGTCGGATTTGCGAAAAATGCTGGCGCATTTACACTCCCCGGGTGAACTGCAAACGTATGCTGCGCGGGTGAGTAGTGTGAGAGACGGGATACAGCTGCAGATGCATGTTCTGGATCTTCTGGAGGGGCGTGCACACGGAATTTCCCAGCAGGATCAGATGCTCCTCTATGCAGCTTACTGGACTCATGCGGGTAATCCAACGGCCGCAGCCCAGGCCTGCTCCATGAGCCGGGCCACGTTTTACCGCCATCTGCGAACCGCGTTGATTCGTCTTGCACGAGTGTTATAAACGATATGGATCATGAAATACAGAAGAGGCTGGTCATAGACCAAGCCTCTTCATTCGGTTATAGAGCGTGGCTCTGGAGATGCCTAGCTGCCTGGCGAGTGTACGCTTATTGCCACCTGCCGAGATCAGACACTGACGCAGGAGATTCGCTTCATATGAATCCAGCCTTTCCTGATAAGACAGGGGGCAGACTTCGAAGGATTCGCTCTCGTTTCCTTTTGCAATGGTATCCGGAGATTCGCTGGTTGATGAGAGTGTCGGTTGTACCGGTATGACATGCAGCAATGCAGTCTCATCTGTTGTGGACGATTGAGGCTGTATGAGTGAGGTAAGGGATTCCGGCAAATATTCCGCCTTGACCTCACCATCCGTTGTAAGAATGGTAATCCGCTCGATCACATTGCGAAGCTCCCGTACATTGCCTGGCCATTCGTAGCTGAACAGCAGCTTGAATACTTCGGGAGGAACGAGTTCAATGTGACGGTTATAGAGCAGGGAAAACTCTTGAAGGAACGTCTGGGTCAGTTCATATATATCTTCCTTGCGCATGCGCAAAGGAGGGATGATGAGATTGATGACATTCAGGCGATAGTATAGATCTTCCCGAAACTGGTTTTGGGCAATCATGCCAAGCAGATTCTGGTTGGTGGCTGCGATAATTCGGCAATTCGCCTGTTTCATGCGTGTTCCGCCAACGGGGAAGTAGCTCTTTTCCTGAAGGACCCGCAGCAGCTTCACCTGCAATTCCAGCGGCATTTCGCCGATCTCATCCAGGAAGAGCGTACCGCCTTCGGCCAGTTCAATTTTCCCCTTTTTCCCTTTGGGATCAGCACCGGAAAATGCCCCTTTTTCATAACCGAACAACTCACTTTCGAACAATGAAGCGGGAATGGCACCACAGTTGATGGCGATAAAAGGCGCGGATGGTGACTCGCGCAGGTCATGAATGGCTTTGGCAAACAACTCCTTGCCTGTTCCGCTCTCACCCAGTATGAGCACGGTGGCTGAAGTAGTACTAATCTTGCGTATGGTCTCAAGACACTGCTTAATGACCGGACTGCTGCCTTTGATTCCCGCGAACGGGTCGGAATCCGGACGCAGCCGCGCCACGGCCTTCTCCAGGTGCTGGACTTTGGATGTCATATGTAATAGTTCCTGATGCAGGCGGATTTCAGTTGTTATGTCCACTTCGGCAGCTACCGCACCCACGATACGTCCATCAAGAACCACTGGACGTGCATTGATGAGAGCGAACAGATCCGGGCGGGGCTGGTGCTGTTTACGGTAGACCGTGTCGCCCGTGTACAGCGTCTTGAGCGATTGAAGGCGGTCAGGTGGGAAGAAGTCTGCTGCTGGCTGTCCGATGATGTCCTCTTTGTTAATCGAGAAAACACGCTCTGCATCCGTTGTCCAGTACGCCACCTTGGCTTCTTCATTAATCAGGGTAAGTGCTGTACCTGCCGTTTCAATGGTGGTTTCAAAATATGCCTCCATGAGGCGATGGGCTTGCAGCATATGCTGCAAAACATCAGTTACTTCAATATATCCAATAGGGGATCCTTCATCCTGGATCAACAGGTGCGGGCTTTCGCTAAAATAGGGAATGGCTTCGGGCAGTGCAGTAGACGAAGAAATAACAGGCAAATGACTACTTTCCTTCAGCCTACTCAGGTCTGTTCGCAGAAGGGACATTACGTCTGGGAGTAAATGCTTCATCCGTTTCACCTCGGGTTCGAGCATGATAATCAGAAACGACACTTGTGTGCCATTACTTGCAATACGAATTGTTGCGCAGCTACAAAGTGATTTTAACGATAAAGAATGGTTAGCCCTATTATAGCGGCACAAATAAGTTGTGTATATATTTTTTGACATGAGGTGTAGGTGTTATAGGGAGGATTAAATAAAATAAAAAGTAATTAGTTTGGTATACGCTTACATACGAATATGTTGCTTCTCTACGCAACTGTTCCTAAATAGTTTGAGCATTTCAAGTCATAGGGAGGTGAAGTTATATGACACCAAGCTGGTGATTACTATTTTTTGAACATTCCTTAGTGTCTCAAATTTTGGACATTTCAATTTGGGGTTTCATATTTTTTAGACATTGCATTGTAGGAGGGAGACTTGAGAGAGGGGATAAAAAAACCATGCGGCCTGAGAAAAAAGGGCTCACATGGCTCCAACGATTTGCTTCACTGCGGTCGATCGAACCAGGATAGGAGAAGTCTGATTATCTAAACATGTTTTTGACGACCATCCACAGATTGGCCGGCTTCTCGGCAAGGCGGCGAGTGTAATACGGATACCACATGGTTCCGTAAGGTACATAACAGCGAATGCGATAACCTTCCCGTGCAAGTCGTTCCTGTTCGCTCATGCGCAGCCCGTACAGCATCTGGAATTCAAACGCATCAGGGGAGATGCCACGGTCTCTGGCATACTGTTTGGTCCACGAGATAATATGGTCATCATGCGAAGCGACCGCTGTGTAGACACCCTGATCCAGATGCTGGCGGATCATGGATTTGAATTGATCAATGACTTCGGAAGCATTCTGATATGCTACGGCCGCGGGCTCTTTGTAAGCGCCTTTGACGAGGCGAAGCCGTATGCCTTCACGAATCATGTCCCGTGTATCCTGTTCGGTACGATGAAGATAGGCTTGCAGTACCGTTCCCGTGTTATCAAGTCCTTCTGCATGCAGGCGGCGGACAATATCCAGCGTAGCCTGGGTGAATGGGCTGTCCTCCATATCAATTCGGACAAACAGCTCATGCAGCTTCGCCTGTGCTGCCACGGATCGGATATTCCGGTAACCCTCCTCCGGATCGAGCGCAAGGCCCATCTGGGTTGGCTTCAGGGATACGTTGGAGTCTGCCCCTTGGCGAGCTATGCCTTCCACGAGTCTTATATATTCATCACGATACTGGGCAGCCTCGCTCAACCTTGTGATGCCTTCCCCGAGATGATCCAGTGTGGCCATAATGCCTTTGTTGTTAAGGACCCGAATCTCCTCCAGTGCCTCCTCCAGTGTGCTGCCAGCGATAAACTTGCCTGCCAGCTTCTTGCCGTATTTGATGGACAGATTCTCCACAGCCTTATTGCCTGCAACGGTCAGCAGTGTTTTACGGTACATTTCCGTTCCAATACTCACGCCAGTTTCCTCCTTAGGGATCATGCTTCTTATAGCCGTTTAATGAAGCAAGAATCATGCCAGATCATTTATTTCCATTAATTTTATTAAAATATTCATTCTTAATCGGAGTTGGCACGGATCTTGCTACATATATTGGGTGAGAGTGAAATAGCATGGTAAATCAGGCGAGCAGCCAGTGATTCCAACATCCTGAAGGAGGAATTATTCATGAATATCCCTTTTGTTAACGAACCATTTACGCCCTTTGCTGTACCAGCGAACAAGGAAGCCTTTGAGAGCGCACTTCGCAAGGTGGAATCTGAGCTCGGACAGGAATATTCCATGATTATCGGCGGGCGGAAAATAACGAGCAATCGCACGTTAACCTCCGTTAACCCGGCGGCTAAGGACCAGGTGATCGGAACGATTTTTCAGGCAGATCAGGAGCTGGCAGAGCAGGCAATTCAGACAGCAGCAGAAACGTTCCGTACCTGGAAACATACAGATCCGAACGAACGCGCGCGATATCTGTACAAAGCAGCTGCGCTTATGCGCCAGCGCAAGCATGAATTCTCTGCATGGATGGTGTATGAAGCAGGCAAAACATGGCCGGAGGCAGATGCAGATACAGCGGAAGCTATCGATTTCATGGAGTTCTATGCAAGAGAAATGCAGCGTCTCAGTGAACCTCAGCCCCTGACCCGCATTGCAGGCGAGGATAATGAACTGACCTATATCCCGCTTGGCGTGGGGGTTGTCATTCCACCTTGGAACTTCCCGCTGGCCATTATGGCTGGCATGACTTCAGCAGCGCTTGTATCGGGTAATACAGTTGTCTTGAAGCCGGCCAGCACGACACCGGTGATCGCAGCCAAGTTCATGGAACTGCTCACTGAAGCAGGATTGCCGGATGGCGTAGTGAACTATTTGCCAGGCCCGGGCAGCGAAGTGGGCGATTATCTGGTGGATCATGCGCTGACTCGCTTTATCAGCTTCACCGGTTCAAGAGATGTGGGTCTGCGGATTAACGAACGGGCGGCCCGCACAGCTCCAGGGCAAAAGTGGATCAAACGGGTGATTGCAGAAATGGGCGGTAAGGATTCCATCGTTGTGGACAGCGAAAGTGATCTGGAACTGGCTGCAGACTCCATTACCGCTTCGGCATTCGGATTTTCCGGACAGAAATGTTCCGCGTGTTCCCGCGCCATTATCCATAAGGATGTATATGATGAGGTATTGCAAAAGGTCATTGAGCGTACGAAGAAGCTCACGATGGGCAGTCCGCTCGAGGTAGGCAGTCATGTAGGACCAGTTATTGATGACAAGGCGTATGCCAAGATTAATGAATATATCGAAGTGGGCAAGGGCGAAGGCAGGCTTGTATTGGGCGGTGGTACAGGGGATGCCCAAGGCTATTTTATCGAACCGACGATTATCGCGGATGTTGACCCGCTGGCGCGAATTGCACAGGAAGAGATTTTTGGACCAGTACTCGTGTTCATCAAGGCGGATACGTTTGAGGAAGCTCTTCATATTGCAAACAACACCGATTATGGCTTAACAGGTGCAGTCATTTCACGGAATCGTGCACATCTGGAACTGGCGAGACGGGAGTTTTTTGCTGGCAATTTGTATTTTAACCGGAAATGCACTGGTGCTTTGGTTGGCACGCATCCGTTTGGCGGATTCAACATGTCCGGCACGGACTCCAAAGCGGGCGGAAGAGACTATCTGCTGCTCTTTACACAAGCAAAGCTGGTCTCCGAAAAGTATTGAGGCGTACAGCAGCAGATGCTTGTAGTCAAGCATTTACTTTTGTATTCTTTTTCCGGAAAATATAAATTATATTCCATTCCGCACAGAAGGAGGGAGAATCATGCTGGAGATGCAGCTGGTTCAGGAACAGCGTGTACGGCTGTCCATGACGCCAGAGATGAAACAGTCCATTCATTTGCTGACGTTGTCCGGTCAGGACTTGAACCGTTATCTGCAGGAAGCAGCCGAAGAGAATCCGGTACTTGAAGTGGAGGAGCACGCTGCACCGCTGGTTCGCCTCCCTCGGAAGGGAAATCAGAGAACATTCGATTCCTACGATCCCCTGCTGCAGGTGAAAAGTGCTGAGCCAACGCTTGAGCAGCTGCTGTCTGCTCAGATTCGCTTGCTGGATCTCCCGCCTATGGTGAAGGTAACAGCTGAATATTTGGCAGGGTGTGTCAATGACGACGGTTATCTGAAGACAGATTTGGCTGAATTGTCATCCGTACTCGGCATCTCAGTGGATGGGCTGCAAGCAGGGTTGGATATCCTCCAATCACTGGATCCCGCAGGCGTTGGGGCACGCAGCTTGCATGAGTGCTTGCTGCTTCAGATCCGCCGGGATTCGTCAGCCGCTGCCCATGCCGAGCAAATGGTTCAGGCAGGACTGGGGGAACTCGTACCCTTCCATCCGGGGAAAGCGGGAACCAGGCTAGGTATATCCTCACGCGAGGCACAGGCTGCATATAATTACATTACGCAGCTCGATCCCAAGCCCTGTCGTTCCATTGGATGCCAAGAGCGTCCTCATTATATTATTCCGGATGCCATGGTGGAACTGCGGCAGGGCGAGATCTATATGGGGCTCCATTCGGCAGGGAACCTTCGTGTATCCATGAATGAAGCATGTTCCCACTGGATCAGGCATGGAGCCCAAGACGAAGTCTGGTCGGCGCGGGCAGCGGAGGCGAGAGCCATTGTGCGCAGTGTGCAGCTGCGGCGCAGAACCTTGATGCGTGTTCTCACGGCCGTGATGAGTGAGCAGGTACTTTTTTTGCATGAAGGGCCCGCTGGTCTGAAACCGCTCAGTCTGGCAAACGTTGCCGAGAGGATTGACATGCATGAGTCCACGGTGAGCCGTGCCGTTAGCGGGAAATATATTCAGACCCCTCATGGGGTGTTTGAATTAAAGTCCTTTTTTACGACAGGCATTGAGACGGCATGCGGAGATCCCACTTCTGCATCAGTGGTTAAACTTCGATTGAAAGAACTCATCCGTACAGAGCAGGTTAGCCGGCCGTATTCAGACAGTCAATTGGCAGCGCTGCTCGCCGGGGAGGGAATTAGGATCTCACGCAGAACGGTGGCAAAGTACAGGGAGGAGCTGCAGATCCTTCCTTCGCTTGAGCGCAAGCGCTGGAGTTAAATGATCCTTCATGTCTTAAAGTCTTCATTCTTATAGCATCAGCGCTATAACACCATAAAGCCCCTGCTCACCCGAATTAACGGTGTGCAGGGGCCTTCTGTTTTGATCCATAATCAGGATGAATTCGAGTCAGTTAAACCACATTACATATTGTGCAGGAAACGCTCACCAGCAATGCCTGGTGTAGTCATCTGTTCCGGATGCATGATTTCTTCGAGCTCCTCTATGGTGAGCAATCCGCGTTCCAGAATGATTTCTTGGAGCGAAGCACCGGTTTTCAGTGCTTCCTTCACAATGGATGCTGCTACATCATAGCCCAGATGCGGGTTGAGGGCGGTAATAACGCTGAAGCTTTGCTTCATGATCAGTGCACAGCGTTCACGGTTTGCTTCCATTTCCTCCACGGCATAGCGGGTGAACACGTCAATGCCGTTATTCATGATTTTCAGGGATTGCAGCAGGTTGAACGCGATGACAGGACCCATGACATTCAATTCGAATTGTCCAGCTTCACACGCCATGCAGATGGTATGATCGTTCCCCATGACCTGGAAGGAGACCTGGTTGATCACTTCGGCCATAACCGGATTGACCTTCCCTGGCATGATGGAAGAACCGGGCTGACGGGCCGGAAGACGAAGCTCATTGAATCCTGCACGCGGTCCGGAAGCCATCATTCGAATATCGTTACAGATCTTGGACAGGTTGACCGCGCATACCTTGAGGGCAGCCGACAGCTCCATATAAGCATCCGTATTTTGAGTGGCATCGACGAGATCATCAGCTGTCTGCAGCTTCAGTCCGGTAACATCGGACAAATGTTCCGTGACCTTAACAATGTATTCCGGTTTGGCATTGAGTCCTGTTCCTACTGCCGTAGCTCCGAGGTTAATCGTCAGCAGTCGGCGATTCGCAAATTCAAGACGCTCCATATCGCGTCCCAGCACACGCGCATAGGCACCGAATTCTTGTCCCAAACGGATTGGCACGGCATCCTGGAGATGGGTGCGTCCTACTTTGACGACATCATTGAACTCCAGTTCTTTTTTTAGAAAAGCATCTTTCAGACGCTGCATGGTATCAAGCAGTGTTTCAGACAACCGATACGCCGCGACCCGCAGTGCCGTTGGAATGACATCATTGGTCGATTGGGACATATTCACATGGTTGTTGGGATTGCAATGGAAGTAGTCGCCTTTGTTTTGCAGCAGCAGTTCCAGTCCGCGATTGGCCAATATTTCATTCATATTCATATTCATGGAGGTGCCTGCACCGCCCTGAATGGAGTCAACTATAAAATGATCCAGATGATGACCTTTCATCATTTCTTCAGCGGCCATCACGATGACATCGCCAATTTTCGGCGGCAGCATTTTCAGCTCCATATTCGTGATTGCGGCAGCCTTCTTCACGGCAGCGAGGGCTGTAACTAGCTCCCGGTGCACAGGTACGCCGGTAATCGGGAAGTTTTCCACGGCCCGAACTGTCTGAATACCGTAATAGGCATAAGCAGGAATTTCTTTTTCACCAATAAAATCTTTCTCCGTCCGTGTGGACATTGTAGACATTTCTTTCGCCTCCAGTGGCATCCAAAAATAGGTCAGCTCCGGCGATGCCGAAGCGCACTCAGTATATCACTTAAGCAAAATGGATGCCAGGCTTAATGATTTTACCCAAGTTGCCGATAATAATTAAAATTAGGGGGATTAACCTGGCTTGTAACTGGGTGAATCGAAGTGTAACAAACTTATCTTATAAATTATGCACCACAAGGATGAAAAGGTATTCGTGCGGGACAAGATGGGTTCCTGATTTAGCGTTTTCAGTGATGTAGATCACATGTTTTTTGGTCGACGATTGGTAAAATAGGAAAAAAGGACTACGAGGTGCGAGCATGAAATGGACTTTAGGCGCAAAGACAGTCGCGGGTCTGGTACTTATTTCGATTATTACATACGGGACTAGCGGCTTTTTTATATTTTTCCTCCAGGACTGGCTCTCTTTCTCCATGCCAAGCTGGCTGTACATCACCTTAGTACTCATACTAGGAGTGTGCTGGAACGGAATTCTGGGATGGTTTGCCTCACGCTGGCTGACACGTCCAATTGTTCACCTATCCAAGGCAGCTCAGCAAGTTTCGTCAGGGGATTTGACAGCTGAAATTCCGGAGCGCCGTACACAGGACGAGCTTGCTGTTTTATATGATGCGTTTCGCGCGATGGTTGTTAATCTAAGAAGTATTGTAAACGATATCTCGGATAGTACACGTACGACCTCACAGAATGCGCAATCGCTAAGTGAAGCCATTACCCAGGCAGCTGAACAGATCGAAATGATGTCGGAAGCGGTGGATCATATTGCCGTAGGGGTAGAGGAACAAAAAGTAACCTCACAGCATTCACTGATTACCGCAGATGAGATGCTGAATGATTTTCAGCGCATGCATACCCAATCGATCGGAATGACAGAGATGTCAGGGCAGATGGAACGGTCGGTTGATCAAACGAAGCAGACCTTCTCGTATCTGATGAAAGGCATGGACGAGCTGACCGTATCACATAATCGCTCCCGCGACATCATGGTGCTTCTGGAGAAGGAAGCTTCGGATATTGAAGCCATTACGCAATCGGTCAAAAATATCGCCGAGGAGACAGCGCTTCTTGCCCTTAATGCATCCATTGAGGCAGCGCGTGCCGGGGAAGAGGGAGCAGGCTTCGCTGTCGTTGCCCAGCAGATTCGCAAGCTGTCGGACGAGAGTACACAATCGGTTCATCGGATTAACGAATTGATCAGTCGTGTTCAGCAGCGTATCCGGGATACAGCACAGCTGATACATGAGCAGCACGGGCTTGTCGTGAATGAGTCCCAGCGCACCATTAACGTTGATCAGACACTGCAGGAACTGACGGGGACGGTTGAGGTGTTCATGAAGGGCGCTCATGAGATCGGCTCCAAAATTGCAGAGCAGACGGTTCGGGTTGAACGGACGCATGGTCACGTGAAACAAATTCAAGGAAAAGCCGGTTCGTTCTCAGACGAGGCCAGACGGATTATGGATGCCGCTCATGAGGAGACGGCAATCATGGAGGAAATCTCTTCTTCGGCTGAAGAGTTGAGAGAATTAACGAATCGTTTGATGGATAAAACAAAAGCATTTCGGATGCAGCCATAAGCTGTGTCCGGGGTGTTTTTTTCTTTATATGGATAAACCCGAACATTCTTTCGTAAAATTTGAGGTTTGTAAAGTTTTTTTTATGAAACATTAACAAAATCGCAACGACTGGGCGATAAATGACGATATAATAGTTGTAGTATTCCATTTTTAAAAGAAGGAGCCCAGAATATTGAAAACTTGGACAGGTATCCTGCTGATGATCGTTTTGGCGGTTGTTACGATTAGTACAACTTCAGCTGCCAGAACATCCAATGAACCAAAACAGCTTAACATAGATGATCCATCCAGCCAGACCGATGGGGTCGTGGCATCCAATATAGAAACCAATGAAACATCCTTTGCCTCAATAGAGAGAACTCCTGTAAAAAAAGAGAACGTTTCCGTTGCTCCGGAAAATGAAAAGGTGAAATTATACCCGATGCAAGTGGAGGGTTCGGGTTATATATATAACGGCATGATTCTTGAAGTGAATGGACAGACACGTGAATTCAGCAAATGGCAGGGAGAAGGAGGGTCTTACAAACCCGAAGTGCACGAACTGGATCTGAATGGGGACGGCAAAAAGGAAATTATCGTGCTTTTCACTGCCGGACACGGGACGGGTATTTATTTGGGTCAGGCACACATCATAGATCCGGATACGCTGGAAGAGATGAACATGCAGCCTCTGGATGAGGTGGTGAAGCAGCACGTGCAGTCCAAAGTGAACGTGACGTCTGGAAAAGTGACCATTGACGTAGCGTTGGATGGGGTGAAGTTAGCACCTTCTGAGATAGAGGAAGAAACGGATGGCATAGCTTATCATGATGAACTTCAATTCGGAGATGTCGTGTATTACAGTGTGGAGAACGGCAAGTTGGAAGTTACAGCATCCGGTGCTTATGGGCCGGTCGGGTACGACGGAGATCTAACATTTGCCTATGTATATCAGGACGGTGAGTGGAAGGCCGAGAACGTGGAATACCGTACAGAAGCGTATGAAGATGAGTATTATGAATCGTTTGATTGAATTCACGGAATAGAAGATTTAAGGGATCGATGCTTGTCATAAAAAAATAACTTATGCTTCTGCCTTATTAGGCAGGCGCAGGAATGGTGGGGCTGAAAAAAACGGGGATACTCAGCCTCGCTTTGTGCTGTTCTTATACAGAAATATTTCCAAAATATTGAATTAAAGTGGTTGACATTACCACTTTAGTCGTTTAAATGTATAAAGGATAACAATTTTGTATGGGAGGGATTTATCGTGAAGAAAAAAGCCGTAATCGGACTAATGGTGGGCACTCTGACACTCGGTATTGGTACAGGGGCACTGGCAGCAACAGGGCTTGAACCAATTAAGGCCTATCTGAACAGCAAGATTTCTCTGAAAATGAATGGAGCAACCGTGACAGCCAAGGATGCCAATGGCAAGACGGTACTGCCAATTACCTACAATGGAACAACGTATTTACCCGTGCGTGCAGTGGGCACATTGCTCGGAACGGAAATCACTTATGACAGTGCAACTTCATCCGTCCTGATTGGTGGAGAAAATGGAACCGGGCCAGTAACAAAGGATAAAGTAACACTAAGTACACTTGGAACAACTGTATTAGGATCTACAGCATGGCATACCAAAGATCCTGCGGAGACTACTTACAAAGGCAAGGATTACAAAGATGTATATCTGCATACCGATTCCGTGAAGCAAGGGGACGACTTCCAGATCATGACGGGCAAAAAGTATTCTTCCCTGCATCTGGAATTGGCCGCTCTTGTTGGTAATCAGGAGATACAGGTAATCAACCAGGACAATACGGTGCTCAAAAAGCTGAGTATATCGCCGGGAAGCGGTTTGGTAAGCTTGGACGTGGATGTATCAGGCACAGAAGCTGTTTTTGTTGAGATTGTTTCAGAAGATCCAGGTTCATCGCTGTTTGTACCTCTTACAACATCGTATTTGGTTAAATAAAATAGACGTAAAAAACGATTATCAACGATGATGTTGCTGGATCAAATCCATAGCACACATTGTGATAATCGTTTTTACGTTTATTCCGTGCGAATCATGTTGATCAATCGACATTAACGAATTACAGTATCCAGAGGTTTGAGATTGGCTTCAATCTCTGCCCGGCGGCCTTCCAGGAATGGAGGCAAAGCGAGCGATTCTCCCAGATGAGCAAGTTCCTCGTCCGTATCAAAACCCGGACCATCCGTTGCGAGTTCAAACAGGATGCCATTTGCTTCACGGAAGTACAGGGACCGGAAGTAAAAGCGATCGACGAAGCCGGAATTAGGGAAGCTGTAGTTGCGAACGCGTTCTACCCATTGTTTCAATTCTTCCTCGTTATCCACCCGGAAGGCCACATGGTGTACGCTGCCACGCCCTGGTCTTTCGATCGGCAAGTCATTACGCTCCTCGACATGGACCTCGGAACCACTGCCTCCTTCACCGGATTCAAATACAAGAACATCCGGTTGACCTGCAACAAAAGCAGGGTAGGTTCCTTTTTGACGGAATCCAAGCAGCTCCGTCAGAACAGCAGCCGTCAACGAGGCATCCTGAACGGTGAGGTGTACAGGACCAAGGCCGACAATACCGTATTCAGCCGGTACCGGGCTCTGATCCCATGGTTTGCCCCCAGGAACACCTGTGTTGTTTTCGTCAGACACCAAGATCAGACGCTGGTTCTCAAAATCAGTAAAGGAGAGTGTTGCACGGCCACCGCGATTCATAATTTCACCGTGAGGTACTTCGTATTCGTCAAAACGTTTGATCCAGTACTGGAGAGCAACATCACTCGGAACGCGCAGCGAAGTAGCAGAGATGCTGTTCACGCCTTCACGTGTCTGTCCGGCCATCGGAATTTCGAAGAAGGTCAGCTCGGTGCCGGGATTGCCTTTTTCATCTCCATAGAAGAGGTGGTACACGGAAACGTCATCCTGGTTTACTGTTTTTTTGATCAGGCGAAGGCCCATGACATCGGTATAAAAGCGATAGTTTTCAGCGGCATGTGCGGTCAGTGCGGATACGTGGTGAAGTCCTTTGATTTGCATTGTTAATTCCTCCTGAATAATTGGGATTGGGTATTCTTGATTATGTGTAAGTTATATATTTAACTTTTATTAAGTGGCTAACTTTTTGTTTGTTTTGTTCTGGATTTATCTTAACATAAAGATAATTATAAAGCAACACATATCTGAAACATTCAACGGATAGACTTTCGCTTCAATTAATGCCAAAATGAAAAATATTACATTTCAAGGGATCACTGTTTGTGATGGGAAGGAGAAGGACATGGGATATCCCCAGTGGCTTGACCCTTATGATGAACGGCCTTTTATCATGTTTTCGAATTCACACATATGGGCAATAGCCTGCACGGCAATAGTGATTATCTTGCTGTACCTGTTTAGAAATCACTTGAGAGCATGGCCGGAACGCACACGTAGGGTGCTGCGATTCACCTTAGCCATCTTTATGATAGGTTGTGAAGTGCTGCTTCAGATCTGGTATGTCTACGGCGGGGTATGGAGTGTGAGGACATCGCTTCCGCTGGAGCTGTGCAGTCTGTCCCTGTTGTTGTCGGCCGTACTGCTGTTAACACGCAGTCGTATGCTTCATTCGGCGTTATTATTTGCAGGGACTGCAGGTGCATTGATGGCGATCGTAACTCCCAACCTGGGTTATACCGTTCCACATTTTCGTTTTATTCAATTTTTTACGGCTCATGCCTGTATTATACTTGCCTTGCTCTATATGACCTGGGTAGAACAGCTTCGTCCAAGCTGGCGATCGGTCGTGGGTTCGATGGTTTTTGTTAATGTGGCGGCGCTCATTGTATATGGAATGGATGTGCTTCTGGAAGCCAATTATATGTTTCTTCGTCACAAACCGGAGACGGCATCCGTGCTGGATCTTCTGGGACCGTACCCGTTATATATCGTGGGAGAAGAAGTACTGGCAGCCGTATTGTTTTCGCTCATGTACGTACTGTTCTTCGCCATTCCGGAGCGAGTGAGGAACCGGGTGAAGAACGAGAGAAGCTCCGCGGTATGATTGGCAAAAGGAGAACAATGAAAATCCCGCAGTATCCTGAAGCTCAGGAGACATGCGGGATGTTTAATTTATAGGACTCGATATGATGAAGTGGATAACTTATCCCCGAAGGAGGGATTCTGCACCATCCACATAGATTCGTGTACCTGTGACATGGGAAGACTCGTCGGAAGCCAGGAAAAGCACCAGGTTGGCTACCTGTTCCGAAGTACCAGGTTCACCCTTGAGCGGATGTTCATGGCCTTCCGGGAACTCCACGGGGATCTGTACATCCTTCAGATCATCGGATGGATAGGTGTTGTCATCGATATTGGTGTCGATGGCACCAGGACATACGGCATTGACGCGAATCTTGTAACGGGCCAGTTCGAGCGCAGCCATCTTCGTAAAAGCAGTTTGCCCGGCTTTGCTGGAAGCGTATGCAGAGAACCCGATACCTGAGAATACCCGGTTACCGTTAATCGAACTGGTGATGATGATGCTGCCTCCACGGTCCTTCAGATGGGGGATGGCGTATTTGACGGTTGCAAACGTGCCGCGCATATTAATCTCCATCGTTTGGTCCCAGTCTTCCGGTTCCATCGTTTCAATCGGCGCCATGGTGCCGTTGATCCCTGCATTGGCGAATACAATATCCAGCTTGCCGGCTTCAGCCGCAGCTTGATTAATGGCTTTTTGCACATGGTCCGGCTTGGAAATATCGCATTCAATCACATACGCTTCACCGCCAGCCTGCTCAATGGTCTGCTTCGTTTCTTCCGCTTTCTCTGGTGTACGGTCCAGCATGTAGACTTTGGCTCCATGCTCTGCAAAACGAATCGCGGTAGCCTGCCCAATACCGGAGCCACCACCGGTCACAATCGCCACTTTTCCATTCAAACGCTGTTCACTCATCCTGATCCCTCCACGTCCATAAGATTTCACGTTACTCTCTATCTCTACATACCCGGCACAAGGGAGGTGAATCAGAATCCTTCATACTTGCCCAACCCAAAAAAACAGGACCGATAATCGGTCCTGCATCTACATCTGAAATGACGTCTAATATGCGAATCGCTTGCTGAAATGTTATTTATGCTTCTTCCAGTCCAGCGAGCTGTTATTCAATAAATACTCGAAGTCATTATCCCGACGCTTCTGTTCCGCTTTGCGAGCCTCTTCGGCCTGCTGGCGTTCCTCTTCCTTGCGCTGGGCTTCGGCAGCCTTGGCTTCATCAGCTTGTGCCTTCAGCTTCTCCAGCACGTCGCTGCTGAGCAGATCCTTCAGCGTCGTTGGTTTATCCTGAGCTGCTTTGGGAGCAGCAGGTTGTTTTTTGGATTTTGCCATGGAAAATTCTCCTCTCCAACGTAAATCAGGTTCCCTGTTTTGATGCGTAGTCATAGTATATCAGGTTCCCGGTATCCATTCCATGAATCGAGTCAAGAAAAGAAGGAAATCAGCTGGTCCGTGACGAATGAAAACGGGTATAAAATCATATAGTATTACCGATACTGCGACTATTCCCTGGAGAAAGGAGTCGTTGTTCGTGGAAGTTGACCGCAGCATGTTGAAAGGGCTTGCATGGGGGATTGCCTTCAGCTGCCCGCTATGGATTGCGATTATTGGCTGGTTCCGTTTGTTGGGGTGGATGTTGTGAGAACAGCGGGTTGCAGAGCTGCTGCATATATACGTGCGTAGAGGCTTTTTTTAAAACCTCATATGTAAACGCTATCATTAAATAAAGCTCTGCCTTGCGTATTTATCGCAAGACAGAGCTTTTGTTTGTAAGTAATGTACCTAGAGGTTTATTCCTCAGGCATTTTAACAGGTTCAGGATATTCCAATCCATGCGTGTCCACAGTCACTTTTTTCATGACTTGATCCGTAACCGGTTTTACTCCTTCAGTAGGCTGATTAACGATGCTATCCACCACATCCATACCTTCTGTGACTTTGCCAAAAGAAGCATATTGAGCATCTAAATTCTCATCGTCTGCTGCCATGATGAAAAATTGGGAACCAGCTGAATCGAGTTTTCCAGATTCCCTTGCCATAGAGATAACCCCGCGTGTGTGCTTCAGATTATTTTTGTGCCCGTTGGATGTGAATTCACCCTTAATAGCATATCCGGGGCCGCCTGTCCCATTACCATTCGGATCTCCACCTTGAATCATGAAGCCCGGAACAACCCGGTGAAAGATGAGGCCATCATAGAAACCCTGATTGGCCAGCGAGATGAAATTGTATACCGTGTTGGGCGCAATATCCGGATAGAGTTCGATCACGATTTTTTGCCCGTCCTGCATTTCAATCGTGGCTACCGGGTTTTGACCTTCAGGCGGCGCAGGAACGGGTTCCGTCGCGCTGCTCGAAGGGCGTCCGCAGCCGCTAATAACAATAAGCAGCAGCGCCATGATCAGCGATGCAGCAGTTGTTTTTTTCCATCGTAAAGACATGAGAATGTTCCCCCTTGCATCTCTGCTTAATGTGTTTCAACGGAATTATTTTGGGATAATCCATCAACTATCATACCGTTTTTTGGGACAGGAAGGCAATCCAAGCTTTGTTTTTGAAACTGCCAGGGATGGTCTTCATGGAGGCATAGGTGTAAAATAAGGAAAATGCTTCCGCAGCAGGACGTACGGGTCTGTTCCGTCCGCTCCAAACCACGGCAGTCCCGGGCGTCAGTAACGGAAAGGGCGTGTGGGTATATGAACTTCTCGTGGAAGCGTAATCTGGTGATTTTGTGGATTGGTGTATTTTTTTGCAGCACCGCGTATTCAATTTCCATCCCGTTTTTGCCCTTGTTTCTGAGCGGCGATCTCGGTGTTCGTGATCACCTGGAGTTTTGGTCAGGGCTGGCCTTTGGCATCACGTTTCTGGCCAGTGCACTGGTGTCTCCATTCTGGGGTTCCCTGGCAGACAAATACGGACGCAAGCCGATGCTGATCCGGTCGGGATACAGCCTTGCGGTTTTGTATTTAATCAATTACTTTGTACAGGACCCATATTCACTCATTGTAGTCCGGCTATTTCAGGGATTGCTGGCTGGTTTCGTTCCGGCTGCAATTGCCCTTGTGGGTACGAATACACCAGAAGATAAGACCGGATACGCGCTGGGTATCATGTCTACCGCCGGAGCTACGGGCGGGATCATTGGTCCGCTGATTGGCGGTGTGGTAAGCCACTACTATGGCAATCGAAATGCTTTTTTATTTTCGGCCATTGTGGTGCTCGTCTCTGCGGTAATCGCGACCTTCTGGGTAAAAGAGGAGAATTTCAATCGCAATAAGCCGCGTTCCCATGTCATGGATGATATCCGTGAAGCCAGAGCGAATCGTCTGTTTATTACTGTGCTAGGCATGATGGGCATCTGTACCTTTTCCGTCATGATTCTTGAGCCGCTGCTCACGGTCTATGTCATGGAGATGGGGATTCAGCCGGACAGGGCATCACTCAGCTCAGGTATTATTTTCTCAGCGGTAGGTATAGCTACCGTCATTATGGCACCGAGATGGGGGAAGATTGGTCAACGCATCGGTTACGGCAAAGTGCTGATTATTGGACTCATCGGCGGGGCGGTGGGGAATCTGCTGCAATTTTTCACGACAGGTTATATCGGTTTTGGTGTTTTGCGGTTTGTATATGGGTTGTTCTTCGCGGCTGTGTTCCCGGCCATCAATGCCATGATTGTGCAGGCGACGGACCCGGGTTTCCGAGGAAGGGCCTTTAGCTTGAATCAGTCAGCGTCCCAGATCGGTACGATGGCAGGACCCATTATCGGTGGTATTCTCGGTGGATGGCTGCCTATTCGCTGGATTTTTATCATCAATGGACTGGCGCTCTTAATCACAGCGATTGTAGCCAAATGGTCTGGCTTGGAGCACAAGCTCCCGGGTTCAGGAAAATCAGCATCGAAGAAAGCGGTAACAGCAGATCGATAGATGGATATTTAGGAGAGGGATGGCGCTGTAGCAATACAGCAGCCATCTTTTTGATATGACTATATATGTGAGGAAGTAATATACATTTAAAAAGGGAAACCTCTTCATGAGAGATTTCCCTATTGTTCAGTCTGATTCATTTCATAGAAAAGGTGTATCA
The DNA here is from genome assembly GCF_009664365.1 of Paenibacillus xylanilyticus. Classification (NCBI taxonomy): domain Bacteria; kingdom Bacillati; phylum Bacillota; class Bacilli; order Caryophanales; family Paenibacillaceae; genus Paenibacillus; species Paenibacillus xylanilyticus. The sequence goes on from NZ_CP044310.1 coordinate 1,264,770, forward strand.
TTCTTCAGAATCGGATTTCTCCTTCGGAATGGCATGCTCAACAGCATCACGCTGATCCTCTTTTTCCAGAGCATCCGGAAATGAATCTTCCGTAAATAGCCCGAAATCAGGATCGATGTCCCGTTCGGTCACCAGACTATCCGGCGTCTCGACATGTTTATGGTGGTCTTCCTTCATTATGCTGCACCTCCTTTTTCACGACGCAAGGGAGTTTGCCAATCTTAACCTCGTGGAAGAATGTCGTCCTGCGGTTTGGCATCGGCTCCTGCACCATTGAGAAGATCAGTACCATGAAGGGCGTCCGGATCAGGTGCAGCCGGGTCAACCGGGCTATTCGGCTGCAGCAGATCGGCATCAGGCACAGATTCCAGTGCAGGCTCTGCCAAACGTGATTCGAGCTCCTCATCCTCTACTGTCGTTGCAGCTACAGGAGGCAGGTCCGTCTCATCGGTTTCAATCCGTCTTCCGGACACTTCGTCAAATGTATCCATATCGCCCGCGGGTACTTCCGTTTCGGGCGGAATATCGCGGAACCTCTGATATCGGTCATAAAAACGGTCACTTTCGTCATTACTAATCGGTCTGTCTGTCATAAGTAGCAGCTCCTTTCAGGCATTAAATGTGATTGACTGCATGTATTATGGTGCTGATATTTTCTAAGGTTCTTACCCCGTAGTTACCCAAACCCTAAACGTTGTAATCCTGCACGTGTTAGCATTCCCTGGGTTGACCCGAATATGAATGATTAAAATTTAGGGAATACATATTTGACGAGAAAGTACAGGAAGCCGAAAAAAATGAGTACATAAGCCGCATATTTAATAAAAGTGGAGGCGACCATGCTGGAATCCGATTTTTGCTGGATATCTTTCCGTTCTACTTCTACCGTTTTGTGTGGCTCGTTCATTTAAATCATCTCCTTAAATAGGTGAATGGTTGCTTTGAGGAACCATTACACCCATAGAAGCGAATTGAATCGCAGAACAGCTGGTACAGCTTTCGAGCAAGGCCTATGTTATGATGGAGCATGATAAAATAGGGAGGGATTCCAGTTGGAATGGTTTACACTTGGCAATATGATCACTCGAATCCGAATTGGACAAAAGGCATCAACACCGGGCTTTTCGCGTACAGTCATTCGCAGACCGGATGGTTTGTTCTGGGTCGGTGGCATATGGGCCGGACAAGTTGTCCAGTTGCGTGATTTTCTTTTTTCGGATATATGGACGATCTATGAGGATGAGGAAACGGAGCAGTGGCTGAAGTTTCGGAATGCCTATGAACGAACGGAGCGGGAAATGATTGAGAACCAGTTCGAAGATTTGCGCGGGTAAGACAAAGGATAACTGGATTCCCTCGTTATAAAATGGAAATAAATATATAGTTGAACTAAAATGTGATTTTTTTCGTTTGCCATTAGAAGGTGACACGTTAAATCATGGCGAATCATAAATGATAGAGTTAGGGGATAGATTCAGCATTTTGCATCTTTGGATGCTGCTAAATGCTCAAAATATGAACTTTGAGGTGCTGTGAATGAAAAATGTGCCCAAAGCGATCATCGTCCTATGGATCAGCCTGTTATTCATCATGTATTGGCCGCAGGGAGTAGGCGCTGCAGGTGTACAGGAAGATAACAGTCCTGTCCCCATTACGACATGGGAAGTAAAATGGGGAAATGAACACGATCAGGGGTTTATCAGCGAAGTGGGAAGACCCGATGAGGTCTGGGAGCGGCAAGGGTTGGAGAAGCCGGATTATACCACGGTGAATCCTTCCACGGAGTCACTATGGACTCGCTTGACCATTCCGCAGCTGAGTGAGGATACCTCTGCCATTCGTTTTGAAAATATTAAAGGTCAACATATCGTGATCTATCTTAAGGATCGCAAGGTGTATGAGAACTATCATTATAACTACGACAACAATGCGGTACTGCTGCCTCTATCCATCAAAAATTCAGGTGAGCAGCTGTATATATGGACTGAAAATACCAACGGCCGCCTTGGAATCTTCGGGATGGTGGAGGTAGGCAGATACACCAATCTGCAGGAGAGATATATTCATAATGGTTTGTTGGATGTCATCTTAGGGGCAACCTTTCTGTTTACAGCCATGACCATGCTCAGCTGCACATTCTTCTTTGGTAAATTCCATAAGGGATTATGGATCTCGCTATGTGTTGTCATGGGTTCCATCGGAACGATGATCATTACGTATTCACAATTTCTGTATACGTTCTACCAGATTTACGGGGATCTGTACTCCATATTGTTCGATATGGCGATGCTGGCGGGAATGCCTGCATTATGTTATTTTTTCGAACAGATTATTGGGACAGGACCTTATGGGATTTTCACGAAGTTAAGAAAATTCCAGCTCGTGTATTCGGGTATTGCAATCTTCGCACTGCTCCTGTATTTCATCTCGAGCGGTCAATGGGACGTACTGTATGTATATCTGGTTCAAAAGGCAATCGGGGTCATTTTGGTGATCCTGCTGACATTACTGATGATTGGTACCATATCTCAGGCGCTAAGGAGAAACAAGGAAGCGATACTGCTGGCTGCAGGATACAGTACGTTTGCGCTCATCAGTGTAGCCGAATTGTTATGGTACTATCAGCGGAACGGCACGTATCATCTCATATGGTGGAAGTGGTCGATGGTTGCTTTTATCATAGCACTTATAGCCATTCTGGGCAGTCGTTTTGCGGAAAAGCATAGACAGGTCATTGAATACTCCAAGGAACTGGAGCTGTTCAACAATGAATTGCAGCGATCCGAGAAGATGGAGATTATTAGTGAGCTGGCCGCTTCAGTTGCCCATGAAGTTCGGAATCCTTTACAGGTGACCAGAGGATTTTTACAGCTGATGACCGAACAGGAAGACAACAAAAACAAGGGGTATGTGCGAATTGCCCTTGAGGAGCTTGACCGGGCCTCAGGGATCATTACGGACTTTCTGACGTTTGCCAAACCGGAGTTTGATCATATCGCATCTCTTAATATTGCCGAAGAGTTTGCGCATATTGAAGGGATTCTGGTGCCAATGGCCAATCTGGAAGGCGGTAAAATAACAACGGATATTCCGCCAGATCTCTGGATTCGTGGCAACTCCTCCAAGTTCAAACAGGCCTTTATTAATATTATTAAAAACAGTATCGAAGCATTACAGGGTCAAGGCCAGATTGATATATGGGCCTATGCCCAGGATGGAATGATTAAAGTTCACGTGAGGGATAACGGGGAAGGCATGGATGAGGAAGCTTTGGTCCGCCTGGGAGAGCCCTACTTCTCCAACAAGATCAAGGGAACAGGGCTTGGGATGATGGTAACCTTCCGAATTGTGGAAGCGATGCATGGCGAGATCTCATTTACAAGTACAAAAGGGGTAGGAACGGAAGCTGTTGTATCTTTTGCCGAGTTCGTCGATTGACGGACTGGCAGAAGATAGACAGCTTTTTTGTCCTCTACCCCTTTACCCGTAATGTTGGCTCAGAGCCGTTAATTTGGGTGTTTAGGTTCTCCAAGGTCCACAATTCACGTCATAATTCACTTTGGAGGGATTGGGCGGAATAACAAGAACATAATCATTCTGCTGTTCTTCTACTGTACGGATCTTAACGTTGTCCGGAATATCAATACCGAATGCATCGCGAAGTGCCTGTTTTGGATTGGAATGCAGCTGCTGTCTGAAATGTTCATCGGTCCAGGCCTTTTCAATAATATCCTCATGCATTGTTCTCTCAGATACCATCATCGTTCAACAATCCCTTCTTAATATAGAATATGAACTGTCACAGTTTCATGACTTCCCTTGTGGGTTTAAGGCATGTTCACTGATCCAGTAATGAAACCCGCCTTGATGAAGCATTTTTTTATGCTGCTTGATTGCGTCGACAGCTTGTACAAGTGTTTGGCATAAGTGCTTATTAAAGGTCAAGAGGTGCGGAATACCTGAGTTAGACGATGCTAAGATGTCATGATATCGGTAAGCTATGTCCACATAAGAGTACATAATTGGTGTGCTGTACATATTATCCCGGATACGCTCGCTTAGCGGCTGTTCAGGATAAGTTAGTTGTAGAGCAGAAGAAATATGAGAAAGGAAACTATTATAATTTCCCAGCGCAGCATCTTGATCCATGTCATTAAAATCGTCTGTCATCTGGAGGGTCATGAGTGTGATGTTAACAGCAGAACACACCGCATCAATTCGGTCTTTTTGTTCAAGTAAAAGAAGAGCACCAGCAGCTCCAAGTTGAAGGGGAGCAGCCTTTTGGGCGATCAGAAGCGGTTTTTTTTTGAAGTAATCCAGCGACTTCTCGCCGTTAACACTAACAGCCCATTCTGTTACATATTGTCTGAAATACGTCCAAAACAGGGAAGACGGGCTAAATAAATCCGAGTAGATACGCAAAGCATCCATGTAGTATAAATTACCCAAGGATAACTTCAATGTGCTGTCATCAGGACGTTCATCCATCACTTCATCCTGATTGAGAAAATACAACATATGAATCATACAGGCCGTGCTTAACTTGTGTGCAGTCTGTGGAGGGAGTTCGTCTGAATTCTGCATCCAGAGCGGAATAATGTAGCCAATATAGCTGTGACCTGAATCGCGTAACAGGGGATTAATTGAGTGAAGTTGTTTCAGTGCATGTTCTGACAGGGATTCAGGATAGTTCTGAACCAGCTGCTTGGCAGCAGCGAACACCACCTCCAAATCGGATCTAAACGGATCAAGCCATTCTCTCCGCATCGTTTGCTTACGCCCTTCCGCAATAAAATAATTAAGGACTATTCGACTAGATCATGGAGTTATACCCAGTATAGCGGATATGAATTGAAAAAAATAGGATCTTTTGTGATGAATTGTGAAATATTTGATGACTTTTTGTATTTTTATGGGATAAAAACGGGTGGATTAGGCTCAAACTAGGTGTAGACCACAGTATTTCGACATACGAAAGGCGGAAAACAAATATGAAGCACCCATGGAAAACATGGCTTGTAAGCAGTTTGGCAGCCATGCTCATATTAGCAGCAACGGGAAATGCTGCCTCAGCCAGTGCGGCAGAAAAGCCTGACAGCACCGAAATGACATCTCCGGCAGCTTCCCAGCATGACAAACAACCTTGTATGCAGGCAAGTCATGGATTATTTATGATTGGTGAAACTGCCGATCTGCTCGGCATTGGACTCCGGGATCTGAAGGAGCAGATGGAGCTAGGCAAGACATTGAGCCAGATTGCCAAGGAGCGCAAAGGTCTAAGCGAAGAGCAGCTGTTACAGAAGCTTAAACCATCCCTTGTGAAACGTCTGGATCAAGCTGCTGCAGAAGGCTGCTTAACCAAGGAACAGGTCTCGGCAGCCAAGGCTGACATGGATGAAAAGTTGAAAAAGGTCATCAATACCCCGCTCAGAGAGCTGCGTAGGGAGTTTGCAGGTCATGGTAGAAAACATCCTTCCTTGAACCATAAGGCGATTGCTCAGTTTATTGGCATTACGCCGGAACAGCTTCATGAGCAGTTAAAAAGTGGCAAGTCTCTTGCTGAGGTTGCCAAAGCACATGGGATTAGTGAAACACAGCTCATTGACAAGCTGAAGGAGCAATTGACGGGGGATCTGCAGCGGCTCGTGAACCATAAGGGTGGGGCACATTCTATTCCACGGGAGCATGCACCTGGGCATCCGGCTTCGACCGAGTCAGATTAATCGATGTATATGCAGGGCGCCTGTCTTCCTTGGAAGACAGGCGCCCTGTTTCTCGCCAACGTAGGTATATAACGAGGTTGACTGAGGTTCACTTTTACTAGATTATGCAACGTGACCAGCCTTCTAGCTTGTTTCAGAAGAAGGGCCTGCACTTGCACTCAGAGGTGTAACTGATCCGGCTTTAAGCCGAGGCTCTGCAGTATCCGAACCTTGACCAGGCAAGTTCCTGCTCCGCTTACGCTGTAACCCGACCGTATAACGGGAACCCGGTAATCGGGATAGTCCATAGCTAATGGCCAGCGCTGTGGCAGCTGTCACCAGAAATGACAGCAAGGTTACCGGCAGATGCCAGCCGCCAAGCTGGAGTGGTCTGGTGAAGTAGGCGATCGCATATATCACCAGAGCATGCACTAGATATCCGCCGAACGAATAGCGGCCGATCCAGGTGAGAGCGCCCAGGAACTTCGTTGTTTTGCCTCGTAACAGAACAAGGAATCCATATAACATGAACATCTGCGCCATAATAATAATGAACGTTGTCGGCTTCAGATATGTCGATATATTAAGATTAACTACATCCCCAGACCCTCTGAGCACATCGTAACCCAGCCAGAAGTACATGCCAATAAAAAGACTGATCATCCATGGTAGTGCACGAATGGTCCAGTTTCTCCAAGTGTCTACAGCCCAGGCGCAAACTGCCCCAAGTAAAAAATAGAACCAGTACATCACCCAGGAGTAGGAACGATACTCCAGCAATGTAGACCATGGCTTCGCAAGGGTTGCTGTCCAGCTGGCCATGTCGTAATAGGACCACTTCATTAGCAAGCTATACATCCCTGCTGCAAGCAGAACAAGCAATATAACGGAATGCATGCGCGTTATTCTGGTGGTTTTGGTAAGCTGACTGTTCACGAATTGAACCCCGAGCCGGAACAAAGGAAATAACACATAAAACTGAAAAATCATAATGACAAACCAGAGATGATATCCTGTCTGAGGGATGAAAAGCTCGCGGATCAAGCTGCGGACATCCGGCGTGCCCGAGAGCCAAAATGCAGGTGTGAAAATGCGAACAGACAGCCAGTAGATCAGTGTCCAGAGAACAAAGGGCACATAAATATCCCCAAATCGTTTTCGGATGAATGGACGGTATTCCGGCTTGACCTGATGATGATGATAAAAAAGCATCACACCGGACAAAAAGACAAAGGTCGGCGTTCCGAACCTGGTGAGATGATAGATCATGGTCAGCATGACGGAATCCGGCTGTTCGATATCTGAACGATAGATATATTCCGCAATATTATGCTGCATGACGATGGCGAGAAACGCGATCCCGCGCAGCTGCGTCCACTCTTCTATACGCGGTTTACCCAAGATGGCCCGCCTCCTTCCAATACACAACATCATTAAAGGGTACTATCTCAACATTAAGAGGAGATTAAATGGTGAAAAAAGGATAGAAAAACGGCGGCCCATAAGGCCACCGCTTTTCTATTTATTGTTGTTCTGCCTGAGCATCTTCCTCGAACAAATTTTGAATGAATGCCTGGAGTTTGTTTTTATCCACGCCCAGAACCTGAGCGGAACCTGCAAGTTCGTTGGTTAACAATTTATTAGGTGGAATCTGCTGTTTGTCCACTTCATTGACATTAATGTCAAACCCGAGCGAGGCCAGCTTCAGCATCTGCGTAGGGCTGAGGTCTGTTTCGATATAAGGGGCAACCGCCTCCAGGATCTCTGGAATTTTGAAGAGGGAGGTAGTGCTTTGCAGCTTCTTGGCAAGCTCGGTCATGAAGATTCGCTGCCGTTCGGTGCGCGTGAAGTCCGATGTGGCATCATGCCGAAAACGAACATATTGGAGGGCCGTTTTGCCGTCCATATGCTGAAGTCCTTTTTTGAGATCAATGTCATACATATGTTTGTCAGCTTTGCTGGTGTAGTACATGTCTTTTTCCACATCAATATCAATGCCGCCTACGGCATCGACAAGAGCCATAAAGCCGATGAAATCCGTGTATACGTAATGCTGAATCGGAATACCGAGCAGATTGCTTACCGTTTGTTTGGTCAATTCAGCGCCCCCGTACGAAAAAGCTGCGTTAAGCCGGCTTTTGCCATGTCCGGGTATTTCCACATATGTATCTCGCAGGACAGAGAATAAATGCGCCCGTTTAGACACCGGATCAATGGAAGCCACCATGACCGAATCTGAGCGCCCTGCATCATCACCTCTGGAGTCACCCCCGAGAAGCAGGATGTTTACGCGTTCCTTGCCTTCCCACTTGGGGATTGGTGTAGTTGTAGTGTCTGTACCAAGGTCTGCCTGAGGATTGGTTGTAGACGATGAGGAAGTACCTGAAGCGGTTGAGATGCTATTGGCAAAATGTACAATGGAATATCCGTAATATACGAGGACACCTGTTACGGCAAGTGCCAGGGTTAGGGTTGTCCCCCATAACCATTTTTTAAGCATAATCTTCACCTTTCTATTGTTGAACTGGTATGTAACCCAAACTATTTTAACAAAAAGTAAGAGAAATGTCCCCTTTGATTTCGGATATTCGGTCAGTTGGTGCATTGTTTGACAAATCGTTGGTGGGTATTATAGTGTAAAAACGAATCACGTTTTATGTCATGGAGGTATGAACGCAATTATGAATCAATCTGTTTTTAACTGGATCAACCAGTTTGCGGACCGGGTTCCGCTTCTGGACTGGTTTATGATCACTGCAGCAGAATATGCCGTGTGGATTATGATTGCTCTTCTGGTTATTGTCTGGTTCCTGGGTAATCCGGCCAAGCAGCGTATTGTCTTTTATGCATGTGTAGCATCTATTGTAGCTCTTGTTCTTGCCAAGTGGGGCATATCTCCAGCCGTTGGTCATCCAAGACCATTTGTGGAAGGGAATGTACATCAGCTGGTGCCGCATGTACCGGATCCATCTTTTCCAAGCAAGCATGCTTCATTTGTCTTTGCTCTTGCTGCCGCTTCGTTTTTCATCGGACGTCGATTTGGATGGTGGATGCTGCTGCTTGCTGTACTGACTGGGGTATCGCGTGTATATGTAGGTGTGCATTATCCGGGAGATATTCTTGGCGGTTTCATACTGGGCAGTCTGGTCAGTGTCATTCTGATCACAACGCGTAACTATACGAAGTCGGTTCCTGATTTCTTTATCCATATCCATCGGCGGGTGTTTCGCTAGAGCGGCGTTTATCGTATGAAGAAGAGGATAGGGCGATATATCCATTAAAGTCTTGCGTTTTTGGCTTTGCCAAAGACGGAGGCTTTTTTGTTTTTATTTCGAAGTTACATGAAACTTATTGAAAATTAAATTTGCATATCTACAATTCATGTCGATAGGTGTCGATATACTATTCATATGTATTGGTTTATGGCCAAGTTAAGGAGTGGGAACATGAAAAACACGCAGGGAAGCTTGATAGGGAAAATGAGGTTAACGATTCGCATGAAATTGTTGGCTGGGTTTTTGGTAGTAGTGGCACTGCTAGCCTTTGTAACCACTTATGCATTGACGCAGATTCAGGAAATGTCTAATACTTCTGAAGAAATTGATCAGATGTGGATGCCAAGCGTTAGTTTACTTGGTACGATGAATGGCGATATCTCTGATGTAGAGCGCCTGGCTCTGGCGGTCATTGTGGAGACGAATGAAAGTGAAGTTGTAAAGATGAATGAAGCATTACAGCAGCTCCAAACCAAGATTGAGGACGAGCGCAAACAGCTGATTCCACTTATAAAGGGTAGTGCTGACGCAATCGCGCTTTATGATACGTTTAGCACGAATTATGATGCCTATTTAGAAAAAATGCCAACATTTATTGAATTTGGCATGGCTAATAATTTTGAAGAAGCCAGCAGGCTGCATGCCGAAGCATATCCGTTATGGTTTACAGCTAATGATTCTATTGCTCAGCTGATTACGATGGGCAATGGCTTATCGGGCCAAGCTACAGCGGATTCACTGGATGAGGCAAACAGAGCATTTATTATCATTTTGGTAGTGACGGTCATTTCCTTCCTGATCGCAGTCTTTATCGCATTCTTCATTGCAAGCATCATCTCGAGACCAATTAAGAAGATGAACGAATCGGCAATGCTGATTGCAAACGGTGATCTAACGGGCGAAACGATCACGCTGAAAAACAAGGATGAGCTTGGCACGCTGGCTGCTTCCTTCAATACCATGACGGGTAACTTGCGTGCGATGATTCAGTCCGTTTCCGTGACTTCCGAGCAGGTAGCTGCTTCTTCGGAAGAACTGCTGGCGAGTGCCGAGCAAAATACGCAAGCATCAGAGCAAATTTCCGCAACTGTGGAACAGCTGGCTGTGGGCACATCTGACCAGGTGAATATAGTGAAACGTTCTTCCCAGGCGATGAGCGAAATGGCCATTGGTTCAGAACAGATTGCAGAGCTTGCTCAGAGTGTATCCGTATCGGCTGTGGATGCAGCGAATCAATCGGCTGAAGGGAATATGATTATCCAGCAGGCTGTGGATCAAATGGGATCGGTACGTACGTCCATTGCTTCACTAACAGAGCTCGTAACCGGGCTTGGAGAACGTTCTGCAGAGATTGGCAGCATTACGGAAGTCATCAACAATATTGCTCGTCAAACCAACCTTCTCGCATTGAATGCTGCGATCGAGGCCGCACGTGCAGGTGAACACGGACGTGGTTTCGCCGTTGTTGCCGGAGAAGTTCGTAAATTGGCCGAAGAATCATCGGAATCCGCACAGAAAATTACGGACCTGGTACAGCTCATTCAGAATGACACGAACCATGCGGTACAGGCCGTAAAAGTGAACAGCAGTGAAACAGAAGCCGGAATAGAGATGGTAACTGCGGCAGGACAAGCCTTTGAGCAAATCTCAGAAGCAGTGAACAAGGTCGCTGGTGAAATTCAGGAAGTATCTGCAGGATCGGAAGAAATGTCAGCAAGTACGGATGAAGTGGTTCGATATGTGGATCAAATCTCCAATATTGCGGAGGAAGCATCAGGCGGGGTACACAATGTATCTGCGGCAACCGAAGAACAGCTGGCTTCCATGGAAGAGATTGCATCCTCAGCTGGTTCTCTCTCCAAAATGGCAGAAGAGTTGCAAGAACAGATCAATAAATTCAAAGTATAGAATATTCGAGAGACTGTTACTTCAGGCGCGAGCAGCGTCATAAGTAACAGTCTTTTTTTGTACTCTGGGCTGGACATGTCTTGTTAAAAGTAAGGCAGAAAAGATCGATTATTGAAAACCACTTGGTACAAAATAGGCGAATTGACGCTGCTTTTAATGTTTTTCGCGAGTAGTAATGTTTACCACTTATGGAATATGTGATTTTGAATGTGGGTCTATTGACCTATTGTCTGATTAGGTTAATTGAACGGACTGTAATAGCTGGAAACGAAGTGGTATCAAATAGTTACAATATTTTAACCTTTGCAAATTACTTAATATTCATACAGTTATTCTTGTTGATGCCGGTTCAACTCCTGATCCTTAGTACTCAATAAGCTTGAGGCGAATACAGGACTTTGGTCTGATGATCACGATGGACAGCCCGTTTACAATGGGGCAAGCCCGGAGAGAACGAAGCCAGGTTAAATTTCTGTAACATCAGGGGGAACACGACATCATGAACTGGAAAAGTAAAATCATTACCGCGAGTCTAACAGCAACGATGCTGATGGGAAGTCTGACGACAGGAGCACTAACGGCACCGGTATCCGCAGCAACGGCCGAAAATGCCAAGCTGAAAGTGATCTGGGGAGTTAACATGCGTACTTCACCATCATCTTCTGCGAGTGTTGTTCGTATGGTGGGTAAAGGGGAAACCATTACCGTACTTCAACAATCCGGATCCGCATGGTATAAAGTAAAAGATTCCAGCAACCGGACAGGATACATATCCTCTTCATCTAAATACACCAAAGCCGTTAGCGGCAGCACAACAACATCGGGTTCCAGCAGCGCTTCTGTAACAGGCAGCGCCGCTGTGGAGAAAGTTATTGCTGCTGGCATGAAATATTGGGGCACGCCTTATGAGTTCGGAGCGAGCAGAAACAGTACGGCTACGTTCGATTGCTCCAGCTTTGTCCGCCAGGCATTTATCGATGCACTTGGAGTCAAGCTTCCTGCAGATTCACGTCAGCAGGGAACTTATGTAAAAGGCAAAGGTTCTGTTAAGACGGATTGGAAAAAACTCAAGCGTGGAGATTTGATGTTCTTTATGTCTTATAAAGGCACGAAAGCTTCCTCATATGCTGGGGTGAACAAGTCTACGGCAAGAATTACGCATGTCGGAATCTATCTCGGCGACGGAAAAATACTGCACACCTATTCCAATGCTGGTGGCGGAGTAACGACCAGCGACATCTCGGGCAAGCACTGGGAATATCGCTTTCTGTATGGCGGGAGTGCACTGTAAGATCAGTAAAGGCAAGTTTTGAGCTCTCGTAGAATAAATGTGTATCGTGAGAACAGAAAATGTGGATACAGCAAAAAGACCTTCCATCATCGCCGAATAGGCAGATGGAAGGTTTTTTGTATTTTTTGAGACCTCTAATCCTGGTAGTAAAGACGGAACAGTATATCCTGATTATAGTTGCCGAATCCCTCACCGTATAAGGTAAGACCTCCTACATGCTGGGCATCTTCTTCTACCGACAATCGCAATGTCCATTGATTGCGCTCGACCGGAATATCCGAGAGTGTTACTTCGGACACGCGCTGCCCATCAATAAACGTGCCTTCCTGCGTGATCCGCAGCACTTTCAGCATGCCGTACTGATTGACACTTTCACTCCACCAGTCTGGCGTGAATACGCCGCGGCCATTCCCCGAATCACCTGGGCTAGTCCATTCACCGACCTGTATCCCGTTGAGCATAAAGGTAATATCGGAGGGCCAATTGGGATTGACCGAAGGAGCCTCTGAACCGATCTCCAGTGATAATTCAATCGAGTTAATCTGCTGTCCCGATAAGAGATAGTTTGGAATTTTGTATTCCACAAATCCGCGTCCGAACCAGAGAATATTCGCGTGCATCCGCTCGGGATCCAGGAAATACCTCGGGTCATCATATTGCCCAATCACATGATTGACTGTAGCTAGGCCGCAGGTGGGATAAACGTCAAAATGGGTATAGTGCCCGACGGGTATAGCAACCTCGTGCACCTTGTTCGACATACCGGTATCCTGTGGCATGGAGATGCCGATCCAGTCGATCGCAAGGCTGTTCATTTTGTGGGTACCGCCGTCCTTGCGGACCATCTTGGATTGAATGATGCCGACATCCTGCAGCTTGCGAACGTGCATCGTTACGATGGCACTGCTTAGACCAAGTGAGGCGGCGATATCTTTTACATTCATCGGGTTCTCGGCAACAAGCCGTATAATCTGCAAGCGCACTTCACTGGCAAGTGCTTCGTATAAGGGCAGCCATTCGGCATCCGTATTTGCTCTAATCATGGGGTTCCTCCATTATTGAATATAGAATTAAGTTAAACATAAATCCATCAAAAAGAATAACATTTTTAAAAATTCAGGTTGAAATTAGGGTTATAATCGATTTTAATATAAATATGAACGTTGATCCATAGATTATCAATTAATTTTTTTATTAATCTTAAGGAGCTGAACTTCACGATGGTAAAAGCAAAAATGACGGTAGACAAGGATTTCACGATTGGTGCAGTCGATAAACGTTTATACGGTTCATTCATTGAGCATCTCGGACGTGCCGTATATGGCGGTATTTATGAGCCGGGGCATTCCTCTGCGAACGAAGCGGGATTCCGTACGGATGTGCTGGAGATGGTCAAGGAGCTGCAGGTGCCGATTGTACGCTATCCTGGGGGGAACTTTGTATCCGGTTACAATTGGGAAGATTCCGTAGGACCCGTTGCAGAACGTAAACGCAGACTTGAGCTGGCCTGGAGAACCATTGAGACAAATGAATTCGGTTTCAACGAATTCGTGGATTGGTCCAAACTTGCGAATTCCGAAGTCATGATGGCCGTCAATTTGGGGACACGGGGCGTAGATGCAGCCCGGAACATCGTGGAGTACAGCAACCATCCGGAAGGTTCATATTATAGTGATCTGCGGATCAAGCATGGTTACAAGGAGCCACATGCGGTTAAAACCTGGTGCTTGGGTAACGAGATGGACGGCCCATGGCAGATCGGTCACAAAACGGCAGAAGAATATGGACGGGTTGCGCTTGAAGCAGCGAAAGTTATGAAATGGACTGATCCAACCATTGAGCTGGTTGCCTGCGGAAGTTCGTCACTGGGCATGCCAACGTTCCCGGAATGGGAAGCAACCGTGCTGGATCAAACCTATGATCATGTGGAATACTTGTCACTCCATCAGTATTATGGCAACGCGGATGATGATACGCCTACGTTCCTGGCGCGTTCGCTGGAAATGGATCGGTTTATTGAGACCGTCATGGCAACCTGTGATTACATCAAGGCGAAGAAGCGCAGCAAGAAAACGATGTATCTGTCTTTCGATGAGTGGAACGTATGGTACCATTCCAATGAAAGTGACAGGAAGCTGGATCCGTGGCAGATTGCACCTCCACAGCTGGAGGATGTATACAACCATGAAGATGCGCTGCTTGTGGGATGTATGCTGATTAGCATGCTTAAGCATGCGGATCGCGTGAAGATGGCCTGCCTCGCACAATTGGTTAACGTTATCGCGCCGATCATGACGGACACAGGTGGTGCTGCCTGGAGACAGACCATTTTCTATCCGTTTATGCACGCTTCCGTCTTTGGACGTGGAACAGCACTTGTGCCATTGATTCAATCAGCGAAGTACGATACGAAGCAAATTACGGACGTGCCGTACCTGGAAGGAATTGCGGTGCATAATGAAGAGCAGGGTGAAGTAACTGTATTTGCCGTGAACCGTCACCTGGAAGATTCTCTTCAGCTTGAAGTCGATCTGCGCAGCTTCGGACAATGCAGCCTTCTGGAGCATATCGTACTGGAAAGTGATGACCTCAAAGCCGTGAATACGGCTGCACAGCCGAATCGGGTAGCTCCACATAACCGCGGCGGGGCTGAAGTGTCAGGCACGCAGGTTACTGCAAGTCTTGCGAAGGCTTCCTGGAACGTGATTCGTTTGAAAATTCAATAAAAATAAGTGTAATGGAAGAAAAGGATGTTTCCGTCTTGAGGTGACGGGAACATCCTTTTTTACTATTCAGATTAACGGGTATTACTCCAGCTCCGTTTTTGAATCAAATACGAAACTTTCACCATCCCGGGGAATGAGAACCTGCCCGTTCAGCTGTTCGGAAGCCAGGTAACTGGCGAGATCCAACCGGGTCATCATGCAATGGTTGATGGCATCCATATGAACGGCGATGACATGTGCATCCGGTGCATGTCGTTTCACTGCAGCTACATCCGGTCCGTCCATGGTGATTGGGTCACCCTGGGTAAAACGGGCACCCCCCGCGTTGACAACGATTACTTCCGGTTGGTATCGCTCTATGGCTTCGGCCGGTTCTTCGCACCAGATCGTGTCTCCGGCAATATACGATACGGGTTCGGCATCAGCCTCAAGCACAAAACCGGATACCTTGCCCATCCGCTCGGCGATTTCCCCCGTGCCATGCTGGCCTGAAGTTCGTGCAAAACGTACAGAATGAAACTCATATTTCTCATCCACCGCATGAACACTCGTGAAACCGGCTTCGATAAATATGTTCTCATCACCAGGCTGACACAATAAAGGCACATCCTTGCGGAGCCGTTCCGCCGCGGCTGCATCCCAGTGATCGATGTGGGTATGGGTAACAATCACCACATCCGGATTGGTGTAATCGGTCTCTGTTTCCGGCAAGGCCGCTCTCGGATTGCGTAGATCATTAGGTGTGTTGGGAAAAGCAGGCATCTCTTCAGGATCCATCAACATTGGATCAACCAGGATATTCAGATCGGCATATTCAAGCCATAGGGTGGCATGACGAATCAATTGAATTTTCATTGCATCTGCACTCCTTCAAGATAGGTATATATTCTCCTATATGGTATACAACCCGTTTTTGCAGTAAATAACGCGCATAACCAAGAAATGGATGGGAGAAGTAAGCTTCAAGTATCTCGTTACCTCTTCTCGCGCAGGTTCAACTGCAGCAGAATCTCGGCTCGGAGCAGTTCCTTTGAGGTAAGTAAATGGCCAGTCCGGATGTAAAGCCGTTTACCGTCCTTCAGATGCAGGGCGATCAGGGGAGCTGAGGATAACATCCAACTGCTGGCCCCGGATGCTGTAAGTTCGATATGACGAATCTTATGCCAAGGAACGGTCCTTCCCTGGGTTACGAGTGCTTCATCATTCCAAGAGAATAACACGGTGGATCGTCTGGTTAAGCCCGACAAAAACATGAAAAACAGTGGACCCACGAGCCACATGCCAATAATGGCAGCAATCGTGTAGGGCAATGTCTGCAATCTCCCCGCGTATTCAACATAATTGATCCAGAGTAGAGCTGCACATAACAGTAAAAATATAAGACATAATGTGCTTTTTCAGAGCATAGTACTCCGGCGATAGCCTAAATGCTGATCATCAAACTCAGCTGTTTCATGTTCCAAAAGGTAATCCTCCTTATCATCATCTGCCCCAAACATAAATCATGCCGCACTGCGGTGCAGGCGGCACAGATGGGCATTCATTACCCCGGAATTGCGGTGTCACCACCGGTCTCCCGTGCATGGGCGTACAGGTCGGCGTAGATGCCTTCGGCTTCGATCAGATGCTGGTGCGAGCCTTCCTCAACAATTTCGCCATGTTCCATGACCAGAATCCGGTCTGCGTGCATAACAGTAGACAGGCGATGTGCAATGACAATCGTGGTTCGACCCTGAGATACCGTTTCCAGGGCCTGCTGCACCAGCTGCTCGGTATGGGAATCCAGATTGGCGGTTGCCTCATCGAGAATAAGTATACGGGGCTGGAATACGACAATGCGGGCAAAAGAGATTAACTGACGTTCCCCGGCAGACAGACCGCTACCGCGTTCCGAGAGGCGAGTATCGTATCCCTGCGGCAGTCTTGAGATCATGGCATGTGCCCCGACAAAACGGCAGGCTTCGATTGCCTGTTCTCTCGTAATATCCTCCCGAAACATGCGGACATTGTCAATAATGGAGCCTGAGAATAGAAAAGGCTCCTGCTGAATAAGCCCCACAATACGATGCAGCTTGGCCTGAGGTAGCTGCCTGATATCCGTGCCGTCGATTTCAATGCTGCCCTGATTGACATCGTAGAACCGATTGAGCAGGGAGATCAGTGTGCTTTTGCCAGCTCCCGTTGTACCCACAATGCCGACCATTTCCCCTGGATAGAGGTGCAGATTCAGATGCTGAATGAGTGGACGGTCAGCCCGGTAGCCGAAGGACACATCGTTAAAATCAATTTGTCCCATCACGTCCCGGGGGTCCAGTGAAGAAGCAGTCTCTGCTTTTGGATCTGCGACCTCGGGTCTGGTATTCAGAATGTTCCAGATCCGATCCATGGATACGGTAGTGGACTGGAACGTATTCCATTGCATCGTAATCTGGTTGATCGGCTGGAAGAACTGGCGGATGTAGCTGATAAATGCATAAAGCACACCGACCTGCAGCGATTCACCCAGCACGGCGCGTCCGCCAAGCCATACCATCATCACCAGGGCGGCGTTACCCAGAATGTCAAACGTCCGGTTGAAGATGACATTGGAACGGGCCTGGGTAATGTTGGCCTTCAAATGTAACTTATTTTGCTCTGTGAAGCGTTTCTTCTGTTCCTCCTCCTGGTGAAAAGCCTGAATCAGAAACATGCCGGACAGGTTCTCCGCCGTAAAAGCAATCAGGCGGGAGAGATGGGTACGGGCATTTTGATAGGCCTGGCGCAGCTTGCTGCGAAACAGGATCGCCACAATGGCGATAACGGGCAGTACAATCAGCGAGTAACCAGCGAGCACCGGGTCAAGCTGGAACATGAAGAAGATAATGAGCACCAGCATCATGCCATCCCGAATCAGACTGAGCAGAACCTGGGTGAAGAAACTGCTGATCGTCTCCGTGTCGCTGGACACATTCGTGACCAGACTTCCGATATGGAAGCGGTCGAAGAAGGACATCGACATTTTGGAGATGTGCCGGAAGAGATCTTTACGAATACGAGAGACGATGTTCTGACCGACATGCTGCAGCAGGTTGTTTTGTATATAGGTAAAAATAAAGCTGATTACAGCCAGTGCCAGATAGACGGCAGCCAGTTTTACAAGAAATCCTATGCTGGTCTGGCCGATTGCCAGATGGTCATCAATAGCGATTTTGACCAGATATGGCTGGAGCAGGTCGGCGGAGATCCCGAGCAAGGAGCATAAAAAGATGCCCAAAAAAGCAAATCGATGAGGTCTAGCGTAGCTCATCATCGCTTTGAACGATGAACGCTTGCTGAGTTCTCTCTCTGTGCCCGAACCTGCATGGTTCCCGGATGAGGCCTGAGGTTCGGGACTTACTAGGGTATGGGCACCGGTCTTATGGTCCTTCATGATGCAATCCCTCCTCCTGCAAACGATAGGTCGCAGCGTACAGGCCCTCAGCGGCCATTAATTGCGAGTGCGTGCCTTGTTCAGCGATGTGTCCCTCATCCAGCACAATAATTTCATCCGCATGACGGACGGCGCTAATGCGATGGGAGATAATCAGGGTTGTTTTGCCTTTGCCAATTTTCTTCAGGCTGCGCAGGATGCCACTTTCCGTTACCGCATCAACGGCGCTCATGCTGTCGTCGAGAATAAGGATCTGAGCCTTTTTGATCAATCCCCGAGCCAAGCTGGTTCGCTGACGCTGACCGCCGGACAACGTTAGTCCACGTTCACCGAGCAGGGTGTCGAACTGATCCGGGAAGCGAATAATGTTGTCGTAGATCATGGCCTGCCTTGCACTACGTTCCACGTTGTCCAGCGGGACCTCTCGGTCACTGAAAGCGATATTGTCTCGAATGGTGGTGCTGAACAGGAAACCATCCTGCGGGACATAGGCAATGCGGGAACGAAGACTTTCCAGCGACAGCTGCCGAATGTCTGTGCCATTCATACGAATCGTGCCTTCAGGCGGTTCATATGTACGAAGCAGCAGTTTGACCAGGGTGCTTTTGCCGGAGCCGGTCTTGCCCACAATGCCTACGGTCTGTCCTGCGGCAATCTTCAGACTGATGTGCTTAAGAGCAGAAGCGGAGCTCCCGGGGTAGGAGAAGGATAATTCGTCAATGGTGATGTCATTCACGGCACTCAGGGTTTTGGCCCCGGGGACTTCCCGGACATCCGGTTTTTCTGTCAGCAGATCGTTAACCCGTTCAAGGGACGCTCCCGATCGCTGCATGGTATTAATGACATTGCCAATCTGCTGAAGCGGTCCCATAATGATCCGCAAATATAGCGTCAGCGCAACAAAGCTTCCGAGTGTAATGGAATTTTGCATCGTCAGAATACCTCCGACAAGCAGGGAAACAACAAGCGAGATGGCCCCAAGCAGTGGCAGCAGCGCTTGAAACAGGGAAGAGAGTCGCACGAGTCGCAATTGTTTTTCCTTAATGGCATCTACAGTTGCGCCGAATCGTGCACGGGCACCGTCTTCAATGGCAAACGTCTTTGTCACGCGAATTCCGCCGAGCTGCTCTTCTGCAGATTCGGTCATGCTTGCAAGGGCATCCTGCACATCACGAGAACGCTTGCGGATGCGGGGGCCAAAGAACACAACCAGAAAGGGGATGGCCAGCAAGGGAATGATACTGATTAGAATAAGGCTCATGGGAATGCCACTAAGCAGCATCATGACGATACAGGAGATCAGCAGAAATGTGGCATTTGTCATCATCGTCACCCCGTTGGAAATGGCTTCGCGCACGGAGGTAACGTCATTCATGACATAGCTGAGCAGTTTCCCGTTTCCCTGCTTGGAAAAGTAGTGCTCGCTCAATTCGGAAAACTTGCCGAAAATGCGTTCGCGTGTCATGAATTCGAAGCGGCGTCCAAGTCGCATAATCATGAACTGTCCTGTTCCGAAGAGAAGGTTGTAGGCGATAGCGATGGCCAGAAGCCATAGGCTGTAACGGATGACTGTATTCATTTGAAGTGTATTCTGCATGAGCTGGTCCGTGAAACTGCCCAGAATACGGGGCAAAGAGGCCTGACCGACATTGGAGGCAATGATCAGCACAACAGCAGTCAGATACACGGGCCAGTTGGAGACGACATAGCTTCGAAGTAATCCTGTCTTGGACATATCTCGGGTTCTCCTTTGTTAGGGTGAAAGTTAGGCAAGGTACGGAGGCAAGAAAAGGGCCGACACCTATAATTAGCGCGTCGTGCCCTCTTACTTTATGCGATCCAGTTTGCTATTTATCCGTTAACGAATGATTTCTTCTTTTCTTATTTTTGCGCTAATTCGTATCATTGTCAACGAAGCCGGGAAGAAGGGCATGAAAGTGAAAATTTCCAGGCCATGCAGACATGGATATGTAGTTTTTTGCACAAGATTACCCTAATGTCGAATTCTCTGAAACATTTTCTGAAGGTGTCCCGTCTGTAGGATTGAAGAAGTCAAAAATAGGGTTTACTAAACTTAGGAGGTGCCAGGAAATGAAACATAAAAAAGGATTGGCTGCAACACTTGCGCTTTGCGTTTCTCTGACGGCAGGAGGTGCTTCTGTATTCGCTTTTTCGGACGTAACCGATGAAGGGCAAAAAACTATCGTGGATTCCCTGAAATCCAAAGGGGTTGTCAGTGGTGTAACGGCGGATCTGTTCCGTCCGGATCAGGCGTTGTCCGAGCCGCAGGGGGTTCAATTGATCGTGAAGGCATTTGGATTGAAAAATGAATATGCTGCCGCTTCCGCGCAAAATAAAATCAGTCCGGATACCTGGTATGCAGATGCTGTACAGGCTGCAACCCAAAATGGTCTGTCCATCCCGGTAGAGTTGAATCCGCAAGGCAAGATGACACGTGAGCAATTTGTTATTTTGCTTCATGAAGGCATTAACACAACCGGGAATTATCCGGTTATTATGAAGTATAATTTGGTTAAGGACGAAAATAAAATCGGTAAGGACGCCATATCTGCAGTCCAGAACCTGCTGAACATGAACATCATTGAACTGGATAAGGACGGCAACTTCCGTCCAGATCAGTCGCTTACCCGTATGGAGGCTGCAAGCATGATCTTCAATGCACTTGAATTTGTGGATAAGCACGGCAATGGTGGATCGGCTGAGCCAGCTCCAGAGACTCCAGGGGAAGGCCAGCAAGCCATCGTACCTGAAGTAACTACAACGAAGGTTGATGACAAAACAACCAAGGTGAAGCTCACGGCTGAAATGCCTCATCCTGGCTACGGTTTGAAGATTGATGACGTCAAACTGGAGAAGGATGGACGTGCGATCGTGCTGTATTCCATCGTTCAGCCAGATCCGGACATGATGTATCCGATGGTGATCACGGAAGTTACGGCAGAGACGGATATTCCAGCCGGGTATACCGCTGAAGCACAGCCTTCCGGCAAGTAAGAGCATTTGTTTACGGAATGAACCCTTGTTAGATTGATAATGTAAGGAATAAATTCATCGCTAGAAGAGACTTAAAACCCACCGCGGCCAGATCAACATGGACGGTGGGTTTTTGGGTTTGTTTGCATGGCTGCTATTAATGATTAGTCCTGTGTTTCCTCTTGCGGTTCATAGTCAAACCAATCGAAATGTGCTGGTGTACCGACTCCGCATGGAGCATGAGCGTACATGGCGATGATGATGCCCGTGAAGCCGCCTGCCACTTCGGTAGAGAGCAGATGGGTTTCACCAGATCCTATCCGGATGTCCTTTCCCAAGTCGTGCTGCAGGAAAAACGTGAATTGATTACGATCTGTCTGAATTTTTAATCTGACGGGGCCTGTTCCACAGTCGTGAACCTGTTCAGTTTGTAATGAACCTACGGTTCGGCGGAAAATAACTTTCTTCTCACCATGAATCTGCTTAATCGCCAGATCGTAATGATAGTTTCCATTCATGAAGACCGTTAACCCGGCCTCTTCTTCTTCCTGCAGCGGCTCATAATCCAGACTGGCAGCAATGCTGCAGTGGAAATGACTCAAGCGCCGCCCAACAAATGCGGGATTCCCCTGATCATGAAGGGAGAAGGAGTTCCCGCATAAGGTCAAGTGACCTGGATTCGAAGTTAGGGACCAGCTGCCTGGAGCCGGATTTCGCAGGAACACCCAGCCCAGCCCCAGTGTGGGCAGGTCAAAATGCTCTCGAACTGCTGGCGATGGCCACGGCGTTTCCGGCAGCTGCGGTCCAGTCATGATAGGCTCCATATGTCCGTTATCACCGATGACAGGCCATCCATCTTCGGTCCAAGTGACTGGAGCAAGGAACGTCTCACGTCCCAGATGATGCCGCAGCGGATAGCCAGCAGGACGAATGCCGAGGCAGACGGCCCACCAGCTTCCATCCTGAATCTGGATAAGGTCTGCATGCCCTGTAGCATGGATGCTGGTCTTCATGCTTCGATTGGACAGGATCGGATTGGCCGGACAAGCTTCATATGGTCCATAGGGATCGTTGCTGCGGGCAATGGTAACCATATGTCCATATTCCGTGCCTCCTTCAGCAATCATCAGATAATACATGCCATTTACTTTGTACAGATGGGGTGCCTCAGGCGCGGCTCCTCCTGTTCCTTTCCAGATTAATCGGCTGTCGGTTAATCGTTCCCCTGTTTCGATATCAATCTCGCACTGATAGATGCCTTCACCTTCTGCACCGTTACAGGCAGATTGGAAGTATACCCGGCCATCTTCATCGAATAAAAGGGAGGGATCAATGCCTTTCTGATCAACATAAACGGGTTCCGACCAAGGGCCTTCAGGCTGACGGCTGCGTACATAAAAGTTGCCACCTG
Source organism: Paenibacillus xylanilyticus (assembly GCF_009664365.1). NCBI lineage: Bacteria > Bacillati > Bacillota > Bacilli > Caryophanales > Paenibacillaceae > Paenibacillus > Paenibacillus xylanilyticus. Next base: position 1,287,486 of record NZ_CP044310.1, read on the forward strand.
CACTTACATTGGTCGTGATCATATAGAACCAGCCGTCATGATGCCGAAGGGTTGGCGCATAGATTCCCCCGGAAACCCATGCATTTGCCAGTACAATCTGTTGGTCAGAGGTTAGCACATGGCCAATCTGCCGCCAGTGGACCAGATCTCGGCTGTGGAATATGGGCACTCCTGGAGCGTATTCGAAGGTGCTGGTTACCAGGTAATAATCTTCATCTACCCGGCAGATACTCGGATCAGGATAAAAGCCAGGTATGACGGGATTGCTGTATTTCATCATGTATTACTCCTATTCATTCCAAAGTTTAACGCGGTCCTGGACGTACTTGGTAAATCCTTGTTCCATTTTCTCAACGCCGGCGTCAATCAGCATCTGCTGATAGTCATTCCAGATGGCTTCAAATTCCTCCGGTTTGGCCATTATGGCCTGTGGGATCTGCTTCCATGTGATGTCCTTGACCTTACTTGAGATAATGTTGATCTCGTCCTCGCTCGGCACAGAGATGTTCCATACGGCACCCCAAGGTTTGGATGGAAATTCCTTTTCATTCGGGAACAAATCCATCCATGTTGTGGCACCATAGGCCTTGAGAGTTTCCTTATCGGCATCCGTATAATTTTCCACAATCTGTTCCGGGAAGTTCTTGGTGTAATAATTGCCGGTGGAGTCTTTGACACCATCTCCATAGTGAGCACCGAGGTTCGTGTAAAATCCGATACCGGATTCCCTGCTGAACGCAATGTTATCATTCACGATACGTTCCTGTACTTCAGCGGGGACAACACGGGTGCCATCCTTGACTTCATAATGCTTGCCTTCAATTCCCCAGTTGTTCAATACCTGGGCTTCTTCTGAAGCAAGGTAGTCCAGGAACTTGATCGCCCGGACCGGATCTTCGCAGTCTACAGTGATGCCAAGACCCCAGCCAGCCATAAAGCCCGTTGATTGATAACGGTTATCCTTGTATTGATCCGATAACATGACAGAATAGTGTCCGTAGGTCTGGTCATTTTTCCCGGCAGCTTTCAGTGCCTTTTCGCCGTCAGCATAGCCCCAGTCCACATCGGTCAGGCCGATAACCCGGCCAGAAGCGACTTTGGACAGATACTGGTCATTCTTTTGCACAAAGGACTCCTTATCGAGCAAACCGGTATTGTACATGTGGTTCAGCCACTGGAAATATTCCTTTTCACCTTCGATGCGGAAATGATAAGAAGCCTCATAGGTTTCCGGATCGATGTAGTATTCACCGTCACCTGATTTGCCGGTCGTTTCGGCTGCCTGGTTCGTTACAGTAATCTGAATGTGCCAGTCGTCCGCATTCAGCGTCATGCCGATGTTTGGATTGCCATTTTCATCGGTAGGATGTTTCTCCAGATAATTGCGGATGACATTCTCGTAATCCTGTAACGTTTTGATCTTAGGATATCCAGCTTCCTTCACGGCTCGATGCTGCAGCTGGAAGCCGCCGCCTGCGACGAAGTTGACCCCATCAATCGCAGAGTATGTTGGAATGACGTAGATGGAGGGATCATCATTGCTGTAGCGAAGCCGCTTCATTTCATCCCCGAACAGTTTTTTGAGGTTGGGCGCATGCTCTTCAATCAGATCGGTTAGATCAAGCATGGCCCCGGCATCGATTAATTTGTCGAGATCCCCTTTGGGACTGATCAGATCCGGGTAATCCCCGCTTGCTGCGATTAGTGCCAAACGCTGGGATGGATCCGACATGGCGAACTCCGCATTGAGGGTTACACCGGTTTGTTTGGTAATTTCCTTTCCGACCTCATCCTGCATGTTGCTCCAATTCGGATTGGCATCTGCACCGAAGAAAGTGAAGGTTACTGGAGCCGTTTCATCACCGCTGGAGCTGCCATTTGTTGCACCTTCACTGCTGCATCCTGCAAGCAAGCTGAATGAGAGTGTGAGTGCGACGGACCATTTGGGAATGTTTCTTATCGATTTAACCATGCTAACCCCCTGAGATATTTGTAATTTTGAATGCGTTTACAAATCTGATCTTAAAAAAATCAGACTGCCCGTAGAGCAGAATCATGATCATGTGTTTCTGATCGTATACACCTCCTTAATTCGTCATCCACTGCCGTCTCTACATGATGAATTATATCGGGGGCGTACGGTGGAAACCTTGATTTTTCGGTCTTGGAGTAGCATGATATAGACATCAATCCAACCGGAATCGTGGAGGAGAAACGATTGAGCAGCACGTATTTGAACTGGTTTACATCTGACTTGCAGTTTCCATTTTATATTCAGTACGGTGGGCATGAGGAGGATACCGAGCTGCATCAGCACGTCGATTTTTCGGAGCTCGTCATCGTGCTGAACGGTAATGCCACGCATGTTGTACATACGGAGGAGTATTTTATCAAAAAGGGCAATGCCTTTGTCATTAACGGCTCCACACCTCATGCTTACAGGGACCCTCATGACTTTAAAATCTGCAATATTATGTTCAGACCGGAGATGCTTGCATCCATTGGACCGGATCTGAAGAAATCGAACGGGTATCAGGCGCTGTTCGTGCTGGAACCATACTATCGCAATATTCAATCTTATCCTGGCAAGCTGGCGCTTCCCATTCCCAGTCTGGAGTATGTGGAATCGCTGATTGCGGTCATGATTGAAGAGTATCATGGCCAGCTGCAGGGGTATCAGACGATGCTGCTCTCACGGTTCACGGAGCTGGTCGTCTACCTGTCGAGGCACTATGATACGCAGGAAAAGGGGATGGAGGGCAACCATCTGATGCACTTGGCGAATGCCATATCCTATATGGAAGATCATTACCTGGAGCCGCTGACACTGGAGGAGATTGCAGGTAAATCCAATATCTCGGTAAGGCACCTGAATCGGATCTTTCGCTCCTATTATCAGATGACACCAATTGCTTATATGTTGACGCTTCGCCTGGAGAGAGCATGCGGCTTGTTGAAACACAGCAGCCTGACCATAACCCAGATCTCCTATGAATGCGGGTTTAACGATAGCAACTACTTCACACGTCAGTTCCGAAAGGCCTATGGAGTCTCCCCTAAGGTATACAGGCAAAATCACATCGATTAGTAACCAGAATCCTTTTTCAACGTATACAATCCATAGCTGAAAGAAATTAATCGGACATACAGGAGGATCATATATGGATTCACGTGAAACATTGGATCAGGAGCTTGAGCAGATTATAAAGTGGGAAAAGGAACAGAAGGATTTATTCATCTGGGATAAAATCGGGCGTTTGCCATTTGCGATGCTGGATAAAGTCATGCCAAAAGCAATCAAACAGAAAATTGGCGATGCCCTGAACGAAGTTGGGCAGTATGTACAGAATGGCGGCAAATTCCTCGTTCAGAAAAAGAAAGTAGCCAAGCTGCTTCAGGAAGAAGCGGAGAGATCGGGTCACTCCATGAAGGATCATACCTATCGCCTCGAAGAGGATGCCGAAGCAGAAGGGACTGCCAAAATTCATAGTGTAGAACATCTGCCGCTTGAAGTGTTGGACCGCGTTGCTGACAACATTACGGAGAGCAGAACCAAATTTGCCGCAGCACAGGGTGCCGCAACAGGAATTGGCGGTATTGTAACGATCGCAGCAGATATCCCGATGGTGATGGGGCTTTCCCTGAAGGTACTGCAAGAGATGGCCTTATGTTACGGATATGATCCCGACGATCCCCAGGAACGGATATTCATTGTGAAGTGCCTGCAGTTCTCCTCCGCCGACATCGTAGGCAAGAAGGCAATTATTGATGAACTGGCCGAGTATGACAATCCGGACAAGCAAGTACAGGTCGTTTCACAAATGCAGGGCTGGCGTGAGGTGTTCAATTCCTATAGTGAATCATTCGGCTGGAAAAAGCTGTTCCAGCTTATCCCGATTGCCGGCATGGTGTTTGGTTCGGTAAGCAACAAAAATACGATTAGTGATGTTGCCGAAGCAGGCAAAATGTTATATAAAAAAAGGCTGATTCTTCAGCGCTTGAAGTAATAAACGATTAATGAATAAAAGGGTTCCCGCCAATCTGTATACCAGATTGAAGCGGGAACCCTTTTTGGCTGTTTATTTAGGTTTATAGAAGTGTAGTAACAGTATCAGTATCCTTGTTTATTCCTCACTGCCGTTTTCATCCGCCCAGCGTTTCAGTACCTTATCCGAAGGCAGCAGGAAGGTGAATATGCCGATCAGCGGCAGGAAGCTGCACATCTGCATGACTGGAGATACACCGAACACGTCGATCCAGTTACCCAGGACAAGCGCACCGAGTCCTCCCATACCGAATGCGAGCCCGGTGATTAACCCGGAGACGGTTCCGATTTTGCCCGGAATGAGCATTTGGGCATAAACCACAGTCACAGAGAAGCTGGATAGCATGATGAATCCGATAATGGTCAGCAGCACTCCGGTCCAGAACAAATTGGCATAAGGCAGCAGCAGCGCCAGTGGAGCCGCTCCGGCCATCGACAGGAAAATCATGTTGCGTTTGCCGAAGCGATCTGCCAGTGGACCTCCGAAGAATGTGCCGAGTGCGCCAGCGGCCAGGAACAGGAAGATATAGATCTGTGCATCCTCTGTGGAGAGGCTGAACAATTCCTTCAGATTAAACGCATAGAAGCTGCCGATGGAAGCGACATACCATGAACGAACAAAGACGAGCATAATCAGAATCGTGATGGCAGCCGCTATCCTTTTGCGAAGTGCGGGATTTGGAGCACGACGCGCAGCCGCCTGTTTGCGAAGATAACCTCCGGATTGCAGCATGCGGCCGTACCAGCGGGCAATATAGATCTGTACGGCAATCCCCATGGCTGCAATGCCGGTGAATCCGATGGCACCGAACAAACCAAACGGAATGAAGATCCATCTCGTCAAGAGCGGAGCAAGAGACTGTCCGGCGTTGCCACCCACCTGGAAGATGGATTGAGCGAGACCCCGACGAGGCCCTGCGGCCATATGGGATACCCGGGAACCTTCTGGGTGAAAAGCGGCCGAACCAAGCCCGACAAAGATAACGGAAATCAGGACAGCCATATAACTGTCGGCAAACGCCAGTAGAAGCATGCCGGTGAACGTAAATCCCATGCCGATCGGCAATATCGAAGGCGTGGGCTTCTTATCTGCAAACCAGCCTACAACAGGCTGCATAATGGATGCGGTAAAATTGATGGCGAAGGATATCCATCCGATCTGTGTGTATGTAAGATGCATGGAGTCTTTCAGGATTGGAAAAATAGCCGGAATGACAGACTGGATCGAATCGTTAAACAAGTGAACCAGACTGATGGCAATCAAGATCCGGTAAACGGTGCTCTGGGCATCCAATCCGGGTTGGTTTTTCGAACGCATGGCAGCGTCCTTGGTTAATGAAGTTTGCATGGACATGTACTTTTCTCCTTTGGTCGCGGTCACGAGGGATCAGCGCCTGATAATGTAGTGTGCCTAAGCATATTGTTACATAATAGGATAGATTGTTGGAAGCGACAAGGGGAACAGGTGAAATAATGACATTCCATAGAATATATTAACCGCTCTTGATAAGTTCTATCGATCATTTGGGCGATTGTGGGATTACATAAATAAAAGCCGAAGTTCTTCGGAGTGAAGAGTTCGGCTTTCAAGTGTTCAATTATTTTCGATATACTGCACAGCGGAACAGAAGTGCCGGAAAATTAACGGTTATCAATCGTTTCCGGATACATGTCATGATTCATCATGCGGTGTTCAGCCATCTGTTCATACTTGGTTCCAGGCTTGCCGTAGTTCGTATACGGATCGATGGAAATGCCGCCGCGCGGCGTAAATTTGCCCCAAACCTCTATATAACGAGGATCCATCAGCTTGATCAGGTCGTTCATGATAATATTCACACAATCCTCGTGGAAATCCCCATGGTTGCGGAAACTGAACAGGTACAGTTTAAGCGATTTGCTCTCTACCATTTTCACATCGGGAATATAGCTGATATAAATGGTGGCAAAATCAGGTTGACCCGTGATTGGGCACAGGCTCGTGAATTCCGGGCAGTTGAATTTAACAAAATAATCGCGGTATGGATGCTTGTTATCAAAGCTTTCCAAAATGCCGGGATCATACTCGAACGTATATTTCACGCCCTGGTTACCCAGAAGCGTTACATCTTTCATTTCATCAGGTTGTCTTGTCAATGTATTAACTCTCCTTGTTCCGTTCAAGCGCGAAGCTCTCCGGTATATATGATAGGGATTCCAAGTTTTAAATATGAAGCCTCTAGTTGTTTACAAAAAAATACATCATGCCGCCCATTCCACCCAAACTATCCATGGAGCGAATCAAACGCCGCGTTTGTTTCCCCACACCAAAGTGTGCAGCTGTGGAAGCACGCGGACATCATTCAGGTCATCTGATACACTGACCTGATCAATCAACCACTCATAACGGGCGAGCAGCGACGAAGCCAGATCTGGCGTCTCCGTAGAAGTGACGTCCGGGTTTCCGGTCTGCAAATACAAATTGGTAGCCGGATACCGTTCATGCACGCGGCGGGCATAATCCAAATCTGCTTCATCGAAGATAACAATTTTCAGGCTGTGGCTGCGTCCTGCAGGGCCTGTGGACAATCGCTTAATGAGATCATCCAGCACGTCCCAGTTGGTGTCCATGCCCGAGCTAGGCGGCTTGGGAGACACGGTGACTTCGTCAATGTCAGCCAGCCAAGGCTGCCAGCGGGAGCCCTGCGTCTCCACCGCAGTGCGGATGCCGTTCTCCCGGAGCAAAGAAACCAACCCGCCCAGCGAAGCCAGCAGGGCAGGGTTCCCCCCGGAGATGGTAACATGGGAGAATCGCGAACCGCCAATGCGGCGCAATTCAGCCCATACGTCCTCTGGTGTAATCATCTGAATCTGGTCCTTGCCAGTGCCGTCCCAGGTAAATGCAGAATCGCACCAGGAGCAGCGATAATCGCAGCCAGCGGTGCGAACAAACATGGTTTTCTGTCCGATCACCATGCCTTCGCCTTGAACTGTTGGACCGAAAATCTCCATGACGGGGATGCGGGCTTCTTTGTTTTGTACGGAGGAAGAAGCATTCATGTTTTCATGCACACTACTCATCAATCATCCACTCCCGTCTAGCCTCGGCGTAGCTGGTTGGTGTCTCGTAGAGGCGCACAAATTCGGTTCGGCCGCCTTCGGTAAGCCCAGCATATGGTTCAGTCTGAAGCGCGTGTTCCATTTGTTCGAACAGCCAGACGACCATATTTTCAGCCGTGGTATTCATGAGGGGAAGCGTCTCATTCAGATACTGATGATCCAGGTATCCTTCAATTTTTGTCTTCCATATATCCTTGATGTGTCCAAAATCAACCGTCAATCCGGTCTCGCCCGGATAACCGCTAATGCCAAAAACGACTCTATACGTATGGCCGTGCAAGTTCTTGCACTTGCTTTCATAACAATGCAGGTGGTGCGCAGCATCGAAAGTGAACTCTTTGCTGACCAGCACACGTTTGCGGTGATAACGCAGCTGTGAAGGAAGAATATCCTCCCCAATCCGCTGCAAATGCTCAACTATGCGGAATGTTCCTGGCTCTCTCATCGTACATCTGCTCCTACAGATGCCCCAGCAGAGCGCTGCTCCACGTAGCGATCCAATCCTGCTTTGCGCAGTTTGCATGCAGGGCATTCACCGCATCCATCTCCAATAACCCCGTTATAGCAGGTCAGTGTCCGCTCGCGTACATAATCGAAGGCACCAAGGTCATCAGCCATTTTCCACGTTTGGGCCTTATCCAGCCACATCAGCGGAGTATGAATGACAAATGGGTAGTCCATCGACAGATTAAGCGTCACATTCATGGATTTAACAAATGAATCCCGGCAATCCGGATATCCGCTGAAATCTGTCTCACATACGCCAGTGACCAGATGACGCGCTCCTTTTTGCTTCGCCAGAATGGCGGCAAAACTGAGGAAAAGCAGGTTGCGGCCATCTACAAATGTGCTGGGCAGCTCGCCTTTTTCATGCTTAATTTCTACATCTGTACGGGTCAATGCATTAGGTGCAAGCTGGTTAAGCAGACTCATGTCCAGCACGGTTTGCTGTACATTCAGATCGCGTGCAATTGCAGCAGCACATTCGATCTCCAGCTTATGACGCTGTCCATAATCGAAGGTCACCACCTCAACTTCAGCAAATTGCTGTTTGGCCCAAAACAAACATGTGGTACTATCCTGACCGCCGCTAAATACGACGACCGCTTTTTCTTCGTTCAACATAAAAAAACCTCTCCATCTTCTTAAGATCAATCCATGCACCTAGGCATAGAGTGTCGGAAGAACAGAGAAGTTCATGAACTGGCATCCATCAAAAAACACACCTTTCCTTACGCTGCTAAAAAAAACAGCACGGTAAAAGTGTCCTTAGTTTTTTACGTACGTCATACACGGTGTACGCAAGACTTGTAATGACCTGCAAAAGGTCAAGTCTTATAGAGGGAGTTCGCGAACCTCTCCCATGCCAGGAGGCATGGATTTTCTTCTTCAATTGTCTGAACCATTATAACACGAAATCGCCCGGTGACTACCCCGCATGTGTAATAAATGCGGAGAGCACCGGGCGGCTCATTTAATGATTACATTGCCGAAAGGAATGACTTCCTTAAGGATGCGTTTGAACAGTCCTTCATCATTCAGGTCCCGTTCGAGTCTGCTATTCTCCCGTCCTGCCTGGAAGAGCACCGAGCCCTGTCCCGTCATTTTCCAGTGGTAGTTCATATGCTGACTGGCGAGATTATTTCCATACACCGTGAGTTCCAGCTTGGCATTCTCGGGATAGGCTATGATGCTGCCTGCATCTACGTATAGCGGGGCGGTTGGGTGTAATTCCTGCTGGCAGACCTGGCCTTGGGTTAACAGTCCAATTTTGCCTTTGCCTGAGAATTTCATTTTGACAGCATCCTGAGTGATCAGCATGTTCTTAATCTTCTGGATCTTGGTATGCATGTTCACTCCGTCTGAGTAAAAGAAGAGATGCCGAAAATCGTACAGCAAATCACTTTCCTCGGTGAGCTCCACTTCCTTCATGGTAAAGCCGGGAGGGAGGGCAGCCACAAATTGGCAGGGGCCGGTAATTTCGGATTTGATCAGCTTTTTTTTGCGAACCATGCCTGAGATGTTCATAAACTTGTCATTGCGGCTGCTGCACGATCCGCGAAAGGCAACGATTTGCTGTGGATGCAAAATATGAAGCCGGTCATTCTGGACCAGCGAGAAGGTTACCACTTGTCCAGCTCCGCCAGCCTCGGCAGTGTTCAGGTGTATGTGCATGTGCTTGCTCCTGTTCTTTTAGGCTCGGCCCGAACGACGACGCATTCCCCAGCGCATCACGCGAATCAGAACAAAATAGCCTAATATGAGGACAATGACGGTGATGATCATCGTTTGAATTCGTTTGGTCGTGGCATTTTTGGCATCTTGATCTTCCTGCAGTTTGGTCACCATATCAGTCAGCTTCTGGTTCTGTTCTATTAACTGCTCATTCTGGGCCTTGAATGCTTCAACATTGGCCTGGGCTTGTCCCAATTGAGCAGAGGTTTCATTGAGTTGGTTCAGCGTCTGCTGGTAGCTTTCCTGCAGGGCGTTCACTTCACCAGGGAGCTCGGAAACGCGTTCCCAGCCGCTGTATATGTCAGAAAATATATTGGCACTAGCTGCATTTACTGTAGAGGTCAGCGTAACGGTAAATAAAATGCATGTGGTGAATAACACCCGAATGAAATGACCCTTCATGGATTGTGGCATCATTGGCACCTTCTTTCGGTGAGGTTTTTCGTCTGCCGAATTCGTCGTCATTTGTTGAAATACGGCTCTTACATTATACGCCAAAAGGGACGTGTTGGGTTCAGTGCATTGCAAATTTTCAGGAGAAATCATTTGTTTAATTCAGCGTGCACCAGGGTAATATACGTTCAAGGCAGCGCGCGGACAGTTTAAACATAATATCATTACCCCGGTTCCGGGTGCTTCCATTCACAATGACGAAAATAATAAAAAATAATAATATATCCGATTTTAGAATAAGATCGTGAATAAAGGAGAAGAAATATATGTACACAACAGAGCAAACGACACCAACCAAGACGATTATGATTACCGTAAACGGAGAGCCAATCGGGCGTAAACTAATCATTGATAGCGTGACTTACGCGCCAGTGAGAGAACCGGAATGGGCAGCATCCATGACCGAAATGGGAATGAATCAGCCTACCATGTAAGTTGGGACTTGTCATAAATATGGAGCGGGGAAGCTTGGCATAATGCCAAGCTTTTTCGTCGTTTTATGTCGGATTTAGACGGATTTAGGGATGTAAAAACATTTTAATGTAAAAATATTATGCGAACATATGTTCCGTGACAATATAGTGTCCATTCACCCTGATAACTTATAAGATAATACACATAAATCGGGGGAGAGACTACCAGTGAACTCAGTCTTTGAAGTATGTTATTCGTGGAACAGAGAGGCCATACCGACAGGGGGGGCCGACCCCGTATATATGATGGTGGAATGGCGTTACGGGGCCCCTGCCAAAAGACTTAGGAAAGTAGCACCTAAAATTGTGTCGAGAGACATGGAACTTTTGCTCAAACCGGAATTTGGAATTGAACTCAAAGGGATTTATGGTTGCCGATCAAAGGAGACTGACATCGGCTATATTCTGCGGCTCGGCGATGTATACAAAGGGGAGAGTAAACAGATTCTCCTCGAATTTGCCATGGGCCCTCGTGTGTCTGGAAAAGCAGCCATATGCTCTGCCTACTGGAGCACACGCAAAGTGAAGCAGAGTCAGAGAGTACTGCTGCGCCGTGAGCAATTGTATATACAATATACAAGCCACCTGGGGATGTTAAGGCAGCCGGAGGACCCGAAGGTGGAGAAGACGATTAAATTAAGCGAGACCGTGCCGTTGATCAAACAAGCCCTGCGGGCCTATGAAAGAGGTCGTGCGCAAGAGGGAAGCAATCTGCTTCGCAGGCATGCAGATGCCTTGCTGATTGAGGCAGCACGAAAGCAGGATCTGGATTATTACCAAGAAGCGGAAATTGTGGAGAAGCTGCGTTACCACTACGGAATCACGTATGGCGGAGCGTACAATAGCCACGAAAAAACCATGTTATGTGAGCAGGAACAAAGGACTATTGAGAATGATATGATAATGAATGTTTCTACATAGAATTTAAAGGTGAAAATAAAGAGTGAGTCGAATGTACTATATATCATGATTAACAATTGGATGGAGTTGTATCGATTTTTTTGACAACTTAGTGGAGGGTCCGGCAAAATGACAGACCGACTGATCCGATTAATGCGCATTATAACTCTCGTGCAGGCAAAACCGGGAATACTGGCCCGGGAGCTGGCCGAGCGATGCGAGACAACGGAAAGGACGATATATCGCGACATGGAGGCCCTCAGCGCAATGCATATTCCGATCGCCAATATGGGACACGGGAGAGGTTACATGTTTATCAGCAATTTTGCCATGTATCCGCTCAACTGGTCTGATGAGGAGGCTCACGCTTTTGCTCATTTGGCGGAGGTTATGGATGATATTCGTCCTTATCTGAAGCCTGCCTTCGAGAGCGCCTATGAGAAAGTGGTTGCATCGAATCAGAAGAACAAAACGGAGCGGGTAGAGTGGTCAGAGCAGATTGGCGGTTTATTTAAAACAGGGCTGCCTGCCTGGCAGAATGACGGCGATGAATGGAAAAGCAGTTCACTGGTAACTTTACTTCAAGCTGGCATGTCACAAAACACAATTGAGGCAGAATATCTCACTCAAAACATGAAGAAAGTGGTGCGGCTCGATCCGTATTGCTTGATTCCACGTGAGTACCGTTTTGATTTGTTGGCATACTGTCATCTTTCGGAGGCGCTACGGATTTTTGAAGTAGAGAATCTGCAAAAAGTACGAATTCTGCCTCGTACATTCCGCAAAGACGACTTTCTTTTGCAATCCCATTTCCGCAAGTCGGGAGCCTGTCAAGAACAAGAATGGATTGCGTTCAAGATCCGTTTCTCCCGCGATGCTGTTGAGCATGTGATGCAGCAAAAATTTCTGGTACGTCCCATTCTCACGATGGAACCAGAAGGAACATTACTGCTGGAGACCATTTTGGATGATGATCAGGAATTTTTGAGATGGCTTAGTCAATATGGGCCGGAGGCAGAGATTCTTGAACCCGAGGGATACCGAAGTGTAATGAAAGAACGCCTGCAACGCTGGCAGCAGTTGTATAGCTAATGCCCAGCGTGGACAGGCGTTCTTTTGCATCCATGATTAAGAGGAAAGTTAACACAGCTTATTCATTGGTTTTGAACAGATGAGCGAGATTACCGAAGGGTGAATCTTTCACATCGTCTTCTGTGCTGCTGGAATACACCACCTTGGAAGCAACGCCTTCATCATCGGCGGCACAGTTGGTTTCCAGATTAAAGCGGTCGAATTGATGCATAAATACTTTGGCGGTATTGATGGCGTCATCGAGTGCACGGTGCTGGGTGCCATCGAACTCGATACCGCATAGTTCGAGTGCTTGAGCTAGTCCAAGCTGACGGAATTTGCCTTCCTTGCGAACGGTTCGCGACCACTGCTGCTGCAGATCATTGTGATTCGTGATCCAGGCAACATCAAGCTGGTGTGTACGACAATGGGAGATCAGCTTGCTGCGGTCATCGGGTCCCCAGGAACACATGTAATAAACTTCGCTTCCCATCCAGGCAATAAAGTTTTGGAGTGCTTCAGGAAAAAGAGGAGCAGCATCAATATCTTTTTGCGTAATTCCGGTAAATTGAATGGTGTCGGTGGACAGCACAGACTTATTCGAGGGACGAACATAAGTATGAAATGTGTCGGATACATATAATCCGTCAGGTCCTTCCGTCACTTTTACCGCACCGATATCGATGATTTCAGAAGAGTAACGAGCGTTACGGCTAACCGTAAATTCAAGATCATAGATAATATATGGCATAGGACAAGCTCCTTTATCAATAATACATGTTCTCTATCTCTCTATATTACAGGGAAGCCAGCGGGATGTCAGCATCACCTGCGGAATTCTTCCTGCCCGTTATCTACCTGTAACGCAGTAGTTGACAATTGCTTGCAAATGCACTAATGTGATCAAAAATGATAACAGCGATTAGCGAGGATATAATTGCGCCAGCCAGCTTCAATCAGAGAGGGAACCGATTGGTGAGAGGTTTCTGCTGCTGCTTCGTAATTCCCACCTCGCGAGCTGCGGAAGAGAATGCCAGTAGGCTGCAACCTCCGCCGGACTGGGCCCGTTACGCCTCAGAGGACTGTATGATTTTCCGTATTGCCTATTGGGGGAACGGGACGTTTGTTCAGCATGCCCGGGGGAACCCGAGACGTGTGAATGAACATAACCATGCAGTTAAATAAGGGTGGTACCACGACACATTCGTCCCTTGACGGATGTGTCTTTTTGCTGTTTATCCACTCATTTTGCAAAAATGATCAGGAAGATAAGGAGTGTGGAATGGATGCGTCAAAGTGAAATGCTTGTTCCAACATTACGTGAAGCGCCGGCAGAAGCGGATGCAGCGGGACATCGCTGGCTGCTTCGTTCAGGCATGATTCGCCAGCTGGCGGCAGGGATATACAGTTATTTGCCGCTGGGGCGGCGTATACTGCTCAATGTCGAGCGGATCGTTCGTGAAGAGATGGACCGTGCCGGTTGTCAGGAAGTACTGCTGCCTATTATGCAGCCGGCAGAGCTGTGGGAAGAATCGGGAAGATACAGCCAGTACGGCCCTGAGTTAATGCGTTTGCAGGATCGCCATGATCGGGAGTTCGCCCTCGGACCAACCCATGAGGAAGTGGTGACTGCTCTTGTGCGTGATGAGGTCAATTCCTATAGGAAATTGCCCTTCACGTTGTATCAGATTGGAACCAAGTTCCGGGATGAACGGCGTCCAAGATTCGGCTTGCTGCGTGGCCGCGAGTTTATTATGAAGGATGCGTACTCTTTTGCTTCCGACTGGGAAGAGCTGGATCATACGTATCAGGCGATGAATAAGGCATATTCACACATTTTGGAGCGCTGCGGTCTGGAATATATTCGTGTGGAAGCAGATGCAGGTACAATCGGCGGTCAGGGAGAAACACACGAATTCATGGCACTGGCTGATGTGGGAGAGGATACGATTGTATCCTGTAAGCAGTGTGGGTATGCAGCGAATCTCGAGAAGGCCGGATACCAGACAGAGGGAACTGCAACGCAGAATATAGCCGAATCCCGGTCCAATCCCGATGACACATCACTAATCCGAATCCATACACCCGCCATTCGTACCATTTCCGAGCTCAGTTCCTACGTCGGTGAGGGACCGGAGCATATCATCAAAACACTGCTCTATCAGGCGGATGGTCAACTGATTGCTGTACTTGTTCGCGGGGACCACGAAGTGAATGATATTGCGCTCAAACACGTATTGGGTGCCGAGGAACTCATTCTGGCTGACGAAGAAGCGCTGGCAGGACGTTCGGATTTGAAGGTTGGTTTCCTGGGACCTGTCGGTCTGGATCTGCCACTCATCGTGGACGCGGATGTGGCTGCGATGGGAAGTGCTATTACCGGGGCCAACGAAGTTGATACGCATTTGTCGGGTGTTCGCCCGGGGATGGATTTTGCCTTGAACAAAGTTGAACGAATTCGCTTTGCGGCTGACGGGGATAACTGCCCTTCATGTGGGGCAAAGCTTGTATTCACCAAAGGCATTGAAGTAGGCCACATTTTCAAACTGGGTACCAAATATAGTGATGCCATGAACGCTTCATTCTTGGACCGGAATGGTCGCCAGTGTGCTCCGGTGATGGGATGTTACGGTATTGGAGTGTCCCGTCTGATGGCTGCCATTGCCGAGCAATATGCTGGAGAGGACGGAATAAAGTGGCCGGCAGCTGTTGCGCCATATCAGATTCACCTGATCCCCGTAAACTGGAAAGATGAGCAGCAGCGTCAGCTTGTCCTGGAACTTGAACAGCAGCTAGGGGATGCGGGTTACACGGTGCTGACGGATGATCGGGATGAACGTCCCGGGGTGAAGTTCAAGGATGCGGAACTCATTGGTCTGCCTGTGCAGATCGTAGTTGGCCGGGGCGCTGCAGAACGGAATGTCGAATTAGGGTCCCACACTCTTGCCAGTAAAGGGGAAACCAAGCGGATTAGCATGAGTGTGGAAGAGGCATTGACTCATGCCAAGGAAGTGCTCTAGTCATTAGATAATCTTATTTGTCCGAATGTCAGTCCACTGTAAATTCGTGTCATAATGAGACATATTTTATAGGTCCGCATATTATGGAATATTCCATTTTTGTGGGATATTTTGAAATAAAGCATGAAAACAAGGCCTATAGACATATGAATTAACAGGAACATATGCATGATGCCGTACAAAATGACTACTCTTTACTAATGTGTATCATGCATTTTAACTTTTTGAAAAGTACTCGTCCCGCTGATGGGGTTGAAGTATGGAAAGACGTGCAAATATGCAAAGCATTTTTGGTTATTTTGTTCGTCTGGAAAGCGAACGAATCGCGCAGTAGTGGCAATTATGCGCATATTTTCTATAGTTCACCATTAGGGACTCAGAGAGTATGTGTGCGATAGAGCAGGTTTGAAGATTTATTTTTGCCGCAAAGGTATTTCAATCGTTTTTGCCTAAAAGGCCCTCAGGCGAAAGGTGAATTATTGCTTTTCAAATGAGAAGCAGAAAGGGTGCTCCTTCAGCCAGAATGGCTTGAGGAACACCCTTTTTTCGATACTGCTATTATTACTTCTGATTCAATCGATCTGTGGAGCAGGTCACACTATTCGAATATTGGTTTGCTTAAGAAGCAGCAGGCAGTTTAAGTTGTTGACCAGGATAAATCCAGTGAGGATTTTTGATGCTGTTCAACTTTTGCAGCGCTTGCCAGGTTGTGTTGTATTTTTTGGAGATGGAGTACAGGGAGTCTCCGGATTTTACAACATATACTTTAGCAGGAGCTGGTTTGTTTGGTGCCGGTTTTGATGGTGTTTCTGGTTTTGGTGTTACCGGTTTTGGTGTTTCTGGCTTCGGTGTAGCTGGAGCCGGTGTCTCTGTCTCTGGAGCTTCCGGTTCAACTACAGGTGTTTTTGCTTCCTTGATACGGCCATCAGTTTTGATGTCCACAGCGCCAAGCTTCTGCATGTATTCAATCAATGCTTCGTCCATTGCACCGTACATGCCGGAGATGGTGTATTTGTTGAACATGGTATACTCGTCACCGCCAACAGCTGTGAAATCATTTGTAGCCAGTGTATACGTGGCTTCCGGATCAAGAGCTTTGCCGCCAATCGTCACGGAATGTACACGACTGCCTTCAGCAGCTGAAGTATCGATACTGAACGTCATGCCAGATACTTGCGGGAAACCGCCGCTTGGTTCCGGGTAGGAGGCTACGCCGTTTTCAAGGGCTGCCAGAACATCAGAGCCTTTTACATCCAGCGTTACAACCTGATTACCAAAAGGAAGTACAGTGATAATGTCGCCTTTGGTTACGATACCTTTTTCAATGGAAGCACGGATACCGCCGCCGTTCGTAAGTGCGATATCTGCATTGCTGACGTCACGAATGGCATCTGCGAGCAGGTCACCTAGGTTAGTCTCACCAGCACGAACTTGTTCGCGTTTTCCATCAAGCAGGATTGCTGTATTGGCGACTTCTTCCTTAAGAATAGGTTCTTGTTCTTTTTGAATGGAGTTCACGA
Source organism: Paenibacillus xylanilyticus (assembly GCF_009664365.1). NCBI lineage: Bacteria > Bacillati > Bacillota > Bacilli > Caryophanales > Paenibacillaceae > Paenibacillus > Paenibacillus xylanilyticus. The sequence continues at coordinate 1,304,302 of NZ_CP044310.1, forward strand.
GTGCTGCTACTTTCTCATTCGGTTTAATATCTTTGGCTTCTGTTTCATCAATCAATGTCGCTTGTTTCTTCGTTACCTTGCCACCGTCTACCCACAGATCGATGACACCTACGAAGTTGGTGTACTCTCCGGCACTCGCAATCAATGTTCCGTTGTCGGATACGAGACCATCCTGGAGAATGGTGTGGCTGTGTCCGTCGATGAATACATCAATCCCCGGAACTTCTTTTACCACTTTGAAGCTAGTGTCTGTACTGGAAGCATCTTGTCCAAGGTGTCCCAGAACAACTACCACATCCACTTTGCTGCGAATTTCGTTCACCAGAATTTTGGCTTCTGCAGCTGGGTCAGTAATATCAAGACCTTCAACATTTTTTGGATTCGTTTTGTACATGGTTTCAGGTGTAGTCAAAGCGATGATTCCGATTTTGACACCGTCAACTTCTTTAATAAGATAGGGATCAAAGAGACGAGTTCCGTCTTTTTTCTTCACGTTCGCACTAATCATTGGGAAATTCATCATGTCCGCAAGCTCAACAAGGTGCTTGGAGCCGTAGTTGAATTCGTGGTTACCCGGAACGATCGCCTGGTAGCCCATCTCATTCATGACTTTGACGATACTCTCGCCGTTCACGAGTGTTGCAAAGGTTGTACCGTGCACAGCATCTCCTGCATCAAGCAAAAGGGTATTGGGATTCTCGCTGCGGTATTTGTCAGCAATCCCTGCCACTTTGGCATAGCCCATTGCAGGTGATGCTTCAACTGCACGTGCGTGTGTGTCATTCGTATGTAGAATCGTAATGTGTTTACCCGTGCCCGGAGTTGTATCCGTTGCAGCGGCCGCAATTCCTACACTGCCAAACAGTAAGCAAGCCGTTAGCAGAAGTGAAACGTAAGTCTTCCAGATTTTCATATGAATCTGTACCCTCCCAAAAATATGATCTGCCTGAGCTCTCGCGCAGCTCAAATTGTATTTTAGCAGACTATGATTAGGAAATCTCGTGATTTACGTAAAAATAGGTAACCTGAAAGTGACATGTAAATCAAGCGGCTGGGGAATAAAGTTAATTCTCATTTGAATGAAACATATGTTCTTATATCGAGTAAAAAAAATGCTGCGCTTCGCGCGGCAGTCCTGTACGTAAACAGTATTTCTCCAGGGATTCATCAGGTTCCGGCATGACTCCTGAGGTCAATAATTGAATGGCAAAACGATTGGCCTGCCTTTCGAGCTTGCCGGGAGCAAAATAGGAGTGTTCCTCCAAAAAGAAACGATTAATGCCTTTGTGCAATCGGTCATGTCCAAGTTCATGAGCACATACAAACCGCTGCCATTCCGGCGGAAGTTCACTGTGAATGACAATAAATCTGCGGCGGAGCTTGCGGAAATACAGCCCTTTGGTAGACTTGCCCAGATTGGTGAAACGGATCTGTATTCCAATGGCTCTGGCAATGCTGAAGGGGCAGTTGGTCCGGTGTTTTCGAATCAGCTTTGTTACCATCTCGTCCATATCATCTCACCTGCTGCTTCATTGTAATCAGCTTTCCATGCCTCATTGGCGGCTGTTCGGTTCATCGTTTTTCTTGCGTTTATTCATCTGTTTGGCTTCCCAGAACAGTCCGGTCAGCACATCCTTGATACGTTTTTTGTCTTCGTCATCCAGTGGAATTCCGTCAAACATCAGATCGTCTTCGTCCTCAAGCATTTTCTTGAAATCACGCCGGTCTTTGTACGTCGCCCATTCGGGGATATCCTGAGCTCCGTTTGCTGCCTCAATATACCCTGCCTGTTTCATCATGTCGGCATAGGGAACGGAGAGGGCATCTGCCAATTTGCGAATCGTGGCTGGTTTTGGAACACCGCGTACTCCATTTTCAATGCGTGAAATTTGCGAGTTGCTGATTCCTGCTGCTTCGGCGAGCTGATTGATGCTATAGCTCTGCTGTTCCCGCAGTTGTTTCAGATAAGGACCAAAAGGTTGCTCCACAATTCATGCCAACTCCTTCAATTCGTATAAGCGTATTAAATAGATACTAAGAAACACTCCATGCCCTATGATCTGCTGGTGCCCCGTTCCGGCTACGGATCGTTCTTCCAATCGCCGTTATCCCCAGATTTCCTTGATCCCTTATGAAAGGGAGAAATCCGGTGATAAATGCGAACGCTATCGCTTTTTCAGAATCGATTCCGTCTCCTCCACTACTATCGCACTTCTAGGGGGCAAATCATGTTCACATTAACATTCAAGTACCTTCTTAATATGATGAATGCCGCTCATACGAGGGATCTGTAATTATCTGTACTATAACGTATATATACCATTAGGTAAAGGGAAATGAAACAATTATGCCAAAAGGTATAGAAAATAGGCGTGAGGGTTTTATTTTATCGTCAAAATGACCCAAAATGAAGGTTTACTCTAATCTCCAATAAGTGGTATCCTCAAATAGAAATACGAACAAAATACGAACACAACATTAAATTCGAACGATTTATATGTACTGGAAACTGGAACACTCAAGGTATGGAGCCCTGCGGAAGTGATTCCAAAAGGCAACGCAAAAGAGCTGGACAATGGCCGTTATTCTCTAATCAGACTGTAACACACTCATAAAAGAAGTGAAGCTTAGCGTGTTTCATTTTAAATTAACCCTTAAGGAGGAGAATGAATATGGAATTATTTCTGCCTGAACTGGATCGACGCAAAACGCAAACGGCTGTGGAAGCCGCGCTGGAGAAATACCGGATTTATAAAACGATTGCCTTTGAAGAACGTGAGGTCATGGTCACGGCGAGTTACACGGAGCGTTTCCACGGGCCTACCAATGTCACAGGGGATTCAACTGCCAGAACGGCCATCTACAATGTGGATGTACAGCGTGCACGTCAGGCGTATTGCGATACAATTGATTACATCGTGTCCCGTCTGAGTGAGAAGGAGCGGGTACTGGTATGTGAACGGTACCTGAAGGATGATGACGTGTTTGATTACAAGGTGTACAACCATGTATTCGATCCGCCTGTGAGCAAGGATACGTATACCAAAATCAGAACTCGTGCCTTCTATAAAATGGCCCTTGCCTTATCCGATCGGGGACTGATCAATGTGGAGCCGCTCTCCATATCCCGCAAGAGCCGCCAAAAGCTTGGTTGAAAGGATTGGAAGTTCGTCCTTTAAACTCCTGAAATGATTGTATACAATAATGAAACAACAACACTTCGATGGAATAAAGGAGAGAAATCCGCATGCCGCAAGATTCCGGAATGCAGGAAATGTACACGCTGAAAACCATTGCGGAGACGCTGAACACATCCAATGATCTGAGCCCGATGCTGGATACGGTAGTAGGCAAGCTGCTGGAGCTGACGGGACTTACGACAGGCTGGGTGTTTCTCATTCGTGAGGGCGGAGAATATTCATGTGTATCGGACTACAACCTGCCGCCAGCTCTGCTTCATCAAGACAAGGAGCCCATGCGCTGTGGAACATGCTGGTGTGTAAACCGTTTCCGGGATGGCAGACTCGATAATGCCGTCAACATTATTAACTGCAAACGGCTTGAGGATGCCACGGAGCATCAGTGGGGAGACACGCGTGACATCACCCATCATGCAACGGTTCCGCTGCGATCGGGTGAGAAAATGATAGGATTGCTCAACGTTGCCGCACCAGGCAAAGAGCATTTTAGTGAAGGGGAGCTGGCGCTTCTGCAGGCCGTAGCCTATCAAATCGGAAGTGCCATGGAGCGCATGAGATTATATCGCGGCGAGCAGAGAAGAGCGGATCAGTATGCCAGGCTGGGGGAGTTCAGCAGAGCGCTGGGGCTGGAACTGAACGAGTGCAGCAATGCTGACGATATGGCCAGAACGGTGGTCAAGCTGCTTGGACAGCATTACGAATGGCCTTTTGTCGCTCTGATAGCTCAAAAAAATGGAGCTCTAAGTATACAAAAGGCGCATGCCAGTACCTTGGAAGACTCATTGCTAGTGAACGAGATACCTCCGGAGACGGATCGCCTACTACAACGTGTGATTCAATCGCATCGCGCCGACATATTATCAGCAGCCGAGATGGTAGAATTGTCTCAGGTTTGCGGCACAATGCCTCCTGATTCTGTTATGTCTTCAGGTTTGGCTGCGGCCATACCACTCAGCCCTCCCGGGGAAACAGCCGTGCTGGTCGCCCAGCTCGGTTCGGAAGTGGATTCTCTTCTATCAGACCGTGAGGTGATAGATGCGCTGGCAGAACATATTACAGCCTCTTGGGAAAGTCTGAGACTCGTCGAGAAGCGCCGTGAATTAACCCGCCTGGAGGAGCGAAACCGACTGGCTCGGGATCTGCATGATTCAGTAAATCAAATCTTGTTCTCGCTTTCGTTGACCGCCAAGGGAGCAGAGAGCATGTTGTCCGGTACAGCAGAGCTGCATCCGGCAGCTGAAGCGATGAGAGATATCCGTTCGTTATCCCAAGAAGCTCTGAAGGAAATGCGAGCGCTGATCATGCAGCTTCGTCCCGCCGGACTCGAATCCGGTCTGCTAAGTGCACTGCAGGAGTATGGTACGAGTCAGGGGCTGCAGGTCGTCGTCAACCGAACCGGCATGCGCAGCCTGCCTCGCAATATAGAAGAGGGGTTATGGCGAATTGGACAGGAAGCCCTGAATAATGTACGCAAACATGCGGAAGTTACAGCGGCAGATATTACTCTCCAGCTAGGGGATACCGAAGCCGTGTTCATTATTAAGGATCGGGGAAAAGGTGGAGCCAAAAGAAAGCAGCCCCTGCCTGCCCGTTCACTGGGTCTGTCCATTATGAAAGAGCGGGCGCAGTCGCTCGGAGGCAAGCTGGAGCTTATAAGTTCATCCCGTACGGGAACATCGGTAACGGTAGTTATTCCACTCCCGTCCGAATTGGGTTAATGTCAGGGGGAGACACAACATGCCGATTACAATTTTGCTCGCAGATGATCATGCCATGGTTAGACGGGGACTGCACGTGTTTTTGTCCACGCAGACAGATATGAAAGTGGTGGGTGAAGCCTCCAATGGTCAGGAGGCGATTGAACAGGCAGAGAAGCTGCAGCCCGATGTGGTGCTCATGGATCTGCATATGCCTGTGCTGGACGGGATCGAGACCGCCAGACGCCTGCGCACGATTTTGCCTGGAATTCGCGTTATTGTGCTCACGTCGTTTTCGGATCAGGATCACGTTATTCCTGCCGTGCGGGCTGGGGTCAAAGGGTATCTGATGAAGGATATTGAACCCGAGGATCTTGCCGTGGCGATAAGGAATGTACATGCAGGACAGGCCCAGCTTCATCCTGCGGCGGCTGGCCAGTTAATGCATGTGATGGCTTCATCTGACATACCGTTAGAAGCGCAGGATACGGTACACACAGATTCAGCAGCATACGGGAAAGTTCAGGATTATGAGAAGCTTAAGCAGCCTTTGCGAGTGGAAGAAACTTCACCGAGTCTGGATGCGCTGACCCGCCGCGAGCAAGAGGTATTGGCCCTTATTGCTCAGGGACTCAGCAACAAGGAGATTGCGGTTCAGCTCGTAATAACAGAGAAAACGGTAAAAACACATGTCAGTCATCTGCTGGATAAATTGGGATTGGCCGATCGTACGCAAGCAGCCATCCATGCCGTGAAGAACGGCTGGGTCTGATGGATTCAATCCCCTTCTCAGCCTAAAGTCGTAGAAACTCAACCGAAAGGTTGAGTTTTTTTGTGCTGCAAGTTAAGTCTATCTGCTGACGATTTGGAAGAAGAAGCAAGGTAAGATAGAGGCAGAAGAGATGAAGGTTGAAGATGGAATACAAACCAAAAAGAGGCAGGAGTGTGACATAGATGAAGATCATCGTATTGGCAGGAAGCAACCGAAAGAATGCAACCAGTACACGTTTGGGGGAATATGCGGTCGAAGTCATGCGCAACCAGGGTCATGAGGCGAGCCTGTTTGATCTGTATCAGACACCCGTTCCATTCTACGCACCGGATGAGAAGCAGGCAGAGGATCACAACCTGGCAGAACTCAACTCGCGCATGCTCGCGGCGGACGCCATTATTTTATCCACGCCAGAGTATCACGGCAGCATCAGCGGGGTGCTCAAAAATGCGCTGGATCATCTGAGCCAGGCACACTTTAGCGGCAAACCGGTCTTGTCGATCAGCTCTGCGGGAGGAGCTGTGGGCGTTAGTTCTCTTTTGCAGCTGCAGGCCATCGTTCGCAATCTGCATGGGATTAATGCACAAGAGTGGATCTCCATTGGGGGTGCGCAGCGCAGGCGGTTTGAAGCAACCTTTGACGGATATGAGGAATATGAAGGCAGCCAGGACATTGAGGACCGGATTCAGCGAGTGATTGGTTCGTTCCTGAGCCTGGCCCAGACATTAACATCTGCACGGAAATCATCCGAAAGCTGAGAAAGAGGTTATGAACATGATTAAAGGCATATTTGAAACCCATTTGAATGTAACGAATCTGGAGAGATCACATCACTTTTATGAACAGATTGTCGGTTTGCCACATGCTTACGGGCAGAAGGATCGCGGTAACTCGTTTTACTGGATTGGTGGAGCGGGGAATGCAATGCTTGGGCTGTGGGAAAAGGAACCGGAGCAGGTGCAGCGGCAGCATTTTGCCTTTCACGTATCGCTGGAGGACATGAAGCATGCTGTCACCTATCTGGAGGGGAAAGGGATTAAGACGCACAACTTCCTTGATGATGATATCGGTGAGCTGTATGTATTCGGCTGGATGCCGGCTGTATCGGTATATTTCAAGGACCCGGATGGTCACTCTCTTGAATTCATATCCATGCTTCCGGATGAAGCGAAGCCGGAGCTGGGTATGGTGCCATGGAGTACATGGGAGAAGATGCACGGACGGGCGTGATCGAGAGGAGGCAGTCAGATGCTATTTGAAGAAGTGAAGCTGCACACAGCTCGATTGGCTGAGATTAAACATTTCTATAGGGATACGCTCGGACTGAAGGTGGCTGCTGACTCCGATACCTCATTCACACTGCAGATCGGCTGCACAAGAATGATATTTGTCCATAGCGAGACGGAACACGGCCCTTCTATCACTTTGCCTGGATGATTCCGAAGAACCGTTTTCAGGCGGCCAAAGCCTGGGCAGCGGCACGTGTAGAGCTCAGTACGCAGGACGGAGAGGATGAAACCTTTTCAGAGAATTGGAATTCCCATTCACTTTATTTCGAGGACCCTGCTGGTAACATTCTGGAGCTGATTGCTCATCACAATACTCATCATAAGAGTGACCGTCCTTTCTCGGCGGCAGATCTGCTGCAGGTATGCGAGGTGGGGCTTGTATCAGAAGATGTACTGACTACGGTAGGAGAATTGGAGCAAATGGGCTTAAACCGATGGGGAGCGATAAGTGAAACCTTTGCCCCGGTAGGAGACGTGAGTGGTCTGTTTATTGTGGTGAAAAGGGAACGGATCTGGTTCTTCTCGGAGCAAAAAGCCCAACGATTCCCGCTCGAAGTTGTCGTACAAGGTGTCGGCAGACTACAGTTTGGGTAAATGATTGAAACTGGGAAGCGAAACGGGCATATATGCACGATTTGATTCATTTTATAGAAGTAAACACAATGTAAACATGGTGTAATGAATTTAAATTCGGTGAAGGAGTGATGACGTTATGGATCGACGTTTGTTGGAAGAGGGTCTGAGGGTCATCGTTTCGAGTCGGGAGCGTACAGGTGACCTGTGGCATGCCCACTATGGAGCAGGCGCGATTGCCGCTTATTTCTGGGTTCGGGAAAATCGTCTGTCTTCCCTTGCGGCGGGCAGTGTTACTGCTGAGGCGAAAGCTATGCTTCGCAAGCATGGAGTGGATCAGGAGCCACAATCGGCCCGTAGTGAAATACTCGAACGGGAAGAAGCCGAGGCGCGGATCACAGAAGCGCTGGATCGTACGATTGGAGAACTTCACTGGGTTGGACACCAGGCAATCTATGGTGCGCTTACGCTGAAAGCCATCCGCGAGCTGGATGGCTGGGGCACTGAGCAGGATATCGAACGGATGGTGGAGCTGATCGATTCGTTTGAGAAAACCATACCGGGAAGATCGTGGCTGAACACAACGGTTAAGGAAATCCGCAGTCTGCAGATAGATGATACGGATAATTTTCCTCGAATTGACGGACCGGAGCAGCTGTCCCGGTTGATTCTGGATGAGCTGGGAGCGTTCCCAGCGATCTATCAGGCCGAGTCCCATCATGATCTGATCGGTCATATGCTGACCTACGGCCATGCACTCAATATCTTGCATGAGCTGGGTTACCCGGCACTGTTCCACAAAGGAATTCCACCGTTCCTGACGATGATAAAGGCCCTTCGATTGAGCCGGGAAGCGGTACGTGAAGATGGACAGTGGACATTGCAATCTCCAGTCGACGTGCTACCGCTGGTTCCTGCCGAACGTTCGACGGCTCTGCCGCACGAGCTGGAATACTGGCTAACCGACCGTCGATCCCGCGATTGGAACGCAGGCCATGTGTTCAAATTTCCGTTCAGCTTTTATCATCATACTAGAAACGGTCATTCGTTCCCGGAGAGCTGGGAGAATTTCCGGTATATTATTGCTTAAGAATTAAATGTTAAGGCAATCGCTCAGGGCATTTAAGAGTACATGTTATGCGATGGCAAACATATAAATGATGAAGAGCACTGCCTGAAATGGCGGTGCTCTTTTTTGGTTTTAACGAGGCTGGAATTCAAGGATAAACAGGATAAGAAAGACACCGGAGAAGAGTAGGAAGGGACGTTTAATGGAAGGTTTGTGAGCAGCCCAGACACCCCAGGAACTCATAACTGCGATACTTTCCCAGAACACTAATAATGGGATGCCTTCAGGGGTAAACGGAAAAGAAAGTTCTGGCAGCCGGGAAGTTCCTGAACCCATAAGAACCGTAGTCATATACACGGGGATAAGGGATAAGAGCATATAGAGCAGGGTTTGCAGCCAAAAGAAATAGATCTTTAGTACACGTAAAAAGATAACTGTAAGCAGATAAAACAGTATAACAACGGACGAAAATGCTGCAGCAGTCCATCCAAGAAGGGGGACAGTTAATACGTTCGTTTCCTGGTAGAGAATATACATCGTCATGGTGTACATAACGGGTCCTGCCATATAACAGGGTATGGCTATCCACAAATAGAACCAATCCGAAGTTTTCATGATATCCATCCTTTATACGGTCTTGTTTATATGTACTAAACGTACAATATAAGCATAATGTTTGATGATCGTAACAGAGATTACCTGGAACCGACTTTTTACCTCCCGGAGGGCGACCACAATCAGACGGAAACCGTACCTTTCACCGTCAGCAGAGCCGGAAAAAGGGTGTAAGATTGTATTATCGGATTAGCAGCAAGGGACACAGCCGATAGCACATACGCTAATGTACAGCCGGCCTGGGGGCCGGTTTTTTGATGCGGTGATGGTGAGCTTGCTCTAATCGGGTACTTATGTAAGACAGAATTTAATAAACAGGAGGTTACATGATATGAAAACCGTATTGTATGTTCCACTGGATGACCGCCCGGCTAACTTGGATGACGTCATTGTTCAAGGGAAGGCAGCAGGCATCCATATCGTTACGCCGAACCTGGGTGATATTCAAAACCGTCTCGATTCGGAAAAAACGACAGAAGGCACAACACTGCTCGGCACATCTGCACCTACGTATGGTATCCCGACCAACATTTATACGTTTATTCTGCAGCATGCTGCTCAAGTCGATGGATTCATTATCTCGTCTGATATGCTGGCCTACGGCGGTCTGATTGGCAGTCGTCAGCTTCGGGAGGACGGAGGAGACGCCTACCCGAACTATGATGAAGAAACGACGCGTCTGCTCAATGTGATTCAAGTGATCAAGGAGAAATATCCGCGTAAACCGGTGTATGTCATGGATACGGTAATGCGGCTGGCGACCACTTCATTTGCAGACGGCCTTGCGCTCGACGCCTACAACGAGTCCCGTGCACTCATGCAGCAGCCGCGCCAGGCCTATACCGACTTTGAGGACATTATTAAAGGCTACAACCTGTCGCCAGATGGTGTGGAGTATGGTGAAACGACTTTCTTCAACAAAGAGCAGTACTACAACACCAGACAGCACAAGTTCAAAACAAACCTGTACATTCTGGATCAGTTGGCCCGCAAAGGATACATTGATTTCCTCGCTGTAGGTGTCGACGATGCGAATACACAGGGGGTTCAGATTAACGAGATTAACTATGTTGAAGCACGAATTAACGAATGGCTGGGGGGAACTGACGGACAAAATCCCGAACGGGCCATCATCCTTCCGGATGCGGACGGTCTCGGTCATGCCCTTGTGGCGCGGATGGCGAATCAGCTGCTGCGAGGCGGCGCGAAAACACGTTACGCTGTAAATTATTATGGCCCTCACGGCTCCACAATTATTAATACCTATGAGTATATGGACGTTCACGAGAATGTAGCTCGCCATATTGATATTGTAGGCGGGGTGCTGGTAGCGGATGCGGCTTACCCAGGAGATGCTGAGGGAGCCACTTCGCTTGACATGTCCTCGGAACTGGATCGCATGACCAACGGGCCCTCAGGAAAGCCGGGACCAAAACCAGGTGTGGATATCGAGATTATTGCGATTACGGCGCTGGATCAGGTCCAAGCCGCGGTTGAACGGCTGACGAGCATTAGTGAGCAAGGATTGCCGGCGGTGCTGATTGATTTTGTCGGAAAAGGACCAGCGAATGTGGATGTAGCGGAAGCACTGCTGAACAGTCCATATACCGGCCGGGTACTTGGTTACAGCGCCTGGAATACACCGGGGAACAAGATTGGCCTTGCGGTAGGCATGGGACAATCCCGATATGCTTTTGTCACCACCGAAAAACGCGCTTCTGCTCTTCACGAAGCTGTAGATGCGCATGGATCATTACTGTTCAAACGGTTCCTGAAAGATTACTACTATAAAGCTGTAGCGATCGCGGATATCCGCACATACTCCAGGGCTAACGCGCTCTATACCAATGTGGCTACCCTTGCGGATCAGAATATGGTGCTGTTCAATTCCGAGGAAGATTATGCTCACCTGCAGACGCTGCTTCGGGATCTGATGCAGACGTACACCGCGGGTCTCGCAAGCAAAACGGCCTTTGCTCAAGGTAACGTGGCAATCAACCAAATCCGCAACTGCGATGTGTTGTATGCGAAATATTGCCATGCTGTACTCGACTATGCCAATCCGGATTTCATCTGGGGACGTGCATTTGAAATTACATTGAGTCCGCAGGTTACGTTGAAATAATGTGAACCTATAAACTTTACACTAGACCACTACGATTGCAGAACCATCTTACGATCACTTTTATCCCCGGCTTTTTGTGATTCCCTTCTCTAAAGGGAAAAATCCGGTGATAAACGCGACCGCTCTGCCTCTCCAGACTGATTCTGCACTCTTCGTTCTCGTGTAAATGTTTCAGTTCATCTTATATTGTGAGAAACGTGGACTCGTCTTTTTTCCGCCGCAGACACTCCCTAAACCACACTGAAGTCATCCGATTCGCCTTCCGCGCTAGGGAGAAAAGGGTGTAAGATTGTATTATCGGATCAATCGCAAACGGACACATACCGAAAGCTCATACGCTTATGTACAGACCGGCCAAGAAGGCCGGTCTTTTTGATGCGGTGATTCGTGTCCGGCATTGATCTCGGTAGTTATCATTTACTCAGTCACTGAGAACAAGGAGGAGTCTTGGGCTGCCGCATGGCCGCTGCATCATGCGAACAGATGACAAACGTGCAGCTGAAGGGGGCGAAATGAATGTGTCTATTCAAAGTGAAACAAACGTTACATTTATAGGGGCAAACCAAATGAGTGTGGCTGTGAGACAGACGCTGAAGCAAAAGCTTGCAGCACTCGTTCCGGCATGGGAAGGCCGGGTGCTGGATGTCCCTGCACAGGGTGAGGTTCTGACAGGGCCTTGTGCGGTCGTTGCTTTTGCCGAAGAAATACCCAAGTCTGCTTGGGCAGGGTACCGACGAATTATTAAAATCTCTCCGTACGTTCGCCCGGAAGATGGTGGAGCAGAACGGCTGGAAATGTGGTCCGCGGAGCTGGTAAAGGGACTTCATCAGGTACGGCTGGAGGACGAGAAGGGTGCAGCGTTTACCTGCATCTATTTCGGATCATCCGACTATGACCGGGTGGACGCCGGATCAGGCATGCTGACGCGAAGTTTGCGGTTCGGGATGTATATTCCTGAATCCACCAATAACCATACTGCTTCAGGTACATCGGATTCATGGATGGCTGCCCTTCAGGACTGGACACAGTCAGCGCTTGGTTCCGAATGGTCCGTGTATGGCGACGTCTGGCCCGGAGGATATGAGACACCTTCCGTGCTGTGGCGATTGACGGGTTACAGCTCAGCTGCTGCAGGCACTTCGGCGCTGGAGATGCGAAAGCAGTGGACGGGACATGTTGTTGCTGCAGGTGAAGGGGTCACCCGTCATACCGTTACAAGTCTGGTCGAGCAACTGGCTGTACAGACCCGTATTGCTCTGGCAAATGCAGAGGATACCCGGTACCTGACGGTGGAGGAGGTTTCAGCTGATTTGCAGGCAGATGCTTACCTGAACGGGCAGATTCGTCTGACCCTGCAGCAGCGATCCCGTCGTCCGGCGACGGATGTACCGTTGATCCGCGAGATTCATCACAGTAAGGGAATCGATTAGTCTTGAATGGCAAGGAACCGTCTCTAGGGTGGAAAAGTATCCGTAATTCGAAGATGAGGTGAAGTGGCAATGGCAAGCACCGTAAAAAAAAGTAAACAGGCTGACTCGCAATATACGCGGGCGGAACTGATGAATCATGCGGAAGCCCTCTTTGCCGTTAAGGCAGAGGTGCTGCATGGTGCGCTGTACGAAGCAGCGCAGCAGACGTTTTCCATTGAGGAAACGCAAGTAAGAATCAACCAATTTATGAAAGCGAAGGTGAAGGGATAATGGCAGGCGGAACATGGGAGCAAACGAATCGTCCGGTCCTTCCGGGCTTATATATGAATTTTCAGGCGGCAGCATCTTCAGCCATTCAGGCTGGCAGTCGGGGAACGGTTGTCGTTCCGGTCAAGGCAAACTGGGGTCCAGTGGGAACCTTCGTAGAAGTCGGAAGCGAAGCGGCGATTGAACGTATTTTCTCCGCACATGCGCTGGATAATGGGACAGCCTACACGTCTTTGAAGCTTGCTCTGCTGGGTGGTCCGAAGAAACTGCTCGCCTATCGGGTAGCAGGTGCCACGGCAAAAGCAGCCAGTCTAACGTTGAAGGACAGCAGCGATGCGGACGTACTACAGCTGGATGCCAAGTATCCGGGAGATCGTGCGAACGGATTCTATGTCACCATTCAGCCGGGTGTAATTGATAATACGAAGCATGAAGTGCGCCTGTTTGAAGGAAATCGGATGCTGTATGCACTCATGACCGCGGATATCTCGGCAGCATCTCTAGGCAAACAGATGAATGAGGACGAGCGCAATGAGTGGGTAACGGCTCAGGCGATTGGCGATGGTACGGGTGTGGTTGCGACCGTGTCGGGTGCGGCTTTCAAAGGTGGTGCGAGCGGTAACGATGACCTGACCAACGCGGAATATATTGCGGTTCAGGGTGCACTGGAAGGCGAGCAATTCGACGTATTGGCACTGGATCATGCGGCAGATGCGCCTTTGCTGGCAAGCTTTGCGGCGTGGGTGAAACGTGTACGCAGCGAGGGGAAACCGGTGATGGCTGTATTTGGCGGTTCCATCGCAGAGGATACGTCAGCAACGGCTGCACAGAAAGCGGCCGCCCGTTCACTGACTTTGAATCACGAAGGTGTGATCAATGTCGGTACCGGTGTGCGTCTGGGGGATGCGTACTACAGTTCAGCGGAAACATCCGCTTATGTCGCCGGTCTCATCGCTGGACAACGTCTGAATGAATCGACAACGTACGCTCCTTCACCGTTCGATGATGTCACACGCCGCTGGACTCGTGCGGAACAGGAGCAGGCAGTACAGAATGGCGTATTTATATTCTTCCATGATGGCCGCCAGGTGAAGGCGCTTCGCGGTGTAAATACACTCGTGACTCCTGCTGCCGGACAAAATAACGCATGGAAAAAAATCCGTTCCATTCGTGTGATGGATGCGATTAACACAGACTTGCAGCGTTCTGCGGAAGATACGTATATCGGGAAAGTCAACAATACCGAAGAGGGTCGCCGGGCACTGATCGGTGCAATGAAGGCTTATCTTGCGCTGCTCGCACAGAGCAATGTGATTGAGGCTGAGGGGTATGATGTCATTCTTGACCCAGTCTATTATGGCGCAGCCCCGATCCTGAAACCGGAGGCAGATCAGGTATTCCTGCAGTGGAATGTGAAGCTGACCGATGTGATGGAGCAGTTGTTTGGTACATTTTACGTGCAATAAGTCGTGTAGAAGAGCAGGGCGAGAGCTTAGTTTAGTTTAGTTTAGTTATGAGTTGAATTCGTTTTTTTCATTAGAAAAGATCCCAAGGAGGAATTGTACATGTTGGATGCATCAAGAGTTATTCTCGGTACCCATGGTCAGCTGCATATGGATGGGGTGTGGCAGACGAATATTAACAAGCTGGAAGCCAGTGTGGAGATTGAAAAACGTGAGCTGAATCTGGTCGGCAATGACTGGAAAGTTCACAAAAATGGCGCGAAAAAAGGAACAGGCACAATGACAGGTTACAAGGTTACTTCCGACATGATCCAGCGCGGGTTCACCAAGTTCCAAATCATCTCGAAGCTGGACGATCCAGAGTCGTATGGACATGAGAGTGTTCTGCTGAAAGGCTGCATGGTGGACAAAATTCAGCTCGCAAACTGGACAGCGGGTGAGGAAGTGCCGGAGGAAACAGGCTTTACGTTTGAAGGATTTGAACTGTTGAATCCGATTGTTGCCAACTAAGATCAGGTCAGAATCCATAATGAAATTTGTCTGATCGTGCAGATGAGCAAGTTGACTTAACAAAATAGGGGCACACATGCGGGCTGAGGAATCTCGGTCTATTTGTTGTCCCTAATTGTTGAGATGAGTTATCCAATTGTGAGATGAGAAGGAGATTGTGCCCTATGAGTATGAATGAAAACATGTCAGAAGAACAGATTCTGGATCAGCTGTTTGAAGCAGCAGAACGGTTGCCGGAAGAGAATGTGCGCATTCAGCGCCTGGATCTGCTGTTGACCCTGCGTGGACTGACCTCCTCCAAAGTGGATCAGATTCGCGAACGCTGTACTATCCGTAAAACGACAAAAGGACGTACGGAAGAGAAGGTAGATACCGAAACTTTTAACGCACTGCTGATCTCCGAAGCTACGGTGAAAATGAATGTCCGCGGTCTGGAACTGTCCGGATGGGGAGATAACCGTATCACTGGCCGCATGAAGCTGTCTGGTGGAGAACAGGCGGTTCGCCGCATGCTGCTTGCGGGTGAACTGGATGCTGTAGGCGACAAGGTACTGGAGCTATCCGGCTTCGGTGTGGAGATTGAAGACCTAAAAAACTGATACACTCCGGCGGGATGACCACGTTCCTGTATCATATGTGGGTTCGTCACCATCTTCGTCCCGGAGAGTTTTGGTCTTTACCGCGAGGGGAACGCTCGCTGCTGCTTGCTTTTTCGGAAGAGGAGATGGCAGCACTGACTTCGCAAATGAATCGATAATTAGCTTGGACAGGAGGTGAAAGGAATGGCAGAAATGATTGTGGGGTTATCCAAATCCAACGCTGAAATGCGTACAACCATGCGTTATCTGGATCAGATTCAGCGTTCGACCGAACGTCTGGGTAGGGTGCGATATCAGAGTCTAATCAAGGTAAATAATGAACTGAGAACAACCGGACGCAGGCTGGAAAGCATCTATAGTACCGCTGTTCGGTTAAGCAGGCTGCGAATCACACCGAAGATTGGGCTGGAAGATCAATTAAGTCCGGCATTGGACCGTGCATTAGCGAAACTGAACAGTTTCCGTAACCAGATGGTGAAGGCTTCGGGAACGGTATCGGTGGAGGTGAAGCAGAAGGTTGAAGTGGCGATGGGGAAGCTGAGTCCAGCATCGAGCGGGCATTCGCTGTCTCTGAACATTGGGAGCAATAATAATACGGTAAAGAATGTGGCGAAAGAAGAAGAGGACATCAGTGGAATAAGACGATTTTTTCAAAATTTAAATGATTTCGCTGATCCAATAAATAATGTAACAGATATATTCGGCAAGGTTAAAGATATGTTTGGAGGATCCAAGAAAGATAAAGGCTCTGCCTCCCAATGTTGCTGCTGCTCCGGCGGAAGTTTGGTAGGAAGACTTTCAAAAGGCGGAGCTAAAGGTGGCAAAACCAAAAGTGCAAGTGGTGGCAGTGCTAAAACTGTGACCGCAACAGAGGGAGGAAAAAAAGGTCCTTACAAGAGCGGTTCCAAGTCCTATCAAGAACGTGCGACTGGAACTGTAAAAACGCCTGCTTCTGATCCTGCGAAAAAAATCATTACCAACATCTCTGATGCTGAACAGAAGAAGCTGAAAGTGGACTTTGATCAAAAACTGAATCCGAATCGTTTCGGATTTAGCGCAAGTGCTCCCTCAGGTTCGCCAATGTCCAATATGTCTTCGGGCAATAGTTTGTTCAGCAAACTGAGCGGGGGACTCGCAAAGGGAGCGGGTAAACTTCTTGGACCCATTAGCATGCTTGCCGATGTAGCGAATGTTGCCACTGCACCTCCTGAGGAGCGGGGCAGAGCAGTCGGATCCATGATCGGTGGAACTGCTGGTACCGCGATTGGTAGCGCCATTGGCAGTTTTATTTTGCCTGGGATCGGCACGTATATTGGCGGTGCATTAGGTGGATGGGCCGGCAGTTCGGCGGGAGGCTGGATCGGGGATAAGGCCAAAGATATTGGAAACTTCATGTCTAACGCTACGGAAGGTGCAGGCAAAGCGTTGTCGACTGCAGCCGATTTTGTTTCTGAAAAAACGAAGAGCATGGTGAGTGGCATATCCGATTTCTTCGGTTTTGGTTCCAAAAAAGAAGAAAAAACTGTCTCAGCTACAACCGTTGCTAACCCAACTCCAGTACCTACTGGTCCCTCGATTCCCCCGGCATATATTCCATCTGCGCTCACCATAACTGGGCCTATGGCTTATGCGAACAGCATGGGTGGTCAATCCACGACTGCCGCTCTTATGGGAACAAGTGTGATGCAGTCCCAAGCAATGGCGCTGGGTAACGGCGCTCAGACGAATGGCAAATCGTCTACGATGTCTGTACAAATATCAGAAGAACAGATGAGCAGTCTGGCCGGTTACCTCAAGGATTTTAAAACCGAAACGACGAACCAGATCGCCGTCAACATACCTCAAGGGGCTGTGCAGGTGACTGTCCGTGAAAATGCCATCGACTACGATGCGATCACACATCAAGTTGGACAGCGAATTTCGGGAGAATTCCGCCGCGCGATGGAAAACCGTAAAACCATTATGGCCTAAGCAGAAAGGAGGCCTGTTATGAGTGTAATTAAAGACAATGTGGAAGGAATCCGAATGGAATTTACCCTGAAGGATGGAACAACATCGTTTCGATTCCCGGTGAAGCCGGAAGAGCTCACGATATCAAGGTCCAAAGGGTACGAAACGATCAATATGCTTGAGTATGGCGAATTTGATTTTGCACAGGGAGAGAAGGTGAAGGAGATCACTTTCTCTTCTTTTTTTCCAAAAGAATATGACGCGTCCTACTGCATGTACGAGCCTGTACCTGATCCGCGGGTGACGATGAATATACTGAATACGTTTCTCGTATCCAAAAAACCACTTCGTTTCATCATTTCCAACACAGGGGTGAACGTGCCGGTGTATCTGATCTCGCACAATACGACCTTCCGGGGCGGTGAGAGTGGGGACATTTATTTTGACATTACACTGCGCACCTGGCGGGATTCCAAAGTGGAGAAGGTCGGCGCGGCAACATCAGGCAGCAAGTCAGGTTCTCGTACCGATCTGAAAAAGAGCAGCAAGACCTACACCGTCAAATCTGGCGATTCTCTCTCCAAAATTGCAAAGCTTGAGCTGGGCAGCAGTTCCAAATGGAACGAGATATACAAGCTCAATGTGAAAACCATCGGCAGTGATCCGAACCGGATCAAGCCCGGACAAAAGCTGGTGATGCCATGACCTACAAGGTTATCGTGGACGACAAATATGACCTTACCAAGCTGGTGGAGACGATTACGCTGAAGGATTCGCTCGATCAGATTGCCTATCAGGCGAGCATCCGGCTGGCGGTGTCGGCATCTTCCGGGTTGCCTGCGATATCACCGGGGATGGCGGTGCGAATCAGTGGGGTTCCTTTTGGCGAAAAATCCATGGTTCATCTGCTGCATCCTGCGGTCATCTGGGAGGTGGAAAGCTCGAACAGCGGCACCAAGCGGCTGTCTCTCACGGTGTACGACCGGATGATCTATCTGGAGAAATCGGAAGATGAGTTCCTCCTGCCCAAAGACCAGACGGCCACGCAGCGGCTCAAAACGTACGCCAAGGAGTGGAAGATTCCATATGGAACACTGCCAGACACCAAAACAAAGCTGGGCAAAGCGGTGTATCGGTCGCAGACGATCTTTTCGATGATGTTTGCGGATCTGAAGGAAACCACCAAGTCTGGGGGAGACATGTATCATCCTCGAATGACGCCTGGCGGGCTGCAGCTGTTCAAGGTAGGCAGCAATGCGAAGGTGTACGAGCTGGATCGGCTAATCGATCTGTCCCAGATGCGTACGCTTGAGGGTGCAGTCACCAAAGTTAAAGTCATGGCTGCATCGGAATCCAGCAGCGGCAAGGAAGTTCCATCGAAAGTGCTGGCGATTGAGCAGGATGGTGTGGAGGAACTGGGCACCTTGCAAAAGCTGATCGAGGACGATCAGGTCAAAACGGTGGCGGCTGCCAAGAAGCTTGCGAAGAGTCGTCTGACAGGCATCCAGGAGACCTTTACCGTTTCCGCGCCAGATGTCAACACGATTCGCGCCGGAGATGCGGTGCTGCTCAAAGGCTTAAAGCTGATCGTCATGTCCGTCAGTCGAGATCTATCGGCTGGGCCAGGTACGATGACGCTGGAGCTGGGCACGGCGGAGCTGGTGAAAAGGAGGTATTACCTTGAATAAGGAAGATCCGTATGGGCATTTTGCCGAAGTCATGCGGGGCGCGATGAGTACGCATACCCGTCAGGCCGTGAGCGGCATGGGCGCGGTGCTGGGTACGATGACCTCGTCCGGCGTGAAGCTGGATGATTTCAAGCACGAAGTGCAGGACTATCTCGTGGCCGAGCTGCCGGGCACGCTTGGGTTGCCGGAGCGCGAGGCTGTTGGCGCGATCTCCGGGATACCTGACGTGGCGAATGGCGGAACGACGAGCACGGGAAGGTTTCTTTTGCAAGAAGAGGAAGTGGAAGAAGCGGTATGGTCTCTGGGGAAAGGGTTGAAGGCTGGGGACCGTGTGCTGGCGATGCGGGTAAATGGTGGTAACGACATTGTGGTGCTGTGTAAGGTGGTGAGTGCGAATGCCTAGTTTGTTCCCGGAAACGGGTGTGGTCTGGGGAGATGAAGAGGACCTGTCGGGTGCGGCTTCGGAAGAGGTTCGCTTTGGGCGGAGCTGGCGATTCGATTATGATGCAGGGGATTTTGTACTGACCCCAAGTGGCAAAGTGGCTGCGGCAGGTCCGCAGGAAGCCTGGGTGCAGTGGTGCATCAAGGCGGTGAAGACGCCGCGGTACAGAAATGTAATTTACTCCCGGAACTATGGCTCGGAGCTGGAAGAGCTGGTGGGTCAGGGTGACAGCCGGGGTGTGATGGAAAGTGAGATTACCCGGATGGTGACGGAGACGCTGCTGGCTGATCCACGCACGGATTCGGTAGACCAGTTCACGTTTGATTGGAACCTAGAGCAGTGCATGTTCTCGTGCCGGGTGGCGAGTGTACAGGAAGAGATGTTTATTCTAGAAAGTGAGGTGATCTGACGGGATGGCTGAGATTCCGCGTTATTTGGAGGACCAGACGGAGGAACAGATTATGCAGCGCATGCTGGATCGTCTACCCGCGGATCTGGATAAGTCGGAGGGATCGTTTCTGTGGGACGCGGAAGCTCCGGTTGCGTTTATGCTGTCTGAGGCGGCGCTGTGGGCGCAGGAGCTGCTTCGGCGTGGTTTTGCCAGTACAGCTGCGAGCAGTGACCCGAATTTTCGTTCGGAAGAGCTGGATCTGCGTGCGGGAGAGCATGGTATTACGCGGCGGGCCGCGGTGGCGGCACAAGGCACGGTGAGGTTCACGGGTACACCGGGGAAAGCGGTGCCGGCTGGTACAGTTGTAGCGACGCTCGCGGATGAAGTATCTGGTGAAGCTTCGCTGGAATACGAGACTGTTGGGAGCGTAGAGCTTGGAGAAGATGGATTCGGAGTAGTTGGTGTGCGAGCGCTCGTTGCCGGAAAAGAAAGCAATGTGCCGACTGGCACTGTGACCGTGCTGTCTACACCGGTAAGTGGCGTGACGTCTGTGGTGAACACGGACGTTATCAAAGGCGGTGCGGATATTGAGGCGGACACGGCGCTGCTGGAACGCTTTTATGCCAAAGTCCGCAACCAGGGGACAAGCGGCAACAAGGCACAGTATGTGCAATGGGCCAGTGAAGTGCCTGGTGTTGGCGCAACACGTGTAATTCCGTTATGGAAGGGTCCGGGCACGGTAGGATTGTATCTGCTGGATACGGACAAACGTGCGGCAGGCAGCGATCTGGTGGCGGCCGTGCAGAAGTATGTGGACCCGACGCAGGATGGTCAAGGTGAAGGCGTTGCACCGGCAGGTCCGGTGGTGTCGGTCATGCCAGCCGAGGAAGTGCCCATGAACATTGAGGTGAAGCTGACGCTGGCCAGTGATGCAACCTTGGCGGATGTCCGAGCATTAATCGAACGCGGGGTAACTGCATATCTGAAACAGTTGGCATTTGATGATCCGCTCGTGCGATACACCCGCATTGCTGCGATTTTGCTGGACATTCCGCCCATCATCGACTATTCGGAGCTGACCGTAAACGGTGTGAGCGACCAAAATATTGAGATGACTGCGAGTCAGGTGGCGGTGCTGGGGACGGTGGATGTCCATGAGTAGTCCGCCGGGGGTTGTGGATTCTACAATCTCAAGCCCGAAGGGGAAAGAACTGTTCTCGTATTTGCCGAGTTATTATGAGACTTCGCGCGTTATGCAGGCGGATATGCAGTCCAAAGGTACCGAGATGGATCTGCTGTATCAGGCGCTGGATGAGACATTGGATCAATTTTTCGTCCGTACGGCGACGTGGGGATTGGATTTCTGGGAGCAGGAACTTGGCCTTGAGACGGATCGACTCAAACCCGTGGAGCAACGACGTGCCGTGGTGGAGTCAAAGCTGCGCGGTGCCGGGACATTTTCCGGAAGACTGGTGGCGAATGTAGCTGAGGCGTATGCCGGAGGCAAGGTGGATGTCACGTTTCAACCGGAGGCGTGGAGTTTTACGGTGAGCTTTGTGGATACGATGGGTATCCCGCCAAATATTGATGATCTTAAACGTGCGATTGATGAACTAAAACCGGCCCACATGGCCGTGGAGTATGAGTATCGCTATCTGGTGTGGGACGACATGGATGGAAAACAGGTAACTTGGGATGAACTTGATGCCGCGTCCCTGACGTGGAATGAACTGGAGGTGTGGGCGTAATGCCACAAGAAACGGATCGACTGAAATTGCCTCTCCCCTTGGGCAACGAGAACGTAAACCGGGAGAGTATTAATGGGATTTTTGAAAAGATAGATGCAGGTGTCGCGACACTGGGCGATTTGGATACGCTTCGTGAAGCGGTGAGCAAGATGGATATTCCCGATGCGTCTTTGACGCAGAAGGGGAAGGTGCAGTTATCGAGCAAGACGGATGGGACGTCGGAGACGGTGGCAGCGACGGAGAGGGCGGTAAGGGATGCGAGGGTGGCGGCTATTAATGTAGCTACTACAGATGCGACAGCAAATGCTAAATCTTATATTGATACAAAGACATGGCAGAAACATAAACTTACGGCTGATGATGGTAAAAGTCAGTTGGTTTCCGGTACAGACCTTAACTCATTGGTGGCCAATGGTCAATATAACGGAAATAGTTTAACTAATGCTCCAATCCCAGCGAATGTAGATGAATGGTGGTACATTGATGTACAGTGTCATTCAAATGGATCGGGTTATGTAATTCAAAGGGCAAGTCGGCTTAACGGTGGCACTCAGACTCTTTACCAGAGGACGCGGGAAAATAATATTTGGCAACCTTGGAGCCTTGATGTTTTTCAATCTGGCGTTGATGCTAAGAATGGCATAGTGGGTGCCATTAACGCCAAGGGTGGCAGTGCATCCACATCCGATCCATGGGCAACACTGGTATCAAAAATAAACGGGATCGAACAAGGTTATTATCAATATTTACCGATATCATTACCAGCGGGAGGTTTATCATTGCCTGGCGGACCTGTGGGTGCATACGGTCCAGTGGTGGCGACAATCCCGGCAGGGACAAAACTTATATCAATACAAGCCAGTTCGGATTTTTTTTACGCTACCAATACAGACAACAATAAGCGAGTAGCCTTGGTTTTGATGGATGGAAACGGGGTTATGTGGGCTTTTACCGTGGCTGCTTATAGCGGCAACGGTGAATTAAACTCAACCAAGTTACACTCTGCTCAGTTAGATTTGGTTGCAGGGGTTTCTCGTTCTCAAAAATTGACGGGCAGCCTTACTTACCAGCACTACACTAATGAAAAGCCTGCAAATTTCAATGCTAATACTACAATGCAAATTCGGATAGGGTTAATGGTAGCGGGAACGGGGACATCCAACTGCAACTATAGTTTTTATGGGAATATTGTATCCGTTTAGGTGAATGAGATAAGGATGACAACAATGAGTGTGCGTATATACAGTATCTGCCCACAACATCACACCTCTCTCTATAAATCCCCTTTTGATTTACAACACGTGGGTTACAGGATGTCACTGTAACCCCCTGTATATCTCTGATGTATGTGAAAAAAAGACATATGGTATGGTACTGCACAATAGAATTTGAGGGACTTAATATGTTCGGAAGTGAATTTTTGTAATGGAGTGAACGAAAGCTCGTAATCCTTGTTTAAGGAGGTGAAAGCATGGAAAAATGGGACACTATATGGAAGTCTTTTATCGCCCTGTTAAGCAGCTCAGCAACCTACTTCTTCGGCGGCTGGTCAGGCGTGCTTGGGGTATTGCTCGTTTTCGTCATCCTCGACTACCTAACCGGTATCGCGGCAGCGGGGGCGAGTGGCAAGCTCGAAAGCAATGTCGGGATGTTTGGCATCGCGCGAAAGGTATTTATATTTGCAATGGTATCGGTGGCTCATCTGGTGGACGGTGTTCTGGGAGACGGACATTTGTTCAGGGATGCGGTCGCCTTTTTTTATATCGCGAATGAGCTGTTATCCATTATTGAAAATGGGGGCAAACTGGGAGCACCGATTCCACCTGCGATCCGGCAGGCCATTGAAGTGCTCAAGGGCAAGGGAGGGGACGGGGGGATTCCCGGTAACTATACTCCCAATTCCAGAGAATCTATTGCACCATCAGATCATAAGGACGTGGATGAACAGATTAGGGATGACACGAAGTAAGGATTCAACATTCATTCCAATGTACTCTGTGACAACAGACAGAGCGCTTCTGAGTCAAAAGTATGTGCTAATGGCAACAGGTAGTGGAAGAGACGGAATCGATTCTGAAGAAGCGATAGCGGTCGCCTTTGTCTCCGAATTTCAAACCTTTGAGAAAATAAATCAAGAAAATTTGGAGACAACAGCGATCGGAAGGACGATCCGGATCTGGAACGGTCACGTGCCGACTTAGTATGTTTTCCTTGGTGGGTTAATATATAATCAACTGAACTTGGCTACTTGGCTTTTACCATCAACAAGGGACACGCACACAAGCAATCCCAGGATCCTTGGCATTAACTATATACAAACGGCAATTGCCGCATAAAGGGTGTGAGAAACATGCAAACCAGAAGCTCAGGCAACACGCAGGGCATTGACGTCTCTCGCTACCAGGGCAATATCGACTGGGCCAAAGTGAAGGCAAGCGGCATGACGTTTGTGTTCATCAAGGCAACCGAGGGGCAGACGTATACCGATCCGAACTTTCAGAAAAATGTAAGCGGCGCACTGACGGCAGGCATGCTGGTCGGAACGTACCACTTCTTCCGGGCAACGTCCACGGATGGGGCCAAGGCCGAAGCGGCGCATTATGCGAGTACGCTAAATAAAGTCGGAGGCGCGAAGGCACTGCAGTTGCCGCCGGTCATGGACTACGAGAACAACCCGGGCAATCTGAGCAAAGCACAGATCAACACGGTAGCCAAAGCCTTTTTAACTGAACTGCAGCGTCTAACGGGTGTAAAACCAATCATATATACGGGCAATTCATTTGCGGGCAATTTTGAACCTTCACTTGGCACGTATGATCTGTGGGTTGCGAGGTACAGCAGCACACGTGTACCGGATGATCAGCCAGCCTGGAAACGTTGGACGTTCTGGCAGTATACAGATTCGGGCAAAGTGAATGGAATTAGCGGCAACGTGGACATGAATGAGTTCGAAGGATCGGCAGCGGAGCTGCGGACCAGATATGCAGCAGCCACGCCGAAGCCGCCTGAACCATCCGAGCCTGTGAAGCCGACCGAACCACCGAAAGGGGGCGAACCGATGACAGCCGAAGAGAAAGCAGCATTTGATGCGCTGAAGGCTCAGGTAGATAAACTGCAGGCACGTCAGCAGATGGAAGTTCCGGTGTGGGCCAAAGCAGCCGTGGATGCGGCCCTGGCGTATGACACCAAAAATCCGCTGTTCAGCATCGACAATGGGGCGAGTTATGATTTTTACCGTTTTATTACGGTCATGTATCGCAGAGGTTTGTTTAAGAAGTGAGTTAACACCGACATAATAAAGCTATAATGGAAGTTGCCAGAGCGGGATTAAGAGGGGACACATCGGCATTATCATGTCGAATGGTGTTCCTTTTTTGTATTTTATGTAATTAAAATTAACGCGTTAATAAAGTTGAAGACTTATGTCCGCAAAACTCTTGTCTAATTGATGAATGTGATGTAAAGTAAGTTACACGAAATTGTTTTCAACCACTGTTTATTTACATAAATCTCCTCACCATGACAGAGCCTTAACATGATAAGTTATTGTAATATCTCCCTGTTGTCCAATCCCTACATTATCAAACATACACACTCATACTCGCAGCTTCATACCACTACCTTCATAAGAGAACACGATGTTCTACATCCATTTAGCTTTTAACAATTGTTAGATGCTGCCTAACCCTTCCAATGGTCAATGCCAAACTTCATGAGCAAACAAAAAAATATGTATCTAAAACGAGCGATATTTTACTACCTTGTCGTGATGCAATTCTCTTGTCTTTTTTGTCTTCTAACAATTTTCATTTCCATCCAAAAAGTAGAATGCTGTTGCTAATTGACCTAAGTTCAAATATTGCGCAACTGAGCCGAACTAACTTCTTTTCTATAAGGTATTATTTTAAATTCACATAAATTCTATCTGGGTCCATAAAACCGTAAAAACGAATAGTAATCCATCTTATCCTAATACGATCGTAATTACAGGTATCACAGGCACTTAAAGCCTTTCATTGATACAAGCAAGCACCGAACCAATGGCTATCATTGAAGTTTTTTCACGCCAGCATTACACACATTATGAGACAGGGAAGGGTGTTGTACGTATGCGAATGAGAAAGAAATGGATGTCCGGTTTTGTGACTCTGGCTTTGAGCACCGTCTTGGTGTTGTCAGGCTGCTCCAGCAATGAGGGGGCTGGAAATTCGCCTGCTCCGGCGGAAGGCAGTGAGCCGCCAGCCGAAGTGACGGAAGCGCAAGATACGATGATCATGGGCCGCGGCGGGGATTCGGTGGCATTGGACCCTGCAATTGTGACAGACGGGGAGTCGCTGAAGATTGGGCACCAGGTCTTCGACTCATTGCTGGATTACAAGGAAGGCGAGACGGAGGTCGTTCCTGGTCTGGCAGAGAGCTGGGAGATTTCGGCGGATGGCCTGAAGTACACGTTTAAGCTGAAGTCTGGTGTGAAGTTCCATGATGGAACAGATTTCAATGCCGATGCTGTTGTGTTTAACTTCAACCGTTGGAGTGATCCGGCGAGTGAATATAAATTTGAAGGGGATTCCTTCGACTATTACGATTCCATGTTTGGGCCAGAGGATGGTCGTGTCATCAAGGAAGTGAAGGCGATTGATGAGACGACTGTTGAGTTCACGCTGAACCAGCCGCAGGCGCCTTTCCTGCAAAATATCGCGATGACCCCATTCGGTATTGCCAGTCCAACAGCCATTCAGGAGAAAAAAGAGAATTTCAAAAGCGAGCCCGTGGGCACAGGTCCATTTGTATTCGTAGAGTGGAAGAGGAACGACTCCATTACCCTGGAGAAAAATCCGAATTACTGGAAAGAGGGCTTACCGAAGCTGAACAAAGTCATTGTTCGTTCGATTCCGGACAACACGGCACGCTTCAATGCCCTGCAAAATGGCGAGATTGATGTCATGGAGGACTTGAACCCGGACGATCTGTCCATTCTCGAAGGTAACAGTGAGCTGCAAAAGATCGAGCGTCCACCGTTCAATGTGGCGTATATCGGCTTTAACTTCAAGAAGAAACCCTTTGACGATGTAAAAGTAAGACAAGCCCTCAACCACGCGGTGAACAAGCAGGGCATTATTGATGCGTTTTTTGCCGGACAGGCTCAGCCTGCCGTGAACCCGATGCCGCCAACCCTGTGGGGTTACAACGATGCCATTGAGGACTACCCATATGATTTAGAAAAAGCAAAAGCATTGCTGGCCGAAGCCGGCTTCCCGGACGGATTGCCAGACCCAGT
Organism: Paenibacillus xylanilyticus; assembly: GCF_009664365.1. Taxonomy (NCBI): domain Bacteria; kingdom Bacillati; phylum Bacillota; class Bacilli; order Caryophanales; family Paenibacillaceae; genus Paenibacillus; species Paenibacillus xylanilyticus. The sequence goes on from NZ_CP044310.1 coordinate 1,331,408, forward strand.
GACGTTCTATGCCATGCCGGTGTCCCGTCCTTACATGCCTGACGGCAAGAAGGTGGCCGAAGCGATCCAAGCTGATTTTGAGAAAATCGGAGTGACCGTCAACATCGAATCGCCGGAGTGGGCGACATATCTCGATGATGCAAAAGCCGGAGAGAAGGACGACATCTACATGCTCGGCTGGACCGGAGACAACGGCGACCCGGATAACTTCCTGTACACGCTGCTGGATAAAGACGCCATCCCGGGCAACAACCGCAGCTTCTATGTAAACGAAGAGCTGCATGTGCTGCTGACCGAAGCGCAGAAAGAAACGGATCAGGACAAACGCGCCGAGCTGTACAAACAGGCTCAAGTCATTATCAAGGAAGATGCACCGTGGATTCCACTTGTGCACACGACACCTATTCTGGCAGGTAAAGCAAACCTGAAAGGTTTTGTGCCTTCCCCACTGGGCAGCGAATCCTATGCAAATGCTTATTTTGAATAACGGATTTATGTGATCTAAAATCATCATCATTTTATCGTTACATCTTTCAAGGCGCTGGTGAACACGCAATGCTTAGAAGAGAATCCGCATCTGGTCATAACAATCTAAAGCATTCTTGTCTACCAGCGCTTTTATAATTGCATGTTGCATGATACGTCAAAGGCAGGTGAATAGGGATTGAACAGTTATATTGTCAAACGCATACTCGTGCTGCTGCCCGTACTGCTCGGCATGACCCTGATCGTCTTTTCCATCATTCATGCCATTCCGGGCGACCCGGCGGAGACGATACTTGGGCAAAAGGCAACCGAACAGTCCAAGCAAGCCCTTCGGGACCAGCTCGGACTTGATAAACCGTGGTTCCAGCAGTATTTCGCTTATCTTGGCGATTTGCTCCAAGGAGACTTGGGCACATCCATCCGTACCAAGGTGCCTATTGCCCAGGAAATCGTACCTTACCTGACAGCGACGCTCGAATTGACGATGGCAAGTATGCTATTTGCCGTCATTATTGGCGTAAATGCGGGGATCGTCAGCGCATGGAAACATAACTCCTGGTTCGACTACTGCTGTATGGTTATTGCCTTGGTTGGTGTATCAATGCCAATCTTCTGGCTCGGTCTGATGGAACAGTGGTTGTTTGCCAACAAGCTGCACTGGCTGCCGTCCATTGGACGAATGAACGCACGTGATCCCGTCGATGCTATCACCGGTCTCTATGTTCTGGATACGATGATTGCCGGTCGTTGGGACCAGCTGTGGACTGTAACCAAACATCTCATCCTGCCAAGTGTTGCGCTTGGAACAATTCCGATGGCTGTTATTGCCCGGATGACTCGCTCCAGCATGCTTGAGGTCATGAGTTCGGATTATATCCGCACCGCAAAGGCGAAGGGACTCGGTCCGTTTTTTGTCGTATATGGACATGCACTCAAAAATGCCTTTATTCCGGTCCTGACCGTTATCGGCATCCAAACCGGCTCTTTGCTCGGCGGCGCGGTACTGACTGAAACAATCTTCGCTTGGCCTGGTGTGGGACGCTATATATATGAAGCGATTAGTTCGCGGGATTATCCGGTCATTCAGAGTGGCATTCTGATCGTTGCCTTCTTTTTCGTATTGATCAACCTGATTGTCGACTTACTCTATGCTGTGTTTGATCCACGAATCAGCTATAAGTAGGAACTCCATCATTTGTTTTGATGAATGAATTTTTAAATAAGATAGATATCAGAAATTACACGATACGAAGAGTGCAGAACTAATCTGTAGAAGCGAAGCGTTCGCATTTATCAGCAGATTTTTACCCTTAAAAAAAGTGGATCAACAAATCTGAGGATAACAGCGATCGGAAGATGGTTCAGCAATCGTAGTCCGAAGTGTTATTGGAATCATTCTTCTTATCTTTCATTCATAGCTAAAGAAGGGAGACGCCGCATGGCCAAATTATCAACCAACACCGGACAATCCATAGAAGCAGTATCGGCAGGTGCATCCGGTCCATGGCGGGAAGCCTGGAGAACATTTCGCCGCAATCGGCTGGCGCTCGCCGGACTGATCATTATTGTGTTTTTCATCCTGCTGGCCTTCCTTGCGCCATACATTTCTCCTTATGATTACAAGGAACAAGTGCTGACGGATCGGCTTCAGGCCCCTTCGGCAGAGCATTGGTTTGGTACCGACGATCTGGGGCGTGACGTATTTTCCCGAGTGCTTTACGGAGCGCGTATCTCCTTGTGGGTGGGGTTCTTCTCGGTGATCGGTTCCATTATTGCGGGAGCATTGCTTGGACTAGTTGCCGGGTTTTATGGAAAATGGGCAGACATGCTCATCTCGCGTCTATTCGATATTCTGCTGGCCTTTCCGGGCATCCTGCTCGCGATTGCCATTGTGGCAATCCTGGGTCCCTCGCTGCAAAATGCATTACTCGCCATAGCTATCGTCAACATTCCGACCTACGGACGATTGGTGCGTTCGCGTGTACTTAGCTTGAGACAGGAGGAATTCATTACATCTGCCCGCACACTGGGCGCAAATAATATGCGTATTCTGTTTCGCCATATCCTGCCGAACAGTCTTACCCCGCTGATTGTTCAGGGAACACTGGGCATCGGGACAGCCATTATTGAGGCGGCCGCACTGGGGTTCCTCGGCATGGGTGCACAGCCGCCTGACCCGGAATGGGGGAAAATGCTATCGGATTCACGTCAGTTTTTGCAGAAGGCGCCGTGGACGCTTATCTTTCCCGGCCTTTCCATCATGCTGACGGTACTCGGCTTCAACCTGCTCGGGGATGGATTGCGTGATACCCTTGATCCAAAGATGGTGAAGTAAATGAAGGAATGTGTTCTATTCTTCCATTGACCTACTTTTTTACCCAGCTTACTAGCCAGGCTGATTATTTCAGCTATACCAATCCGGGAAAAGCCAGTTCGAACGTCGATTCGAGCTGGCTTTTGTATTGGCAGATGGATTACGTTAAAATCAAATAAGTGTGTATAAACGATGTGTTAAGCATCCATTTTGTTAAAATAACGCCCGGCGTATTGACACCCAATTTTGCCATATGTTATATAAAAGAAAGGGTTTAGCACTCCGGTCACCTGAGTGCTAACAAATGATGCTTTATACTACAGCGACTACATATGGAATGATTAATTTTGTTTCATAGAACGAACTTGGAGACTACACGGGAACGAAGCGTTCAGAACCAATTTGGAGAAGCGAAGTGTTCGCCTTTATCACCGGATTTTCCATTTATACTATTGGAATCAAAAAAATCTGGGGATAACAGCGATCGGAAAATGGTTCTGGTTAGCGAAGTGGCTTCGTGTAAAGGTAAATGGTTTGTTCTATAACTGCAAATCAATCATTCTATATCCCAAATTGAAAGGAGAACACCCATTCATGGCCAAGAAACAGTTCCAGGCAGAATCCAAACGTTTGCTGGATATGATGATCAACTCCATCTATACCCAAAGAGAAATCTTTTTGAGAGAATTGATCTCCAACTCCAGTGACGCCATTGACAAAATATATTACAAAGCTCTTACCGACGATACGCTTGTCTTCAACAAAGAGGATTACTACATCAAGCTGACCATCGACAAAGAGAATCGTACACTTACGTTGACTGATACCGGAATCGGGATGAGCCAGGAAGAACTGGAGAACAATCTCGGGGTTATCGCGAAGAGCGGCTCGCTGGCGTTCAAAAAGGAAAATGAGGCCAAAGATGGCCATAACATTATCGGACAGTTCGGAGTTGGTTTCTACTCCGCGTTTATGGTGGCGGACAAGCTGACCGTAACGAGTAAAACGCTGGGCAGCAACGAAGCTTGGAAGTGGGAGTCTGAAGGTGCGGATGGATACACAATTACTCCAGCTGAGAAAGATTCCGTAGGTACGGAAATCGTCCTGACGATTAAACAGAATACCGAAGAGGATTCCTACGATGAGTTTTTGGAAGAGTATCGCCTGAGATCCATCATCAAGAAATATTCCGACTTCATTCGTTACCCGATCAAGATGGATGTGACAAGTCAGCGTCCGAAGGAAGGTACGGAGAACGAGTTCGAGGAGTACAAGGAAGAGCAAACCGTGAACAGCATGGTGCCGATCTGGCGCAAAAACAAAAGCGAGCTGACCGAAGAAGATTACAACAACTTCTATATGGAAAAACGGTACGGTTTTGACAAACCGCTCAAACACTTGCATATCAGCGCGGACGGCGCTGTGGTATACAATGCCATTCTGTTTATTCCGGAGAGCACGCCGTTTGATTACTATACCAAAGAGTACGAAAAAGGCCTGGAATTGTACTCCAACGGTGTCCTGATCATGGACAAATGCGGCGATCTGCTGCCGGATTACTTCGGATTCGTCAAAGGTATGGTTGATTCGGAAGACCTGTCCCTGAACATCTCCCGTGAAATGCTGCAGCATGACCGTCAGCTGAGCCTGATCGCGAAAAATATCAAAAACAAAATCAAGAGCCAACTGCAAAGCCTGCTGAAGGACGATCGCGAGAGCTACGAGAAGTTCTATCAAGCGTTTGGACGTCAGTTGAAATATGGCGTATACAGCGACTATGGCGTAAACAAGGATACACTGCAGGATCTGCTGCTGTTCTCTTCTTCCAAAGAGAAGAAACTGGTCAGCCTGGACGAGTACGTTTCCAGAATGCCGGAAGATCAGAAGTATATCTACTACGCATCGGGTGAGTCCATTGAGCGGATTGAGAAGCTGCCTCAGATCGAGGGTGTACTGGATAAAGGATATGAAGTGCTGTACTTCACGGAGGACATCGATGAATTCGCGATCAAAATGATCATGAACTACAAGGAAAAAGAGTTCAAATCCATCTCCAGCGGTGACCTGGGTATCGAAGACAGCGAGGACAAAGAGAAAAACGAAGCAGAAGACAACGATAACAAAGAGTTGTTTGAAGCGATGCAAGCACAGCTCGCAGGCAAAGTAAAAGCCGTCAAAGCTTCCAAACGCCTCAGAAGCCATCCGGTATGTTTGTCCACCGAAGGTGAACTGACCATCGAGATGGAGAAAATCCTGAAAGCCATGCCGAACAGTGAGAATGTACAGGCAGATAAGGTGCTGGAGATCAACGTCAACCACGATGTCTTCAAATCCCTGAAAGATGCTTACGCACAGGATAAGGAAAAACTGACCCTGTACACAAGCTTGCTGTATCACCAGGCCTTGCTGATTGAGGGATTGCCAATCCAAGATCCGGTAGAGTTCACAAACGACATCTGCAAAGTGATGGTGTAATCGCATCACCGAGCTGAGTTTTTAAGTAGCGTGTAGTTTCACGCTATCAGCATCTATAAAAGTAAGAGGCCAGCAAGCGAGACGCTGACCATCTCCACCCGACAGGGCGACTCCGTCCCTGTCGTTTTTTTTAGTTTCTCTCCCTCCAAAGAAACAAATAGGAGACAGAGGATCATGAAAGGTCGCAATTGAATTAAGATTGAGTTTGTCTTTAGCAACTTCCTACTGATTTAAATTCTAAGAATACTACTTTTTAATGAAATCCATAGCGTTAAGCAGCGAAGTAGTGGAGGGGACGGAATCGATTCTGAAGAAGCGGAGCGGTCGCGTTTGTCTCCGGGTTTTCCCCTTGCCAAGGGAAATTCAGAAAACCTGGAGACAACAGCGATCGGAAGAACGATCCGTAACCGGAACGGCCACTGATGCTCATCAGTAATTTTCATCCTATCTTTTTGAATTATCGGAATGATCTCTACAATACTCTAAATGGTTTCATATTTTGATGTATTTCGATGTATATCATTAATCATTTAGGTGCACGGATGATAGTCTGTCGGGGTATAATAAAAGAAGAAGACTGTACATCACAAGTTGATGTGAGAAGAGATGACAATCACAGACAGGTTTTGCTTTTCGAAACGACGGATGTTGTGTATAATCACTCAAAATAGAGACAGTCGGCTAGGAGTGATCACATGCAATGGAACGATTTGAGAGAACATAGACAATATCCCGAACTTACCAAACTGGATGGAGCTCGTGCAGCATATGAGCGGGACTATTCCAGACTAATTCATTCACCGACCTTCCGCCGGTTGCAGGGCAAATCCCAGGTGTTTGGTGCCGGAACAGGCGACTATTATCGCACCCGGTTAACCCACTCCCTTGAGGTTGCGCAGATCGCGCGAGAGGCGGCAAGAAGTCTGCTTCGTCGATACCCACAGGTGGACTGGAGTCAGGCGGACAGCCCGGGGCTTATTATTGATTCAGAAGTGGTGGAATGTGCCGCAATTGCACATGATTTCGGACATCCGCCGTTTGGACATAAAGGGGAAGAAGTACTGGACGGCATATTGGATGACCTGATCAACACCGAGGTCAAGAAGATCATGAAGAAGAACCGCAGTGCGAAATCACCCCAGCAGGAGCCAGAGGTTCGTGCAGAGCTGAAGCGGAAATATGAGCATTTTGAAGGCAACGCACATAACTTCCGTCTCATCATGTTCCTGGAGAAGCGGGAGGACATCGATGGATTGAATTTGTCCGATGCGGTGCTCCTTGGTATCAACAAATATCCTTATCCAGGTACGGAGAGCAAGAAGGGCATGTACCATCATGAGTGGCAATATATCCACGAGATACGTAATCGCTGGAACATGCCGGCTGGCAAAAAGACACTGGAAGCACAGCTCATGGATCTCTGTGACGATATTGCGTACTCCGCACATGATTTGGAGGATGGCATTAAGGCAGGCAAAATCGAAGTGCATGAGCATTTCCTGCAGGATCCGCACATTCATCGCCTGATTGTGGATAAAATTACTACACTCGAGGATCTGTTCTGGAATGGATGGACGAGAGAGGCGATTGGGCAAAAGGTAGAAGAAGTGCTTGCTTCGTTCCTGCGCGTTTGGAATGAGAAGATGCCGTTCTGCGAGCATGATTACTCCCGAACCCGCCGCGAGGTCAAGGCATACTGGGTAAGCCTCTTTGTGGGCAGCCTGGGCGTAATTGACGACGGGGATTGGAAGAAGGTGACGTTTGTCCGCGAAGATGCAGAGGATCTTGATATGCTGCGTACGGTGAGTGTGCTCAAGAGTTTTGCCTGGGTGACCATGATTCGTGATCTGCGCGTACAGCGTCTGCAAAAACGCAGTGAATGGATGATCAAGCGCCTGTGGGATGCGTTCCTGGACCCGGAAACGTCCAAATCCATCATTCCATCCGACTGGCTGCAGCGCTATGAGAAGGATCAGGCGAAGGCTCATCCGATCTGGACATGGGAGCACATGGTGATTGATTATATTGCAGGTATGACGGATGCGTTTGCCGAGAAAATATACAATGAATTGTACGGTCTGAAGGTAGGCTCCATCTACGATCTGGACTAAAAATAAGGAGTGAGGAGCTTGGATACAAACATCGGCACAGGATCAAGTGAGCCGTTCAGTCTGGGCGTGCTCGACCTTGTGCCAAGGTTGAAAGGAGCTGCAGCGGAAGAGGCATTGCAGCAGTCTGTATCCTTGGCTCAACATGCCGAAGCTTGGGGATATACCCGGTACTGGACGTCCGAGCATCATGATATGGAGGAACTTGCATCCGCATCGCCTGAAGTTTTGCTCTCGCATATTGGTGCGAGGACAGCAACCATTCAGCTGGGATCGGGTGCGGTGCTGCTGCCGCATTACAGTCCGCTGAAGGTGGCCGAGTCGTTTCGGCTGCTGGCTGCACTGTACCCAGGCAGAATTGAGCTGGGGCTGGGACGCGCGCCTGGAGGTGGGCCGCATGCCACCATGGCGCTAAGCGGCAATTATTTGCAGCATGTGTCCAAATTGCCTGAATCACTCGCGGCACTTACTGAATTGCTCGAGGATCGGTACAGCTATGAGGAGCATCGGGTAACGGCACGTCCAATCCCTGAACTTCCCGTATCCCTGTGGATGCTGGGTACCAACGTCAAGAGTGCCGAGTTTGCTGCACGGTTTGGCATGGGGTATGTGTTTGGGCAGTTTATGAGTGACGCCGATGGTACGGAAGCGGTAAAGCGGTATCGGGATGGGTTTATTCCCAGTAAAACAATGAATGAACCCCAAGTGATGGCTGCGGTCAGTGCAATGTGTGCAGAGACTGAGGAGGAAGCTCGGGACTGGAGCCGCGAAATAGCAGATCGGCGAAGGAAGAGTGGACAAGATGTGCCAGCCCTGAACGCTCCAGAGAAGGAATCTAACTCTAGTACGGGGACTGGTGGTCAGATCAACATTGAGAAGGGCGAGGGTGAGGACGAAGCGCGCAAACATTTTGCAGGAACAGCGCCGCAGATCTGGGAACAATTCGGGCAGGTAAGCAAACGACTGGGGACGAAGCAATTTCTGGTAGTTACAGCCGGACCTGATTACGAGCGAAGACTTGCGTCTTATCGGTTACTTGCCGAGTTTGGTAAAACCATGGTGAAGTAAGCGGTGCAGTTCCTGTTTTCATAGGATAATCCTCACAATTTAACATGTTGAAGGGTTGCAGATCGGTATTCTCCGCATGCTGCAGCTCTTTTCCATTTTATCTCGCTGATGCTTTCGCATGTATTCCTATGAAATCAACGTGTTTACGAGGCACAAGTTTTTACAAAACGAAGCATGTCTTAAACAAAATAATGTTATAATACTTTACGTCAGTTTACCCATAGATATATGATAAAAGAGTATTTTGCAAGATGCCAAAAGAAGGGTAAAACCAAGACCAAAGAACCGAAAATTCGGAGGTAGGCCGAATCCGGTATAAGGGGGAAATCACATGTTCAGCAGATTCAAGATCAGGAGTATCGGTCTGCGTATCAGCATCGCGTTCTATTTGTTAATCCTCTGTTTAATTCTCCTTAGTGTCACCATTGTTATCCGGTTAAACTCTATGGAAGCCAACACCAATGAGATAACGGGGAACTGGATGCCTTCGATTCAGCAAATCAATAGGTTGAACTATACCACCGAACATATTTTGTCATTGAGTTACCGGCACTTTGATGCTCAGGATGGAGACAAGGCAGAACTCGCTGAAGAGCGTACCAACTATATTCGTGAAACGACACAGGCGATCAAAATATACGATCAGCAGGATAAGGCGACAGACGAACAGGAGCACTGGGACGCATTCAAGACGAAGTGGGCGGCTTACCTTAAGCTGAATACCCAAGCGATCAATTTGAGTGATCAAGGACAATCCCAGCTGGCGAAGGAAGTTTCGGAAAAAGGGGCTGAATCCTTCGATGCCATGCAGGTCGATCTGGACTATCTGGTCGAATACAATCAGAATCAGTCGGATCTCTCGGCAGCGCAAACCATCAGGTCGGTGCAGAATGGCCGAATGATCATTATTGTAGGGGTGCTGATCATGATTGCGATCACGGCGATCGCGATTCCGATTATCCGTTCGCAGGTCGTGAAACCGCTGCTCCGGGTTATTAGTGCAGTGAAGCTGATTGCAGAAGGCCAACTGAATGTGCAGGATATACATACCAAGCACGAAGATGAAGTAGGGCTCTTGGCTAAAGCGGTAAACACGATGAAAGGAAATCTGACTTCCATGGTGTTGAATGTCAGACGTGTTGCCGAAGCGGTGAATCGTCAGAGCAACGAGCTGGCCATCTCTTCGGAAGAAGTCAAAATTGGAAGTCAGCAGATTGCCATTACGATGGAAGAGTCAGCTAAGGCTGCAGAGAGTCAGGCCGTAACGGCAGTTGAATCAGCACGTGCGGTTGAGGGATTGAACGAGCACATTCAGCAGCATGCCAATCAAGGGAGCAAGCTTAGTGCGATGTCAGAACGTGTGCTGGAGCAGGGATTGAATGGACGCAAGGCCATGGAGCAATCCGTGCAGCAAATGCAGCAAATTTCCGGGGCTGTCTCGGCTTCGATGGAGCGGATGGAGCAGCTAAACCGTAAAAACGAGGATATTTCCAAGCTGGTCCAAGTGATTCGTGACATCGCAAGGCAGACCAACCTGCTGGCATTGAATGCTTCCATTGAGGCGGCCCGTGCTGGAGAGAGTGGTCGTGGGTTCGCCGTGGTGGCATCCGAGGTACGGAAGTTATCGGAAGCGGTGCAGACTTCAGTGGAGGAAATTACAGTGATTACGGAAGATATCCAGCAGGATTCCCAGGGAGTTGTGGCTGAATTGCGTACAGGTGTCCGGGAGACTGAACTGGGGCAGGAACATGTACGAACGTCGGGGAATCTATTCCGGAATATTAATGAATCTGTGGAGGAAATGGTTCACGTGATTGGCACGATGACAGCCGGGTTGGAAGGCATGCAGGATGCAAGTGGACGCATGAATGATTTTAGCCAACAGATCTCGGCAGTATCGGAGCAATCTGCAGCAAGCGTAGAGGAAGTTTCGGCTTCGGCTGAAGAACAGGTAAGCTCCATGGAAACGATTAGCGGCAGCATTCAATCACTGAAGGAATTGTCGGATGACCTGCTTGCTTCCATCGAAAAATTAAAAATATAAACCTTCTTCTTATAATAGAAGAAACATGAAGGACGGCTGCAATGTTGACTGAAAGCAATTCGACCGACATCACAAGGAGTTCAATTAACCAAGATTACATCTACACGTTTGCCTGTCATGAGAATGAGCGTGAATTATGCTCGCTCGAGCTCCATGCATTGTTTGGTTCCAGGCTGGAAATGAATTCGAATTTACGCTCATATGTCCGGTCCAGTATATGCATTCCACCAGGCAGAAGTCCGTTTATTCATGGAAGGCTGGACGTGATATCGGAAGCGGACAGCGTGAATGATTTGCTTCCGGCTGCAGCGAAGATTGAATTGCTTCCGGAAGAAACGTTCAAAGTGGTATGTCTGAAAGAAGGAGACCATATGCCTGATTATGAACATTCCCGTCAGCTGGAAAGAGAAGTGGGAATGTGCATCAAGGGCAAGGCGCAGATGAAGCACCCGAAAGTGACCTTTGGACTAATACAAACAGGTAGAAAATGGATCTTGGGTCAGTGGACAGAAGCGGATCGATCGTGGCACAGTCATCAGCAGAAGCCGCAAAATTACTCCACGGGTTTCGGAGTTGCGCTGGCCAGATCTCTCGTTAACATTGCCGTACCAAACATTCTGAACCAGCGGCTGCTTGATCCATGCTGCGGCATGGGTACGGTAGTCATCGAAGCACTCTCCATGGGGATCGAGGCAAGAGGGAACGACCTGAATCCGCTGGCCATTCAGGGAGCACGCATCAATCTGCCGCACTTTGGTTATGATCCGGCTTGCCTTACGCTGGGTGACATGAATGAATTAGAGGGATCTTACGACGCAGCGATTTTGGATATGCCCTATAATCTGTGTTCCGTCCTTCCGGATGAAGACCAGCGCGTCATGCTCACAAGTCTGCGCAGGCTGGCGAAACGGGCTGTAGTTGTCTCCACGGAATGGGTGGAAGAGCATTTGCTTGCAGCGGGGTGGGAAGTGAATCAGTATTGCGCTGTGCGGAAAGGAACGTTTATACGTCACGTTTGGTTATGCACATAGTTATATAGTAGAAGAAAACCTCCAACTCGGAAGAAATGATTTCCGGGTGTGGAGGTTTTTTATATCCATTTTTAGAAATAATGATAAGGTATTTGTACAATTACGCATGGAAAATGGAGGACGAATTAGTATTTATGACTATAGTCGACCAGGTTGAGCGGCAATGTTTTGCCCGCCAGGTAAGCTTCCAAATTTTCTACAAAAATATCAAGTGCCCGATCCGTATATTGCTCCGTACTTCCCGCGATATGGGGGGTAATTAACACATTATCCTTTTGCCATAATGGATGCTTCGCAGGAAGGGGTTCTTCTTCAAAAACATCCAATGCAGCATAGGCGACCTGACCGCTATCCAGTGCACGAATCAGTGCTTCAGTGTCTACACTTGGACCTCGTCCTACATTGACGAAGCAGGAGCCTTTCTTGAAATGTTCGAATGCGGTTTGATCATACAAATGATGGGTTTCGTCTGTGAGGGGCAAGATGTTGATGACATAATCACCTTTGCCCAAAGCTTCATGCAGTCCGGACATATCGTACATATGATCGACATTAGGAACGTCTTTGCCGGACCGGCGAACCCCGATGACATTCATGCCAAACGCCTTGAGAATACGGGCAGCTTCGGTGCCGATCTCTCCTACACCAACAATGACAGCCGTTTTGCCGTGCAGCTCTGGCAGTGGTTTGCCGGGATTTTTCCACTCGGCTTGCTGTTGATGAAGCATGGCTTGTCTCAGCCAGCGGCTGTGCGATAACATCATGCCTACAATAATTTCAGTGATCGGGATGGCATGTACGCCATTGGCACTGGTCACCTGAATATTTTTTTGCTCCAAATCCGAGAAGGGTAGGTTATCCACACCTGCGGACCAGACCTGTACCCATTTCAGGAGGCTGTCCTTCTTCAGGGCGTGTTCGGTGACGAGTGGAGACCAGCCAACAATGATTTCGGCTTCTGTTAACTCGGCAGGGTCAATCTCCTTGGCTTTGCTGACGGTCAGCGTATAGCCGGGTGCGGCGTCTAAAATGCGCTGCTGCTGCTCCGCAGATAAAGATGGAAAACATACAATTTTACCCATAGTGTGTAACCTCCTGAATTCAATTGAGTTGTGAGATAAGTGTAGCAGATTTGAGAAAATGCTGCAGAAAGGCAGGAGTGCAGCCTCATGTGCAAGTGCTGACATTTGTGTCAATCTATAATTACCCAACTTGAAACAGGACATATGATTATGAAATAATAGAACGAACTTTAGAGAGGTGTATACGATGATGAATAACTATTCATATACGGATCTACCATCACGGCGGGAAAGATTATTTACGGCAATACGTCTTCCGGCACCTATTCAGGAATCCCTTCAACTCGATGCAGAAATGGTGAAGAACGGACTTGATTTTCGCAAATGGACAGACCATCGGGATTACCATATCACGCTGCAATTTCTGGGAGATACACTGGTGAGTGATATTGGGCATCTGCGGAAAGCGCTGCGCATGGCGAGTACAGGGATTCAGCCGTTTGAACTGCAAACTTCCGGGTGGGGAACTTTCGGTCTGAAAGATGCTCCGAAGGTGTTGTGGAGGGGTGTGGACGGCGAACGGGAGTCTTTGAATCTTCTTCACAAGCGGATTCTGGAGGCCACATCGACACTTGGATATGAAGCAGAGCTGAGACCTTACTCTCCGCACATTACAATTGCACGCAAATTTCTGGGTTTAGCCCCAGGAAATGAAGATAAAGGGATTTATGGGGTGCTTCCGGAACATTCCTTGGGTGCTAAATCATGGATTGTGGAGGACTTTGTACTTTATGTGACCAGGCTTGGACAATCGCCGATGTATGAGGTTGTGGATACGTTTTCATTTTCCTGAAACTCGTTTTTATGACATAAAATCACATTGACATTACGTTTATCCCTATGTAATATTAGCCATCGTTATTCAAATTCTTTTTTTTGGGTTACTTAGTTAAGGGAATTGTTGCGACAGGAGGAATCTTACGAATGGATATTATAAGCAAGAATCGTTGGGTAGCACCGATGTTATCTGTGCTGCTTGTATGTATAGTGGGGGTTAATGTAGTCCAGGCAACTGGGAAATGGAACGAGGCAAGTGATAGTAAACAGATGACCGATCTGGCGGCTTCTGTGCAAAATAGCGCATCATCTTCTTCTGCTGGGGACAGGCGGATGATGTCAGACGGGACAAGTCTGTCTGCTGATTCATCGAATCATACGGCAAACTGGACGGCTTCCTTGCCAGCCAAGGACTGGCTTACGGATGCTCAGGAAGAACAGGAATTGAAAGAAGCCAAGGCCAAGCATAAGGCCAGAGCTGCTGCTGCGGCCAAAGCCAAAAAAGAAGCTGCCTTGAAATTGGCCAAAATAGAGAAGGCCAAAGCGGCTGCTGCTGTAACAACTCCCCCCCAAAAACTTTACTTTACGCGGACTGAGCTTTTGAACCAGGAGGACTCAAAACTTGCAACCTGGTCATACAGTGTGTCCGATAAAGAGCTGCTTCTGCTGCAAAAAATTGTCATGGCAGAGGCGGAAGGTGAACCGTACGAAGGCAAAGTGGCAGTTGCCAATGTTGTCTTAAACCGGCTGCGGTCAGCCAATTTTCCCGATACTATTTATAAGGTAATCTATCAGAAGTCTCAATTCAGCCCGGTAGCCAACGGACGTCTGAAGCGTGTAGTTCCCAATGAGGACAGCGTGAAGGCAGTGAATGCTGCACTGAATGGACGGAAGGAAGTCGCTGATGATACGTATTATTTCTTGTCATTAACGCTTGCCGATGATCTGACTGTTGCCCATTCGAAGAAAAAAGTGAAAACGATCGGTCATCATACTTTTTACAAGTAATTGATCTGAAAATTCTGCAAACAGGCAGGGTAGTTAATGTATTCACATTACACGAACCTTTGAAAACACCTGAAACAGAGTTTTATTTCGGTATTTACATGGATCTCTTTCCTATAAATTACCCTTTTTTCTGGTAAAACATACGTTTATTTTAAAGGAAATTGAAGAAGGTTCCCTTCCAAAATGAGAAGGGAACCTTTTCTGTATGCATTTCGTTTCAAATGAGTTGATGATAATCATAAGACATGTCTATCTACATTCAACCCCCTCCTAGAAGAGCTCCAAGGGCCCTTAGAGGCCTTAGAATGGAATTCTGGTACCTGACAGCGTTGTGGCAGGAATTCCGGCCTTGAAGCGTTCCTTAGGCGTGGAGGGGAACCCGGCTGCAGCCGGACACAATAATTCGTGAACAGCCTGTGCACAAGACGTCGGGTCATAGGATGGTTTGTTCCACGGTTTGCGTACAACTTTCAGCTGGCTTTCAGCTTCATTCGGTGCCTTTGTCTGGTCACACAGCTCTCTGAACCTTGTGGTAATGACGTCTGCTGAGTGTATCACCTGGCCGTATCCGGCTTGTACAAAATACTCGCAATTCTCTTCTTCCTGGCCTGGAAGCGGTGGAATAAACAACATCGGCAGCCCTTTGGCCAGAGCCTCTGTGCAAGTCATGCCGCCCGGTTTCGTAATAAGGACGTCCGATACGTCCATCAGCTTGCTGACTTCCCTTGTGTAACCGAGAATGCGGATGTTTGGATGCTGGAAGCAAGCCATCTCTTTCATCTTGGAGATCATCTTCTCGTTGCTTCCAAGGCAAAAAACAAGCTGCATCCGATCGGCCCAGGAGGTTAATAGTTTCATATGTTCTTCATCGAAGGAAAGCCCCCATCCACCGCCCATAAGCAGTGCGGTAGGCATATCCTGAAGCCCCATTTCCTGACGCAACCGTACTTTGTCACCTGCTTCCCAAAAATCAGGATGCACGGGAATTCCCGTAACCTGAATTCGAGAGGGGTCGACTCCCCGAATCTCAAGTAATGCCTTAACCTGTGGGGTAGAGACCAGATACTGGTTAACTTCAGGATTGATCCACGTACCGTGCACATCGTAATCCGTAATGACCGTATACAGTGGGATGTTCAGCCCTTGTCGTTTCAGTCTTGAAATGACCGCATTCGGAAACGGATGAGTGCAGATTACTGCATCCGGCTTCAACTGGGATACGACCTGCGCCGTCTGAGTATAGAAAATCCGATGCAAGGCGAGTTTGGTAAATCCGTTCAACGATTTATTATATTGTGTCCGATACAGCAAGCTGACCAGTTTGGGCTGGACGGATAATGTTTTTCGATAGGCGGAAAAGATAAGCGGAGCCACCGTCGGATTTAGGAATTTGCCAAGTTCGATAACGCGGCTATGGACGTGTGGACTGACCTTTTTGATGCCGCTTGCCAGTGCATGTGCGGCTTGGGTGTGACCGGTGCCGAAACCTTCGGATAATAAGAGCACTCTTGGTTTTCGCATGAGTTCACCTTTATTCATAAGTTTAAATTTGATCAATTCACCGTTCTGCCGTACCCTTCAATACATGAATATACAGCGAAACGGAAAATCATGTTCATTCCATAAATATTTACACGAAAGTTGATGTTCTGAGACAGCCCATCTTCGTTTAATCCGTATTATTGGAACCATCATACACTATAGACGACGAATGAATCACTTTCCACTGCATTTCGGTTAAAATAAATTAACACAAATTTGAAATGTTAGGGTTGCAATCTGTTGTCGAAGGTGATAATGTAAGTTTTGACCAAGTGACCAAATTGTATTTTTGGTCATTTTTATAAGAGAAGATCAGTGAAGGAGGGGATATGATGGCTCCGATTGACCGGAGGCAGCAGGTCATTCATGCAGCAGCTCAGTCGTTCGCCATGTTTGGATACAAAGCTACCACGATGGATCAGGTAGCCAAGATAGCGAATGTAGGCAAAGGGACAATTTATACTTTTTTCACGAACAAGGAGCAGCTCTTTGATCAGATTCTGGTGGAAGTGATCCAGGAAATGAAAAATATTGCCCATCGTGAAGTGCGTCAGGAAAGTGCCTTTTTTGATAACCTGTTTCGTGTGCTGGATTCATTGCTGGAATTCCGACGTGATCATGATTTATTGGTGAAGCTATCCCAGGAACTTAAGGATTTTGGAACACTTCAGGCCAAGGAGGGTCTGGACAAGGTGGAGAAGGTCATTTCCGACTTCTTGTCCAAGGAGCTGGAGAAAGCCAGAGACAGCGGTGAGATTCGGGATTGTGATCCGCAAGTCGTAGCCTTTATGATGATCCGTCTGTATATTGCGCTCACCTCGGATTGGAATAAACAGCACGAACCGCTCAGCAAAGAGGAAATCAAAAATTACTTTCGTCTTTTCTTAATGGAAGGAATTGCTGCCGTCATGTAGCTTCCAAATTTCTCTACTATAATATAGGGAGAATATGGAGTATCTTTTTGCATTAAGGCAGTGAGGCTTGCCGAGAGGCAGGTTTGTTTTTTGCCCTGAATTGACCGTTTGAGGAAAGTGGTCATTTCGTATTTCAGCAAATTGCTGAATTTATTCATATGTTTACATTAAGTTAGTTCCTGCTCACGAAGCAGAGAGTTGGGGGAGAAAATGACATGAAATCTTTATCCGTGTTTTTCAAGGATGTGGGATCGGCCGTGAGAAACCCGAAGGTGTTGATCCCCGTCATTGCAGTAATGTTTATTCCGATCCTGTATAGCGGCATTTATCTGGCTGCCTATTGGGACCCGTATGGCCATGTTGACCAGATGCCGGTTGCTGTCGTCAACCTCGACAAGGGAGCAGAGCTTGAAGGCAAATCCTTGCAGGTGGGCGACGATCTGGTGGATGAGCTGAAGAAAAATAAAGATTTTGAATGGGAATTCGTTAATGCAGCTCAAGCCAAAGAGGGTATGCAGAACGACAAGTATTATATGCAAATTACGATTCCTGAAAATTTCTCTTCCCAGGCCACCACGCTGCTGGATGATCAACCGCAGCCGGCTGAACTGATCTACGAACCGAACGGTAATTACAGCTTCGTAGGTGCACAGATCGGCAAGACGGCAATCAAGGATCTTAAGGCGAAAGTATCTGCGAAGGTGACAGAGGCTTATGCCGAAACGCTGCTCGACAAGTTCTCCGAAGTATCTGACGGACTGGCGGAAGCCGGCGATGGTGCGGGTGAGCTGAATACGGGGGCAGGCAAACTGGATGATGGTGCGGTTAAGCTGAAAGACAATTTGGCCAAACTGGCATCCGGAACGCTGGAGCTTCAGGATGGACTATCTCCATTGAGCGATGGCGTTAATGCGCTGCATACCGGGGCAACCCAGCTGGAAAGCGGAACAACCAGTCTGGTATCCGGTCTTCAGCAGCTCCAGACTGCAGCCTCGGATCAGCTTCAAAGCGGAGCAGACCAGTTAAAGGATGGCAGTGACAAGCTGCAGGCAGGTCTTCAATCATCACTTGATGGTACAGGCAAGCTGCAGGCAGGGCTGCAATCATCCGAACAAGGCAGCGCAAAACTCTCTGAAGGATTGCAAAGTGCAGTGCAGGGTAGTGGAACGCTGGCGTCAGGCTTACAGTCTGCCGTTGATGGAAGCAGTAAAGTTGCGGACGGTGCCCAAGGTGTGGCGGACGGTTTGAAACAGCTGGCTGCATCTAATCCGGAGCTGGCAGCCAGTGAGGATGTTCAGAAGCTGCTGGCAGCCAGTGAGGCTGTGGCAGAAGGCAGCGCGCAGCTGCACGAGAGCGAGCAGAAGCTGGCGCAGGGAGCCAATCAGCTTCACGAGGGCAACCAGCAGCTTGCAGCAGGTGCGACAGAGCTTCACAGCGGACAAAAGCAGCTGCTGGCTGGAGCCGACCAGCTGGTTGATGGACAGCAGCAGCTGCTGGCTGGAGCCAATCAGCTCAGCGAAGGCGGAGCGAAGCTCTCCGAAGGCCTGAAGCAGTTTAGCGGCAAGTTGGGTGAAGCTGCAAGCGGAGGCACTCAGCTGGTGAACGGCGCCAAACAACTTGGCACAGGCACAAGTGCTTTGCAAACCGGCGTAGGCAAGCTGAGCGGTGGTGTGAGTTCGCTGACAGACGGTTCCAAACAGCTTGGTGATGGTGCAGGCGAATTGGCTAATGGTTTGACTGAGCTTAAAGACGGCTCAAGTGAACTGGCAACCAAGCTGAATGATGCCGCTCAGAAAACGTCTGAAGTGAAAAAGACTGATGATGTGGTCAACATGTTTGCTGAACCGATTAACTCGGCTGAGAATGAAGCAGAATCCGTGTCCAATTACGGTACAGGATTGACGCCATTCTTCCTGTCCATTGGACTGTTTGTCGGATCCCTTATTTCAACCATTATTTTGAAAATGCGTGATACATCCGTACCGGGCGCATCCGGCTGGAGCCGTTTTGTAAGCCGTACACTCGTATTTGGCTCCATGAGCATTTTCCAATCGGTTATCGTTGCGAGTTTTATGCTGTATGGTCTTGGTCTGGAAACGCACAGTGTGGGACTGTTCTATCTGTTCACAATTATTACGGGGCTGACGTTCATGTTGATTGTTCAGGCGCTTGTTACCTGGCTTGATCTGCCTGGACGCTACGTGGTCATTCTGCTGCTGGTATTCCAGCTTGCGGCAAGTGCAGGAACCTTCCCGGTAGAACTGATTCCGTCCTGGCTCCAGGCATTTAGCCCATGGTTGCCGATGACGCATAGCATTATGGGCTTCAAAGCAGTCGTATCCAGTGGAAACTTCGATGTGATGTGGCATCAGGCTGGAATCCTGGCTATCTATGCAGGGGTATCCATTCTGTTGACGCTGGCTTACTTCCTCTGGAGTGGCCGTCGCCCGAAAAAAGAAGCTGAAATGACTGATGCGGCCGAATCGGGTCAAGTTGTGACAGCATAAGTCTGAAGTAATGCAGAGTAATGGCTTGGATGGAAAAATAAAGTTTGTTAACCAGTATCAAAATTATGCAACATAGTAGTCAAAAAGTGCAAAGAGCTTGTGACCCCAAAATGGGCCACAGGCTCTTTTTGTATACAAATGCATGTTCGGGCTGCATTTTGCTCGGAAACGGAATGGAATTTTGGTGATATTAAGCAGAAACACAGGCTGCATATGGAATGTTTTTCTTTTGTCAGCAGATAAAATCAGTTGTACTCTGTCTTAAAATGTGTATAATTATTCGAAAAAGAGATGAATTTAAACGTCATCACACTAAAGCTGTACTGCAAAACATTTCTTATCAGAGGTATTAAAAAGTTTAAATTGCGCTGATGTTAGGTCGGTGTTAAAATAATAGAACTATATCAAAAAACGTCGCTCCATATCAGCGGTCGTGCCAGCGACTGCGAGTAATTATAATTGTGCTCTTACCGGCTCATCCGGAAGCACTACAAAAGAATGACTTCTTCTCCAGCAGTAGAAGTACTCTGAATCCAATGACCCGATTGTGGTCACCCCGATTATTCAGCAGGGTTCTCAACCTGTAGGCCCGCTCCTCCCGTTTCATTGTTGCTTGTTGCCTATGTTCTTGATCTTTCCGAAATACTTCATTATAGAAAGGTTGCGTTCCATGAGACACATCGGATTACCTCCTAAACAGGGTTTGTATGACCCACAGTTCGAAAAAGATGCATGCGGAATGGGTTTTGTTGCCAACATCAAAGGAGTACCTTCACACGATATCGTTAGTCAGGCACTGACCATGCTCAGTAATATGGAGCACCGCGGGGGACAGGGCAGTGAGCCGAATTCCGGTGACGGAGCCGGTATTTTGATTCAGATTCCACATCGTTATTTTGCACAGGAAGCAGAGCGCCTCGGCTTTGCGCTGCCAGAGCAGGGAGCGTATGGCGTGGGGATGCTGTTCCTTTCTCAGGATGCTGAGATTCGTGATGCTCACCAAGAAAGCCTGAAGAAAATCATTGAAGAAGAAGGACAGACATTCCTCGGTTTCCGGGATGTGCCGACCTTTGATGAGATGCTTGGTCGTTCCGCTCTGGCTGCGAAGCCTTATGTTCGTCAGGTGTTCATTGGCAGATCTGCGGATATCAACGATGAGCTCGCGTTCGAGCGCAAGCTGTATGTGATTCGCAGACGTGCTGAGCTGGCGATCCGGTATTCGGCTGATGAAAAAGAAGGCGGTTCATTCTACCTGCCAAGCTTGTCCTGTCGTAAAATTGTCTACAAAGGCATGCTGACTACCGAGCAGGTTGGACAGTTCTATCTCGATTTGCAGGAAGATCTGGTTGAATCGGCGATTGCATTAGTGCACTCCCGTTTCAGTACCAATACATTCCCAAGCTGGGAGCGTGCCCACCCGTATCGCTTCATGATCCACAACGGTGAGATCAATACGATGCGTGGTAACGTGAACTGGATGCATGCACGTCAATCGCTGTTTGAGAGCGAAGTGTTTGGCAACGACATCTCCAAAGTGAAGCCGATCATCAATCCGGACGGTTCGGATACGGCGATGTTTGATAACACACTGGAGTTCTTGTATTTGAGCGGACGTTCCCTGCCACACGTGGCGATGATGATGGTTCCTGAGCCGTGGAGCACGGATGAGGGAATGGATCCGGCCAAAAAAGCATTTTATGAATATCACAGCACGATGATGGAGCCTTGGGATGGGCCGGCAGCAATGGCCTTCACGGATGGTCTGCAGATTGGTGCAACACTGGACCGTAACGGTCTGCGTCCTGCACGTTATTATGTAACGAAAGACGATCGTATCATTTTGTCCTCTGAAGTCGGAGTGCTGGATATTGCTCCAGAAGAAATTTTGTATAAGGATCGTCTGCGTCCAGGTCGAATGCTGCTCGTGGATACGAAAGAAGGACGCATCATCTCGGATGAGGAAGTAAAAGCTCTGATTGCAGCCGAGAATCCGTATCAGGAATGGCTCGATGAGCACTTGATGGATCTGAATGAACTGCCGGAAGCGCCGGAACTTCCAGATCCAAAACACGATAACGTAACCCAGCTTCAGCTGGCCTATGGATATACATTTGAGGAACTTCGCAAAGTGCTGGAGCCAATGGCATCCACAGGGATGGAAGCTACGGGTTCCATGGGTTATGATGCACCACTGGCAGTGCTGTCGGATCGTCCGCAGCGTTTGTATAACTACTTTAAACAGATGTTTGCACAGGTAACCAACCCACCAATTGATGCTATCCGTGAAGAGATCGTCACGTCTACGGCTACAACGATTGGTCCAGAGCGCAACTTGCTCAATCCTGAACCGGAGAGCTGTCGCCAGATCCGTCTGGATACACCGGTATTGTCCAATGAAGATTTCGCGAAAATTCGTCACGTGCGCCGTCCAGGCTTCCGTTCGATGACCATCCCGATTTTCTTCACGGCTGCGGAAGGTGCGGAAGGACTGCGCAAAGCGATGGATCTGCTCTTTGAAGCAGCAGACCGTGTAATCGACAAAGGTCATAACATCTTGATCTTGTCTGACCGCGGCGTGGATGCGGAGAATGCGGCCATTCCTGCACTGCTTGCAGTGGCAGGTTTGCATCACCACCTGATCCGTCAGGGTACAAGAACCAAAGTCAGCATCTTGCTGGAATCGGCAGAGCCTCGTGATATTCATCACTATGCATTGCTGCTGGGCTACGGCGTAAGTGCCGTGAACCCTTATCTGGCATTCGAAACACTGGATGATATGATTCAGCAAGGACTGCTGCGCGGCATCTCGCATGAGAAAGCTGTCAAAAACTACATTAAAGC
Source organism: Paenibacillus xylanilyticus (assembly GCF_009664365.1). Taxonomy (NCBI): domain Bacteria; kingdom Bacillati; phylum Bacillota; class Bacilli; order Caryophanales; family Paenibacillaceae; genus Paenibacillus; species Paenibacillus xylanilyticus. The sequence goes on from NZ_CP044310.1 coordinate 1,353,605, forward strand.
CGCAACCAAAGGCGTTATTAAAATATTGTCCAAAATGGGAATCTCGACAATTCAGTCCTATCGGGGCGCTCAAATTTTTGAAGCGGTTGGCCTGAAGTCTGATTTCGTTGATCGTTACTTTACTTGGACACCATCCCGGATCGGTGGTATTGGTCTGGAAGAAGTGGCAGCAGAGGTGCTCACTCATCATAATCGTGCCTTTACGGACAAAGACGGCAATGACAAAGTGCTGGATTCTGGCGGTGAATATCAGTGGCGTAATGACGGGGAGGAACATCTGTTCAACCCGCAAACGATTCATACGTTACAGCACGCCGTTCGCACAGGCGATTACAACCTGTACAAAAAGTATGCCAAACTGGTGCAGGGTGAGAATGATCAGTTGCTGACGATTCGTTCCATGCTAAAACTGAAACCGGCAGGGCCGGCAGTTCCGCTGGAGGAAGTGGAATCCGTTGAAAGTATTATGCGCCGCTTCAAAACAGGTGCGATGTCCTTCGGTTCCATCAGTAAGGAAGCACACGAGGATTTGGCGATCGCCATGAACCGTGTCGGTGGTAAATCGAACACAGGTGAAGGCGGGGAGGATCCGGCTCGCTTCATTAAAGATAGCAACGGTGATTCGCGCCGCAGTGCCATTAAACAGGTTGCATCCGGACGTTTCGGTGTTACGTCTAACTATCTCGTGAATGCTGACGAGATCCAGATCAAAATGGCACAAGGTGCGAAACCGGGTGAAGGTGGACAGCTGCCAGGACGTAAAGTATATCCTTGGGTTGCTGAAGTTCGTGGTTCAACGCCTGGCGTGGGTCTGATCTCGCCGCCACCGCATCACGACATCTACTCTATCGAGGATTTGGCTGAGTTGATCTATGACCTGAAAAACGCAAATCCACGTGCGGAAATCAACGTGAAGCTGGTTTCCGAAGTCGGCGTAGGTACCATTGCTGCAGGTGTAGCCAAAGGTCGTGCCGATATTATCCTCGTAAGTGGATACGACGGCGGTACGGGGGCATCTCCACAAGGCTCGATCCGTCACGCGGGTATGCCTTGGGAGCTTGGTCTTGCCGAAACACATCAAACGCTGATGCTGAACAATCTGCGTGATCGTGTTGTTCTGGAAACGGATGGTAAAATGCTGAATGGTCGCGACCTTGCGATTGCTGCCTTGCTTGGAGCGGAGGAGTATGGTTTCTCCACAGCACCACTCGTGGCACTGGGATGTATCATGATGCGTGTTTGTCAGATGGATACATGTCCGGTAGGTGTAGCAACGCAAAATCCGGAGCTGCGCAAAAATTACATGGGTGATCCGGCTCACGTTGTGAACTTCATGCGTTTTGTCGCTGAAGATGTACGCGAAATTATGGCTGAGCTTGGCTTCCGTACCATTCAGGAAATGGTTGGACGTACAGACTGTCTTGAAACGGTTCAGGCAGTAGATCATTGGAAGAAAAAAGGTGTGGATCTGTCTGTGCTGCTGCATGTACCTGAAATGCCGGAAGGTTCTGCACGTTATCGTACACAGCACCAGAATCATCAACTGGAAGAGACGCTCGACATGCAGCAGCTGCTGACGTTGGCTCAACCTGCGATCGAATCTGGCCAACCGGTTGAGGCTGTTCTTCCGATTACCAACGTTAACCGGGCAGTAGGTACGATTCTGGGTAGTGAGATTACACGGAAATATGGTCTTGCTGGACTACCGGAAGACACCGTTCAATTCAAGTTTGTCGGCTCTGCCGGACAAAGCTTCGGGGCCTTTGTACCTAAAGGGATGACCCTGACGGTTGAAGGGGATTCCAATGACTATGTTGGTAAAGGGTTATCCGGAGGTAAACTGATTGTTATGCCTTCTCCGAAAGCAACGTTCAAAGCGGAAGATAATATCATCATTGGTAACACTGCTCTGTATGGAGCAACCAGTGGTGAAGCTTATATCCGCGGGATTGCAGGTGAGCGGTTTGCCGTACGGAATTCGGGTGCAAAAGTCGTTGTCGAGGGTGTGGGTGACCACGGTTGTGAATATATGACCGGCGGACGTGTCGTCGTACTGGGTGATACAGGTCGTAACTTTGCAGCCGGGATGTCCGGAGGTATTGCTTACGTATATGATCCGGAAGGCACATTCCTGCAGCGTTGTAACCTGGAAATGGTTCTTTTGGAGCGGATTGAAGATGTATCGGAAAGTGCAGACCTGCGCGGCATGATTCAACGTCATGTGGCTTATACAGGCAGTACTGCAGGTGAGCGTATTTTGGATAACTGGCAGGATGCTGTGAACCAGTTCGTTCGGGTTATTCCGAAAGACTTCAAACGGATGACAGAGCAGATCGAACGTGTTCAGGCGACAGGCTTGACTGGAGAGGAAGCTTTGCTGGCTGCATTTGAAGCCAATATGCGTGAGCTTGCACGTACGGGAGGTTAAGTCCCTCTTTTAACAGGATTGCGTGAATGGGTTGTATGAAGAAATAATAGGAGCTTTATGGCTGCCGATGAGGCGCTGTGAAGCTCCTATTTGTGTTTCGACAAAATTAGAACCCGTACCAAAAACGCTATCGCCATGAGACGACAACATTGAGGAACTTTCTCAAGTATAATAAGGCTAGTTTTGGAGTGCAGAGAAAGTATATATAGATAAGAGAGGTTAGCGGAATGAATATGAAGAATCCAAACAGGGGCGAACTTAAGCCGACAGGTAAACAAGTGGAAGCAACCGAGATGGACATCATGAAGGTTTTACTGCAATGCGGAATCGACCCGGAGCGTTGGAACGAGTTCATATCCTCCGTCAACAATGAGCACTAATAACCAGAATTATACACAAAAATGTATTGGAGGGAGTTAAGACGCAAAAAAACCCAGGTACCGAAGAGATGACTACTCGGGACTGGGTCTTCCTTGGTTGGAGTTAATCCATACTGCGTTCCATTCGGACAAAAGCAATAAAACGACGTGCCTCTTCTTCTGTTAAGGGTTTGCCATCGATCATCAGATCGAAGCGATCCAACACTTCCTTATCCGATAATTCAAGCGAGTCCACAAATTCCCGAACATCCTCATCCATAACCACATCGCTCTGCTTCGTACGCCCTATGAGGTAATCAATGGATACATTAAAAATATCAGCAAGCCTGGTTAATACTTCAAAGTCCGGTTTGCGTCGATTCTTCTCATAATGGGAGAGAGCGGCCCTGGTAATATGAATGGAGCTCGCAAGTTCTTCTTGAGTAAGTCCCCGCTGTTCCCTTAATTCAGCAATGCGATTTCCGTAGTTCATACGCTTTTCCCCCTGAACGCCATGTCAAATATATTAAACCAATCCTGAGCTATTTTTTGATCAGGGCAGCTTTCCTGCAAAAAGATGACGCTTGGACAGACCTATATCTGAATAGGTCTGTCTAAGGACATCTCATATTGTCGTAAATCAAAAGAACCATGTCCAAATACTGCTTGACATGATACAATTTGTATCGTAAATTGGACGTATGGAAGTTACAAAATGTATCATTTGGAATAATTTAAGTGTCTCCCCGTTGCCTATGCAATATACCTGTGAGAAGGAATAATGGCAACACTTGGAGTCTAATCCATTCTAAAGGAATGAAACGATGAATTCAGTGATTCAGGAATGGGCCGATCTAGAATTAAATGTCCATATGTACATTCAGGAGTTTCAGGGTAACACAGTAGACCGCAAACGACGTCCCGTTCTCTTGCTTGGGATGGACACAAAAGCGATTACCTTCCTGAGTGACCTGGTTTTACCGGTAACGTCAACGATGTTGATCGGTTTGGATGTAGAAGATCGACAAGTATGTGTAAGGCTTCAGGCAAGCTTGGAATGGAAACAGCCATTCGGCGAGCTTACATTGTATCATTCAAGCCTGCATATTCAGCAAGAGCAGACACTATATATAACTGGACAGTTAAATCAGATGCTTCGTGACGTGCAGTTTCCTACGGTATCCCGATTCGCCTATGAAAAAGCAGCGGAACAACCGGATCTGCAAAAACCCTATCATTACATCGATTTTACCATATGAAGCATCACAAATTCTAAACATTTTCTGAACAAGCATGTACTTAACGCCATTTTACTATATTTCATAGCGTTATGCATTAGTTCTTTAACACCAAAAGCATTTTGCGCGATGAATAAAAGGGCGAGGGGGATCATACATTGAGGAAGTTTGGATATGGTTGAAATACACTGCCACATTTTATCAGGTCTTGATGATGGTCCGGTTCACATGGAACAGTCCATCGACATGGCCGAGAAGGCGGCAGCCTCGGGAGTTACCTCGATCATTGCAACTCCGCATCACCTGAACGGGCATTACAATAATGAACCGATTGTGGTCAATCAGGCCGTGGAACTGCTTCGTGCAGAGCTTCGCAAACGCAACATTCGCTTGGAGGTCCGCCCCGGACAGGAGATCAGGGTTCATGAAGCTCTGATTCGAGACTTACACGCAGGCAAATGCTGCACACTTGCCGGGAGTCGTTACATGTTGCTGGAATTGCCCTTTGGCTATATTCCCTCGCAGTTCACCGGAATACTTCACGAACTTAAAGTAGCCGGTATCGTACCTATCATTGCTCATCCCGAAAGGAATCACCCAATCCAGAATAATCCTGGACTATTGGTTGAATACATTCAACAGGGCGCACTGATTCAGCTCACAGCCCAGTCCATCATAGGACTTTTCGGACGAAAAGTTCAGAAATGGTGTTTTCATTTTTGCAAAGAAAACCCGTTTCATTTCATTTCATCAGATGCTCATGACATTCATATTCGTTCATTTGCTATGAATGCTGCGTATGAGCAGCTAGGCCGCAGATTTGGCAAAGAACTGGTTTCACGCTTAAAAAATAATGCTTGGTCGTTATGGAACAACCAAAGTATAGACATAGAGCAAGAAAAACCGAAGGTTCTCAAACGCAGGTTGTTGTTCTGGTAAGCAGTCAGATCGATAGAATGTCATCATAATCGCTGAATTGAATGGGAGGAATACAAGGTGGAACTGAAAGAGTACATGCAAATTTTACGCAAGCGAATTTGGATCATCGTAGCCTTTGTTGCAGTTGCTTGCATTGGAGCAGGTGTCAAAAATTATTTTTTTACCGTCCCCATTTATGAAGCGAACGCAAAATTGATCGTCAATCAGGCATATAACGCAGAGGGTGTTCCCAGTCTGGATATTGGGTCCATTCAAACCAACATTAAAGTGATTAACTCGTATATGGAAATCATTAAATCTTCAGCAATCCTCGACAAAGTAGCTGCTACATACCCCGATCTAGGCATGAACGGCAATCAACTGGCACAGAACATCTCGGTAACCACAGCGAATGAATCCCAGGTTATGAGTTTAACCGCTACGGGCTTGTCTTCGGAAAAAGCGGCCAAAACAGTTAATGCCGTTGCCAAAGTGTTTGAATCCCAAATCCCCGTAATTATGAAAGTGGATAATGTAACCATTCTAAGTGAAGCCAAACCCACGGAATCGTCCAGACCCATCAATGTAAATCCAACCGTTAATATTCTGATCAGTTTTCTCGTAGGACTTCTGCTGGCAGTAGGTTTTGTATTCCTCTTGGAATACTTGGATGATACGTTGAAAACCGAAGATGAATTGGAGAAGGAGCTGGGAATTCCGGCACTCGCTGTCATATCCAAAATCAAAAAGGAAGAAGTCCGCAGCTCCAAACAGACTACATCTCAAAAACAGGTAGGTGACGGCCAGTATGCCACGGTTAACCAATGATAAAGGAAGCCTAGTTACAATGGCTAATCCCAAGTCCAGTTCATCTGAAGCTTATCGTAAGCTGAGAACCAACATCCAATTTTCATCTATTGATAGTCAGATTCAAACGATCATGATCGCTTCGGCTTTGTCGGGTGAAGGGAAAACCACAACGATCGGAAATCTGGCCGTGACCTATGCACAGGAAGGGAAAAAGGTTCTGCTTATGGATACGGACCTGCGTAAACCTGCCGTGCACCGCATGTTTAATGTGCCCAACCATGTAGGACTGACCAGTGTATTGTCGAGTCAATATAAGGTGACGGAAGTATTGAGAGAAACGGATGTGGAAGGATTGCATGTTCTCTCTTCCGGTCCGATTCCGCCCAACCCTTCCGAGATGCTGGGTTCCCGTAAAATGACAGCCCTGCTGGAAAGTCTTAAGGAAGAATACGATGTCATTCTATTTGATACTCCGCCTGTTCTGGCCGTGACAGATGCATTGATTATCAGTTCATTGTGCGATGGCGTCCTTCTTGTCGTAAGTGCAGGCAAGGTGAAGAAAGATTTGGTCAAAAAGGCAAAGGCACATCTCGAACATGTAAATGCTCGGATTCTCGGAGCAGTGCTGAACAATGTACAGGTGCCGAAAAATCGGAATGCTGATTATGTCGAGAATGTTTAAGTGGCTTTCATTATAAATCCCAAATAGCACTGTCAGGTCATGTCTACTATACCTTTATCAAGGTAGGCACTCGGTCACACTGTGGGTAGTGTACCTTAGACGTTAATCGTCAAGGGTGTGACGTGAGGTTGGGTTGAATGCCCCTTTATGAAATTGAAAGTAAGAATTGCATCAATTTATTTCAAGGTTTCATGGATTTAAGTGGTTCAACTCATACTTTTAAACCATAAAAATAAGAAGGATAGGGTGGTATTTATGACTAAAGTGAGGAAAGCAATCATTCCCGCAGCAGGTTTGGGGACCCGATTTTTACCCGCTACAAAGGCAATGCCTAAAGAGATGCTCCCTATCGTAGACAAACCGACCATTCAATACATTGTGGAGGAAGCAGTAGCTTCCGGTATTGAAGACATTATTATCGTAACTGGCAAAGGGAAGCGTGCAATTGAGGATCATTTCGATAGTGCGTTTGAATTGGAGCACAATTTGCTGGAGAAAGGCAAGCTGGGTTTACTGGAAGAAGTTAGGAAATCCTCCAACGTTGATATTCACTACATAAGGCAGAAGGAAGCCCTGGGATTGGGGCATGCCGTTTGGTGTGCCCGGAATTTTATCGGCAATGAGCCCTTTGCCGTGTTGCTTGGCGATGACATTGTCGTATCCGAAGTACCGTGCACGAAGCAGTTGATTCAACAATACGAGAAGGTTAACCAGTCGGTGCTTGGTGTGAAAACGGTAAGTCCAAGTGAAACCTATCGCTATGGAATTATTGATCCACTGCATACTGATGGAAGACTTTCTTCTGTAAATAGTATGGTAGAGAAACCGCCACTCGGTTCTGCTCCTTCCAATCTTGCAATCATGGGCCGATACATTTTGACGCCTAAGGTATTCGAGTATCTGGAAGAGCAAAATGTTGGAGCTGGTGGTGAGATTCAGCTTACCGATGCTCTGCAAATGCTTAATCACGATGAAGGAATCAGCGCGTATGATTTCGAAGGTTCCCGGTTCGACGTGGGCGAGAAACTAGGATATATCCTGACTACGCTAGATTTTGCGTTGAAAAATAATGAGCTTCGTGCACCAGTCTTAATGGCGATTGAAGAGATCTTAATGAAGGAAAAATTGAACGAAGTGCTTGTAGCAGGAGGGGATGGTCTGTGAATCTCTCGGGACCAGAGTATTATGGAAGCGGCGGAGAGGCCATTGCCAAGGAAGGTCATGGGAAACTGCTTGAACAGCCGTACTCTAAACGTGTTGGCGGGTACGCCGATGTTATGAAGCCATTCATCGATTTTTTTGTGGCTGCTCTGTTATTACTGCTAACATCTCCGATCATGCTTGTCATTGCGGTAATGATCAAACTCGATTCCAAAGGACCTGTGATCTTTAAACAGGAGCGTTACGGAAAAAATGGAATTAAGTTTAATATTTATAAATTTAGAACGATGCGTACGGACGCACCGAAATATGGGTTATCTCCAACGACAAGTCATGATCCCAGAATCACCCGTCTGGGTCGCTTGCTACGCAAGACGAGTCTGGATGAGCTGCCACAATTGCTTAACATTATCAAGGGTGATATGAGCTTTGTGGGTCCCAGACCTGAAATGAAGCGAATTGTAGAAGAAAGTTACACGGATCTGGAGCGCAGACGTTTTCTGGTAAAGCCAGGTATTACCGGATTATGGCAGGTGAGTAAAGCTCGCAAAGAGCCCATCCATCACAATCTGCAATATGATTTCCATTATATCTCCAACGTCTCGCTGCAGTTAGACATTAAAATTATCTTCAGAACGGCCATGGTAATGATTAAAAGCAATACATTTTGACGGATGGAGCGTGAACGTATTGAAACATATTGTAGTGACGGGGGCAGCCGGCTTCTTGGGCTCACACCTGGTCAAATCTTTAATTCATCAAGGACATCGGGTTACAGGAATTGATAATCTGTCGACAGGCGTGTCCAGTAATCTGGAAGAGGTGGCAAGCAGCCACCTTTTCCATTTTCAAGAAGCTGATGTCACGTTGGCGGCTTCACTCGATTTTCTGATTGATCAGCCTGTGGATGAGGTGTACCATCTTGCGTCGCCGGCTTCACCCAAATTCTATCAAGCTGATTCCATCGGTACGATATGGGTGAACACGCAGGGAACTTATCACATGCTTGAGCTGGCCCGAACCAAGGGAGCGAAGTTTCTATTTTCAAGTACAAGTGAAGCTTATGGGGATCCTGAGGTGCATCCACAGCCTGAGAGTTATCGAGGGAATGTAAACACATGGGGACCGAGAGCCTGTTACGATGAGGCCAAACGTTTGGGCGAAGTTTTTTGTTATGAATACTACACGAAACACAGAGTTCCCGTTAAAGTAGCGCGCATCTTTAATACGTATTCATCCGGTTTGCGGAATGATGATGGCCGTGTCATCTCTAATTTTGTGACCCAGGCACTGACCGGACAGGACATCACCGTTTATGGGGATGGCTCTCAAACCCGTTCGTTCTGCTATGTGGATGACAATATTCGTGGTCTGCAAAAAATGATGGAAACCGAAGAGGCGAATGGAGAAATTATTAATATCGGCAACCCGACGGAATACACTGTCCTTGAAGTGGCGTATTTGGTAAAAAAGTTGGCCCAATCCGATAGTAAGCTGGTGTTCCAGCCTTTGCCTCAGGATGATCCCAAAGTTCGTCGTCCTGTGATTGATAAGGCACGTGCCGTGCTCGGCTGGGAGCCTGAAATATCACTGGAAACAGGACTGAAGTTAACGATTGAGAATGTTCGTGCCACATTGCAGGAAACTCCATGAAGCTAATCAAAGTGAGATGAGATACGTGCATAAAATATTGATTGCCCACAGTTTGTATCCACCGCATGTCATTGGCGGGGCAGAGATATCAACACAGATCCTAGCACAGACGCTGAGCCCCAGTTATCACGTGGAAGTCATGACTGTTGGCAGCCATAAAAATGGCGAAGTGATTACAGATACGATTAATGGGATTGAGATATTACGATTACCGTTTAACAATCGGTATTGGATCGGTGATTCAACCAAACAAGTATCCGCTCCGGATAAAGTGCTATGGCGAGTACAGGATATATTTAATAGGAAGCAGTATCAGCATATAAAACAATATCTTTTACAGACTAAGCCCTCGGTAATTCATACTCAGAATATTCCGGGCCTCAGTCTGGCGATCTGGAAGGCAGCCTATGAACTTAATATTCCTGTGGTGCACACGTTGCGGGATTTCTCACTGATTGAACCCATTAAGATCGAGGCATACTCCAAAATATATAGACAAATCTCCAAAAGATATAGCCGGATGATCTCGGCAGTCATCGGCATATCAGGACATATCCTTAGAACTCATACAGGTCTGGGGTTATTCGAGCGTTCTTCCAAACATGTGATTCATAATATTGTCGAGAACAATGAAGAGGTACAGAATCTGTATGCCAGTAAACAGGTACATCATGACCAGCCGCTGGAAATTGGATATTTTGGGCAACTGACGGAAGTGAAGGGTGTTCAATATTTAATTGATGCGGTAAAACAACTGAATGATCAGATTGTAGGTACACTGTTTATTTTTGGAGATGGTCCAATGGTGGGGGAGTTAAAGGGAAGATCCGAGTCAGACCCAAGAATTAAATTTATGGGGAAGTTGGAAAAATCACAAATTCCCCTGAAGATGAGGGATATGGACCTGACTATTGTCCCTTCCACTTGGAATGAGCCATTTGGCAGAGTAGTCATTGAATCTTATCAAGTGGGCACGCCTATTTATGCTTCGAGGGTGGGAGGGATGCCAGAAATTCTACTGGATGCCGAACAATTCTCTTTTGCCCCCCACAGTGTAGAAGAAATTACGAAGTCCATTCTACATTATTACAATCTGTCTGAGTCAGCGAAACAACGGTTGAAGAATCAATGCTTCGAGCACTGCCAGTCCTTTAATGAAGATTACCTTCTTAAAGAACATAGTGATATTTATGAAAAGCTAATCAGGCGTGGAGGTTAACATGCAAATGATATCCCTGAATGCCAGATCTCATCCACTCGTTCAGGTGAGATCGGATGCCCCATCCTCGCTATTTTTGGTTTCCATGCATATTTTGATCGTGTATTTATCCTTTTATGGTTTGGTATCCATTTACGTGGATAATATCGTGGTTAGAACGTTGAAAGATGTAGGTATGATCTTGGTTTCTCTTTTTGCACTGAGCAAAATGTATCGAGAACAAACCTCCTTTCTAAATCCGTTCTTGTTTGTGATGGGTTCAGTCATAGCGCTGGGCTCTTTGAATCTGTTCATGGGCTCGAGTGTGGTTACACTCATCTATGGTCTGAAGATAACATTCTTACCTTTAATGATGATGTTCGCAGGTATGTTATTCGCTAAATACGGCGGATTCTATGCATTTGCCAGAACGAACTTTATTGTTTTCATTTTGTTGATTGCAGGATGGTTAATACAGTATTCATTAGGCATAGAGAAATTAATAACGATGGGGTTTGTTTATGGTGTAAATATCAAGAACTATCTGGAAGGTGTACCTCGGCTGTCTTCCATCACCTATTCACCTGATGGTTATGCCTATACCTTACTAATTACGGGTCTAATTGCAGAGCGCATGAAAGCAGCTGTTAAATACAACATGTTTCGAATAAGTATCCAACTCTTGACGATAAGCTTCTTGTTACTGTCGACTATTCGTTCGGCTTTGGTGCTGTGGATCGTATATCAAGTTGTACTGTTTTTTCTGAAAATTCGAAAGTACAACAAAAAGAACACATTAATACTTGGTATCACGTTTATGTTGTTGCCCATTGGTGTATTTGCTGGTACCCGCTTGTTGGATTCTTATAACCTGCTGTCTGTCTCTTCCATGCTTGATCGATTCAACACCTGGGGAAGCAGACTAACATCTCCGTTGTCCATGCATGGGGTGGTAGGTAATGGTATTGGCTCGGTTGGTGCTGCTAGTCGGCGAACGCACATGATCGGATTGAACTCCAATAACTTTGCTGTGGATAATCAGATTTTTTCCTTTTATGAACAGACCGGATGGATAGGCTTACTTTATTTTGTTGTCTTGTTTGTTCTGCTTGTCGTGGTCCTTGTGCGTAAAATGGATATGCTACCATCTTCGGATAAAATCCGTTTACCACAAATGGCTACCGCACTACTCGCCGGAATTGCAGCTTCTAGTTTAACTACAAATGTACTTGAAATGTTTCCAGCCAATATATTTTTCTGGATTGTCATTGGTATGGCTCTTGTAGGTTCTCATGATGTATATGATAAGCCACAGAAAGTGGGGTGAGCGCAGTGAAGGTTTTGCATATTGGAGAGTACGTTGTTGGGGGGATGGCAACCTATCTTAATGAGGTTGTAGCATACCAGCGGAAACATTTCGACGTTTATCTGCTAATGAGTGCTTATAATAGCGCCACAAGTTTTGATTTGGATCCAGATCATATTTTGCAATACAAATACAAGCGTCACCCCAAGCATTTTCTTTCGGCGATGTGGCAGATTCATCAGACCATTCGCAAATTACAACCGGATATTATTCACATACACAGCTCATTTGCCGGTTTACTTGCAAGGAGCTTATTTTTTATTCAGCCCAAAAAAGTCAGTATCTTTTATTGTTCTCATGGATGGGCTTTTCTTATGGATACGAAGCCGTTGTACAAGAAGGGATATGCATTCATCGAGAAAATTATGGCCTATCGAACGGATGTAATAATTAATATCTCTAAGCACGAGCTGGAAAGTTCCATAAAATTGGGTTTACCTGCCTCCAAGTCCAAGTTGGTGTATAACGGTGTACGCGAGCGTGAAGATAATGGTATGAATTCAATAAGCGAAATAGATCGTGATTCTGAAATTATTCAGTTATTGTTTGTAGGCAGATATGATCGGCAAAAAGGGTTGGATCTGCTCTTACGAATATTAAATGATAATCCTGAATTACAGCGTTATCTCCGTTTATATGTTATTGGGGATAGTGTGCTGGAACAGAATGAATGGAGCTTTCCGGACAATGTTATCCGTTTGGGTTGGGTAAATAATGCAGATATTGATCGTTATTATCAACAGTGTGATGCAGTAATCATGCCATCTCGCTGGGAAGGGTTTGGACTAGTCGCTGTAGAGGCCATGAAGAATCGAAAACCCGTTATTGCAAGCCGGCGCGGAGCTCTGCCAGAACTGGTTGAGCACGGAGATAGCGGATATTTATTTGACATTGAACATTCTCATGAACTGCTGAACATTCTCAAAAACCTTAACAAGGATGAGTTGAAGAAGATGGGTGAAGCGGGATATGTCTTGTATAAGAATAAGTTTCACGCGGAACGAATGAATGAGGAGATTGTGAATCTCTATCACCATACCCATGTAGGGCATATGGCGATAGGATCCTCTGTATCGGGTCATTTTGAACTTTCTAAGAGAGCTGGAGATGTACATGACTAAAATATATATTAATGCCCGGTTTCTTACTCAAACGATTACTGGAGTACAACGATATGCATTGGAACTTGTAAAAGAAATTGATGCAATGATTGAGCAGGGAGAAATCGATTCTTCCCAGTACGAGTTCTGTTTATTGTCACCCTCCAACATAGTTACCCAGCCGGATTTCAAACACGTTCGTCACAAAGTGGTCGGTAAACTAAAGGGGCACCTGTGGGAACAGCTGGAGCTACCTTTTCACGCGAAGAATGGCCTCTTAATTAATCTATGTAACACGGGGCCGGCTTTTAACAAGAATCAGATCGTAACCATTCATGATGCTGCCGTTTTCAATTATCCTAACGCATTTTCATTTGCATTCCGCTCCTGGTACAAATTCCTGATGGTTCGTCTGGGCAAAACCTCAAAAAAAATCATTACAGTATCCCACTTTTCCAAGGGAGAGCTCATGCAGCACTGTAAAATAGCGGAGCATAAGCTGGCTGTCACTCATCTGGGTATCGACCATATTCATCGGAAAAAGGCCGCTGAAGGTACAAAAGAAAAATATGGGATTAAATCGCCGTATATCCTGGCAGTTAGCACGATGAACCCCTATAAAAATTTTAATTTGATTTTTGATGTTTTGCCCGAGATCGAGGCTCATCAGCTGAACGTAGTTATTGTCGGCTCCAAAAACAGCAAGGTTTTTGGTGAACAAGCATGGGCTGAATCTGATGCAGTGAATTGGGTGGGCTATGTTACGGATGAAGAACTAAAGGCACTTTATGAAGATGCTGCCGGTTTTATTTTCCCTTCTTTATATGAAGGTTTCGGTTTGCCGCCGCTGGAAGCAATGGCAACAGGCTGCCCAGTCATTGTATCTTCTCGTGCTTCCATTCCTGAAGTATGCGGGGATGCAGTTCTGTATTTTGATCCTAACAGCCCAAAAGAAGCGGCTTCCCGGTTAATTGAAATTACATCAGATCCAGATTTAAGCCTGCAATTGTCGTATAAAGGCAAAAATCATTCAGGTCTATTTTCCTGGAACAAATGTGCAAAAGACACGGTGAATATCATTATGAGCACAGTGTGAATATTGAACCCATATGGTCTTTCAAGGGAGATAAATCGCATGACTAAAGTTTTTGTCGCAATTGATTTTCCGCCAGAAAAAGGAGGGATTCATGATTATGCCTACGGGCTTATCTCTCAGATTCCTTCAGAAGAGGTTACGGTTCTAACCAATAAAATCAAAGATAAGGTGGAATCGAATCAGTTTGACCGGAAAGCAGACTTTGAGATTATTCGGAAGCGAATATACTGGAACTCCAACAAGGTTCTGCTGATCCTATCGCAAGTTATTTTGATTCTACAGCTTATTATTCTGAAATGGCGTAGAAAGACGAGTGAGATTCACTTTGTTAATGTGTTTCCGGTAGGCGTTGCCGGGCCTTTCATGAAAGCATTCTTTGGAATGAAATATTTCCCTTACGTTCACGGACTGGATGTTATGGGGATGGTAAACAGCAGGCTATTTCCACTCCTAATGATGATTCTTAAGCGGTCTGACAAGGTGATAGCGAATAGTCAGTATACCAAATCCAAGTTGATAGAACTGGGAATACATGAACATCAGATCGTGATCATTCCTCCAGGCCTGAATGTGAGTAAGTTAAGTGGGGCAGACCAATCCGTCGAAGATGTTCGAGACAAGTATGATCTGCATGGAAAAAAAGTGATGATCACCGTCTCTCGTCTGGTGGAGCGCAAAGGGCATGATGTCACACTCAAAGCAATCCGCCAAGTCATGAAGCATATCCCGAATCTTAAATATCTGATATGTGGTGATGGTCCTTATCGAGGTGAATTAGAGCGTCTTGTCATCAAGTATGGTCTGGATTCGATAGTTGTCTTCACAGGTGGCATAACCGATCAGGAGCTTCATCAGTTATATGAATGCTCGGATATATTCATTATGCCAAGCCGTGATATTAAGGAAAAGGGTGACGTTGAGGGCTTTGGCATCGTGTTCCTTGAAGCCAATTATTACAGATTGCCTGTCATTGCAGGTAACAGTGGCGGAATACCTGATGCAGTGAAGGATCAAGTTACAGGGTACTTGGTTGATCCTATGGATGATATCGAAATTGCCAACCGTATTGAAGAGTTAGTTCTGAACGAGAAGTTGGCTAAAGAAATGGGGAATAATGGGCATGATTGGGTTGTCAATCATTGCCTATGGTCACATCGTAGTCAATTGCTGAACAAGTTGGCGTAACCTCATTAAATTGTATTTTTGGAGGGGAACTATGAGGGCTTCAATATCCATCTGTACACACAATAGGGCTGTTGACACCATGCAGGCCGTGGAAAGTATTTTGAATGGGGATGCCGAATCAAAAGATTATGAAATTTTGGTAGTAGATAATAACTCGTCAGACAACACCAAGGAACTTTTTTACTCACATCATTTTCCTGAGAATGTTCGGTATATTTTCGAACCTCAATTGGGTCTGTCCTATGCACGAAATAGATCTATCAAGGAAGCTAAAGGGGAGTTTATTTTATTTTTAGATGACGACGCATTGGCCTGTCCTTCTTGGATCAGAGAGATTATTCGCATATTTGACATGAACTCAGAAATTGGCTGTGTGGGTGGGAAAATCGTACCGATCTGGGAAGGTGGCAAGCCCGAATGGATACCGAACGATATCATCAGCTTATATACTCTTATGGATTTCTCTGGTGATATAGTAGAAATGGAGGCGCCAGCTATTCCATTTGGTGCAAATGTTGCCTTCAGAATGAGCATTTTTGAGCAGATGCAGCCCTTCAGAGAAGATTTAGGGCGTGTAGGAAGCAATCTGATGTCTAGCGAAGAAAGTGAGCTTATTGGCCGGGTTCGATTAGAGTATAAAGTATTTTACAATCCATACGCAGTTGTTGAGCATAAAATTGCTAAAAGTAGGCTTACAAAACGTTGGTTGTTAAGAAGAGTTTACTGGCAAGGAATTAGCGATGCAACCCGTTATCAAAAAAGCGGGTGGGGAATTTTTAAGCATGCAGCTAGAATAATACAGGCAGCCTTATTAATTGTTATATCATTCAATAATGTTCAAAAGGTGATGAGCGAAATGGCAAAAATATCATACCGGAACGGAACAATTGTCGGTTCCTTCCGTAATGGCAGAGGATTGAACGCCTAATGAATATGGCCGTTGCCAAGAACAGACGTGATTACAGCATGATTCAAAACATTCTCATGACCAGTTTTGCCAATATTCTTATTATGGGTGTTACAACACTCACGTCCATTGTGACAGCCCGCATGTTTGGGGCTACGGGCAAAGGCGAGCTTGCCGCCGTGCTGTTCTGGCCTGCATTTATATCAGGACTTGCAGCTCTCGGGTTACCGACTTCACTCATCTACAATGTGAAAAAACACAGTGATCAATTGCCGACATACATCAGCATGAGTTTTGCTGTTCAGCTTCCCATTAGTTTAATTGCTGGCATAATCAGTTGGTTTGGTATTCCCTTATGGCTCTCCGGATACTCTGAATCCGTAGTTACCATTGCACGCTGGTATACGGTCTCCATGGTACCTGTTCTGTTACTTATGGGAGTGCTGGCGGCATCAGCTCAAGGCACGGAAAAGTTCCATATTTATAATCTCTCCCGACTACTTGCCCCTCTTTTTAATTTGTTTGGACTTGTTGCGCTATGGGCTTCAGGGTTATTAACTGTGGAGAAAGCCATCATGATCAGTTTTGCAGCCAATATTCTGGTTCTGCTCGGTTACATGTTCATGATGCGACAACAGATTTTCGGTTCGATCAATCAATTAGTTGCTCAATTCAAAACCTGCATTCACCTGTTTAGTTACGGCATTCGAGTGTATGGAGTAGAGTTGTTAGGCACGTTGTATAACCAGTTCGACAAAATTATTATTTTGGCCCTTTTAACACCGATGGATTTTGGTTTATATTCTGTTGTTTATGCGCTGTCCCGCATGTTCAATGTAGTACAGATGGCAATCACAAATGTGATCTTTCCCAAAGTTGCAGGAATGGAACAGGAGAAAGTACTGACACTCGTAGGAAGAGCTTTTCGAATCAGTATGGTTCTTATGACGATCATCATCATACCTAGTATGTTGATTGGTCGTTTTTTTATTGGCCTACTATTTGGACCTGAGTTTCTTCAGGCGAGCAATACCTTTTATCTGCTTTCTCTTGAGTGCATTGTAGGCGGGGGATCATGGATTCTGGCTTCGGCTTTTAATGCACTGGGTCGACCAGGCGTAATTGTTTTACGTCAGGTTATAGCTCTTGGTGTGACGATTACCTTGTTTTTTGTGTTAACTCCGTTGTTCGGACTGTTTGGGATTGGCCTTGCCCTATTACTGGGGTCATTTGTACGCATTCTGATGTCGCTCATATCTATATCTGTCATTTTTAAAATGCCAATTCGCAAAATGCTCTATGACCGAGCAGATATTTCATTTCTAAAGGATCGCTTAAGAGAGAAAAATATACTCAAAGGAGCCGGAAAAGATGCCAAACTTGCAAAGGACTCATCGCATGGATGAGTTGAAGAAGAAGCTTGAGCAGATATTGGAGATCATGCCTCCTGAGTCCAAAATCTATTATATTGATTATCCTGTGCATAGCAATTGCGGCGATCTGTTGATTATGAAAGGGACGGAAGCCTTTTTCAATGACTATCGAATACAAGTTGCTGAACGTTACAGTGTTCACGATTTCAATGAACAAACAGTAATCCCCAAAGACCATATTATTGTGCTTCATGGTGGTGGGAATTTCGGTGATTTATACGAAGCACATCAACGTCTCAGGGAAAACATAATACGAAAATATCCCGAGCATCGGATCATTATCCTTCCTCAAACGATCTTCTTCAAGGAAGAAACCGCTCTGCGTAAAACGGCCGAAGTATTCAGCCAACATTCCGATCTTCATCTGTTTGTACGAGATGAACCCTCTTATCAGATCGCAACGGAGAACTTTAAAGGGTGCCACGTTTCATTGATACCAGATATGGCTCATCAATTGTGGCCGATCGAGAGAACTAGCTCACCGCGCAAAGAACGATTGAATTTTTATAGAACAGATATCGAAAAAGCGGCAGAACCTTCTCATATGGCTGCAGATCAGCAAGGGGATTTTCTGGATTGGCCTACTCTGTATAATCGCTACGAGCGCAAACTGGTGTATTGGCTAGGGCTTGGACTTCGTAAAGGAAGAGGCAGACGGCTGCTTCAGAAGATCTGGATGAATTACAGTGATTATTTGGTCAACAAAGCAATTCGTTGTTTCAGTGAATATGAGATGATTCATTCTTCTAGGTTGCATGGACATATCTTGTCTTGTTTGATGGCGAAGCCCAATCTTCTAATCGATAATTCATACGGCAAAAACTCCGGATATTATCGAATATGGACCCACCAGGTCAACACGGCCACACTGGATTTATCTTCTGCTAAGAAAAGTGCAAAGATCGATCATAATTACATGGAGTCAACCGTGTCTGTGTAGCCTGCACATCACTTTCAAGCAGCATCCGTTTTTTGAAAAATATAGAGTGGAGTGATCATATTGCGAATCGTACTTCTATCCGGAGGATCAGGCAAAAGGTTGTGGCCCTTATCCAATGATACACGTTCGAAGCAGTTCCTCAAGGTGCTTGAAGGACCGCAAGGGCAATCGGAATCAATGGTACAGCGTGTATGGAGACAGCTGCAGCAAACGGGGTTGAGTGAACAGGCGACGATTGCTACGAGTAAGCCTCAAGTGGAAATTTTACGCAGCCAATTGGGAGAAGAAGTGGATCTGGTTGTTGAACCAGAACGCAGGGATACCTTCCCGGCTATTGCTCTGACGGCTGCATATCTCTATTCGGTGCAAGGGGTAGGGCTGAATGAAACGGTAGCTATACTTCCTGTAGACCCATATGTGGAGGAATCTTTCTTTTACAAGGTTACCGAGCTAGACCAGGTGTTAGAAAATTCCGGTGCTGAATTGGCTTTGATTGGCGTCCAGCCTACGTACCCTTCTGAAAAGTACGGTTATATTGTGCCAGAACAACGAATAGGAACTAAGGATGAACCTATGGAGTACGCCAAGGTATCCCGTTTTCAAGAAAAACCTCGCGAGGCTGAAGCGGCAGAGATGATTGAGCAATCTGCCCTTTGGAACTGCGGGGTTTTTGCGTTCAAGCTTAATTATCTGATTAATCTGCTGATCGAGCTTGAGTTGCCCATCCAGTATGAAGAGATGCTTAAGCAATATGGCAGACTGGAGAAAATCAGTTTCGACTATCAAGTCGTGGAAAAAGCATCTCGGATTGTCGTTACACCTTACGATGGATACTGGAAAGACCTGGGGACGTGGAATACGCTGACAGATGAAATGAGCACTAACATTGTAGGCAAGGGAGTTGTTACAGACAGCTCATTAAATACACATCTGGTCAACGAATTGAACATCCCGGTATGCGTACTGGGCGTTTCTAATGTAATTGTGGCTACAAGCCCGGATGGTATTCTGGTCAGCGAGAAAGAGGCAAGTCCACAGATCAAAGAAGTCCTCAAAGATAGTGCGGAACGTCCTATGTATGAAGAACGGCGCTGGGGCTGCTATAAAGTGCTCGATTATACACGGAATTCCAAGGGCGAAGAGGTATTAACGAAACGCATTATTATTGAAGCCGATAAAAATCTGTCCTATCAATATCATCTGAAACGAAACGAAGTTTGGACGGTCGTTTCCGGACAGGGTGAGTTCATTCTGGATGGTGATTTACAACGGATTCATCAGGGCGATACCATTTCAATTCCGTCTGGCGGAAAACATAGTGTGAAAGCTATTACAGAACTGGAAATTATCGAAGTCCAGATGGGCAGCGAGCTGATCGAAGAGGATATTGTAAGAATTGAAATGGAATGGGCGGACATCATCCAAAATTGTGTGAACTGGGGGAAAACAAGATGAATATTGCGGTTATTGGAACAGGGTATGTAGGTCTTGTATCGGGAGTCTGCTTTTCTGAACTCGGCAATCGGGTCATCTGTGTAGATAACAATCAGGACAAGGTTGAAATGCTGAATGCAGGGGAAGTACCCATTTACGAGCCAGGACTCCAGGAACTCATGGTTGCCAACAAACGGGCAGGCAAGTTATCCTTCACGTCCGATATCGCAGAGGCTATTCGTGAATCCGATATTATTTTTATCGCAGTCGGAACCCCCTCTTTGCCAAACGGCGAGGCCAATCTGGGATTTGTTGAGCAGGTGGCAATCGAGATTGGTACCCATCTGGAGAGCTATAAAATTGTGGTGACCAAGAGCACAGTGCCTGTGGGCACTAATGATCGCGTAAGAGAGCTCATCCAGAGTATCTCCACTCAACCATTTGATGTAGCTTCGGTACCTGAATTCTTACGGGAAGGTTCGGCTGTGAAGGATACACTGAACCCGGATCGTATCGTGATTGGTACGGACAGTGAACGAGCAATTCGAGCGCTCAAGAAACTTCATCGCCCATTAACCGAAAACTTGATCATTACGGACATTCGGTCGGCAGAGATGATTAAGTACGCATCCAATGCATTCCTCGCAACGAAAATATCTTTTATTAACGAAATCTCGAATATATGTGAGAAGGTTGGCGCAGATGTTACACGTGTAGCAGAAGGCATGGGATATGATAAACGGATTGGTTCTTCATTCCTGAAAGCTGGCATTGGTTACGGTGGTTCATGTTTCCCGAAAGATACACAGGCACTGATTCAGATTGCTGGCCAAGTGGATTATGATTTCAAATTATTGAAATCTGTAGTTCAGGTGAATCAGGATCAACGTTTCAATGTGATTCGCAAGCTTGAGGAGATTTTTGGAACCCTTAACGGTAGAACCATAGCTATCTGGGGTCTTGCTTTTAAGCCTGATACAGATGATGTCAGGGACGCACCAGCTATTGATATTATTAAATATTTGACAGAAGCCGGGGCTGTGGTTAAGGCGTATGATCCAATTGCCACAACCAACTTCCGAAGAGAAGTTGATGCCGCCTCGATTGTTTGGGAAGAAAACCCCCTTCATGCTGCCAAAGGAGCCGATGCCCTTTGCGTGCTAACCGAGTGGAAAGAATTCTCCCAGATGAATCTGAAAGAGCTTGCAAGCATGATGAATGAAGCAATCATGATTGACGGACGTAACGTGTATAACAAGGAACAAATTAAAGCCTCCGGATTTCAGTATTATTCTGTAGGCCGTCCTGGACTTAACCACGCTGAAGGCAAAGCGGCAGCAATCATCTAAACGGAAGATCATCATAACGTGAGTGAGGAAATACCATGAAAAAGTGGATGAAAATTTCGATCTGGGTCGTTTCCATTTTCGTCATTGCAGTGTTTGGGTATGCGACGTATCTATACCAGTCCGTCAAATCTACGGCTGATCAGATCTATGAGCCGCGTGATCCGGCTCAGCCCGTGTCCATATCGGACAGTAGAGGCGGGCTGCCTGTTGATATTAATAGTAAAGAGCCCTTCAATGCTCTTATTCTCGGGGTGGATGAACGCCCGAACGATCCAGGGCGCTCGGATACGATGATCGTATTAAGTGTGAATCCTGGCAAAAAACAAGTGCTTATGTTTAATATTCCGAGGGATACACGAACCGAGATTGTAGGTCACAACACAGAAGACAAAATCAATCATGCGTATGCCTTCGGGGGCGTAGACATGTCGGTGAAAACCGTGGAACAGTTTCTGGATGCCCCTATTCACTATTACATGAAGGTGGACATGGAAGGTTTTGCGAAAATCATTGATTTGGTCGGTGGTGTGGACGTAAATAATCCGTTTGCATTCGATTATGACGGCCGACGGTACGAACAGGGAAATATTCATCTGGATGGTGTGGCTGCACTTGGTTTTTCAAGGATGCGGTATGATGATCCCCAAGGAGACTTAGGCCGTAATGGAAGACAGCGTGAAGTATTGAAACAAATGATGAAAAATACAATGCAGTTCTCCAGTGTACTTAATCTTCAGAATATGCTGGATGAGCTCGGGACACACGTTAGGACGGATCTGACGTTTGATGAAATGAAGGAACTCATTCTGGATTACCGCAGTGATCTTGAACATATTGATACAGTGGAAATCAAGGGCAAGGGCGAAAAAATCAATGGTATTTACTATTACATTGTGGAACAACAGGAACGGGATCGCATTCATGGAATAATTCGGGAGAATTTGCAGAAATAAAAGGTTTTGGATTGGGTAACGAAAGTGGTGATAACAATACTGATGGAGGAGGGCTCCAGAAAAAGGAGACACGGACGCAAACGGAGATTATTCGGTTTTATCTTGTCCTTGCTGCTGGCTGCAGTTTGGATCTTGGTGATTTGGTCCATGTCCAAACAATCATACCAGCAGCAAACCATTCAGCCTTGGCTGCATCAATTGTCCGACAAAGTCAAAATCGGATTCGCTTTGCCTGATATACAGTTCACTTACGGAGAGAATGACTATTCATTGAGGCAGAGACCGTATGATTTTGCCGAGTTTATCTTTCGAAAGAGTGCACACTTGTTTGTCTACGCTGTGCTCGCAGTACTTGTCTACGGTGGACTGCGATACAGGAAAATGCGAATGGTGACCTGTATCGCTGCTTCGCTGGTTGTGGTGGCTATAATAGCCTCAATCGATGAATATATACAACAGTTCAGCCCTAATCGAACAAGTTCGATCCGTGACATCGGCGTGGATCTGATCGGAGGCTGCTTCGGAATTGCAACATATGTAATGACGAAGACTGTGATTCGTAAATTAAGGTCTCGCGGACATTCGAGTTCTTGAGATGATCTTGAACAAAGGGATTTCCCAGGAAATGCTCTTTTTCCTCCAGCTTCTACTTTCCGGCTATTCATCATAAGAATGGAGTAGGACAGGAGGGACGGACATGCTGCGAAGACGCAATCGTAATGCCTTGTTCAAAAAGATCGGATTCATCGCACTTGTGCTGTTGCTGCTATGGTTAATAGGCAGAACGATCCCCTATCTCTTTCGGGCAGATGCGCCGGACGACGCTGCTTCGGTGGTTGAAGAGTTTTACAAGTATGAGCAGGCAGGTGATTTCGGCAGCTCATGGGAACTGTTTCACCCATTAATGAAAGAGCGTTTCTCCAAAAGTGCCTATTTACAGTCCAGAGCTCATATCTTCATGCAGCATTTCGGCGTGGAAACCTTTGAGTTTGAGATGGAAAAGCCCGAGCGGGAATTTGATGTTACGGTGATGGATGGCGTAAAGCCATTTCCCGAGGCGTACAAGGTCGGAATAACCATGAAGTACAGAAGTACCTTTGGGCAATTGGATATTGTACAGACCTGTTACGTCGTGCAGGATGGACAGGAGTGGACACTGCTCTGGTATTACCCTGACAAGGGCGAGGAACAGCATTCAAGTGAGAGCAGCGAGTGATCCTCGTGATGTGTGGTGGCAGTTTAATATATACCTATACTTTGCATCATATTGTATCATTGCTCCTATTTTAAGCTCTATAAATGCGAGACTTTTGTCGCATTTATAGAGCTTTTTTTGTGTTTTACTCTATTCTAAAGCCAGAAGGGGCTTGACAATAGTCCTGGGGTCAAGTAAATTACGAGATAGATACAAAATGTATCAAAATTCAGCTTCTAACGACAAATAACAGGGACTACAGTGCTCCTTGTTGAGGGGAAGGAATTTCTGTGATCGAAACGAGCCGCTTTTACTGTGTCAGTTGTGGGATGATTGTGTCGGTTGATAGAGGCTCTGTCGAATTAAAGGAAGAGGGCTATGGAGGCAATCACGTATTTCGCACCGGATTTTACCGGAGTGAGATGCCGCTTGGATGCTGTGGAGCGTGTCAGATCCATATGAAGCGTAAGGAGAACACCCAGTTTACGGGACATTATACCAAAGATTATGATACACTATGTTCATATGAGAGGCGGGCATGATTTATTAGCCTGTCGATGAGGGAGGGAATTGCATGCAGCAGGAGCCGGTCGTCCGACTTCAGGGCGTCAGCAAAATCATATCTTCCCGATCGTTGGTCAGCGACCTGACTCTGGATATTTCTCCGGGGCAGGTTTTTGGTTTTTTAGGGCCTAATGGTGCTGGTAAAACAACAACGATCCGGATGATGGTCGGACTTATGTCCATTAGTAAGGGAGATATTATCATCTCGGGACATAGTATCAAAAATGAATTTGAGCAGGCGGTGGCCCATGTAGGTGCCATTGTAGAGAATCCGGAAATGTACAAATTTCTCACCGGATATCAGAACCTCGTCCATTTTGCCCGCATGTCGCCAGGAATTACCAAGGAACGCATTGCGGAAACCATTGAGCGTGTAGGGCTTACCGCCCGTATTCATGACAAGGTGAAAACTTATTCTTTGGGCATGCGTCAGCGTCTTGGTGTCGCCCAAGCCATATTACATAAGCCGAAGCTGCTAGTATTGGATGAGCCAACCAACGGTCTTGATCCGCAAGGGATTCGGGAACTACGGGATTATCTTCGTCAGCTCACCCGTGAAGAAGGCATTACGGTTTTTGTGTCCAGTCACCTGTTGTCAGAGATGGAACTTATGTGTGATACGGTCGCCATTATCCAAAATGGTAAGCTGATTGACGTGAGAAACCTCAAAGCTGAAGCTGGAGCAGATGCACTGACGGAAGTGGCCTTTGAGGTGAATGATGCACAGCGTGCTTCAGAACTCATTCAGGATGCGACTGTTCAAGGCAGCATGCTTGTGGTGCGCCTGTCGCGTGAACAGATTCCGGATTTCAATGCCAGACTGGTAAGCGAAGGAATACAGGTATACGGTATCCGCAACGTGACACATACACTCGAAGATCAATTTTTACAAGTGACTGGGGGCGGAGGTATTGCCTAACTTTGGAAATCTGTTGTTGAATGAAAATATGAAAATCTTCCGGCGTCCCCGTACCTGGATTATGCTTTCATTTTTGGCTCTAATTTCGCTGCTGCTTCCGGTGCTGTTGAGAGAAGGCATGGGAGGCAGTGACGTTTACTTCTGGGAAGCGGCAATAACAACGGTTCAGATCGTATTTTTCCTGAATACCATCTTCTGTGTGGTCATTGCGGCTGAAGCGGTAGCTGGTGAATTCACATGGGGCACAATTAAACTGCTGCTTATTCGTCCGTGGTCACGCAGCAAAATTTTGGCTTCCAAATACATTACGGTTCTGGGATTCAGTCTGCTCAGTACAGTGCTTATTCTCTTGCTCGCAACGGGAATGTCCTATGTTCTGTTCTCCCATGATGGAAGTGCAGCTGGCGGCGTAACCTCGGCATCATATGCCTTTACGTTATGGGCATACCTGTACGTTGATCTGTTTATTACGCTGGCCATAGCCTTTATGGTCTCCTCCGTGTTTCGTTCGGGAGCACTGGCGATTGGCCTGTCACTGTTTATCATGTTTACCCAGAGTATCTTTGCCTTGATCTTCAATCCGGCTCGCTATGACTGGGCCAAATATGTACTATTTAATAACATGGATCTCAGCCGGTATATGAATTCGGGTATGGACCTCGGATTGTTCGGAGGGGGTAACACGGGCATGACCCTTGGCTTCTCGGTTGCCGTACTCGCTGTGTACTATGTGATTTTCATGGTTGTTTCATGGGTTGTATTCAGCAAAAGAGATGTGGCAGGCTAACCGCCTGCTTCTTTTTTTTTGCTCATTTTTCATCGGCAAGAGAAAGGTCCTTCACGTTAACTGACATGCAATGTGGCAATACTTGCATTTAAGGGTACATATAATCAGGTGACTGAAGAAGGTACACCAGATTATAGCCCGGTGCTGGCAGAGCAGTGTATGGAGGGATCATTTTCTTGATAAATAACAAGTTCTACCGAATTTGCACAGCCATTATATTGCTGCTGCTCATTGTGTATTTGGGAGATAAGGTGAACTTTATTTTCCGCCCGTTAACTTCACTAATACATATCATTATTATTCCGCTGTTAATCGCGGGCTTTTTCTATTATTTGCTTCGGCCGCTCGTTGATTTCATGGAACGACATCGGTTGAAAAGGGCCTTATCCGTTCTAATTATTTATGTTGTGATTGCCCTGCTGATTGCCGGGTTTAGCGTGCTCATATGGCCGTCACTTCGTGAGCAGCTGTGGAACTTTATTGAAAATACGCCAGCTTTGATAGCCTCACTTAGTGAACAGCTCAATGAACTGGAGAGAAACGGATTCCTGTCCAAATACTTGCCGGAGGACTCGGATCTTGTGTCAAGATTTTCCGAATTCCTGACACAGGGAATTACACAGGTAAGTGATTATCTGTCAGGTCTGTTCTCGGTTGTATCCAATCTGGTCATCATTTTGGCCACCTTTCCAATTATGCTGTATTACATGCTTAAGGAAGGCAGCAAGTTTGGCACCAATCTCACCTTGCTTTTGCCGAGACGTTATCGGAAGGATGGAGAAGAGACCGTTCATGAAATCGATGAAGCGCTGAGCAATTTTATTGTTGGGCGAGTTATTGTCAATGTTGCACTCGGGATCCTGATGTACATTGGTTTTCTTATCCTTGGTTTGCCATATGCGCTATTGCTGACGGCTGCATCCATCATATTGAACTTTATTCCTTATGTGGGTGCAATATTGGCAGCGATACCTGTCGTGATTGTGGCCTTTATTGAATCTCCGTCGATGGCGATCTGGTCGCTGATCATTATTGTCGTTGCCCAGCAGATTCAAGATAACCTGATATCTCCCTATGTATATGGCAAGCAGCTGGATATTCATCCGCTGACAACAGTTATTCTGCTGCTAGTGGGTGCCGACCTGTGGAACATTTTGGGTATGATTATCGTTATTCCGCTATATATGATCCTGAAAATTATCGTTCGCAAAATCCATTATCGGATTGTCGAAGATAAGACTGAACTATGAATGGTATGTAAAAGACAGCACGGTCATGTGCCTCCACAATTATTTGCTCTTGAATCACATCAGACTAAGCTCTTGAAGATAAGCCGCGTATCAATGGTGAAGGGTCAGGTAAGACTTCCCTTGCTATGGATATGCGGCTTTATTTCCATGCGCATTGCTCCACAATGTTATATCTGTTATACTTGGTATATAACAGACAACAAAAGAAGGTGAACTCTTGATTATTCAACTCGACATGCAGTCCGAACTTCCCATTTATTCTCAACTGGTTTATCAAATTATCGAAGGCATTGCTAGTGGTGAACTGCAGCTAGGTGAAGCGCTACCTTCAGTTCGGAATTTGGCAGCAGATATTGGTGTTAACCTTCATACGGTCAACAAGGCGTATACGCTACTCAAGCAAGATGGATACATACTAATTCACAGACAAAAGGGAGTTGTCGTAAACCCTGATGGGATGCCTGGTCTAACGGATGATTTTTTGAAAAAGCAGCAAAGAGAATTAAGACCGATTATTGCCGAAGCGATATGTCGAGGCATGACCAAAGAGGAATTGTCTGCGGTATTAGATCAAATCTATGATGATGTGAAGATGGGGCACAACAAGGAATAAACGAATAAGGGAGTGTGTTATGTATGCAACTATTTAGTATCTTATCTGTCATCTTAATCTTTGCTCCATTAGCCGTACTTCTATCCTTTACACCTTATCTAACAAGGGAAACCATTAGCTTTGGGGTTACGGTAAGTGAATATAATTATTACACACCCATTCTACGTAAGTTACGTAAAACGTTTGCTGCAGTAAGTCTGATCGGGAACGGGTTGGTTATAGTTGTCTGCCTATTTTTACTCCGATCTGCCAATGAAGAGTCTACGGCAATAATCACCGGTGTTTGCACCATGATGTTCGTTGTGTACTGGGTAGCACTACATTTAATTTTTCATTTCAAGATGAAAAGGTTAAAGGGTACACTTCCACCTGCAGAAGCACCTCAACGGGTTAAAATTGATACCACCTTCCGCCAAAATAAGCTCACGTATTCCAACTATTGGTTTCTAATTCATCTGGCTATTATTGTAGCCGTTGCGATCATTTCGATCCTGAATTATGATGCACTACCTAACGTTATTCCAATGAAATACGATCTTCAGGGCAATGTCACTTCCAGTGTGCCTAAAACCTACCTTTCAGTACTCGCTATTAATCTGGTACAGCTAGGAGTAATTGCCCTCCTGATGCTGGTTAACTGGAGTATTAAAACAAGCAAACAACAGCTTACTCCATCCAATCCTGCCCAATTTGCTGCTGAACATATCCGATTCCGCCGTAAGTGGTCCCTATTTACGATCATTACAGGGTTGCTTCTAACCATCTTATTTGCCTTCATTCAGATCAATATGTTCGTTCCTAATCAGGTCTTGTTAACCGCGATTAGTCTGATCACCTCAGTGGGAATCTTATTAGGCGCTATATTGCTGTCTCTCACAGGCAGACAAGGCGGCGGGAAAATTCGTAATCATCTAGAGGATAGCGAACGCTCTAAGGAGCAGCCTGTGAATGATGATGAGTATTGGAAGCTTGGTTTTATTTACTTCAATCCCAATGATCCTTCTTTTACTGTAGAGAAACGTTATGGAATAGGCTGGACGATTAACTTCGCTCGTCCACTATCTTGGGGCCTGTTATTACTTATCATTGCTATTGTTGTTATAAGCAGAGCTCTGAGCCAATAATGCTCATAGATCTATGCATATCCTAAAATGATTAGGAGGAGTTATTGCGATGAACAATTGGAAAAAGCTATTATGTTCTCTTACTTTCGTATGCCTTATCCTGCCGGTAACATCCATCTCAGCAGCTGCCGAGAAACCTGTTGATCATGAAAATCTAGTTCCTGTTCGTGAGATTGCAATAAAGAATGGGGCAGAGGTATCTTGGCAGCAAAACACAGGACAAATTACAATAACAAGAAATGAGCTTACCATTGTAGTTAAGGTAGGGGAGAAACAGGCGATCGTGAATGGGCAAGTCATTCCCTTAGACCACCCTGTTCAGTTAACGAAAGGGGTTACCTATATGGATGGGGGATTTCTTACCGAGGCACTGAAGGTGGCACCTGAGGATATATTCATTTCACTTATAAGTGAAGGGGATGGCAAGGAGGCAGCCAAGTATGTTCATACCTCGGTGAGTGGAGTGTTGTCACCCACGTTATTGAGTCAGCTATGGTCAGCATTAGAAGGTCAAAATGGGAAAATCACAAATAAAGCCGTAGCGAAACACGTAGAGAACAACTCCGTGCATCGCAATGTCACATATACTTTTAAAACAGAGCTTACCAGTGTAAATATTACCGTCAGAATGAATCAGGACGGACTGGTGGATGACTTGTATGTTGCCGCGGCTGCTCCAGATGTTTATCAAAAACCAAGTTACGACGATCCATCTGCTTATACAGAACAAGACATTACGGTTGGTCAGGGAGATTTAGCTTTACCAGGGACATTGACCTTGCCCAAGGGAGAGGGACCTTTCCCGGTTGTCATTCTGGTAC
The DNA here is from genome assembly GCF_009664365.1 of Paenibacillus xylanilyticus. Lineage (NCBI taxonomy): Bacteria > Bacillati > Bacillota > Bacilli > Caryophanales > Paenibacillaceae > Paenibacillus > Paenibacillus xylanilyticus. The sequence continues at coordinate 1,383,088 of NZ_CP044310.1, forward strand.
ACGGTTCTGGGCCTAGCAATCGAGACGCTGCCATTGGTGGGGCAAAGCCATTTCGCGATCTTGCGGTAGGTTTAGCTTCACAAGGCGTTGCTGTATTAAGATACGATAAGGTCACCTATGAGCATACCTATAAAGTGGCTTCACAGCCTAAATTCACATTAAAACAAGAAAGTGTGGATCAGGTAACCGATGCCGTAGCCTTACTTAAAAAGAATGCACATATTGATTCTACAGCGATTTTTGTAGCTGGACATAGTCAAGGCGGGTTTGCAGTACCGTTAATCATTGCTGAGGATAAACAAGATGATATTGTGGGAAGTATCCTGCTTGCTGCACCAAGTAGCAGCTTTGTGGATGTGCTTACCGAGCAGCAGGACGAATTGTTCGGTCGGATGAAGCAGCTTGGTTTAGACACGGAGATCATTCAAAAACAAGTTGATTTTTACAAAAATGTTGCTGCAATCGTTAAAGATCCTAACTATTCCGTAGATCATCTTCCTGAGGCGTTTCCACTTCAACCTGCTTATTGGTGGTTTGAGCAGAGAGATTATGTACCTGCGGAACTGGCTAAAACACAACATATCCCCATGCTTATTCTACAAGGTGAAAATGATGTGCAAGTGTCTATGGATCAATTCCAGAATTGGAAATCCGCTCTTCAAGGTCATTCCAATGTAACGTACAATAGCTATCCAAAGGTGAATCATCTCTTATCCAGCTATGGTGGACTTTCAATTGGTCAAGAGTACGCTGAGCCATCCAATGTCTCCAAAGCCATTATCGATGATATTGCGAGTTGGGTATTAAAAGTGGAGTGACAATATGGAGAGTGACACATTGAGCGGGAATAATAAGAAGAGCACTTACCAATGCTGGTAAGTGCTCTTCTTATTAAATATGGAGTTGCTTCATTTAGCCTAATTAGGCCTCTTTCTCGTCTTCATCCGTATACTCAGACATGACAAGTGGTTCTTTAGGTACAACAGCCACCTTGTAGAAACGGTTTTTGTCTTTTTCCAGAAGTACAAACGTCAGGTTCTCAAATTCATACTCATCCTGCTCGTTCATTTCCGGGCGATGGCTGTAGAGCCATCCACCAATAGTGTCCCATTCATCGGCATCGAGATTCGACATAAACATGTCGTTAACCTTCGACAGGGATACCTTGCCATCCATAATGACATAGTTCTCATTGATGATCTGGATATCTTCCACTTCGTCCGCATCGAACTCGTCACGAATTTCGCCGACAATCTGTTCAAGTACATCCTCAATGGTTACAATCCCTGATGTACCGCCATATTCGTCGACCAGCACCGCGATGTGCACGCCGTCCTTCTGCATTTTCTTGAGCAGATCCTTCACCGGAGTCGTTTCGTGAACAGCAGATACGGGCTGAATCAGCGAAGACAGATCAACCGGTTCGTCGTTCCCGTAGAGCTCCAGGAAGAACTGTTTGGTATTGATGATACCAATGATATCGTCCTTGCTCTCATTGACAACCGGGAATCGGGTATATTGCTCCTCCCTGATAATTTCCAGGTTTTCTTCATTCGTTTTATTGACATAAAGGCAGACCATATCGGTCCGGGGTACCATAATTTCTTTGGCGAGCATTTCATCAAAAGCAAAGATCCGGCTAACATATCCGAACTCGGCCTGATTAATTTTGCCGCTTTCGAAGCTTTCATTAATAATAATTTGCAGTTCTTCTTCTGAGTGCGCCTCTTCATGCTCGGACGCAGGCTTGATTCCAAACAATTTGACCAGTTGATTCGCCGAGCCGTTCAACAGCCAGATAAAAGGATACATAATTCGGTTAAACCAGATGATAGGTGTAGACGTCAGGAGCGCAACCGTTTCAGCTTTGCGGATTGCAATCGTTTTGGGAGCAAGTTCACCAACCACAACATGCAAGTATGTAATGGCAACAAAGGCAATAACAAACGATAAGAATGATGAGAGCGCCTCAGGCATACTTAAACTTTCAAACAAAGGGTGGAGAATTTTCTCTACCGTCGGTTCACCAAGCCATCCAAGTCCGAGGGATGTAATGGTAATCCCGAGCTGACATGCGGACAGATATCCATCCAGGTTGGCAACAGCCTGTTTGACAGCCAGAGCACGCTTGTTTCCTTCTGCAATCATTTGGTCAATCCGGCTTGGACGAATTCGTACCAAGGCGAATTCAACCGCAACGAAAAATGCTGAAAATCCTATCAAAATCGCAACCAATACTAAATTTAACGCATACCTCTCACTGTCCATTCACTACTCTTCTCCTTTAGGTAATAAGTTTTTAACGAATATTATATCGAATTTAACGTCAGAAGACCACCTCCTGCGGTGCCAGGGAGGAAGACTATGGAAGGTGAAATGCCTGAAAATCGCGCTGTAATGCGGTTTTTTGGACATGACAAAGAATATGTAGATGCAAACACAGTCAGTATAGACAACCCTTTCAAAGGAAGACCCGTCCGAAAAACGTAGGTTTAGTTTATGTATGTAATGTTTTATCTATGCGAACGTTACGAATGTGCCTAACATTGGGTATCTATGATTAGCTATATCCTTTATCGTCAAAACTGATGAAGAGAGAGAGAAAGGCAGTAGAACGTCATCGAGGGGGAAGCCGAATGATTTGGCTGGTCATCATCTTAGTTGTTTTTATTTTTCAGGCAGCCACAATATTGGTGCTGGAATTCCGTAATCCGTCCAAGGCAGTGGCCTGGCTGTTTATTTTATTTTGCGTTCCACTTGTTGGGTTCGTAGTGTACTACTTTGTCGCGCAGGACTATAACAAGCGTAAAAAGGTCCGCAAGGCAGGATCACGAATCTTCCGGGAGATCAGAGAGACCATTTGGGAACAAGCCCATATCGTGGAGGATGCTTCGCAGATGCCGGACCACGGCTTCGAGCATCAGCAACGGTTGTTTAATTTATTAACCCATCTGTCGGAAAGCCCGATAACCGGTTGTAACCATAGCAAGGTGCTCACAAATGGAGAAGAGGCATTTTCTGCAATGCTGCATGAAATGGAGAAGGCGAAACATCATCTGCACGTGGAATTTTATATCTTCCGTGATGATGTGATCAGTACCCAATTCCAGGAAGTCATGATTCGTAAGGCACAGGAAGGGGTTAAGGTTCGATTTATTTGTGATGGCCTGGGCAGTCATAAAATGAGCTGGAGCTTTATCCGCAAGCTGAAGGAAGCGGGAGTGGAGTTTCACTTCTTTCTTCCACCATTGATCGCTACGATTGATCGCAGGGTGAACTATCGCAACCACCGCAAGATTGTCGTTGTGGATGGCAAGGTGGGATTCGTAGGCGGGATTAACGTAGGCGATGATTATCTTGGGCAGTATCCGAATATTGGATTTTGGCGGGATACTCATGTGCAGATTGAGGGAGATGCCGTTTATTTCCTGCAGAATACATTTCTTAATGACTGGAAGCTGGCATCTGGAGAGCAGATTTCCGAACCTCAATTGACCGAATTGTTCCCACCCCACATATGCAGCGGTGAAGAACGCATTCAAATTCTCGCCAGCGGTCCCGACCAGGAGTGGGATGCCATTCAGGAGATGTGTTTTGGTGCCATCTCGGTAGCCTGTAACCGCATCTATATTACAAGTCCCTATTTTATTCCGGACCCTGCCCTGTATGAAGCACTTAAGACGGCAGCTGTAAGCGGAGTGGATGTTAAGATTATCATTCCTTACCAGTCGGATTCCCGGCTTGTTCATCTGGCCTCCCTTTCTTACGTTGAGGAACTGCTTCGTGCGGGCGTGGAGTTTTATCAATATCGAAAAGGATTTGTACATGCCAAAGTCATGATTGTGGATGAGCTTCTTGCAACCGTAGGTACTGCCAACATGGATATGCGGAGTTTTTTCTGCAACTTTGAGTTGACCGCTGTCTTGTTTGAGTCTTCTTCCATGAATCGGCTTATTGAAGATTTTGAACGGGATTTGCAGGAATGCAGCAAAATTGATCTGGAAGTCTTTCAGGGTCGATCACGAGGACAAAAAGGGGCAGAAATACTTTCTCGCATGCTTTCTCCGCTGCTTTAGCCGTTTTAGGTTCGATTTCTGAAGATAAATTCACTTTTTTTGAATTTATCTTCTTTTTGCTAACTATTTTGCTCAAATTTGATCTTTTATGATATAATAAATATATAAATCATGTCTTGGCGAAGGAGGGGAGTCTGCGGGAAACAGGCTCCCTTTTGCTCTCTTTTCGAAGTGTAAACCGGAATTAAGACATATTTGAATCCATTTCATATTGCTTTTAGATGCTTATAAGCAGGGTACGTATAGGGTCGATCGAGATCATTATCTTCTATATGTAGTTTCCCCGTCCGGTATTTAAATGATTTATGAAATTGATTCACATATTGATCAAACGGGGGGGAAACCATGTCCAATGTAACGGTTAAAGAATTAACATCGAAGCCGGATCGGAATGTAAAAAGCTCGGTGTTTACACTGAAGCTCCTGCAACGTATTTTAATGATTTTGGTTGGTGCCGCACTGATGGCAGTATCACTTGAAATATTTCTCGTGCCTAATGGCGTCATTGATGGTGGGATTACGGGGATCTCGATTATGGTGTCAGAGCTTACGCATCTGCCGCTCGGGATTTTCCTGACCTTGCTCAACTTGCCATTTCTGATCCTGGGTTACAAACAAATTGGTAAAACGTTCGCGTTATCCACATTGCTTGGCATTGTGGCCATGTCCATCGGAACTTCTTTATTGCACCATGTTCCTGCATTGACACCGGGTGAGCCGCTGCTCGGAGCTGTTTTTGGCGGATTGATCCTGGGGGTCGGTGTCGGCCTTGTTATCCGGTCTGGGGGATCGCTTGATGGTACGGAGATCGTAGCCATCCTGCTGAGTGAGAAGTCACCATTGTCTGTCGGACAGATTGTTTTGTTCATTAACGTGTTTATTTTCGCAGGCGCAGGATTTGTATTCGGTTGGCCGAACGCCCTGTATTCAATGATCGCGTACTATATTGCTATGAAGATGATTGATATCGTCAATGAAGGTTTGGATCAGTCCAAATCGGTATGGATCATCAGTGAGAAATATCGGGATATCGGTTCAGCCCTGACAGACCGTCTCGGTCGTGGGGTTACTTTCCTGGATGGGGAAGGCGGATTCAGCGGGGATGAGAAGAAAATTATCTTCGTGGTCATTACTCGTCTGGAAGAAGCGAAGCTGAAGTCGATCGTGGAAGATTGGGACCCGCATGCCTTTGTGGCGATCGGTAACATTCATGACGTGAAGGGCGGACGTTTCAAGAAAAAAGGTATCCATTAGCGAGTCTTACCCGATGTGAGAAGCTTATAATAAGAAATGAAGAAATAGCCGGCGTCCTCGGTTTGAGGGCTGCCGGCTATTTCTTTTTGAGGTGCTGCGTAATGAGTTCTACGGGCTGCGGCTCCACGCTGGCAATGAGATCGCCTACCTGCTGCAGCCGTTCCACAATATTCATCAAGTGATAATCCTTAACCGACACATTGTTCCGAACTTCATCCCATGTGAGCGGGGTGGATACGGTACCTCCGGGTTTAGCTCGCGGTGTATACGGTGCTGCCAGGGTTTTGCCGCCATAATGCTGCAGGTAATCGAAATATATGCGGTCTCCGCGGTCCTTTTTGAGCCGCTCCAGTGTAAACAGGTCGGGATGCTTCTGGGTGACGTACTTGCCGACAAAATGACCAATATCCCGCAGCTCATCAAAGGTGACGCCCTGTCGGATGGGAACGATGATCTGTATGCCTGTGGCACCGGAAGTTTTGGGTACGGAACGGAGGCCAAGGGAAGTCAGCGTTTCGCCTACGATTAGAGCAGCCTGCATAATACGCGGCTCCTCTTCAAGAGAGGGGTCGAGATCAATCATCCATTCACATGGGAGATGACTGCCTACAGCATGTAACGAGGGATGGAATTCCAGGGCGGCAAGATTGCCGAGCCACAGCAGCTCCGGAAGACCGTCCATGACGATATAGCGGATGCCCTCATGAATTTCGGTACGTACGAACTCAGGAATGGGTTCAGGAGCATTTTTTTGATAAAAAAATTCACCGCCTGCACCATGCGGATATCGGATGGTTGTCAGGAGGCGGTTCCTGGTGTACGTCAGCAGAAAGGGAGCGATAGCGGCAAGCTTCTGCAGATAGATGGCTTTCGTTACTCCTGCTTCAGGCCACAGTAATTTGTCGGGATTGGTTACAGTAAGCTCTACTCCCTCGATGGTAATGGTACCTTTGATCGTACGGGGCATATGAACACCTCCCTTTTCATGAGTCTAAAAAAATAAAACACACCTACTACACCTCGATGTTGAGCTGGCTGGCAAGACAATCTTCACGAGATACTTCAGCAAATGCTTGTATGCTTGGATGGCGGAGAGTGCGATGCTGGGTCAGTTCCATGTATTGCACTTTGACTCCGATCTGGGGCCTGATCCATGTCGTTTCGGAGCTTCGTTCGGGCACGTTATGGAACGGCCGCTCCTTTTGAATCAAAGGTTCAACTTCCTCGGTCAGTTTACGCCAGGTGGCTGAGTTCAGCTTACCTGTGCCGACATGACCAATATAGACAAAATGAGGCCCATCATATACACCAACCGCAATGGCGTTAACGACGCCGCTACGGTAGGTAACCCCGCCAATCATGGCATATAGATCATGCATGATTTTAACCTTTTGCCAGCGCTGATCCTTGCCATTGATGCCATAGGTACTTGTGAGGTCTTTACAGACAATTCCCTCCATCTGATGCTGTCTCATAACGGTGAGCAGAGAAGCCGCATCGGAGGTATTGGTCACCTCCTGAACGTGTGAGCCCGGGTTAAGAACACGATGAAGAAGACGCTGGCGTTCGGCAAGCGGTTGATCCGTGACCCATTTTCCATCACAGTATAAAATATCGAAAACCATATAAGTCACCGGAATCCGGTACAAGGCCTGGGCGATCGCGTCTGGTTTGCTCATGCGGTCCCGGCGCAGCACATGGTAAAAAGAAGGCTTTCCCGTTTCGGGGTCAAGCGCAATCACTTCGCCATCCAGAATGTAGGAGGGGACGCTGCACAGATTGCGGTCAGAGACCAGCTCTGGATACTGAACTGTCCGGTCGTGCAGTCTGCGGTTAATCAACCTGAGTTCATGGCCATCTTCGTACGCAAGCATGCGAACCCCATCCCATTTCACCTGGGCAATCCAGTTAGGTCCGCTTGGAATGCTGTCCCGGGATATGGGTTCAAAGGGGATCAGAGGCTTAAACATGTACAGGGCTCCTTTCGGGTGGCAGTATTGAGCAATCGTAACCAGAAGTGGTTACCTGCTTTAACGTTCTCGTTTTGAAGCACGAGACTTTAATTTATGTACCAAAATAAGCAGCACAGGAAGTGCGATTCCGCACGTAAGATCCCAGTCGATCCAATAGGGGATAATGACTTTGAGATAAAAAACCTCGTCCGGAGCCACCAGGATGGACATCGCCAAAATCAAAAGGGACGCAGGCAGAATAAGCATACGGTAGCTTGAAAGTCGGCACAGGTTCGTGATCCCCAGGATAAAGCTGTAGAAGAACAGAATGCTTTTGAAGAAAACGGCGATAATCCAGACGGAGGCCATAAAGGCTTCGATTCGCTGCACAAAGTTGCCTATATTAATCTCTTGCGACAGTTGAAAAGAGGCGAACCAGTGATGCTGCGTCATAAACGGCCCCATAACCAGAAGACAAATGGTCAGCGTCAGTGTAAGCATCAGGCCGCCAATGAATCCTGCCAGAAGAAAATCCTTCTCCAAATGAGGTTCCTTCTTGGCGTAAGGGAGTAACATCATGAAGATGCATAACTCACAGTAAGGATAGGTCAGCACGGCAATAAAACCTCGGAATGGAGCAGCGAAGCCTTGGGCAAGAACAGGCTGGATATTATCCAGTTTTACGTGAGGGAGCAGACAAATCGTTAGAATAAGCAAAAACAAGACGATCAAGGGAAGCCAAAGCTCTGCACTCCTGGCTATACATTCGAGGCCGCAGATGAGCCCCCATACGAGAGTGCCAACAAAGAGCAGGTGCAAAATCAAGTGCGGCGATTCAGGCAGGATCTGGGTAGACATGAAATCCCCGATTTCCCTGACGAATGTGGACGTACCAATCAGAAAATAAAACAAATAAAAGCAGCTGAACAAGGCCCCGATCCAAGGTCCGAATGTACGAAGTGCATTTTCGATCAGATTGAGTTTGGGGTGGAGCTTATAGGTGACCAAAAAAATGAACAGAATCCCCATACCTCCGGCGACACCGAGTAAACCGGATATCCAGGCATCTTCGTGGGCGAATGAGGTGATCATGGCCGGAAATACAAGTATTTGTTCACCAATTGTGCAGAGGAACATTAAGGCGGCAAGCTGCCTTACAGTCAGACGTCCCTTTTCAACCATGTGGGTTCTCCTTCATCGAACGGACTGGATATTAGGTTAGGATGCGCCAAATTCACCATATTTATAATAAAAAAAGCCCGGACGAGGGCATCATCTCTAAACAAAGGATCAAGAGATGTACACTGTCCGAGCTTCCACGGTATGCCATGAAATTAAATAATGGAGTAACACGTTTATTCTGCTGTAACCAGCCGTATACGGATATTCTGCGGATCGATGGTAAACCATTGACCGCCTAGTTCCTCAAGTGTGGAACCTTGCTTACGCAATTGTTCCAGTGCTTGCTGCAGTTGTTCCTGTCCAGCGTATACGATGGTAAAGTAGTCAATTCCCGTAGCCTGGTTCGGATTTGCAGGAGCGCCTGTGCCTGCCCAGATATTCAGGCCGATATGGTGGTGATATCCACCTGCAGAAACAAACAGCGCCGACATGCCGGCAAAATTGCCAACCACGTCAAAGCCGAGCACACCCGTGTAGAAACGACGGGATTCCTCCAGGCTGCGTACATGAAAGTGTACATGACCAATAACGGTTCCGGCCGGCAGACCATGCCATGGCTCATTCTCCGAGATATCGAACAAGCTCTGTACATCCACCGGATCGCTCGCCATGATGTAGTTGTTGTCTGTATCACGTCTCCAGGTATCACGCGGACGGTCGGCGTAGATTTCAATGCCATTTTGATCCGGATCGGAAATATAAAAGGCCTCACTAACCAGGTGATCCCCTTGGCCGATTTCAATGCCGGAGGCGGCGAGGTTGCGGAGTGCAAGCCCGAGGGACTTGCGATCAGGCAGCAGAATGGCAAAATGGTACAAGCCCGCGTGAGAACGAACAGGCAATGTCACCGCATCAGTCAGTTCTTCCAGGCGCAGCAGCGACGTTTTGCCGTCAGCGGTCATCGTTGCGACCTTATCCTGCCGTTCCAGTAATCGAAGTCCAACCACCTCGGTGTAAAATTGAATGGATCGCTCCAGGTTGCTGATTCGCAGGCTCACTTCACCCAAGTGAGTAATTGCAGGGATCTGGTATGGGGTAGTCATCATCATTTCCTCCTCATATAAAATAAGTTTGAGATCATCTCATCTAAATTGCGTTAACAAGTATAGTTACGTTAGACCATTCTCGCTTCGGATCCTATAGGCTAAACTTTATAATGATAAATAAGTTACTTTTCATAAGTTAATATAAAATATAAATCTCCTTTCGTCAATTGTATTTTCACGTTTCGAGCAAACCTAAACTAGGACATGAGGGCTTATAAAAAAATAAAAATCCGGCTAACGGAGCCGGATGGGTCATATCGTAAACATTTTTGTTCGTTATGATTTGGACTTGGAAGCGGCTCTTTTCTTTTTGGCTGGAGCTGCTTCGTCGGTATCGCCTCCGACCACGGCTTGCACAGCTGTCTTTTTGGGTGCGCGTTTTTTGGGTTTGGCAGTCGTTGTTCCCGGGTCTGCAGGGATGGGCTTGACCGCCTCAATGCTGGCTTGAAGGGCTGCCATCAGATCCATGACATTCGCTTCCGGTTTAGCCGGCGCAATCTTGATCTCTTCACCCGCTACTTTGTGATTGATGAGATCCAGCAATTTATTGCGGTAATCGTCTGTATATTTGCCGGGTTCAAAAGGTGTGGACAGTTGATCAATCAGCAGCTTCGCCATCGTCAATTCCTTGTCATTGACATTTTGAGCTTCCGGCAAGTTTGGTACTTGTGAGACCGGACGAATCTCATCCGGATAGAAGATGGTTTCCATGGAGAGACAATCCTCCAGTACCCGAATGGCAGCGAGGCTGCTTTTGGAACGAATGGAGACCTTCGCGATGCCGATTTTGCCTGTATCCCGCATGGCTGTCATTAGCAGCTGATAAGCGTTCCCGCCAGCCTGGTCGGGGGAGAGGTAATATGTTTTTTGAAAATAGATGGGATCAATCTCCGTCAAATCCACAAAATCCAGGATGGTGATGGTCTTGCTGGCTGAATCATTCAGGGCTTCCAGCTCATCTTTTTCGAAGAGCACAAATTTTCCTTTTTCGTATTCGTAACCCTTCGTAATTTCTTCCCACTTCACATCCACTTCACAGGAAGGACATTGACGGACGTAAGCGAGCGGGCTGCCGCAGACTTTATGGATGTAGCGCATGGAGATGTCTTTGTCTTCAGTAGCCGAGAACATTTTGACAGGGACGTGCACGAGACCGAAGCTGATTGCACCTTTCCAGACCGTATGCATGGGTCGGCTCCTTTCCGAGGTACCTTTTTATGATGTAGTATGGGCATTTCTGTGACTGGATAATCGCTTACAGGATGAATTCGTATGGTTCGAGCTGACTGGGGGATGATAACAGAAACATGCTTGAACACGGTATTGAGTCTTAAGCATGTGAGTCAGGTAGTGGATGCCATCGAACAAGCTGGGAGGTGCCGAAATGAAGAACAGTAGGGATGAAGAAGAAGCGCACAAACATGCCTTTTCTCCATATCCCATTGACGGGGCAGAGGATTCTGAAGAATTTTACACACCAGCTGCTGCGGTGAACTGGGAAGCGGTGACTTCCGAGAAGCTGCCACTTGATCGGGAGTCCTTCATGCTCGACATTGACCGGATGGTGAATGAAGGGTTAGGTGGAGGCCAGGTTACTGAGGACAACGGGTATATTGGTGAGAGTACGACGGACACGATGATTCGTGAACCACATGATGATCCGGAAGGAGAGTATGAATAACATGATGGATGCAAAACGTGCCAAGGCAATTTACGATTCCAAAGATACGATTGCGGTTACTCTGGAGGGAGATCCGGTTTGGATCGAACATGTGGACGAAGCGAACGGAATGGCAACCGTTCAGGTAGGCAGCAACCCGGGGAATACGCAGACCGTGCGTGTGGACCGCCTGGAAGAGTAGGAACTTAACGAAGATAACGTTAAATACAGGATGTTGCAGGAAGGCCGGTGCCGTCAGGTGCCGGTTTATTTGATTTTATGATCTGCCAATATTGCTTTTGCTGTTCATCCCTGATGCTTGCGGGGGGAGAAAGGGACCGATATAATAAGGTTCAAAGTGAACTCAGGCGGCTGACCGCCAAAGGTGGGGCGTATATTGAACAAAACGCATGAGCAGTGGGTGTTTGAGTCCCATGGCATTGCAGATACAGAGGCGCTTGCGTCCGCACTTGCTGAACAGGCAATTGCCGGAATGGTGATTGCACTTGACGGTGATTTGGGCGCGGGCAAAACGGCATTTTCACAGAAGTTTGCCTGGCATTTGGGTATCCGTGAAGTGGTGAACAGTCCCACGTTTACGTTAATTAAGGAATATGAAGGGCGTATGCCTTTATATCACATGGATGTATATCGTATTTCACTGGAAGAAGCGGACGAGCTTGGACTGGATGAATACTTCTATGGAGCCGGAGTCAGTCTGGTGGAGTGGTCCAGTATCATTCCCGAACTGCTGCCGGAGGACCATTTGCATGTACAGATTGAAACAACCGGTCCCGAGGATCGCAAGATTACGCTGGATGGATACGGTGAGACTTATGCCGCCATGTGCCGGCAGTTCAGACAGAATGGAGTCAATAGATGATGGAAGATTTACAAAAAAAGCCGCGTCAGCGGTTTTTGGCGTTGGATACGTCCACCGCGGTGATGGCTGCCTCGGTGATGGAAGATCACGCCTTGCTGGAGGAGCGCAATGAACGTGCCGAACGGAATCACTCCGTGCACGTTGTACCTGTAATGGAGCAGCTGCTGGCAGCAAGCGGCACTGCACCTGGCCAGCTGGACGGCATTGCCGTAGGCATCGGCCCAGGCTCATACACAGGTATCCGCATTGCGGTAACGGCGGCGAAGACACTCGCCTGGGCATGGGACATCCCCGTTGCCGGGGTGTCCAGCCTGCAGGCGATGGCCTGGGGCGGCTGGCACCGCGGCCTCGCGGCCAAAGCCGAAGCTGCGGCAGATGAACCTGCCGCAGCAGGGGCTGGTGGAACGCCATCCGCGGACCAGGGCGGCACAGGTGCCGCCCCTGTCCACTGGATCGTTCCGCTCGTGGATGCGCGGCGCGGTCAGGCGTACACCGCGCTGTTCGCCTCCGCCGGGAGCGATGCGCCCCGGCGGCTTGCGCCAGATGCCATCCGCATGATGGACGGATGGCTGGAAGCCCTCGCCGCCCGCATGGCGGAGGCGGCGCCGGAAGAGCGGCCCGCAGCCGTCTGGATTGTCGGCGAGACGGGCCCGCATGCGGCAGCAGCGGCTGAGCTCCGCTGCCCAGCAGGTACGGCGCTCCAGCTCGTTCCCTATGAGCTGGAAGGCCGCTGGATCGGGCGCCTTGGCGCCGAAGCGCTGCTTGCAGGGCAGCGCGATGATGTGCATGCGCTGGTGCCGAACTACACCCAGCTGGCCGAGGCGGAAGCCAATCTACTGCGCAAAGGCTGAAAGAAGGGTGGCGAGCGGATGGACGAGATGGAAGGTTACGGACAGGATGCAGCACTTCAGTTCAGACTCATGACATTGAACGACATTCCGGATGTTATGGTGATTGAACATGAGGCATTTACGATGCCCTGGACGGAAGAAGCATTTCGAAACGAATTAACGAATAATCATTTTGCCAAATATATGGTCATGGAACTGGAAGGCAGAGCTATCGGATATGCAGGGATGTGGACCATCATGGATGAGGCCCATATTACCAACATTGCCGTAAGAGAGGCCTACAGGGGTCGCAAGCTTGGCGAGAAACTGCTGGATGAGCTTATGAGAACAGCGGCATATCTTGGCATGGAGCGAATGACGCTGGAAGTGAGGGTATCGAACCTGGTTGCCCAGCGTTTGTATGAGAAAAAAGGGTTTGAATCGGCAGGTCTTCGCAAAGGGTATTACTCCGACAATCAGGAGGATGCGATGATTATGTGGGCGAATTTGCCGCCTGCAGGCCGGAGCGGCGAAGAGGAAGGAAGCGTAACGGATTCATGAGCGAAATGAGTGAACAACAACAATCAGGTCCATCCTATATTTTGGCGGTGGAGACCAGCTGTGATGAAACATCGGTTGCCGTGGTCAAGGATGGGCAGGAAGTGCTGTCCAACCTGATCTCGAGTCAGATTGAGACACATAAGGCGTTTGGCGGAGTGGTGCCTGAGGTCGCTTCACGTAAACATGTTGAAGTGATTACCTTGATGATGGAACAGGCGATTGAACAATCCGGTATCCGTCCAAGAGACCTGAGCGCGATTGCCGTAACGCAGGGACCTGGTCTGGTGGGTGCATTGCTCGTAGGTATTGTTGCGGCCAAAACGCTTGCCATGGCACTGGGCAAACCACTGATTGGCACGCATCATATTGCTGGCCATATCTATGCCAACCGGCTTACACATGAATTGCAATATCCTGCGATGGCTCTGGTGGTGTCGGGTGGACATACGGAGCTTGTGCATATGGAATCCGAGGGTAAGTTCAAGCTGATTGGTCGTACGCGGGATGATGCGGTAGGTGAGGCTTATGACAAGGTGGCACGTGCCTTGGGATGCCCGTATCCGGGGGGCCCTCATGTGGACCGGATGGCGTCTGAAGCAGAACAGGTGGTGCCGTTACCTCGGGTATGGCTGGAAGCCGGTTCTTATGATTTCAGTCTCAGCGGATTGAAATCGGCTGTGCTGAACGCACTCAATCAGGCCAAAATGCGTGGAGAAACGCTGGAACCGTCTGCTGTGGCGCGTGGGTTCCAGGAAGCTGTAGTGGAAGTTTTGGTAGAGAAGGCGGTGCGAGCCGTTCGTGAATACGGATCACGCCAGCTTTTGCTGTGCGGAGGTGTTGCGGCTAACCGCGGTTTACGCTCGGCTCTGCAGGAGCGATGTGCCAAGGAAGGGCTCGAATTGCTGATTCCGCCGATGGAGTACTGTACAGATAATGCAGCGATGATCGGAGCTGCCGCTTATTTGAAATGGCAGCGGGGTGAAATCTCGGAATTCGATGCCAAGGCAGATCCGGGATTATCCTTGGAGGCATGGTCTGTTCAGTCTGTGTAGTCAATGTTGGAATTTTAGAGTTGACAGCAGCATATGAAGAATGTATATTAGTTACAAATTTAAACAGGATATTGAAGTCCTGAACCGAAAACGCAATGAACAGGAATAGTAAGGTTAATCCGGGTCTTAGAGAGCTGCGGGGTGGTGCAACGCAGTCGAAGGAAACCAGAAACTCGCCTGGAAGCGGAACGATGGAACACGGAAACTCCACAGGAGGATCCGAAGGCCGAATCGGTCATGAGAAAGTACATCGTTACGGATTGCCTCCGTGATTGGGCCGTTGCCGTGCAGATGACCTGAATGTCAGGTAGGAACTCGGCAATAACGAAGGGGATTTTTCATCCTTGAGGAAATAGATCCGTATGGACGCATACGGAAGCTGCCTTGGGAGCATGGAAAGTCAACAAGAGTGGTACCGCGATGGCTACAGCCTGTCGTCTCTTGCATTATTGCGAGAGATGGCAGGCTTTTTGGATTGAACAAAAGGGTTACATACGATAAATGTAATGAACGGGAGCAGTAAAACGATGAAGCGCTCAGAGAGCTGCGGGGTGGTGC
The DNA here is from genome assembly GCF_009664365.1 of Paenibacillus xylanilyticus. Lineage (NCBI taxonomy): Bacteria > Bacillati > Bacillota > Bacilli > Caryophanales > Paenibacillaceae > Paenibacillus > Paenibacillus xylanilyticus. Next base: position 1,398,142 of record NZ_CP044310.1, read on the forward strand.
GACGCAGTGGCTGGAATCGTTTGAATCTCGCCCGGGAACGGAGCTGTGGAACCAGGAAGTCCTGTGTACACAGCAACGGCTGACCACCGTTATAAGGTGTTTCTCCAGATTGCTCCATCAAGCAGCGCTATGAACAACAGGGCAGTGATGGTGAGTCTGGAGACGACGAGGTGGATGATGTCTGGCGCAAGCCGGAATCGTCAAGCAAGAGTGGTACCGCGGAGGGGATATAACCCGCCGTCTCTTAGATGAGATGGCGGGTTATTTGTTTTGCTGCCGGCAGCAAATGGGTGGGGTATGGAAGGGTATCGTTTAAGAATGGTGAGCAGGAATTGAATTCAGGAGTGCAAGTCGACGTGCACTCAGGAGAGAAAAAAACAGCATGGATAATGTTTATCATGGAATACACATACATTGAAATTAATGGAGGCGGAGTATAATGACAACGGAAATGAACAAGCGGAAAATTGAGATTTTTGATACCACACTGCGTGATGGAGAACAGGCACCTGGCGCCAGTCTGCAGCCGGAACAAAAAATTGAGCTGGCTCACCAGCTGGCTGCGCTTGGCATTGACGTCATTGAGCCTGGATTCCCGATCTCCAGCCCAGGGGAGTTCGCGGCGGTTCAGGCGATATCCAGACAACTGCAAAACGTGGAAATTTGCGGGTTCGCCCGTGCGGTCAAAGGAGACATAGACGCTGCAGTGAAAGCAACAGCTGATGCTGCACGACGCCGGATTCACCTGTTCATCTCTTCTTCAGATATCCACATTGAGCACCAATTGCGCCGTCCACGCAGTGAGGTTGTCGCTACTGCACGGGAGATGGTGTCCTATGCACGCCAGTTTACCGACATTGTGGAATTCACGGCGATGGATGCAGCCCGAACCAAAATGGATGACCTGATCGAGATGATTGAGGTAGCTATTGAAGCTGGGGCCAGCATCATCAATCTGCCGGATACCGTCGGTTACGCGCTGCCCCATGAATACGGAGAGATGTTCCGCCGTGTCCGCGAGGGGGCCAGAGGTGGCGATCAAGTACGGTATAGCGCCCACTGTCATAATGATCTGGGACTTGCAGTGGCCAACAGTTTGGCTGCGATCGCGAACGGGGCTTCCCAGATCGAAGTAACGATCAACGGAATTGGGGAGCGTACAGGTAACTGTGCATTGGAGGAGCTGATCATGGCACTGGAGACACGCGGAGATGCCATTGGTGCTACAACGAATATCAAATTGAATCAGCTATACGAGACGTCCCGCCAGATCAGCCGCGCCATGCACTTCCCGATTGCTTATAACAAGCCGGTGGTCGGACGCAATGCGTTCCAGCATGAATCGGGAATTCACCAGGATGGACTGCTGAAAAATCGGAACACCTATGAAATCATGGACCCTGAAGCGTTGGGTATTCCGCGCAGCATGATCATTCTGGGAAAACATTCGGGTCGTCACGCCCTGAAAGACCGTGTTCGCAAGTACGGTTTCGAACCGGATGAGCAGCAAATGGAACAATTGTACGAAGTGTTCAAGGAAACGGCCGACAAGCAAAAAGTGGTCAGTGACGATCAGCTGCTTCAAATGGTCAGCCAGACGATGAACATTCCTGCGCAGGATTATGAGCTGGTTGAACTGCAGGTAACGGCAGGCAGCATGACAGATCGGATGGCAGCCGTTCGGATCCGGACAGGTGCGGGCGAACAGACGTATTCTGCCGTTGGCAGCGGACCGGTAGAAGCAGCCATCCGTGCGATCGGTCAGAGTATTTCCGATGATATCAGCTTCGTGGATATGGAAATCCATGCGCTGAGCGGAGGAGAAGAGGCGACAGCAGAGGCGGCTGTTGCTGTGGAACGTGCAGGACGGGAATTCAGAGGAACGGCTACGCACAATGATATTGTTATGGCAGCAGGTCTTGCTTATGTGGCAGCATGTAACGCTGCGGGACTCAAGGCAGAGTCAACGGAAAGCGACAAGTCGGTACACGTATAGATCTGCACGCAGTGCGAGAAAAGGTTGAATAAGCAAGGTAAAAGAGTAAAGTGACTTATCAGAAATCGAAAAGCAGACCTTAGATCAGAAGGTCTGCTTTTGTCTGATTATGTGAGATAATCTATATAAGTAAAAAGCGATCTGTCAAGGTGTGATTATAGTTATCCACATATTCAGGATAATTTGTGGGTAACTGAACCAAAGTCAATCCAGCAATGTTTTCGAAACTAAAAGGGTTTAGGGGATAGTATCCACCCCTTGTATCCACAAAGTTGTGGATAACGTGGATAACTTGGTGGATAAATATGGTTTTTGTTCAAAAATGCGATTCTACCGCTGTATAATTAACTTCATTAAACTGCTTGCTATCTTGCTTTTCTGTGGATAAATATGAAATGGAGCAGAGTAAAAATATTTTTCACAATTCGAGTAAATTTGACAAATGCAAAATCTCTAAATTAATCTCTGAAGCGATTCATATTAAAACAAAAAAGCCGATCCGGTCTGGTCAAGACCCCATTTTGTAGACATTGAAAAAAGACCCTAGGCGGCAAACTGACGTCGGTACTCTACCGGCGTCAGTTTTTTTAGTTTCCGTTGTGGCCGCCTTCTGTTATAAAAACGGATGTATTTTTCGATTTTGCTTTGTGCTTCGGTAAGCGTTCGGATATGATAAGGGTAGAGTCCTTCCGTTTTGAGATGCGAGAAGAAACTCTCCATAGAGGCATTGTCATAACAATTTCCTCGGCGAGACATGCTGATTCGGGCGCCAACCTTTGGCAGCATGTCGTGATAAGCATGAGACGTGTACTGGAACCCTTGGTCGCTGTGAACGACCAGTCCGGTCACGTCTTTTTGCTTCGCAAACGCTTTTCTGAATGTACTGAGCACCAGTTCATTGTCGTTGCGTTCGCCTATTTCGTAAGCCACAATTTCGTTATTATACAAATCTTTTATGGCTGAAAGATATACCCAGTGCTCGCCTACACGATACTGGGTAATGTCAGTTACCCATTTCTGATTGGGTTTTTCTGCACTGAAGTCCCGCTTCAAGTGATTCTCTGCTACGCGCTGAGCAGGTGCATACGAACTGCTGGAGCGCCGTTTACGACGAATTCGAGATTGGATACCGAGCATTTGCATGAGGCGGAGCACCTTCTTGTGGTTCATCCAAATGCCTTGATCTTGCCAAAGGAACAACTGGAGCTGTCGATAGCCATATTTGCCTTCATATCGTTGATACGTTTGAAGGACCTGTCTCTTTGCCTTTGCATCGCGATCGAATCGTTTACGTTTTACATAGGCATAAAATCCACTCCGAGACACGCCAAACACATGGCAGAGTTTCTGGATGTCACCGTACCCCGCTACCTTTTCCATGATTTGAAATTTTTCTTGTTTGCTTCCTCCTTCCAGATGACCAAGCACTTTTTTAGCAACTCATTCTCCCGTTTCAGTTGTTGCACATAGCGATCTTGATCCAAGTATTCTTTCCGTCGACCTCGCTGATCCATCAGTCCAAACTCGCCTTGTTCCCGGTGTTTTCGCATCCAGCGCTTCATTCGTCCTGGGTCATGAATTCCCAAATGTTCATTGATCTTTCGGTAAGTCCACCCCTCAACCGTATGCAGACGAATAGCTTCTTTTTTAATCTTGTCCGAATACGTTTTATACTTTTGCCCTTTAATCGCCATAAAAAATGCACCCCCTAGAATTTCATCGGCTAAACCCAGGGGTTTTTCCAATGTCTATTCTAAGGGGTGCGCTTCAGTCAAGGAGTCGGCTTTTCCGATTTCTGTTTTTACTAACTTGAACTTGCACATGAGCCAAGTACCGATGCTGAAGAGGTGTGAAATCAAGACTCAAGCGCGAGGATTTCCCAATCTTCATACGCTTTGGCCAGCTGGTGCTTCCGTGCTTCCGCGTCTCCCTGAAGCTCCTGCAGCTTCATGTAATCCTGATACACCTCTGGAAGGGCCATCTGGGCTTCGAGCTCCGTAATTTCCGTTTCCAGCTGGGCAATCTGTTGTTCGAGCGCTTCCTGTCTCCGCTGCCGATTACGCTCCTCACGCTTGGCCTGCTTGTCTGCTTCGAATGAAGCGGCTCCAGATTTCTCGGTGGGTTCCTGATCTGGTTTCACAGACCGCTTAGAGGAGGAGAGAGCTGCTTCTTCAGCTTCGCGTGCGATGTCCTCAAGCTCCTGCTTCTTTTCAATATAGTCATCATAGTTTCCAAGGTAATGCTCGGTTCCTCCAGGATGCAGCTCCACGATCCGTTCAGCCATTTTGTTGAGGAAATACCGGTCATGAGAGATGAACAGCAGTGTGCCCTCATAATCCATGAGCGCTGCTTCCAATACTTCTTTAGCGAAAAGGTCGAGATGGTTGGTAGGCTCATCGAGAATCAGCATGTTGGCTTCCTTGAGCATGAGCTTGGAGAGGGAGACACGAGCCTTCTCACCGCCACTCAGCGAGGAGATCTTTTTGAGTACATCGTCTCCGCTGAACAGGAAGTTGCCAAGCACGGTACGAATTCTTGCTTCCTCCATGCCGGGATAAGCGCTCCACAGTTCCTCCAGAACCGTATTATTGGGGTTTAGGCCCGTTTGCTCCTGATCATAATAGCCGATCTGTACCTTGGTTCCCCACTGGATCTGGCCGCTTACCGGGCGCAAGCTTCCGGTGAGGCATTTCAGCATCGTGGATTTCCCGATCCCATTCGGTCCGATCAGCGCTACCGTTTCCCCGCGTCTGAGATCGAATGAGACATTGCGAAATAATGGCGAAGCTTCATCGTAAGCGACGGATAGATCGTCCACACGAAGCACTTCCTTACCCGACATGACGGCTGTCTCAAAAGAAAAATGAGCTTTCTTCAAGTCACCCATCGGCTTGTCCAATCGTTCCATCTTGTCCAGCGCTTTACGGCGGCTCTGAGCACGCTTTGTCGTGGATGCACGTACAATATTTTTCTGTACAAAGTCCTCCATCTTGGCGATCTCATCCTGCTGTTTCTCGTACTGTTTCATCTGACTTTCATACTCGGCTGCCTTCAGCTCCATATAACGGCTGTAGTTCCCTGTGTACTTTTTGGAGCGGTGCCGTTCGATCTCCACAATGGTGGTCACCAGCCGATCAAGGAAATACCGGTCATGAGATACAACGAGCAGGGCTCCTGAATAACCTCTTAGATAATCTTCCAGCCAGGTTAGGGTTGGAATGTCCAGATAGTTGGTAGGCTCGTCCAGCATGAGCAGGTCAGGTGCCTGAAGGAGGATGCGGGCAAGTGCAAGACGTGTCTTTTGTCCACCGCTTAGGGTAGCAATCGGAGTCTCGGGTGAAAACTCGCCAAAGCCCATTCCGTGCAGGACGCTGCGAATGCGCGTTTCCATCGCATAACCCCCGTGGTCCTTGAACCAGTCTGATCGCTGGGCGTAGCGTTCAAGGAGGTCGGTGTACTTTTTCTCGTCCTCCATCTGGGCTGGATCGGCAATATCCTGTTCCATCTTCCGCAGTTCAGCCTCAGCCTGGGTTAGATGGGAGAATACATGCATCATCTCCTCCCAGATGGAGCGGTCGGATTGCAGACCACTGTTCTGGGCGAGATAACCCAGTGTTGTTTCTTTGGATTTGAAAATCTGTCCGCCGTCATAGGACATTTCGCCCGCAATGATTTTGAGCAGGGTGGATTTCCCCGCACCATTCACGCCCACGAGTCCGATACGTTCACGTTCTAATATTTGTAGGTTCACGCCGTCCAGAATCGGATCGACACCATAACGTTTAATAATTCCGGATACTTGCAGCAGCATATAATTAAGTTCCTCCATAGGTCCAGTTCTTGATTAATCAACTACATTCCAGTTTACATGAAATACAGATCAAATGCACCGATAACGAGCGCCCCGGCGTGTAGTCTTTTTGTTCAATCAATGATAAACTGAAAGAAGACATGTGAATATATGAGGATTTTGCAGAAAATCACTCATTTTAATTTTTTCAACGAGACGACAACTGGTCTTAACATATAATGAATTGTTTTGAATTGACGCTTTTTTACTACCTTCCACATCAACAGGAGGTTATCCAGGAACATGCAGGACCGGACGGAACCCAAAAGCCAGCTTCGTTCCAGACTGATGAAGAGTCGTGATCTGATGGATGAAGCAATTCGGGAGCACGCCATGAGTGAAGTTAGTCTTGTGGCTAAACAGGAGCTGCAGCGACTTCGGCAGGACAAGCAGAGGTTGACGATTTTCAGCTACTTGTCTTATAGAAGCGAAGCATCGACGACCTTTCTGTTTGAGGATGGTTGGAAGCATGGCGACAGAATGTTTGCACCGAAAGTACTAGCCAATCCGGCCCGTATGGAATTAAGGAGGGTGGCCGGAGAGCACGATATTGAGCCTGGCGTATGGGGGATCCCTGAGCCCAAAGACACCTGCGAGGTGCTTCAGCGAAAGGAATGGCCCAATATCGATCTCGTCATTGTACCCGGCCTTGGATACGATCTTCACGGCGGACGAATTGGTTATGGCGGCGGTTATTATGACCGATTTGCCGAGCAGCTTGAAGCAGAGTGCTTCAAGGCAGGGAAAAGGCCGCTTCTCGCTGCACTCGTCTTGCCGGGACAACTGCAGGATGACATTCCGATGGACCCGTTTGATCTGCGTATGGATCTGTTGATGACAACCGAAGGTATACTACATATCGAATAAAGGGTTGTGATGGTATTGAACTCCAATGCAAGGAATGGATCGGATTCGAGCGAAGGCAAGCTGACACATTTTAACGAGCAGGGACGTGCCCGTATGGTGGATATTTCGGGCAAAGAGGTAACGGTGCGTACGGCAGTGGCCGTATCCAAGGTGACGATGAATCCCTCCACACTGGAAGCCATTCGGGAGGGTCGGATCGGAAAGGGCGATGTGCTCGCCGTGGCTCAAATCGCAGGAATCCAAGGCGCGAAGAAAACGTCAGACTGGATTCCGATGTGCCATCCGCTGGCACTGAATGGTGTGGATATTCGTTTCGAGGACAACGGACTGGACGAACTATCAATTCAGGTCACGGTCAAAACAGAAGGCAAAACCGGTGTCGAGATGGAGGCGCTCACGGCGGCTTCAGCAGCGGCACTGACGATCTATGACATGTGCAAAGCATTGCAAAAAGACATGATTATCGGACCAACGATGCTGCAATCCAAAAGTGGTGGCAAAAACGGTGATTTCAACCGATAAGGGACATTTATTTTCATAGAGGAGAAGGGTGATCTTTATGGTGTGGAGAACAGCAATCCTGACAGCCAGCGACAAAGGGGCCCGCGGGGAACGTGAGGATACGAGTGCACAAGTAATCCGGGAGCTAGTGGAAGAAGAACTGGGTGGGGAGATCGTGGAATACCGCATCGTTCCGGATGAACCCGATGAGATTATTGCGGCCTTGATTGAGATGACAGACTATTTTCATGCAGACCTTGTACTAACGACCGGAGGTACGGAGCTGGCGATTCGTGATATTACACCGGAGGCCACGCGTCGGGTCATTGAACGTGAAGTTCCGGGAATGGCAGAAGCGATGAGATACAGCGTGATGAGCAAAAATCGTTCCGCCATGCTGTTCCGGGGCGTGTGCGGGATTCGCGGACGTACGTTGATTGTCAATTTGCCGGGTACACCGAAGGGTGTGCATGAGCATCTGGCTGCGATTATGGATCAGCTTCCCGAAGCGCTCCTGATGGTTACAGGGCAATTTAAGCAATAACGGGCAATCAACCCGGAAAGATGTAGAGTTAAAAATCGTTTCTTTTTGTACTCCTTAGTTTATTTTGCGGGTTATGTAAGTGGTTACATCTGTGGTATGATGGGCTTAATTGTAAATTACAGCAGAGGCATCTATGAGTGTAGGGCCAAGTGTACGCATCTTCGAAGCTTGAGACGAGGAGGAATATCAATGTTAAGTTCCATTGGACCAACAGGTTTTATTTTGCTGGCCGTGATCGCTTTATTGTTGTTTGGACCTAACAAGCTCCCGGAACTGGGACGTGCTGTTGGACGTACTTTCCGTGAATTCAAAGAGGGCGCACGTGAAATCATCTCTGAGGATGATTCATCCAATCGCAAAGAGCAGGAGAAATCCAAGCCGCTGGCAGTGGACAGTGAGCCTGAGCCCGCTTCCAAGCCTGTAGACAAGCGTCTGCCGGAGTAACCTGACGGCAATGAATGAGAAATCCCTTCCTGCCGGAAGGGTTTTGTATTTTAAGCTGGCAATAATGGAGGGCAGGAATGACGCAGCAGAATGAAGAAATGACCATTACGGAACATTTGAGTGAGCTGCGCAAGCGGCTGATCTATGTGTTAAGCGTTTTTGTGCTGGGCCTGGTGGCAGGATTCTTCGTAGCAGATCCGGTGTACCGCTATTTGACGAAGGCAGAATCGGCTCAGGGGTTTGTGCTGCATGCCTTCTCCTTCTGGGATGGAATAGGGATCTATATGAAGATTGCCGGTCTGTTTTCATTGATTATTACGCTGCCTTTTACGGTGTTTCAGATCTGGAAGTTTGTAAGTCCAGGCTTGCGGCCCCGTGAACGGAAAGCGACGCTAAAGTATGTACCTTATGTATTTCTGTTATTTCTCGTTGGACTGGCCTTTGCATACTATGTTGTATTTCCGATGGCACTCGCTTTCACCTCCACGATTACGGAGAAGATGGGGCTTGTGGAGACCTATGGAATGAAACAGTATTTCAGTTTCCTGTTTGGAATTGTGCTGCCGGTATCGCTGTTATTCGAGCTTCCGCTGCTCATCATGTTTCTGACAGGGCTTCGGATATTGAATCCAATCCGTCTGCGAAAGATGCGGCGAGTGGCTTATTTTGTCCTGATCTTTATCGCAGTTGTGGTGACGCCGCCGGATTTCATCTCCGATCTGCTTGTTATGATTCCGTTACTCCTGTTATATGAGATCAGTGTGTTTCTGTCGGCCATCGTATACCGCAAGCAGCTTGCGGCCGATGAAGCGGCAGAGGCGAGATATGTACGTGCCAACAATGAGCAGAGCGCAGGTTAAGTGAACCTTCCTGTGCTCTTGTTCTTGCACCTTTCAATTAGAGTATGCGCGGTATAAAGAATTGCGGAGAAATCTACGTTCTGGGACAGGCAGGCATATTTTGGCCAGCAATGGATACAATGGTGAAGGGCTGTTTAGTGATTCGGTTACAGCTAATTGGTGACTCGGTAAGAGGGTTACGCAACAAGAGGTGCAGTGCTGAACACACCATTTTGATGTCCTGATGTTAATGCAGCGTAAATTCTCGCACGAATTCTTCAAAAGGACTTGAAATCATGCTTCAAGTTGAGTATCATAAAGTTGGTTGTTAGCACTAAACACTGTCGAGTGCTAATACATATGGCTACAACCTACAATGCAACGTTATATAATTTCAAAAGGAGGCTATTTTTCATGATCAGACCTTTAGGTGAACGCGTATTGGTAGAACCACTGGAGCAAGAGCAAACAACTTCTTTCGGGATCGTACTTCCGGACTCTGCTAAAGAAAAACCGCAAGAGGGCAGAATTATTGCCGTTGGAGCGGGTGCACTGAAAGACGGCGTACGTGTAGCTCTGGAAGTGAAAGAAGGAGATCGCGTAATCTTCTCCAAATATGCCGGAACAGAAATCAAATTCGAAGGTAAAGAATATTTGATTATGAAAGAGAGCGATATCCACGCGATTCTCGACTAATTCAAATTTAATCGGTTAACCGAACCATATAGCAAGATCATTTTACAATATACTAGGGAGGTTTTCTTACCATGGCTAAAGACATTAAATTTAGTGAAGATGCTCGTCGCTCCATGCTTCGCGGTGTGGATGCATTGGCTAACGCAGTAAAAGTAACGCTCGGTCCTAAAGGCCGTAACGTGGTTTTGGAGAAAAAATTCGGAAGCCCGCTCATCACGAATGACGGTGTAACCATCGCTAAAGAAATCGAACTGGAAGATGCATTCGAGAACATGGGTGCACAACTGGTTAAAGAAGTAGCAACCAAAACAAACGATGTTGCTGGTGACGGTACTACAACAGCGACTGTACTTGCTCAAGCACTGATCACAGAAGGTCTGAAAAACGTAACTGCAGGCGCTAGCCCAATCGGTATCCGTAAAGGGATCGACAAAGCGGTTAAAGCTGCGGTTGCTGAACTTCAATCCATCTCCAAACCGGTAGAAGGCAAACAATCCATCGCTCAAGTTGCTGCAATCTCTGCAGCTGACGAAGAAGTAGGCGAACTGATCGCTGAAGCTATGGAAAAAGTGGGCAAAGACGGCGTAATCACTGTTGAAGAATCCCGTGGATTCGCAACGGAGCTGGAAGTGGTTGAAGGTATGCAATTCGACCGCGGTTACATCTCTCCATACATGATCACGGATACGGACAAAATGGAAGCTGTTCTGGACAACCCGTACATCCTGATCACAGATAAAAAAATCTCCAGCACACAGGACATTCTGCCATTGCTTGAGAAAATCGTACAACAAGGCAAACCGCTCGTATTGATCGCTGAAGATATCGAAGGCGAAGCACTGGCGATGCTGGTTGTGAACAAACTGCGTGGTACATTCAACGCTGTAGCGGTTAAAGCTCCTGGCTTTGGTGACCGTCGTAAAGCAATGCTGCAAGATATCGCTGCCCTCACTGGTGGCCAAGTGATCACGGAAGAACTGGGTCTGGACCTGAAATCCGCTGTTGTGGAACAACTGGGTACAGCTCGCCAAATTCGTGTAACTAAAGAAAACACAATCATCGTTGACGGTGCTGGTAACAAATCCGATATCGATGCTCGTGTTAGCCAAATCCGTACACAACTGGAAGAAACAACTTCCGAGTTCGACAAAGAGAAACTGCAAGAGCGTCTGGCTAAATTGTCCGGCGGCGTAGCGGTAATCAAAGTCGGTGCGGCTACTGAAACAGAATTGAAAGAACGCAAACTGCGTATCGAAGATGCCCTGAACGCAACTCGCGCTGCGGTTGAAGAAGGTATCGTATCCGGTGGTGGTACTGCGCTCCTGAACGTATATCAAGCGGTTGCTGGTGTAGCTCTGTCCGGTGACGAGCAAACAGGTGTGAACATCGTGCTGAAAGCACTGGAATCACCAATCCGCACAATCGCAGCTAACGCTGGCGAAGAAGGTTCCGTCATCGTGGAACGTCTGAAAAAAGAGCAAGTAGGCGTAGGTTACAACGCAGCTACTGGCGAGTGGGTTAACATGATCGAAGCAGGTATCGTTGACCCTGCGAAAGTAACTCGTTCTGCTCTGCAAAACGCTGCTTCCGTAGCAGCAATGTTCTTGACTACTGAAGCGGTTATCGCTGACAAGCCAGAACCTGCAGGCGCTGCTGGCGCTCCTGATATGGGCGGCATGGGTGGAATGGGCGGCATGATGTAAGGTCATTGATTCTCAAAACAATCTAAAGTGATAAAACAGGTTAAAGGACCTTTCAGAATATTCTGAGAGGTCTTTTAAGTACAAATAAATATATATATAATATTTAATGAACAAAGAAGTAGTATAACAATCCTTAATCCAATTAAGTTAAAAATGCTACTATACTCACTTAAAACTCTAATTAACCGTTTTATGAACATAATTTACCTTCGGTGAAATGTGATATATTAAATAGTAGTTATCATAATGGAGGTTCAGCATGAAGGAATTTATTTGTATAGAGTCATTCTGTGGGGCAGGTGGACTAGGGTTAGGATTACACAATGCAGGTTTCAAGATTGGTGCTGCTTTTGATTCACAGCTAGAAGCTGTTTTAACCTATAAGAGTAATCTTTCTAATAATTGTTTTGTTGAAGATGTAACAAAATTGTCAGGCACAGCTTTAATGGAGCGTGCAGGCATCATGGTTGGAGAGCTAGACCTTTTTGCTGGTGGGCCACCGTGTCAGGGTTTTTCTAAACAAAAAAAAGGGGCTCATCTAGGTGATGAACGTAATCGATTAGTATTAGAATATGCAAGACTTGTTAGAGAATTGAACCCTAAATTTTTTTTGCTTGAGAATGTATCAATGTTGGGACACAAACGGGGAAAAGTATTTATTGAAGCTATTGAAGAGGAACTAACAGACTATATATTATATCCCCATTTTTATAATTCTGCTGATTATGGATTATCTCAAACTCGAGAGAGATTTATTATAATAGGAAAGCGTAGGGATATTGAAGGTTCTTTTCAAATCCCACAGCCTACTGTTACTAAATGGAAAACAGTAGGTGAAGTGTTAGAAGGTTTGCCTGAACCACCTATTGATTCAAAAAAAGAACATCCAGACTATGCTAACCATTATAGATCAAATATCACCCAAAGAAATATAGAAAGATTTTCGTACGTACCACAAGGAGGAAGTTGGAGAGATATTCCTTGGGATTTACGCTTAAAATGCCATCAAAATGCAGATACATCTAAAGGTGGCTGGACAGATGTGTATGGTCGTTTGAAATGGGATGGTTATGCTCCAACAATAACTGGAGGTTTCGATAGTTTTACTCGTGGAAGATATGGTCATCCATTTGAGAATCGGTCAATTACGCCTAGAGAGGCAGCTCGTCTACAAGGGTTTCCAGATTGGTTTAGATTTTATGGAAATCGAAGTGAAGTAAGGCGTCAGATTGGAAATGCTGTTCCGCCTCTTCTTGCAGAAGCAATCGGAAAAAATATTATTGAGACACTCTTAGACAAGAATAAAAGGGTATTAAAAAAGGAAATAACCTCTGTAACTAAAATTCACAAAATTAAGAGTGTAGTTAGTAAATAACAAACAAATGTATTTGAATTAAAATATTTGAAGAGGGATGATTAGCTCTTAAATTGGATACTCGATTATCAGTATTAAGATTGAGCTAATCGTAGTTGAATTGGCGCAACGCTAGTGCCAGAAAAGCGTGCGCCTTAGTGCTAACTAGGTTATTTATTAGTTATACAGCAATGTTGCTCTCATTAAATTTATTTCTGTTACATAAAGATAATTTAATTAAAATTAGAAATAATTTCCTGGAATTTGTAATAGTATGTTGTCAATTGATTTTCTAGAGAAGTATTCGCAAATTAGTATTTATACTTTAATTTAAGAAAGTGAGTAAAAGGGAGTGTTCATACATGGAGATATTTGATACAGATGATATAAGTCTAATTGAAAAAAACATAAAGGCATTCGAAGGAGGGGCCTTTAAAAATTTTATAAAGTACATAAAATTTCCTTTCTTTAAAAATCTGGAGCAAGATACTGAAATAAACTTCTCTTTCCCTCTAACAGTGTTTGTGGGCGAAAATGGGGCAGGGAAAAGTTCATTGCTGCAAGCATTATATGGTGCGCCAAAAGGTAAGTCTCCGGGAGAATTCTGGTTTTCAACAAGTGTTGATCCAATTGAGGAATTTGGAGAGAACCGTCACTGTTTTTTTTATGGTTTCTACGATGGTAATGAACTAAAAGAAGTGCTAAAAACTAGAGCGAAAAGAAAAAAGAATCCTGATTACTGGGAAACGAGCAGACCTATTAAGCGGTACAACATGAAAGTAATAGATAGATATGGACCTATTGAAAAGGAAGTGCTGTATCTAGATTTTCGATCAGAACTAAGTGCGTTTGACCAATTTTTTTATTTTGGAGAATTAAAAGAATATTTAGCCTCAAAAACCAAACAAGACTATTTAAGAAATCAATCAGCTATGCTTAAAAGGGTTTTTGATGAAAATAAAATCTACACATCCGGTGCAAAAGAACAAAACAAGGGAATTGTTAATTTAACAAAAACTGAATTAAATTTGATCTCCTATATATTAGGGAGAAAATATAATTCTGGAAGAATCGCAAGACACAAGTTATTTGGAAATTGGGGAACATCTGTTGTACTTGAAAGAGAAGGATTTAAATATTCAGAAGCTCACGCAGGCAGTGGTGAAATAGCTATTGTTAAATTAGTTCATGAATTACTTAAAGCTCCAAATGGAAGTTTGATATTACTAGATGAACCAGAAGTTTCACTCCATCCTGGAGCACAGAAAAGATTAAAAATTTTACTTCTAAAATTATCTTTAGAGAAGAAACATCAAATCGTTATTTCTACCCATTCTTCAAACTTTGTCGAGAACTTACCAAAAGAAGCAATCAAATTGTTCTATCAACAAGTCAGTAATAACAAAATAAAGGTGCAGGATGAGTGCTGGTATAATGAAGCATTTTATAGACTTGGTGATACGTACTCGTTAAGTTATCGTATTCAAGTTGAAGATCGACTTGCGCAAAAGTTAGTTCAGAAAGTGATAGATCATATAGGTAGAGATAAATTTAGAAATTTGGATGTTTTTTTTGCACCTGGTGGCGCTAGTGTTATAAAAAATAGTTATATTAAGTTATACTCTAGTGAGTTTCCGAATCAACATTTTGTCATTTTTGATGGTGATCAAAAACCGAATTTGGCCGTAAAGAGGGTAGCAAATCTCACTTTGCATGAAGCAGAAAGTACTGAGTTTTTAAGTAAAATGATAGAAGGTTTTGCAGGAGGGAAAGTCTCTTTTGAGGTTGATGGTAATTCAATGACCGGGGGCAGAACAGATCAGTTAGTAGATCTCCAAAAGAAATATATAAACTTTTATAACAATAATGTTTTTTACCTTCCATTAAACATACCAGATGAAATTATTTGGGATGAAAACCACATCTCACATCTTATTAAGGATAAAACAGTTTGGAAGAGTTCAATTAAAGGAAAAAATGCTAAACAAAAAATTTATGAAACATCAAATCATATTTTTGGGAACTCTTCAAACGTTAATGCTCTTGAGGACCTGTTAATAAATAATTGGATTGACAAAGAATCGAAAGAAAGGCAAGAAATAATTAATATTTTATTTAAAATTCTGGATGAAATAAACAAAATTAACGTCAGTGTTCCTGTTATAAATCAATAATAAGATTTAAGCAAAGTTTAAATCTGTTCTTGCAAAGCTGTTTCTGTGTGCATATCTCTATGAAATATTTTATATATTAAAAAACTAGATTATTCTATGTGCTGTTAAACTAGAATATAGGGAGCAAGAATTCATGGTTGCAGTTAACTTAATCTAAAATTTGAACTACCTTTCATCTCAATTTCAGATTCATTTAAGGTAATGAAGGTAATATCGATCTTGTAAGCCCCTTCTCGTGTTAAATAGATGTGTGAATGGCCCTATCGGATTGTCCTCCGGTAGGGCACTTTTTTTCCTGAATTATCCTTGAGATGATATGATAGAGAAAATAGTAGAGTGATTGAAATAGTTAGTTATCCTTAGGTTTTGGAGGGGAGTTATCAGTGGACGCCAGGCTGCACCCGTTGTTCAGGCCAATCCAGATGAATGGGACCGATGTACACACCTATTACATAGAACAACCACCGTCTTACCCGATGACAGCCTATATCGCTTGCTTCTGGGAATCGGGGACTACTTCTTATACTGGTTATAATCCTTTAGAGAGTGTGCCCGGTAGAGTATTACCTGATGGTTGTACGGATATCCTGATAACATATGATGCTGTTCTTCAGCAGCATTCTTTTGCCTACTGTGGCAATTATACAGAGCCGTTTGCCATTCCGGTGAGTGTAGAGATCAACCCGCCTGCAGACTATACCTTTGGTGTTCGATTTTTCCCCGGTGGGGCACGTCACTTTCACGGTTTGCCACTAGAATCCTTTACGGACAGGCGCGTCCCCTTGGAGGAATGTTGGCCAGCTAACATCGACGAGCTTCGCGAACGAATGGCTGGGACCAAGCATTTTGAAGAAAGGGTGCAGGTCATGGAGACGTATTTGTGCCTATTATCTGGGGATGGAAGTACATATGAGAAAGATTTGATGAAGAATGCGATGCACCGGATCTTTGTTCATGGTGGGCAGATGAGTGTGAAAGAGCTGGCCAGCTGTGAGGTTGTCAGTGAGCGGCAGCTGCATCGCAAGTTCGGTGAATGGGTGGGAATCAGCCCCAAACGGTTTAGCGAGGTCGTTCGATTTCACTGTGTTCTGAGAGATATCCATCAGGGGCATCGTATGGACTGGTCGGCACTGGCTCAGAATCATGGATTCTTCGATCAGGCCCATCTGATTCGGCAATTTCGCAAGTTTTATGGAGAAACTCCGCTGACCGCTGCGAGCGAGCATCGCCGCATGTTGTCCGAATTGTACAATAGATCAGGCGAGCTATAGTCTATACTGGACATGTGAGATTTTAAAATAAAGGGGATTAACCTATGAATGGAACAATGCAAATTCGGGATCATTTGTTGGATGAGTTGGAGACAGGCGTAAGGACCGGAGCTTCTCTGATTCGCCTAATTCGTCCGAAAGACTGGGCTTATCGCCCTCAGGAAAACATGCGTTCACTGGTGGAGCTGGTTCACCACTGGATTCAGATTACGGCATCTGACCTTGCCATCATGCAGGAGAAAAGTGAAGCGGAAGTTGGAACAATAGAGAATAGTCTATCTGGTATCGAGGATATTGAACAGCTTGAAGCGGTCCTGTGGCGCAATTTTGAAACATACAAAGCGTACATCGTATCACTGAGTGAAGAGGACCTGTTGAATCGGTCTACCACTGCCTTTTATATGGAGCATGGACATGTACAGGTGAAATGGCAAATTGAGACGGTAACCCATGTGTTCCATCATCGTTCCCAGTTGTACAACTATCTCAAGCAACAAGGACATGAGTTAAACTTTTTCATGTTATATGCATAATCATGAGGCCCTGAAGGCGGACACATCTTGTGTCGATCCCTTTGGGGCTTTTTTTGTGTTAGTAGCCTATATAAACTATGAATTCTATCAAAATGGACGTAGTTCCACGGTCAATTTACCGTTACAATGCTAGATTTCAAACATAGAATACCGTATCAAAGCAAAAGGAGGTGATTTCAATGGCCATCCTTTTACCACAACAGTTTTACAACTTGGCTGCTGGCGTAGGGAAATCGTATTACGAAAATCTGTTTGGAGGTACTAATGCCAGCATCACGGTGAACAACTTTGGACCTGCTCCGGTAGATCTGGTTGTAACTCGTGTCGATGCACCCGTGATCACGTATTCGATTCCTGCAGGTAACAGCCTCACGTTGTCGGTTCATTTGCTGCTCGTTGCTGCCTTGTTAACTACGGTTGCAGGTGCTTCGACTGGTACGATCCAAATCGCAACATCTGATTTCTAATGAACGCAGCATGCTTTGATAAGCCCTTGTCGGACAAGATGTCGACAGGGGCTTTTCTTATTATTGTATAGAAACATCTGGATTCATAGTGATATTATTATAGCGGGTTTTATAAATTAAGATGGCATAAGTAATGATTTTCTTATGCGTACGAAGGGAAGGATAAATTTGAGAAAAATCTCCATTCGTGTTCTTGGAGTGGCATTGGGGGTGTCCTTGCTACTTTCTTCTCAATCGATTCATGCGGATGCTCTAAGGACTACATTAGAGTATGGTAACGGGATCACTTATTTTGGGGAGACCAAAAATGGAAAACCAAATGGGTACGGTGTGATGACCTGGGGGAAGAGCAAAACCTATAAAGGAAACTGGGTAGATGGCAAACGTTCGGGAAAGGGTACCTATAAAGTTGTTACACGTGGTGAAGATAGTCTTACAAACCTTGTATATGATGGGTATTGGTCGAATGATAAAAAAGAGGGGAAGGGAGAACTGCGTATTACAGAAACCTCTTTAACAGGTGAGATGAGGGAGGATCAAATAAAAACCGGGACGTTTAACAAAGATCAGTGGATCTCAGGATACGATGTTCGACATGGAGAATATGATCCCCCATATTATTTTGCTTACAAAGATTCAAAAATGAGTCTCAAAATATTAGGAGAAGCAGGGGATATACTGAATGGTTTAAAGAAAGGGTATTTCTTCTCTTTTACATATCAGAAAGGAAAAGTGTTTAGAGACGTTGGTGTTGGAGATGAATATAGCCAAAAGCAGTTCAGTTCTTTTATTAAGAATATTGAAAAAGAAATAAAACCTTATATTGATCATTTTGAGAAGCTAGCTATGAAACTATAGATACTATGATACTAGGTGTTTTAATCTACCATATTACATCGTTCTGTTTATGAGGGAAGCTATACGAGTAATTTATAGTAGAGTCATTCGTAGAAGCATGCATAGAAGCAGGAGGGGTAGGAATATGGATCGAACCAATAAAACAGGCGTGAAAAGCAGAGAAACATTTCTGGAAACGGAACGTCTTCAATTCTCCACCTGGAGCGAGGAGGACCGACCTTTGGCTTCTGCACTCTGGGGAGATCCCGAGGTGACGAAGTGGGTTAGCAGCAAGGGGTTCATGAGCGAGGATGAGATCGAAGCCAGACTCGCGCAGGAAATGGAACGGCAGCGGGAGATGGAGGTGCAGTACTGGCCGCTTTTTGATAAGGAAACAGGTGTGTTCGTAGGGTGCTGCGGATTACGTCCTTATGCACCAGAGGAGAAAATCTATGAATTTGGTGTGCATCTGACCAGAGATCACTGGGGGAAAGGGTATGCACTCGAAGCAGGGAAGGCCGTTATCCGCTATGCATTTGAGCAATTGGGTGTTCATGCACTCTTCGCAGGACATCATCCAGAGAATGGCGTATCCAAACGGCTGCTGCAGAAGTTGGGGTTTACTTATAAAAAAGATGAATTCTACGAGCCGACAGGCCAGATGCATCCGTCTTACTTATTGTCGGAAACAGACATGAAGTAGTTGTACCTAAATGGCGACGTTCCGTTTTTCATTGTTTTTTTATGCGATTTTCAGCTTCTATTAAGGTAGAGGGGGTAAGATATTTCTTGTAAACCCCTTCTCGTGTTAGATAGATGTGTGACTAGCCCTGCCGGAATCCGGCAGGGTATTTTTTTGTTGTAGTTTTATAATCGATTAAATCAAATATAAACAAAAATAAATAAAGATTAAATGTGGTTTTTTATTGACTAGTAAAGATAAACAAAGGTATAATGAATGTGAAAAAAGGAACTTACTTTGTACGTGAATGGTATCGACATTTTCCAAACAAGGAGAGAATGATCATGAACGTGACCCTTAGAAACGAAGCGACGCAAGCACCGGGATGGAATATTCCCTTTATCCGTGAGATGGCGGAGATTACGCAGCATATGTGGAAAAATGGTTGGGATGAGCGGAACGGAGGGAATGTCAGTTATCTGCTGGAAGAAGAAGAAGTGGCAAGATACATTGATGTTCATCAGGTTATAAGGCGGATTAAACCCGCGTTTTCGGTCCATGAACTGGCAGGCAAATATGTGATCGTAACCGCATCGGGCAAATATTTCAAAAATGTACTTGCGGATCCGGAGAGCAATCTGGGCTTGCTGCGTGTCTCGAATGATGGAGAAGAACTGGAAGTGCTCTGGGGATTGAAGAATGGGGCGAATCCAACGAGTGAGCTGCCAACGCATTTTATGAGCCATATTGAGCGTCTGAAAGTGGACCCGAACCACCGGGTGGTCATGCATAACCATGCGACTAACGTGCTGGCGATGACGTTTATCCACGAACTGGATGAAGTGAAATTCACGAAAACCCTATGGCAGATGTGTACAGAATGCGTGGTCGTTTTCCCGGACGGCGTTGGCATCATCCCGTGGATGATACCTGGATCGAATGAGATCGGCCGTGAGACGGCGGAGAAAATGAAGGAAGTTCAAGCGGTCATCTGGCCACAGCACGGGATCTTCGGGACCGGAACAACCATCGATGAGGCCTTCGGTCTCATTGAGACGATTGAGAAAGCAGCTCAGGTTTACATGTTGGTTGCGGGCCATGAGATTCAGCAGCGAATTACGGATGAACAGCTGACCACGTTGGCCCAGGCCTTCGGGGTTACCCCGCGTGCAGGTATACTGAATTCAACAAAAATTAGCGGATAGACCAAAAGAGATTGCGATGCACATGGAAAGGACGGCTCTCAGGAAATACCTAAGAAGCTTCTAATTGAAGAGAAAAGCATTAGGAGAACATCTAAATTAATGCAATTGACAACCGTCCTAAATCTTGGTAAAGTTCTATAAAACCGCATAATGCATTCTGGGAATGTTACCGATATGGGCATAACCTGAGCTGGCTTGTTTACGCTACGTGTGTAGACAGGCTGGTTCGGGTTTTTTTGTTGCCCTGAATCGGAGAGGTGGTTGTACATTACTTAATGCAGATGAAAGGAGAGTTCGTTATGGGCAATTTCAAATTTCCTGAAAACTTTTTGTGGGGTGGTGCCATTGCCGCCAATCAGGCCGAAGGGGCTTACCTGGAGGATGGCAAAGGACTAAGCATCGTGGACCTCCTGCCTTCCGGAGAGAATCGCAGAAGCATCATGAAGGGGAACGTACAGGGATTTAAGCCACAGGACGGAGAATTTTATCCTTCACATGAAGCAATTGATTTTTACCACCGTTATCCGGAGGATATCGCGCTATTTGCTGAAATGGGATTCAAGGCACTCCGGGTTTCCATTGCATGGGCACGTATTTTTCCGAGTGGGGAAGAGTCGGCGGCAAACGAAGCTGGGCTGCGGTTTTACGACAATCTTTTTGATGAAATGCTGAAGCACGGAATTGAACCGGTTGTAACACTTGCCCACTTCGATGTACCAGTCAACCTGATTGAGAAGTACGGGAGCTGGAGAAACCGCAAGCTGGTGAATTTGTTCGAAACCTATGCCAAAACCGTATTTACACGTTACAAGGATAAGGTTAAATACTGGATGACATTCAACGAAATCAACATGCTGTTGCATTTGCCGTTTCTGGGTGCGGGCTTGGCTTTCAAGGAAGGAGATAATATAAAAGAAATTCAGTATCAAGCAGCTCACCATCAGTTGGTCGCAAGCGCATTAGCCGTTAAGGCCTGCCATGAGATCATTCCTGGGGCCATGATTGGCTGTATGCTTGCAGCGGGCAGCTTCTATCCGTATACCTGCAATCCAGACGATGTGTTCCAGGGTATGGAGAAGGACCGGGAGTCTTATTTCTTCATCGACGTGCAGTCGCGGGGGGCATATCCCGGGTATGCGAAACGCTTCTTTAAGGATCATGGTCTGAACATCGTGATGGAACCGGGGGATGCGGACATTCTGAGAGATCATACCGTAGATTATATCGGATTTAGCTATTATTCCAGCCGAACAACAAGTACTGATCCGGAAGTGGTCAAGAACATGACCAGCGGTAATGTATTCGGATCAGTCGCCAATCCTTATTTGGAGAAATCCGATTGGGGATGGACGATCGATCCGAAGGGATTCCGCATAACGGCCAATCAACTGCATGATCGCTATCAAAAACCACTCTTCGTGGTCGAAAATGGTCTTGGGGCCAACGACGAAGTTGCGCCAAACGGAGAAATTCACGATGACTATCGCATTGATTACCTGAAGCGGCATGTTGCCGAGATGGGTGAAGCGCTGCAGGATGGCGTTGAAATTATCGGTTACACTAGCTGGGGGCCAATCGATATCGTGAGCGCATCGTCTGGCGAGATGAAAAAGCGCTACGGTTATATTTACGTAGATCGCGACAACACAGGACATGGTGATTTGAAGCGAATCAAGAAAAAAAGTTTTCATTGGTATAAGAAAGTCATTGCATCCGGAGGTACGGATTTGGAGGCGTAAGACAATACCTTATTCATTCCGAAGGTTCACCTCGGCTGGTGGATCTTCGGAGTAACAGGGTTCCTGTGAAAGCGTTGACATATCTGTGAGTTCGCGATATACTTTACGCAATTATATCGTTTTGGGATTGTTACTACATATCATGTAGGCAAAACCTAAGCATGCAAAATTAGGCGTCGGTTTATTTGTCGTTCGTACCGGGTAGTTACGCTCTCAAGGGCGTTAATTGCCTTAGGCAAAAAGCTGTCCGTCTTCCGAGAATAACGTTTCAGGACGTTTTTCCGTTTTGTACTGCTTCAGGTTTTTTTTGCATCTCCAAAATGCGATAGGTTGTAGTTACGAGTGGATCGTGAATGGGGGATGGAAGTGAAAATAGCCAAGGTCATTAACAACAATGTAATCAGCACATATCAGACAGACGGGGCTGAGCTTGTCGTGATGGGACGAGGAATTGCCTTCAAGAAGAAACCGGGAGATAAAGTAGACGAGACCCGCATCCAGAAGGTATTTGCCCTTAAGAATAAGCAGACTTCTGATAATTTCAAAATGCTGCTGCGTGAAGTTCCGATCGAACTGATCGAAATTGTCGAGGAGGTCATCACCCACGCTAAGGATAACATGGGGAGAAGCCTGAATGAAAATATTTACGTCTCCTTGACGGATCATATTCATTTTGCAATCGAACGCTATCGCGAGGGTGTCGATATTAAAAATGTGATGTTATGGGAGATTAAACAGCTCTATAAGTCTGAATTTATTCTAGGATTGAACACGCTGGAACAGATCAAATCCAGGCTTGGATACGAGCTTCCCGAAGATGAGGCTGCCTTCATCGCGCTGCATATCGTGAATGCAGAAATGAATGAAGAAGTTGTGACCACGATGAACATGACCAAATTCATTCAGCAAATCATCAACATTGCGAAATATCATTTCAAGATGGAATTTGACGAGGAATCCCTTAGCTATTTTCGGTTCATCACCCATCTGAAGTTCTTCTCGCAGCGAGTATTAAATGGAACGCATTATAACAACAACTATGACCATATCTACGACATGATTAAAGAGAAGCATCAAGAAGCAGCGGCCTGCACGGAAAAAATCCAAATGTTTGTCAAAAAGGAATACGATCACGACCTGACGAACGAGGAAAAACTGTATCTGACGGTGCATATTGAAAGAGTAGTTAATCGTTAATAAATAAATGTTGACAAAAATGGTTTTATAATTATATTATGTGATTAACAGGAAAAACATATGATTTAACTGGGATTGTTACTGGTTATGCAGGCAAAACCTAAGCCATGAAAAGGATGCATCGTTTGTGCACCTTTCTTCAAGGCTTAGGTTTTTTGCGTGCAAAAAATCAAAGACCTGTCGTCAATAAACATGGGGGTGCAGAATATGAGTCATGAAAAGCTGGCCAAAGATATCGTTCAGCTGGTCGGTGGGGAGAAAAATGTCGTTTCTCTGGTGCATTGCGCAACACGCTTGCGGTTTGTATTAAAAGACGACGCCAAAGCCGATAAGAGCAAGTTGGAAAAATTGGATGGTATCATTGCCGTAAAGGAGAACGGTGGACAGTTCCAGGTTGTCGTTGGCAATACGGTACCCGAGGTTTACAGTGCTATCGGAAAAGTGAGCAACATTTTGGATGATTCCTCAACCAAGGAAAAAACGGGGAAATCCGTCAAAGGTCTTGGCGGCATTATCGACGTGATTTCAAGCATCTTTGCTCCACTTTTGGGTGTCATGGCGGGAGCCGGGATTTTGAAGGGACTTCTGCTGATCGCCAGCAATGCAGGATGGCTTGAAACAACGGACACAACCTATATTATCCTTTATGCTGCTGCAGATAGTCTGTTTTACTTCCTGCCGATGCTGTTAGCGGTTACAACTGCGCGGAAATTCCAGGGGAATGTTTTCGTTGCGCTGACCATTGCGGGCGCATTAATATATCCGACCATTATTACGCTGAAAAATGAAGGTACACAAACTGATTTCTTTGGCATTCCGGTAATTATGATGAGTTATTCATCGACTGTTATTCCCATCATCATATCGGTTATCGTGATGAGTTTGTTGGAGAAATGGTTCAGTAAAGTGATCCACCAGAGTGTCAAAAACTTCATTACGCCTCTATTGCTCTTAGTCATCATGGTTCCGCTGACGCTAATTGCATTTGGACCATTCGGTGTATACATAGGTAATGCCATCGCATCAGCTCTGGTTGCCGCATTTGGCTTCAGTCCTTTGCTTGCGGGAGCCGTTATGGGTGCGGGCTGGCAACTGTTCGTCATTTTCGGGGTGCACTGGGGCCTGGTGCCAATCTTCATCAACAATGTCGCGGTTCACGGCCGTGATGGCATTAAGCCTGCTGCAACAGCTTCAGTATTCGCTCAGACGGGAGCTGCATTTGGGGTCATGCTTAAAACGAAGAACAAAAAGCTGAGAACCCTTGCAGGGTCCTCCACGCTGACGGCTTTGTTCGGGATCACTGAACCGGCGATCTATGGGGTTACGCTTCCGCTGAAACGCCCATTTATCGCAGGTCTTATCGGAGGTGCGATCGGAGGCGCGATTATCGGGCAAGCGGGGACGCAAGCTTTCGCATCTGGTGCGCCGGGGTTGCTGACCCTGCCGATCTTCTATGGCCCAGGCGGTCAAGGTTTCCCGGGATTAATTATCGGAATTGTTGTTTCCTTTATCGTATCGGCCGTATTAACGTATATTATGGGCTTCGAAGATCCGGTGAGTGAAGAAGAGAACAAGGGCGCTACAGCCGAGAAAGCCGCTCAATTGGAACCTTCGACGCAGGCAGCAGACCAACTGGTGCTCAGCCCGATCCAGGGCAAAATCGTTAATCTGACGGAAGTTCCGGACCCGGCTTTTTCGTCCGGTGCTATGGGGCAGGGGATTGCCATTGAGCCAAGTGTAGGAAGAGTGGTAGCTCCGTTTGATGGTACGGTTACGGTGGCCTTCAAGAAAAAACACGCACTGGCTGTCGTATCCGACAGTGGTGCGGAAATATTAGTTCATGTTGGTGTGGACACCGTCAAATTGGATGGGCAGCATTTTGTCTCGCATATCAAGGAAGGCGATCGGGTGAATGCTGGAGATCTGCTGCTAGAGTTCGATATTGCCCAGATCAAGGCTGCCGGATATGCTACGGTAACGCCGATTATTGTGACGAACTCTGCTAATTACCAGCAAGTGCAGCCGCTAAAAGCAGAGGGAGAGGTTAATGCCCAAGATTCGCTGCTGAGCCTTTACGGTACAAAGTAACTTCATCAATACATGCATTTACCTTCTAAAAATGAATGGCCTTTGGTTCAATGAACCGAGGGCCATTTCTTATTTTTCGGCTAACAAACGTCATTTTGGTTCAAAAAAATTCAAAACACTGATAAAGAACCGCTTTGTTATCCATTATTGAATCGTAGGATGCATTATCACACGCTGGCGATTTTCGGGTGAAATGACGTATTGTCAGGGAGCTTTGGATTTTGCATAATAACAATGCTTCACAGATGAGAGATGGAAGGAAGTAATGATCATGCTTGGCAAAATGAAGAGAATCTTAATCGGCAGACCGATGAAATCGGCTGAACTGGATGCAGAAAAGTTGGGGAAATGGAAGGCACTCGCCATCCTGTCCTCCGATGCGCTATCCTCTGTAGCCTATGGAACGGAACAGATTTTGCTGGTGCTCGTAGCGGCCGGATTTGCCGCCTTGTGGTATTCTGTGCCCATTTCCATCGCCGTACTCGGATTACTCGTCATTTTAATTTTTTCCTACCGTCAGACGATATTTGCTTATCCTACAGGTGGCGGTGCGTATATCGTAGCCAAGGATAATCTGGGGACAACATCCAGCCTAATTGCTGGAGGATCTCTGCTGGTCGATTATATTCTAACGGTTGCTGTAAGTTCATCTGCAGGGACGGATGCCATTACATCGGCTTTTCCGGTGCTTCATGATTACAGCGTAGTGATTGCACTAATAATGATTGTTTTTCTGACGATTATGAATTTGCGGGGGGTTACGGAATCGGCTTCCGTACTGGCCATTCCGATCTACCTGTTTATCTTTTCAATTGCGGTTTTGATTATATCGGGCGGCATTAAGTTTCTGACAGGCGGCATGGAAGCAGCCGCGCCTGAATTCGGAACAAGTCTGTCGCATGTGAGTATATTTCTGCTGCTGAAGGCATTCAGCTCCGGCTGCTCTGCTCTAACCGGTGTGGAGGCCGTTAGTAATGCCATCCCGAACTTCAAGCAGCCTGCCGAAAAAAATGCAGCTGGCACGCTGATGCTCATGGGATGCATTCTCGGGGTTATGTTTATCGGGATCACCTTGCTCGCCTTCGGTTACGGAGTGAAGCCGGATCCCCATGCTACGGTGATATCACAGATTGCCGAAGCAACCTTCGGCAGAGGGTGGATGTATTTTATCATTCAAGGTGTAACGGCACTCATCTTGTTCCTGGCAGCAAATACGGCGTATTCCGCATTCCCACTGCTGTCCTTCATGATGGCCAAGGACAAATATATGCCTCATATGTTTATGGTTAGGGGAGACCGGCTGGGCTTCTCGAACGGGATTATTTTTCTGAGTGTCATGTCTGCCTTGCTTGTTGTTGGATTCAAAGGAAATACGGAAAGCCTGATCCCGCTCTACGCGGTGGGTGTGTTTATCCCATTCACCCTGTCGCAGCTCGGCATGATGATTCGCTGGATCAAAGTGAAGCCGTCAGGCTGGCAGATGAAGCTGCTGGTGAATACGATTGGTATGCTGACCACACTGTCGATCACTTTGATCTTCATTTTCACCAAGTTCACGCAAACGTGGGTCATCTTTATCTTTTTGCCGCTTGTTGTATATGTCTTTATGCGTATTCACCGCCATTACTGCAATATCGCAGATGAGCTGCGCATTGATATTAAGCTTGATAAGCCAGCCCAAAAAGGCAATACGATCGTCATTCCGGTTGCTGGGATTACACGGGTGGTCATGAACACGATCAGTTATGCACAGACGATGTCGGATCATGTGGTGGCCTTGTATATCGGATTCGATGATGAGTCCATCCGCAAGATGGAGCAGAAGTGGGAGGAATGGAACCCGGGTGTGCGACTGGTTGTTATCAAATCGAGATACCGCAGCATTATGGGCCCGCTGAAGAAATTCATCGATACTGTGGAGTGGAAAACGGCCGAGACCGACCATATCACCATTTTGATTCCGCAGTTCATCACCAAGCATTGGTGGCAAAATGTACTGCATAACCAGACCAGCTTCATGATCCGGGCTTATCTGATTAATTATAAAGACGTGATTGTGACGACGGTACCTTATCATCTTAATCGATAGAGCTGTGCCACTGCCTTTTGGGCAGTCGCGCCTTATCTGAATTCTACCGATGACTTTGCCTTTACCATGCTATCGCAATTAGCCAATGATCTTAACTAATCGACAAGTTCATTTGGACGTATTGTAGATTATTGTAAAAAAAGGATGGTAATATTACAGCATACCTGTTTATATTTCGTTTACACAACGAACCGCAGCAATATCCCGTAATGGGGATTACTGCGGTTTTTTTCGTTCGTTTATAAGCCTTCAACCTGTCGATCTGAATGATCGTTCATATGTAAAGTCCCTAATCCACGATTAACGTGAAGTTGATTCTGAGTGAATCCTGCTGTGACATTTGACTTTTACACTAGATAACGTGGTGTTGATGAAGCTTAAGTTACATTCACACACCGAATGCATAGACCAAGGGGGAAGAAAATCCGATGAGTGAGCTTGACAACCGGATCAGCTTGCCCGCCGCCAGACGGCGCGTATCCGATACCAAAGAGCGCCGGACAGCTTCGCTGCGAGTACAGCGGATGCGGGAGAATCTGCTGGCCTATGGTTTCCTGGCACCATCGCTGCTTTTGTTTGCAGTGTTTCTGTTTTACCCGATGTTCAAGTCTGTTTATCTGAGCTTGCACTCAACCGATCCAACCGGCCAAATCGCGGCTTATGTGGGACTGGACAACTTCAAGGCTGTGTTTCAGTCGGGACTGTTCTTACAGGGCATGAAAGTAACGCTGCTGTTTGTCCTGTTTACGGTGCCAACCGGCATACTGGCTGCCCTGATTCTGGCCGCGCTGACTCACAATCGTTTCAAGGGCATGCGCTTGTTCCAGTTTGTGTTCTCTCTGCCTGTTGTATTATCGGTTGGTTCATCGGCTGTCATCTGGAAGTTCCTGTTCCACCCGACTCTGGGCATGTTGAATTATCTGCTTAGCAAGGTGGGTATCGATCCAATCCCCTGGCTGACCAGTCCGGATTGGGCGCTAGTCTCCATTTCCATCATGACGATCTGGATGAATCTTGGATTCAATTACATTATCTTGTCCAGCGGATTGCAGGGCATCCCGGATGAGATCTATGAAAGTGCGAAGATTGATGGTGCAGGACCTCTGGTTACGTTTCGCAAAATCTCCATGCCACTGCTTTCACCAACGCTGTTTTTTGTTACAGTCGTTTCGATTATCGGAGCCTTTCAGTCGTTTGGACAGATTAACATATTAACCCGTGGGGGCCCAATGGATAGTACCAATGTATTCGTCTATTCGATCTATCAGGAAGCCTTCGTGAATTTCCGCTTCGGAACGGGAAGTGCACAGGCACTCATTCTCTTCGCGGTCATTATGCTGCTGACCCTGATTCAGTTCAAGTGGGTGGAAAGGAAAGTGCATTACCAATGAAGACACCGTGGACGAAATCGCTATTGTATGTGTTGCTTACCATCTGTGCGGCGTTAGTGCTGTATCCGGTGCTGTACACCTTTTTCATGGCCGTCATGACGCCTGAGGATGCCAGTGCCTATCCGCCGCATATCATTCCGAAGTCGATCGATTTATCCAACTTTACCGAAGTGTTTGATATCGTTCCCATCGGTTCCTTCATCGGAAATACATTCCTGGTTGCAGGTCTGACGATGCTCGGACAGCTGATAACAGCGAGTATGGCTGCGTATGCTTTTGCCAAAATGCAGTTTAAAGGGAAGAACGTTGTCTTCAGCATGTTTGTCGCAACGATGATGATCCCGTGGGAAGTCACCATGATTCCCAATTATCTGACCATCCGCAGTTGGGGGTGGCTGGATAGCTATCAAGGGCTTACCGTACCATTTCTGGCCACGGCATTCGGCACATTCCTGTTAAGACAGTTTTTCATGCAGCTGCCGAAGGAGCTATTTGAGGCGGCAAAGATCGATGGGTGCGGACATATCCGCTATTTTGTATCCCATGTTCTGCCGCTATCCCGTCCTGCATTAGGAACGCTGGCGATCTATTCATTCCTGAATATGTACAACTCGTATCTCTGGCCACTGCTTGTAACCAACACCCCAGAGATGAGAACGGTACAGATCGGAATTTCGATGCTGGAGTTCCAGGAATCCACGGCGTGGAACCTGGTATTTGCCGGAACGGCACTAGTTATCCTGCCGTCGCTGCTGCTGCTTGTTTTTGGGTTGAAACAGCTTGTCCGGGGTATGGCTGCAGGCGCGCTGAAGGGTTAGTTAAGTAAATATGTTGTGCATTCAGGATGGCGGGTTTTGTTACCCAGGAGCGAATAAATAAGGCGCACTCTTAAAATTAAGTTCTTCAACGGCTGCAATTAGTGAAGGGAACGAAATCGATTCTGTAGAAGCGGAGCGTTCGCCTTTGTCTCGAAATTTAAACAACTAAAACTAATTCAAATAAATCTGGAGACAACAGCGATCGAAAGAACGATTCGTAACCGTAACGACTAAATTGCAGGACGTAAGCACTTGATTTTTGAAATGAGCCACAAATAAAAGGAGAGAGATTATGCGTTTGAAAAAAAGAGGCACATTTGCATTGATGTTGGCTGCACTCATGTTGGTGATATCCGCCTGCGGCGGCAAAACAGATACAAGCAGTCCGGTAAGTGGAGCTCAAGCGGATGCGGCAGCTGCTGAGCCGACTCAACTGACGTGGTGGCATTCCATGTCCGGAGCAGGGGAGAAAGCCATTAACCAGCTCGCTTCCGATTTCAATGCAAGCCATCCGGATATTCAGGTTAAAGCAATCTATCAAGGGAAATACGATGAGAGTCTAAACAAGCTGAAAGCATCCATGGGATCAGACAGCGGTCCGGATATCATCCAGGTATACGAGATTGGCAGCAAGTTTATGATCGATTCAGGCATGATCACACCAGTACAGAATTTTATCGACAAAGACAAGTTCGACCTGTCCCAACTGGAGCCGAATATCATCCGTTATTACACGATTGATGGCAAACTGAACGCCATGCCTTTTAACACTTCGAACCCGATTCTATACTACAACAAAGATATGTTTAAGGCAGCAGGTCTTGACCCAGAGAATCCGCCGAAGACGTATGAAGAGTTTGAACAAGCGGCGAAAGCACTGGCGAAAGACGGCAAGCCGAGTGCATCCATGGCCATCTACGGCTGGTTCATGGAGCAGTTCTTCGCAAACCAGAATGCAGATTATGTAAACAATGGTAACGGAAGAGATGGCGCTGCAACGGAATCTCTCTTAAATTCCGAAGCGGGTGTGAAGACGCTGACTTGGTGGAAAAAGATGATTGATGAGAAGACACTCTCCAATCTGGGGCGCAGCACAGATGATACCACGGCGGCATTTACCGCAGAGCAAATCGGTATGACACTGGATTCCACCGCTGGATTGCGCAAAATTGTAGAAGGTGCTGGTGGCAAATTTGAACTGGGAACAGGCTTCCTGCCTCGTCCGGCAGATGCCAAAGAAGGCGGTGTGGTTGTAGGCGGTGCAAGCCTGTACATCATGAACAACAAGTCGGAAGCACAGCAGCAGGCTGCTTGGGAATTCATCAAGTACTTGGCGACACCTGAAGTACAAGCCAACTGGAGTGTTGCGACAGGATACTTCCCAATTACGACAGCAGCCTACGATCAGCAAGTATTAAAGGATAATATGGCGAAGTACCCGCAATTCCAGACAGCAGTCGACCAATTGCACGCTTCCGCTGATTCGACAGCAACATCCGGGGCGGTAATGGGCGTATTCCCGGAAGCTCGACAACTTGTCGAAGGAGCGATTGAGACCGTACTGAACGGAGAGGGTACACCGCAAGAAGCACTCGATGCAGCTGCGAAACAAATTACAGACAAGATTGCGCAGTATAACAGCACGGTGAAGAAGTAAGATCGTATGGGAAAGAAGAATGGATGCGGCGACAATGCTGTATCCATTCTTTATTGTTGAGTAAAATAAAATGGATTATTGTGTTAAATTTTGTTTAAAAGTATACAAACGACAAATATAGACAAAAAATTCTATTTACGAAAGTATAGTAAATCATCCATAATCAAAATGGTGATTAGCACAAAATAGGAGGATAGGAGAGATGGGAATTGTTATAAATCTACTTATTGTATTTATCTAACTGAAACGGAGAGGAATATTTTGAAGCTTCTTATAAAAAAAACGCTATCTATCATTCTTAGTGCAATTCTTATATTGGAGTTAATTGGAAACATTTTACCTATGATTACATATGCCGAAGAGCAAAGTCTGTCGCCCGAAATTATTCAAATTCTCATCGACGAATTTGATACCACAGAATTCTTTATTCAGGACTATTTAAATAAAGGATATAAACTTAATGAAGTAGTAGCAGCATTTTACAAATCAAGAGAAAACGGAATATCATTCGAAGAGGCTTTGCGGGCTATTCATCCCGAAGAAGTTAACGAGTCAGCTAGCGTGACCAGTGATGTCTATACAGATTTGCTTGTTGAAAATGAGGTGCCGATGGTAAGCGTTGAAGCAAATCAATCGGGAATTATGCAACGTTACGAAACGTTTGCGGTCACTGAAGAAGTTTATACCAAACCTGCGGAAGATCCCAGTACATCTGTGGAAGACGAAAAAGAACTAGATGTGACTGAGCCAGATTCTTCGGAACCCGTGGACCCTGCGACAGAAACTTCAGAGGAAGAGGATGAATCCTCAACAGAGCCATTACAGGAACCGTCTCCTTCAACAGATGAAGAAAGGATTGCAGAAACTAATGAATATCAGCCCAAAGAAGAAAATGTGAAAGAACCACAAACGACGGATAACACAGAGAGTTCGGTATTGATGAAGAAAGAAGCACCAGTTATTCAGTCTCTTGCCGTCTCTACAAGCGTACCCGATCCTGGAAAACATGTATCTGAAAAGGCACCTGTCTTTGATAGGAAGTCGTTTAACGAAGCGCCATATACGGTAGGCCAAAACGGTGAAACGATATCGACACTTAGCGGAGGTCTCATTCTGGAGCATACCGATGCTACTTTGCCTGGACGAGGGGGTATGTCGTTTTCTCTCGAAAGGCAATACAACTCAGGTTCAGCACAATTTTATGATATGGACGTAGGCTATAATACGTACGACTATCCCATATACCAATACTTCGTTACGTATAATGCTGTTAAGAAAAAGATAATTCCACTTTATCATGTCAAGTACACAGAGAATATGTGGATTCAATGGGACAACAATGGGGATGGCATAGTCGATTCCGAAACGGCAATCATTGAAACAAATACACTTAAGAAGGGAACCTACACAACAGAAGCTGAAGCAAATGAAGTAGCCAGCCATAGAATCGTGTACTTTACTGAGCCTCAAACGCTTTTCGTACAAAAGACGCAATACAACAACCAAGATAACTTCCCTACCAGTTTGGCCTATAACGAGGGTGGATTTATTGGTACTTTGAGCAAATATGGAAGCTCAAAAGTTGTTTCTGGCCAATATACACCGGCCCAAACAATCACAGCGCCACAACAGACATGTACCAATGAAATTGCAGGAAAGTATGATTCTAAAGGTAATTGGGTACAAACTGGAACGGAAAGTCCATGTCCACAAACGAAAACCGCAACGGTGCAGGGAAAAACTATTACGTTAACTCGTACTTCCGTCACAAATACTAAGGCTTGTCCTTCACCCAATAAAGCGGGGGCAAATTATCCATGCACCAAGTCTTGGACAGCCTATTACAATGGATCCGTGATTATACCCGCTTCTGATACACGTAGTTATTCACAAGCTTATGCTGGTACTGTAGAAAAGCCTGGATCCTACTCATCTCGGAGATATGACCCCTGGGTGAATTTGGGGAACGGTGCTAAGCAGCGTAGAGTATACAATGTGAACGAAAAACCTTGGGTTGAAATTGAAATTACCGAGGGAAATGTGGAGGCGGCGACGTTAGCTACTGATGGAACTGGCTGGTTAGAAGCAAATGACATGAAAACATTTGTTAACTCTAATCCAGGATTATATTACGCCTATGACGAGGGGTATAACTACTATTTCGCCTCCAATCCAGCTGCAGAAATACGGGCATATCAAGTGGGCAACGGTACAGATGTAACCTATTACAATAAAACAGTGCCTGCTGCTATCGACAAACGCGCACCACTCGGAAAAGGTTGGTCCTGGAAGCTACCGTATATTGAAAAAGAGAAAGGAAAATCATTCGCCGTTCTTGCGGATGGAAGCCGGTACGAAATTACAGGTAATACCCTTAAAGGGATCGATTGGGAAGGGACAACAGTAACACAGAATTCTTCGGTAACGGTAAACGGTGAGACATCTCAGCAAGTGATTACCTCTGCGGATGGACTGTCCAAACAGTACTATACAGCAGACGGACGTTTGTTGCAGATTTCGGATTCTCATCAAAATGATATTCAGTTCTTCTATGAACAGAATGCTACGTATCAAAGTAAGTTACTCACGCAAGTAAGGGATTCCATTGGTAATACTATCCGGATCGATTATACATCTTCGGCTGTAACAATCAAGCAAAGTGAGCGCACCGTTATATATCAAAAGAAGACTCAAAACGGAGTTGAGCTTCTTGATTCAGTAATTGATCCACTTGGCCGTAAAACGACTTATTCCTATAAACTGTCAGATGCCAAGTTTAACTTGCTTGCTTTCAGTCCCGAACGAGCGATTTCCAATCCATATGCGTTGCTTACATCTGTCCAGCATCAGACGGGGGCCAAGACCTTTTATGAATATGAAAACTCTCCAGTAAAACGCTACATTGGAGCAGATTCATTAAATGAAGCTTATCGCGTGCTGACTCGTAGAGATCAGTTGACGTATGAAAATGGCAATACCGAGGACTATAACCGTCAAACTGTAAGTTACACCTCTGACCTGGGCGCTAGTTTCGGACAAAAGGCGACCTTGGGAACGACGATTCGTAACGGATTGACTGAGACGCAATATACGTATCGTAAAGAGGTTCATAGCACGGAGACACCAGCTGCATATTATCTGGATCGTACGACCGTGAGTGGGGAAGGAAAAACTCAAACGACAAACTATACTTACGGAAAAACGGTTATAGGACGCAATTATGCTGCAGCTGAACCAACAACAGTGACGGTAACGGATAATCAAACTAAAGACATCTTGACCACAACAACCCAGTATGATGATTATGGCAATATCACATCGCAGACAGATGCTACTGGGAAAACAATGATAGCTACCTACGATATGTCAAGACACTGGTTGACCAGCGTAACGGAATCCGTGGATCAAAGCAATAAACAAGTTAGTATCCTGACGTATAATCCACAAGGGGATATCACGCAAATCATAAGCCGCAAAAATAGCAATAGCGGTGATATTATCAATCAAGCCAATTATACGTATGATAAGTATGGCAATCTGCTCACGCAGCGATTAGAGAAAGAAGGCCAGGAGAAGGCCGTCACGATTCAATACGATTCGCTTTATCAGCAAGCTTTCCCAACCGAAACAAGTACCTTTGTAACAGATGTGGACGGTAACAAAAGTACGATAAAGGTATCTTCTTTATATGAAGCGGCAACCGGTAATTTGATCAGCTCAACCGATGAATCTGGGAGATCAACCGAATATAGATATGATGCCCTTGGACGAACCGTTAAAGTGACTAAAACAGACGGTAGTGTTCTTCGCGCTTCCTATGATGATGTC
The DNA here is from genome assembly GCF_009664365.1 of Paenibacillus xylanilyticus. Lineage (NCBI taxonomy): Bacteria > Bacillati > Bacillota > Bacilli > Caryophanales > Paenibacillaceae > Paenibacillus > Paenibacillus xylanilyticus. Next base: position 1,432,912 of record NZ_CP044310.1, read on the forward strand.
GTGAACCGGATTACAGTCACGGATGAAAATGGTCAGAGACGAGTCACGAAATGGAATGCTCTTGGCCAGCAAATCGAAACCGGATATTACCAAGGCGATAACTATGTAATCCTTTCACGGATTGGATACGATCCATACGGACGTCCAACTTGGAGTGAGGATGCTTCGGGGAACCGAACACGCTTAGAGTATGATGTGTGGAACCGAATTATGTCCACAATAGAGGCTGATGGTTCAACTACAACGGTAAAACACAATGATGCCAACCGGGCTGCAACCATAACGGACGCAGAAGGGTATATGCAAGTACAAACTTTTGATCCGTGGGGACATGTAGTTCAGATACAAGAAAAAGCACAGCAAGAAAGTGAACTTAGTGTCTTGCAAAAATTGACCTATGATCCGATTAGTGGGAAGTTGCTGAAAGAAACGGACGGTAAAGGCCAAGTAACCGCATATGACTATGACATTCAGGGGCAGTTAACGCTTGTAACAAGCGCAAACGGTGAGCAAACGCGTTATAGCTATGATGTATCAGGCAATCTCGTTACAACAACAGATGCGGCCGGTAATGTTGAACAAAACCGTTTTGATGAAATGGGGCGCCGTATTCAGACAACCGATAAACAGGGGAATACGACGAAGAGTTATTATAACCCTGATGGTACGTTGGACCGCTTTGTGGACCGAAATGGTAATACATTTACGTATGCATATGATGTGCTTGGTAACTTGTTGGCAAAGAGCAGCTCTAAAGAAAGCATTCGCTTTACTGTAGATAGAGCGGGTAAGCGGACAAGTATGATTGATCAAACAGGAACGACAACTTATGCATACTATGAAGCCACCGAACAGTTAAAGCAAATAACCTATCCGGATGGTTTGCAAACGACGTTTGAATATGATGTCAACGGTAATCGTACTTCTATGACTGGTCCCTTCGGTATCATTGTATACTACGGATATGATACAATGAACCGCCTTACTTCTATAGGAACATCAAAAAACAATCCAGATAAACATTACAGTTATTACTTGAACGGTTTAACAAGAGAAGTGACTGCAAAAAACGGAGTTCAAGATCTGAAAATGTATCAGGGCTTAGATCTGGTGAGAATAAACCAGGTGAGAAATCAGATGTCGTTGGACAGTTTTACCTATGACTACGATAGTAATAAAAATATCGTAACTCGGGTTCAAGGTGATACGATGGACGAGTTCTCGTATGATAAACTTGATCGGATTCTCACATCTACCGTCAATCAAGAAAAGTATACTTATGATCAACAAGGGAACAGATTGACGTTGTCAAGCGGCTTGAACTTAAATATAGTGGATAGCGATTATACCTATGACATGAGGGATCGTTTGACTACTGTTGAAAAAAATGGTGTTCAAGTAAATTATAAGTACAATGGTGATAATTTACTGGTAGAGCGCGTGGAAAACAGTAATGTTACTCGTTATTATTATGATGACAACGCACAGATTATTGCGGAAGCTGAAGTTCGTAATGATGTTGCGATACTGAAAGCGAACTACATTCGTGGTACTAGGCTAGAGGCTATTCAGTATGCAGATGGTAGCAAAGCCTATGTGCAGTTCAACGGACATGGTGATATTACTGAACTGCGAGATGAGCAGGGGATATTGCTGAATCGGTATGAGTACGATGTCTGGGGCAATATTCTGTTCAAGGAAGAAACAGTTCACAATCCATTCCGCTATTCTGGCGAACTTTGGGATGATACTACGGAATTACAATATTTGAGAGCACGTTGGTATGATCCAGCATTAGGCCGATTCATAAATGAGGATCCTTACGAAGGAGGGTTAAATGATCCTTTAAGTCTGAATGGATATACCTATGTCGGAAATAATCCGTTAACACGTTGGGACCCAACGGGATATGATTATTCTATTCCGAGTGGCGACAAATTAAGAGAACTTTCGAAAAATAAAGGATATATTGGTCAATTACAATACTTATTTAAGAAGGCTATGATAAATCAATTTTCTGGCTATGATGGACTTTTAAATGGTACACAAAAGTCTAATCTTGAATCCCTTAAGAAAGCCTTTAATATGGGTGGGGCTAGTCTTAATAAAGTAATTGAGCTTCAAGGGCTTGCACTTCGAAATGATGCTTGTAGTTATCTTATTGATGGTTGTAATGGAGGATCAGCTAAAATTGTCAATCGAAGTACAAGTACTCTCACTATTAGTTATTTGGATAGTGGTGGTAAGACAAGTTTAATAGATGTGTTTAAAGATTCGGAAGGAAATATCACTAATGTAAAATTGATTTTAACAGCTAGTATTAACCCTAATAATTGGACGAATGTCGGTGATGTTGATAAATGGCTCAACAGAAATGGTTACTACCCAGTATATTCTGGTGATGCTTGGACTGGTGATATGTATAAGTTCCGAGTAGTTAATATGGATGGGGTAAAAGTTGGAGAAGTGCACGTACAACAACCGCAATATACACGGAATCCAAAAACGAGAATAGGTACGTTTTTCAAGCACTTTCATTATAATAATGATAATCATCATTATTACGGGGGGTAACAATACTGTTAACAATAGAATATTCAATTGCTGTTGATAAGAACATATCAGAGAAAGTTTTTGAGGTTCTTCAATGTTTTCATAATCATGAGTTAGAAATTGCCTTCATTTTTTATAATAATACCTATGAACTAAGCAGAAAATTAGGTAGGGATAGGGACCTGGTTTTACAAACCGACAAGCTCTATTTTAACGAGTTGTGTACCAGAACAGGTAATGTTGACTGTTTTTTAGTTAAGGATTTAAAAGAGATTGACACGATTTTAAAGGAAGAAATGGGATCGGTAAATTGCGTAATTTTTGATAATATATGCGCTAGCGACACCATTAAATATTCTTTTAGAATCTTTGAAGATTGTGATGATTACTTGTTAAGTATTATAACTTGCGAAACGGTTGACTTCGATAGAATAAAAAGAGACTTAGCGAAAATAGATGGAATCACTACTCTAGATATTGATATCTGAAAGACGGCAGATGTGGTTTATGGTGAAGTGTGCCGAAAACAGTAACGTTATTAATTATTCCGATGATAACGCACAAATTGTTACGTAAGTTGAACTGTAATGGTGTTGCTACACTTGAAGCGAACCAAATTCGTTGATCTCTACTCGAGATTTTTCCAATATGAAGATGAAAGTAAAGTCTTTGTGCAGTCCAACGGACAAGGTGATATCACTGAACTGCGAGATGAGCAGAGAATATTGCAGAAATGGTATGAGTATAATGTCTGAGGCGAAATTTTTGTCCGAGGACAATCCATCCCGGTATGCAGGTGAACTATGAGACGATACTACGGATCTGCAATATTTTGAGTATGTTGGTATGATCCTCACCCGGTAAATTTTACAATGAGGAAAGATATGAGGGTGAACAGACCACCCTCTAAGTTTAAGTTATACATGGGCATAATTAATAGCCCGCGTATAACTTAAACTTCGAATTTATAATTGGAAATTTTTTTTAATTATCTTAGTTCAATTTAATTGAAAGATATATAAAATATAGGTGTGGGAATTTTCAACGTAATTCGAGATCGCCGGAAAAGTTTATAGTAAGGGAATGACATAATATAGAAACAAAGTTTCAAAATCAAAATGTTATGAATACCTGTCTGCTTTTAATATCTCTGCTGTTCTATGGTTCATCTTTGCTACAACTGCAAATTTTAAAGATATGGATTTAGTCTCAACGGTTTATTATTTTATCATGGCGCGCCATCATTTTTGTTGAATTTATTGACTAGTGCCCCTCTAGAATAAGGATAATTTCCTAGTTAGTATAGGGATATATCAGTTTAATCGTAATCCTTTTGTGTGCGGCTCAATATCTCCAATATTCTTAACAAAAAGTAAGTAGAGTAGTTGAGTGAGGAGGTTACAACGGATACTACTCAAATTACAGCCTATTAGAACTATGAGTGAATAATCGACTATCAAAAAAATAGTCACAGTATCTGAAAAGTATTGCTAAGGATGAAATAAGTTGAAATCCTTAAGAATTGCAATCGGAAAGTATAAATATTCTTTTTTATACATTTACACATTAAATATCATTTTTTTGAACCAAATGTTTAATTGTGGAAAATATGAAGTGGCATAATAGCTTAATTTGAACTTTATTGGCAATGAATTATCTTATTAGATAGATATAGGCTCTCTCTAGATAACATATTCTACACTCAAAGGAATGAGGCAAATGATGAAAATCATAAAACTGCTAGGTTTATTCGCATTATTATCATATATAGTTCAAGCGAGTACTGTTAGTGCTTTAAATGCTAGTAATAAAATAGAAATTTATGCATACAACCCATTCATAGTTGAAAATAGAGGTGGGGCCACGAACTTGCATAAATTTACTGCTATGGAAGAAGGAATGTACACTCTTTTAGTTAACCCTAACTACCCTTTGGATGAAGAAAGTTATTCAACCGTCACAATATATCCCGATAGTAGTAGAAAGAATCCTATCGCACAACAGATGGCATACAATAATGAAATTGTTTTCTATATGGTCAAAGGAGAGACTGTATATATTGAAATATCGCCTGTCATATCTTCAATTGCATTACTTGGGAAAAATCCGAACTATCAATTACATAATGGCTGGAATATCTTTGAAGGAAATGCGAAGTCAAAAATTATTGAATACACTCCCTCAGAAACGAACGAGTATTTTTTAACATATGGACCATATGGAGGCCTAGGTACATTCTCAGGAAACATTGAATTATCCATTTCGTTGAATGAAAACTTTCAAGATATAATACAATCTGGTTCCGAAATAAATCTCACTCTAACAAAAAATACAAAGTATTATATCAAAATTAAAGACTTGAATAACAGTTATAAATATCTAAGTGGCAGATTAGATTTAAGTACTGACCCTAAGACGGAAGTACTATTTGAAGAAATACCAACGGATATCTCCATAAGTAATGGGAAATATAGAGAGTTCAGTTTTATTCCAAGTGAATATGGCATGTATACTTTTTTAACAGATTATTATGGGGGAATAATAGGAAATAGTCAGATGGATACGGAAATATTACTTTATGATCGCAATCATAAGTTATTAGCAGCAAACTCTGACAAAGTGGATCAGGCAAATGTTTTTTCAGAAATAAGTACTTCGCTTTCCCCTAAGGAAAAATATTTCCTTAGGGTAGAGGGGTATGGAAAAAGAGCAATGGATGTAAGAGTACTTGTTACTTATAGCGAAGATGAAATTAATCCTACTCCTCCCAAGCTTATTCTATCAAAGGATGGATGGAGTAAAGAACCTGTTGTTATAAATCTGACGCATGGAAATGACACTGGGAGCGGAGTGAGTGTAAGTTATATATCAATTGATGGTGAGAACTCATTCCCATATAGTAGACCAATAACTATCTATAAAGAAGGAGTTACTAAGGTTAATGCTTCTTCGATGGATTACTGGGGAAACACAAGCGTTTCAGCTACCACAGAAATCATGATTGATTTAACACCTCCTACCGCTCCGAAAATTTTAGTTGAATCATTAGTTAAGAATAAAACAAGGTTATCCCTTACATCGGGTGATGACCAATTGAGTGGAATCTTACGAAATGAGTACAAAATGGGAATGAATGGTGATTGGAAAGAGTATAAAGGTACGATTGAAATAAAGAGAGGGTCGGTAGAGGCAATTTACGCTCGTTCAATAGACAAAGCCGGCAATATTAGTAGCACTAATAATCTTAAACTTCGATTTCAATATAATTATGAATATGATGAGAATGGGAAGTTGACAGCAATTATAGATGATGATAGCAAAAAGAGTATTTATAAATATATTTATGACAAAAATGGGAATTTAATAAGAGTAATTGAAAATTTTTAGATGTTTTAAATTTTTCTTGACAAAAAGTTAATCTCTCTTTTATAGGAGAGGCTAACTTTTTTTAATATTTTATATAATGCTGAGATGGAAATGGTAGTAGGTTCTTTATTTTTTAGTAAAAGGATCTAAATTAACATCCTTTTGATGAGTTTTGACTTTGTTTTTAATACTCTAATTATAAAATGAAATTTGTATGGAAAATCAAAATGCTTTTTTGTTGGAATATTGAAAAAAGTGGATGGACTAATATTAGGAACAGACTAGATATCCTTTCGTTTTGAATTGATAATTATGTAGTGTCTAAGTTTTGCGCAGCGTATTCAGTTTAAAAATATAACATAATAAGTTAGATATTATTTGTTTTCATGTGGGAATCAGTAGTTTTTAAAATATATTTCGTAAATGAGATCTCCTTATGAAATATTTCATGTCAAAATACGTAATTATTATTTACACCCAGTAAAAGTTCAGTTATCTTATATTTGAACCAATGTACAAGCTCTTTGAACAAATGATTGCAAATTCAATACATGGGGGTAGGAAAAAGGATGCATATTAAGCAAATAAGGAGTTTGCTCAGATTATTCTTGGCTATGGTTCTGCTGATCACAGGGGCTATTCCGGCTGGATTATTCAGCAGTAAGGCAACTGCTGCGGACGAGCCGTTAACGGTTGCTCAGGCACTAGAACTTGATTTCGGAGTGTCAAACATTTCAATCGAAGGATATGTCGTAGGAACTTACAGTAATGGTCCAAATGTGAGGCTGAACCCTGATTTCACATTGGATACCAATTTTGCTATAGCCGATAGCCCCGAAGAAACAAATATCAGCAAAATGATGCCTGTACAGGTACCCACCTCTGCTCCCCGAAGTATCTTCGGCCTGAAAAGTAATCCTTCCCTGCATAAATCCAAAGTTCGTATTAGCAATGGTAACATAGCTGAGTATTTCAGCTCGATAGGTATACACTACAATAACTCAACTACCTTCCAACTTATTGATGAGACGCCTGAAATCAAGGTGGCAAACGTCACCGCTAATCCCTCCTCAGGTACGGTTCCGGCTGGAGCAAAGGTTACTCTTGCAACAACTACAGTTGGTGCCGCAGTCTACTACAAGCAAAATGGCGACACCGATTATCTCCCATACACCGTACCCATTACAGTAAATGATGCAACTTATATTGAAACTTACGCAGCAAAAGACGGTCTGGAAAATAGTGATGTTACCAATTTCGATTATACGATCGTGAATAATACTCCGATCTCCATCTCCAGTGCCAGGAACCAATTGGAGAACACTCCGGTTACCGTTCAAGGGATTGTAACCTACAGCGAGTTATCTGGAAGTGTATCGAACCTATACATTCAGGACGACGATGCCGGGATCGTAGTTCGGGGCAATGCTTCTGGTGTGGAAGTCGGTGACCGAATTGAAGCCCGCGGTCCAATTACGATATATAACGGCCTTGTACAAGTAGAAGCAAGTAAATCCGGATTTCAGGTTGGATATATTCAAACTGTCGAAAAATCACAGAGCATACCTTCACCTGTAACAATCAACGCATCCCATTTTACTCCGGGTTCTGGAGGACAGTATGAAGGAATGCTTGTCGAAGTAAACAATATTAAGGTGACAAAAAGCAACACACCAACTTACACTGCGACAGATGAACAAGGTGGGGAAATGCTCATCTATGCCAAAAATAGCCCTTCGGCTCTTTTAGTAGGCAAAACATATCATAAAGTGACAGGGGTCCTGACTTACCATTCTACGTATGGTCTGGAATTGATTCCTCGAACGGCGTCGGATATTCTGGAAGACCTCCTCTCCGTAACAGCCAGCACACCTTCGGGGGGGATTGTGAAGGGAACTGAAGTCACGTTGTCTTCGCCGTATGCAGGTGCACAAATTTTTTATACACTGGATGGTTCTGAACCAACTGTTGATTCGAACGCATACACGCAACCGATCAAGATAATTGAAGATCAGACTATAAAAGCTGTTGCTGTTGCGGATAGCAGAGTAAGCGCCACCTTTTCTTTTGAGTATACTGCGGTGGATCGATTGAATGGTGTACGTATTCACGAAATTCAAGGTGCAACTCATCATTCTATCTATGATGGTCTGAAAGTTCAGAATGTAGAAGGTGTGGTTACCTCTGTAGTTAACGCAGATTCATTCTATATGCAATCCTTACCTGGTCAGGAAGATGGAAATCCAGCAACTTCTGAGGGGATCCTAATCTATAAGAAAGATCATGGAATGAAAGTCCGGCATCAACTAAAAGTTTCGGGTCAAGTCAAAGAGTATGCGGCAAGTGCGTCTGATTTGCCAACCACTGAAATTGTGGCTTCTGAGATTACATTGGAACAACCCGATGCTGAATTACCGCAACCTGTAATTATTGGGAAAGGCGGCCGTGTTATTCCTAATATCATTGATTCGGATGGATTGGGTCAATTCAATCCGGATGTGGATGCCATAGATTTTTATGAAAGTCTGGAAGGCATGCTTATTCAGTTAAATGATGCTACTATTCTTGGACCTTATTCCTACAATCCTGGACTAGCAGTGACGGTTGATAACGAACCTAATAATCCAATGCAGACTCCGGCAGGAGGGTTGATCTTGCGTGGAGACGGAGCGGGAGAATTTGAGAGTTCATTGAATCCTCAACGCTTGTTCATTAATAAAAAGCCTTCTCAAGCTGTGACTACGGGTGATAAATTTACAGGGCCGATTAATGGTGTGCTTTCTTATTCAGGTGGTAATTATAAAGTCACCTTGGAAGGCGACTTGCCTCCAATTACGTCCAGTGGTTTGAAGCAGGCAATAACCTCACTTGAGCCGCAACAAGAAAAGTTGACTATTGCTACGTTCAACGTAGAGAACTTCAGTAAAAAGGATGCAACACGTGGAAGTAAAATTGGTAAGATTATCGTTAACAATCTAAAAAGTCCTGATATTATAGGAATAATGGAAGTTCAGGATAACGATGGCGCAACAGATAGCGGAAACACAGAGGCGAGTGAAAGTTTCAAAACAGTTCTTGAAGCAATTAAAAGTAATAATGGCCCAAGTTATCAATATACCGATATTGCACCGCTAAATAATATGGACGGCGGCTCAACTGGCGGAAATATCCGTGTAGGTTTTCTGTTCAATCCCGAACGGGTATCATTAAAAACAGGTGCCAAGGGTGATGCAACTGGGGCTCTGGCTATTGATTCAAATGGGAATCTTTCGCTTAATCCAGGACGAATTCAGCCGAATGATATTGCATTCGATGCATCCAGAAAACCACTTGCAGCAGAGTTTGAATTTAATGGTGAGCGTGTAATTGTTATAGCTAACCACTTTAATTCTAAGGGTGGGGATTTAGCGCCATTTGGAAATATTCAGCCTGTAACCCGCAGCAGTGAAGTACAGCGAGCGCTGCAAGCGACGATAGTTAATGATTTTGTAACCGAACTGATAAACAAAGATCCTAACGTTAATGTAGCTGTACTTGGAGATTTCAACGACTTCCAGTTCTCAAAAACACTGAATATTATTGAAGGCAATGAACTGGACAATCTGGTGAATAAGCTGCCAGAAAATAAACGTTACTCCTACATCTATGACGGTAATTCACAAACACTGGACCACATTTTGGTGAGCAAAAATCTGTCTGAAACAGCAGCCATTGAAGTGGTGCATGTGAATGCGGATTTTGAAACAGCTGATGGACGCGTCAGTGACCATGATCCACTGCTTGCACAGCTGAGCATTGGAAGTAACGCAGAGGAAGGTGACTTCAACCTTCGTGTATTGCATACCAATGACACGCACGCGCACTTGGATAACATTCCTCGCCGCGTAACGGCGATCAAAGAAACACGTAACGATAACACCTTGGTGCTGGATGCCGGGGACGTGTTCTCTGGAACCTTGTATTTCAATCTCTTCAACGGTCAAGCGGATCTGGAATTCATGAACATGATCGGATATGACGCAATGACCTTTGGTAACCACGAGTTTGATAAAGGGACTGGCGTGCTGAAGCAATTCATTGAGAAAGCGGAATTCCCATTCGTAAGTGCCAATATCGACTTTACGAAGGATGCCAACTTGGGCAGCTTATACAAAGATACCATTGGTCAACCGGCTGAAAAGGCTGAGATCTATCCGGCTATCATTACGGAAGTAGACGGCGAGAAGGTGGGAATCTTCGGCTTAACGACGACAGATACCGTATCTCTGTCCTCACCGGGAGATGATCTGAAGTTCGAGAATTACATTGCAAGTGCACAGGCAACCGTTGCCATGCTGGAGCAAGAAGGCATTAACAAAATTATTGCACTGACTCACCTGGGATACTCGGAAGACCTGAAGCTGGCTGAAGCTGTGGAGGGCATCGATATTGTAGTCGGAGGTCACTCGCACACGATTCTAAGCGAGCCGGTAGTGGTCGAGACTCATGCTGAACCGATTTTGGTTGTCCAAACGGGAGAATATGATGTTTCCCTGGGTCAATTGGATGTCACGTTCGATGCAGAAGGTGTGTTGAAAACGTGGAACGGCAAATTGCTGAGTCTGGATGCGAAAGATTCTGCGGGTAATTATGTATATCAAGATGACCCGGCAGCAAAAGCAAAGCTGGCAGAATATGCACCACAGCTGGAAGAGTTCAAGAAAGAAGTCATCGGCAAAACGAACGTATTCCTCGATGGAGAACGTGGTAACGTACGCAAGCAGGAAACCAACCTGGGTAACCTGATGACAGACGGCATGCTGGAAAAAGTGAAAGCCATCGTCAAGGAAAACGACGTGAAAGGATATGTGGCCATCCAAAACGGCGGCGGTATCCGGGCATCGTTCCAGAAAGGTGACATTACGTTGGGTGATCTGCTCACCGTTATGCCATTCGGTAACAACCTGTCTGCACTGAAAATGACAGGTAAGGAAATTACAGCTGCTCTGGAAAATGGTGTGAGCGGTGTGGAAACAGGAGAGGGACGCTTCCCGCAAGTATCGGGCATGCGCTTCTACTACGATTCCACCAAACCAGGTGAGAAAATTGATTCTGCAACCAATACCGTGACGCAAGAAGGTCAACGCGTAGTGAAAGTGCAAATCAAAAATGCGGATGGTACGTACACAGATATTGATCCAAACGGATACTACATTGTGGCGACCAACTCCTTTATGGCTGGCGGCGGAGACTTCTACCGCGCCATGAGAGCAGCGAAGGATGACAACCGCTTCTATGAACTGAATCTGGTGGACTATGAGATTTTCCATGAGCATTTGGATCGGGTGGGTGTAGTTAATCAGACAACAGAAGGACGCAGTACGGATCTGAAAGGATCTCCGCTTCCGGGTGAAGGAAACGGAAGTAATCCTGGTAATGGTGGAGGCAACAATGGTAGCAATCCGGGCAGTGGCAATAGTGGTGGGGGCACAACAACACCGACTACACCAACGACACCGGAAACGCCAACCAATCCGACAGAACCAACGACACCAACAACGCCATCTGTTCCGGGTAATGGAAATGGCGATGGAACGACAACACCGAATCCGGGTGTCATTCTTAAGGATATCGGTAATCACTGGGCAGCTGCTGCAATCCAGGAAGCCATTTCCCGGGGAATTGTTAACGGGTATGCAGACGGTAATTTCCGTCCTAATGCTCCGGCTACACGTGCTGAATTTGCAGTCATGCTAGCAAGAGCATTCAAACTTCCAGCCAGCAACAAGGCGTTAACGTTCAAGGATGCGAATAAAATCCCGGCGTGGGCACAATCCTTTATAGCTCAGGCGGTTGAACAAGGCATTATCAGCGGATACACTGATGAGACATTCCGTGCATCAGGCAAAGTATCACGCGTGGAAATGACAGTCATGCTGGTAAGAGCACTGGGACTTCCGATTGAATCCAATGCAACGTTAAGCTTCACAGATGCACATAAAGTTCCGGCATGGGCAGTTCCTTACATTGCTGTAGCTTATGAAGCCGGATTGGTTAAGGGCTCAGGCAATAACATGTTTAATCCGCTTGCGAATGCAACCCGTGCAGAAGTGGTGACGTTGTTGATCTCGGCAAGTGAACTATAATTAGAATCTGTATTAAAGAAGTTAAGCTTCCCAATCAGAAACAAATCAGGTTTGTTCAAATCCCTACAAACCACGAATGAGTTTAACTTCTAGCACTCGATTTGAACGGCTTGCAGATCACAATCTGTAAGCCGTTTTTTTACTATTTAATTACTGTTCATTTTCACCATGAGCGAGTATAGTAAACAGGATTATAATGGAAGGAGTGATGATGTGCAGGATCAACCGATTTTACTTGCATTGGTTGCCATAATCGCAGGAATTTTCAGCATGTTGGGCGGTATGAAGAATTGGGATTGGTTTATGAGTACCTTTCAGGCAGGGCTTTTCGTGAAAACGATTGGGCGACAGGCAGCAAGGGTAGTGTATAGCATTTTGGGTATCGTACTCATTACAATTGGTGTCTTATTGTTGCTTATTGGATAAGGTAGTAGTTCAGTTTAAAGTATACATACCTGCATAGCTCCATTAGAAATGCATCTCAAATGTAGATCCAGCCTTAAGGAAATCAGTTTGCTCTAATTCCAGAAAAAACAAGTATATACAAAAGACCACCGATAAATTTATCGGTGGTCTTTTTACCATAATCAGGTTTAAACATCTCAAAATGGTTTAATTATCTTTTAAATCTTCAACTGAGTCGATATCCATGTAAGTCGGAACAACCAGCCCTTGTTTAACGCCAGTCATGCTGACGGCTATATCTTCGATCTGGTCTCCATATGTCTCCCAGTAGTCTCCGTGTGTAAGTGGGAGCCAGACGGCTGGGGATGCATCGATATCACCTGCTGCCAAGCCTGCCCACATAGGTCCGGCTTCAACTTGCAGTGCTTTGACTGTATAGCCAAGTTTCGTCTCAAGCACATACTTCAGCAGATTCGTACTTGCAATTTCCGAGTCCCAAGCAACGTAACCAAGGCGCAAATTATCTCCGCTAACAGGGGTTAGCCCTTTGGTCCATTCATCAATTTGGTCCGGATGCTTTTCTGCATAATTCTTGGCAGCTTCTTCAGGTGAGATGCCCTTTTGAATATCGACCATGATTTCACTCATTTGATCTGCAGTCCAATTAAAACGAGAGAAGAATTCATAGGCAACGGGATGATCTTCTTTGATCCCTTTACGTCCTACAGTATGAACTTCCTCGGCATCACCGAAGATCAAGTCAGGATCATCCAGATACTTCAGATCATACTGATTGAACATCCAGTGCGGAGTCCAGCCTGTAACGATGATTGGCTCTTGATTTTTGTAGGCTTTGTCCAGTGAAGCAGTCATCGCTGCTCCAGAGCCTTCGATCAGGTTCCAGTTGGACAACTCATAATTTTCAATGGCATTTTTGGTAGCTTTCATGAGACCTGCACCTGGGTCGATCCCTACAATCTGGTGATTAACTTCCTCTCCAACGTTAGCCGTTGGAGTGGAGGAGGAAGCAGCACCTGTTTCGAGATCTTCAATCGAATTTACGTCCGTCATGTATGAAGGAACAACGAGACCAGTACGTACACCTGTCATGTTGGCTCCGAGATCCTCCACTTGGTCTTTGTAACGTTCCCAGTAGTCGGCATGCGTAAGTGGCAGCCAAGCTGCAGGAGAAGCATCTACATCACCTGAAGCGACACCGGTCCACATCGGTCCAGCTTCAACTTGGAGGGCGTTTACTTTATAACCCAGTTTGTTTTCCATCACATATTTCAGCAAGTTGGTGCTGGCGATTTCGGAATCCCAAGCAACATAGCTGAGTTTAAATGTGTCGCCGTTAACAGGAGTCAGCCCTTTGGTCCATTCGTTAATCTGATCTGCATGTTTCTCAGCGTAGTCTTCGGCAGCTTGCTCTGGAGACGTGCCATCCTGAATGGCAATCATCATTTCGCCCATATCTTCCGAAGACCACTCGAAGCGGGATAGGAATTCATAAGCTACAGGATGATCTTCTTTCAGACCTTTACGGGCGATGGTATGAATTTCTTCCGCATCACCGAAAGATTTCTCAGGGTCTTCCAGATATTTCAGATCATATTTGTTGAACATCCAGTGCGGAGTCCAACCTGTAATAATGATTGGTTCCTCATTTTTGATCGCTTTGTCCAGCGTAGCCGTCATGGCTGCACCAGAGCCTTCAATAAGAGTCCAGTCAGTCAGTTTATAGTCTTCGATCGCTTTGGCAGCGGACTTCATGATACCAGCCCCTGGATCGATACCAATAATCTGATAATTGACTTCTTCACCTACAGCATTGGCTGCTGTGTTGTTACCGCCGGCAGATGTAGTATTACCGCCCGTGAAGTATTGGGAGAAACCGGCAACCAGCACCACCAGTGTAGCTGCTGCGGCAATCCAAGCTTTCTGTTTAGAAGATACACGAGAGGTCTTTTTCCGACCAGGCATAAACAGATTTTGCGTGAAACGGTCGAGTACAATCGCGAGTACTACGACAGCCAGACCTGCTTCGAAACCTTTACCAATTTGAAGCTGTGTTACCGCACGATATACTTCCGCACCAATACCCTGTGCACCGATCATGGATGCAATGACAACCATGGACAGCGACAGCATAATTGTTTGGTTGATCCCCGACATGACGGTAGGCAAGGCGAGTGGAAGCTGTACTTTGAACAGTTTTTGCATGGAAGTCGAACCAAATGCATCAGCTGCTTCAACCAATTCGCCAGAAACCTGTTTGATCCCCAAATGAGTCAGACGAATGGTTGGCGGAATCGCGAAGATAACAGATGCGATAACACCCGGAACGACACCGAGACTAAAGAAGGTTACGGCTGGCAGCAAGTAAACAAATGCAGGCATTGTCTGCATGAAGTCAAGCAGCGGTGTAATAATGCGTGCTGCAGTTTTGCTGTAAGCCAGCCAGATTCCGACCGGAACACCGATCAGAATGGAGATCAGTCCTGATGTGATAACCAGACCGAGTGTGTCCATCGATTGGGACCAGTATCCCAAGTTATCCACGAGCAGGAACCCGATCACTGTAAATAGTGTCAATGGGAGGCGACCCACGAGGAACGCTAAAACACCCAGTATCGCAATGAACAGGAGCGGATGCGGGAGCATGAACAGCCCGGAGAAAAATCCGACAACCTCCTGAATAACAACAGAAATAACTCTAAACAATCCGGAGAGCGAGGAGCTCATCCAGTCAACGATGGATTCAATCCACGACGCTAGTGGTATTTTGGGAATCATTCACAAGTTCCTCCTTTACTGCAACTTCTCCGCTAAGCGCACCCAGCAGGGCACCGCGGACGATAACACCTTGCAGGCGGCCATTTTCACCTACAACCGCGAGAGGCACATGTGCTGAACTTACCATTTCGAACAATTCATGAATCAGGGTCTCAGGTGCCACAGTCGGGCCGTCCGTGATCAGAATGTCGTTCAGTACTTTGTTTTCACGCATCGCACGGGATGCATCATCTGCTGTAATGACACCAAGCAATTTCTTCGAACGGTCAATGACAAACAGGTTGGAAATACCACGTTCGCGCATTAATTCGAGGGCAACACGAGGACCACGGTCAAGCGTAATTGTTTCAGGGCGCCGCATAACATGTGATGCAGTGAGGACTTTGGACAAATCCACGTCTTCGACGAAGCGGGCCACATAAGAGTTGGCCGGTTGAATCATAATTTCTTCCGGAGTACCGATCTGCACGACAGCGCCGTCCTTCATGAGGGCAATACGATCACCGATGCGCAGCGCTTCGTCCAAGTCATGGGTAATGAAAATAATCGTCTTTTTCATTTTATCCTGAAGCTCAATCAGTTCATCCTGCATATCCCGGCGGATCAGTGGATCTAGTGCACTGAACGCTTCATCCATTAAAAGTACTTCCGGGTCATTGGCTAGCGCACGAGCCAAGCCGACACGCTGCTGCATACCACCACTCAGTTCATCTGGCATCTTATCTTCCCAGCCTTTGAGGCCAACCAGTTCAAGTGAGGTTTTCGCTTTTTCCCGGCGAACAGCTTTGTCCACCTTTTGGACTTCAAGTCCATACTCCACATTATCAAGAACGGTACGGTGCGGGAACAACGCAAATTTTTGGAATACCATGCTGATTGTTTTCCGGCGTACTTCGCGCAATTGTTCTTTGTTCATTTTACGTAGATCCTTGCCATGAACGAGAATCTCACCGGATGTTGGTTCAATCAGTCGATTGAACATTCGAACCAGTGTGGATTTACCACTTCCTGAAAGTCCCATGATGACAAAAATCTCACCTTGCTTAATTTCCATGTTGACCCGGTTGACACCAACCGTTATCTGTTTTTCTTTGGCCAACTTTTCTTTGCCCCAACCTTGCTCCAGTAATTGCAGACCTTGCTCGGTTTGGGGGCCAAACAGTTTACTTACATTTTTTACTTCAAGTATGGTCATGTTTTCACCCCTTCTGATGTGTTGTGCACTTCGAACGGCTTTCAGCATCCACAAGCCCATACACTTGTGCGCCCAGCCACGAAATCCGGTAATTGTTGCTTCGCTTCCCGTCTTTCTGGGTAACGTTTTGTATTGTATCAATACTTAACCAGTATATCAACTGAATAAACAGTACATAATGTTTGTACAGTAAAAACTGTACAAAGTTTTCCGTCCAAATGCTCTGTTTTACTCCTTATTCTGCCTAATGAGGCAGCTTTACATTTGATATTGCTTTTCCTACAATAGACAATGAGCTAATTTAAGCTGTTTTTTGGTTAAAGATAGTCGTAGGCAGATGCAACCTGGTAAGGTTCCATTTTCATACATTGGGTGAATGAAAGCCCTCTGGCGTATAGGATGTCCGGCCGGATGCTTTCCCATGTAAGCAGGATCTTGTATGGTTGCAATTATTTGTGCCAAGACTGGGAATGTTCAGAATGGAGGTTGCAAGCATGGGCTTGGACCATTTACAAGAAGAACAGCAGGCAACCGTTCTTAGAATCCGTAAACGCGTCATTGAAGCTATCGGACGTAATATGGATCTATACGGTGTTACGCTGTCCACGGGACACTTATATGGATTGCTTTTTTTTGCAGACAAACCAATGACCCTTGACGATATGGGCCGGGAAATGGAAATGAGCAAAACGAGCATGAGTACCGGCGTACGTACACTGCTGGATCTGAAAATGGTAAACAAGGTATGGAGCAAGGGCTCTCGGAAAGACCTATATGAAGTGGAGTATGACTGGCATCAGACGTTTACGGATTATTTTGCGATTAAATGGAGAAAAGCTGTGGAGAGTAACCTTCAGGTGCTGCGCAAGTCCATTGAGGAGCTGAATCGTTTGATTAAAGACCTGGACGAGCAAGCAGATGCCGAACTTCTTCACATTCTAAAGGTAGACAAAAATAAAGTGTTGCAAGCGGAAGCATATTACAAATGGCTGGACCGACTGATCGACACCATGGAAGATGAAGAAATCTATAAGCTGGTTCCGCGGGAAGAGATTCAAGATAACTCTTAAGCAGAACCCAAAAGGCGCTCTCCTATTGGAGGCGCCTTTTTGCTGTGTATTTATAATGAAGAAAAAAAATCAGATTTCGTTCCAAATGCATTAGAATTGCCCGATCAGTCCGGCATGAGAGAGGGCTGCGTGCTGCTCTGCGATGTGTATAAGCTCATCCATAATCCGGTGACGTCCCGAAGGTGTCCAGCTCATCATCAGCCAGCTTGAAATATCATGTACATTGCCACCAAGTACAGCAGGCGAACGATTCCATGAAGACGTCTGTTTTAACCGTCGCAGCAGTTTTTCGCTGGCAGGATGCATGGAGAGACGATGGATGAACAAGTGATCCGTATCCAGCAGAGGGATGCGCTCAGCAGGGTAATCGACCCACTGGTGTTCTGGCGGAGCAATCTGTGCAGGCTGCAGCCCTAATTCGGTATACAACAATTGGCTCAGGGGATGATTGATCGTACCCTGCAACCGGATCATTGGAGGCTTAACCTCCACTAGTGTAACCCGTTCATGGTCAAAAAACTGCTGCAGACGTTTGCCCACATCCAGCGTTCTGAATTCAAGCTGTTTGAAATGATCCAAGGCTTGTTTTTCCCGCCCAACGAGCTCGGCAATACGGAAATGAATGTGTTTCCAGTCCTGAACAGGCTCAAGGAGCACGGTTGGCGCAATACTTTTCAGTTTATCGTAATAGGGTTCATGATGGGTGTCAGCAATAATCAGATCAGGCTTGGATTGGCGAAGCTTGTTGAATTGCAAAGTGAGCTTATGCTGGTGTTCGTTCTCGCTCAGTTCCTGATCTGTGAATCCGTTTAGCGTCGCAATCGCTTCAAGCCCCAGGGAAGACAAGTTATGTTCCAGGCCCAGAACGGAAGCCGTTGCTACTCGCAATTGTTCTCTCTTCATATATATAGTGGGTGAGATACCGACAGCTTGTTTAAATTTGCGATTAAAATAATACTCATTGCCATAACCTACAGATTCAGCGACATCTTTAATGGAACACAGATCCAGCTGCAATTGTTGTTTGGCTTCTTCAATCCGCAGTCGATTCAGGTAATCTGTTGGTGACATGTCTTTGGCCTTCTTGAAGCTGCGGGAATATGAGCTCGGAGTCAGGCCGGCGATCTTGGCCAGCTGGTCCATACTTATGCCTTCACCCATGAATCGGTGCATATACATAATGCTTCGCTCCAGGGCAGGGTCGACTTTCTCATGATTGGCTTCTAGACGATTCTCGGAAATGTACTGCAACAATTCGTGGAGCTGCGTGTGTATATTAATAAAATGTTCCTGCTGAACCCCCTGATAGGCTGTATATAATTGTTCCATGCGCGCGACCATCTGCTGTTCATGACGAACAGGCATAGGACCCGTTGACCATTGGAAGGGTAGGCAGGGATCAGAAATCATTTTCCATTCACCACGTACTTGCTTCAACTGGACCGTGTTCATCGATAGGAGAATACATTCCGTAATACCGGAGCGGGAGGCAGCCTCAATCGTGGTCCCCTTTTCCAGTACAAATAGTTGATGGGCGCGGGCTTTATGTATTTGATCATTAAGAATCAGGACACCTTCTCCTTGCAAAACAAGACACAGCATAGGCCGGGAAACCGTCTTGCCATGCACACGGAAATTCTCTCCACGGCGTACACGGCACATGGAAGAGAGGAGTGGTAGAGTTGACGTTTCAGAAATGAAGGGAAGCTGTTCATTCATACGGACCATCCTTTTGTCTCATTTTCTTAATGATAACAATTATCATTCTCATATGGAAGACGTTTTTCAAAAATAGTTGCGAACATATAAAAAGAGGATACCGGGAGCTGCAGGGCTGCAAGGTAATCCTCTTTATTTAATAAGAAATTCAGTTTGGTGTTACCAACAGAATGTCGTCCAGGAATACTTCGCTTAACACTTTATTACCTGAGCCATTCGCCTGGATATGATACAAACGATAGAGGTCTTTGGCGTTAATGTAGAAGATGCCTGGAACGTCATCTCTGAAATGGAAGGTGTCCCATTCATCCCCGACCAGTTTGGTTACTTTGAGCGCCGAACTTACGGCGTAGAGGCCATTGTCGCCAGAAATGTAGGCAAGTGTTGCTGTGCCATTGGTCAGCTGATCCCCAACGTAATTGACGTTAGACAAATTTAGATTGGTCGTTTTGGAGACCTTGCTGCCAGACACGGTTTTTGCGTACGCTTTTTTGTCTGCATCAATGATAACTGCCTTGTCTGTGCCAAGTGCACTTATTTCTCGGATGCTTTTGCTATGAAGCTGGAATGTCTTGCCTGAAGTCGTAAGGGCAAAGGCTTTGCCTGTTGCGTAGTTATAATCCTTGTTGCTGTCCAAGCTGATTCCTTTGTTATACACGTAAAACGAGCTGCTCCAGCCACCGGAGTATACTGCGTTCACGTCCAGCTTGGCTTTTGGATTCACAGCACTCGCCTTGCCTGTACTGTAGTTCACGGTGTACATGACCACAGCATTGGTGGAGTAGTAGGTTTCATAAGGATTGGTGTTAACCATCAGCTGCAGTTTGTTTTTTGCCGGATTCATAAAATAAGTGCTTTCCACTGCGCCTTCAGCAATCCGTTGTACCGTTCCGCTGCCATTTGTAGCTTTGGAGACGATCCAGGTATTGCCGTTAACGAGGGCGTTGTAATAAACGCGGCCCTTAATGACAGCCAGCAGCGGGAAATCCGTATCTGCTTTGTCCGCGATCTTTTTTACGGAAGTTGGCTCACCATCACCACTCGCACGATAGATCGAACCTTTGGCATCCATATAATATATGAATCCGTTATCCGTATCGTAACGCAGAACCTCGGTTGCAAACGTCTCGGCGGTATCGCGCGATCCGTCATTGGGGACCCGAAGCAGTGTTGTGGAAGTTTCAGATGAAGTGTAGTAGAGGTGAGAACCTGCTGCTACAAGGTCCACACCCTGAAAATCAAGTAAAACTTCTGTCGTATTGCTGCCATCCCCGGATACTTTGTACAGTACGCCGTCTGACTCGTAATACACAGTAGATTGATTGAGGGAAGCTGCCTGTGCTGCATTACCTCCACCCAACATTGCTGCAGTGATCAGTGTAAACAATAGGAAAGTACTGATCTTGCGCTGCATGCCTGTAAACCATTTGCTCATGTCTCCATCGACACCCTTCATCCATATGTATGTAGTTCGTTTCTTAAGTTATATCGGTAAACTAGGGAAAAATTGTTATATCTCAGCTGGCCAATGCCCACAGTTTGAAATTGAATTTCACGCTATCCCAAGCCTTGAATCCATTTTCGAATGCTGCGGCCATTCCTTCTCCGAAGCATTCACCACAAGTCTGCTGCATGATAACATTGCGCTTACCAAAGTAGAGGAGTGATTCCATATGTTGAAGATCGCTATCATTGGATTTGGAAATGCCGTAGTGAATTATCATCTGCCTTATCTGGAGGGAAGAGAGCAGATCCAGGTGAAGACAATCTACCGACGTGAGGAAGACCGGGTGGGTGATACGGAGCGAGAAGGCTATTACCCGGGAATTACGTTTACTACAGTTCTTAATGATATACTGCATGATCCAGATATCGAACTGATTGTCGTCGCAACTCATGTGGACAGTCATGTTGAATACGCCAAACTGGTATTGGAACATGGCAAACATGTTTTGGTCGAGAAGCCGTTTGCCTCAACTTCGGCTGAAGCCAAGGAGATTTTTGAACTGGCAGAACGTAAACATCTGATCGCGATGGCAAACCAGAACCGCAGGTATGATGGGGACTTTCTTACTTTGAAAAAAAGTGATCGAGAGCGGTAAGCTGGGCAATATTGTAGAGATCCAGTCCCACTATGATTATTTTCATCCGCAATACAATCGCAAAGGATTTGGGTTATTGCATGGTTTGGCGGTGCATACCATTGATCAGTTAATATCGTTATACGGTGAAGCAGACTGGATTGATTTTGATGTCCGAAGTCTGGTGGCGCCTGGGGAATCGGATGACTATATCGATATTGATTTCAGGTACGGCCGGATGAAAGCGACCATTAAGTGCAGCCTGCTTGTGAAAATCGAATATCCGAAATTTATCATACACGGAGACCGAGGCAGTTTTGTGAAGCACAGCAGTGGTCATCAATCGAAAAACGAAGCCGGACCAACATCGGTATCCTATGACATTGAACCCGAAACGAATTGGGGAACTTTGAGTTATGTGGACGAGAAAGGGGGGGCCCATACGGAGAACGTACCGTCTGAGGTGACGGACTATGGCATGTTATATGAGAAATTGCTTGAGGCTATCCGTCATCACGGTGAGAAGCCCGTCAAGGATCATGAGGTTTTATATGTACTGGACATTTTGTATGCTGGAGTCGAAGCCGCGAAAAAGGCCAGATGAATGGATATAAAGAAGAGGAGTGGAACAATGATGAATATAGCAACGATTGGGACAGGATTTATTGTGGATGCCATTTTATCGGCAATCAATGAAGTGGATGGAGTGAAATGTACAGCCATTTATTCTCGAAAAAGGGAAACAGGAGAGCCACTTGCAGACAAGTATGGAGTGCAGACCATCTACACGGATCTGAACGAGCTCTATGCTGATCCGAATGTGGACTTTATTTATATCGCATCACCCAACAGCATGCATTATGAGCAGGCCTATCAGGCGCTTCAACATGGCAAGCATGTCGTCTGTGAAAAACCATTTACAACAACGGCCTTGGAAGCCCAAACGCTGATTGAGCTGGCCCGGGAAAAAAATCTGTTCCTGTTTGAGGCGATCTCAAACATCCATCTTCCTAATTACAACAAAGTGAAGGAGCAGCTGTCCAAACTGGGGAACATCCGGTTCATTCAGTGCAATTACAGCCAGTATTCGAGTAAATACAATCTGCTGCTTGCCGGGGAGACACCCAATGTATTTAACCCCGAATTCTCCGGTGGTGCACTGATGGATATCAACATCTACAATCTTCATTTTGTCATGAAGATGTTTGGCAGCCCGCAAACCGTATCCTATACAGCCAACCGACAAGTCAATGGAATTGATACATCAGGGGTGGTGGTTCTGAAGTATCCCGAGTTTATTGCGGAGTGTGTGGGATGCAAAGATACCAGCAGCTTTAATTTTGTCCTGATCCAGGGGGAGAAGGGATATATTCAAGTTGTGGGAGGAGCCAACGGGTGTCAGGAAATCAAGGTCCAGATTGGGCAGGAGCCCTTGGAGATCATTAATGTGCAGGCACAGTCAAACTGGCTTTATTACGAATGGGAAGCCTTTAGAAATATCTATAATAATAAGGATTACACGAAATGTTATGAGCTCCTCAGCCACAGTCAATCTGTGATGAACATATTGACAGAAGCGCGCAAGGATGCGGGGATTGTATTTGCTGCCGATCGGGTTTAATAGCTGTCACGAATGCTGCTCATGTACAGGATATCGAAGAGATAAAGTACAGAAACCATAGAGGACATTTTGGAAAGCCTCATTTGCTCATTGTAGCCATAGCTGAGAAGGGTTTCGGTAGATTGTCTGGACAAACTGGAATGGTTATTACCTGTGATCGCAATGACGTTCTTGTTCATCTCGTTCAGAATTTTGGCGACATCAACCATCGACTGATTCTCACCGGTATGTGAAATGACAAAGGAAAGTGTGGATACATTGGGGTTCATTGTGTTCAGATAATGCATATTCGGACCGTTGTGCGCGATAGCGGAGATGCCCAGTTCATTCCACTTGGTGCAGGCCTGCTGTGCAAGGTAGTAGTTCATATCACTGCCGTAGATATCAATCCGGCCGGATTCCTTCACCCACTTGGCGACTCGCTGCAGCACAGAAACGTTCAGCAGACGACGTGTTTCCTCCAATGCCTGATGATAAAGGTAAGGTACGGAATCCATCGCGGAACGTACATCCTCCATTTCGGTAAAGGGATGATCCGCAGGTGGAAGCGTGGCAGGAGCCCGCTGATAATCGAGGGCAAGCTTTAATTGAAAGTCTGGGTACCCTTGGGTACCCAGCTTTTTGCATAAACGGACAATGGTTGATGAGCTTGTATAGGTGGCTTGAGCCAGTTCTTGAGCCGTAGATTCAAAAACAACTTCGGGATTGTTCAGAATGTGGTCCACAATATGCTTCTCCTGTGCCGTTAATTGCTGTGCATATTTCATTTTCTGAAGCAGACTGTATTCCATCATTCATTCCATCCTTTCTCCGGTCATCCCCAAGTGCATGTCTCCCTATCATAACCTGTCGTTTTTGTTTTCTCAATCGGGCGCCAGTTGAATAGAAACACTACTGCTGTCACCATGATCAGATCTGACTCTCAGCCAGCTGCTGGCGACTATTCCAGAGTGAAACCAGACGAAGCAGGACCAGGCTGATGAGCAGAAGCGCAGCTCCAATCAGCAGCAGCAATACCGGGCTGATAAGCAGCATTCCGCTTGCCTGACCAGCAATTAGTGCCAGCAGAGGAAGAACGATAAGTCCTCCCAGCTGATAAGCTTCCTGAAATCCACGAACTTTGGCCGAGATCAACACATTGAGCAGAATGACCATAAGACTGCATGACGGAACCACCCACAGCACAAGAATGATCCAATTCCAGTTTGGGAACATCATGGCTCCGAACATGGGGTACATCAGAATATTGGCAATGATCCCATAGATGAAAAAGGTAATCCAGGACAGCAGTATGGAAGGGATAAGAGCAGCCAGTACTTTGCCTTTGAACAGGGTATCCATGCTGATGGGTGTGAAGAGAAGACCTTCGAGCGTCTTGCGTTCCTTCTCCCCTGCGAAGCTGTTCGCTGTCAGAATGCTGGAGGCCATCACCGGAATGATCAGAAACAGCGGTGCGAACATATATAAGGCCAGATAATAGACAATGCGATGGTTGTCTGTAGCCATGGAGGCCAGTTCCGGGATCTGTCCTGAGCTGCTTAAGATATCGAGACTGTCGAGCAGGAATCCGATATTTCCGATGGAACGAAGTTCAACGCGGGAAGCGAGCCATATGAGTATGGCGGGCATGGTAACCCCGATAATGAGCGGAACGATCAGCATGGGGAGCCATAGCTGAATGCTGGCTGTAATGGCCCGAATATCTTTGCGTACCAGTGCTTTTATGGCTTGACGATTATTCATGATGGTGTGCCTCCCTGATGGCAAAATAGATGCTTTCCAGATCACTGCCGATTAGGCGAGCCTGATAGACTTGGCCGTTCGTGGTTAAATGTCTGAGCAGCATGGGGATTTCCTCACGGGACTGGAGGTGGAAAATAGCCTTGTCCGCCGAGAGGATCTCCGGATTAAACTCAGCAGCCGCACTCCATCCATCATCCAGGACGGCCTCTACCTCAAGCCGTGGCGCAGTGAGATAACGATGTATAATCTCCTGCTCCGAGCCTTCTTCAACCTTGCGTCCCTTTTCCATGAAAATATATCGATCACATACGGCTGAGAGTTGGGACAGGACATGCGAAGAGACCAGAATGGTCATATTCTCCTCACGGTTCATCCGGCGAATGATCCGGAGTACCATCTGAATCCCATCAGGGTCCAGGCCATTGGTCGGCTCATCCAGAAATAGAATGGAAGGGCGATGAAGCAGAACTCGGGCAAGGCCGAGCCGTTTCTTCATGCCTGTGCTGTAGGTGCCCACTTTGCGGTGCTGATACTCCTGTAATTCGAACAGCTCTACCAGCTCGTCAATTCGTTTGGATTGCTGCTGTACACCAAAGGCATCTGCGAAGAAAACGAGATTGTCGCGTCCGCTCATATTTTCATACAGTCCACTCTGTTCCGTGAGTGTGCCGCACATGGCCAGCACCTTCTCTGCATGGGTGGAGGGATCCAATCCGTTAATCGTTACAGATCCGCTTGTTGCCCCAAGGACACCATTCATAATACGGATCAGTGTCGTTTTGCCTGAACCGTTGGGGCCGATTAATCCGGTCACACTGCCTGGTTCAATCGTGAAGCTGACATCACGCAGGGCCTGGTGCTCCATAAATTGTTTGGATATGCTGCGAACTTCAATCATATGCCTTCACCATCCGTTCTCCATTTGAAGATGATACGTTTAACAGGACAATATCGTTCAAATGGATTGTAAAAAATATTATTCGGTCCAAAGTCCCACGGAGAAAAAGGGCATTTCCGCCCTAAAGTCCGGGCAAATCGGGTCTCAGGTTTGTTTTCTCATTCTCTTGTTCATTGTATTGTGGTAAAAAGGATGCAATATCCCGTTTCATTGCCATCCATAATGAGGTAATAAAAGGGAAGGCCTTATACATATGATGTATGCCTGAATATTCATCTAACGCCGGTCTTGGTAACCACCAGGGCCGGCTTGGCGTGGTCGTTTGGCATTTTCAGGTGTGAAATGCCGATGTCTTAGAGTTACATATTTGATATTTTATAATTCGTCTAACACATTGTATGTACACATATGAAGTCGAGGTTCTGTGTGTGTTGGACCAGGAAGGTGAACAAAAATGGCAGCATCCAATGAGTATCGTTTTCAGGTCAATCTGAGTGGCATGATTCAGATCTTATCGAATCATCTCTATAGCAGTCCCAAAGTTTTCTTGCGTGAGCTGATGCAGAACGCGACCGATGCCATTACAGCACGAAGTGAGGCGGAGCCCGGATTTCAAGGCGAAGTTCGTGTAGAGCTGACAGGCATAGGTGAGCAGTTAACGATGATGGTGGAGGATAACGGCATCGGCTTAACCGAAGCTGATATTCATGAATTTCTGGCGATGATCGGACAATCCTCGAAGCGTGGGCAGCAAGCCCTGCTGGATGGAGAGACTTCTTTTATCGGACGATTCGGGATCGGACTGTTGTCTTGCTTCATGGTGAGCAATGAGATCGTCATGCTGACCCAATCGGCGAAGGGAGGACCTTCGATGGAATGGCGCGGCAAGCCGGATGGAACCTATACCATTCGCCAGCTTGAGACCCAGTTATCCCCGGGGACCAAAGTATATTTGCGCTGTACGCCGGATGCCGCCCATTATTTCGAACCGGAATATGTAAAGGAAGCTTTGTTCTATTATGGGGCCTTGTTACCTTATCCCGTGACGCTTCGGAGCGAAGGTGTACAGGACATCGTCAATGCCGATTCGCCTGTGTGGCTTACGCAGCCGGAACTTGCCAAAGGGCGCAAAGCGGAGGTGCTTGCATTTGGTGGACGCCTGCTTGGAGAGACGTTTGAAGATTTCATCCCACTGACGACAGCTTCCGGGCGTACCGGAGGGATTGCATTTGTGCTTCCACATGCCGTTAATCTGAATGCCAAGCGTTCTCACCGGGTGTATTTGAAGCGGATGCTGATCTCGGAGAAGGCAGAGAATATTTTGCCGGATTGGGCTTTCTTTGTGAAATGTCTGATCTGGACCGATGAGCTTCAACCAACGGCTTCGCGTGAACATTTTTATGAGAATGAAAAGCTGGAAGAAGTACGCTCCGAACTTGGCGACGCCCTTCGTCAAGGACTGTCTGATATGGCGGAGAACCAGACAGAGCGCCTGAAGAAGCTCATCCGTCTGCATGCACTCTCCATGAAGGCACTGGCTGTGCAGGATCAGGATTTTTATGCAATGATATATCGCTGGCTGCCATTTGAGAGCACACGGGGCCACCGGGAACTGGGAGAGTTAATGGCGGAAGGAGAGACGTTATACTTCACGACTACGGTGGATGAGTATCGTCAGATTCACCACGTCGCGTCTGCGCAATCCCTGCTCGTTATTAATGGCGGATACATCTATGACAACGATTTAATGGCGACACTGCCACTTGCGGTACAAAATGTGCATACAGAGCGACTGCAACCGGATCAGGTTTCGCTTAGCTTCACGGATGTGTCTCCAGCCCAGCGCAATGATTACTATGATGCACTGCGTCTGGCGGATTCGGCTCTTCAGCGGTTTCGCTGCCGTGCCGAGGTGAAAGGGTTTAAACCGGAAGACCTGCCTGTACTGTTCACGCTATCGCAGGAATCTTCTACCCTTCGTGCATTGGAAAAGGCGAGTGAGGAGAGTACAGAACTGTTCTCTTCCGTACTGGGCTCATTATCCTCGGGCATCAGCTCTGCTGGCTACTCCACCTTGTATCTGAATGTAAATAATCCAATCATTCAGCGCGTGTTAACGACACCAGATAGCCAAATGACGCCGATTGCCATTGAGATGCTCTATGTGAATGCGCTAATGATGGGCCACTATGCCATGAACCGGCAGGAGCTTGAGGTGCTGAATCAAGGGATCGTTCGTTTTATTGACTGGGGTTTACGCGCAAATACGGATCGTAAGGGGGATGCCTGATGAATACAGAGATGGATTTTGAGGAATTGATGGACGAGGCCTATGGCTTGCCTAACGGTACAGCGAAACTGGGTATGCTTGAAGAAGCAGCCAGAGTGGCCGACGTAAATGGCATGGAGGAAGAGGCATACGAAGCACGATCTGAGATTGTGGAAACAGCCACGTTCTGCGGATATCCCATGAAAGCACTTATCGCTTTTTCCTGGCAGCTCGGCAAGTTTGACCAGCAGCCTGAACGCTATGATGAAGAGACATTAATGTGGTCGTACAAATGGATCCTGGGCGAACTCTCCAGTTTCCCCGAGGTCTCTCGCGATAAGATGATGGAGCTGCTGGAGGACTTTGGGCGACGTTTCAAATCCTTTGGCTATAGTGATCGTTCATACTGGTATTACCGTTTCCGCATATTCATGGATCTTGGTGACCTGGAGGAAGCAGGAAGCAGTTATGCCAAGTTCAGAACAATGGACCGTGACTTTATGAGTGATTGTGAAGCTTGCGAACAGGATGAAATCATGCGTTACTGGATTCTCAAGGGAGACGATGAGCAGGTTCTGGAGGCGGCCAAACCGATCTTGAAGGGTCGGATGAGCTGCGCTGAAATTCCGCACCTGACGTTATCCGAAGTCCTGATGCCGCTATATCGTCTTGGACGGATTGAGGAAGCGAACAAGCATCAGCAGAAGGGCTACCGGATGATCAAGGGCCAAAATGATTTTGTACAGAGCTTTGCAGAACAGATGGATTATCTGGCACGAACCAACCCGTCAAAGGGAATTGATGTGTTGGAAGAAAGTCTGGTACTGGCTGCCGATCATGAAGATCCTTTTGCCAAAATGATGTTCTACGCCAGAGCAGCTCAGCTGCTGCGCCGCTGGGCAGAGGAATCGCCAGGGTACCGATTGCGCCTTCCTGCTTCTTTCCCGTATGAAGGAGACCCTGGAGACTTGCATGCTATGGCTGATTATTTTGAGGGTTATGCTAAGGCGGCAGCAGAGAAATACGATCAACGGAATGGTAACCATCATGTCTCTTCGTTGCTCGCCAACGTGTAACGTAACATGGTAAAAAACAGGCTTGTTCGAAGAAGGTTATCCTCCTTCCGAACAAGCCTGTTTGACGTGTCTGGAATGGTGTTACTACACTTCGGTCATTTAAGGTGTTTCTTCCGTACTGGTGGGTGAAGGCTGATCCTCATCAGCATCATCCACATAGGAGGCTTCTGGTTGAGGCTGCTGAGCCATAAGTTCAGCCACAATCTTATCCGTTGGTTGAGTAAACAATTGATACATAATGGCAGCCTCTTCTTGACGAATAAGCGGTTTGCGGGCAAGAACATCCACAGAACCATCCTCCAATACCTTCACTTCCGGACCATGAATGCCGAGCTTAACCATCATCTGGATAGCAGGTACAGCCCACTCATCCGCATGTCCGGCAAGCTTCACATCCTGGAACAGCTCACTCGGATACTGCACCTGCAGCGATCTCCAGATCATGACCATGGCTTCCTGGCGGGTAATGACTTGATCCGGCTTGAATTGTTTGGAATCCGCCCCCGTAATCATGCCGGCTTCATAACCGAGCTGAATGTAGCCTGCTGCAGGGTGACTGGCCCAGTCGCTATCCGAAGGCGGCGTTGTTTGGCTTGGTTTGAGACCGCTCATTTTCAGTACATTCTCTATGAATTCGGCGCGTGTAACGGCCGACTTGGGCTGGAATGCTTCAGTTGCATCATTGTCATAATGACCGAGCGACTGTAATCCATAGATGGCCTCGGCATAAGGGCTATCCGGACGAACGTCCCGGAATCCCTGAGGCTGCTCTCCCTTTTTCTCATATCCCAGCGGATTGAGATAGGGTTCTTTCATGTAGATTGTTCCATCTGCTTGTTCCTTAAAGGCTGTGAATTGACCTGTTAACTCATCCTTGAACAGATTCTCATCCACCTGAATCAGGGTACGTGGGCCCAGGAAGGCATCTGAAATGCTCAATTTACCGAGTTCTGTGCCACCGTTTTTGAGAGAACTGACGATCGTGCTTAGTCTTAGGTCAGCATAGAGTCCGGCGAAGCGCTGTAGGTCATTGGTAGATTGAGGCGTAAAATCCTTGATTACGACCGGCTCCGCATATTGCGGGAAGAAGGTCTGAATGAAAGCCGGGTAGAACAGATTACGAAGAGCTCCCGACTGATTGTACGTAAGGAAGACGCCTGTATTTTGCTCCGGAATAAGGAAGAGATAAGAGCTGAAACCGATCAGGTCGCCTGCCTTGGTAATAATCTCAGGGCTGCTGCCCGCACCAGGCAGCTGAAATGCTGCTTCAAATCCATACGTTGTGTCCGGGAGTACCGGATGAATGGAAGAGCGATACTGCTCCATGCTTTTGACGGTGGATTCCTTCAGTATACGCTCGTTATCTTTCACACCATCATTCAGGAAAGCGATCATGAAGTTCCCGATATCCTCGGCCGTTGACAACATGCCTCCTTGAGGCATCGGTGTTGGGGAGAGGGTGTACAGATCGAGCTGATTATGTACCGCGTCATAGCCTGTCGCGAGCTGATCCTTGAACTTGTCATTCAGCACGAAGCTGCTGTTATCCATACCGAGTGGTTTGAAAATGTGCTGCTGCATGTACGTCTCAAATGGTTCATCGCTGACATTCTCCACAATCATGCCGAGCAGCAGGAATGAGAAATTGTCGTACATATAGGCACTGCCAGGTTCTCTGACGACAGGGGGCATGTGCTGCTGTGCATAATCCTCCATGGAGACTGTTTTGTCGAAGTCGGCGTGAATATCTTCCTGCTGCGGATCACGAATCTCGAATCCGGTAGTGTGCGTAAGCAGGTTTTCCACAGTGACAGGTTTGTCAAAAGGGTTATCAAACTCAAGGCCCTTCACATACGTTTGAAAATCGGCTTGCAGATCTACCTTCCCCTGCTCCACCAATTGCATGACGGCTGCTGCCGTAAATGTTTTGGAGACGGAGGCTACGCGAAAAGCCGTACTCTTCGGATCGACAGGCGTTTTGCTCTCCTGATCAGCATAGCCGTAGCCTTTCTCTGCCAGGACTTTGCCATCCTTGACGACAACAACGGAAGCACCTACATATTGTGCCTTGGCTTCGGCTGAATCAAAAAACGTGTCCAGAAATGCCTCCGCTGATTCAGAGGTGAGAGCTTTGGTTTGTCCTTTTTCATTGACCTGAGGTGATGTGGTTTCCGCATGAACCGCTGGTGCCCAGAGACTTAGCGACAGGACGAAAGCCATAAATGCACCCGTTAGTGAGGTGAATTTGAAGCGGCTCCTTCGATTGAATAAATGCATGTAAACACTCCCTTGCTCAAATTTTGGCAATAAAGCATGTTCACTATGTATTACTTCCAATCGGCTCAATAGGTTTCATGATTAGTTCAGTCACGAAACTAGAAGGGTTTCCTAACGGTGAGGAGCTTATGAGGCGTCTGCACATCGCAGGGACTCGCTCGGTTCGGCTGACGGCCTGAGTGATTGGCGGAAAAATACAAGAGCAAAGGCCCCGATGATGACATACAGGCTGGCCATGGCATATGAAGGCAGCACTGCTCCGATCATTAGCCCCACACTGCCCAGCAGGGCAGCGACATTATAACTCATGCCATCTGCAGCCATATATGCTGCTCGATCCGAATCGGGGATCATCCCGGCAAGAAGCACCTGACGAACTGGAGAATACATCAATTCGCCAATCGTCAGCAGGACGGCAGAGCCGATTAGGAGTAAGGCCCAGTTGCTAAATGCAAGTACAGCGAATCCGGCGGTGTAGAGACACATGCCAACCGTCATGATGGAACTGGATTGTAAACGTGCCATCCATTTGGAGAATGGGATAGCAATCAAGGCAACCAGTACTGTATTGATCGCCATGATTAGGCTGAACATCTGCAGACCCGAAATGTTCCAGTGGAACAGCTGGGCACTGAACTCACTTTTCAGACGGACAGCAATGTATTTATCCAGTTGAAATTCAAGAGAGACAGCCAGAACCGAGGCGGTGAAGAAGACCATGAATTTTCTGTCCCTGAGTACCCTTCCATAGGTCTTTAGCATATTTCTTCTGACAGGCGCGATGGTCTGCACCGAGCCCGTTTTTGCTGTTCTTTCCATGGTTTCCTGAATGAAAAACAACAAAATGAACAAGGTTACCAAGCTCTCCATGCACACCAGACTGAACAGAATGAATCGGAAGGAATCGAATAACAATCCGCCCATCAGTGCGCCAAATGTAATGGCTACATTGGTCGTCCAATACTGTAATCCATATACATAATGTCGTTCATGTTCACTGCTTACGTCCACGATCATCGCACCTGCGATGGGAACAGTGATACCGGAGCTAAGACTGCTAAGAAAAAACATGATGCAGGTCAGTTCTACCGAGTTCAGCCAGGGCGAATTCGCTGCAGCCAGCCAGAACAAGGCGACTACTTGCACACATTGAGCGATGACCATCATTTTTTTGCGTCCAATCCGATCCGACCAGTATCCTGCGCCCAGCCCAGCGATCATGGAGGATACAATGTTGACTGTCAGCAGTACACCAGCCCAGCCAGCTCCCATCTGGACACTCAGATAAATGGCCATGAACGGAATGATTGATTTCTGGGTCAAGTCTGTAAAAAAGTCAGTGATGATACGAATTTTAATGTTGCGGTGCAAATCAGCATATTTCATCAGTTGCATTTCTTCCTTCCTGGATTGTCATGTAGATGTTACTGAGTATAATGGAGGAAAACCTGAAGAAAAACTGTAGAAGCGGATGAATGAATTTCGTATTTTAGCAGAGTGGGAAGGCAGGGAATGTCGTGGAAGTAGCTGACCATTATATTCAATTGCGTATGGCGTTTCCGAACGTTCAGGATGATGAAGAATGGCCAACGACGATTGGAGAGCTGGCACAGCAGTTGTGCTGCACGATGCGTAACATGAATTTGATTATGAACAAATTTATGGATAACGACTGGATTGAGTGGAGCCCGAGGCGTGGTAGAGGGAAAAAGTCCTTGCTGGTCTTTCAGGCACCGCTGCTTGATATAGCCCGTGAACGTTTTGATCGCCTGCTGCAGGGCAACAGACTGGAAGAAGCCTATCAGCTGGCCGCGAGTCTGCCTTTTTCGTTGCGGGAAATGTTAATGCAGGGTTTGCAGGAACAGTTTGGTCTTCGTTCAGACCAGGGTACCATGGGAAGGATGGATATCCTGCGGATCCCACAGAACTTTCCGTTTGAGACCTTGGATCCTACCCGGGCTGCCATGTGGGGAGAAGTGGGCATTGTCGCAGAGGTATTCGATCGGCTGGTACGCTATAATGCTGAGCGTCGCATCTGTGAGCCAAGTCTTGCCGTGGCATGGGAGAGCAATCTTGAAGGAACAGAATGGACATTTTATCTGCACAAAGGTGTTCTATTTCATCATGGCCGAATACTGGATGCAGAGGATGTGAAATTCACATTTGAACGAATCCTTAAGGATACCAGCAATCCCAGCCGGCCGCTGTTTGGCACCATTGCGAAGATCGAGACATTTGATGAGCTGACGGTACGCTTTATGTTATCTAGCTCAAACTTCATGTTCCCGGATCTGATGAGCAGCATGTGTGCTTCGATTTTGCCGTGGGATGTGGCGTTCGACCGAATGCATCCTGTTGGAACAGGTCCTTATCGTTTAACGAAGAATCACCCCAGACTGCTCGTTTTGGATGTATTTCCTTCCTATTTCAGAGGACGTGCCTACATTGATCGAGTTGAGGTGTGGCAGCTCCCGCAGTCCGCACTCGCAGAGTCGGTGATCAAGCAGGATTTGTTTCCGGATGGAGCGCCTCATGCGGTACAGCATGAAGTTCAGGGCGGAGTATATATGACGTTTAATATGCGCAAAGAAGGCCCACAGCAGGATCTGTATTTCCGCCAGGCTGTGCAGCAGCTGCTGAATCAACAGGAGATGATGGATGCGTTCCGGGATACGCGTAATCAGCCTGCATACAGCCTGGTTCGGGATAATTATGGGGATACGAGGGAAGTGGAGATGGGCAGCTTGCCTATAGGAGAGAAACGAATGAGGACACGGGATTTCATCACAGATTCCTCATTGGCCTTAGCGGAAGAACTGCTTAAGCGAAGCAGCTACACGGGCCAGACGCTGCGGTTATGGGTAGAGGATGGGCAGAAAATGGAGACGGACATGCTCTGGTTTGTACAACGCTGTGAACGGATCGGACTGCATATCGACATCGTTCCAGGTGATCCCGTAAGTGCGGTGTACCATGATGAATTCAGGTCATGTGATCTCGTGTATACGGGGGAAGTGTTTGATGATCATGTCCTGCTGAGCCTGTTCATCATGTTTACCTTTCAGAATACATTGTTCCTGGTTGCCATGGATGATGATCGGAAAAAGGATTTAGACATGGAATGTAGGCGCATCGTAGGCATTCGGGAAGGCGGCGAACGAATGGCAGCGCTGCTGGCGTTAGAGGCCAAACTGATCGAGGATGCGCTGCTGCTGCCCGCCTATCGTTTCAGGGAGGAGCATACCCATCATGCCTCACTTCGTGATTACAATGTGGTAGGGTATGGGATGCCTGATCTGCGCCGTCTGTGGGTGAAACGCAAACCGGACGCTGATCATAAGGAAGCAAGTTATCCGGCCTACATCCCGCTGTGGTAAGTGATACACAGCGGGATGAGCCTATAGTGAGCCGCTATTCTTCGTTTTTCCTCATAAACTCAATAGGTTTCGCCCCCGGTTCCATCAAGAAAGGAATGGAAATGGAATGAGTGTTATTTTCCTGATCGACCTGGAAAGTAAACGTGATTTTGAGTCCAAATAAAACAAGCAGAACGGAAAAGGTATCATTGCCTGTGTATTCCATGGGCATTTCAATCTCGTTGAATATCGCTTGTAAGCCGTCATCTTTCATTTGAATGGACAATTCTCCGTATCCGGCATGAACATAATTACCTGCGTAGGTAATTAGAGGTCGCTCAAGGGGCATAATTTTTGTATCATCTTGTGCATCATCCATTTTTTCATCAGCATCAGCGACTGGTGTTGCCGCGGGGTCCAACGTTTCTGGCGTATCCGTAACTGCAGATTCCGCTGACTCCCCGCCACTCATTAATTTGGCCATCCTTTTGCTCCAATCCACAGGCTCCATTCCAAGCAATCGGTCTATGATGTTAAAGGTGACTGTGTAAGGGACAATACTTCCATTCGTATTGCACAGTACGACAATCCCGATTTCTTCTTCCGGCAAAAAGGCGACCTGCGAACTAAAACCATCAATAGCGCCCCCATGATGAATGAACGAATGTCCGCGATAAGGTTCAATGAACCAACCCAGTCCGTAAGTGCAGACAGGCATCTCTGGACCATGAAACGGAGTATCACATGGCATCTGCGGGCTGTGCAATGTTTCCATTTGTTCCTTGGAGACGAGCTGCTGTCCATCATGCTGCCCCTGATTCAATTGCAATCGCAACCAGGTTATCATGTCTTCCAGATTGCTGTTCATGGAGCCTGCCGGACCAATTGCATCGATGTTTCGATACGGAATACGCACATTTTCGCCGTCTTTCTCCATATAAGGAACAGCAAAATCAGGCTGGAGCTGCATTTCCTCCACAGAGAACAAACTGGATGTCATCCCTAGCGGCTCAAACAGGTGATCCTGAACGACGCACTCCCAGGTTGTTTCCTTCAACTTCCCGACGAGAAAGCCCGCAGTCATGTACATCAGGTTTTGATATTGCCACTTATTTCTGAAATCCTCATTTGGTTCAAGATACTGTAGAGCGTTTACGAGCTGCTCTCTGGTCCGTGCAGAGTTGTACCATGCCATTTCATGCCGGGGCAGTCCGGAGCGATGACATAACATATCACGAATGGTCAGACGTTCCGTAGCCACAGGGTCGAACATTTTAAAATCATCCATATACGTTTTAACAGGCTTATCCCAGTTCAGCAGTTCTTGATCGACTAACAGGGCAGCAGTTGTTGCCGTAAAAGCTTTTGTACTGGACCCGATGGCAAAGAGAGTGCTTGGTGTTACTTCGAGTTTGGATTCCAGGTCGCGATACCCATAGCCTTTTTGCCAAATGACCTCATTCTTGTGAATTACAGCGACCGCTGCGCCAACACCCTTCCAGGTTTGCAGCTGTTCAGCTACAAATTCATCCAGTCCGTCCAGTAATGATCGATGTTTTGTGGTAGTCATTATGATCCCTCCAATGAAAATATGAAGTGAGTTCCAATCAAGACATCAAAACTCGTATGTAGCTGTCATCCAAGAAGTGTTCATTACAACTATGCCTTTTCTGGATAAAGTTAACATCGGACCCGAGACTGATTTGCCTATGATCACTTGTCCTAACAAGGGGATAGAAAGCTTGTCAAACCAGTCCGCATAAATCGAACAAGTCCCTCATAGACATG
This sequence comes from Paenibacillus xylanilyticus, assembly GCF_009664365.1. Classification (NCBI taxonomy): domain Bacteria; kingdom Bacillati; phylum Bacillota; class Bacilli; order Caryophanales; family Paenibacillaceae; genus Paenibacillus; species Paenibacillus xylanilyticus. The sequence continues at coordinate 1,469,250 of NZ_CP044310.1, forward strand.
TACTAATCAAGTAGGGGTTCTGCGTACGCACAATCCTGAAGTGAAAACATTGTGCTAAAGGGGATGATGTCATGCGCCGAATATCATGGATGCTTGCCATGGTATTGGTCTTATCGACCTTACTTGCCGCCTGCGGGAAGAAGGATGCGGCAGCCGTGGTCAAAGATCTGAATGAAGTCGTAGGAGAGATGGAGAGTTACCAGGGAGCAGGTGTTATGACACTGCATACCGGAGATACGCCGCAGCAGTATAAGGTCGAGGTGTGGCATCAGAAGCCTTCGTATTACCGAATTGCGCTTACCAACGCCAAAAAGGATGTCACCCAGATTGTACTGCGCAACGATGAGGGCGTATTCGTCCTGACACCAAGCCAGAACAAAAGCTTCCGGTTCCAGAGCAACTGGCCGGATAACCAGGGTCAAGTTTATCTCTATGAGACACTGATTCGCAGCATTACAGGTGATACAACACGTCAGTTCGCAGATGAGAAGGAGAGCTACGTATTTGATGTAGCTGCCAATTATAATACGCACGCACTGGTCAGACAAAAAATCTGGCTGAACAAAAGTGATTATGCACCCAAACAGGTGGAGGTTTCAGATTCCAATGCAAACGTCGTCGTAGATGTTAAATTTGACAGTTTCAAATTCGGTGCAGAATTCAGCAAAGATGCCTTTGATATGCAGCGCAACATGACAGCAGGCACGGAAGGAAACAGCGGAACAGACGCAACGAATCCGGCCGAGCAAGCAGGAGAAAATGGCACCAAGGAGCCAGCAAGCTCCGAGACAGCTCCAGGTCAAGAACCGACTACAGGTTCTGCTGAAGGGGTCACTGATGGACAAACCGGTGTGAGCGAGAACCCGGAACAACAGGGAGCTCAGGACCCGGCGAGTGGTGAACCAGGCACAGAGGAGCCTACCATGACTGAACCGGAAGGAGCCGGCAGCTTTGGTGTGATCGAACCGACATACGCTCCGGAAGGCGTCAAGCTGAAGGATGATCAAATTGTGGAGGAATCCGGCGATTACTCGGTCATGCTTCGCTACGAGGGAACGTATAATTATACGATTTTCGAAGCCAGACCGCAGGATAGAGCTGTTTCACTCGCACCATCTCGCGTAGTGGATCTTGGATTCACTTTGGGAATGATTAGTGGAGACGCGTTACAAACGTTAACATGGATGACCGATGGAATAGAATACAGAATCACGAGTGCGGATCTGCCGGAGAGTGAAATGGTTCAGATTGCAACATCCATGCAGGAGCAGTCAGGCAAATGATGTAATAGGTATAGTCGTTAGGGCATTAGGAATGCTAAGGAGCATCGGGGACTTGTTCTCCGGTGCTTTTTGATGTACACAGTTAGGCTGCCGCAGCATATGATGGAGAGGAAAAGCAGGACGTTTCGTAATGGGTATTGCTTGAAAACTGAACAGTGAAATGGGCAGGTTGACCCAATAAATACAAAACACGCTTATATGCGGGATGAACCGGGTAAGTAATCGGTATAGGCAGAGAGAGATGGCGTGAGGCTGCATTTTGAACTCATGTCCCTATCGCTTATCAGCCTGTTTCTTCATCCGCTTCCGGCTTCGACATTATGCTGGGCACACTTTTTGAGTCACCGTTCCTCTGCTCATTTGACAGTCACATGCTTGAGCATTACGATGGAGTCTGATATGTGAGCCGGATTAAGATGACTAGAGAAGGTGACAGAACGTGCAAGGACAATATCGGCCGACCCAAGCGGAGATCAACTTGGATCATTTGAGTAGCAACGTAGATGCTTTCCGCTCGGTTCTGCCCCAAGGCATGAAGTTTCTAGCTTGTGTCAAGGCGAACGCTTATGGACATGGAGCTGTGGAGACGGCCAGAGAACTGGAACGAATCGGAGTGGATTATCTGAGTGTCGCTTTTCTGGACGAAGCGCTTGAACTGCGACAACACGGAATCAAGGCTCCGATCTTGGTATTGGGTTATACACCGCCTGAGGGTGTTGCTGTAGCCAGGGAACATAATGTGACCATAACCCTGTTCAGCAGGGAAGTGCTTGAAGCGATTCGTGCTCTGGATACAGGATCGTCTCAGAACCCATTGAAGGTTCACATCAAAATTGATAGTGGTATGGGACGCCTGGGTCTGCTGCCCGGCGATGAAGCTATTGCTTTCATCCAGGAAACAGCAGCAATGGAACAGGTCCTGCTCGAAGGCATGTTCACTCATTATGCCAAGGCGGATGAAGAAGACAAGACCTATACACTGGAGCAGTATCGACGGTTTCAAAGCGTGGTTGAAGCGCTGCGGGATCAGGGATGTGTCATCCCGATTATACATACGGCGAACAGTGCAGCTGCCATTGATACACCGGAATTATCCTACAATATGGTACGAGTGGGTATCAGTCTCTATGGGCTGTACCCTTCGGCCGAGGTGAATCATCAGGTAGTGAAACTGGTCCCGGTATTGACACTGAAGACGAAAGCGGTTCTGGTCAAAACGCTGCCGCCTCATTGGGGGGTCAGCTACGGAACCCGTTATGTGACACAAGGGAACGAACGAATTGCGACCCTGCCTATCGGCTATGCAGACGGATTTTCAAGAATGCTGACAGGTAAAGCTCAAGTGCTTGTACGTGGCCGCCGCGTTCCCGTCGTCGGTACGATCTGCATGGATCAGTGTATGGTGTCGCTGCAATCTTTCGCTGAAGAGGCGGAAGAAATTCAAGCCGGCGAAGAGGTTGTCCTCATCGGTCACCAATCTGATGGTGTGATTACCGCAGATGAAGTGGCCTCCCAGCTTGATACGATTGCCTATGAGGTGATCTGCATGATGGCTCATCGGATTCCGCGAATCTATTTCCGGAACGGTGTTGAAGTCGCCAAGGTTAATCCTCTTTTGACATCCTGGTAGTCTAACTGGACGCTATTACCAATAAACTTTTTTTCGGAACGGAAGGAAAAGTGTCGGAGCATCTCGAATGTTGTTATATTGACGAGGATGAAAAATCCTGAAAAGAGATGTTTGGTCTGTACGAATATTGCCCCCCATGTTTATAATGGAGTACAGCATACTTGATATACTCGGGGCATATATATTCCTTTGTATAAAAGTTCTGGAAAAACGTAATACTGGTTCACAATGGCGAAAGGTTTGTGGGGGTGGAAGATAGGTGGCCAACTTGCAGAACACCAAGCGGATTATGATCAGTTTGCCTGATCATCTCCTGCAGGAAGTGGATGGCATCGTAGCGCTGGAGAATTCCAACCGCAGCGAATTGATTAGGCAGGCCATGAAGCTGTATTTGACCGAACGGAAGAAGCGTTACATCCGTGAGTCCATGCAGCGCGGGTACATGGAGATGGCAAAAATTAATCTGACCATGGCATCCGAGGCCTTTCACGCGGAGGAAGATGCGGACAGCACTCTGGACCGCTTAGTTAGCGGGGTGTAGACATTGATCGTAAAACGCGGTGACGTTTTTTTTGCGGATCTTTCTCCCGTTGTCGGTTCGGAGCAAGGTGGAGTCAGGCCGGTGCTGGTCATCCAGAATGACATCGGTAACCGGTTCAGTCCAACGTGTATCGTGGCGGCTATTACCGCCCAGATTCAGAAGGCAAAGCTGCCGACGCATGTCGAGATTGATGCTGCGGCTCATGGCTTTGACCGGGACTCTGTGATTTTGCTCGAACAAATACGGACGATTGACAAACAAAGACTGACTGACAAGATTACCCATCTGGACGAGGAGACCATGAAATTGGTCAATGAGGCGTTGCAGATCAGTCTGGGTTTGATCGATTTTTAAGTTGCCTGGCACCGGGTTTGGGCTGCCAGCAATCCGCCCGTAGCGGGATGTTCCTTGCGGGGAACACACAATTGCAGACAACATTTCAGAGGAGCGTATCGCGGCCCAAGGGCTGCGGTACGCTCTTTTGTCTGAACAAAAATGAAAGCGTAGAACATTGGCGTGCTTTTCGCTATAATGGAACCTGAGAAACCGTTTACGTCAAAGATGTATATAGAGGTGGAGGAGACATATGAGCATTTATATCCATGAAGAGAAACTACAATTTCATTTACAAACTCGCAAGGCAAGTTACGTATTCCAGGTGCTTCCTTCGGGATATTTGGTACATCTGTATTATGGCAAAAAATTACGCAACTCAGATCTGAGCTGGCTCCATGTTCGGACGGAACGCGCTTCCTTCAGCCCGAATCCGGTACCTGAGGACCGGACGATCTCATTTGATACACTTCCATTGGAGCTGCCTGTTTATGGAACAAGTGATTTCCGTAACCCGGCCGTACAGCTTCAACTGGAGAATGGTTCAAGTGTCTCGGAATTCACGTATGTTGGTCATCGGTTGGAGAAAGGCAAACCTGCTCTTCAAGGGTTGCCAGCGACTTATGTGGAAGCTGCAGATGAAGCTGATACGCTCGTAATTGAAATGGAGGATCGCGTGGCAGGAGTCCGCATTGAGCTCTCCTACACAGCCTATTCGTCCTTTAATGCAATTACGCGCTCGATGCGTATCATTAATGAGAGCGCTACCTCGGTGAATGTGGCTCGTGCACTAAGCACATCCGTAGATTTCCCGCATGCTGATTATGAACTGCTGCAGCTGTCAGGTGCATGGACGCGGGAACGCGATATTGTTCGTCGCCCACTGGCTTCTGGCTTGCAAGGCGTGGAAAGCCGACGTGGTTCAAGCAGCCATCAACAAAACCCGTTTATCGCATTGATGACGCCAGGTACGGATGAAGATCAGGGAGAAGTGTACGGCTTCAGTCTCGTATACAGCGGAAGTTTCACAGCGCAAGCAGAAGTGGATCAGTTCCACACCACGCGTGTATCACTCGGCATTAACCCGTTTGAGTTCAGCTGGAAGCTGGAATCCGGAGAAGCTTTCCAAACACCTGAGACGGTCATGGTCTATTCGGATGCAGGACTTGACGGCATGTCCCAGTCTTATCACGAACTTTATCGGGAACGGCTTGCTCGCGGCAAGTTCCGCAATGCAGAGCGTCCGGTACTGGTGAACAACTGGGAAGCAACGTATTTTGCTTTTAACGCAGACAAGATTGAACAGATTGCGCGTGCAGGGAAGCAGCTCGGCATCGAGCTGTTTGTATTGGACGATGGCTGGTTCGGACATCGTGACAACGACGACTCCTCGCTGGGTGACTGGATTGTGGACAAGAACAAGCTGCCTCAAGGTCTGGATGACCTGGCGAACCGTGTAACCGCACTCGACATGCAGTTTGGATTGTGGTTCGAGCCAGAGATGATCTCGCCGGATAGTGAGTTGTATCGCAAGCACCCGGACTGGTGCCTGCATGTCCCTGACCGTCGCCGGACAGAGGGCAGACAGCAGTTGGTGCTGGATTTCTCCCGCCAAGACGTTCGGGATGAAATCGTACGCATGCTGAGCGACGTATTGGGTTCTGCGCCGATTTCGTATGTGAAATGGGACATGAACCGGAATATGACGGAGATCGGCTCTGCACAGCTGCCTGCGGACAGACAGCGTGAGACAGCTCATCGCTATATGCTTGGATTGTATGAGGTGATGGAACGGATTACGTCATCCTTCCCTAATATTTTGTTTGAAAGCTGCTCAGGTGGTGGCGGTCGTTTCGATCCGGGCATGCTGTATTACATGCCGCAAACGTGGACAAGCGACAACACGGATGCTGTATCCCGTCTGCGCATCCAATACGGAACAAGTCTCGTGTATCCGGTAAGTTCCATGGGATCACATATCTCGGCCGTACCGAATCATCAGGTTAACCGTATTACGTCGCTGGAGATCCGTGGACATGTTGCCATGTCGGGCAACTTTGGCTACGAGCTTGACCTGACACGTTTCACCGAGGAAGAGAATGCGATTGTGAAGGCTCAAGTGGAGCTGTACAAGGAGATTCGGGGCACCATTCAGTATGGCACGTTCCGTCGTCTGCTCAGTCCGTTTGAGGGTAACGAAACGGCATGGATGTTTATCGCACCCGATGGAAGCGAAGCAGTGGTATTTTATTTCCGCGTGTTGTCCGAGCCTAATGCGCCTCTCCAACGTCTGAAGCTGAAAGGATTGGATCCTGACGCCGATTACCGCCTGAAGGGCGGCACCGAGACGTACACGGGCGATGCATTGATGTATGGCGGAATTTCTGTAGGTCGTGCCACAGGAGATTATTTGAGCGAGATGTTCCGTTTCGAACGGGTATAGGTAATCCTGCGTTTAATGCAGTGCTTTTCGGGGAAGACCGGAATACGTCGGGGTGACGTTTTCGGTCTTTTCTTATGAGTTACGCGAAGCGATGAACCATAAAAACTCACTGTAAGAACTTGTAACCAGTAGGAATGCTGGAAAACTGAACGGAATTTTGTGATAATATAGGGAAGAGCAATCTGCCTGAGTGCAGATTCGATACTGTGATTACAGCAGCATAGCTGCCCTGAACATGCTTAAGCTGAAACGATTCAGGAAGGAAAGAGGGATTTATTTGTCTGAACAGGGAACGGTTCTGGAACCCAATGAAGAAACAATAAAGGCGGAACGCCAGGAAAGAATCATCAAACAGGTAGCCAAGGAACTGTCACTGGCCTTGAAGCAGGTGCGCACGACGTCGGAGCTTCTGGAAGAAGGCAATACGATTCCGTTTATCGCCCGCTACCGTAAAGAAATGACTGGAGAGCTGGATGAGAACCAGCTGCGACTGATTGAGGAACGTCTCGTATATCTGCGTAACCTTGAGGATCGCAAAGTGGAAGTCATCCGTATTATAGAAGAACAAGGTAAATTGACGGGAGAACTGAAAAAGTCCATTACCCAGGCTGTGAAGCTGCAGGAGGTAGAGGATCTGTATCGTCCTTATCGCCAGAAGCGCAAAACGCGTGCCAGCGTAGCCAAGGAAAAAGGTCTTGAGCCCTTAGCCGTATGGATCTGGAGTCAACCGAAACAGGGGGATGTGCTCGAAGAAGCTGCGCGTTACATCAATGCAGAGCTTGGAGTGGACGATGCAGAAGCAGCCCTTCAGGGAGCCAAAGACATTCTTGCCGAGAACATCGCTGATGATGCTGCCATTCGTGCGTGGATTCGTCGCTATACGCTGGATCATGGCATGTTGACTTCGGAAGCGAAGGATGCGGATCAGGAATCGGTCTATGAGAACTACTATGATTATCGTGAATTGGCCAAAAAGATGCCTCCGCACCGGATTCTCGCCATTAACCGCGGGGAGCGCGAGAGCATTCTGAAAGTAGGTCTGGAGGTTCCGCCTGAACCGGCCCATCGTCATATGGAAGGTCAGGTCATCAAGGGTGCATCTGCAGTACAGGATGTATTGCGGGCTGTCATTGAAGATGCCTACAAACGTCTGATTGCACCTTCCATTGAGCGCGAAGTCCGGGCAGAACTGACGGAAAAGGGAGAGAGCCAGGCAATCTCCGTGTTTTCTGCCAATCTGCGTAACCTGCTGCTTCAGCCGCCGATTCATGGCAAACGTGTGCTTGGTGTCGACCCTGCTTATCGTACAGGCTGCAAACTGGCTGTAGTGGATGATACGGGCAAACTGCTGGAAGTCGCTGTTACGTACCCGACGCCACCTCACAACAAAAAGCGCGAAGCAGCCGAGGTATTCCACCGGATGATCAAGCAGTATGACATTGGACTGATCGTTATCGGTAATGGTACAGCTTCCCGTGAAACGGAACAGTTCGTAGCCGAGATCATTCAGGAAAATGGCGACGAGAGCCTGGTGTACCTCATTGTTAATGAAGCAGGAGCAAGTGTGTATTCCGCTTCCAAGCTGGCGCAGGAGGAATTCCCGGATCTGGATGTGGCCGAGCGCAGTGCAGCTTCCATTGCCCGTCGTGTACAGGACCCTCTGGCTGAACTGGTGAAAATTGATCCAAAGGCCATTGGTGTAGGCCAATACCAGCATGACGTTTCTCAAAAGATTCTGGAGGAAAGTCTGAAAGCGGTCGTGGAATCTGCGGTTAACCATGTAGGCGTGGATGTGAATACGGCTTCGCCATCGCTGCTGTCCTATGTGGCCGGCGTGAATGCGACGATTGCCAAAAACATTGTGAAGTACCGCGAGGAAAACGGACGCTTTACGAACCGTCGTCAGCTGCAGAAGGTGCCGCGTCTGGGTGCCAAAACCTATGAACAATGCGTAGGTTTCATGCGCATTAGTGAAGGTGAGAATCCGCTGGATCGTACACCGATTCACCCGGAATCCTACAAGGTCGTCGATCAGTTGTTCAAAGAACTTCAGGTGGAACTGGACAAGTTGGGCAGCAAGGAGCTGTCCGTGCTTCTATCCGAACAGCAGCCTGAACAACTGGCTGTGAAACTGGACGTGGGTGTGCCTACACTGCGCGACATTCTCGACAGCTTACAGCGCCCGGGACGTGACCCTCGGGAAGAAATGCCACTGCCTATTTTCCGTACGGATGTCCTTAAAATTGAGGATCTGGTTGAAGGCATGGAGCTCCAAGGTACCGTTCGCAACGTAATTGATTTTGGTGCCTTTGTCGATATCGGGATCAAGAGTGATGGACTTGTCCATATTTCACAGCTGAGCAACGGTTACGTCAAGCATCCAATGGATGTTGTTTCTGTTGGTGATAATGTAACGGTATGGGTAATGAATGTGGATACCAAAAAAGGCCGGGTCGGCCTGACTATGAAAAAGCCTGCGTCGAAGCAGACTTCCTAGTCCCATGACCCGAGAACAGCCTTCCCAGTTGCGGGAAGGCTGTTTGTTGTCGGCTCGAATGGTGTTGTCGACCGTTCCATATTCTTCGAATGAGTTAATGTAGGAAGAGAGAATGGGCTGTATGCATGAAGAGTGGGGTTAAATTCTAGAGTTCACGTTCCGCGCTGCGCGGTGTGCCATTAGCAGGTTTGTTCCGGTAAAAGAACCAGCACTCGTTCAGCAGCTTGATCTGTCTGCTGTCTTTCTTGTGAAATGCACGCATCAGTTGATTGCAAAGCCATTGAGGCAAAGGGATCTCCTCCTCTTGCATAATTCATCTGTACGTTAGCATATGTGGCAATAGCCTGGACTGTGCGGATTAAGCCGTGCGGAACGTGTAAAAACAATGTCCGGCTTGTCAACCGACGACCTGTCGATTGAAAGAAAAATAAAAAGCGCAAATCCGGTTACGGAAATGCGCTTACAGGTTAGGATGTGCACTTTCGGAAAACGATAAATAAATCAGCGTGTTTCCATTTCTTCTTCGTACCATTGTTCCAGCTGGGCTTGAAGCGCCCGAATCTCGGTGAGTAAGGAAATCAAGGGATAATGCGTCTCGCGCAGTTTGGCGAAGCTATGCTCAAGCGCATTGATGTAATCCAGCCCTCCGGTGATACTGAGCTGCTCGTTCAGAAGATCAAGGTCGTCACATTCAGCGATGGCCCAGGGCAGTACAGGTACATCCGCTGCAGTAAGTTTATCAATCTCTTTGTGCAGACGCAGGTTGAGTGCACTGAGTTGATAGGCGTAATCAGCGGGCATTTCAACAAACTCTAATTGCTGTTCCTGCTGCAGGATGACATAACGCATTGTAGGCATAACGTGTAATAATCTCCCCTCATACATTCTACTTGACAGTGTAGCCTACGAAACGGTTAAAATTCAAGTATTATACCGGAAAAAGGAACGGTCCAAGGGGTGAGAAAGGAGGGGAAACCGGGTGGATAATGCTGAGCTGCAGCAGTGGATTGAGCAGGTATCGCTGGATCATTTCGGGGTTCCGTTTACCCACGAGGCCTTGTTTAATCGACGTTTGACGACAACCGGCGGCCGATATATGCTGAAGAGTCACCGAATTGAGATTAATCCACATCAGCTCGAGGCATACGGGCGGGATGAGGTCGAGAAAATTATAAAGCACGAATTGTGCCACTACCATCTGCATATTCGCGGACGCGGCTATCGCCACAGGGACCCGGAATTCAAGGCTCTTCTGCAAAAGGTAGGCGGTTCGAGGTTCTGTCAGTCCCTTCCGGATGGCAAGGGCAGGAAGCCGCAGCCTTATCGGTACAAGCTGGTATGCAAGAGCTGTGGAACGGAATATCTGCGTAAACGAAAAATGGATCCCAAACGTTATAGATGCGGCCGATGCGCCGGCAAGCTGGCTCTTCAAACCATCTCTAACGAGTAGTGTTTATCCTAGTGGATATAGCCGGCTTGAAGAGGGGATGCAATATGCCTCTATGAGCTGTAATTTCTCCCTTTTTTACAGTTAGCAAGAAAGTATAGTTAAGATGTTGACTTGGCTTATTAATCATGATAAATTATGTTTATTCGAGATTATTCCCTGATAGCTCAGTTGGTAGAGCACTCGACTGTTAATCGAGTTGTCACAGGTTCGAGTCCTGTTCGGGGAGCCATTTCTTGGAGAGATACCCAAGTGGCTATAAGGGGACCCTCTGCTAAGGGGTTAGACTGCGTAAGCGGTGCGAGGGTTCGAATCCCTCTCTCTCCGTTCTGATTATACTTCTCCGCAAAGGGATGAGAACCCTAAAGGTTCGTCGGAGCATAGCCTTCGATAGCGATACATCGCAGTCTCGAACGAAGTGAGAGTATCCCTCTCTCTCCGTATTGAATACATGAATAGGATCCCCTTCACACGAACCGTTGATCGGTTTGTCGTGGAGGGGATTTTTTGGTATAGATCTTCCTTCGGTGAAAGCTGCATCGTTACCTGCCTACAGCAAGATTCCCAAAACCTCGTATAAACCCTTCTTGCCAGCATCCGTAACTTCAACAGAGCGGCTGCCAGGCTTCTTCCGGGTCCACTCGAGCTGCGAAAGTCTGTGTTCCATTTGTTCACCCAGCAGTCCGGATATGTGGTGACGCCGCTCGCTCCAGTCCAGACATTTGCGGGCAATGGCACGTCTTGAACCCGGTTTAACCTGAAGATCAATTCCGAATGAAGTAAACCATTGTCTTCCTTTCTCCGTAATGTGATAATCCTTGGCCTGATCTGCTTCCGGCTCCAGCAGGTATTCCTCCCGCAACAATGCATCGCACAGAGCAATTCCTAGCTTACCAGCAAGGTGTCCATAACAGGTGCGAGCAAAGCTCAAATGCTGGAGCTGATTGGACTGTTTGAGTGACCGCACCTGAACAGGAGGGGCGATACTGCCCATCGTTTCAATCAGAAAGGCAATCTCCTGGCCAGCTAACCGGAAGTAGCGATGCCGCCCTTGCCGTTCAACAACTAACAGCCCGCCGTCCACAAGTTTGGCAAGATGGTTGCTCGCGGTTTGAGGTGTGACACCAGCCATATAGGCAAGCTCACCTGCAGGCAGGGCCTGTCCACCCAGTAGTGCTTCGAGAAAGACAGCGCGACTCGGATCGGCAATTAATGACGCGATAACAGATATATTTGGATATGCATTCATACTTCGATGATACTTGAACTGTTGGCGTATTACAATTGGGACAAGCCACCGCGGAGTTCAAACTTGCATTGAGGGGCCAAGTATGTGAGACAGGAGATGGAGCAAACCGATGAATTTCGAGAACGCGAGTAAACGATCTGCTGAGGAGGTAGTAACGGACCAGCATGAGACGATAAACCCAAGCATTTTATATTATGGAACACCCGTACTTCTCTTAAGCACCTTAAACGAGGATGGGTCAACGAACCTGTCGCCATTGTCCTCTTCCTGGGCGTTGGGGGATTGTCTTGTCCTCGGCTTGGGCATCCAGGGGAAAGCCTATGAGAACTTAAAAAGACATTCTGAATGTGTCATAAATTTGCCGGATGCGTCCATGTGGAGATCTGTTGAATCTCTGGGGCGTTATACGGGTACATATCCGGTTCCTGAGGAGAAAAGACAGATGGGTTATGAATTTTGTTCGGAGAAATTTGAAGCAGCCGGGTTGACCGCTCAGGATTCGCATCGGGTTAAACCTCTGAGAATAGCCGAGTGTCCGCTTCAGATTGAGGCATCTGTACAGCACATCCGTACGCCGGAGCATACGCCTTTTATGGCCGTAGTCGAAGTGAAATCGCTGGAGGTACATGCACATAAGAAGCTTATCTCTGGACTGAATAAAATTGATCCGGCAAAGTGGAACCCGTTAATCTATAATTTCCGCCATTATTACGGATTAGGAGAGCGACAAGGGGAGAACTTTCGTGCTGAATAGGGATCAGTGCAATCCGAAAGGATAGAAACAGACCATTTTTGTAATGGTGGGTAATAAGGGAAATTGAAGTGGAGACCGTACAGGTCTCTTTTTTTGTGCCGCCTGATATAGCAGGAAGTTGCTGTGTGGATTAATTATTGGAGAGGAAATGGGTAAATAGTAAAGGAGGATACATGTAAGCATATACATAAGCATATTGCATTAATTCAGGAAGTGACGGTCCATCTGCAAAATGCTGACATAAGAGAGGTGGCTTGAGAATGGAAATGGAATATTTGATGCGAGTTCTCATAGCAGGGATCTGCGGGGTCCTTATCGGGTATGAACGCAAAAACCGGATGAAAGAAGCGGGAATACGCACTCATTTTGTGGTCGCTGTTGGTGCAGCGTTAATGATGATTGTCTCAAAGTATGGATTTCAGGATCAGGCAGGCTGGGCTAATCTGTCGCTTGACCCTTCCCGGATCGCAGCGCAAGTGGTTAGCGGTGTAGGTTTCATTGGGGCCGGAATGATCTTCACGCAGCGCCATACCGTCCGGGGATTGACGACAGCCGCTGGCATCTGGGCAACGGCAGGTATGGGACTGGCAGTGGGTGCGGGACTCTATTGGACAGGAGTAGGTGTAACCCTGCTAATCGTGCTCGCACAGATGCTGCTGCATCGGCCGACACGCTGGTTGGTTTCCGCGAGAACCGAAACGTTAACCATTCGCCTGGAGCAGGAAGCAGACAGCCTGAAAGCCATATTGGCACTGCTGGGGCAGGAGAAGATTTCGGTCATCGGATTCAGGACGGAACAACAAACAAGCACAGACTCGGCTCAGGAGACTGTGCTTGAATTCACCGTTCAGATGCCCGGGTCCTTCCGGGGAGAACAGTTGATTGTACTGCTGCAGGACGTACCGCATGTGAGATCCGTCGAGTTGAAGTGAGAGATCGTGCGATTTCCTAACAGCACCGAATTTACTGACCGCCTTCAGCAACGATTTCGGGCCGGGAGATCGGTTTGCCGTCCAGTACAGCGTGAATGGCATGGGCGACACCGTGTTCTACGTTGGTTAATGTTATAGCCTTGGCAAGGGCTTGAATCTCAGGTTCACCATTGCCCATGGCGATGCCGAGTCCTGCCATTTTTAACATGGAAACATCATTGAAATTGTCGCCGATAGCTGCCGTATCTTCCATGGAAATATCGAGATGGGCAGCCAGTTTAGTGAGAGCATTACCTTTGGACACATCGGGATGCTGCATCTCGAAGTTGTGTTCAGAGGATACGACCATCGCGACATCCGATCTGGAGGCAAAGTGAGCTCTTCCTGTCTGTAATTGATCCGGGTCGAGGGAGAAGGCCATAATGTTGTAAATGTAGGCTTCTGCAGGAATCTCCTGATGGGATTGAACGCGATGGTAGTCTTTCTTGTCATAATGCTTCTTAACGGCACGAATCAGGCGCTCAACGTCCTCACCAGGACTTGTTCCCAGGATTCGATCCATCTCGGCAAGCATCGTATCATGACTGCTGATCGGGGCGTATATTCCCTGCTGAGTGGACGCTTCATAATAGCACTCATGATCTTCGAGCCACTGCATGACGGATGCTGCTGTCTCACGTTCGAGCGGAAGATGATACAGACGGTTCCCGTCAGCATCATGAATCGTGGCTCCATTGGACCCAATGACAGGCGTGTTAATCCCGCCTTCTTGGCAAATGCCGACAACGTCCGAATAGACGCGCCCTGTTGCAATGGTAACTTTCAATCCTTCTTGCTGGGCCCGGTGAATGGCAGCAGCATTTTCCGGGCTAATCTGACTGTCTCTGTTTAGCAGCGTTCCATCCAAGTCCGTAGCAAATAATTTCATCACTTTACAACTCCTTATCTTCTGTTGGTTCAGGAATGAGAATCTCAACCTGTTGTTCATTCAAAAAGTTACGCCATTCGTCTGATGGCCATTGGTCGGTAATCAGTACATCAATCAGTGACCAGTCGGCAAAACGGTACCCGTAACGTTTATCAAATTTGGAATGATCTGCGAGCACGAAGACCTCTTTGGCCGCCTGCATCATTTTTTGCTTAATCTTGCCTTCTTCTTCGGAAGCACTGAATCCATCCATCGTAATCCCGCCAATACCGATAAAGGCTTTATCCACGTAATAATGAGAGAGTGTTTCGATCACCGAGGCACCGTAAACATAGCGTTGTTCCTTGTCGACTTTGCCGCCAAGTAAACGAATATGGACAGCCGAGTGATTGGAGAGAAGATCTGCGGAATGAATGGAATTGGTGATGACTGTACAGGACTTTCCATTCAGATGCTCAGCACAAGCCTGCACCGTTGTGGAAGAATCCAGAATGATGTTTTCACCTTGGCGGACCATGGCTGCAGCGAGTTTGCCTATAGCCCTTTTTTCTTCCGAAACATGCAGCAGGCGATCCTTGTATGAGATATATTCACGGGGAGGAGAGGGGAGGATTGCGCCGCCCCGTGTTCGGATAATGGCGTCCTGTTCTTCCAGCTTGATCAGATCCCTTCGAGCCGTGTCCCGCGAGACGTCAAAAAGGGTAACGATCTCGTCTGCCGAGATCCGATTATGTTTGCGAAGATGTTCGATAATGAGCTGCATTCGTTCTTCCTGAAACAAGCATGCCGCCTCCTTGCTAATGAGTGACCGTAATACTGATAACCTAAGTATAAGTATTTGCAATTTAGTTTGCAATATTTTAAGTGAACATAAGTTTTTATAAGTGTTTTGATATTATTTCAACAGGATGTAAGGATTCTGATGACATTGATATGAAATTCAGATCTCTCAGATAGTATATGCCAGTTAAACGATCCTAAATTTTTTTGAAAAATGATCTATGAAAAAGCGCTAGATAAAAAAATAAAAAAAGTGTTGCACTATTTTTATATGGTGTGGTATACTCATTCTTGTCGCCAAGAAAGACAACTTGTTAACAAGGCCCGTTGGTCAAGGGGTTAAGACACCTCCCTTTCACGGAGGTAACAGGGGTTCGAATCCCCTACGGGTCATATCTTCACCACCTTTTTAATAAGGAAACCTCGCAAGTCATTGTTCTTAAAACAAGAGATGATATGGCACATCGGTGAAGTTACAGCAAGAGCCATTAGCTCAGTTGGTAGAGCACCTGACTTTTAATCAGGGTGTCGAAGGTTCGAGCCCTTCATGGCTCACCATTTATACATTTGAATATGCGGTCGTGGTGGAATGGCAGACACGCTATCTTGAGGGGGTAGTGGGTGTATACCCGTGGAGGTTCGAGTCCTCTCGACCGCATTACATGTAAACGTTAGGGAAATAGACTCTCGTGGATATCCATGAGAGTCTATTTTTATTTTTATATATATCTATGTGAAAACTGCTCATGGATGAAGAAGGGCTGAGGATTGATATCTGTTGTGGTATAATTGTCTATATAATGTCGCCGGAGAATTACGTTATGGTGCAAGATATGGATTTTAGATATTATGGTTGGAAGGCGGTCCTGTATGCAGTCGATATATGAGCGAATTGAACACCTGATTGCCGAGCGAGGGATGACAAAGAAAGCATTCTGTCAACAACTGAAGATCAGCACCGGGAATCTGGGTGATTGGAAACGTGGAAAGTCGATTCCGAGCACGAATAAACTGATTGAGATCGCTGCGTTTTTTGATGTGAGTCTGGACTGGCTCATGATTGGACGTCCATCCAAGGAAGCGATGGTACGGGAAAAACGGGAGGATTATTTTTTTGGCGTGTTGCGGCAATTGGATTGCCAGGAGAGTGAATTATCGACCGAAGAGCAGTCTTTTATCAGCGAATATATTGAATTTACCCGTTATCGCAAGTCCAAGGAAAGTAGAAATGCTGCTGACTTTCGATATCAGGAAGATGATAAACCCGAAACGGATGAATCGCCCTAATGCAAAACCTCTGAACCAACCCGGATGATTTCCGGAAATGTTCAGAGGTTTTTTTGTGTTCATGTGAGATGACTACAGTCGTCTTCATCTTTGGCTCATGAAATCATGATATATGGTTTATTTGCGGAACGTAAGATTCTCGTTGCCTAACAGCTGCGGTCGAATGGTGTTCCAAATGTGCAGGCATTGTTCCTGAAGTTCCCAGGCAGCCATGCCAAGCAAACGGACGCCGATCCCTCCGCTCGCGAGCAGGCTTGCACCAGCGAGCATTCGACCATCCGGAGGCAGTGCAGACCTGATGCTTTCCAGTTCCGCTGTCCCCAGCCCAGGAGCGATCATCCACAGGGCTGCAGTATGGGTGAAATCCAGCAATGCAGCTGATTTTTGTGGATCATCGCGTGAGGGTTCCATTCCGAATCGGTCCCACACAGCAAGCTGCTCCCCTTGCCATATTTCGGTTGAGTTTCGATATTTGCTGAACTCAAAAGCCTCACCCCGGTGAATTCGTCCGGCTGACCAGACATCTGCATAAGCGAGAATGGCCTGTTCCTCCAGATGGAAGGTGGCAGTAAGCGAAGAAGAACTACCTTTGAATGGGATTACACATTCCGGGAAGTATTCAAGCACTGCGCCTTTCCTGATCTGGAAGTGATGGTTGACCGACGAGGGAAGTGAAGGCGTAGGGTGAAGGCGTGTCGCTGATGTACTGCTCAGCATCACATGGGTGCCTTCGCCCAAATGCCACTCGGAATGGTAATGATCCCCGTTCAGAACACCGGGAGAGACGTCTGATGTGTAGAGGCATAACCCATTGCTGTTCCCCGGTGGGCGAAAGGAGCGACTGAACCGGAGAGGGGCGCTGTAATAACGATCTGTCATGATCGTACGTCCCTCTTGAAGGGCAAATGTGGCTCGAAGCTCGCTGCGTCGTATCACCGCTCCTTCAGCACGAATGCCCAACTTTGTTTCGGCTCCTTCCGATACGGGAGATGAATTAATGGCTGTGGGCTGAGCCGTGGTCATGGCTGTGTGAATGCAGATGCGCAGCGGCAGCATCGTCATCCATGTATTGGTGCTCAAGCCAGTGAATGATCTCGGATACCCCTTCACCGCTCATGAGATTCGACATTACATATGGGCGACCTTCGCGTACGCGCTCGGTATCATCCTTCATTACCTGCAAACTTGCGCCAACATAAGGTGCGAGGTCTGTTTTGTTGATCAGCAGCAGGTCTGAGCGGGTAATGCCTGGACCGCCTTTACGAGGCAGTTTTTCCCCTTGGGCAACGTCAATGATGTAGATGAACACATCTGCAAGTTCCGGGCTGAATGCAGCAGAGAGGTTATCGCCGCCGCTCTCAATGAAGATTAATTGCAGATCGGGAAAACGCTCGACCAATTCGTCTACGGCTTCAAAATTCATTGAAGCATCTTCTCGAATGGCTGTATGCGGACATCCGCCTGTTTCAACGCCAATAATGCGTTCTGGCGCAAGAGCGTTCTGGCGCAGCAGGATTTCGGCATCTTCCTTGGTATAAATATCGTTCGTAATGACGGCCAGACTATAGCGAGTACGCAGCGCCTTCGACAGCTTCTCCACAAGGGCAGTTTTGCCGGAGCCTACAGGACCCCCAATACCAATTCGCATTGGTCTGCTGCGATCAAATGCCTTACGTTCCCACTCCGGATGATGCGTATGATTAGCTCCTCCACACATAACAAATTCCTCCTTGGATTATCGGCTTATTTTAACAGAAAGTTGTAGCTTATAAATACGGGTATCAGGACATAAACAGGCGTGCAGGTAAGTTTTCGTGCCGCATGGCGTAGATTTCCTGGGCAATACCGAAACTGTGCATATCTTCGGGGTCGTCATCCCGAATACGAATCCATTCGGATTCGATATCATCGAGCAGTTTCTGAATGAGCATCTGTGCCTCGGTTTGCCCGATCGGCAGGAGGCGCAGTGCGCTGTTGACATAAGCGTTCACTGAAGTATACAAATGACCGGTAACGGCCTCGTCTAATCCAATTTTCAACTGATAAAGGATATAACCGTGAATGGTAGTAATCCCGCAATAGGCACCATGCGCTTGCACAGCCTCATCTATAAGTGAAAAGTCCATCCAAGGATAAAGAGAACGGGCAAGTTTCAGCAGTCGCTTTCCCATCTTATGGCCGCTTTCCCTGATCTCCCGGGGGGTTCGCTGGGCGTGTACCCGCTTATCATAGAGAGCGAGTAGAGCGGAGTCTTGTTCCTCCATTGCTTGGTAAACGCCTTTGATAGCAAGTCCATCGAGCCGAATCAGGCTGGAGTGAAGCTGGCTGCGAATGAATTGTTCAAGCTCGGTGATTGTTCGAATGGTGCCGTCATGCGTGTATGCTTCCAGACCGAAAGAGTGGGAGAACCCGCCGATGGGCAGGGCCGAGTCGAGCAGTTGAACATATCGAAGCAGCTTCGTACCACTTTGCATCATGCCAAGCGTCCTTTCTTTGCTTCTGTCTTATTTCCCTTCCAACCAAAATCCGATATAAAAATAGTGTAAGGATACAGGTTGGACGTGATTTTACACGATAACGAAGAGGGCAGTACGAACCTGAAAAAATGAAACGTTCGCTTTTATCACTAGATGTCAAAACATGAAGTAGCGCTGTGCCATCGGCAGCTCATCTGCAGGTTCGCAGGTAAGCAGTACCCCATCGGCTCGAACCTCATACGTCTCAGGGTCCACTTCAATGTGAGGAGTCACATCGTTGTGGATCATATCCTTTTTGCTCACCGCGCGGCAGCCTTTGACGGCTTCCACGCGCTTGTTTAATCCAAGTGTCTCCTTGATGCCTGCATCAGCAGCAGCTTGGGAGACGAAAGTAATAGACCCTTTGGCGATAGCTCCACCGTATGACCCGAACATCGGTCTGCCGAACACGGGCTGAGGTGTCGGGATGGAGGCGTTCGGATCACCCATCTGAGCGAAAGTGATCATACCGCCTTTAATCACCATTTCGGGCTTGACCCCAAAATAGGCTGGATTCCAGACGATCAGATCCGCTAGCTTGCCCACTTCCACAGAACCGACGATATGACTGATGCCATGAGCGATGGCGGGATTGATCGTATATTTGGCGACATATCTTTTGATGCGGTCATTGTCGGAAGGGGAATCAGAATTCAATTCCAGCTTGCCGCGCTGTTTTTTCATTTTGTCTGCGGTCTGCCAGGTGCGGATGATGACTTCGCCTACCCGGCCCATGGCCTGGGAATCGGAACTGATAATGCTGAACACACCGAGATCGTGCAGAATGTCTTCTGCAGCAATGGTCTCAGGGCGAATCCGGGAATCGGCAAAAGCAACATCCTCCGGAATGGCCGGATCCAGATGGTGGCACACCATCAACATATCGAGGTGTTCTTCAACTGTATTCCGCGTATACGGACGCGTGGGGTTGGTTGAAGAAGGAATCACGTACGATTCACCGGCAGCGCGGATAATGTCTGGGGCGTGTCCGCCGCCTGCGCCTTCCGTATGATACGTGTGAATTGTGCGGCCGTTAATGGCGGCAAGGGTATTCTCCAGAAAACCAGTCTCGTTCAGGGTATCGGTATGAATAGCTACCTGGATATCATGTTCTCCGGCGGCAGTCAGGCACGCGTCAATGGCACTTGGGGTTGTCCCCCAATCCTCATGCAATTTCAAGCCGATGACACCAGCTTCGATCTGTTCAATGAGTGGAGCGGTGGTTGAACTATTGCCCTTACCCAGATAACCAATATTCATAGGAAAGGCTTCGGCGGACTCCAGCATGCGATGGATATGCCAGGCTCCAGGTGTGCAGGTGGTTGCTTTGGTGCCTGTCGCTGGTCCTGTACCTCCGCCAATCATGGTAGTTACTCCAGAAGACAGGGCAGTTTGAATCTGCTGCGGACAAATGAAATGAATGTGGGTATCGATTCCGCCTGCGGTGACAATCATGCCTTCGCCGGCGATGATTTCGGTGGAAGCGCCAATCACAAGGAGTGGATCGACTCCGTCCATCGTATCCGGATTACCGGATTTGCCAATCGCACAGATGATTCCGTCACGGATGCCAATATCTGCTTTTACGATTCCCCAATGATCAATAATGATAGCATTTGTAATGACGGTATCCGGCGTGCCATGGCTGCGAAGAGCGGTTGCGGACTGGCCCATGCCGTCCCGAATGACTTTCCCGCCTCCGAATTTGCTCTCATCCCCGTATACTGCGTAATCATGCTCAATCTCTGCCCAGAGCTCCGTATCTGCCAGTCTTACGGCATCCCCGGTTGTTGGGCCGAACATGGAAGCGTATTGTTCACGAGACATGCGTTTCATGCTGGATCTCCTCCATCCTCTGATGGCGTGGGGGCAAAAGCCTTCAGGAAGGCTTCGAGCTTCTGCGGATCTGGAGGCTGGTCTGCCGACCCTTCCGTTAATCCGTTAAATCCATAAATCTGCCGTTTACCGCCAAAAGTGGTGAGTTCTACTGGCTTTTCTTCCCCAGGCTCGAAACGAACGGCGGTGCCTGCAGGGATATGCAAACGATGTCCGAACGCTGCGGTGCGGTCGAAGTCCAGAGCGGCATTTACTTCATAGAAGTGAACATGAGAACCGACCTGCACGGGGCGATCACCGCGGTTCAAGACAATTAATCGTATCGTTTGGCGATCGGGATGACAGACTATCTCATCCGGTTTCAATCGATATTCGCCTGGAATCATGGCATTCTCCTGCCTTTCTCAGCGTATGGGTTCATGCACGGTAACCAACTTGGTCCCGTCAGGGAATGTAGCTTCCACCTGTACCTCGGGAATCATATCGGGGACTCCCTCCATACAATCATCCCGTGTAAGGATTGTACCGCCATATCTCATCAAATCCGCTACGCTCATTCCATCCCGTGCTCGTTCCATGAGCTCGGAGGTTAACAAAGCGATGGCTTCGGGAACATTTAGCTTCAATCCGCGTCCTCTGCGTTCGCGGGCGAGATTGGCGGCTACGGTAATCAGCAGTTTTTCTTTTTCCTGCTCCGTCCAGTGCAAGGGCCATCCGACCTTTCCCATAAAAGTATATATCTTCATGAATCATATTATATGTTAAATATACTCACACAGGGTGACCCTTTGTCAATAAGGTTTGAAACATATTAGCAGCATGCATGAAACAAGTAGGCGTAAAATAAAATTATGTAAGCATTATTGACATGAAGAGTTGGAGCCTCCATAATTTGGATCAACGAACATTTCGGAGTTAAATGACCTTAATGTTCGTCAATAGACCAAAAAAAGGGAGTGTAGGCTATTGAAGAAGAGGTCGGTCAGATTATGGGGAATTTTGCTTGGGGCGGTCATTGCTTTGACGGGATGTGTGGAAGGTGGGACGCCACCTGAAACTTCAAATTCCGGTGGAACCGGGGAAGTTGCTGCGTCCGATGAGACGATCAAGGTAGGCATTCTTCATTCCTTGAGTGGAACGATGGCCATAAGCGAGGTGTCTGTCAAGGATGCCGAGATGCTTGCGATTGAAGAAATCAATGCAGCGGGTGGTGTCCTTGGCAAACAGATTGAGCCTGTCATTGAAGATGGGGCCTCGGATTGGCCGACTTTTGCGGAAAAGGCCGGAAAGCTGCTTCAACAGGATAAGGTGGCCGCTGTTTTTGGCGGATGGACCTCGGCGAGTCGAAAGGCCATGCTCCCCGTGTTCGAGCAGAATAAAGGGCTTTTATTTTATCCGGTGCAGTATGAAGGATTGGAGTCATCTCCCAATATTTTTTATACAGGTGCAACAACGAACCAACAAATTGTTCCTTCTGTAACCTGGTTGCTGGAGAATAGGGGCAAAACCTTTTATCTTCTTGGTTCAGACTATGTTTTCCCGAAAACGGCCAATCAGGTGATCAAGGCTCAATTGGCAGCTGAAGGCGGAGAAGTGGTTGGCGAGGAATATACACCGCTGGGCCATACCGACTACAGTACCATCATAAGCAAAATCAAAGCTGCGAAGCCGGATGTGGTGTATAACACGCTTAACGGAGACAGCAATGTAGCCTTCTTCAAACAGCTGAAGGATGCTGGAATCACTTCAGAACAGATGACGACGCTGTCGGTCAGTGTGGCGGAAGAAGAAATTCGGGGCATTGGAGCAGATGTGCTGAAAGGGCACTTGGCTTCATGGAACTATTATCAGACAACAGATACTCCAGAAAACAAAACATTTGTTGAGAAATATAAAGAAAAATATGGTGCTGACCGGGTGACGGCTGACCCGATTGAGGCGGGTTACGTAGCAGTGTACCTCTGGAAGGCAGCTGTGGAAAAAGCGGGTTCAACCGATGTGGAGAAGGTCAGAGAAGCAGCAAAAGGATTGGAATTTGATGCTCCGGAGGGGAAAGTAACCGTGGACGGAGAGAATCAGCATATTTACAAAACCGTCCGAATCGGAGAAGTGCAGGAAGATGGTCAATTCAAGGAATTGTGGAACTCCGGTTCTCCTGTCAAGCCAGATCCATATTTGAAAACCTACGAATGGGGAGCTTCCCTAAGCAATCAATAAGCAATTCCTTCATGTCCAAACTTCTTAGATTACGGATGAGGGTGGGACAGCGCACCCTCATCCAATATTGCGATAAAGCGTTGATGCGTAGTCTTGGTGACGTGTTTGATCGGAAAGAGGCTTTTAGCATGTGAAAGGGTGATCGGGATGGATATGTTTGTTCTGCAAATGTTCAATGGCCTTAGCATCAGCTCGATCCTGTTATTGATTGCGCTGGGGCTTGCAGTAACGTTTGGTCTTATGAATGTCATCAACATGGCTCACGGAGAGCTGATTATGATTGGTGCATATGCAACGTATGTGACTCAAAATCTGTTTATTTCCTATGCTCCGGCAGCGTGGTTCGAAGTTTATTTTATCGTGGCATTGCCGATCGCGTTTGGTGTAGCAGCACTTATCGGCTGGCTGCTTGAAGTGATTTTGATCCGGCATTTATATGGTAGACCCCTGGACAGTTTGCTGGCTACATGGGGAGTGGGGATGATGCTGCAGCAGCTGGCACGTACCATTTTCGGAGCGCCGAATGTGGGGGTGTCCAGTCCGTCCTGGCTTAACGGCGGTCTTGCGATCTCTGACGGTATCGTATTTCCGTATAAACGGATTTTTATCATCGCACTTGTCGCGGTTGTCCTGCTGTGTATGTATCTGTACATCTACCGCACTTCTTCCGGACGACGGATGCGCGCTGTCATGCAGAACCGGAGCATGGCGGGCTGTCTCGGGATTTCGACCAGACGGGTAGATGGCATGACCTTTGCCATTGGTTCAGGAATCGCGGGTATCGCGGGTTGTGCCCTGACGCTCATTGGGCCAATTGGCCCTTCGCTGGGAACCTACTATATTGTAGATGCATTTATGGTTGTCGTTCTTGGCGGGGTTGGCAAACTGGTAGGAACGGTATGCGGAGCGCTCGGGATTGGCATGTTCAATACGTTGTTTGAAACCTACACATCTGCCTCCATCGGCAAGGTGCTGGTGTTCGTATGTATCGTTGCTTTTCTGCAATGGAAGCCGCGGGGGCTGGTTGCCATGCGAACCCGCAGTCTCGACTAACAGGAAGAAGGGGGTTATATGATGTCAGCACTTCTGAAGTCAGGCAGTTTAAAAACGAGAATCATCTGGGCGGTCGTACTGATTCTAATGTGTCTTGCCCCGCTGATCTCTACCGAGTTTCGGCTTAGCTTGCTCGCTAAATTCCTGGCACTGGCTATTCTGGCCATCGGACTGGATCTGATCTGGGGCTACGGCGGGGTTCTGAGTCTGGGGCATGGGGTGTTCTTTGGTCTTGGTGGTTACGCCATGGCCATGTATCTGAAACTGCAGGCGAGCGGCACATCCCTGCCTGATTTCATGGGGTGGAGCGGGTTGTCAGGTCTTCCGTGGTTTTGGGAACCATTTCGTTCATTTCCAGTGGCGTTAATTCTGGGTATTGCTCTGCCGGCTTTGCTGGCATTTGTGCTGGGGTGGTTTACGTTTCGCAACCGAATTACCGGGGTGTATTTTACGATTTTGACACAAGCCCTTGTATTAATCACGGTTACCCTGTTTATTGGCAAACAGGAGTGGACCGGGGGGACTAACGGTATAACCGGCTATAACTCCATTTTTGGCTTCACGCTGCATTCTGCAGGAACAACAATTGTGCTCTACTATATTACACTTGCCATTTTGGTGCTCACGTACCTGCTCTGCAGAAGAATAGTAAATAGTCGGTTTGGTCAGGTGCTTGAAGCTTCGCGGGATGGAGAAAACCGGGTACGTTTCCTGGGTTATGATCCTGCGGGCTATAAAACGTTGACGTTTGCCCTCTCCGGGGCTCTTGCAGGAATAGCTGGTATGCTGTTTGTTCTTCAGGTGGGGATTATCTCGCCGTCCATGATGGGGATTGTTCCATCCATTGAAATGGTGTTATGGGTTGCCTTGGGTGGTCGCGGCACGTTGATTGGGGCAGTGATCGGGGCAGTGGTTCTGAATGCGGCCAAAACCGGGATAAGTGAGGCGTACCCTGAAGGCTGGTTGTTTGTTCTCGGCGGGCTGTTTGTAACGGTAGTATTGTTCATGCCTCACGGGCTCGTTGGAGTCTATCGAAATGTCGTTCGATTGCTGAAGCGGAGAGGAGAGGTTGTGCATGTCCCTGTCAGTAAGGAAAAACCTGAAGTCTACTGAAGCTTCACCCGTATTGATGGCTGAAAGTATTACCGTAGCTTTTGGCGGATTCGTCGCAGTTAACGGCATGAACCTGAAGCTGCTTGAGCATGATTTGCATTTTCTGATCGGCCCCAATGGTGCGGGGAAAACGACAATGCTGGATGTCATTTGCGGAAAAACCAAACCCGTCTCCGGTACGGTGCGGCTGGAAGATGGCACAGAGCTGACACGTCTGAAGGAGCATCAGATCGTCCGGAAGGGTGTGGGACGCAAATTCCAGGCTCCATCCATCTTCGGAGGTCTTACCGTACAGGAGAATTTGGCCTTGGCGGCGGAAAATCAGCGTTCACCTCTTCGGACTCTTGGTATTCCGCGCTTTGGGAAAATCAACACGGCAATGGAACAGGTCATAGCGCAAATTGGACTGCAAGACCGCGTGTATACACGGGCTGGGGCGCTATCTCACGGCGAGAAGCAGTGGCTGGAAATTGGCATGCTGCTGCTTCAGGAACCGCGCGTGTTGCTGCTGGACGAACCGGTTGCCGGGATGACGGACGAGGAAACGCATAAAACAGGCAGGTTGTTACAGGGGATAGCGCGTGAACGTTCGGTCGTGGTTGTGGAGCATGACATGGAGTTTGTCCGCGAGTACGCAGCAAAAGTGACCGTGATGCATGAAGGCAAGCTGTTGAAGGAAGGTACCATGGCTGAGGTGCAGGAAGATCCCAGGGTGGCCGAAGTCTACTTGGGAAAAAGGAGAGATGATCATGCTGTCGCTGCAACGAATTGAATCCGGCTACGGGGAAAGCAATGTGCTGCGTGGTGTTAATCTGGATGTCCTGCCGGGACAGGTGGTCTGCCTCATGGGCCGGAATGGTGTCGGCAAAACAACGCTGATGAAAACGTTGATGGGCCTGCTCAAAACAAGGAAGGGGGCCATCCACTGGAAAGGGCAGGATATATCCGCTTTGGAGCCTGCCAAACGTGCCAAGGCGGGCATTGGATATGTTCCTCAGGGTCGTGAGATTTTCCCTCAGCTCACGGTAAAGGAAAATCTGCTGCTCGGTCTGGAGACATCTGCGCCTGGGGTGAAGACGTTTCCTGAAGATGTGCTCGCGATGTTTCCGGTCCTTGCGACCATGTATGGACGACAGGGCGGTGATTTGAGTGGTGGCCAGCAGCAGCAGCTTGCGTTCGCACGAGCGCTTGCCTCAAGACCTGGACTATTGCTGCTGGATGAACCAACGGAAGGCATACAGCCTTCAATTGTCGAGGATATTCGGCAGGTCATTCTGCAAATCAAGGCGAAGGGCGATATTTCCGTGCTGCTCGTCGAGCAGAGTATTGACTTCGTGCGCGGGGCTGCGGATTTTATCTATGTCATGGACAAGGGAGCAATTGCGCTGCAGGGATCGCCGGAGGAACTGGATATGTCTCAATTTGAACACCACCTGTCCGTATAGGAGAGGTGGTTATTTTTTGCTTTTTTTTGCTTTGCTCAGGAGCGTTTATCCAAAATATTAGAGTACTTCGGGTATAATCTGCGGATGCAGTCCGGACAGATGTCGTGTGTAAATTCTGCATGGGTATGTCTCTCCAAATAACCTTCGACTGAATTCCAGACGTCCTGCTCGTCCTTGATCTGTTTGCAAACAGCGCAAATGGGAAGCAGTCCGCGTAGTGTCCGCACTTCGGATAGGGCAAGCTTCAATTGCTGTTCAATTCGCTTCTGTTCCGTGATGTCTGTATGCGAGATCAGAGCTAGTCCCATCGGAGAAGGAGGATCCGTCTGATTCAAGGGGGTAAGCTCCAGTCGAAACCATCGAAGGTCCGGGTTCGCAGACTGTACGGATATGTCATATGTATGGCAGTGAACAAAGGGATATTGAATCTTCTCTAACTTCTGAATAATCGATGAGTTCTCCGTTTCCTCTTCCTGGGCTGCCCAAATCTCCAGGAGCTGAAGATAATGAAACGCTTCGCAAGAAGATCGGTGGGTGTCGGATTTTTTATATTTCGAGAGATGCAATCGCCCGAGTCCGTTCTGCCATGCGGTATTGCAGCTGCGGATTCTCCAGTCGCGGTCAACGATGATGAGTTGATGACGTAAGGATTGAAAGGATAACCTTTCAAGGTCGGTTGTAAAGAAGCTCATGAATAGGCCCTCCTTGGCAATCAGTTAAAGGATCGGGACGGCAGGGTAATGGTGGTGTCATCGAAGTTCATCCGAAATTTGCAAAATGTCTGCGACCTGGTTTCGGAAACGGGTGGCTTTTCGTGTGCCATGGATGAGATTGGATAAACGATACGGCGGGATGTCGTGCTTCTCGCAGAACGTTTTCTGGTCCATCTGAAGCTCCGTTAAGCGGCGTTTGATGGCCCATCCGAACGGAGTTACGGGTTTCTTTTTGTTCAAAAGGGTTCACCCCTCATAGAAGTATTTCAACCCGCCTTCGGCTGTGTATAATAGTGGGAGATGCGAGCTGTTCATTACATTATATACGTATTTACGTCATGTAACAATTAGAAACAATGAAAAATAGTGTATTAATATTAAATAATGACGTAAAAACGTGATGTTCTATAGACATACAAGAAAAAGCACGTCAGCAAGGAGGTTGCTGCGTGCTTTTTTCGTTTGGGGAAATATGAGGGGAGCTTGGAGTCGGTAAGATTAGGCGCGATAAGCATGCAGCCCTGCGCCAAGCATGTGGAAGCTGGGGAACAGCGATTTCATGGACATGGAGGTTGGCTGTGCCGGTCCATCCGCAGCGGAGGCGCTAACGGTGTTCCATTCATGCTCCAGGTCTGCGGCCAGGCGAACCAGCAGTTCCTGGGTGGTATTGTTATGCATGGGGAGAACTTTGGAAGCTTCGGTTATGCATGCATTCATGGCTGAGTGCAAGTAACCCATTACCGCTTCCTCGACGGGGATATCGAGGTAGTGGTTAATCCAGGCGTGAACAGTAGAGAGGCAGCCTACAGACTCGTATTTGGCAAGGGTGTGTTCGAGCTGGCTGAATTCAATCCAAGGGTGGAGAGCCCGGGCCAGCTTGATCAGTCTTTTACCCATGGCAGCAGCTTGCTCCCTTTGATCAGAAGGAGTCCGCTGAACGTGAACCAACTTGTCAATGAGTGCTGTTCGCCATGTGTCATTATGATCTGTTGCGCTGTAGATACCTTTAATCGCCATGCCCTCAAGTCGAACGATACTGGGATGCAGCTGGCAGCGCATGAAGGACTCCAGATCATCGGCATTTCGGATGCTGCCTTCAGCAATGTGTACATCCATACCAAATGAATGGGTAAAACCTCCGACATGAATGGAGGAATCAAGCAGTTTGACATAATCGAGCAGCTTATTCCCACGGTTCACGGTCTTTCGCCTCCTATGTTCGTAAAATGTTATATTATATAACATTAATATTGATTTCCGAATGCTTTTATGTTTAAAATCCGAATTATATGATATATATAATCACATAAATATCCGTATTCTGTCAATGGTTTCTTGTTTTTAAGTTTTAATTATATTTAAATGTTACATTATATGACTGAAAATAGTTAACCACATAAAAATAATGTTATGTATATGATATGTTTTCTCATGAAGAGCTCAAATTGAAAATGAAGATGTATAAAAGATTTGAAATTTAATGTATGCGGCAGTTAAAAGATCATGACGATAAAAACCGATATTTGGAGGAAAAACACAGGTGCAAAAGTAGTTTTAATAAAAGTGCTTTACTTTTATAATGTGATCCTGTATAATCAATTTTGTTGCCGATTATTTACGACATGCGGTCGTGGTGGAATGGCAGACACGCTATCTTGAGGGGGTAGTGGGCGTATGCCCGTGGAGGTTCGAGTCCTCTCGACCGCATCATAATGTACGACAAGAAGAGGTTTTCCGAATATGGAAAGCCTCTTTTTTTTGCGTTTGGAACAACATAAAGAAAGGCCATTCACACAGAACCGGACTTTCTCTGGTTCCCTGTTGATGATGGCCTCTCCATGTAGATCTATTTCAGAAGTTTCTCAATATCAGCCTCAATTTGATCAGGAGTTGTTTTTGGAGCATAACGCTTCACAACGCGTCCGTTCTGATCAACAAGGAATTTGGTAAAGTTCCACTTGATGGCTTTGGATCCGAGCAGTCCCGGTGCCTCTGTTGTCAGGTGCTGGAATAGAGGATGAGCGCTTGAGCCATTGACATCAATTTTCTCAAACATAGGGAAGCTTACACCGTAATTCATCTGGCAGAACTCTGCAATATCATCGGAAGATCCCTTTTCCTGAGCGAATTGGTTACTTGGGAAGCCCAGTACTTCAAACTGTCGGTCTTTGAATTTGTTATAGAGTTCCTGTAAGCCTTCAAATTGCGGGGTCAGACCACATTTGCTCGCCGTATTAACAATCAGCAGCACCTTGTTGCGATAATCGGACATCTCGACTTCCTGGCCCCGAAGGGTATTGACTTTGTAGTCATAAACGGACATGATCAGTCGCCTCCATATCGTATAATGGGTTAATGATTCCTATAGTTATATTATATTGCTTACAATTAGATAATGCAAAACTAATTGACTGAATTCCTATGTTGACTTACAGATATCTAAAATTACAACCGTTTTTCATAAGGACGAGAATTAGCGAGCTTCACAGAGATGGATGGAGAATGGATAGGTTGTAAGCGATATCATTGATATGTAATGCCTTAAATTCGTCCATTCGGTGATCTGATCGTACTTTACACTAACATGTCGCGGGTGTATGATTCATATCGTAATTTCTAATTCAATTAAACTTAACATGAACAACGAAACAAACGATAATATCGCTCTGGTCAATATATGAAACAGGAACGATGTTTTAATCGCTGAGTTTCCATTCATTCATGGGTGGGAAACGGGGGAACCAATCGGAATGGCTGTCATTGCAGCTGATCCATGGGGTGAATTTTTCGGTGCAAGCCGGAAATAGGGCGACTCTCGCGCCCGAATCCGTCAGCTAACCTCGTAAGCGTTAAAGGGAGAGGCAACAAGCCGTACGCATATTCATGGCGTTTTTGTCATGGGTTATTCAAGAAGCGTTCGGGAGGCCTTGGTCCCCCACGCTTCTTTTTTGTTGTCTTTTCACGCCAAGGGAGGAACGAACGATGGATAATGAGATGATTTTAGTAACAGCACCGAATGAAGCGGGCCGCAAGTTTATCAAGCTGTTGATGTACAAAAAAATGCCGTTTGCCGTTCTGACCAACAGTGCAGGGGAAGAACGGAAGCTCCGCAGAATCGGAGTGGAGAACGTCATTCGCATGAATACAGCTGAAGCTCAGAAGTGGTTTCTACCGCAGTCGAGCGTAGGCAACGTTTTTATTTTCGAGAACAGTTTGAACCTGACCTGCCGCTACCTGCAGATCTGCCGTTCCTGGACCTCCAAATCACTATGTGTGATCACGGAACAGAGTCACCCCAAAGGCATTTACCGCGGGATGGGAGCTGACCGTATTGTGTATTCTCTTAATGGAGAAGTTGGCTTCTTGCTTAATGGTTAATGTGATAGCTGCCGATTGATCCGGTGTAAGGTGCCTGTTATAATTGAACTTGTGGAAAAACGGAATTCTGAGGAGACTCATGCTTGATGGTGGGTCTTCTTTTTTATTTGAGCATTAATGTACATTGCTGATGTAGAGATTGCGTTCATGGCTAACAAGGAGGAATAGGCGTGCCGGATGTACGGGGGTTAAAATGGTTGTTCTTTGATGTAGGAGATACGCTGGTGGACGAATGGGAGCCGGTAGATGATATTATAGGGCAGTTTGTAAAAGAAGCCTGCTTGCTTGGTTATCCGGTGAAAATAGAGGAAGTGCGAGAGATATTTGCCTCCTGTTACCGAAATTATGAGCAGTGGCCCATGAGGGTAGCCATTCGAACGCTGATCAGCGATGAACGTCATAGGGAGAAGATCCAGGAGAAGTTGAAGTTCCGGAAGGAACTGGAGAAGCCCTTCGCTTCTGCTGACGCGGTGTTGAAGGAATTGTCACACCATTATCGAATTGGCATTATTGCCAATCAGAGTCCAGGGACAGCTGAGCGCCTGGAGAGCTACGGTCTGCGGAAGTACGTGGATGTACTGGCATGTTCGGCAGAAGAAGGTGTATCGAAGCCGGATCCGGAACTCTATGCTGTGGCTTTGAAGCAGGCGGGATGTGAACCCGAGGAAGCAGTCATGATTGGGGATCGGATTGATAACGATATCATTCCTGCCAAGAAGCTGGGGATGCGAACGATTCGGATTTTGCAGGGCTATGGACGATTTCAGCCTGAGCTGGAGGGCCAAGAGCGTGCAGACTGGACCATCGAAGCGTTGGAACAGCTTATTCCACTGCTTGTGCCTTCTGAGGGTTAGTGGATAAAATTAAAAAAAGATGACTTTCGTGTCATTAAATAAAGGACAAGGCAAGTGTACGGCAAAGCTAAAAGGCTGATCCCTTCAAGTATATTCTTGAGGAGGGATCAGCCTTTTTTTATAAATCTATAGTAAGAGGGAGACGGTTTTAGCGCATATATAGATTAAAACAGCATGATGGTTTGGATAATCAGATAAACGTTCAGAACCACAATTACGGCAGCGATGATCCAAGAGACGACTTTGAGCCACAGTTTGTTGGCGAATGCGCCCATGCTTTTTTTGTCACTCGTAAACATCACAAGTGGAATAACGGCAAAAGGCAGCTGCAAGGATAGAATCACTTGGCTCAAAATCAGCAGCTCTTCCGTACCATGTTCGCCGGCGATAGCCGTCACAATAACGGCAGGGATGATCGCAATTAATCGGGTCACGAGCCGGCGGAGCCAAGCCGGAATCCGAATGTTCAGGAAACCTTCCATAACAATCTGTCCGGACAGTGTACCTGTAAGCGTAGAGTTCTGACCTGAGGCCAGCAGAGCGACACCAAACAGGATACTTGCAATGGTTGTGCCCAGCAGAGGTGTGAGCAAGTGATAAGCATCTGCAATCTCAGCAACCTGTGTCATGCCTGCGCTGTGAAATACAGCGGCTGACACAATGAGTATGGCAGCGTTGATAAACAGGGCCAGGGTCAAAGCGATCGTTGAATCCATAGTGGAGTAACGAATGGCTTCTCTTTTCCCTTGAGTTGTCTGTTCGATCTGCCGGGTCTGCACGATGGACGAATGCAAGTACAGATTGTGCGGCATAACCGTTGCTCCAATGATTCCGATGGCGATATACAGCATCGCTGGATTCGTTAGTATCTCGGCACTTGGAACAAAGCCGGTGAGCACTCCGCCCATATCCGGTTTGGCAAGAAACAGATCAATCCCGAAGCAGAGGGCGATGGTTGCCATCAGTACAATGACCAGTGTTTCCAGCGCGCGGAAGCCTTTATTTTGCAGCAAAAGGATAATCAGAACATCCACAGCCGTAATAATGACGCCGTATAACATCGGAATGTTGAATAGAAGCTTCAGTGCGATTGCTGAACCGATGACCTCAGCCAAATCTGTAGCAGCAATGGCCAATTCACACAAGACCCAGAGCATAATGACAACCGGCATACTGAACCGTTCGCGGCAGGCTTGAGCCAGATCCCGTCCAGTTACAATACCAAGCTTGCCTGCAAGTGACTGCAGTACGACGGCCATAAGGTTAGAGATTAAAATAACGGATAATAGCGTATAACCGAACTGGGAACCCCCGGCAATATCTGTTGCCCAGTTACCCGGGTCCATATAGCCGACAGCGACCAGATAACCTGGGCCGACAAAGGCGAGGAATTTTTTCCACCAGGCAGCGTTTTTCGGAACCTTCATAGAGCTGTGTGCTTCTCCGAGGGAGGGAGCCATGCCTGCTGCGGCCAATTGTTCAGCCGAAGGAGAGCTGAATGGATTTTTTTTACTCATAAATGTTCACCTGACTTCTTAATAATAATCGTATTGATGCTCCGTATGATGAAGACCTGGGTCATTCACTTTTATATGTCTAAAAATATATGTTGTTACTTACATTGTACTCATTCAATAATTTTTGTCTAGTGCAACTTTTATGTAGATGGACAAAATGAGAAGCGGGTGGAGTCAGGCTCTTAGTATATTACCCAACTTCAAAAAAATTACCTGTATATCATAGGTGGCGTTATGCTGATGAAAGCCAGATGCATGAAAAAGACAAAGATGCAGAAGCTGATGAAGTAACCCAAATCCGTTTCAAATTGAGCCAGAAGTTTAAATTGAATTGTAGGCAGCAAAAATATTGGTGTAAAAGGAGAGATTCTAATGGAAGCTTTATATACAGCAACTGCGACAGTCAAAGGTGGACGTACAGGTTCGGTAACTTCATCGGATGGAGTCCTTAAACATGATCTGAAAATGCCAAAAGAGCTGGGTGGATCCGGCGGTGAAGGTACGAACCCTGAGCAGCTCTTTGCCGCAGGATATGGTGCATGTTACGAAAGTGCTCTTGCCAACGTGGCACGTAAAGCTGGCGTTAAACTGGAAGATGTGACTGTAACAAGTAATGTATCCATTGGAAAAGACCCTGCGGATGACGGATTCCAGTTGTCGGTGCGGCTGGATGTAAGCATGCCGGGTGTGGATCATAGTCAGGCAGAGGATCTGGCTCGCAAAGCTCATGATTTTTGCCCTTATTCCAAAGCGACTCGCGGGAATATTGATGTCGTATTGAACGTGGTGTAAACCGAAAAAACCCGCTGAAGTAACGGGAGAGGTAAATGAAGCAGGCTATCATGGATACCTGTTGTTTGGTACAAGCCCTGCTGGCTAACGGCAGGGTTTTGTATTTAAAATCAGAAGACATGCAGGAGATTGCAGGTTTAATCGCGTACTCTTTTACATAATTATACTCTTGCTTCATGCCAGGCATCTGAAAAAGGGGGAATGCAAATGAGTATTGAAGAGATGATTGAGCGAAGGTTTGTATGTACGAAATGTCGGGGAACGGATTGCAACATCAAGGAAGTATCCATGTCCGGGGCTGGTCTTAGCAAAATGTTCGATATTCAGCATAACCATTATTTGTTCGTAGCCTGTTCCTCCTGTGGTTATGTGGAAGTATTCGACCCCGATGTACTGAAAGGCAAAAAGCAGGGGCAGGTAGGCACGATATTGGATATTTTGTTCGGCGGATAGTGTGGCATAACTTGGTGGGTATGGAATCAATTCAAAATAACCTGGGAGGTTCGTGCTCCCTGAGTTGACATCGAACTAAAATTTCTTTAATATGACTTAGTACTGAGAAAAGTCATGCAGGAAACAAATTTGAATTGACAGGTGATATCCATGTCTTATAGACCACGTATTGCAAAATTGCAAGTAGCCAGCAAAAACGAAAATGACGGATTGTATGAATTTACGATGAAGCTGGTAGATGGCACACAGTGCCGCGTATTCTACTCCAAATCTCCGGAATGGAAGATGACAGCGATCAGCCGTCTGCAGAAAACGCCTTGTCCCGTATGCCGCAAAGATTTCATTTGCAAATGCATGGACCAATGGGCAGGAGACCTGCACCAACAAATGATTGAAGATGAGTGGATGGAAAAGGCAATTGCTGAGTAATTGCCCAAACAGATACGAGCGTAGGCTTTAGAGCCTGCGCTCTTTTTCTATTCAATTCCTATTGAGTCGTATAAATTTGGAGGATAGCCGAACGTGAAGGTGAAAAGTGGGTAAGTTAATCTAACAGCATAAATGAGGAGGCTTCAATTATGACATCAATTCGAGCGGATGAGCATGAGGGACACCCGATTGTACTCGTGGACGGGGTTTGTCACTTTTGCCAAGGATTAACCAAATGGATTATCAAACGTGATCCGGAAGGGAAATATCATTTTGCATCGCTCCAATCCGATGTAGCCAAGGACTTGCTGAAGAAAGGAAATCTGTCTACAGACAGCATGGATACGTTTGTACTTATCGAAAATGGCCGTTACTATACACGTTCGACAGCTGCACTGCGGCTGGCCAAAGGTCTGAAATTTCCGTATCCATTATTATATGTCTTTATTATTGTGCCCAAATTCATTCGTAATGCCGTATATAACTGGGTGGCTCGTAATCGTTACCGGTGGTTTGGCAAGGACGAAGCGTGTATGCTGCCGACACCCGAGATCAAGAATCGGTTTTTGTAAATCGTACTTGAGAACGCATGTACCACAAACATGATTAATAAAGGAAACATTTGGGTAATGAATACGGATCACATCTATTTTGGGAGGACAAACAGTTGAAGAAGTGGATGACATTCATTATCGGGGCATTATTGGCAGTAAGCCTGACAGCATGCGGTGACGATGCGGATAACACTACTGTAACGCCGCCGGCTGGCAACGAAGCAACAAACGAGGGCAATACACCTGCAGAGCAGGGAACACAGATCCCTACACTGGAAGAATTGATTACCAAAACGAATGAAGCAGCCAAGGAATTGAAAAGCTTCTCGAGCGATGCAACCATTGATCAGAATTTGAAGCTGGAGGCTGGCGAACAGTCACAGGATCAGCAGGTAAAAACAATAATGAAGATGGACATCATCAAGGATCCGATGATGATCTATCAAGAGATGAACATGGAAATGTCGGGGCAGGAAGCACAAAATGTGAAGCAGTACATTACTTCCGATGCCATCTATTCGCAGGTAGGAGAACAATGGGTTAAAATCCCTGATGATCAAACGAAGCAGCTGATTGAGCAAATGCAATCAAGCCTGAACCCTGAAGAAGAATTGGACCAATTCAATAAAATTGCGGAAGATACCAAGATCACCGAAGAGGGCGACAATTATGTCATTACCGCGGACGTATCTGGTGATAACGTGAAGGAACTGGCTCAATCCGTCATGGAGCAGAATGGAACGGACGCCCAGACACAAGCGATGCTTGAGCAGATGAATATTACAAGCATGCAAATGAAATATATGGTGAACAAGGAGACGTATCTTCCGGTTGGTACCGACGTGAATATGGTGATGGAGATGGAGCAGGAAGGCCAGAAAATGACCATGGACATGAAGATGACCAGCACCTTCTCCAACCATAACCAGGTAGAAGAGATTGAGATTCCACAGGAAGCATTGGACAGCGCGAAATAGGAAAAGTTCAAACTTGCTGCAAGCAAAAAACGTCCTTTTTTGAATCCATGCAACGTGGTTCTATTTGAAAACATCTTTGATTCAAGTTTGTGTGACCCCAGAGAGGTTACCCGCTTGGATCGAAGGTGTTTTTCTGTTTGCCACAACTGGTCAGGAAGCACAAAGGTATAGTATAGTCGTGTAAGCGGTTGACGTTTCTTATCAATATCATATGATTGGAAGGAGAATTACGCGATGATTGAATATGCTCATATACATCATGTTAGCCTGGCTGTGCGTGATCTGGATGTTGCCAAACAATTTTATACCGGACTGCTAGGTATGCAGGAAATTGAACGTCCGCCTTTCCGCTCTACTGGCACATGGTACGCGATTGGCAGTCAGCAGCTGCATCTGCTCCAGCACCCGCAAGGACATACACTGCGTGAGGCGGGAATTGATACGACGGATGGTCACTTTGCCATCTGGGTGAAAAGTCACAACGAAACGATAGCCTGGCTGGAACAGCAGGGAATTGAGTATGAAGCGAGACCGGATAGTGTTGCAGGGTTCGCACAGATTTTCGTTCTTGATCCGGATCGTAACATTATTGAATTTGATGCACCTTATCATTCATAAAGGATGGAAGCATCCGAATGTTAATTGTATAAATCTCTTGCTCGTCCAGAAATTGTATGCTATATTATCCATACATTCATAGCACGTGACGGAAGCACCGTCCATAATCTTGCATAATACATGCGGATCATGGTCGGTGTTTTTTTGTGCTTTTCTACAGGGAGGGGAGGAGAAATTGATCGTGCTGAAGGCAGTACTTGCTTCAAAAGACAAGGAGTATGTCAGTGCCTGGCTTGATTTTGTTCAGGAGAGTTCATTTGGTGCAGCAATGCGATTTACTGCCTTTTCACAATGGGAATCGTTTCACGAGTATATGCATGAACATGAAGGACAGGAACAGCCGGATCTGGTTATTGCAGAACCTGAGTTTCTGAATCCCTGGCTGGAAAGTATGGGTGAAAGTCCGGGTGTGCCTTGGCTGCTTCTCAGTGAAGGTCATGAGGAGGTGGAGGAAGACAGACGTTTAATGAAATATCAACCTCTGCCTGCATTGTTGGATACCGTTCTGAATGCAAGTCGGCAGCCTCGTCGCAAAAAGGTACACCGTCCAGGGCAGCAAACCCTTTCCATTGGAGTGGTGTCAGCTTCGGGAGGAAGCGGCAAGACAGCAGTGTCACTGCATATGGCCAAGCAGCTCGGTTTGGCAGGCTACACCGTACTCTATCTTAATCTGGAAGCGCTGGATAGCGTGCAGCCGTTCCTGGAGAAGGGATTATCCCGAAGTATACAGCGTGTTCCGGATGCCGAAACCGGGCTGTCTAGGCTGCTGTATGATCTTAAGGTCGGGAGGAAGGAGTCGGGCAAGCGCGGGCAGGTGACTACGCTGGCTCCCTCGAAGGGCATAGATGGTTACGTGCTTCGTCATGATGGACTGAAGGCAGACGTGTTCTGGCCCTTATCTAACCGGAAGGAACTGCTGCAGATGTCGTGTGAAGATACGACAGGGCTCGTTCATTATTTGTCTGCTTCCGGGCACTATGACGTGTTGATTCTGGATGGAGACTCCGGTTGGGACGAACGCAGTCAAGGCATTTTGAAAGCGGCAGATGCCTTGGTATGGCTGGTTGAAGATGACCTGTCTGCCATGCACCGGTGGGGCCAATGGCTGGCGCATGCAGAGCGGACTGAGCCTGACTTGGTTGAACGTGTACTGGATCGTGCCCGCTTTGTGGTAAACAAATACCGAGACAGCGTAGTCAATGCCGTTCCACGACCTGAGCTGCAGCTGGATGCAGTGCTGCCTTATATTCCTTCCTGGAAGCAGCTTCACCAGGAGGAAGTGCTGCTAAGCTCTCCCATATTTCAGCGTGAGGTAAAAAGGCTGTGTGCCATGCTTGTACAGGACGGAGAGGATGATCTGAAGCAGACGGGGCGCATCCATAAGGGAGATGGGTGGGCATGATGAGTGATGCATCCCGTAGAGTTTTGGAACGTGAAGATCAATTTCAGAATATGCGCCGCGAAGTCAGGGCAGGCCTTGACTTAACGTCTTCAGCGGGGGACAAGGAGCTGTGGCAGGGGATTGAACGGAAGGTGTTATCAGATCCGGAACTGGGTGACCTGACATCTGGAGAAAGACATGCGCTGGTGCAGAGGCTGTTTGATTCGTTTCGCGGGTTGGATATTCTTCAACCTCTGGTGGATCATCCTGACATTACGGAGATTATGATTAATAGTCATCGGGAGATCTTTGTCGAGCAGGAAGGGGAAGTTAGCCAAATTCAGCTCGAATTCGAATCCAGAGAACGGCTGGAGGATATCATCCAGATGATCGTCTCCGGGGTGAACCGGATCGTGAATGAGTCTTCTCCCATTGTGGATGCGCGGCTCAAGGACGGTTCGCGGGTCAATATTGTGCTGCCGCCGATTGCGCTAAAAGGTCCTACCATGACGATCCGGAAGTTCCCAAGTGAACCGATGACCATGTCGGACCTTATTGGAAAAGGTGCCCTGCATGAGGAGGCAGCAGAGCTGCTGCAGCAGCTGGTACGCAGCAAATTCAATATCTTCATCGGAGGCGGAACCGGGTCAGGGAAAACGACCTTTCTGAATGCATTATCACAGTTCATCCCTCCGGATGAACGAATTATTACGATTGAAGATTCCGCCGAGCTGCAGATTGTCACGGTGCCGAATCTGGTGTCGCTGGAGACGCGGAACGCCAATACCGAGGGCAAGGGTGAGATCTCCATCCGGGATCTGATCAAGTCTTCACTGCGGATGAGACCCAACCGCATTGTAATCGGAGAAGTGCGGGGTGCGGAAGCCTTGGATATGCTGCAGGCCATGAACACTGGTCATGACGGTTCATTATCTACAGGCCATGCCAATAACATCTCGGACATGATCAGCAGATTGGAGACGATGGTACTCAGCGGGGCCGAGCTTCCGATTTCGGTTGTGCGGCAGCAGATCAGCTCGGCAATTGATATCTTCGTTCATCTATCACGGCTGAGAGACCGTTCAAGACGAGTGACGGAAATCAGTGAAGTCATTGGCATGAAGGACGGGGAAGTACTGCTGAACCCGCTCTTTCGTTTCCAGGAGCGGGATGAAAGGGAAGGTAGGATCATTGGAGGGTTGGTACAGGTCGGAAAGTTGAAGCAGGTTGAGAAAATCCAAATGGCCGGGCTTGGAGAGTGGCTGAGCGAATACATAGATCGGTACCATAATGAGTTAGAGGATTCGGATAACAGGGTAAATTGAAGCGGTTAGAAGGTGATTAGGTTGGGTGAGTCCAGACAGGTGTTAACGGATTATACCGTATACAGGCTATCCGGTAGACAACGAACCGTCTGCATGTTGATTAGTGGACTGCTATTTTTCGGTGTGGGTATTTTGTTCTATCAACACTGGTTGGCAGGGGTGATCTTGGCTGCGGGATGCATATGGGTGCCAAAACACTGGACAAAGGTACTGCTGGAACGAAGAAGAATGACACTGAGTTTACATTTTAAGCAAGCGTTATATGCGTTATCCTCCGCACTGGCTGCGGGGAAATCCGTGGAAAATGGATTTAAGGAATCGGTAGAAGATCTGCGGATGCTCAACCCTGAAGCGGATACCGATCTCATTCGGGAGTTCACTATTTTGCGGACAAGAATGGAATATGGTCAACCGATTGAGGAGGCGCTGCAGGACTTTTCTGACCGGGCTGGCATCGAGGATATAACGAATTTTGCAGACGTATTCATCACGTGCAAGCGGACGGGTGGAGACCTGGTCGAGGTGGTTCGCCGAACCTCTGCTGTGATTGGCGAGAAGCTGGACATCCAGCAGGATATCATGGTCGCTGTGGCACAGAAAAGGTTTGAGTCCAAGGCGATGTTTGCCGCGCCTTTTATTTTTCTTATTTTTTTGAATTTGACGGCCAAGGATTTCATGGAACCACTGTATAGCGGTATGGGATATCTGATCTCCAGCGTGGCTTTGGTATTGCTCGCCTGCTGTTATCTGTGGATTACACGCATTATGGATATCAAAGTATAAGGAGCTGATTCGATGCTGCTTCCCGTTATATTCGGAGGGGTGCTCGGAGCAGGGTGGCTGGTGCTGGATCGAACGCGAGGACAAACCTACCGCCATCTGCGCCAACTTCATATGGAAGGCTTGCGTCTGAACAAACTGCATGGACCCTTTCTGTTTTTACTGGACAGATATGAGGTAGGCCGAAGATTGCCTGTGCTGATGTACCGCATGCAGCATGCCATCCAGAAAATGCACGGCATCCAGCACAGCGGAGAGAAAACGATGCTCTATAGTGCTGAAATGCTGACGTATGCCTGGCTGATGCTGCTAGTGGGCTGTCTGCTGTCACTCGTTGGCGATATCGGAAACGGAGGTCTGTTAGGTGGGCTTGCCCTAGCCGTTGCACTGCCTTTTGCGCTCTATAAAGATCTTCATACCAAGGTACAGCGAAGAGACCAGGATATTCTTATGGAGCTGCCCGAGCTGTTAAACCGGATTGTGCTGCTTGTTGGGGCGGGGGAAACCGTCCAAAGGGCTATCGTTCACTGTGTTGCAAGTCAAGGGGAGCGTGACCATCCGCTCTACAACGAGCTGCGAAAAACAGTCGGTGATTGGAATAACGGGTATTCTTTTCAACAGTCGTTTGAACAGTTCAGCCGCCGCTGTGGTGTGCAGGAAGTTACGATTTTTACGACGACAGTTCTGCTGAATTTCCGCCGTGGGGGAGGTGACTTTGTACTCGCGCTGCGGGATCTGTCCCATGTGTTGTGGGAGAAACGCAAGGCTGTCAGTCGGGCAAAGGGAGAACAGGCATCTTCCAAACTGGTGTTTCCGATGGTTCTGATCTTTTTTACGATTGTGGTTATGATCGGAGCACCTGCTTTTATGATGATGAATATGTAGGAGGAATGGAAATGCAGGAGATATTGAAAAGCAAAGCAAGTACATTTTGGAACGAAGAGGACGGTCTGGGTACGCTGGAGCTAATTCTGATTATTGGCGTCATCATTATTATCGCCTTGATTTTCAAAGATCAAATTAAAACCCTGGTAACTCGTTTACTTGGTCAAGTTAGCAAGAAGAGTGATGAATTCTTTGAGTAAACGATTCAAAAGGGAAGATGGAAGCTTCACGATCGAGGCTTCCCTGGTCTTCCCGGTGGTGCTGTTCATTCTCGTGTTAATTCTGTTTTTCACGATGTACATGTATCAAAAAACCTTTTTGAACCAGCATGCCTATGCTGCATCGGAACGAGCCGCCTACAGTTGGGATAACAGTCACAAGCAGGCCATGACAGGTGAAGTAGCGGCAGGCGAACATGACAATCTCTACTGGAGATTAACGGATGACCGATTGCTCGGAGCACTGTTTGGCTGGGCTGGTGCGGATAATCAGATTAGTGTTCCCGTGCCTGCTAGTGAAGGTGGGAGTTTGACTGAACAGAAGTTATCCCAAGCCGTTCAGAACATGCCAGGTGGGATGCGTGGAACGATTGAGTATCAGAACTCCTTGATACAGCGAAAGGTTACGACCAAGCTGGAGCAGGTTATTTCTTTGCCTCTTCCTTCTTTTTTGTTTGATTCGGGTAACCGTG
Organism: Paenibacillus xylanilyticus; assembly: GCF_009664365.1. Classification (NCBI taxonomy): domain Bacteria; kingdom Bacillati; phylum Bacillota; class Bacilli; order Caryophanales; family Paenibacillaceae; genus Paenibacillus; species Paenibacillus xylanilyticus. The sequence goes on from NZ_CP044310.1 coordinate 1,510,881, forward strand.
TTCTGACACAAGGTTCATCAGCGGTTGTCGAGCCGGCGGAATTTATCCGAACGGTGGATCTGGTAAGTTATTATGCTGCCAAATTCAAAGGGAAAGGCGGCGTGGCAACCGGTACAGCAGCTGAAGCAGGACAGGTCCTGCAGCATTTTGGCAAAGCCAAAAAGTAGAGAGAGGAGGAGAACAGCGCTGTTCAGAAAAAAAGACGGTGAATCAGGTGCTGTGACCCTGTTCTTGATCTTAATCCTGGCGGGAATCTACATGTTTGTCGCGGTATTCATCGATTATGCCCGAATAGCCGCCTTCAAAGTTCAGTCAGAACGCATGGCTCATGCAGCGTTGAGATCGGTGATGTCTGCATACGACACTTCACTCCGGGAGTATGGCTTGTTTGGTTATGGAGATAGCAGTGGTGAAGCCATTATGGCCAAGGTGCTGAATGATAGTGTGAAGCCATCGGCTGTGAAGGACGGATTCCCCATTCTGGATATACAGTGGGATACAAGCACCCTGAGCATGGAACGGGAATTGGGCAGGTATGATATTTTCAATCGCCAGATTCAGGAGGACATGAAATATCGGGCTCCGGTTGATTTTACGTTAGAGGTGGTGAATCGCTTCAAGCCAATGTCGGAGGAAATGAAAGAAGCCGCGCATACCGTAGACTTGCTCAAAAAATTACAGAAGCTATATGACAAGCGTGAGGATTTGCTGGATGAGGCGATAGCCAATCAGACCGATTCAGCCAATACATTGAAAGACCTCCCTGCCCAGATCATGAGCCCTCCCTCACCTGCCATTTACGATGAAATGATGGAAGAAACGCCGGAGACTGCTGCCGAGATCGCAGCACGTTATACGGATTATCTAAGCAAGAAACAAGCAGATGAAGGACTACCATTCAACCAGCAGCAGTATATCCTGGAGCTGGCTCGTTACCGGACAGGCGTTGGTAATGTGGTCACCGGTATAAGTATGGTTCTGCAGCCGGCACAACAGGTGCATCAGACGAAGCTTGAGGCAGCACACACTCTGATTGATGAAGCGCGTAATCTTAACGAGGAAATGAAGCGGGTGATCGCTGAAGGGGAGAGCCGTTCGCAGAATGCGAGTTATGAAAAAGTCGGGAATTCAAACCTCCCTGGGCAGAGTCCACCATCTACCGGATCAGGCAGCGAAGCCAAAGATACACGATCACTTGCCTCTGAGTTGGTGAGAGCCGATGCATTGTTTGATCAGTTAAAAGAACAGATCCGCTCCCAAACCTCAGACTTTAATCAGGTTAGAAAAGACAGCCTTGACCTGAATACACAGCTTCGCAATGTGACGGGTCAGAGCGGTGTGCCTGTTAAGCCTGCTGTGAGACAGGCAAGTCAGGTCACAGAACGATACATGGACTCTTATGTACGAAGTGGTGCCTCCAATGTCATTCTTCAGAGCAAACAGCTGCTTGAGGAAGGTCGGGGATCTGATGCGCAGCGCAAGGCCAACGATAAGGAGTCCAAGGCAAAATTAAAGGACTTAAAGCGCATATTGTCACAGATTGAAAATGGACATTCCGGATCAACGGAAGCATTCAAGCAGTTGGAGCAATATTATAATGCCAACATTGCATTTAACCAGGCTAGCCGGGAGGAGTCCAAAAAGGCGGAGATTGCAGGCGATCCTTATGATTCAGGCGGTGACGCCATGAATGGAATGGACAGTTTATTTGGCGGGATGTCTGGCCTGCTGGATAGTCTCGGGGATGAATTATTCCAGAATGAATACGCACTCGCTTATTTCAATTCCATGGATTTTGGGCAGCTGCTCGATTGGACTGAAGGGAGCGGGAATTCGAGTGAGGTCTTCAAACTGGAGAATCAGGAGCTGGAATATATCATTTACGGGTTTCACAATCCTTCAGGCAACATTGCGGCTGCATACGCAGAGATATTTGGTATGCGTTTGGCGATTCGAACCGCAGAAGGATTAATTGAGAACAGTAAACTCGGTAATCCCCTTCTGGTGTTATCGGCTGCAATTTTATACGGAATTACCCACGCCATAGCGGATATGGTGAAGCTCTCTAAAGAGGGCAGTGTGGAGTTGTCCAAATTTATCAAGGTTAAGCTTACATACAGGGACCATCTAAGACTATTCCTTTTAATGCACAGTAACAATGAACGGAAAATGTCCAGAATGCTGGCATTGATTCGGCTGAATACAGGCGTTAATCCTGATGAAAAACAAACGTATGCATCAGGGAACATACGCAGCAGTGTGAAGTTATGGTTTTTGCCAGGGGTGATCAAAAGTATAGGTGCAGTTATGGGGAATGCAGACCAGGTTGAAGATGGGCGATTATTCATAGACCGGAGGACGGACTATTCCTATTGAATAAGCCGTACCTTTTCAGGTGGAGGGATTATGGAGAAGCAGGAGCTATACCCAAAAGAATATGCGCGATGGCTGCTTCGATTAACACGGTTGCGCAAAATGGAACAATTGAAATCTCTGCCGAAGCAGGCAAGCTCTTCGAAAAAGGAACAGGGAAGCATCGTATTGGAAGCTTCGCTCGTTCTGCCTGTGTTTCTGTTCTTTGTCATGTTCCTTGTCTACATCGTACAAATGACACTGATCTCGACAGCCCTGCAAAGCACAGCGGGCGAAGCCGTAAAGCAGCTCTCCACCAAAATCTATCCAGTCTCGCTTGTCTTCACTCCATCGGATTCCGCTGGTGGTGGAGAGAAGGGAAGCGGCTGGAGCATACCAGAGTTGTCTCTTACGGAATGGGCTGAAGAGTATGCTTCGTCTCTGCCGGATCCGCTAAGTAATTGGGTGCGTGCGGCAGCAGCCAGTGGGGAGCAGCCCTTGCAGGAGATTAAGACTTCCGTTATCGAGACTGTACTTGATCCAGCTATAAAACCCTTGCTTCAACCTTTTATAGATCCGGAATTGCTGGATATGGAGCGTATACATGTTAACGGGATATCTGTGCCGGATCTCAAGAACAAAACGAATCCGTATTTCAGGCTGGAGCTCAGTTATGAACTGCCGATTAAAGTGCCTTTCCTCGGGAAACCACTACGGATTCAGGCTGCTGCCGCTGAGCGCATATGGATCGGAGATACGGGAGAGGGTTCTAATAGTAATGAGGGCGATGGAGACGCTGCAGGTTCAATAACCGTGTTATCCAAGCCAGAGCCTGCCTACATAGGGAATAATGCAACAATCAAGGTTCAGGTGGAACCAGGGGCCACTGCAAACCTAACCATATTTTATAAGTCGGGAGAAAGTACAGCGAAGCATATTGGCTGGGCTACAGCCGATGAGAATGGCGTGATCGAGTGGAACTGGTTTGTAGGTACTCGCACGACGGAAGGGACCTGGACATTTGTAGTGGAGACTGCGGATGGCAGCAAGACAACAACAGAGTTTAATGTAGCATCAAGAAAATAGTGACATGGATAGAGGAGTGATGGGGGTGGAATGGTTCATTGCAGCTTGTGGCCTATACGTGCTGATTGCCTTTGTAACCGATGTGCGGTCTATGAAAATTCCAAATCGGCTGACGTTGCCTGTAACCGCTCTGGGTGTGCTGGCCCATGGGATATGGGATGGATGGGAAGGCTTGATCTTCTCTGCCGCCGGGTTTACAGCCTGTTTTGGCATTTTGCTAGTGATGTACGCGATCGGAGCAGTAGGAGCTGGAGATGTAAAACTGTTTGGCGGGATTGGAGCATGGACAGGCATTTCTTTTGGAATTCACGTTGTTGTGTATTCCGTTCTATATGCCGGCGCAATCGGTTTAATTATTCTGTTATTCCGGAGGGATTCAGCCAAACGGATTCGTAACATGGCCGGTGGGCTTGCAGGCTTTTTCATGCTCGGTTCACTCAAACTGGTCAGCAAGGAGAAAACGCTGAAGTTCCCGTTTATGCTCGCTGTACTGCCAGGTTTTATCAGTGCCTATGTTTATATGATTTCATAGATCAATACAAGAAAGAAAGTTGAAGTTGAATTTACACCGGAAAGAGAGGATTGGCATGTATGGATTAACGAAAGACTTTATACGGAACGGCGGAGCATTTATGGTTCTGGAAAAAGCCGAAGGATTACGGATGGATGAATTAAGCCGTGTACAGACGGGGATGATGTCCTCAAATGATATTCCTCGCCTGCTTCCACTCCACATTCGTGAGATGGATCGCAATGTGACTCTTCAATATGATATTTCCGGGTATAAAATGTTATCCCAGTTCCTAAAGGCAGGCAAAATTAAACTGCGTGTGCTGTACGGTCTATTGTTTCAACTCGCAGACACCTTCACGGAATGCCGTCAATACATGCTCGAACCCCGTAAGCTGATGCTGCAGGAAGAGAGCATATTTGTAAAAGGTTCACTGGAACAAGGGGAGCTGGGCATGGTTTATGTACCGATTCAGGATTCAGTAGTTGTGGATCCTACCCCGGGGCAATTCCGTGAACTGGTCATCCGGCTGATGGCTCATGTGCAGGAGTTGCAGGGTGAAGGCATTCAGCGGGTTCTGCAGCTATGTGATGACGAACGGTGGGATGTTGGACAGCTGCGGGAATTGTTACTGGAACTATACGCGGATGAACAAGCAGGACCCGGTAGCTCTACATTTTTGTCTTCTCGTGTGAACGAATCAAGAGAGAATGGGAATGTGAACGAACGTTCTGCTTATGTTCAATCTGAATCTGAGTTTGCACAATTGCCACGTTTACATAGACAACATGACCGATCGAAGCCTGACCAAGACAACATGCGGGCTGAAACTTACTCCAATTCACGTCAACAGCCGGATCAAGTATTGGAGCAGGAAGGGGCAAACAGTAACAGGTTAAGTCCAAACTTCCTGAGCACACGTTCTTCTAGAGGAGTCTCATCTCCTTTTACAGACAGGACGGACCCAGAGGTGAACAATTCTAACGAAGCTTCATTTGATGAGAACATGGAAATGGAACAAAAGACGGGGACATCGAAAGTGACGTATATTATTCTTATTTGCATGGTCGGTATAGCCCTGGTATGGAGATTCGCATATATGGAGCAGCCCGGTCAGACACCTATGATAATATCCATCGTTCTAAGTGTTGCCTTACTTGCGGTTGCTTGCTGGGCGTGGATTAGCAAAGGGAAATTCGGTATATCCAAAGCGGCAGGGCTCAAAAGGATTGATCAAGCTTCATTTCTTAAATTAGGTCATAAGCGAACTGAAAATGAAGAGGAATCAGAAGAACTATATCAGGAGAGCTGGCGCTGGAACCAATCAGAGCCGAAAACTGACAATAACCCACCTGCACAGGGATATGCGAGTATTGCCAGTACAACTCTGAATTCCCGCTTTCAACAATTACATACCGAACCAGAATCAGAATCATCACCCCTGATCCAACAGCAGTTTGATCACATTACTGCACCAACGTCTGAGCTGATTCGGACTGAATCTGGAACGGAGGCAACAGTAAATCTGCAAAGTATGACTGGGAAAGCAGCAAAGGGCGTCGGTCCAGTAACACCATCCTATTATCTGGAACGCCGTTTAGGGGCAAGTAACCGGAATGAGCGGATGGATGTACAGGGAGCCTCTTTTGTCATAGGCAGATCGGCAGAGATGGTTCAATGGGTGGATTCAACAACCGGTGTGTCCCGTGCTCATGTGGAATTGAGCCGAAACAAATCGGGCTATGTCATTAAGGATCTGGGTTCTGTGAATGGCACCATTCTGCAGGGGAAGCCTCTTGCACCTTATAAAGAATATCCGCTGGAAGACGGGGATACCTTCATGTTGGCAGAATCCGTCTATACCTACCGTTCAGTCGGATAATCCGCGATGTTTCAAATCTTCCAGGGCATCGGTTAAGGTTGGGAAGGTGAATTCGAACCCGTGATCCAGCGCCTTCTGGGGGATGACACGCTGCCCCTGAAGCAATACAACAGAGAGTTCTCCGACCACTGCTTTAATCAGGAAACCGGGGACCGGGAACCAGTGTGGACGATGATAGACCTTGCCAACTGTGCGTCCAAACTCGTCATTGGTTACGGGATTCGGAGCGGATGCATTCACCGGACCCGAGATTTCCTTATTATGTATCGTAAAATCAATGAGCCTTACAATATCCAATATGTGTATCCAGGTCGTCCACTGTTTGCCACTGCCAATTTTGCCACCTACACCAAGCATATAGGGCAGCTTCATTAACGGAAAGGCTCCTCTTTTATGACCAAGTACGAGGCTGACACGAATTTTGACCAGTCTCACATTCTGGATGGCATCTGCAGCAATCTCCCATTGCTCGGCAACCCGGGACGGAAAGTTCATTGATTTTTGCGGGGAACTTTCATCAAATGTCTCCGACGGAGAGGTTCCGTATATAGCCATGGCGGATGCCTGCACGACAACCTCCGGTTTATGTGCAAGTTTAGCCAGCAGCCGGGCTACCTTGGAGACTGTCGTTACTCTCGATTCCACAATCTCCAGCTTGGCCTTGGTCGTCCAGCGCTGATTCAGCGTTTCCCCGGCAAGGTTCACCAGAGCATCCAAACCTTCCAGCAGATGAGGCCTTTCTTCAAGCTGTTCCCAAGATATATATGTAAGGCGTTCACCGGGATCATGAAGATCAGGCAGTTTGCGCGTGATAATCTGAACCTGATGACCTGCTTGCAGCCAGTAATCCACAAGTGCACTTCCTACAAAACCTGTTCCTCCACATATGGCGATTTTCATGCTTCAGCCCTCCTGTATTGTGAATTTCTTATATGGCGGATCAACAAACAGCCCCGGCGGTAAGTAATGCCTGACTGCAAATGACTTACCTGATGGAGCTCGTGTGTTGGAGTTGAGTATGCGATTCCGTCCATAATGGAAACTTCTTTTATTTATTCATCAGATGTTTATAAGGCGAGTAATCAATTTGGTTTTTCTCCAAAAATTTGACCAAAAACTTATTATCACGCTTCGGTGTGGCTATAATGTATCCTTTGATGCAGTGATCTCGGGACACCTCGGTTGCCTTGTTTTCAACAGCAATTTTACCAATCTCTGCTGCAATTGAATGTTTGGCGATATCGCGAAACGGACCGGGCACAGGCTCTACGAGTTGATCCAGAAAAGCCTTGGCTTCGTCCGTCCACAGGTGGCGGCTTGTTTCTACCCAGTAATTTTGCCAATCCAGTTTGGATTTGCCGTCCGCTTTTGGGAGCACTTTCAAAAACTTGCGCATCATAAAGAATCCACCGATACACATGCTGCCAAGCAAAAGAAACGTCCAGAATGCGATCGTATTCATAAACCAATTGCTGGGGGAACTGCTGACTAACGTCATAGCGTAGGAGCCGAAAATCATTGCGGAGTCACCTCGGTTCATTGATTTTCACGGAAAGACGGATTCCGCCCACCATGTTCCAAATTAGCTGTAAAAAATAGCCTGTAACCCGAATTATAGCGCATTTCTAGATTTATTTCGATAATCGCGTTAGAATAAGGGATAATTCAGAAAAAGGGGGATCAATGATGCTGAAAATCGGCTCCCACGTGTCCTTTTCGGACAAGGGATTATTGAGTGCAACGAAGGAAGCGTCCTCGTACGGTTCCAGTTCGTTTATGATATATACGGGTGCACCGCAGAATACGCGCCGCAAGCCTATTGAGTCCATGTATATCGAGGAAGGCAAGCTTGCCATGCAAGAGGGCGGAATGGAAGATATTGTTGTCCATGCGCCATACATTATTAACCTTGGTTCCTACAAAGAAAACACGTATGAACTGGCTGTAAGCTTCCTTCAGGAAGAAATCCGCCGCACGCATGCCATTGGTGTCAAAAATATTGTGCTGCATCCCGGCGCCTTTACGGATAAGGATGCTCATTATGGTATTGGACGAATTGCCGAAGGGCTCAATGAAGTGCTCGACGGTGTCAAAGAGACCGATGTGAAGATTGCTCTTGAAACAATGGCTGGAAAAGGGACCGAAATGGGCCGCAGCTTCAAAGAGATCGCACAAATCATGGAGAAGGTTACGCATAACGAACGTCTCGCGGTATGTATGGATACATGCCATATTCATGATGCAGGCTATGATATTGTGAATGATCTGGATGGTGTGCTTGAGCAGTTTGATCGCACAGTAGGGCTTGACCGCATTACCGTAATGCATATTAATGATAGTAAGAATGCAGTAGGTGCACGCAAGGACCGTCATACACCGATTGGTTCCGGCTGGATTGGTTTTGAAGCGATTAACCGCATCGTTCATCACGAGGCGCTTCAAGGACGTCCATTTATTTTGGAGACACCTTGGATCGGGAAGGAAGCCAAGACACAACGCCCGATGTACGAGGTGGAAATTGCATTGCTTCGTGGAGATGTGAGTGGCCGGTTTGGTCCGGAATTCCTGACAGAGGTAGAGCAGCTGCAGCACTTCTTCCACGGGAAAGAGATTGACTCGCGTTCCTATATTCTCGACGTTTGGACGCTGCTCAAGAATGATGCAAAAGCCAAAAAGGCTGATCCACGTGAACCGCTGGAGCGGTTGTATGATCTGGTAGCGGAAGCAGCGTTGTTCCCGCATTTGAACGAAGAGCAACTGAATCATCGTTTGATCGCCTGGCTTGCAGGAAAAGAACTGCTGGTCACGGCTTAATTGAAGGAGGAAGAATAGCCCGATGGAGATTCATGCAAAACAAGCACGTCCTGATTCCAAAAACCGCGCCGATCGGGCGCGGATGCTTATTTCCTGTCCGGATGGTCCAGGAATTGTAGCTGCCGTATCACATTTCCTGCACCAGCATGGTGCAAACATTGTTCAGTCTGACCAGTACACCATGGATCCGGCTGGCGGCATGTTTTTCATGCGCATTGAATTCGATCTTCCGGAACTGACAGCGAGTCTGGCCAAGCTGGAAGCTGATTTTGCGGAAGTGGCCGAGCGCTTCAAGATGGAGTGGTCTCTCTCTGCGGTTAGCCGCAAGAAGAAACTGGCTATTTTTGTATCCAAGGAAGATCATTGTCTGGTTGAATTGCTGTGGCAATGGCAGGCCGGAGACCTTGATGCCGATATCGCTCTCGTGGTAAGCAACCACTTGGATATGAAGGATTACGTGGAATCATTCGGCATTCCTTATCATCATATTCCGGTAACGGCTGATACGAAAAAGGAAGCGGAGCAGCGTCAGCTGGACGTCATCGGTAACGATATTGATGTCATTATTCTTGCACGTTATATGCAAATTATCTCTCCAATGTTTATTGAGCATTACCGGAATCGGATTATTAATATCCACCATTCCTTCCTTCCGGCTTTTGTCGGTGGTAAGCCATATGCTCAGGCGTATAATCGTGGTGTTAAAATTATCGGAGCAACAGCGCATTATGTGACCGAAGAACTGGATGGCGGGCCGATTATCGAGCAGGACGTTCAGCGTGTAAGCCATGGAGATGACGTCACCGAATTGAAACGGATCGGACGTACCATTGAGCGCGTTGTACTTGCACGTGCGGTTAAATGGCATGTTGAAGACCGGATTCTGGTTCACGAAAACAAGACCGTTGTATTTTAGCTTGATGCTTTAATACTGTGCAAGGTTGATTCGGGACCATGTGAATCGGCCGGTTAAGAAAAGGCGACTTCCTATTTGCGAGCTGAATGGGAATCGCCTTTTTGTCGTTTCCATATCCGTCCGCAGACGCCAAGGAGAATGCCAAATAGAAGGTGTCCGATAATCCAAAGCGATATGGCCTTGAAATCCAATAAGCCTGGAACTCGTACAGATAACAGAGAGAGCGGAATATATAGCAGGGAAGAGAACGCACCGAGCAAAAAGCCTTTAACCAAAGGGAAATCGGAACGTTGAATCCACCAGAAGTAGAAGAGGCCGATGATGACAGAAACAAGAAGATGGAGCGTAAATTCGAACCATTCAGGCAAGATGGGCGGAAGCCAGGGCACAAAATCAACATTCAGCAGCAGGGTATACACCTTTTCACCCGTGTAAGCCTGAACCACTTTAAGAGATAAGCCAAGAAATAAACCGGTGATGATGCCTGTTAACGTTGCTGCAATCCAGGGTAATGGATGAATTGACGACTTTGGCTCTACAGCTTGTGGTCCTGACATGCGGCAAGCCTCCTTTCTTTCTGAGAGTAACACAACCGTGGGGATTTCGAATCAGAAACATGAACGATACCCTATGAAAAAAAACTTCGAGCTGTAAAAAGTGTATGGTTTTCCGGTTAAAGGTTATACTTCATCCGATGGATTAGCGAGGCTTGCCAAGCCGGACATGGGCTTAGATGCTCTACCGAACACCTTTTATTCTGCGCTGGAATAAACCCGCCTCACCCACAAACAACCGAATTTTCCGGAACTTCTAAAAGAAGGTTATGGAAAAGCTTCACGCCAAGTGATACAATACAAAAGTGAATAAGTCAAAATGAAACATTCAAGCGGATTCACTTATTGTTATATACGGTTTGCTTGTATGATGAGAGGGATTCGCTTGCGCACCCGACTTATCTAAAGACATGAGGAGGACAAACCATGACTGACAAGAACGAAGCGATTCAAAAGGACGAGAACAACACAATCGACAACCTGTCGATTACAACTGTACGTACTCTGGCAATTGATGCAATCGAGAAAGCAAAATCGGGACACCCGGGAATGCCTATGGGCTCCGCTCCAATGGGGTACCAACTTTTTGCAAAAACGATGACACATAACCCGGACCACCCAACTTGGGTTAACCGGGACCGTTTTGTGCTGTCTGCAGGACATGGTTCCATGTTGCTGTACAGCTTGCTGCACCTGAGCGGCTACGATCTTCCTATGGAAGAATTGAAACAATTCCGCCAATGGGGAAGCAAAACTCCGGGTCACCCGGAATTCGGACATACTGCAGGTGTTGACGCTACGACTGGACCACTGGGTCAAGGTATTGCAATGGCTGTAGGTATGGCTATGGCTGAAGCGCAACTGGGCGCGACATACAACAAGGATAAATTCAACGTTATCGACCACTACACTTATGCAATCTGTGGTGACGGTGACCTTATGGAAGGCGTATCCCACGAAGCAGCTTCCCTTGCTGGACGTCTGCACCTGGGTAAACTGATCATGTTGTTCGACTCCAACGACATCACGCTTGATGGTGAGTTGAACCTGTCTTCTTCCGAAAGCATCGCAAAACGCTTCGAAGCTTATGGCTGGCAAGTGCTGCGTGTAGAAGATGGTAACGATCTGCCTGCAATCGAAAAAGCAATTCAGGAAGGACAAGCAGATACACTGCGTCCTACACTGATCGAAGTGAAAACGGTTATCGGTTATGGTAGCCCGAACAAACAAGGTAAAGGCGGCCACGGCGGTACTCACGGTTCCCCACTGGGTGCTGACGAAGCGAAACTGACCAAAGAATTTTACAAATGGGTTTACGAGGAAGATTTCCACGTACCAGCTGAAGTTCGCGATCACTTTGCTCAAGTCAAAGATCGTGGTATCTCCGCAAACAAAGCTTGGGACGAGAAATTCGCCGAGTACAAAAAAGCATTCCCAGAGCTGGCAGCTCAGTTCGAAACAGCAATCAACGGTGACCTTCCAGAAGGTTGGGACCGCGATCTTCCTAAATATGCTGCAACAGACAAAGCTCTTTCCACTCGTGTTGCTTCCGGTAATGCACTGAACGGTTTGGCGCACAACGTGCCTCATCTGACTGGTGGATCTGCTGACTTGGAAAGCTCCACAATGACACACCTGAACAACATTGCAAACTTTGCACCAGAAGATTACTCTGGCCGCAACATCTACTTCGGTATCCGTGAATTCGGTATGGCTGGAGCAATGAACGGTATGGCACTGCACAGCGGTGTGAAAGTATTCGGTGGTACATTCTTCGTGTTCACTGACTACCTGCGTCCGGCTGTTCGTCTGGCTGCCCTGATGGGTCTGCCTGTGACATACGTTCTGACTCACGACAGTATCGCTGTTGGTGAAGATGGTCCTACGCACGAGCCAATTGAGCAACTTGCGTCCCTGCGTATCATTCCTAACCTGACAGTAATTCGTCCGGCTGACGGTAATGAGACATCTGCTGCATGGGCTTATGCGCTTGAGAACAAGAACAACCCGGTAGCACTCGTACTCACTCGTCAAAACTTGCCGATCCTGGAAGGAACAGTAGAAGGCTCCCGTGAGAACGTTAAACGCGGTGCTTATGTTGTTTCGGATGCAAAAGACGGCAAACCAGTAGCACAAATCATCGCTACAGGTTCCGAAGTGCAATTGGCTGTCAAAGCTCAAGCTGCACTGGCTGAACAAGGTATCCAAGTTCGCGTAATCAGCATGCCGAGCTGGGATCTGTTCGAGAAACAGGACAAAGCTTACAAAGAATCCGTCCTGCTTCCGGATGTTAAAGCTCGTCTGGCGATTGAAATGGCTTATCCAATGGGCTGGGAGAAATATGTTGGCGATCAAGGCGACATTCTCGGAATCAGCACATTCGGTGCTTCCGCGCCTGGCGACCGTGTTATCGAAGAGTATGGCTTCACAGTTGATAACGTGGTTAGCCGCGTAAAAGCATTGCTGTAATAGCTTGAAAAACGCTGCTGCGAATGGAACAGCCCAATCTGTTCTGTTCGTGGCAGCAAAGTTATTTCCGACAGAGTAAGGATGAGGATATATCCTGATCTGTTTTGCCTTTTGTTTTCATTAACTTCAGGGGGAGCGGGTACGCATGTCACAGTTTGATCAAGTCAGTGTAGTAAAAGAGGCCAACATTTATTATGATGGCCAGGTAACCAGCAGAACGGTTATTTTGGGGGATGGCAGCAAAGTGACTCTGGGCATCATGCTCCCAGGCAGCTATGAGTTCGGTACAGATTCCCGTGAAATCATGGAGATTCTGTCCGGCGATCTGAGAGTATTGCTTCCCGGAGAAGAAGATTGGCAAGAGATTCAAGGTCAAGCTACGTTCCACGTGCCTGCCGAATCCAAATTCAAACTGGAGATACGCAGCGTTACCGACTACTGCTGCTCGTACCCGGCGGAATAATACAAGAAGGGTAGCCAAAACCCGCAACCAGCGGGTTTGGTTTACCCTTTTTGCTTCTTGAATTTGAAGTGACAAAGTTCAAGCTGCAAGCTTGTCAGCCCCGTGGATTTGAAGTATCCTTATGCTAAGTTGTTTGAATGGAAAACGGAAAAATAAGCTACCGATATCAGGAGGTTTTTAGATCATGGCAAAAAAAGTGAAGTTTGATTACAGCACTGCCTTGCAATTTGTAAACCAGCATGAAGTGGACTATTTCGCTGAACCGATTCGTCTGGCTCACGAGCAGCTCCACAACGGAACGGGAACCGGATCCGATTACCTGGGCTGGATTGACCTGCCAACCGCTTATGACAAGGAAGAATTCTCCCGCATTCAAAAAGCGGCTGCCAAAATCCAAAGTGATTCCGAAGTGCTGATCGTTATCGGTATCGGTGGTTCATACCTGGGGGCACGCGCAGCGATTGAAATGCTGACACACTCTTTCTATAACAACCTGCCAAAAGATAAACGCAAAACGCCTGAAATCTATTTCGCAGGTAACAATATCAGTTCCACCTATGTAACTCACTTGCTGGATCTGGTTGAAGGCAAAGACTTCTCCGTGAATGTTATCTCCAAATCCGGTACGACAACCGAGCCAGCCATTGCTTTCCGTATCTTCCGCGCTGCACTGGAGAAAAAATACGGTAAAGAAGAAGCTCGCAAACGTATCTATGCGACAACAGACAAAGAGCGCGGCGCACTGAAAAAACTGGCGAACGAAGAAGGTTACGAGTCTTTCGTTATTCCGGATGATGTAGGTGGACGTTACTCGGTACTGACAGCAGTAGGCTTGCTGCCGATTGCTACAGCTGGCATTAACATCGAAGAAATGATGCAAGGTGCAGCTGACGCATCCAAAGAATACAGCAACCCGAATGTAGCTGAGAATGAAGCATATCAATATGCTGCTGTTCGTAACGCATTGTACCGCAAAGGTAAAGGAACAGAAATCCTCGTTAACTACGAGCCATCCCTGCACTTTGTATCCGAGTGGTGGAAACAGCTTTACGGAGAGAGTGAAGGTAAAGATTACAAAGGAATCTATCCTGCATCTGTTGATTTCTCCACGGACTTGCACTCCATGGGTCAATTCATCCAGGAAGGAAGCCGGAACATTTTCGAAACCGTCATTCAGGTAGCTGAAGTATCCGAGCATATTTCGATCGAAGCCGATCCGGATGACCTCGATGGTCTGAACTTCCTGGAAGGCAAAACAATGGACTTCGTCAACAAAAAAGCGTTCCAAGGTACGCTGCTTGCACATACAGATGGCCAAGTTCCAAACCTGATTGTGAATATTCCGGATATGTCTCCATATTCTTTCGGATATCTGGTATACTTCTTTGAAAAAGCATGCGGCATCAGCGGATATCTGCTGGGCGTCAACCCGTTTGACCAACCAGGAGTAGAAGCTTACAAGAAAAATATGTTCGCATTGCTGGGCAAACCAGGCTTTGAAGAAGAGAAAGCTGCGCTTGAAGCGAGACTTTCCGAATAATTCTTGGTTTGACTCATATAGTTAAATAAAGCATGTGTAATGACGCCCGGGTTTCATTGTGAGGTTGAATGCAGTGATCCCCGGATGTTTAAACCAAGGCAGTTCATCCGCGTCCGCGCGGGGAACTGCTTTCTTGTAAAATGGATTAAATCGGAAAGTTGGATTGAAATGCTTGAACGTTACCGCACGGTTCGAGGACCGGGCAATCTGGAAATTGTCATCAAGAAGTCGCGTTTCATCGGTCACATTATGCCAGTTACAACGGAAGAAGAAGCAGTTTCTTTTATTGATGAAATCAAGAAGAAACACTGGAATGCCACTCATAACTGCTCCGCCTACATGATAGGGGAAAGAGATGAGATCCAGAAGCAATCCGATGACGGGGAACCAAGCGGAACTGCTGGGAAACCCATTCTTGAAGTCATCAAAAATCAGCAACTGAAAAATGTGGCTATTGTGGTTACACGGTATTTTGGGGGAATCATGCTTGGAGCTGGCGGTTTAATCCGTGCATATACGGATGGCGCTGTAGCGGCTATTGAAGCTGGAGAGGCCATAACCAAAGTGCTTCATCGTGAAGTGTTTGTGGAACTGGATTATACGTGGCTGGGAAAAGTGGAAAATGAATTAAGAAGCCGGGAAGTCCGTACGGGTGAAACTGGATTCACCGATAAGGTTACGTTGACTTGTCTTCCGCCGGATAGTGAAACCGAGGCATTCATCGCCTGGATCACGGATTTGACGCAAGGGCAATCCCGGATCACGGAGGGACAGCGGCTTTATTTTATTGAAGGGGAATAAAATATATGGCTAGAAGAGCAGTCGAACAAGAGTTGTCGAGGGAGCGGATCCTGGAGGCGGCGAGACATCTTTTTATTACCAAAGGATACCGCGCCATTTCGATGCGAAGCATCGGCCAGCATCTGGGCTATAGTCATGGGTCGCTGTATTATCATTTCAAGGAAAAGGCAGAATTGTTCTATGCCATTGTGGTAGAAGATTTCAATCATCTGGGACATTTGCTGCTGCAAGCCATGGTCAGGCCAGTCGTGGGCGGTATGAGCAAGGTAGAGCATATCATGTTGGAATTCATTCGTTTTGGTCTGGAGAATCCGTATCAATACGAGATTATGTTCATGATTCGGGATGAGGAGCTGTTATCCTATTGTCGTACGGAGCAGGGAAGATGCTTCGAATTATTTGCTTCCATTGTCAGGCAGTACATGAACGAGGAAGGCTGTACGGATGAAGATATCCAATGTGTGCCGCGCACACTGTTTTTGTCCATGCACGGATTTATATCGTATTATATTCAGGATCGTGTAACGTTTGCTGAGATTGAATCGTCGGCATTGTCTCATGTCAAAGTACTATGCCGCAATCTATAACACCAGCCTGGCGTCCTATAAAAGGCGCTTTTGTCGCACTCCTATACTTCAGGGCGGTGAATTGTCATAACATTAATTCTTTATAACGTTGTCTCGCGAAAGTTTATTGGCGCGAAAGACCAAGACAGGCGGATCGTAGCCCTAAATCAGGGTTGTCCGCCTGTTTGCGTTTGGCTGAATTAGCCTTCCATGATCTTGATAAAATATTCCCGCTCACGAGGGCCATCGAATTCGCTGAAATAAATCCCCTGCCATCTGCCGAGTAATAATCGGCCTTCATGAATAATCACCGTTTGAGATGGACCGGTTGTGATTGATTTCAGGTGGGAAGCGGTATTCCCCTCAGCATGTCGATATTGGGGATGTTCCCAAGGATACACTTCGTCTAGACGAAGCAGCACATCATGTTTAACATCCGGGTCGGCATTTTCATTAATGGCGATACCTGCTGTCGTATGGGGACAATAGACAAGGACAGTTCCGTTTTGTACACCGCTATTGCGGACAACCTGCTCTACTTCTCTTGTGATATCCTTGATTTCATCCCGTCTGGAGGTTGATATTTTTTTCGTATATAACATCTAACAGCACTCCTTATCCTCGTAAATTCTCTTCTAAATTGTACCTTAACCACTCCAATTCAAACAAACCACAATTCACGGGTAAAATGGTTAACCAATCATCTGCTAAACGCCCAAATGATATACAATAAAAACATTGACGGTTAGCACTGCAAACTGGTAAAGTATCAGATAAGCAAAAAAACCAAGTAGACTAATGGGAATAATGTTAAAGTGATATAATCCAACTTAGAAAAATGAATGTACCAAAGCAGGGAGACTGCCGACCGGATATGGAGCCGGAGGCTGGGAGGGAATGCAGCAATGAATACCGTTCTTCGTCACAAGGGATGGACTTGGGGATTCCGCAGTACTGTATTGCTATATTTTATTGTACTCATCGTGCTTCCAATTATCGGTGTGTACGTCAATTCCTTCTCTGAAGGATGGAGCAATTTTGCCGAGAGCATCATGGATCCAATCGCGTGGAAAGCTGTATTGCTGACCGTTCGACTGGCTGTTATCGCCACACTGATTAACGTGGTAATTGGCACCATGATTGCCTGGGTGCTCACGCGTTATCGTTTCTTTGGGAGATCGTTTCTCAACAGTCTCGTAGATCTGCCCTTTGCACTTCCTACTGCAGTTGGCGGATTAATGATTATGCTGCTGCTTGGACCGGTCAGTGCTGTAGGCAAGCTGGCTGAAACCATAGGAATTGAAATTGTGTTTCATCAGCCTGCGATCGTCATTGCGATGACCTTTGTTACGTTTCCATTCGTGATTCGTGCGGTGCAGCCGCTGCTGGAGGAGATCGACCCTTCGGAGGAAGAGGCTTCCTATACCATGGGTGCATCGAAGGCGCGTACGTTCAGGCAGGTCATTCTGCCTTCTATGGCTCCAGGCATGATTAGCGGTGGTATGCTTGCTTTCTCCAGAGCACTTGCAGAGTTTGGAGCAGTTGTGCTGGTGGCGGGCAACATCCCGGGCAGAACGCTGACGGCTTCCGTATTTATCTACGGCGAGATTGAAAGTGACAATCCTACGGGTGCAGCTGCTGTATCCGTGCTGCTCCTCACGCTTTCTTTCCTGATCCTCTGGCTGATTAATCTGGTGCAGATGCGGGGGAGAAGACGATGAGACGGCTATTAATTGGACTTACGTTTGCAGTATTTATTGTGCTTCTGATTATTCCTTTGGGACGCATATTGATCGGAGCATTTGAAGATGGTGCAGGAGGCTTTCTGGATGGGCTGATGCGCCCTGAGGCGCTGCATGCCTTGATGATGACCGGACTTGTGGTGCTGGTAGTCACGCTGTTAAATACATTGTTTGGCATTATGATGGCCATTTACCTGGTTCGTGCCGGATGGCTTAGTGATCGCATCAAAGGATTGTTAAACAGCATTGTCGACCTGCCTTATGCGGTGTCCCCCGTCATTGGCGGGTTAATGATTGTATTGCTGCTCGGGCCGAACAGCATTATGGGTGGCTTTTTTGAAGGAATCGGCTTCAATGTAGTGTACGCCTTCCCTGGAATGGTCATTGCAACGCTGTTTGTCACATTCCCGCTGATGGTCAGGGAGGTTATGCCGGTCCTGCAGGAGCTCGGTTCGCAGCAGGAAGAGGCAGCTTCAACGCTTGGCGCGTATGGGTGGAGAACGTTCTGGAGTGTCACCTGGCCTTCCATCCGCTGGGCTGTCGTATACGGGCTTGTACTTACCGTTGCACGATCGCTTGGAGAATTCGGCGCAGTGCTGGTGGTATCGGGCAATATTATGAACAAAACACAGACGGCAACAACGCTTGTTTATCAGGATGTTGAGAATTTTAATGTCTCTGCTGCAAATGGTGTGGCATTGGTACTGGTTACCTTTTCCGTTGGGCTGCTGCTCATGATGGAATGGGCCAAGAAGCGAAAGGAAGTGCATTGATATGCATGTGGAAGTTCGTGATCTGAACAAACATTTCGGTCAATTTCATGCGGTAAAAGATGTCTCGTTCGATATTGCCAAAGGCCATCTGATCGGTCTGCTAGGGCCCAGTGGAGGAGGCAAAACGTCTATTTTGCGCATGCTCGCCGGTCTGGAAAACCCGGACTCAGGAGAGATTCGCTTTCACGGCAAGGTTGTGAATCATCTGCCTCCGCAGGAGCGGGGAATCGGGTTTGTTTTTCAGAACTATGCCTTGTTCAAACACATGACAGTTTTTGATAATATCGCTTTTGGACTTAAGGTCAAAAAGACACCCAAAGCCCAGATTCGCGATCGGGTCATGGAACTTGTTGAGCTGACCGGGCTAAAAGGTTTTGAACAGCGCTATCCGCATCAACTGTCCGGTGGACAGCGTCAGCGTGTCGCATTTGCCAGAGCTTTGGCTCCTGAGCCGCAGCTGCTGCTGCTGGATGAGCCTTTTGCCGCCATCGATGCCAAGATTCGCCAAGAGCTGCGTTCATGGTTGAGAGAGCTGATTGAGCGTGTCGGCATTACCTCGATATTTGTAACACATGACCAGGATGAAGCGATCGAAGTTGCAGATGAGATCATGATTATCAGCCAAGGTCGTTTAGAGCAAAAAGGAACACCGTGGGATATCTACAAAAATCCGCAGACTCCATTTGTGGCAACCTTTATTGGTGAATCCACCGTTGTAGAGGATGCCTCGCAGCTTAAAGGATTTGAACATGCAGTACAAGGAGATCACACGCGTGCCTTAATCAGGCCTGAGTACATCGAGATTGGTCTGAAAAACGAATTCTCCATGCTGTCAGCTACCGAAAAGGGTACAGTGAAGCATCTTCACTTCCGTGGTAGTGAGTGGATGGTGGAAGTCGAGGTACAGGGCCACAAACTGATCACATATCGTTCACTTGAGAAAACGACACTGGAGATTGGTCAACAGATTCGGGTGCTTGTACACCGCGCTTATCTGTTTAATGACACGGATAGCTGGGTTGTCGAGAATCGCCTGAAGGAAGATCCAATGCCGGTCATGATCTAAAATGCACTCGAAAGAGAGGCTGCCCCATGCAGACGATGAAGAAGAAAAGAACCCCCTTATACGCCGCCCTTATGCTTCTGCTCGTCTGCATGACCGTAGGCTGCAGCAATCAGGAAGCGGAAGGCGAACAGAACGGACCCTCTGCGGCTGAACAATCCAATACACTTGTCATTGGTGCATACAGTGTAGCCAAGGATGCTGTCGGAGAGCTGCTGCCCAAGTTCAAGGAGGAATGGAAAGCAAAAACCGGACAGACGGTCAATTTCCAGGAGTCCTATGAAGCTTCAGGTACCCAAGCAAGAGCCATTGTTGGCGGATTCGAGGCTGATGTGGCATTGCTCGCCATGGAAAGTGACATCGATAAACTGGTCAAAGCCGACCTCGTGACCTCCGATTGGAAACAAACGCCGAATGATGGCATGATTACACGTTCCATTGTTGTTCTTGGAACAAGGGATGGCAACCCGCTTGGAATTCGTGATTTTGAGGATTTGACCAAGCCGGGCGTCAAGGTGCTGTACCCCAATCCCAAAACGTCAGGCGGAGCCCAGTGGGATATCAATGCAATCTACGGAGCTGGGCTGAAGATGTCGGAAGAAAAGGGCCAGAAGGACCCTGCCGCTGCCAAAGCATTTCTGGAGAAGGTACATGAAAATGTCGAATCGCTGGATAAAAGCGGCCGATCTTCCATGGCAGCCTTTGAATATGGCGTCGGCGATGTCATCGTGACGTATGAGAATGAATTGCTTGCCCGTATTGCCCAGGGTGTTAAGTACGATATCGTTGTACCGAAGAATACAATCCTGATTGAAAATCCGGCCGTTGTGGTAGATAAATATGCGGATAAACATGGGAATAGGGAGTTGGCAGAGGCGTTTGTGGACTACCTGCGAACTCCGGAGGCTCAGCGCATATTTGCCAAGCATGGTTTTCGTTCGGTAGATCCGAAAGTATTTGCCGAGACGGAATCCTCGTTTCCAACACCTGAAGGACTGTTTGATATCAACTACCTTGGTGGCTGGGACGAAGTGCGCAGTACGCTATATTCCAAACGCGGAGTCTGGTATCAGGTGCTAGCGGGACTATAAAAGAATTACAAACAAAGACCTTCGATTTGCTGGAGTCAGCGAATTGGAGGTTTTTTGCATTGTTGGACAATAAAGCGATTTAAATAAAATCCGATAGGTTAAGTTGGAAAAAGTCATTGCTTTTTGTCGAATCCTTGATATACTAGCTAACAGAAGATAAATTACAGCGAGGGGAAATATCATAATGAAATCTAAAAAAATGTGGCTGTCATTGATGCTGGTTCTGGTTGTTGCAATCATGAGTGCATGCGGCAGCAGTGGTGATGGAGCAAATACTTCTTCTAATAACGAGGGAAGTACTGCTTCTACGGATAATGGACAGCCGAAAGATGGCGGAAGCATTATTATTGCAGTACAGGATGATCCCAAAGTGATGAATCCGATCTACGCGGGAGACCGTGTCACGTTGACGATTGATCAGTCCTTATATGCTCCACTATTTAACGTGAATGATGGCAAAAAAACATATGTGCTCGCCGAAAGCGACAGCTTCTCGGAAGATCACCTGACGTATACATTGAAGCTTAAGGATGGACTGAAATGGCATGACGGACAACCGCTGACGGCGGATGATATCGTGTTTACCATGGACAGCATTCTCGATGAGAAACAGCATAGCTCTTCCCGCAGCCAATATGTTTTCAATGGCAAACCGGTGAAAGTTACGAAAGTGGACGATCTCACCGTGGAATTCCAACTGCCGGAAGTATCAGCAGCTTTTGAAGGCGCGTTGGTTTCCTTCTCCCCAATCCCGAAACACATTTTTGAAGGCGAAGCGGATATTGAGAAAAGCGACAAAAACAACAACCCAATCGGTTCCGGTCCGTTCAAATTCAAGGAATACCGCCCAGGTGAATATGTGACACTGGAACGTTTTGACGATTACTTTGCAGGCAAAGCTCACTTGGATAGCGTGACGTACCGTGTAGCCAAAGACCCGAATGCAGCGAACCTGGCTCTGCAAAATGGCGAGATTCAAATGCGTATGGTCGATACACAGGATTACAACAAATTGAATGATACAGGCAAATTCAACATGCTGACTTATCCGGAAGGCCGCCTGCAGTACATGGTGTTTAACCTGAACGTACCTTCCATGCAAAAGAAAGAAGTGCGTCAAGCGATTGCCTATGCTTTGGATAAAAATGAATTGATCACAGCTTCGTATTCCTCGGCTGATTTTGCTGAACCGGCTGCGTCCATTCTGACACCCGACACGCTGTATCAAACCGACGATGTGGAGAAGTATGACTACAACCTCGAGAAAGCCAAGCAGCTGCTGGCCGATGCAGGCGTAAGCAATCTGAAATTGCGCCTGGCTTACACAAACACAAATAAACCACAAACAAGCCAAGCCTTGTACATTCAGCAAAAGCTGAAAGATGTGGGTATTGAAGTGGAATTGCTGCCGATGGACGGAACAGCTTATGGTAACCGTACGTTGGATATGAACAATACAGACTTTGAACTGTCCTTTGGCGGATACATCATGGGTTATGAGCCGGATGCTTACAAATCCCTCTTCCTGAGCGATGCAGCATATAACTACTCCCACTACAAAAACGCTGATTTCGACAAGCTGTGGAGTGATGCAGCGGTTGAGATTGATGAAGCAAAACGTGGAGAGCTGTACAAACAAATTCAACAAACCGTAGCAAACGAAATGACCGTATATCCAATTGCATACACAAAAGCAGTGGTAGCAGTGGACAACACGTACGGCGGTGTTGAGGATGCCAATCCGAAACCGGTAGTTATGCTGGAAGACCTGTCTAAAATCTATAAAAAATAATTATATCGAATGAAAACATGGTTTGAACCTTTGAGATTCACCAAGAACGTAGAGAGCAGAAATAACCTGAAGAAGCAAAGCGTTCGCCTTTATTCCCGGATTTCCCCTTTTTATAAAGGAATCAAAGAAATCTGGGGATAACAGCGATCGGAAGGTTGTTCTGTCATCGGAGTGGCTGTTGTGAATCCTTGGTTCCATCCACATGCGTTCATTCTATATAACAAGCCAATAACGCCGGCCGCGAGGCCGGCGTTGATTCGGAGGTGCCCGTGTGAATAACTATATTGTCCGAAGGATCGTACAGGCGATCCCGCTTTTGTTTGTTATCTCCATCGTTTCCTTTACCTTGATCAAGCTGGCGCCGGGCGATCCGGTGCTTTCCTTTGTTACTCCCAATATGGGAGCAGAGGATGTGGAACGTATTCGGCAAAATCTTGGACTGGACCAGCCCATGTATGTGCAATACGTGGTGTGGCTGAAAAATGTTCTGACAGGTGATCTCGGCTATTCACTGGTCAATCACCGCCCGGTTGCCGAATTAATTGTTGAACGTCTTCCCGCTACGTTTGGATTGATGGGAGCGTCGCTATTGTTATCATTACTTATTTCGATTCCACTGAGCATGATTGCGGGTTCGCGCCAGAACAGTTTGTTTGACCGTGGTCTCAGTCTTCTTTCCTACATTGGGATTTCCATTCCGAGCTTCTGGTTCGGCATGATGTTGATTTATTTTTTCGCCGTACAGCTGCACTGGCTGCCCAGCATGGGCATGCGGACCGTCGGAGTCGATTCGGCGTGGGATATTATCAAACATGGTATTCTGCCATGTACCGTACTGACCTTCATGAATGTGTCGGTGTACATGCGTTATATTCGTTCAAATACGATCAGTCAGCTGGAAGAGGACTATGTTCAGATTCAGTATGCTTATGGAGCTACCCGAGGAACAGTACTGCTTCGCCATGTGCTCAAAAATGTACTGCTTCCGGTCATCACCATTCTCGGCATGTCCTTGCCTGAGCTGATTGCCGGAGCGTTTATTACGGAATCTGTATTCTCATGGCCAGGGATGGGTTCACTGGGAATCTCAGCCGTGCATGGTCTGGATTATCCGATTATTATGGGCATTACGATGATTTCCTCCGTGCTGCTGGTGGTCGGTAACCTGGTAGCCGATATTCTATATGGCGTGGTAGATCCACGAATTAAGACAACGGGGTGAGACAACATGAATTCAATGCGCTGGCGTAACTTACGGACGCAGTTCAGGCATCAGAAACTGGGCATTGCGGCTGTCATTATATTGGGCATATTTGTGCTCGCATCCCTGTTTGCGTTTTTATCCCCGCATGATCCCAATGAGATTGTGGTCATGGAGCGATTGCAGCAGCCGAGTGCGGATCACTGGTTCGGGACGGATGATTATGGACGAGATTATTTGGCTCGTGCGCTGTACGGAGGCCGTGTTTCTCTTGCGGTAGGTTTCCTGTCGATGGCCATCGCAGTTATAGTAGGTACACTCGTCGGCACGGTGAGTGGCTATTTTGGAGGCTGGGTGGATAATACGTTGATGCGTATTGTGGACGTACTGATGTCCATTCCGTCATTCTTCCTCATGTTGATCCTGAACGCGTACCTCAAACCGGGAATTGGCACGATTATCGTCATTATTGGGGTGTTAAGCTGGATGAACATTGCCCGGATTGTGAGGGCGGAAGCCATGTCGGTGAAGCAGCGGGAGTATGTTCTGTATGCGCGGGTATCGGGGCAGAAGCCCTTCCGCATCATTATGAAGCACATCATCCCCAACATCATGCCGACCATTATCGTAGCCGCAACCATCAATATTGCAGGAGCTATTCTTATGGAATCGTCCCTGAGCTTTCTCGGCCTGGGAGTCAAACAGCCGAATTCCTCCTGGGGCAGCATGCTGAATGATGCCCAGGGCTTCATCAGTGAAGCGCCGTATATGGCCATTTTCCCTGGATTGTTCATTTTGCTGACAGTACTATCCTTCAACTTCCTGGGTGATGTATTCCGTGTAGCCTTTGAACCTAAAGCAAACAAAAGATAGATAATATTAACTAATATTCTTTGGTTGAACTTACACAGCGGGGTGAATACAACAATGACAGATTTATTATCGGTCAAAGAACTGAGAACGTCCTTTGCCACCCGTGAAGGAGAGGTGCAATCCGTACGGGGGGTAAGCTTTACCCTGAATGAGGGCGAAGTAGTTGGACTCGTTGGTGAGTCGGGCAGCGGCAAAAGTGTAACAGCCCGTTCATTGATCAGGCTCATCCAGTCGCCGGGGCGGATTACGGATGGACAGATTTTGTTTCGAGGAGAAGATCTGCTGAACAAATCGGATAGTGAAATGCGCAAAATTCGGGGCAACCGGATCTCCATGATATTTCAGGATCCGATGACTTCGCTTAATCCTGTAGTCCGTGTGGGCAAACAGATGATTGAAGTTATTCGCCGTCACCGGAAAATGGATAAGTCCGCGGCTCGCAAGGAAGCCATTGAGCTGCTGCGCCAGGTAGGTATTCCTTCACCAGAGGAACGCATCGACCAATATCCGCATGAATTCAGCGGCGGGATGCGCCAACGTGTAATGATTGCCATGGCTTTGTCCTGCAAGCCCGAGCTGCTCATTGCCGATGAACCAACGACGGCACTTGATGTGACGATCCAGGCGCAAATTTTGCAGCTGATGCAGGAGCTGAAGGAATCCACACAGACATCTATTTTAATGATTACGCATGACCTTGGTGTCGTCGCGCAGGTCTGTACACGCGTGATCGTGATGTATGGTGGATTGATTATGGAAGAAGGGCCGGTAGAACGCATATTTGCCCATCCCCAGCACCCCTATACGCAGGGACTGCTGCGATCCATTCCGAAGCCGGGTGAAGAAGGGGGACGACAACGGCTCGCTACGATTGAAGGCACACCGCCGAACCTGCTGCACCCGCCAACGGGATGTCCGTTTATGGAACGTTGTCCACATGCGATGGAAGTCTGCAAGCAGATGCCTGAGTATACCGAAACAGCACCGGGCCATCGCGCTTTATGTTGGCTGCTGAATGACGAAGATCGAAACCAACACCAGGCACAACTTGGAACACGTACAGAGGAGGTGGAGAAATGAGTGCAATAACAGATCAGCGTGAAGTGCTGCTGGACGTGCGTGGACTAAAAAAATATTTCCCCGTGCGTGGAAGAAACAAGGGTCAGGAAGTCGTTAAGGCTGTCGATAACGTTAGCTTCCATATTCATAAGGGGGAGACGTTCGGACTCGTGGGTGAGTCCGGCTGCGGCAAATCAACAACTGGACGCAGCATCGTAAGACTCTATGATGTGACGGATGGAAGTATCCTGTTTGGCGGACAGGACGTTGCCAAGATGAACGAAAGACAGCTGAAGCCGTTTCGCAAACGGATGCAGACGATTTTCCAAGACCCGTACTCATCACTGAATCCAGGCATGAATGTCTTGCAAATCATCAGTGAACCAATGGAGATTCATAACTATGGTTCGAAGGCAGAAATGAAGGGGAGAGCGTATGACCTGATGAACCGCGTAGGCTTGAAGCCGGAACATGCCGAACGTTATCCGCATGAGTTCAGCGGTGGACAACGTCAGCGGATCAGCATTGCTCGGGCTCTGTCGGTCAATCCGGAGTTTATACTGTGTGATGAGCCGTTGTCTGCGCTGGATGTATCCGTACAGGCCCAGGTGGTCAACATGCTTGAAGACCTGCAGGCAGAGATGGGTCTGACCTATTTGTTCATTGCCCATGACTTGTCGATGGTACGTCATATCTCCAACCGGATTGGGGTAATGTATCGCGGCAAACTGGTTGAGGTGGCTCCAACCGAAGAACTGTACCGCAATCCGGTACATCCGTATACCCAGGCCTTGCTCGCTGCAATACCCGTTCCGGATCCAAGCGTTCGCAACGAGATGCCACCCATCTATAGCGGGGACACGGACCCATCAGCACGTCGCGGGGATGAAGAACCGGAATGGATGGAAGTGTCGCCGGGACACTTTGTATCCGGATATCGGGACAGGATATAATTGGGTTATAATTCTAGCATCCGAATGGATGAACAGGAAGGTGAGAGATGATGAGTACAGAGATCAAATTATCCCAAAGTACGGCCATTCGCCTGGAACAGGCCCGTGGCAAAGGCATGCCTGAAGACCAAATACTACAGGCTATCAAGGCCAAGGACGTGGCTGCTTTTGATGCGGTTTCCGAAGAGCACTACAGGTATGATGACTTTATCTCGTATGCGGAGGAGCATGGAGAAAATCTGGAGGCAGCCGTTCAAGAGGGCTACCGAATTACATTCAATACCCGGGGCGGGCTGGGTATCTGGATCGAGAAAGCTTTTGGTTTGCGACCGGAGCGTGATTTCACGGTCGGTGAGGGCGTAGTAACCGGCCTGAAGTTGAAGCCGGAGCAGGCAGAAGTGCTGGCGAAGCGCCTGGCATCAAACTGGGTCATTACCGATTCGAGAGATGTGCCCGAGGGTCAGGAATTGACCTTGAAATTACGTGCCTTGGTCTAGGCGACAAGCGGGCCAAGTCGAAGTTACATACGCTGACTACATGTAGTCAGAGATCAGGCTTTCCCTACTGCAGGATTGGAACTGCATAGGGAGAGTTTTTTTTTGCAAAAGCAGGGGGCGAGGATATACAATTTAGGAAACAGAACTTCTTGGAAAGTACAGCATCGGATAGAGAGGGGATCACTGTATTGAATCAGCTAACATTTCTGGGAACCGGGGATGCCATGGGCGTACCGCGTGTATACTGTGATTGTGCAGTCTGTACGGAGGCCCGTCTGACCGGGATCAACCAGCGTAAACGTTCTTCTGTTCTGATCCATTCAGATGGTACATCCGAACCGTTTATGATTGACTGCGGACCAGACTGGAGATCACAGATGGAGGATCAGGGATTGCGTATGGTTCATACAGTATTGGTGACACATGCGCATTTTGACCATATTGGAGGTTTGCCGGAATGGGCGGATGCCTGCCGCTGGCTGGGGGTTAAGGGCAGCTTGTACGCACCGCGCGAAGTAATCACAACCATTCAGGGGCAATTTCCTTGGCTAAGCGCGCACATGAACTTTATGGAAACGGACGATGATATCCAGCTTGGCGGTTGGAACGTGCACTCCTGGAAGGTCTGCCATGGTAAAAACGGTTATTCCTATGCATATCGGCTTGAGCGGGAAGGGTACAGCTGGGCGTATTGTTCGGATGCCATCGATCTGAAGGAAGCAGAGAAGAAGCCGCTGCACGGGCTGGATCTGCTGGTGCTCGGAACGAGCTTTGTCCATGAGCTTGCGGAATTCTCCACACGATCCGTATACGACATGCGTGAGGCGCAGGCGCTGCTGCGGGAACTGAAACCGGGGCGCACCTATTTTACCCATATGTCTCATGACGTGGATGTACAGCAAAACTACGATCTGGATCCAGGTATTACGCTGGCAGCTACAGGCATGAAGGTACCTTTGGGCAGCGTTTAAGTTAGAACCTATTTGGAATATAAAAAAATAAATACAGAAGAGCGTATCCTTTACCGGAGGTTCTTCGTTTACATAGTGTAAGACCACAAGAGCAAGTCATCGAAAAAGCATGACATGAAGCAAGATCAATCAGGAACCAACAAAGGGGGGCCCCAAACATGGCCTTTGTGAAGTCCGTGGATTGCAGAATCAACAGACCACATGATCATCGTAACCAACTCAAGCCAACTACCCAGACTGGTCATCAAGCTGAATACAGCGTGGAACAGATGATGGAAAGTGTACTGCCGGATCTGATAAGCAGTCTCTACGCTTATTGTCTGTCTCTGACCGGTTCAACCTGGGAGGCCGAGGATCTGGTTCAGGATACCTGCGTAAAAATGCTGGCTTCTTCGGCTATGCAGTCCTGTAATACAAAGCAAGAGATGAACTGGGAAGCCTATCTGATCCGGATTGCGCGCAACACATGGATTGACGTCATTCGCAAGCGGGAGAAGCTCGCTTGCAAATTGGATAGCCTGAAACCATTTATGCAAGAATGTGCGGAGGAGGAGCGATTCGAGGAGATCGAGTCTGCTGTTCAGATCCTTGTCAATGAGCTGCCGCCGTGGCAGCGAGCGATATATATATTACGTGATTTAATGGGTTACACGACGGCAGAGACTGCGGAGATGCTGGATACATCGGAAGGAGCGGTCAAAGCCGCGCTGAATCGCGCCAGATCTGCTCTGGAACGCGTCAGACGAAGCCGCCTGGAAACGGAAGGCGAAGCAGTGAGTGGCGCAGATGAAGATTCAGTGAGCGCAGAACAGCTGCGAAGCTATTTGATGGCTTTTCGCAGTGGAGATACGGCGCGTCTGATTGATCTGTGCCTGAACCGTACGGATGATCCGGTGGCCGTGGCAGGAACGATTCTGCAGCAGTCTTTGCCGTCTTCATCAACGCAGCCAATGATGTACGGATATTCCAATTCCGGCATGACTTCAATGATGTATGGAGGAGGATGTGCCGCTCTCATGGTTGCGTAAACCGGGAGGCGACAGGCATGAACCATGTACCTTATGTAGTTGAACAGACAGCCCGCGGTGAGCGGAGCTATGATATTTATTCACGTTTGCTGAAAGATCGAATCATTATGGTGTCCGGGGAGATTGAGGATCAGATGGCAAATGCCATTGTGGCCCAGCTTCTGTTTCTGACCGCAGAGGACCCCGAAAAGGATATCCAGATGTACATCAACAGTCCGGGTGGATCTGTTACAGCCGGATTCTCAATCTATGACACGATGCAATTTGTGAAGCCGGATATTTCAACGATCTGCACTGGCATGGCCGCGAGTTTCGGTACGATTCTGCTGGTCGGTGGAACTAAAGGAAAACGGTTCGCTCTGCCAAATAGTGAGATTATGATCCATCAACCCCATGGGGGTACGCGCGGGCAGGCATCGGATATGCTAATTCATGCCAACCGAATCATTCAGCACCGCCAGCGGCTCAACGAGCTGTTAGCGAACCATACGGGCCAACCACTGGAGCGCATCGAGAGAGATTCGGATCGCGATTATTTCCTGACCGCAGCGGAAGCGGTGGAATATGGACTGGTGGACAAAGTCATATCCAGAACAGATTAAGCAAGCAGCCGTATAATTTACACCTTAAAACATCTAAAGAGCCTGGAAGGTCATATGATCTTCCGGGCTCTTCTCTTTGATTCGTTTATTGTAATTCCACTGTAATGCCATTGTAATTCCATTGTGGTTTTCCGTTCATTAGTGGAAACATCCGGGAGCTAATCCATCCTTTTAACTAGTTCCATGAGTCTGTTCATTCCTTCGCGAATCTGCTGTTCGTGTGTATAGGAGAAGGACAAACGCAGCTTGCGACTTGCGGAAGCTTCCGAAGGATCAAATACCGTTCCGGGGACAAACGCCACAGAATGCTCCATGCACTGGTGAAGCAGTCGTCCTGTATCGATGCCTTCCGGAAGCTCCGCCCAGATGTTGAGTCCGCCCTCAGGCCGGGTCCAATTCCAGTCTGTTTCTTGCAAACACTTTTCCATGACTTCCATCCGTAATTGTATGGCGGTACGCAGCTTCGACAGGTGCTGATGCATGCGCGGAGATTGAAAGTAACGGAGAAACAACTTCTGGTTCAGAAGGGGAGTTCCGTTATCAGCCAGTGCTTTAACCGCCTGCAGTCCTGGCATAAACCGGGGACGGCACATTATTGCCGCAATACGCAGACCCGGAGCAACATATTTGCTGTAGCTGCGAATGTAGAGCGTGTGTCCTGTCGTATCGTACGTAAAGATTGGCGCCGGAGGTTTCTCCTTGAAATAAATATCGTACGTGCTGTCATCTTCAACGAGAAAGCATCCATATTGTTCGGCAAGTTCGGGAAGCTGTTTCCGCTGTTCGGTTGGAATATTAATACCGGTCGGATTCTGGAAGGTTGGCGTCATGTAAAATACGCGGGGCTTCTCCGTCTTCATCAGATGCTCAATCTGTTCCAGATCATAACCCGCCGGGTGTATATCCGTGAAGATCAGGCGTGCACCCTGTTTGCGGAAAATTTCCATGGCAGGGCCATAGGTCGGCCTTTCCATCAGGACACGGTCGCCTGGTCTGACCAGGCTTCGGGAGATCAGATCAATGGCCTGCTGGGCTCCCGTAGTAATGAGTACTTCTTCCGCTGAAATGTAAAATCGTTCTTTCAGTGTCAGATGGCTTGCCAGCGCACTACGCAGTTCCATATCACCCTGAATGGTTGAATATGTACCGAGCAGCCGGGGATACTGATCCAGCAAATCCCGCATGAGTTCTCCCCAGTAACGGTTAGGGAGCAGGGCAGGATCAATCAGTGACTTCGAAAATTGATATTCGGCTTCAAGGGACTGCACGCGCGCGAGTGAGTCCCAGTGCAGCCAGGCGGATACAGCAGGGTCATCTGCCTGGTCCGCTACAGGCGACGGGTCAGCAGGACTGACATAATAACCGGACTTGTCCTTCACGTACACATTCCCGCGTTCCTTCAGCTCCTGATAGGCTTTGAACACCGTAAGCCGATGTACACCGAGCTGCTCGGACAGGCTTCGCACCGAAGGGAGCTTTTCATGTTCCGCCCACTCTCCCGCCTCAATACGCACCACGAGATAATGAACCACCTGTTCATATAGTTTAAGGCTGTTATCTGTCATCAACATGGCTTTGCCCACCCGACTCACGCTCCTTTTGGACTCTATTGTAACAGGAAATGAGTAGATTCTGTTCTGTTTTCGTCATTCTGTTCTGTAGACAGTGCTATATGATGGAGAGCAGATGAAGGAGGGGCTAGCATGGTTGCAGCAGCATTTACAGTAATGTGTCTTATTTTTGGAACAACGTTCCTGGCGATTAAAATTGGGGTCGAGGCAGGCATGCCGCCTTTTCTATCGGCCGGATTACGTTTTATCATTGCAGGGGCATTGATGTTTGCATGGATGTGGATGAAAGGGAAGGTCAATCTGTCCCTGCTGTGGAGAAAAGAAATGCTCCTGACCGGAGCAGGGCTGACCTTCGGTACGTTTGCCACGTTATATTGGGCAGAGCAATATGTCAGCTCAGGCGTTGGGGCTATTTTATCAGCTACCGGGCCGTTGATGATTATGGTAATGCAGACTGCTTTGCTGCGGCAGAAAACCTCTGCCCGCATGATTGCAGGCTGCCTGATCGGTTTTGGAGGCGTTGTGCTTGTCGTTTTACCCGGTGTATCCATTGGTGGAAGTTCACTGTGGTTATGGGGGTGTATCGCCGTACTTGTGGGAGAAGTATGCTATTCAGCAGGCGCCCTGTACTCCAAGAAGGTGATCAATCAGTTCAAGGAAGCAAGTCCCGTAGCGATTAATGCCGTACAGATGATGTATGGGGGATTGCTGTTATCCGGGCTCTCGGCAGTGACGGAATCGTGGAGCACGTCTACACTTGATTGGGCTCCGGCGATCTTGTCCCTGATCTACTTGACGGTGATTGGATCAATGGTAGGGCATAGCCTGTTCTACTGGATCATGTCACGTACGAACCCGCTGTTCCCGGCAACCTGGCTGTACATTTCTCCTCCGATTGCGGTCGGTCTTGGAGCGGTTGTGTATGGTGAACATGTAAGCTGGATCACCTGGATCGGTGTTGTGCTTGTGGTATCCGGTTTGCTGGCGATGAATGAGAAAGTGATGAGCTGGCTGAAGAGAGGTAAACGAACCAATTCATTGGTGCAAACTTCCAAACCTGTGGTAAAATAGGTATTACCTTTTTTACATAGGAATGAGGTGAGGAATCATGTTGAACAGACAAAGACTCGGTGCAATATTTCTGTCCGCGGGGATTGTCCTTTATGGCATTATTCATATTGCTGCTGTTATACACATTCCTTTAGTGACTGTCTGGTCCACCAGATGGGGACGTTATTTGGAAGCTGTGTCCGAGACAGGTGGCCTCATTGGATTGGTTGTGGCGATCTTATTGTTTACTGTTGGCATGGTGCTTCTGTTGACAGGTCTGATTCCGGGTATGAACATGGGGAAGACGATACAAGAGATCCGGGAACGGAACCGTGAGTTTGATGAGCAGTACGGAAGCAACATACGAAGTTCATATGACGGCCAAGATCGATAAAAGAAGGTCAAAGGGGAGAGCAGCATGATCAAATTTTACGCAACGATCTGTTCGGCATTTACTCTCTCGCTCCTTGCTGCCTGGGTGGATCGCTATCCGAATGAAGTTGAAACGGCAGCAGTAATGGTGCCTTTCCGCAATCAGTTCCTGACTGTTTTTTTGATTTTGTGGGCATTCTATCTGTTTGCAGGTTTGCCGCTCATGGCAGTGTTGGACCGTTGTCTCAAGCGAAAAAGCGGGATATCGAAAACAGTCGTTTATTTTCTTGTTGGTACTGTCGTAGGCATCTTGGCAATGCTTCTGCAGATTAAAGGTCCCCATAGCGAATCGATTATGATTGCATTGCTGTTTGGTGTCGGAGCTCTGGTATTTCTAATGTTCAATTCATTATTGGGTTACTTTCGCAAAATATGGTTGAATTCCCGATATCAATAGTAATGATACTATGATTCCGAAGATAAAACCAAAACAAAAACAGCCTCTGGTTCAGCGAGTTTTGAACTGCACCCCAATTGTTAGACATTATCAACAATTGGAGGTGCAGTTTTTCTATGGCTAAATTTACAAACGAACAAAAAATGGATGCAGTTATTAGATATCAAAGCAAATCGGAAAGTGTAAGGGAAATTGCTAATTCACTTGGGGCGAATCAAGAAGTTGTACGGATGTGGATTAAACAAGCTGAGTATCACGGGTTAGCCGCCTTTAAAAAGTCCTATACTTCCTACACTATGCAGTTTAAGATGGACGTACTTAATAATATGAACGAAATGGGGATATCTCCTAACGAAGCTGCAGTCATCTTTAATATTTCCTCTCCAGCATTAATTCGAACGTGGAGGATAAAGCTTAATACGGTAGGGTTAGATGCGCTCATTTCGAAGAAAAAGGGGCGTCCATCCTTGAAGAAAAAATCCAGTAAACCAACAAAGCCAACACGAACTGAAGACTCTACAGAAGCCCTTCAAGCAGAAATCCAACGTCTACGTATGGAAAATGAATACTTAAAAAAGTTAAATGCCTTAGTTCAAAGCAAAAAAAAATCACCAAGAAAGACAAAGTAAAGGTCATCTATGAATTAAGGCAGAAGTACCCAGTGAAGGCGCTTGTAGCATTCGCACAAATCCCACGTAGCACGTATTACAATGTAGTAAAGAAGTTGGATCAACTAGATCCAGATCTGGACTTAAAAGTGGAGATTCAAGCAATCTATGATGAACATGAAGGTCGTTATGGCTATCGACGCATTTGTGATGAACTAGCGAATCGCCAGCAAAAAGTGAATCATAAAAGGGTCCAGCGCATTATGAAAGAGTTAGGTTTAAAGTGCTTAGTACGCATGAAAAAATATAAATCGTACAAAGGTACGATAGGTAAAATCGCAACAAACATTTTAAATAGAAACTTCACATCGGAAGTACCTAATGCAAAGTGGGTCACCGATATTACTGAGTTTAAATTATTTGGTGAGAAGCTTTATTTATCGCCTGTACTAGATTTATTTAATGGGGAAATTATTACGTATACCATTGGCTCAAGGCCAACGTATTCCCTTGTTTCAGAGATGTTAGATCAAGCTTTAGAACGTTTGCCAGAGGACCATCAGCTACTGATGCATTCTGATCAAGGCTGGCACTATCAAATGAAGCCCTATCGTACAAAGCTTGAATCTAGAGGAATTGTACAAAGTATGTCTCGTAAAGGTAATTGTTACGACAATTCAGTGATGGAAAATTTCTTCGGGATAATGAAATCAGAATTCCTCTATTTGAAGGAATTTGAAAGCTTAGAGTATTTCAAAAAAGAACTTAAAAAATATATCGAATACTACAACACGAAACGAATGAAAGCAAAATTTAAAATGAGCCCGGTAGAATACCGAACTCATTTTAATCAAGCTGCCTAATGAAATAACCGTGTCTAACTTTTAGGGGTCACTTCATTTATTCGCTACCCGGGGCTGTTTTTGTTTTACCGTATGCTTAGCGTTATCGTGTTACTCCGCGTTCAGCACAAATTTCTCAATGACCTGTTTTACGCCGTCTTCGTTGTTGCTTGCCGTAATGTAATCTGCCAGCTCTTTGAGAGCAGGGATTGCATTACCCATGGCCACGCCAAGGCCGGCAACTTCCAGCATTTCATGGTCATTCCAGGAATCACCGATTGCAATGCACTCGCTCAATTGGTGACCAAAGTGATCGGCCAGGAAGGTAAGGGCATGTCCTTTGGTTCCTTCGCGATGCATGATCTCGAGGAAGTATGGTTTGGACTTGGTGATATGGACTTCTGGTCCAAGCAATTCACGCAGGTCAACGGCCACTTTATCCAGATAGTCTGGCTCATCGATGATAAGCAATTTTGGTGTTTGTTGTTCAATAACTTTGATGAAGTCCGGCTCGATATGGTACTGGGTACCATTCAGCTTCGCATAATCACGCAGTTTGTCGTTCTCTTCGCGAGCATACAGTTTGTCATCAATGTACGTTTGAAGATGGAGATTGTTCTCCAGGCAGTAGTCGTACAATTTGCGGGAAGCGTCTTGCGGTACATAGCGCTCATAGAGTACTTTCTCGTCCAGCAGGTTTTTGACCAAAGCACCCTGATACGTAATGATTGGCACGTTCAATCCCGTTTGGCGAGCAAGTGCTTGTGCAGAAGCATAGGCACGTCCTGTTGCCAGGGTAACGACTACACCATGAGCAACCGCTTGCTCCAATGCCGTTTGTGTTGCAGGAGTTACTTCCTTGTTGTCGTTGATGAGGGTATCATCGATGTCAATTGCCATTAATTTGTAAGCCATTTGAGTTTCTCTCCTTTTATCTGTATCTATAAACACGAACGAATGGATCCATCATTACACCAGATCACTCCAAACGCAGAATTATCTTTCGATCACTGTTATCCCTAGATTTCTTTGAGTCCCTTATGTAAAGGGGGAAATCCAGGGATAAAGACGAACGCTTTGTTTCTCCAGATTGATTCTGCTTTTCCCGTTAAAGTGTAATAATGGAATTCGTTCTAAAACTATACTTACATCTAAATCTATTCTTCTAGGAAAACGAGGCCGATAAAGTCCTCCAGCTCCAGGTTACCGAAGTAATGTTTCACATCAAGGCCCTCAAGTGCCGTGCGCACCTCGGATTCCTCATAACGCTTGCCGCGCAGCATATCTTCGATATCCGCCACATCGCCTACACCGAAGAAGTCACCGAAGATTTTGATATCCTCGATTCGTCCGTCCTTGATGTTCATGCGCAGATCGATAATGCCGACAGGGAATTTGCGGGTATGCTTCACATTGCTCTCCGGAGACAACCCATAGTTCCAGTCCCAGTTGCTGTAACGCTCAGCGGAGATTTCCTTGATCTTGTCCCAATCCTTCTCCGTGAGTTCATATTGGGGAACATCCTGCGGCTCCATGCGGAAGATGTGGCGCAGCAGCTCGTCCCGGAATTGTTCAATGGTCAGATTGCTGTCAATCAGATCCCGAATGTTGGCGACCCGGCTGCGTACGGATTTGGTGCTCTTGGATTTGAATTTCTCGGGATTAACATTCAGGGATGCCTGAACATGATCCAGATTAAGGTCAAACATGAGCGTTCCGTGACTGAACATGCGTCCGCGGGTGGAGAACTGGGCATTACCCGAGATTTTCTTTTCCCCGACTTGCAGATCGTTGCGTCCGGTCAGCTCGGCATTCACACCCAGCTCCTGCAGAGCTTCCACGACAGGTTGGGTGAACTTGCGGAAGTTGTGGAAAGATTGTCCGTCATCCTTGGTAATAAAACTGAAATTGAGGTTGCCCAAATCATGGTAGACTGCGCCGCCTCCAGAGAGACGACGTACAACTTGTACACCGTTATCCTGAACATATTCGATGTTGATCTCTTCGATGGTATTCTGGTGTTTTCCAATAATTATGGAAGGGCGGTTAATGTAAAACAGCAGATAGCTGTCATCCATCGGCAGATGCTTCAAAATGTATTCCTCAATCGCGAGGTTTACAGAAGGATCTGTAATGCCCTGGTTATCAACAAACAGCATGGTCATTCCTCCATTAATGTATGTGAGGGACGATGATCCCTTATGTAGTGTTGCGTCTGCGAATCAAAATTCCTCTTCTATTGTAATCGAATTGTCGATTGGACACAAAGGAATTGAAGCAGGGAATGGATGGTGTAGGCAAATCAGGATTGACCCGTGACAGTTACGCCATCCATAATAAAAATGACATGCAGAAAGGATGACGGACAAAATGAGCGGTATCATTGAAGTTTTTGGACATGGTGGAGACGTGGAGACTGCTGCGTCAAGATTTGGCGGGAGTCCTGAGGATTTCCTTGATTTTAGTGCAAACATTAACCCTCTGGGTCCACCCAAGGACGTTCTGAAGGCGTTGGAGCAAGGGATGCGGGCGATACTTCGTTATCCTGATCCTGCACATCGGACATTCAAATCATTGCTTGGCGAACGCCTCGGCCTGTCAGAGGAATATATATCTATAGGGAATGGAGCTGCGGAAAGCATGGCTCTGATCCTGCTCGGACTCTCTCCCCGGAAGGTGGGCACTGTGGAACCGGGGTTCTCGGAGTATCGTTCCTTGTCCAAGCAATTTGGGGCTGAAATGCATCATGTTCTGGGAAAGGAGGAGCTTGAATGGCGAGCAGCTCCTGAAGATATCGAGAGGCTGATGGAACAGGTGGACTTGCTGTTTCTTGGACAGCCGAATAACCCTAATGGAGTACAGTATCCAGTTGAAGTATTGCAGCGGCTGGCCCGTCATGCCGAGAAGACAGATACGGTCCTGGTGATCGACGAGGCATTTATGGATTTCATTCCTGAAACGCAGCGACAATCCCTGGCTTCCCGGTTACAGGTTTACCCGCAGGTGATCATCATTCGCTCGATGACCAAGTTCTATGCCGTTCCGGGTCTTCGGCTTGGCTATGCGATGGCACGCCCGGATCTGATTCGTGCCATGACGGAGAAACAGGTAACCTGGAGTGTCAACGGACTGGCACTAATCGCGGGAGAAGCCTGTCTAAGCAGCGGGGAAGCTTTTGAACGGGAGACATTGGAACAGGTGGCGCTTGAACGAGAGAAACTGGCATCCGGCCTGAAGGCCTGTGGATGCGAAGTGACACGCGGGGAAGCGAACTTCCTGCTGGCACGTGTGCCGCAGCCATGGACAGCGTCAACCATACAGGCGGCTCTGGGGGAGCGGGGAATTCTGATCCGAAGCTGTGCCATGTACCCTGGACTTGGGGACAGACATATCCGACTGGCGGTGAAGGACGCGAAGTCGAATCTTCGTCTGGTGAACGAAATGAGAAGTGTGAGCGGACAAATGAATCCGGTGCCAACGGGTGAGGGGGTGGAGTAATGGCATTGCCATTCTTTCAGTACTTTACCCATGCAAATGCAGAGCCAAATGAATATACTTCTTCTGCATGGCCCGGGTTAACCATCAGCGCACATGAACGCCATATTCGAGCAGCCATCCCTAACCGGGTAAGTGCCATTTCGAGTGCTGTGTACGGCGGGGGTATGATCGAGCTGGATCGCATATTCAATATTTATGTAGACAGGCATTATCGTTGTGACGACCCGCCGCGTGATATTGCAGACCTCCTGAGAGGATGGGAGGAACGCACAACAACGTGTGCCGGATTACTGACAGCCGTTAAGCTTGAGCACACATCGGTTCAGGAATATGTGGGCGATGAAGCAGGGATCTTGTGCTGTACGACGGCAGGTGTATCCAATGCTGCCCGGGCAGGTTCCGCAAGAACCGTATTTGATGCTGCAGGGAACATAACTAGCTCAGAGGGAATAGCAGCAGAGTCACCCTACACTCCCGGTACCATTAATATCATGTTATGGATCAACGGCCGCATGACGCCCGGAGCCATGGTCAATGCCGTTCAGACAGCGGTGGAAGCCAAAACGGCAGCGCTCTCGGATTGCGGTGTAATGGATTCGGAAAACGGACTGACTGCAACAGGAACGACGACAGATGCCATTGTGCTGGCCACAAGTCAGGTGAAGGGTAAACCACTGATCTCTTACGCGGGTACAGCCACAGTAATTGGGGCAGGCATTGGGCGTGTCGTCTATGATGCCGTTACCGAAAGTTTACAAGCTGGACAGGCGTGGAAAGAGAGGAATAGCAAGCGATGATATCTCTGAGTCAGTGGGCAGACTGGCCCATATGGGCAGGAATGACAGGGGCATGGATTATTTTGGCAGCATACATACTGGATCGCCTCA
This sequence comes from Paenibacillus xylanilyticus, assembly GCF_009664365.1. Classification (NCBI taxonomy): domain Bacteria; kingdom Bacillati; phylum Bacillota; class Bacilli; order Caryophanales; family Paenibacillaceae; genus Paenibacillus; species Paenibacillus xylanilyticus. The sequence goes on from NZ_CP044310.1 coordinate 1,549,765, forward strand.
TAGGAGATCCGCGCTGGATTCCCCACCCGGTGATTGGCATGGGCAAAGGAATTTCTGCACTGGAGCGGACCATCAGAAAACGAGTGAGCAGTGATCAGGGGCTTAAACGGGCAGGGATGCTTTTTCCGATCGTCATTGCTGGTGGTGCATTTGTGCTTACTTGGGGAGTGTTGTACATCCTGGGACTTGTTCACCCAGTGATTGCCGTTATCGCTGAAGTGGTACTGATTGCCACCACCATTGCTTCCAAAGGACTGAAGGATGCAGGCATGGAAGTGTATCGTCATCTGAGAGAAAGGGATTGGCCTGCGGCTAGACGTTCACTCGGCATGATCGTGGGGCGGGATACAGCACATCTGGATGAACCGGAAGTGGTGAGGGGAACTGTGGAGACTGTAGCGGAAAATATCGTGGATGCCATCGTTTCACCGCTGTTCTATGCCCTGATTGGCGGTGCTCCGCTTGCGATGGCCTATCGGGCCGTCAATACACTGGATTCCATGGTTGGTTATAAAAATGAAAAGTACTTGCATCTCGGCTGGGCCTCTGCTCGTCTGGATGATTGGGCGAACTGGATTCCGGCGCGGCTTACCGCCTTGCTGCTCATTACGGGTGCATGGTTCATGAGATTGAACGCAAAAGGTGCTGCACGCATGGTTCGCCGGGATGCCCGATTGCACCCCAGCCCGAACAGTGGATTCCCGGAGTCGGCCGTTGCGGGAGCGCTGGGCATCAGGCTTGGCGGGCATAACGTCTATCACGGTGTGGCTTCTTTTCGAGCCTATATGGGCGATCAGACACGGCTAATGGAAGCAGAGGATATCGTGCGGACCACGCGTTTGATGTTCTGGTCGGCGGGAGCTTTTGTGCTGTTATGCTGGCTGGTAACGTTCGGCATCTGGACAGCTGGAGGTGCGCTGTTATGGAAGTAGAATCCGGGAAGCATGGAACAGGAGCGCGGGAGATCGTGTTTATCCGTCATGGGACAACTTCTTGGAATGTGGAAAAGAGATATCTCGGACATACCGATATCGGTCTCCTGCCGGATGCAGAGCGGGAACTGGCGCCGCTTCGCGAGTCCATTCGCGGAATCACATGGGATGCGCTATATTGCAGTGATCTGCTGCGCTGCCGGCAGACCGTGGAACGAATTGCTCCGGTACAAGCAGGACAAGTACAGTATGATCCGCGTCTGCGTGAGATTGATTTTGGGCAATGGGAAGGGATGACTTACAATGAGCTCAAGGGCAATCCGCTCTACCGGAATTGGATTGATGCACCGCAGGATGTGACGCCACCGGGCGGCGAGCCTTGGCAGGCTTTTGCTGCGCGGATCGACTCTTTCGTGAAGGAGTGTCTTGTGTCCGTTTCGCCAGAGGAACATATCGAAGAAAATTATGTTCCTGCGATTGCCGTTGTTACCCATGGCGGTGTCATTCGGTATGCCATGTCACGTCTCATACCGGAACTGGGATTCTGGGATACGCAGGTCATTCCGGGGCAAGCCATTAAGGTTCGGCTTGAAAAAAGCGGAAATCGCTGGGTTTCAAGCAGGGTGTCTTTTCCGTGAATCGGGTTGTAAGGATGTGCAATATAACCTATAATCACAACAGAAGTGTGACTTCAGCATGAATACATATCTCGTTATGCGCTTAAGCGCTGAGGGATGGGACATGCTCACTTGAATGGTTACTATATCAGCGACCACGGGTCCCTTGTGCGCAAGAAGAGCTCATCGAGTTAATGCAAACGATGAACGGCACAAAGGGTGAAATAGGGAAGCCGGTGTGAATCCGGCACGGTCCCGCCACTGTAAATCAGGACAAGCAGTCCTGTAAGTCAGGTTACCTGCCCTGGACGTACAAACCGGTGTTCCTTCGAGGAAAGGACAGCGTTTCGGGCAATTCTATGTGCATGAACAGCGGGTACGCTGTAGATGTGCAGATCGCCATATGCGAGACGTCATCCCTGATCCTGACGTAAGGATCGGGGATTTTTTTGTTCATATAGGATGAACCTGTAAGCTTTACACTAGACCACTACGATTGCAGTACCGTCTTCCGATCGCTGTTATCCCCAGATTTCTTTGATCCCCTTATTAAAAGGGGAAATCCGGTGATAAAGGCGAACACTTCGTTTCTCCAGATCGGTTCTGCACTCTCCGTTAACGTGTAAATGTTGCAGTTCAAACCTTATATAGGAACACCAAAGTATGGGGAGTAAGAGTTTGAGCATGTCGCAAGAAATAGTACAAATAGAGAAGGGGAGAATGAACAGAATGAACATCAAGAATTGGAAAGGCATGGCGTCCCTGCTGACAGCAGCGATGCTCACACTGGCTTTGGCCGGATGTGGAAATGCAACAACGAACGAGGGAACAGGTACGTCTACGCAGCAGCCGGCACAGGAGCAATCCCAAGGCCAGGAGCAGACGGATCTCAAAACACAATATCCACTTACGGTAACGGATGCAACTGGTGAATCCTTCACGTTTGAGAAAGCGCCAGCCAAAATCGTATCCGTGTCTCCGGCAGAAACTGAGTCATTGTTCGCCCTTGGACTGGACGAGCAGATCGTAGGCGTATCCGACTATGACGATTATCCGGAAGCTGCAACGACCAAACCGAAAATGGGCGGTGTGTCGAAGCCCAATGAAGAATCAATTATCGCAGCTGAAGCAGACATCGTATTTACAGGCATCTCCATGAGCGAAGAGGCTGTGACCAAGCTGCGCGAGCTGGGTATCACCATTTTCAAAACAGATCCGAAATCGATAGACGATGTCATGAACAACATCGAAACGTTCGGAAAAATCACGGATCATCAGGAGCAGGCACAGGAGCTCATCACGAAGATGAAACAAGATGTAGCGGACGTAACCGAAGCGGTTAAGGCTGTGAAGTCGGAAGATCAGAAAAAGGTATATGTTGAATTCTCCCCAGGCTGGACTGTGGGTAAAGGCGAATTCATGGATGAACTGATTACGGTAGCCGGTGGAATCAACGTTGCTTCCGACCTCGTGGGCTGGAATGAAATTAACGAAGAGAACATTATTGCTTCCAATCCGGATGTCATTCTGTACGCCAATGATGTTATTGATGAGAACTCCAAAACATTGGATCAGATCATCAAAGAGCGCAGCGGCTGGGATCAAATCACAGCAGTGAAAGACGATGCAGTCATTGGCCTGGATGCCAATCTGCTAAGCCGTCCGGGTCCACGTGTAACAGAAGGTTTGAAAGCTGTAGCCAAAGCGATCTATCCTGACCTGTTCCAATGAGTAAAAAGCTGGCAGTGTACGGAACAGCCGGAATTCTGCTGCTTGTGCTGACTGTGCTGATCTGTACGGGCATCGGTTCAGTGGCTCTGCCTGTCCGTGACATTGCAGGTATTCTGCTTCATCACATGCCATGGATTGGAGACTGGATCACGCCCGACTGGAGTACGGCAGCCGAGCAGATTATATGGAAGGTCAGGTTCCCGCGGGTGCTGCTTGCTGTACTCGTGGGTGCATCGCTGGCCATCGCCGGAGCGGGCTTCCAGGGGGTCCTTCGTAACCCGCTGGCAGATCCGTTTACGCTTGGCGTATCGTCTGGCGCATCGGTGGGTGCTGCTTTTCTGATTTTCTTCGGATTGCAGTATGCACTGATCGGAATCTGGACCTTGCCGCTCGTTGCGTTTTTGACGGGCGTGCTCACATTATGGTTTGTGCTCGCCCTGGCTCGTGAAGGGCGCAAAATACCGACGCACAGCCTGATTCTGGCTGGTGTGGTGATGCAAAGTTTTCTGGGAGCGGTGGTCTCCTTCCTGTCGACCATGTCGAAACAGACAATTAACGAAATTATATACTGGACGATGGGAAGTCTGGCTCTGCGTGGGTGGTCGTATACGGCCATCCTTTTCCCGTATTTTATACTCGGTCTGATTTTCCTCTGGAGCCGTGCCCGTTCCTTGAATGTGCTTGCACTGGGGGAACGGCAGGCTGCACATATCGGTGTCCAGGTGGATGGACTGAAGCTATCCGTCCTTGCCGTAGGAACACTGCTTACCGCCGGGGCGGTCTCGGTTTCGGGTGTCATTGGATTCGTAGGTCTTGTCATCCCGCATATTCTTCGGCTGATCGTTGGGCCTGACTATCGTTTGCTAGTTCCCTTGTCCGCGATTGGCGGAGCCATCTTCATGGTATGGGCCGATACGATAGCACGCTCCCTGCTGGCCCCGACCGAAATTCCGCTTGGTGTGGTGACGGCCTTTGTAGGGGCTCCTTTCTTCGCGTATCTGCTGCATCGGAATAAAAAGCTGCGAAAAGGGGTGATGCCATGAGTAAAAGCATGGGTACAAGCATGGGTACAAGCGTTACCTTAAACGATCCGCTGATTGAAATTGCGGGAGCAGGCAAAATGTATGGTCAGCACCGGGCGCTGCATAACGTGGACTGGCATGTCACAGAGGGCGAATGGTGGGGTGTCGTTGGTCCAAACGGAAGCGGAAAATCAACGCTGCTTCAGCTCATTGCAGGAACCGAACAGCCTGGCGCAGGCAGCATTCGGATTGCAGGACGGGAGATTACCTCATACACTCGCAAAGATCTGTCCCGCATGATTGCAGTATTACAGCAGGACGGCCTGCCTGCCATCTCCTATCCCGTCCGGGATGTGGTGGAGATGGGACGTTATCCTTATCAGAATTGGTTAGGCAGGGAATCGGCGGACGGAGCGAAAGTGGTGAACCGGGTACTGGAAGAACTGGGTCTAACCGAAATGGCCGACAGGCCGCTCGATGCACTCAGCGGCGGGCAGAGGCAGCGGGTGGCGCTCGCCAAAGTGATGGCCCAGGAGCCCCAATTGTTATTGCTGGATGAGCCAACCACCTTTCTTGATATCCGATATCAATTGCAATTCATGGAGCTATTATCTTCCTGGCGGCAAAAAAACAACATTACCATTGTGGCTGTACTGCACGATCTGAACCTCGCTGCGCAATTCTGCGATCAGATTCTCGCTCTGCGCGAGGGCATGTGCGTAAGCAGTGGAACACCACATTCGTTGATGACGGAAGTGAACATTCGGGATATCTTCCGGGTGAACCCGGCCATGGTCAATCATCCCGATACTGGACTGCCGCAATTGTTGCTGCGGCGAGAACACGAGTGAACGTTAAGCGGGGCGACCCTATATTTTGATGAAGGAAGTGCTGGCGGTATGAATAATGAACAGACGTTGGAACAGTTAATTGATCGGATCGTGGGTCCTAATGAAGAAGTGGCGGCAGAGGCCTCTGCTCATGTGGATTCATTAACGAAACCGCCGGGCAGTCTCGGCAAACTGGAACAGCTGGTTATTCGACTTGCGGGGATAACCGGCGAGGCTCGGCCTTGTCTGGATCGCAGGGCCGTCATCGTTATGGCTGCCGATCACGGCGTCGTTGCCGAAGGCATCAGTGCGTTCCCGGCAGAGGTAACGCCGCAGATGGTTCATAATTTTCTGGCAGGAGGAGCGGCCGTCAACGTTCTGGCGCGCCATGCAGGGGCAGATGTCATCTGTGTGGACATTGGTGTGAATGCCGATCTGGAACACCCGGACCTGGTCTCCCGCAAAGTACGCAAAGGTACAGCCAACATGGCGCAGGGCGCAGCCATGAGCCGTGATGAGGCGATCCAGGCGATTCTTGCTGGAGCCGAGGTCGTAGCGACTCAAGTCGCAAAGGGAACCCGGTTGTTTGTCACCGGTGAAATGGGTATCGGAAATACTACGGCGAGTGCCGCAGTCATGTGTGCTTTAACCGGAACGGCACCTGCATCTGCGGTTGGTCGGGGAACAGGAATGGATGACGCAGGTTTGCAGCGCAAAGCCGCTGTAGTCAGCCGGGCACTTAGTGTGAACGCACCGGATGCAGACGATGCCCTGGATGTGCTTGGCAAAGTGGGCGGATTGGAAATTGCCGGACTGACAGGTGTCATCCTCGCAGCGGCAGCTCATGGCTGCCCTGTGGTGGTGGATGGGTTTATCTCCACTGCAGCTGCACTGATTGCGAGACAGCTTGCTCCGGTCAGTGTGGAATATATGATTGCTTCCCATACCTCGCATGAAAGTGGGCATGCTGCGCTTCTGCGCGAACTTGGCCTCAAACCGATGCTGGATCTGGACATGCGGCTGGGTGAGGGGACAGGTGGTGTGCTCAGTCTTCATTTAATCGATGCGGCTTGCCGTATTTTGAATGAGATGGCCACATTTGCAAGCGCTGGTGTATCGGGAAGTTCGAATGAGAATGAGACCGTGGATGACTCATCGACAACTGCTGGAGCAGTTCGGGGAGAGGTATCTCCATGAGTGTACTTGTAACGGGCGGGGCAAGGAGCGGCAAAAGCTCCTTTGCCGAGCGTCTCTGCATGCAGCGCTCCTCCGAAGCCTGGTATGTCGCAACTGCACAGGCGTATGATGACGAGATGCGTGAACGGATACGTCTGCATCAGAATCAGCGTGATGAAGTGGGGTACCTGTGGCATACCGTGGAGGAACCCTTGGCACTGCCAGAACTCATCACCCGAATGGGGGAATCGCATACAGGATCGTCTGCTCCGACCATTTTGGTGGATTGCCTGACGCTTTGGTTGACTAATGTCCTGCTTACCCACGAGCATGAGCCTGAGCAAGTTATTCAGGATCATATGAATGCACTGGTAACCGCCATCGAGTCCTATCCCGGGCTGCTTGTCCTGGTTACGAATGAAGTGGGTGACGGCATCGTACCGGAGTATGCACTTGGCAGAAGATATCGGGATCTGGCGGGCATATTGAATCAGCGAGTTGCTGCCATTAGCCGCGAGGTTTTCCTGGTAACGGTAGGGATTGCAATGGAGCTGAAGAGCAAGGAGTATCGCTTATGAGCCATGACGGTAACGATAGCCAGCATAATCGTGAGGAAATGACCCATGAAGACCACCTAAATCAGGTAAACGAGGGGCCTGCTCAGGGTGCGGAATATGTAAACCGACTGGATCAAAAACATGCGGCTGCGGCCGCTTTTCAATTTTTGTCCCGTTTCCCGGTGAAAATGCAGATTGATTTCGTTCCGCCACTGCTGCGGGAAAGTGTAGTCTATTATCCGCTGGTCGGTGCGGCCATTGGTTTAAGTGTCTGGATTGGAGGCGCGCTTACCGGTGCACTGCTGCCATCGTTCCCGGCGGCCGTATTAACCCTGACCCTTTGGGTGTGGCTTACGGGGGGACTCCATCTCGATGGCTGGATGGATACAGCGGATGGCCTGCTCAGCTATCGTACCCGTGAGCGAATGCTGGAGATTATGAAAGACAGCCGCGTTGGAGCTATGGGCGTGATTGCCTGCGTGCTGCTGCTCATGATGAAAGCAGCCTTAATTGCTGATTTTATCGCACGTGGTAACTGGCTGTATGGAGCGCTGCTAATTCTGCCCATGATCTGGAGCCGCTGGTTTATGGTGTATGCCATTTCGGCTTGGCCGAATGCCAGGGGGGACGATGGACTTGCTGTCCTGTTCAAGGGCCTTGGTGAACGAAAAGAAGTCCAGCGGGCACGAAGTGCTGCGGTTGGATTGACCATCCTGGCGGCTGTCATTACACTTGCCGCGGTGTGGATCTTTCAGCCAGGCAGCAGTATGGTAGAAATGCTGGCGATGGATAGGGGCCTTGGGACATTACCTTGGTGGCTATATCCTATTGCAGCTGCCATTTTGGTACCGCTGGCGGCATATCTTATCGGCAAGTTCGTTGCCGGACGCATTAGCGAGAGGTTAGGCGGACTTACTGGAGATACTTATGGTGCGATGAATGAGCTGCTGGAAGCCGCTCTGTTGACGGTGTTAAGTCTGCTGCAGGGATTATTTTTGATATAGGGAACGAACGGAAATGAGTAATGTGGAGCATAACGCGAAAGAGCTGAGGTGATTGGAACGTGCAGGGTACGCCTGTAGGACAAGCGGCGGTATTGATGCTGCAAGGTACGGCATCGGATGTGGGGAAGAGTGTTATTACTACGGCATTATGCCGGATATTCAAGCAGGATGGCTTCAGACCGGCCCCGTTTAAATCACAAAATATGGCGCTCAACTCCTACGTAACCGAAGATGGCAAGGAGATTGGCAGAGCCCAGGGAGCGCAGGCAGAAGCGTGCGGCATTGAAGCAACAACGGATATGAACCCGATATTGATCAAGCCCGTGCGGGATATGCACTCGCAGATCGTGGTGCACGGTGTACCTTTTGCCCAGATGAGCGCTTCGGATTATCGTCAGCATTTCCTGCCGGAAGCGAAGCAGACAGTCATGGATGCGCTGAATCGGCTGCGCAAAACCTATGATATTGTATTGATGGAAGGCGCAGGCAGTCCGGCCGAGATTAACTTGAAGGACCGGGACATTGTCAATATGAATCTGGCAGGCTGGGCGGATTCGCCAGTCATTCTGATCTCGGACATTGATCGCGGAGGCGTGTTTGCTTCCATTGTAGGTACACTTGAGCTGTTGGAGCCGCATGAGGTCCAGCGTGTAAAAGGATTTATCATTAATAAATTCCGGGGGGATCTGTCCCTGCTGCAGCCTGGACTCGATTGGCTCGAAGAGCGGACGGGCATTCCGGTATTGGGCGTACTGCCATACATAAGAGATATTCAGATTGAAGCTGAGGATTCCGTGGTGCTGGACTCCATGCGTCATGGCAGATCAGGGATAAGAGAGCTGGATCTTGCCGTTATTCGTTATCCGCGGATTTCCAACTTTACGGACTTTGACTCGCTGTCCCGTGAACCGGATGTCAATGTACGGTATGTGACTTCACCGGAAGAGCTGGGCCAGCCGGATGCCATTTTGCTTCCGGGTACGAAGGATACGATTGGTGATCTCGCATTCCTGAGAGAGTCGGGTCTCGAGCAAGCGATCGCGAGTCAGACCGAACGTGATCATGTACAGCTTGTGGGGATATGCGGTGGTTATCAAATGCTGGGCCAGCATTTGAAGGATCCGTTTGCAGTGGAAGCGAACCAGATTCAGGAGGCGCGGGGTCTGGGATGGCTGCCGCTGTCGACCACTTTTCTGGAACATAAACAGACGGTAAGAGCTTCGGGGCGAGTGCAGCAGCGACATCCGATTCGTCTATACGGGGATCAAGATTCAGTTGATTCCATGCCGGTGAATGGGTACGAGATTCATATGGGCGTGACCGAGTGCCACGATGCGAAGCAGGTGACTGCGCTGTTTGAGATTGCTCATACAGGTGGTCAGCCTTTTCAGGAGGGCTGGGGAAGCCCGGATGGCAAAGTATGGGGAACGTACTTGCATGGTTTGTTTGAAAGTGACCAGTTCCGCCGTTCCTGGCTTAATGGCCTTCGGCTAGGGAAAGGACTCGCTCCGCTTCAGGAAACCTATAGTGCTCATGAACGCAAGGAGATGGAATTCGACCGGGTGGCCGAGTCTCTGCGCTCAGCCTTGGACATGAAACGTGTATACGAAATTATGGGTATCCAGTACGGAGATACAGCCTCAACTGTTAATGATTGATTAGCAAGCTGGTGTATGATCAGCCATTGATAACTTTCTATATAATAAAAAAACACCCCCATGTGTATACACAGTACCCGGAAACGGGCTGCTGTTACGCATGGGGGTATTTGCTTGTCTGTGGTTTAATTGTGGTTCACCTAAGGGAATGATGGTTTAATGTTATACCTGGATTGGTATTTTAGTTGATTTTGAATTTCTTCATCGCAGACTGCAGTTCCATGGCCTGTTCATGCAGATGACGAACCGTACCTGAGTGGGAATCCATCTCACTGAGCTGATGCTCGGCGGTAGAAGCAATCTGCTGCATGCTCTCGCGTGATCTGGATGTAATCTGTGCTGTCTCTTCAACGGATGCACTCACTTCCTCTGCACCTGCGGAGACTTCCTCTGTGGAAGCAGAGACGGTCTGGATGGTCAGGTTGACGTTCTGGATCAGTTCGTTCAGCTGCTGGAAGGCCGTTCCCGCTCGTTGAACGACATGGGTACCAGACCCGATTTCCTGGGTTACCCGGTTCATGGCACTCACCGAACGTTCCGCATCCTCGCGAATGGTTCCGAGATAATCGGCGATTTCCTCCGTGGCTGTTTTGGACTGTTCCGCCAGCTTGCGGACTTCACCTGCTACGACAGCGAATCCCCGGCCATGCTCTCCGGCACGTGCTGCTTCAATGGAAGCATTAAGGGATAACATGTTGATCTGTTTTGTAATTTCAAAAATGGATGTAACAATCGTGCCGATCGCTACGGAACGTTCATTCATCGTCTCCACGTAACGCAGTGACTCGTTTGCTGTCTGGCCGACACGTTCCATTTGCTGCACAGCATCCTGTGCGAGACGGTTACCGTTGACGGCTTCATTTGCAGCTTCACCAATCTGCTCCGATACTTCAGCAGCAGAAGAAGCGATATGCATAATACCCTGCGTAATTTCTTCCATGGCTCTTGCATTCTCGGCAGCGCTTGAAGCAATGGTCACACTGCCTTTCTCCGCGTCTTCCGCAGAGCGGCTGGAGTTTTTGACCATACCGGACATGGACTCGACCCGTCTTAACAGATCATCGGAGCCTTGAACAACTTCATTGGAGGTAGACAGTGCACGGCTGATCATTTCCTTCAAATTGTGGGTCATCGTTTGGAAGCTTGCCGCGAGCTGAGCAATTTCATCTTTGCCCTTAATTTGCAGCTGGGCGGTCAGGTCACCTTGGGAGATCTGTTTGCTGTGTTGTACGAGCTGGATGATCGGTTTGGTTACTCTTTTGATCATGCTGGCTGAGATCAGCCAACCGAGCACAAAGACGAGTGCTGTGATACCCAGGCATAACCAGAAGATCTGAACGTTTTTATCCTGAATGAACTGGGCATCCATACTTACTGCCATGATCATATTGCTGCCCGCAATCGGAATAAAGGCTGCTTTATGTACGCCGAAGGAATCGGAATAAACATCACTGATGACCATTTCTTTGCTCTCAGTCGCCGTATTCATCGCGGATTGCACGCTGATTTCATCCCCGGCTTTCATTTCTGATGCAGCGTTAGCGATAACAACCGTCGCTTTGCCTTCCTGGATGGATACAACGTAGGTTGCATCTAAGTTATGTTCTTTTGCTTTTTGAGCTAGATAGGATTCAACCGTCAGAGCGGCACCTTCAGAACCCGCACCGCCACTCTGCACCTGCAAAATCTTGGAGGAGGAGACGTTCTTATATATATCCTGGATGGACGTGTTCAGGACCTTGTCGAACTGTGGAAGCACATAGCTCTGCATAATATTCATGGATACAGCATAGAAACTGATACTAAACAACAGGGAAGCGACCAGTAGAACGAGGAACAGCGTGCCTCTTATTTTGCCGGCAACCGTACGATTACGAAACATAGGATCATCCTTTCACGTCATGTTCATTAACATTTGTCGCTTTTCCATATCGTAAGACTATGTACCAACGAAAAAAGGCCTAATTTTCACGTTGAGAAAACTTGGGAATAAGCGGATATACCTATATTACAAAATTAACCGGGGGTTGAATAGAAAAATTTTCATTAATCGGTGAATTTTTTTCAGAAATCCATGAATGTATTACATGCATATTACATAATATCAATTAATACCTACCAGAATAGTTTGTTATATGATATATTGTTCAATATCGCTTAAAGCGAATAGAAAACCGTTCAGTCGGTATGCACATTCTGAGGAGGATTTTACAAGATGGATACTTTTCTAGTCATTCTGAACGTAGTGATTATGCTCGTTCTTCTAGGCGTCCTGTATTGGATGCAAAAGAAACATATTTCCTTTACCAAGCGTGTATTCGCGGGTCTCGGAATCGGGGTTGTGTATGGCGTCATTCTTCAACTGATATACTCGTCTAATTCTGACATTGTTGCCAAGTCTGTTGACTGGTTTAATCTCGTCGGTTCAGGATATGTTAAATTGCTGCAGATGGTCGTGATTCCTCTTATCATGGTTTCCATTATTTCGGCCATCATGAATTTGAAAGGCAAGCAAAACCTCGGCAAAATGAGCTTCTCGATCATTGCGATCCTGCTCATTACGACGGCTATTGCGGCAAGTGTAAGTATCGTAACAAGTCTGAGCTTCAACCTGACTTCCATTGAGATCGAAGGCGGGGACAGAGAGCTCGCGCAGGGGCAGAAGATGGAGGAACGTCTTGTTGATGTACAGGATCAGACGATCCCGCAGCAGGTTCTGGAATTCATTCCTTCCAATCCATTTGCAGACATGACCGGTGAACGCCGTACGTCTACGCTTGCTGTTGTTATCTTCTCGGCATTTATTGGTGTGGCAGTACTTGGACTGGATCGCAAAAAACCACAGCAGGCGGAAACGTTCCGAGGCATGGTGAATGCGGTATATGCTGTAGTCATGCGGATCGTAACGCTGGTGCTCAGGCTGACTCCATACGGGATTCTGGCGCTCATTACGAAAGTAACGGCCACCACGAATCCGGATGAAATCCTGAAACTCATCAAGTTCGTCATTGCTTCCTACGTTGCCTTGATTGTGATGTTTATCATCCACCTGATTATTATCGCGCTGTTCGGTTTCAATCCGTTGACGTATGTGAAAAAGGTTCTGCCTACCCTGGTATTTGCCTTCACATCCCGTTCAAGTGCGGCTGCAATCCCGCTTAACGTGGAGACACAGACGAAGAAACTGGGCGTATCCGAAGGTATTGCGAATCTCTCGGCAAGCTTCGGGGCGACCATTGGTCAAAACGGCTGCGCCGGGATCTATCCGGCCATGCTGGCGGTGATGATTGCTCCTACGGTCGGTATCGACCCGATGAGCTGGGACTTCATCATTACCCTGATCCTGGTTGTCGTGATCAGTTCATTCGGCGTAGCCGGTGTAGGCGGCGGGGCAACCTTCGCTTCCCTGATCGTATTGTCCACGATGAACCTGCCAGTTGCACTCGCAGGCTTGCTGATCTCGGTTGAGCCGCTGATCGACATGGGTCGTACGGCTCTGAACGTGAACGATTCGATGACCGCTGGTCTCGTATCCAGTAAAATTCTGAAAGAGAATGATCAGGATACATTCAATGATCAAAGCCGTGATCTGGATTCCGCTGTTCAAGTATAATCCGGACTCCATAACTTGGATGGCTTATGCACAGCAAAAAGCCAAAATCAGCCGTTCTACGGGTTACCCGTAGGGCGGCTTTTTTTACATAATCGCAGATTGTCGTTATTTAGTGCTGTTCAATGGATGGGAAATGTGATAGAGTATTCATGTTTTGGCCCCAGGCCAGACCGCGGTTCGTAACCATCCCGCGTAATCAAAACTAGGAAGGCAGTGTATGTATTTATGTTTAATTTGGGTTGGGGAGCACTTTTTGTTCTCGTAACGTATGGTTTTTTCCTATTGTGTTACCGTCTGTTCGGTAAAAAGGGTCTGTATGCCTGGATTGGTGTGGCTACGGTTATAGCCAATATTCAGGTGACCAAAACGATAGATATTATGGGAATTGTACTGACGCTTGGTAATACGATGTATGTCAGCATGTACCTGACCAGTGACCTTCTCAATGAGAAGTATGGATCGGGTGAAGCGCGGAAGGCTGTATGGTTCGGATTCTTCACGCTAATCATGACGACGGTACTGATGCAGATGGTCATCTTCTTCGAACCGGCACCGACGGACTTTGCGCAAGAGTCGATGGAAACCTTGTTCGGTCTGCTGCCGCGTCTGGCACTCGGAAGTCTGACAGCGTATTTCATCAGCCAGTTCCTGGACGTGCGGCTGTTCAGTATGCTGCGCAAGGTGGCGCCTGGACGCAATCAGTTGTGGATTCGTACCAACGGCAGCTCGATCGTCAGTTCCTTTGTGGATACGCTGGTATTTTGCACGATTGCATTTGCGTTTATCTATCCATGGGATGTCTGGCTCGAGATCTTCCTGACAACGTACATTATCAAATTCGTGTTGACCGCGGTGGGTACGCCGTTTATATACGCAGCGCGTAATTTTAAAATCAAGGATGAAGTCTAATCCGATCTCGTCTACATCCGTATTCATTCGAGTATGGTTGTTAGCAACGCAACAAGTCTTATAACGAGAATAACCCGCAAGCCATATGGATATGGTTTCGCGGGTTATTTTTATTGCATATCTTAGAGGTTAGTCTGCCAGGATCTGCAGTTCTTTTGGATAGGAAGTCAGCACTTCAACTCCGGTATCTGTGACAAGAACATCGTCCTCAATTCGTACTCCGCCTGCAGGGGTATAGATGCCTGGTTCAATCGTGAATACGGTGCCTTCCTGCAGAAGATCCATATTCTGTCCATGCAGGGAAGGATACTCGTGCACATCGATTCCCAGACCGTGTCCAACACGGTGCATGAACCGTTTGCCGTATCCGGCATCTTCCGTCACCTGACGTGCAGCGCCGTCGATATCGGCACAGGCCACGCCGGGCTTAACTGCGCGAATGGCAGCTTCATTAGCGGCAAGCACGGTATTGTAGATGGTTTTCAGTTCAGGAGAAATGTCACCAAAAGCAAAGGTACGCGTAATATCAGATGCATACCCTGCAGCGTATACGCCCATATCAAACATCAACAAGTCGCCATGCTGCAGCTTGCGTTCACCCGGTGTACCATGCGGCAGACCTGTCTTGGGTCCGGTAAGCACCATGGTATCGAAGGAAGGACCATCTGCACCCAGTTTCTTCATCTGATATTCCATCTCAGCTACCAGTTCAATCTCGGTAACGCCTGTGCGTACATGAGACAGTCCCAGGCGCAGCGTTTCTTCAATAAGATGAATGGCATGGCGGATGCGGGCTACTTCGTCAGGTGTCTTCTTGACGCGCAGTGTGCGGAGCAGAGGACCGACATCCTCGAAGTTGACTGCACCAAGGGCAGCGGTCAGCTGCTCGTAACGCGCAACGGTGACGTATTCTTTTTCAAGGCCCATCCGGCCGAGGCGTCCCTGATAACGTTCGAATAATGCATAGGGATTATCGGTATCGGTATGAGTCGCGATATGGGTTACCGAAGAGGCGGCTGCAGCAGCTTCAGCGTCCAGGGCAGGCACAATCAGTAAAGGTTCCTCGCCACGGGCGAGAACAAGACCGAGAAAACGTTCATGCGGGTTGCTTGCAAAACCAGTTAAATAGTAGATATGTTTCGGATCTGTAATCAGCATGGCGTCCAATCCTTGTGCAGACAGATCAGCTTCCAGACGGGATAAAGGGCTTTGGTTCATATGTGTATAGCTCCACCTTTCAGTTCTTTCTATCCTTCTATTATAGAAGAATATTGAAAAATGCCAAAGGGGAGTGCCTGAAGGGCCTTATTTAATATGGTTAATTTTCCGTTTAGGCGAACAGAGAGAGGGGTAAATACAGGGCGAAACGACGTTGAGGATGGTTGACTGATAACGGTACAAATAACGACCCAGAACCAAATACAAATACAGATAACCGGTAGAGATACCGATAGAGGACAGATACTTAGAATAAATATCCTTGAACAGATCGCAGCAGCATTTGGCAAAATCGAACTACACTCTATTCAATAGAAGGAGATGAGATGATGAATAACCGAGTAAGTGTTCCACTATACGCTTCGCTGTTAAGTATGGCACTGCTGACGGCCTGTGCTTCAGGCGATCCTTCCACAGAATCGCAGCAGGTGTCTCAAGGTCAAGGCACAGGTCAGGGAGAGACAGCAAATGGAGGCAATGACAAGGTGAGTACCGGGGAAGAAGGAACACAGGAGAATCCGGTTATCCCGTATCAGGCTTCGGTTCTGGCCACTGGACTGAACGCACCTTGGGAACTCGTGAACGTACCAGACGGACGGATGTTTGTTACGGAGCGTCCGGGAACCATACGGGTGATTAAGGATGGAGAATTGCAATCCGAACCACTCATTGCGTTTGAGGCTCCGTTCAATGAAGAGGGAGAAGGGGGCTTACTCGGTCTGGCTGCAGATGCGGACTTTGAGAATAACGGTTATCTCTACGCCTACCATTCCTACCTTGAAGGGGACGAGATCGCGAATCGGGTATTGCGCTTGAAGGTGAATGGGGGTCAAGCCGTGATCGACAAGGAACTGCTGGGTAACATCCCTGGCGGAACGAATCATAACGGAGGTCGCATCAAGATTGGTCCGGACAACCTGCTCTACATTACAACTGGTGAACGTTATGAACCGGAACTGGCACAGGACAAGGACAGCTTGGGTGGCAAAATATTGCGGATTGGTCTCGATGGATCGATCCCTTCAGATAACCCGTGGCCGAATTCCCCTGTATACAGCATGGGACACCGGAATGCCCAGGGTCTTGCATGGAATCCGGATAATAAGTACCTCTATGCTACCGAGCATGGTCAGCGTAACTACGATGAGATTAACCGGATTGAAGCCGGGGAGAACTATGGCTGGCCTGAAGTGGAAGGTGACGAGCATGACAAGGGTACCTACCTGGCTCCGCTTGCTCATAGTGGTGAAGATACATGGGCACCATCAGGCATGGCTTTTATAGAGGAAGGACCTTGGGCGGGTTCGCTGCTTGCGGCTAACCTGAGAGGCGAACAGCTGCTGCATATTACCCTGTCCGAGGATGGTACACAAGTGGAGAAGGTGGAGCCCATTTTTGAAGATGAGTGGGGCCGCATTCGTAACGTGACTGCAGGAGAGGACGGGAAGTTATATATCCTGACGAACAATCGGGACGGAAGAGGAACTCCGAGGGAGGGGGATGACCACATCATTGTGCTCACACCGGAGAGTTGAGCTGATGCATCCGGGTTCCATTACTAATATTGGAGCTCAAGCATGTATCTATTAGAACTCGGATGCTGTTCGTGAAATAAGAAAAAGGGGCGTCCCGCGAAGTTCATGACTTTGGGACAGCCCCTTGATTGCTTTATATATGGAAGCACATAGCAGATAGATACTGCTAGTTAATCTGCGCTTTCTGCAAGTTTGGCGATATGCGCGCTTGGTTCATTTGTGTATTCGCCGCCATGGTAACAGAGCACTTTGTTCAGTTTCAGGCCGGTCAGTCTTTTCAAACTTCTTAGCGCTTCAGGCATGTCCGGTGTTGCTGGCGGTGCAGGTCCCACCAGTTCATCATCCACGACACGCAGTTCGTCGGCAGCCAGCAGGAATTCCGATTCACGGAAGTACAGGCAGATATGTCCCGGGGTATGTCCAGGGGTATGGATGACCTGAATTCCGCCTTGAAGCGGCAGCATGTCCCCATCTTCCAATACTCTGCTGATCCCGATCTCAGGCAGCTGGGAGAGAAGCTGATCAGCCTGGGCAAGCACGGGTGCGGGAAGCATGGCTCTACGTTCAGGCGTGAACTTGATCAATGGCTTTTCACCTTTAATATAGGGAATCTCATCTGCATGTGCCCAGACCTCAAGTCCGGGTATCGCATCCAGAAGGGCGCCCAGATTACCGATATGGTCAATGTCCTGATGTGTCAAAATGATGCGTTTAATATCAGCCAACTGTACGCCTTCCTGCTCCAGTGCAGACTCCAAACCTGCGAATTGGCCGATCATGCCTGTGTCCACGAGAGTGATGCCGTCCTCATCGCGCAGCATGACAGGGTAGATTGGGCTGTTTCCTGAAGGTGTAGGGATATTGAGATGCAGCACAGTAAAATCTGTTGTCGGATTAGTCATAGGTTTCCGGATCGAATCCGGTCCACCTCCTTTTTTGGATGATATGGCTTGTGTTTATTCTGGACGAAGATATTTTAAGTGTTTTCTGTACTTCTGGATGGTATCCAGCATCGCTTCAAAGGTTTCCTCAGCCTGCATGCCTTCCTTGACGATGGAGTCAAAGGAGAAGTTCTCAAGAATGAGCTTGTTCCTCGCCTGGAAGACCTGACTAAGAGCATGTTCCATGTTTTCTTTCCCTGGTTTCAGGGCGATCTGTTGTTTATTTAATTCGGCCTGTAGGATCTCCATATTGGACCGTGCACGGTAAGCAGGAGTTTTCATCAGCTCGGTCGAATTAAACTTTTTTTGATAAATGCTCTGATACAGCTGTTTTAACATGTGTTCAAGAATGGAGCAGCATTCAATGACAAGGGATGCATATCTTCGATGTTTGCGTTGATCCCATTGCGGTGAATCAAGTTCCTGTCCCATATGATGATACTCTTGTTCCAGAACTGCGATTTCAAGCTTTGCTTCTTTTTTGATTTTTTTAAAATCGTCTTTGGTCAGCATACCTGTCCTCCCATGGAAACCAAGATGTGATAACTTCATTATCTCATATTGTTACTCGGAGTGCCTCTTTTCCATTGGAGGCAGGATTCTGACCGTTCATCCAATAATTGAACCTAGGTTCAGAAGGGAAGTATCCGATGTCCATGAAAACAGCCATTGTAACCGGAGCAAATTCCGGCATGGGGCTCGCAACCACCATTCAACTTGCAAGGCAAGGCTATAGGGTGATTATGGCCTGCCGCAGCGAGAAGCGCGGACAGCAGGCTCTGCAAGAGGCCCTGCGTGAGTCAGGCTCTACTGCGATTGAGCTAATGCTGTGTGATCTGGGTTCTACCCAGAGCGTCCGCCATTTTGCCCGCTCCTTCCGCGAACGCTACAGTACGCTTGACGTTTTGGTGAATAACGCCGGCGTGGTCATGCTGAAAAGACAGGAGACCTCGGATGGTTTTGAGCAGAGCATCGGCATTAACCATCTGGGACATTTTCTGCTCACATTGCTCTTGATCCAGCCTTTGCAGGCTGCGGAGCAGGGAAGAGTTGTGAATGTTTCATCCGGTGCGTACAAAGCAGGCAAGATTCACTTCGACGACCCGCATCTCAAGAAGGGTTATAACCCGATTAAAAGCTATGCCCAGTCCAAGCTGGCCAACGTACTGTTCACCCGTGCGCTGTCCCGCAAAGTGGCGAATAGCCGAGTTACGGTGAATTGTCTGCATCCGGGTGCAGTTGGAACAAGTATTGGCGTGGATCGAAATACTGGTTTTGGTACACGCATCATGGCCTTTATTGGCAAGCTTCCTTTTTTCCTGTCTCCCGAGGAAGGGGCCCAAACAGCGATTTATTTGGCCACCAGCCCGGAAGTAGCAGAAATTACAGGACGTTACTTTTATCAAAAGAAAGAGCAGAAGCTCAAAGCACATGCCGTCGATGATGCGGTGACTGAACGTTTCTGGACATGGAGCGAACAGCAGGTCGGGCTGAAGCCTGATGAGAAGTTGTGATGAGTCCAAGCTGAGGTGAAGGACCGGTTCTGCATCCCAGTAAATAATCAAAGGTGATCATAGTACACTCATCTACTTATATCATCTGCGTTAACTCGCTAGGATAGACATTTTAGGCTTTTGCTTGCACAGCTTGCTGTACTTCCTGGATAAATGCTTCAATGCTCTGAACGCCTTGATCTCCCTGACCGTATGCGCGGACAGAGGCAGACAGGGCGTTTTTCTCATTTTCCCCGAGTACGAGCGAGTAAGGCACCTTTTCCATCTGAGCTTCACGAATCTTATACCCCAGCTTCTCGCTGCGCAGATCCGTTTCAACTCGAATGCCTGCTGCTCGCAATTGACTCTGTACCTGCAGCGCATAATCTGCATAGTGATCGGATACCGGGAGCAGCTTCACCTGAACCGGAGCGAGCCATAGTGGAAACGCACCCGCGTAATGCTCAGTCAGAATGCCAATGAAGCGATCAATGGAGCCGTAGATGGCGCGATGGATCACGACCGGACGGTGTTTCAGGCTGTCCTCGCCAACATAAGTGAGGTCGAATTTCTCCGGCATTTGAAAATCAAGCTGGATTGTTCCACACTGCCAGCTGCGTTTCAGTGCATCGAGAATATGGAAGTCAATCTTCGGCCCATAAAAGGCTCCGTCTCCTTCATTGATGCGGTATTTCACGCCGCGCCGATCCAGTACATTTTGCAGTGCGCGTTCTGCCTGATCCCATAGCTCTTCCGACCCCATGGAGTCTTCGGGACGAGTGGATAGCTCAATTGTGTATTCAAAACCAAAAATATCGTACATACGTCCGATCAGGGATATTGCCTGGTTGATCTCTTCCTCAATCTGTTCCGGCATCACATAGAGATGGGCATCATCCTGACAAAATGTCCGTACTCGCATCATGCCATTCAGCGCACCCGAGAATTCATGACGGTGAACCTGGCCGAATTCCATCATGCGAATGGGAAGCTCGCGATAGGAATGAAGTGCATTTTTGAAAATCAGCATATGCCCCGGGCAGTTCATCGGCTTCAGTGCAAACGTGGCGTCATCCACTTCTGAGAAATACATATTGTCCTTATAGTGCTCCCAATGACCGGATTGCTCCCACAGACGATTGTTCATCATCAGCGGAGTTCGAACCTCCTGATACCCTTCCTGCAGCTGCAGCTCGCGTGAGAATTGCTCCAGCTCTGTACGGATTGTCATGCCTTTCGGGAGATAGAAGGGCATCCCTGGTGCTTCCTCAGAGAACATGAACAGCCCCAGCTCTTTGCCGAGCTTGCGATGATCCCGCTTCTTGGCTTCCTCCAGCATGTGCAGGTGGTCGTCCAGCTGGGCTTTGCTTGGAAAGGCAGTGCCGTAGATTCGCTGCAGCATTTTGTTGTTCGAATCGCCCCGCCAGTAAGCCCCTGCCACATTCAGCAGCTTGAAGGCTTTGATCCGGCCAGTGGACGGAAGATGTGGGCCACGGCACAGATCAAAAAACTCCCCTTGATCATAGATCGAAAGCTCCGCATCCTGCGGCAAATCATGGATCAGTTCAAGTTTATACGGTTCCTGAATCTCTTCGAACAAGCGAAGGGCTTCCTCACGGCTAACCACCCGGCGGTTGATCTTCACATTCTCTTGTACAATCTTGTTCATTTCCCGCTCAATGGCAGCCAGATCACTGATGGACAAGGCATGCTCCAGATCCACATCGTAATAAAAGCCATCTTGGGTGACGGGGCCAATCCCGAGTTTGACTTGTTCCGCACCGTAGATCCGCTTGAGGGCCTGGGCGAGGACATGCGCAGTACTATGACGATAACGATACAATCCTTCCTCGCTGTCCAGTGTAACGATGACGAGTTCGCAGTCCTGTTCAAGCCTCATGTCCAGATCGACGTTTACACCATCCACAATGCCTCCGATGGCCTGTTTACCCAAGCTAGTACTGATGGACGAAGCGACTTCTCCGATACTTATGCCTGCCTCGTACGAACGAACTGCTCCACCTTGAAGGCGAATCTCAATAGGGTTACCTTGTTGATTACTCATGCAAACCACTCTCCAATGTTTGAAATGGAAGCGCAAAAAACACCCGTCCCGGAAAAGGGACGAGTGCGCTCAGCTCGTGGTTCCACCCTAATTTGGTTATGAATATCCCCTGTATCGGCCAGCCGCCGCAAAACAGGAAACATCATAACCCTCATTGGGATCCGTTATCGGGGATCAGGCGGTGAACTCTACTGACAACCGGACGAAACTTTCATCGAAAGTCCGCCAAGCTGAGGTTCGAGGCCACGGCTGCAGAGGGGTAATTCCGTTCCGTTCGCTGAAGAAGGTTTCACCAATCCCTTCTCTCTCTGGGCAGCACGCAAACGAAATCATGTCTCTGGTCATCGCCAATATGCAAAGTTATTGTCAGTTCATTTGAAGTGAAAAGAACTTGAGATCCATATCAATATATTGGAACAGGTGTTATTGAGTGTCGATTATATAGACTGAAAATCAAAAGGTCAAGCGGAGTTTTATTTAGCTTTATCCGAATGGCGATCAAAAATCAAACGTATGGTGGTTCCCTGGTCCGGATGGGATTGAACCTCGATTCGGCCTTTCATCGCCTCAATCAGCCCTTTGGTTACCGCCATGCCAAGGCCTGATCCGACATCGGATGTCGCCGTATCCGTGCCGCGATAGTATCGTTCGAACAGCCTCCATACCGTCTCCTGATCCATGCCGCGGCCATCATCGGCAAATTGAATGATGAAATTGCCGTCCTGCTCACCTGGCTCAACACGAACGGTCAGCTTCGTCTCTGGTGGATTGTGCAGCAGGGCGTTGGCGGTGAGATTATCGACAATTCGTTCGAAGGACGGGATATGGACATAACCATGCACTGCGAGTGTGGCAGGTTCGAATGTAATACGGCCTTCTCCATAAGCCGGGTTACGCTCGGCACGATGTACTAGATCCTGAAGTAGCGCATTTACGTCAGTTTTCTCGACAGGAGGCTGGTATCCACCGCTGCGCAGACGGTATGTCATGGACAGGTCGTTTACCAGCCGGTCCATGTACATGGATTTATCCAGCATGATGCCCGCAAATTCCCGTATTTCTTCGGATGTCCAGTTGTATTTCTCAGCTTCCAGCATGTGTGCATATCCCTGGATGGAGGACAGGGGTGTCTTCAGATCATGAGTTATCCCGGCAATCCACTCCTCGCGCAGAGAGTCGGTCTGTCTGCGGAGTTCTTCATCACGTTTAAGTGTACTCGACAACGACTGGATAGAGTGCAGCACTTCCGCATATACCCGATATTTTTGACGCCATTTTCCGTTACGCTTCTGGCTGCGTGGCTTGCCCCGGGTGCCAGCCGGCTCTTCATAGTGTCCACGTTCGAGCCGCTGCAGCCATTGAAGCATATGCAGCATGGGATAACCGAAGCGATTGGCATACCAGAATGCAAGCAGCACAAGCAGGATGATGATGGATACCAGAAGTGCAGCCAGGGCAGGACCAAAAATAAAACCGAAGGGATTTTCGTTCACGCCTGCTTGACTGCTGGGAAGAGGAACACTCAGCATCCAGGTCGATTGATCCTGTTCATCATAAAGGGTTACTGTGGTCATTCCGTACCTGGTGGGGTATCGTGAGCGCAGAATCAGGTCCTGAATGCTGTAGCTGTCCGGTGTGCCCATTGCAGGCTTATTGAAAGAAGCAAGCACATGTCCCTGCTCATCCAAAATCTCAAGATAGGCGTCCGCCGCGCGAAGGATATCCTGCTGCCCGGTGGGCAGTACAAGCTTACCGTCGGCATAACTTCCATCGGTGTAGACTTGATCCAAAATCGTTACTGCCTGATTGCTCTCCCCGTACAGCAGGGTGAAGTTGATCCCCTTTCTTTCCCTTATGAGTAAATAAAGCTGGTAGGGAAAGGGCTTTCTTCCCTCCCAATAGGATAGAAGTTCTCCGGGTTTATAGTGATTCGGGACATCGGAAGGGGTGTGAAAGGCATCCACCACACGGCCTTGCTCATCGAGAACCTGAAGCCAGCCGTTGTTCTCCTCCACACGCTCTAGCAGCGCGGGATCATACTGAACGGAACCGTCCGGCAAAATCTCTGCGGTGCTGATCAGCTGTTCGAGCCCGACAGAGGCAAAATCATCAACAAGGCTGGCTTCATTCAACTGTTGGATGACCCAATATGCGATGCTTCCACCGAGAACCAGAATCAGAATTACAGCACCCGCAAGCAGGCCAATGAACCGTGTCATCAATCTGCGACGTATGCTCATCTTCGGAGCTCCGCCTCGGGCAGGACGAGCTTATATCCCAAACCACGGACATTCACCAGCAGTTCAGGCCTGGAGGGATCGGCTTCAATACGCTCACGGATTCGGTGAATATGAACCATGACCGTATTGTCGTCACGGATGGCCTCCGATTCCCATACCCGCTCGTACAATTCGGATTTGGTGAAGATGCGATTGGGATGTTTGCAGAAAAAGAGCAGCAGCTGATACACCAGAGCAGGACAGCCTACCAGCTGACCATGGACCCTGAGTTCACCCGCGTGCTCGTTCAACTGAAAGCGTCCGTAATCATAGATCCCCTCCTGCGGGGAAGGGGATGACGGATTTGCGTCATAATTTGGAAGCAACCTCCCAAATTCTCCCTGTCTGGGCAAATACCGCTTCAGCAGTGATTTCATCCGTGCGACCACTTCAAGTGGATTAAACGGTTTAACAACATAATCGTCTCCCCCAACTGCGAAGCCGGTCAACTTGTCATAATCGGTTGTTTTGGCGGTTAAAAAGAGAATCGGTGCATCGGTCAATTGGCGCAGAAAAGGACAAATTTCCAGCCCGCTTCTGCCTGGCAGCATGACGTCCAGCACGATACAGTGATAGGTTTTCTTTTCACATGCGGCAATCGCATCTTCACCTGTGGTGACTGTGTCAATATCTACGAATTGCTCCTTGAGCAGAACCGTTTTTAACATATGTAAAATCGCCTGTTCATCATCAACAAGCAGAATTGAAACGTTATCCATGACGTAAGAGATCCTCCTGATTTTTATGATTACATTCGTTGTCGGCTATGATCTTCTGCGTTGGTCTATCTAATCTATCATACCATTCTGAGGAGTCGTGGAGCGTACTTGTAACCTTAACAGAATCTTAATTATGAAGCAGCAGCATACCTCAAAGTTATGATAGACGTAAGAGGAGGTTAGACGGAGGATAAGATTGGTTTAGTACACTGGATTGGAAAGAAATCGTTCTACAGAAGGGGTGCAGGGAAGTGAATAGAAATCATAAGGAAAGCAGGCAGCGGTCCAAAATGTTCATTGAAAAAAATCGGATGAGAGCAGAATATGCTCTGCAAAAAGATTCAAGGAGAAGCCAGAGGAGTTGGTTAATGCTTGCCGCAGCACTTGGTGCGTGTGTGCTCTTGTCTGCCTGCGGCACTACAGAATCATCTGACCAGAGGGAACAGCCATCAGCAGAACAGACATCAAGTGCGTCGCCAGCCGCAGAAAACACCAATAAAGAAGAGATGAACTCAGCAGAGGAGGATGTGATGATTACACCTGAACATTTCATAGATACATTGATGAATGGTTCGAAGGAGGACATTTATAATCAAATGAGCCCGGAACTCAAGGAAACGATATCGCTGGAAGAGTTTAAGACGTCTGTGGACAGCTTCATAGAGGGGGTCACTTCCTGGGAACAGGTTACAAAAGTCAAAATGAACAACCTGATGGAGCATTCCTGGAAGGATCAGACGGGGACCAAAGGAATACAAGCCTATTTTGCCGAGGACCATCAGATTGACGGGCTGTTGATCCAGCCACTTGAAACGCATGAGGAGACGGACAAGACATTTACCAAGACCGAATTTCAGTTTCCTATGAAGGGGGAATGGTTCGTGTTCTGGGGAGGAAATGATGTGATGTCCAATTATCATTATGCGCATGAAACGCAGCGTTACGCACTGGACATTATTCGCACGAAGGAAGATTTAAGTTATCAAGGGGAGGCCGCTGTGAATGAAAACTATTATGCTTTTGGCGAGCCGCTCTATGCAGCTGCAGATGGGACGGTTGTTGAAGTCAAAAATGACATTCCGGATAACACGCCAGGCGTGATGAATGCTGAAGAGCCGGCAGGGAATGTTGTCGTTATCGATCATGGAAATGGGGAATACAGCATCACGGCACATCTCAAGGAAGGAAGTGCAGCCGTAAAAACAGGGGATAAAGTCAAGCAGGGAGATCTCATCGGGCAGCTTGGTAATTCCGGTAACTCCAGTGAAGCGCATCTGCATTTTCAAGTCTCAGACGGATCTGATCTGTTCACTTCCCGTTCAGTTCAGATCCGCTGGGCAGATCAGAGCCAAGTGCTGACACGCGGGAACACGTTCCAGGGCCTTCCTGAATAGCTAGGTGTATTTGCCTGTAGTAGAAGTGGATAGCGGTAGGGTTATCTCTGATTAAAAGAATGAGCTTATGGAATCGTAATCTTAGCTTGAAACATATAATTCATGCAGGCAGCCGGCTAATGGGTCGGCTGTCTTTATGTTAATCAAACGTACAGGTTAGTGTGACTTCCAACTTTTAGATTACATATAATGTAAAGAGGGTTCTAGACAAGAAGCGGAGGGATTAGGGTTGAACAGGTATGTGTTACATATCGCTGCAAGTGTAGTTTGCATATTAGCACCTGTTGTTGGTTTCTTATATGAATGGTGGGATAGCTACCAACCCAAAGTGGGACCTGTAGGAGACGGAAAACCGAATTATAATCTTACAATACCTCAATGGATATCTATGGTGTCTTCTTTCATTCTTGGAATAATTAATCTGCCTCTTGCCATAATTTTATACAAACAAAAGATTAATGAAGATATAAAAAAATAGTGCCGACTATGTTAACGGGTAACGAATGTTCAATCAGCACAACGGTAGTTGACTTAAGCTCAGCTGCCGTCTCATATTGAACTAACAACATATAATGGAATGGAAATGAATACATCATTCAACATCGAAAGTAGGATGATTAGCTTGATTTCAACAATCGAGGATTAAAGTATTGGGTAAAGTTAGCTTAATACGACATTGAAAGCAGCTGACAGGTGTGATTAGCTGCTTTTGTTCAGCTAACAGGCAGAGTAGCTTAGCATGACTATACTTTTGTTTTTGGATATTTGACTTCTTTGGAAAAAAAGAAGGGGGTCCTCTTGGCTAAATATAAGAAAGAGCCTCAAGAACAAGGCTCAGTTATCTCCTATCTTTTATTAGTTCTTCGGGAACTCCCACAGTGACGACTTCGAGCGTCTCATAGTTAATAAGGAGAAACACCTCGGTATCCTTATCTCCTTTCAAATATCCATAAAGCCCAATGTCCGTGCCAAGATCGGGCGGATTAAACTTGTGACGTGTAAATTCAACGTTAAGGTCATATTCTTCTTTAAAATACATTTTCCCTGCATTCATAGCCTTGTTAATGGCTTGAGCTTCTTCTCGAGAATCAGACATGAAGCTACAACCTCCCATGATGAGGACAAAACAAACAATAGTAAATATGCTTACAGACTTACTTTTTACTATAGTTTCCACTCCTTATATCTATCATGATATAGGTATATTACTATATTTTGAGTTTAGGAGTAAATGTAGGTTTGTTTTTTTGAAAACCTGCATTTTGATGAGACGTACATGAAGTTTTCCAAGCTTGCATATCAAGACATTTCCGATGGATATATCCTCCCGGAATTGGATCAATGGAAAGTGGTCGAGCCTGAAGTTGCCTGCGTCTAATAAACAATAGGAAACATATGAGAGGGGTTGGGAAATAGAGATGACAGCAGTATTTTCGCACAAGCCCGAAGGATACGAATGTCCATTTTGCTGTATTTGGGGCATCGAAAGACCTGACCAAGGAACAAAACAAAGGGATATTATCTATCAGAATGAAAAGGTAACAGCATTTATAGCGGGCAAGTGGTGGCCAAACAATAAAGGACATGTTCTTGTGGTGCCCAATCAACATTTCGAGAACATCTATGAGCTGCCTGCGGATTACGCTGCTGAGATTCACCGCGCTGCGCAGCTTACAGCATTTGCTATGAGAAGTACATATGGATGTGAAGGGATTTCTACAAGGCAGCATAATGAACCAGCTGGCAATCAAGACGTGTGGCATTATCATCTCCATGTTTACCCTAGATATAGGAATGATCAACTTTATCTGTCGAAGGGTTCACAGTCCGATCCAGAAGAGCGCTCTTTCTATGCTGACAAGCTGCGTTCTTGGATCAAGGAAAACATCTAAGGTCATGACTCTTCATGCGGTTACACAGCACCATGTTCTTCTTAAACGGAGGATACGGTGCTGTTTCTGTGTATCTTCGATCCCGTCATTACATTCGTATCATTTTGAGGTGTTTTTTATTTACCTGATTCACGTTGGGGTGGTTATTCATTAGCTTGTTTTCGATAATGTTGCGGAACTACCCCCATCTGTTTGCGGAAAATCGATGAAAAATAACTAGCACTTTGAAAACCGCAGGCAAGTGCAATTTCACTTATAGATCGTTGTGTCTCTTTTAGCATTTCGCAACTTTTTTGAAGGCGATATTGAGTGACATAATTATTGGGTGTCTGGCCTACATACTTGTTAAACAATGTACAGCACCGACTTCTGCAAACGGCTCCTGCAGATGCGATCTCCTCAAGCGTTATTTTTTGATCATAGTTTTGATGGATGAAACGCGTCATTTCTTGGACATGCATCAAAACTCCAGGTTGCCCGGTGTTAGGTTGTAAATAATCCCCTATCGTTGCACACAAAGATAAAGCTTGCGAGGCCAGACGAAGCGGATTGAGAGGAGTGTGTTTCTTATGCATTTCCTGATAGATTTCTTGAATGGACCGTAATATGTTTCGTTGCCAATCTACCTGATCTGTAAGAACTAGAAAATCAGCCATCGTTAAACCAAATTTTTCTCCCCAGTAGGATTGAATATATGAAGTCTTCTCGCCAAGGATAGAGGGATGAATGACGACGACAAGAAATAAACAATCGTTTTGGTCTGCAAGAGAATAACCGTAATGCAAACGCTGGCTATTCACAAAAAGTCCATCACCTTGATGCAATCGAGTAATAGTTCCATTAACAGAGAAATCCATTGATCCATGCAATACATAGATAAACTCGATGTCTACATGCCAGTGCGCTACTGCTGCATAATTGTTAAATTGATGTAGGCTTCCCTTCCGGACATAGAGCGGTAAATCAGGAAGGTTATAATCCAAACGTTCGGATAAATCAGAAAACACCTCTAAATTTGTCATCAAAGAGACCGTCCTTTGAAAATATACGATTTTTATAAAATTATAGCCAATATTGATGGATACAACAACGATAATATCCTATCCTTATATTGTGAAATTAGCCGAGAGGACAGGATATAGGTGAGAAACCGCATTCAACATCTGGGATCTGGCAATCGTAATTTTAATCGGGAGTTAATGACGCTTGTCATTCCCATTGCGTTACAAAATTTAATATCAGCAACCGTAATATCTGTTGATGTACTTATGCTGGGGATGATTAGTCAATCTGCTATGTCAGCTGTATCACTCGCAGGGCAAATTACTTTTGCATTATCCTTGTTTTATATGGGGATGTCAGCGGGAGCTAGTATCCTCACTGCGCAATACTGGGGTAAGAAAGATACTTCGACCATACAGCGCATTTTGAGCATCGCCTGTATGTTTTCCTTTGGTGTCTCCATTTTGTTTTTCTTATCTTCCTTCTTTCTGCCAGATACACTTATGCGTTTATTCACCAATGATGCAGAACTGATTCAATACGGCTCAAGGTTTCTACAAATGAATTCCTTTTCTTATCTTGTGATGGGAATATCACAGATGTATCTCAGTGTGATTCGAAGTATGGAGAATGCAAAACTTAGTGCGTGGATTAGTTCCTTAGGTTTGATTTTAAACATTTTGCTCAATGCCATTTGCATTTTTGTATTATTCCCATCCAGGCCCGAAGTGGCCATATCTGCGGTAGCGCTTGCCACTGTATTAGCGAGGGGTGTTGAACTAACCTGCTGCATACTTCACTCCATCATCAAAGGACCCATTCGTTTTCGATTACCCGTACGGGACAGCATTCAACGTAATCTATTAAAGGATTTCTTGAAGTATACGCTACCTGTGCAGGGGAATTATATGGTCTGGGGAGGGGCACTTACCGCTACTGCTGCAATAATAGGCCATGTGAACTCCGATCTGGTAGCCGCAAATTCAATAGCGTCTGTCGTTAAAAATCTGGCAGTGGTTCTCTGTGGAGGCATCGCTACTGGGGGCTCTGTACTTGTTGGGAAGTATTTGGGACAAGGTGAATTGGAGAAAGCAAAATATGCGGGCAACAAAATGTGTTTTTATGCTTTATGGTTTGGAGTGATTGCCGGCTGCATGATTCTGCTCATTAAACCGTTCGTATATTCCGTTGCAAATTTGAATGCAACTGCTCAGAGTTACCTAGATGGCATGCTGTACATTAGTGCGTATTATTGTATAGCCAAATCGATAAACTCTACAACGATAGCGGGTATATTCACGGCTGGTGGTGATTCCAAATTTGGATTTTGGTGTGACACCGTTGTCATGTGGTTCATCATTCTGCCGCTTAGTTACCTAAGTGCATTTGTGTGGCATGTACCGCCGATTCTATTGTATACCGTCATCAGCTTAGACGAGATCATTAAACTACCCATTGCTTTAATGCGATACCGACAGTATAAGTGGCTGAATAATCTAACCAGAAACTTTGCCTAAACCTGATCAAAACGGAGGGGTTCGCAAGGTTACTTTAATAAATCTAACGCAAATATAAAGGAGAATGTAGTATGAATATTCAAGAACGAATGGCTAGCAAACAATTATTCACCGATGATGATGCTAATTATCCGAAAGAGGCTGAAGAGTTGGCAAAAGCACGCCAGCGTGGTAAGGCGATATGCTATGAGATTAATAAGTTGCATCCGGATGATGTTGAAAAGCGCAAAATTCTAATGAAACAACTTTTTGGAAATATCGGAGAACATGTATGGTTGGAGCCTCCCATTCGCATGTCATACGGTTCCAATACGACTGTAGGAAATAATGTGTATATTAACTTCAATCTAACGGTGGTTGATGACTACAAAGTTACGATTGGTAATGATGTCATGTTTGGCCCGAATGTTACGATTGCTGTAACGAATCATCCTGTACACCCGGAAAAGCGCAAAGAAGGCGGGATGTTTGCATTACCCGTGGTCATTGAGGATGGGGTGTGGGTCGGGAGCGGAGCGATTATTGTACCAGGAGTCACGATTGGTAAAGGGAGTGTCATCGGTGCTGGGAGTGTAGTAACCAAGGATATTCCTGCGAATGTAATTGCTGTTGGGAATCCATGCAAAGTTCTTCGTAAGATTACGGATCATGATAAAGAGTTCTACTATAAAGATATGCGTTTTGATCAAGTTGAATGGTAAAAGAGCGGACACGTTTAGATTACGGTTTATGTAAAAGCCATATAGAACCAGAGGATTTTCGAACATCCATCTATTAGAGAGGAGTTTTCCGTTGGTTATCATTTATTTTATTATTACAATAGTCTCTCTGTATTTTGTCATATCAGCCATTGTGCATTCGCGTTCCACCCACGTGATAGCAAATAGAATGAAAAAACAATTTGAACATTACTTTCATGAAGATGCCCACCAAAATGACAGGAGCAGTTAATGCAAAAGAGCCAGAGGGGACGAAGAGATCTCGTACTCTCTGGCTCTTTTCTCTTAATATGGTCATCAATGGTTATTAATTGAGAACATCGGCATATTCAGGGATGTGGTCGAAACGTCCCTTGGCAAACGGGCACAAAGGTAAAATCTTAATACCGTTTTCCCGCGCGTATTCCACCATAGCTTTGAGCAGCTTGTCGCCAAGCCCTTGTCCCCGGTAAGCATTTTCAACCAATGTGTGGTCAATTATGTACAGCTCCGGACTTGAGATTACATACGTCATGACCGCAGCAATGTCGCCTTTATCCTGAATAATAAATCTTTTATTAGCAGGTTCGTGTTCTACATGATGCATGTTCATCCCTCTTTCCTTGTTGAATATTCATCGTCCAGACGTTTATACGTGAGTGCTCCGCTTGGACATGTGTCAATATGCCGGGCAATGGCCTCTGAAGTATCGCCATCGGGATTCACCCAAGGACGTTTGCTCAAATCAAACACAGCAGGGAGGCCCTTTACGCAAATACCGGAATGAATGCATACCTCAGAATCAAACATGACTTCGATATCTTTACCGTAGTACAACTTCTGTTTACTCATCGTTCATTCACATCTTTCACTTTTGAGTTTGTTTATAGACATGATTCAACCTTCGAAAGGGAACCTTCTGAACCGACATAGCATTGGCAACCGTGGCCAGCAATTTTTGGCATGGCTCTCGATGTCCGAATTATAATGAGGAAATCGGGATTAGTCAACGAGACGATTCTCCTATATGTTTGGGTGCATTCGTGGTTATGGGTTGCTTTAATTCATCTAACGGGCAGATAAATGAACTCTATCAGGAATATTCGTTTATACTTATGTCATATCAGATTCATCGCAAAAACGATATAGAAAGTGGGGAAACAACATTTATGATTCCATTAGTATATGACCAGATTAACCTTTGGGGAAAAGATGATGAATTTTTCCTTGCATTGCTAAAGAGCTTGAACGTGAAGTCTATAGCTGACTTAGGCTGTGGAACAGGAAGGTGGACTACACATCTTGCTCAAAATGGATATACAATCACAGCTATTGATCCCCATGAAGAAGCGATCGAACTGGCGAGAAGTAAGGATGATTCAGGCCATGTGAACTGGATTGTAGGAGACAGCTCCAATTTACAAACCAATACGTATGAAGCGGTTATTATGACAGCCAATGTTGCACAGGTATTTCTTACAGATGATAGTTGGAAACAAATGATCTCAGACGTATTCCAATCCCTTAAAGCTGGCGGTCACTTTATTTTTGATACAAGAAATCCCCTGGTAAAAGTGTGGGAAGAGTGGGAGAAGGATATGAGTCCTGATACAGCCAAAGACAGGCTAAGTGGAGACCCGCTTGAAATCTATACAGAATATGAGGGGGTTGAGCGAGATGTTTATACGTTCTATGAAACTGTGAAAAATACAAAAACAAATGAAGTCCTGGTTCATGAAAAAATGCAGATACGATTTCGAAAGCAAGAAGAATTGGATGAGTCACTGAAACAAGCCGGTTTTTCAAAAATTGAAACATTTGGGGATTGGGAATTTAAATACGCAAATTCTGAAAGTCGATCTTTTATTTTTCATTGCGTAAAATAGAGTTATTGAAAAGCGCAATAATAGTGATCGCAAAAAAGGATAGCGCCTTTTACATGACAAAGCAGCAGATCAACAAGATCGGCTGCTTTGTCATTTTTACCATGTATGCTTTAATTATAATTTAATGGTGATATGAATATTTATTTCCTAATATTATACAATAAATGGTTCTTATTCTGATATAATGGATGCTTCATGATTTAGATGCTGAAAGCAATGAAAGATGAGCATGCGTAGGTGAAAAAAGGAGGGCAACGCAAAAATGGATTTAACATTTGGAAACGTTACGATACTTATTCCCCCTTTACACATCACGATTATCTTAGTAGTTATTATTTTCTTATTAGTAAGGTGGAGCAAACAATTAGAAACAAGACGTTTTACGGTATTTTTTTACTTTTTATTCAGTACTACCATTACTCCGATTTACACTAGTTACACATCAAAGGGTTACTTTCAGCTATGGATTCCTATAGGATTTATAATCATGCTCCTTTATTTATTTGGCGGTAAAAGAAGAAATCATCCAGCTAAAGTGAAAGCAAGCATTTTGGGGTTCGCCATAGCCATATACCAGCTCATTCTTAAATATGTCGGATAGATTCTAAACTCAATAACAACAAGAAAGCAGCCGATCATTGTGATTGGCTGTTTTAATCATTAAGGAGTATGCTGTTGTAATCCACATTCCACTTGAATAATATGGTAATATTTTTATTGTGGATTCTTTTCTTGCAAAGGTTAGGAGGGCTATGTCTTAGTGAAAACGATTTTTGATCTATCGGCTGCAAAAGAAATCTTGGGACGGATCGATCAATTAAAGCAAGATGTTCAACCTGAGTGGGGGCGCATGAATGCTGCTCAGATGCTTGCTCATTGCTCTTCGTTCCAAGACATAGCAACGGGAAAAACCCATTCCTCAAGAAGCTTGCTAGGCATACTGGTTGGAAAGTTTGCAAAACCCATTTTTTATAATGACAAGCCGCTTCCCCGTAATATGTCTACGATTCCAAGCATGGTGATCATGGATACAAGAGAGTTTGAAGTAGAAAAAGAAAAGCTCGAACAAAATATATTGACGCTACAACGTGAAGGTCTCAAAAATGGTGCAGTTCCCCATCCTTTTTTTGGAAGACTGACTTCCGAGGAATGGGGTAAAGGAATCTACAAGCACTTGGACCATCATCTGAAGCAATTTGGCGTTTGAGAAGTAGGGAAAGTGCTGAGTGCTAGTATTTAGAAGAGCCAACTAGGGATGAGATATGGCATAGGAAGAACTGAGGCAAGCTAGAAGAGGTAAATTAGAAAATATAAAGAAGTGGACCCATCAGATGGGTATCCACTTCTTTTTGTATTCAACTACTTGCTCAGAGAACGCCAATAGCGACATATTTCAGCATGATTAAGATACATTCTTCTCCATCTTACTTTCTGACAAGAGTAGGCTCGGCTGGCATAATTCCAGGTGTCGACTCTCTGATAATGGGTGCAGTCACAATATGCGAGACCTGATAAGGCTGTTCGGGGTTGTCGATTCGGGATAACAGCATTTCGGCTGCCTTAATCCCCATCTCGTTACTATAAATATGGACCGTCGTTAACGGAGGTTCAATAATTCTGGATTCAGGTGCGTTATCGAATCCACATACCACAATATCCTGCGGAACCGTGACCTCTCTTAATTTGAAAGCTCTGATTAGATCCACCGCAATGAAGTCATTGGCACACACATATGCGGAAGGGAACGACTCCAGTGCAGCTACTCGCTCCCTTATCCAACCAGGTTTGGAGAAGTACAGTTTATCATTGTCTGTAATGCAGTGGGCTGGATCGACCTGCAATCCCGATTCCAACATCGCCCGGTGATATCCAGTCCATCGTTCGTTGAAGCTTTTACAGTGATTGTAGTCTCCAGCGAATCCGATACTTTTGTAGCCGCTATCAATTAATTTTTTGGTTAACTGATACGTGCTATGTTCATTCTCCATAAGAAGAAGATCCGCATGGAAATCCGGATAGCAGATGTTGGCTGCACAATCGATAAAGACCGTCGGAATTCCGAGCTCTGTGATGAGGCGGGTATATTCCAGGTTGAATAACTCGATGCAGATGATGCCGTCCACTTTGGAAATGTCAAAATTGTTAGGTAGGGTAAGGGCTTCTTCATCAACTTCACGAACGATATGAATGGACAGGTTATAGCCCTCGGCACTAATTCTTTTCTCCAAACCGCTAATGAGCAGCGATCCAAAATGAGACGTATTCGGCAGGTTCTCTGTTAAGAGGGCGATATTGCCCGGCGTTTTACTCAGGACATGCTCACTTTCCATATAAGCAAATTGTTTATATCTTAATTCAATGGCTTTCTTAATCACACGACTTCGTGTTTCTTCCGGGATGTTTCCGCTATCATTCAGGGCTTTGGAAGCCGTATTTCGGGAGATGCCCAGAGCATCTGCGATATCCTGTATCGTAACTTTCTCTTTTGCCATGTCGTGCCTCACCTCTATTGGTCAATTGATCGTCTCAAGTGTTTTCTAAATCAAATGTATAATATATCGAAGCAAATAGCAATTGTAAATTTACAAATACACAATTTATAATTGTTTTTGTCAATTTTATATTTCACATTCTTTATTTATTCGTCATTTAGTTTTACATCGTATACTGCTGAGGTAGAAGCCTTTGTTACAGGATGAAATACGTTATATAATAGGCTTTTTTTTGGGTATTGATTCCGCATTTCATAGAAATAGAACAGAGTTATGCATAAAAAAGTGAAGCGAATGCACAATTATTTTTTCACATTTTGTATTGACTAAACGATACATATCCTGATAAATTGTAAAATATCAAATAATCAATTGTAAATATTGAAAGCCCTTACTATGAGCAATTGTAAACTTTAATGATGAACGGGGGTCGTATGTTGGATAACACAGTAAACACCAATAAGAAGATGGGGAAGAGCCTCAAAGAGAGGAGTTCCATTTTTCATCCGTTACAGCAGCTCAAAAAGAATTATTTCCTGTATGTATTGCTTGCGCCAGCTCTAATCCTGACACTGATCTTCAAATACATTCCGATGTATGGAGCCATCATCGCATTTAAGGACTTCAGTCCGATCAAGGGGATTATGGGCAGTGAGTGGGTGGGCCTGAAACATTTCGAGAAGTTTTTGGCTTCACCCAATTTTGATGTCATTTTTATGAATACGCTTAAGCTCAGCTTTTTGGGATTGATTTTCAGCTTCCCGGTGCCTATTTTGCTGGCTCTCATGCTGAATCAGGTGCGACAAGCTGCAGTGAAGAAGAACATTCAATTGTTTCTGTATGCACCGAATTTTATATCCGTTGTCGTAGTTGTGGGCATGCTCTTCATCTTCTTATCGCCGACAGGTCCCATTAATCAATTGACCACATGGATTACAGGTCAGCCAATCATGTTTATGTCCGAACCCGAATATTTCCGCTGGATCTACATCTTGTCCGATATCTGGACGGGGGCAGGCTGGGCTTCAATTATATACGTTGCGGCTTTGGCCAATGTCGATCCAGAGCTTCACAATGCAGCCAATCTGGATGGAGCCAATCTTCTTCAACGTATTCGCCACATTGACCTTCCGACCATCCGCCCGATTATGGCTATTGTGTTTATCCTTGCAGCTGGCGGAATTATGTCGATCGGATTCGAGAAGGCATACCTGATGCAGACATCCATGAACCTGCCGTCATCCGAAATTATTGCCACCTATGTGTACAAGGTCGGATTACAGTCCGGTGATTACGCCTATTCTGCGGCCGTAGGGTTGTTTAACTCCATCATTAACGTCATCCTGCTTGTCACCGTGAATCTGATCGTGAAGAAATTAAACGAAGGCGAAGGCCTTTACTAGAAAGGAGTATCACTCATGACTATCAAACCGACGGGGCTGGATCGTCTGATCCTTGCACTGAACGCGATCTTTCTCACCTGTGCTGTACTGGTTGTGGTCGTTCCTCTCATTTATATTGTTATCGCTTCCTTTATGGATCCAACCGTGCTGCTTAATCAGGGCCTGTCCTTCAATGTATCCGACTGGAGTCTGGATGGTTATCAGATGATTCTGTCCAATCCGGCGATGATTCGAGGCTTCGCAAATGCGGTGCTGTACTCGGTTTCGTTTGCCTTCGTGACCGTGGCGGTTTCGATCTGTGCAGGTTATGCCTTGTCTGAGGAAAGGCTGGCGGGAAGAGGATTTTTCATGGTTCTGTTTATCATTACGATGTTCTTCGGTGGCGGCCTCATTCCAACCTACCTTCTGGTGCGCAATCTCGGCATGCTGGATACCATATGGGCGATCATCATTCCGGGAGCGGTTAACGTATGGAACATCATTCTCTCCAGAACTTTTTTCAAAGGTGTACCCAGGGAGCTGAAAGAAGCTGCGAACGTGGACGGTGCTTCCGATATGAAGATTTTCTTTCAGATTGTCATTCCGCTATCCAAACCGATCATTTTTGTCCTTGCGCTGTACGCATTCGTCGGGCAGTGGAATTCCTATTTTGATGCCATGATTTATTTGGATAATCCCAATCTTCATCCCTTACAGCTCGTTCTGCGTTCCATTCTGATCCAGAATCAGGCTGCCCCGGGCATGATCAGTGATCAGCTTGCCATGGCGGAGCTCAAACGGCTATCCGAGATGATTAAGTATTCTGCGATTGTCATTTCGAGTCTGCCGCTGATCATCATGTATCCGTTCTTCCAGAAGTATTTCGAAAAGGGTGTCATGGTAGGTTCACTCAAATAGTGAACAGCCTGAGATATCTTAAGTCAGATCCAACAATATAAAGTGGAGGTCACGTCATGAAAAAAGTGAAAAAGTCCAAAAGAGGCATTACATCGGTATCCCTTTCCATGTTGTCTGCTGTACTTCTGCTCACGGCCTGTGGTGGAGGAGGGGGCGGCGCAGCCAGTGAAGCCCAGTCTCCCGACGGGAAAGTGACACTGAATTTTATCACGCAGAGCTCGCCGCTGGCTCCGGCCGATCCGAACGAGAAACTGATTAACAAGCGACTCGAGGAAAAGACCAATGTGCATATCAACTGGAAGAACTATACGAGTGATGTGTTTGCCGAAAAGAGAAATCTGGCGGTAGCCAGCGGGGAGCTGCCCGATGCCATCTTTGACGCAGGTTACGGAGATTATGATCTCCTGAAACTGGCCAAGGACGGAGCCATCATTCCGCTCGAAGACTTGATCGAACAATACATGCCCAATCTGCAAAAGGTGCTGGAGGAAGCTCCCGAATACAAGAGCATGATTACAGCGCCGGATGGACATATCTACTCTTTCCCATGGATTGAGGAGCTGGGAAGCGGCAAGCAGCGGATACAAGCGGTGGATAATCTGCCTTGGATCAATGTGGAATGGCTGAATAAACTCGGACTGAAGATGCCTACGACGACCGAGGAATTGAAGGAAGTGCTAATCGCCTTCAAAACGCAAGATCCCAATGGAAATGGAAAAGCGGATGAAATTCCGTTGTCGTTCATCAACAAGCCGGGCGGAGAAGATCTGACATTTCTCTTTGCCGCATTCGGACTTGGGGAGAACTGGGACCATACCGTGGTAACGAACGAGGGGAAGGTCGTCTTTACGGCAGCGGATGAAGGGTATAAGGAAGCTGTGAAATATATCCATGAGCTTGTCCAGGAAGGCCTAGTGGATGTGGAAGCCTATCAGCAGGATTGGAATACGTATCTGGCCAAAGGCAAGGACCATAAGTACGGCATGTATTTCACATGGGATAAGGCCAACATTACGGGAATGAATGACACGTATGATGTTTTGCCTCCACTTGCCGGTCCGGACGGAGAGAGAAATGTTACGAGAACCAATGGGATCGGACTCGACAGAGGACGTATGGTTATCACGAGCAGCAATAAAAATCTGGAATCCACAGCGAAGTGGGTAGACCAGCTGTACGATCCGCTCCAATCGATCCAAAACAACTGGGGAACGTACGGGGATGAAACGCAGCAAAATATTTTTGAATTCGATGAAGCCAAGGGTATGCTGAAGCATCTTCCGCTGGAAGGGGCTGCGCCTGTCGAACTTAGACAAAAAACGAGCATTGCCGGACCACTGGCGATTCTCGACAGTTACTACGACAAATACACGACCAAACCGGAAGATGCTGCATGGCGCATGGAGCTTCTGGATCGGGTGATGGTTCCACATATGAAAGCAGAGAACGTTTATCCAAGCGTATTTTTCTCCATTGATGAACTCGACCGCCTGTCTACCATTGAAACCGACCTGTTCGCTTATGTACTGCGCATGCGCACAGAATGGTACCAAAACGGGAAAATCGAGCAGGAATGGGATGCCTATTTGAAAGAGCTGGACCGTCTTGGACTGCAGGAATGGCTTCAGATTAAACAAGCGGGATATGACCGCAATACAAAATAAAAAAAACGGTGTATTTCAAAGGAGAGAACCTACATGTCTACCATTTCAACAACCGATTACCGAGGTGCTTATCATTTCTCACCGAACGAGAAGTGGATGAATGATCCCAATGGGATGGTGTTTTTCAAAGGCGAGTATCACCTGTTCTATCAACATCATCCATTTGGTACCACATGGGGACCGATGCATTGGGGGCATGCCGTGACCAAGGATCTGTTCACCTGGGAAGAGCTTCCTGTGGCTATGGCGCCGGATGAACACGGCATGATCTTTTCGGGTAGTGCTGTGGTGGATTGGAATAATACTTCCGGTTTCTTTGATGAGGAACCAGGACTGGTAGCAATATTCACGCATCATCTGGAAGTGCCGAACGATCAACCGATTCAGCGGCAGAGCATTGCATACAGCAAGGATAATGGCCGCACATGGAACAAATATGAGGGCAATCCGGTACTGGAGCATGAGTCTTTTGTCGATTTCCGTGATCCCAAGGTGTTCTGGCACGAGCAGAGCAAGGAATGGGTGATGATCATTGCCTGTGGTCAGACGGTATGCTTGTACCGCTCTCCGAATCTGAAAGATTGGACACTCAGCAGTGAATTCGGCGCAGGCATCGGTTCACATGACGGCGTGTGGGAATGTCCTGATCTCTTCCCGCTGGCGGTGGATGGGGACCATGGGCATGAAAAATGGGTCATGCTTGTCAGTATTGGTGCAGATCCTGCGTTCAAGGAAGGCTCGCGAACACAGTACTTTATCGGAGATTTTGATGGGTCGACGTTTGTTCCGGATGAAGCTTCCCGCACGGTTCGCTGGGTTGACCATGGGCGGGACAACTACGCAGGAGTCAGTTGGTCCGACATTCCGGCTGAAGACGGCAGACGCCTGTTTATGGGCTGGATGAGCAACTGGATGTATGCCAACCAGACGCCAACCGAAGGTTATCGCGGCGCGATGACGATTGCTCGGGAGCTTACTTTGGAAACGATAGACGGTACAGTCACATTGGTTCAGCGTCCGGCCCGTGAAATGGAGCAAGCCCGGAAACCGATATTGACCCTGCACAACGTTTCTGTCCAAGAGGCGAGGAAACATCTTGGCACGCTGCAGCTGGTGAGCTATGAAGTCGATGCGCAATGGGAATCGGAGCAATCTCTTCAATTTACCTTGAGAAGCAGCGCCAGTCATCAAACGCTCGTTGGTGTAGACGCGGATCAGCGTGAGGTATACGTTGATCGCAGCCAATCAGGCATCGTTGATTTCCATGAGCATTTCCTGGGACGTCACACCGCAAGGGTTCAGGGCGGGGGTCAACACTTGCGTATCTATGTGGATTCTTCTTCGGTTGAGGTATTTGCGAGTAACGGTCAGGCCGTTATTACGGACCTGATCTATCCGGATGTAGATGCTGCACGAATTACGGTGGATGCCGATCAGGAAAACATGGTCTTCTCCGCTCTTCATATCTACGAATTGTCTCCCGTTAAGGTGGAAACCCATGAGAACTAAAGAGAAGGAGGGCAGGTAGATGCGTATAGGTGCCATCGAAGCGGGCGGAACGAAGTTTGTATGCGGAATAGGCAGCGAACAAGGACATATGGAAGAATGGTGCAGCTTTCCGACGGAACATCCCGAGATTACACTCGCCAAGGTGAGTGACTATTTCAGAGATAAAGGGGTAGAGGCTATCGGCATTGGTTCCTTTGGTCCGATTGATCTGAAGCTGGATAGCCCTACTTACGGATACATTACCACAACTCCGAAGTCCGAATGGGAAAACTGCAATGTGGTGGGAATCTTGAAGCGGGAATTCCCTGTTCCCTTCGGGTGGGATACGGATGTGAATGCTGCTGCTCTGGGGGAGGTCACATGGGGAGCTGCGCAGGGCTTGGATAACTGTGTATATTATACGATTGGCACCGGTGTTGGCGTTGGACTTATTGCTGGAGGAAAAAGAATACACGGATTGCTGCATCCAGAGGGTGGACACATCCG
Source organism: Paenibacillus xylanilyticus (assembly GCF_009664365.1). Taxonomy (NCBI): domain Bacteria; kingdom Bacillati; phylum Bacillota; class Bacilli; order Caryophanales; family Paenibacillaceae; genus Paenibacillus; species Paenibacillus xylanilyticus. Next base: position 1,590,904 of record NZ_CP044310.1, read on the forward strand.
AACGAGGCGGCATCCGCAGGATCACTTTGCCGGATTATGCAAGTATCATGGGGATTGCCTGGAGGGATTGGCTGCAGGGCCAGCCATCGAAGCCCGTTGGCAGACACCCGGCAGCGAGCTGCCGACCGACCACCTGGCATGGGAAATGGAGTCCTATTATATTGCCGAATCCATTACGACGTCCATCCTGCTGCATTCACCGCAGATGATCATCTTGGGCGGTGGTGTCATGCAGCAGATGCATCTGTTTCCCATGATTCGGGAACAGGTTATACACAATCTCCATGGTTATGTGAACGTGCCTGAATTGCTGCAGCACATCGACCAATATATTGTTCCGCCAGGATTGGGACAGCACGCGGGTTTATACGGTGCGCTTGCCTTAGGCATCGAAGCACTTAATCAAGTCAAGGCTGATTCAGCGGTATCATTGTAATCCACATGTTCAAGGAAGGACGGAGCAGATCGCTTAAAAGACTGATTCAGTTGTTTAAGGGAATGCACCGTCCTTTCTTTGTTTTTCTATCACGCAGAGAAATGAGGGATATTCGTGAGATTTATGTTAAGGTCCATTAGCTGCGTCCTGTTATCCTGTGTCCTTGGTTCCACTTCTGTGGAAGCGTATTCGACAACTTCCCCTCTGGATAAGTTGACGATGCAGCAGAGTATGAAGAGTACGGCATCATCCAAGAGCCCAGAATCTCAAACTCAACATACGGAGGCGGTTCCGATGAAAATGGACGTATCCAGGGCAGCAACGAATTTGTCCGGTTGGACATTGCATGGTAAAGGCAATTTTGAAGATACAAATGAAGGACTTCATTTAATTTCCGAAGAGAAGGAGAATGTGACCGTCCTATCGGACACGCGGGCCGAAGATTTTATTTATGAAGCGGATCTGTTAATCCAGGATATGAAGGCAGATGCCAGTCTTGTTTTCCGTTCCAATGATACGGGGTGGTCTTCCTATATGCTGCAAGTGGTTCCTCAGGCTGGTCTGATTCGTTTAAAAGATGCCAGTGGCAAGCCAGGTGCATTGTTGGAAGAGTACTCGGTAACCGTGGAGTCTGGCGGCATTTATCATTTGAAAGTAAAAGCGGTTGACGAGAGGCTGCAGGTGTATTGGGATGGCGGGTACGACCCGGTGATTGATGTGAAAGACAGTGCGTATGTATCAGGGATGCTGGGGCTGCATGTGTGGGACGGATCAAGCTTGTTCCAAAATGTAAATGTCAGTACCATGCGTGGAAATCTGGGTAACCCCGTTTACAGTAAAGGAAATTGGCAGCCGGATCTACGGGGATATCGAGGCAAAGGAAATGCGCAAGAGGAAACACAGATCATATACGAGAAAACAGCGGGGGATTTTGTATTTGAGGGAGATATGTCTTTGGCCGATAGTAGCTTCGCAGCTCTACTATTCAGGTCGAATATAGACGGGACAAAGGGATACCAAACGGCACTTCGTAGAGAAGGGGAAGAGGTACGGGTACAGCTGCAAAAGGCGGACGGAACGATTCTTGCGAATTCGGATCGTACATACCCGAGTCATCCGACAGCAAAGCACCATATCGAAGTGGTTGCCTCCGGTAGCCTGATTCAGGTGTATGTGGATGGATATGCAGCACCGGCTGTGGAGGTCATGGATTCTAGTTATGCCGAGGGATATACCGGACTTGAAGTGAAACAGGGCATAGCCTATTTTCAAGATGCGTATATCAAGGAAAATTCGATGTATTATACGGAAAAATACCGTCCTCAATATCATTACTCTCCAATACGGGGGTCCGCAAGCGATCCGAACGGATTGGTTTATTACGAGGGGGAGTATCATTTATTTCACCAGGACGGAGGGACATGGGCCCATGCAGTCAGTACGGATCTTGTAAAATGGAAGCGTTTACCCATTGCGCTGCCATGGAATGATCTGGGTCATGTATGGTCAGGATCAGCGATTGCGGATCTGAACAACGCATCCGGCCTGTTCTCGGATTCCGGTGGCAAAGGTCTGATCGCATACTATACGTCGTACCATCCGGGTAAGCCTGGTGGCAATCAGCGTATCGGTCTCGCATACAGTACGGATCAAGGCCGGAATTGGCAATACGCTGAAGACCGTCCGATTGTGATCGAGAACCCTGGCCAAAATGGCGAAGACCCGGGGAGTTGGGACTTTCGCGATCCGAAGGTCGTTCGGGATGAAGAGCACAACCGCTGGATTATGGTTGTATCTGGCGGGGACCATATCCGGTTTTTTACCTCAACGAATCTGCTTGATTGGACATTAACCGATAACTTCGGATATGGGGAATACATTCGCGGAGGGGTATGGGAGTGTCCCGACCTGATTCAGCTGCCAGTAGAGGGGACGGATGAGCGCAAGTGGGTGCTTATGATCAGTACCGGAGCCAATACGAAGACGCAAGGATCGGATGCGGAATACTTTGTTGGCGAGCTGACGGCGGAGGGGAAATTCCTGAACGACCATCCTGCCGGGAAAGTGCTGAAGACGGACTTCGGCAAGGAATTCTATGCGTCGATGTCATTTGCGAATATGCCGGATCAGCGGAAAGTGATGCTTGCGTGGATGACAAACTGGGATTATCCATTTGATTTCCCGACGAATCCCTGGAAGGGGCAATTGACTATTCCAAGAGAAGTTTCTCTCCGAACAACAGAGGAGGGTGTGCGTCTGGTACAAAAGCCTGTTATCGAACTTGAGACACTCCGGCAAAACCTGTACAGTGCGGAGCAGTTAATGGTCGGTCCGCAATCGCAAAATGTGCTCAAGGGTCTGACTGCAGGTGCATACGAGATTGAAGCAGAAGTGGAAATTCCGGCAGACAGTCCCGTTACGGAGTTTGGTTTTCACCTGCGTCAAAGGGAAGGACAACAAACGACCGTGGGCTACAAGACGGAGAAAGAGACGATGTTCGTGGATCGCACCGCTTCGGGAGACGTGAGTTTCTCGGGCTTATTTACCAAAGTACACGAAGCTGCGCTACAACCTGAAAATGGGAGGATCAAGCTGCGAATATTTGTCGATGAAGCTTCTGTTGAAGTGTTTGGCAATGAGGGCAGAGTGGTTTTCTCGGATGTGATTTTTCCGGATCCAGCTGGAAGGTCGATGGCGTTCTACAGCCTGGGCGGAAATGTAAAAGTGGTCTCACTGAATGTATATGCCTTGGATAATATCTGGAGAAAAGGCATGTCCTCCGCTCCAAAGATTATTGCAGATACGCAGAGAAGAGTAGCGAATGTGGGTCATACCGAAACCCTCTACGCTTCGGCTGAAGGCGGACCAGGAAAAGGAGCCCAACCGCTGAAATGGACCGTGAGTAATCCTAAAGTGGTGAAAATCGTTGATTCTGACAAAACACATGCTGCGATTCGTGCTGTAGGCAAGGGGGAGGCTTGGGTGACGGCTTCCATGGCTAACGGTAAAGCTTCTGCCAAAATACCGATTACGGTAACGGATGGCGTATTCCACACGAATTTATCCGGCTGGCAAAAGGATCGACCGTCTGCGCAGTGGTTTGTTTCGGACTATGGCTTACAGGGCATTGACCGCAGTGATTCACAGTATGTTGCCCGAGAGACTGCGGGAGACTTCCGATATGAGGCTGACTTACAGCTGGATGCTGAAGGAGGAGCAGGTTCCATTCTGTTTCGGGCAAGCGAGGATGGACGAAGTGGTTATTATCTGAATGTTGATCCCAACCTGAAGGCGATTCGCCTGTTTTATAAAGTGGACGGCAAGTTCGAGAATCGGCAGGTGCTTGCCCGCATTCCAAAATTCATTCGGAGTAACCAGACTTACCATATCCAGATTCAGGCGAAGGGAACGCGTATTCAGGTGGATCTGGACGGTGAACGGATCATGGATGTTCAGGATGGCACGTTTGCCGAGGGACACTTCGGTGTTCATACGTTTGGAGGCAGTGCGTCTTTTCAGCATGTGAATGCATATGACATCAAAAAAGCAGCACTGGAGACCGTGATCATTCGGAGTGCAGAACTTCCTGTGGCCCTACAAGCGACGCAATCCCAAGCAGGCGAGGTTGTGACAGCTGGCAACGAAAAGGATGGTGAAGCATCGAGTTATGCTTGGATACTTGTGCCTACCGGTGATGATTCCGGTTCTTACTCCATCCGTACCGTCAGCGGGGTGTCACTGGATTGGGATGTCGGTCAGAATCGGATTCAACTCTATCCATATCTCGGGTATCCCAATCAACGCTGGAACATTTCCAATAACGATGATGGGACGGTAAGCATTACAAGTGTGCACAATGGGAGTGCACTCCGTGTATCGGAAGATGGAACCAAGCTGATGATGGAAGACTTCCATGCTGAAGATGAATATCAAAAATGGACTTTGGAAAACAAAGTGCAATAACCGTGGGTGGTGTTCTGGAGAATTAAAGGTAACAGGATCAATGATTTGTAGGTCTTGATCTGCGCCTTCAACATTTGAATAAAACATGTGGGAGAGGACTGCACGTAAGGTGTAGTCCTCTAACTGATTTTTCTATACTCACAGCCGTTCTAATTGGGAGAGGAAGGACTAGAGCATGATCCGAATGCTGATTATTTGTATATTTAATCCGGTTCGCTTGCTAGTTTATTAAGCTAATGGCAGGATGGTTAAATAAATACATGTTATAATTTGGATAATCATATGTTTAAGACTGCAACAATGCATTTTAATCCCCAGGGAAAGGGAATGGGAAGCAACGAAATGAAAGATAACAAACATCCTGTTCAAGATTTTCGATTTATTTTAACCTTGCTAGTGGTTACGTTATGTTGTTTAGGTGTTGCGATGTATTTACGTATCAAATCTGATACGAATATGTATCAATTCTTAACCTGGGATATGTTCCTGGCATGGGTACCATATATTATCTCATCATGCATTAGATACATATTCAATAAGAAATTAACGAAAATGAGTCTGATCTGGATGATTCCGATGAGTGCGGTTTGGCTATTTTTTTTGCCTAATTCGGCATACCTTTTTACTGAAATCCTGCATTCATTCAGATATTTCAATGCTCAAGAAGGAACACAATTTTGGATTAATATTGATTTTTGGTATAACCTCACCCTAACGTTTGCCGTAGCCATACTAGGCTTACTTCTCTCGACATGCTCAATCATTCAAATACATGTTGTGTTAAACAAGCTATTCAGTAAGTACATTAACATGATGGTTATTGGCGTTATTTTAATGTTGAGTAGTTTGGGTGTATACATTGGGAGATTTAATCGGTGGAATTCATGGGATGTATTGTCCAGGCCTTGGCAAATTGTTATGGATATCATGCAAGATCTTTTTGCAAGGAACAGCATGGTTATTGAATTTGTGGCCATTGTATTTTTAATACAAATATTTGCATACGTTATTGTATCCTTGTTGACTGCAAGGTCTAGTAAAGAATGAATATTGCCCGTTAATTCATTAAGCTAACGGGCAGGGCTGGTTAGCGTGAAGGTGTGATAAGATGAATTTGAATATATTTACAATAGTAGGGGGATGAATGATGCTAGTTCGTTTGGCAACGTCGGAGGATATCCCTCAGCTTGTACAAATGCGTTGGGATTTTTCAGAAGAGGAGCATGCTAATAATGTCGTTACATTTGAGGAATTTATCCAGATATGTAGTGAGTTTTTGCTAAAAGCAATCCAAAGCGGAGACTGGTATATTTGGATTGCAGAATTTGATGGAAGTCTTGTGTCACATATGTACTTGCAGCTAATACATAAAGTTCCGCGTCCAGGAAAATCTTCAGATCCTTATTACGGTTACGTTACCAATGTTTAACTCGTCCAGCTTTCAGAAACTTAGGTATCGGGTCAAAAATCCATAATGCTATGGAAAATTGGTCAAAAGAGAATGAGGTCGAGTTTCTCATACTTTGGCCAAGCAACGAGAGCGTTGAATTCTATTCAAGAAATGGTTTTTCTCAGAGTGAAGAAGCGCTAGAAAAGCACTGGGACTGAGCAGCAAGTCGATCTTCGTAGAGACAGAAGATTGGATTAATTAACGCGTCACGAGGTAGGTGGACTCAATTAAGAAAGCTGCAGACCAGTGTGATCGGCTGCTTTTGTTCATGTAATGGGATAATTCGTTCAAAACGTATCCAACTCCTCATTTTGGATAAAATAAAGTATTCCAAATATGAGGGTGCTTGCTTTTGATAAAGATCATTAAAAGAATGGTTTTAGCGTTCGGTTTGACTTTGCTTAGCCAAACTACAGCTTTAGCTGAAGAAACTCAGTCAGTAACAGACATAAGTCAATGCTCGATAATCCAGCAGACGTTGATCAATGAATTAAATCCTCAAATAATGAGAGCTCTTCGTCAAAAGTACCGTGACAATTTTTTGTACGCGAACGTTCACTTGTTACCAATCCAAGGTTCGGATAATGTAGAGGGTGATTTTATTTTAGAAATGACAGTGATGAAAGGAGAGTGGCCAGAGACAGTTCAAATGACGTTTAAACGAGATGGTCTTAATGGCTATAAGGTAGATGATATTAGTGTGATTAATTTTTAGAACCACGGATACGCTAACGGTAAACACTAGTTTATAATACAATTAAGAAAGCAGCTGATCCATATGATCGGCTGTTTTTTCATTAAGCTAACGGGCAGGTTAGTGTAACGTATAACATTTGTGGTATAACTTGATTGAGATAAGAGAAGATACTCTAATGATAACAGACAAAGGGGTTAATAAGCCATTTAGATGCAGTATCAATTATACTTTGTTGATTTATCTTTGATAACTGAGGTGAGAAAATGGAAATCAATGAACTACGCCTTGAAGACGGTGCGATTCAATATCTGGGACTAAATTCAGAATCATTAGTCATAGAAGTAAAAAGATGGAACCAGGAATCGTTGAAGATTACTATAAACAGCTACGTTAAATTTATTGAATATGATTCAATAGGTAGAGAAATTTCTGAGTTCTTGATATTAGAAAACTCAGAATTTTTGAAAAAGAAAAAGAGGGATTAGTTAAGCTGGATTTCGATGAAAATGAGTGTACCAACTCATCCATTTAAAATTTGTAGGTTTAAGTGAATTGCCATTACTAGATGTCATTGCAGATAAAAATGAAATACACGTAATACGTATGGAAATATAATCAACTCCGTTAAGCTAACGGGAAACGATAGCTAAATTCAGATAAGACTGCGGCCGACCAATTGATCGGCTGCAGTTCCCTTAATCTACGGCTAGTTTTCGTGTGACATAAAAAATATATTACCTTCATCTAATCTATGTGGGCGACGGCACTGATTTCGATCAGTTGCTCAGGAAACGCTAGGTATGTCACGCCGATACAACTGCCCGCCGGCCGGTGTTGTCCCATGTATTCCTTGAAGAGATGTATGCATGGCTCGATATGCTCTTGTGCATTTGTCAGATAGATTTCAACATAAGCAAGATTTGACTTCGTGATACCAAACTCTGCTAACACGCGATCGAGATTCTTCAGCGTCTGCCGGGTTTGTGCCTCGATATCATTTCCGCCAACGAAAGCTCCGTCCGTATCGTGGGAAAATTGTCCCGAAATATAGATCGTGCCGTTAACGCTGTACGCCTGAGCGATACCGTGATCCCAAAGGTCGTGATTGTAGGTTTTAATATTAGTCATTTTTTCTCTCCTCGATTCAAAGTAAGGTTAGTATAAAATGACCTTAAATAAAAATATAGTACGCACTTTATTGATAGATACTATCTAAAGAGATAGTGTACATATGATTATGGCTGATGATAAAGTAAGAGAAAATCTTATCTGGAGTGAATTTAAGTTAGTCTAAGATTACCAGAGGTGAGCCTCACAATCACGGTGGTATAATCGATTGCTCGTTCCAGTTTTTTGGGGGTTAAACGTATTTGAAATGCCGAAGGTTGGATCTCAAACTGAACATACATCTATAACACACTGGTTGAAACAAGAAGATAAGACTTGGTCACTTATAATAATGATGCCCGACATTTAGAAGGGTGCTGATTGGCAAATTATCTTTATCCATTCAAAGTGAATAATTCTCTCTATCAGATTGATTGTTTATCGACGAAACTTTTAGCTTGTAATAGTGACGGGTCAGCTTTAGAGTCCGGCCATTCAACTAACGGGCAGGTTAGTTTAATTTTTTGGAGAATAATTAGAGTAGTAATTCGTTCCAAACGTCATCAAAGGTATCTGTCTACAAGTGTATATCTTAACGCTGTTACTCCACCGAACCCGTCCAACAACTGGCGACTCATCTGAAGTTCTTGAAGACTCGGTTCAAGCACCTCTCTCACAGAAAAAAAACGGCTGGTAATTCATTGTAATCGTACAATCGTGTTAGTCCAAAGACATGGTAAAACACTTGAACAACAAGCTTTGATATCATATCAGATAGCAACTATCTGTTTTATATGGAGGTGAGGCTATTGAAAACAATTGGGGTAGGATTCTTACATGTATCTCTCTATGCAAAGCCAGTGAAGAATATGGCAATGCTTTGCATAGAGCTTAGAAACAATTACATTGCCAACGACGAATCGTAATATTCTACTAACTGGCTTTGCACCTTATTGATCTATTTAATAAGGAGTGAGGTCCATGAAATATTCAAAAGCCGAATCTATTTTTCCGGAAGAATTGCTACGTGTCATTCAAGAATACGTTCAAGGCGAATTGGTTTATATCCCAAAACCCAAAGAGGCACACTTAAAATGGGGCGAAAAAACCCTAAGCAAGAATAGGGTCTCTGCTCGAAACGCGGAGATTAAATCCTTATTCTGCAATGGCATCAGCATAGAGGAATTGGCGGGACGATACTTCTTGTCCTGCGAAAGTATAAAGAAAATTGTCTATAAAAAGAACTAACGAAATCCGCTAACTCGTCGTATAGACGGTTTAGCGGATTTTGTTCAAAGATGAATTAAATCAACTTATACCTAGTTACCGCACCTCTAAATCGATAGACTCAAGTTAAGGTTGTTGGAATGAAGAACGGCTGGATCATACGAAGGCGGTGTAACGAATGGATGAAAACATAAAGGAGAAGCTGCTAAGCAAAAATGAACTGCTGATTAAAATGGTGATCGAACGCGCAAAAAGAGATTTTCTAGACGATATCGCAATTATTGGGCTTACGGGCTCATTTAGCACGGGAGACTTTCATGAGAAGAGCGATCTTGATTTAGTTATCATTAATAATACAGAACGGGGATGGGAAATATCCGATTGTTTCATTTTGGATGACGTTGGATATGACATCTACTGCACGCCATGGGATTCAAGAATACAAGAGCAATCCACCTTGGAGAGCCCCAATGTTTCGAGTCTAACCGAACTCAAAATACTCTACTATGCAAAGCCTGAGGATTTGGAAAAAATGAACGACTTTAGGCAAAAAGCTCTAGATGCACTTGCGGACCCGATAGGAGAAGCATGTCTTAATCGAGCAAAAAAATGGATCGACTTGGCTAAGCAGGCATACAGCGATACGATGCTGGGGGAAGATATCGGTTCAGTGCGACATGCATCTGCCGACGTTCTATACAATCTAGTCAATGCCTTAGTCAGCATGAATAACACGTGCATCCAACGAGGAATTAAGCGATATTTGGAAGAGATATGCTCGCTTCGCTATGTACCGAATGATCTCGAATCCTTATACATGTCCATCATCGAAGCTCATTCCATTGAAGATATTCGAATCGCATCTTTTAATATGCTGAATAGCGTCACGAGGTTACATCACACGATGTGTGATAACTTCATGGTTAAACCTGCTCCAACCTTTGATAATCTAAAAGGAACATACGAAGAATTGTGGTGTAACTACCGCAATAAAATCTTGAACAGTGTTATAACGAACGATGCCTCCTACGTCTTTATTTCGGCCTATGGAGCACAAGGGTATCTTGATGAGATGACTGTGGCCAAAGGAACCAAGAAATTTGATCTTATGCAGTACTTTGATGCAAGTGATTTATCAGTGATGAAAGAGAAGTTCCTTGAAGTGATGGATGAATATCTAGACGAGTATGATAAAGTCGGCAGAAGAGTCGAATGTTTTAAAACCTTCGAGCAACTATATACCCATTTTATGAATCATTGACCCTAGATCCCAGTTCGTAGGATGTCCTTAGAAACGGAATTGTAGACAATCTATCTGATAAAATAGAATTTCTTAAAGGGCCCTGAAGAATTAGTTTCTTTACGGTCTTTTTTATTTGGAGGTTTGCACTATGATGGGTACATGGATTACACTTTGATGGCAAATGATTTGTCTACAAATACGGATAAATTGCAAAAGCGAATTATTAAGGTGATTGCAATAGCTTATAAAAATTTATCGTCTAAAGAAGCCTGTCTAATCTCAGGTAAAAGACTTACAGGTAGGTGAATAATATTCAAACAATATATGTCCATGTCCGACATTCGTTATTCTGGTATGGGGTTTACGGATTCTGCAGCAAGAGTCGAAATGATGAGATTACGCTTTATTCAGATCAAGATCAAAATAACTTTTTAGGTTATTTTGAACTTACAACTGCGATAGCTCTAACTAATCTTTTGAAATATGATATAGATATTATTGGTGACGATAAAGAATATTGTAATGAAATTAACCGTTTCATAAACGGTGAAGAGGATATTTATTATAGTTACACATACCCAAGAGATTTAGAAGATGTATCTTCTCAAGTTACTCATTCTGCTCCGACGAATATAGATGGGTATAAACCTATCTATATTGATATGTGGTCCAAATTATCTCACTCTTGGGACTTGGATGAGATAAAGAAAAGTGTGAGAATCCTTGCAAAAGATTTTTTAGGCTTGCATACTGAAAATATTGAATTTATAGAGATTCCAACGTTTGAAGAAACAAAAGTGTCGTACGAACAATATTATAAACCTTACGTAAATGAAAATTGAACAAACGGAAGGGAAGAAATGGCACAATAAGAACAAAGAAGAAGCCTATCATTGTGATCGGCTTTTTCTTCAACTAACGGGCAGGTTAGGTGAATTAACAAGGGCATAATATTAAAATCACCTCAGGATCATTGGGTATAATTTGGAAGCTTTTTAGGCAGGTATGAATGTAGATCAACTCGCGAATTCCTACTGTCTATCCCATGACAGCATGAAAAAGATTGTTTATAAAACGCAGGTATAACAAAAGGCTCATGTTGGGTAAAACCAACACGGGCCTTTTGTTATGTAAAAAATGATTATATAAATACTCTGCCTATAAAGGATACGATATTCACCCTATACTGTTGCTAGGAAAGAATTATGGTTTCAGTAATATCGTTGATTGAGAGTATAGGAATCGGAGGAGTTGCAAAATGGATTGCGTTAATCATGAAGTAAATAAGTTAAATGTTACTGCTAGACTATGCGGTATGGAGGAGAAGTTCATTATCAATAATATTTATCCTCTTTATCTGCATGATTTGTCTGAAGTATGGGAACACAAAATCAATCGTTATGGGGTGTTTGAGAATGATGATACCCGAACTTTGATGGAACAGAATCGCGTGTTTGATATTTGGTGGGAACACCCGAACGTATTATTCCCTTATCTGATCACAGTGGATGATATACCTGCAGGGCTTGCTTTTGTGGCTACTTCACCTTTCATATCCTGTCCTCACTATATCGATTATTACATGAATGAGTTCTTCCTATTACGTAATTATCGAGGAAAGGGTGTTGGAGAAGAAGCGGTGCGACAGATTATAGGAAAGATGCCAGGGCAATGGGAATTGCAAACAAATTCCACCGAACGAAACGAACGTGCGAAACGTTTCTGGCGAAAAACACTTAACACATGTACCAACGGGAAATACTCCGAAGAACTTGGTCATCATCCTGAAGATGGAGAAAAGCTAGTCTTTCGCTTCAGCACGAGTTCTGAAAAAGTGAGTAATTAGAGAGGTTGTTCCTTATTCATAGGTTTAGGTATAAACAAGTTTATCCGATATTCGTTGAACTAAAGGGTGGATTACACATATTTTTGAGTAGGCAACCACAGCCTGCTCTTTCTATTTGAACTAACGGAAAAACGTTAGCGTGATAGAACTAAGAAAGCAGCCGGTCAAAGTGATCAGCTGCTTTTGTTCAACTAACGGGCAGGATAACACAATAAACCTATCGAATTAACTTGAATATATTTCAGTTGAAACGGAGGTTATGGTTTGAAACATGCCTTTAATAGAGAATGGTTAATAAAAAAGTTTGAAGAAATTCGGAGAAGAATTCTTAATGCAATTAGTCAATTAGATGATGAACAACTCAACTGGAGACCCCATGAATCAAGCCACAGTATATCAACACTTATTAGGCATATAGAAGGGAATATTAAAGAAAGAATCTTGAAGGGAATATTACACCAAGAAATCCATAGAAACCGAGAAGAAGAACTGACACATGTTTTTGTTGAGAAGTCTGAATTAGAAAAGATCTGTGCAGAAAGACTCCAATTCGTTATCGATACGATAAGAAACATATCCGATGAGACACTAGAACAAAAGCAAATAGTGAGGAGTCGAGAAAGAACCAATCTAGATATGTTGCATCAATGCGCTGCTCACTTTTCCGAACACATGGGACAGATTTTTTACATCGCAAAACAATGTTTGAAGGAAGATTACAAATCCACATCCCTGTAGCTTTGTAGCTCCTAAGCACGAACTACCCTTACAAGGAAAGATAGCTCAAAAAAACCAAAAGCAGCTTGATCAACTCGATCAGCTGCTTTTAGTTCAGCTAACGGACAGGTTAGTTTAATGTTAACTCTTGAGCAGCGTTTGAAGGCCAGCTCATTTAAAGAAAATATAATCATTAACGCTTGGTTGTACGCAGATTTCAAGAATAATTCCTTATTTCTGTTTTTCTTCTTTTTCTAGAGCATGAGCAATGCTAATCTCCACAAAGTTTAGCACTGCGTCGGATACAGGGTATAGTCCTGACTCTAATGTAGGGAGCTTCCTCACTTCCCAAAATTTCTCCATCATTTTCTCGTCCCCATTAAATGTTTCGTGTGATAGCTTCATTAGCTCGCAGGCAATGTTATAACCTTCATTGGATTCAGGTAGAACAGATTCCTGTATGCACCACTCAATCCGGCGCAGCAAAGAGGCATATTGCTGAGTGGTCTTGTCATTACTGTTGAGATTGGGTAGTGCATTTTGAAGAAATGCACTTTCGTCATCGTTGAAGTAATCGATCCATTGTTTAGAAATAGGTTGTACGTTATTAACCAGATGAGAAACCAGATCCCAGGAGAGTGTACCCTCCAGATCAATCATGTTGATCAAAGACGTAGTATTTGCAATACTTCCCTGGATAGAAGCGAGCTGCTTTTGGAGATGATTATGGTGTGCAATTAGAATATGACGAAAAGATAGGCTGTCTATCACATTTTGAATGTCATCAAGCGGTAGTGATAGTGATTTAAGCAATGTTATCTTTTCAAGAGTGAATAAATCTTCCTCTGAATAATAGCGGCGACCGTTATCTTCCTTATAACTCGGTTTAAGAAGACCGATCTGATCATAATATCGCAGGGTTCTAACAGAAATGTTCCGCTGTTTGGATACTTGTCCTGTTGTCCATCTATTCATGTTTCTTCTTTCCTCCCGAAAATAATGCTTGCAGGTGACGTAACGTCACCTAATATCATAAAAGTATATCACAGAGGATTGAGGAGTTAAGGATGACTAGTACAGAAATGTGGAAAAAGATGGATCGATGGACTTGGCGTGAGTTTATTGCATTGCTTGCGCTTGAATTTGTATTCGTAATATTCGTTATCAAATATGCAGTACAGTCCATGTATGAGCAATGGTTGGGGAATACTCTATACTCAGGGACTCTTACAGGGCTTACCATCGCGATTGTACTTTTGTTAGGATTATATTTTATTGCTTTACGACCGAAAAAAATATCCTGGCTAGAGGTAGGAGTAAAGGGATTCCCTGTGAAAGATTGGTGGAGGATTGCGCTGTGGACACTCATTCTCATCGTATTAAGTGTGGCGATTCTCTATCTCACGAGTTTTCTTGGGAATACGGTAGACAATAGCAAAACAGAGAGTCTGAAGCAAAGCGTCACTCTTTTTACTATAATTATAGGTATTGTATCGGCAGGGATCGTGTCACCCATTTATGAGGAGATATTTTACCGTGGATTTATTTATCGTTGGCTACGCACTCGTGTTAGTATGAGCTGGGCGATTGTGATTAGTTCGCTAATCTTTACTATTGCACATTTTCCTACTATGAATGCCATGCCCGTGAATTTTATTAGTGGAGTTGTGCTTGCATGGACCTATGAGCGTACGGGATCTGTCTTGCCTGCTATGATCGTTCATGGTGTGTTTAATACAATTGCTGTGTTGTTAACTGCGATGAGTTAAAATGATTATTATACTTTGTATACACGATGAGCGGCCGTTCTGATTCTATATTAATTGGACGGAAGCGCAGCGTAATTAAGACTTGGTTACTGACCAAAGCCTGGCTGTAATTCAGCTAACGGGAAACGTTATGCTTAATAAAAAAGAATCAACGTGATCAACTGCGGTATACATCTAGGGGATGATGATAGGATCGTTGCAGAAGTGCTAACGATCCTTTTTGGTATACCTAAACGGAGTGAAATTCTTTTATATGATCCTCATAACTTTACAGCAACTTATAGCGTTCTCTATTGAGAATTAACAGAGGTGAAAATAGGCTAACGGTAAGAATTGAGCCGCAGGTAGATACGTTATAATGGTTTCAAAAGCACAACTCGGTAGAAGAAAACGAACAATCCGCTCCTGTAAATCCCAAAAAATCAAAAGTAGAGGTGGGCGTTCCGATACAATTATGGAGGTGTTTAGATGAACAAAGCAATCAAACGTATTTTTGCTACTTCAATTTCTGCTGCAAGTATCTTTGGTGTGGCATCTTCCGCATTTGCTAAAGAAGTATCTCTACCAGCACCATCACCAGTGTTGATCAAGCAACCTGGTAATGAAACAGGGGCTCCTTTCGTTTCTGATAAGCTATGGTCCATAAATTTTGATGGGAGTAGAACAAGTGATTCAAAAATGCTTGTAGTTTCAGATGATATACCTTGGCTTAAAGTGCAAATGAAAAATTCAGGAACAACAAAAATGATAGTTACTATCACACAAGACTCTCCTCAGGGAAAAGTATGGGGAATTCTTACTATTGCCCCTGGAGAATCTGATAATCTATGGGGTAAGATGCCTTTGGCAGGTACGTTTTATGTTAACTTCACATCGACGGGCACTTTAAAAGGTGCATCATCTACCCGAATTGCTTCTACGTATGAGGAATTAGGTCTTTAATGTTCCAATAACCCAACAATCCTTACGTTACACCTTCTGAAATTGTCAGAAGAGGATATTAAGAGAGGTCAAGATAACTGTAATAAAGTTGGATTAGTATGGAATAGAAAAATCTTGAAAGTACGGATTTCACATGTCACCGGGCATTCATTTTATTAAATTTAGGCAACAGCGAGTTAGGTCATAATTTAATCTTTATAACTAAGGAGAACGAATGGACCCGAAGATAAAGTTATTGTTCTTGGAAGAACATCCTGCAGAAGGCGCCGCACGTTATGGGGTCAGCCAAGAGGAACTTACTTATATTGGAGGTTTTCAAAACTTTATTTATTCCTATAATCGCGATGAATTAAAGTATATTCTTCGTTTCACTCCGAGTACTCTTCGCACATCGGAAGGACTTCTAGCAGAAATAGATTGGATTCGTTATCTTTCAGAGAGTGGTATAGCAGTATCAGAACCGATCTCTTCAATGAATGGAGAGTATTGCGAACTAATTCAAGGAAATAAAATAGATTTTTACGTAACCTCCTTTAAACATGCACCAGGCCGTAAAATCGGATATCCAGAATGTCTGGGCAATTCTAACCTTTATGAAGAGTGTGGTCGTGTAACGGGCCGACTTCATGAATTAGCGAAGCTTTACAACCCTACGATTGCCAAAAGGCACACTTGGAAGTCAAATGAATACCTCTTACGAGCCAAGGATTATTTACCGTCAGAACTTCAACCGATCCTTATTGCCCTTGATGAACTTAAAGTACAATTGGCGAGTCTGCCTGTTAATGCAGATAATTTTGGTTTGATTCACGGAGATATTAATGTGGGAAACTTCACAATCGATGAAGCTGGGAGATTAACTCTTTTTGACTTCGACGAGTGCCAGTACAGTTGGTATGTCGAGGATATTGCTATACAGCTGTATTACTTGCTATATGTATTCGGTGAAGATTCGAAATTCGAACGAAAGGTCCAGTATGATCTGTTTATAAAGCACTTCGAGCTAGGCTATACAGAGGATGGCCGACGAATGCCAGACAACTGGAAGGATATGATGAAACTCTTCCTTAGACTTCGCGAAATCATTGTGGTTGTCGGCATGTATCGAAGCTGGGATCTAAGCAAACCAGATGACTGGACTCGCGATTTCTTGCAAGATAGTAAAATGAGGATTACTAAAGGTATATCGTTGATCGATGAGCTTTGAACCACTAGATGGAAGATACTCATTAAGCTAACGGGGAACGATAGCTCAATAATAGAAGAAAGCAGCCGATCACATTGATAGGCTGCTTTTGTTAAGTTAACGGGCAGACTAGCATACAACATTATCTACGTTCAGAATTACCTTTAATAAGTACTTCTTTGCGCTATATAATTAATTTTTAGAATCGCCATGAGTTCTCCAAGAAACTTAATTGTGCACAAATAGTTGCGATATGAAAATGTAGCGAAACTATACTTTTATTAAGAGGAGGGATCAGATGGATTGGGTGATGAGGATGAATCGAGCATTGGATTACATTGAATTGAATCTAACTGGAAAGATCGAATTGAAAGAAGTTGCTAAATGTGCTTGTTGTTCTTCACATCAGTTCCAGCGAATGTTCTCATTCATTACAGATGTGTCTCTTGCGGAATATATAAGGAGAAGAAGACTTACTCTCGCTGCAATTGAATTGCAGAATAGTGATCTGAGAGTAGTTGATATTGCGATAAAGTATGGTTATGAATCTCCAGTTTCATTCGCAAGGGCTTTTCAATTATTACATGGTGTTAATCCAGCAATGGCCCGAGAAGAAGGGACCTCCCTCAAAGCCTTTCCTCGGCTTTCCTTCCTTATTTCAATTAAAGGGGAAAAGGCGATGAACTATCGTATTGAGACAAAAGAATCCTTTCAAGTATTCGGTATTGAAAAAGTATTTCAATTAAACGGAGCAGATACTCCAGCAGAATTATGGAAGCAATGCCATGCTAACGGCGAGGTTGAAAGGCTGGCGGACAATGCTGGAGACCTACCAACCTGTTTAAATCAGAACTATCATAAAATACATGCTGTTTGTAGCTATAAAAAAACAGATGAGGATCATTTTCCTTATATGGTGTCCGCATTCAAAGGGGATTCAAGTAAAACTGAGGGGTACACAAGTGTAACCATACCAGCTCAAACCTGGGCAATTTTTTCCTCTGATCCGTTCACTTGGGACAAATTTGATGAAACCATTGAGACATTATATAAACGGTTCTTCTCCGAATGGCTTCCTACTGCTGGATACGAACAGGTCGATGGGTTGGAATTTGAAATTACAGGAGCTAAAGACGGGCTTAATTTCGTTGAACTATGGTTTGCCGTAAGAAAAATAAATGAGTTGTGATTGTTTCAGAGAGCTTCTTCTTTGAATATACTTGTTAAAACAGATAGAGTAGTTTGCACTTCGCAACTGCTCTATTCTGCTAGCGGGAAACGTTTAGTTCACTCATATAAAAAAAGCAGCAGATTAATGGGAAGTGTACCTATGTATTTCCTCAAACATACTTTAAAACTCGAATTATGAAATGAAAATATGTCGGATTTGTTGTATATAAATATGAAAGCGTTTCCTTTACAATGAAATCAAACATATATATCGGGCCGAGATGGCAACGATAACAGACTGCATTAACCGAACGGAAAAGGTGTGTGGTTGTTTAAATAATTTGAATGTGAGGAGAATGTACAATGGCCATGATTCGATGCAATTTTTTCTCAGAAACGTTAGGACTCAGCACGTCAATGACCGTTATTGTACCTCAGGCAACCAGGGGGCAAATCGGGATGAAAGGCGTTGCTACCCGGGAACGGCATCCCGTTCTCTGGCTGCTGCATGGCGGCTCTGATGACGATACGATTTGGATGAGACGGACATCGATTGAACGTTATGTTTCCGAGCTGGGCCTTGCTGTCGTGATGCCTCAAGTCCAATTAAGCTTCTACACGGATATGGCGTATGGAGGAAAGTACGGTACCTTCCTGATGGAAGAACTGCCTCAGATTGCCCGGTCCTTGTTTCCGCTATCAGACGCTCGCGAGGAAAATTTCGTCGCTGGGTTATCGATGGGTGGTTACGGCGCATTCAAATGGGCGCTAAGCAAGCCTGATATGTTCGCTGCGGCGGCTGGACTTTCGACGGGTAATTTCCCGTTTTGGAGCCCGGGGCCGGACGGCGAGTTCCCTCCGTTTCTGCGTCTCGCATTCGGAGACGGACCACATGCAGGAACGGATAACGATCTTTATCATCTGATTCAGTCCAATGATCGCACGTCTGGACCAAAACCCGCGTTTTACCAAGCTTGCGGTACGAATGATTTCCTGTACGATCTAAATATTGATCTGAAGGAAGCGTTT
Organism: Paenibacillus xylanilyticus; assembly: GCF_009664365.1. NCBI lineage: Bacteria > Bacillati > Bacillota > Bacilli > Caryophanales > Paenibacillaceae > Paenibacillus > Paenibacillus xylanilyticus. Next base: position 1,609,686 of record NZ_CP044310.1, read on the forward strand.
GAGCGTTCTTCACTGGATTATACTTACGCTGAAGAGCCAGGTGTACACGATTGGGCCTTCTGGGATAAAACAATTCAAGACGTGTTGAAATGGCTTCCTTTAGATCGTGCATGACATGTACTGTGACCTATCCAAAGTAGAAATGATCATCATTGAACTAACGGGAAACGTTAGCTCTATACCATTAAGAAAGCAGTCGATTCATTGTGATCGGCTGCTTTTTGTTCACCTAACGGGGCAGGATTGTTTAATTTTACTGGGAAAGAAAGAGTTATGAAGCGAAAAAATAAAAAGTTGTGTATTTAAAAATCAGGTGATATCATAAATAGACCGGCCGGTCGGTTTATTGTTTAAGACATTAACATGAGATTTGTGGTATTGATTATTGGAAACCTCTTCGAATATATTAAATACTTAAACCAGTTGATGTATTGGAGTGAGTAAAATAAATGGATGCCAAGAAGTCTAATACGAGGGATGTTATTTTGGAGGTAGCCGCTCAATTATTTGCTAAGCAAGGTTATCATGGTACCACCTTAAATCAAATTATTGAAGCTAGTGGATCACCGAAGGGATCATTATATTATTACTTTCCAAGTAAAGAAGCGTTAGCCATTGCATGTGTGAAATTAACTCAATTTAGATTACAAAGCAAACTTCAGGAACAAGTAATGAAATTTCCCAAGCCAGAAGATTTTATGCAGGCTTTTGTACTTAACATGGCTGATGTTATAGATCAGTTTGGAACCGATAAATTCGTTCCATTCGGATTCCTGGCTGCTGCGGAGACTTCATCGGTGAGTGATTCGCTCCGTGATGCTTGTCAGGCTGCATTTGCGGAGTGGAAGGATACCTTATCCAACAAACTCGTGGAAACGGGGATTTCCGAGGATCGGGCAATTGAAATGGCAGAGGTTTCTGTATGTTTAATTGAGGGTGCTATTATTATGTCGGTAGTCGAGCGCAGTTCAAGACCAATGCGCCGAGCAGCCGGTCATGTTCCAGCAATTTTCCGGGAATAGTCGAGAGTGGATAGATCCAAGACAATGATTCGTAACCATTGTCTGTCCATATTATATAGGGCGGTCTATATAATATATAATAAAGAGAAATAGAGGAGTGGAACGATGCAAGCTTCAGCAGCAACAGCAGGTACGGATTTTGAAGCAACAAAAAAGGATTATAAAATATTTCCCATGGTACTCGCCTTTTTAATTAGTGGTTTTATTGGTTTATTTGGGGAAACAGCCTTAAATGTTGCGATGACTGACTTAATGCAAATATTTAATGTGGGATCATCTACAATTCAATGGTTGACTACAGGGTATTTGTTAACCATGGGGGTTCTCGTTCCTTTATCAGGCTTATTGAATCAGCGCTTCACGACTAGACAGCTTTTCATTACCTCACTTATTTTTTCAATGACTGGGGCCTTTATTGGAGCCTTAGCTCCAAGCTTTGGAGTCTTAATGGTTTCACGTATTGTTCAGGCAGTCGGTACGGCCTTAATGCTGCCACTTATGTTTAACACGATCTTAATTATTTTCCCCATTGAAAAACGTGGGGCTGCAATGGGTCTTGTTGGTCTAGTTATCATGTTTGCTCCTGCGATTGGACCTACCATTGCTGGCTTGCTTGTAGAAGCATTGAGCTGGCATTATATCTTCTGGATTTCGCTCGTCTTCCTTGCCGTGGCACTTCTTATTGGGATCTTTAAAATGAAAAATGTTTCCACGACAAGTAAGCCCCGAATTGATTTGCTCTCTATGTTGTTATCGACGGTTGGATTCGGAGGAATTGTTTTTGGTTTTAGTAGTGCTGGTGAAGGGGAAGGTGGTTGGACAAGCCCAACCGTACTCGTTTCGTTGGCCATCGGTCTTGTCGCGCTGATTATATTCACGATCCGTCAGTTGAAAATGACAACACCTCTACTTGATTTGCGTGCTTTTAAATACCCGATGTTTGCCATTGGGTCACTATTGGTTGGCCTATGCTTCATGGTCATTCTATCCTCCATGCTTGTACTTCCAATGTACTTGCAAACCGCATTAGCTTTCTCTACGCTTAGCGCAGGTTTGATTCTGCTACCAGCGAGCGCATTAAACGGAATTCTAGCTCCGTTTATGGGGAAATTGTTTGACAAATACGGACCGAAATGGATCGTCTTACCTGGTCTTGTTCTGGTATCAATTGCACTATGGATGTTTTCCACGGTAAGTCTGAGTTCGACGGTTACCTTCATCATCGCTGTTCATATCCTAATGATGATCGGTGTTTCGATGATTATGATGCCATCACAGACGAATGGACTCAATCAGCTTCCACCACAGCTGTACCCACATGGTACGGCGATTATGAATACATTCCAACAAGTGTTCGGAGCGATCGGTACGGCTGTCGCGGTCAGTGTGATGAGCAATGGGTCTGAGAAGTTTATAAAAAATGCCGAAAATCCAAGTGACATCTCGCTTATACCAGCTGCCATGACTGCCGGCGTGCATAATGCTTTCATTTTTGGAATGATTATTGCGCTTATCGGGCTGGTCCTGTCCTTCTTTCTCAAGAGAGTAACGATTAATCGTCAACACTAGTTCATTGATCAATGAACTCATCTTTTTTATCAGGCAGCCAATCAATCTGATTGGCTGCCTGTACCCCAGTAAATTTCTGTAATTCTGTTATTAATATGATCAGGAAAGAAAGCGGGAAAAATGATCATAAACATTCTGTACAGACAAGGATGAAATTACAGATGATGGGAGATGACCTGATAAAGTGTTATCTAATCTAATCTAGATGATTTGATCTATTCTTTAGAATAGGACGTAACCCCCTTTGAATAGAGGTTGTCCACTAACTTGAAAAACTCTTCTGACGATAAATCCTTTTGTCGCTGGAGCCAAAGACGAAATAAGGAAAGGGAGGTTGACAGGTAAAACTCAATCAAGTATGGCGTTAAGGAAGGATCTTGTGGAACATTTAACTCCAACTGACTGAGAGTGATTTCTTTTTTTAAGCGTTTTAGAAATCGGGGACTTCCATAATCACCTAAAAGGGCATTGAGAACCAAGAGATGTTCTTTTTTGTCTAGACAATGGAGCGCATCTTGAACGCTATGCATCGATAGCTCTTTTTTCGACAATTCTTCTTTTATGTCGTTCAATAAGTCATTTTCAAGAGCATCTAACAATTCGTAAATATCAGTAAAGTATTGATAAAAGGTGCTGCGGTTATATCCTGATTTATTCGTGATTTCCTGAACTGAAATTTTCTCGATTGGTTTTTGGCTATATAGCTCACAAAAAACGCCAACAAAGGTTTGTCTTGTTTTCTCTGTTATTTGGGGCTGTTTTTTCATGTTTTCCTCCTACTAGCGTTTAAGAATATCATCCGACAAATCATAAAAAACTGATGGTTGATCAATGAATATTGAAAAATTATAATCACATCATACAACATGTTGTCGGATGATTGAATAAGAAATGGTAAACGGTAGGAGTGGTTTTAATGTCAATTAAACAAGACCGAATTTTAATATTTGGTGCAGGTGTTATCGGGAGCATGTACGCAATGAAGCTTATAGAAGCAGGGTTTGATGTTACCCTATTTGCACGTTCTAATAGATATATATCATTAAGAGAACATGGCCTGCGGTATAAGGAAAAAGGTAAAGTTAAATCGATAAGAGTGAATGTCATTGATACACTCGAAAACGACGATATATACGATTATATTTTCGTTACCGTTCGTTATGATCGGTCCGAATCAGCGTTGTTAACGCTAAAAGATAATCAAAGCAAAAATATAGTTACGATGATTAGTAATTCAAAGGGATTTTCTTCGTGGCTGGATATCGTAGGTGATAGACTTTTACCCGCGTTTCCGGGCTTCGGTGGACAGATTAAAGATGGAATATTGCATACTCGATTTCTACCAAAGATTATAGCGGCAACTGCATTCGGAGAAATTAATGGTCTAGTGACAGAACGCATAGAAAAGCTCGCAACAATATTTAAAACAGCAAAGCTGCCCTACGATATTAAAAAGGATATGCAAGCGTATCTTATCACACACGCCGTATCAGACATTGCCATGTTGAGCGTTTTGCAATCCGAGAATAAGATAATGGACCAAGAAACAGCCAAAACCAGAAATGCGGCTCGCCAAATCACAGTTATTTTAAAAGCGCATCTAAAGGCAATACAAAAGGCTGGCGTTTCCATTGATCCACCAATGCTAAAAATGGTGCTAAAATTGCCAAACTTATTTTTGGATCTTTTCTTTATGACATGGCTACGAACTAAAATGGTTAGAGATATGATGTTGCCGGATTATGCGAATCATGCTAACAATGAGATTGTGCAGCTGCGTAATGATTTAATAAAATTTTTAAGTCAAAATGGTATCAAATCGGAAATGGCTTAACGACAAATCAGAGTACAACTTTTTCGCTTACAGGCAGGACAGGATAGGATAGTCATTTTATCGAACACTAGATAATAAGGGAAATTATGAAGGTCAAATGACTGGGAGTGAGGGTATGAAATTATTACTGACATCTGCAGGCGTTAATAACCAAAGCATACACAACGCATTAGTTGGCATGTTGGACAAGCCGATCGCTGACTCCAATGCCCTGTGCATTCCCACGGCGATGTACGGACATCCCTGGGTTGGCCCTGGCGTGAAAACCTGGGAGTTTATCAGCGGGAAATCCGAGAACCCCATGGTAGACCTCGGGTGGAAGTCTGTAGGCGTGCTGGAGCTCACTGCACTGCCAAGCATCAGTAGAGACCACTGGGAGCCCTTGGTCCGGGAGACAGATGTCTTACTGGTGTCGGGTGGCGATGCTCTCTTCCTAAACCATTGGATGCGGCAATCCGGACTCGCAGAACTCTTGCCTTCACTAAGGGCCGTTTATGTGGGAATGAGCGCAGACAGTATGGTGATGGCACCTAAGATCGGGGAATACTTTGTGGGGTGGACTTCACCTACCGGTGGCGATGAAACGTTGGGACTGGTTGATTTTTCAATTTTTCCGCATCTTGATCACGTCATGCTGCCCAATAACACTATGGCTGCCGCTGAGAGATGGGCCGCAGAGATTCAAGGGCCGGCCTATGCAATTGATGATCAGACCGCCATCAAGGTAGTTGATGGAGCAGTAGAAGTGGTTTCCGAAGGGAATTGGAGGCATTTTACGGTCTAAGTTTCCTCACCGCTGAGGGAACGGGATACGGTGTTGCCTACAATCTGAGCTAGGGTAACAGAAGCTAGTACTTACTCCATAGCCTTCTGTGTATTAGAAAATTGGGGTAATAGAATTTAAACAGGTGGGTCAAAAGATCACTTCCAAAAACATGACAATTCTCACCATTGCAATTTACCTTCACGTGATGTAAAATCACTTGATGGAAAAAACATGAAGGGGTGGGAGTATGAGGTGTACACGACGGACTTACATTCAGTCTACTTGCATAATTTCATATTTCCATTCCATTAGACACTAAAGCAATTATTGCTTTAGTGTTTTTTATTTTATGGGGGTGTAATCATTGTCAAGGTACAAAAGGGTTCTCATTAAGCTAAGTGGTGGAGCAGTAGCAGGAAACTCTGAATTTGGTTTTGAGCCAGAAAGGTTAGACTATATTGCTGATGAAATTATGTCAGTAATAAACTTAGGCGTTGAAGTATCGTTAGTTATAGGTGGGGGTAACATTTTCAGAGGTAATATGGCCGAAAGCTGGGGGATAGAAAGGGCAGAAGCAGATAACATTGGGACGCTTGCGACTGTAGTAAATAGTTTAATGCTTCGTGGAGTTCTTAAAGCCAAGACCAAAAAGGAAGTACGAGTAATGACGGCAATACCTATTACTTCAGTTGCAGAACCATACTTCCGTCTAAGAGCAATCCACCATCTAGAAAAAGGATATATCGTAATTTTTGCAGGGGGGAACGGTCAACCTTACGTGACAACAGACTATCCTTCTGTACAAAGAGCCGTCGAGGTTCATTGTGACGCTTTATTCGTTGCAAAGCAAGGTGTTGATGGTGTTCTTAATGCAGATCCTAAATTGGATAAAGATGCAAGGAAATTTCGTTCACTTCATTACAACGATGTTTTAAAACACAACTTAAAGGTAATGGACCAGTCCGCTTTCATTTTAGCAAGAGACTACAATCTGCCCATGCATGTGTTTAATTTCGATAAACCAGGCTCGATGAAAGAAATTTGTGAAGGGCATAATAATGGTACTATTATTAGCGGTGAATCAATTTTGGAATTGGAATAACAGAACTTCTGTCCGAGGGAGCACTTTTGTGCTCTCTAGATTTCGTAAAGCAAGCCCGTTTCTTTTCAGAGCTCTTGAAAAATAGATAAGAGGAGGCCACTCAATTGAAAGCACTTGTATTTAATAAATTCGGAGGACCGGAAGTCCTAGAATATCTTGAAATTTCGGATCCAGTTATCGGGCCTGACGAAATATTAGTAAGGATGAAAGCCATCGGATTGAATTTTGCAGATATTTATAGAAGGAAAGGGAATTATCATCTTACTGGGAACTCCCCGTTTATTTTAGGTTATGAAGGGGCAGGAGTCGTTGAAAAAACAGGAGCTAATGTCCAAGGAATCAGCGTTGGCGACACTGTTGCATTTGCAGATGTCCCCCATGCTAACGCAGAAAAAGTGGCTGTTCCCATAGAAAAGGTAATTCCTCTTCCAGATACCATTTCATTGGATAAGGCGGCTTCTGTTTTACTGCAAGGGTTGACTGCCCACTATTTAACAAAAGATAGTCTATGACTCCGTAGGCTCCACGCTCGAGGATAGTTTTGCAGTCACTCGCATTGGGGGGACGGTTGTATTTTATGGAATGGCAGGGGGAGACCCTGCTCCTGTTGACCCAAGGATGCTCATGGATACGTCAAAAACGTTGACTGGTGGCGATCTTTGGAATTTCCTTACTTCCCGCGAGGAACGGGCAACCCGTTCAGCCGAGTTGTTCCGCTGGATCGAAGAGGGGAGAATAAAGGTATCCGAGCCTACGGTATTTGCACTACGAGATGGAAGCAAAGCACATCAATTTCTAGAAAGCCGCAAAAGCACGGGGAAAATTTTATTAAGACCATAAAAATCGATGAATCTACCAAGACTCAAGTAGGGCAGATTATTCTTTTGTATCTGGTCAAAGAAAAATGCCCCTCCACCTTGTCGGTGAAGGGGGCTGCGACTGCATGACACTGTTGCAACATCCGCTCATATTCCAGTTCCTGCTGAAATCAGCTCATCACGATGTTTATTTTTTAATTGCTGATGCCAATTTTCATTCACTTGTAGATAACTTTCCTTTCTTGGAGCGGAATACATTCATGGTAAGCGGCAGAGAAGCCAGAAGCATGACTGCCCCAAAAATATAAGGAAGGTTAAGGTTTGTGTCAAATAACGAACCTGCAATAAGCGGACCAAATATGGTTCCAAGACTGGAATATGTGGTATTCAGACCAGATGCATACCCTTGTCGATCTCCTGCGTTTTTGGATATTAGCGTGCTGACGGAAGGCCGCAAAAAAGAATTAAATGCAAAGAATAACGCGGAAGCGAATAAAAGAAAAGCAAGGTTAACTTTGATCAGCATTAACATTAAAGCGATAGGCGCGATAATTAAGGATAGTCGAATTAACCTGATCTCACCCATCCTTTTCACAAACCAATCCAGCAGCCAAACTTGAATAACAATACCGATTATGGCCCCCAGCGTAATAATGATAGAGATGGTTGCAGCATTAAAACCGTATTTTTTCTCTACGAAAAGGGCAAATACCGTCTCATAACTCATGAGACCGAAGGTCATAACGAGAAGTAGAAGTAAGTACTTGAAATAGGGAACTTTAAAGGAACTCAAAACTTTTTTTCCAAGGTGATTTCCATCCGGATTGCGTAAAGAGCGCGTTCTTTTTTCAGGTGCAAGTGTCTCAGGCAATAGGAGGGTCAGCAGCGTAGCGAGCAATCCAAGACCAGCAGCACAGAAATAAGGCACACGTATGCCCATTTCGGCAATGAGGCCACCAAGACCGGGTCCAAGTACCATGCCCAAATTCATGGCTGCTCCAAAATACCCCATACCCTTAGCTCGCGTTTCGTGGGTCGTAATATCGGCCACATAGGCCAAGTTCGATGGGATCATTAAACCCAAGCTGATTCCGCCAATAAAGCGAGCGACATAAAGCAGAGGCAATGAAGTCGAAAGCGCAAATATGACATCAGAAATGACTGAAAGGAACATGCCGGCCATGATTAACTTTTTGCGTCCAAATCGATCAGATAATTGTCCTCCCAGAGGTGAAAATAAGAATTGAGCTGCACCAAATGCAGCGACCAGAAAACCTGCGACAGTTCCGCCTGCATGGAATAGCTTCAAATAATCAGGCAATATTGGAATAAGCATTCCTTGGCCCAATAAAGCTATAAATAGATTTAACATGAGAATGAAGAGTGGGAAGCGAACAGACTTTGGTAACATAAAATGAGCTCCTTTATTTACATTGTGTCAACCTTTACACGATGTAAATATCTTAATATGCAGGTGGAGGATTTGTAAATCGCATTTTATATCAAAATATCTCAACGATTCAATGACTAGTTGAGCGTCTAACAATATTACCAAGTGATCAGCTGATCAGAGTACTGCTGAATTGAAGAAGTATGTTGCAATAACGCTGAATAGAAAATAGCCAATCATTTATATGGTTGGCTATTTCTTCGTATATCATATTGAGCTAACGGGAAATTTTACTCAATAAAAAGCGCAGTCTAGGAATTTAAACTTTTCATAGAATTAAGTTAGTAACATTCCAGCTTTCAATCTTCAATTTGGAGATTTGATTTTAAAGAATTCCTTATATGTCATTGGTTTTCGACCAATCAGATGTTCAAGATCCCCAGACGTCTCCGAGAATTCTCCAGTGTTGATTCCTCTCACCCAACCTAATAAGAAATCAGTCATAAAAACAGGCAAGCCATTTGCTACCATAGTGTCTATATATTCTTCTTCGCTAATTGCCTCATAAGGGATATTTATCTCATTAATCTCCGAGAGGGCTTCAGCGATGTCTGCAAAAGAGCTTCCCTCGCTGCCACTTAAAGTATATGACTTATCTTCGTGTCCGTTTTGAGTAAGAACGGCTGCGTTGGCTGCCGCCAAATCGTCCAGAGATGCAGCGGCTACTTTACCGGAACCCGCTGGTACTCGTACGCCGACTTTAAGCTCATCTCCGAAATACGAATGCATGACTTCAAGATACGGTGGATTCCGAAGAATAGTATAGGCTAATCCGGATGCTTTAAGTGTTTGTTCAGCAAATAAGTCTGAAATCGATACTTCGGGAATAATAAGATTTGAATTTTCTTTTCGTATGATCGACGTGAAAATCACGTGTTTGACACCGGCCTGTTTTGCAGCTGCGATGACGTTGAAATGTTGCGTATTGCGGTCGGTAAATGCTTGCGCGGAAATAAGCATAACTTTTTCAACCCCATTAAAAGCTCGCAGAAGTGAGTCATAATCAAAATAGTCCCCCTGGTGAGCTTCTATACCTTCTTGAACAAACTTTTTGATTTTCTCGGATTCCGGATTACGTACCAATACAGCGACCTGATTGGACGGAACTTTTTTAAGAAGAAGCTCTAGTGTCCTGCTGCCGAGATTACCTGTTGCTCCAGTAATAAGTATTTTACCCATATGAATAACCCCTTTGCACTTTTATTAATGCTTTAATCGTATAACTAGAAAACAATTACAACTTTCCGAATCGTTCACCAGTTTTAAGATCATAGGCTTGACTGAAAGCCTATGTTTCACATTCTTGTTTTCCAATAAAGGTAAATGAGATATGACATCATTAAATGTAACAATCACAGTTACATTATAATCAAAAAAAGGTTATTAACTTACTGTGCAAGTAATAATACTTACCTTAAAAAAAAAATTACTGTCTAACATTCGTCAGTGTACTTCCCCATTCACCGACTGGTTCAAGCCAGCTTACAATTCTATCATCAATAAGGTTGGTAAGTGCACCTTCATACTCAGCACGATAAGGTTTAGTAAGTTCGTGTTGAATCCAACTTTCTCTGGTGCCCTGCCAAATCTCATAGATGACAAGATCATCAGAATGATCAAGATCATCGGAGACGATCGCGTTTACAAAGGCAGGTTCACTTTTGAAGTTGCTAATCATTGCAAATAGACTTTCACGGAAAGCTTCTTTCTGACCAGGCTTAATTTTAAAACGTATATTGAGAATGATTTGATTGTTGTTTGTTGACATCGCTACACACTCCTTTTATTAACTCTTTAATTTTCTTCATGGCCACAAGTCTCATTATGTACGATGTATCACCTTTAAAATAGTACGTACTTTTTGGTGATATAGTAACCAAATAGTGATAATTGTGATGAAGTAAAGAATAAATTGATTTCTAAAATGACTCTATTCCACATTTAATCTCCGATATTCATCCTTATTCAATGCCTTCTCTGCATAATTCTGACCCCAATCACAAAGGGCTCGCAAAGTGGGTTCAAGAGACATACCCATTTCTGATATTGCATATTCCACTTTTGGAGGCACCTGATTGAACATTGTTCTTATAATCAAATGATTACTCTCCAACTCCCGCAAAGATTGTACTAACATTTTCTGAGAAATGGATGGGATGAGCCTTTTCAATTCACCAGTCCGTTTAGGACCTTTTATTAAGTAATATAGAATAAGAGGTTTCCACTTTCCGCCAATGACATCTAAGGTTATTTCCAGATCACAATAAAAAGTTTTCAATTAAGAAACACCATCCCTCATTTAATTTTCAATTATTATATTACATGTGTTGATCCAATCAACCTATCTTGCTGTATATACTGTCTGCTATTATCAATGTCATAAAACGAATTTACATAGTTATATTTGGTTTCGAGACAATCGAACTAACGGGACACGTTAGTTGAAGAATTCATCATTCAGCCACTCGCTGTTATCTGGGCCATCACTCAATCTTACAAGTGTGTAAGGCAATTGTCATTTAAATCAATGGTAGTCGCATAGCTGCTCCTCTAGACTAATCCACATATAGGATTATTTTAAGGGGGAGTTGGCGTGAGGCTTTTAGAAATGCTGCTTTTCTTTTGTAGTGTTTGCTTGTTGGTGCTCCAGTTCGTCAATCATCAACGTATTCGAAAATCGACCTTGCTCGTTATAAGCGGGGCAAGTTTTACTTTCTTAGTGGTACATTTACTTGTCGAAGGATACAGAATTCAACTTTTATTTCTATACGGATTTATAATCCTGATGTTTATCATTTCGCTTATTGGCATTTTCATCAAGCCGAAAGTCGTTCAGATTGTCTCTCGAATGCCAAGGGTACTCGGTAGGCTTTTTATCGGGATAGGGCTAATGGCAACAGGGTGCCTCCTCTACGTGTTTCCCGTCTTCAACCTTCCGGTGCCAACCGGTGAGTGGAAAGTAGGCACGCAAGCTTTTCATTTTATTGACTCAAGCCGCGAGGAAACGTTTGGGAAAAGCGCGAAAGGTAACAGGGAATTGATGGTTCAGGTATGGTATCCGGCTCAGGCTGATCCTGGCCAGTACGCTCCCCTTATTCCGGATACGGAGATTTTACGTTATATGGCTGGGAATTATGGCCTTCCCGGGTTTACGTTTCAGCACCTTCAGTATGTATCCAATCATGCTTATTTGGAGGCCAAAGTCTCTTCGAAACAGAAAGCATACCCATTGATCATTGCAAGTCCCGGTTTTGGCTCTTCGAGGTTCCTCCACACGACGCAAGCTGAACATCTCGCGAGTCACGGATATATCGTGGCAGTGATTGACCACACCTACAATACATTTGCAACCCAGTTTCCAGACGGTCGAATCACAACCGACACAACCAACGACTTATTTTCGCCGGATCAGGATTATAGGGAGAGTAGAACCATTCGCGACAAGTTGGGGGAAGTGTTAACTAACGATGTGATCTTTACGCTGGACCAGTTCGAGCTTATCCAATCGGGACAGATCCCAAGTAATCTAAAGGGAAGGTTGGATCTCGATCACATTGGGGCGTTCGGTCATTCCATCGGCGGTGCGGCTGCTTATGACGCTGCATACGATCCGCGAATCGCGGTCGGAATAGATCTTGATGGAGGGCTTTATCGTTTGAGTGACAGAGAGGGTCTGCAAAAGCCGTTTTTGTTTATCAACTCGGAAAGCTATTACGAAAAATTAAAAATGGTGATGGAAAACCGGGTCTACACGGATGAAGAGCTTAAACGTATGGGTTCAACAAGAGAGTGGGAGGATCAAGTAACGGAAGACAAAAAGTTAGAGCTTGACCGGATGCGATTAGCGGCCGATGAAGGGGGGCAAATCCTTTATATCGAAAATACGGAACACTTGAATTTTACCGATGTACAGTTCATTTCTCCGATGTTCAACCTGCTGGGTATTACAGGAAAGATTGCACCCCAAAGAGCTAACTCCGCTATCAATGCGTACATGCTGGATTTCTTCGATTTGTATCTAAAACATCAAAATGGAACCTTAATGAAAGGACCGAATCGTTTCTTTCCAGAGGTGAATATCGTAAACTCACTGTTATAAATTATGGTGGATGGCAGAGTGGAAATGCAAGAGAGCCTGTCTTCATTAAGCTTGAAATCAGTTCTGACAAGGAGCGAGGTTAGATGGAAAAAAATCAATCAATCTGTTTAGCTATCGATGAATCGATAAGATTCTTGAATTCTTCCCCGGATCTAAAGTTCAGCAGCGAATACAGCCGTCACAAATGGAATGGGGCCTGGTGGCATATGGCAGCAATTCACGAAATGGGAGAAGTGGACAAAATCCCCGAATCTGCTATTATCCAAGCTAAAAGTTGGCTGGAAACGCAAGTCTGGCAGACGTTCATCATTTCCCCCAATGATCATCCAACAAGTGAAAGTGATAAAATGAAGATGGATTGCTGTCATTGTGAACTTGCGGTGTACTATATGATTCTCCAAGCTTATGGCTGTGATTTGGATCATGAACTTCCCTGGATTCGCGAATGGCTATTGAAATATCAGTTACCTGATGGGGGATTGAACTGTGATCCGGATGCTTATGTTCATTCCCATAAAAGTTCTATTGTTTCTACCCTTCCGCCTCTAGAGGCTATCTTATGGCATACAAACCGCAATTTTACGGAACAGGAAGCCGTGTTTCTCGATGAAGGTGCACGCTATTTAATAGAGCATCGTCTTGTATGTTCTAAACGTGATGGGACCATCATTAATACCGATTGGCTAAAACCCTGCTTCCCGAGATTTTTTGAATATGATATATTGCGTGGAATGTCTTACTTGGTAGAATGGTCAAGGCGCAGAAACAAAGCCCTTCCGGAAGATTTGATTCTTGAGGGCTTGGAACAATTGAAACCCTATATGGCAGCAGGCAATATGCGAATTGGCAGACAAGTTTTTGATCCACAAGGGCCATGGAATGGAGACACCTTTCCCTTGCTAGAGGAATTGTCCAGAATGGGCGATGTTTCGCCTTATCTGACCAGTCAGCTGGAACGAGTTATTGAAGTACAACCGTTACTTGAATAACTTGTACCAGTATAAAGTGGTTTCAATATCTGGAGTATATGACTGCTTCAGTGTGTCAGCTCCACCTAGTATGAATCCTTGTTTCACATAAAATCGGCATGCACCAAGATTATCATCTTGTGCCTCCAGGGACATTCCGAGCAGATTTCTTTGTTTGGCCCAATCTTCTGCTTTATGTAAGAGCAGCTTTCCGACGCCACTGCCTCGATAATCCTTTTTGGTAGCAATGTTTTCAATATAACAGAAGCGATTCCAATCCTTAATGATTCTAATTTGTCCTATGCAAGCATTATTCGTATAAGCTAAAAACAAAGCTTTATCCTCTCGGTTTATAAATTGGCTCCAATCCAGTTGGTCATCTGGAAAGCGTATTTCTCTCGTTTTATCATAAAGTTCTTCAGTATAAGACCATCTTCCTGATTGTAAACAGGGGACAACTCTACCATATATCTCAAAAGAATCATTGGTCTTATTGATATCCTTTATTAGGTCATCATGTAATGGAGAAATAATGATTGTACTCTCACTGGTCAATATTACACACTCCTTTTAGGAAGTTTTGATGTATATAATACCATAAAAAGTAAGTTGCTCATTGTTATAATTTAAATCAACCATGTTTACAAAAAGAGCCCTTCAAGAAGCGAAGCCAACCCGTCATGATGACGGGTTGGCTGAATGATATTGAGGCTAGGGAATAAGGAAAGCTAAACGAGAAATTTGAACAAAAGCAGCCGATCTATGATCGACTGCTTTTGTTCATTTAACAGGTGATAGGGGACAGCTCATTGAAGTTACACCGTTCATGGTATGGTGTCCCCTCGCCTTTGCATAGGAATGTTTGGGGGATGACGTTTGCTTGCCTTCTCCGTTATAATATTCGTCATACTAGAGTTCGATCTGGAATGATGGGGGAGTAGAGATGAAGCTGGAACGTGTGCAGATTGAATATGCGCGTCTTGAGGATTTGCCGAGAATTGTGGAGATTTATAATTCCACCATTGAGAGCCGGATGGTGACAGCAGACCTGGAGCCTGTTACGGTTGAGCAGCGCATGCCCTGGTTTGAGGAGCATTCACCGGACCGTCGTCCGCTCTGGGTGATGAGACTTGAAGGACAAGTTATGGCCTGGGCCAGTCTGAGTTCATTTTACGGGCGGCCAGCATACAACGGTACGGTGGAAGTGAGTGTGTATGTTGACGAGCAATGCCGGGGAATCGGGGCTGGTGGACGTTTGTTAAATACGATTTTTGATGCTTGTCCTGCGCTGGGAATTACAACGATTCTGGGCTTTGTCTTTGGACATAATGAACCAAGTCTTGGTTTGCTGCGCAAGCATGGCTTTGAGCAATGGGGTTACTATCCGGAAGTGGCTGTGCTGGACGGTGTGAACCGGGATCTGGCGATTTTGGGCAAAAAAATAACGTAAATGATCTGCTGTCAGGCCATGAGCCATGATCAGTATTTTAATTAATAATAACTACTTTGAACCCAAAAAACCTCCAAAGCACGATGATGTGCTTTGGAGGTTTTTAACGTTTTTATTGCGGATACGGAGAGCTCTTAAAATCCGAGCTGCTGCTTGATATCCTTGATCTGCCCGAGATGGCGTTCTTCATGATAGCTTGCAAAATCAACCCACTGGGCAAGGTCCATCTCTCCAAATACAGGATGAGGGAAAGACTTGCTGCGCAGCAGGGAGGAGTCATTGCTTTGGGCGAAATCAGTCAATGCCTGATGGGATTGTTCCAGATCCCGGCGAACGTCAGCAAGAGATTCCGGCTCTGCGGGAGGCTGCACATGGGGTGGAGCATCGACGGAACGGCTGCGGTCCAGTGAAAGTTCGTAAGGTTTTTTATCCACGGTCACATGTTGTTCCTTCTGCATAGCAAGCTCAGCTTGCTTCACGATGATGCGCTCCATCAGGTTCAAGTGACGGAGTACCTGCATAACACTCCATTGCTCCGGTGAAGGTTTCCGGTTCAATTGTTCTCCGTCCAGCTCTGAGACGGTCTGCCAGATTTGGTGCCGAATATCGTCATTGCGAGTTAACATGTTGCAATCCTCTCCTTATACATGGGTTCTAGATGTCAGCTTGTGAGGTTCCAGTACTGAAATGCGGATGCTAGATCTATAGCATAGAGGATCGAAGCGGGAAATGCGAATGATGCCGAATTGATGTTGTTATGTGTAATGAGATTAACAAAAATAAAGCCGTCTGCGAAGAACGACTTCTCATCCAAATAAACGGACTCCAAAAAAAGATTGACGAGCAGACCGCGGCAAACTATAATCGGTAACAAGTAACTTGATATGTAAGGAGTCCTGACATGATATGTTAGTAATCGACGAGGTGTACCACCATACAGCATTGCAAATATCATCGTCCGATTTATTGTACCTTATCGAGCAGCTGAAGGTCAAAAAAGAAAATGAGATTGGAACCCTCAAACATAAAATTGAACAATTTGAACAAAAGAAGCGTGCGGAGGAAGTCGCCTATCAATCCATGTCGACCGTACGGAAGTGGTTCGCAGGCCGTCCTGCCTCCCATCATCAGGCCGTGGAATATATGGTCCAGGTGAAGGAGCGCTTTCGCAAGATGGAACAGATCCGCCGTCATATTCGAGAACTGGATCGGATTATGGAGCAAATCGAGCATCCTGACATCAAGGAGAAAGGCGAGATTGAGCTTCCGCCCGATATGATCCGCGAGATCAGACAGCTTAGTGAAACGGAGGATGTACAAGCATGACTTTGGAGACGTTAAGCTCCGGGATCGATACGGTCTGGGTGGTACTGAGTGCAGCCATGATTTTATTGATGGAGGGTGGATTTGCCCTCCTGGAGGCCGGGTTTGTCCGTTATAAAAATAGTGTGAACATTATTATGAAGGTATTTGCCGACATTACGATAGGCACATTACTGTTTTATGCTATTGGATTCGGATTGATGTACGGCTCTGATGCCGGAGGTTTTTTTGGAGTAACAGGATTCTTCCTGAATGGTGATCTGTCTCATATCGACGTGCCTGTATCGCTTGAAACGTTCTGGCTGTTTCAGGCCGCATTCACCATCGCTGTTATTTCCATCGTATCAGGTGCGGTAGCAGAACGGATCAACTTCCGGGCCTATCTCCTGTATATCATTTTGATGACGGCTATAATATACCCGGTTGGCGGTCACTGGGCATGGGGCGGCGGTTGGCTCAGCGAGCTGGGCATGCAGGATTTTGCGGGATCGGCTGTCATCCATGCGCTGGGTGGATTCTCAGCCTTGGCTGCAGCGATCATTATAGGTCCGCGCAAAGGCAAGTACACGCCTCATGGTGTGAGTGCCATTGCTCTTCCCAGCAATCTTCCGCTTGCTTCCGTAGGTGCATTTCTGCTGTGGTTTGGCTGGTTCGGCTTCAACGCAGGGAGTACGCTGAGCGCCACGGATGCAAGAATCGGTCATATTGCGATTGTCACCATGTTATCAGCGGCCTCGGGTGGAGCGGTTACGATGTTATACACGCTGTTCCGCTTCAAACGTTCAGATGCTCCGTCGGTCATTAATGGATCTCTTGCCGGTCTGGTGGGGATTACGGCAGGCTGTGCATTTGTAGGTGATGCAGCAGCGATCTTTATCGGTGCAGTATCCGGCTTGCTCATGATGGCAGCAACCAATTGGCTGGAACGTCGCCGGATTGATGATCCGGTTGGTGCTTTCCCTGTCCATGCGGCATCCGGGATGTGGGGGACGATTGCTGTAGGGCTGTTCGCGACAGATGGCGGGTTATTCATGGGCGGTGGCTGGAAGCTGCTCGGTGTTCAGGCACTGGGACTCGCAGCGCTTGTCATTTGGGGCTTTGTCATGACCTGGTTCGGTCTGAAGCTCATTGGCAAAATGGTACCTGTTCGTTCCACGGAAGAAGAGGAAGATCTGGGACTGGATATTAGCTATCATGGCGTGATGGCTGCGCATCAGGCTCATGAGTTTCTCGATGGAGAAGAGCACATTCGGGCTTTACAGCGTGATTCGTCCGATCAGATTCGTTAACAAGGTTTATATATGTAAGGAGACCTGCAGAACGTTCTGCGGGTCTCTTTTTTTTACTTTAAGCAGGGAAAGAACTCGTGCCGGAAGAATATACAGGTGTGAACGTGAATATGTCTCACCATAGATGTATTGGCTGAAGGAGAGGATCTGAATGATTAAACCCGAACAATGTGAACGTCTGACTAGAAAAGCTCGCAAAACGCTTAAGGAGTACGGATTGGGCACTGCCGCTGATCTATTGGTATCCTCAAGTCGCTGGGGAATCCGGCTGGATGTATCGACACTCGATGAATATCGCCGAACGGGCAATTCACGTGTGGGCGGCAATCCGGACCTCCCTGAGCATATCCAGTGGCCGCTGACACAGGATGGTGTACCGATGACTTTTCTTGCCCAGCTGAATCTTGTGGACTTGCTTCCATATACCCCGAATGATGGACGCGTGAGCTTGCCTGAACGGGGAATGCTCTACTTTTTTATTGGAGTCGATGAGCCCGCCTACAATATTGAACATCATGTGATCTATGAGCCGGATTCGCATAACTTGACTAGGCGTGAGCCTGAAGGCGTTACCGCGCTGGAGACCGAATTTGCTGCACATGCCGTTACGGTACTGCCTAATTTGGAGTTTCCTACATATGCTTATGTTGATGCCCAGGCGCTGAATGCACTATCCGTACAGCAGACGGGCGAGAATGAAGTGGCAGACCCGGAAGGGGGGCTGTATGAGCGGTATCTTGAATTCGAATCGGACTGGAATCATCCGAGTACCCAGAATTGGGGCGGAATGTTCGGTTACCCTGACGGGCAGCACCCGGATGCAGAGCATCAAGCCCTATTACAGATCGTACTTGGTGAAGAATACGAGTATGATGAAGAGAAGTGCGAGAACAAGCTGACCGCCCATTATGGCGGAGATCCGGAACGCACACGGCAGGAACTGGAAGACACGCTGCTGCTGCTTAAGATAGATACCCATGACGCCATTGGTTTCCAGTGGTGGGACTGCGGAGAACTGCAGTTTTTCATTCGTAAATCGGATCTGTTTGCCGGAAGGTTCGACCAAACGTATTGTTCGTTATATTCAAGCTAAGTTCCCGAATAAATGTATAGAAGCAACAAAAACGTCCCTGTTTCCGTCCATGTGATGGAAGGGGGATTTTTTTGTTCATTTTTTGTTCAGTGAATGTTGGTTTTGGTACACAACCTGTTTATTTATATATGGGGTATGGCTTGGGTTGAAATGAGATCATACGTTCTGTATAATGGGATAAAAAGGAAGTGAATTAGGTGATAGAATCCGTATTCAAACATATTGATGTGGCAGTCACATCGTTAATTGACATCTGTGATCAGCTGTCCGAACAGGACTTGGCTTTAACTCCGATTGAAGGGAAGCGCTCGGTTGGTGAACTGCTGTCTCATCTGTCGTTGATCTGCCGTGCAGATGTGTACATATCGGAAGGTACAACGGAAGAAGAGATGATGATGTTCTACGAGATGAATCACCCCTGTACGCTGAGCGAGATCAAGCAATCCCTGACGGATAATCGGATGTATCTATATCAGCGGTACAGGCAGTTTAACACAGAGGAACTGTTGAGGGTAACGGAATCTTATTGGGGGGCTTCATACAGCCGTTTGGAATGGCTGCTCGAAATGATGGGGCACATCTATCATCACAGAGGGCAGTTGTACACGATGCTGACTCTGGAGGGGATCGAGCCTGGCGTAGTATTGTTTGCATAGTGAACTACATAGTATATTTTGGTATTTCCTGAATCATGTCTATCTACTCCATACATAGAATCGTGCAGTCGGGTGCAGGCAACGCTCACTGGAGCAACAAGCTGATCATACGTTTCAATAATTTAGGAGGAGGAATGGGACAGAAAATGATGTATGATGCGATAAAAGAAAAGCTCCGAAATATTCTTAAGCTGCAGCAGACGATGGAGCTTCTGCCAATAACGGAAGGTTATTCTTCTGATCTGAAGTTCAAGGTCAAAATCCCGGGTCGAGGGGATTTTTTGCTGCGCACATTTGACTTGTCTCAAGAACCCTTGAAAAGAAATGAATATCAATGCATGGCGGGCATGCAGGAGTTGGGGGTTCGCTGCCCGTTACCGGTTAGCATGGGGAGACTTGATGAAGATAATGGCTATATGCTGCTTAGCTACATAGAGGGTGAAGACGCATCGAAGGTGCTCCCGAAGATGAACCAACAGAGCCAGTGGGCTATAGGTGTGCAAGCAGGTGATGAGCTGCGGAAAATGCACCAATTCAAGGTAGAGAACCAAGCAGAATCGTGGTACATACGCAAGAGCAAGAAGCATAAGCGTTATGTGGAGAAGTATAGACAGTGCTCTGTCAAAATGGAACATGATCAGCATGTTCTGGCATTTATCGAGGAGAGTCTGGACTGGATGAAACATCGGCCCGATGGGTTCCAGCATGATGACTTTCATCCGGGCAACCTTGTAATCAAGGAAGATAAGCTCGCAGGTGTTATCGATTTTAACTGTTATGACCAGGGGGATCCGGTTCATGAATTTCTGAAGCTGGGCCTGTTTGCATCCGAGACGAGCATTCCCTATTCCATTGGACAGATTCAGGGTTATTTTGGCGGGAATGAGCCTGATGAGCAGTTCTGGAGATTGTATTCCTTATACACAGCAATGGCGCTTGTATCTTCTGTAGTATGGATCCAGCAGGTGAAACCGGACGAGACAAATGACATGATGGGCAAGATTGAGCGTGTCCGGGAAGATCATGATGATTTTCGCAGATTCGTTCCCCGGTGGTATAATTTGAAGAATCAATGATTCATGGAATCGAAAGGAATAATGCCGTGGCACAGCCAGCTACCATTCTGCTTGTGGATGACGAGCAGGAAATTATTAAACTGATGGAGATTTATTTTGGCAATGAAGGTTACAGGGTTTTGACGGCAAGTGACGGTCTTGAAGCACTGGAACAACTGAAGAAAGAACAGATCGATCTGATTATTCTGGATGTCATGATGCCGAATATGGACGGACTCGAAGCGTGCATGAAGATCAGGGAAGAGCAGAAGATGCCCATCATCATGCTGTCCGCCAAGAGCATGGATATCGACAAGATAACGGGACTAAGCATTGGTGCGGACGATTATGTGACCAAGCCGTTTAATCCCCTTGAACTTGTTGCCCGGGCCAAATCGCAGCTTCGCAGGTACTATACGTTCAATGAAGGACGGGAACAGAAGGACCATGAATGGGTCATCGATGATCTGGTCATCAATACGGATACACATGAGGTCTGGGTGGACGAGCAGCCTGTTCGTCTGACTCCGCGAGAATTTGCCGTCCTGGAGCTGCTCGCACGTCATCAAGGCTCTGTATTAAGCATGGAGCAGATTTACAGACAGGTATGGAAAGAAGAATTTATGGAATCAAATAATACGGTGATGGTACATATTCGGAAGATTCGCGAGAAAATTGAAGTTGACAGTAAACATCCGAAATTTATTCAAACCGTGTGGGGCGTCGGCTACAAAATGATTAAACTGTAACACAAATGCTCGATTATATCGCGACGTTGCATGGCAGTTGAAGCACATGAGCAGGGAGTCTTGTAGATGAATTCAAAATTAATTAATACGGTTCGGTGGAAGTTTATCTATGCCTTTCTGCTAAGCGGGATTTTGACGGCAGCCATTCTGTATGGTGGCAGCAAAGTTGTGCAAGCCATTCTGGCAGCCCAGGTATATCCCAATTACTCCATTCCGGCCAGAGGAATCCGGTGGCTGATTAACCATGTTGGTTCTGTTCCGCTGCTGATTATGATCGGGGTGCTAGCTTTTGTGCTGTTCTTTTTCCTGTTCACGCGCAGAGTGATGCTGGTTCTGGACGAGATTACTGACGGTATTCAGGAGGTAGCCAAAGGGGAACTGTCACACCGGATCGAGGTGAAGACATCCGATGAATTCGGCGTTGTTGCTGCCAGCATCAATCAGATGGCTGAGCAATTGCAGCAATCGCTGCAGGAAGAACGAAGTGCGGTAGCTGCCAAAAATGACCTGATCACGGGTATCTCTCATGATCTCCGAACGCCGCTGACCTCCATTCTTGGCTTCCTGGAGTACATCGAGAAGGATCGGTATCAGGACGAGATTGAAATGCGTTATTATGTCAGCATTGCATATGAGAAATCCTTAACCTTAAGGAAATTGATTGATGATTTATTCGAGTATACACGTGTTAGCGGTGGAAGCCTTCCCTTGTCTCTGACACCGCTTAATCTGAATCCATTCCTGATGCAGCTGGCTGAAGAGTTTGCTCCCATGCTGGAAGAGGCAGGCATGACGTACAAGATCACTGGCGGTCAGGAGCCGCTGTGGATTATGGCAGCTCCAGGAGAGCTTGTCCGGGCCTACGAGAACTTGTTCAGCAATGCAATCCGGTATGGAGCACAAGGGAAAGTGGTTGAAATTGCATTATCCCTTGATGAGGGAGAAGCAGTGGTCCGTATCAGTAATTATGGAGAATCTATCCCGGCTCAGGATCTGCCTCATTTATTTGAAAGGTTCTACCGGGTCGACAAATCCCGCTCACGCGATACGGGAGGCACGGGGCTTGGTCTCGCTATTGCCAAATCCATGATTGAGCTGCATCATGGCCGTATCGCCGCATTCAGTGAGAATGGCAGAACCGATTTTGTGACCCGCTTCCCGCTGGCTCCTGCCTCTGTTCACCATGATTCAGAGGAACAGGAAAGGTAACAGTAGCAGTCTATATTAAGAAAATGATAAGAAGTTAACCACTTCCTTATTAAGAAGTATTCGGTAAGCTTAACCTCATCCACAAGAATCTGCTTAAATGGAGGAGGAGACCGAATATGAGAGGCTCATTACGTACAGTCAGATTAAGATACATATACATCTGTGGAGCAAGTGCGCTGCTTAGCGCGATGCTCCTGTTTGTCGTTTATCGCCTGTCACGTTTCGCTTATCATCACATCTTGTCTGAGGCCACTGGAGTGACTCGAATCGTCCACTGGGGAATCAACCATGTCGGAACAAGGCCCTTCTTGATATTCATCGGAGGAGCCTTATTTGCTCTGTTCTTTTGGATTCGATCCCAGAAAATTTCAGACGATATGAATCGGATTGCCATGGGAACACAGGAGATGGCTGCGGGGCAGATCCCCGCCCAGATTGAGGTGTTGAATGGAGGTGAGCTCCGGCAGATTGCAGCCAACCTGAATGACGTTGCACTCCGCATGCATAAGGAGCAGTTGAGTGGACGTGAAGGTTTCGCTTCACTGCCTGAATATACTCCAGGTCTCGTTAATCATGCCGATGAAAGGATGAAAAGAGACGAAGTGCAGCGAGGTTCGGTGCAAGCCGAATTGCCGATCAAACTGACGCTGTATGGAGTTCGTTCTGCTCTGGAGGAGATCATGAATGGACATTGCAGGGACCAAGCTGAGATAGAGCATTGGGCAAGAATGGCCTATGAACAGACATTACTGTTACAGCACGCACTTGAGTCCGTTCACCTGGACGCGCGTGAACATGCCTTCCCGGAAGAACAGGAAGGCAAGGAGCAGGGATATTGAGAAGTAAATTAAAGAAGGCCATGTATCCTATTTTTGATGCAGCAGTAGTCGTTGTTGTTTTGTTACTGATAGGTTGTCTCTATATGGTTCTATACGGTGAGGCTATGGTGCGTAATCATCCCGAGGCCATATTCCAAGCCTCTTCGACCGTTATTACCGACTCGACTGGAGCTGAAATTGCCAGATTCCGTACGCAGTCGAGCGGATTTGCAGAATATACGGATCTCGAAGACATGCCGGAGTTGTTAATACAGGCATTTCTGATTACGGAAGACCGCCGCTTTTATCAGCATGAAGGGATCGATTATATCGGTATCAGCCGGGCTATTGTGCAGGATATCGCACACATGGATTGGAGTCAGGGAGGCAGCTCCATTACACAGCAGTTGGCCAGAAATCTGTACTTAAACGGAGAGAAAACGCTGGTGCGGAAAGTGAACGAAATGTCGATTGCCCTATCACTGGAGAAGAGATTTAACAAGGATGAACTGCTGGAGATGTATCTGAATCATATTTATATGGGGCGCCAGCAGTATGGAGTGAAAGCCGCCTCGCGGCGTTACTTCGGCCATGAAGACCTGCATCAGCTTGAGCTATGGCAGATCGCTACGCTGGCGGGTATTCCCAAGGGGCCTTCCATCTATAATCCGGTGGATGATGATGAGCGATCCAAGCACAGGCGTTCCGTTATCCTTACTCTCATGTACGAACAGGGGCTGATTACCCAAGAACAAATGGAGGAAGCGCGCCGCGTGGACTATACGCCGCCTGAAGCAGCATCTGTGTCAGCTGCTGCAGAACAACCTATGCCGGATTATATATCTGCGGTGGATACAGTGATGCAGGAAGCTGCTCGTCTTACGGGCATAGGAGAAGCGGATCTTCAATCTGCAGGATGGACCATTCACACCGGACTCGACAGCCAGGCGCAGCTTGCCATGGAGGAAGCATTCCGTGACCCCTCACGGTATAGCGATGATCGGGAAGATGAACAGGTACAGGCCAGTATGGTTATAGTTGATCAGCATAATGGTGAAGTGAAAGCGATGATGGGTGGACGAAATCCGGTGACAGGTGGCATGAACCGGGCAATCACCGACGCAAGGCAGCCTGGTTCGGCATTTAAGCCGATTATTGCGTACGGTCCAGCTCTGGAATCCGGTCATTTTAAACCGGAGAGCATGCTGCCTGACAAACGCACATCGTATGGCAGTTATCGACCAAGCAATCTGGGAGGACACTATAGAGGTTCTGTCACAATGTCATTTGCACTCCAGAAATCCATTAATGCACCAGCGGTATGGCTTCTGAATCAGACGGGGCTCAAGCAGGCACATGAGTTTGCAAGCCGAGTGGGGATTGAACTGGATCAGGAAGATTTCAACCTCTCCATTGCGCTGGGAGGTTTACATAAAGGCGTATCACCGCTGAAAATGGCCCAGGCCTATTCCGTTTTTGCCAATAATGGCAGATTCAATACGGCACATCTAATTCGAGAGATTAGGGACACGAATGGACGAATCATTTACGCGTATCGACCCGAGAACAAGCAGGTAATTACGTCCACAACGGCTAATACAATGACCACGATGCTTCAAAATGTGGTTAGCCAGGGAACCGGCAGCCGGGCCGGGCTGAGCAGGTATAAGGTGGCGGGGAAAACGGGAACGACACAGGCAGCCGTACCCGGGATTGGCAGTAAGGGTAATCGGGATCTATGGTTTGTCGGTTACACGAGCAAGTGGACTGCAGCTGTCTGGATGGGATTTGACCACACCGATGCAGAACATTACATGCGTTCGGGCAGCGGTGCGGCGGCAGACTTGTTTGCATCAGTCATGAACCGTGCAGGTCGGTAGAGCTGAATGGATCCAACCTGTTTTCTTTTCTTTCGTGATTTACAACACAAAATATGGATTATAAGGTATAATGTACGTTTTAATGGTTTGGAAGGAGGATGAGATGGGAGATCAAGAACGTAACATTGATGTTGACACAAGATCATTATTTTCTGAACCCGGGACAAGGGTGGAGCTGCCGGGAATATCCGGATTGGGCGGCTGGCTTATTTTAATTCAGATTAGCTTAATTGCTTCGCTGCTGTTACTGGTTGTGGATCTGTCCCAGGTTTCCGTTATCATGAATCCGGCCGATCGGGGAATGTTCAGTGAAGCGGATCTGGATCTGTATTATCGTGTCATGAACCCGTTATTATGGTACGGAGCGATAAGTAACGTCATTCTTTTGCTCATCGTTATAGTGAATTTGGTCCTGTTGTATAGGAAAAAAAGGCAGTTTCCACGCATGATGATCATGCTGTACTTGGCTAACGTACTGGCTGCCATCGGGACATGGATCATGATTGGTCAGACGGAGATTCCAGGAGCGCTGAATGCGTTCGATACAACTCCCGCACGGAATTTAACCATCAGATCAATACTGACATGCTGTATCTTCATTCCATATTTTCTGAAGTCGGTTCGGGTGAAAAACACATTCGTAAAGTAATCTATTCTTACCAAGTAATCATTCAAAGATAGTAATTGTTAAAAGGCTCGTTATGATCAGGTTGAATCCTGATGAAACGGGCCTTTTCTATGACCATCAGATGTATAAGTCGATATCTAATTCCAGAACCGATTATGACTTGGCTCTTAGCGCGCCAGGCAGCCGGCGTATCATCTGGTTGAGAACTTCAGAGAGGACAAGTCCTACAGCGATGGCTCCCGATAACATAAGTGCTTTGGCAGCCATCTCGATGGCTGCACTATAGTCATTCTGTACAAAACTGCGCATGGCATTATACGCGAGACCACCAGGGACGAGTGGAATGATACCCGCGACGCTGAAGATAATGACCGGCGCCCGGAACAGACGGGAGAACATTTGGCTGATCACACCAACTGCGATGGTAGCTGCAAGTGTGGCAGGAACGGCATCTGCTGTATATTCCAGCACGACATAGATAATCCAGCCGATCATGCCGACGAAGCCGCCATGAAGCAGCATGCGGCGCGGAGCATTGAATATGATGCCAAACGCAGCCGAAGCGACAAAGCTGGTCAGGGCTTGTTCTATAAAATGAAGCATAACCTGCATACCTCCGTCTTACGTAAAAAGTGAAAATACAACCGCAATGCCTGTACCAATGGCAAACGCCGTCAGGAACGCCTCAGCTCCCTTGGATAACCCGGACACCAGATGTCCAGCCATCAGATCACGCACAGCATTGGTAATCAGGAGTCCGGGTACGAGCGGCATGACCGATCCGATAATGATTTTGTCGCGTTCATGTCCAGCTCCGATAGCAACAAGTAAGAAGGCGAGCAGGCCGATAACAAAAGAAGCGCTCAGCTCTGCGAAAAACTTGACCAGCACCAGCCGGTGGAAAACGATAACTGCGGCATAACCGATTCCTCCGCAGATCACAGCAGGCAGGAAGTCATCCCAGCCTCCGCCGAACATGATGGTAAAACAACCGCTCGAAAGTGCTGCGGCAAGCAGTTTGACCCGCGCAGAATAGGAAGAGGGTTTACCTTCAATCTGCAGCAGCAGATCATGGGCTTCCTGAACGGAGAGTTCCCCTTGGCCTATGCGGCGGGAGACAGCGTTCACTTCAGACACCTTATCCAGATCTGTGGTACGCTCGGAGATGCGAATCAGCTTGGCTGGTTCGGTAGCATCCACCGAGAAAAAGATGCCTGTCGGTACAACATAGCTATGTGAATGAGGGAGTCCCAGGGCGGCAGCCATCCGTTTCATCGTATCTTCCACACGGTAGGTTTCGCCCCCGCTTTGCAGCATGATTTTGCCTGCCAACAAGCAGATGGCAATCACGCGGGACTGTTCAGTCGTATTCTTTTCCGGAATCACCTTCTCGGTCTGGACCGTAGGAAGGGGATCAAGAGGGTTGTATTCCAAGCGGGATCATGCTCCGTTTCTTATGAGATAAGGCCTGGGGCCGACACCATTGTATCATATTTCACACGTTAACACGGAAACATACCGCACGAGCGATAAAGTCATACATACATTTCTAATACATCCGCTCAATCGTTTGCAGCAGCACCAAAAAGGCTGCGTCCCTAATCCCCGGAGGTTACAGGAGCGAAGCCTTTTGAATATTGCGTTATTACACATTGTATGAACTACATTAACAGGGTAATAACCAGCAGCTCATACAGCACGAGTGGCAGGATGGTTGGTCCAAACAGTGCGCGCGGCTCCGGATATCCATGCATTGGAGTGACCTGAAGATACAGAATCCCCCGATCTGCACTGATGATGACGCCTTCCCATACCTGACCATCGATATTTTGGACCTGTACTTTCTGGCCCACATACTGCCGGGCTGTATGATGAAGCATATTCCGCACACTTTGCACGGATTGGAGCATCGGTTGATTGGCCTGATAGACGACGCGTGCGGATGGTGTGGATGTGGATTCAGACATGGTGCACAACCCTTCCTCGAAATAAGTTCTTACTTCAAGGTATGCATCCGCCTACAAAAGGTGATTACACAAATGACATCTGAAGTCCCGCGCGTCCAGCCTGATAATCGACAAGGCCCAGTGCTCCATTCACAAAAGTAATCTGCGGAGGGATATGACCGAGGTCCACATCGTAAAGTACAGGCACATTCAGATCTCCAAGTGCAGAGGACAAGGCATCGGTGAAATTGAAATCCCCGGTATCCGAGTAACCTGCTGGTCTGCCAAACAAAAAGCCCTTTACGCCCGCAAACCAGCCGGCCTGTCTCATCTGCCACAGATGGCGATAAATATCCCCTGCATTCATCTCGCAGCTCTCCAAATACCAGATGGTGCCTTCATCCGCGCAATACTGGTCCAGATACGTTGCAACCGGCGCGTAAGGAGTGCCGATTAGGCAGGTGATGGTATCCATACAGCCGCCCAAGAGTCGTCCTGAGAACGTAACAGAGGCATTTGCATCATCTGGTTGACCGAGAAGTTTCCAGCGAGAAGGGGTGTCCAAATTGAAACCGGGCGACTCCTGTATCCAGGCCGATTGATAATGAGTGGAGGAAGATTGCGTAATCTGTCCTCCCTGACCCGTTTGTAATACATCAATCCAGCGGGCAGTCACCGGATCGAGCTTGTTCGATCTAAGGTCCACATAGTTGGTACCATGTGCTGTAGCCGTTCCCGTGAGCAGAGTATAGGCGAATAAAAAGGTGCTGATATCCGAGTAGCCCAGAACCCATTTCGGCGGTAATGTCCGTAGAGCTTCCCAATCCAGCAATGGCAGGATATCCATCAGAAACTCTCCGCCCCACGGTGGAATGATGGCCTTGATCGCTGGATCATGGAAAAAGGTGTTTATCTCTTCTGCACGGTTCTCTTTGGATGAGCTTACACATTTGATATTTTGCCGCAGCCAGCGGCTCTCCTGAACGTGGAAACCAAGTCGCTCCATATTGCGTTTGCTCTCATTCAGATAATGATGCAGGGACTCATCCACACCACTTGAAGGTGCGGCCACACCAATGGTGTCTCCTGAGGCAAGCGGCTGGGGGTAACGGATGGAATGGGTATTCATAGTGTAAGCCTCCGTTTCTGTTCATTATATTTTTTTGATAGATGATTTCCATTATATAGAATACCCCTATTAATTCCAGCCATTATTATAAAATTAGTTATCCAAAGGAATTTCCAGAGAGAATGGTGCTTTGATTTTCATTGGATAAGTGCTCAGCTTCATTTTTAGAAGACCTTTTATTTTTGCTCCGTTTTCAACAGTAGAGTGGACGGTTGTGATCCCTGAAGAATCTCCATCTCCAGAGCGGTAACTTGAGGTTGGGACATTGTAAGTCTTGCCAGCTTTGTCCTTAATCTCGGTAAAGCCCAAAGCAAATCCGCCCTCCATGTCTGGTACAGAGAACATTAGAATCCGGTCTTTTCCAGCAATTTGGCTTCCCATAAACTTCATAGTTGGAGGACCTCCTGTAATAGTCCCAGACTCCAAATCAAGGGAGAGATCCAGTTCATCCTTATCCAGACCAGAAAGACCAGACCCTTGCAAAGTAAGCTTTTTCGGAATGGAGAAATACATGCTCTCAAAGTAAATGGAACGTTCGCCATCGCCACCCATTGTTGTGTCCGTTCTCCACGCACGCCCTTGCTCATCAACCAGTTGAAGATCTCTGAATCCAAACACCTTCTTCGTATTTTTCGGATCGAATGCCACATCAAGTACGAGGCGAGTCGGGTAAAGCGTAGCTTGTTTGACATCAATACGCTGCCCATCTACCGTTAATGTTTGGTTCACTGGCAGAACTCTCTTCATGCCTTTGGTTAAATTTTTATCTACAGGTAGGGTGATCTTCCATTCTCCAGGATTCGCTTTACCTCTGGTTTTGAACACCACACTCAGCTCGTCGGGAGGAGTGGCCTCATCGGTAAAAACAACATCAATCATATTCTCGTACACATTTTCGTCTGAAGTGGGTTTGGGTGAAGAATAGCCAAAAGCAACAGGGAGATTGTCACCATTCTCATCAAGCAAGTCGATATCATACTCACCCTTCTCCGGATCTTTCATGCCTTTCATCGTATAAAAAATAACCATGCGTGACTCGTCGGTAATAATGCCGTCAATGGTCACAGAAGCCCCGTCATGCTCATCGGTAATCCCGACCTTCTGCAGCAAAGATTGGTCAATCGCCATCTGCAGGCCTTTGTCCTGGCGAATCATGCTGACGATGCCTTCCATGCCAGGCCATTGCTCCACGAAGGAGGCAAAGGCGGGGGAGACTCGGATACATCCGGTAAACAGCAGGATGATGGCCGCTGCCGAGATCGAGCTCATGTACCAGCGTACCCGCGATTTACGCCTGCGTGCAGCCTGACGAATTCCGGTCTGTACAGACTGCTGCACAGCAGCATCCGGAACAGTGATCGTATCGTATTCCGTTTTACGTCCATGCAGACGTTGTTCCAACTCCTCAAACTGCTTCTGTTCATCGGTCATGATCATGCATCTCCTTTCATTTGTAGCTGAGCACGAAGCTGTCCAAGTGTCCGGTGAAGTCGGGATTTGACCGTACCAACCGGAATGTCGAGGATCTCTGCAGTTTCGGTGAGGGAGAATCCTTCGAAATAACTCAGGATAATAATCTGTTTGCAATCCGGGTCCAATGCAGATACAGCTGCGGCGAGATCCGGGTCTTCGGGCCGGTCCCAACTGCTCGGTTCGTGCATCTCCGTGACGGGGCTATAACGGTTCTTCCGTTTGCGTTCGTCTGCACAGTAATTGAGCAGGATGCGAATGAGCCAGGTGCCGAAGTATGAAGGCTCTTTTAGTTTTTTTAGTTTGCGGTATGCTCGGTATGTAGACTCCTGTATCGCTTCCAGGGCATCTCCCTCGTTGTGCAGGTAAGCATAAGCGATACGATACAGGCGGCTCTGATGCATTGCCATTAAGGCAGCAAAAGCCTCAGCATCCCCTTTTTGTGCGGCAACAGTAAGCTCAGTAGGGGTCACATGGCGCCTCCTTTCATGGCTTTGTTTCGTATTAGACCGTGTAAAGGGCCAATCGGTTCTTGCTTTTAGAAAAATTATGTAGATTATTGCTCAAATTCTCGTTCAGTACCTTGAATCAGATCGCAAACAACCGCCAGGCTGTCTCTTGTAGTTCAACAAGAGTCCTGACGGTTATTCAAGTTTGGTTTCACTTTGTCTGCTGGATTACTATTTCGTTGCAGCTGCTTCTCGCAGATAGGAGGCGGTAGAAGTGTTGCCGCGTTCAGTTGCAATGTCCAGTGCAGTTTGACCTGCTGCATTCAGAGCATTCGGGTCCGCACCATGCTGTAGCAGCAGTTGAATCAGTTCAGCTTGATCCGTATGAAATGCTGCCGAATGGAGGGCATTCTGTCCATCACTGTCAAGGATACTGCAAGATGCTTCATGCTCCAGCAGCAAACGGATGACCTCTGAGGAACGCTCCCCTGCAAGCGACGCGTGCAGCGCAGTATTGGAAGGAATGAATGAGATCTTGGAATGAGAAATGGCATTTACATCTGCTCCATGATCAAGAAGAGTACGAACTGCATCTGCTTGTCCATAATGCGAGGCATATCCCAGTGGGGTAAGCCCATCTACATTCTCGGTGTTGGCCAGCTCAGGGAAGGTTGCAAGAACCGATTGCAGGTTCGCTACATCACCATGTTGTGCTGCCTGAAATAAAGCGCGAATTGCTTCGGATTGATTCAATTGAATGACCTCCATTCTAATCCATATAAAGTCGCTTAGCTGCCTCTAGGGCAGGTACGGCAAAACAGGCCAGTGGGGAAGGCAGGTCATGGAGCGGGAACCAGCCGATCTCGCCAATTGCGCCGCCTTCTTCCAGGTTTCGGGCGATGCCGCGGATATTCCGGGCCGAGTAGAGGACCGATATCCAATGTTCTTCTCGTTCCGGACGAATGGTCTCAGCGGTGCAGAGCAATTGATCGATGCTAATATCCAGATCCACTTCTTCCTTGATCTCCCGAATGACCGCCGTTTCCAGTGATTCGTATGGGTCGACTTTACCCCCGGGAATGCTCCAAGTGTACTGCTCCGGCTGACGATTCCGCCATACGAGAAGCACCTCATTGCGTTCGTTCAGGATAACGGCTCCGACACCAATACGAGGTTGATCGGAGGCAGCTGCGACGGGTATAGTGGTTGCCGAGTATTCGGATTTCAGCTTCGGCGAGGTGGATTGGAACGACAGCGGAAGTCCGGTCCGGGCAGCCCACTCCTCAGCCAGAATGCTCATGGAGATCAGGTCATAATGGGTTCCATCCCGCAAGACAGCCGAGCGCTGCCGACCTTCTTCTCGGAATCCGGCTTTTAAGTACGCGCGCCTGGCGGCTTCATTGTATTCGATCACTTCCAGCGCAATCCGGTTCAGATTCAGTTCATGGAAGCCATACCGAATAATCAGAGCTAGTGCATCACTCCCGTATCCCTGACCACGATCCTTGTCTTCACCAATGCCAATGGCAAGACGAGCCGAGCGATTGTTCCATTCAATTCGGTAAAGAGCGGTAAATCCGATGAATCGATTGTCCTCCAGTGTTCGCAGGGCAAATTCAAAACCGTTGTCTCTTCGGACAGCAGATGAACCCGTCTCGTCCGGGGTTAGCGGAACCGCAATATCTGTATCCAGGTTGCGCAAATATTCGTAATTGTCCGTGTAATGTGCCAGACGCATGCAATCTTCCGGGCATGGAGCGGCGAGCCGGACTTTGGAGCCGTGAAAAGCATTCAAGTTACGTGGAGCCATGCTGCGTACACCTCTTTTGATTTGTAATCTGTTTTAGGTTTTAGGTCGTGTAAGCTGAAAAATATCTCGTATGTTTATTATACTATGGATGCCAGACAATTACCGAAAGACAGCAAAAAGGCTCTGCCGACCCGGTTGTCAGCAAAGCCCTGTTGGTAGGGCGCATAGCCCGATGATGGATTATAACGAATCGGAATTCTGTACAGAAGGACGGTTTATATTTTTGCCATAATAAATCTCATCCATCTCAAGCTTCAGCCACTCCGTAATTTCATGCTGTTCCGCCTGGCTCAGCTTGTCCTTGGTATAACCAAAGAGGTAGTTATCGAGGTCAAACGCCTTCAGCTTGCATTTCGTGTGGAAAATATTTTCCTGATACACGTTAACGTCAATCATGTCGAAGCCTTTTTTGATCTCGTCCGGAATATAGTTCTGAATCGAACCGATCTCGTGGTCAATAAACAGCTTGCGGCCGCTCGTATCCCGCGTGAATCCACGAACCCGATAATCCATGATCATGATATCCGTGTCAAACGAATGGATCAGATAATTGAGCGCCTTCAGCGGCGAGATTTCCCCACAGGTGGAGACGTCGATATCGGCACGGAAGGTACTGATCCCTTCACTGGGGTGGAATTCGGGATACGTATGAACAGTGATATGGCTCTTGTCGAGCTGCATGACGACATTGTCCGGGAGCGGACCTGGGGATTCTTCAAACGACTCCTCCGGAACCTCCACGATCGGTCCTTCCGAGACAAGCATCGTCACACTGGCCCCTTGGGGGACATAATCCTGCTGCGCGATATTGAGCACATGCGCACCAATGATGTCCGCAACATTTTTCAGAATTTTGCTCAGACGATCTGCGTTGTATTGTTCATCGATATATTCAATATAAGCTTCGCGTTCTTCTTTGGTTTTGGTGTAGCAGATGTCGTACATGTTGAAGCTCAGCGACTTGGTCAGGTTGTTGAACCCATGCAGTTGAATGCGCTGCTCAGGCGTTAATGTCATGGCTGCAGTTCCCCTTTATCCATACGACATGGTAATCGCAGTTTTAATACTACTTATACCCAACCTTCCGCCAAAAAAAACATAAGTACGAATTCCGGCTTATCCAGCCGTATTAGAATGAGGAGTCCTCATACTCGCTTACGCTGTTCATCCGCTCGTCCTCGGCGATGGACTGAATATCCTCGGAAGTGACACTGATGATCGTGTAATCCTCATTTTGCTGTTTCTTCACGGCTTTTTCCTTCACAAAACGGGGGCTGCCTTCTGCGGCATCCTCATCATAGACCAACAGGATGCCATCGCTTTTGCGCAGCAGCAAGTCATCCCGTGCTGTAAATTGCCATGGGCCGATGTAAGGCTGCTTGCTCACCGCTCCGTAGTAATCCACGCCCTGAAGGATGGTGCGGTAGTATTCCTGCTTGTCTTCTTTCCATTGTTCCTCCGGGTTCTGAAAGGCAGTGATAATGGACAGCTTCAAGTGGGGATAGGTCTCTTTCAGCTCAAGTACCACCTCGCAGGCCCACAGGTCCACACCATATTGTCCAGGAGTCAGCACCCACTCCAGTCCATCCTCGACAAGCGGCGTGAGACGGGAGGAGATGGCCTTTTTGATAAAGGGAATTCCTTCATGCTTCTGTCCGAAAATTTGCAGTTCATGTGCCCGGTATCCGGTTATTAACAGGTTTTTCAGCGTAACTTCCTCCTTCTCAGCACGACTTGTCCTCTAAACGCCCAACCATCAAGATTACTTCGAAGCTGGCGCATCTGTACGGAAAGGATAGAGGAATTGCTTCGGAATATCCGTCTCGAAGGTCATGAGCTCGTCCGTTGTAGGATGAATGAAGGATAACACGCGTGCATGGAGTCCAAGACGTCCGAGTGTTTTGGTGCGAGAACCATACTTCTTGTCGCCTGCAATGGGATGGCCGAGATCTTCCATATGCACGCGGATCTGGTTTTTGCGACCGGTCTCCAGCCGAACTTCGAGCAGGGAGAACTCACGGTTCGATTGAAGCCGTTTATAGTGTGTAACCGCATGCTGTCCATCGTTGGGACGTGGGCTGGAGTACATCTTCAGCGTTTTGCTCTCCTTCAGCCAGGAGGAAATGGTGCCCACCGGTTTGGCTACCTGACCTTCGACAAGCGCCACGTATACGCGTTCCTGCACCTTGTCCTTCCAATTGTCCTGCAGATTCTGCTTCACTTCTTCACTCTTCGCGAACATCATGACACCTGATGTATCCCGATCCAGCCGGTGCACGACAAATATGCGATTGCGCGAATCGGTACGGCGTACGTGCTCAGTCAGTTGACGATACGCGGTGATCTCATCGCTACGATCTGCTGCAATGGACAACAGTCCGGCATCCTTGCGAATCACGATAATGTCATCGTCTTCATGCAAAATCGTAAGTCCTGACATGGTTGGTGCGGCTACGGCGCCTTCCTTGCTGATGGAAACCATCTGTCCAGGCGTCAGCGGATGGTTAAACTTGGTGACTACGGTCTGGTCTACGGATACTTGTCCTCGTCCCAGGATGGACTTGACGGCATTCCGGCCTGATTTTAGATGCTGGAGCAGGAAGTTCAGCAGCTCATCCGGTTCAGTTACTTTATATTGGCGAGGTGGTTCCTGTTTACGATAATGGGCATTGCCCGCGCGTTTGGGAGTACCTGAATGTTTGGGTTTGGAAGCAGCCGAGGACTTCGAGGTTAAGGGCTTCTTCGATGCTCCACTATTACGGGATGTGGGAGCCCCAGAAGATGAAGTCGAAGCGTTAGCTTTCGGGGAACGTGCTGCCGAGGCACTCGCTGGTCCTTTACCTTTGGCCGATGGACGGCCTGTTGATCGATTGCGTTTATTCATGAATACTAATCTCCTTCTGAACAGCCTGTACCGCTTGTGTGCATACGATCCGTTCATTTCGTTTATGCAGTTCAATATACCATTAACCGGGTGCAAATAAAAATAGGTGGAACGAATCTGTTATCCATCCAAGCGAGCGAGAATCGAGATTCATAGAATAACGTATCCCACAGCATTGGAGGTGTTACTCATGGGTGTGTTCCTCGATATGAGAACTTCGATGAACTCGGGAACCGTAGGACAGCCCGGTTTATCTCTGGGTCCATCCCCGGAAGCGTTCGGATCGATTGGCCTTCAGACCCTTGGTGTTGCGAATCCCATTATCACCTTGAATGGCACGGTTGGTGTAACCGGAGAGATCGGAGATACGTTCGTTGTCGAAATCGTTCGCGGCAGCTTTTATGATCCGTTCTTTTTAATCTATCGGGCTGAAGGCACAATAGGACAGAACGGCGGGGCTGAATTCCATTCGTTTACGGCACAGGACCTGTCAGCACCACCTGCTCTGGAGAGTGTGTATACTTCGTTTATTTCCGGCGTGTCTACGGCAGTGCGTACCGGACCGGAAATGTTCTATGGCATTGCAGCAACGACCTAGCCGATATGTAATCTTTGATCCGAAGGTAGGGCGTCAAAAATTCTGATTCACATGACCAGCAGAGTTTGCCATACACCCGGAACAAACTAGCGGTGCTTGTGTAACCTGGTTTGGCGCTTCAAGGAAGTATCCTTGGATTGAAACTTGCCAGAGAAGCAAAAAAATCCCGACTCCAGGAGTCCGGGATTTTTTGCTCTACAGCTACGCGTGTAACGTATTACTCCATCAGGTTCCATAAATGCAGATCAGTTGGCACGGCCTTTGAGAATGATGTTATTGGCTTTTCCAAAGTCGATTGCCACTTTACCCGTCAGTGCAGCTGTGCGTTCGGCCAGGACGACGGCATTAACTCCGCAGCAGAAGAGGGCAATGTCAAATGCATCCGGGTTGGTTTGAATCCACTGCAGTGTTTCTCCCATCTCTTCCCAACGATCAAAGGGCAATGCAGCTGCAATATTCAGATGATAGGGTTCCCGCATCAGCGTGTTATGCAGTGCCTCAAGCTCGCGGGTAACCAGCAGAATACGTTTGCCTGCGAGCATTTCCCAGAAGCGTGGTGTCTGAGCCAATTCCCGGTTCACGCAGGCATGGCAAGTGAGCGCAGGAGAGATGCCGAAATGGGCGAACACCATGTCGGTTAGCGGCCGTTTGAGATGGTCGGGGGCTTTGATTGAACTGTCTCCGTAGGGAAGCACACCGACGAGATCGGCCCGCTGCAGAGAAGCAGCCACTTCATCTCGGAGCTGCAGATTGGGAAGGGTAAGCCCTTTTTGTCCCAGATTCGCCTTAATGGTCCAGCGCTCCTGAAGAACCTGCTCCGTCGTCCATACCGTTTCCTGGGACATGACAATATTCTCGCCATCCCCAACGCGAACAAGAGAGAACGGACGCTGTTCTCTGATTGCCTCTTCCAACTGATCCAGCACACCATCCATTTCAAGATATTTTGAATTCATAGCAGCTTTTGGGCCTCCTTTGAAAATGGAACTGCTCTATTCTATGTTCGCGTTCCCTTAACGTTTTGTACGTTCAACCCGCAGGGCCAATCTTGGGGGAGTATATCAATCTATTTATATAGGAACTGGTGCAAGTGTCCGTACCGGTTCTATCTTCCTTTCATACGCTATAGAGTCGACTGCCAAAAACTATGAAATGAATCTATTCTCCGCGCAGGAGATTGGCAGATACGAAGGAGGAGGAAGGTTATGTCCAGGAAAGTCGTGATTGAGATTAATTTCAATAACTATGGGTTGGACCCGCAGCGGCTCACAAGAGAATGGTTGGAGCGGAGAATGAGCATTTTTCGCACCTTTACCTTGCACTCTCTTAAGGCGCAGACGAATCAGGATTTTCTGACCGTTGTGAAGCTATCCAAGGAGTCGGGAGATTTGATGCAGGAGATTCTTGCCCAGCAGGAGCCCCTTCCCAGCAATATTCGATTCGGGACCCATATCGAGAGTGTACGGGCGATTCTGGCCTTTGCAGAAGGAGCCGAGCACATCTATATTGCCCGTCTGGATTCAGATGACCTGTATCACCGGACCTTCGTCCAGCAGCTCTATGACGTGCAGCCACAGCCGCAGACGATGGCACTAATCAATCAGAACGGTTACCTGTGGGACAGCGTGAATAACGAGATGGCCCCGGCGTTTCACCGTTCGCCGCAATTCTATGTCTACTTATATAAAACGGCCGAGTATGCAGCAGGATACCGGGTGAAGCTCCCGGGCAGAGGGACGCATGGCAATGTCATCGATCTGCCGCACGAGCTCCTCGCTCCGCGCAATTACGTCAACATCGTTCATTCAAACAACACGTCGGTTAAAAAGGTACCGCCAAAAGACCGGTTAAGCCCGGACGAGATGGCTCAGGTATTACGTGAATTCATGAACTGACCAGGGAGGGATTCATCCATGATTAAAGGACAAACGATTCTGATCACTGGAGGAACAGGCTCCTGGGGTCAAAAGCTGACTGAGGTCCTGCTGGAACAGGACCCTGCCGAGATTCGCATTCTGTCGCGTAACGAATATGCCCAGATTGCCATGCAGCGGGAATTCAACCATGATGCCCGTCTGCGTTTCCTCATCGGGGATATCCGGGATTACCGCGCAGTGGAGGATGCGTGCAAGGGTGTGGACGTCCTTTTTCATCTGGCTGCATTAAAACATGTTCCGGTATGCGAGGACCAGCCGGACGAAGCGTTTAAAACGAATGTCATCGGTACGCAGAATATTATCCGCGCCGCGATCCGTATGCAGATTCCCAAAGTCATCGATGTCTCGACCGACAAAGCCGTAGATCCGATCAACGTATACGGCATGACGAAGGCTCTTGGCGAAAAAATGATGATCCGCGCCAATTGGCTGAGTGAACACACCCGGTTTGTCTGCATCCGCGGCGGCAATGTGCTGGGTACAAGCGGCAGTGTGGTGCCGCTATTCCGTCGCCAGATCGATGAAGGTAAAAGCTTGACCATAACGGATAAGGGCATGACCCGCTTTTTCCTGACTCGTACGGAAGCCATCTATCTGCTGCTTAAGGCGGCTGAGGCTGCGGTAGGAGGAGAGACATTTGTGATGAAAATGAAAGCCTGCAACATGACGGATCTGGCGTCAGTTATGCTGGAACAGGCCGGACGTCCGGCGAGCGACTACCAGGTTACCGGCATACGCCCAGGCGAGAAATTGCATGAAGTGCTGATTTCGCCTTATGAGGCGCCGCGTACCTATCAATATGATGAGCAATATTACGTGATCCTGCCGCAGGAACCGGACAAGCGCCTGAACGATGCATATCGTACACTGCCCCGAGTGACCTTCTCCGAGTACGGTTCGGACAGTGACTTGATGAAGCGGCAGGCCATTGCCGAATTTTTGCGTGCAGGCGGCTATATCGACTAACAAGGGAGGCGGAGCGTTTGGAAGTGGATCATATGCAAGACAGAATAAACAGCCGCTCCCTGAAAGCCGTCGTGATTGGTCTTGGTTATGTTGGACTTCCCATGGCGGTGGAGATGGCACAGGCCGGTTATCGCGTTCACGGGATCGATATAGATGCTTTCAAGGTAGCAAGACTTCGTGCGGGCGATTCGTATGTCATCGGAATTGAAGACGAGGCTATACAATCGCTAGCTCAAGCCGGGTTGTTTACAGCCGGTACGGATTATGCACCAGTAACGCAGGCGGATGTGATTGTTATCTGTGTACCTACCCCGCTGACGCCCGATCATCAGCCCGATATTTCATATATTGCTGCAGCGGTGGATGGCATGACTCCTTATCTGAAGGAGGGGAGCCTGGTTATATTGGAAAGCACGACGTACCCCGGCACAACGGAGGAGCATGTGAAGCAGCCGCTCGAAGCTGCCACAGGCTGGAGAACAGGCGAACAATTGTATGTCTGTTATTCTCCCGAACGGGTGGACCCGGGCAGTGTGAACTATGGTGTAAAAAATACCCCGAAGATTATCGGTGGTTCAACACCAGCCTGCCTATCCTATGGGAAAGAATTCTATGGCTCATTCCTCAATGAGATTGTTCCAGTCAGTTCAACGACCGTAGCCGAAACGGCGA
Source organism: Paenibacillus xylanilyticus (assembly GCF_009664365.1). NCBI lineage: Bacteria > Bacillati > Bacillota > Bacilli > Caryophanales > Paenibacillaceae > Paenibacillus > Paenibacillus xylanilyticus. The sequence continues at coordinate 1,649,325 of NZ_CP044310.1, forward strand.
AGCTGTTTGAAAATACATTTCGCAGCGTCAATATTGCACTGGTGAACGAGCTCACGCCTGCCTGTGAACAAATGGGCGTGAACATCTGGGAAGTGCTGAACGCGGCAGCAACCAAGCCGTTTGGCTATATGCCGTTCTATCCGGGCCCAGGCATCGGGGGGCACTGTATCCCCATTGATCCCATCTATCTGTCCTGGGCGGCTAACCGGCAGGGATCAGATCTGCAATTCATCACACTCGCAGACGCGACGAATCGACAGATGCCGGAGCGTGTGGTTCAGCGTGCAGCAGCGCTGCTGGAACAGGCAGGTACGCGGGTTCAGGGAGCACGCATTGTGCTGGCAGGCATGGCGTACAAAAAGGATATCGACGACTTGCGCGAATCGCCGGCGCTGGACGTTTTCCGCCTGCTGAGCGCAGCGGGAGCAGAGGTTGTTTTCACAGATCCGATGGTGCCGGTCTTCCGCAAGGATGATGGCTCTGTGCTTCAGTCTCAGCCCGCTGTGCCGGGCTTGTGGGCTTGGGCCGATCTGGTGATCATCACGACTGACCATTCGGGCTTCAATTATCAGGAAATGGCGGATCATGCAAAGCTCATCTTCGATACTCGGAATGCGACAGCCGGGTGCCATGGAGGCCATATTGTCGTGCTGGGACAGCCCGATCGGCCTGAGGCAGCAGCGTTGCAAAGTGTCCCTGCAATGAATGAAATGCCAGAGACAGAAGATGAGCAAAAGCAACACGTGCAGCCGAACACAGCGGAAGTTCAGGGTGGAGCCCAGGAAGAATCTGCACATCTTCAAGAGAAATCGGGGGATACCCATGGCGAATCATGATCGGGTAAGTGAACGGTACTATGGTGAGATCAACTCGGAAGATTCCCATGAAGCCACCCGGACCCGCATTCACTGGATGTGCCGGGAAGCAACCGGCAAACGCATTCTGGACGTTGGATGCAGTCAGGGGATTACCTCCATTTTGCTGGCGCGTGAGGGGTTTCGTGTAACAGGTGTCGATCTGGAAGAAGAGAGTATCCGGTACGCCCAGGCAGAGCTTGCCAAAGAGTCCAAACCTGTCCGGAACAATGTGGATTTTCGCATGCTGGACATTACGCAGTGGAAAGTAAAGACCACCTTCGATACAGTCCTGCTTGGAGAAGTGCTGGAGCATTTTGCCCATCCGGAGACATTGTTGCTTCAGGTTCACCGGCTGCTGCAGGAGGAAGGGACGCTGATCGTAACTGTGCCGTATGGTTATCATCCGTTCTATGACCACAAGCAGACGTTCTATGCAGGAAACCTGGCGATGTGCCTGATGCCGTATTTTGAAGTCTTGAAACTGGAGGTTCATCATAAATATTTATGTTGCGTGGCCCGCAAGCGGCGGAAAACGCAGCTGCATATGTCGCCAACCTTGAAACAAGTAACGGAGTGGATGCAGCTGGATCATCTGCACTTTGCCGAGGTTGAGCAGAACCATCTTCGTCTGATGAAACTGCGCAAGAAGGCGCTGGATCAAGCGGTAGAGCAGGTGAAACGGCTTCGTCGTCAGGAGAATGCGGAAGGGTAACGGGGGAAGGAAGATGTGGCAGCGCAAAGATAGCAGTAGATTGCAGGTCGTAGGTTGTACAGGGAGTTGATTGGGAGTAGGAGCATTCAGTGAGTAAGAAAAAAATAGCATGACGATTAGAACGAATACGCGTACTACAGGAAGGGGCACGGGAACGTGATCACCATCAGTCTGTGCATGATTGTGAAGAACGAGGAACGCACGCTTACGCGCTGTCTGGATTCGGTAGCCGGAATCACGGACGAGATCGTCATTGTGGATACCGGTTCATCCGACCGTACGATGGATATCGCTGCGCAGTATACCGACCGGATCTTCACGTATGAGTGGGCGGATGATTTTGCGGCGGCACGAAACTTCTCCTTCGACCAGGCCACGCAGGAATATATCCTGTGGCTGGACGCAGATGATGTGCTGCTGCCAGCGGAACGGGCGAAGCTGGAGAAGCTGAAGCAGCAGCTGCCGTCCGAGGGGGAGACGGCAGCTGTGATCTTGAACTATACGCTGGCCGAGGGGCCGGAGGGGAGTCCGCTTGTGACGGACCGCAGGCTTCGCCTGGTCAAGCGGGATGCAGGTTGCCGCTGGCATGGCCGGCTGCACGAGCAGCTCAGCTTCCCGGCGAGTGGGGTCATTACGGCAGACATTGCCGTCACGCACCGCCGCGAAGCGGGCCATCATTCGGCGCGTAACGTGCGCATTCTGCGCAAATGGATCGCCGAAGAGGGCGCAGCCCAGGGTCGCCTGCTGTTCTACTATGCAGGCGAATGTTATGACCGCCAGCGTTATGCAGCGGCGGCTCGGGGGTACGCGAAGCTGCTGGAGCAGCCCAGCGGCTATCGCGAGGATCGGCTCATTGCCTGTGCGCGGCTGGCGGAATGTTATGAGCGGCTGGGGCAGCCGGGACGCAAGCTGGGTGCTCTGCTGCAGTCGTTCCAGTACGATCTGCCGCATGCCGATTTCTGCTGTGCAATCGCGGCCTGTTTTCATGAACGACAGGAGCTGGTCTCAGCAATCTACTGGTATATGCAGGCTGTAGATGTGAGCAGCCGCGACACGGGTCTGCGGCCGGTACCCACAGCCTGCCGCAGCTGGCTGCCGCATGCACGTTTATCGCTCTGTTATGCCCATCTGGGCAATTGGGAACAGGCACTTATGCATAACACGAAAGCCCGTGAGTATCTGCCGAACGATCCCGGCCTGCTGGATAATCGTCAGAAGCTGGAAGCCATTTTACGCAAAGAGATTCGTAATCGAGAAGAGAAGGACGAGGCACAGTCTCGAAAGTAGAAGGAAGAATAACACTGTAGTGAAAGGGCGATAGAGAGTAGATTATTAGACGAAGCAACAAGATAAAAGTAAAAGACGTTGAGAGCTAACAGAAGTTTTAGAATTAGTAAAGTGTTGAAGTGGTGATAGGAATAGGATGAGAAGGTGTTAAGATGCATCTTCTGGGGCACGGTATAGTAAGTAGTAAGTTTGCTCTTAACGATGGGCAGTCTTGTGGTTAAAACCTGTATGGATCATGGAGCTAGAACAGTCGAGAATGCAAGGATAGGTAATAGAAGTGAAATAAGCAGCTCTCTTGCCTAGAGAATTTGGCGAGCGGAGCTGCTTTTGTGTTGGATTTTATTAGGGGATAAGCACCGCAAATACTGGTCCTTCATGCGCAGGCTTTTGCAGGCCCAGCCCCGGCCATCATAGATTTCGTCGTCGATGTTGAGCGTCATGGTCTCATCCGAGTATTCGCTCCAGTTTTCGATCCGAAGTGTATTTTCGCTCTCCCATTCGAGATGGTTATTCCCGTGATGCTCGGCGCGATAGATGGTTTTCACACGGGAGGCATCCGAATCATTCGTTTTCCTCACGTCCACCCAGATGGTTACTCCACCGGCTGCACCGCCGTAAGGTACACCGTAAATCTCAGCTGTATATTCTCCATTCCGTGAAGGCATAGAATAGCTCAGATCTCCTCGTTCAGAACGGTCAAATGTTGAGAAGTAAGGACGAAGGTTGAAATAGGCGACGAGCATGAATAACGGTATGAAGATCAAGAAGGTGAACGTTGTGAGGAAGGGATGTCTGCGTATCCAGGGCTTGCGGGACTTGGTTGTGGATGAACTCGAATTCGCTTGATGGTGGCGTTCCATTAATGCTTTGCCTCCTTTGGAGTCAAATGACATGGATATGTAGGTGGTTCTATTCGTAATCACTTAAAGCTGCATTAAATAATGATAGCACAGGGATTGTTTTAATGATTACAATGAAGTTAAAAATATCCTAATATGAGTGATATATCTTACTAGAGGTGCTGCAAATGAATGAACCTACGCTGAAAAAAGCAATGGATACGCTGGAGTTTTTAAGTCAGGATCGAGAGGCGCGTCGTTTGTATGAAGAGCGACAGAAGTATTTGCATGACGAAGCCTCAATGATTGAGTGGGCTACGGAAAAGGGGATAGCTCAGGGGAGAGAAAAAGGATTACTTGAAGGTGAAAAAAGAAAGGCTCTTGAAATTGCAAAAAATATGCTTTCGTTAGGAATTGAAGTTTCGGTTATCGCGAAAGCTAGTGGCCTGTCGGAGTCCGAAATTGAGTCGCTGAAAGATTAGCATTGGAGTACAATGAGCACACGAGCTGATTGGTGCAATTGATTATACCGCCGGGATATGAGTGTGGTTCGTTCATAACGAAAAAGCAATCGTTTGTCCAAACTGGATGAACGGTTGTTTTTGTATGGGCGATGCAGCTTCAAACGTTTTACAGTAAAACGCGGTTGCTCATTCGGGGCTGGCCCGTTAAACTAAAGAGAGCGGCGTTTTGCTTGACGGACAAGTCATGAGAACGCCATTTTGTTGTCAAGGATGCGGCAATGGTGCCGTGTTCGGATGTCAGAATCGGATGGGACCAAGCTGGTGGATGAACACCAGTGACAAGTAAGGAGTCTTTACATGAGTGTGCAAGCACCTACTTTAGAAGAAGCGCAGGGTCTCCTGCAAAAATATTATGGCTACCCCGACTTTCGCGAGGGTCAAAAAAAGATCGTGTCCAGCCTGCTTGAATACGAAGATACGCTGGGCATTATGCCTACCGGGGGCGGGAAGTCGATCTGTTATCAGATTCCCGCTCTCTTATATCCGGGACTGACACTGGTCGTTTCCCCGCTTATTTCATTGATGAAGGACCAGGTCGATGCGCTGACGACCGCCGGTATTGCTGCCGCTTATATTAATAGTACGTTAAGCGGCAAAGAAGTGAATGATCGCATCCGCGCGGCGCAGCGCGGTGAGCTCAAGCTGCTCTATGTCGCGCCGGAGCGACTGGAGCTGGACTGGTTCCGCGACGAGATGGGACAGCTGCCCATCTCCTGCGTGGCTGTGGATGAGGCTCACTGTGTATCACAGTGGGGCCATGATTTTCGGACAAGCTACCTGGCGGTAGCGCCGTTTGTGGACAGTTTGCCGGAGCGGCCGGTGGTTGCGGCCTTCACGGCGACGGCAACGCCAGAGGTCATGGGCGATATTCTGCGGCTGCTGCGTTTGCAGGACCCGCAGACATATGTGACCGGACTTGGGCGGGATAATCTGGCGTTTAGCGTACTGCGCGGCGAGAGCAAAAAGGATTTTGTTTTGAACTACGCGCGCGAGCATGCAAGCGAGCCGGGGATTGTGTACGCCGCGACCCGTAAGGACGTGGACGATCTGCATCAGCGTTTGCTGCAGGCAGGCTTGCCGGCAGGACGCTACCATGCGGGGATGACGGACGATGAACGGGCCCAGAGCCAGGAGCAGTTTTTGTACGATGATATCCGGGTGATGGTCGCGACAAATGCATTCGGAATGGGAATTGATAAATCCAACGTGCGTTACGTGCTGCATTACAGCATGCCGAAGAACATGGAGGCATATGTACAGGAAGCTGGTCGTGCGGGACGGGACGGAGAGCCGAGTCAATGCATTCTGCTGTTCGGGGCGCAGGACATTATTACCCAAAAGTTCCTGATTGAGCAGAACCCGATGGAGGGCGACCGCAAACAGAACGATTACCGGAAGCTGCAGCAGATGGTGGACTACTGTTACACGACACGTTGTTTGCGCAGTGCGCAGCTGGATTATTTCGGTGAAATACATGAGGACAAGCCGTGCGGCATCTGCAGTTCCTGTACGGACGACCGCGAGCTGGTGGATATGACAATTGATGCACAGAAAATCTTCAGCTGTATTCACCGCATGCGCGAACGGTACGGTGTATCTCTGGTGGCGTCGGTGCTCAAGGGCTCGCGTGCCAAGAAAGTACTGGAGTACGGCTTCGATTCCTTACCGACCTATGGCGTCATGGGCAATCGCACGGAACGTGAAATTGCCGAAATCATCAACGTCATGGTATCCGAAGGTTATCTGATGCTTTCCGAGGGACAGTATCCGGTCGTGCGTTTACAGCCGCTGGCGGTGGAAGTGCTGAAAGGCCAACGTGAAGTGATGCAGCGTGTGGTGCGCAAGACAGCGGCTACGGCCTCGGGTACAAACTATGGCGGACGTCGGGGTCGCGATGCGATGCCATCGGCGGTCAACGAGACGGTATTCGAGCAGCTGCGCCTGATCCGGCGCGATCTGGCGGCGAAGGAGCATGTGCCATCGTATATTATTTTCAATGATGCAACGCTTCGCGAGATGAGTGTGGTATGTCCGCAGACGGAACGTGACATGCTGATGATTAAAGGGGTCGGTGAGGTCAAGTACCGCAAGTACGGACTGCCATTCCTTGAGTTCTTCCAGAAGCAAACGGGCGAAGAAGTGGATACGGATGATGATGCATTTTACGAATATGAGTAAGTAAAAGGGCAAGGCTTCAATTCCAGAGGTGCTTATGAAATGATGGATTTTGAACTTGGATTTTGAATCGTGGATTGTGAATCATGGATTATGGATCGTGAACAAAACTTGAATCCAGTCACTGGCAAAGTTACATCGGTCGGAGTGTCTCGTGTGTCTCTATGCGGTGGACGAAATGAGATAGATTGTCTTTCATAAGGTGGACATTGCTTTTGAAGAAAGCGATGGTTGGCTTACACAGGATATGGTTCCGATGAGTGTCCATGGGTCAATATGTAGTATATTGGAGGGGCTCAGGGAGTGGATGTCTTTTTGAAAAGGGTGTCCACCCTTTGAAAGACAAAATTCGAATATGTCCATGATACGTGGAATGGCTATGTATAGAGATTTAACACGAACAGCATCCAAAGCTGGGTGTCGAAATAGGTTTACATGAACAGCATCCGGGACTGGATGGCTGTGGCGCTTTACTTTTACCAAAAAAATATGGTCTGGGTGTCCAGGCAAAGGTTGTGAACCATGAAGGTTATTCTCTCTACATTAAATGCAAAGTACATCCATACCTCGCTGGCTTTGCGCTGTCTGAAGGCGTACAGTGAGAAGGATTTTGATATTGAGCTGGCAGAGTATACGATCAAGGATCCAGTCATGAACATTGTGTCTGACCTGTATCAGCGCGGCGCGGACGTGATTGGATTCTCGTGTTACATCTGGAACATTGAAGAGACGATCAAGGTCATTGATAACCTGAAAAAGGTTATGCCTGACGTGAAAATATTGCTGGGCGGGCCGGAAGTGTCCTACGACACGGAATATTGGATGAACCGGATTCCCAATGTTGATTTCATCGTCATGGGTGAAGGGGAAGAGACGCTGCATCAGCTCCTGACGGAGCTGGAAGGAAGCAAGAAGTTCCACTTTGTGTATGGACTGGCGTATCGTAAAGGGGAAGAGGTCATTCTCATGCCAGGACGACCGAAGGCGGATCTGAACGATCTGCCGTCACCGCACCGGTTTGAAGAGGATATCCCGGATCTCGGGAAACGGGTTGTTTATTTTGAAACCAGCCGGGGCTGTCCGTTCAGCTGTCAGTTCTGTCTGTCCAGTATTGAGGTCGGCGTGCGATATTATGATATTGAGCGGACGAAGTCGGACATTCTGTATTTGATTAAGAAGGGTGCGAAGCTGATCAAGTTTGTGGACCGGACATTCAACATTAAGCGCGATTACGCGATGGAGATGTTCAAATTCCTGATCGAGAATCATCAGGGAACGGTGTTCCAGTTTGAAATTACAGCTGATATCATGCGTCCTGAGGTACTCGATTATCTGGCAGAGAATGCGCCACCGGGCACGTTCCGGTTCGAAATTGGGGTGCAGTCCACGAATGATCCGACGAATGAACTGGTGAAACGCCGCCAGAACTTTGCCAAGCTGAGCCGTACGGTGAACAAGGTCAAAGCCAGCGGGAAAATCGACCAGCACTTGGATCTCATCGCCGGACTGCCGGAGGAAGATTACAATACGTTCCGTAAGACGTTTAACGATGTATTTGCACTGGGGCCGGAAGAGCTTCAGCTTGGGTTCCTCAAAATGCTTCGTGGTACGGGTCTGCGTCTGGATGCGGAAAAGTACAACTACACGTATATGGATCATGCACCGTATGAGATTTTGGGCAGTGACGTGCTGCCATTCAGCGATATCGTGCGCTTGAAGCGGCTCGAGGATGTACTGGAGAAATACTGGAACGCACACCGGATGGATCATACGCTGAAGTATCTGATGGAGCAGGAGTTTGACTCGCCGTTCGACTTCTTCCAGGCGTTCGGGGATTACTGGGAGGGTCAGGGCTGGCAGAAGATTGGTCACCAGCTCGAAGATCTGTTCACCCGTCTGCACAGCTTCCTGGAATCGCGGAATACACCGCATATGGATATCGTGCTCGGCCTGATGAAGCTGGATTATTTCCTCGGCCACAAGTACAAACCACGCAAAATCTGGTGGGACGATGCGCTGGAGAAGGACCAGTGGGCGCTCTATATGAAAACGCTGGCTGAACGTCCCGAAGACGTTCGCCTGCCGCGCGTTGCCGGTGCCGCAGGCACGGCATGGCTGGAAAGCAGCGGCACAGGTACAGGTGCCGCTGCGGGAAGTTCGGCTGCTGCCGGGGAAAACTCTGCCGCAGATGCGGCGGGTGTGATCGGCAGCGAAGCTGCGGGGTCCGCCGCGGATGGATCGGCGGACGGTGGGGACGGCAGCGCATCGCGTGCGCTGCCGATGACCTCGGCCATGACCGCACAGACGGTCATGGGTGCCCGTGCTTTCGCCGACCTTGGTCTCGGCGAAAAGGAACTGCAGAAGCACGCCGTACTGGACGTGCTTCCGTTCCGGCTTGAGCGTGTGCTAGCTGGCGCCAGCCCGCTTGCCGCGAAAGGCCGGACGCTGCTGGTCGTTGTGTACCAGCAGCATGAAGACCAGCAGGCGCAGTATTACACGCTGCCGCTGGGAGAAGAAGCCGCTGCCATGTAGGTGCAGCGGCCAAGAAGAAGCTGCATAGGCCGCCGGATTGGCGTCATGCAGCAGAAGAAGCGCCACGGCTTTGCGGTCGTGGCGCTTCCCCATGAGGTGCTGCCCGAATGAGAGCAGCGCCTCACCCTTACGCGGCTTGCCATTGCACAAGCCGCGCTAATCTTTACCTTTTACAACAACTATATGTTCTGTAAGCATCGGAAGGTCGTCTGATTCCCCATGGGATGAGGGAGGGGCCTTCTATTTTGTTTGGAATGGTTAGAGAGCATTTCAACTAGCACCCAACAACTTGGATAGATATCACGGATTTTACTCCCATTGAATACCCAAATAGAGAAAGCGATGAAAAACGTATATTCGGATAGTTTGCTGCCCACCAATAGTTCCATTAAGACTGTATATCTAGATTGTACTTCTTCATGACAGAACCACGAAATGTCTCGTACTCTAATAATTCATTTGAAGTGGCCGATTGAGGTATACTGCTCTGACTGATCCCTTCCATGCTGAATTTCCCCCAGTTATCATTAATTAATCCATAGTCACCATAGGAGTTTCTTAGTAAAAAAAGAACACTTCTATCACCCTTTTGCAGTTCGACATAGTCATTAGCTGTATATTTGACGTCTCCCTTCAGACTTACGGGTTCAATGATCGTCAATTTGTTCTGATCAGAAGGGTAATCCTCAGGTTTCTTTAGTATCTTCTCAATCTTAATAGTTGTATTGGTGTGGAAGGACTGCATGATCCCATCATCAAATGTAGTAACGACATGCTCTCGATCTCTAAAGTCCTCTGTGGCATAACCAATGACAATCAGTTCAGCAAACGCATCTAACTTGTCTAGTTCACGTAAGGTTAATGAATTGGCCGAAAGGTTGATTACTTGTTGAATTGGCTCCTCCAGTTTCGATGGACCGTTCATATACGCGATTGTACTAACAGAGATAGCCAGCACAAATAATACAGAGAATAGTAGATGCTTTTTTTTGAAAAGAAACATGATCTCATCCTTTCGGTTACATATAGTTTCCTTCCAAGAATATTGCTTCATTTCTACTATACACATATCTGAAAATTATTGTAAATTAATTGTATAAGTCAGAAGAATTCAAGGAGGGCATATGAAGACCATCATTTATATGGTTAGGCATGCGGAGTCACCGTATACGGAAGGGACGGAAAGAACGAGAGGACTTACCTTGAAGGGCAAAGGGAATGCAGCCCAAATCACAGAAATATTAAAGGATGAAGGAATACATACTATCTTCTCAAGTCCGTATGCCCGAGCTGTCTTAACCTTGGAGGGGCTGGCAACAGCGCTGGGAATAGACATTCAGATCATGGAAGACCTTCGGGAACGACATTTTTCAGATGATCATATTAGGGATGAAGAATTTATGCCTGCTTCGAAGCGAATGTTTGAAGACCCTGATTATGCATTACCAGGAGGCGAGTCTAACACGGTTTGCCAGAATAGAGCTGTATATGTGTTCAAGCAAATTCTAGAAGAATACCAGGGGAAAAAGGTAGCTATTGGCACGCACGGACATGTCATGACGTTGATGATGAATTACTTTGATGCAAGCTACGGCTTTGATTTTTCTAATCAAACCAGCAAACCTGATATCTATAAGCTTCAATTTGAAGGGATGGAATTAGAGCAAGTGACAAGATTATGGGAAGCATAGGGTAAAAGTAATTGGTAGGTAGAGAGTAGTCATTGGGTTGAATAAAGAGAGGGATGGTATGGATGGAACAACAGGAATACGGCCGCTATTTACTAGCGATGGGCGGAGACGAATTTGATCCAGAAGATGATGAGGAGGTTGAAGCAGACCATTTCTATGGATTATTTCAGTGGTTTATGCCAACGGGAGCAGGGGTTGAACGAGTATTTGAGCCGATTCCAGACGGTCAGCGTTTTCTGGACAGAATACGTCCGATCTATGAGATGTTGAACCCAGAGGATTTCGCCGGCGAATATGTGCCAGGTTATTTCAATGGTGGGAATGAAGATGCTTCCGAGGACACATTGCATAGTCTGGGGGAGGAGTTAATCCAAAGATTGAAGCTCCTGTTCTCCAAGGTATCGGAGGATGACGAAGCGGCGGACGCAGCTAAGGAAGCATTCAGAGCTTTGTCATGTATGAAGGAAGTTGTTGTATTACAGCCAGGCGAAATTGGCAAGTTAGAGCAAAGATTGATTCAAGGTGCGGATGAAGAGGATAGTGAGGTCGTTTACGAAGCACTTGGAGACCTTCTTCGCTCGCGTAGCAATTACAACGAAAATATCGAACTGTTGAGTGAAGCATACTATTCCATCGCTTGCGATTATTGGGTTGCCTATTACTTGCAGTGGTCCCGCTATCAAGGTTTGCAGGAGGCTGAAGACTGCCTGTATCCATACTTTGAGCTATATCGCTATGGCTATAATCTACGTTGGACTCAGAATAAGCTATTTATTGGTAGACGCTCATGAGCACAGAAGAATATATCCAACACATGTTACAGGCGATCATTGAAAAATTACAAATCATAGTTAACGATCGAAGTAAGCAATCCTTCGGCTCTCTGGAGTATCTCTTGAACCATATGATAGAGTATAGGAATCGTAAACAATATTTGTCAAACGAGTGGCATATCAACACACCTCGTTGGCTAGGGGAATATGGAAATACACCGGAGGAAGAAGAGGTTTGTTCAGACATCCACAGTTTGCAGTTATACATTGCTGAGAAGTTAAAGGGTGGATGGGGAAAATAAAAGTTACATATTCCATTGCATACAGACGAATGCTTTGTGGGGACCTGCCGTAAGGCACTGTCATGTGAGTTTAATTGGAAGGAAAGATCAAAAGGGGATTTTCTCTAAATTGCATAATTGATGGATCCCAGTTACAACACAGAAAATGAAAGGATAGATATGAACCAAAAAAGATGGACGATACTTTTGTTTGCTATATTTATCTTAGCCGTTATATTCGTTTATCAATACTACATGTCAAACTATACCAATGAGGGCATAGCGGACAAGGTTTTGAATCAAGATGGGTATACAGTCACACTACGATCAGAACATATTCCAGTCGAAATTTTTGTGAAGCCTGAATGGATTACCTTTAACGTAAATGATCCAATGAAACAAGATATCAATGTAGCAGAGCTCCACAACTCTAATCTGTTGTTGGATGTGCTGAATAGAGGCAGCGATATTTATTTTACGTTTAGAACTACGTTTAATATGGAGAATCCCTCCGGGGTGTTCATTTATAATGGTATTTTTCATGAGGATGGAATCTCTACTTACACTTCAGCGAATGTGAGATTGTTCGATAAGAACATGAAAGAATTCTCCGTAGGTCAGACAGGGGTTGGTCCGGGCGCGTCATTCTCTTTTGGAATCGATCCAGAAGAACAGAAGCTTATACGAGAAGGGTTCTACGTGAAGTACGATGATTTTAATGTCTATAATTATGTGAAGGACAGCTTTAAATAGGATTGGAGATATTATTAGACTAGGCTTCTTGAGCCTCGTTCTCTTTGAGTGCTTTGAGCAAGCAACGTTAACTAAAGGAGAATCATTCATGTTCTATGTTAATGCCAGAGCTTTTATTGAACGTCAAGATAGGGACAGAACAGAAATCATAATTCAGACTCGAAATAAAAAGAATGAGGTTTCATTGGAATTGCCGGGCGGCAGATTGGAACTTTACGAATCCATCATAGATGCGTTGAGAAGAGAAGTATATGAAGAGACAGGTTTGACCGTTGTAGCCGTAGAAGGTAGTCACAAGCGAATAGATACATGTGGGATCAATCCGAATTTTGAAGTTGAATGTTTGGAGCCGTATTGTGTATATCAAACCATGAAAGGGCCTGTGGATTCTATCGGCATGTATTTTATATGTCAGGTGGAGGGGGAACTCTTACAAGAGGGTGACGAAACAACAAATATCGGATGGAGAACGATTGATGAGGTCTATGAGCGTATGATCGATGATCCAAGACAGTTCTCAGATGTGGATCGCGCAGGGATAATATATTATTTGAAGCACAGGTTTGGAAAAGAACTCGAAGGAGACTGAAGATGTAAGGAGTAATCCATGTGTATATAAAAGAAAGAAAGTATATTATTGTTATCATTGTACTTGTTGTAATTGTATTGGTGACGATATGGTATTTTAGAGTGGGATATTTATTAAGAAAACCAGAGATGCCCAACGCAAATATTGAGATTCAGACCCAAATGGTTGATGGTGGTACGATTAATTTAAGAAATGCAAATTACTCCGAAAATGAAATCAAGGTTGGATATGAAGTGAAAGGGTTCAGTCTGAAGGAGTATAATATTTCTTGTAAGCTTTATCATGACGGGAATTTAATTTCAACTTCTGGCTCAACAGGTGGAGGTCTGATAGAACTGGACGAAAAGCACTATTACTTTGTTGGTTTTGAGAATATAGATGAAAACGATCTGCCTGATTCTCTAAATCTAAAGGTTGAAATTATTGTGATACCCAATGATTCTGGACAAAAACCTATACCAGCTTCGTTTAATGTAAACCTCGATAAAGAAAGTAGAGCTTAATGTCCGCTGCTTTCTTACCACTCCGCAAGAATATATAAATCTGCTTGATAAGTGTAGATACTACACATAACATCATATTCAAGCTGCAGGCATAGGGCCTTGATTCGACAGGTGCTGGATACCCCAGCACAAGGATACGGGAACATGTTTCTTTAAGAGAGATACGCCAATCTTAACGTGAGGGTGATTCATGTGGAACGAGGACTCATTATATTTTTGAACGGAACGTCAAGTTCGGGGAAGACAAGTATCGGGTTGGAAATGAAAAAGCAGGGAGACATTCCGTTACATCATTTGTCTGTAGATCAATTTTTCCAGAATTATGACCAGTTTATCGACAGTACATACCCAGATATGAAACCTACAAGAGAATTGGAGCCTCATGTGATGACAGATATCCTTTTTGACCCGATTGTCTCATTGTTCTATTCAACCATTAAACTGTTTTCGGAGATGGGATTGAATGTTATTGTGGATACGGTCATTACCAATGACAAGTGGTTTAACGGTTTTTATGATTTGCTTTCGGATTATCCGATATTGTTTGTGGGTGTGCACTGCTCCAAGGAAGAACTCACCAGAAGAGAGCAAAACAGGGGAGATCGTGCAATTGGACTTGCCCATTCCCAGTTTGACTACATATATGCCTATGATGAATATGATCTTGAAGTGAATACGGAAGAACTCAGTTCAGCGGACTGTGCTGCAAAGATATTAGATTATATCCATTCCGAGCAGGAATTCTCGGCATTTAAGAAGTTGAGTAGAGGAGACTGAAGGAGATAAAACGCTCGTCTTGGCGGAGAAACCCCATTAATATTATTTAGCATAGAGCTTCTAACACACTACAACATGGTTCCTAGCAATAGGGACCTTAGTCTATATGTGGAGGTGAAGTAATATGAAAAGAAAAATTCTATTCATACCTTTCATATCATTCATTGTACTTTTATTCGGGTGTTCATCGTCGTCTGGAAGTTTTGCTTCAGATAAAATGATAAAAATAAAGAATGAAGTCTACATTACAAGTAATGAGACCGTTACAGAAGATGAACTAGTTGAACAAATAGGCGAGATAGAAGTAACTTCAACCAATGAGAGAGATCTTAATGAGGCGAACACTGTAAGTTCGAATACATATAAAGTAGGTACAAGGCTATTTAAAATGAATAACAAAGATACTAAGGATATGATTGCTGTGGAAGATTCTACATCCCTATATTTCATTGCCTACAACAACAAGTATACAGCAAAATAGTATCCTCCTTCTCCCTGCATGTCGCATTAGTCCGGCTGAAATGTCGCAAAAGTACATGGTAACGCGATGCGGAGATCGTTTATACTCTCCTTATGTTTCGATAATGAAAATCATTATCAGTATAATACATAAGGGGGATTCATCATGAATCATAGAACGAAGGGGCAAGCAGCTGGAAGCAATGCCTACATTGCCCACCAATCACGATTGTTAATGGGCCTGATGCTGGCTCTGATTCTTGTCCTGACGGCTTGCGGTGCCGGAGCAGGTACAGATAGTGGTAAGCCGTCTGCTGCAGCACCAGCGGAGACACCTGCGAATGAAGAAGTTCAGACGGTCGGAGCTTTCCCTGTAACGATCAAGCACATGAAGGGTGAGCTGACACTCGACGAAAAACCAAATAAAATTGCTGTGCTTGATGTTAAGTTTCTGGATCAAATGTTGGCCGTTGGCGAGAAGCCGGCAGGCAGTGTTATCGCTGGAGGCAACACCGATTTTCCAGAATACCTAGGTGATCAGCCGAGTGACGTACAGGTTCTGGGTACGCGGGACGAGCCCAATCTGGAAGCGATTGTAGCCTTGGACCCCGATCTGATTATCATGACCGACTTCCAGGAGAAACGGTATGAGAATGTAAGCAAAATTGCACCCACCCTTGTACTCGACTTCTACGAAGATTGGCGCGATACGTTAGCCACGGTCGCTAAGATTACAGACAAACAGGACGAGGCAGAGAAGGTGCGTCAGGCATATGAGGACAAAGTCGCTGGTCTGAAGGCGAAGCTGTCAGAGAAAATGGGAGATGAAACGGTAGCTCTGATCCGTCCGAGAAAAGAAGGTATTCGTGTTCATGGTATTGAGCATCGTACAGGCGGTATCCTGTATCAGGATCTGGGCTTGAACATGCCTGCACTCGTTGAGGGAATCAAGGATGATACCTCTGTTGAAATCTCAATGGAGAAGGTTCCTGAGATTGGAGCGGATCGTTATTTCGTACTGTCGGACGAACTGTTTGCCGCAGAAGCAGAGGCTATGATTAGCAATCCAGTCTGGAAGTCCCTTGATGCCGTGAAAAATAACCGTGCGTATGATGTGAATTCGACCCTTTGGATCGCATACTACGGACCACTTGCCATTAATCTGATTGTAGATCAGGCTTCGGAAGCCCTGCTCGGATCGAATTAACATGAACCAATATCTCTCGACAGACTTATGGCAACAAACGGTGGAGGATCATTCGATATGGCTTGGTGAACCGCCTGAACATAGTGTCCGTACCATTGCTTTGAGCGAGCTGCATGATGAATCTGCATGCCGAGAGTATATCAGCTGGTTCCAGGAGTATATCGATGCGCCTGACATGAAGGTTGCCGCTTCAATGCTAGCCAAGCGAATTGGCTATCTGTGGACTGCTCCGCTGGTGGAGGCGATGACCTTTCATCATCAGCATGTTTCCTTTGAGCTGGAGAACAGCTTCCTCTATCATCCGAAGCTCTCCGCTCATGAGGGGGGGACACGTTTTCCTTTTCTGGCGGTGAATCGGCTTCAGGCAGATGCAGTGACAGGAGACAGGGAAGTGTGGCGGGAAAGAGTAGTAGAAGAGATGTTTGCTGTACAGCTTACACCACTGTTAAAGACGCTTGCTGCAATTGCACCTCTATCGATGAGTATTCTCTGGGAGAATATCATGGTACGTATCGGCCGGCTGTATATACCTGATGCAGATGATGATGGACAGGAAAGCCAGCACGTTCAGCATGATTTTACTTATCTGACACAAGGCGCACCCGGGCAGGTGTTCGGTGTAAAACGTAATCCGTTTACCCGATTTACAGAAATACAAAACAACGCTCCTGTTGCGAAGAGCAAGCGCCTTACCTGCTGCTTGTACTATCAAATGTCAGAGGAGTATTGCAACAAATGTCCGAAAATTGACAATGAGAATGAATCTCAATTAAAATGACAGCAGCAACAACTTTACCTTTGCTATTGTCAGGAGATGAGAGAAATGCCGCTGCAAGAACAGACAAGTCCATGGAGTGATACGACGATCAAGATGCTTGACGTGTATAGCGGTACGTTGCAGCCAGGCAGTAGTCTTAGCGAAGCCGAATTATCATCAAATCTGTTGCTGCTGGCCGGTGGCGGAGAAGGGGAGCTTGCAATGAATGGTGAGGTTTGCCACATTGGAGCTTCTTTTGCTGCTCATGTGATAGAGGGATCCTCCTTTACGCTGACTGCTACCTCAGACAACATCGATTATATCTTGATCATGTATAAGGCAACCTCCATGGAAGGAGTCTCCCTTGTTCTGCCCTCGCACCGCAATCACCCGCTGCGTACTTCGTTTGTTGAGCATCCGCGAACTCAGGCGGAATGGGTCCAGCTGGCAGAGAAAATTGCAGCGAAATGGAGTAGGGGCGAAGGGCTGGAGCGTTTTCACACCAATGCACTGCTGCAGGGGATTCTCTACGAACTCATTATGGAGTATGAACGTGGTCAGGGCGGGACAGCGTCAGACATGGTGGATGTTGTCGCTGCGTACATAGAGGGGCATTATCGCCGGAATCTGGAACTGAAAGAGCTGGCGGCACTTGCGGGATGCAGCGTAAGACAGCTGCAGCGACGGTTCAAGCAGGAGAAGCAAATTGGACCGATGGAGTACGTCATCCAGCTGCGGATGGAGAGTGCATCGCGAATGCTCCGTCATACGGATGCTCCCATTGGGGAAATTGCAGATAGAATGGGCTATCGCGATATGTATTATTTCAGCAGGGCATTTAAGAAATACCATGGAGTTCCTCCGCAGTTCTATAGGCAGACTGCTGCTTCGAGAGCAAGTGCTCTCTCTGTGTATCCCTTGCCGCAGAACCGCATGGCTTCCTGGTATGAGTCGTCAAAAGGCATCGTGATTTGCCATCTGAGAGGTCAATATGATGTCACCATATCTCCACAGCGTATTGCTGTACTTGATGTGCAATATGCGGATCATCTGCTTGCACTTGGATTGACTCCGGCAGGCAGTGTAGGATCGGGAAGTGCGGCGTTCCATTTCCCTCAATATATCAGGGCCAGACTTCAGGGTACCGAATTACTTGGAACGTATGAGTATCCCGATCTACCTGCGGTGGAACGACTGTCTCCGGATCTGATTATATGTACGGAGGTGCATGAACCGCACTATGAACGGTTAAGCCGGACCGCTCCGGTTCTCATGTTTAAACGCAATGAGAGCTGGCAGACCATTCTGAGTCTGTTCGGTGAGCTGACAGGCAAGCGAGCAGAGGCCAAGCGGATCATTGCAGATTATCATCGACGAACTGCATTATTGTCAGAAGAACTTGCTCCTGTACTGGCAGGTAAGAGCGTGGCACTAATTCGTCCGTTTGAGTCAATGGTTCGGGTACATACAGCCTCACATCGTACAGGCGCTGTGCTCTATCGAGACCTGGGTCTGCCTGCCCCGTTATTTGTAGCCGATCCCTCCGACACGGCTTATCATATTTCGGTTGACAGACTGCCGGCCGTACATGCCAGCCACTACTTTTTGCTTAGCAGCGAAATCATGCAGGAGGGGATGTCTGCTACAGAGCAAAGTGTCTGGGGGATGCTGGATACCGATGAGCGACAGCATATATATTCCGTAGATGCCGCGACATGGATCGGCTGTTATGGACCAACCGGCATCAATGGCATCATCGATCAGATTGCTCAGGCTTTGTTGGCTTGAGAGCGCCATCCTGAAAATGATAACCCCCTAAGAAACCGTTCCTTGTAAAGTGGAAGTGTGCGCAGCCACATACCTAAGGGACGGTTTCTTTTTACACATAACATACCTAGGCGAGTCATCTTAGGGATATCTCGCTATTAACGGAATGCCAGGAACGACAGAATGTTGAGGTCGGGCCTGGTCGACTTCTTCAATCGGAAATGGTCCCAATTAGGATGTCTTCGGCCCCTTTCCCTGCGTTAACTGTTGGTCTGCCGTATGTTGGTGCCGAAATTGTCCTGGGGTAAATCCTGTTCTGGCCTTGAATATTTTGTTGAAATAGCTGACGTTTGCGTACCCAATCTCCCGGCAAACCTCCTCAACGGAAGCATCTGTCTGCTTCAACAGCTCCATGGCACGCTTGATGCGCAGCTGGATGAGATAGTCATTAACCGTCATGCCCGTTGACTCCTTGAAGATGCGACCCAAGTAGGACGAACTGCGTTTTACGTGTTCGGCCACGTTATCCACAGAGATATTCTTGTTGTAATGGTTGTCCATGAATTCGGTGGCCAGCTGAAGGGTCACATCCGTCATTTTGGAGCGCTTCTCCCGGTGGTAGTCGATGATCTTGTTACATATCGTTAACACACATTTCTCCATATCCTGAACGGTTTCGGCACGCGCCAGAGCATCGGTATAGGACGACCCTTCGCCGATAACAGCGGTCACCTCGCCGCCAGTCTGAACAAGTGTTTTAACCAGCTCCCCGCTTAATTGAACATACAGCTGATGAATATTGGCTTTACCCAGCCTTTGCTTTAGCACCTCCCGGGTGATGGCCCGGATCACGGCAGTACATTCCTCTTTATCCGTCTTCAGCAGGGATTGCTGCAGCTTCGTTTCGAGTTCGTACGGATAATAGTAGGTACCTTCTTCCGATTTCCATTCATCAAGGATCGAATAGGGCAGAATTTCGCCCTTCCCAATGTAGATTTTCATATTTAGTGCCTCTTGAGTCTCGTTGTAAGCTGCACGCACGGCTTGTTCTCCGGAGTGAATACGGCTGACAGCGATGGTCACAGAGATCCCATAACGACTGAGAAAATATGATTTGAGGCTTCTGGCTTGTTCCACAGGAAAGGTATCATCGGCATCCGGATGCAAGGAGAGAAGGATGACCGTATGCCTGCTGTCTTTGACAAAAATCTCTCCATCGATATCTTTTCCCAGCTCTTCCATCAGACTGTACTGGAGCAGATGGGAATGAAATATATCCTCCGATCCCCTCAACGGCTGATGCTCTTCGAGCTCAAGGGTCAGGATGGAAAAACGATTGAAATCAAGCTGTAATCCAAGCAGCTCTGCCGCATGGTCGGGTCTGTTTGGTGCTTCTTCTGGAACGTTGCCCAGAATGAGATCGTTCAGATACTTTTCCTTAATGGCCGTGCGATTTCCGGTGAGGAGTTCATCTACTTTTAGCTTTTCTTTGATTAAAATATCGCGGTTACGTGTCATCTGCTCAAAGGAATGACGGATAAAGCCGGCTTCATCCGTGCTGCTGGGAGCACCGGATCTGTCGCGTCGTTCGGATTCTTCCGAGCTCACAATATAGGAAATCACACTTTGCAGCGGACGATATAATCTTCTCGATAAAACATAGGAAATAGCAACAGCAGCCGTTATATATAGGATGGCGACTGTCCAAATGAGGACTTTAATTCGGTTCATGCCTTGCAGAAGGACAGATCGTTCGGTGATATCGACGAATCGCCAGCCTGTCATATTGGATGCAGTGTAGGATACGATCTGATCGGAATCACCAATATAGTAGCCGCTCTCCGATGATACCTGTTCGGCATCCCACTGCTGAAGGAGTGCTTCTCTGTCATGAGCATCGGAATAGAGGAGTTCACCCTGTGGACCAATGACCATGATGGTGCCTTTCTTGCTATTGTAATGACTTAAGTAGTCAGCGAAGAGTCGATCCAGATTCAAATTAATGACGATCGCGCCCTCCACTTGGCCAATCAGTGGCATCTTCTGAATCAGGGAGGTCGCAGGATGATCCGGAGAAAATCCATTCGATCTTCCCGTTAACCAGACGGTACGAGATGATGAGTCTTGATTTAAGGTATCCAGCCAGGACTGGTCAGCAAAGTCGGATATAGGAGATGTCTTTATCTCCGGACGTGATGTCAGGACAAGTTCAAGCGGGGCGTAGTACAGATAGATGGAATCGATGTAGGGACTGAGCTTTTTTTGCTCTTCTACAAGAGTGGATAGATCAATTAACGAACTAACAGAGAGCTTGCCTCCGATGGTATGGTATACATAGGATTGAGCCATCAGCAGACTATTGGCCGCATTTCCGATGGTGGTCAGCTCCTTATGAATCAGCTCCTTCTGCTGAGTCAAGACAGATTCATTATAACTGATAGCATTACGGACACTGTTATCAGCCGAAATCATGTAAGTGACCGAAGAAATGAGAACAACAGTGATCAAAGCTATGGCAGTCATCGATAGGAGCAGTTTCACGAACATGGAGTTATTTTTCATGGCTAAAAGTCCCCTCATGGCAATCCCTCCTTACCTCAGATGTGGTAGCGCTTACAATAAAATTCGATGATCTCAACAGTTGTGCAGTCCATTATATATCACACCAGCCGAATTAGAACAGATCGAAATTGAAAAACATACAAAAAACGGAATAACGTCAGTGACTCTATGCGGCTTCTGAAGCCAAAAACATAAAAAAAGTGGAATGAGAGGATTGTGCGCCGGAAGGGTTAAAGCTTAAATTTTAAGTATGTAAAAACCGTTTCCAATACCCGGCCGGGTCGTTAGGCAGGATGCGGGATTCTCGAATCCATAACCAATCCAACAACAGGGGGTAGATTCTTTTGCGTAAAAGAATCAAATTTGTAAGCGTTATCTTACTGGCTGTAAGTTTAACGGCAAGCTTGCTTACCGGATGCACTTCCGAGACGAACACCTCAAGCCCGAGTTCGAATGCAGGAGAAACGCCGGGAGCTAACTCCAATCCAATCGAAATCTCCTGGGGCATTCACTTTGCCGCAGATGGAGTTGTGAATGACTCGGAGGTTCAGAAGTGGTTGGAAC
Organism: Paenibacillus xylanilyticus; assembly: GCF_009664365.1. NCBI lineage: Bacteria > Bacillati > Bacillota > Bacilli > Caryophanales > Paenibacillaceae > Paenibacillus > Paenibacillus xylanilyticus. Next base: position 1,670,934 of record NZ_CP044310.1, read on the forward strand.
AAAAGTTCAATGTAAAGATCAAACCCGTGAAGGTAACGGACGCCAGTATCGCTTCCGGGGATATACCAGACATATTCATGCTCGGTGATCCTTCCAATGTAATCGCTTACCAGAATCAGGGCGTGTTAATGAGCATTGATCAGAACATGTTGAAGGAGAAAATGCCGGAGTATTACGCGGATATTGAGAAAAAGAAAGAGCTTTTTCAGACCGTTACCGTTAATAACGAGCTGTGGGCTATCCCGATGTTTATCGATTTGAAGCCTTACGATCTGGGGATGTTGTGGCGTAAGGACTGGCTGGACCAGGTCGGCATTCAGAAAGTCCCGGAGACGTTGGATGAATTCGAGGAAGCCGTTTATGCCTTTGCACAAAAGGATCCGGACGGTAACGGTGTGAAGGATACGTACGGGTTGACAGGAACGGCTACGTCCACGTGGTCATCCGGTTTCTATTCCATCTTCGGTGCATTCGGTGTGGAGCCGACCATGTGGATGGAGAGGGATGGTCAGATTGTAAATGGATCGATCATGCCTGAGACCAAGGAAGCCTTGGCGAAGCTGCGCAAATGGTATGCGGATGGGGTCATCGATCCGGAATTTATTACAGATACACAGGATTCATATCGTAAGAAACTGTACAACAACCGGATCGGCGTCATTGAAGAGCAGATCAGCAAAGGCGCTCTGCCGGAATCTGCAACAGTCAAGGAAATGCTGGCACTAAATCCGGATGCCAAGATGGCATTTTCCAAAAATCCGAAGGGACCTGGCGGTGATGGCTCATGGGATTGGGGAATCAAGAGCAATTTCCTGGTTATCGGCAGCAAAGTCAAGGATCAGCCTGAGAAGCTTGAGAAGCTGTTCGAAATTCTACAGGCACAGAGCAATGATGAAGAGACCATCAATATGACCAGCCTTGGGGTAAAGGGGGAGCAATGGGATTTTGCTGAGAGCGGGGCTACCTCGGGGGCGACTACATTCCTGCCTGGATTCGATAAGCAGGAGCAGCGTGATCAACTGGGAATCCGCCTGTTCTCTTTTGGTAACATTACCACCCAGGCTTATCGGGACAAATATTCCGATCCGAAGCTGAATGAGGCTGTCAAAACGTATTCATCGGCTCCAAGATGGACCGATGCGCTGTTATTCTCTGTGCTGCCTTCGGACGGAAAATACAAACAGGAATTGACGTCACTCATGCAAAAATATTTCGCACAAATTATCAGCGGCGAAATTCCTCTGACTGAGTTTGATACATTCGTAACAGAATGGAAGGCAAAAGGCGGCGATGAATTAACGAAGGAAGCCAATGAAATGTACCAAGCACAATTCAAAAAATAACCCTGACTTGGCTAAGCCACCCGTGAGGGCTTAATTATCCCTTGCGGGGAGGGCTGGCGGTTTGGTTTAACAAGGAAGTGCGCCATGAAAACGATAAAAAAACACGGAGAGCTGCTTTTATTATTTCTATTCGCCTTCGCATTCTTCGTTGTATTTAAATACGGCCCATTATATGGAGTCGTCATTGCCTTCAAGGATTTCCGGGTCGTCGACGGCATATGGGGAAGTCCGTGGGTCGGTTTCCGCCATTTTCAGGAAATATTTCAGAATGGTGACTTTTATCGATTACTTAAAAACACCCTGCTCCTGAATTTGTATCAAATGATCTTTGCTTTTCCTGCACCAATCATACTGGCGATTTTGCTTAACGAGGTGAGGTCAAGGTATTTCCAGCGGTTTATCCAGACGACCATGTACCTGCCTCATTTCGTATCGTGGGTCGTCATGTCCGGGCTGATTATTTATTTTCTCTCTCCAACGTCCGGCGTTGTAGGGGAAATTGTGAAGTGGTTTGGAGGGGAACCTGTCTTTTATATGGGAAAGAAGGAATATTTCCGTCCGATTGTGGTCATTTCTTCAATCCTCAAGGATATCGGCTGGGGCTCGATTATCTACTTTGCAGCTTTGGCGGCGATCAACCCGGAGCTGCATGAATCGGCCGTCATTGACGGAGCCAATCGGTGGCAGCGAATCATTCGAATTAATATCCCATCCATTATGCCAACCGTCGCGATTATGTTCATCTTGAGTCTAGGTGGTTTCTTAAGCGCAAACTTCGAACAAATCATCAATCTGTTAAACCCGGTCAATTATGAAACGGGTGATGTCATTGATACTTATGTCTACCGGGTAGGTCTGCAGCAGTTTCAGTACAGCTACACGGCGGCCATTGGTTTGTTTAAATCGCTGGTGGGGCTCCTGCTGATTCTGGGGGCTAATCTGACCGTGCGAAAATTGAGCCGCGGCGAGAGCGGTCTATGGTAAAGGCAGGAGGAAGACAGTCATGAAAATAAAAAGATGGCAAGAGCTCATTGCCCCCGCCATGATCTACCTTATATTGTCCATCCTGGCAATCATCGTTGTGTACCCGTTCATTCATGTCCTGTCCGTCTCCTTCAGCGGTAGGGGAGAAGCACTGCGAAGCGGATTTCATTTTTATCCTCGGGATTTCGAGTGGGAAGCATACCGCGGGCTTCTGGACTATCCATTAATCTGGTCAGGATATGCGAATACGCTGTTTCGGATGGTCGTAGGCACGACCTTAACACTTCTCGTTACCGTCTGCGCCGCTTATCCGCTCTCCCGTCCCGATCTGCCCATGAAGCGGCTGCTGATCATGCTGCTGTTGTTCACAATGATCTTCGATGGCGGGATTGTCCCGCAATATCTATTAATCAAAGAACTGCATCTGCTTAACACGCACTGGGTCTATGTGCTGCCATCCGCTGCCAATGCTTTTCATGTGCTTGTGATGATTTCGTTTTTTCGCTCCGTTCCGGATGCACTGATCGAAGCAGCTCGTATCGACGGGGCAAGGGACTTGCGGATTCTGTTCCGTATTCTGCTCCCGCTGTCCATTCCATCTCTTGTGACAATCGGGCTTTGGAATCTGGTTTATCACATTAATGCGTTTATGGATAATCTGCTTTACGTCACCGATTCATCCAAATTCGTGCTGCAGCAGGTTGTCCGCCAAATCCTCATCGAGAGCAAGCTCGACCCGTTTACTACGGCGACGCTTGCAACACCGCCTGCTCCGGAGAGCTTGAAAATGGCGGCTGTCATTGTCAGCTCCTTGCCGGTGATCGTTATGTATCCTTTCCTGCTTCGATATTTCGAAAAAGGCACCATGATTGGATCTGTAAAAGGGTAGTGATCATGTGTAATTTATCTGATTGATCTGATAAGGGAGGTATTTCCGAAGATGATGAGGAGAAGGATCATTATTGCATTAATCCTGGTGTTGTTGGTGGGGTGTCTGCCGGTTACGGGAGCAAATGCGGAAGATACGGTGGACCCTGGTGCTGTCTTTTATATTTCAAATGATGGCGATGATTCGAATCCGGGAACAGAAGCTGCTCCATTTCGCACACTTGAGAAGGCAAGGGACGCAATCCGGCAATTGAAGACGGATTCCGGGCTGCCTGAAGGCGGTGTGACGGTCTATTTAAGGGGCGGCACCTACAATAGAAGCGAAAGCTTTCTGCTGGAGGAACAGGATTCCGGTACGGAGAATAAGCGGATAACCTACAAGGCTTACCCAGGAGAAAGTGTGCGGTTAAACGGCGGTCTGGAACTTCAGAAAAGCTGGTTTTCTCCGGTAACGGACACGAATGTCCTGGACCGAATCATCAGTGCAGATGCCAGAACGAAGGTTCTTCAGGTAGATCTGAAAGCTCAAGGTATCACCGATTACGGGGTAATGAGCCGGCATGGTTATTACAAAGCCAATGACGTCAGTCAGGTTCCTCCGATGGAGCTGTATGTTGAAGGTCAAGGCATGACCCTTGCCCGCTGGCCCAACAATGGAACGGTTCAGATGGGCACCATTACCGATCCCGGACCTACCCGCAATGATCCGGATTTGCAGACACGCGGCGGGACCTTTACCTACAATTACGAAAGACCGGATCTCTGGGAAGAGGCGGATGACATCTGGTTGGATGGCATATTCGGTTACAGCTGGGAATGGTCGTACAATAAAGTGGCATCCATCGATACAAGCAACAAGACAATTACCTTGGCATACGGAGAGATGAGCGGTCTGTTTACCAACTGGTACCCGGACTTCCATTTTGCCCAGAACCTGCTTGAGGAGATCGATATGCCAGGTGAATATTACATCGACCGGAAGCAGGGCAAACTCTACTTCATGCCTACGGCTGCCTTTGAAAGTGATCATCCTGAGATCATGGTTACAATGCTTAAAACACCGATGATTAACGCGAATAATCTTTCGCATGTGACCTTTGAGGACCTGATCCTGGAGAATGGCCGGGACTCCGCAGCAGTTATTATGGGCGGTGACAGCGTCCGATTGGAGCACTGCGAAATACGTAATTTCTCCAATGGGGGCGTACTGATTAATACGCAGAGCCGCTGGTTGTATAACGACTTTGCCAAAGTGAACGGAGTGAATCATGCGGTGATCAGCTCCCATATTCATCACATCGGAGGGACCGGGGTGATTCTGAATGGTGGAGATAAGAAGACGCTTGAGCCAGGAAACAATGTCGTGGCGAACAGCCATATCCATGATTTTGCTTATTACCATAAAGCCTATAATCCGAGCATTTTTCTGACCGGGGCGGGGAACAAGGTTTCCCACAACGAAATCCATGACGCTCCCCATCCAGGAATGCTGATCTTTGGCAATGACCATCTCGTGGAATACAACAATATTTATGACGTCTGCAAAACCTTCTCGGACCTCGGCGCCATCTATATGAATCTGGGCGAGTCGCCTCAGGAACGGGGATCGGTAATCCGCAGGAATTATTTCCACAATATCGGGGAAGGCAAGGCAGGGGTTCAAGGGGTATATCCCGATAACTTTACCATGGGCATTACCATTGAAGAGAACATATTTAACGGCATGGGTAACGATGCCATTCTCAATAACGGCGGTGCCCATATCAAGACCCGGAACAATATTTTTATTGATGCTAAGGTACCGTATGAATATTCGGACATGTATCTAGGCGATCAACCGGATCAGCAAATCTCCAAAAATTATATGCCTAAATGGAAGGCGTTGTTTGAAAAGAACAACAATTTCGAAGGCACACCGCATATGGAGAAATACCCGGAACTGGCGGATTTCTTCACGGAGAACCGGTTTTATCCGGATACCAACACGTTTCAGAACAATGTAATCTATAACCCGACGAGGAAACTAAGCGGCACGAATAATCAGGGAGCAAATGACAAACGAAACCTGCTCCAGTATGCGAACAACTGGATTACGGATCATGATCCTGGCTTTGTTAATCTCGCGAATGGGGATCTGAATTTAAAGGCGGATGCCGAAGTGTTCCAAAAGATCCCTGGCTTCCCGGCGATCCCTTTCAGCGAGATGGGAATCCAGGGGAAAGCCGGTCCATACCTGGCTCCGGATCACATTGCTGTGGATCGAATCCAGTTGTATAACGAAAGCGTTACCATCGGGATTGGGAAGTCATTCGCTCTGTATTCCGCAGTCATTCCCTGGAACGCAACGAACCCCGCTATTCAGTACACGTCGAGCGACCCTTCAATTGTGAAGGTGGATCCAAGCGGCAAGCTGAAGGGTGTTAGTATAGGGAACGCAACGATTACAGCCGTTTCTGCTGACAACCCGGCCTTAAAGGATGAGGTTCAGGTTACTGTTGAAGTTGGGGATGGCATTATCGATTATACCGATTTCGAAAACGGCAGGAACAGCTGGCCGACAGACCCGAACCGAAGCATTGTCGAGGTGGAAGGCGGCAACCATATGTATAAGCTCGTTAAAGGAGCAACGACGCTAAACGAGAACGAATTTAACCATTATGAGCTGAGTTTTAAGTTTAAGACGCCAAAAGTCATTGCAGATGATGCCACATTCTATGTGTTTGACCGGCTGAACTCTGGCGGAAGCGGCGGCAGAATTGGTTACCGGAAGTATGCAAATGGAACATCTGCCTGGCTCTTGTATAATGCGGCCTGGGCTGCAGTGAAGCAGAATACGCTGCCTGCACCTGATCTGCAGCCGGATACGGTCTATAACATGAAAGTCATCGTTAAGGGTCCAGAGATCAGTGTTTATGTGGATAACAAACTGAAGCTGAAGGCGAGCGATGCGACATTCAATGCGTCCGGCCAGGTTGGGTTTTATGCCGGAGGCTTCAGTGAACTCCTGTTTGATGACATCAAATTCACGGTTCCAAGCAGGGAAGTATCCGGTTTGCTGCTGGGTGAGAGCCGTGTCAACATGGTCAAGGGGGAACAAAAGCAGCTGCAAGTTCAATTTGATCCGCTTGATGCCGAGAATAAGGAGGTTACCTTCCATACCTCCCAACCGGGAATTGCGGCTGTGGATGAACATGGATTGGTAACCGCTTTGGCGGAAGGCGAGGCAGATATCACCGTCACATCAGTCGCCAACCCGGAAGCTTCAGCATCCGTGCGCATTCAGGTATCGGATGTGATGCACTTTACGGATTTCGATTCGGGAGCGAACGGATGGCCGGTGGACCCGAACCGCAGTATCGTAACTGTGGATGGCAACAAAAAGTATAAAATTCTCAAAGGCGCCTCGGCCCTTCATCCGAAGACATATACCGACTATGACCTTACCTTCACGCTGAAGACGCCGGCGGTCATGCCGGATACGGGAACACTATATGTATATGATCGTTCCGTCTCCAGCACATCCGGGAAAATTGCATACAAGAGGCTGGCGGACGGCACTTCACAGTGGATTCTTTATAATGGAGCATGGACAGCTCTGAAAACGACGAATCTACCTGATGAGGACCTGCGGCCTAATACCGAGTACACCATCCGCATCCGGGTCGAAGGTGCTGACATCCGCGTGTACGTAAACGGGGAACTTAGGCTTGAAGGGTCGGATACCAAGCACAATCCATCTGGAACGGTAGGTTTCTATGTTGGCGGGTTCAGCGAAATGTGGTTCGATGACATCAAGTTTTCCCTGATCGATACCGATCGGACTGCTCCAGAGACCACGGCCGTCATGAGTCCGGCAGAACCGGACGGCATGAATGGATGGTATACACAGCCTGTAACCCTTGCCCTGTATTCTTCTGAATACTCTTCTGCATCCGCATCGACAGAATATAGTCTGGATGGAGGGGATACCTGGCTGGCCTATCAGGACTCCCTGACCTTCAGTCAGGATGGCCGTTATTCTATTCTATACCGTTCACTGGATTCATCCGGAAACGCGGAGGAAGCGAAATCGCTCGAGTTTAATCTGGATGCTTCGGCACCCATGATTTCGGTGGCAGAGCCGTTAGCCAAAGACTTTACAAGTGCAGAGTCCCTGAATCTGTCATGGACTGCTGTCGATGAGGTGTCCGGGGTTAATGAATTGAAGAGTACAGCAAGGCTCGATGATCAGCAGATGGAGCAGGGGGCGGCAGTGCTCCTCTATACGCTGCCCCTGGGAGCTCACACCTTCACCGTAACCGCCACAGACGAAGCGGGGAATGAACAGGAAGCGGTTGTGACGTTCTCCACTTATGCAAATGTCAGCTCACTGAAAGCGCTGGTAACCCTCTTTCGGGAGAAGTCCTGGATTGATAATGGCGGGATCGCCAATAGCCTGCTTAAGAAACTGGATAATGGGAATACGGAAGCGTTCCTCCATGAGGTTCAAGCCCAGAGCGGCAAACATATTACGGAGGAAGCGGCGGCCTTCCTGCTTCGAGATGGGCAGGCGGTAACAACAGAATAGATGACAGAAAGAAGCCTTTCCGATCATATTCGGAAAGGCTCTTTTCTTATAGCTAACGTTGGAATTGCAGCTCAGGATAGATCCAGGCATAAGCATGATAATGGCCGCTATTGATATTAATATTGCCTGTGATCGGGCGGTAAGGGGCGACAAAACGTTCAAAGTCCGGATTCTTATAGATGTTCGCCATCGCCTCAACCAGATCGAGGGGCCATGTGCCGCCAGAGAGCTGTGCCGGGAAGATCGGATTATCGTCATATGGCCATTCCTTCAGATGTCCGTTGACATAATGGAAGAATTGTTCGACGGCACACTGGAGGCTTTTGCCGCCCGGTGAGACCCAGCGGAACAAATCCTCTCCCGTTGTGTCCAAGACGAGCTTGGCGGCAGCCGTTACCGGAGCGAGAGCGAAATAATGATACCACAGGGAATGCTTGCCTCTGGACGTTTCTTCCGGAATGAATCCTTCGATGGAGAGGGAGTGGTCGAGATGTTCTTTGAGCGCGGTCACCTCTTCTGCCAAACGAAGCTTATCATCCATAAAACGATACAGCGCTAACTGGGCATACAGACTCCAGTTCCACCAGTTGTTGCGGAGAGGGATTCGATCCCACTCCGGCAGACATACCTGGGTCATCCATTGGGTGAACATTTCTCGCTCCTTTTCGCTCCAGTCCACGTATTCTTTGATTTCATTCGCCGCCAGAAGGAGTCCAACCCCCAGATAGGCCGATACCAATGGTCCGTCCGCACCTGTAATCTCCCGATTAACCACTGCCCAGCCCATGATGATTTCCTTCGCTTTGTCTGCATAAGCAGCTGTTCCTGTCAGCCGGTAGGCCAGTGCAGTCGTATAGGCCGTCTGGGCGTCCATCTCCATCCGCCGCTTCGCGAGCGTGTGCCCCTCCGTATCCTGGTAAAAGCCGGGAATCCCCCAAGTGGCAATCGCATGGCTGTTCGCAGATAGACTCTCGTTTGCTTGCTCAATAAGAACTTCAAGTGCAGTCGGATGTTTCATATGCATGCAGCCCACCTCTTTTGAAATGGAATGATTCATTAATATTCTTGTCGCAGTATCAGATACGGAAAAGTAAACTTACTTGGGCTCTACATCATCCAGGGTCAGACGATATTGAAGATGCCTCATATATGAACCGGCTGAGTTCCTAAATACCATACCAAACCGGATGTCCTCACCGGCTCCTTGCACGATGGCGATCAGACGATTAATACCCGCACGCAGCTCGATATGTCTCTCCGGTTCGGGAACATGACTCCCGTTTAGATAAATCTCATATTCGCAGTTTGTGTTGACTTGAAGCTTACCTTGAAGGATACCATCGACCGCATTGCATGAAGGGTCCAAACCATGAACGAAACAGCTCAGGAACCAGCGCACCTCCCCAGGATCCTGGATAAGAAAGGCACCGTCTGATGAGCTTCGCTCTTTCTTGAGCATCCAGCCGTAGAGCCCCTCACCCAGATTGTTCAGCGAGAATTCCGGATCTGTATAGTAGGCCTTCATTGCCTCGTAATTGACCCAAGGCTTGCAAGGCAGTGCCATGACCTTTTCAATCGACCAGTGCGCGTCTGTTTTGGAGCTGTGAAGAAGACCGTCGTCTATGGTAGCCCCCAGATTGGCCAAAAGTCGGCTGTATAAGCGTATGGACTTGGCGGAATCCGGTTCAAGGAGAAGTTGAGATAAAATGATACATCCTTGTTCTGGTTCCACTTGCAGTACGAAACTCCTGGCAGGACGCTGATGATCCCGGTTTAGCTCCACCAATGCCAGCCTGCTGTATTCCGACGTATGCCCATGCACAAAATAATCCTTCCATGCTGTTCCTTCTACGCTTGCACATAGTACCGCTGCACCGGTCGTATCCAGACTGTAAGAGGCCAAGGGACGATTAACAACTTCTCTGGGGGAGAGAAAAACCTTGTCGAAGCCGAACAGGTCAACCGGACTTAATCCTTGGACCACAGGCCTATCGTAATTCGCCTCCAAGTGATACGTTTCATGCTTCAGGATCGAGACAGGGCGCTTCAATAGAGCAGACAGGGCGGCTTCATGACCTGGGGCAGCCGGCAGGATGACGAGTTGACCGCCCTGCCGAACATATTCATGTAACAGGGCTACGGAATCCCGATCCAACAGGAGGTCTGGCTCCACGACAACAAGTTGATATGTCCCGAGAAGGCTGCTCGTGATATTCTCAAGCACGTCGAAGGAAAGGCCAAGGGACCGCAGGAAATGCTCTGCTGCTCCTCCCGGTTCAACCCATGTCCCCGTTCGGATCGATATCGCTTCGACGTTTCCTGCATAAGTGAGCATGTTGCGCAGCAAGCAGCAGGCCGCAGGGACGGTATCGAAGTGCATCATAAGCTGCAGTTGATTAGCGATGAAGAGGCCGCTGCCGTTCCGGTATTCCAGTAGAGGTGACCACAGATCCCCGCCATCTCCAAAGTCCCCTGCGCTGCACTCCAGGATCATATTGAAATTGCCCTTGACCGGTTTCTCGAAAGCGGCGTTGATGATAGGAGGGGGACCATCCTCACGTATCTTTTCGTCCCAATACATCAAATCCTCATCGTCCAAGCCCTGAAGGATGGGATGGGTATAGCTGCCCGCGTGGGCACGGATGAAATCCTGCCGCGAAATTGTCAAATGACCCAGAGACAGATGAAGCTGCTCCAACAGCAGAAGACGCCCGCCCCTCCGTACATAATTTTGGAGCGCCATCTCCAGTTGACCGCCCTCATCCTCCAGCCCGCTGCCTGCAACGACGAGGTGATTGGGGGAAAGCTCACCAAGCTGTTCAAGCCGGATTCGTCTGCATTCCGGGACAAGCACGTTTATCCGATCGAAGTCTTCGTCCCGACCTATGAAGGCCACAGGTCGGCCTATAGAGACAGGGGTGGTTTTATAATGTGAGGGATACAGTTTGTACTGCAAATCCAGCTCATGAACGAGCTTGTCATCGTGAAACATTACGGCATGCACGTGTATAGCGGTTACATCCTTAACAGGCTCAGGTTTCCAGGTTACGGTCACGATCTCATGATCCGCCGGTTCTTGGTTGAATAGGAAGAGCTCCTGGTGAAGGAGTCTGTCTTCCTGACGTACTTCGCATTCAATCCGAGTTTGGCTTGAATGGAAGGTATCGTTATAGACATCGAAGCTTCTGGAAATCGGCCCATCATCAAAGAAGGAATGATTGTATTCTGCCGGTATCATGGTAGCGGGCTTAAAAGAGGCTTCCATGATTGGGAAGGACGGGTTCTTCATATAAAGCGGATATTCCTTCGGAAGAAGACCGTTATTTAGCGTTAGCGCGTATTTCGGAATGACTTTTGGTTTCGGCCCCGGCGTATCTGGAGCAGATGGAGGAAGCACAATATCGCGTTCCGGCATGGCCCGCATGAAATAATGGGCGAAGTTGAAGGTGGAGATTCCGGAAACGCCTTGCCGCCTCGCATATTCGATGAACAGCCGCTCCTTCTCGGCCAGACCCCGGATACATTCATCCGTGTTTCGATACGCGGCCAAGCCTACGTACATGCTGCTGTTCTGGGGACAGACATACCACCAGCCGCCATGCTCGCCGAATACGAGAGGTGCCTTCCGATCCCATGCGTCGATGGTGCCGTCTATGTTATAGTGCCTGCTCTCTACCTCCGTAAGTTCTTGGGGGAGGAGACGGTTATCGCCTTCTGCAATAATCGGGCGGGTAGGATCTAACTCGCGAATGAGGTTCATCATGGAAGGCATATGCTGCTTGAATATATCGCGGCCGTCCACCCAGCGCATCTCGTTCTGCAAGCTCCACAGGATAATGGATGGATGATTACGGTCACGCTCTACCAGTCTGCGGACATGGGCTGTGCAGTTCGCGATATAAGCGGGATGATCGGCAGGCATGGATTTGCTCGAACCGTAGATGGCCGTTTCATCCACAATCAGCATGCCCATCTCATCGGCGATATCCAGATAATAGGTCGGATGAGGAGCGGCATGCAGACGAACACAGTTCACTCCGGCCTCCTTGCACATGCCATACCAGGTGCGTACGTACTCCTGCGTTTGTTGAATGGCACCCTGGAAATGCCAGGAGTCACCGCGCAAGTTTATGGGCGTACCGTTAAGGATAAACTGCGAACCCTCGGTCCAGATCTCACGGAAGCCGAATGGCTGTTCCACCCGGTCGATAACCCGCTCACCGTCCAGAAGCCAAAGCTCCAAGCTGTACAAGAAAGGCTGCTCCGGATTCCAGTACTTGGCGTCCTCCCAATCCAGTCGGAACGTGAGCCGGCTTGAATCCCCTTGGCCGCTCACGGCTAACACATTAGCTTCAGCCTGAAGAATGGGGGAGGACGCCGAATCACCGTTTTCGCGTACATGAAGAATAGCCTTGTGGGATGTCTTTAAGGAGGAAGCCAAGGGATGGATTACCGCAGCATCTACGTCCAGCCAATTCTCCCGTACCGACGTTCGGATCGCTACATCGGCAAGCGAGACATCCGGCCGACTTTCCAGATATACGTCCTGCCATATCCCTCTGGCAATCGAACCGAACCACGAGCCTGCAAGGCCCGTGATCTTCTGTTGACCAGAAGGAATCTCCACCTTGTCAAAGCTGCCGCAGACTACATGAATTTCGTGCTCCGTATCCTTACTGACCAGTTCAGTAATCTCCACGAGAAGAGGCAGGTAACCATCCTCCCACATGGCTACGAGATGATGGTCGAGATACACGGCAGCCTTTTGCATGATCCCGTCCATACGGAGGAAGATGCGTGTCCCTGGTTCATTCATGGATGGAGGCACCCGGAATGAACGGTGAAGAACTCCCGCTTCGGCTTGCGCCCACTCCTTCGGATATTGAAATACATCATATGGCGCATATTCGTACTCAGGAATGCTCCCGAAGTTCTTTCCCTGAGGCCTTTCGTAGGAGCTTCTCCAGCTGGAGGGAACTTGAACCTTCTGCTCTTCATAAACCAGCTCTCCAGGAAGGCAGAAGCCAGTACCCTGCTCATACAAAGGCAGGAAATTCCATTCACCGTTTAAGCAAAATTGAGTTCGCATGGTAGGAATACTCCTTTCGTTTAACAATCGTTATGCCCGGATCACGAGCGGAATTTCCAGCCAGATCCGGGAGTTCCCATCGGACGAATCCCAGGGTATGAAGTGAGGCTCCATCGTTCCCGCCCAATCAGGCGGCGTATGGGATGTGGAGAGCTTGCCTGAATAGGACGGCTTCTCGATGGTTGCCGGATCTTCCGAGTAGAAGAACATCAGATTCTCATGCAGGGCAATTATCCCGTACTTATCGCCATCCCCCGGATTCTCCTCCTGATACTGGTAATGGTAAAACACATAACTGGCGACTTGATCCGGCTTGAGATGGGCGATTCTGGCATAAGGCCGGGCCGAAGCGTTTTTTCTTAACCATTGTTTCTCGCTGACCGGCTTGTGATAGTGGAAAATATCGATCATCGGTACCCACCTTCTAGCACTGCTCGTTCCGGGCCAGATTTCCAAAGCGTCTTCGCAGTGAGCGAAGAGTTCATGAGGATCAACCGAAGGGGCTGGACTTTCATAATAAAGAAAAAGCTGTGTTCCGAAATGGAACAGACTAAGTTGACTGGCGCCGAGTTCCTGCATCTGGATTTGGAGTTCTGGTAAGGCTTCGTGGAACACTTGCTTCAGGTACATATTCTCGCGGCACTGTGCACGGAAATGATAGCGGTACATAAGCCACCTCAGTTTCATGTCGTTTATCCCCATGTTACTGTAATTGGCTTCAGAATTCCTTGACGATAGTGACCTTCTTTAGCATAATAGCGACATGAATAGAAAAAGCCATTATCTCGACCTGGGGCTGGAAACGGATTTTATTTTTCGCATCGAAAAATGCCCTTTAACTCATGACTTTGATGTGCACCAGCATGACTATTCCGAGCTCGTTGTCATTCTTGGAGGTACTGCAACTCACATTATCGAAGGAAGGGAGTATCCGATCTCTGCCGGGCAGGTGTTCTTCATCCATGGCAATGTGTCCCACGGCTATAAAGACGTGGATCATATTGAATACGTCAACGTCATGTTTCATCCTGACCAGATGACTCAGCTGCAGGAACTGAAGCTGATGGCTGGCTTCCAGGCATTATTTTATTTCGAGCCGTTCTACCGGAAGGAAATGAACTTCAAAGGAATGCTTACCCTGAATGATGAACAGCTGCGGCAGGTCACCGGTCTGCTGGATGTCATTCTGGATGAGTATGAGCAGCGGCCAGAAGGTTACCGAATGCTGATCCGCTCCTATTTTACGGCACTCATGGGTGTGCTCTCTCGTTATTATGTGGCGAACAACGGGTGGCCTCAGAATAAAGCGCTGCGAATCGCCGAGTCCATTACGTACTTGGAGGAACACTTTCAGGAGCCTCTCAATCTGGATATGCTCGCGGAAAGGGCGTATTTGTCCAAAAGACAGTTTCTACGCGAGTTCGCAAGGAACTTCCAAACGACACCTATGGACTATCTGATCCGGCGGAGGTTGGATTATTCCTGTACGCTTCTGCGTAATCCCAATCTGTCCATTTTGCAAGTGGCTCAAGAGAGCGGATTCCGGGACCAGAATTATTACGCCCGCCAGTTCAAGAAGATTTACCTGTGTACGCCTACGGAATATCGGGAGAAATACACCTAAACGTTTTGATAAGAAGACAACAGGAACTTATAGGAAAACAATAGGAACTCATAACAAAACAATAGGAATTCATAACAAAACAAAACAATAGGAAACTATAAGAAAACAGCAGGAACGATTACGTTCCTGCTGTTTTTGTCATGTGCGGCCCAAGCGGGTACTGCGATATTGACCGGGTGTCATTCCCAGCTTTTTTCGGAATAAGCGAATAAAATAATTGGCGTTCTCAATCCCGATCAGCACACCGATCTCAGATACGGGAAGGCTCGTATTTTCCAAGAGAGATTTAGCTTTATTCATCTGCAGCTCGTGCAGGTATTGAAGCGGACTCAGTCCTGTGTATTTCTTCAGGCAGCGGGAGAGATAGTCCACATGGAAATGGAGCGTTTCTTCCATATGCTTCGCATCGAAGGGACGGGTGATATGCTCTTCGAGATAGCTTATCGTTTGATCGCACAGTATTCTCGAGCGGGGAGCATATTGCAGACGCATAACCGACTGCAGTTCGGTCAACAAGCCAGCGAGCTGCCCCTGCAGCGGCAAGGACGTTGCGGGCGACAAGCTTAGGTGAAGCTCCATCATTCGCTGCAGGTAGGGAAGAATGCTTGGGGTGTGCAGGCTTGTGAATTTGGGAATGTACATGACCTGCCGGTGCGGAGTGACATCCAGGTTGGAGCCTTTCGTGAAGGGGGTCGACCATGGAATATGTCCGCTGTCCATTGTTCGGACAGGCTCAGGGTGGGCCAAGTGGAGCCAGTATATTTCCGTTTCTTCCTCGCAAGGGCGATGCCCGACATGCAGACGGTTCGGCTCAAGCACAAGCAAGGAGCCTGCTGTAATTTCGAATGGCACTTCATCTTCCGTCATGTACAAGGTGCCCTTCATTACAAAGAGCATGTCATACAAGTTAAACGAACGACTCAGGTGCTGCTGCCCCGGATCCCAGATGGAGTGACCGATCGTCACTAACTGCGGAAGTGGGGGGATGGTTAGCTCAAGACAATTCATAAAGCCAGCCCTTTCCATTACTTCTTGGTGCACCTATTGTATCATGCACTGAATTGCGAATGGTCGGAATTGTGCTATAAAAAGTCGTCTTTACATCTATTCGTTCAATGTTGGAAGGCCTATATTAGGGGTATATGAACGAGAAAGGAAGCGAAATCATGCGATTCCGTCAAGTCCATCTGGATTTTCACACCTCGGAAGCCATACTTCCCATTGGGGACCGTTTTGACAAAAGGCAGTTTCAAGACATGTTGAAGCTTGGGCATGTCGACTCAATTACGGTGTTCTCCAAGTGCCATCATGGCTGGGCGTATCATCCTTCGGAGGCCAATGAGATTCATCCGGGTTTAAGCTTCGATTTGCTTGCGGCACAGATTGAGGCAGCTCATGAAATCAACGTAAAAACACCAGTGTACCTTTCTGCCGGTTTGGATGAAAAGCTAGCCCGGCGTCATCCCGAGTGGCTGATCCGTGACATCAATGATCGAACGAATTGGGCTGAAGGCTTCATGCAGCCAGGTTATCATCAGTTTTGCATGAACTCTCCTTATCTCGATATCCTGATCGAACAGATTCGGGAAGTGTTGCTCCGATATGATGTAGACGGATTGTTTCTCGATATTGTGGGTGTACGCAAATGTTACTGTCATAACTGTGTAAACACCATACGGCGTAAGGGGAATGACCCTCGCAACGAAGAATCAATGAAGAGCCTATGGGAGAGCACATATGCCAATTACACAGCCAGGGTGAAGGAAACGGTGGAATCGATAAAACCAGGTCTGCCCATTTTCCATAACGGCGGACATATCAAGCGCGGTCGTCGCGATTTGGCTGCAATGAATACCCATTTGGAACTGGAGTCGCTGCCTACCGGCGGATGGGGTTATGACCATTTCCCTCTTTCGGCGAGGTACGTACAGATGCTCGGATTCGAATTTCTTGGTATGACCGGCAAATTCCATACCGCGTGGGGAGAATTCGGCGGATATAAACATCCAAACGCACTTCGCTATGAAACCGCTCTCAGCCTTGCGAATGGTGCAAAATGTTCGATTGGGGATCAGCTTCAGCCTGATGGCCGCATGGATCCTGCAACCTATGAATTGATCGGTACGGCTTACCGTGAAGTCGAAAGTAAGGAAGCATGGTGCGTGAATGCTGCGAACGTTGCGGATGTAGCGTTGTTGTCCTTGGAAGCAGCGGGCGTGCACCCTAGAGCCCAAGAAGACACAAGTCGTAACGATTCGGATGCAGGGGCTGTACGCATGCTGTTGGAGGGCAATATCCTATTTGATGTGATTGATACGGAGCATGATTTTACGAATTATCAGGTGCTGATTTTACCGGATTATGTGGCGGTGAATGACGAGCTGAAGGGTAAGCTGGATTTGTTTTTGCAGCAGGGAGGTAAGGTCCTCGGCACAGGCTGGTCGGGTCTGGATCAGGACGGCACGTCCTTCGCCATTGATTTCGGAGTGAGATATGTGGGAGTGAATCCATACCGTCCGGACTTTTTTCATCCGTTGTTCAAGCCTGCGAGTCTGGGGGAAGCTTCCTTTGTCATGTATACGGAAGGCCAGAAGCTTGAACTTGCCGGCGGAACGGAGCTTGGAAGCAGGAAAGATCCGTACTTTAACCGCGATGTCTTTACCTTCTGTTCGCACCAGCACACGCCAAGCAGCGATGTTTATGGAGGACCGGGCATGGTAGAGAGCGCCAGCGGCATCTATATGGCCTGGAACGTGTTCGAGGATTATGCGAACCAAGGAAGTCTGATCCTGAAGGAGACGATCCTGTATGCGTTGAACCGCCTGCTGCCTAATAAAACGATGAACACCGATCTGCCTGCCCAGGGCGTAACTACCCTGCAGGAGCAAAAGCAAGAGAAAAGGCTGGTCCATCATCTGCTGTATGCGTCCCCGGTCCGCCGCGGCAAACATATCGAAGTAATTGAGGATATCATCCCCCTATATGATGTTGAGGTGTCCATCCGGACTCCCCATCAAGTGAAGAATGTGTATTTGGCGCCGCAAGTGCAGTCCATTCCCTTTAAGTGGGAGAAGGGTTCGGTTAGCTACACCGTTCCGAAGCTGGAATGCCATCAGATGGTGGTTATCGATTACGAGTGATATTGAGACAGGAAGGAAGCAAAGCGATGGACTTCAAACCGCTATCCCTATTTATCGACCGCTTAACGGATTGGCGTATTCCATGGGCAGAGGTTTTAGTTTTGTACCGGAATCAAGAGGTCTTCCGCTACCGCAGCGGTTATGCCGACTTGGAACAACGTATTCCCATCCACGACAGGCACATCATTCGGCTGTATTCACTGACCAAAATTCTGACCTGCACGGCAGCCCTTCAGCTGGTAGAAAAGGGAGCGCTCCTGTTAAATGACCCGCTGGCGGACTATCTTCCGGAATATGGCGAGATGGCGGTGAAGGTGACCTTGCCGAGCGGTGAAATGGTATTGGAAAAAGCCCAGAGGGCGATTCGGGTACGGGATCTCTTTACCATGTCGGCGGGGCTCTCTTATGATATCCGTTCCCCTTCAATCCTGGAAGTCGTAAGACGCACAAGCGGAAGAGCGCCAACCCGCGAAGTAGCGGCGGCCATCGCCGAAGAACCGCTGTTGTTCGAACCGGGGGCGAGGTGGAGCTACAGTTTAAGCCATGATGTTCTTGCCGCCTTGGTCGAAGTCGTGGACGGAAGACGGTTCGGCGCCTATGTTTGGGATGAAATTACCGGCCCGCTCGGGATGTGTGATACCAGCTTCGATGTATCGGAAGAGAAGCAAAACCGTTTGGCTCCACAGTATGAATATAGCGAGTTCTTAGGCAAACCTATTCCCAAGGAGGGGAACGATTACCGGATCGGTACGGAATATGAGAGCGGCGGTGCCGGGTTATTCTCCACGGTGAATGATTACGCCGTCTTTCTGAATGCACTTACTCATCAAGGAACAAGCCCCGAAGGCATTCGAATCCTCGCAGCCGACACGGTGAATCTCATGAGAACAGATCATCTGACCGAGGCCACTCGCAGTCATTTCTCGTGGTCACAGCTTGCGGGGTATGGTTACGGGCTTGGTGTTCGCACCCATTGTTCCAAGCAGACCAGCGGGTCGCTCAGTCCACTTGGTGAATTTGGCTGGAGTGGCGCAGCCGGTGCCCTGGCGATCATGGACCCGTCTTCTCAGCTGACCGTCATGTATGCGCAGCATATGTTGAACAATCAAGAGCCCTATGTGCATCCACGCTTGAGAAATCTCGTATACGCTTGTTTGAACCATCGTTAGGAGGAATTGGCATGAGAATTCGATATGATCGCTTTCCGGGTGGGGTGCATAAGGCCATCACTCTGAGTTTTGATGATGGGCAGATTCATGACAGGAGACTGGTCGGGAAGTTTAATGAATATGGTCTCAAAGGCACGTTTCACTTAAACAGCGGTACGCTCGGAAAAGAGGGATTTCTTACAAGGGAGGAGATACGTCCCCTGTTCACAGGGCATGAAGTATCTGCACATACCGTCAGCCATCCTTTTCTCGAACAGTCGCCGGTCGAACAAATGGTTCAGGAAATCACGGAGGATCGAAAGGGACTGGAGGCTCTGGTTGGTTATCCTGTGCGAGGGATGAGCTATCCTTTTGGTACATATAACGACCAGCTTGTCTCGCTGCTGCCTTCACTCGGGATTGAATATGCTCGGACAGCAGCAAACGAGTTCGGGTTCAACATGCCTTCAGACTTCCTGAGATGGCATCCGACCTGCCATTATCGGCAAATGGTGGAGTATGCGCAGCAGTTACTCGCTTTAAAACAGAGGCATACCAAGATGGCTTTGCTGTATGTGTGGGGGCACAGCTATGAATTTGAGAACGACAACAACTGGGAGCTGATTGATCGGTTTGGAGAACTCGTTGCTGGAAACGAAAATATCTGGTTTGCTACAAATGCTGAAATTGTTTCATATATGCATGCATTGCGGCAGCTCCGATTCTCAGCAGATTACCGGATCGTCCATAATCCATCTGCACAAAGTGTATGGGTAAGCGTGGAAACGGACGTCGTAGAGCTTGCTGCAGGCCAATTGACCGAGCTCGGTTCATGATCCTTTTTTGCTGTCATTGTCTGGATCATTTCTCCTAATAGATGAAGAGAGGACTGAAGTGCGATGTCTACCGAGGGAATGCAAACAACGGAATTACAAGGAAAACAACGTTATAACCAAGCCATCGAGGACATTCTATCGAAAACGCTAAATAATATGGATAAGTTCGAGACTCGTTTTCCCCATGTCAGTCTGAATGGAACCTATATTTTGAATGATAACGATGACTGGACAGATGGCTTCTGGCCGGGGATATTGTGGTTGTGCTATGAATATTCACACGATGAACGCTATCGGAAGGCAGCAGAAGGGGCTGTAGCAAGTTTACGTCAGCGGCTTGAGCAGCATGTCTCCCTGGATCACCATGATATCGGATTCCTGTACAGCTTATCGGCCAAAGCCCAGTGGATCATCACTGGCGATGAAGGCGCTCGGGAGCTGGCTCTTGATGCAGCTGATGTATTAATGAAACGGTGGCGGACTACGAGCGACGGAAGCGGTTATATTCAAGCTTGGGGGGCACCAGAGAACGAGCAAGAAGCGGGGAGGATTATTATTGATTGCCTGCTTAATCTGCCGTTATTGTATTGGGCAAGTGAACAGACGGGTGATTCAACGTATGGTGAAATAGCACAGATCCAGGCAGAGAAAACACGGCGTTATATCGTTAGAGGGGATGATAGTTCGTATCATACGTTTTTCTTCGATGCGAAGTCGGGTGTTCCCATCGGCGGTGCGACACATCAGGGCTACAACAATGGTTCGACCTGGACGCGGGGGCAAGCATGGGGAGTATATGGGTTCGCGCTATCCTATCGTTATACTGGAAATAAATCGTTTCTGGAGACTTCCAAACGTATGGCCCGCTACTTCCTTGAACATTTGCCCGAGGACAGTGTTGCTTATTGGGACTTCAATGCTCCTGTAGATGCGGATACTTACCGGGACAGTTCAGCCTCAGCAATCGTCGCTGCCGGACTGGCGGAGCTCATCTCCCTTTTGGCTGTTGGTGATCCAGATCGTCTATATTTCGAGCAGATGCTGGCAACAAGCATGGAATCGCTAATCAACAATTATGCCACGATCGGTGACGATGAAGCCGAAGGCTTTCTTAAGCATGGCTCGTACCATATCCACGGCGGCTTATCCCCTGATGATTATATGATCTGGGGCGACTATTTTTACCTGGAAGCGTTAATGCGTCTTGCGCATGGTATTCCTGGTTATTGGTATGAGCGTAAGGGGAAATAACACTGGAATATTGGGTTATTTAAAGCATTGGGGAACATGGATAAGAGGCTTGGAAATAACAACGTACTGACGCTTTGGGATAATGACCTCGGTCAAACGTGGTTCTATGATATGAGCCGTGGAAGAGGGCATTGTCCCGTACTCTTTTAAAATACAGTGATCATGCCTGAGGAGTGGTAGAGGGCTTATAGCAGAAATCGTCATGCCAATCTTGTCCCACTTTTCCGCAGATTCGAAGAACCATATGATCAGAGCATTGAACCATTTAGAACAACATCCCTCCAGAAATCCGAAAACAATCAGCGATAATCTCCCCTTTAAGTTTGTATATTCCTTATTCGAGATCCATTACGAAAACGCTTTATTTTGTAATAAAATTACTGTTATACTAAATGAAAGATTGATGTAATACATATTACTAGAAATGTATTAGCTAACTCAATGATCGTGATGAAATTCACAAAAAAGTGTGTATTCATAGACTTACATAGAATTAGAGAGTTGTGAAATAAAAAGGTCGTAATAGATACATGCAACTTTTTTGAGAACGTATACAAGAAAACCGTAAGCTTATCGAAGTAAGCCATCAAGAATCAATAGGGGGATTATGAAGCATGAAATATATGAAGTGGGTCACGACTGGAACTGTCCTAATTATGATAGTTTGTTCGATTCTTCTCGGATTATCACAAGTTCAGGCGCCTAATACCACAGGTCTGCACGCACCCTTAGATGCTTTCTCTGCTGATCGTGCCATGACAAAGGTGAAACAAATCGCGCAGGAGCCTCACCCTATTATGACGGAGGAACATGATCAGGTACGTGATTACCTCATAGCCGAGCTTGAAAGCCTTGAATTAACGCCCGAGGTTCAATGGGGTATGGTCAACTCCAAGTATTATTCTTCAAAAGGAGTTGTCGAGAATATCATTGCACGAATTCCGGGAGCGAATAACAGCAAAGCAGTAATGATTGCCGCTCACTACGATTCGGTTGTCACCAGTCCTGGTGCGGCTGACGATGCTTCGGGCATCGCCGCCATGTTGGAAACGATACGCGCGATACGTGAATCAGGCCCGCTTCAAAATGATCTAATAGTGCTCATGACGGACGGCGAGGAGATGGGCTTGCTGGGTGCGCAGGAATTCATTCAAGAGCACCCGTGGGCGAAGGATGTGGGGGTTGTTCTGAACTTTGAAGCCCGCGGTAATCAAGGTCCTTCTTTGATGTTTGAAACAAGCGACGGTAATGGATGGTTGATTAAAGAATTTATTGATGCTACTCCGTACCCGCTGGCTAACTCGCTTCTTTCGGATGCCTACAAGCTGCTCCCCAACGATACGGACTTTACAGTTTTTCGAGACGGTGGGATGGCAGGGTTGAATTTCGCCTTTGGTATGGGTCTGGATGCGTATCACACGGAGCTCGACACTCCGGAGAACTTGGATCAACGTAGTCTTCAACACCATGGGGAATATATGCTGAGCTTGACTCGGCATTTTGGCAACTTGAACTTAATAGATATTGTGGAAGAGGATTATATATATTTCAATGCTGTACGCAGCTGGATGGTCCACTATCCGCAATCGTGGGCTATCGGGCTTGCACTTATCGGGATTTTGTCTTTTATCATAACGATATGGCACGGTATGCGTCGCAATCAATTACGTTTGAAAGGCATGATCGGAGGCTTCCTGGTATCCTTGCTTAGCATCGCCGTGGTTGGGATAGTCATTACTCTTGTATGGTGGGGTTTCCAATCTGTCGTTTCACAGAAGCAATATGAACATATCGTGATGGACTTGTCGGCAAGCTTTCCTTACCTGATCGGGTTATTCTTGATCATGGCACTGGTCATTTATCTCCTTAATCAATGGGTATTACGTCGGGTTCAGGCCTTTAATCTGTGGGCAGGGATTTTGTGCCTGTGGCTGCTGTTCGCAATCGCATCATCTATCTTTTTGCCCGGAGGAAGCTATTTGTTTGTATGGCCGCTGCTGTTCAGCATCATTGGATTTAACCTGTCATTTTATTTACACGCAGGACATTGGAGATGGGCTGCTACACTGTTTGCCGTACCAGCATTTCTGCTGTTCGCGCCGATCTGTTACATCCTTCTTATGATGTTGACCTTGAATGCAGCGAGTGTGTTGTTTGTACTTATTACATTTGCATTCACGATCATTTTTCCCGTGTTGTCATCTAATCGGCCAGTTAGCAGTAAATCCTATGTAAAGAACTCGTACGACTATGAGGAAAGGAGCAATTCAGGATTATAAAGTCGCTCTCCTCTAATACTTCTAAATCATAATAAGATTAATGCAGTTATTTTCAATATAAGGAGAAGTTAATGCAAAAAAATCGAAGGTATCTTACGGTAAACAAAGTAATCGCTTGTGTACTGTCATTCATATTCGTCCTTATCGCATGTGCGGTACCTGTCAACGCGGAAGAAAAACAGATTCAGACTACACCATCCAGGATTCCTTTAACAGAGTTAGAGAAAACCATTGATTCTTATGTTGAGTCGTATGAGAAGTATACCGCTGCCGTTTCGGTTGTGGCGATCAAAGATGGCGAATTCATAGTAAATAAAGCATATGGCTTTGCGGATATCGAGAGTCAGCTGAAGGCGGATACCTCCACTGTTTTTGAATGGGCTTCTGTCTCTAAACTGTTGGTCTATACGAGTGTGATGCAGCTTGTTGAACAAGGGAAGCTTGATCTGGAAACGGATATTAGAGAATATCTGCCAGAAGGATTTTTCAAAAAGCTCAAATACGATGAACCGATTACCCTATTGAACCTGATGCATCACAATGCGGGTTGGGAAGATCAAACAGTGACCGAAGTGTATTATTACGACGAGAATGAAGATTATGATTTAGGAGAAACGCTGCGTAAAAATGAGCCGAAACAGATTTACAAACCGAATAGCGTCGTCGGTTATTCGAACTATGGCGTTGGTCTAGGCGGTTACATCGTGGAATTGGTAAGTGGCCAACCTTATTATGAATATGTTAATCAACATATTTTTGAACCGCTTCATATGAACGACACTACGGTTCATCCAACGGGGCAGGATCGTCCAGACCTCGTGCAGAGAAGGAATGAGATTGAAGGGTACACGAAAGATTTGAAACTGATCCGTGAGAACAGAGTATACGTAACGTTCTATCCTACAGGGGCAGCCATGGGGACAGCCGAAGATTTAGGGAAATTCCTTGCAGCGCTGATGCCTGTTGATGATAACAGTGTATTATTTGCCAAGAGAGATACGTTAGACGAAATGTTGTCAACCAGTCTGTATTATGACGGGACTTCGATTCCGCGATTTGCGCATGGGTTCGCTGAGATGGAATATTGGGTACCTACACTGCTTCATGAGGGGAATTTAAAAGGGTTTTCAAGCAAAGTTGTCTTTGATCCAGAATCCAAATTTGGAATGGTGGTCATGACAAACATTGCGTTTGAGGAAGTCTATTATTATGGACTTATTAGCAAGATTTTCGGTAACAGCACATACGTTAATTCGGTTACTTCTGAGGGAGGAGGATATTTTCAATCTGCAAGACGGCCCGCCTCTAGATTTACCGATTTATTTAGGCTGCTTGATATAAGCAAATTTTCAAAAGCAGAGTTAAGTAGTCTTTATAATGTGGTCGAGCATCATGGCGTGGTTGAGAAAATTCCCTACACACCTTACAAGGATTACTTACCTGTATCGAATCTAAAGGTGAACTTGATTGCAATATCTCTTATTCCCGTTACGCTAGCTATTATTTACAGCTTAGTTGCTTTGATCGGTTACATAATCCGGATGCTTCTTTACAAACTTAAAAAACGAGGAAATCTTTCAACCCATTTCGATAAATATTATTTTGCTATTAATTTTGCAGGTGGGTTGCTCCTACTCAATCTTTTTATCATCCTTACCAGACTTCCAAGTTATCCTGCTTATTCTTCATTACGCATTCATTTAGGATTTAACCTACTTTATGTAGTTCTGGCAGTGGCTTATCTTGGTTTGCTCATTTACAAACTGCGGAAGAGGAGTTACGCCAAAAAGCTAAAGGTGATGTACATTATGTCTGGCATCTCGGCATTTATCTTGGCTGCTTTTGTTGTGGGTTGGAATTTGTATGTTTAGAAAAAGCGGGAAGAGATAAAAGGATGACTTAAGCATAATTGAGAGATGCCAAGGTTAGACTTCGTAATGCCACCCTCAGAGTGTGAGATTTCAAAGGTGAGTTATTCATAGATCAGGGATAAGGTGGTCAAAGAATGGAAGCTACAATGTTGTTTGGCGTTGGTTTAGTCTTTGAAACACCTGAATTCGGAACCATCGTTATGGGGGCCAATGAAGAGTTGGATGAAAAACTTCCGTCAAAAATCAAAGAGATGATCGGTGACCAGATTATCATCAAAAAAATGGACGGGGAAGAGCAAGTGTATGGAGTCGTTTCTATTCAAATTAATCATTCTGTAGCCGGCAAAAAGAATATCGGTATATGTTTGGGGAAAGAAATTTCCCCAGAAGAAGTACCAGCCGGTTCAATCGTCTACTGTTATCCATGATTGATCAGTAGTGTGTGCTTTGGTAAAGCTATATGGAGTGGCAATTTCTTATTGAACTGGCTGTGCTCATCTTTACTTTTATTCGGTTCGAGGAAACAAAACTGTGGCGTATGCAGGATCTGTAAGTATCAAAAACCCGACATAAATTGCGGGTTTTTGATACTTTATTGTTGGGAGATGAAAGGCGCTACCCAGTAAATTCCTGGACCCATGTGTTGTTATAATAAGCAATACCGATATGAGTATAACTATTATTCAGTATATTTGCTTTGTGGCCGGGACTGTTCATCCACTCTTTCATAACCTGGGCAGGGGTGGTTTGCCCTTTTGCGATGTTTTCTCCAGCGGTATTATATGTGATCCCGAATTCCTTCATCATATCGAAGGGGGATCCATGTGTTGGCGAATTATGATCAAAGTAACTGTTGTTGTACATGTCCTGTGCCTTGACCATAGCCACATTTGACAATTCTTCATTCCTACTCAAGGAACTTAATCCCGTTTTGGCCCTTTCTTGATTGACCAAATCCAGAACCTGCTGCTCAAAATCTGTTTTATCCGTAGTATTTTTTTTACCTTCCTGTACTTGTCCTGTTGGCTCCTTATTTTCAGGATTTTCTGCAGGTGCCTGGTTTACTGGATTTCCATCCGGTGTTTGAATCAGATCCAACAAATCCAATGGAATTCCATTTTGGGCTTCTTTTGTTGTAATAGATCTCTCTTGCCAAGATGTAGCTGTTGATGATGCCTGTGTGAGGACAGAGTTTGGTGCAGCAGCATGATCATGAATTGAAATTTGTTTTTGCTCAGGAGTCACTTGTTTTTGCATCATATTGTTATGGGACGAACATCCTGCCACCAATATTAATATTGTTAAAACGAAAAACTTTGCCATTTGCCAACCTCCTAGATCCGTTAGTTAATGAAGTTCCCGGATTTATGTTTTCCTGTATGCCATTTACTTATTCCTAATATGGTTCTCTCCTTATCCAGTACTTTTTATGATCGATACCATTTAGATCGCCTTGTCTTTTTTTTGTGACTCGAGGAAAGCAAAGCGTGTTGCGAATGGTTATGGATAAAGAAGGCCATTTCGGGTCATAAATGCATCACAGGATGAATGTTATCTATTTCAATGGGATTCCTGATGATTGGAGTATTTCGATGGATAATTGGGAGAATATATTCAAGCTAATTTCACTCATTCATTATTGCCGCGAGATACAGTGTACTTTTCGAAGTCCTGCTTAACTAAACGCCTCCGTTGGTGGGATAGACAATTTTATAGGGTATAAACCATATGCTGCACTGCATCATATATAACAAACTGAAAGCTAGTATTTGATAATTTTGTTGAAGTCAGAAACTGCGTTTAACACAGTATTCAAGCTGCGGGGCTATCGCCCCTTGATTGACAGATGTATAATCATGGAAGAAATATCAGTCAACAAACGCCTCAGCCTAAGATAAGAGCGGAATCAGGCGACAACCACTGAGAGGCAAGTCCTGACGGACCCGGTCGCTACGCTCCTTTAACCCTTCGGATTCGTGAATACAGCAACGTTATCTGAAATCAGGACAAATATGTAATATCAAAATCCAGGAGTGTGATTCGACTTGGAGAACTCAAATTTAAAAGATCTTATTGGAAAATACCTGAGCGCATATAACACGTTTAACATTGATGGAATGATAGGAGTTTTGAATGGAAATATTCATTTTCGAAACATTTCTAAAGGTGAAGTGAATTCGGAAACTAAGGGGATTCAGGGATTTCGCACATTAGCAGAGCAGTCAATTCAGGTATTTTCTCAAAGGCATCAAGTAATAAAGAACATACTTTCGCAGGAGATAAAGCAGAGGCTGCCGGACATACTTGGCATACGCCAAGCGTCGTGAATGCGGGAACGTTAGCCCGAAAGAATTTCTTCATTTAGGAGGAGTCTATATGATACTAGAAAAAATTATAAATAGAATTGCAATACAAAGTGAATATAAGGAGCTTGTTGATAAGTATATAGATCAGATCCTTACCGAATTTAAAGGTAAGATTCATAGCGTTTATGTGTGTGGCTCAATTCCCAAAGGAACGGCTACACCTAATAAGTCAGATGCGGACTTTACTATAGTCTGTGCAAATCCAAAAGATATTGATTACGAAAGATTGACAAATATTAAAGACAGGCTTTTGAAAGAATATCCATTCATCACTAAAATTGATACGATCATTTGCTCGATTGACGATGTATTAAGTAAACCGAATGAGTGGGGTTTTTGGGTTAAGATCATCTGTGTTTGCGTATATGGTGATGATATTGGTGAAAAAGTACCACCGATCGTTATTTCTCCAGAGTTCATTCTAGACTTAAATATAGAGACCAAGGAAGAAGTAAATCGTATACGTCGTTCACTTTCTACTGCTAGTGATGACACGTTGAAAACTAGATATATTAAAGGGTATTCGAAGAGATTAATTCGTGCATTATACTCTTTGGTTATAGTAGATACAGGTGTATGGCAAGATGACATTATTGAGATGAAGAATGCCATAATAAAGTATTGCGAGATTGACTCCGCTTTAGTTGAGTATCTGTATGCTTGTTACTTGGATAGTGATGTACTTGTTGAAGAGTTTCTGGGAATTGCAGATGAAGTATATAGCTATTTTGAGAACGCTTTAAATGCAATGAGAAAATCGTAAAGCAATTTACAAATTGCAATCTAGATACATGTAGACTTTTTGAATTAGATGAACTAATAAAATAATTAGATAAATATTTAGAATATAAATGACTATATTTCATAGTTGGCCAGGGAACTTACTTGGTTACTTATCATAACGAGGGTTATATTAATATATAATGTTAGCTATCTTAGGCTGCTTCGTTATGCCGCGCATCATGAATCGAACAAAAAGTGGTGGTTGAATTGGGGTAACCGTTAAAAATTTACTGCAGCTTCCTTCATTTAGAGGAGCACAGGTGGTCACTGGAACAAGCAGGCTTCATCAGACCGTTTCCTCTTTATCCGTGTTAGAAGTGGCGGATGTCAATTTCTTTTCGCAAATTATTCAAACCGTTCAAGAAGAATGGTACGCTGAAGAGCTGGTCATCAGCTCTTTTTATTCCATTAAGGACAGCGTGGAGCAGCAATGTCAGACGGTTCAATACTTGCATGACCTTGGTGAAATGGGATTGATTTTGTACTATGTTGGCATTGTGTTGCCTGATATCGCCGATGAAGTGCTTGAGCTAGCAGAATCGCTGAATTTTATTATCATTTGCATGCCGAGAAACGATTACTCGCTTAGGTATAATGAAGTCATTTATGAAGCCATGGAGGCAATCGTAAGCAATCAGAAGGTGAATGAGCATTTCGTGAATGAATCACTGGAAAAGGTCTCGCTGCTGCCGGAACATTTGCGGAGCGTGGAAATTACCCTTAAACTGCTGTCGGACCGAATGAAAGCGAACATCGTTCTGACAAACAGCAACCTGGATATCATCAATCGTGTCATGTGGCCGCGCAATTCATCGCTTGATGTAACGAGTCTGATCCGGTCCATGGCGCCTTCCATTTTGAACGGCAGAATGGGAGAAGGCGAGCTGGATTCGTCCTGCTTTGTTGAATATAAACGTGTTCATCAAAAAAACGGGGAGGTCCTTTACCTGTTTCTCATTAAAGAGAATACGAAGCTGCCTCCGAAGACGATGGATCAAATCAGCGAAGTGGTGCAGGTGGCCATCAATTTGTGGGGAGATAAGCATAACGAGGTAAGCGAGTACGCTTTGGTTAAAGCCATCGTAAATGATGAAAGCGAAAAAATGCGCAGATTGGCCAGTTTGCTCCATATTGACGTTTCCGGGATTCAAATGATGTGGCTCGTGTACGTTCGGGATTTGTCGGAGGAAAGAAGGGTAAGGGAAGACTTAAAAGCGCATCTCCTGCAATATTATAAAACCGCGGTCATTCAAACGATCGATCACTGTGTTGTCGTGTTGCTAGGGAATTGTTCCTCTAAATACAATGAGTTTGAAATCGCAGCGGAATATATCGAAACGACGAGTCTCATCGATGACATATCAAGCATCGTTTATTCTCCGAGAATGCGTAACACACAGGACGTACGCCGAATGTATCAGCTCGTTAACGGAGTCTCTAAAGAAGTTCACCGCATTTATCATCACCGCAAATTGTACACCGCGGCTGAAGTTCGTTCTATGCAACGAGCCATAGACCTCAGTAAGCAAGGGGAAGAAATCACTGAAGAATGCTTGTCCGTGATGGAGCCAATTATGGACGACCCTGACGCGTTGAAAACTCTGATGACTTTTCTGCTGGATGCGAAGGGGAATATGGATGATTGCAGCAAGCTGTTGTTCGTCCACAAAAATACGGTGAAATATCGCATTAAAAAAATTTGCGAGCTCATCGGATATGATGTGACCATCAATTCCGAATCGTACGATGTTTATATCGCCTGCATGGTCTACCGTCTCATTCATGACTAAAAGTTCCGATGTTTTGTCCAATAAGACAAAAACATCGGATTTTTTTTTGTTTTCTGAAAAAGACGCTGACCTCCTTCATCTTTTACAATAAGAAAACAATATTCGAACGAACAGGATTGGGGGGGATCATATGAAGGCCATTAAAGAGGATCAATCCTGGTTCAGTCTCGGGATCATCTGGGCTGGGGCAGTCATCAGCATCCCGAGTTTGTTGGTAGGGAATGCGCTGATTGCTGGCATGGGAGTATCGAAGGTATTACTTGTCACGTTAGTAGGTTACTCCATTATTGTGCTGCTCATGATTTTGCAGGGGATTCAAAGCACGGATTTGGGAAAGCCGACGGTTCAGGTCGCAGGTCAGGTGTTTGGCAAAACAGGGTCTCGAACGATTTTGTCCATTATCCTCGCTATTGCGTGTCTTGGCTGGTTCGGGATTCAGGCGAATGTATGCGGGGAAGCTTTGGCCAATCTGCTCGCCGAGATCGGTATATATGTTCCTGTACCGCTGGCATCACTCATCTGCGGTCTCGTGATGGTCGTTTCGGCCATGTACGGCGTTAAAGTGCTGCGGGTGATCAGTTATATTGCCGTCCCTTTATTGATCGGAATCAGCGTGTACGGTCTGATCGAAGCATTGACTGGGGAGTCTCTGCAGATCATCCAAAACTATAAGCCTGCGGCCGTTATGAATTTTACCGACGGACTGGCCGTAACCCTGGGTTCATTTGCGCTGGGGGCAGTCATCGCGGGAGATTATTCGCAATTTTCGAAAAAAACGGTCTGATGTCCTGAAAGCCGCTCTATTCGGGATTGTTCCCGCAGGCTTGCTGATGATTGGTGCAGGAGCTGTCCTGACGATTGCTTACCAAGCCAGCGATATCACAGCCACCTTTTTGAGCATCATGACGCCGTTTGTTGGCGGTATGATTTTGATCTTGGCTACATGGAAAACGAATCTTGTGAATGTGATTTCAGGTGGTTTTGCCTTAATTAACGTGTTCAACGTTTCGAAGGAGAAGGAAAAGTGGGCTGTCGCCATTGCGGGAACCCTTGGGACCGTACTCGCTGTCGTTGGCATACTTAACTATTTTACTCCGATCATGTCCATTCTGTCGGCTATGATTCCGCCGGTGGCAGGCGTGATGATTGCTTCGTATTGGGTGCTTGGCAAAGGGGATAAGAGACGCTGGCAAGAGGTTGAGGGCGTGAACGTGTTGGGCGTTGTCTCATGGCTCGTTGGTGCGATCATAGCCTGCATGCCTGTCGTGTTATCCTTGTTCCCAAGCCTTCCGCAGGTACCAAATCAGCCTTTGACCGGAATTGTCATTTCTTTTGTCGTATATTATATCGGCTATCGTTTATTTGCTCAGAAGACTGTTATATTGGAGGAATCATAAATGAGATATTTAGATGAAACAGCTGTTGAACATATTGCCGTCGGAGCAGCATTTCTGGGAACGGGTGGAGGGGGAGACCCTTATATCGGAAAATTGATGGCTCTCTCGGCCATTAAGAAGTTTGGACCTGTCAAACTATATTCCGTGGACGAGATTGGGGATGAGGACTTTTTCATTCCAGCTGCAATGATGGGGGCGCCTTCCGTATTAGTGGAGAAATTCCCTCGCGGGGACGAGTTTGTGAAGGTTTTTCAGAAATTAGCGAATTATTTAGGAAAAGACAAGATTGCGGGTACGTTTCCGATGGAAGCGGGGGGCGTCAATTCCATGATTCCGATTGTTGTTGCGGCACAGCTGGGATTGCCTCTGATCGACTGTGACGGTATGGGCCGGGCGTTCCCGGAGCTTCAGATGGTGACGTTTAACCTGGACGGCATTCCAGCGACGCCGATGGCCATAACGGATGAGAAAGGGAATATTGGCATCTTCGAGACCATTGACAACAAATGGACAGAACGGCTCGCCAGGGTAGCTACAGTCGAAATGGGGGCCAGTTCTTTAGTCAGCCTGTATCCGGCAACGGGTGCGCAAATAAAGCAAAGTGGCGTTCATCATATCGTAACCCTGTCCGAACAGATTGGAGCAATCATTACATCGAAGAACCGAGATGCCAAGGACAAGCTTGAGGAACTGTTGAAACGGGTATCCGGCTATGAGCTATTCCAAGGAAAAATTGTGGATGTCATCCGTGAAACCAAGGGCGGATTTAATCTCGGCTGCATGCATCTTGAAGGCATCGAGGCGTTTAAAGCCGGAGAGATGAAGGTTCATTTTCAAAATGAAAACCTGATTGCTGAAAAGAACGGTCAGGTGATAGCGATGACGCCTGATTTGATCTGTCTGGTTGATTACGAAACCTTGTTGCCTGTGACCACAGAGAGCCTGAAATACGGTAAACGCGTACGGGTTATTGGATTGCCCGCTCATGAAAAGTGGAGAACGGATAAGGGAATCCAGACGGCAGGTCCAAGATACTTCGGCTATGATTACGATTATGTACCTCTTGAGGAAATGGTGAAAAAGGCGGTGGCTGACAATGTATAGAATCGGGATCGATGTAGGCGGCACCAACACAGATGCCATCATTTTGAACGAGAATCATCAGTTGATCCATGCGGTGAAATCCCCAACAACCTTGGATATTCGCACAGGGATTGAAACCTCGCTCCGGCAGCTGCTGCAGGGGGCGAATATTGATAAAAATCAAATCACACATGCCATGTTAGGCACAACACAATGCACCAATGCCATCGTTGAAAGAAAAAAGCTGGCTCAAGTCGGTGTCATTCGTCTGGGGTACCCGGCAACGGCTTCCGTTGCTCCGTACACGTCCTGGCCTGAGGATATGGTTCAGAAGCTGTCGGGTAAATATGCTCTCGTGAAGGGCGGATACGAATATGATGGCCAATTGCTCGGAGAAGTTGACGAAGGCGAAATCACAGCTCTTCTGGAGGAGTGGCGCGGTAGTGTTGAATCCATAGCGGTCATCGGCGTATTTTCATCCCTTAAAAATGATCAGGAGTTCCACGTTCGCGATCTCATCCATCAAAAGTACGGATCCGAATTTCCTGTTTCCTGTTCTTCATTGATTGGTTCGGTTGGTTTAATTGAACGGGAAAATGCGACCATCCTCAATGCGGCATTGTGCAAGATCATTAAAACGACAACCGAGGGGTTTGTGCAGGCTTTAGAAGAAGAAGGTATATTGGATGCAGCGGTGTTTTTATGCCAAAATGACGGTACCTTAATGTCAGTAGATTACGCTAAACAGTTTCCGATCCTGACCATTGCCTGTGGACCTACGAACAGCATACGTGGTGCCTCTTATTTGGCAAAAATCAAAGATACGATGGTTCTCGACGTGGGCGGCACGACATCGGACATCGGCGTTTTGCAGGATGGATTCCCGAGGGAATCGTCGGTTGCAGTCGAGGTTGGCGATATCCGCACGAATTTCCGCATGCCGGATATTATCTCAGTGGGACTGGGCGGCGGTAGCATCGTGCGCTCGGAGAATGGCAAAATTACAGTTGGCCCGGACAGCGTAGGATACAGGATCGGACAAGAGGCACTTGTCTTTGGCGGGAATACACTTACGACAACGGACATTGCCGTTCGGCTGGGTCTTGCAGATGTCGGGGATCAGAGCCTGGTAGCGCATCTGGATGAAGACTTTGCTAAACAGGTGCAGGGCGAAATTGCAGCCATCATAGAACAGACCATTGATAAAATGAAGACATCTTCAGGTGATGTTGAGCTTGTGTTGGTAGGCGGAGGCAGTGTCGTGATTCCGGACACCATTCGCGGGGTATCCCATATGATTAAGCCTGAGAACGGGGGCGTGGCTAACGCCATTGGTGCGTGTATTGCCCAAATCAGCGGCCAATATGAGCAGATTTACATCTATTCTACAGAGCCCCGTGAGGCAGCATTAAGAGATGCTCGGGAAAAAGCCGTGAAACAGGCGGTACTTGCTGGCGCCGATTCGGCGACGGTTGAACTGGTCGAAGTGGAAGAAACCCCGCTCGCTTATCATCCGGGAAATGCGACAAGGCTTCGAGTGAAGGTCGTAGGAAACATGAAGTAGAAGAGAGCTTCACATGAGTTGATATAACTTGTGTGAGGCTCTTTTTTGTTAGGAAACGGAACAGACCTTCGCTACATTAAGGAGCTACTTGGGTCATACAATTGCGCGAACAACTTGGTAGTACGAAAACTACCCAGCGCATTCAAAGTCACTGGATCTCTTGGCTTTGGGAGATTAGAGATACTCGACGCCTCTTTTTTCTCCAATATTTTCTTGCAAATGTAACAATATGGGTTATCATATACCTAGTTC
This sequence comes from Paenibacillus xylanilyticus, assembly GCF_009664365.1. NCBI lineage: Bacteria > Bacillati > Bacillota > Bacilli > Caryophanales > Paenibacillaceae > Paenibacillus > Paenibacillus xylanilyticus. Next base: position 1,705,189 of record NZ_CP044310.1, read on the forward strand.
AGATAATGGAAGGAATATGTTGTATCTACGAAGTACTTAAATTAGATGTCAACTGAAATTGCTATAAGACAATATATAACACTTGTTTAAAACTTATGACTAAAGGATGAGGGAGGATATATTTGTTTATAAAGAGGAATTTGTAAGTAACTCTGAGGTAGATACGGAAAATAACAAATAGACTCAGGATTTTTATTATAAGGGGGATTAAAATGAAGATTGTTTTTAGAAATTTCGATGATTCTTGTTATGATAAAGTTTGTGATTTTTTGATTGAATTATCAAAAGATGACCGTAAACATATAAATTGGAATTGGGCAAGATGGGAATGGATGTTTTTTCATCCTGATTTTAATCGTGACTTAAAAAATAAAATTGGATTATGGTATCTCGATGATGAGTTAGTAGCTATAGCAACTTATGACCATTATTTCGGCGAAGCATTTTTTGCTACAAAACAGGGATTTAAAGAGTTAGAAAAAGATATATTAGAATATGCTATTGCTAATTTCAGTAATGAAAATGGCCTTGGGATTGCGGTGAATGACAAGGATACTCATATTTTAGATTTATTACGGAGTAATGATTTTGTGAAGAATGATTTGACAGAAAACATACTTGAGCTCGAACTAGAGAATATTAGCTCTGAATTTATAATCTCTGAAGGCATAACAATAAAAAATATTGATATAAAAAATGACATATATAAACTTCATCATATGCTTTGGAAGGCATTTGATAACGAAGGGCCTGTACCAGTTGATGAAACTACGATGAGTAAGCAAAAAGAAATGTTATCAGCGAAAAATTTGAATACATTTCTACATATTGTTGCTGAAAATGAAGATGGTGATTATGTTGCATACTGTGGCTTGTGGTATAGTCAGAAAACTGATTATGTTTATGTTGAACCTGTATGTACAATTCCGGAGTATCGACGTAAGGGGCTTGGTAAAGCAGTGGTCATAGAAGCCTTAAGAAGAAGCCGTTCCTTGGGTGCTGAAAAAGCATATGTTATTTCTAATAGCTATTTTTATAAGTCATTAGGATTTCAACAGCATTCACATTATACTTTCTATTGGCATAACATCTGATATTTCGATCATCATTAAGCGATGTAGATCCTAGTCCCGGCATTCGCCGACATCCAGCATACGCTGTGTCGTGAATACAGGAAAGTTAGCCGAAACATCCGAAGTGTGTAAGACGAAGAGTACTTAATATAACTTAATGGAGATGATTACTGTGTTTTATCGAAGAAAGCATTATATCGTCAATAATGAATTCGTTTACATCTTTAACAGACACTTCATTGAAACCAATCTACCTAATCAGTTGAAGAATGGAGCTCGTCTAGTAGGTAGATGGATGGCCCCACATTCAGAGAAAACAACTGAGATTTTTGCAATCTGGGAATATGATAGTATTGAAAAATATGAAGAGATTGAAACGAATATCAGAAGTGACAAAGAACATTATAAGAAGATCATTGACTGGTATGAACTTCACGGGGGAAGAGATCATATAGCTAAGGAATATATCTATGAAGTAAGAAACGAAGAACTAATTTCTACACTATCAGACGTTAGACGCAATCCCTAAAGTCAATACGAATAAACCTAAGAACAATAGAAAGAAGAACCATTATCTAACTTAATTGAAGGTGATACTTATGAAGGATTGGGACTACAGTAAGCCTTGGTTTCATGGTTCTCCAATATTATTAAATGAACTACTGGTAGGAAGCACAATAACTCAGGATCGAGAGTTAGCAAGAATCTTTTCACACAAACCATCTATTGTTGCTTATGACGAGGATGGTGCAAGATTTCATAATGGTAAGTTATGTGGCTATATTTACATAATTGATGAGGAGATTATAAGTGAGGATGTATACCCACATCCAGCAACTACAATGAAACCTGGTGAAGAATGGCTCATAAAAAGAGGATTAAAAGTACGGAAGATAGATGAGACGAGAATAAGAGAGGAAGAACAACTTTCAAGGGAAGAGGAGATAGAATTATTGGAAAAGCTAAAAAATAGATAGCTAATAGCTTGTTCGTAGAAGTGGGCAATGCCTATAACAATATATTAACACTGTGGAGATTCGTCGGACACGTAGCATGCGCTGGCTTGTGAATACGGGAACGTTATGCGCCATTACCTGAAAATATTAAAGATAATATTGAAGGAGATAAATTATGAAAGGTAAGATACTCTTATTATTTTTTATGGCGATAATGTGTTCATCTTGTCAAGAGAGTAGTCAACTGACTACTCTAAACAGCGAAACTAATTCAATAAAGAATTCAGAACTGCCTTCTGATGTAGTGAGTACAGGTGATGGAACAGAATCAAAAGAAAAAACGGAAGGTCGATCAGATCCTGCTAACAATAAAATATTACTCATGAGCATTGGGAAGCTTGATTTGAAAGGAGAATTTTATGATGAAATGCTTCAAAATCCTATAGATCATGATTATGAAGTGGAATTTAATGAATTTCAAAATTCCAAAGAGATTATTACAACATTGGAATGGGGGGCATTTGAAAGCAAATATACAGAGATCTGGGATAAAGAGTTGAATCAAATATATAAAACGCTTCTTTCTAAGTTGGATAGAGAACCAAGAGAAGCACTAATTGAATCGCAGAAAGAATGGTTACAGTATCACTTAAGGGAATCAAAATTTGTAGAGGAGACATTTATTTATAATGGTTATCTTGGATCAAGAGGACCAGTAAGCTTAACCACGGTTATACGGGAGAGAATTAGGGAAAGAACAATGCAATTATTTGAATATCGATATTTGCTAGATGGTGAAGTTGAGTTTGTATACCAAAGTGAAAAATAATGTTGGAATCATGATCAAAGTTTTTTTAGGTAATACTTCGAAGGCAGTAACGGCATATATCTCTGTATTCAAGCTGCTGGATACCACCCTTTGGTTTCTAGATGTATAATCATGGAAGAACAGTCAGACAACATACGACCCAGCCGAAGATAAGAGTATCTATAGCTGGGTCGTTTCGTGAATACAAGAAAACTATCAGAAATCTTCGTAAATAATACGCAAGGAGCATCCAATGAAGATTCAAAAACCAGTAATTATTGAAGGATACAATAATGAATGGCCAAAAGCGTTCAATATAATAGAATCGATTATATCCAACAAATTAAATGGTCTGGTATTACGAATGGAACACGTCGGAAGTACATCAATCCCGAGTCTTTCAGCCAAACCAATTATTGATATAGATGTAGTAATTGAATCTATGGACTGCCTACCACAGGCGATCAAAAAGCTAGAAGAATTGGGATATATTCATGAAGGTGATTTGGGGATTAAAAACAGAGAAGCATTTGCAAGAAGGGACGTTTATGTACCCTACACTAGTAAAGGCAGTGAGAAGCACGAACATCATCTATACGTATGCAATAGGGAAAGTGAAGAATTAAAAAGACATATAATGTTCAGAGATATACTAAGAAAGCATCCCTTATTAGTATCTGAGTATGCGAATTTAAAGTTCCAACTAGCTAATAAATACAGTAACAATCGCCAAGCCTATAATGCTGGAAAGACTGAATTTATTACGAGAATAATGAATGAATACCAAGATATTTAAGTGTAATTTAGGGAGATGAAGACATCTGAAAACAAAGTTTCTACGCTGTGGGCCATTCGTTCTTTAATTCGCAAGTTAAGGTAACTAGAGATGCTGATTCAGTTCATAATCGGTAAACCACAAGATAATAAAGTATATTGATAAGAGAATCAGATCACTCTGATTTAAAATCGATCATAGATTTAAAAATTCAAATGTTTGAAGACGCTAACTTAATTCATCTACTACATGAAAATGCAAAAGAGTTAATTGAAAAAGCATATCTGGAATTACAGAACCAGAACAAAATGAAGCATTTTATTATAGACGTCAATGACGAAATCATTGGAATGGCAGGAGCGTTTATTAAAGATGATATACCGTATTGTTTTTACAAAACACCATTCTATGGATTTATCGGTGATGTTTATATTAAAAAAGAGTTTAGACGAAAAGGATACGCAGCACTATTAACCGAAAAAGTTATTGAATGGTTAAAGTGTCATGACGTAAAAATGATTAAATTACTTGCAACTCCAGAAGCAGAAGAGATTTATAAACAATTCGGGTTTAAAGACACAATAGAAATGATATTGAAAGTTTAATAGCTACTAAACTGGGAGCCTTATAACATCATATTGACGCTGCGGGCCTAACTAACTCCCTGACGCCATTTATAGACACCGAGGAGGCGGAATCAGGCAACAACGGTGCACACCGCATAAGCACATGTCGCTTCGGCGTTTCGTGACTTAAGTCGGGAGGTTCCGCGCAAATGAGGAACGTTAGATGAAATCTATAGATTAGAGCTACATCCAGGGGGGCCGTAATGATTTATTTTTGCTTATCGCTATTATTAGCGTTTTCACACAAGCTTGTTGAAGTAGTGATTAGAAAGCTACCTTTTAGAAATCTTGATAAACATGCTGTGCTACTTTGGGCAGTCATGATTGGATTACTCATCCCTTTTTTTCATAATGAATATGTTTTTAAAATACCAATTCATTTCGGTGAAGCTTTGCCCATCTTCGGTTTTCTTGTTATTGCAAATGTTATAGCAGCACGCTTTTCGGGTTATAACCCTATTGGCTCATACAACATAATAAATTTTGTGCTTATCTATCCGATCGTAGAAGAAATAATTTACAGAGGATTGATATTACCGAACATTGAGCCTCTGTTTGGCTCTTCTAAATTAATGGATATTTTTTATATGCCTGTTACAATCCCCGTCATTATTACTGCCGTTCTGTTTGCAATCTGTCATTTACAGTACTACAACTTATCCTCCGAAAGCATCCGCTTTATGATTTTTGCATGTATAGGGGGGATTGTTTTGGGATCCATGACATTGATGACAGAATCAATTGTGTTTGCACTGGGATTACATATGATCTTTAATTCTTGTTCAGTTCTCTATTCGAAGAGAATAATTAAGATATAAGTTCTAGCATTTCAATGGATTCAGGAGCTTGATCTAACTTGATATCCATGATTTAGAGCTAGAATACCCCTAGGTCCTAGAATAGTAGGTTATAAAGTAGCGGAATCAGCGGGTAACCCTACACTGGATCAGTCTGCTGCTTAAATTCGTAAATGCCTGAATGTAGGCGAAATATTTAGATGCATTGGAAAGAGATGATTACAATTATTGAAGCGTCAAAAAGATTCTGAAAGCTATTCAAAGAGAGACTGCAATTCTAAAGAAGTGAGGATAAATTTGATGGATCAGATCAGATATCCGATTGGTCAATTTCAACCCCAGAATAATCTTTCAAATGATGAAATAATAAATCTGATTAAACAGATTCCTGAACTAACGAAGCGATTAAATACATTGCTGTTTGGTCTCGAACAATACCAATTGGAGACTCCGTATCGGCAGAACGGTTGGACAGTAAGGCAGGTCGTACATCACTTGGCTGATAATGACATGAATGCGTACCTCAGATTTAAAAGAGGATTAACTGAAAATAATCCATTAGCAAACTCATATCGGGAAGATTCGTGGGGAGAATTAATGGATTACAAGAAGTTGCCCGTAGAGAATTCGCTATCACTTCTTGAAATATTGCATCATCGCTTTTTTGTGCTGCTCAAAGAGATTAGTATTGAAGAATATAAACGGACCATACAAACCGAAGTGTTAGGAAGAATTACTTTAGAGACAGCTCTACAAAGGTTTATTTGGCACAACAAACACCATGCAGCTCAAATCGAAAATCTAATAAGAAGAGAGAATTGGAAAGAGATATAAGGATGAGGGGAATTGTAAGGAATTCAAAGATGACGGTAACAAGGCATAACAACATATTCAAGCTATGGCTAACGTTATAGGAGACTGTCAAGCCCCAAATCTTATAAAAAATAACCGATGCAAAGGAAGATGAGAAACATGGAAAAAGGGAGAATTATATTTTTGAATGGTGTAACAAGTTCAGGTAAAACCTCAATAGTAGAGGCTATGCAAACTTACTCTGAACCGTTTTTTTATGTTGTGGCCAATGATCTTTTTGAAAATACGATTGGTGATAAGCATCTACAGGATAATTACTGGAAGCATCTAAGTGAAGCCATAATGATGATGTATCACACAGCAACATTATTTTCGGATCATGGAAAGAATATTTTAATCGATGGGATCCTTGTTGAAAGACCTGAGTTAAAGCCACATTACGATAAGGTCATAGAAATTTTTAATGGGTATCCTTTGGATATTGTTGAAGTGTATTGTCCTTTGGATATCTGTCGTAAGAGAAATGTAGAACGTGGTGACAGAAGAGAAGATCAATCTGATGAGCAAAACAAAATAATGTCGCATAACATTCGCTATAGCTGCTCAGTCGATACAAGTTTAAATACGCCAGAAGAATGTGCGAAAATTATTATTACATCCTTATTTCAAAACGATAAATAATCATAAAATTACAGTTAGGAGCCTCTATGAAGCGAACAATTATGATTAGCGATATACATGGATGCATTGATCAATTGAATCAAATGCTGCATCTGAACCAATTTAATTCGATAGATGATCAGTTGATTTTGCTGGGGGATTATGTAGATAGAGGGCCAAACATCAAAGCAGTAGTTGATAAAGTCATCGAATTAGTAACTGAGCATCATGCCATTGCTTTACGGGGTAATCATGACCAACGATTGGTTGATTTAATAAATAATGATAGCGAATTGGTTAGATCTAAATTTATTGAACATGGGGGAATACCAACCCTTCAAAGTTATTGTGATATGAATATCATAGATAGCGAAGTGTCTAATGAGATATTTAATCAATTGAAGGCTACAATGATGACTTCTTATGGTCACCACATCGATTTTTTAAGTAAATTGCCTTTATATCACGAAGACGATCATCACATTTATGTTCATGCGGGGTTGAATCCGAGTGTTATGGACTGGAAGAACCAGTCAGAGCATGATTTTATGTATATTAAAGATGAATTCATTCGACATACTTTTGAGAATCTAAACAAAAAAGTTATCTTTGGACATACACGAACGATGGATATCCATGGCACATCCGATATTTGGTTTAGTGATGATAAGATCGGAATTGATGGCGGGTGTGCATATGGAATGCAGCTGAATTGTTTAATTTTCCAAGAAGGATTGTATATAACGGAGCAGGTAAAGAACTGCTGAAAGTTAATCTGGATTGCAGGGGACATATACTAAAATCATATCCATTGTCGTATAAGTCGCTTGAGCGTCGTCAGTACAAGAACGTTGTATGAAATCTTTGAGAAGGTGCGAAATGAATAAATGGATCGTACTCTTAATTTGTTTCCTTCTATTTGCAACAGGTTGCAGTACTACATACAGAATCAACACCGATACAACGAAAGAATTAACAAAAAAATTGAAAGAACTTTCTCCGTCAATCGAAAAAGTCCAATTTACATTTACTCGTCCAAACCTTTCTTGCAGAATAGATATGAGCGAGGTACCGAGTAAAGAGGAACTGGAATTCATTCTTATGGAAATGGACGAATTTTCAACTGTAGATAACATCAACGAAATTGCTCAAAGTGTCAAATGGGGCTTGGAAATATCCAATATCTATCTGGATATCAACACGGATCAAAATAAAGAGACAATTGAACATGCATATTATGCTAGGTATTTCAAGACATCCGACGCCAGTGACCACTCAGATACAAACATTGAGGGGTACGAGACGTGGTATGAGTTGACCGAAGAATAGAATTGGGTATGTATCCTTTTTAAAACCACTCAGAGGTTCTCATAAACAAGGGGTGGTTATCCTAATCTTGAGCGAAAAACAAGCCGAAGCGGCAGAAATATACGCTTCGGCTTGTTTTGGTTTGTTTACTGTTCAACTCAAATCTAACCCAATCTTACTTCGCACTTACCGACTCAAACCAATCATTCACTTCTTGCGTGATCTGATCACCGCCATTGGATTTCCAATTGGCGACGAATTGGTCAAAGGCATCAATCGGCAGTTTGCCGTAGATGATTTTGTTGAAGGTTTCCATCTCGGACTGGCGAAGCAGGTTCCATTTGGAGACCATGGTTGGTGTGGCTGCGCCGGAGAAGTAGTTCTGTTTGCGAATGTCGAGCTGCGACATCACGACTTTGGCAGCGGCCCAGTTTTCAGGTTTGCGGAACTCGGCCATTTGTTTCTCGTAAGGGGTTTCGGGTTTCTCACCGTCAGCCAGCTTCACGAGGGTTTTCATGTACAGATCTGGAATACGAGCCGGACCCGTCAGGAACGGGAACTCGTTGGAGAAGTCTTTGATCTTCTCTTTGTCACTGGTCGGTTGACCGTCTACGATATCCCAGTCGTATCCTTTGGCGAAGCCGTATTCATACTTACTGCCAGCAGCCGGGTTAGCCAGGTTATCGAGCAAGTAATTGTAGTACAGGAAGATGGCTTCTGGATGCTTGGCATCCTTGTTGATCATGATACTTGCGTTGACACCAGAGTTCTGCCACTTCGTACCGATCTTGCCGTCAGGACCTGCTGGAACGGGATAGGCTTTGATTTTCGCGCCAGGTACGTTCTTGATCAGATCGGATGCAGGCAAGTCTAGAACCCAGTTGAAGCCTGGCAGGATGCCCGCGTGCCCGGCATAGGTCGACGTTATCAAATCAGTTTTTTTGGAGATTGTGAAGTAATTTTTTTTCGGGCTCTAGCTAATCTTTGTGTAAATACAGACTCTGTTAAATGAAGTTCTTGACAGATATCACGATACGTTTTTCCCTCCACATAAAATAATAGAAGAGCTACTTGATAGTCTAATTTCAACTCGCCAATTGCCCTGTAAAGTTCTTCATTAGTCTCTGTTCTCTCTACTTCTCGTTCCACAGTAAGTGCATCACTGAGAGTTTCAGTATTGTAACTGCAGGGGTGTGCCAAAAAGCGGCGTTCTCTATTCAATTTTCTTAAGTAATCTAAAGTAGTATTATAGGTCAATCGTTTAATCCAGGCTGGGATATTTGCATCTGATCTAATATATGGACCCTTTGTGATTGCTTTAATGAAAGCATCCTGAATAATATCTTCTGTTAAAGAATGATCAAGTATCATGGAATAAACGCTCGGATATACGAACTTGTAAAAAGAGCTATACACCTTTTCCTGAATTGTTGAATCAACACTGTCTAGTGGGTCTCTAAAAAAATCAAACCATTGAACCATACGTGTCCTCCATAAATTTTTATGTAATTAACACGAAACAGAACAATCTCTTCATTGTTAATTATACATCTTATATGGAATAATAAGTTATTTAATTTCGTTGATTCATATCACTAATAATTCAATTGACTTTTAAATTTTACATATTCATACTTTTTTCGTTAGATAATGCAGATTGTAACGTTATATATGTATGCACCTTTACACCATGAATTTAATTCTGCGAAGGCTTGGGAGGAGCTGATAAGGAAAGGAGGGCGTTAATTATGTGTTAAGCTTAAAGAAACAAAGGCAGAAGTGAGGTATGGATATATGATGAAAAAAAGATCTAAATACTTAATCTTGCTTTTTATGTTTATTGTGATTGTATCTATTCTGTTTTTTTTGAATTTTAACAAAAAGGAAGCCAATGAGCCAGTTGTGAATGGAAATATTATTCAAGTTAAAAACTTTGATCTGGATGCTAAATCAACAAATTTAAAGACAATGACAGAAGGGTCGATATTCGTTGAGGGTGAAAAGGAGCATATTGATCATATCAAAATAGTAGCACATGTAGAGATTGACCCCGTTGACTGGGGTGGTGTTGCATTTTATATCCCTGATCAATGGAGTGTCTCCAGCATCACCAGTAGTTATCCTGAACATCAACCAAAGTTAAAGCCCGCTGAGTATGTATCAACCTGGATGAATTCTTCTGATGACTCTTCTTGGCGCACGATGATCGAAATTGGGAGAGAACGGAATTTTACAGCAAATGGCGGAGGAACTGGAACGATTGTGATCGATTTAAGTCCGGATCAAAAGGGTATGTCCCCCTCTGAGTCATTAAAAATTGGTATTGAGGTTGGGTCAGAAGAGAAAAATGGAAAAAGAGTTATGGGTACAGATTCTGTTGAAGTTCCTGTATTTTAAAGTACTTAATTGTGATTCTTTTGTTTTGAGAAACGAATACAAAGGGAGTTGACCTAAATGAATTCATTATTAAGAAAGCCTTTTAAAAAAGCAGTAAGCGCACTGCTAATTACAAGTATTTTTTCGACAATATTGTTTGGAAACTATGCTTTTGCAGCGGATCAACCTGTCAATCATACATAGGCAAGTAATTCTCTGACTTGGAAGTAAGCTGGAAATAATCATTATGATATCTACAGCGCTTATTCGATTGGGTTTATGGGTGCGGAATGGTCAAGTGCTCGCCGAGCGTGGGGATTCAACTATAGATTGGTTGGAACAGGAGCAAGCAGATACAACGATAAAGCGACGAGTAGAATAAGAATAGCAGCATTTGAAATAGAAGGAACCTCGAATACAAGCAAATTAGCTTTATGGTCTAGCGCAGACAGTAAGTATATTGGCTCTGCGCCAGAATCTTCAGGTTCAAAACCAGGCTATAGCTCTCTTGCAGGCGCTGTTATTGGTTTTGCAATTACAGCTATTAACAATTTAAGTGCTGGATATGCATGGTCAGTTGTTGGATTAATTGATGCAATGCGTAGTACAGTGGATGACGTTATTTCGACAGATAATCGTTTATGGAGGAAGTGGGATTGGTCATCGGATATTTCAGATACCGGTCAGTACTTCTGGTTCATCGCTGATGTGGAGCCTAACCAGACCGCCCAAATATCAACTGAATATATGATTTTTGGTCCGGGTTATGAACTCTTATCTGCGGGTGTAAGATACCGGAATCTTGAAGCTGGTAGTGCAGGAAGGAGTTTAGCAGCTAAAACGAATGAGGAATGGAACCCGGGAATGATGTCGGCTACGGAAAAAGAAGAGTATGGAATTGAAGAAATTCCAAGAGAGCAGTTTGATAAAAGAGCAAAGGAACTGAATATCTCTTCCAGAAGTATTGAGGAATTTACGAATTCAGATGAAGACGTTTTTTATTACGCACATGATTTTAAGGAATATGAAGTAAGCCAACCTGAGCTTGCGGCCACTTCGTCGTCTAAAACTGATTTAATTCAAGAAATAAATCAAAGCTTGGAAAGAAGTTCAAAAATTGTAGAAGCCTTCTCAACTAACGAAGTTCTCCAGGAAGAGGATCAGGCTATTATTGAGAAACATACGATCAAAATAATGAAATTGAAAGAACTCTTAAACAAGGTGCAATCCTTAAATGAAGAGGATTCAGGAGCTATAAATGCTCAAAGGAAAGCTTTCCAAAACGAAGCTTAGAATAAAGCTGGGTTAACTAGATATAGAAAAACAAGCCGAAGCGTGTATCTTACCGCTTCGGCTTGTTTTGTTTACTCTTTATTTTTCAAAAAATCCAAATCTTACTTCGCACTCACCGACTTAAACCAATCATTCACTTCTTGCGTGATCTGATCTCCGCCATTGGATTTCCAGTTGGCGACGAATTGATCAAAGGCATCGATCGGCAGTTTGCCGTAGATGATTTTGTTGAAGGTTTCCATCTCGGACTGGCGAAGCAGGTTCCATTTGGAGACCATGGTTGGTGTGGCTGCGCCGGTGAAGTAGTTTTGTTTACGAATGTCGAGCTGCGACATCACGACTTTGGCAGCGGCCCAGTTTTCGGGTTTGCGGAACTCGGCCATTTGTTTCTCGTATGGGGTTTCTGGTTTCTCGCCGTCAGCCAGCTTCACGAGGGTTTTCATATACAGATCTGGAATACGAGCCGGACCCGTCAGGAACGGGAACTCGTTGGAGAAGTCTTTGATCTTCTCTTTGTCACTGGTCGGTTGACCGTCTACGATATCCCAGTCGTAACCTTTGGCAAAGCCGTACTCATATGGACTGCCCGCTGCCGGGTTGGCCAGGTTATCGAGCAGGTAGTTGTAGTATAGGAAAATGGCTTCCGGATGCTTGGCATCCTTGTTGATCATGATACTGGCGTTGACGCCAGAGTTCTGCCACTTCGTGCCGATCTTGCCGTCTGGTCCAGCCGGAATAGGGTAGGCTTTGTATTTCGCGCCAGGTACATTCTTGAGCAGGTCCGGTGCTGGCCAGTCGGGTACCCAGTTTGCGCCAGGCAGGATGCCTGCCGTACCAGCAGTCCAGCTTTCAGCAGACTTGCCTTCGTCCCACAGCGCGGAGTCGGTATGGATATACCCTTTGTTCATCCATTCATTCAGCTTCGCAAGGGCTTGTTTGGCACCGGGATTAATGGAGCCGTACTCCAGATTGCCGTTCGCGTCCTTGTTCCATTGTTCCTGGATCGTGCCGTAAGCGCCGAATAACCAGTCGAGCGAGCCCATCCAGGTGTTGGTGTTATTTTTCAGCGAGATCGCCAGTGGGAATACTTTATCCGGAGACAGGCCGTCCGGGTTCTCGTTTTTGAATTTGTCCATGATGTTCTCAAGATCTGCGATGGTCTTAGGTGCTTTCAGGTTCAGCTTCTCCATCCAGTCTTCTCTGAGCCAGAGCAGGGTATCGTCGTTATCGGTGTACTCCAGGATCGGCATGTTGTATCTCTTGCCATCCTTGGTGAACGGGTACCACAGCTCGGGATGCGCTGCAACGTGATCCTTCAGGATTTGGTTGGCGTACTTGTCGAACAGTTCATCGATGGCGATGAATTGACCGGAGTCGATCAGCTGATTGGTGAGTACCGCGTTCGTTGGAACGGATACGAAATCAGGCAATTTCTCGCCTGAAGCGATAGCCAGCTGCAGCTTCTGTCTGTATTGATCGTCATTAGCCGGATACCATGAATCCTTATGCTTCATGCCCAGCGTTTCGAGCATCCAGCGATCGTGAACGTTGTTCTCTTTGGTGTCACCTTGCACATATTTCTTCGGCATACGAACCGAACTGAACTCAATGGGTGGGTCGTATTTTCCTTTGGCAAAAGCAGCTTCAGCTTCGGCTGAGCCGACCGTCGCCGTTGTATCGTCTGTACCATTCTCGCTGGCTGAATCGCCACTGCCGCACGCAGTGATGGTGATGAGTGCGATGACCATGAGCAAGGACCACCATGTTTTGAATTTGATCATTGTTCAATCCCCCTACGGTGTATGATCTTTACAAGTGTAACTGTACCAAGTCGGGCGGGAGGGCATCTATATGAGTTTGTTAGTTTCGATAGGACTCTATTAGTGAAAGTTCAAAAAGATCGGTTTTCAGTACCGAGAAGATGGGATAAAGCTAGAAATGGAGTAGCGGAGCGTAGGAAGCTACGTGAGCAACGGACATTTCGGCTGAATTCCATATTCGATGCAGATGATGCCGTTAGGCATGATTCGTAATCAAAAGCGGACTTTTTGAACAACCTCTATATGCTGTTTAATGCTGGTCTCGATATTCCTGCGGGGTGACGCCGAACTGGCGCTTGAACACTTTGATAAAATACGCCGGGTCCATATAGCCAATCTCCATGCTGATTTCATATACTTTTTTGGTGGTCGTGACCAGCTTGTGGCAGGCCCGATCCATGCGCAGGCGCGAGATATATTCACTGATGCCTTCGCCCGTTTCGATCTTGTAAATCTTGGACAAATGGGTCGGATGCAGATTGACATGATCGGCGAGCACACGCAAAGAGACATCCAGATGCAGATTTTTATCCGTAAACTCTTGAACCTTCTTCACATACTCGGACCGGATATCCTTGATTTCGTTGGATGTACCTTCCTTCAGCTTGGCGAGGACGCCGAGCGACCATTTGCGCAGTTTGCCGATGGTGGAGAAGGCCTCCCCGCTCTGAAGATATTCAATATCACTGCCCATGAGGCTCGTCAGGGTCAGCTTGTTCCGGTGGGCGAGGTTGGTGAATGAAGCGGTAATGAGAAAACCAGCCTCCATGCAATGCTCCCACGATTCGGACCATTTCTCATCCAGCTCTGCGCAGACGGCGAGTATTTTCTCTTCGGCGGCATCCCATTGTCCGCTTTCCAGCAGATGGATGAAGGTGGGCGGAGTGTACAGCACGTCCAGCGGACCTTGAGCTGAAGGTGTCTCCACATCGCTGACGCGCATGACAAATTCGCGCTCGTCTCCGACGATCTGCCGGAAATATGCGGAGGCCTGACGGAAGCGATCGTAGAGCTGATCCGGAAAGATGAACCACTCGGTCATGACAATGGAGAGGGAGCCTTTGAGAAACTGTTTTACTTTGGATTGAAGCTGAATGGACAGTTTCTCCAGAATGGTCTCTTTTCCAATATCGTCATTTCGTTCCTTCAGCTGCAGCAAAAACACCACATATCCGTGCTCCTCCTTCACACCCCACACGTGCATAAACTCGCCCATAATTTCCTCGGCCATGTTGATGATGGCATATTCGATCAGGGTCTGATCATGACTGTCATAGTGTCCGAATTCTTCATCCAACCGAACGAGCATGAGTGCGGCGTCCCCGGCGTGAAAGGGCAGATCATAATTGGTGAGTTTCCGCTCCCATTCGCCGGATGAAAACCGGTGCCCCTGCAATGCCTCCAAAAGCAGTCGTCCGCGCAAGTGTGGCAAATTCTCCCGTAAAGTAAACTGAGTTCGACTAAGTGAACTGACGAGTTCCCATTCATGATTTAATTGATCGATGGCCTTCTGCACGGCGCCCATTAATTCATCGTCTGTCGGCGGTTTGAGCAGGTAGTCCACGGCCTCGTACTGGATGGCTTTTTTGGCGTAATCGAATTCGGAATAACCCGATAACAGAATGCATTTTATTTTTTTGTCCCGGATCCGGATGCGTTCGATCAGTTCTATGCCTGTCATTTCCGGCATCTGAATGTCCGAGATCACGATATCGATGGGGTGGGTGTCGATCAGTTGTAAGGCTTCATGCGCGGAGTACGCTCTATGAACCTGCTCGATCCCCAATGTGTGCCAGGGCTTGGTCATGGACAGGTTATCCACCCAGTGTGCTTCGTCGTCTACGATGATCATCTGCATATTCTTTCGTCTCCCTTGGTGGTGTAAATATAAGGCCTAGAATGAAAAAATGGATACTTCTTGTGAACGAAGTCGCTGCGGATTCGAAGGGTTCTTTCGATCGCTGTTCAAGCCCCATTTCCGGATTAGATGATGGTAAGGTTGAAATGGGGCTTGAAAGGCGAACACTTCGTTTCTACAGAATCCCTTCAATCCTTCGCTTTGGTTCACATAACGGCTAACCCTTTATTTTAAACCAGGCTTTATATAAAGATGGAATTGTATTAAAAGTGCAGCGTAGCTTCCTTCCAATGAGGCTTTTCTGTAGAAAACTTTTTGCTTCGCTTCTTCAGTTTTTTTCTGTCCTCTACGTTCACGTGTAGATATTTCGTTTCAAATAAAATGACTCAACTTAAATTAATGTCGGTATCTCACTCAGAATCTGTATCCTCCTTCGGCATCTCCCAGACGATCTCGGTGCGGAATCCGCCAAGTGGGGATGGGCCGAATTGAAGGTGGGACTGGCTGCCGAACAGATGCATAATTCGTTGGTTCGTATTCCAGAGGCCGCAGCCCATTTCTTCCTGTAGTGGCTCCTGCATTTTCAGGTTCAGCGCATCGTACTGTTCCGGGCTTAAGCCGGGGCCGTCGTCGTCGATATAGATCTTGCCGAAACCATCCACGCTCTCGCCGGTAATGCGAATCTCCCCGGATGAATAGGACTTCGCCACGCCGTGTATGACGGAGTTCTCGACCATCGGCTGAAGCATTAAGCGCGGTACAGACTGGGCGAGCATGTCCTCAGGGATATCGATATGATACTCAATTCGTCCATTGCGCAGCTTCTGAATATCCAGATAGTTGATGAGCAGCTTGATCTCGTCCCGAAGCGAGGACGTCTCCCGTTCCATGCGGGTGGTGTACCGATAATATGCACTCAGATTATGCGCCATGGACACGACAGCCTGCTCGTCCTTCATCTGGGCCATGTTGATGATGTAGCCAAGACAGTTATATAGAAAATGGGGGTTAATCTGCGCCTGCAGCTGCTTCAGCGTTGCTTCTTTGGCTCTGATTTTCTCCTGGAATACATTCTCGATCAGGTCTTGAATCTGGTGAGACATATCATTGAATCGATGAAACAGGAAGGAGAACTCATTCTGATCCTTGCTATGCAGCCGTACGGAATAGTCACCGCGCTGCACGCGGCGAAGGCCCTGGATCAACTTTTTGATCGGAGATTGAATGTTTCTGTACAGCAGAATCGAAGCAGATATGCCCACGACAAACAGCAGCGTCATAAAGAGATAGAACAAATTTCGGCTGAGCGAGATCGGCTGCAAAATCTGATACAGCGGGACCACGTCGACCAAATGCCAATCCAGATAGGAAGATTTGACTGCGCTAACCAGATACTTTTTCCCATTCAGTTGCACAACGTCCTGTGTAGTATCCTCCAGGGAGTGTGTATCCAGATATTGAATAAGTTCCTCCGATAACTGCTTGTCTGCACTGCGATTCAGAATGGGGTCATTGCCCTTATGATAAAGGAAGGGATCTCCCTGCCCACCTGCCTTGTACGTATCGAGCATGTTCTGAATGTTCTCGTAACTGAAGCTGGCTTCAATGACAAGATTGCTGCCGGTCAACATGCCCGGTTGGGCCAAGGAATCGGTGTAAAACCAGTAAAAGGACTGCATGCCCTCCTGCGATTCTGCCCCTTGATCCCCGTATGTCCATTGTCCGCTCATATTGCGTTTCAAGTAATCCTCATCATACCCGGATGAACGATTGTAGTTGGCGATAAAATCCTGATTCTGTTGCGAGTATACGGCATATCGGGTGTTCCATATATCCGTGACGCCAGATTGGAGCACCATCTTCTCCTGAATGGCATAGCGGGTCTGCATCTGATCATACCGATCAGCCCATATGTTCAGACCGTTAAATGCGCGGACATTGGGATCTCTTGAAAGGATCAGACTGAAATCCATCATCTGATTAATGCGGGAATCGATCTGACTGGCCAGAAACGTGAGCTGTTTCGTATTCGAAATCTGCAGTTCTTTGCTGACCACGTTATAGGTGACGTTGTTCGAGTAGGTGTACATGATAATAATCGGGATGAACAGCAACACGATCAAGCAGTTGATTTTGGCAAAGAGGCTGAAGCGGGAACGGGTCCTTTTTTCGAATAATATAAAGCGCTTCCATATATGCATAAAAAGTCTCCTTCGTATTCGTGTTCGTAGAGGCTGGTATTCACCAGATTCCTAACAAAACCCTATCCGGCCTAACAATGTTATATAGTCAGAGCTCAGAATGGCCTGATACTATTTATAGCAGAGAACCCCATTAACACACAAAACTTTTTTTGGGAACAGGAGAAGGGCACTATGGAGGCTAAAATGGAGGGTCAACGGGTCCCACAGGCGAATGTGGGGAACAAGCTAGAACAGAAGAGAAAGAAACGCTACAAACAGCCGTGGGTACTGCACTTCATGGTGCTGCCGGCGGCCATTATGGTTTTTATTTTTTCGTATATTCCGATGTCGGGTATATTGATGGCATTTCAGGATTACAAGCCTGCACTTGGGTTCGCGGGTTCGGAATGGGTGGGACTGAAGCACTTCAGGTATATGTGGGAAAATGATTATTTCCTGCAGATTACGTGGAACACGTTGTTCTTTGCCTGCTCCAAAATCATCATGAATCTGATCATACCGTTTGTCTTCGCGCTATTGCTGAATGAGGTACGGAAGATGGCGCTCAAAAGAACCATTCAGACACTCGTATATCTGCCACACTTCTTGTCCTGGGTAACGCTGTCCGGTATCCTGATTGACATTCTGGCACAGACGGGCATTCTCAATCAGTTCCTTGTCTCGGTGTTCGGCATCAAGCCGATTTTCTTCCTGGGGGACGGTAACTGGTTCCGATTTACGATCATTGCAAGTGATGTCTGGAAAGAGTTTGGTTTTAACACGATTATCTTCCTTGCGGCATTGTCCGGCATTAACCCGTCACTGTACGAAGCAGCTGAAGTGGATGGGGCGGGACGCTGGAAGCAGACGATCTATATCACCATCCCGGCGCTGATTCCTATCGGAATCGTAATCGCCACCCTGGCACTGGGGAATGTGCTCAACGCCAACTTCGACCAAATCTTCAACTTATATAGTCCATTAATCTACCAGCAAGCGGATATTATCGATACGTTCGTGTATCGTGAAGGTCTGCTGAGTGGGCAGTTCAGTTTCGCTACCGCGGTGAATCTGTTCAAATCGGTCATCAGTCTGATCCTCATTGTGATCTCCTACCGACTGGCCTACCGGTTCGCCGGATACCGAATTTTCTAGAAAGGATGATGACGAGCCATGTATCATAAAACGCTACCCTATCGCATATTCAGCATCTTCAATAATGTGTTCCTGACCATCCTTTCGCTGCTCTGCCTGCTGCCTCTGTATCACTTACTGATGGTATCGCTTAGCGCGTCCGCACCTGCGAATGCCGGTCTGGTGACGTTCTGGCCGATTGGTTTTACGCTCGAAGCATATGCGAAGACGTTCGATAACGCCAATTTCCTGTCCTCCCTGTGGGTGTCCGTGGAGCGGACGGTGCTGGGAACCGGGCTTGCACTCATCGTGAATACGATTGCTGCCTATGCGCTCTCCAAGGAGACACGTGTGTTCCGCGCACGCAACCTTTATCTGTGGTATTTTGTTGTCACGATGCTTTTCAGCGGGGGCCTCATTCCGGGGTATATCCTGATTCTGAAGCTCGGGCTGATGAACACATTATGGGCACTCATTCTGCCAGGACTCGTCGCCGTGTTCAATATTATCCTGCTGCTGAATTTCTTCCGCACGGTGCCGAAGGATCTGGAGGAGGCGGCTTTTATCGATGGTGCAGGGCACTTTCAGTCGTTTATCAAAATCTATCTGCCCGTCTCCGTGCCCGTGATCGCCACCGTGTCTCTGTTCATGATGGTTGGTCATTGGAACGCATATTTTGACGGCATCATCTATATCCGCGATTCAGAAAAGCTGCCACTCGCGACGTTTATGCAGACGATTATCGTGCAGGCCGACATGACGAAGCTTGATCCGGAAGCAATTGCGAACCTGTCGCAGCGAACGATTCGGGCGTCCCAGATTTTTATTAGCGCGCTGCCAATCCTGCTCGTATATCCGTTCCTGCAACGGTACTTTGTAACGGGGATTGTGGTGGGGGCTGTGAAGGAGTAGCCGCGTGGAGCGGATGGAATAGGGTTGTGAAAAGGAGTTGCTGAACTGGCCTGAAGCCAGGGAGGTGGCTCTTTTTTACTGTGAAAAAGATTTAATTACCTTAATTTGAATTAAATGGTATTATATGTGGGGTTCTGAGCGTTAGCATTTTGACCATGAGGGGATGAGTAAGAAAGTGAAGAAGATGCTGGTTGTTACTCTTGCTTGTGTATTATTAAGCGGATCCATGGCTTTTACAGCTACAAGTGCACCAAAAAAGATCGATATTATACTTAATGAAAAAGAAATAAAGACTCAAGCAGGTGCCGAAGCTCACCAAAAATCAATCGAGGTAAAGATTGACGAACAGGCATTCCAGTTAGTAGAAGGAACTGATTATATCATCTCTGAGGGTCATATCCTAGTTTCGCCAGTCTATATCATTAGTGTGCTGGATTTCACTGTCCCTGGTAAAGGGATCTGGTGGGATAACAAAGCTAAAAGTGTAACTTTTGCATATGTAGACATAGATGATTACCCCAAGCCAAGGTTAACCTTCAAGGTGGGAGAAAGCCATTTTACCGAGTTTGACAAGCAAATTAAATTAAAGAGTAAAATCGTAATGGTGAAGGGGAGAGTTTATTTACCGTTAAGAGCCGTTAGTGAAGCATATGGCAAAGAGATCCATTGGGAATCCAGTAACGGTCAGAGTGGGATCCGAATAACTACGAAAAATCAGCAGTGAGCGATACAAATTGCGAAGAATCGGCGCAAACTCCGTTGCCCATACAGTCCCAGTCCTGTTATAATTCCGGTATATCTATTGCATTGGGGGTTATACCGTGGCAATATTGGCAGCGCCGGATTGCTCGTTCGCTAGAAAGGCCTTACGCAAAGCCTGTTAGGGGCGGACTTTGTGTAGGGCGCGACGAGAAGAACATCGATCGCCCTGAGTGAAGCATAACGTATCATCCCGCAGGCTTTGCACCTTATTTGTTTTACCAATAAAAATAAGGGGCTGAAAGCCATGCAAACACCATTTATTCAAAATCATCAATTCAATGTGATTACAAAACAAGCCAATTTCCTGCTCAAAGCGCTGCGTACAGTCGCGGATCGAAAAGTCCTGGAAACCGTCCGTTATACGGCCGTAACGAATGCTATAGAAGTCTTCGATGAGCTGACTGCCGAACAGAAGCAGCTGTTGGAGCAGTTATCTACCTACGAGGCTGCGCACGAGCTGCAGGATTATCTGGACCGGTTGGAAGGATTCCTGATTCCATTCCCGCAAGTGTCGGCGAAGCAGATTCAGAAGCTGTTTCCGAAGGCGAAGAAGCTCAAGCTGCCTGATCTGGAAACGGTCGATAACGCACGTACGACCTATCTGAGATGGACGGATATTGCTACCAATCGCCTGTTCGTAGTGTACCCGTACGAAGAGAAGTTTCTCGGCATCGAGGGACGGATTACAGCTACGAACAAAAAAGGGTACTGCATGTTCTGTAATCGGCATCAGGAGCTCGGATTCTTCAACGTGAAGACGAAGGGCCATTCGCCAGATAACTTGGCTTCCATTGGCCAGTACGTATGCATGGATAGCACGGCTTGCAACCATAGCATCACTGACGTCACCATGCTGGAGAAGTTTCTTCTTTCGACAGTAAAATAAGTCTTGGAACAGAAAAGGTCGCTCTTCGGAGCGACCTTTTTGGGTTGATTATGCGTGTGCGTCTCATTTCGATTACCCGACTTGCGTATGGTTAGCGTATGTCCTTGTCATATTTCAGTCCCAATTGATACGCGTGGTTAAGCAGGTTCTCATAGTGCTCGGGCTTGGCATCCAACGTCTCGTATAGAAATTCAACACTGGAGTTAGAAACGCCGCAGTAATCTGCAATCCCCACGTTGAGCAGGTTCGTGATCGATTCATCGTAGTTTCGCTTCGTCATCTGTTCTTCGGTCACGCCTGCAAGCGCGATCCACATGATCTTCTGATGGTGAAGCTTGTTCGAACCGTAGGCAAATCCGTTGTTCATGACACGATCCACATACCCTTTCAGCATGGCTGGCAGATGCCACCACCACAGAGGAAACACAAAAGCCACAGCATCATGCTTCTTCAATCGCTCCATCTCCGTTTTAACCTCAGGGGAAAATATTTGATTCGGTTGAGTGTAATCAGGTTCATCCATGCCTCGCAGAATAGGATCGAAGCCAATCCCGTGTAAATCCAATATCTCAACATCATGACCAGCCTCAGTAAGACCTTGCATAAACCGATCAGCGGCCTGAAATGTAAGGGAATCTTTTCTTGGATGAGACACAACAACTAATACGTTCATGATTATATTTCACTACCTTTCTACAGCGCTTGTTTGGTAGCCACACTTCATGGCTGATGCTATTATAAACAGGGATGATATATTCTGGAAGAACGTACTTTGAAGTTCTATAGGAAGATTAGAGTGCTATAGGAACTTGAAAGTACCCTAAATAGACCCTGAAATTGTGCCTTATTGTGGGCTGAAATAATACACGTAAAAGAAGGAACTGGCTATGTTTTTATCTTGGATGTAGTCTTTGGATATAGTTTGATGAAGGAGAGATATACGTTGACAGAAGACCATAAAACTGGCGCTCCCAAAAAGTATAAAGTAGGTGTGGAGGCGGCCTTGGAAGTAATGGGCGGAAAATGGAAGCCTCTGATTATTTACCATTTGATGACAGGGAGAAAACGTTCGTCAGAGCTTAGGAAGCTGATACCTGAAATTACGCAAAAGATGCTGACGACGCAGCTAAGAGGCTTGGAAAAAGACGAAATTGTGCAAAGAAAAGTCTATTCGGAGGTTCCCCCTAGAGTGGAATATGAGTTAACAGACTACGGTTGGGGATTAAAACCCGCTCTGGACCATTTGTGTTACTGGGGGGAAGAGCATCTGGACAAGGTGTACGGGGATAAGTCCAAAGTGTTGGAGGATTTTTGAATCTCCGGTGTATTGAAGAGTTAAATACGAGCTGGGGACAGGAAAGGAGAATGAAGTAATGAAAACAATAGAAGAATTCCTAACAAGCGATTGGTACAAAAAGGTTACGGCTGAACTTGTTCAGCTTAAACCAGATATCAAGTTTGTTGAACATGCCAATTATGAAGCAGAGTTATTAATGGATTCCTATAGAGAACGGATGTATACTCTGCACGGCTTCGGTATCTCGTCTCCAACAGAGGAAGAATGCGTTCAGTGGATCATGGAGCAATTGGCCCAGGACAAGGAAAATATTATGTCTTATGTTGTTGCTCGTCTAACATTCAGTGAGCAGCTGGAAGATGACCCGGACGGGGAATTTCGGGAAGGCGAGGAGCTTAATGAGGGGGATAAATCTGAAGTAGTCGAGATTTTGGGTTTTACAAGATCAGTCATCGCTGACACCGTTATTGAATATGATCTGGTCAAAAATCATCCCAAACTGTTAACCGGATATTTCAAACGTACGCGAATTCCAGGCGCAGCTAAATTCTCATCCCAAATTAAAAAAGTATACGCTTCAATCAAGAATTAAACCTAAACCGAGCAGCTGCACACATATTTGAGCGAAAAGTTACATTCGTTGTGCAGTTCCTGAAATTTGTAAGCGTAGTCATTACAATTTATGGTTTCTCTTTTTTACTACCAATGATTTGTTATGTTACGGACAACCTCGTGCACAACGAATAGTCAATGAACTACCAGGTATCATGATATTAGAGGAGGTCACCGAATGAACAAGCATAGTGTTTATGAGACAAACAGCTTGTATATTAATCTCGCAAACAGGGCGAAGGTGTTTCCCGTAACTTTTGTTATTAAGGCCAGAAAACTTTGAATGAGAGGAAAAACCAGAATGAACAATACATGGACCATTTGCATATCAGGAGATTATGATTTGAATTTTCTTATGTTTGTGGCAAGTTCACATGGACTGTTGACGGATGAATTCGGAGAAGGTACGTGGCCTTGGAGTCAATTTTCTAATGGTGGACGAAGTAATGAAAAGTTCAAAGGGCAGTGGAATGAGTTATGGGAACAATGTATCTATAAAAAAGGACTAATTAAAAGTGGAATCGAGCGAAGTTTGATTTTGGATCCCCCTGAATTTTCAATGATTACAGACAAGAACGTGAGGGCTGTTCTAATCAATATGTGGCCATCTTTTATTAAATGGTGGAACATGCCTGCAGGCGGCCAAGCGGCGATGAACTACTGGGAAGGTGCGCCGAATCTTTTGTCTTATGTACAGGAATTTGAAAGTCAGATTGGAAGAAAAATCAAACCTTTTAAGTTAGATATTGATCTAGTGTACACAGGTTTAAGAGAACCCATTGAAGTGAATGAACAATATATGATCATGCCAGTTAAAATTGATTATTTATTGAACAGGGATTGGTGGATGAAGAGATTTGAAGAGCGTTATTAAGTGTTTTTGAAGAAGCAGAAGCCGTCATACTAGACCAGCTACTGCGATTGAATAAATCTCGGAAGGAGATAGCTCAATGAGACGAGTTGACGTAGCCTATGCATTAATCCTGGATGATACCTCATCCAAAATTCTAATGGTCAAGAACAAAGGCAATGCCAGTTGGTCGCTGCCTGGTGGCGCGGTGGAAAAGGAGGAAACGTTGGATCAAGCAGCCATCAGAGAAGCCAAAGAAGAAACTGGTCTTGATGTAAAAGTCCAAGGGATCATTGCCATCAATGAATGTATATTTGAGAAAAAGCAGGAGCATGCCATCTTCTTCACGTTTAGAGCTGAGGTTATTGGAGGAAGCTTAGAGCTTGTAAGGCCTCATGAAATATCCGAAATTGCCTGGATGGATGTGGACAAGGCTGGTGAGCTAATGCCGTATTATAAGGATGGCATACGGAGTCTAGTCGAAGGAAATGAGATTCCTTATTATGACCAAGGGAGAAAGTAATGCAGTTAAACTCTTCTAGAAACGGAGTGATCCTATGATCGTTATGATTAATGGAGCGTTCGGTTCCGGCAAAACGTCGGCAGCAAAGATGCTCCAACCCTTAATCAACAATAGTATGATATACGACCCTGAAGAAATAGGTTATATGATCAGAAAACTCATTCCGGAGGAATACCGGGAAGAGAATGAGCGTACGGATGATTTTCAGGATATTGAACTATGGAGAGTTCTAACCGTGAAGACGGCCGTAGAAGTAAGGCGGAAATATAACAAGCACCTAATCGTTCCCATGACTATTTATAAAGAAGAGAACTTTAACCACATCTATAACGGATTCAAAGCCATTGACGAAGAGTTATATCATTTTTCGCTTGTGGCTACTGAAGAAACGATATACAAGCGGTTAGCTAAACGCGGAGATGAATTTGGAGGCTGGCAGTATCAACAAGCGCCGAAGGTTGTTGATGCTCTGAAGGATGATAAGTTTGGAATACACCTGATAACGGATCATCTTGAGACTAGTGAGGTTGTAGATATCATATTGAGGAAGATAGACCAACATCATAATCATACCTAGCTAACTAATAGATAAAAGTGAAGAATGGTGGTGTGAGTCTCCTTGCTCAACTTACAGAAAACGGAGGATAAATCATTCAATGAACTGAATGATTATGTTTTACGGGTTAAAAACGAGCTATCTGCTACAGCAGCTGCAACCTGCATTATTCATCATGACCGAATCGTGAATGAATGGTACTCAGGAGTACATACCGAATCCACAGGCAGTCGATTAGTTGATGAGGAATCTCAATTTCATGTGGCATCGGTTCGAAAGACATATTTAGGACTTGCCATCAGTCTTGCCTTATATGAAGGGAAGATTTGCAGCATAGATGTTGATGTTGCCGACTATTTGGATGATATGGATACAGTGGTAGTGGGAAACACAACGATAAGACATCTGCTAACACACACCCATGGTTTGGGTGATCTCCATCATCGATTGTTTTTGCCAGGGACGGACTGGAAATACAATAATGTTGGAGTCAATCTGCTCATTAGGATCATCCGAAAATTATATCAGATGCCACTATCTCAACTACTTGAAGAACGTGTATTTACGCCCATGGGTTTTAGTCATACCGGTTGGAGAAAGGAACCGAATGAAAAGTTAGTTTGGCTCAATGAACAATATAACGATAATCAAGGCGATGAAGCCAACTTATTTGTGAGTACCAAGGAATTGGCCTACTGGGGTTATTTGCATTTGAAAAGGGGCGCCATGCATGGGCAGCAAATACTGCCGAGAGAAGTTTTTGAGCAAGCGACAACAATCATTAGTCCTCCAGATCTCGAACACCAATTACCGAGAAACGGTTTCTTTTGGTTTGTGCAGGATGAGCCGCGTGCTATGACGGAACTCGGGAATGAGCTTCCATCCGGTTCTTTTCAATCCTTGGGCATCACCGGCTGTGCCTGCCTTGTCATTCCGAAGTATAGAACAGTAGCGGTTAGAATGTATAATCAAACCGGATCCAATCCAGCAGGATATGATTATCTAGAGGATATCAAAACATTTGGAAATCTAGTTAACAAATGCGCCCGAGATCTATAATTCTGAAAGTTGATCTACAGAATCATACAAGGGTATAGACAGTGGCGAAAGGAGGACAGCCCTATTATGGAAAACGTATCAGAACGAATTCAATTGCAATCCATACAATCCCTCAAATCAACCATCCTTAAACTCGAAAATGCCCTGGCTCAGATGACTAAGAAAGGGGCAAATACGACTTTAATAGAAAAGAGACTCAAGGCTCTTCGTATTGGCTTATCTATGCTGGAGAATGTGTGGAATCACAAACCTCATCCATATACTCGGGGAGATGTGATTGAAGCTCGCAGTGTTCTTACGGGTTTAATGCCATCCATTGACAACTCACTTGCTAAGGCTAAGGAAGGCAGTCCTCAGAGAACTCTTCTAATAAGGAGAATCCAAGCATTGGAACTGGCTGTCCAGGCGATGGATGATCTAATGAAGGAGGAACACCAGTGAACAGTTATTATGGAGAACTTTGTACGAAGATATATGAAAGCGATAAATCGTTAGCCGAAGGCAGAGAGCTTGATTTTTACCTTTTGTTTGCTGACAGAAAAGATATGCGTGTGCTTGAACCCATGTGTGGAAACGGAAGAATGCTGATCCCTTTTATGCAGCGTGGAATACAGATAGAGGGTTTCGATATATCCGAAGATATGCTGAAGGTATGTAGAGAAAAAGGTGACCGATTAAATCTGAAGCCTCATGTATATTATCAAAAGATTGAAGATTTCGTAAGCTCCGACCAATTCGATTTGATTATGATTCCATTTGGATCGTTCTCGCTGCTTCCCAGTGAATTAGTGAACCAAAGCCTGGCCAATCTGCAATCTGCGCTTAAGGCTGATGGGAAATTTCTATTGACGATTATGTTAAAAGGGAACGACGTGGAAGAGATTCCAGAATGGAGAGAAACGGATCGGAAGGTTGTAAACGATGAATTAATTGTTTTATCCAAAAAAGTTCAGTATCGCAAAGAGCAATCCATGCTCGTAACGGAGCTGAAATATGAGTTAGTCAAAGACGACAAAATTGAAAAGACAGAAGTCATGAACTTCCCTCTTCGTTTGTATGATATGAAGGAGTTTGAAGACATTCTTAGAGCAAATGGATTTCAACATATTCATTTGCATGAAGTGAAGGACGGGTATGGGGAAGGCACCTATTTTCAAGTGTTTGAATGTTCCTGATCCGATCTTAGCCAGGGAGTACTTAGATAATCAGTATTATGGTCAAATGATTCGAAAGGAGTGATGTGGTATGAAAAACATGAATTCGAGCAGCATGGACAGTGATCTAAGAGGTGTTTGGATTTAACACAGGGGAATGATGAAGTGATTCCTCTGCGTAATTTGGGTAGGAGGAATCTAATATGGAAATTAGTCTGAAGCCTGTAACCGTTCACAACTGGTATAGTTGCACCCAATTGGAAGTAGCGGAGGATCAAAAACGAGTATTCCCGGCCCCGGTCGTATACTGGATTGCTGAATCCAAGTTTGTCCCTGAATTTCAACCCATGGCGATATATCTCGGTGCAAGTATCATTGGATTTCTTGTGTATTGTACAATACCGGATCATGAAGGAGACTACTGGATACCAGCTCTAATGATTGATGGGCAATATCAGGGAAAAGGTTATGGAAAAGAATCGATGAAACAATTGATCGCATTAATGAGAGAATCATTGAACTGCCAGAAAATTATGATAGGACATAGAGCTGAAAATGCTGTTGCAGGTCATTTATATGAATCTCTGGGATTTAAAAGAGTAAGTGAAGAGTTAATTGACGGTGAAGTCGTTCGTGTTCTGACTTAAAATGAGATAAAGAATAACGAAAGACATTAAGCTGAAAAATTGGGAGATTAAAAAATGAGTAAAAGTCTATACATCATATCTGGACCCGCAGGAGTTGGGAAATCCACAACGTCAAAAATGCTAGTTCAAACTTTAATTAAAAGTGCGTATATTTCTGGAGATGAGGTTAGTCATATCCCAGTGAAAGGACGGGGTAAACCCTGGTTAGACAAAGAAACAAACGACTTAACATGGAAAAACATATCCTCTTTGACAACGAATTTAATAGATTATGGTTATGATGTAGTTGTTGACTATGTGGCTTTTCCAGAAGACATCGATGGATTGATAAAAGAATTAGCAAATTATGATGTGAGAATAGTCTATGTGGTACTAATGGTAGATCGTCAAACGATTATGTATAGAGACAGTTTAAGAGCAGCTGCAAATCAAATGAAAGAAAGAAGCATAATACTGCTCAATGAATTTGAAAACAACTCCAATCTAAAAGAAGAGAATAAATTATATACGAGCAATTATACGGAAGAACAGCTACCTGAGATCGTTCATGAAATTATTAATAACGATAAGTACAGATTGAGATGATTCGAGTTTGTGCTTCGAGTTTGAGGTTTAGCCCCAATTAAGGAGGTATTACATTGTCCATTCCTAATTTACTCGTTCGTGAAGCTGTGAAGGAAGATGTACCATTTTTGATCGAATTGAATGATCAATTTAATAGAGTTCGTCGAAGCCGGGGAGAGGTGGAAACGGACCTTTTAAATGGAAGAGAAGTTATTATAGTAGCTGTAATGGAAGAGCAAGTCGTTGGATTTGCATGCGGACAGATCTATAAATCGTTTTGCTATGCAGAGCATCAGGCTGAGATCACTGAAATGTACATACAAGAATCCGCACGCAGGAATGGATTGGCCGGAATGATGATTGAACGACTGGAAGGGATTTTTAATCATTCGGGAGTGAAGCACATCAAAATTTTGACAGGAAATAAGAATGCTAAGGCGATAAAAACATATGAAAAAGCAGGTTATGACCGGGAGGATGAATTCGTATTTGCTAAGGAATTGAAGTGATTTTTCAGAATTGTATTAAATATTTACTAAAGGAAGGTGAGTTGAAAAGTGTCACGTTACCATTTTTACCCCATGACCAAGGATAGAGCCATACAGATTTCAAAGTGGCAGTACGAATATCCGTACTCGCTGTATGACATGGATAGTAGTGAGGACAGCATTTTGGAGTTGATGAATGGAGAATATTATTACGCGTTAGACGAACACGATGATCTAATCGGTTTTATATGCGTAGGCGGATCAGCACGGGTACCAGGCGGATATGCAGCGGGCATCTATACAGATCTGAGGAAGTTAGATATTGGGTTAGGATTGAAGCCCGACATGACGGGAAACGGCAAAGGTCAGGGGTTTCTATCAGAGGTCCTTTCCTTTTTGAACAATCAATTTAGTGGTCGAGAGTATCAATTAGTCGTTGCAGCATTTAATGAGAGAGCTATCAAGGTGTATGAGCGGATTGGTTTTGTGAAAGAAACACATTTTATGAGCAAGTATGAAGAGAAGGAATTAGAGTTCATTTCGATGAGCTATATTAAGAAAAATGTGTAAAGGGGTATACCAACTTTAATTTTGGAGGTTTACTATGGTAACGGTAAAACTACATACAGAGAAACCGATCTCACCATCCGAAATAATGAGTCTTTATCACGATGCTGGTTGGTGGCCTGATCGGGACAATGACGGGATATTAAAATTACTTTCGTCTGGTATAGCGGTAGGAGCTTGGGAAGGTGATGTCTTAGTTGGTTTCTCTAGAGCTATTTCCGATGGAGTATTCCGAGCATATATAGAAGATGTTGTTGTATTAAGCAGTTACCGAAATAAAGGGATAGGTAAACTAATGATTGAAAGGCTTCTGGATGAATTGAAGGATATTGATGTCATTAGTTTATTTTGCAGTGAAGATTTGGCTGGCTTTTACGAGGAGACCGGATTTAAAAAGACCAAACAGATTGTGATGCACTATAAAAAGGAGTAGCAAGTATTTAACGACATAAGTATCAGATCACTGTTTTCGAAAGGAGTATTTATGATAAACGATGCAAGGCTTAATTTCATATTGAGTTCAAAAGAATATCTGCCATACCTCCCTGAATTGCTGGAAGGAATCCAAGATATCAACTGGCCTAATGCATATCGTATCGTTGAATTTTTGAATAAGCATGATGTGGAAGTAGCTCCTTATGTGAAAACAATTTTATTAACTGAGGATACGGTATGGAGATACTGGATGCTTACCAAGCTAGTCTCAAAGTGGTCAAAAAATACCGTTGAAATAGTCAAAAGTGAACTTCTTGTCATTGCGGAACTATTGGATATCTATGAAGAGACTGATCTGGAGTCTCTGGATATTCTATTGACAAAGGGAATCGTGGATTGGACTGATGTTAGGTCAATGGTCGTAGCAAAAGAAGAAACAATACATAGTGGATTGTCAGGCTTCACGACAGAACAAATAGAAGAATTTAATGAGCTTGAAAACCTTAGACAGGAAATAATACAAACAGACATTAGCTTATTTTCACGATATGTCCATGAAAATGAGCAAACATTGAAAATGAAAAATAAATATGCGACATTATCAAATTACCTTGTTTCTTTAGAAAGCTTGAAAATTAAACATATAGGCACCGATTAACCATTAGCATCTTAAATATGGAGGGATTAATTTGTTTCCGTTTCAAGTGAATGAATCGATAGTAATCAATCTAATTCAACCGCAAGAAAGAGATGAACTGTACACATTAATTGATGAGAACAGAATGCATCTTCGAGAATGGTTGCTATGGGTGGATAAGCGGCAATCCCCAGAAGACTTAGATCCAGTAATAGAGATGTGGAAACAAAATTATGAAGATCAAAACGGCTTTGATGCTGGCTTGTGGTTCGATGGTAAACTGGTTGGAATGATCGCATTACATTATATTGATTGGAAGAATAAAGTAACTAGTATTGGATATTTTTTAGCGGCATCAGCGGAAGGTCAAGGGATTATTACCAAAAGTATCACAAGGCTACTGGATGTCTTATTCAATGAAATGAAATTAAATCGTGTAATTATACAATGTGCAGAAACTAACCTTAAAAGCAGATCGATACCAAAACGGGTTGGTTTCATCAATGAGGGGATTTCTAGAGAAGCGCAATGGCTTCATGATCATTATGAGAATATTGTTACATATAGTATGTTATCGAGTGATTGGAATCGGTAGATGTCACTAATCGTGTAGGGATGGGACTGTTAGTTAAATTTACGTATAGGTGGTCAAAACATGAATCGAATTCTTAAGCCATATGTATTGAATGTGGAATTATCCAATGATTTAAGTCAAAATATTCATTCATTCTTCGAAGCACATAATGATCCAGAAACCCTGAAACACACATTAGACGTTGCCGCAGAAGCAAAGCGAGTGGCCGGATTATTTGGAGCCGACCCTGAAAAGGCAGAACAAGCTGGATTATTGCACGATATTAGTAATGTGGTTCCAGTAAGTGAAATGCTAAATCTGGCAAAGGCATTAGCGGTAGAAATCATGGATGAAGAATATAAGTATGATAGAATCATTCACCAGAAGTTATCTAAAGCTATGGCAAAAGAAATATTTCATATCAATGATCAAGAAATACTAAGTGCAATCGAATGTCATACCACGCTTAAACCACATTCTAGTTTACTGGATAAAGTACTTTTCATTTCAGACAAAATATCTTGGAATTTACCGGGAGAGCATGGTTACCTGCAAGAGATACGAGATAAAGTAGATGAATCCAATCTCAATGATGGAATACTCATCTATTTGAACCATGTATGGGAACAACGTTCCAAGCTTAAATTAGTACATCCCTGGCTTATAGAAGCGAGAGAAGAATTGCTAGAATTGAATCGATAATGAAAGGAGAAGAATATGCCTCAATTTCCCGTATTAGAGACAGCTCGGTTCGTATTAAGAGAGATTAAACAAGAAGATTCAAGAGATCTATTTCATTATTTTTCTTCACATGAAGTGACGAAGTTTTATGATGTAGAGAGTTTTACGAGTGTTGAACAAGCGGAAGAGCTCATTCATAGATGGAATGATCGGTTTAATCAAGAACAGGCCATTCGCTGGGGAATTACGTTGAAATCGGAGAACAAGGTGATTGGCACATGTGGATTTCATAGTTGGGCGAAAAATCATTACAAAGCTCACATAGGCTATGAATTAGCACCTAAGTATTGGGGACAAGGGTATATGAGCGAGGCGATCCAACGAATCACTGAATTTGGATTAAGCCATCTTGGATTAAACCGAATTGAAGCCTATGTAGAGCCAAATAATAAGGGATCCAGAAAGTTGCTTGAGAATATTGGATTCAGAGAAGAAGGAATTTTAAAGGAACATTATTATTGGAAGAATCAGTTTGTGGATACGGTTATCTATGCTCTATTGAAGAGGCAGTTTCTACATCCTTGACTTCTTCCGTTGTAATCCTTGGAAAATCAGCATGAACGCCATGAAGAAATGTAAAAATAACATGATCTTATTCCGGTAGTTAACGGGGAAAGGAATAAACCATGCTGAAACCAAATTTGGACATAAAAGCTGTTTTTATGGACAGAGATGGAACCATCGGTAGCACAGGCCACTTTATTCATCCTAGAGATTTTGAATTATACCCTAATGCACAAGAAGCTATAGCGCTTCTGAAGAAAAATGGAATCAAGGTATTTGCTATAACGAATCAGTATCGGATATCGCGTGGAGAGGCAACGTTCCAAGAGTTTGAAGAACAATTTAGTGAATACGGATTCGATCAATCCTATATTTGCCCACATGAACAAGAATGCAGCTGCCGAAAACCCAAACCGGGCATGTTGTTAGAGGCTTCACAGCAGCACCATCTAGATTTATCAAGATGTATCGTTATTTGACGTAGGCGATACGGATATGCTTGCTGCTCACGCTGTTGGAGCTATGAAGGTTCTTGTAAGAACAGGCTGGGGAGAATCATCATTAACAACGTACAGAAACAAGTGGAAGGAAACGGAACCTGATTACATAGCAGGAGACATTTTAGATGCAGTTTATTGGATCATCCAAGCCAAACTGAAGAATTGAAATAGGAGGGAGTGCGCATGAAATATCTTACAAAAGAGTGGTATGAACTTTGCCAACAAACACATCTCCATTTTGGTATGCGAGTACACAGCGGAGCCCAACAAATGGATGAAGAGCTTTATCTTCGATTATATAAAAGAAAAGAAAAAGAGCATGTAAAGTTTCAACGCGATGTTTACAATGTCGATCCCCGTTTTATGCTGGAGCAGGATGGTGCGGTTCTGGTGCGTGCGGAGAAATTTATTAGTGGGGATGAGGTATCGGAAGAGGATACGATGGTTTATCATATGCCGACTGAGGAAAGAGAGCATATAGAGAAATTAATTGCAAATTACGATGCGAGGCCACCTTTTGATGAGTTGGGCAGCAAACAAGAATTTAAAGGTAATGTGGAATGGAACTGCGAAAACAAGATTGCACAATTACCGAAAGAGATCTATGACCAAATTGCAGATATTCGTGTATTTTCCCTGGGTTATTGCACTAAAAAAGTCATGCTGCAGTTGAAAAAACAGAGCAAATTAAATGAGGCTCAAATGCAGCTGATCTCGAAGGAATATAGAGAGGCGCAGCTAGCTGAACCTATTCCTGAACATATTCGTAACCAGGTCCATTTTCATGATTGCACCGTGACGGAATTGGTCTCGGATTCGGACTTGGTCATTCGATTCGATACCCGTGGAGGGTTCACGAATTTAAATAAGATTACGTTTATTGCACCTGAGATCATCAAGCAAGAAGGGATCATTGTCGGTAGGTACTGGCTCTATCAAGAACTATATTGTATCGAAAATGGATATGAACTACATATGCTTTTTGATGGTGAAGAAATGTCTGAACTGATTATTCAGTGCCAGGATATTGTTGTAGAAGAAGAGTAACGACATAAAGAATGAAGATTGTCTGCAGTTGTAGCATTGTATTAATGGTGTCTTGAGGGAGGTACAGCATTTATGAGCATGTCTGATTACTATAAGAACCTTAGAGCTAAGATTGGGAATGATCTCATATTTATGCCAGGTGTGGCTGGTATTATTCGAAATGAACATGGAGAGATTCTATTTGGACGTAAACACAATGAATCAACATGGGGGCTAATTGCTGGAGCAATTGAGATTGGTGAAACACCAGCACAAGCGATGGTCAGAGAAGCATTGGAGGAGACAGGTCTTGTCGTTGAACCCAAAAAGATCATTGGTGTCTACGGCGGAGAAGGTCAACGTTTTACATATCATAACGGTCATCAAGTTGAATATCTAACCATTGTATTTGAATGCAGAATCCTATCGGGGCAATTAACATCAAATAGTGAAGAGATGAAGGATTTGCAATTTTTCCGTGAGCATGAACGTCCACCTTTAGCCAATCATTACCCGGATTACATTTTCAGTTCCAATCAAGAAGAACGAGCACATTTTGATAGATAATCCAATATCGATTGTGGTTTGA
This sequence comes from Paenibacillus xylanilyticus, assembly GCF_009664365.1. Classification (NCBI taxonomy): domain Bacteria; kingdom Bacillati; phylum Bacillota; class Bacilli; order Caryophanales; family Paenibacillaceae; genus Paenibacillus; species Paenibacillus xylanilyticus. The sequence goes on from NZ_CP044310.1 coordinate 1,739,552, forward strand.
AGAATACTGACCGATTTGCATCAATAAAGTATAAGGAAAAGATACTACATTTAGATGTGGGGATGTGAATTGGTGATATTGGTGTCTTCGATATTGTTTTCTGTCCTAATTCTGATTGTCATTCTCTTTCAAGTGGCACTCGCTGCAGGTATGCCGTGGGGAGAGGCAGCGATGGGTGGGAAGTTTCCCGGGAAATATCCGACAACCATGCGTTATTCCTGTTTGCTGCAGATCACTATTCTCATATTCATTGGTTTAGTTGTACTGAGTAGAGCGGGTATGCTATTGCCTGAGTGGTCTTCGTTTGCAAATACAGCAATTTGGTTTATTGTTGGGTATCTGGTGCTGGGAACAATCCTAAATCTGATAACACGCAGCGTGTGGGAACGAAGAATCTGGGCTCCGGTAACGCTACTGCTCCTTATTACCAGTTTGACTATTGCCTTATCTTAACAATGAGTATCTGAACCAAAGGCCCTGGCATGTATGCATAAGGGCTCTTTAATAGTTTTGAATCGTCATTTATACTAATGGTAGTTTCACCCATACATAGAAAAAGAACAACGGAGAGGAGAGGCGCTATTATGCCTATCTACTACTACATTGCAGCAGGATTACTGGTGGTTGCAGCCTTGGTGATTCGGCGCAGGATCAGGATTTTTCGTTCAAAAGGAAGACGCAGAGGGCACACGAGAGTTACGTATAGACGAAAAAAATTACCTTTGAATCTGGGACTGCGTGATGACATTTCCTACGATAAAACCGTTCAACAATTGGAGAAGAGCTTTAATAAGCATTTTTCGAATAAACTAAAGCTCCGTATGGAGCAGGAATATCCTCATATGAAAAAGCTGGAGTATCGATGGAAGCTGCTCGAGCTTAAAAGATACTTTGTTATGGCTTCTCTGCTAAAACAGGTCCCGATGTTTAGCGATGAGGTAGACGAGTTATGGCACGAAATGCTGATGTTTACCAAATCCTATGCTGATTTTTGTGCAGAATTTATGGGTTCCACGGTACATCATGAGCCGGCAGTTACCCGCCGTGAGAATCCAGGCGCACGGGCATGGTTTGACTGGGTGTACTGTCAATTATTCGAGTTCACTCCATATAGCTCCGCAATCTGGGGGGAGTTCTTCAGCTACCCGATATCCGGTGAACTGCAGACACTGATCGCTCAGGGAGATCGAACTGAATTGGTGAATCAATTTTTCCACACTAGACGCATGCAGGAAGATCCTGAAGCTGCACAGGTCATTTCTTATTTGATTGAGAGGCTGCAGAGATCAGCAAGTCTAAGCGAAAAAGAGCTATCCCTCGAATCCTCAGGTTCAGTCGATGTGGCTCTCATCATGGCAAGTGCCATGGTATATCACTCCATGTATCATGAGGCAACGTACGGAGTGCACATGGGTCGTCTCGAACAGGAACTTATCCCACCGGAAAAGGCTGGGCAAGGAGCTTCGTCAAGCAGCAGTTGTTCAAGCAGTTCAAGCTGTTATGCCGATCATTGTAACGACAGCAGCGGCTCCTCGGGAAATTCTGGTTCATCGTGCAGTAGCTCCTCTTCTGACTCTTCCTGCAGCTCATCCAGCTGCTCATCTTGTGGCGGAGGCGGGGATTAATGAAAGAGGGATCGTATGACGGATAGATTTCATTTGGAACGTGTTGATGTAGAAGAGCCAGCAGATGAGAATCGGGTCTCTGGATATGGGATGCTTGAGCTGTTCCAATCCGAGGTGGAGTATCGATTTAATACGGAAGACATTCGTTTAGAAGAAGCAGAGGGGTACATCCAAAATGTGCTGAATCGCTTGCCGGACGAAACGGTTAACGACATATGCAACCGGGCATATGAATGGAAAACAGAGAAAATGTCAAGTGATACGGTGGACTACCCTGCAGGCTTAGCCGAAATGGAAGGTAGGGGGATTCTCACGTTCATGGCGGTTGGCGAAGTTGAACTTTATCGGAATCCAGCTAATTCGGATGATCAGATCTTGGGAGCCATACTAGGTGGAAGTACGGATTGGGACACGGAGAACGGTATGGAAATAGTTATGCTTGGTCATCAGGTTCTTGAAGTACGTGAGTATTTGGGGTATGGCGAATTTGCCATCTGGACTGAATCGGATGAGTAGTATTGGTTATAAGGGGTGGGCAGAATCGGAAATACCATTTCAATGCCTGTACATGCTGTACCAGTGATCGAATCCATCGGAATGTCCAATGGGTTAACATCAGTGTTTATAGAAGTGCTCTCCATCAGTGGCTCGATGCTCGCCAGGACGAACCGTGAGAGGGAAATGACCATCTGGTTGGCCCAGCGGGACCAGTCCATCGTAGGCATTGGAACGGTTGGCTTCGACATCGATGAGATGCCTTGGTCTATAGATACCTTTGAAGAGGAAAAAGATTTTGTGCTCCGTATGATTATATATGCTATTGCTGGAGCGGGGTGGGAGAGGTTAAGTTATAAACCGCGAGAAGAGTCGCTCATACCCTGCTTGGAGCAATTACAGATCATGATTCATACGTTTACTAAAGGAGATGTTACTCTGGACAATTATCTGGAGTGGTCCGAGATTGAAGAGGATGACGATCAACCGACAATCCCGCCAGGTTACCCGAAATGTGCTAAACATGAAGTGTACTTGTCTTGCCATGGCTGCGTTTTATGTAATAATGGAAGTTAGAGACCTTCTGCCAGTGGAAGAATGAGTAATGAAGAAGAATACAAAGAACAGGCCAAGAGATTCAAAACAAGCTTCGCAATTAACATCAGTTATCTCGTCAATAAGAAGTACATAATGTTTGGGAGGAATGGATTTGAAAGCATTGTCGATCATTGGGATCGTGTTGTTCACATTAACGTTTTTTGCGATATTCAGTTTAGGGCCAGAAGATCCAGATAATGCTGCATTTTTGGCGCTGTTAACCATGTTGTATGCAATCCCTTTTTCAATTGTTGTTTTGGTTAGAGCTAATAAGTTAAAAAAGCCGCCCGTTAATGTTCATGAACAACTTTTGCAGTTAGGTGAGCTGAAGGAAAAAAACATCATTACTGACTATGAATTTGATCAAAAGAAACATAAACTGCTCTCTAAGTACAAGTAATCCAGAAAATCAGATGGTTTAGAGCTTGGCCAACCGATAAGAGAAGACAGATATACACCAAACAAAAACAGGGCATTCCCTTGAGGGAATGCCCTGTTTTTGTTTTACCGCTATACGTTGCACCATTCTCAATGGTGATGATGTGCGTGCGCATCAGGTGCGTCGCCCTTAACCGTACATAATACTGAACTGTCGTGAAGGTGGTTCTCGGACTCTACCTGCAAGGTGACATGCTTGATATCTTTGTGCTCCAGCATATGTTCGATCTTCTGCACAAGCGTCTCAGCTTCATAGATGGTCAATGTTCCATCGACCACAATATGAGCGGTCAGTGCATTCAGGTTACTAGTAATGGACCATACATGAACATCGTGAACGCCATGGACACCGTCTACTTTTTTAATTGTTTGCACGAGGTCATTAACATCCACATTCGCCGGGGTGCCTTCCATCAAAATATGCAGGGAAGACTTCGTTACGAAGAATCCGCTTCGCAAAACCAGCACGGCTACGATTACACTTGCGAGTGGATCTGCCCAGCCCCAGCCGAAGAACATCATCAGCAGTGCTGCCGCAATGGCCCCAATGGAACCCAGCATATCGCTGATGACATGCAGGTAGGCACCTCGCATATTGAGGTTATTCTCCGTGTCGCTGCCGCGCATCATAATCCAAGCAACGAGAATGTTCACGAGCAACCCAACGATGCTGATGATCAGCATGCCGAACGTGGCTACTTCCGGTGGATGGATGAAGCGGCCGATTGCTTCGTAAAAGATGTATAGGGAGATGGCGATTAAGGTGACTCCGTTTAAGGTAGCAGCCAAAATCTCAAATCGTCTATATCCGTAGGTTTTGCCAGTATTCACTGCCTTTTCCCCAAAGGTAAACGCCAGTAAAGCAATTCCCAGAGCGACTGCGTCTGACAGCATATGTCCTGCATCGGAGATGAGGGCCAGACTGTTGGTCACAAAGCCGCCTACAGCTTCTACGATCATATAGAGCGTAATGATAATGAAGGAAAACAGCAGTACTTTCTTGTTATTGGGATGTGCATGTTGGTGTCCATGGTCGTGATTGTGGTGATGTCCGGACATACGAGATCCTCTCCTTTGGAGCATGGCTCCGTTATGTAATAATGATAATTGCTATTGTGACTTAGGATATCCCTTGCATGAATCTAATTAATCAAATGAATATATGAGCGAACGTTCATATGTTATGGTTTTATTATAGATGTGCCTAATAATAGTGTCAACCAGATTCAACAAAATATAAACACGAAAAGCATTGCTTCCAGTGGTGTGCTGGCGAACGACTTGGCTTTTGTGCTACCATCTGTGCAGGATCCATGTGCGGAAGTACTCGTAACAAAATTCAAACCAATAAATATGATCATTATTCATTCAACTTAGAAACAGAGGGGCGGACAAACGATATGAAACACCTGCTTCTGGCGGACGATGACGCCAACATTAGGGCACTCCTTCGGCATGTCATGACCAAAGAGGGGTATCAGGTGCATGAAGCACAGGATGGGATGGAAGCGGTCAAGCTAATCAAAGAAACACCGATTGATCTGGCGATCCTGGACGTGATGATGCCAGGCATGGACGGACTGGAGCTATGCGATTTCATCCGGCAGCAGTATGACATACCGATTGTGCTGCTAACGGCAAGGGACCAGCTATCCGACAAGAGGGAGGGCTATCTGAAAGGCACGGATGAATACGTGACGAAGCCGTTTGAACCCGAAGAGTTGATTTACAGGGTCAAGGCACTGTTTCGCCGTTATCACCGCACCTCAAGTGATATCATTCGCATGAATCGCATCATAATTGACCGGAATAACGTGGAGGTATCTGATGGTCAATCCATTTTGTTTTTGCCCATGAAGGAGTTCGAGCTTCTTTCCCAGCTGGCACAATATCCAGGTCGTTTATTCTCGCGAGATGAATTAATTAGACTTGTCTGGGGCGCAGATTACGAAGGAGATGACCGTACGGTGGATGTGCACATCAAGCGGTTACGCGATCGGTTTGCTGATTATACAGATGACTTTGTCATTCATACGGTACGGGGGATCGGTTACAAGATGGAGGTGAAAACCCGTTGAGGACCTTGTATGTTCGAGTCTTCCTCATTACAATCGCTGTCATTGTGGTCAGCGGCATGCTCGGTTTTCTTTTATCCAATATCTATTATCATGCGAAGCTTAAGTCCTTCAATGACGAGAAGCTGGTCGGCATCGCCATGGAAATGAAGCAGTTTGTGGAGCGGGAGCCAGACATGATGCAGCCGTATCTGGACAATGCCGCAGCTCTCGGTTACGAGATCTATGTGACAGATGGCAAGGGGAATGATGAATTCTACGGTAGCGAGTTCCGCGAAAAGGATCTGGACAAGCGAGCTGTAGATAGGGTTCTTGACGGTGAGGTCTACCATGGTGTTGCCCAGTTTCCAAGCAAACCCTTCATCACGGGTTTCTTTGACAATCAGCTAAGCAATACCGTTGGTGTTCCACTTCAGATCGGAAATACAAGCTATGGCCTGTTTATGCGTCCGGACGTCATTTTGCAGTTTGGCGAACTGCGTATCTTTTTTGCGCTGATTGGGGCACTTACAGTAGGGATTAGCATTTTGATCTTTCTCATCAGTACGCGCTACTTGGTCAATCCAATTGAACGTCTGTCGGAGGCGACCAAGCGTATTGTACAGGGGAGCTATAATCTGAAATTGCCCACGAAGAGGCGGGATGAGATTGGCCAACTGGCTCAGCACTTTATGACGATGAGTCGTGAGCTGGAGCGGGTAGATCAGGCTCGTCAACAGTTTGTATCGAACGTTTCGCATGAGATTCAATCCCCACTAACCTCGATTCAGGGTTTTGCCCAACTGCTCTCCAATCGGGATCTTCCTGAACAGGAGAGGGAGCACTATGCATCCATTATTGAAGAAGAGAGCCGCCATCTCTCGTTGCTCAGCAAACAGCTGCTTCTGCTGTCATCCCTCGAACAAGGCCAAGAGGATCTGACGAAAGAAGAATTCTCTCTGCGCGATCAATTCCGTCAAGCCGTTCAGGTGCTGCAATGGCAGCTGGAAGATAAGGAACTGCTGCTCCGGATATCGGTACCCGAATCCATCCAGCTGGTTGGTAATGAAGTACTGCTCATGCAGGTATGGATGAATCTGCTGGGCAATGCAGTGAATCATCTTCCGCAAGGAAGAAGCATCGAGATCCGAGCAGAGCAGACCGATACCCACTGTGTAATCCAAATTCGGGATACAGGGGACGGGATTGCGGCAGAGCATCTGCCATTCCTGTTCGATCGTTTCTATAGGGTGGACCGTGCTCGGGAGCGTTCTTCCGGTCGGACCGGGCTTGGGCTTGCCATTGTGCAGAAAATTGTCCGGATTCATGACGGTACAATTGAAGTCTCCAGTTCGTCCGAAGGTACAACCTTCACTGTGACTCTTCCGCAGATGTAATCTGTTATTCATTTGCCGTTCATTTTCACCTCCTATACTTGGTTTATCAAGAGGAGGTCAGAGATATGTACTTGGCTATTAGAGAGATGAGGTTTGCCAAAGGGCGGTATGCGTTAATTGCTACCATTATGGTACTGGTTTCATTTTTGGTACTGTTTGTTACAGGTCTTGCGCAGGGGCTGGCGTATGACAACGCCGCGTCGATCAAAAATATGGCAGCAACCCATTTCGTTCTCGAACAGGATTCTAATCATCGTTTTACCCGTTCGCAGGTGAATCAGGATCAGCTTGAACAGTCGCGCTCGGTGGTAGGGCAAGATAACGCAGAGCCGCTGGGTGTGAAAATGACAACCGTTAGCCCGGCTGACGACACCAAGAAAATAGATGTCACTCTGTTTATGGTGAACCCGGAAGGCTGGCTTGCACCAACCGTCACTGAAGGAGTTCCGATTGCGGAGCAGAAGGACAGACAAGTTGTAGTGGATCAAAAGCTGTCAGAGTCCGGCGTGACCATTGGAACGGTTCTGGTGGATCAAGCGTCGGGGATGGAGTGGACAGTCGGTGGATTTGTGCAAAATGAGTCCTTTAGCCACTCGCCGGTCGTGTTTCTGAATGAACAGGAATGGCTTGCATTGAAAGGAAGTTCGCGTACCAGTCCAGATACAGCGGGCAACAATGCTTCGTCATACAATGCCATTGCCATTAAGGATGCTGGTGAGAAGGTTGACAGCCTGAGTGCTGCACTGCCGAATGCGGAAGTGATTACGAAGTCCGAGGCGGTATCGGCCATTCCTGGCTATAAGGAAGAGCAGGGCTCGCTGCTCATGATGATCGCCTTTTTGTTTGTCATCTCGGCGTTTGTACTCGCGGTATTTTTCTACGTCATCACCATTCAGAAAACGAGTCAATTTGGCATTTTGAAAGCCATCGGAACGCGCAATGCGTATCTGGCCGGCAGTGTGTCATTACAAGTATTACTTCTGTCCGTCGGCAGTTTGGTGATCAGTGTTCTGCTTGTCCGACTGTTTGAGTCCATCCTGCCAGCTTCGATGCCGTTTCAATTAGGCATGTCCACCCTGGCACTGACCTGCATTTTATTTGTAATCATGTCTATGGCAGGTTCGTTGTTCTCGGTCTGGAAGGTTACCAAAATTGATGCGCTTGATGCGATTGGGAGGACGGCAGCATGAGAAACCGATTGGTATTGCAGGGAATTACACAGACCTTTGAGGATGGCGGGGTCAAACGTACGATACTGGATAAGCTGGATCTTGAAGTTGCGGAAGGCGAACTTGTTGCGGTCATGGGTCCTTCCGGTTCAGGCAAAAGTACATTTCTGTCCATTGCAGGTGCACTTCTTGAACCAACGGAGGGGCAGGTTCTGCTCGATGGTGTATCGATCATGGGCAAAAATAGGCAGGACATTTCCGATGTGAGGCTTGAACAGCTCGGTTTTATTTTTCAAAGCGCCAACCTTATTCCTTATCTGAAAGTCGAAGAGCAGCTGATGGTCGTTGCGAAGCTTGCCGGAACGGACAAAAACACGGCCGCGAAGCGAGTGGATGAGCTGCTTCATACGGTAGGCTTATCTCACCGTCGTAAAGCATATGCCGAGAAGCTGTCTGGCGGGGAACGTCAGCGGGTTGCCATTGCACGGGCGTTGATGAATGATCCGGCTGTGCTGCTGGCGGACGAACCGACAGCCAGTCTGGATGCAGATCGGGGGCTCGATATTGTTGGCATGATTGCGAAGCTGGTTGCAGAGCAGGGCAAGAGTGCGGTAATGGTTACGCATGATGAGCGGGTTCTTCCGCTGTGTAATCGGGTTCTCTTTTTGGAAAACGGGAAACTGGTGCACAAATAAGGCGCATGCCATGAGATCGTATTGTTCTCTGAATCTATGATGAGAAGGTCACCTATTCCATGAGGGAAGGTGGCCTTTTTTCTATCCTTTCATCTATAATTGAAGAAAGAATGAAGTGGAAGATTTTACTTTATCTAGAGAGGGTCTGATGCTTGATGCAAAGCTTAGATATTGAACATTTTCCTGCACTGAGTACCTCTATTCATTGGGGGACGGTGACGGCGGAGTTCAGGTTGAACAATATCGTGGATGAGGCGCTGGTGAGCAACGTGAGCATTATCCCTTTCATCGGGAAGCATTGCGTGGTGTTTCAACTGGATAATGGCAAGTGGGAGCTGCCGGGAGGAACATTGGAACCTGGAGAGAGATATTCAGAAGCATTGAAGCGTGAAGTGATGGAAGAGCTGGGTGCGGAGCTGCGGTCGTATCGAATATTCGGTCAATTCTATTGCGCATCTGACGCCACTGAGCCGTATCGACCACATATTCCACATCCTCATTTTGTGAGAGTAATTGGATATGGAGATGTTGAACTTGTAGGTGATCCGCTGAATCCGGTGGATGGAGAGCAGGTTGTTGCCGTAGAGGTAGTAGAGATTGCTGAAGCCATTCGGAGATTTCAGGAGCAGAATAGACATGATATTGCGGAGATGTATCAATTGGCTTATGTACTGAGGGAAGAAGATAAACGTAAGGAACAAAGATGATGTCCAAGTTCAATATACCTAATTTAATTCTAACGGAGGTCAACATGATTCGAGAACAAATCGATAAGATGTTAGACGTTTTGCCTGAAAGTGAACTGAATGTGGCGTACTCGCGGATCGAGCTTGTATATCGTAGATATATGTTTGAACAAAATCTGGAGAATAAGGGCGTTCAGGTGACGGAACTGTGTGAGGAATCGGAGGGCATTACTCAGCAGTGGGATGAGGTATTTGCCGGCAATCTGGATGACGAGGCAAAAGAAGCGATCTACTACAGCGAATATAAATGGCATATGTTTAGTTATAAGAAACAAGCGTGTTTAACGGGCAATTCAGCACGAGATGCTTTTGATGCCGAGATCAAAAATGACTTGTATGTCATGTACCAACATACGCCGTTCATCCAGGTCTATGAGAATGCGATGGCAGTCGTTGCAGCGGACTTTGATTCTAAACAAGATATCTATATCTTTGACCAGGAGTTTACCTGGACCTATGTACATACGCATGAAGACATGTGTGGGCCTTATTTTTATAAAATTAGTCCATTAAAGTAACATTACTCAGCAGAATTCCATTTCAACGAATCATTGTGCAAAAGGAGATATCCCAATGCGTAAGAAGCTCGTTAAAATATCCAAACGCTTCCTGATTTTCATTTTGCTTATGGTCATAATCTCGCTTATATTTCCGACATGGACACCAGGAATTAGGGGAGAGAACAGTATTAGCACGATGAGGCAAGTTGAGATTAACGGCGCAGGCCATGAGGTTATGATTCGGGGAACGAATCGGGACAATCCCATCCTTATCTTTGTACACGGTGGTCCGGGATGCTCCGAAATTCCTTATGTCAGAAAATATCAAGAGGAGCTCGAACAGCATTTTACCATTGTGCATTATGATCAACGCGGGAGTGGAAAGTCTTATCACTTTCTGGAGGATTATTCAGAGTTGACAACGGATGTGCTTGTAGAGGATTTATTGGCATTAACCGATTATGTAACTGAGGAACTTGGACAGGATAAGGTCAGTTTGGTAGGTCACTCATTTGGTACATACATAGGAACGAAGGCTGCCGCCAAGGCACCAGACAAATTCCATGCATACATCGGTATTGGGCAAGTCGCTGATCATGTACAGAGTGAGCTGGATAGTCTGGATTACATCCTTGCTCAGGCGAAGCAGGCTGGTCATTCAGAGGACGTGGCAAGTCTGGAACGTCTAAGAAGTCCAATTGAGCGAGGGGAGAAGTATACGCCTCGGAATATGGTGCGCAAATACGGCGGTGCAGCCAGACAGATCAATGAAAATAGGGATTATATACTCGGCTTCCTGTTCGGTCCTGAATACAATGCACTGGATGTCATCCGATACTTCATGGGCATTCAGGCTACGCAGGAACTGCTTTTGAAGGAGGAATCAGGCCAGCACTTACCCGACCTTGTAGAAGAGCTGGAGATTCCGACATACTTTGTCATGGGAAAATATGATTATATGACATCCGTGAATGCGGCAAGGAAGTATTTCGATGAACTAGAGGCTCCAGTCAAAGAGTTCAAGGTGTTTGAACATTCAGCACACTATCCTCAGTTTGAGGAAAAGGAACAGTTCGCTGCGTGGTTGATGGAGTTGTATAAGTCTATTGTGGATTAGTCGGTGTTGGATAAACTTACTTATAATCTACTAAAGTCTGGAGGAGAGATCTCATATGACAAACGACAAAGGAACACGAAGAACATGTGAACATGGACATTCGTATTACAAAAAAAGTAACTGCCCAACTTGTCCGATTTGCGAATCTGAACGTAAGCCGAAAGAAGGATTTCTGGCCTTATTGTCTGCACCTGCCAGACGTGCCTTAGAAAATGAGGGAATTACAACGTTGGCTGAACTTTCGAGATATACCGAGAAAGAAATCCTGAAGCTTCATGGTATAGGCCCATCTGCGTTACCCAAACTTAGACAAGCACTGGAGGAAGAGGGACTGTCCTTTGCGAGATAACCCTCTCCACTCCAATGACCACTAATCCAGACCGTAAACCAATTCCTCGATCGTCAACTGGTACAATAAATTCTCTTCACTAAGGAGCAGTCGCTGCTCGCGAAAATCCTGCCGTGCCTGCTTCAATGGTTTATTGGCTTCGTTAACCAATTCAATCTTTTGCCCCTTCGTCAGTCGTCCTGGTTTATCCATTTTTTTGAGAACAAACGTCCCGTGTTTACCGTATCCGGCATCGAACAAGAAGTGATAACCATCCGTACTGAATCCGGAAGAACCGGATATGTTCGGTTTCACAAACGTGACCTTGGAATCCACGGTCCCCCCTGAGATACAACCCAGTTCGAAATCGGTGTAATAATAAAACCATACTTGATCCTCATTCACGACATTAAGTGCGTAACAGTCGGCGATATCAGCTGCGCGGTTTTCATAGAGTTTGTTACCTTGCTCATCCCAAGCCAGCAGACCGCAGGAACCAATCGGATCGCTCCATCCGTAATTGCCGAATATACCTTCGTCAAAGTAACTGGTCCAGATCGTTCCATTCTCTGTCACCTGAACACTCTGAATCCCGTCTCCTAACAGAAAATCCCGAATTGGCTTTCCATTCATATTACACACTCTGGCATTCAGGTCATACTGACCATTGCCATAATAGGTACAGCGTGCACCGACAAGCAAAAGATGATCATGCAGCGGCTGTACATAATGATAATTGTAAGTTTGTCCCCAGATCACGACCTCTTCTACATGTTTCTCAGATACAATCAGAACTTTGTAGGTGTAGGTTTGATTTAAATGGGTCTGAACGAACATGTCCCGTTCTCTCTCCGGCACTTGATTTATTAACAGAACGTACACCTTCCCATCGGAACCCCACTGCGTGGAAACGATCTTGAAACCACCCATATATGCTGAGAGGTCAGCAAAAGGCATTAGTTTTATGTTTCGTTTGGACATATCCTTGTCCTCCTTCATTCCGTTATGCAGAGTCTGCATCTGCACTTGATGAAGTAAAGTATGACGTACAAATGAAGGGCTGAACATGGCATAAGTATAGCGATGAGGTCTTCTTTTGCCTCTAAATTGTGGATTAATGCATGGTTGATATGCTGTATCAGTTTATTTTCGCTCGTAGTATAATAAGGATTTATATCAAATTTTTATGATATACAAGAATGAGAGTGACAAGACTAGGCGTATAAAGAGAGACGCGAAGTCTACATAGAATTACGAGAAGAAGTATACAAGGGAAGGGGCTAAGTTGAAGGCGTAGAACTTGTAGTGAACTTCAGGGAAGTCCAGAGCTTGGGGCCAACGAGGGAAAGTAATCTGGCGAAATATTTTAACGTGAACAGGTTAAGGAGGGATAGCCTTGAAGATCTTTCTAGTAAGACACGGCGCGGATGACGAAGGGTATCGAGGTGGATGGAGCCAGCGAGGGCTTACGGAACAAGGGATTAGTCAATCAGAACAACTAGGTAATTATCTGCAGCATCATGCCGAGCAGTATGATATCCATACGATTATAAGTAGTGATCTTCCTCGTGCAGTACAGACGGCAAGGGAGGTTGAGCAGAAATTAAATATTCCGAGCAGCTTTGTGAAAGATTGGCGAGAGATGAATAATGGTTATTTGGCGGGCATGCTCCATGAGGAGGCAGAAAAGAATTACCCAGGAGTTTATTTCAATGCTCTTGAGATGGATTCTCCTTTTCCAGGAGGAGAAAGTCCACGGAATTTTTATAACAGAATATGTGCCTCTTTCGATACACTCTGCAGAGACATGGAAGAGCAAAAGATAAAGTCCAACGTTCTGTTGATTACGCACGGCGGAGTGATTAATATCCTCTGTTATTTGCTCGATAAGCGGGAGTGGAGCAATAAATCCAGCTTTCATCCGATCGATCATACCAGTATGCACACGATTGAGAAGAGTGATAACGGTTGGATATTGAGCAGCATGAATGTGGTGAGCCATTTGGTTTGGTTAAGCGGAGGAGAATTCATAGGTGGAGACAAATGATAGTTGAAGTCATAGTAGAAAGGGATCAATTTTGTTGAAAAAAAGAATTGCAAATGTAGTCTTGGTTATTTCTATAGTCGTGTATTTATATTATTTATGTATCATGCTGTTTAATCCGCCCACAGATTTTTCGGATATTGCACAATTGAAAATAAGGTCATCTGTATCAGCAGGAATTATGGCGATTGCTGCATTTATTAGGGTGAATATTAAGAGTAAGAAGTAGCTACTCTCTAGTTAACTAGAAGGTCGATTAAGCTAAAGCCCTAACAGAACGTATTTATAGGTTGGACAAATCTGCCGTCTTAGTTATGACCGTATTCTATTATATGCATTCTAAAAATCTCTGTTTCCAGTACATTACAATTGCGCTACAATGGAATGAATTGGAAGGTAGGAGTGATCAAATGAGTGCTGAATCGAGTGAGTTGTTGCGGAATTTGCATGCATTGTCTGGCCCTTTCCCTCCTTGGGACATCCTTCATTTGCCGGAGCGTCCTGGGGAGTTGTTTCTGGACTGGCTGCAAGTGGCGATTAAGGCCAACGTGAAGGAACCTCATGCCATGACAATTTCAACGGTGGATCAAGATGGTTATCCGGATGCGCGAGTATTGATTTTGAAAAATTGTCATTGATGAGGCGTTTTACTTTGCATCCAGTTCCGAGAGTCGGAAAGGAAGGCAGTTGGAGGATAACCCGCACGTGGCACTGACATTTTATTGGCCTGCGCTCGGGAGACAGGTTCGTATAAGGGGTACAGCCGCGGATATGGGAAATGAAGCAGGAGCAGATGACTTCCGGAAACGCTCGGCTGGAGCCAGAGCGGTTGCCATGACAGGGCGCCAGAGTCAGGAATTGGAGAGTGAGGAAGTATTAGATAGCTCTATTGAAGCTCAAAAGGAACGGATTCAAAGTGACCCGGATGTTGTTTCGTCCCATTGGCGGTTATATGCTGTGAATGCTCGAGAAGTTGAGTTTTGGCAGGGAGATTCGGGGCGTAAGCATACACGAATTCGGTATGAGCTGCAAGACGGGCAGTGGAAGCAGCACAGATTGTGGCCATGATACTTATATTGAAAGAACGTAGATGATAACCGAACTTTAGTATGTTTCTTTAATCCAATATTCTAGGGAGAGACGTGTATGAATACGATTGAAAGCTATTTTGACCCATTTCCCATTTTGGAAACGGAACGAACCTTGCTTCGTCCTCTCACCTACGATGATCTGGACGATATGTACAGCTATTGCTCGGTTCCTGCCGTTGCTGAATTCACCACGTGGGAAGCTCATCAGAGCAAGGAGGATACCAAAGGTTTTATCGATTTTGTCATGAACCGTTATGAGGCGGACAAGCTCGGGCCATGGGGGATTGAGGATAAACAGACCAAAAGGCTGATTGGCAGCTGCAATTATTTAGGCTGTGACAGCAACAGTATGAGAGTAGAATTGGGCTATGTGTTGTCCGACCAGTATTGGAATAAGGGCATCATGACAGAAGTGGTAAGCAAGATCATCCAATTTGGATTCGAGGAAGTAGGATTGGAGCGAATTCAAGCCAGATGTATGGTGGATAATACAGGTTCGGCCAAGGTGATGGAGAAGGTAGGCATGAAATTTGAGGGTATTTTGAGAAATTACATGAAGGTAAAGAATGAGCTTCGGGACTTGAAGATGTACTCTATAATTAGATCTGATTAATAGGAGTGACCTTTAGAGTACTGAGGTTAGGGCGATGTATCTATTTAGTAATATTTTTATTAGCACGGTATGTGATAGTTACAAGATTCTGCAGATAAAAATTTTCCTGAAGGGCGGTATTGTTAAATGGGAAGAAAATATCCAGAACGTGTCACAGCATCTATGTTGAGAGTTAACCATGATAATGAAACATTACTAATAAGACATAATACATCTGTTCACTTTGGTGAATCTACTGACCAATTAGGTATGGTTATAATGACAAACCCAGGAAGTTTTGAACTAAAAACAACGACGCCAGAATGGACTTCTTTTAAAAACGGCACAAGCCTGTCGGATACATTTGAGGTAGATGATTACGCAGACTTGACTATGCGAAACATAATTAAGGCAATCAAATGTAGTTATGAGGACCAATCCATGATCAGTGGTATTTTACGTGTTTACAACCTTTCTAATATTCGACAACCTGTTGGACTAAAAGCAGAAGTATATCATAATCGAGCAAAACAAGTCATATCAAGTGAATTAATGGCATTACTTGAAGACCCAATAACTCATTCTGAAGATTCATTTTTGGCAGAATGCAACAAGTCACGGTTTGTAATAATGGGATTTGTAGATAAAGTATTTGAAGATAAGATGTCCAAAGTCATCAACTGGTCGGAGTCTGTTAAAGATCGTAGAGTATGTGCTGTTGATAAGAAGGGACGCTTTTCACATCCGCGAAGGTGGATAACAGAACCTTTTTTGATGAATGAGGCAATTAAATCTCTGAAATCTGTAACAAGCAAATCTTAGTTGATTCTGACCATATTAATGATAGCAATTAGCGCAGTAGAGTTGCATATTACTTAATTATCACTTAGGTAATAAGGAGGTAACAAGGATGGTCATAATCGGGCTATATAAGGCGGTATCTCAAGCGGAGATCCTGGAACTCTCATTTTATATCATCTAATCCACAGTACATACGAACCTGACCCACTCCCGATGATTTCGGAGAGATGGGTTTTATTTTATTTTTCATCGTACTTGGCGTACATAATGTCATATCCGAACCCTGTATGCTTCCGCTATAATCTCCAGGTTGTAACTACATGGGATGAGGGAACCAGGAGGTATATGGAATTGACTGCAAAAAACAGATATAAATCACTCGAGCTGGAAACACCCGGTGTATACGAGCTGGAGGGGCTGGAAGTCGGGGTGACTTCCAATTGCAATTTCAAGTGTGACTATTGCTGTGCCTATAATCGGGACGATGGACAATGTATTGATGCACAGGAAGTGATTCGGATCATCGGAGAGCTTCCGAGGTTGAAACGTGTGCGTTTATCCGGGGGAGAAGTGACCCTCAAGTATCAGGATTGTCTGGATATTGTAAAGTATTGTGCAGCTCATGGAATCGATACGCAATTGAATACAAACGCCAGTTTACTGACGGAAGAGCGAATTCATGCGCTGCGTGATGCAGGGTTGTCCAATATTCATATTTCGTTCAACTATACCGATGCGAATGCCTATTCCGCCTATTATCGTGTTCATCCCCGCATGTATGAGAGGCTGGAGCGGAATATCCGGTTGTGTACAGAAGCTGGACTGGAGACGGTGCTGGAAACCCTGCTGTTTGAGGGAACACAAGCGAATATGCTGGCCATTAGCCAAAAGGTCTATGATCTGGGTGTGCGGATTCACGAGATTCAGAACAGTATCATGATGCCGCACAGCGATTGGAGCAGCATTGTTTCCAGGGAATCACTTGTTCGATCTGTAAAAGAGTTGATTGAACACAAGCAGGAAGACACCACCTTATACTTCACCTGCATGGATCGTTTTGCTGATTTGTTGGGGCTACACGAGCAGCCAGGCGTGTATTTCTCTAATTGTGTGGACGGAACGAAGCAGCTGCATTTGCATGGCAATGGAGACATTCTCATCTGTGAGCTGTGTCATCCGGTCGTCATCGGCAACATCTACCATGGCACATCCTTAAAAGAAATTTACGCCAAGCAGCCGCCCGCATTAGCGGATTTTCTGAAGAAGCGGCCATGTCCTGCGTATGATGCACTATTTGCAGGTGAGTAAGTGAAGATAGGAGATGAATGTATCGGTTCTCATAATTGAAAGGAGTCTGATCACATTCTTGTTTATGCCAACCATATGTTGAAGTCATTCATAAATGTATCTATTTGTTTGAAGGTTATCTACCCCCTGAAAGGGAGGAGGTGACCTTCTTTTTTTGCCTTTGAATAGGTTTCAGATTCATTTAAGCTATCCCGCCTATCATGGCCTTAAGAACTTAGATGATGAAGAGGTGGCTTCAATGATGAGAATGTATGATAAACCCAATCCGAATGATCCACATAGAAAAGCAATCCCGAATAAAAGGCGTAAATGGCTGATTGCCACGCTTGTCGTTATCCTTGGAATCGGCGGAATTGTCTACAGTCTGGCTGACCGTTACCTGATTCGGCATGTGGAAGTCGTCGTGGCGGATGACAACGCTTCGGCCACTAGCAGCAGTGCAAATGATGCGTCAAACGCAGCCGCAGAGGTCAATGCTACCTCAGACGACTGGAACTATTCCAGTGACGATATGCAGGTGAGCATCGAGAAGGTGCAGACCGGCTCCGGTGCAGATCAGATTACGTATTACGTTGCAGATGTGCAGATGACGGACGCAAGCAGTCTGAAATCGGCTTTGGCGGATAATAGCTTCGGCACCAACATTACGGAGAACACCTCAGAGATTGCAGCAGCGAACAACGCGATTTTCGCCATTAATGGTGATTACTACGGTTTTCGTAGTGATGGCGTAATTATTCGGAACGGTACGGTATACCGGGATGATCCGGTTCGTGATGCGATGGCGCTGTTTGCTGACGGGACGATGAAGACGTATAACGAAACGGAAGTTTCCTCTTCGGAGCTGCTGGCCGAAGGTGCAACCAATACGCTGTCATTTGGACCCATCTTGATTCAGGACGGGGAGATCGTAAGTGATTTTAGCAGTGTAAAAATCGATAACAACTTCGGTAATCGTTCCATTCAGGATGCGAATCCGAGAACGGCCATTGGCATGATTGCTCCGAATCATTATGTATTTGTTGTCGTGGATGGACGGCAGGATGACAGCCGGGGAATGACGCTGGCAGAGCTCGCGGATGTAATGAAGGGCCTAGGCGCAACAGAGGCCTATAACCTGGACGGCGGTGGTTCATCCACGATGTATTTCATGGGCAGAGTCGTGAATAATCCTCTGGGCAGAAATCAGGAACGCGGCGTAAGTGACATCCTTTACCTCAAGGAGGGACAATGATCATGACTATATTAATTCCATCCTACGAACCGGACGTGCGTTTATTAAATCTAATTTTGCAATTGCAGACGTTCCAATTGGGGCCGATTGTGATTGTGGATGATGGCAGCGGGCAGGAATTCCGAGGGATTTTTGAGACGGCTGAAGCGTATGGATGCACCGTGCTGACTCATCCGGTGAATCTCGGCAAGGGACGAGCACTCAAGACAGGATTCCAGTACATCAAGGAATTCGGACCACAAGGTGGGGTCGTCTGTGCAGACAGTGACGGTCAGCATCTGCCGCATGATATCCGGCGTATCTTCGATGTACTGCTGGAGCAAACCGCACCAGGTATTGTACTCGGAAGCCGCCGCTTCAGCGGCACGATTCCTGCACGCAGTCGTTTCGGTAATACCGTCACACGAGCGGTCTTCTCTTTCACAACGGGGACCAAAGTATACGACACACAGACCGGTCTGCGTGGTTTTCCCTATTCGATGCTGGACTGGTTATGTGAGATCCCGGGTGATCGTTTTGAGTACGAGATGAACATGTTATTAACTGCACGCAAAGAGGGCTACGAAATCACCGAGGAGTTTATTGACACGGTATATCTGGATCATAACAAATCCTCTCATTTTCGCCCGCTGGTAGACTCGTTCCGCATTTATATGCCGATTCTCATGTTCAGTACGTCATCGGTACTGTCCGCGCTGATCGATTTTGGACTACTGTTTGTCATCCAGTACTTCACGCATAATCTATTTCTGTCGGTCGTTGCAGCGAGATTATGCAGCTCCATCTTCAACTATACGATCAATCGGAAATATGTATTTTCAGCCGGGAAAACGTCCAAGGTACGTCAGTCATTACCGAAATACTTTTCACTGGTCATTCTGGTACTGCTATTAAATTACGGACTGCTATATTTCTATAACGAAAAACTGATTATCCCGCTGATCGCGGCCAAGGTATTGACGGAGGTGTCCATCTTTTTGTTCAGTTATTGGGCACAGCGCAAATTTGTCTATTAACACCGAGAGAGTGAGCGTAGAGCTTGCTCTCTTTTTTCGATCAAAACCGATTCAATAGAATATCCTTCGCTTCTTGGTTAACAAAAAAAGGTCGAGAACAGGGTATGTTACCCTGTTCTCGACCTTTTAAACTCAAAGGAGGACGAGCGTTACATCAGCCTCTTAATCTCATCCTTCAGGATTTCAGACTGGGTGCCGAAGATGACCTGCACAGCTCCGCCACCGAGCCTCATGACGCCGGAAGCGCCAAGCTGTTTGAGCGCCTGGTCGTTGACCGCTTTGTCGTCCCTAACAACTAGCCGGAGGCGAGTGATGCAGGCGTCGATGCTCTCGATATTGTCTGCGCCACCGATCTCCGCGAGCACTTTGCCAGCCTTGGTGTCGGCAGACGCCGCTGCCACGGCGGAAGCATGGGTGGGGGCATCGGCATCATTCGCGTCATCCTCGCGTCCCGGCGTTTTCAGGTTAAACTTGAGAATCATGAACCGGAAAAGGAAATAATAGACGACCGCAAATGCGAGACCGACCGGGATCAAGAGCAGCGGATTGGTCGACAGCTTCATGTTTACGAGGTAATCGATCAGACCTGCCGAGAAGGCGAAGCCAAGCTTAACATCCAGCAGGTACATGATCAGGGCCGCTGCACCGGTAAGAATAGCATGTACCACGTACAGCAGAGGCGCCGCAAACATGAAGGAGAACTCGAGCGGCTCCGTAATACCCGTTAAGAACGAAGCCACCGCTGCGCCGATAAAGATCGAAGCGACCATTTTGCGCTTTTCAGGCCGGGCTGTATGGATCAAGGCAAGCGCCGCCGCCGGAAGAGCGAACATCATAATCGGGAAGAAGCCAGACATGAACATGCCTGCCGTAGGGTCTCCGTTGAAGAAGCGGGTCAGGTCGCCGTGCACGACTTCCCCGGCTGCATTGGTATAATCTCCGATCTGGAACCAGGCAATGGAGTTGAGGACATGATGCAGACCAAGCGGGATAAGCAGGCGGTTGGCGATCATGAATATCATGGAGCCAACGCCGCCAAAGTCTACAATCCAGGCGCCGAAAGCGCCGATGGCATCCTGAATCGGGCTCCAGATCATGCCGAACAGGATGGCCAAAACCAGCATGGAGCCTGCGGTGACCATCGGCACAAAGCGTTTGCCGGAGAAGAAGCCGAGCCAGTCAGGAAGCTTGATATTATGGTATTTTTTATACATATAGGCTGCAAGCAGTCCGGCAAATATCCCGCCTAATACGCCCATATCCAGCTTAACATCGTCAGGAATATAGCCGAATACACCTGGAACGACTCCCAGAATCCGCGTCAGCACCATATAAGCGATCAGGGCAGAAAGCGCGGCGACCGCATCCCCCGCCAGTCCGATTGCCACCCCAATGGCGAAGATGAGCGCAAGGTTGCCGAAGATCGCCCCCGCTCCCTCATTCAGGAATGGAACTACATACTGATTAAGAAATCCCCCGATCACGGGACCGAGCGGAATGTCCTTTTCATAATTAAGAAGACCGAGGCCTTGAAGAATTCCTGCCGCAGGCAGGGTTGCTACAGGAAGCATCAGGGATCTTCCCAGCTTTTGCAGTGCTTTGAGCATATTGTTCTTCCTTTCTTTATTTTGATTTAGGTTATTTGGACAAGCTGACTTTCATGATAGTTCCCATGCCTGCTTCTACGCGGCCACACTCCGGGTGCGACTCCCATTGCTGTTCAGCCGCATTCGCAACGATGACAGGGGTGATGACCGGATAACCGGCTGAAGCGATCGCATTCAGGTCAAATTCAATCAGGGTCTGACCGATAGTGACCTGATCCCCAGTCTGAACTAGGGGGGTGAAGCCCTGTCCTTGCAGGCTGACAGTATTCATACCGATATGCAGCAGCAGCTGCAGCCCGGAAGCGTGCTCAATCATTACGGCATGGTGCGATTTGATCAGGTGCACCACAGTGCCGTCGATAGGGGCGACCAGCCTGCCCTCCTGGGGAATCACTGCAACTCCCGGTCCCATAAGTCCTTGCGCGAACGCTTCGTCAGGCACTTCTTCCAAACTGACACAGGTTCCGGTGAGCGGGGAGGCGACGGATATTGTTTCAGATGTTTTGGCAGATTTGTTGTTTTTCCATTTCCAGATCATTGTGTGTTGTCCTTTCTGTTGTTGGTTTTGGCATGGGTTTGAAAAAGCCGATATAAATGCATGGCGAGAAAAGCTGTTTCTTCCTCGGGTACCTCTGTACCCAAATCCTCGGCCATAACAGCGCTCAGTTTTCTGGCCAGCTGGTATTCGGACGGATATTCATTTTTCACATATTGTGCGAAAGTGGGGGCCGTCATCGGCTGCTGATACAGGCGTTCCATGGAGAAGCGCAGGTGTATCATGAGTCTTGCCTGGCTAAGGCTTCCCTGGTCAAAGCGAACGCCACCCTCCTCTTCAATAATGGATTGAAGCTTGCTGATCACATTGGATACCTTAACCAGCTGTCCGACAGGGACGTGATTTACGGAGGAGTACACATGGTATGTCAGGAACCCGGCCTCATCCTCCGGTACCTCTACGCCAAAGGCCTCTCCGATCATGGCCGCCGCTTCCGAGGCGATTTCGAATTCCTTCGGAAAACTGAGCTTTGTCTCCGTGAGGAAAGGATTCAGAATCTCCATCCCGTTACGGATACGATATAAGGTGAATTGAATATGACTCGGAAGAGCGAGGTAGATCTTGTCATTCAGCTTGCCGGGAAACTGATCAGCGATGAGACGAATAATTCGGTCAGAGATGTCGATGACATTTGGGTCTAAGTCCTTCATCAGCTCCTGCGCCTGCCCCCACTCCTCCCGGTCTTCCAGCCGGAACCTTTTCTCAATTCGCGGATCATCGGCCTGGACGGTGCTTTCCACCTTGAATGCAAATCCCAACCCTTTGCCGATCAGCACGTACTCCTTGGTATTCTGGTGCGACCGGGCCAGAACAATATTGCTGCCGACGACCCGCTCTACCTGCAGCATCATTTCTTTACTCACGGTTCACCGCCTCCTCGTTTCTAAAGTTAACGCTTTCATTTCAGACCTCCGGAACGCAAAAAGAGCCAAGAAGCGAATATAGTCTCAGGTTCGCTTCTTGGCTCATGCCCTCTGGGGTGGTAACACGCCAATTCATTATATATTTTATGCAGAACGTTCTTCGTACATAATATAGAACCTGATCTGCCACCGTCAACCATAATTTTTGTCATCCATCTGTTCGTCGTTTAATATAGGGAGTGTGTAAACGAAAAGGAGCCTGCCGTATTGGATAAAAAAAGGAGCCATGATCACCTTTCAAGGTGCAGTGAGCCTAACCCGTTGTTGATCATATTCAGGTAGATGGAGCCAAATCTTACAAGAATAGGAGTGTGCCTATGTATCTTAGAAGTGTGGAGCTCATGATGGATAAGGTCGAGAATCGCAAGAAGTATCCGTTTGATATACCAGCCATAGAATCCTTGAAGCGGTTGGAATTCAGTAATAATATTACTTTTTTTGTCGGTGAAAATGGATCGGGCAAATCCACTCTGCTGGAGGGAATCGCTCATCAATGTGGATTCAATGCAGCTGGAGGCGGTAGGAATAACGTCTTTGAGATGCATGCTTCGGAATCTTCATTAGGGGATTATCTGCGACTCGCCTGGATGCCAAAGATTACGAATGGTTTTTTTATGCGATCTGAATCCTTCTATCAATTTGCCTCACATGTCGATGAGATGGGTTCTCTTGAATACTATGGCGGGCGTTCGCTGCATGAGCAATCTCATGGAGAGTCCTTTCTTAATCTGTTTGTGAACCGCTTCAGATCGAAAGGCATCTACCTGCTGGATGAGCCCGAAGCCGCACTGTCTCCTGCCAGACAGCTATCCTTGCTGCGCATTCTTCATGACCTTTCCGGGACATCCCAATTCATTATTGCAACCCATTCCCCCATTTTGCTGGGTTATCCCGATGCAGACATATTGAATTTTGATGATAGCTGTATTCAGAAAATGGCTTATGAAGATACGGAGCATTATCAGATCACGCGAAGCTTTTTGGAGAATCGCCATCGCATGCTGGACGAGCTGTTCAAGGACTGATTTTGGTCTTGATACTGTTCAAAAAAGTTGAGGGATGACATGCATAAGTCTGTTGCCATTATTTCAGATGTTCATAGTAATTACTTGGCATTAGAGGCCGTGTTACAAGATATTGCTGCCCGTAACATAAACCTTATCGTCAATTTGGGGGATAGCCTGTTTGGCCCGGTTGATCCGCTTGCGACAGCGCGATTATTAATGGACCAGGAGAATATCGTACATGTGATGGGGAATTGTGACGAGGTGCTTTTGCAACAAGAAAGCTCATCGGAAACCTTTCAATTTGTAAAGCCCCTTCTTGATCAGAGAATTGAAAATTGGATCAGATCATTCCATCGTACGTGGGCGTACGAAGAGTTATTATTTTGCCACGGTACACCGTGGGAGCATGATCAGTATTTGCTGGAAGAAGTAACGGAGGAAGGGGTTCGGTATAAAGATACGGTTCAATTGGCTAACGAACTTCTGAATGTACCGCAGCGTTATATTTTTTGCGGACACAGTCATGTGTTTCAATTGAAATATTTGCCGAAAAAAAAGGTGATCGTGAACGTAGGCAGTGTCGGTTTGCCTGCTTATCATGATGATTCGCCCTATCCGCATGTCATGGAATCCAACTCGCCTCACGCGGAATATGCGATTGCTTATCGTAATGCGCAGGGGAACTGGAACATGGAACATGTAATGGTTGAATATGATTGGGAGAGAGCCAGTTTCATGGCTCAAACAAATGGCCGAGAAGATTATGCTGTTGCAATCAGGACAGGGAGAATGGCGTGAAATTTCATATAAGCAATTTAAACGATTTTGTAGAGACGTTTTGGAACGAGGAGGAGAGTTAATCATGAGTTTTAAATTGGTATTGCTGGACCAAATGGCTGCCTGTCATCATGACAAGAGCTGGTTTATACCGCTGGATGAGATGTTACGTGATGTAACTGCTGCTCAGGCTGCATGGACGAATGATGAAGGTCAATCCATCTGGAGGCTGGTGCATCATCTGATATTCTGGAATGAGAGATGGTTGGATCGTTTTATCCAAGGTGAAGTAAGAATGGATCATCATATAGATAATGATGAAACGTTTTATGTGGACCCTTCCCGCGTTAGTGAAGAGGAGTGGCAGAAGAGTATTGAACGAGTCGGATCTACGTTTGTTCAATGGATTCAGGCCGTACAAGAAAGTGATGATGCAAAACTGGAACTGACCATCCCTTCTTATTTTAATGCTCCGTGGTGGAACGTCATATCTAATGTGTGCATTCACAATGCGTATCATATTGGGCAGATCATGATGCTGAAAAAGAACGTCATAGCCTCAGCATAACAATAAGCTGCAGCAGATATAGAGGAGTACCGCCTGCAATAATCGAATACATATATTGGGAGCATTCTTTATTTAGAAGCACCAATAAGGCAGTAAATCAAAATTTCAAGGAGTGTTCGGATGAAAATAGGTTTTCTAATCGTGGATATGCAAGAGAGTATTGTGCGAGGTCGAGTCGAACAAAAAGGGATAGACCACGCTTGTGAGTATATCAACCACGTTGCAGATGTGCTTCGTTCAAATGATCATGTGGTGGTTCATGTGCAAGACGTCGAAGGGTTGGAAGAATCATCTCCGGAGGAATATCGGATTATTTCCGAGGTGAATGTCAATGAGAAGGATCTCACCGTTACGAAAGAAAGCTCCAATGCTTTCTGGCAGACAGAGCTGGAGTCTGTACTGAAGAGTCATGGTGTTGAGCTCGTGATCATCTCCGGTTTTGCCGCAGAGGAATGTGTTCTATTCACTTATAATGGAGCGATGGAGCGAGGATTCAGACCCGTTATGCTGCAAAATGGAATTCTCAGCACTCATCAGGAAGCGGTGACATCTACCTACAGAGATCGGAATGTGATCTCATATCCTGTGGTAGACTATCTCATCAAATAAACGAGAATATCCATGGATGCGACGAGGTCGTATCCATTTTTGCTATACATGGCAGATTCGTCAGACAGGACTACAAGTTTAAAGAAGGAGCAGCGGAGATGACAAGTCGAATTGTGGTTACAGGCGGGGCCATTATCAGAGATGATCATGGGAGAATTCTGCTGCAGCGTAGATCCGATTACGGTGACTGGGGATTGCCTGGTGGCGGTATGGAGCCCGGAGAGCGTATCGAAGAAACCATGATCAGAGAAGTGAAGGAAGAGACTGGCCTGGATGTGATTTCGTATGAACTGGCTTCCATCTACACGGGTGAGAGAATGAAGTATACCTATCCGGATGGCAATGAGGTCGTATTTGTCATGTTTCTGTTTAACGTCAGAGTTAATTTAGACGGAAAACTAGCTGAGGATGGACGAACACTATATTTTGAGGACGAGAATAAAGAGTCGTTGCAACTAACATTTGAAGTTTGGATGAAATCGAGATCGATATGATTAATAAGGTGCAGAGGCCGACTATTATAGATTTGATTCAAGAGAAGCAGGGGATTCTGCGTTAAGGAAAACAAATAACAGAATGGAGTGATACGTATGCCTTGGCCCATGGTACATTTTGCGGTTGCATCTGAAATCAGTTCTAATCCATCTCCGGAATTCTTGCTGGGAAGTCTGGCTCCTGATTCAATTCACGTGAGAAGTGATGTGCGCAGTGAGAAGGCAAAAACACATCTAATGATCGAAGAAGGCAGATTCGCAACAGATGAAGAGCTTCGGACGTTTTGGGAGTCCCATAGGCAGCAGGCGGAACGTGATCCTGCATTCTGGCAGTATTTGTGCGGATACATCGCCCATATTTATACGGACCGTGTGTGGACCTTTGATATCTACCCTGCATATGAAGAACATCCTCATGGCAGGAAGAGGTACACGCAGGAGGTAACGAAGCTGGAATTTATGATTTTGCGTAATCGTTCTGAGTCTCATGAGCTGCTGAATAAACTGAATGCGGGTAAGGCCTATGATTTGGGTGGTTTGCTTGAACAAGAGGTAGTTCAGTACAGGAAAGTGAAGGTGGATTTCTTGAATAATCCTGCGCATGAGCCCGCGGAAGATTTGAGTATTTTATCCATGGACGTTCTGGAACATTTCATTCATACAACTGCTCTAAGACTAAAACAATTGTTTGCGGAATGGAACGTATTTGAAGATTTACACACCAAAACCTCAAGCTAGGGAGTGCTTTGTTGAAGGTATATAAGAAAGAAGTCCGTAAAATGACGGTCAATGAGGTTTTATTCCTCTATGTTGTGGATGAGCAAGCCTACGATATAATTATCCGTATATATTCGAATGCGTTCAAATCTACCTTCGTAGAGTTTGTGGTCCCTTGGGAAGATACAAGGGATATTTTACTCTATGAGCCCAAGCTGATTTCCAAACTCGTTCAATATGCGATAAACCAAGGATGGGACTTCCATCAGAAAAATAATCAAATGAAATTCGACAACGCGACACGTATCATAAGAGTATTGATGGCAGAGTAGAGTAGAACCATTAGGAAAGTGCTGTGCTGCGCTACATAAAAAATGAGGTGACTGCTTATGCACCAAGTTATTCGCCTTACGGAATATCACGAGAGATATGATGAGGCATTAGCCAATTTTTCACTGACCGGAGAGCAGTTCTCGTTTACTGCATTACCTGCAGAAGTGATCGAGGAGGCCATCTCCAACCCCGATAAGGTTCCCATTGTGATTTTAAAAGAGGAGACACCGGTAGGCTTCTTTATTTTACATAAAAAATCGGAATACGCCGAAGGAAAGAAATATTCGAAAGCAATCTTGATAAGAGCATTATCCATTACGTTGGAACATCAGGGGAGAGGGTATGCACGGGCTGCCATGCAGGCGATCGGTCCATTGCTTCAGCAGATTGAGCCAGGCATGAAGGAAGTTATCCTCGCTGTAAATGAACAGAATGTGGCAGCACAGAGCCTGTATTTGAAGGTGGGTTTTCGTGACACGGGCATTCGAAGGGTTGGAGTACATGGTCTCCAGTTCGTTTTTCATAAACGAATGGATTGACCATAACCATGCCGAAAAGTTTATGAATCATTAGAAGAGAGGAGAATGTTATGCGAGCCAAAATCAAACAGGCAGACTTGGGTTCATCGCAACTTAGCTGGTTGTGTGTCCAGCCGATGCTCATTTCCGTTCGAGGTAAAGATGTTGCAGCCAAAGCAGAGATGTACCACCAGTTAAATGAAGGCCAACAAGCACTATTCCTGTTCTACTCCTATCATAACCACACGAAAAGTCTGGCGGAGTTTTACTGGTTCTCGGCTTACAATATTATGGAGATGAAGAGCTGGAGCGGCATCCGCAATGGAATGCGTTTTTTTAATCAGAATGAGATGGTAGCTCTGCTGGATAACATCGAGCGTGTGATTATAGATAAAAATAGAATCGGAGATCAGTGGCGTGAGGTTACGCCAACAGATTTGGAGCAAGATCCCAACCTGTATCCATTAATTGAGGACTTGTTCAATCAATATCGCGTTCAATCTGAGGAAGTAATCATGAGTATAAATAAGGAGATTTTGCAACATCAGGAGATGTATTTTGAAATTGAGGATAAGGGGTAAGGAGACCGGGAATTGAAATTCGAATATCTGAAATTTTCGTGCAATGTAGATGTGTTTCATAGAGATCTGGACATGATCGTTAGGTTTTATGATGGATCAAGAGAACCTGCGGAAGAGGAAATCGTTGATCTGGTGATTGCCGATCCGGGTTATGGCTATCTTATACTGAAGTATAAAGGGGATGCCGCGTTATTGAGTGGATTTCTGAATGAGTCGGTTTTTGCATCGGATGAGATGGTAGAAGCAGCAATTGATTATGTTGAACGCTTGTCACCACATTCTCAAAGTGTATATATGCCGTATCACGTGTCTCGATTCAAGCCAACAAGTTATGTGGAATACAATGGGGAATACTGATCATTCCCCATACAGCATTCTTTAGAGTACATATACAATGGAGATAAATTCACATAACAACGTTAATTGATGGTTAAAAAGAAATGCGATTTATTCGAACTTCATACATTAGTCAGCTGATGTGCAACAAACCTGCAACTTCTTGCAACAAAACGCAATTCAGTATGCTGGTTTTTGCTTTGCCTGTAATATGAGTGATGAGAGGAGGGTAACACGTGAAAGTGACATTTGAAACAGATGCATCCATGGAACGAAGTCTCGCCAAGATAGTGACCAATCCTGCCGAACAACAGCGTTGGGATGAGATTGATAAAGCGATTAGCCACTTGGAAAGACAGCTGGTCGTCATCAATCCGAAGAATAATCGCAATGTCCAGATCCAGCCAAGCTCAATTCTTGCCATTGAGTCCGAGGATCGAATGTGCAATGTACGTGTAATTTCGGGAGAGAGCTATCTGCTTGGCAAACGTCTTAAATATGTGGAAGAAGACGTGGATTCGTCCCAGTTTCTGAAGATTAACAACTCAACGATGATCAATGTTAAACACATCCAGGCGTTCGCCGCCACAGATCATGCCAGAATCCAGGTTGAGCTTAAGGATGGATCCAGCTATTACGTCAGTCGGTACTATATCAAAAATTTCAGGGGGAAATTATTATGATCGCAAATCTCAAGCATTCGTTTTTTCAGGTATTTACAATAACTTTGCTATGGGTCACGCTGCTGATCACCTTGTTCTTCAAAGATCAAACAATCCAGATGGGGTATCTATGGAACCTCGCCGGAATTGCGTTCATCGCAGCCGTGGTATTTGGAGTCATGTATGATGCGCTGTGGAACTACTTTACGTTGAAACCGATCTGGAATATTGTGATCTCGTCTACCATTAACATTCTCGGAGGTACGGCGGGTGTGTGGTTGTTCTCAGAGGAGATGTTCCACTTTATCGCACCGTGGTTCCCTGGCATGTGGCTTTTGTCGATTGTGCTGCACACCATTGCCTTTTATTTTTATGCTAGAATGGATAGCAGGAAAAAAGCGGAAGAATTAAACAAGATCCTGAAGTAGACAAGGAGAAACCGGATGAATGAAGAAAAGGTTCTTGAGGAGTTCGGCTTGGAGCCGGACTCCCGGGACAGGGAGCGTATTCGTACACTGCTGCAGCAAGAAATCGACAATCCAAATGTGATGGACAATGATTATCTCAAAATCTTATGTATCATGTTGTTTGCAATCGGTCATGTAGAGGACACTCAGCTCATCTGGCAAGCCAAAAGAAAGAATCAGGATACGGGCAGTTATGTGGATGTACAGCTGCTGTGTGGTGCCGTTTTCGAGGACACAATAACGTATCTGGACCAATTGGGAGGACAGCAAGCAGAAGAGCAGTTACAATATCTCAGACAGTGTGAGCCATATGACTTTGTGGACTTTTCCAAGGAGGAATGGATCGCCCAGTACAAACAATATTACGGCGTTATCGAGGGTGGGTCCTCACTGTGACGACAGCGTTTATACAGGCTGCACTTGGAACCTGTTGGAGATACAACCGGATGGTACATCTGGGCGGGGGAATATTCGGATGCAGACGGCTTTTTCGTACCATTACATACAGAACACGTGGATGAATGGGATCCCAAAATTAAGAAGTACCTGCGACTCGCGCCAGGTTGGCGATTTTTAATTGCAGAAGACGTTGAAGATGTGTGGTTTGATGAACAGTTACTAGA
This sequence comes from Paenibacillus xylanilyticus, assembly GCF_009664365.1. NCBI lineage: Bacteria > Bacillati > Bacillota > Bacilli > Caryophanales > Paenibacillaceae > Paenibacillus > Paenibacillus xylanilyticus. The sequence continues at coordinate 1,769,577 of NZ_CP044310.1, forward strand.
TCAGAAATAATCACAGAAGATTAATGAAGTTAATGAAATCGTCCAAGGAGAAAACATCATGAATAACCCTACGATCAATATACAAGAGTACACTGCCGAGTATCAATCCCAGGTAATCCGTTTGATTTTGCAGATACAGCAGCAGGAATACCAGATTTCCATCACTGGAGAGGATCAGCCGGATTTGCTTGAGATTGAAACCTTTTATCAAAAAGGTATCGGGAACTTCTGGATCGCGCTTGCCAATGAAGAAGTGGTGGGTACGATTGCATTGCTCGATATTGGAGAGGAACAAGCTGCGCTCAGGAAGATGTTTGTAGCCAAAAATTACAGGGGACAAGAACTGCAAGTTTCGAGACGACTGCTGCAACAGGCATTTCAGTGGGCCAAGGAGATGGCTGTGCATGATATTTACCTTGGAACGACACAGCAGTTCGTGGCAGCACATCGATTTTACGAGAAAAATGGATTCGTTTCGGTTACACGTGAGGCACTGCCGGATGCTTTTCCGGTGATGAAAGTAGATAGCAAGTTTTATCACCATACCACGCCCTTTGCATGAGGCAAGTCATGCAGAGCAGCGTGTTTTTTTTATTCTATAGAAAGAATGATAGCATACTTGAACCGTTCGCAAATTCCACATTATGGGTTATGATGTATCAAAGAGAAATTGTAACATACATAGGAAGTTTGAATTGGATTATATGGGGATTTTTGACACATCGGAGGGGATAGGATGAAGGCCAATTTCCTTGATTTCTATGGGACAGTTGTGCATGAAGACGACGATATACTTCCAGTGATCTACGAACAAATACAAGCCGCAGCGCGTGTTGAATGTACAACAGCCGAAATAGGTGATTTTTGGTGGAAGGCATTTTCCGAAATGTTCCATGCAAGCCACGGCAGTCAGTTTACGACCCAACGAGTACTCAATGTACAGTCCCTGACAGCAACGCTCCGACATTTTCAAGCAGATGGTGTCGCGGAGCTGCTTAATCAGGAGCAATTGGCTCACTGGCGTGATCCCGGGATATTTGAGGACTCCATTCCCTTTCTGCAATCGATAGACATCCCTGTATATATCCTCTCGAATATCGATACAGATGATGTAAGAGCTGCAATGGAGAAGCATGGCATTGAGGCAGCAGGTGTGATTACCAGTGAAGATGTCCGTTCTTACAAACCAAGACCCGAGATGTTTAATGAAGCATTAGCCAGATATGATCTGTCCCGGCATGACGTCATACATATTGGCGATTCGTTGACAAGTGACGTACAGGGAGCTCAAAACACTGGCATCCAGGCTGTCTGGTTAAACCGCAAAGGCAAAACTAAACCTCTGCATATCCATCCGGAATATGTGTGCAGGGATCTGACGGAAGTTCTGAAATTGTTGTAGAGTTCTGGAAGCTGGGGGAAGGTCATAACGGGGACGGTGTAATCCATGGATGAGTTGAAAAAGCAGTTGGCAGCGTATCAGGCTGGTCAGATGTTGGAGGTTGGTACAGGCTCAGGAAAATACATTCCTACCCTACTTGAAATTTTCAGTGGTATCGAACGGATCACGTGCATTGATACCGATACGGATTCTTTACGGCAGGCAGAAGCCGCATATGCGTGCCATGAAAAGATCCAGTTTGTGCAGATGAACGCAGCAAAGATGGATTTTGCGGATCAAACGTTTGATACCGTCTGCATCTCAAATGCATTGCATCATCTGCCCCCGGGCGTAAATGTCATTGAAGAAATGAAACGAGTAGTGAAGAGGGACGGTTTATTTCTCATCAATGAATTGGTCAGAGATGATCCCAATGAAGCCCAGCTATCGCACATCCTGTACCATCATTTTGGTGCAGATGTAGATCAGCGGTTGGGAATATATCATCGTCACACCTATACTCGCCAAGAGGTTATGGATATCATCTCTGCCAGTGGTATTATCATCCGCTCAATCTATGAGTTCAATGAGCCAAAAGAAGATGTCATGGCAGAACGGGACATTCGGTTGGTCTCGGAGGCCTGCAAGCAGCATATGGAACGGGCTGAGGCGTTTGAAGATTATGAAACATTTGCCCAGCGTGGCCTTTCCATAATAGAGCGTCTAAACACTGTCGGGATTCAGCGTCCAAAGCAGATCGTGATTTTGGGAAGTTTAGGAGAATAAATGAAAGGATAATGAGAGGGCTGGAGATGAGAAAGCTAACCGTTATGCTTGGATTATTACTGTTCTTGGTCGCATGTCAGAATAAAACGAGTATGAAAGACACACAGAACCCGGCGAAACCTTCGCTAGAAGTTACGACAGAAGAAGCAGAACAAAATGAAGAAGTAGCGTCACCAACTGAGCCCCAAGACATCCCGCCAGTGTACATTGATGAAGCGAATTATACAGGTGATGAACTGGAGATCGTTAAACTTATGAACGCCCGCCTGCGTTATATATGGGAAGAGGATGAGAAGGGGTACATGAGCCTCATAGATTCGCAGTCGCCCGTATCGGGCATGACCAGAACCAAAGTTAGCAAGATTGTCTCCATGAGCGACATTATCATTCGTGAACAAAGGAAGCTTTACGAGGGAGTAGTGACGGTAACGGAATTAGATGAGAACGATGATGAATCCAGCCTCACCATGGTTTTTTGGAAAAAGAAAGAAGAGGGGGATTCGGAACAGTGGATTATTGCAGATATTGATTGAGGATAGGTCACGATACCGAAAGTCTATTAAATTTGAAACGAAATTAAGGTGATGTAATTATGGCGAGACAATTAATTCTGGTTGAAGGGTTACCTGGTTCGGGGAAGTCTACCATTGCCAAAATGGTATCCGACATCCTGATTCAGCGAGGGCTGCGAGTAAAGCTTTTCCAGGAAGGGGATCTGAATCACCCTGCTGATTATGAAGGTGTAGCCTTTTTCACTGCAGATGAGTTTGTAGATTTATTGGATTCTCATCAAGCATGCAGAGATATATTGGAGAGCAGAGCGTTGGCGTATCGTAATGGTTATCTGATTCCTTATCGCCAAATAAAAGAGGAACTGGGAGAGGCGTTTCCTGACCATACGGTGCAGGAGATTTTCAGCCGGGATATTTACGAATTACCTTTTGAACAAAATAAAGATCTGATCACTTCTAAATGGCGAAGCTTCTCCAAAAGCGTGTTAGCGGATAATGATGATACTGTCATTATCTTTGAATGCTGTTTTATCCAGAACCCATTAACGATGGGCCTTGTGAAATGCAATCAATCCCGAGCAGATAATGTCAACTATGTGCTAGAGCTGGAGCGCGTCGTTCAAGCACTGAATCCGCTATTAATCTATATTGATCAGAAGGATATTGCGTATACCTTTGATAAATCAGTCAAGGAAAGACCCAAGGAATGGTCCGACGGATTTATTCAGTATTACACGAACCAGGGGTGGGGAGCTTCAAGAGGATATCATGGGGTTTCAGGCACCGTGAAGGTGCTTCAGGCAAGAAAGGAGCTCGAAACCGAGATTTATCAGATACTGAAGATGGATAATTCCTGGCTGGATAACTCAGAGTATAACCTGTCTGTTTGTCAGAACGAACTGGAGAACATTCTGAATGAGGCATTTAAAGGTGGGGGAGGAGAATGACGCAGGCAATGAAAAAGACGTTATTCGAGCTTGTCCACGAAGTTGAGAATGAAGCTCTGTATATGGGCAAGATTTACGAGTAGCGAGTTTAGAGATTAATCAATACATAACGGAGGTTTACTTGTGCAATGACAAATCCCAACAACAATAACATCTCATATGAGAGGAATAACAATAAGTTCAACTTCCGCGTGGCAGGCATTGTGATGGATGCAGGACGAGTTCTGCTGCATAAGGCGGAGCAGGACGATTTCTGGAATCTGCCCGGGGGACGGGTCGAAATGAGTGAGGCGACTGAAGCGGCTATCGTGCGAGAAATGATGGAGGAACTGGGCATCCATGTTGAAGTGCAGAGGCTTGCATTTGTTAATGAAGATTTTTTCGATTACGACGGCCAGAAGTTTCACGAGATTGGATTCTATTATGTCATCGCTTTACCGGAAGCTCATAAGCTGTATAGCGAAATCGAATTCAAAGGGCTGGAGGATAACGGAAAGTTAACGTTCCGTTGGTTTCCCTTGGATGAGCTTGAGCACCTGAAGGTCTACCCGGTATTTTTGAAAAAGGAACTGCATAATCTGCATGATGCGAAGAGCATCCAACATTTCATTCAGAGATAGAGGGATATATGGACATTACATTTATTCGTCATGGTCATGGTGAACATTTGATAGATTACCCGAACCGGTTAAATGAGCTTCACCCTGGTCTCACCGAACGGGGAAAGAGTCAGGTGACAACGCTGTGTAAACAATTGAGGGTTGATCCTCATGACATTATCTTGGTGAGTCCAACGAGACGTACCATTGAAACAGCACTTCTTCTAAGCGCAGGAGAACATCTTACGATATGTCCGCTTGTTGGTCCAAGAATGTTTCCTCAGAATCCGAAGTTCGTTCCCTTCATCTGTGATCAGATCTATTCCAAGGAGGAGCTTGATACTCAGTTCCCCGGGCTAAGCGTACTGAATTTTGGATTGGAGTATTGGGAGGAAGGTATTAACCGGATGGATGAACATCAATTTGACGTACTTGCTAGTGGGCTTCTCCAATGGTGCAGGGAACAGGATGGCAACATTTATATCATTTCACATGATGGCACGATAACCAACTACAGGATTTTGCTTGGAGAAAAAGGATTATCAAGAAGAGATTTTCTTGGCGAGGCGGGAATTTACACCATTAAGAACTTTTAACGGTAAACAAATTCATAAGACAACCAATTGAAGGAGGAATCCCAGATGAGGTTATCCGATTATGAGTATTTAGTTTTGGCGCTGGAAGAAGCAGATCAGGCGTGTATTGAAGGGACTTATCCGATCGGCGCAGTAATCGTGGATGAGGATGGGGATGTCGTGAGTAAAGGGAGGAACCGAGTATTCTCCGAATGCGATCCTACCGCACATGCTGAGGTGGACGCCATTCGCCGAGCGGGGAAGGATTTGCTGGATTTAGACCGGAAGAGATTCACGAAAAACAACCTAACTCTGTACACGACTTGTGAACCTTGTCCCATGTGTTCTTGCACCATATTAATGTCGGGAATCAAAAGAATTGTATGGGCAGCGGACGATGAAGAGTATGGCGGTCTTCGCCGTTTCAAGGAGGGTCCTCATTTCATCCATATGTTTGACACCATTTCCTGTGTTGCAGCGCCATATCTTGACCTGGAAAATAGACAGAGGGCGATGCTCGCCAAATGGAATATTAGTAGAGGATTACTTAATACAGAGTGGGAGACGGCTAAGCAATGAAATCGATTCCAGTCTCGATTCTGCTTGCTAGTGTCATCTTAGGCATTTCATTTATAATTGACTGCTTCTTCCTATCGAATCAAGAGAACGTAAACGAGCCAAATCAAGTAGCACAGAAGGAAGTTGCTAAGGATAAGGCGTTAATGACGATTCAGGAAACAGCGGAATATCTAAGTATGACTGAAGAACAGGTGATGAGCATTATTCATGCCGAACAAAGAAGTTTTACGGCATCGGGTTCCTTTAACGGAGCAATGTTCCCCTTTATCAAGGTTCAAGAAGAATTCTTTATAAGCAGGAACGAATTGCTGCTGTGGGCCCAGGATGCTTCTGTCTACCATAGAAGGTACGTTAACGGGCAGTTGCAATAGGTGTGTTGGTATTGCAAATGTAGTCATGAGAAAGATAGAGTGACATGGAATTGATAGGAAGCAAAGCTAAGCCTAAGATCAGTTGCAGAACGGGATATCTATTTTATATGCAAAGGAGGAAGAGTATGGCCAAGTTGGTTTTATTAAGTGATCTACCCTTTCAAACCAATGAACAATTGAATCAAAGGATATTGGAGTTATTCGGTCGCGACAAGCCGTCGATCGGTTATATTCCTTCTTGTTCCGACCCGGAGCGGGAATACTTTGAGCATATCGTTCGTTACTATAATCAACTGGGTATCGAGAACATTCATTATTATGATCTGGACCTGGAATATGATCCAAGCACGTTTGAGCAGATTTTGGAAGCTGATGCGATTCATTTATCCGGCGGAAATACATTTTATTTTCTACATTTATTACAGAGAAGAAACGTACTGGATTTATTGCGTTCCTATGTGCAGAAAGGCGGTATGTTGATCGGAGTCAGCGCAGGCAGTATTCTGACTACACCAACCATTGAAATAGCCGGATATGGCAAGGATGCAGACGAGAATCACGTGGGTCTTCAGGACAAACGTGCGCTTGGACTCGTTGATTTCGAGTTTGCACCCCATTGGGACGGAGAGGAAGACAGTCTCGATTCGCTCCAAAGTTATGCAGATACAAACGGTGCGGAAGTCTATGCATGCCAAGACGGGGACGGAATCGTAATTGATGGAAAAGTCATAGAGCTATATGGGGATGTGCGTCTCATTGAACCTAGGAGAAGGAGGATTTAACATGGGTGAGGTTAAGGTCTACCATTATGATGCATTTTCAGCAGTTCCAGGCAAAGGCAATCCGGCAGGAGTCGTCTTTGATGCTGATGAACTAAGTGAGATGGTCATGCAGCAGATTGCGCATCAGGTTGGTTTTAATGAAACGGTGTTTGTGCTTAACTCGAAGACAGCCGATGTGAGATTGCGTTATTTTACGCCTGGCCATGAAATTAATCTGTGCGGTCATGCCACGATGGCATCGCTGTATGGTTTGAAGACACGTGGACTGTTGGGGAATCAGGAGTCAATCGCGATCGAGACCAATGTAGGCATATTACCTATACGGTTTGAGCAGGTTGGTGACACGATCAACATGGAGATGAAGCAGGATCAACCTCAGTTTGTGCCGTTCAGAGGTGATATCGGTCAGCTGGCGAGCAGTATAAATCTAACCTCGGATGATCTGGATCCATCCATGCCTATCGTGTATGGAAGCACAGGAACCTGGACGTTGTTGATCCCCATTCGTAAACTGGGGTCCTTTTCCATGATGAAACCAGATTCTGCTAAGTTTCCTGAGGTTTTAGTTGAAAACCCCAAGGCTTCCCTGCATCCTTTTAGCTTCGAAACGCGTGATACCGAGGCGATGATGCATGCCAGACACTTTTCTTCCCCTTACTCAGGTACCACGGAAGATCCTGTAACAGGAACGGCCTCCGGGGTGATGGGTGCCTACTATTTAACCTATGTGAACCGTGAAGCGGAGCAGGTCAAGTTCGTCGTGGAGCAGGGACATGAGATCGGAAGAGATGGAAAAGTTGAAGTGAGCGTGACCCGGCAAGGACAGGGCATGGATGTGAGAATTAAAGGGACGGCTGTTTTTGTGCGTGAGATGAACATTGAATTGGATATTTAAGAGCGCACCTGAAAGGATGTTTTTTCCTTGGATGAACGAATTGTTTTGCAAGACGTTACTCATATTTTAAAAGAAGAATTATCGGATTCGCTCGTGGGAATTTATTTGCACGGTTCCATGGCCATGGGGTGCTTCCATCCGAACCAGAGCGATATTGATATCTTGGTGGTCTGCCGGGACAAACAATCTGCTGATCTATATCGAAGAATTGCACAGAAGCTCATACATATTGAAGACGAGATGCGCATGACGAAAGGGTTTGAGCTAAGTATTGTACTGGAATCCACAATCGCGAACCTGGCATATCCAACTCCGTTCGAATTCCATTACTCCGCATATCACCGGGAAAAGTATCGAACGGATGAGCACTATCTCTGCGGAGGGTTCGATGATCCGGATCTTGTCGCACACATCGCGGTCATCTATGACAGGGGAATTGTCTTGCATGGGATACCTATTAAGGAACTCTTCCATCCTGTGAAACGTGAGTATATGCTTGCATCCATTGCGTCAGACGTGGCTTCAGCTTCGCAAGAAATCGTGGATAATCCTGTCTATTATGTATTGAACTTGTCGCGTGTTTTGCTATATGTGAGAGATTCAGTGATCTATTCCAAGCGAGAAGCTGGAGAGTGGGCATTGGAGGGGCTTCCTATGAAGTACAAGAACGTTATCTCGCAATGTCTTGCAAACTATAATGGGGAGCTGGAGAACCTGAATCTCAGTGAGTCTCTGCTGCTGGAATATGCGGAGTTTATGTTGAGAGAGATCCACAACTATAAGAAATAAATGATTCCATAATTCTACGAATTGTAATACTGATTTGGACATTTCTAGTATAAACAGTTTTTTAAAAGGAGAGACATCATGACAATCATGACAGAAGATTTGGAATTAATCCAGGAAGCCAAGAACATCATCAAGCGTTTATACTGCGAGGGCAAACATCACATTGGTGCCGCAGTGCGAACGCAATCTGGAAAGATATATACCGCGGTACATTTGGAAGCCTACATTGGTCGTGTCTCGGTGTGTGCGGAAGCCATTGCGATTGGCAAAGCTATTTCGGAAGGGGAACACGAATTTGCGACCATTGTTGCTGTACGGCATCCGGAGATCAATCCGGATGATCCCACGGAAAATGCTGATCCACAATTGGACGTGGTTTCACCATGCGGTATCTGCCGAGAATTGATCAGTGATTATGGGCAGGGCACGCAAGTCATTTTGCAGGGAGAAGAAGGATACACCAAAACAACAATTGGGCAGCTTCTGCCACAGAAATATTCAAGATCATAAGGAAAGAAAGAAGGTGCAAAAATGTTTGAGATTATGGATATCCGGCAAAAGCCAGACATGCTGCAGGCAGCTGTTCAATACTTTTGGAAGCAGTGGGGGACTAGAGTATGGCTTGTCTCTGGATTTTAGATATAAAGTTTACTGGTATGATCTTATGAAATAGAGTTGGTTTCGCATCTAAAGGAGGATATATCATGAGTGAATCTTTACAGGATCAGATTCAATTTCTAATTGAGATTGATAAACTGAAAACAATTGAACGGAGAACAAGAATTATCCATGGCGATAGACGTGAAAATGATGCGGAGCATTCATGGCATCTAGCCATGATGGCATTGGTTTTACAGAGTCACGCGAATAAGGAGGTGGACATCCTGAAAGTCATTAAGATGCTTCTTATTCATGATCTGGTTGAAATTGATGCTGGAGACACATTTGCTTACGATACAACGGGGTACACGGATAAATTCGATCGTGAGATCAAGGCGGCTCATCGGTTGTTCGGCATGCTGCCCAAGGAACAGGCTGAAGAAATGCATAATCTCTGGTTAGAGTTTGAGTCAAAGGAAACGAATGAGGCACAATTTGCCTCGGCTCTGGATCGGTTACAGCCTCTAATTCACAATTATCAGAATGAAGGAGATACGTGGTTAAAATACAACGTTACAAGTGATCAAGTCATCAATAGAAATCGTGAAATGGCAGACGCTTCGGATACATTGTGGACGTACGTGCAGCAGTTAATTCAAAACTCCATAGATCAGGGAATTCTGAATAAATCGTAGTAACGCGGATGAACTGGTCATATTCATTGAGGAAGAAGAGGGAGCACTCATGGGCTACATTATGGAACTTCGAAAACTGGTTGGCTCGCGGCCGCTGATTATGGCAGGTTCTTGTGTATTGGTGTTCAACGAAGAAGGCCATCTGTTGCTGCAAAGACGTACAGACAGTCTTGACTGGGGAACGCTCGGTGGTTCGCTTGAACCTGGTGAGTCGCTGGAAGAGGCGGCAGCACGGGAATTGTATGAGGAAGCGGGTTTAAGGGCAGAGACGTACAAGCTCATTACCGTTTTCTCGGGTCAAGATATGTATTATAAGTATCCCCATGGAGACGAAGTATACAATGTGACGGCTGTTTATGAAGCTAAAGGAATCAAGGGTAATCCAGTTGTTATGGACGATGAAGGGTTAGAGCTCCGATACTTTGATCTGGCCCAACCGGTCCCAGAGATTAATCCCGTCACAGAGTATGTACTAAAGAAGGCAGGCTATATCAAATCCAACTGAAAAAAGGGGCGTTCCATTTGACACAAGACTTTTATTGTGAGGAAGTTCTCAGCGGCAAGGCGAAAGTGAAAATTGTTATGGAGACGGATAATGTACTGGCTTATCATCATACCCGTCCTTACTATGAACATCATATCGTGGTTATTCCGAAGATCCACATTCAATCCTTCATCTCAGAAGAAGAAACGAATGACGACGAGCTGATGCTTGAAATCATGCAGGTCATTAAAAAGATCGCTGCCGGTATGGTGGAGCGTACGGGCGCTTCCAAAATTGTGACGAACCTTGGTAGTTACCAGGATTCGAAGCATCTGCATTGGCATGTCATCAGTGGTGAACGAGTGACTTAGGTCGTAAGAAGATCACTTGTAATTATCTATATGTGTGAGTAACAGGCGAAGTATGGTGTGGTCATGAAACCTTCTACTGCAGTTTGTTGTGTGCCCTAATAAAATAAGTTGGCAGCCGGCTGACTAGTCGGTTGTTTGTTCTAATTAAGCTATCGAGCAATTATTCCAAAGCAAACGTTACAAATATATAATTCAATTCCGCAGATTTAGAAATTCGAGAAGACTCGAAAAAACACTTTACAAACAATCCTCAAACATGATATATTATTTTTCCGGCCGAAAAGGCATGGGAAACTCTCGAAAAAAATATTTCGAGAAAAAACTTTACAAGATATAATGAAATGTGATATATTCTAATTCCGGCCTTGAAACAGTCGGTAACGAAGTTTGATCTTTGAAAACTGAACAACGAGTGAGTAAATGATCTTGCTTGCAAGATCAACAAATGAGATTTTTAATCTCGTCAGATTCAAAATGAGCTAATCGCTCTTTTCAATACTTTAGATGATTTTCATAGCGTCTAACCGCGCTGCTGAAATTCATCTTTATTGGAGAGTTTGATCCTGGCTCAGGACGAACGCTGGCGGCATGCCTAATACATGCAAGTCGAGCGGACTTGAAGAGAAGCTTGCTTCTGTGATGGTTAGCGGCGGACGGGTGAGTAACACGTAGGCAACCTGCCCTCAAGCTTGGGACAACTACCGGAAACGGTAGCTAATACCGAATACTTGCTTTCTTCGCCTGAAGGAAGCTGGAAAGACGGAGCAATCTGTCACTTGAGGATGGGCCTGCGGCGCATTAGCTAGTTGGTGAGGTAACGGCTCACCAAGGCGACGATGCGTAGCCGACCTGAGAGGGTGATCGGCCACACTGGGACTGAGACACGGCCCAGACTCCTACGGGAGGCAGCAGTAGGGAATCTTCCGCAATGGGCGAAAGCCTGACGGAGCAATGCCGCGTGAGTGATGAAGGTTTTCGGATCGTAAAGCTCTGTTGCCAGGGAAGAACGTCCTTGAGAGTAACTGCTCAAGGAGTGACGGTACCTGAGAAGAAAGCCCCGGCTAACTACGTGCCAGCAGCCGCGGTAATACGTAGGGGGCAAGCGTTGTCCGGAATTATTGGGCGTAAAGCGCGCGCAGGCGGTCATTTAAGTCTGGTGTTTAATCCCGGGGCTCAACCCCGGATCGCACTGGAAACTGGATGACTTGAGTGCAGAAGAGGAGAGTGGAATTCCACGTGTAGCGGTGAAATGCGTAGAGATGTGGAGGAACACCAGTGGCGAAGGCGACTCTCTGGGCTGTAACTGACGCTGAGGCGCGAAAGCGTGGGGAGCAAACAGGATTAGATACCCTGGTAGTCCACGCCGTAAACGATGAATGCTAGGTGTTAGGGGTTTCGATACCCTTGGTGCCGAAGTTAACACATTAAGCATTCCGCCTGGGGAGTACGGTCGCAAGACTGAAACTCAAAGGAATTGACGGGGACCCGCACAAGCAGTGGAGTATGTGGTTTAATTCGAAGCAACGCGAAGAACCTTACCAGGTCTTGACATCTGAATGACCGGTGCAGAGATGTACCTTTCCTTCGGGACATTCAAGACAGGTGGTGCATGGTTGTCGTCAGCTCGTGTCGTGAGATGTTGGGTTAAGTCCCGCAACGAGCGCAACCCTTGATCTTAGTTGCCAGCACTTCGGGTGGGCACTCTAAGGTGACTGCCGGTGACAAACCGGAGGAAGGTGGGGATGACGTCAAATCATCATGCCCCTTATGACCTGGGCTACACACGTACTACAATGGCCGGTACAACGGGCTGTGAAGCCGCGAGGTGGAACGAATCCTAAAAAGCCGGTCTCAGTTCGGATTGCAGGCTGCAACTCGCCTGCATGAAGTCGGAATTGCTAGTAATCGCGGATCAGCATGCCGCGGTGAATACGTTCCCGGGTCTTGTACACACCGCCCGTCACACCACGAGAGTTTATAACACCCGAAGTCGGTGGGGTAACCGCAAGGAGCCAGCCGCCGAAGGTGGGATAGATGATTGGGGTGAAGTCGTAACAAGGTAGCCGTATCGGAAGGTGCGGCTGGATCACCTCCTTTCTATGGAGAATCGTTTCCCGTAGCGGAAACATTCAACAAGTCTTCAGGAAGTATGCTTCCGAAGCGAGTTTTACTCCGTAAAGCTTTTAACTCACTCGTTGCTCAGTTTTGAGAGCTCAAACTCTCAAACAGCTTGCTTTTGCATGGAGCTTGTTCTTTGAAAACTAGATATCGAAACGAAAATTGCGAATTAGAACATTCCTTTTAGCTGAACTTGTGTAAACAAGTTTCAAATATTAGTGATAACTGCATTGCTCATCATGAGCATTTGGTTAAGCTACTAAGAGCACACGGAGGATGCCTAGGCGCTAGGAGCCGATGAAGGACGTGGCGAACAACGATACTGCCTCGGGGAGCTGTAAGCAAGCTTTGATCCGGGGATGTCCGAATGGGGAAACCCAGCTGGGGTAATATCCAGTTACACCTAACTGAATACATAGGTTAGTGTGAGGCATACCAGGGGAACTGAAACATCTAAGTACCTTGAGGAAGAGAAAACAATAGTGATTCCGTCAGTAGCGGCGAGCGAACGCGGAACAGCCCAAACCAGAGAGCTTGCTCTCTGGGGTTGTGGGACGTCTCACATGGAGTTACAAAGGAGCCGGTTAAACGAAGAGGTCTGGAAAGGCCCGCCAAAGAAGGTAAAAGCCCTGTAATTGAAAGTCTGCTCTCTCCGAGACGGATCCCGAGTAGTGCGGGGCACGTGAAACCCCGTATGAATCCGGCAGGACCATCTGCCAAGGCTAAATACTTCCTAGCGACCGATAGTGAAGCAGTACCGTGAGGGAAAGGTGAAAAGCACCCCGGAAGGGGAGTGAAATAGAACCTGAAACCGTGTGCTTACAAGAAGTCAGAGCCCATTTTAGGGGTGATGGCGTGCCTTTTGTAGAATGAACCGGCGAGTTACGTTCCCGTGCAAGGTTAAGGTGAAGAGCCGGAGCCGCAGCGAAAGCGAGTCTGAATAGGGCGCTCGTAGTACGTGGACGTAGACCCGAAACCGGGTGATCTACCCCTGTCCAGGGTGAAGGTGCGGTAACACGCACTGGAGGCCCGAACCCACGCACGTTGAAAAGTGCGGGGATGAGGTGGGGGTAGCGGAGAAATTCCAATCGAACTCGGAGATAGCTGGTTCTCCCCGAAATAGCTTTAGGGCTAGCCTCGGAAAACAGAGTCGTGGAGGTAGAGCACTGATTGGGTGCGGGGCCCGCAAGGGTTACCAAGCTCAGTCAAACTCCGAATGCCATAGACTTACTTCCGGGAGTCAGACAGTGAGTGCTAAGATCCATTGTCAAAAGGGAAACAGCCCAGACCATCAGCTAAGGTCCCCAAGTGTGTGTTAAGTGGGAAAGGATGTGGAGTTGCACAGACAACCAGGATGTTGGCTTAGAAGCAGCCACCATTGAAAGAGTGCGTAATAGCTCACTGGTCGAGTGACTCTGCGCCGAAAATGTAACGGGGCTAAACACACCACCGAAGCTATGGCTTGATGCTTGCATCAGGGGTAGGGGAGCGTTGTATAAGGGTTGAAGGTGTACCGTAAGGAGCGCTGGACATTATACAAGTGAGAATGCCGGTATGAGTAACGAAAAGATCAGTGAGAATCTGATCCGCCGAAAGCCTAAGGGTTCCTGAGGAAGGCTCGTCCGCTCAGGGTAAGTCGGGACCTAAGGCGAGGCCGAAAGGCGTAGTCGAAGGACAACAGGTCGAAATTCCTGTACCACCGTAAATCGTTACGAGCGATGGGGGGACGCAGTAGGGTAGTGACGCAGACTGATGGATGTCTGTCCAAGCAGTAAGGCTGATGTGTAGGCAAATCCGCACATCTAAGGCTGAGCTGTGATGGGGAGTGAAAATTACAGTAGCGAAGGTCATGATCTCACACTGCCAAGAAAAGCCTCTAGCCAGATGAAGGTGCCCGTACCGCAAACCGACACAGGTAGGCGAGAAGAGAATTCTAAGGCGCGCGGAAGAACTCTCGTTAAGGAACTCGGCAAAATGACCCCGTAACTTCGGGAGAAGGGGTGCCCCGGTAGTGTGAATAGCACGAGGGGGCCGCAGTGAAAAGGCCCAAGCGACTGTTTAGCAAAAACACAGGTCTGTGCGAAGCCGTAAGGCGAAGTATACGGGCTGACGCCTGCCCGGTGCTGGAAGGTTAAGGGGAGCGGTTAGGGAGTAATCCCGAAGCTGTGAACCGAAGCCCCAGTAAACGGCGGCCGTAACTATAACGGTCCTAAGGTAGCGAAATTCCTTGTCAGGTAAATTCTGACCCGCACGAATGGCGTAACGACTTGGGCGCTGTCTCAACGAGAGATCCGGTGAAATTTTAATACCTGTGAAGATGCAGGTTACCCGCGACAAGACGGAAAGACCCCATGGAGCTTTACTGCAGCTTGATATTGAATTTGGGTACGATCTGTACAGGATAGGTGGGAGCCTTTGAAGCATGAGCGCCAGCTTGTGTGGAGGCACCGTTGGGATACCACCCTGATCGTATCTAGGTTCTAACCTGGTGCCCTTAGCGGGTACGGGGACAGTGTCAGGTGGGCAGTTTGACTGGGGCGGTCGCCTCCTAAAGAGTAACGGAGGCGCCCAAAGGTTCCCTCAGAATGGTTGGAAATCATTCGAAGAGTGCAAAGGCATAAGGGAGCTTGACTGCGAGACCTACAAGTCGAGCAGGGACGAAAGTCGGGCTTAGTGATCCGGTGGTACCGCATGGAAGGGCCATCGCTCAACGGATAAAAGCTACCCTGGGGATAACAGGCTTATCTCCCCCAAGAGTCCACATCGACGGGGAGGTTTGGCACCTCGATGTCGGCTCATCGCATCCTGGGGCTGAAGTAGGTCCCAAGGGTTGGGCTGTTCGCCCATTAAAGCGGTACGCGAGCTGGGTTCAGAACGTCGTGAGACAGTTCGGTCCCTATCTGTCGTGGGCGTAGGAAATTTGAGAGGAGCTGTCCTTAGTACGAGAGGACCGGGATGGACGTACCGCTGGTGTACCAGTTGTTCCGCCAGGAGCACCGCTGGGTAGCTATGTACGGACGGGATAAGCGCTGAAAGCATCTAAGCGTGAAGCCCCCCTCAAGATGAGATTTCCCAGTATGTAAGACCCCTTGAAGACGACGAGGTAGATAGGCTGGGGGTGGAAGTGCAGTAATGCATGGAGCTGACCAGTACTAATCGGTCGAGGGCTTATCCAAATTGCAGGTTCTAGTCGCACATTTCGTTTCGGATCTAGTTTTCAGAGAATAATCTCTGAAATGAAAATCGGTACAACACTCCAATGTGTGTATGATTTTCAGTTCCACAGACGCTGAACCATTCATCCACACCGATGTGTAGGACCGAATGGAACGCGAACGCATTTGTTACACAAATGCTCGTTTGGTGGCGATGGCGGAGGGGTTCCACACGTACCCATCCCGAACACGACCGTTAAGCCCTCTAGCGCCGATGGTACTTGGACCGAAGGGTCCTGGGAGAGTAGGACGCTGCCAAGCGAAACCCCACTGGGGTATTTTTTTTGGCTCATATGATCCAAAAGCCCAGTTGGTATATTTTACAGCTTCTTGTTTGTTGAGAGCTATTAAGGCCCGTTGGTCAAGGGGTTAAGACACCTCCCTTTCACGGAGGTAACAGGGGTTCGAATCCCCTACGGGTCATAACTTTACTTCTTAAAGCAACAAGGGAATGAGAATCCCAAAGGTTCGTCGGAGGATCATCATCGTTAGCAACTGCTGCGCAGTCTCGAGCGAAGTGAGAGTATCCCCTACGGGTCATAGATATGGAGGCTTAGCTCAGCTGGGAGAGCATCTGCCTTACAAGCAGAGGGTCGGGGGTTCGAGCCCCTCAGCCTCCACCATTATAGGGGCATAGTTTAAAGGTAGAACAACGGTCTCCAAAACCGTTGGTGTGGGTTCAATTCCTGCTGCCCCTGCCATTTTATTATGAGCCATTAGCTCAGTTGGTAGAGCACCTGACTTTTAATCAGGGTGTCGAAGGTTCGAGCCCTTCATGGCTCATTTTTTCTATCTCCGTGTCGGGCGATCATTCATCCGGCGTGTAACTTCTAAAATTATCAAAATGGACCATGGTTAGTTTAGCTGAGAGTAAACTACACTAACGATGGAGTCTGCTGAATATAAGAAACCCTTGAGGAAAACTCAAGGGTTTTTTCGTGTATTCTCAAACTCTATGGCATGTAACGATAAAGAAGAGTAAGACGAAGCCAAGTATACGAGACGATATTGAAGTCCCCAAATGTGAAGAGCATCGAGGCTTTGAAAAATATTAATGACTGCATAAATATTTACGGGCTGTCCGAAGAACTGCGATTATTGAACTACTGAAAACGTAATGTTAGTTTGCTATACGTTAGTCGGTTGTACGCGAGCATGTACTGGGGTAGTGTTACTCATTAATCCTCTTGAAAGTGATTTCAGGGAAAATATGCTAGAATAGGAATGATAATTAAAAAATAACGTGCCTGTAGCTTAGACATTTTTGCTTTGATCAGGTGGATTAGGAGGAAAAAGTATTGTTTTCAATAGTGTCATCCTTTGCAATTATATTTAACTTGGCGTTATACGGATTGGGTCTGTATGCTCTTATCCTGTTTATAAAACTCGCTCAACGTGGAATCCAAGCACTGGATATCTATCTAAGCGAGAAACGTGGGGGACGTTTCTAATTCTATCATGAATCAACCAACCACAAGATTATCATTTTTCTCTCAGTGTTTTATTTCTACTAGTTTAGTATGATTAATACATCAATGAAGTAAAGAGAGGGCAAATGACATGGTGGATACTTTCTTAGAACAAATCAACGAGTTGAACGAGCTTCAAAAAGACTTGGTCAGCATACATCCTTTATTTGCAGAGCATTATCCTGTGGTTGTTGCATTTGAAGCCCTATTATATATGTATGATTACTCGGTAGAGAAAGGGCAGTATGAATGGGTGAAAACTGTTCCGGATGATCTAAATATCCCTGACGAGTGTCTGGCAGCCATGCCAGTGCACCATATGAACGCACGAATGTGTGCAATTGTGACAGACTCCGCCTTCCAAAATTTTGAGCAGAAAGTGTTTCTGTTTCACGAGTATGTTCATTGTTATGTCCATGAGAAATATGGGGAGATCGGAAATCGTCTTCCCATTAAACATAGGATGGAGAAGATTAAACGTGTGACATGGGAGCTGGATTACGAATTCCCTTATGAGGATGAGAATGTGATCCAGCGGATCAATTCACTGTTGATTGCCTTAAAGAGCGGGGATGTAGTCGAGGTACAATCAGCAAGAAAAGCGTTATTCAGCTCTTTAACAGAGGAACAAGGAGAGTACTGGAACTGGCTGGAGTGGAACGAAGGCTATGCGCGATATATCGAGAATCGGATACGAGAAAAATTCGGGCTGGAATTGAATCATTGGGGGGACGCAGCCCCTTATAACCGTCTGGTTTTCTATGAGTGCGGATCGGAGTACATCAGTCTGTTGGTTCGTGAACAGCCGGCTCTTCATACAGATTTGGAACAGTTGTTTAATACAATTCTGTTAGAACGAGTTCAGGGATGAATTTGCTTTTCCTCGGCTAAATGCTGTTAAGTAATGTTTCTTATCGGTTCTATGAGCAGCAGACTCTTGTGTAAAGGAGAATATTCCATGCCATTGCCTATGGTTCACTTACATGTCGCTGTGCTATTTGCTGATGCCACTCCAGAACGTGTTGAACAAGGTTCATTCTATCTTGGGAATATCGCACCGGATTCCATTCACATGCGTGAGGGTACAACGAGGGAGGACAAGGAATACACTCACTTCAACCCTAAGGATGACGAGAAATATATCGCACGTTTACAAGAGCTATACTCCGTCTATATTCAACAACGTTCAGATGAAGGCTGGAAGTGGTTTGTACGCGGTTATTTCATGCATTGCATGACGGATTATTACTGGTTCCGGAGTGTGTATCCTAAATTTGTGGAACGAGTCACCAGCACGGATGAAACCAACGATGTGAAGCGAACCAAGGATGAACTTGGCCGTTTGTACTACCAGGAGACGGATCAGATTGATTTTAACCTCTATCACTATGCTAGTTGGAGTCGGGATGCATGGGATATGCTTAAAAATACTCTGAGTTATGATGTCGAGGGTCGTTTAACCGCAGAAGAGATTCTGCGCTGGAGGGATCGTACAATTTCATTTTTTAACGAGCAGGCCAATGAGCCCGGAATCGTGCCCACATACTTGACTGATGATTTGGTACAGGCGTTTGTGACCGATACGGTGCAGCGGTTGAGCTTGTTATTCCAATCTTGGGACCCTGAGCTGCAGCATCTGAATGTGGATATGGGAAGATAACGAGGGGGTGTTTGCGGATGAAAAAAGGAGCACTGCTCTTATGTTTGTTCGCTGTTATCCTTGCGAGCTGCACACATACCGATACTTCTGGTTCAGATGAAAATCTTCCCTCGCTCATCACTTTAACCTGTAACCCCGATTACACATTTGAAGCTTGCCAAGATATTCAGTTCGATGAGCATAGCGAAGTTCGGGTGATCATGAATGCGATAGAAAACGCGGAACTTTTACCCGGAAATCTGAATTATGCCGCGGAATACAAGATGAGTATAATAAATACGGATCATTCCGTGACCAAATATGATTTTTCAATAGGTACTGATCCTGAAATGAAGGCCCTGTTGGTAGACGGGATAGACACCACCACAGGATATAGCATATCGCTAGAGTATGCAAATCAACTAAGAGCATTAATTGAGAAGCATTCTGATTAATCAGACATCATGAAATGGAGAGACCGTTATATATGGATCAACTAACTATCACTCAACCCTTAAATTCAACAGATGTGGAAGGTGCCTACCTGGTGTTTGAACGTTCCATTACGCAGGCGTTTAATCAAGAGGGACTGGGTTCACTTCAAGATGATATTAAGGATGAAATTGAACATAAAAAGTCGCTGCTTCAATCAACATTACATCCGGACAAGTCTAGTGAGTCTATTGATGCCGGATCTTTTTTTCTGCTGGCTAAACGCGGAAATAACGTCGTTGGGACGATTTCATATGCGCCCTGCGGTGAGGAGATCCGAATTCTCAGTGAGAATCGACTGAATCATATCGGAGAATTGGGTAGCTTATACATACTGCCGGAAGTTCAAGGTCAGGGACTGGGCTCGATGCTCATTCGGGCGCTCGCAACTGAACTTCAGAAGCGAGGGGTTAAGCAATTTTGCCTGGATAGCGGTTACCGGACCGCGCAGAAGAAGTGGAAGCGAAAGTTTGGAGAGCCCTACACCGTGGCACACAACTACTGGGGCGAGGGAACGGACCATATGGTGTGGTTATGCAGTGTAGAGGATTTTGCAGCAAATTAGAAGCCCCAAAGAGATGACAGCCTGGATTGCACAGGGGTCATCTCTTTTAAGAAGTGAGACATTCAAAATAAGAGGAGTCTTTCTGTTGAGGTTTGTCTTCCATAGTGTATTCAATTCAATTTATGCAGATTAGGGGGAAGAACGTTTGATTCGAATTGTGTTCTTCGATGTAGACGGTACATTGTTGAGCGAAACAGACCGTGGTTTATCATCATCTACGTCGGATTCCATTCGCGAATTGATACATAAAGGCATACGGGTGGTGCTTGTCACAGGCAGGCCCTACAGTTTGTGTGAGGAGTTCATTGATTTGGGGATTGATACCATTATTTCAGCCAATGGGGCATTGATCAAAATCGGGGATGAGATTATACATAAGTCCGTGCTCTCTGGAGAGATGGTCCGGGAATTAAGTGAATTTGCCGAATTGAACAATCACAGCATTTCCTATTTTACAGAGTCGTTTGCAATGAATGGTGTATGTGCCAAGGATGTCCGCGTCATAGGAGCCTTGCAGGAAACCCTTGGCGTAACGCATTCTCCGCAGAAAATGGATTCTTTGGAGCAGGAAGTGGTTTGCATGTGCTTATATGCGGATGAGACAGAGGCAGAGAAATTTCAGGACAGATTTTCTTCATTGCGCTTTGTGAGATTTCATCCGTATGTGTTCAATGTGCTGGAAGAAAACGAAGTATCCAAATCTGCAGCTGCTGCGAGAGTCCTTGACTATCTCCATCTGACCAGAAAGGAAGCCATGGCCTTCGGTGATGGAGAGAATGATATTGATCTGCTAGAGTTTGTTGGCCTCGGGGTCGCAATGGGAAATGGGGGAGAACGTCTTAAACAAAGCGCAGATTACGTTACTCTAAAGGCGAGTGAGGACGGAGTCACCCATGCATTGAAGAAGTTTAAGCTGATATGAGCAACAAGGATTTAATGTAAAATATATCCTTAATATGGATTTTAATATAAAATGGTAGATAAAGAGGTGAGGGTGATCGAAGAATTGATTCTTTTGGTGTGTATCTTGGTCATGACAGTCACGTTACTTAGCATCGAAGTGAAAACCAAAAAAATAATGCAGGAGCAAGCCCGAATAAATCAGAAGCTGGAGCAATTTTTGGAGAAAGACTCCTAGCGAGGGACGATTTACGAAATTTAAGGCAAAGCTAAGGGGGGTGAAGTACAATGGACCAGATTAAAGCCATTATTTTTGACTTGGACAATACCATTTTGAACAGAACGCGAACTTTCGAGGGATTTACCCAAAGCCTGTTAAAGACATACTTCAGCCATCTGGAAACTACCGATAATATCAGTCAACGAATTATTGAACTTGATCAAGATGGTTATAAGGATAAACCGCTTCTATTCCATGAATTGCTGCAGGAGCTGCCTTGGTTCGTGTATCCGCCACATGATGAGCTTATGGAGTTCTATGGCAAGGAGTACGTAAGAAGCGCGGTGCTGATGGAAGAGGCGCGGGAAGTGGTGCAGCAGCTCCGAAGCAAATATCAAACCGGATTAATCACCAATGGCAAAACAGATATACAGTATGGCAAAATCGATCAGCTTGGAATTCGAGATGATTTTGACCTGATTATTGTTTCGGAAGAAGCTGGGGTGAAAAAGCCCGATCCGCAGATATTTCGACTAGCACTCGATCATTTCGGTCTGTCTCCCGAGCAGTGCATTTACATAGGAGATCATCCGACGAACGATGTTGAGGGAGCTGCCAATGTAGGCATGAACACCATCTGGATGAAAGTCAACCAGCCTTGGCAGGATAGCATCACGGCCCGTCCTCTGCATTCTATCACGCATCTGCGTGAATTGCTGCCCTTGCTATAAGAAAGGAATAGTTGAAAGAGTGAGGATGCTGGCTGCATCCCCACTTTTTCTAGCATTACCGACTTCAAATTCAAGCATTGTCTATCTAACAAGGTTCAGGCTGTTATGATTCGAGACTTCGAGCGTGTGCTGCGGTTCTCAATAGCTTCTTCGTAGTCCCTGATCAATCCGTCAAAAATATGCTCCCAGGATCGCTGGAGAGCCAGCTTCCTGCCTTCCAGACCCATTAACTGAAGCTGATCCAAGTGATCGCCCCAGAGACATATCTCACGAATCAGGGCCTCGGAATTGCCCGGCTCAAACAAAACACCACTGCGGTGATGCATCACCAGATCCTTCACCCCTCCCGCATTTGCAGCAAGAACAGGCAGTCCGGAAGCCATCGCTTCCAGCACCACATTTCCAAAAGTTTCTGTACAGGAAGGAAACACAAACCAATCCGAAGAAGCATACATAGCAGCAAGCTCTTCGCCATGCATATAACCGGTAAATGTCACATTCGGCGGGCATTGCGAACGCATTTTGGGAAGCAGGGGTCCGTCCCCAACAATGAGCCAATGTACACGGGATTGCATGTGTTCAGGCAGATGCTGCATGGCAGATGTGAGCGTAGCGATATCCTTTTCTGGGGCAATTCGTCCAACGTAGAGTAAAATAAGAGGGGCTGTTATATTGTAGCGAGTACGAATCGCATCTCTTCGTTTATCTGGTGCATATAGATCGCAGTCAATGCCGCGTGACCAGAGCTTGAGACGCTGAATACCTTGCGACTGGAGTGTGTTTAAAGTTTCCAAGGACGGTGCCAGGGTGGCATCGGCGGATCGATGAAACCATTTGATGTACTTCCAATAGAGAGGAATCATGCTTTTCAATCGGTAATATTCGAGGTAGCGATCGAAGTGGGTATGATAGGAGACCACATGAGGCCGTTGATGCTTGAGTGCATACTTGAGACCGAGAAGTCCCATATTGAAAGGTGTGGCGATGTGCAGCAGATCTGGCTCAAAAGCTTGCAGCTGTTGATGGATGGAGGTCCGGTTAGGTAAGGCGATCCGACATTCCGGATACAGAAAAAAGGGGATATTGGCGACCGCTCGTACCGAAGCGGAGTCGCTGCCATCAATGACAGACATCGGAGTAAACAGCAGATGTTCGATACCTCTGCGGTTCATGTGATTACTCAGGCGGTGCAGCGTACCGGCAACACCATTGGTTTCGGGAATGTAGGTGTCGGTAAACAAGGCCAGGCGCATCATTACCCCTCCCATGACTCTTGATGTGAAGATCATAACAATGGATCGTTTTCCGCAGGTCAAATGAAGGTTAACTTCAAGACACTCTATGTAAATTTGAAGATAGCCTGTCCAGGAGAAATGATGAATGTATTCAATTAAAATAGGTTATTCTGCTATGATATAAAAGTTCAAACGACCGAGAGGTTGTTTGGACCGCAAATGGGTCTAGTGTATATAGGAGGAAATGGATGAATACCTTACAGGAAGAATTACAACAATTATTGCCTTTGGATCAGCTTGAAGCCATGTCTGGGGAAGAAGTGGTGGGGAGTGTGGCCATGGATCTATACCGTGCGGAGTTTGCAACCATTCGTGAATGTGGGCCTGAACTTCCGCAGGTTCTGCGTGACGTTATCCTGATTATTGATCTGGATACCGAGCTGTCCATGAACGGCATGACTGGATTTTTGGAGAATGCAAGTGGAGGATTCCTGCAGGAAACGATAACCGCGATGCAGCGGATCGGGAACGAGGCTGATGCCGAGATCCTGAAGAGTATCCAGCACGAATTATCCGGGAGTGGCGTCACTTCCGAGCAACTGAGGCAGAATGTGAATGCATTGTCTGAGCACGATGTAGCCACGTCGCTGAAAACACATGGGCCGCACATTCATGAAGTCTTGCAGCGGGTAGAATTGCAAGCCGGAAGCTTGAGCATGCAGGAAGATAATGAAGAGGTATTCGATCTTCTGTATCAATATGTGGACAATAACAAAGACAGCTTAAGACAGGAAATCGAGCACATATTGAAGAATTAAATTCAGTTCACGGGGAGAGCTACCATAAAAGACAGGTGATGTAGTGGATCTTATTTTATCCACACTGATGGATAAACACACCGTGTATAAGGGGGCCAACGGATGAGGATCAATAAGCGTTTGTGCGTTGAATCATTGCTGGTTACACTGTTCATGATTTTGGGTTTGATCGGTTGGAAGGTAGTTCAAGGTATGTGGATGACAGCGACTTACGTACCTGATATGTCAGATAGCTATTCATCGGCTACTAACTTGCAAACCCAAGTTGCCTTTGGAGCTATCGTTCGATGGGATGCGAGCTTGATTCTTCTCTATGGGGTTGGTTCTATCCTGTTTGCCGCCGCTTATTATGGAATCCGGTCAGGCCTCATGAAGAGAAAGCAACGTTCTTAGAGTTTATGAGATCTTATTTTTTCTATACACCAAGGGCAGCCCGGCTCGTCAGGTCATGACGGCGAAGGCTGCCCATTTTGCTGTATCGATATTAGCAAGCCAGATGATTATTCAGTCGCTTCCTTCAGAATGCCAGCTGCTGCCTTCTGACCAGATAACACGGCGCCTTCCATCGTGGTAAACATGGGCTGTTTGGTATAATCACCAGCAAGATAGAGTCCACGGATTGGAGTCACCTGTTCGGGACGCTTGCGTTCATTGCCTGGGGCGATTCGATAAAAGTTTTCATTTCCTCGTACAATACGATACTCGGTTACGGATGAGACCCCTTCATGAAGTCCGATGGCAGCAAGGCCTTTCCGAGCCCGATGCCAGACTTCCTCATCTGGCAGATCAATCAGCTCATCCGGGTTAACCATAATGATGGAAGCTCTCCCAGGTCGTCCACGAAACGTAGTGCGGGATTGTTCTCCGAACGAACCAACATCAGTACCGGGTCCAAAGGTTGTCCGGTCTTCGGGCAGAAGAGGAAGTGCCGATTCGAATTGTACCGTAACATGCGGCATCGCTTCCAGGGTCAGGAAAGGTTGGAACCATTCATGCTCACTGAAATGCTCCTCAAGCAATTGCTGGGAACGACGGATATTGGCGGCCACGACGATTCGCTTCGCTTTAATTTGTTCACCATCTTTTAATTCCACACCTTCCAAACCATTCGCTCCAACTAACAATCGGGTTACAGGGGCGTTGGTTCGAATTTGCCCTCCTTTTTGCTCGATTGCTGCTGCAAGAGGAGTGCACATCACATCCGTCATGCCCCCGGTGAAGGCGCCAATCCGCATTTTATGAATTCGCGGGATGCCCGGAAGAAAGAGGCCGAAGAAGGCGTATGCCGAATATTGCTCAAGAGGCATGAAGAAAATGCCGGAAGATAACGGTTCAACGATGCGCTCCAGCGCCTGCTCGTTTACTCCATGCTGTTTTGCATAATCAAGCAGCGAGATCTCATCCAGTTCTTCAGGGCGGGAGACGCAGTCCTTGAACCCTGCAGTCAGAAACGGGACAAGGGAGGCCTTATCGCTAGGTGTAATAAAATCATTGTTGCCTAGTACGCCTGATAATGTTTTAAGAGGAGCATGGATAATGTCCAGTCCAAAATCACCGTACTCCTCAGCATCAGGATGGCGGACTTGCATGGTTGTTTCCCACGCCAGCATCTGATCCAAATCTATGCCTGCCCGTTCAAGTAATTTTGGCAATTCTTTATAATATCCAATGAATTTATGAAATCCCGATTCCACTTCCATCCCGCGCTCTTCCCAATTACCTGTGCGTCCACCAACATATGGGGCTGCTTCGAGGATCAGTACGGGCTTTCCGTGGTCCGCAAGTTCAAAGGCACAGCTTAAACCAGCCAGGCCTGCGCCAATGATAATCGTTGAATCTTCGTTCTTTTCCTGATTCTCACGTTGTGCACTCAAGTGAAACTCGCCTCCTCTGTTTTTTATTTAATATACCCATTATTTCCAGCAGGCAAGCTGATCAAGAAGATCCCGTAGGAGGCTATTAATTAATCAACAAATGAAAAAACAGCCCTCTGACCGCATGAAATGCAGCCTGAGAGCTGTTGATTTACGACAAGAATTGAATTTATAGATGCTTGGAAATGACTTCTTCAAGACCTTGGGCTACAGAGTGAGCTCCTCGCTCCAAATGTCTGTCGTAGAGATGCAAACGTACGAAGCTTTCATCCGTACCCATCGCTTCTGCAAAAATGCCGCCAAGACCACGTGCTCTTCGGTCGATCTGCAGCAGCAATTCCATGGAATCGCCCATCGGATAGAACAGCACTTCCAGTTCATCCAGGTATCCTCTGAACTTGTTTGTAGGCACAAACTCAAACTCCTGTACAAATGGCAGATTGCCGCCAAGTCTTGGAGCATAGTCATTGGTTACTTCCCGCAGCCGGAAACCAAGAATGTCGATGGCATCCAGCACGGTACGCATATTTTGAGTGGGCACAACGCGAAGTCTGTCCCTATCTGAAGGGTCAACGGCACTTGAGATATCCAGGCCGGTCTCTACCCAGACCTCTGCGCTATGGAGCGTGATTGGAAGGTTTTCTGGCAGGTCGAACGAGAACTGCTTCTCAAGCTTCGTCCCAGGTTGAAGTGTAAATCCTTCGGTCAGCAAATATTTGGCCACCACGGCTGTTTCCCTTACTTTGCGATCATCACGTTCTCTTATGTAATGCGTGTTGATGGTCAGATAGATCCGGTCCACATTTTGTTCCACATCTCCAGCTTGAATATATACGGTTCCCTTAAGGACTCCTCCTGGCTCGACCTCTGGTGTATCGAGTTCCGTGTTGACCTTTGCTGCTCCCACACCTACACTGGCTAACATTTTCTTGAAAAAAGACATCCGTTTAACCTCCAGATCATAATGGTTTATACATGGAAAATAATATGACTTCGACCTTAATACGGAATCGATGAGATAGTCGTTTCAAATTTGTTGTGAATGGCTGTTCAGAACGAGCAAAGCACTCGCTTAGTCCAAAAATAATATAGTGAAAAGACAGGAGAAACGAACTCCAGATGTCGAATATTGTTTAATTAGGAATTTCCTTCTGGAAGGAGCTGTAACGATGGGAATGGATTGGTACGATATGATCGCCCTGCGAAACGGAGGGTATAAGGCAAGGTCTACATATACCTGGGAAGGTCAATCGGCAG
Organism: Paenibacillus xylanilyticus; assembly: GCF_009664365.1. NCBI lineage: Bacteria > Bacillati > Bacillota > Bacilli > Caryophanales > Paenibacillaceae > Paenibacillus > Paenibacillus xylanilyticus. The sequence goes on from NZ_CP044310.1 coordinate 1,796,476, forward strand.
AGCACATTTTTGAAGAACGGTTGATCCGGTTGCTTTATGAGCATCAATCCGTGCTCGATGCGGGCTGTGGTGATGGGGATTTTACACTGAAAATGTCGGCATATACCCGTCATATTACCGGTTTTGATAATTCCAAGGAGCTGCTTCATATCGCTCAGGCTGCACTTGAAGCGGCAAGCGAAGTGAACAATGTTGAGTTTGTGTATGCCACAACGAAGACCGAAGTCCCTTTTGAAAATGAACAGTTTGATCTGATCTATGACCGCAGAGGGCCTACTTCCATCATTGAACATGGAAGAGTGCTGCGAAGTGGCGGCATGATCTTCGGCATACATACAGACGTAAGCAAGGTGAAGGAACGATTGCTGCGCAACCGATACGAGCAGATTGAGATTGAGGAGTTCAATGAGGCGTTCATGATTTTCCCGAATGAACAGGAATTTGCACTTTTTCTCTCCGATGTTCCAGGCAATCCAGATTACACACTGCCCGAGTATCGGGAACAATTACAGGTGAAAATCCAGGAGCATCACATGAACGGAAGAATTGCTGTGCGAGAGCACAAGTACATCTGGAAGGCGGTAAAAACCGCCATATGATAACAATTTATCAGTTTGAGGTGCAATGATATGAATCGAAACAAAACGAAGGAACTGCAGCTTGAAGACGATGTTAAAGTATTTTACGAGCAGATGGACAATAGAGAATGTAAATATAAAATGATAGCAGATGACGGGAGCTATTATTGTAGAACGGTTGCCTCTCGCGAAGGAGCATGGCAGAACAGCCATCTTCATCTGCATGTGACCGAGCATTATCTCGTTCAAGCTGGCTGGATTGCTTACGCATCATATAAAGAAGGCCAATCCATTTTACATCTTCGGATTGTTACAGAAGGACAACACATTGTTGTTCAACCGGGGGTTCATCACAATCTGTACATGTCTGCGGGCAGTGTAATACATACCATCAAATACGGGATCAACACCGCAAGTGACTGGACGGCATCTCCCGAATTGGATCGGTTGACACAGTCCTTATCGGAGTATGAAATCTTGCAAAAAAGCAGCTAAGCAGTCAGGGGGGTGGACCAATGCGAAAACAAACCATATTCTGGATCACGGGGATCGCTATTGTAGTTGTTCTTGTCCTGCTTATCTACAATAACTTGGTCCCCAGTCTGAAGGAGCAGGATGTCAGCATGAAAGGCACCATTCGTCAGGTCGATACGGATAAGTATGAGGTGGATATGCAGATCACTCGTACCAAAGAAGACAATGGAATTCACATGGTATACCCCGTGGTTTTCGGTTGGGGCAATCTGTCTTTCAATGAGGAATTGGACGATTCATATTTCATGCCTCCTTCTGTGGGCACATCAGGCGAATTGGAACAGCTCGTTCATCAAGCGTTGCAGGATGAGGATATTAATACGACTAACGAAAATGGAAATTTCACGGGATTGTCCATACCTGATGAAGCAGGTACTTATAGAGTGCGCTTCACGATCTCTCCATTGGGTGAGAATGTTCATTCAATAAATGATCCCCAGATCTATTATGTGCATCAAGAGAAGGTACTCGGAAAAACTCTAAATTGGGTCAAGAAAGAGCACATGGTGATGATTAAGGAGAGTGTGGAGTGAAGTCAATATACCGATCCAATGAGATGACTGTACGATTGTTGGAAAAAGCAGACGAAGTTCATCTGGTTCAGTGGCTGTCTGACCCGGCAGTACTGCAATATTACGAGGGACGAGATCAGCCGCATGATCTGGAGCGGGTAAGAGAACATTTTTACAGACAGGAGGATGCCACGAGTCGTTGCCTGATTGAGGTGGATGGTAGGCCTATAGGCTATATTCAATTTTATGAACTTGAAGAAGATGAACGAAATGAATATGGCTATGGAGATACGGATGTGACGATCTATGGAACAGATCAATTCATAGGCGATGTAGCGTACTGGAATACAGGTATGGGCACAAAACTTGTGCAATCTATGGTAGCCTATTTAATAGATGAGAAGCTGGCGAAGAAAGTGGTGATGGATCCCCAGACATGGAACGTACGGGCCATCGCTTGTTATGAGAAATGCGGGTTCAGAAAAATCAGGCTGTTGAGGGAACATGAGCTGCACGAAGGTCAAATGAGAGACTGTTGGTTGATGGAATATGACAAGGAGGAATGGAGAATGGATTTGCGTTACCCGATAGGCATATTCGAACATACCGGCGAAATTACAGCCCCCCAGAGGGAGCAGTGGATTCAGGATATTGCCGAGCTTCCAGAACGTGCGAGAGAGGCTGTAAAAGGATTAAGTGACGAGCAATTAAGTCTGCCCTACCGGGAAGGTGGATGGATGCTCAAGCAGGTTATACACCATATGGCAGACAGTCACATGAACAGCATGATCCGTTTCAAACTGGCTCTCACCGAGGACACACCAACGATAAGACCTTATTATGAAGAGCGTTGGGCAGAGCTAAACGATTCAAGGGAATTGGATATTGAGTTCTCCCTGCAAATACTGGATGCGCTCCATCGACGCTGGGTTGCACTGCTGCATACATTATCCGATGAGGATTATGCTAAACAATTCTATCATCCGGGTTCGCAGGAAACGACGAGACTGGATTACAACCTGGGGGTTTACTCCTGGCATGGCAGACACCATGTTGCCCATATCACTTCGCTCAGAAAAAGGCTGGGGATCTAACAGAGAGGTGCAGCTATTGTGAAAGAGCCGAAATGGTTTTATTTGAATGAAATGGAGCAGCCTGAACGAGGAATTGCATTCGTGATTATGGTTACACAGTTTCAGGAGAAATACGTAGTTGTTTATAACAATAAACGCAAAGGATGGGAGTTTCCGGGGGGCACTTGTGAACCAGGTGAAACTCCGCTGAACGCTGCAGGCAGGGAACTCTACGAAGAGACAGGAGCAATAAGGTTCAATCTTGAGCCTTTTGGTATTTACAAAATGAATGGAAACCTCGGTATGGTTTATTATGCCTCTGTTGACGAGTTCAACTCTATGTCTTTTGAGCTTCCGAATCATGAAATTGGAGGGCTTAAATTGGTAGATGCCTTACCTTCGGGCATGAGCTTTGGAGAAATGTTCTATACTTTTTTGGAGCAATGGACAGCGTATCCCTCCAAGGGAACTATCCAGTATGATATGGATTTAACGGGTGCGTTACTAAAATCTAAACGATGTTGTAAGGGAGAGACAAAATGAACATACATATCCGAATGTTGAATGAGCATGATCCAGTCTTAATCTCTCAGGCATTCCAGAAACAAGGCTGGGTCAAACCTGTGGAACAGTACCTTCACTACCTGGCAGAACAGGAAAAGGGTGAACGCGTCACATTGGTCGCCGAGCTGGAAGGAGCATTTGCGGGATACGTCAATGTCCTATGGAATTCACCATACCCATCGTTCAAGGAGCAGGGAATCCCTGAAATTAATGATTTCAATGTGCTGATCCAATATCAGCGTCAAGGCATAGGTTCACGATTAATGGATTGCGCGGAGGAATTGATTCAAGAACGTACGGATATAGCAGGGATTGGGGTTGGCGTATTCACCGATTATGGCAAAGCCCAGATTCTGTATGCGCGCCGCGGATATATCCCGGATGGTAGGGGAATTCACAAGCATGATCGCTACCTTATGCCAGGGGATGAAACCATCATTGATGATGACGTCGTTCTTTATTTAACGAAGAAATTGAGAACGGTTTAAAATTAATAATATACATTTGAGCGTAGCAGTAAAAACAGGGCTTAAGCAGAGATAAATCTCCTGCGATAAGTCCTGTTTTTTTACTCATATTATCAAAGCTCTACCTATTGTAACGCACAAGAAAGATAGAGATATATTCGGAAAAAATGGTATAATATAGTGTATGGTTTTGAAGCAATATGATGAGTTAAACGGCTAGATATCATGGGGTTTGCCTGGATAACTAACGATTAGTTTCATAAATAAGAGAAATTAGGCAGAAGCACTTTTTGGCGGAATTCAAGGAGGGGTATTGCGTTGGAAAAGACGATTAAAAATGTACAGGATCTGTATGATATGCTGGATGCAGAGTTTAGATCAGCGAAGCAATTCTGGGAGCCATTCTATGAAGATCGGGATCGTCCGATTCCCTTTTTCCCTAACAAGCCTGATGAGAATCTGGTTGAGCAAGTGAATTCGGGTTTACTTACGGGCGAAAAAGCAATGGAGCTTGGGTGCGGACCCGGGCGGAATGCACTCTATTTGACACAGGCAGGGTACAGCGTCGATGCGTATGACCTTTCCGAAACAGCAATTGCATGGGCCAAGGAACGAGCTGCCGAAATGCAGTTGGATGTGAACTTTGAATGCCGATCCGTATTTGAACTAGAACCGCAGCAGGAGTATGACCTTGTCTATGATTCCGGCTGTTTGCACCACTTGCTGCCACACCAGCGTATCCCTTACATTCAGATGATTACCGATGCACTCAAGCCTGGGGGTTATTTTGGCATGACATGTTTTGCTCCCGGTTTTGGAGGGTTGGGAGGACCCGAGACTGTGATGAATGACTGGGAAGTGTATCAAGAGCGATCCATGAAGGGTGGACTGGCTTTTACAGAGGAGAAGCTTCTTTATTTGCTGGAAGATCCGTTTGAATGCGTGGAGCTGCGCCCGATGCAGGCAATGGGTAAGGAAGATCATCGTTTCGGCCTGTCGATCCTGTGGGTGACCTTATGGAGAAAACCACTTTCCCTTTGATCTAACTTCAACTTCGCTGTAAACTGACAACATACTGAGATGGGATTAGTTCATTCGTAATTAACTCATTCCAGCCTTAGAAGAACGGAAATGTGGTGAAGGACCTTGTTTAAAATTATGCTCATAGAAGACGATGAATCCTTATTCAGCGAGATCAAGGAAAGGCTGTCCCAATGGTCTTATGACATATATGGCATACAGGATTTCGGCAAAGTGATGCAGGAGTATAGCGACGTTCAACCGCAGCTGGTCATCATTGATATACAATTGCCCAAGTATGACGGTTTTCACTGGTGCCGAATGATTCGTGCTCACTCGAACGTGCCCATTATCTTTTTGTCCTCACGGGATCATCCTACGGATATGGTCATGTCCATGCACCTGGGAGCGGATGATTTTATCCAGAAGCCCTTCCATTTCGACGTCTTAATCGCGAAAATCCAGGCCACATTGCGGAGGGTGTATAACTACAACACGGAACGCATCGAACTTCGAACCTGGCGCGGGGCAGCGATAGAATATGTGAAGAATACACTTACGCTGGGTTCTGAAGCGGTTCTTTTGACCAAAAACGAGATGTTTATTCTCAAAGTGCTGGTAGAGCACAAAAATCAGATTGTCACCCGTGAGGAACTGATTCGAAGCTTGTGGGATCATGAACACTTTGTGAGTGATAACACGCTGACGGTCAACGTCAATCGGCTTCGGAAGAAGCTCGAGTCAATCGGGCTGGATGGGTATATCGAAACGAAAGTGGGACAGGGATATATGGCAACAGAAGAGGCCGAAGCATGATCGGCAAATACATCAGAGAAAAGCTCAGCTGGATCTTGCTGCTGGTAGCCATGCAGTTCATCATTTTGTTTGTTGCCTATATGGACTCTTCCATACCCCTACAATCCTTGGCATACGTGGTTATCCTGAATGTGGTGATTTGCATTGTGTTTATCTGGGCGAGATATCCGAGGGAGACCCGTTTTTATAAAAAACTAACGACCTGGGACCATACCTATGATCTGGCAGATCTGGATACAGCCGAAAGTCCCTACGAGCTTATCGTGCAGGATGCCGTAACCTCTCAGACCGAGCGCTATCGGAAGGAATCGTCATCCAGTCTGATTCTGCTCGAGCAGGAGAAGGACCAGATGTTATCCTGGATCCATGAAGTGAAGACACCGCTCACGGCGCTGCAGTTAATGATCGAACGTACCCCGGATGAGAAACTGCGGAATCAGATGACGTACGAGTGGCTGCGAATTCATCAACTGCTCGATCAACAGCTGCATCAGAAGCGAATTCCATTTATGCATAACGATCTTTTTATCGAAGAGACGGAGCTTGAACCGATTTTGAATGCAGAGATTCGAGCCTTGAAATCCTGGTGCATTTCCAAAGGCATCGGTTTCGATGTGTCTCTAGGGGTTACGCGTGTTCTGACCGACAGTAAATGGCTGAGTTTTATGATAAGGCAGCTGCTAAGCAATGCGGTGAAATACAGTGAATCCTCGGATATTATCATCGAAAGCTGGGAGCAGGAAGGACATCACGTTCTGTCGATTCAGGACCACGGACGTGGGATTGAAGCGCAGGATTTACCCCGTATCTTCGATAAAGGCTTCACCTCAACCCGAGGCAGGCTGGAAGGTGCGGCTACCGGAATGGGGCTGTACTTGACCCGGCAGGTGGCCCAAACGCTTCATATGGACATTCACGTTGAGTCTGCTCCCGGCGAAGGCACAACCGTTAAATTAACCTTCCCCCGGAAAAACGACATGGTGCATCTTGCGGGCGTGTGACAACAATGTCACATGCTTTTTCGTTTTGTTCGGTGAATCGCACGATAAGTTGGCAGATCCCGCCTATGATAGACATATACCAAAGGAGAGTGTGTGGGATATGTGGATACTGGAAGCCAAAAAAATTAGCAAAGTATATGGCAACAAACTGAATAAGCAGGAAGTGCTGAAAGGGATAGATCTCGGGGTTGGCAGAGGAGAATTTGTAGGCATCATGGGACCGTCGGGTTCAGGGAAAACGACATTACTTAATGTGCTCTCTTCGATAGACCGGGTAAGTCAGGGATCCATTGAGATCGAAGGCAAGGAGTTCACCGGGATGAAGGAGAAGCAGCTTGCTGAATTTCGCAAACATCATCTTGGTTTTATTTTTCAGGAATATAATTTGCTGGATACACTCACCGTGAAGGAAAATGTGATGCTGCCGCTTTCCATCACGAGCGTGCCTAAGCAGGAAGCACATCGGAAGTTCGAACAAATTGCTCGTGAACTGGGCATCTATGAACTAAAAGACAAATACCCATCCGAAATTTCGGGTGGTCAGAAACAGCGCACCTCGGCTGCGCGAGCCTTTGTTCATGATCCGAGCATCATATTTGCCGATGAGCCGACAGGCGCACTGGACTCCAAATCAGCTTCGGATCTGCTTGGCAAATTAAGCGAAATGAATATCAAGCATCAGGCTACCATTGTGATGGTCACTCACGATCCGGTTGCCGCGAGTTATTGCAGCAGGGTGATTTTCATCCGGGACGGGCAGATCTACACTCAATTGAATAAAGGAGACGAGTCCCGTCAGTCCTTCTTCAACGACATTATCAAAACCCAAGGCGTGTTGGGTGGTGTGCAGCAATGAGCTTGCGTTACATCATCTTCCGCAATCTGAGAAAGAACCTGAAGAGCTATTATTTATATGTATTTGCGCTTATTTTTAGCGTGGCTTTATATTTTTCATTTGTGACGCTGCAGTATGATCCTTCCATGGATGAAGTGGCGGCCTCGACCAAAGGAGCGGCGGCGATTGGTACGTCTTCCGTATTATTGATCGTCATTGTGGGCATTTTCCTGCTTTACGCCAACACCATCTTTATTAAGAGACGGAGCAAGGAGATTGGTTTATTTCAGTTGATTGGGCTGACGAAAGGAAAAATCTTTGGCATTCTGAGTACAGAAAATTGCATTCTCTATTTTGGCTCCATGGCGCTCGGTGTTCTGATCGGTTTCCTTGGTTCCAAGCTGGTGCTGATGATTTTGTTCAAGATCCTTGGCATTGATGCGATAACGAAACTGTATTTCTCTCCGATGGCCTTGGTCCAAACCCTGATTGTGTTTGCAGTGCTGTATTTGCTTATCATGCTGATGAATTATACCTTTATCAAGGCACAGAGTATTCTCTCGCTCTTTCGGGTAACGGCCAAGGCTGAGCAGCAGGTGCAGAAGATGTCTATCGCACAGATCATCATCGGCATTCTGGGTATTGTCCTGATTGTGTTCGGATACGTATTATCCGCAAGAATGTTCAGCGGCCATGCACTGGATATGCAGCAGCTGATGTACATGATGCTCCTGATCCTGTTTTCGGTCATCCTGGGGACGTATCTGTTCTACAAAGGTTCAGTCAGTTTTATATTTAATCTGATTCGCAAAAGCAAAAACGGCTACCTTTCCATCCATGAAGTCTTGTCGCTATCCTCGATCATGTTCCGTATGAAGTCGAATGCGCTGCTGCTTACGATTATTACGACAGTGTCCGCACTTGCCATCGGTATGCTGTCACTGAGTTATATTTCATACTATTCGGCTGAAGCGCAAGCCAAAGAGAGCCTGCCGGAAGATTTCTCTTTTGCTCAGGCGAGTGTAAAAAATCGCTTTGTAGCAGAGCTTGAGGAGAAACAGATCCCATACGAGGTGAAGCACAGACAGCCCATCTATATTGAAATCGATGCCAGCGTAGTAATGGACGATTCATTAAAAGGAGAGCTTCTGTTCAGCAGCGTGGTCAGTGACAGCATGGTCGATGATATGGATCTGAAGCCCGGTGAAGTGATCTTTATGGGGTACGGTAATGTTATTAAGCAGATGATTTCCATTCAGGAAAAGGGTTCAATCGTTCTGCATGGCTTGAATCAAACCATCGATCAACAGCTGGTCGGTACAACCAAACAGGGAGTCCTTCCCGTATACTATACCAAGGGCACACCCGTAGCTGTGGTGGATGACACGGTCTATCAGCAGCTTCAGAAGGATCTGGATCCTTCCTTGCAAGAAGGCGAGCCGACGGATTACTATGGTGTGCGCATTGTGAACGAGAAACAAGCAGAAGAGGCTTATGGCGTTTTCCAAGAACAGCAGCTTACGACCCCAAGCTTCTCGCAGATCGAGTTCAGAAATAACCAACGCACCAGTATGGGGCTGATTATGTTCATTGTCGGATTCCTTGGTCTGACCTTCCTGATTACTTCTGGATGTATCTTATACTTTAAACAAATGAATGAAAGTGAAGAAGAAAAACCGAGCTATACCATCCTGCGCAAACTCGGATTCACACAGGGCAATCTGCTGCACGGCATTCAACTCAAGCAGGTCTTCAATTTCGGAATTCCGCTGGTGGTGGGATTGAGTCATAGCTATTTTGCGGTGAAATCCGGGTGGTTCTTCTTCGGTACGGAACTGGTGACACCAACAATCATTGTCATGATTCTGTATACACTGCTGTATTCCATCTTTGGACTGTTATCGGTGTGGTATTACAAGCGGGTTATTAAGGAAGCGTTGTAGATCGGAATGAATGATGTGGCAAAATATCACGTAAAAAGGTCAGACTGTCTCTCTGCAGCCTGGCCTTTTTGTTATCAGGAAAAAGGAATTGATTCCGCTATATCAAGCAGTTGCTCCATTCTATAAACAAGGAAATCCGACTCTGTGTTGAACCTGTCAATATAAAAATGTTTTGCATGTCCATATCGTATGCTGGCTAGTTTCTTGTGTAGGTTTAGATGACACAATCAAAATATACCCCCTGGAAAAACAGGTGATAATTGGTTGTTGGACGAAATCATTAGAAGTAAGAGAACTTTCGGATAAGTTACCATGAAAGGGGGAGATATGATGAATTGGGCTAATCGAATTACGCTCGCTAGAATCGCTTTAATTCCGTTATTTATGCTGTGCTTTGTTCCGTTATCGCCTTCAATTCTGGGGCAGAGTGGAATTCTGCAAATCATGAATCAGCATGGGACTACTTTTGGGGTAATTATTTTCATTATTGCTGCGGGGACAGACAAGCTGGATGGTTATATTGCCAGGAAGTATAGCCAGGTGACCAGTCTGGGGAAATTGCTGGATCCACTTGCCGATAAACTGTTGATTTCCGTGGCTCTGCTCGTTATGGTACAAGAAAATATGATCGGTTCATGGATCGCGGTTATCATTATTGGACGTGAGATTTTGATTACGGCAATAAGAATGGTCGCAACCGAACAGGGCATTGCTCTCGCAGCAGATCAGTATGGCAAACTTAAAATGGTGCTGCAGGTTGCTGCAATCATAGCAATACTGCTGGGCAATTACCCATTCCACCTGCTGACGGATATCCGAGTGGACATGGCTCTACTGTGGGTGGCAGCAGGCATTACACTGTTATCCGGGATGAATTACATACGGGTGAACTATAAGATGCTCCAATTAGGAATAGATTAGTGAACCACGGTTTACCTGTCAGATGAAGGAGGTTGAGAGCACTGATTGAAGCTAAAATTTTGCTAGTCAAACCAGGTTCATTGATAGAGGAGGAAACGGGAGTAGATAACTGGCTGATGGCTGTGACACAACAGCCGGAAGTTCAGTATGCCGATGTAAATGATCATAATCAGATAAATCGATTGATGAGGAGTAGAAACTTTGAACTTGACGCTCTACAGATGGCTATTCACGTAGTTGATGATAGTGGACAACCCTTAATCGGATATGAGGTCCCGAGTGGATTGAATATCTGGCGCGATTATCTGAAAGCGATTCGCAAGTTGATGGAGCAAGGCAAAGTCTCTGTGAGTTATGGGATTGATCCGTACTTGCTTGAAATGGAGCAGTATGCAAATGGACAATTAAGGTTCACTATACGGATGGAGCTAGTTCCCCATCATATACTCACACAGTTCACCATACATGCCCGCACGTTTCTGCTGGAAATTTTGAGATCTATTGAATTCCTATGGTTCAAGATGTTGCATGAGTACCATCCACCAAGTGGGCTAGAGATATCAAGACCGAAAGATGACGGTAAAGACCTATTTATAGAAATTAATGCATTGCGTAAATGGGTATTAGAGTTACCCGAATAGTTTACACCATAGAACGGAGCAGGCATGAACAATGCAGGTTCCGTTTTTCTATGATACAACAGCAATCAAAAAAATATAGGGCCTTAGCAGCGTTCCCGAGTATACTTGTAGTAGTAGCTGATACCACATGATACATATCGGAAAATGCATAAATATGCTGATTCAGGAGGATTTTAATGCACCAAGAGCATACCGCGGGTCCAGAGGAAAACTGGATTCAATTCATGATATTAAAGACCAAACTGGAACTGCCTCCCTTGCCTGCAAATACGTTGGATCGTCCAAGGCTCAGTTCAACCAGAGAACAATTATACAAGTTTAAAGTCACGCTGCTTACTGCTCCTGCGGGTTCCGGGAAGTCCACATTGTTAGGCAGCTGGGTGCAGCACGAGCAAGCAGCCTGTGTTTGTCTGGATGACAAAGATCAGGATTCGCTTCAATTTTGGTTGTATGTTATTCACGCGCTTGATCGGGTTAAGCCGGATTTCTGCCGAGAAATTCTAGCTCATTTTTTGCGAGGATACAGCATGAACCCGCGATCAGCACTGGTGTTGTTAATGAATCACCTTGCCTTGGCAGAGCAACCGGTGTTACTCATTTTGGATGATTACCATGCTGTAACCCAAGCAGAGATTCATGAACAAATGGAGTATTTTGTTGAGAATATGCCCCCGTCCGTTCATCTCGTATTATCGAGTCGGACATCTCCACCGTTGAAGCTGGAGAAGCTGAAGCTTCGCGGTGAGCTTAGGCAGGTTATGCTTCAGGATCTGGCGTTCACTGCCGAAGAAGGAGTAAAGTTCTGTCAGGATGCCCTGAAGCTCAACGTTACCAGTTCTCATGTACATGACTGGGTGCAGCAGACGGAAGGGTGGGTGGCGGGGCTTAAGCTTCTCGCTCTGTCTTATACCGATAGCACAGACCAAGTAAGATCGCGCAGTGCCAATAGACTGGCTCCAACTTCTCAGGATGATCAGCATCACTACGGTGATCGGTCAGTTTCCGAATATTTGCTGGAGGAAGTGTTTCATCGGCAATCCCCGGAAATGCAGCATTTCTTGCTCAGCACCTCTGTCGTACAGCGGATGAATGGAGATCTATGTAGAGCACTGACCGATATAGGGGAAGCTCCGCAATTGCTCAGACATCTGGAGAAGGAGCATCTGTTTCTAATTACAATGGATCGGGGAGCGTACTGGTTCCGTTATCATCATATGTTCTCATCCTTTTTGCGGCGTGAGCTTGCTCGTTCCGGAACGGAACAAGTGAACGCACTTCATGCGAAGGCTGCACGATGGTACGAACAGCAAGGATATGCAGCTGAAGCACTGGATCATTATATTCATGGACAGCATGTGCAGGATGCAGCCCGGCTGCTGGAGGAATTATTTGCACATTTTATTATGGGAGAATGGTGGACACTTCGAAGGTACTTCGATGTTCTGCCACAGGAGGTAGTGAAGGCTCGTCCCAAACTGTATATGTCCTATTTATTTCTTATTGCTCGTGAACGGCCATATGGTGAGATGATGAAAGAGCTGGATGGACTGGAGAACATGATTCAGGTGCATTTACAGGGCCAATTGCCACCTGAGATAAGCAGTTACTTACTGCAGGTCGTTTGTGTGATGAGGGCTTATATGGCTTATCTAAACAGGGATTTACAAGGGCTGTCTGATCATCTGATATCCTATATTGATCAAGGTTATCCGGATGATATTGCGTTTCAGTATATGGATTATGACCGGAGGGAAAGCATGCGTCTGCGCAGCTTCCACGGTGTGAACGGTTCCTTGCAACGAGGCGAACAATGCTTCGGTACAATCACGAATCGTTGGTTTGCCGAGAGTTCTTATGTGACCTCCTATTATGGTACTGGCTATGCAGAAATAAAGCTGGAGCAAAACCGCTTGTCCGAAGCGATTCATTATGCGGATCGTGCGCTTGACATTGCACTCCAGATCAAAGTCGCTGCACTTCTGGTCCCTGCCTACGTTCTCAAAGCAAGAATAGAAACGGCTCAAGGCAGACCAAATGAAGGGATGAAGCTGCTGCAGCAGCTCTGTGTTCTGTTATCTGTCAAGGATCTGGAATACTGGCAGCCGATCATTCAGGCACATCAATACCGTTTGCAACTCGAGATTCAACCTGTAGCCACAGCACAACTTGTGGTTGATGACTCCATTATCGAAATCGTGAACCCTGAGATCAGCTGTGATCAGGTATTCAGCTCGCTTGTACGTGTGCGGGCTAAACTCCTGTTAGGGGATGAGGAAGAGTCCTTGAATGAGCTGAAACGCATACGTACACTTGCTGAAGAACGGAACTGGTTAACGGAACAAGTCGAGTGCGGACTGCTTGAGGCTCAGATTCTTCAACGCCAAGGGCATCAGGAGGAGTGTATGGCTCCGCTGCTGCGGGCTATAGCGATTGGCAGTTCCGAGGGCTACATTCGTTCTTTTATAAACGAAGGCGAACCGGTCAAGAGCCTTTTGCAGCATTACCTGCACCTGCGTCGTACGCATTCCATACCAGATTCGGGCATTAAACTGGCCTATGTAAAGGAGCTGCTATCCGCATTTGCAAAAGAAAATCGGGGTGGTATTCCCTCCGTGCGACTTAGTCCCATGGAGCAACGAGTATTTGGATACATTGCTGAAGGGTTAACCAGCAAACAAATCGCAGCTGAGTTTGGGATTTCCGCAGGAACGGTTAATACGCATATCAGGCGGGTGTTTGCGAAGCTAGGCGCGAGTAGTCGTGCGCATGCCGTACAGATTGCCGAGCAGCAGGGCTGGCTGTGAGTGTACAGCAAGCTGTCTATCGTTTTGTAGACTATTTTCTCATGGAAGTCTCTCCTACAATAAAGACAATTAATAACTTTGCTTTTTAAGAAGAAGCATGGTTAGAGTCATGTGGGAGGTAAAGCTTAACCATGTCAACACATCTATCCAAAGGAAAAACACGAAACAAAAGCAACAGAATCTTACCTTATCTGGCAGTTCTATTGTCTGTCTCTACACTTACTGTTCCTGGTACCGTAGGGGCGGCTGCAGGAACCGGGAGCACAAATGACTTACAGCAAGCCTCGTCTTGGGCGAAACAGGCCATTGAGATTGTTACAGAACAACAGATGTTCCCAGGTACGCAGGATGGATTGTTTCATCCGGGAGGGAGTCTTACACGCGGTGATCTGGCGTATATTTTGGTTCGGATGGCGGATTTGAATCAGGAGTCTGGAGTTCAGAATCCATCCGAAGTTTTCAAGGATCTGAATTCAGAGACGGATCACCTTGCTTTTATTGAATTGATAAACTCTGCAGGAATCATGAAAGGCTATCCTGATGGCACATTTCGTCCGGACGGATTGGTCACCAGGGAACAACTCGCAGTGACTCTGATGCGTTTGATTCAGTTTAGAGGATTTACTGAAGCAGGGGGTACGAACCCCATGCTATCTTTCAAGGATGCTTCCAGTATCAGTCCATGGGCTGCAGACAGCGTGAAGCAGGCAGTTAAACTGGGCTTGTTAAAGGGCGAGAACGGCCAGTTTGCTCCGAAACGTGCTACAACAAGACAAGAAATGGCTGTGATTGCTTTGCGTGGAAGCGACGCGATCAAGACGCTTGAACAATCATCAGAACTGGATGATGCTGCTTCAGGTTCTGATTCGGATAAGCCAGATCAAGTGACGGAAGTTGAAGGGACGACTACAGGTAGTGGAGTTACAGGTAATTCTGGTGGAAACGCAACGAATGGGAGTGGAAACAATTCCGGCAGTGGAAGTGGAAATACAGGAGGAGGCAGCGGATCAACGCCAACGAATCCAACCAATCCAACCAATCCAGAAACTCCTTCCAACCCTGAACCTGAAAATCAAACCCCAGTGGTGATTAACGATGGGTTGCCCGATCAGGAACTTATTCTGGATCATGCGTCTCTGGAGTTTCAGGCTTCCTCTTACTTCAGTGATCCGGATGGAGAAGTCCTGCAATTTAGTATTATAGATGGAGATGAAACGGTTGTTTCTACTGCGGTAGATGGTCAGACAATCAAGCTCACAGCAGTGGCAGAAGGAGAAGCTGTACTGACAGTCAAGGCTGTCGATAACCAGGGTGCCAGTGTTACTGCACAGCTCAAAATCACGGTCCTTGCGAATACGATCAGCAGGCAATTCCCTGATCCTAATTTAGCGCGAGCTGTTGCCTATTGGCTTGAGAAGGATGTGGATGATCCGTTAACCAAGCAGGAACTGGTGGAAGCACTGGTACAGACGGACGGAGGACTGTATGCGCGAGATGCGGGCATCTCTGACCTGACAGGATATGAAATTTTCAAAGGCATGAACGTTACGGAAATTGACCTATCCGGGAATAACATCAGCCTTGTGAATGCTGAAGGTTTTACGCATTTGAAGAAGCTGGATTTATTCAGCAATCAACTTACAGAGGTCCATGTGTCAGGACTTTCAAACCTTGAGGAACTGGTATTGTCCTACAATCAGTTAACATCACTTGATGTAAGTGGCCTGAGTTCCCTTCAAGTGTTGGACGTTGGCGATAACCAACTGAATCATATCCCTACCGGAGTTGCTGACCTGCCTTTACTGCAAAACTTAAATATCCGTTACAATTCCATTATGCTCAGAGACGAGCCTGACTTTACTTTGCATATGGGTCTGATTGAACGTTTACCGATGTACGATTTCGATGATGCTGCACCAGTTCTGGTGGAAGCCCCCGCTGGGAACACGGTTTATGTTGGTGACGAAGAGACCGAGATCGATCTGGCATACATGTTTGAAGATGAAGATGATGACCGTTCAACACTGATTCTCACAGCAGAGTCACCGGACTCGCAGCTAGCTGAAGTCAGAGTGGAAGGACAGAAGCTGTATGTCAGAGCTCTTGCATCAAGTGAAACCCCGATTCAAATCCACGTGCAGGCTAGAGACGTGCTGGGCAGAATGGACACAGGATACGTAGAGGTCATGCTTAAAACGAGAGAAGAATTGCTTTAAAATTAGTGGCTTTTCAATTCAAGCAATCATATAATATTAGGTGCTGCGCATCTCCTCTGGAGGTGCGTTTTTTTATGCTGGATGCAGTCCAATAATGTTAGAATATTCAAGGAATGTATAGGAATGATTCCGTTTATAACGGCGAGAGTGACAGGGAGGAGAATGAACAATGTCCGAAGGTACGTTGAATCCAAGTAATGCGGAAGAATCAGCCTATGTGCGTAATCAACTGATTGCATTTAATGCCGCTCATCTGAGTGAGGATCTGAAGCATCGGTATGAGGAATTGAATTTTAATATCAAAAATGAGGCAGGGGATATCGTTGCCGGCGTCCTCAGCACGCTGTGCTGGAACTGGTTGGAACTCGATATCCTCTGGGTGGATGAGAAGCAGCGGCACCAAGGCTATGGTTCCCAATTGCTGCTCGAGATTGAACGTATTGCACGTGAGAAAAGATGTGATTTTATTATGCTGAATACATTTTCGTTCCAGGCACCGGGCTTCTACAAGAAGCATGGATACCAATTAATGACAACCCTCGAGAACGCGCCAACAGGACATCGTCATTATTACTTTAAGAAGGATCTGACGTAGGGTAAGATATAGAGTACGGAACAACATGATAGGAATTTAGGAGGATCGATCTATGGTTACAATCAAAGGCATTGAACTTCAGGATTTGCCGGCCTTAAGCCAATTGTACAATGAGTTGATGGGGACCCCCACCAATGAGGAGCAGATGCAGAAAATGTTTAAGTACATACAGCAAAATGGTCATTATCATGTGCTTGGTGCATTTTACAATGGCGAGCTGGCCGGATCTGTTATGGGGATCGAATGCATGGATCTCGTGGGTCAATGCAAGCCCTTCATGGTTGTGGAGAATGTGATCGTATCTGATCAGGTACGAAGACAGGGAATCGGTCAGAAGCTGATGCTCCAGATTGAACGGATTGCGAGAGATCTCGGGTGCGAATACATGATTCTGGTATCTGGAGATCAACGCAAGGAAGCACATCTTTTCTATGAAAAGCTTGGATTCAAGGATGAGAAGGTTCAAGGGTACCGGAAGCATTTTAACTGACCAGAAGGATTACTTAAGGAGCAAGGCGAATAAGGCATAGTCAATATGAAAACTTCATGAATCTGAGGGAGGCACTCTCGTGTTCAAAAAATGGGCTAATGTCTTGATGATTGTGAGTTTGATCTTCGCCGTATGTTCCCCAACATCCTACGCCGCTGCCAAAACGCTTAAGGTAACGGTGACGCTGGTGAGCGCCGAACTGGTAGAGAACAACTCCGTCGGCAACGAATGGGCGATAGGGGCAAGCGTGAACGGTAAAAACCTGAAGGAGGGTTCATCGGTTACATTAAATCTGAAATCAACCGATACGCTGAAATTAAAAGCGGAAGCCGAAGAACAGGATAAGATTCCGGATATCGGAAGCAAGAGCGCGAATGTCAAAGTATCTTCATTTTCCAAATCAACGAATAAGACTCTTTCCGTTGTTGTAAAAGAGAACAGAGGCCGATATTCGGGTAACACGGCAACATGGGAGTTCAAATTCAAAATCAGCAAGAAGTGAGAACTGGTACAACAGCAAGGAAAAAGAGAGCTGACAGCTCTCTTTTTGTATTTATTCCTTGTTTTGTTCTTGAGAATCTAATGAGGAGGAGCGGATATATTGCGGCGGATGTACGTCGTCAATCATCAAAATGCCGTCATACTGATCACGCGGGACAAGGCTCTCAGGGATCATGCCCCAGCTGTATGCAAATCGTGGTTCGAACATCCAGGAGTTCCCGGTCTCTCTGTTCTGGTACCGAAGATCCAGGAAGCTATACGGTGTGTTCGTCGCAGACATAATAGCTTCAATGGAACCGGGTGCTGCTGGCTCAACGGCATGAAGTCCTCCGGAGTTATCTGCTGTTTGGCCGCTTGATGCATACAATCCCAAAACATAACTGTATTTTTTCATTTCTTCCGAAAGTTTCTCCCCCATCATGGTTATGGGATAGGGCGAGCCCATGACTTCGCTCTGCGCCTTTCTGATGTGATCATTATGTCCCCATACTATAAATTTTTCGTTTGGATAAACTTCGGTTGCAAGCCACATGAGATTGTCATGCATCGCCTGATCGCGCCATTCCATGGAATCTAGAAATGTCTCATAGTTGCCCTCATTCATTTCACTTGTAGCACGGATGGAAAGATCGACATATTCCTTCGCGACGCGAATTCGATCACTGAGGCTTCGCTCTAGCAGCATGGAAAGCTTGGGCTGATCCGGGTATTCTTTTTGCAGATAGGCCTGGTTCGGTTCGGATCTCAGGGATTGAAGAACGTCTTGGTATATCTGGATGATTTTATTTTTCTCAGCTCGATAGGCTTTCAGGTCCGTTCCTGCAGAGAAACTGGCTAGTTTTTGTTCCGTGTGTGCGAGACGATTCGCAAGTTCTTTATCCTTCAGCCACTTACCATCCAACAACGGGAATTGCAGCTGCATGTCGAAACCGGTTAGAATGAGGGGCTGTTCGGTTTTTGTACTTGTTTTGAGGTAATCGAATAAGGGCATCATTTCCTTGGACCACCAGACGCCGAAAATGGCGTTTTTCATCGTTTGCTCCGCATGCTGCTGGTTGGCCGTGGCATTAGCCAGCGACGTGTTGGAGAGACCGCTCTCAAATGCCAGAACATTGTATCCCATTTCCTGATGCAAAAACTGGATCAGCCGGGTCTTCGCCAGATTAAACTCGGCAACCCCATGAGAGCTTTCACCAAGGAATACAATTCGCTTGTCATGGAGCAGGGGTCTCAACATCTCGAGGTCCGAGAAGGAATCGCTCTCCTGACCTGTCTTCGCAGGCTGGATGCTCTCCAGTCGATATGCGTGATCTCTAGCCCACTTGTTCCATTCTGCAATTTTCTCATCCGATTTTTTTGCAGTTTCCACCTGGGTTACCTGTCCATGAATGGTCTCCACAGCGGTTGATGAAGCTGCACCTGCATATCCGGTTGGGTAGAGCAGATTCACCAGCATGACTGTAGACAGTGCAAGCACTGCACCCGTTTTTCGTTTGCTGAAATAGCTCAAAATAACGCCTCCTCCATCTATAAATATCATAATGATTCCGTAAAGAACGTTCCGGCTTATGTCTGCTCATCGTCCCAGAACAGATCATTCAGTGTTCTGGAGAGTGCCTTGCATATGGCGATACATAAGCTGAGAGACGGATTATACTTGCCCAGTTCTATGAGACCAATGGTCTGCCTCGATACACCGACGATCCGTGCCAGATCATCCTGTGATAGATCTTTTTCTACCCTGGCGACTTTCAATCGTATATTTTTCATGCCCATTCACCCTTGTATCCTTTCTATGAATCACACTGATCTTTACTTGCGGCCTTTTGACTCGCCTTGTTTGCAAAGTGATGAACGATGACATTAAACCCTGCAAAGAGCGGGATGTAAAGCAGCAGTGAAAATATGAACACGAGGAAGAAATACCACCACTTCTCATGTGACGTATCGGCAAACATAACCGAGCTTCTTATGCCCAGGAACAAGGCCATCGAAATACCGATAATGAGACCCGTAATTACGTTTCGCTGGCTATACGAAATTTTGCTTGTCTGGTCGTGGACCTCAACTTCATCCGAATAAATGCCCAGCATGACGGATCGAACTCCGAAATAAATACTTCCTGCGAGAATGACGATCAATTCCGTCAACATGGAATACGTTTCCCATTGGAAAAAACTTTTGACCAAGATGGAGATGCCGCATAGATACATAATTAATATGTAAGCTTCCTTGTACACCTTGTTTTTGAGATTGACGATACGCTCATCCTGGTTGCCCTTTTTGTTGAACCATTTCATGATTGACCTCTCCTTTGTAGGAATTGAAAATGTGGAGAATATTTCCTATGGGCCTTATGATAATATTATTTGAGTCTTTTTGCAATATATATATGTCATTTTGTTTAATATAGGATGCATGTGGTGGGGATGGAAACCTGAAATTGTTCGGATACCATACAGCGATCATTAGAAGGTGCTGCCATCAGAGCAGCAATTTGTTCATCCAATAGGCATTGATGTACTGCCCATTTGGTATGGTTTTTGGTAATATATACAAAGTGTTTGATAAGACTGGAGGTCATACATAACATGAGAATCGTGGATAACATCAAGGTATGGGGGGAGCCGCTGGAGAATGCAGTGAGTCAGGCAGTGACGTGTTCACAGCATGGAGATGTGCTTGGCGTTGCACTGATGGCTGACCATCACAAAGGGTACTCGCAACCGATCGGAGGTGTTGTCGCCTACCGTAACATGATTAGTCCTTCGGGCGTTGGATACGATATTGCCTGCGGAAACAAGGCGGTACGTACAAATCTCATGTGGGAGGATATCAAGGAACAGATTGCCGTTATTATGGATGATATCAATGCAAACGTATCGTTCGGCGTGGGTCGCAATAATCCAACTCCGGTTGATCATGAGCTGTTTGATGATGCGAGTTGGAAGCTGTTCGATTCGATTGAACCTGGGCTGCAGCACAAATTAAAAACACTCGCACGCAACCAGCTTGGTACCGTAGGCAGCGGCAATCACTTTGTGGATATTTTCGTAGAGGAATTAACCGGTAAAGTATGGGTTGCGAATCATTTCGGCAGTCGGGGGTTTGGTCATAAAGTCGCGAGCGGTTTCCTCAATCTGGCTGCAGGTCGTGAGTTCAGCGGGAAAGCGCCTGGAGAATCCATGGATCAGCCACCAACGTTGTTTGACTTGAACAGCGAAATGGGCGAAATGTATTGGGATGGAATGACACTCGCAGGCCGGTATGCCTATGCAGGACGAGATTATGTTATAGAACAGGTGCTTGGTATTCTTGGGGCGAGTGCGGAGTACTCGGTGCATAACCATCATAACTTTGCCTGGAAAGAACAGCATATGGGCGAAGACGTGGTCGTTGTGCGGAAAGGAGCCACCCCGCTGGCACCTGCACAGCTAGGTTTTGTCGGAGGCAGCATGGGAGATATCTCAGTGATTGTGGAGGGCATCCACAGCGAGGAGAACGCGGAATCCTACCGCAGCACGGTGCATGGGGCTGGACGGATCATGAGTCGTACCCAGGCTGCCGGGAAAATGAACTACAAGCTGCGCACTCGCATGGGCGGCGAAATAAGTGAAGAACAGATGCATGCGGCCATTCGGGCGTATGGCGTGGAGCTGAGGGGTGCAGGCACGGACGAAAGCCCGTTTGTGTATAAAAAGCTGCAGGATGTCTTGAATGCTCATGCAGACACTCTGAAAATCAACCATGTGCTGCGCCCTGTTGGCGTTGCCATGGCTGGTGGCAATGAATTTGATCCATATAAGGACTAGTGAGCTAGGTTCTGTCCGGGAGTCCTTGTTTAATTATGAATGATATGAACTTAATAGAAAAAGGTGAGCACCATGAGAAACTGCGCATTATACAGCTCCCAGTTTGACCTGGACCAGCTGTTTGAACTGATTCAATCCATCTATCCACAGGATAAGATCATACGCAAGGAAGACAAGACGCATATTCAGGTTATCCGCAAGAAGTGGCTCAGTAAGAAAACCAAGGGCTTCAACATCATGACAAGTCAGACACATCCTGAAGAATTCGCTTCGATGATGAATGGCATGATGGGGTTCATGAGTCAGATTGAAGGACGTAACCCGGCAGTACAGGAAAAAGTGCTGATCAAATGCTCGACCCTGAACATGGTCATTGGCATTGAGACCGAAGAGGATATATCGGAGGAGTTCTTCCAAGAATTGTTGAAGCTTGCTCAAGGGCTCGATGCGGTTATTTTTTGGGGAGGCGGCTCCCTGCTGGACGCACAAGGACAGCTGCTGCTGGACGTGAATGGGGAATCCGAGGTAGAGGATTACCAAGTGACAGCGCACACGAGTCTTTTGGATGATGTCAGACCACCGTCCGAGTCAGGCACTCGCCGCAAGGAAAATTCCGAGTCGATTATGGCAGCGCAGGGAATTCCATTCAATGTGCACTTACCCGCAAGGGCTGGAGATGAGCATACAACGATCCGAAGTGTGGAAGAAGTGGCACAAAGAGCGGTAGCCTTATGTCTCGCAGCACTCAAGGGTGAGTGCCTCGGTGCAGGAGAAAGTCCAGAAGACACAGCAGCACTCGTTCAGGAAGTCATCGACAAGTACGATGCTGCCTCATTTTTCTCCCCTGCGGAGAAAAGATTTATTCTGCAGTATGGTGCGCAGCAGCAGGAAGTCATCACCTTTTCGTGGGGATACGAGGCTTACCACGTCATGTTGTGGGCGCTTGGTTACGTCGATGAGCTGGGAGCTCCAGTAGAGCTATGTAACGTTGGACAGGCCGTAGGTTATTTGCAGCAAAAGGACAGCTTCGAGGACTTCCTCGCGGGTGCATCCCTGCGCAGCAAAAGTGAAATTCTCGATGCGGCCGACCTGATCTATCGCTACAACTGGGTATGTGTGAACAGCCGGATTAATGAGCAAACACCTCCCGCGGGATTGAATGGAGGCGTGGCTTACGAACGCCACCGGGCATTGAATTGGCTGATCTGTTATATGGATCAGGAATGGGATGACGTGCGGACAGATACGTAATAGGTTTAGCGGACTTTGATATGTTAGGCATGACTTTAAGATCCCCCAGCCAGTAGAAACACTGGCTGGGGGATTTTTTGTCGTTAGCGTGGTTTATCCGCTATGCCGGCCATATTGCTCCCGAATGAGGACATCAGCCATGATCAGCTTTTTCTCCACATTACTTTCCGGGTTTATAATGCGCCACAACATCTGGTCCACTGCACGTGCACCGATTAATTCCTTGTTCACATTGACCGTGGCAAGCACGGGAATATTGTCGTACGTGTTATCAAAACCGGTGACAATACATTGTTCAGGTACGCTAATCCCCATGCTCTCCAGTGCTTCAATGGTGTAGAGTGCGAAGAAGTCATTGGCACATACAAAGACCTCTGGCAAGTTCGCTTCATGGATCACAGAGGTAAATGTTTGCCGGAAATCATCAACCGCAGGACTGCACAATTCAGGTATCTGATTCATCTCTATCCCGTTACCCATAAGCACAGAACTGTAAGCAATCCAACGTTCATAAAAGCTGTGGGCGTCACTGGTGTTTCCAACAAATTGAAAGCTTTTGAAGCCCTTACGAAGGAGATATAGCATAATTTCACGCATGGAAGCAAAGTTATCCGTAAAAATGCTGTCACTGTGGAAGACTGGATCGAGATGATCCACCATAACAACAGGTATTCCCAGACGTTTGATTTCTAGCAAAATAGGTGTCGTTATTGAACCGACTGTAATAATGCCCCGAATGGCATCGGGATTCAGCAGTGTAAATAATTGATCTGTAGAAGGCTCGGTCAGAGTGAGGATGTTAAACCCTTTCTGGTTCAGTCTGGATGATATCCCGTTAAAGATAGGACCCCAATAGACGGATTCCTGGTTCTGATAACGGACATTGGGAAACAGAATGAGAATCGTTCCGCTCCACCGTATGTTTTGAGGGTCGTGAAGTTCATTGCCGTTGTTCATATCGCCAGATAACAGGCTGTTATCTTTGAAATATCCAAGTTTGCCAGCGGCCTTGAGGATGATATCACGTGTCTGGTCGCTCACACCGGATTTACCCGAGAGCGCACGTGAAACCGCAAATTTTGACAGACCCGTAAAATGTGCAATTTCCTGAATTGTTACCTTCGTCTTCATCATACCATCCTTACATTCTTAGTTCTGCCGTATTCTTGACCATGTAGCATGAAACTGATTCCAGTATATCATGATATATTTCCTCTAATCTAATAACGGATACAGAATGAAAAATGTTAGTGTTTATATCGTTCGAAGTTGGACAAGAAACTGGAATGATGAAGTTTGGTGAGAGAAAAGATCGGAATATGTCACTCGTTATTATCTTTTTGTTATTTTTATAAAATAACAAAATTTTAGAGAAATAGAGATAGTGAATCAAAGTTTAGGATGAAAAAAATCTTTCTAGATTGCTTCTCATCAGCGTATTTATGGGTTATATCAGCATAATATCAGATAAAATAGAAAATGTTAACAATAAAATGTTGACGCTTACATTTGGCTATGTTAAATTTTGTTTGTTCAAACCAAACGTTAAAATAACAAATGGTGGTGGTGTGCTGATTTTATTAGGTGAGTGAATGCTAGTGATTTGATATGACCATTTCAGGCATACACATTCGGGGAGGTTGTAAAAAACATGATTAGAAAATGGAACGTTCTGCCGTTAATGTTACTGGCCGTGATGCTTTTTGTATCCGCTTGCAGTGGAGGTGGGACAGCGCAGAATGGCACGAATCCAGAGGGGACTCCCAATTCGGGCACCACGACCGAAACCGCCGGAACAGAGACAGAAGGCGAGACAGAAGAGGTGGCAGCGAATGTACCGGATCTCGGTGGACGTGTCATCAAGGTTGCTGCCTGGTGGGATCTGACGCCAGCGGGGGAGACAGCATCGGATAAGGCCCGTCTCGATAAGATTGCTGAAGTCGAAAAAAAATATAACGTAAAAATCGAGTTTGTTAATGTCCCGTTTGAAGAATATATGAATAAATTCACCACGACTGCGCTGGCTGGCGAGCCATTCGCAGACATCGTCCAGATGGAATACAAGTCCGCTCTTCCCGCAATCCTCAAAGGGCAGCTGCTGCCGATCTCCGAATTCACCACAGCCGAGAACAACATCAATCAAGAAGCCAATTTGATTACCAAATATCCGGCCATCGCCGGTGATTACTACTCATTCGATAATCCAATCAGCATTGGTCTGGGACTTCACTATAACCGTGACCTGTTCAAAAAAATGTCGCTGCCTGATCCACAGGAGCTCTATAACCAGGGTAAGTGGAATTGGGACAAATTCATGGAACTGGCCAAACAGGCAACGAAAGATACGGATAACGACGGCAAAATTGACGTATACGGATTCTCCGGCTGGCCGATTGACGTGCTTCGTCACTTTACCGCTGCCAATGGCGGCACGATCGTAGATGACGAAAATGCAAAAGAAGGATTGTCCGATCCCAAAACCATTGAAGCAGCCGAATTCGTTAAACGCCTGTATAACGTGGAGAATGTCGTGAAGGTTAAAACGGGCGACAAAACCAACTGGGAGGAAAGCAATACATTCAAGGACGGAGACGTTGCCTTATTCACTGCCGCTGAATGGCAGCTGGGCGATATCACCTTTGCCGCTGGTGTAGTTCCCATTCCGAACGGACCTCAGGGCAGCAAGGATATAACCTACGCCAATAACGCAGCCTCAGCGAAATTCATTCCCAAAGGTGTAGAGGATCCTAAGATTGTCTACCAGATTTATGAAGAGACCTATGATATCCCGCAGATTGAAGAGTATCCGGGTCAGGATTACCTCGAGAGCCGTTATACCGACGAGAAGGACATTGCCATGATTCGTGAGCATATTGCCGGTACGGGACGTATCCTGCTCGATGATGCCTACGCAGGGTATCCCATCGGAGATTATGTGAACGACATCATCAAAAACAATGCGTCCGTTACAGCGACAGCTGAGAAATATAAGGCTCAGGCACAAGCTGCAGTTGATAAACTTGGCAAGCAATAACACCAGCAAGTGATTCAGAGAGGGGGTTTCCAGTGCCTGTAATCATGCACGAAACCCCGTTTTTCTGAATTCCAACCAGGGTGTTGCTGGCATCAGCCTTGATGAGGAGGACTCGTAGAATGGCTGGAATTCTACAACGAAACCGATGGATCCTGCCTACTGTACTCGTAGCGGCTGCAGCCGGCATTTTGCTGTTTTTCGCTTCCGGTACGGATGTGGAGAGTGCGGATGTCCCGCCTGGCAGTCTGCCAGCTATTGAGGTGGATGCAATCTTGCAGCAGACGAGGCAGAAGAAGGGATACGAACAATATGTAATCCAAGCAGGTGAAGCATTGCGGCCAAAGGTGGATATCACCATTGAAGTGGGGGACTACATACGAGCTGAGGGTGACGAGGTCCGCAAACTGATCGATTATGAAGGCAAGGAAGGGGTTTCCTTGTATACAGGCGAGACAGGAGAGGTCGATTGGGTTGTCGATGTGCCGGAAACCGGAATGTACAATCTCTCTGCAGTTTATTTTCCCGTAGAAGGCAAAAGTTCCGCGATTGAGCGTGCACTTTATATTGACGGTGAACTTCCATTTGCGGAAGCGGCTTATTTGCAATTTGACCGGGTATGGAGCAGTGAGAAAGAACCAATTGAACAGGATAATCAGGGGAATGATCTTCGTCCGAAGCAGGTGGAGAAACCCCGCTGGCTGGAAGAGACGTTCCAGGATTCAGATGGATACGAGCAGGCACCATTCAAGTTCTTTCTTGAAAAAGGGGAACACACCCTAACGCTGAAATCTACGCGTGAACCGATGGTCATTCGATCCTTGCGGCTCTTCAACGAGAAGAATGTCCTTCCTTATGCGGAAACCGTAGGGGCACAGCAGACGGATACTTCCGGACAGCCAAAAGATGTACTCATTCGGATTGAAGGAGAAGCGGCCATTGCCAAATCCTCACCAACGTTGTACCCGACCAGCGAAAGATCAAGTTCAGCGGTATTCCCGTATAGTGCTTCCCAGGTGCGCGTCAATACGATTGGTGGTTACAACTGGCGTTTGCCGGGACAGTGGATTGAGTGGGAGGTCGATGTGCCGGAGAGTGGACTATATCATATCGGCTTAACTGCACAGCAGAATTTTGTCAAAGGCATCTATTCCACGCGCAAGCTGACCATCGATGGTGAGGTCCCATTTGCCGAGATGGCAAAAGCACCTTTCCGCTACCAAAGCGACTATCGCGTGGATGTGCTGGGCGGGAAGGAACCCTACAAGTTTCAGCTGGAAAAAGGCAAACATGTCATACGGCTGGAGAACAGCCTGGGTGACTTCGCACCGTTGATCCGCAATGTAGAGGATAGTCTGTATAACCTGAACTCCATGTATCGGCGAATTCTGATGATCACTGGCACCAAGCCGGATGAATTCCGGGATTACCGGGTGGAGAAGCAAATTCCGAATCTGCTGGAGGTATTTGCCGGGGAGAGTAAACGACTCAAGGACGTGGCAGCGCAGCTTCGCCTTCTATCTGGCCAGTCCAGTGATCAGGAAGCGTTGATCAAGACGATGGCACAGCAGCTGGACGAGATGATTGACAAGCCGGATACCATACCAAGACGGCTGGCAGCTTACAAAACGAATACAGGTGGGCTCGGAACATGGGTGCAGCAGGCACGGGAGCAGCCGCTTGAAATTGATGCCCTGTATGTCACGTCCATTGACACCAGTATCCCTCATAAAGGGATGGGAGCGCTGGCGAAGGTCGGCCATGAAGCGAAGACATTCTATCATTCGTTCTTCATTGACTATAACCAAATCGGCAATGTTGCCACTTCAAAAGACCAGCGTACGGTGACAGTTTGGATCGGCAGTGGACGTGACCAGGCGAATACGATGAAGGCGATGATTGATGAGACCTTTACGCCGGAGAGCGGCATTAATGTCAATCTGAAGCTGGTGAATATGGGGACGTTATTGCCGGCTACGTTGTCCGGTGAAGGACCGGATGTAGCGATGCAGATCGGCAATGACCTGCCGGTAAACTTTGCTATGAGGAACTCGGCAGTGGATCTGACCAAGTTCGCTGACTATACCTCAGTGGAACAGGAGTTCAGAGAAAGTGCGATCATCCCCTATGTCTATGATTCGGGAGTGTATGCCCTGCCGGAAACACAGACCTTTAATATGCTCTTTTACCGAAAAGACGTGCTCGCAGAACTGGGGCTTGAAGTCCCTCAAACGTGGGAAGACGTCGAAAGTCTGCTGGCTATTCTGAGCAAAAACCATATGGAATTCGGCATGCCGGTTGTGACTCAGGCCAATATGCAGGGTGTCAACATTCCGCCCAACTCGCAATACGCAACGATGCTTCTACAGAATGGAGGATCCTTCTACCGCAACGATGGCAAGGAATCCGATCTGGATTCACGTATAGGGATCGAGACATTCAAGCAGTGGACAGAGTTCTATACCGATTACAAGCTGGAGCGGGAATATGACTTTGCCAACCGCTTCAGAACAGGGCAGATGCCGATCGGCTTGACGGATTACACGATGTATAACCAGCTATCCGTATTTGCACCGGAGATTCGCGGACTATGGGGCTTCGTTCCTGTCCCGGGTACGGTACAGGCGGATGGCACATTGAATCGGGATGTGCCGGGCGGAGGCAGCGCAGTCATGATGCTGGAGAGCGCCAAGGATAAGGAAGCCGCGTGGGAGTTCATGAAATGGTGGACCAGCACACCGGTACAGGCTGAATTCGGCCGCGAGATGGAAGGACTGATGGGCGCAGCTGCGCGTTATCCAACGGCCAACATCAAGGCGCTTGATTCATTGCCGTGGCCAGCTGAGGATTATGCCAATCTTAAGGCACAATTCGAAACGGTGAAGGGCATTCCCGAAGTGCCAGGGGGTTATTTTACCGGGCGCCATCTGTTCAATGCCTTTTACAAGACGGTGGTTGGTCAAGTGGAAGCCAGAGAATCCATTATGGACTATACCCAGTATATTCAGGACGAGATTCGGATCAAACGTAATGAATTTGGTCTTCCGTAAGCAGAGGGAGGGTTAACAGTGTCACAAATATCACTCCGAGACGGTCAACACAGTCCTCCTGAGAAGGCTTCAAGGATGGGCATGAAATCATGGTGGAGCTGGAAGCTCCAGGAGATGAAAGCCAGCAAGCATTCCTATGTCCTGCTGGCTCCCTACATGATTCTGTTCACCATGTTTACCGTGATCCCGGTTGTTATCTCTATCATTCTCAGCTTCACCTATTTCAATATGCTGGAGTTTCCGCGATTTATTGGCTGGCAGAACTACACTCGGTTGTTTTTGGAGGATGACGTATTCCTGATTGCCATCAAGAATACGCTGCTGTTTGCCATTATTACCGGACCCATCAGTTATATTGCCTGCTTTGTGTTTGCCTGGATCATTAATGAATTGACGCCCAAATGGAGGGCATTCATGACGTTGATCTTCTACGCGCCATCCATTTCAGGGAATGTCTACTTTATCTGGTTGATGATCTTCTCGGGCGATCGCTACGGTATTGCCAATGGATTATTGATCCGATGGGGCTTTCTGCTGGAGCCGATTCAGTGGCTGAAGACCGAGGCGTACATCATGCCTATTCTTATCCTTGTGCAGCTGTGGCTGAGCTTGGGTACAGGGTTTCTGGCATTCATCGCCGGATTGCAGACAGTTGACCGGACGTTATATGAAGCAGGTGCGGTAGACGGCGTCAAAAATCGCTGGCAGGAGCTCTGGTATATTACATTGCCTTCCATGCGGCCGCAGCTAATGTTCGGTGCAGTCATTCAACTCACCACCTCGTTTGCCGTGGCAGACGTCTCCATCGCACTCGCTGGGTTTCCAAGCGTGAACTATGCGGCTGAGACGGTGGTCACGCACCTGATCGACTTTGGTACAACACGGTTTGAGATGGGTTATGCTTCGGCGATTGCAACCGTACTCTTCATGATTATGGTGGGCACTAACCTGCTGGTACAGAAATTGCTGCGAAGGGTGGGAGAATAGCTATGGCTGCAATTGCGACAGGCAAAAAGCGGGTGAATCGCTCGTTATCCGGCAGTCTCTCCCTGTTTGCCCTTCTGCTCGTATTTGGCGCCTTTATGGTACTGCCGCTGATCTATGCGATCAACAATGCATTCAAACCGCTGGATGAGATTTTTACTTTTCCACCGACGTTGTTTGTCAAAAATCCAACGTTCAGCAATTTTACGGATCTGCTGAATCTGCTGAGCGACTCGTGGGTGCCCTTCTCACGATATATATTCAATACCGTTTTTATTACGGGCATTGGCATTGTGGGCCATGTACTTTTGGCTTCAGCAGCAGCCTATCCACTTGCCAAGCATAAATTTCCGGGCAAAGTGTTCATGTTCCAGGTCGTTGTGCTATCGCTCATGTTCACCCCTGCGGTAACGGCGATTCCCAATTATATGATCATGTCCTGGCTTGGCTGGATCGACACCTATTGGGCCGTTATCATTCCGGCATTCGCCTATTCACTTGGCCTGTATCTGATGAAGCAGTTCATGGAGCAGATTCCGGATGCGCTGCTGGAAGCGGCGAAGATTGATGGTGCGAGTGAATACCGGATCTTCTGGTCGATCGTCATGCCGAATGTGAAGCCGGCCTGGCTGACCTTAATCATACTGCTGTTCCAGATGTTATGGGGCAGTGACGGCAATGGCTACATTTACAGCGAGCAGCTCAAGACACTGCATTACGCAGCAGGCCAGATTATTCAAGGCGGAATATCCCGGGCAGGAGCAGGTGCTGCGGTGGCACTTATTCTGATGAGTGTGCCGATTACACTGTTTATTTTCTCGCAGAGCCGCATTATTGAGACGATGGCGAGCTCGGGCATGAAGGATTGAGGGGGAGCGATATGGCACGCACAGTGAAAAGATGGCTTGTTCTCCTGGCGGCAGTATCCCTGCTGCTGGCGAATGCCGTGCCTGCGGCAGCTTCTTCGGCGCCGTATGAGAGTTATAACTACAACTCCTGGAGAGAAGCCGTTCCTTCCCCGGATGCGTATCTGCCCAAACGAACCATCTCGGGCAGCGATTTGGGCATTGGGGAATTCAAGGATCCCAGTGATGTGAATGTATCTTCATCCGGTCAGATCTATATTTTGGATAGCGGCAACAGCCGGATTGTCATATTGGACGCAGAGTACAAGCTTCTTCGGGTCATGGACGGGTTCACGAGAGAAGGCAGCAAGGAAACATTCAACGCTCCCGGTGGACTGTTTGTGGATGAAGAGGAGCGAATCTACGTCGCAGATACCGGGAACAGTCGAGTCGTGATCCTGAATGCGGACGGACAATTGGATCGGATTATCAATGCTCCCGAGTCGGATGTTCTGGCGACGGACTTTCAGTTCCAGCCGCTGAAGTTGACGGTTGACCATGTGGGCCGGGTTTATGTGGTAGCTCAAGGCGTTTACGAAGGAATCATGCAGTTTGACGAGACGGGGAAGTTCATCGGTTACGTCGGCACCAATAAGGTGGAGCGGGACTACGGCGAATATATCTGGCGCATGTTCTCCACCAAGGCCCAGCGGGCACAGATGGTCCTGTTTGTACCGACCGAGTTTTCGAGCGTGGATATCGACCATAAAGGGTTTGTCTACGCAACCAATATCGATCCTGGTTCGAATGAGCCGATCAAACGACTCAATCCGTCCGGAGAAGATGTGCTGAAGCGGTTTGGTTACTTTGACGTCAAGGGGGACATCCGGTTCCGCAACAACACAGGGCCATCCAAGCTCATTGATGTGAAAGTGCTGGGCAACGGCATGTACAGTGTACTCGATGCGACACAGAATCGGGTGTTCACTTACGATGACGAGGGTCATCTGCTCTATATCTACGGTGGCAAAGGAAATCAGGTGGGCACGCTCAAAACACCCGTTGCCATTGAACAATCCGGCAATCACCAACTGGTTCTTGACCGGGGAAAGAGCAATCTGGTGGTCTATGAGCCGACTCGGTTTGGAACCCATGTGAATGAGGCGGTTGCCCTTCATTATCAGGGTGAGGATACGGAAGCTGTGCATATCTGGCAAGAAGTACTGAAGCTGAATGCCAATTATGACATTGCCTATATCGGTATCGGCAAATCCTTGCTCATGGAGAAGAAAAATAAGGAGGCTCTCGGTTACTTCGAGCTTGGGATGGACCGCAAGAGTTATTCGGTGGCGTTCAAAAGATACCGGCGGGAGATGATGAAGGAACATTTCGGCACGTTCTTGACTGCAGGTATTGCCCTGATTTTCATTCTGATCCTGGCCCGGGTGGCGGTTAAATGGAGACGGAGGAGGCAGATTGACCGTGAAGCAGGATTACATTAAGTTTCCGCTGCATCTCATTTTTCACCCTATCGATGCATACTGGGACCTCAAGTCGGATAACCGGGGACGGATGCTTGTTGCCTTTTTGGCACTCGCGCTCACCATCATCATGATGACTTTGCAAAAGCAGTACGCGGGATTTCTCGTCAATTTTACTGATCCTCGCACCATCAACAGTATTGTGGAGATTGCAACGGTGGCGGTGCCGTTCTTTCTATGGTGCATTGCCAACTGGTCGGTGACGACGCTGATGGAAGGGGAAGGCAGGTTCAGGGAAATCTTTCTGGCGACAGGATACTCGCTCATTCCGGTTATTTTGATTTATGCCCCGATGATTGTGATCAGCCGGTTCATGGTGCAGGAGGAGACTGCTTTTTATTATCTGTTTAACAGCATCGCCTTCTTCTGGTTTCTGCTGCTCCTGTTCATTGGCACAATGACGGTGCACCAATATACGGTCTTCAAAACGATCATTACGATGCTGCTGACGCTTGTTGTGATGGGGATTATCGTTTTCCTCGGAGCGCTCGTGTTCAGTATGCTGCAGCAATTATATGAATTCGGTTATAACATATACCGCGAGTTGATTTTTCGGACCTAAAGGAGGCGGCATCCGTGATCAAAAGGCAACGATTATATACGGTGCTGGCCAGCGGCACAGCTGTGATTCTGATGACAGCCGGACTGCTGTATATGAACAACAGGGGATTACCCGCTATAGAAGTAGCAGCTTATCTGGAAGCAACAACCGAGGCGATACCAGCCGAAACGGAGACACTGAAGTATCTAGCGGATACCTCGCAGGGTGTGCCAGGCATGCAGTTGGTCGCTGAGGACCAGGGTTTGGCGCTTTATTATAACGAGGAGACAACCGAGATCGCCGTGCGTGACGGAGCTAGCGGAGAGATCTGGTACAGCAATCCGAAAGAACGCACCCAAGATGGCCTGGCCTCGGCTTATGAGAAAGAAGTTCTGTCGTCCCAACTCAACATCTCCTTCCGGGATGCGATAGGTACACTGGAGAACTTTCCGAATTTCAGCACCAGTATTACCAACAAACAATTTGTTGCTGCCAATGTGGATGGGGGAATCCGGATTACCTACACCCTTGGAGATACCTCGCTCGGTATTGATGCATTGCCCAGATTGATTAGCAAACAGCGTCTGGAGGAAAAGGTTCTTTTGA
Source organism: Paenibacillus xylanilyticus (assembly GCF_009664365.1). Taxonomy (NCBI): domain Bacteria; kingdom Bacillati; phylum Bacillota; class Bacilli; order Caryophanales; family Paenibacillaceae; genus Paenibacillus; species Paenibacillus xylanilyticus. The sequence continues at coordinate 1,829,648 of NZ_CP044310.1, forward strand.
AACTGGATGCTACCGCTGCAAGGTATGCTTCTGCCCGTTACTATCCAACCAAGGACAACCCGGATGTTCTGGAAAGGCTGGACGGACAGATCTCGAAGCAGCTCGTTCTGAACAAGATGCTGGATGCCTTTGAGACAGCGGGTTACACCGCAGACGATCTTGCTTATGACAATCAGGAAAACGGGGTTGAAGGTGGCGGGGTATCGGATAAGCCAAGCTTCGTCATCCCGGTGGAATATCGGCTGGATCAAGGCTCGCTGGTGGTGATCGTACCTCTGAGTCAAGTGGAAGAGAGTGGTCAATATCGTATTCGTAACATGGATTTACTCGCATACTTCGGTGCTGCGGATACCAGAGGCGAAGGGTATATGTTCGTGCCGGACGGGTCAGGCAGCTTAATCCATCTGAATAACGGAAAGGTCAAGGAAGAGCAGTATGTACAGCGTGTATACGGTGCAGATCCTAACGACAATTCGCTCAGTCGGCCCCAGGTCAGCGAATCAGCCCATATGCCTGTATTTGGTCTCAAGAACGGGGAGCATGCCTGGTTTGCCGTGATTGAAAAAGGAGACGGAATGGCCAGCATCTCTGCCGATATCGGAGGCAGGCAGAACAGTTACAACCATGTGCATGCGACCTTCTCCCTGCGTGGGGAGGATGAACTGGAGATGTATACCTCGCAGAAAATGCAGGAGATTCAACTGCTGAGTGAAGAGCCTTATCGCGGAGATATCCAGGTCCGATATCATTTCCTGCATGGAGAAGATGCCAGTTATTCCGGTATGGCTCGCCTATATCAGCAGCAGTTGGTGGATGGGGGTGTGCTGAAGCCGCTGGAAGAACAGACGGAGCTGCCGTTCTATGTGAGTGTACTCGGTGCAGTCGACCAAAAAGCCTCTTTTCTGGGTGTGCCTTATCGGACCACACTAGCCATGACGACGTATGAACAGGCTGCCCGCATGGCAGCAAAGTTACAGCAGGAAGGTGTGAGCCGCGTACAGATGAGGTATCAGGGCTGGTTCGGTGGCGGGTTCAGCCACCATACACCGACCCAAGTGAAGCTGGATCGTGAGGTAGGCAGTCGTTCTGAGCTGCAGGAGCTGTCTGCCCAATTGCAGCAGTCTGGGGGAACGTTATTCCCTGATGTGGCATTCCAGCGGATCTATCATGATGACTCGCGTTTTGCGCCGTCTTCCGATGCGGCCCGGTTTGTAACCAAGGAGACCGCGGAATTGTATCCTTACAGTCCTGCTCTCAACCGAATGGATCAGAGCAAGGACAGCTATTATCTGCTCTCGGCTGCGAAGCTTCCTTATGTGGTTGGCGAATTTGCCGAGACCATTTCAAAACTGGAACTCAGCGGATTATCACTCCGTGATCTCGGGCAGGTTCTAGCTTCCGATTATCGGGATAGCCGTGTCATTCACCGCGAGACGACCAAGAACATTGTGAAGGAGCAGCTTGGCAAGCTGCAGCAGGAATATCCCAGCATGATGTTATCATCGGCTAATGCCTATGCATGGGGATATGCGGAGCATGTAGTGGATGTGCCTCAAGGCTCCAGTTGGTTCAACATTACCGATGAGCAAGTTCCTTTTTATGAAATGGTCATTCATGGTTATATGAACTACGCAGCATCTCCCTTGAATACAACAGGAGATCAGGATCTGCGCAAGCAGCTGCTGCGAAGTCTTGAGCTTGGTGCAGCTCCGCATTTCCAATGGACTCATGAACCATCATCCAGGCTGAAGTTAACGAATTATGATTCGGCTTATGCTACTGCGTACGAAGATTGGATAAATGACGCGGTTGTTCTGTACAAGGAAGCAAATGAGGTGTTGAAAGGGTTGGGGAATCAGCAGATGACCGGGCATGAACGAATTCAGGAAGGCGTGGTCCGGGTCACGTACAGCGGCGGTACGACTATCCTTGTAAACTACACTGACGATCGGGTAACTGTAGACGGAGTGTCAGTTGGCAAAATGGACTATGCCGTGGAAGGAGTGAGCCAATGAGAACTCTGCGTTTATCATTGAAATCACGGAGAGCACTGCTCGGTCTGGCATTTATCTCGCCGTGGCTGCTTGGTTTCATCTTCCTTTTTGCCGCACCGCTTCTGCAATCGATTCGGTTCAGCTTCAGCAACTTGTCAGTGGCTCCCGGAGGATACGTTCTTGACTTTGTCGGACTGAAAAATTTTAAGGATGCACTTCTCGTGGATGCTACCTTTAACCGGATCCTGATTGATTCGGTTGGTGCCATGCTGCTAAATGTGCCCATGATATTGTTTTTCAGTTTGTTTACGGCGACCCTGCTGAATCAGAAGTTCAAGGGCAGAACCATGGCGCGGGCAATCTTCTTCCTGCCCGTTATTCTGGCCTCCAGTGCAGTAGCGGCAGCTGAATCTGCAGGTCTGATCAATCTGATGGGCGACGCCAGCGCCGTTGAATCGACGGCTGATGGAGGAGCTTCGTTTAACGTGATTTCGATCGTGCGGATGCTGGCCGATGTAGGACTCCCGCTGGCCTATGTGGATTATATCGTGGAAGCGATCATGCGAATTTACGAGATTATTAGCCGCTCAGGTGTTCAGATTCTGATCTTTCTCGCCGCCCTGCAGTCCGTACCCGGTTCCATGTATGAAGTAGCCAAAATCGAAGGGGCAACCGCCTATGAATCATTTTGGAAAATTACATTTCCAATGGTCAGTCCGTTGATACTGACAAATGTCATTTATACGATTATTGATTCATTTGCTGGAAGTCCGGTCACACAAGCTATCTACCAAACTGCATTTAAGACCCAGAATTTTGGCCTGAGCTCGGCGATGTCCTGGCTCTATACACTGGTGATCGGGCTTGTGCTGCTCATTGTTGGCTGGGTATTGTCACGGCGGGTGCATTACAACTGACGGATCATGTAAAAGGAGGGCTACTAGACTATGGCTGTGTCGGGAACGGATCGCATGGTAGTGGTTCCGAAGCAGAATTATCAACTGCAGCGAGTTCGAAATAAAACATCGGACCTACTGTATTCCATATTCAGATATGCATTGATCATCGGCATTTCATTTATTATTCTGTATCCGTTATTTCTTAAAATCTCGGTTGCATTTAAGGATAAACAAGACATTTATAATCCAACCATTTATATGATTCCCCAGCATTTCACGCTGGACAATATCAGGCTGGCGGCACAGGTAATGGATTACCTGCCCTTGCTCGCGAACACCTTGCTGTTTGTTACCATAACGACGCTGTTGACGGCAATATCCTGTGCGCTTGCCGGATATGGATTTGCCCGCTTTACTTTTCCAGGCAGCAATGTGCTCTTTGTGTTGGTGATTCTCACTATTCTGGTGCCGACAAGCACGTTGATGGTGCCGATGTATCTGCATTTCCGCAGCTTCGACTTTCTGGGCATCATACAGCTGTTTACGGGCAGGGAGGGGGTCAATCTGTTAAACACCTATTGGCCTTCCATGATTACTGCAGCGACGGCCGGAGGGCTGAAGGCAGGGCTGTTCATTTATATTTTTCGACAGTTCTTCAAGGGTATGCCCAAAGAAATCGAAGAAGCCGCACTGATTGATGGCGCGGGCGGATTCCGTACATTTGCCCGAATTATGCTGCCCAATGCCATTTCACCACTGATCACGGTTATCCTGTTTTCTTTTGTGTGGCAGTACAATGATACGTTCTATTCGGCGCTGTTCATGAGTGAAAGTTCACTGATCTCGCTGAAGGTCGCTTCATTACCCGCTCAAGCGAATCAGTTGATTCCTCAGCTGATGGGGTTTGGTTCGAGTTCCGGCATGAAGGCCGATCCAAACTATGTTGCGATGATCGTGGATACAGGCATTTTGCTGGCGATTGCGCCGCTGATTATTTTGTATCTGTTTGTACAGCGTTATTTCGTGGAAAGTATTGAGCGTTCTGGCGTTGTTGGTTAAGCGGGCTTGGTGTACTCATATGGGATACGTAATTCGGTTCATTTTGATATTTGGGTGGCTATGTACCCTGCCTTGGAATGGAGGATTATCAATGACAGAAAATAAGATAAGCAGTACCTTGGTGAATCATGATGCGACTTCCGAGGCCAGGGAATTGATGAGGTACTTGGTAAAAAGTTATGGGTCTGCAGTACTTTCGGGTCAGCAGGAATACAGCAACCTGAACTGGATTAATGAGAACACGGGACGTAAACCGGCTGTGATTGGGTTTGATCTGATGGAATACTCACCTTCAAGAACAGAGCGGGGGGCGACCTCCGAGGAAATACGAGATATGATTGCATGGCATCAGCAAGGCGGGATCGTGACCTTGTGTTGGCACTGGAATGCCCCGTCTAACCTTATCGATGAACCTGGCAAAGAGTGGTGGCGGGGATTTTATACGGAGGCCACAACGTTCGATCTCGCCTCCACGCTGGCTCACCCCGAATCGGATGAGTATGCCTTGTTGATCCGGGATATCAATGTGATCGCCGGGCATCTGCAAGAGCTTAAGGATGTAGGTGTACCCGTGTTATTCCGCCCACTTCATGAAGCTGAAGGAGGGTGGTTCTGGTGGGGAGCAAAAGGACCTGAACCTGCCAAACAGTTGTATCGTCTGCTGTATGATCGATTAGTTAACCAACATGAGCTAAATAATCTTATCTGGGTGTGGAACTCGGAACAGCCGGAATGGTATCCGGGCGATGATGTTGTGGACATTGTGAGCGTGGATGTATATCCGAAAGCAGGGGACCATGATCCACTTGCAGAACGTTACGAGAACTTACGGAATTTGGTGAGTGACAGCAAAATGATAGCACTCGCGGAAAACGGCTCCATTCCTGATCCGCAGCAGATGGAGGAGCAGGGCATTCATTGGAGCTGGTTCTGTACCTGGACAGGTGAATTTCTGAGGGGTGGCCAGCATAATACTGTGGATTTCTTAAGAGAAGTGTACAACAGCGACTATGTCATAACTCTGGATCAGTTGCCTGAGTGGAGCTGGAAATAGTCGTTCAAGGCGTTCAGCGCATCGTGAACCTAAAAAGCGTTAGCATGGCATAAGTAATTATGCGGATGCCAGCGCTTTTTTCGTTGTGATTTTTATAGATACTGATGTGGATCAAATGTAAGGGTTACTCGCTGTGCTGGATATCAGAGCATTAATTTTCGGAAATAAAGTCTCATTGGAAGTGAACAGAACGTAGGATTGATGGGTTGTGCGGATTAGGATGGTTTCAGAAGCCCCATACGCTGCACCGATTCGAATGGCTGAAGGCTCACTTCCACCATAGGTTTCATCAAGCGTAACGGATTGGATGTCTGGGATCGGAATGCTAATTTTAGAAAACTGCCAGCGAATAATCAGCTGATCATGTTTTTGCTCTACTTTTACACCTAACATCGTATGTCCTCCTAATCAGTCATGATTATAAAGTGAACCACTTTTTTATTAGTTTATCATTAAATGGTTAATATTTCCTCGTTAATAGCGAAATATGTTAAATAAACCATGAAGGCTAGACCGAAATGATGTACAACAGTTATTTCCATCAATGTTCACATGATGTACACTATGACTAATAAATGTAAGGGACAGAAAGGTCTAAATCGCTATGAGAGAAGAAGTCGTCATATCCGAATATGACCCAAGATGGGTTGAGGAATATCACGTAGAACGCAATAACATCATGAAAGTGCTGGCAGAAATCTGCGTGGATTTTGAACATATTGGGAGTACGTCTGTGCCGGGACTTGGGGCGAAACCATTAATCGATATGATGGCAGGAGTACATGAGTTGAACGATGTGAAGGCAGTACATATAGAAGCATTGGGAGAACTGGGGTACGAGTATGTACCCAAGTCGGATTTCCCGGAACGTTTGTTTTTCCGAAAAGGACAATGGAGAGCAGGTACGCATCATCTCCACGTCTACAAGTATAGGAGCCTGGAATGGACGGATAACTTGCTGTTTCGCGATGTTCTCAGAAGAGACTCGGAGGTTATGCAAGAGTACTACGCGTTGAAGAAAAAGCTGGAACAGCAGTTCAGACATGACCGTGTGGGATACACCGCAGCTAAGGCTTCTTTTATTCCATCCGTCATCCAGAAGGCCAGACTGCACGAGGCATAAATAACGCCAGTTTTAATAGAAGAGTGTATATATATATCGCTGACAAAGGCGTGATCTGTATGACAGACCTGAACGCATATCAGACCTCTTCCCAACCATGCGTTATTCGGATGATAAGCCGTATCGTAAGCAGGTGTACACCAAAGATGAAATTCTGCAGGTCGTTCAGTTCTATGGGTGGCCTCAGGAATGGAATCGGAATGGTGAAAGGGGCCCGGAACGTTATATTGAAGTTCAGGTGTGGGATGAGCTGATCATCCAACCGTACCAAGGCATTTAAGGTCTACTTACTGCCATGATTACCAGTGCAAAAAAGTGCAATTGCAGGAAATACGGGTGTTCGTTATAGTGAGTGAAAGCTTTGAGGTGACCAGGAACAACCTCATTCCAGGGTCAGTCAAAGCCCCTTTTTTAATCGTTAATCCGATTAATACGATAGGTTTAAGAGACTAAGGAGGATGGGAAAGCCTATGCTAAATGTGGGGAACCGTAACACCCGTAAATTGAACTGGATTATATCCGTTGTGTTGGTCATGTCTGTCGTGCTTAGTGCATGCGGAAGTCAAGAAGCGGGGCAAACGAGTAAAAGTAGCGGCAGCAGCGGCAATGCGAATGATCCACTGGAGGTTAGCATTATGACCATTACACCCAGTGCGGTTCCTGCAGCTGATGACAATGTAATCAAACGGGCGATCGAAAAAGCGACGAACTCCAAGATGAGTATTCAGTGGGTTTCGAACAATATTTACAGCGACAAGCTGAACTTGACGCTCGCTTCTGGCGATATTCCTGATCTCATCATGATTAACGATCCGTTTGGAAGCACCTTTACCAAGATGGTCAAGCAAGGAGCGTTCTGGGATATCACGCCATATATCCAGGAATATCCGAACCTGAGCAAGGGCATTCCCGATATTGCCTGGGAAACAACCAAGGCAGCAGACGGCAACAATTATGGCATACCACGCCCTAGGCCGGTGACGGGAGATTCCTTTTTCATTATCCGGAAGGACTGGCTCGACAAATTAAACCTGCAGGTGCCTGAGACAACAGATGAATTATTCGATGTTATGAAGGCATTCGTGGAACAGGACCCTGATGGCAACGGACAACCGGATACAACAGCGCTTGCTGCTTATGTCAGTCCGGATGATCTCGGTTGGAATGGCAATCTCGGCCCGGTACTGGGTGCCATTGAGAACTCTTTTATCGGAAGCAACAGCAGTTGGAAGTGGGATAAAACCGAGGGGAAACTGGTATACAGGGAGCTGCTTCCCGAGGTCAGGGAATCCCTTCAATATCTGACGAAAGCCTACAGCAGCGGCATGATGCCCGAGGATCTTCTGTCGCTGAAGCTGACACAGGCAAGGGAATTGTTCAAGCGCAATCAGGCAGGCATTATTGTGGACAAGACAGGCACGATGCGCAAAATCTATGCCGATGATCTGAAGAAAGTCGATCCTTCCTTTAAGTACACGGACTTCTACCCTCTGACCAATCTGAATGGCTACAACCCAAAAGGCTCGGGTTACAACGGCATTCTGGCGATTCCTGCAAGTGTACCGGAAGAGAAGATGAAACGAATTCTCCAACTCGTCGATACCTGGATGAACCCGGAAGTGTTTGAAATTCAGCAGTTTGGGATTGAAGGTACCCATTATGAAGTGGTCGATGGCAAAAAAGTAGCAAGTACCGAGAAATTAACGGCGGACAACGCCTCGGATTTTAATCATATCGTTAACGTTATTGATCTTCCCTGGGATACCACGGGTGAGACAGAAGAAGAGACCCAGGCGAATGAACTATTCAAAAAAGTGGAGGCCGAACGAGACAAAACGAGTGTAGCCGATCTGTCTGCGGGTCTTCAATCGGAGACTGGACAGAAGATTCTGCCCGAATTAAACAAGAAAATACAGGATCTCAAGGCCAAAATCATTCTGGGCCGGGAGCCCATTGAAGCATGGGATACCTTTGTGGAATCGTTGCGGAATGATCCAAATGTCCAGGCCATGAGTGATGAGATGACGGAGGCTTACAAGAAAAGAAACGGACAATGAATCTGAGGGAAGGAGCTGCAGCCCATGAGCGTAACCGAGCAGCACTTTAGCACACACAAGGGAAGGCAGACTTCATCCAAAAGAAACAGACGCACGAAATGGCTCTCCGCGCTGCGGCGCGATCGATCATTATATTTGCTTGCTCTACCGGGCATCCTGTTCTTTCTCATTTTCAAATATATCCCGATGTGGGGCATCGTCATTGCGTTCCAGGACTATTCCCCCTTCCGAGGAATTCTGGGCAGTGAGTGGGTTGGGCTGCAGCACTTTACCACCTTGTTTGCCAATCCAGACTTTGCCTTGCTGTTTCGAAATACACTGGCAATCAGCCTGCTGAATCTGATCTTGTTTTTTCCATTCCCGATTCTGATCTCGCTGGGGCTCAATGAGCTGCGTAACATGACGTACAAGCGATTGATTCAGACGGTGATCTATATGCCGCATTTCCTCTCCTGGGTCATCATTGCGGGACTGACACTCCTGCTGTTCGCCAAGGGGACGGGATTGATCAACGAGCTGTTTGCCTTATGGGGCTGGCCGAGGGTGGACTTTCTGACGAACCCGGACAGCTTCTGGATCATGGTCACCTTGCAGGCGATGTGGAAGGAAGCCGGCTGGGGAACGATCGTTTTTCTCGCTGCCATGGCAAGTGTGGATACCCAGCTGTATGAGGCAGCACGAATGGATGGGGCGGGACGGCTCCGTCAGATCTGGCACATTACGCTTCCTGCCATCCGGAGTGTCATCGTCGTGCTTCTCATTTTAAGACTGGGGGACATCATGGAGGTAGGATTTGAACAGATCTTCCTGATGTACAACGGTGCTGTATCTGAAGTGGCTGAAGTATTTGACACTTATGTATACCGTACGGGAATTGAGCAGGGAGATTTCAGCTACAGTACGGCGGTTGGATTATTCAAATCAGTGGTTGGACTGGCGCTCGTCGTGATTGCAAACCGTTTGGTGAAGCGCATGGGTCAAGAAGGGGTCTATTAGTACCTGTGTTTCCGGTCCGTGTCTATAAGAACTAGTGGGAGGGAGGAGGTCTTGAGATGCATCGTTTGAAATGGAGTGAGAGGATTGGTCAGTCTCTGAATGCAATCGTTCTTGGGCTGCTGGCGGTGGCGATGTTTTTTCCGCTGTACTATGTTTTTGTCGTTTCGTTCACCGATCCGGGAGAATATCTGCAAAAGAAAATCGTACTCTTCCCGCAGCGCTGGTCTGCGGAAGCTTATACCTATCTGCTCTCCACGCCTGCCTTCGCACGCTCGCTGGGGAACAGTGCCTTTCTAGCAACTGTAGGCACAGTGTGCAGTCTGGCCGTATCCTCTTCCCTGGCCTATGCCTTGTCCCAGAAGAGGTTTTATTTCCGAAAAGTACTGATGTTCCTGATCGTACTGACCATTTTGTTCAGTCCGGGAATTATTCCGAACTACTTGCTGGTCCGGGAGCTCGGGCTTATCAATAACATCTGGGCATTAATTCTGCCTGCGCTTGCCAATGGCTGGACGGTGCTGCTCATGAAAAATTTCTTCGACAGCCTGCCTGCGGAGATCAGTGAAGCGGCCTCCATCGATGGTTGCAGTGCGATCCGGACCTGGTACACGATTGTACTCCCCTTGTCGATGCCTGCACTTGCGGCATTTGGCTTGTTCTTTGCGGTAGGATACTGGAACCAATTTTTCGCGGCACTTTTGTATTTGAATGATTCTGCGAAGTGGCCGATTCAGGTGCTGCTGCAAAACATGCTGCTGAACGCGTCCAATATTGATCTGGTCGCACCTGGACAGCAGGTAGAGACACCACCGACAGAGATGTTGAAGATGGCCGCCATCATTGTAGCCATTCTGCCGGTGCTGATGGTATATCCGTTTATTCAGAAGCATTTTGCAAAAGGAGCTATGGTTGGCTCAGTGAAAGGATAAATCTGCATTCAGGTGGGTATTCCCGGAAAGGAGGTACAGAGAGATGTTGTTCAAGCGTACACGAGTTCCTATGCCCAAAGGGCGTTATTTCAGGCGCAGTCTGATGATGATTCTGCTGATCGCCTGCATTCCGGGGGTTATTACGGGAGTGCTCCTTTATGGATGGATTACGGTCAAAATGGAGCATATTTTGCAGCAAACGCATTTGCGGCAATTTGAACAACGCACCGCTTGGGTCGGCGAACAATTGGATGCGCTTGAACTGACTTTCTCACAATGGGCCTTCGATCCAGTGTTCGATAACCGTCTGAAGGATCTCGATTTTGTCTACAAGTACAAGCAGGTTCATGAGCTCTATCGATTGCTGCTGATGATTAAGAATTCCAATACGCTGATTGGCAAGGTTCAACTGTATCTGGAAGAACCCAGAGCCGTGAAGATGGATTCGGAGCGGTATGATTTTATGAGCGACCCTAAGGAAATTGAGATGTACCACAGCCTGACTGAACAGCCGCGGGCCACCTATTGGTCCCGTTCCATGGATGGCGCCTCCATGATGATGGTGAACCGGCTTCCGAGTGGAAGTGATGATGCTTTGGGTGCGTTAACCATTACTTTGGATAACAAACAGCTTGGCAGCATGCTGCAGACCTTGTCTCCGTATGAGGGCGGGACGACCTTTTTGCTGAATGAACAGGGAGTACCTTTGCTTCCTCAGGATCAAAATCTGGGTGAATTACAGCAAGCTGTCCGTGAACATGTGCTCAAGCTTGAAGAGAAGCCCAGCTCCTTCCTGATGGAATACGAGGGTATGACCTATTCGATTCAGTCCGGCACTTTTCGCAGATTGGGTACGGATTGGACTTACGTATCTGCGGCTCCGTTGAATGAAATTGTAGCTCCGATTGTGTCCGTACCCCGAATCGTTCTGCTCATTAACGGAAGTGGATTGTTACTCGCTCTGCTCCTGTCATGGATTGGTTCGCTACAGCTCTACAAGCCATTCACGAGATTGCTGCGAATATTTACTGCAAACGGTGTGGACGGAGAGGCTGCTGTTCCTGCTCGGACTTCATGGCCAAATGGAGCAGCAGCATCCAGCTCGGCCGTGCAGCTGGATGAAATCAAGCATATCGAACAGCACTGGATTGGCGTGAATCGTGAACGTGAATCCCTCCAGCGGCGGCTGGAGGAACATCTGCCACTCGCGAGGGAGAGTCTGCTGATCCAGCTGACGCTAGGTCATTTGCTGTTACCCAGTGACCATGAATGGCGGGAACGTCTGTCCCAAGTGGGATGGAATCTCCACGAGGAGCAGTTCATGATTATGCTGGCTCATATACGTCCGGGTCCTGTTACCCTTCAAGAGGGCGGCTACCTCAATCGGAGTGAATCACCAGAATGGATCAGCTTGGCGGCAGCCGAGATTTTGGGAACACAGCTCGAAGATTTCCCTTACCCCACAGAAATACTCAACTATCACGACATGTCGATCGCTCTGCTGATCGCCATCTCGCCAGATGACCAACCGGGGGCACCTGCATCCCGGGAACAACTCATTGCAATAGGGCAGCGATGGCTGGAGATCGTGCAGTCCGAATTGGATGTACGTATGACGATCTCGATTAGCAAGATCACATCCGATGCTTCTCATATACCGCAGCTGGTCAGAGAGTCGAGAGCGGTTTTGAGGCAAAGGCAGTTTTCTTCAGGTGCAGGCATCATCGATATGATTGAAAAAGCAGAACAGGATCGGAAGGAACAGGGAACGTATCCGCTTGAATTGGAACAGGACATCATCTCGGCCTTACGTAACGGCGATCAGGGAACAGCCATGGAGCGCTTCCGATTGTTCATTGGCAGCTACGCCCATGTAGAAGCGGCAGAGAATCAGGCCAGACAGGCCGTTTTTCAACTGCTCGCCCGGATCCAGCACACCCTGCTGCAGTTAGGCGAAGATCCGGTACAACTATTCGGTTTGGCGGTGTATGAAGAGGTGCTGCAGCTGCGTGACCTGGATGAGTTATTCTCATGGTTCAAGGAACGAATCGTGCATGTATGTGTGGAGGAATTCACTGGCAAGGAGGAGAAGCAGATACAGATGGCTGTGCATCAGATCAAGGAGCATGCCGAACAACAATATGCAGAAGCGTTATCGCTGGATGAACTCGCGGACATTCACGGAATTCACTCCTACACGTTAAGCCGGGCATTCAAGCAGGCATTCGGACAGAACTTTGTGGACTATCTGACAGAGGTGAGACTAGGTCGGGCAAAGGTACTGCTCGAATCCACAGACGTCAAAATCAATGAAATCGCAGAGCAGGTTGGTTATCAGCCCAGTTATTTTAACCGATTGTTCAAGAAAAGCGAGGGAACGACACCCAGTCGATACCGGGAGGACGTTCGTAAGCAGAGTGAGCATACTCGGGGCAACTGCTCTGTCTAATCTTCCGACGAAGGAGAGTGGAATGTAACGTGTCACAGACCAAGCCCGACATTATTTTTCTAATGACGGATCAACAGCGATGGGACTGCATTGGAACATTTAACGAGCATATTCATACGCCGAATCTGGACCGACTTGCTTCCGAAGGGATTACGTTCCGTGAAGCGGTATGCCAATCCCCCATGTGTGTACCAAGCCGTAGTTCGATGATGATGGGATATTATCCATCACAGCTTGGAGTTCGCACGAATTACGGCGGTCTCTTTGAGGAAGACAAACTACCGTCCGAGCCCCTGCCAGCATTAATGCAGCGTGCAGGTTATCAAACTGCCGGATTCGGGAAAACCCATTGGAATCATGGCGATGGCGTGGATGAACCTTCTACGCGCGGGTTCGAAGTGAGGTCCATCGGTCTCTCCCGGCAGAGCGGTCATTACGAGCAAGGGGCTACCATGATGGGGGATTCTCATCCTGAAGCGCTTGAAGCATACCATCAGGAGACGAAGGACTTTGGCGGTGGAGAGGAAAACGTTAACGGCTACACGGGTCTTACGAGCCAGATTCCCATGAATCAGCATCGAGACGGATGGGTAGCCGAGCAGGCACTGCAGTTTTTGGATGAGGGAATAGATCCGGAGAGGCCGTTATTTTTTTATCTGTCCTTCCTGAAGCCGCATGCCGGATTCAATGTACCTCGGGAGTTTGAAGAACTCTACAAGCTGGAAGATATTCCGGACATTCCTCAGCCGCCATGGGAAGAGGAAGCTTCAACACATCTGGCAGCTTCGGATGACCTGAACAGCAATAGTCGTGCTGCGTACCTCGACAAGAAGAGTGTGTGGGAGAAGCGAAGTCCGGAAGAGCGGCGAAGGACCACACTGAGGTATTGGGCGAATTGCTCCTGGCTAGACCATTATTTTGGACAGGCTCTTGAGAAGCTGGAGAAACGGGGAAGGCTGGACCATGCACTGATTGTATTTGTATCGGATCATGGAGAAATGCTTGGGGAGAGGCATTATCGCTTCACCAAATATAATCTGTATGACAGCAGCGTAAGAGTGCCGCTCATCCTGGCGGGTACCTATATTCCGCCTGACAAGCGGGGAACAATGGACCGGAGGCCCGCGGAGCTGGTGGACCTGGTGCCGACGTTAACGCGTGCAGCCGGACTTGACGCCAATCCGATGTTACCCGGGGTGGATTTGCTGGGCAATCTCCGGCACCGCGGAACATTTTGCGAATTTCATGGCAAAGGTGTAACCGCGCCCCATTCAGCGCCAGCCTATATGTGGCGGACAGCAGAGTGGAAACTTATTCTGTACATTGAAGGTTCTGTCGCGGAGTCTGCTTCCCGAGTGCATGAAACCAGAGGCGAATTGTATCATCTGACTGCTGATCCGCATGAATGGACGAATCTGTATGAGGAACAGCAGCATGCCAGCATCAGGGAGCAGTTGAAGACGGAGCTGCTGATGCATCTGGCGGTTAGCTGGGCGAAGGGCCCATTTTTCTACGATCGGGGAGGAACCAAGCCGTTAGAGTCGTGAGAGCAATCGCTGCTCTAATACTCACTGACATTTCCTAATGAAAACTCATACCATTGTCCACGTTAGAACAGGTTGGATAGAAATAGCTGTTGACCGGGCAGCCGGAGGCAAAGTTGATTATCACTAAACCAGATCAGTCGATCTCACCGACTGGTTCATGGGGCGGAGATAACAGGCTTTGCCTTTTTTGATATGCATAGTGTTAGGTTAATCCAAATAATGGAGGGGAACCGTTGATGAAATCCATAACGACTGCAGTAGGAAAAAATAGAGTATGGTTAACCTGGCTTTTGGGCGGATTGATAGTATTGTCTGGTATAACTTCACCGGAAGGCAGTATACCTCGGGCACATGCTGCAGGAGGGTCTGCGCCGCGCCTGGTTGAAGATCTGGGAAGAGGGCTTACTGCCGTATATCTGGGTGATAACAAGGTATATCTTAGCTGGCGTCTGCTGGGTACAGAACCACAGCAGGTTACATTTGATATTTATCGCCGTACAGGGTCCGAGGAGATCAAGCTGAATGATTATCCACTTGCCGAAGGAACGAACTACACAGATGAGAATGTAGATGTAACCCAGAGTCATACGTATATTGTGAAATCTTACGTGAGTGGGACTTTGCAGGGGGAAATTGCCGAAGTGGAGCTTGCAGCCGACCCTGAGATTCGAGATTACTTCCGTATTCCATTGCAAGACATAACGTCCAATCCATCCGATTATTTTGTGCAGCATGGCTGGCCAGGTGATCTGGATGGTGATGGAGAATACGAAGTTGTGGTGACCCGGATCCCTGTCAACGGGGGCAACAAATATGTGGAGGCGTACAGCCTGACTGAAGGTTTCCTCTGGCGGATTGATCTCGGTCCATACAGTGTGACAACCATTGATACCTATAACGCACCGCCTGCTTCCGTCAGCGAATTCGGGGTTGCTGGACTTGGGGGTTGGCGGGATAACGACAATATTACCGTGTTTGACCTCGATAGTGATGGGAAGGCCGAAGTGCTGCTGCGTACCTTTGAAGGTGTGACCTTTGCGGATGGCAAGATTATCCCTGCTTCAGCCGAGCGTGCGCAATATGTGTCTGTTGTGGATGGACTGACCGGTATTGAGGCAGCACGCACAACCATCACCAATGATTATGCAGCCGATGGTCCGCTCAGCGGCCACTTCGGCATTGCCTATCTGGACGGGGAGCATCCCAGCCTGATTACAGCACTTAAGAATCGTGCACTCAGCCGCAATTTTCAGTATGTGACGTCAGCTTACGACTATGCAGGTGGAGCATTGAATGAGCGTTGGAGACACACTGGAGCGGACGGCGAGTTTTTCCATCAGATTCGCATATTAGATCTCGATGAGGATGGGAAAGACGAGGTTTCATTTGGCGGATGGGCACTCGATGATAATGGGGAAACGTTATATAGTCTACCTGGTGTAGTCCATGGTGATCGGTTCCATATCACAGATATCGATCCGAATCGGCCGGGGTTGGAACAATTCGGTATCCAGCAGGCCGAGAACGGGAACGTTAATCAATTTCCTTGGTTTTATGCTGATGCTGCAACGGGCGAGATTATTCGCACAGGAGAACTTCCGCAGGACGTTGCACGAGGGACACTGGCCGATATTGATCCCCGGCACAGCGGGCTTGAGATGTGGTCCAGCTCAGGCAACATCTACAACGTGGACGGCGAAGTGATCAGTTCGGTCCAGCCTTCGACCAATTTCAGAATTTGGTGGGACGGGGATGTGCTCAGTGAACTGCTGGACAAGAATTTTGTGGAAAAGTGGAACTGGGAACAGAATGAGGCAACACGTCTGTTTACCGCGGACGATGTTCGTGTGAATTCCAGAAATGCCCCTGTCCTGTATGGTGATCTGCTTGGAGACTGGAGAGAAGAGGTTCTCTATGAAACAAATGACTTCAAGGAGCTGCGTCTGTATACAACAACAATCCCGTCGGATGTCCGCCTCTACACGCTGCCGCATAATCCGGCATATCGCAATGGCCTGGCTGTAAAAGGATATATGCAATCCCTCCTGACAGATTATTATCTGGGCGAAGGCATGTCAGAACCTCCGTATCCGAATATTCGCCCTGCCGTGTACAACAGGGACTAAGCTATAATCCTGCGGAAGGAGATGTTTCAGATGCGTGATCTTCGCCAAAGCATATCATTCTGCAGCTGTGCTGCAAGCCGAGGTAATCAATAGAAGGGAAAATGACATCATCAGCTGCAATGAAAAATAAAGCTTTCAGTGAGCTTGATGTGCCATCTGCTGATCCATTATCACAATCAGATTCAATCAGACTATATCACATCACAGTGTGTGATGGATACGGCGTCCACGTATTAACAGATGGTTCCTACCCATGCCAATACACCAGAATCCACTGGGCACATCGGAAACCGATGTGCCCAGTGGATGTGTTGACCGTATAGCTGCATAGATGTCAATCTGCTACTTTGACCCGAATCAGCAATCCAAACAGTCCCAGTACGGCAAACGCGATAAATGCTGTCGTATTGGAGAATGCATCAATCGTGTAACCCGCAATGGAAGAGCCGAAGAACTGTCCTGCACCCAGTGCAAGAAAGGCAAGACTGATCCCGATCGACGTATTTGGACGAAATAGTCTGGTTGCCCACACGATAAACACGCTGGTCAGGAAGATGTAGGTGCTTCCGAACAAAACGGCAGACGTCAGACTGGCAGTCATGGATGGCAGAATAATAACACCAAGGGAAATGGCGAGCAGCAGGATTCCGACATGATAGGAACGCCCGATACCGATTCGATCGATAATTCGGCCGGCACAACCGCCCAGAATCCCCAAAACCCCCATCACAATCCAGAACAATACGGCTTCCGAATCGGAGGCCCCTTTTTCGTCCGTCAGAAAGCTTCGCGCGAACGTCCAATAGATCGCAGAACTGAAGCCTGTCAATAGAGAAGCCATAAGCAGAGCTATACCAGGTCTAGTGGGTTTCATGCATGCCCAGAGTGATTTGGTGCAAGGTTCGGTTTTGCGTGGCGATAGAACGCGTCTGTTCCACAACAAAACTAAAACGCCAAGAATGGCGAAAAAAATATAGGACCAGCGCCAGTATTCACTGAACAATAGATAAATTGGGCCGGAAACGATAATGCCAAAGCTTGTTCCCGTGTTAATCCAGCTGTTGCCTCTGGCCTGCTGCTCAGGCTGAAGTTCCGCATAGACGGTGTTACCCAAGGCAGGAGAAGCCAGGCCTGTGCTCAGTCCCGCGAGAAATACGGCTATGGTTAGGACCAAGGCATTTGGAGAAAGGGCGATGCCAAGTAAACCAAGTATGGCGCTTAAGCCTGCCATTTGAATAACCGGGTAGTGACCGATGCGATTAATAATTAAAGGTGCAATGATCAAAGAGAGACAATAGGCAATGTAAGTAGCTGAATTGATTGCACCTGACTGGGTATCATTCAGCTGCAGCGTTTGCGAAATTTCCGGCATAAACAGACCATAACTGAATCTCCCGAACGCATAACATACCGAAATAAGTGCGATCCCGGGAAAAATAATTCGTTTCAACATATCCACCGCCTTTTTAGATAGAACGATCATTATATTTCTGCTGAAATAAAAAAAGTGAGTTGAACTATAACTCACCCGGTGTGGGACAACTTGAAACTGTTTCGAGTCATGTCAAGCAGCTCCCGGCAGACAATACTTACTTCTTGAGTCTCAGCGAGCGCGGTGGAGCCCTCCAAGAGTAGGGAAAATCGGATCATATCCCGGTCCGTAATGGACGCATCCAATTTTTTTATCAGGGTCATCACATGTTTTTTGTGCGCATGCACAGCTTGAACAATCACATGTTCCGGATCGCCGCCAAACTCTTCCTTGGCACGCAAGAACATACAACCTCGGGACTCGTGCTCCATCAGCCAGCGTGCATGCCCTTCAGCTAAATTCAGAAACAGGGGCTGTGCCTTGTTATCGGCATATTGTCTCAGCTGTTCCAGATATCGCTGTTCTCTCCGAAGAAGAACTTCCACAATGAGGTCATCCTTGGAATCAAAGTGATTATATAAGGTCATGATGGCAATATCTGCATCCGTGATAATTCGCTTCAGGCCAATGGAATGAAATCCATGCTGATAGAATAAATTTTCCGCCACGTTCAACAGCATTTCCTTTTTGCTGCTCATAGCTGCAATCTCTCCCTTTAGGATCAGATAGAACGATCATTATACCCTAAATTATAACAATTCAATTCGGTTGTCAAATTCTGTGAACCATTTCAATCTCCATTCCGTGCAGCGTGTCTACCCACTCTGCGGGACATCCATCGTCCGTGATGACCATGGAGATCTGATCCAGGGGTGCAATCTGGGCAAAGGTGGAGCGTCCAAATTTGGTGTGGTCCGCTACAAGAATGGATTCCTCCGCACGTTCCATCATCTTACGGGAGATCTGGGCTTCCTCCAGCATATAATCTGTGATGCCATCCGTTAACGATATACCACCGGCAGAGATGAAAGCTTTATTAACTTTGAATTGATTCAACAATTCATGAGCTAGATGCCCCGTCGAGGCTTGTACCGCTGGATTGATATCGCCTCCGGCAAAAATGATCTTACCTGCGAAATCCTCCAGCGCACAGGCAAGAATGGGTACAGAGTTGGTAATAACGGTGATCTGTGACCGATTTTTCAGCTGGCGCATGATTTCAAGCGTCGTTGTCCCATTGTCCAGCATTACGGTTTCCCCATCCTCAATTAGAGATGCTGCAGCAGCGCCGATACGTTGTTTTTCGGTCATTTGCAGTAATGAACGCTTCTGAAAAGGGTCTTCAATCATTCCTGAGCGTACACGTACTGCACCGCCATAAACTTTACGCAATTCACCTTCTTTTTCAAGCCGGTCCAAATCGCGCCGGATGGTCTCCGTTGATACCTGAAAGTGGTCAGCCAGCAGCTGCACCTGAACTTTTCCCTGGGTGGCCAATTGAGCCAGAATGGTCTGTCTTCGTTCTTCGTAGGTTAATGACATACAATATCCTCCCGTTATCCATTTCGTACTTTTTTCTATTCTACGTTAATTTTTATACTTCTAGCTATAGTATGCTTGCTGCATGACCGGAATAAATGTATTGACAGGATGAAGAGGTAGAGATAAGATCGGATCAAACAATCAACATAAAACCACAAAAAACCACAGAGATGTGGTGTATGTACATAACGAACCATTAGGGGGAACCAATATGAGACGCCAGCTTGCATTTCAAGCGGATGAAACGTTCAAAATTGTTCAGTTTACGGATCTGCATTGGAAAGATGGTCGGCCTGAAGACTTGCGTACCCGTCAGTTGATGAAAACGGTCATTGAAACAGAGCAGCCGAACCTCGTTGTATTTACGGGTGATGTAATCTACACAGGGCCCGTTGATCCCGGGAAAAAGGCGTGCGAGTATCCAGAACAGGCTTTCCGTGAAGCCGTATCTGTTGTGGAGGAATGTGGGATTCCGTGGGCATTTGTGTACGGTAATCATGATACCGAAAATCGGATTACACCGGCTGGTCTGATGGATGTCATTCAGGAGCATCACCATACGGTAACAGAGCCGGGCCCGGGAGAAATTGCAGGGATGGGCAATTACACACTTGAGATTGCAGGAGCGGATGGCGCTCCGGCAGCCGTGTTGTATTTTCTTGATTCGGGAAGCTATTCGTCGTTCCCGGAGATCCCCGGTTATGGCTGGGTTCAGCCCAATCAGATCCAGTGGCTGATGTCTGAATCCACACGCGTGAATCCCGGCCGCAGCCGTGGGGAGAAGCTTCCAGCCTTGGCGTTTTTCCATATCCCGATTCCGGAATATCAAGTGATGTGGGACACTCAGACATGTTACGGCAGCAAGCACGAACCGGTCTGTGCTGCACAAGTCAACTCCGGTCTGTTCTCGGCGCTGCTGGAGATGGGCGATGTGATGGGTACGTTCTGCGGACATGATCACGTGAATGATTTTCACGGCGAACTTCACGGCATTCGTCTCTGTTACGGGCGCTCAAGCGGGCACAATACCTATGGAAGAGAAGGTATGCTGCGCGGAGGAAGGGTCATTCAGCTGCAGGCAGGTCAGCGCAGCTTCGATACCTGGATTCGTCTCGAAGACGGATCACTCGTCATGGAACAGCCGGAACATCAACCTGAGAGCACTTAAGCGAAATAGAGTTCAATAGAGCAAGGCAATTAGAGAGGAATTAATAACGTATGATTTTACCGATATTTCTGGTGCTCGCATCCGGAATGGCTCATGCTGTCTGGAGCATGTTCACCAAACGAAGTTTGAATAAAAGTGTGTTTCTGTGGTCCATTATGATGATTCCTACCGTCATCCTGCTGCCTGTACTCATTGTGGAGCTGGTACGTGAACCCTTAACCATGGCGGCTTATGCCCTGTTGGTTTTATCGATGGCTCTGCAGGCGTTGTATTCCTGGCTGTTATCTCAAACCTACGAGCTTGGTGACTTGTCCCAGATTTATCCGATTATGCGGGGAACGAGTACCTTGCTGGTGCCTCTGATCGGTGTCTTTTTCCTGGGAGAAACCCTGTCTTCGTTCGGATGGATCGGGATTGCCTGCATGCTCGGTGGATTTCTGGTACTTAGCGGGGTAGGAGGCAAAGATGCCAAGCAGGGCTCACGAAAACAGGGATTGAAGCCGGTCCTTATGGCTTTATGTGTGGGACTATGCACGACCAGTTATGTATTTGTGGACAATTTAAACCTGCAGCATATCTCGCCCTTGTCACTGCTTGAAGTGACGAACATCGGATTCGTTGCCGGACTGACACCGGCGCTTCTGGCTTCCCGGCAATTACGCCAGGAGTGGAAAGTGAACCGATCCACTATTATGCTTGGGGCACTATTGAACCCAGGTTCGTACCTGTTATTCCTGTTTGCTCTAGAGCAGGCTCCCATGGCGAGATTGGGCCCTTTGCGTGAAGTTGGAACGGTATTTGCGGCGTTCCTCGGCATTTTATTGTTAAAAGAGCAGCAGGGGAAAAAGCGGATACTCTGCTCCATCGTCATTTTTGGTGGAATCCTGCTGATCGGCATGTGGGGATGATTTTAACTCCAGGTTTTGGATACATGGTGTATGCCCTTGCTGCTGTTTCTGGCTTCTGAAGCTTCCCAATGAAGCTTCCCAATAAATCTTCCTTTAATCCCCTCAGTGGAGACATACCTTAAGGAGCATCTGTCCAAGATGATCTTCCAGGTATGACTGAGGGGTTTTGTCTATTTTATCGAAGGTACGCAAGCATGGTATATTGGAGTCAGAGGAGTTCAATGAGGTAGAGTCATAGAATAGGGCCTAACGAGCAAAAAAGTAAGGAGAGGATCAGGTGCTGCTTGAGGAGAGATTCATCCAGTCCATTAAGGCACATGAGAAATTAATGCATGATTTGCGGCAGGTTCGGAGCCTGGGGCTGCCTGAGTGTTACATCGGTGCGGGGTATATTCGTAATTATATCTGGGATCTTCTCCATGGCTATACTCAGCGCGAACTGCACAGCGATATTGATGTAGTATACTTCGATCCCAAAGATCTGAATGAAGACCGTGATGTCCAACTGGAGCTGCAGCTGCGGGAGGCGACGGGCAATCCCAAGTGGTCCGTGAAAAACCAGGCGAGAATGCATCTGCGCAATGGCACCGTGCCTTATCAGTCTACAGAAGATGCCCTGCGATACTGGCCCGAGATCGTAACCGCTATAGGCGTTCAGCTGGATGAACAGGACCAGATCAGGTTCTGTGCCCCGTATGGATTGGATGACCTGTATGCCTTAACTGTTCGCCGCAGTCCGTTATACGAGAATATCTTGGAGTACAACCGGCGTGTAGAGAAGAAGCGCTGGCAGGAGCAATGGCTGAAGCTCACAATTGTGAAGGGATGAGTTTCAAAAGCCGTAATGGACCTCCCGTTGAACCTGCTTACATACGATCCATGGAGCCTGGTGGCAAATTTGGGTCGTAACGAACATTCATATCATTTGTTTATTTGGTATACAACAGCCTGATTGTGGGATCCGTAGAGAGCAAGCGGTGCAGGTTTAAGAAGGAGTGTTACCCGGTTAATGAAAAAGTTTATTCAAGATAAAGGCCTGATCATTGATCTTTTTCTGGTAGCCTGTTTTGTCGTTTTTCTGATATTCTGGGGCCGAAATTTCGCGGTGATGTTGTTTGGGCTGCTTACGGTCGCTTTTATCATACTTCGACGGATTGACTACCAGAAGCATGTGGTGCTTAAGCGCATTTTGTTGACGGTGTTCGGTATTGGCGCGGTTTCCTTTGTCATTATTGAAGCACTGGTATTTACACAGCTAAATGCGAACGATCCGGAGCAGGCGGATTATGTCATTATCCTGGGGTCAGGCATCAGAGGCACAGAGTTATCACTGACGCTGAAGCAGAGACTGGATGCCAGTCTGGACTATATCCGCAACCATCCGCAGACGCCGGTTATTGTATCCGGAGGTCAGGGGCCAGGGGAGTCGATCCCTGAAGCACTCGCCATGAAAAACTATCTTGTGGACCAGGGAATAACGCCAGCCCAGGTTATTATGGAAGACAAGTCAACGAGCACGCAGGAGAATATGGCCTTTTCCAAAAAAATTATAGACGAAGCGGGGCTGGAGCACCCCGAGATCATGATTGTAACCAGTGACTACCATATGTTCCGCTCCAAGTACTTGGCTGCCAAAAATGGCTACGCTGCCGAATACGGCATTTCGGCCCCGTCTCCGGGATACCTGAAACCGATCAACATGATCCGTGAGTATTTTGCAGTGGTCAAGGCTTTTATGTAGAGTTATCTTCTCTATTCACATTCAAAAGTTTCACGAGGTGCTGAATCTCAGAACATGTGCAAAAAGCAGTTGAGCAGAATGGATTCTGGCTTGACTGCTTTTTGTCGTTGTTCAAGTGAATTCAAGGATACTCAGCCAAATCATGTTATAATATACGTCATTAATAGAAGAACGATGTAGGAGTGAATGACGATTACCACGTATATGTTACCTGCTCTCTATGAGCAAAAGAAGATTTCAACGAACGACATGGAAGAATTTGTACGTCTGCTTGCACAAGCACCCTTATTATATGATGACGGCTCAAGCATCCGGGCTGAGGATTTTACGGAAGGTTTGGACATGGAAATCAAGCATGAAGTTCGGCCTGCTCTAATGGAGCTGTATGATCTGGCTGTTAAGGCCTGTCGGCAGTTCCCTGATCCGGCTTCCTATGAACAGCTTCAGGATGCTCTGGGGTTACAGGCAGAACTGTGGCAGGAAGAAGTGCTTGATCTTGCCTCGTGGATGAACTGGCTGAAGCAGGTTGGGGAAGGACAGAAGGCCCTGCCGGAGTATGATTTTGCAAGCATGCTTGGGACACTGCCTGAAGGATTCATGATTCATGATTTTTATGATGAACTCCGTTATCAGTTGGAGCATAATCCGTCAAACACCTGGGCGATTCAAGAGCGGGATCGGCTGTATGCAGCCATGGGTGCCAAATAACATCGAACGAAACGTGCAGTAACCGTGTTTATCCATATAGGAGAGATTGTCTTATCGCTTATGGAAATGAGGGGATCACGTGAAGAAGGTTGTATTGGCCGGAGGTACGGGATTTGTCGGTCAGGATTTTGCACAAAGGTTCAAGAAACTTGGATATGAGGTGCTCATCATCTCACGTCAGCCAGGTCATATTGCCTGGGAGGACTCCGATGGTATCAGGCAAGCCCTTGAAGGTGCTGAGATGTTGATTAATCTGGCCGGAAAATCTGTAAACTGTCGTTACACCAACGAGAATCGCAGGATTATCCTAGAGTCCAGGACCAGCACGACACGTATTCTTGGCGAGTCTATTCTTGAATGTGACCTTCCACCTGAACTATGGATCAATTCAAGTACGGCCACGATCTACAGACATGCAGAAGACCGCCCCATGACCGAAAAAGAAGGTGAGATTGGCTCCGGATTCTCGGTGGATGTAGCTAAGGCATGGGAACAGGCTTTCTTCGAATTCAGTCTGCCTTCTACCCGCCAGATTGCCTTGCGAATTGCGATTGTACTGGGCAAAGGCGGCGTCATGGAGCCGCTCACGAATTTGGTGCGTTTTGGCTTGGGTGGGTCACAGGGTCCCGGAACACAGCAGTTCAGCTGGATTCATATCGAAGATTTATTTCGCATGGTCCTTTATCTACAGCAGCATCCGGAACTTGAAGGGGTGTTTAATGCTTCGTCTCCGCATCCGGTTACCAATCGCCAACTGATGGAGAGCCTGAGACGTCATATGGGCGTCCGCATTGGGCTTCCTTCTCCTCGATGGATGCTTGAAGTAGGAGCGCGATTTATTCGGACCGAAACGGAGCTGGTTCTCAAAAGCCGCTGGGTTATCCCAGAGCGGATAGAGCAGGAAGGGTTCACGTTTAAGCACGATACGCTCGACACCGCACTAGATGAGATTCTGAAATAGTATGAATTACTGAAAAAGAATGTCGAATACAATGTTTCATTCGGAAGGGCAGATGATCTGCCCTTCTGCTGTATGTTCTGGAGATTTGGGTCCGCTGACGTTTCGGCATCTCTGGTGCAGTGTAAAAGTCATTTGAATCAGTCAGATGAAACAGAAAGAGGTTGGGGAAATGCAACTTAGAAGAGTGAGAATTGCCGGAACGGGCAAGTATCTGCCGGAGCGAAAAGTAACGGACGAGGAGCTGGATATCCGCTTGAATGTGCCGGCAGGTTGGGTGTCCAAAGCCACGGGCGTAGGTGTTCGCCATTATGCTTCCGGTCAGGAAACATCTTCGTTCATGGGGGCGAGAGCTGCAGAAGCTGCGCTTGCCGACGCAGGACTGCAATTTGCCGATATCGACTGTCTGGTGTGCACCAGCGGAACGAAGGAGCAGCCTTTGCCAAGTACAGCGGTATTCATCCAACAAGCCATGGGAGAACAGGAATCAGGCATACCGGCATTTGATATGGATGCAACCTGTCTGAGCTTTCTAAACGGCCTGGACGTCATTTCCTATATGGTGGATGCGGGTCGTTATCGCCGGGTACTGCTCGTAGCAACAGAGATCGCTTCTGCAGGTTTGAATTGGTCGGATAAGGAGAGTGCGGCCCTCTTTGGCGATGGAGCCGCCGCGGTCATTATCGAACGTTCCGAAGAAGAGCAATCTTCCCGAATTGTGCATGCTTCCCTGAGGACGTACAGCCGGGGGGCGAGATTCTCGGAAATTGCCGGTGGGGGTACACGGCTGCATGCCTCCAATTATGTGGCCGATCAGCCGGAGCCTTACCTTTTTCACATGGATGGGCAGGCGATCTTCCGGATGGCTTCCAGGCTTCTTCCCGGATTCATGGACGATATGCTGAAGGCCTCCGGAAACCGGATGGAAGATTTTAAGCTGGTCATTCCGCATCAGGGAAGTGCCATGGCCATGAGATTGATCCGCAAAAAATTAAATATTCCCGAAGACCGCTTTATGGACATTACACGAAACCATGGGAATACCATTGCCGCATCCATTCCCATGGGACTGCATGAGGCGATCAAGCAGCAGCGTATTCGGCGAGGTGATCGGGTGCTCCTGATCGGAACGGCCGCTGGATTGTCATTGGGAGGACTTATTTTTGATTACTAGATTGAGAGAATCGAATCATGCTGCTGCAATCCGAAGTGTATTACTCACTGGGGGGCGTGCTCCCGTTACACTAGATCTGGCACGCATGCTCAAGCGCGCAGGTTATCGTGTGTATGTTGCGGAGAGTGCATCACGTCATCTATGCAGATTGTCCGGTGCAGTGGAGCAATGCTATGTTGTACCATCCCCGCGTCATGAAACAGCGGCATATCTGTCTGAGCTCGAACGGATTATTCAAGCATCGCAGATCGACCTGCTGCTTCCAATGTGTGAAGAAGTGTTCTATATTGCGCAGGGAGCAGAGAGATTGCGCCCGTATTGCCATGTTCTTGTTTCTCCATTGGAGCAGCTGCATAAGCTGCATCACAAGTTTCATTTTATCCAGCTTGCACAATCCATGGGCCTTGCTGTACCGGATACACGTTTGATTACCAGCCGGGAAGAATGGATTCAGACCCAATCTGTTCTGGAAACGGAAGGGAAGTGGGTATGGAAGCCGGTGTATTCCCGATTTGCCGCCAGAGTTCGCATGCCTGGCTCACGGAACGTTCCTCCAGGTGAGGCAGAAATATCATCAGCCCTCCCTTGGGTAGCTCAGGCTTACGTTTCTGGGCGAGCATTGTGCACATACAGCGTTGCTCATGAAGGGAACATGGTGGCTCATAGTACGTATGACAGCCGCTATCGCACAGGCAGCGTGGGAGCCAGTGTCTATTTCGAACACGTGGAGCACGAGGGTACATATGAGTGGGTTCAGCAATTTGTAGAGGCTACCGGATTTAGCGGTCAGATTGGTTTTGATTTTATTGAAGGACCGGAGGGGCGGGTGGTTGCCATTGAGTGCAATCCGAGGGCTACAAGCGGAATCCATCTCTTCTATCCTGGGGATGAATTGGTGCGTGCCATTACTACGCCTGAGTCGCTGGTGAAGGAAGGTATCCTGGTAACTCCCAGGCAGCAGAGCAGGGCCATGCTCATGCTCCCGATGCTGGGCAGCGGATTGCAGCAGATGGGACGACCGGATCAGTGGCGAGCATGGATGGCAGCCTGGCGAGGTACTAGAGATGTCGTACACCTGAAGAATGATAGACGCCCCATGCTGGAACAAGCGGCCGTGGTGCTGTCCGCCTGGCGTCTTGCACGCAAGCACAAGCTATCTCTGACTGAAGCATTGACTCACGACATAGAATGGAACGGTGAACAACCATGAATAGAGCATTGGTTACAGGAGCAACAGGTTGTTTGGGCAGACATCTGGCGCTAAGGCTCGCAGAACAGGGCTGGAGAGTGACGGGCATGGGCCGCAAAAAAGAATACGGTATTCAGCTGGAAGCCAAAGGAATTCAATTTTATCAAGGTGACCTGCGTGACAAGTCCGTAGCAGCTGAGGCATGTGCCAATCAGGATGCCGTCTTTCACTGTGCGGCGCTATCGTCGCCTTGGGGCAAATACCAGGACTTTTACAGCAGCAATGTGGAAGCGACACAGCATCTGGTCGACGGTTGCAGGCGAGCGGATGTACAGCGATTCATCCACGTATCAACGCCCAGTGTGTATTTTAATTATAGACCCCGATATGACATTCATGAGGATGATCCCATGCCAGCCAAACCAGTGAATCATTATGCAGCTACCAAAAGAATGGCGGAGCACGTGGTGCTTCGGGCACATGCAAACGGACTTCCTTCCATCATGATTCGCCCGAGAGCCATCTTCGGTCCGTATGATCAGACGCTTTTCCCCAGAATCGTCGCAGCTAACCGTAAATCAGGTGTTCCTATGATTGGGGGCGGCCAGGCTGTCATTGATCTCACCTGTGTGGATAATGTCGTGGATGCGCTGCTGTTATGCTGGAGTGCGCCGTCTGAGGCACTAGGGAGGGCCTACAATATTTCCAATGGCGACCCGCGGCCTTTCCACGAACTGGTGAGTCATCTGTTTGAATTGCTTGAGATGCGGCTGCATCGCCGAACTATTCCTTACAGGGCAGCTTATGGAGCAGCATCGCTGCTGGAGGTTGTGCATCGTCTCCTGCCTATGCTTGGCGAACCACAGCTGACCAGATACACCGTGGGTTCGTTAGCCATCCCGCAAACGCTGAATATTCATGACGCCCGAGAGCGGATAGGATATACACCACGAGTAACCATTGAAGAAGGCCTGCAGCAGTTTGCAGATTGGTGGAGGGCAGAATCATGCTGACAACAACGAAGGTAGAACTTCATCTGGGGGCTGCTGGCTTCTGTACCCATCCGGAGTTTCTGACCATTAGAGGCGGAAGTTTACGACCAGTGCCCTTTCCTGCGGGCTTTGCCTGTATTATTCATCCCGTGCATGGTCCGATGCTGCTGGACACGGGATACAGCTCCCGTTTCTTCAAGGAAACGGCACATCTGCCCAATGCGCTGTATCGCCATATTACGCCTGTGGTGTATCGTGAAGAGGACAGTGCGGTACAATTCCTTGCAAGGTTAGGGTTAAAAGCGTCGGATATTCGATATATCATTCTTTCCCATTTTCATGGTGATCATATCGCAGGGGTGCGTGACTTCCCGGAGGCACAGTTCATCTATCTGCCCCAAGCGTATGAGGCCGTGCGTTCACTCGGTCCGGTTGCTGCAGTGAAAGCCGGGTTTCTATCCGGACTTTTGCCGGAAGATTTTGCAGACCGATCCTTGCCCGTGATGACACAGCCAGAGCGATGGACGAAGGCGGGAGACGACTTCCCCTTTTCTGAGGTACACGATCTTTTCGGTGATGGCAGCCTGCTTGGTGTAGAGGTATCCGGTCATGCAGAAGGCATGATGGGCATCCTGCTCAGCACGGGCGAACAGGACTATTTTCTGTGCGCCGATGCGGTGTGGTCCAGCCGGGCTTTTCGTGAACAGCGCAGACCGCATGCACTGGCAGGCATCATCATGTCAGATCGCTCCGAATACAGAATGAATTTCGACAAGCTCGTTCGGTTACACCAGCAGTTTCCCGAGATTCGGATTGTACCCAGCCACTGCCTGGAAGCGCTGAATGCGTGGGGGACGGGAGGGAATTACATATGAGCACCATGCGTATAGTCTATCATTATGCATTGGCACGCGGACTGCGAAAATGGAAATCACGTAAGGAGCTCGAACACTGGCAGGAACGTCAGATCCTTCGGCATATCGGGCAAGTTCGTGCACAGTCTCCATTTTACCGAGAGTGGTGGGGAGATGCTGAAACATCCGCATGGAGAAGCTTTCCAATAATCGATAAAACGATCATGATGCAGCATTTCGACCAGCTCAACACGGTCGGGATTTCGAAGAACGAAGCCATGACTCTCGCAGGTGAAAGTGAGGACACACGTGATTTTAAGCCGTCCGTTCAAGGCATTACGGTCGGTCTTTCCTCCGGGACATCGGGGAACCGGGGATTATTTCTTGTGAGTGAGCGGGAGCAGGACGCCTGGACGGGGACAGTGCTGGCCAAACTGCTGCCTGGTGGGCTGTGGAAGCCTGCCAAGATTGCCTTTTTCCTGCGGGCTAACAGTAATCTATATGAGTCGGTGCAGCGGGGCAAGCTGCAATTTCAATATTTTGATCTGCTGGAACCCGTGCATACCTTGGTCGAGCGTATGGAAGAGTATCGTCCCACCGTGTGGGTAGCTCCTCCATCGATGCTTAGAATGCTGGCCGATGCATATCAAGCGGCTTCACTGACCGTGACACCCGAGAAAATCATCTCTGTGGCCGAAGTCCTGGATCCGCTTGATCGCAAGGTGCTGGAGCGCGTCTTTGGTCAAACCATTCATCAAGTCTACCAATGTACAGAGGGGTTTCTGGGTGCGACCTGCCGTCTTGGCACATTGCATTTGAATGAAGATATTGTCCATATCGAAAAAGAGTTTATTGATCCTGTTTCCCGGCGATTTGTTCCCATTATTACGGACTTCTCCAGGACATCACAGCCGATAATCCGGTATCGGCTGAATGACATTCTAACCGAGGCAGCCGCCCCATGTGACTGCGGCTCTCCCTTTACCGCCATTGAGCGGATCGAAGGCCGCTGTGATGATACGCTTTATTTTTCACATCGACATACCGGCGAGGAGGTACCTGTATTTCCGGACTTCATCACCCGCGCGGTTATTGCCGCTTCTTCGAATCTGGAGCACTACCGGGTCGTTCAGCGTAGGGACGGATCACTGGAAATCGCTCTTCGACTTGGGGGGGATAGTGATGATCTCGATTGGGTGAAGAGCGAGGTGCAGCGTCAACTGCTGAAACTGGGGGAGCGGCTTGAGTGTACTGTGCCACAGACGGATTACGTTCCCTATACATTCGAACCGGGAATGATCAAGCTGCGTAGAGTGGAGAGACAACGTGGTTGAACTTGGACTTAAGCGAAGCGGATACTCAGCTATGTTCAGTCATGTGATGATAGAAAGGGAGAAGCTAATCGATTCAATGGAGGAAGGTGGACGGGGAGATGGTACAGAACATTAAGGGAGAGACTGCACCTGTAGCGTTAATTACAGGCACCTCGAGTGGGTTCGGCATGCTTACTGCGATTACACTTGCCAAGCAGGGATACCGGGTTGCCGCAACCATGCGCGATCTGAGCCGGAATGAACAATTAGTCCAGCTGGCCGAACAAGCAGGCGTTGCAGATCGATTGCATTATATACGTCTGGATGTGACGGATTCGGATTCGGTACAGGCTGCTGTTGCGGCTGTGCTTCAGATGTATGGGCGAATTGACATGCTGGTGAACAATGCAGGGTTTGCGGTTGGTGGTTTCATTGAGGAAGTAACGATGGACGATTGGCGGCGGCAAATGGAGACGAATCTCTTCGGTCTCATTGCAATGACGCGTGCGGTGCTTCCTGTCATGCGTGAACAGAAGCGGGGACTCATCATCAATCTCTCCAGTGTCAGCGGTTTGTCGGGGTTCCCGGGCTATGCGCCTTATGCCGCTTCCAAATTTGCCGTGGAAGGTTTCACCGAAAGTCTTCGGCATGAGATGGCTTCGTTTGGCGTAAAGGTAGTCCTGGTTGAGCCGGGAGCGTATCGCACACCTATTTGGAATAAAGGACTGGGTGAAATTCACCGCAATGATAACTCCCCTTATAAAGAAAAACTGGATGCAGTGCTTCGTTATTCTGCACATGCAGGTCAGACTGCGCCCGATCCGCAGGAAGTGGCTGACCTGATCGCCCGCATTGCACGCATGCGTGCACCACGGCTCCGCTATGCACTCGGCAAAGGATCTCGTGTGCTCATTATTGGCAAAACGCTGCTTCCGTGGAAGTGGTTGGAGTGGATTATTGCGCATGGTCTGAAATAGGGCAGACCTTATTAATTCTAGTCAGGAGGGCTTGAACTTGTTTGAAGTCATCGTGATTGTATTGCTTTTAGCCGTTGTAGGACTGTTATTCCGGATCAACAGCAAGCTCCCTGAACGTGATTGGGTGAAGGAAGCGATGGAACGAGACGCGTCGAAATAAAAACATGGGAGGTTTTCACGTTGAAAATTGCTTTTGTTTTGTTTGATGGTTTAACCTTTCTAGATTTTGCAGGATTCTATGATGTGATCAACCGGCTGAATTTTTTTGAACCAACCAAGGGCAGTACATGGGAAACTTGTGCGTTGACCGATCAGGTCACGGACGAATCCGGATTAACGCTCCAAGTGGATCGAGTGAAGCCGGACTTGGGTGAATACGATATGGTTTTTGTTCCTGGAGGTATGGGTACGCGCAAACTTCGGTTTGATGAAGCTTTCGTGGGATGGCTGAAACAGGCAGAGAAGGTCCCGATGAAGGTGTCGGTATGTACGGGCTCTTTGCTGCTCGGTGCGGCAGGTTTTCTCTCCGGCAAAAAGGCAACGACTCATCCTAATGTGTATGATCTGCTTCAGCCGTACGCAGCCGAGGTCATCCAGACCCGGATTGTAAAGGACGGAAATGTCATTACGGCCGGTGGTGTTGCCACATCGATTGATCTCGGAATTTATGTACTGGGATTGCTTGCCGGACAGGAGGCAGCCGAGAATGTGAAGCGGCAGATCGACTATCCTTACGTGATGCAAGGAGTGATCGAAGTATGAGGGATGATTTCAAGCAGAGTATGTTCAATATTCGCATTATTCGGCGTGATGAAGCCGATCAATACTGGTCTTTGCGTCTGGAGGCACTGAAAAATCATCCGGAGTCCTTCGGAGCATCTTACGAGTTGTCTGTTCAGCTTCCTATGAGTGAAGTGCAGGATCGCATACATACTGAGCCCGATGATTACATTCTTGGAGCCTATACAGCAGAAGGAATACTGGCTGGAATGATGGGTTTCAAGAGAGAATCCGGCATGAAACTCAGACACAAGGGATTCATCTGGGGGGTATACGTGGCACCGCCATATCGGGGGTATGGTCTTGCTTCAAGGCTGCTTCGGGAAGTATTGAAACGGGGAGAGGCATTGGAGGGCATCAGGCAAATTAATCTGAGCGTGGTTACGACAAATGAATCAGCCAGACGGTTATACGAAAAGTACGGATTCGAAACGTATGGCATAGAGAATTATGCTCTTGAAGTTGGGGGACAAGGTTATGATGAAGCCCATATGACATACGTTTATCCATCTGTGAGGTCCATATGACCGAGGTTGTTCATCTGGAAGTAGACGGGTATGCCTTCGTATTACAAGAGTACCATTCTTTCGAATGGTTACGGCCACTGGGCAAGGTATTTCGCGTATTTGATCAGCAGGATTCCGGCAATCTGTCTTTTGGTATGCTACAGGAGGACGGAACAAGGCTCTTTGTAAAATATGCAGGAGCACGTACCATTCATGCGAATACACTTAATAGTCCGCAGGAAGCCATCCGTAGTTTGAGATCTTCTGTTTCAGTCTACGAGGATTTGAAGCATGACGCTTTGATTCGACTAAGAGACCACTTTGCAACGGAACGGGGTTATGTCTGTGTATTTGATTGGGTGGATGGAGAATGTCTGCATTCCCAGTGGTATTTTCCGGCTCCAGCGAAATATGAAGATCCACGTTCACCGTATTATCGTTTCAGGCAACTCCCTATCAAGATGCAAATTCAGGCGATGGAGCAGATCTTGAATTTTCATATTGAGGTGGAACGAAAAGGGTATGTGGCTGTTGATTTCTATGACGGCAGTCTGATCTATGATTTTGAACAAAATAGGATCAAGATTTGTGATATCGACCTGTATCAGAAGGGTTCGTTTACCAATACCATGGGACGGTTGTGGGGTTCATCCCGCTTCATGTCTCCTGAGGAGTTTGAGCTGGGTACCACCATTGATGGAGTAACCAATGTATTCAACATGGGTGCTGCGGCATTCGTACTGCTTGGTGGAGAGAAGGACCGTTCATATGCCAAGTGGAAGGCTGGAGAAGCCTTATATCAGGTTGTAATTCGAGCAGTGGATCCTGATCGGGCCCGTCGCTATGCATCCGTGATGGAACTCGGTGAAGCCTGGAAGCTGGCGTAAGACAGGATGAATGTATTACTGGTGAATGATGGATCCAAAAATTCAGTTCAGTATATTCCCCATTAGGAATTGCCAGTTTGCATTCGTATCTCCCTGGAATATACCGTATAATGGAAATTAATGAGGGAGGTGCAGCTCTTTGTGCAGATATGCCATGTCAGGACCATACAAAGACACATATGCCTGTTTCGACTGCCGCAAATCATTTAAGCAAACATCGAGACATGATCTCGTTCCTGAAGTGTATGAAAGGCTTGAATTTAAATGCCCGCAGTGTGCGGCACCCATGGTTAGCATGGGAAAAGATTTTAGAGCACCGAAGCAAAGTGATCTGAAACAATGGAAGAAGGTAGCGATTCTTTATCGCCACGGAATCACCTTCCATAGTTGTGGCTGCGGGCCCGGATATCGTCCGGCTGAATTGCGGCAACTGCCCGAGTTTCTGGAAAAGTCTGTTCATAAACGAAGTAAAGGCGAGCAGTTATTACTAAGGCTGGTTAAATAATATGGATCGCCTAATCAATATTGAACCGTCTGACTTGATGAAAATACAGGCACAGACCTTATATACGATGAACACGCAGCAGCGTCTGACTGGCATTAACGAACCGGAAGGCGGGCATGCGCCTGCCTTGTTTATTGGCATGACTTCCAGGGGCCATCTAGCTTATTACAATGAGCACCTGCCGCCAAACCTTATGGATCAGCTGGCGACTGAAGCGAAGCTTCCGCTTGACATTCCGAAGGTGCTAGGGACGATCGAGGCATATAAGCCCGTCAAGCATCTATGGATGGGGCCTGCATTTGTCTTCCGGGAGAAATGGGATAAGTGGCACTCACGTGTGCAGCTTATTGAGCGCCATCATACGTTTTTGCTTGAAGAGCATTTTCCCGATCTCATCGGGCGATTGCATGCAAAAGCACCTGTAGTCGCTTATGTTATTGGAGATTCCGCCGTAGCCGTATGCTGCTCTGCCCGAACTTCGGAGCTGGGCGCAGAAGCGAGCCTGCATACAGTTCCTGCGTACCGTGGACATGGATATGGGGTGGAGACGGTCAAATGCTGGCAGCTCCACGTGCAAGAGAGTGGACGCATTCCTCTCTACAGTACATCCTGGGACAATCTTTCCTCACAGCAGGTGGCCCGCAAACTGGGACTGTACCAATACGGCATGGATTTCAGCATTACGACTTCGTCATAGAGGGTGAACCCGGTGATTCGGATATATGTACAAAAGGATCTGCAACATGTCATTGAAGCTCATATCCGTATTTACCGGGAGGAGTATAATTATGAAGACAGAACCTGAATATGCGCAGAATACCATTACGGGAGTACGGTTTCGAGGAACGTTTTGCTGGTATGTAACTGAGCGGGAGTACTGGTTTTTGAACGTGGAGATGGAGGAACGGTTCGGCATCGAAATACTGAACCAGGAAACCGCTGCAGAATTCCTGCAGGCCATTCAGGATGAGCGAGTAACCGCCGCAGAGCTGCAAGACTGTCTCTATCAATTTAGGAAGCAGCATCCAGACGGTGACGCGTGGTTGAAGTTTGTACCGTCATTCCTTGTGGATTTCGACCAAAGGCAGTTTTGCTCCATGTTTCCCGAGCCGGCGTCTTTCGAACATTACATGCCTCAAGACTGGATTGGATCCTATACGGATTTCCTGGACCGTGTGCCAGAGGAGCAGCGGTACTGGGAAATGGATGGCAGTTCCCTGTTTCGTTAAACTTTTGTTGAAAGGCGTGGTCCGATGATACGCAAACATTTGGTACGCAGCCTGGTATCCCTGAGTATTGTATTTATGGTGGGAGCGTGCTCGGTTCAGCCCGAGGAACAGAGTATATCAGGGGTGATTGAGCACAGCCTGCAGGAGATGGTTAATGAATCTGTAATCATGAGCAGCAGTAATCCTAACGATTATATTGCAGGCAGTCCGAAGGCATACGGTTTAATCCTGAACACCGGTGAGGAAGGGCTGAATGTGCTTTTACAGAAACTTGCGTCCAGCTCCGATAACGGCCTAAGGGAATGGATTATGGCTCAGGCAAGTACGGAGCTGCTCGGGGAGCGGAATTCCGTGAACGAGTGGAACAGTGGCAAAGACTGGCTTAGACAGTATAAAATGAGTGAAGAATAGTAATTCTCAACAACAATCCTCACCTCCAGTCATCATGAGCAGGAAATACAGGTTCCTGGACCTGGTACCCAAAAGAATACGTTATAGAGGTGAAACCCTTGAATAAGAAAATTGCATTTTTTGACTCGGGCATCGGCGGTTTAACCGTCCTGCATGAAGCTTTACAGCAGCTGCCTGAAGAACAGTTTTTGTATTATGCAGATACGCTTCATGTCCCCTACGGAACCAAATCGGCCGATGAAGTAAGAGGGCATGTCTTTGATTGCGCGGAAGCGATCGTGCGGGAACATGTAAAAGCAATCGTGATTGCCTGCAACACGGCGACAAGTCTGGCGGTAAAGGATTTGCGTGCCAGGTATGATATCCCGGTCATCGGAATGGAGCCTGCGGTGAAGCCGGCCGTAGAGATGAATCGTGAAAGCGGGAGAAGAGTTCTTGTATTTGCAACGGCACTAACCTTGAGTCAGAGCAAATATAACGAACTCGTTTCCCGTGTGGATGACCATCATAGTGTGGATTCCATGCCACTGCCTGAAATCGTGGAATGGTGTGAACAGCTGGATTTTGATCCGGAAAAAAGTGCTGCGTATTTTCGCCGGAAGCTGGCTGATCTGGATTTGGATTCATACGGTACGGTTGTACTTGGTTGTACACATTATCCGTTCTATTCAGATATTCTCCGGACTGTACTTCCGGATCATGTACAGATTATTGATGGCAGTACAGGCACGGTCAACCGTCTGAAGCAATTGCTTGAGTTGACGGAACAGCATGGGAAGAGACCGGAGGAGCAGGTTACATTTTTGAGTTCAGGAGGACAATTGGAGGATCAGGAGAAAATGAAGGCTGCTCTTCGTTATCTTGACGCGATGTCCAGATGAGCTGTAACAGAGGGAGGAGAGAATCCTGCAATCGATCTACCTCATTCGTCACGCCAAGGCAGCAGGACAGGAGCCGAATGCCGAACTTACAGTTGATGGTCTTCGTCAGGCAGAGCGTTTGGCGGAGAAACTTGCTGTTCATCCCATTGCTTACATTGTCTCCAGTCCGTGGAAAAGAGCGCTCCAGACGGCAGCACCGCTCGCCAGAGCTGCATCTCAACATATACATACCGATGAGCGTCTTCAGGAAAGAGTGCTCAGCACTCGCCATCTGGAGAACTGGATGGAAATGCTGGAACGGACATATACGGATGAGAACTTCGCAGAAGAAGGCGGAGAGTCGTCACGCATCGCGACCGCACGTGGGATGGAAGTGCTGGAGGAATGCTGGAGTCGCCCGGAGCAATCTGCGGCTGTTATTACTCATGGCAACATGCTATCTCTGCTCCTTCGCCATTATCAAAGATCCTTTGGTTACGAAGAGTGGAGGCTGCTAACCAATCCCGATGTGTATGTGCTGGAACGGCAGCGAGGAGAGCAGGGGCCACCATCCATTCGCAGAATATGGACAGATTAAACAACAAAGAGTGCTCCAGCGATCATCTACATCGGCTAGAACACTCTTTTTCGTTTACAATCCGTTCTGTATTACAGAACGGCAATGATGACCATGACCCATCCGGCAAGGAATGCGACTCCGCCAAGCGGAGTAATTGCACCAAGTTTGCGGACACCCGTTATGCTCAGTGCATAGAGACTGCCCGAAAATAGAAGGATGCCTGCGAACAGCAGCCATCCGGCTGCCATAATGAGCGAAGACTGTTCCAGGCGGTCCGCAATCAGGCCCAGAAGGATCAATCCGAGACCGTGGGCAATGTGATACTGAACTCCGGTTTCGTATATTTTGATCATGTCTGCAGATAATTTTCGCTTGAGCGCGTGAGCACCGAACGCTCCGAGAGCTACGGCGAGAAACATCATGATACTACCGAGTACAACCAAGGTTTGCATAGGCTATTGTCTCCTTTAGTAGAGGGGTAGTTGGATCTTCGGTACAGCTTGCTGACAGCAATTACAGTTTGCGCAGTTTAATGTGCTGAATCGAGTGGTCGGCTTCTTTTCTTAAGATTAATCTGGCACGACCCTTGGTTGGCAAAATGTTCTCGTGCAGATTCTTGGCGTTAATGTCCTGCCAGATCTGACTGGCCGTCAGTACAGCTTCCTCTTCACCAATGTTGGCAAAGCGGTCATGGAAGAAGGAATCTGCATTCTGGAATGCAGTGCTGCGCAGCAGCTTGAAACGTTCAATGTACCAATGACGGATGTGCTCCTCTTCTGCATCAATATAGATGGAAAAGTCAAAAAAATCGCTGACAAGCAGCGGTGTTTCCTTTTTCACCTGCAGGACATTAATGCCTTCAATAATCAGGATGTCCGGTTGGCAGATCGTTTGCTCTTCTCCTTGAATGACATCATACGCAAGGTGGGAATACACTGGAGCTTTCACTTCCGGTTTACCCGATTTTACATCGCCCATGAACTGAATAAGAGATTTGATATCATAACTTTCGGGGAATCCCTTCCGGTTCATGATGCCTTTCTCTTCCAGTATGGCATTGGGATATAGAAAACCGTCGGTCGTAACGAGGTCAACCTTGGGTTTGTTTTTACCTCTGGCGAGCATGGCCTGGAGCAAACGGGCTGTCGTGCTTTTGCCCACGGCAACACTGCCCCCAATTCCGATGATGTAGGGAGCGGGAGATTGTTCCTTTTTTAAAAAAGAAGCCGTTAATCGATTCAATTCACGTGAAACTCTTGCATATAAGTCAATAAAGTGGGTAAGTGGTAAATAAATATCCTCCACTTCCTGAATGGATACTTCTTCATTCAATCCCTTTAGTTGTTCCAATTCGGCTTCCGTCAGTGGAAGGGTGGTCTGATGTTCTTTCAGTTCAGCCCATTCCTTGCGGTTAAACTCGATGTAAGGAGAGTATAAATTCATGAGATCCCGCTTTCTGTATGTAATGTAATCAGTGACACAATCTTTAGTGTACCAAATTTCAGGCAACTGACAACACCTTTACATTTGCAAATTTGTTATGCCGTCCGGGCGAAGAAGAAAAAGTGAAGTGATAACGGGACAATTTGTACCAGTATATGTAAAAGTCGAAGTATACCATGCGGAAGGGTGACAGCAAATGATCGTATATGAGAGAGAGCATGATTTTGTTTTGACCGCACAGCATGAGCATGGACAAGTAGCCGGCGTGATGGCTTCCCACTGGAAAGATGAGCTGCTTGCTGATTCCCGTCACCGGGAGGAGCTTATTCTTGCAGCAAGAGAACATGACCGTGGCTGGATTGAGCTGGATTCCGCCCCTTTTTGGAATGATTACAGCCAGTCCCCGTATTCGTTTCGGGATTTCCCGCTACGTCCACGTTTTGTATTTTACCAAAAAGGAATTGAAGAAGTCCGTGAAAAAAGTCTGTATGCCGGGCTATTGTGCAGCATGATGTACACGGAGCTATTTCAGAACACCTTGGGTGCTAACCCTATCGATGATGATGATATCAGGGAATATTTGAAGAAAGAACAACGATTTCAGGAAGATTGGCAGCAGCAGCTCGGCGGCGGAGATGAACTCAAGCTCAGATTGCAAGGCGACCTGGAGATCATGTTATTCTGTGATCAGCTAAGCCTTTTTCTCTGTATGGAGGAGCCGGGAACCCCCGCATCGCGCTATGATTTTTTTGCAGAGGGACTAAGCTGCACCTTCGATGCCTGTGGGAGAGAACCGATTCGGGCTGAATGGATCTCAGGTGATAAAGTAGGACTCTCTTACTTTCCATTTACTCAGGAATTCACAGTTGGTCTGCCTTACAAGTCGGTGCCCAAAGCAAGTATTCGCAAATTTGGCCTGCTTCAGGCTTATCGTCGTGCCGAGTGGAAAGAACGCAGAGTATTGATTACAAGTATGGACTGAATCATTCAGGATTAATAGCAGGCCTCGAAGATAAATTCGAGGTCTGTTTTGCTTTTGTTTTTTTATCCTGGCGAAGAGGCAGGAAAATTCAAGGGATGACCAGAAATGTTAATGTACAACCAAGGGAGAACAGCGGCAGGAGGATAATGATGAGTACCAGAATTGACATATTTACGATGTGTATGGTGTGGGACAAGCACAATGGCAAGGTTTTGTTGATGAACAGACCTGATCGTAAGGGGTTTCCAGGATATATTGCACCGGGGGGCAAGGTAGATTTCCCGGAAAGCATTGTGGACGGAGCCATGAGGGAAGTGAAGGAAGAAACGGGACTTGAGGTCCGTGAGATTACATACAAAGGGTTGGATGAGTTTTGTGATCCCGAGCAGGGACTGCGCTATATGGTTTTTAATTATTTGGCCACTTCTTTTGAAGGTGAATTATTGCAGGATCCGCCTGAAGGTGAATTGCTGTGGGTCCCGGTGGAACAGGCGCTTGAACTGCCTATGCAGGATTGGTTTGCAGAACGATTCCCGCGCTTCTTTCAAGAAGGTACTTTCGAGCGAAGCGTGATTTGGGAAAAGTCGACGAACCTTACGCTAAAAGAAACGTTTATGATGTATACCGATGCGGTATTGAGATAGAGATAGAGAGCAGTGAAAATGATAAGGAGTGCCATAGGGAGATGAAATAATGGGATACCAAGAAGCGCTTGAGGGATACATCGCAGCAACGAATACACATGATTTTGATGAGGTGAGCAAATGGGTTTCGGCCGATGCGGTGTATTGGTTTACAGGCACCTCCTGCACCACAAAGGAAGCCATTCGTTCCTATTTTGAACAGGCTTGGGACATGGTAAAAGAAGAAGTATATACAGCAGAAGATCTCTCCTGGATTGCGGTGAGTGAGACACAGGCTGTCTGCATCTACACCTATCATTGGGAAGGTATTTACCAAGGGAAGCCGGCTTCCGGGAACGGTCGAGCGACGAATGTGTTTGCTACTGGGCCGGATGGAGAATGGAAGTTAATTCATGAGCATCTAAGCGCAGGGGAAAGACGGTAAAACTTTACCAAAGAAATCATGAATGCGGTAGGGTTAAGAACGTACTAGGGACTAGAACAGAATGTATCATCCATTTCTATGTATCTGTATCCATATATTGTGATATAATGAGGTTTGCTTTTTTTGGAGGGAGAGGTGAGCAATGAGAATCTCGTACCGATCGAATTTGGACGGAATTGGCGTGGAACAACTGAGCGAACATTTTTTTGATGGCTGGCCCAATCCACCGTCGAAGGCGACTTTTTTGAGACTGTTGGAGCAATCGTATGCAGCCGAGCTTGCAGTGGATGATGAGACAGGGATGGTCATAGGCTTTATTCAAGCTATTTCGGATGGGGTGCTTAGTGCATACATTCCATTACTGGAAGTGGTGCCGGAGTTCCAAGGTAAGGGGATTGGGACAACGCTAACAGAGAGGATGCTGAAGAGGCTCCAGGGTTTGTACATGATCGATCTGTTATGTGATACCGAAACGCAGCCTTTCTATGAGAAGCAGGGAATGCGCAGAGCCAGCGGCATGATGGTTCGCCATTATTCCAATCAGAATGGAGCAGCGTACTTATAGTAAATAGAGTTATAAGATGTTTCGATACGACTTCGATACGACCGGATTAACAGAGAAGGCAAGATGTATTTTGCTATTGATCCTAATGCCAACGTGTGACGAGAATCATCCAAATTTAGCATTTAAGCTGATACATAGGCTTCTGCAAACGGGCCGTAAATGAATATTGTACGATGAAAAGGTGGAGATCCGCATGAGACTAACGTTCCGAATACTGGATTGGGAAGAGGAGAAGCCCTATGAACTTTTGCTAATGGCTGATCCCTCCAAAGCCAAAGTAGACGAATATTTAAGTCGTGGTCTATGTTTTATCGCCGAATATGAGGGCGAGATGGTAGGCGAGTTTGTTTTGCTTAAGACCCGGCCCGAGACTGTTGAGATTGTTAATATTGCCGTTCAGGAAGAATTACAGGGACAAGGCGTCGGCAAGCACATGATTAAGGAAGCGATTGAAGCAGCGGGCAGGCTGGGCTGTCGTACTGTCGAGATCGGAACTGGCAATTCCAGTTTTCATCAGTTGAAGCTGTATCAGCGCTGCGGTTTTCGCATTATAGGAGTTGATCGAGACTATTTTGTAAGACATTACGATGAAGAGATTATCGAGGACGGTATTCGCTGCGTGGATATGATCCGCCTGGCGGTGGACTTGGATACTCTAGTGGAGGAAAACAACAAGTGAGAATTTATCGGTTAGCACCTGAAAATGCGCGAATCGTTACGGCTTTTGGAAGTAGTGGAGCAGAAATTACGCGAATACTTCGAAACACCTCGGGTTTCCAGGTATCTTATCTCAAACTCACTGGCGGCGGAGAATTGGGTCTTCATCCGGCTGTTGGGGAGCAGGTGTTTCTGGTACTTGAAGGTGAAGGCTGGGTTGAAGGTGAAACGGGGGAACGTATAGTTATCCAAGCTGGAGAAGCTGCATTCTGGATGGACGGTGAGAACCATCGTTCCGGTTCGGAGCATGGGTTAACAGCCATGTTGATCGAAGGAAGTGAGCTGGATATTCGTTTGTCCTTGCATGCTAAATGAATCTGAAAAGGGGGAGGTGAAGCCTTGAGTATGCTCTGGGTGGTCGTCATTATAACGGGGTTAATCTTCACTCCATCGTTTTATCAGATGAATAAGCGGATACGACAATTGGAGGAACAGGTCAGATACCTCACGGATGAAAGAAGGAATCATTCATGAATCAACATACACATCTGGGGGTATACGGTCTTATTCGATGGGGCGACAAGATATTGTTAATTCATAAAGCACGAGGGGCATATAAAGGTCATTGGGATCTGCCTGGTGGCAGGCTGGAATTCGGAGAACAGCCGGAGACCGCCCTGCACCGCGAGATTGAAGAAGAAACGGGACTTACAGATGTGCAGGTGACTATTCGGACTGCGGAATCCACTGTTGTGCATTGGGTGTATCAGGGAATGCCTGAGGAGCTTTATCATATCGGTATTTTGTATGATGTGCAGTTGAAGTCGGACAAGCAGGCAAGTGAGATCAGGAAAGAACCGGATGGGGAAGATTCATTGGGTGCCGCTTGGTTTGCAATGGAGCAGGTTCAGCAGCTCTCCTTAACACCATTTGCCTCACATATGATTTTTGAACGTAGTTAAGAGCCAGGATTGGATATCGGGATACATGTAATAGGTACGGCAGCGTTTTAAAAGAAACCCATAGGTAGACCCAATGGTTATATATTGCCAGGTGAAGCGAGCGTACGGTATAATTTGGATATATGTTGATTGGGATCCCGCAATGGGATTTAGCGATTTGGAATATGAAAAAGAACTACACTATAATTCGCGAATTCAATTTGCTATTTATCGGGGTATAGCGCAGCCTGGTAGCGCGCACCCTTGGGGTGGGTGAGGTCGTGGGTTCAAATCCCGCTACTCCGATTCGAAACGGTACACCGAAGCGAAGGCTGTGAATCTGTCGATTCACGGTCTTTTTTTGTTGAATCTGTTCTCATATGGTTAATGTTTAACTGGACGGTTTGTTTTGACTGGTTATGGACTACAATTCATATTAAAGGGGGTTAATGCGGAAACATGGGAACAGATTTATCTGCGATATGCAGAGTTTATGCTCCATTTATCTGATTCATCTAATTTATGCATCAATTGAACTAAAAATAGGAAATGCTCCTGAGCGTAAAAGTTTATAGAATAGACATTAGAAAACGAATTCGATTTACATTGAGCTAGATGGAACCCTCGAGCAGATTCGGACACGATTCGACATCTGTGTTGGCGGCATATCCAATTATTGTTTATTATGTTTTTGAAAACGCAGACAAACCTTGACGGGAGCGTCGGAACAACGTTATTTACCCCCAACATCACGATGATTGGACTTCATGAAAAATTTCGCTTAAAATGTTGAACGAACGCAAATTACGGCTTAGTCAATGATTTCCGTCAAAAAACACGACTAAATCAAGACGGAGGGAACGTCGATGACGATCGAGGAAGGCAACAAGAAGCCCTGGGAAAGTTACTATGGACCCAATTTGGGATACGTACAAGAACAATATGAATTATTCTCTCAAGACCCTGAATCGGTTACACCCGCATATCGGGAATTGTTTGAACAATGGGGTGCTCCGCCGATGCCCGGCAGAGATGCACATACAGCCACTTATTCCGGCAACGCCCAAACAGCTTCCGGGAGCGTGGATATTCAATTATTACAGAAAGCGGTTACAGCCGGGAAACTGGTTTGGAATATTCGAACTTATGGTCACCTTGCCGCGGATATTGATCCGCTTGGCATAAGTGAGGATTCAGATACATCTTTATTGGAACCGAAGCATTTTGAATTGAATGAAGAAGATTTGAAAGCACTGCCCGCATCCCTGATCTGGGAAGGTGCAGATGGACAGACAACCAACGGCTGGGATGCCATTCAGCGTCTGCGCCAGATCTATACAGGTCCGATCGCTTATGAATTCAGCCATGTTCATGAAGTTCATGAACGCGAGTGGCTTAACCGCCGTGCTGAATCCCGGACTTCCCCGGCACCACTGAATCAGGATGAACGGAAGGCACTGCTTGAACGTCTGGTTGAGGTGGAGCAGTTCGAGGATTTCCTTCACAAAACGTTTGTGGGACAAAAACGCTTTTCGATTGAAGGAAACGACGTGCTCGTACCGATGCTGGATGAAGCAGTACGCATTATGGCACACTCGGGCTCAAGCCACATTTTGATGGGGATGGCTCACCGGGGTCGCC
Source organism: Paenibacillus xylanilyticus (assembly GCF_009664365.1). NCBI lineage: Bacteria > Bacillati > Bacillota > Bacilli > Caryophanales > Paenibacillaceae > Paenibacillus > Paenibacillus xylanilyticus. The sequence continues at coordinate 1,873,832 of NZ_CP044310.1, forward strand.
TGAACGTGCTCGCTCATGTCCTGGGTAAACCATACAGCAAAATTTTCTCTGAATTCCATCATTCCCCGAACAAGGATCTGGTTCCGTCTGAAGGATCGACAGGAATCAATTACGGCTGGACAGGGGATGTCAAATACCACCTTGGTGCGAACCGCTTTGTAAAAGATGGTGAAGCAGTACAGGCTCGTCTGACACTGGCTAACAATCCGAGTCATCTGGAGTACGTTAACCCTGTCGTTCAAGGCTTTGCACGTGCGGCGCAGGATGATCGGCGTGATCCGGGATATCCGAAACAGGACGTTACAAAAGCAGCGACAATTCTGATGCATGGCGATGCAGCCTTCCCTGGTGAAGGCATTGTGGCCGAAACGCTCAATTTCAAAGCACTCCCTGGCTATCAGAACGGCGGAACGATTCATATTATTGTGAACAACCGTCTCGGGTTTACAACCGATAGCAGCGATTCCCGTTCTACTTATTACGCGAGTGACCTTGCCAAAGGTTACGAGATTCCGATTGTGCATGTGAATGCAGACAATCCGGAAGCTTGTATCGCGGCGATTCGCATGGCAGCAGAGTACCGCAACAAGTTCAAGAAGGATTTCCTGATTGATCTGATCGGTTACCGCCGCTATGGTCACAATGAAACGGACGATCCAGAGACAACTCAACCGAAGGTCTATGAAAAAGTGAAGAGTCACCCTACAGTGAGTCATCTGTATCAGGACCAGCTCAAGCAGGAAGCGGTTGTTGATGATGCATCTATTGGCAGCATTCGCGATGCCGTAACGAATCGCCTGAAAGAAGCTTATGAACAAATGAAGAAAAACGAAGTTCATGAGCAGTCACAACTGAAAGCCACTCAACCTGAGGCGGTGTCGCTTATTCCAACAGCAGTACCGCTGGAAAATCTGCGCAGCATTAATGCCGATCTGTTGAAATGGCCAGAGAACTTCAATGTATATCCGAAGTTGCAGCGTATTCTGCAGCGTCGCAGTACTTCCCTGAACGAGGGCGAAAAAGTGGACTGGAGTCTTGCCGAGACATTGGCATTTGCCACAATTTTGGCTGACGGCAAGCCAATTCGGATCAGCGGACAGGACGCAGAACGTGCAACCTTCGCTCACCGGAATCTGGTATTGCATGATTCGGAGAACGGGACAACATTTTGCCCGCTGCATCATCTGCCACAAGCTCGTGCGGCGTTTGCCATTTACAACAGCCCGCTGTCGGAAGAGTCGGTACTTGGATTTGAGTATGGATATAACGTGTACTCTCCGGATACGCTTGTCATCTGGGAAGCTCAATTTGGTGACTTCGCCAACTGTGCACAGGTTATTTTTGACCAATTCGTATCCGCTGGCCGTGCCAAATGGTCTCAGAAGTCGAGTCTGGTCATGCTGCTTCCTCATGCCAATGAAGGGCAGGGACCTGAGCATACAAGTGCCCGTCTTGAACGTTTCCTGCAGCTCTGTGCAGAAGATAATATGACGGTTGCGAACTTGACGAGTGCATCCCAGTATTTCCATCTGCTGCGCCGTCAGGCTTCGTTGACTGAAACAGAAGATGCACGTCCTCTGGTCTTGATGTCGCCGAAGAGTCTTATTCGTAATCCGCGTGTTGCATCACCCGCTGCAGCGTTCAGTGAAGGCAAGTTTGAGCCTGTACTTGAACAAGCAGGGCTTGGAACCAAACCGGATCGCGTAGAACGCATCATTCTGTGCAGTGGGAAGATCGCCATCGATCTCGAGGATGCTTTTGAGAAAGACAAAGCCGACTGGTCCTGGCTTCACATCATTCGTGTTGAACAGCTGTATCCGTTCCCGGCGGAAGAAATCTCGCGCGTACTTGCACGTTTCAGCAAGCTGAAAGAATTGGTTTGGGTTCAGGAAGAGAACAAAAACATGGGAGCCTGGACATACATGGAACCTCGCTTGCGCGCTATTGCACCGGAAGGCACAACCGTGAGATACGAAGGCCGTCCGGAACACGCGAGTCCTTCCAGCGGTTATCAAAGTGTGCATAGCATGGAGCAGCAACAGATTATTACATCCGCGTTGAAGCAAACGACGAAGAATAATATTCCACTGGGGAGGTAACAGCTGTGAGTGAAATTAAAGTACCTGCAATGGGTGAATCAATTACTGAAGGAACGGTTTCCAGATGGCTTGTCAAAGAAGGCGAAACCGTAAATCAGGGTGACGTTCTTCTGGAGCTGGAAACAGATAAAGTGAATATCGAAATCAGTGCCGAAGAGAGCGGAGTACTCGAGAAAATTATTCGTCAGGAAGGCGAGACCGTTGAAATCGGAGAAACGATTGGTACACTGGGAGCAGGAACAGGAGGAGGAAGCGGAGCACCCGCTTCCCAGCCGGCTGCAGAACAGCAACAGGCTGCGGCCCCAGCTCCAGAAGCAGTGGCAGTAGCAGTAGCGACTCCACCTGCAGCTGCAGCTCCGGAATCTTCCGAGAATGGAACCAAAACGGCTTCACCAGCGGCACGCAAGCTTGCTCGCGAGCGCGGCATTGAGCTGGACCAGGTGCAAAGCAAAGATCCAATCGGACGTGTGTATCAGGAAGACGTAAAAAGTCATAACACGCAGGCACCGGCTTCAACGCCAGCTCCTGCAAGCAAAGCTCCAGCAGCACCAGCGAGTGCTCCGGCAGCTGGAGGTTCTACTTATGCTAAGCCGGTTGAACGCCAACGCATGTCCCGTCGCCGGGCTACCATTGCGAAGCGTCTGGTAGAAGCACAGCAAACGGCTGCAATGCTGACAACCTTTAACGAAGTAGACATGACTGCAATCATGGATGTTCGTAAACGTCGTAAGGACAAGTTCAAAGAGAAGCACGATATCGGCCTGGGATTCATGTCTTTCTTTACTAAAGCCGTGGTTGGCGCACTGAAAAAATTCCCAACCATCAATGCTGAGATTGATGGAGAAGATGTTGTACTCAAAAAATATTACGACATCGGAATCGCAGTGTCTGCCAAGGAAGGTCTTGTTGTTCCGGTTGTTCGCGATGCAGATCGACTGGGCTTCGCTGAGATTGAGAAGAGTATTGCGGACCTCGCTTCCAAAGCTCGCTCCAACTCTCTTGCGCTCTCCGACCTGCAAGGCGGTACGTTTACGATTACCAATGGCGGAACATTTGGTTCCCTGTTGTCTACACCGATCCTGAATACACCTCAAGTGGGTATTCTCGGTATGCATAAGATTCAGCTTCGTCCGGTGGCGATCGATGCAGAACGTATGGAAAATCGTCCAATGATGTATATCGCATTGTCTTACGATCACCGTATTATCGATGGTAGCGAGGCAGTACGCTTCCTCGTTACGGTGAAGGAACTGCTGGAAGATCCAGAATCCTTGCTGATCGAAGGGTAACACGGACCGAAACAACATTAGCAATCATTATAGGTTCACCTAGCAGAAAGCCCCTACCTGGTGCACAGTGCAAACTGTGTCCCTCGGTAGGGGCTTTCGTATTGCTATAGCTTTGTAAGGAAAGTCAGACCGTATCAGCGAGTGTATCACGAATCTCATTCGTGCGGTCTTGCTTGGAGCCCGGCGTGTGACGCTCTAGCCAGTTGACCACATGCAAGCATACTTCCTCACGATTGGTCTCGTGCAGCATCTCGTGCCGTCCTTCGGGGTACAGGCGATATTCTACATCCTGAATCTGTAGCTGTCTGTACTGGGAGACCAGGTTATACACACCTTTACCATTCAGTCCCACAGGGTCCAGTTCTCCGGAGAACAGATACACTGCTTTATCCTTTGGAATCCGCTTCATGTTTTCAGGCGTATGGATTTCCAACAACAGTTTGAAAAAATCACGAAAGAATCCGGCGGTACAGATAGCCCCGCACAATGGATCGTCGATAAATCGTTTAACTTCGTCCGCATCACGCGATAGCCAATCAAATGGTGTGTTTGCCGGACGGAAGGAACGGTTAAAGCCGCCAAACACAATGGCGTTAAGCAGCATGCTCGGATGTGCCGCACCCTGGATACTACATTGCATGAGTGCGAGTTTTTCGCCAAATCGGAGAAGACCACGCTTCCCATTGGTTCCGGACAAAATAAATGCATGGTAACGTTCATGTCCAGCATACATCAGATGCTGTACCAGGAACGACCCCATACTATGTCCCATCAGAAACAAAGGGACCCCCGGATGTTCCTTGGATGCAACCTCACCGAGATTGATCATATCACTTGCCATCCAGCGAAAAGCGTCTGCTCCGGCATTGCCAAGCAGTTTCGGATTCTCGACAGATTTCCCATGTCCTCGGTGGTCATTGGCGTAGACAGCATACCCGTGACTGGTAAGACACTTGGCGAATTCAACGTATCGTGCTGCGGTCTCGGCCATGCCGTGCGCAATCTGTACAACGCCTCTGATATCGCATTCCGGATCGGGAAGCCAGCGGTAGACATGAATGCGGGTACCTTCATTACCCACAAGGGCAAACGTAGATTCCTGCATCGTGTAACCCCTCCTTCACTGGTTTGATTAAGGTAAATAAGAACGAAGAACTGTCGTATTGCCATCCAGCGTATAAGCTCCAAGATTGGCAGGCAGCAGGTAGCATTGTCCAGCGCTCAATTCAATTTTTTCTTGGGTATCATTGTCCCATTCCAAGGTTCCGTTCCCTTCACAAACGACGAGAATGGTGAAGCTGTCAGCATGAGTAGAGAGTTCCCACCGATCCGTAACAATTCCTTTTTCTACAACAAAATAAGGGCATTCCGCAAGCTTCAGCCATTCGCCTGGTGTCGCGTTATTCGTTTTCATTGTGGTAGCACCAGCGCCCTCATAGGCAGTCACATTCAAGGAATCCTCAACATGCAGCTCGCGTGGTTTTCCATCCAGTCCTGGACGATTATAATCGTAGATCCGATAAGTGGTATCCGAATTTTGCTGGATCTCGGCAACGACTACTCCTGCGCACAGAGCATGTACCGTTCCGGCAGGGATGAAGAACGTATCTCCCGCTTCAACCGGTACTTGACGGAGCGTATCCATTACCGTGCCATTCTCCAATGCTTCCTTCAGTACCGCACGATCGACTCCTTCGTTTAGACCATAGATGATGTGCGCTCCCGGTTTCGCATCCAGCACATACCACATTTCTGTTTTGCCAAGTTCACCTGGAGGAAGGGCTTCATAATCATCTGTCGGATGAACCTGTACGGATAGATCATCATTGCAGTCCAGCAGTTTGATCAGGAGGGGGAAGCGTCCGCCTTTTTCGGATACACCTTTTGTTCCGAGCCACGAAGTGCCCAGCTGTTCCCGCACTTCATCCAGACCTTTACCTGCAAGTTCGCCATTAATGACTTTGGTTGTACCGTTAGGATGATCTGCAATCATCCATCCTTCTCCAATATGTCCTTCGGGTGGTGTCAGACCGAATTGCTCCAGCGCCCGACCTCCCCATACACGTTCTTTAAACTCGGGTTGAAATTGTAGTGGGTATGGCTTAGACATCGTAATCTCTCCTCTAGTATATGAAGTGGTGAATCGCTTTAATCAAATCCATGTCTGTGCAGCCCGGATTGTATACGGTTGCAGCAGCCAAATATGTAAAGCACGCATCGTCATAGTAAACGAGCCAAGATTAGAGCTTGGCCCATATTTATAAACAGTGATGTCGTGCTGTTTAATGTGTTTATTTTATGGCATTTGGAGAGTAAAGGAAATTACTTTTTCTCAATGCCAATCAGAAATGGAGAGGCTGCACGCTGCAGCTGGCGGTACATCACAACTTGTGCCTGGTCTACAGGCAACGCCGAACACCAGGCCAGTACGGCATCTGCCTCCTGTGCACCACCCTCATGGCCCGGATACAATACAGCTGTAATTATACCGCGTGGTCGCAATAGGCCTAGTGCTGCTTCCAATGCCCCAATCGTGCTGTCCGTTTGAGTAATAACAGAAGCATCCGCACCTTCGGCCGGCAGGTATCCCAGGTTAAACATGACTGCGCCAACTTGGCCCTGCCATTGCTCGGGAACAGCTTCAGCCATGCGATCATGACTTAACTCCATCAGGGAGATGGAACCGAGCTTTGAGCCGTCTTCCTGTTTACGAATTCGGGCTTGTGCAAGAGTCAGCGCTTCATTTTGGATATCGAAACCGATGACTTGGCCGCGTTTCCCAACCTGCTGTGCGAGAAACAGGGTATCCGCACCAGTGCCTACTGTAGCATCAATCGCAAAATCCCCGGGCTGCAAACGGGAGGATACCCATTGATGGGCGCAGCTAAGAACCGAGAGAAAGCCCATCTTATGCTCCCCTCCAATATTTACCCTGCCATGAATCACGTAAACGTAATTCGCGGTCAATGGAATTCAGCACTTCCCACTTTTTCATGGACCACATCGGCCCAATCAACAGATCACGCGGAGCATCACCGGTGAGGCGATGCACAATCATTTCCGGCGGAAGCATCTCGAGTGTATCGACAATCAGTTTGATGTACTCGTCTTGTTCCAGGAATCGAAGAAGCCCGGCTTCATACTGTTTGACCATTGGCGTCTTGCGCATGAGGTGCAGCAGATGGATCTTAATGCCTTGCACATCCATATTGGCTACTGCGCGTCCGGTATCCAGCATCATTTCATGCGTTTCCTGAGGCAAGCCATAGATGATATGTGTACACACACGTATATTCCGTTTCCGCAGTTTCTCTACGGCCTCTTCATAACATTTCGTATCATGCGCGCGGTTGATGAGCGTTGAGGTCGACTCGTGGATGGTTTGGAGTCCCATTTCAACCCACAGGTAGGTACGTTCATTCAGTTCGGCCAGGTAATCCACAACATCGTCAGGCAGACAATCGGGGCGAGTGGCGATGGACAGACCAACGACACCGGGCTGTTGTAAAATCACTTCAAAATACTCACGGAGCTGCTCCACAGGAGCATACGTGTTCGTATATGCCTGGAAATAGCCAATGTACTGGGCCGTAGGCCATTTGAGGTGCTGTTTGTCCCGAATCGTATTAAATTGGGTAACCAGATCATCCCGCCGGCTGCCGGCAAAATCTCCTGATCCCCGTGCACTGCAGAAGGTACATCCGCCTTTGGCAATTGAACCGTCACGGTTTGGGCAGGTGAATCCTGCATCAAGCATAACTTTGAACACTTTATTGTTGAACTCGTTTCGCATTTCATAATTCCAGGTGTGGAATCGTTTATCTCCCCAGGAAAGAGGAGGTTGTATTGCAGGTGCATTCATCTTCAGGGTGCTCCTTTGGCTGCCGCATTCCCTCTCGGGAGAGACAGATGTTTATCTATTCACGTGATAGAACGGATTGTAATAATCCGTGTCTCCATGGACTTTAACCATTGTATCAAAAAACGCAAAAAAAGGGGAATTCGAACTCAAAAATAGACTGGTTTATCAAGGTTTTTCGCTTGCTATAGTTTACACCTTGTGTTATATTTAACTTAACGTCAGACAGCATCCAATGGGTACTATTCATCATAGCATTTGAATCAAAATTGACGTCATGGACCATACTAAACCGTGAGGTGATATGAATGAATTCCCAAGTTAAAAACAATAACCTTCATCATGTATCAGTAGAACTGACGGCAGAAGAAGCACTGGCTTTGACAGGTGTTCGTTTTAATGGAAATCCGAAAGTGGAAGCGGCTGCAAGACAAAAAGTTCGCACAGCTTTCGAAAAGACATTTGATTTTTCACACCAAGATAAGGTAGACTATGAACTATTAAAGTAGTTGGACCCCAATTCCAAATAAATCGAAGAGGGAATCTTTGAGATTTGCCCCAAGTGGCAGATCCGAAGATTCCTTTTTCATTGCTCTTTACAATTGGCCGGTTCTTCGGCAAAATGAGTCTGAGACAAGTATGGACAAACGGAGGAATAAAATGCGTTTACGTGGCAGAAAAGGGATTCGGGAAAATCTGGAGGAGCAAGTGGATCTTGTTGTTCTGGAACCCAAACAGTACAAGGGGAAATGGTCTGAACTGTTTGGCAATGACCATCCGATCTTTGTTGAATTTGGTATGGGTAAAGGTCAATTTATCAGCCAAATGAGTTATAAATATCCGCAATACAATTTTATCGGTATCGATATGTATGATGAATTGGTGCGCCGGGCTAGTGAGAAGGCCCGTAATGCGTGGAGTGAGTGTGATGTAGAAACTCCGCCCAATGTGAAGCTTGTGCTGGCGAACATTGAACAGATCGAGGAAGTGTTCGAAGTGGCTGAACTGGAACGAATCTATCTGAACTTCAGTGACCCATGGCCAAAAGCCAAGCATGCACGCCGCCGTTTGACTCATCCGCGGTTTTTGAAGAAATACACGGAGCTGCTTAACGCCAAGGGCCAAATTCATTTCAAAACCGATTCGGAGACCTTGTTCGAGTTCTCGCTTAACGCGATTGCCGACTACGGTCTGCAGATGACTAATCTGTCCCTGAACCTTCACCGTGATGGATTGAATGAAGAGCATGTCATGACAGAATACGAGCAGAAATTCATGGGTAAAGGCATGAACATTCACCGTGTGGAAGTAATTGTGGGTGAAGAAGCGCTGCGTGAGTATCAGCAGATGCGTCTGGACAAGTACAAAGTACGTGAAGCTTCGGATGATTCCGGAGAAGACCAAGAGTAATAATGAATAAGCGGCACATGGAGGAGAGACTCATCACTTCGTGTGCAGCTTTTTTTTTTTGATTTTTCTTCTTCAAGATCATTTAGGAGATATCAATATCATTACATTTGCTCGGAGCGCAGTTCCTTGCGACGATAATCATTGGGGGTCACTCCATTAAACTTTTTGAACATGCGATAAAAGTAGGAGCTGTTCGTGAATCCCGTTTTCTCTGCAATATCTGCAACGGAATTCTCGGTCTCAATCAGCAGATGCTGGGCTTTGATGATTCGTGTCTCGTTAATCACATCCGTTAGTCCTTTTAACGTGAGTTGTTTATACAGCCTGCTGATATAGATGGGCGACATGGTGAGTTCCTCAGCAATGGAGGTGAGGCAGAGATTGGTGTCGGCATAGTCCCGTTCAATAATGCTGTTAATTCGGCGTAGGAGCTCTTCATGCCTCAGCGTTCGCTTCTCTTCCACTTTTAATCCCAACTCATCGAATAGACGATAGAAATGGGCATGGACTTCACGGAGCTCCTCCGCTTCATGGAGAGGTAGCATTGCAGCGTCCGAGATCGTGTTCAGTGTAAGCTGGTTATTTTTCTTAAGCGTATTGCGTACGTGGTTCAGTGTCATCGTCAGATGGGATAGAGCCAACTGGAATACGGTAAAAGGGTATGCTGCCGTTTCATCCACAATATCCGTATAAATTTGTTTGGCTTCGCATGTTTTTCCTGTCATGAGGCAATCAATGAGCTGCCGCTCTTTACTTGCCGGAAATGCATATTCCTTGGCCTGATACGCCATGATGTCAGTTGTGTACAGCAGGCAGCCCGGACCGCTGAATAATCGGTGCAGGGAAGCCTCCGCTGAGTGGGGGTAGCCGGCGATCGCATCCTCGAAAGAGTTTTCCTCGGGCCCGACAGTGAACGAAACGGAGCATTTCAGATGCAGCATTACCGCATCCTGCAGCATACGCAGTAGTTCCTCCATATCTTCCTCTTCATCCTGTACGTTTTGCTGATCAGGATTTTTGTGATTGAAAAGAAGGCTAATCATGTCCCCGCCCATATCGACGGTTTCCGTGTGGTAGCGAAATTCCGCCGATTCCATGCAAATGTTCATCATCGCATATTTTACCAGCTTGATATCGTCCCGGTAGGTTTCGCAAAAATCAGAAAAACGATCAATACGCAACAATACCAGTCTGGACGGACGATAAACCTGGACAGACGAACCATAAAACTTCATGCGCTCTTCCAAAATCCCCCCGGAGACTGTCTCTCGCCCCTGTAGAGCACCGCGCAAATAATCCTGACGCAAGATGTGCAGACTGCCACGACGCTCGGCTTCCATAACTCGCATGCGAACAATGACTTTATCGATGGGGTGATATAACTTCCGAGAAACTAGGTAAGAGAGCAGCAATCCAGCAATCAGCAAGCCCAGACAAAACAGAACGGTGTGTGTGCGCATGCTGCGAATATCAGCAGTGATCAGATGATCAGGTGTAATTCGTACATAACGCCATCCCAAATTATCAGGTGCAGTATAGGTGATAAGTGATTTTTCCCCGTCAACGTCAGCGGTAAAGTAGGCAGATTGCTCCGTATTTTGCAGAATGGGGCGCATGAAAGCTTCCTTGGAGAGATCCTGCATTAAGGTCCGATCTCCAAAATCAGACAGCAGCTGTCCGTTTTCGTTAATAATAAATGTTTTGCCCGGCTGATCCACTGCATTGATGTTGGGACTTAACCAATCGTCCTTGATATTGACTACGACGGCGTAGTTTAATTCGGCATTATCATTGATCGTGTCATAGCAGAGATAGGTGTAGCTATTCACTTCAACTTCTTCTGTAGAACCAACCTGGTAAGTACGCGGGATCGGAACAAAGGGTTTGTATTCATGAAATCGCTGGAGGATATCCTTAATCCCCTGGTCGTCTAATTCGGCTAGGGTCTGCTGACCATTACGTGTTTCTGAACTGATAAAGAATTCGTTGCTTTTGGAGTTGTATACATAGATGGATTCGATAAAGGGAAGGGACATGCGGTAGTTATCGAGCTGCTCCATGGCTGGAGTGACTTCATAAATGCTTGGTTTAGAGTACAGGAGAAGTGCAGAGATGCTGTAGTCCTGATAAATCTGATAAGACAACGATTTGGCCGTTTCGGTCATTTTGGATACTTCGCGGCTGGTCTGTGTGAGACTGTTCATATCAGTGCGATAGACCTGGCGGAGAGCGATGCGATTGTAGTTGACGTAGAGAATGGCAGAAGCGACGAGCAGGGTAGCAACGGTACTGACAATGATGCCAATCAGTATCCGAGAAAATACGTTTTGACTGTCCTCCGAACGTTTGCGCATCAATCAGTTCCCCCTGAACATGTGCATTTTGGGTGAGAAAAACTTATTTCACAGCGTTATGCTCTGTTTCACAGCAGGCCGCTTTGGATGAGGGTAGCCCTTCAAATTATATATCATGTATGCGTTTACATCAATGTTGTACAAGGTTTAAAAGGTTGTTTCAGTACATATCGTTCAACTTTCGCTGAATTGTTCACGATGCCCAGGTTATGCACGATATCAACATTTGTGAACGTACTGGAGTTCTTTTCAGTGTTGGTTCACATTGTTCATACCCGGTTTGGCAACATCGTTCATTTTCCGGGGGGAAGCTTCAGTATCCGGGAGCGGGAAGGGCGTCTACACTAAAAACAGAGCTCCACGGCGCATCTGCGCTGCAAGAAATCCGGGAGGGATCGAGCCATGCTCAAAGAACTGAACAAAAACAAAATCATGTTTCTGATGCTGCTGCCTACACTGATCTTTTTTCTCATTAACTCGTATTTTCCGATGGTGGGTATCTATTATGCGTTTACCCGGTACGACTTTGAAGGCGGATTATTCGGCAGTCCCTTCGTAGGGCTGGAAAACTTCAAGTTTCTCTGGCAGTCCGGCATGCTGCTGAAGCTTACGACCAACACGGTCGGTTATAACCTGGCTTTCATTGTACTGGGGAACGGACTCGCCATTTTCTGTGCCATTATGTTAAGTGAAGTCCGTGGCAAGCTCTTTAAGAAAATTACGCAATCCGTGATGTTCTTACCCTATTTCATCTCCTTTGTACTACTCAGTGTAATCGCTTACAACATGTTCAACTACGAATCCGGTTTTGTAAACACGGTGCTCAAACGCTTTGAAGCAGGCCCGATTGATATTTATAACACACCCTGGATATGGGTGTTCCTGATCATTATCTTTTATCTATGGAAGAATCTTGGCTACAGTATGGTGATCTATCTGGCGGCTATTACCGGGATCAGTGACGAGTATTATGAGGCTGCCCGAATTGATGGAGCGAATATTTTTCAGCGTATCTGGTATATTACCGTTCCGATGCTGAAACCGACCTTTGTCATTCTGCTTCTGTTCTCTCTGGGGAGCATTATGAAGGGACAATTTGATCTTTTTTATCAGCTTATTGGCAATAACGGTGTGCTGTATAACGCCACAGACATCATTGATACGTACGTGTATCGCTCCCTGAAAGTGACCTTTGATATCGGAATGGCTACCGCAGCAGGCCTGTACCAGTCTCTATTCGGCTTCATTTTGATCATGACCGTGAACTATATCATTCGAAAAGTAAATGAGGATTACGCCTTGTTCTAAACCGCCCGACGGGCAGAAGGGAGAACCATCATGCATACTACCCGTGCCAGAGATTCGGAATTTACCTTGCTGTTTAAGATCATCGCTTATGGCGTCATTCTGATTTTGTCCATCATGTGCCTGCTGCCTTTTCTTCTAATCCTATCCGGCTCGTTCAGCAGCAATGAATCGATTGTAAGAGATGGATATCATCTCTTTCCAACAGACTTTTCCCTGGAAGGCTATCAAATGGTGTTCAAGTTCCCTACTCAAGTGCTGAAAGCATACGGAGTGACTGTCTTTACAACCGTTGTGGGGACCGCGCTCGGACTGTTTCTCATTACGATGGCGGGCTTCGTACTGCAGCGCAAAGATTTTAAATACCGCAATACCTTCTCTTTCTTCATCTACTTCACCACGCTCTTTGGCGGTGGGTTGGTGCCTTGGTACATTATGCTGGCAAATTACTTCAATCTGACGGATACGTATACCGTATTGATTTTCCCTGGATTGATGACGCCATTTCTCATCATTTTGATGAAAAACTTTATCCGTTCCGCCGTTCCGGATGAGCTGGTTGAATCCGCCAAAATGGATGGCGCGAATGATTTCCGCATTTACTTCAGCATTGTATTGAAACTGGCGATGCCTGGGATCGCAACCGTAGGTTTATTTTTAGCTCTGGGGTACTGGAATGACTGGTTTACTTCGTCCCTGTTCATTAACAACCCGGATATGTACCAGCTGCAGTTTTACCTGTATAACACGATGAATACGATTACTTTCATTGATCAGATGGCCATCGGCACAGGAATTACACTCAGCCTGGATGTACCTACGGAATCAACCAAGATGGCTATGGCGATTGTGGTGACGGGTCCGATATTGTTCCTCTATCCGTTTGTACAGCGCTATTTTGTCAAAGGTCTTACGATTGGTGCGGTAAAAGGTTAGAACGTAAAAATGCTCGGGGCGTCCGCCAGTTCTTCGTTTACTACTGCTCGCGTCCTGGCAGTTTACGCTAACATATAAGGTTTCCTACAAAAGGGAGGATGCATATGCGCAACAAAATAATTCGGCACCTGTCTCTGGTGCTGGCCCTGATGATGTTTGCCGGGGTATTAGCCGCGTGTAATAACGGATCTGGGGGATCAGTACAAGGGGGCAAGGAGGGCACTTCACCAACAGACAAAGGCGAGAAGGTCACCCTTCAGTTTTATATGCTTGGGGACGCGCCCAAAGACTTGCCTGTCATTGAGTCCGAGATTAACAAACTCGCTGAGGCTGATCTGAACGTCAACGTAAAATTCAACTACACTTCCTGGACGGATTGGGATCAAAAATATAAACTGCTTCTGTCTTCTGGCCAGCCGATTGACCTAATTTTCACTGCGGACTGGACATTCTATCAATCGTATGCCAAAAAAGGAGCATTCCTGCCGCTCGACGAGCTGCTGCCGAAGGCTGCACCAACATTGCAATCCCACGTACCCGATGACATGTGGAACGCTGTTAAAATCAATGAAAAAATCTATACCGTACCTTCGACCTGGATCGAATATGTGACAGAAGGAATTGCTTACCGTGAGGACCTGCGTGAAAAGTATAATTTGCCCAAACCAGAATCTCTGGAGACGCTTGAAGCTTATCTTGAAGGAATCAAAGCCAATGAACCGAGCATGATTCCGATCGCGGACAACAATTCCAATCACACTCACGGCATCCGTCAGTTGACCTCCAAATTGGTGAATACGGCTGGTCAGCTCCCTTACGGACTTGATATTATGTACGATTCACCGTCAACCATCACATCCTATTGGGGATCAGCCCAGCATCTGGAGGATCTGAAAACGTACAAACGCTGGATGGATAAAGGGTTTTTTCCGAAAAACGTGCTGAACGTAAAGGACACATCGAATTCACTGCTGCAAAATGGCAAGGCGGCTGTTGTTCTATCGGGCGAGAACCCGAACAAGTTTAATGCGGATGTGATCAAAGTCCAATCTACGCATCCTGATTGGAAGCTGGGATACTTTGCTTATCCAAATGCCAAAGGTTTTGCACAGCCGGTTCATCCGATTCACAATGGATTCGCCATACCGCGAAGCAGCAAAAATCCGGAAAAGGCACTCGCTTTTTATGAGAAGCTGGTAACAGACAAACGTTACAACTGGCTTACGGAATACGGTGTAGAAGGCAAGAACTTTGAAGTGCAGGATGGGTACTACAAAATGGTGGGCGATGCTCAAACCAATGGCTTCCCGCGCGAGGGCATGAATGGCTGGGCTTGGCGGAATCCGGACTTCATGCTCTATGATAAAACGTTCGACGACGTACTCGCCATGTTCGAGGAGCTCGATAAAATTAAGAAGCCGGATATCTTTACCGGATTTGCGGAGGATTGGACACCGTTTCAGGCGGAGAAGGCTGCGCTTGAGCAAGTGGAGAAACAGTATCTGTATCCACTGAACGTTGGTTTGGTTGCAGACGTTGAAGCAGGCCTGAACACATTTATGGAAAAAGCTAAGCAGGCGGGGCTAGAGAAAATACAAGCAGAGTATACCAAACAATGGCAGGAATATTTGAAATCGGCGGGCATTCAGTAGTTTGTATTTATTTCTTTTTTTACTAGACATGAAAAAGGTGCCTTCAGATGGAAGGCACCTTTTTCTTTGTATAAGTGTATGTGGCTTGTTTATCGAACTTTTGATCATAATCTGGCCTGATCAGCCTGGAACGGCCGCAGGTCCAGAAGATCAATGATGCTTTGTGCACTTTCCATCGGACGATATTTGGCAATCTGTTCCAAATGGCGTTTGCGTTTACGGACGATGTCGGGATATTTATGTAACAATTTATTCATCCATTTAACCACGACATCAAGCGAAGTGATCGGTTCGCCCAGTCCTCTGGCGGTAAAATATTGAACGTTCTCTTCTTCCTGACCCGGAATGGGATTATGGAATAACATCGGTATACCTTTGGCGAGTCCTTCGGTGCATGTCATTCCACCAGGCTTGGTTATTAGCAGATCGGATACTTCCATAAGCTTATCCACTTCTTTGGTGTATCCGATAATGTGAATATTTTCTTTCCTATACTCCGGGTTCTGTTCCATGCTGATCCGGATTTTGTCATTGCGTCCGAGACAGAAGATGATCTGAATGTTATTATGCCAGCGAGTCAGAAGCTTATTGACCACTTCATCGCTGAGCATTCCCCAGCCGCCGCCCATAACAAGAACGGTGGGCATATCTCTCAGATTAAACTTGGCACGAATCTCATCCCGGCCGGGATGCTCCCAAAAGTTGGGGTGTACCGGAATGCCGGTAACCCGTATCTTGTCCGCGGAAACTCCGCGCAGCATCAATTTGGACTTGACCTCTTCAGTAGATACCAGATACAAGTCCACCTCGGGACTGATCCACGTGCCATGCGCATCGTAATCGGTAATGACCGTGCAGAGTGGCACTTGCACACCGAGGCGCTTTAATCTTGATATGACGGCACTTGGAATGGGATGCGTACATACAATGGCATTTGGACGAAGCTGTCGTACGACACTACGTGTATGTGTGTAAAACAGCTTGTGCAATGCGAGTGTAGTCAATCGGTTTAAAGACTTTTTATATTGATGCCTGTATACATATCCGACAAGTTTGGGCTGGTTGGTTACCGTTTTTTTGTATGCCGTAATAATAAGTGGTGCGACCCTGGGGTTAAGGAAACTACCCAGTTCGAGCACTTTGGTCTGTACTTCCGGAGAGAGCTTTCTCAAACTGCTGGACAGTGCATAAGCGGCTTGTGTATGACCGGCTCCAAAGCCTTCGGAAAGTAGTAAAACTCGTTTTTTCTCCACGCTTGCTTCACCTGTTCCTGCTAGGTTTTCCTTAGTCTAACATATCTGCTTTAGGACCATAATGCAACTGTCGCAAGTGCGACTAAAGTACCGATTGTGGCACCTGCAAGCACGTCCGAAGGATAGTGCAAACCCAAGTAAATTCGAGAGAATCCGACAATCAGTGCAACCGGCAGCAGCGTCGCCAGCAAAATAGGTTCCATAGTCATAAACGGAACGGTTACCGAGAAGACAGCGGTTGTATGCCCTGAAGGAAATGAGTGGTCCGTCAGGGGATTGCGGAAGGTGATCGTCTCCGGCATGGCCAGATATGGCCGGATGCGAGGATACAACCGTTTGGCGATTGCTACGGGAATATGGCTCACAGCCAGAGCGATACATGCCTGTAGGCCTGTCGTATTCCAAGGGGCTGGAGCAAGCAGCCATATCAATAAGGATACGGCAATAGAAAATGTCGCTCCGCCCAGATGGGTGAGATAGTACAGCCAAAAATTCATAAATCGATTATGAAGTCGACCATTAATCCACATAAACACATTGCGATCGTACGCTTGAAACTTAACGAATAAACGGCTCATATTGGCCTCCTGCCAGTCAGGCCGCCCGAATTGGCGGCAGTATTTCCGGTATGTTTCCTGTGTCCGGTGTTGTCCTGATTACTATATAACCGTTTTTCGTGAAGTTCAGGTTATTTCAGGTATATGTTTATCATATTTTTAAATGTTGTCCTTTTCAAGAAGAAGACATGTGAACAACGTAAAATTCATGTTAAAGAGTGGTTAATCATCCAACTTAACTTTTTGACTCGGACGAGCTAAAAAAGATACAATGATTCAACATGGCTGAAATGAGGTTAAAAAAATGTGAGTTTTATATTGAACTTTTTGGTGTCCGTTTGCGTTATTTTTCATATAGCCTCTGGTTGGACAGTACTGGGTAATGAAAAAAGCAGGGACTTTAGAAATAAAAATCAAGCAATCGGCTGAAAATAAGATATAACAGGCATGAATGCGAGGGCGCAGTATCACGAACTGCCAATTCAGCGTTTAATGTTCACATTTCTGCTTTAGGAAGTGAAATTGCGGTTTTGACAAATAGCTGAAAAGCATCCAAAATCGATAAAGCAGCCAAATTGGAAGCAACCATGCTTGAAATACTTGCGTAGTAAACAAAAGACCAGGGTCATATTCTGCACATTACAAAAAAACAAAGATGCAGAATCAGGTAGAGAAACGCTAAAGTAAACAGGGTTTGAAAAAAAGGGGGTAACAGAGAACGATGTTGGACGCTATATTCGTCACGATGCAGGTCATTCTGGCACTGCTAGCCGTGTACCAATTCACGTTTTCGCTGTTCGGTCTGTATAAGAAAAAGAAAAAGAAACATTATCCTGCTACAAAATCTTTCGCTGTACTCGTTGCAGCACACAATGAAGAGCAGGTCATCGGTGCGTTGATGGAGAACCTGAAACAACTCGATTATCCAGAGGATCTGTACGATGTGTTCGTTATCTGTGATAACTGTACGGATGGTACAGCTCAAATCGTCAGAGATCATGGCTTGAACGCATGTGTGCGTACAAACGCCGACCTCAGAGGTAAAGGTTACGCCATTGAGTGGATGCTCAAATATCTGTGGAAATTGCCGCGTCAGTATGACGCCGTTGTTATGTTTGATGCTGATAACCTGGTTGATCGCAATTTCTTGCTTGAGATGAATAACGACTTGTGTAACGGTTCGCGTGTTATTCAAGGTTATATCGATACGAAAAATCCGGAAGATTCTTGGATTACTGCAGCTTACGGGGTATCGTACTGGTACATTAACCGTTTGTGGCAGTTGTCCCGTCATAACCTGAACATGGCCAACTTCCTTGGCGGTACAGGAATGTGCTTTGAAACGAATTTGCTGAAGGAAATCGGTTGGGGTGCGACTAGCCTGGTCGAAGACTTGGAGTTTACGATGCGCAGTGTGCAGCGTAATGTGTATCCTGTGTTTAACTATGATGCAAAAGTATTTGATGAGAAGCCTTTGACATTCAAAGCTTCAGCAAGACAACGTCTACGCTGGATGCAAGGTCACTTTACGGTAGCGCGGAGATATTTCTTCCCACTGTTGTGGCAAAGTATTAAGGAAAGAAGCCTGGTCAAATTCGACCTTGCCGTATATGGTGCCAACGTATACGTTGTATTACTGACATTCCTGATGACTGCTGTTATGTGGGTGGATACAGCCATATTCAGCGGACCGCATATTGCTAACATCTACGGATACTTCCCATTATGGGTAGGCTTCGTAGCCATTGGTTTGAACATTTTGACATTCCTCTTGTCGATGGCACTGGAAAAAGTCACTTTTGCGAAAGTGTATCTGTATCTGATTGTATTCCCGATCTATCTGCTATCCTGGTATCCAATTACGTTCTATGCGTTCTTCACGCAGAACAACAAACAATGGAGCCACACCCAGCATACACGTGTTGTACGTTTGGATGAGGTACAGAGCAAGCAAGGGTAAGGATGAACAGCTTCACAACAAAGATTATAGAAAATATTCTAAAATATATTGACTATAGTTGATGGAGATGTTATAGTATTCAAGTGCGTTAAATGAATAGCAATGGAATCACAAGCAGAAGTCCGACTTCTCACCTGACCAACATTAACGTTGGCTGGTCAACGATCCCAATAATTTATGAAGTGTATACTCATGAAGAATTGTGTTGATTACAGGGATGTCGGTAGCTTGACCGGCATCCCTTTTATTTTTGTTTAACAGTATTCAAAATGACCTGGAGGTGGACGGTTATTAGTAAAGATCACATGATTAATGATGAGATTCGGGCGAAGGAAGTGCGCCTTGTCGGAGCTGAAGGAGAACAAATTGGGATCAAGCCCATTCGGGAAGCACTGCAAATGGCGATTGATCTGAACTTGGATCTGGTCAATGTGGCACCACAGGCTAAGCCGCCGGTGTGTCGCATCATGGACTATGGCAAGTTCCGCTATGAGCAACAAAAGAAAGAAAAAGAAGCCCGTAAGAACCAGAAAATTGTTGACATTAAAGAAGTATGGTTCCGTTCCAATATTGAGGAGCACGATTATCAAACGAAGCTTCGTAATGTAGTTAAGTTTTTGAAAGAAGGCGACAAGGTGAAATGTTCCGTTCGTTACCGCGGACGTGAAATTGCGCATGCCGCCATTGGTCAACGGATTTTGGAGCGCGTGAAGACGGAAGTTGCAGAACTCTGCACCATCGAGCGTCAACCGAAATTGGAAGGCCGCAGTATGATCATGATTCTGGCTCCAAAAGCCTGATAACATTGAAGGAGGAAACACAAAATGCCTAAAATGAAAACACACAGCAGTTTGAAAGGACGCTTCAAAATTACCGGTTCCGGTAAAGTCCTTCGTTACAAAGCACACAAAAACCACTTGCTTTCCCACAAATCCAAACGTGCTAAGCGCGTACTGAACGGTAACCCAGTAATGGCAGCCGGGGACGTAAGACGTTTGAAACAAGGTTTGGCTAACTTGAAAGGCTAATTCTAATTAGTACATTCCGTATGGGGGATCGGCTACGGCCGTACACATACCACGGATACATTTAATATTTATTTGGGAGGTTCTTTAATATGGCAAGAGTAAAAGGCGGTTTTGTAGTACGTCGTCGTCATAAAAAGGTTTTGAAACTGGCAAGAGGTTATTTCGGTTCCAAACACCGCATTTTTAAAACAGCTAACGAGCAAGTAATGAAATCCTTGGTTTACGCATACCGTGACCGTCGCAACACGAAACGTAACTTCCGCAGACTGTGGATCGTTCGTATCAATGCAGCAGCACGTCAAAACGGTTTGTCTTACAACAAACTGATCCATGGATTGAAACTTGCTGGAGTAGACATGAACCGCAAAATGTTGGCTGATCTGGCCGTTAACGACATCAATGCGTTCAACTCTTTGGCTACTGTAGCTAAAGGCAAAATCAACGCTTAAATTGTAACATGCAAGCCGCCGTACCTTATGGCGGCTTTTTTTACGCCAGAAAGTGTGGACGAATACACCGGGGTCCGGAAGGACAAACTTAGATTGGATGCGGTTGACAGCTATCAGCCCTCTGGCAGATACATAAAAACCGAACGTTCATATAATGCAAATGAAAACTAGGAGTTACTGGCTAATGGTGATAATGATGGTATATTTTTGTTATATAACATCACATCGTTGTAACGTTAGCGTGTTAAACTGCTAAAATTTTAAGCGTTTTCAACAATAAAAGTCTAAAAATATGTGATTTTTAGTCATGAAACATCTGGATTTTAACACTGGTTAAATGTATAATCACCTCTAGTAGGCTAGTCCTAAACTTTTCTCTCCTAGTCATAATGTTCGGTTTTTCGGCAGATGATCCGGTAAAGATAAGGTGTGAATGTACTCTTTATGTCCAAGAAACCATACATTCCGCATAAAAGTCATATCAGACATCTGTTCATCGTTCAATATCGACCTGGGTAGGAATTAGGTATATATCATTAAGGGGGAACAAGAGAAATGAAAAAGATGCTCAGCTTGTCTTTGGTCATGTTGCTGGCAGTATCGGTAATGCTCGCAGGTTGCGGAAGCAAACCTAAGGAAGAAACAAATGCTGGTGGAACAACAGGTGGCGAATCCACTGAAGCAAAATCCGATTTGCAGATCGGTATGGTTACTGACGTAGGTGGCGTTAACGACAAATCCTTTAACCAATCCGCTTGGGAAGCCCTGCAAGCAACCGAAACTGAAACAGGTACAGCAGTTAAATACCTGCAAAGTAAATCCGATGAAGAGTACATTCCTAACCTGAACGAATTCGTTAAAGGTGGATATGACCTGACTTGGGGTATCGGTTTCCAATTGGCTGACGCAATCAAAACGGTTGCTGACCAAAACCCTGAATCCAAACTGGCGATCATCGACAGTGTTGTAGATTCTCCTAACGTTAAATCCGTTACATTTGCTGAAGAGCAAGGTTCCTTCCTGGTTGGCGTTGTTGCCGGTCTGACTACAAAAACGAACAAAATCGGTTTTGTTGGCGGTATGGACAGCCCACTGATCAAGAAATTTGAAGTTGGTTTCAGAGAAGGCGTTAAAGCAGTTAACCCTGATGCTGAATTGATCTCCAACTATACAGGCGCATTTGACAAACCAGACCTTGGTAAAGCAGCTGCAGCTACAATCTACAACCAAGGCGCGGATATCATTTTCCACTCTTCCGGTGCTACAGGTAACGGTGTGTTCAACGAAGCCATTGCCCGCAAAAAACAAGGACAAGATGTTTGGGTAATCGGTGTGGATAAAGACCAATCTCTGGAGTTCGGTGATGATGTTACACTGACTTCCATGATCAAAAAAGTTGACGAAGCAGTTAAGAAAGTAAACCAAGAAGTTATCGACGGCACATTTGCTGGCGGTTCTGAAAACCTGACTCTGAAAGAGAACGGTGTAGGTATTGCTGATACTTCTACAAAAAATGTATCTGCTGACATCCTTGCTAAAGTTGACGAATACAAAGAAAAAATCATCAGCGGCGAAATCAAAGTACCTACAGAGTAATTGCTTCGCCCGCGAATTGAATAATCACGAGGCCGGTCTTGACCGGCCTTATGATTGTCAAGACAGGAAAATTTGCTCAAGCCATCATAACATTTGTACCTAGTTAACAAGATGCTGCTGGAATCGTTCCAAATGCAGAATCAATGTTTTAGGAATATCGCTCCGTAAGGAGCTTTTCTTAAGATTATGGAATGTATACATTTCAGCTGTGCTGGATGGATTCGATAATCTCAGGAGAAGGAAAGTGACCGCAACAAAAGCGGTTTTTTCCCTTGAACATACGTCGATAGACGTTTTTCTTACGTTTGCGGAACCACACTATATCAGTTATAAGGGTGATTACATGGGTGCAGCAACCCCCGTCGTTGAGTTAAAACAAATCACGAAGCGTTTTCCAGGCATTGTTGCCAACGACGCTATCAGCCTTCAGCTTCGTAAAGGCGAGATCCATGCTCTACTGGGCGAAAACGGCGCTGGTAAGTCAACGTTGATGAATATTGTATTTGGTCTCTATCAGCCAGATGAAGGTTCCATTGAAGTGAATGGCAAGCCTGTCATGATCGATAGCCCGAACAAAGCAATCGAGCTTGGGATCGGCATGGTGCATCAGCACTTTAAGCTTGTTCAGCCGTTCACGGTAACAGAGAACATTATTTTGGGATCTGAACCAACAAAAGGTCTCAATATTAACTATAAAAAAGCGGCTGCTGAAGTGCAGCGTTTATCCGAACAATATGGACTCAAAGTGAATCCGCATGCCAAAATTCATGACATTTCAGTCGGTATGCAGCAGCGCGTTGAAATCGTAAAAACATTGTACCGCGGCGCTGATATCCTGATCTTTGATGAACCAACGGCAGTTCTGACTCCTCAGGAGATCAAGGAACTGATGGTCATCATGAAAAAACTCGTGGCAGAAGGCAAATCCATTATCCTGATCACACATAAGTTGAAAGAAATTATGGAGATCTCGGATACGGTCACGATTATTCGCCGAGGGAAAGTGATCGACTCTGTAAAGACATCGGAAACCAATCCCAACGAGCTTGCTGAAAAGATGGTTGGCCGTAATGTCACATTTAAAGTGGATAAAAAGCCGGCAACGCCTGGTGCAAACGTCCTTGAAGTCAGTAAATTGACCAGCAAAAACAAAGAGGGAATTTCTGTTCTGAATGAACTGAATCTGAATGTTCGTGCAGGAGAAATCTTGGGGATTGCAGGTGTAGATGGCAATGGACAGAGCGAGTTGATTGAAGCTCTGACTGGATTGCGCAAAGTGGATAGCGGATCGATTCTTTTGCAAGGAAAAGAATTGTCCAACCGTTCCCCGCGCCATATTTCGGAATCGGGCGTAGGTCATATTCCGGAAGACCGACATAAGCACGGATTGGTTTTGGATTTCTCAGTCAGTGAAAATATTGTTTTGGAATCTTACTACAAGTCTCCTTATACACGTAAAGGATTCCTGAATTTCGATGCGATCAAAAAGCAGGCAAAACGTCTTGTTGAGGCATTTGACGTGCGGACACCTAGCATTGAAACCAAAGCCCGGTCCCTTTCTGGGGGTAACCAGCAGAAGGCGATCATTGCACGGGAAGTCGATAAGAACCCGGAACTGCTTATCGCAGCTCAGCCAACACGTGGCTTGGACGTAGGTGCTATTGAGTTTGTCCAGAAACAGTTGATTGCTCAGCGTGACCAAGGAAAAGCGGTATTGCTGATTTCCTTCGAGCTCGATGAAATAATTAACGTTTCGGACCGCATTGCTGTCATTTATGAGGGCAAGATTGTCGGTGAGGTGCTGCCGGAAGAAACGAATGACAGGGAGCTCGGCTTGATGATGGCGGGCAGCACCCAAAAGAGAGGTACTGTACATGAGTAAAGTATTGAAATGGTTTACCCGTGATTCCTTTATTTTGCCTATCGTTGCAATCCTTATGGGGTTAATTCTGGGCGGTATCGTTATGCTTATTGGAGGATACAACCCAATTGATGCATATGGCGCATTGTTCAAGAAAGTCTTTGGTGACATGTACAACTTCGGAGAAGCAGTGCGTGAAATGACACCTTTGATCATGACAGGTCTTGCCTTTGCATTTGCAGCCCGTGCGGGACTGTTTAATATCGGTGGAGAAGGTCAGTTTCTTGTCGGTATGACTGCAGCCACGTTTGTAGGAGTTAAGTTTACAGGTCTCCCGATTTATATTCATGCTCCGCTGGCTTTGATTGCTGGTGCAGTATTTGGTGGTCTGTGGGCAGCCATTGCAGGTTACCTCAAGGCCGCTCGCGGGGTGAACGAAGTTATCAGCAGTATCATGCTGAACTGGATTGGTCTGTATCTGGCCAACCTGATTGTACGGCAATTTTTGCTGCTTCAAGGGGAAAACCGTTCAGTAGATATTAGTGAATCAGCTTCAATCAGCTTGACTTGGTTGTCTGAACTAATGGGCAACTCCCGTGTTCACCTGGGTACATTGATAGCCTTGGTTATGGCGGTTCTCTTTTATATCTATATGTGGAAAACGAAGCAAGGGTATGAAATCCGCGCTGTAGGCCACAACCCGAATGCGGCTGAATATGCAGGTATGCATGTGAATCGCAATATCGTAAAAGCCATGTTTATCAGTGGTATGCTTGCGGGTCTTGGTGGAGCTTTCCAGGTACTTGGTGTATTCCAGTATCAGACAGTTATGTCGGGATCTCCAGGAACAGGTTTTGACGGCATTGCCGTTGCCTTGATTGGTTTGAACCATCCGTTTGGTGTGCTCCTGGGGGCGTTGCTATTTGGTACGCTTACCTATGGATCTGCTGGTATGAGCTTTGCTGCGGATGTACCGCCAGAGATTATTCGGATTGTAATTGGTTCGATTATCTTCTTCATTGCGGCACAAGGCATCGTGCGCTGGGTACTTAAACCGTTCTACTCCAAGCGCAAGAAAGAGAAGGTGTTGTAGATGGACTTGTTGACAATTGGGCAAATTATCAATACGACGCTTGTCTTTGCCACGGCATTGATTTTTGCTTCCCTTGGTGGAATATTCTCTGAAAAATCCGGTGTAACTAACCTGGGACTTGAAGGTTTTATGGTCTTTGGTGCGTTTGCAGCCGGAATTGGGGCCCACTATGCCCAAGAGGCAGGGATGGGTGGAACTTCCTCAGCCTGGATGGGGGTACTGGTTGCTATTGCATTAGGTGTCCTCGTATCTCTTATTCACGCTGTTGCATCGATTACGTTTAAGGCTGACCAGGTTATCAGTGGTATCGTCATTAACTTCCTGGCAGCAGGAAGTACACTATATTTGGTTAAATTGTTGTTTGAAGGATCAGGGGACTCACCTTTGGTGCAGGGCTTCAGCAAATTTGATGTGCCACTTCTCAAGGATATTCCTTTGCTCGGGGAAGCGTTGTTCAAGAACGTTTACCCGACAACATATCTGGCGATCATTCTTGTATTCCTGACGTATTACATTCTCTTCAAGACGCCATTCGGCCTTCGTTTGCGCTCCGTGGGTGAACACCCAAGCGCGGCTGATACTGTAGGTGTCAAAGTTCGTCGCTATCGTTATGTTGGTGTAATGATCAGTGGTGCACTGGCTGCGATCGGTGGAGCTGCTATCACACTGACAACAACAGGTACGTTCTCGCATAATACGGTTTCTGGTCAAGGATACATTGCGATCGCTGCGATGATCTTTGGTAAATGGAATCCAATTGGCGCATTTGGTGCTGCTGTATTTTTCGGTTTCTCACAAGCAATTCGAAACTATGTGCAGCTGTTCGAATGGTCTCAAAGTATTCCCCAGGAAATTATTTATATGCTGCCATACCTGCTCACGATTATTGTTCTTATCGCGGCAGTCGGACGTTCGTCAGCTCCGTCTGCACTCGGTGAACCGTACGATCCGGGGAAAAGGTAGACGTAAGCAATTCATTAAACGATATAATGATTTTTATCAGAGAAAGAGTCCGCTTCGTGCGGGCTTTTTTTGTTGTGCAAATAGCAATTCATACATTTCCATGGTGTCAGGGTAGAGACCCATATTTTCAATTAGGGACAAAGAAACAGGCGAAGCGAGTGATGGACGAATACACTGTTTTGAATGATCCGAGGAGGAGGGGAAAGTATGAAACAACATGTTACGCGTCGTGAAGCGTTGAAATTGGTGGGAAAAAATATCGTTGCGGTGAAAAAAGACGGCACTCGGGTTACGGGGAAGCTGTTGAAAGTATCCGGCAATAAATTAGTGCTAAAGCGTGTAAATGGCAAAAAAGTGCGCACAAAAGCCATTCTTCCACTGGTTTTGTTTGACTTGCTTGCAATCGCCACATTGCCTTACGCTTACGGCCCGGGACCGGGCTATGGGGGTCCTGGCTATGGAGGTCCTGGGTATGGACCAGGCTACGGACCTGGACCAAAACCCGGCCCCGGATATGGTCCAGGCTATGGTCCGGGACCCGGTTTCGGACCGTATGGACCACGTCCACCAGGATTTTTCTAGGAGAACCTAAATATTCTTTTCCATTTCGTAACAGCGGCTTATCATAATATAACGAACGGTACTATATCCATTTTTTTGATAAAACTGCAGCCCTTTTGTATTGCCTTCGTCGACCATTACTTTGGATCTTTTACAGCCTCGTGATGCGGCGAAGTTTTCAGCTTTTTGCAGCAAAGTCTGACCGTACCTTTTTCGCTGTTCCTTTGTATCAACGGCCATCATATCGACATATAACAACTCGCCGTGCATAAGAAAATGTATAAATGCTACAGCTTCTTTGTTCGGGTCCGGTGAGACAACAAAGGTCATGCCCCTGTTCATACGCAGGGGTATGTCTTTGCGTATTTTGTTGATTTCATTGGTACTCATATGGGATAGAGGAACAAGTTGCGAGTCAATTAAACTCATGATGGCGCCATCATCCAGCCTCGAATTGCGTTGCCGAATCACCATGCTGATCCTCCTTTCAAGACTAGTCGTGCTGCTCGTATATCCTATGCCTGGAGCAAGATAAAAGGTGACTGAATGAAGTGAAGGGAATAGGGTAACGTTAAGTAGCGGAGTAGCGAGATAAAGGGCGTTTAAAAAAATTATCCAAATCAGGTATTGACTTATCGGTTGGAGGAATCATATAATGTTCCTAACATTTAACGAGAATATTTAATCGGCTATGAAGAGGACGAAGTTTTAAGGGCTCTTTTGCTCAGAGAGTGGCTGGATCTGCTGAAACCACCACCATAATCCCTTATATACGAGCTCACCTCGGAGCTGTTTTCCTGAAAAGCATTGGATGTCACTCCATTCGCGTATTAGGGAAAATCGTATGTCTGCGTTACAGACAACAGGTATGGAAGACGGCTATGTCCGTTTGACCTATCGTTTTTTTGTACCTGGTAAGGTCCGTTATTGCGAAATTTCGGACAAAGTTGGGTGGTACCACGGAAGCAACAACCTTTCGTCCCTCGCAAGCATTAACTTGTTTGCAGGGATGGAAGGTTTTTTTGTAACTTCAAATGTCAGAATGATGTAAATTCCGAGAGGAGGATGACTGATGGGAGCTCAAATTCCAGAAGTACGATCAACAGATGAATTACGTGAAAAATGGATGAAGCCGGAGGTCATTAGCGGTTCTGAGATTCTGCTAAGAAGCTTGTTGCTGGAAGGTGTCGAGTGCGTATTCGGTTATCCGGGCGGAGCGGTGTTGTACATTTACGACGCGATGTACGGTTTCGAGGACTTCAAGCATGTACTGACTCGGCATGAACAAGGTGCGATTCACGCAGCAGACGGATATGCACGTGCAAGCGGTAAAGTTGGTGTTTGTATCGCAACCTCCGGTCCGGGAGCAACAAATCTTGTAACCGGAATTGCAACGGCATATATGGATTCCGTACCGCTCGTTGTCATTACGGGGAACGTCATTTCCAGCCTGATTGGTTCGGATGCTTTCCAGGAAGCGGATATCACGGGTATTACAATGCCAATTACCAAACACAGCTATCTGGTAAAAGACGTTAAAGATCTGCCGCGTGTCATTCATGAGGCATTCCATATTGCCAATACAGGACGTAAAGGTCCGGTGTTAATCGACATTCCGAAGGATGTTTCTGCCAACAAAACCTTGTTTGAGCCAATTACTGAACCAGTGACACTGAGAGGCTACAACCCTCGGACGGTGCCAAACAAACTTCAGGTTGATCGACTGGCTCAGGCCATTCAGGAAGCAGAGCGTCCGATGATCCTTGCAGGTGGCGGAGTCGTTTACTCCGGTGGACACGAAGCACTGTTCGAATTTGTTGAGAAAACAGGTATTCCAATTACAACGACACTTCTTGGACTGGGTGCTTTCCCAAGCGGACATGAACTTTGGACCGGAATGCCGGGTATGCACGGAACATACACGTCCAACCAGGCGATTCAACAAGCGGATCTGCTGATCAACATCGGAGCTCGCTTTGATGACCGGGTTACAGGTAAACTCGACGGTTTTGCACCACATGCCAAAATTGTGCACATCGATATCGATCCAGCAGAAATTGGCAAAAACATTGCGACGGATATCCCGATCGTTGGGGATGTGAAGACGGTACTCGAAATAGCCAACAAGGAAGTGCAGCGTGCCGACCGTGCGGATGCCTGGAGAGACCAGATCAAGCAATGGAAGCAAGAGAAGCCTTACAGCTACACGGATTCCGAAGACGAGTTAAAACCACAATGGGTAGTTGAGTTGTTGAATGATACAACCAAAGGTGAGGCGATCGTGACTACTGACGTTGGTCAGCATCAGATGTGGGCGGCGCAATACTACAAGTTCAATCAACCTCGCTCATGGGTAACCTCCGGCGGACTCGGAACAATGGGCTTTGGATTCCCTTCGGCAATTGGTGCACAGATGGCGAATCCGGACAGACTGGTCATCTCCATTAATGGCGATGGCGGAATGCAGATGTGTTCACAAGAACTGGCAATCTGCGCGATCAACAATATCCCGGTTAAGATTGTCATCATCAACAACCAGGTGCTTGGAATGGTTCGCCAGTGGCAGGAAATCATCTACGAGAACCGTTACAGTCACATCGATCTCGCAGGAAGCCCGGATTTTGTAAAACTGGCTGAAGCATATGGTGTAAAAGGACTGCGTGCCACGAACAAGGAAGAAGCTGAACGGGCATGGCAGGAAGCGCTGGATACACCTGGACCAGTCGTTGTAGAATTTGTTGTTCGCAAAGAAGAAAATGTATATCCAATGGTTCCGCAAGGAGCAACAATTGATCAAATGCTGATGGGGGATGCTGAGGAATGATTAGACATACAATTTCGATTTTGGTCAACGATCAGCCTGGCGTCCTGCAGCGGGTATCTGGGTTGTTCGGTCGACGTGGATTCAACATTGAGAGCATTACGGTAGGTCAGTCCGAAGAAGCGGGCTTGTCCCGTATGGTCATTGTCACGATTGGTGACGACAAAACGCTGGAGCAGATTGAGAAACAGCTCTATAAAATCATTGACGTAATCAAAGTGGTGGATTTCAGTCTCAAGCCGATGGTTGCCCGTGAACTCGCTTTGATTAAAGTAAAAGCAGAACCTTCCGAACGCCCTGAAATCATGGGAGTGGTTGAAACGTTCCGTGCGTCGGTTGTCGATATTGGTCCAAGTAGTCTAATGGTTCAGGTTGTTGGAGATACCGACAAAATCGACGCCATGATCGAGCTGCTTAAGCCGTATGGCATTCGCGAACTCTCGCGGACTGGAGTAACTGCACTGGTACGTGGAAACGTATAATTGCCAATAGATCTAAATCTATGGTCTAATATGCATATCGGGTAAGCAACGAAGGATACGAGAAGAAGCAGTACAACAGACTGCAGGTGATCCTTGAATGACATCGTGATCCTGCATCTGCTGCAATTCAACATTTTAGTGATGTAACGCTTGAAAAGAGAGCTACACCCCCGCATTAAAGGGCGGGTGTCTGAACGGATCGGATCAGACCAGAGTTGCTGGAACAGCCAGCATGCCGGTCCATTGAGACACCCGCTCATTAATGAAGGGTTCTTTACAATACAAAGGAGGACTTATAAACATGCCAGTAACTACTTATTATGAACAGGATGCAGAGCTTAGCGTATTGAAAGGAAAAACGATTGCCGTAATTGGTTACGGTAGCCAGGGCCACGCCCAAGCACAAAACTTGCGTGATAGCGGTTTGAATGTAGTCATCGGACTTCGTGAAGGTAAATCGTTTGACACTGCAAAAAATGACGGATTTGAAGTATTGTCTCCAGCTGAAGCAACTAGCCGTGCAGATGTGGTTCAAATCTTGCTCCCTGACGAAACGCAAGCTTCTGTATACAAAAACGAAATCGAACCTAACCTGAAAAAAGGCGCAGCATTGCTCTTCTCCCACGGTTTCAACGTTCATTTCGGTCAAATCGTTGCTCCAAAAGACAGCGATGTTCTGCTGGTAGCTCCTAAGTCCCCTGGCCACATGGTACGTCGTACCTACGTGGAAGGATTCGGTGTACCGGGCCTGATCGCGATCGAGCAAGATGCAACAGGTAAAGCAAAAGACATCGGTCTTGCATATGCAAAAGGTATTGGCTGCACACGTGCAGGCGTTATCGAAACATCCTTCCGCGAAGAAACAGAAACAGACCTGTTCGGTGAGCAAGCGGTTCTGTGTGGCGGTGTAAGTGCCCTGGTAAAAGCTGGTTTCGAAACGTTGACTGAAGCTGGTTATGCTCCTGAAATGGCGTACTTCGAGTGTCTGCACGAATTGAAACTGATCGTTGACCTGATGTATGAAGGCGGACTTGCAAGCATGCGTGATTCCATCAGTAACACAGCCGAGTACGGTGACTATGTAACTGGACCTCGCGTTGTAACTGAAGATACGAAGAAAGCGATGAAAGAAGTCCTTTCCGATATCCAACAAGGTAAATTCGCACGTGACTTCATCCTGGAAAACCAATCCGGTCGTGCGTTCCTGACAGCAACTCGTCGCAACGAAGCTGAACACCCAATCGAAGTGGTTGGCGGACAATTGCGTGAAATGATGCACTGGATCAAGAAATAAGAACATGCACTTATAAGTATAGCAATTTTACAGCTTTAACCGGAAATAGCGGCCGTGCTTATGCGTGTGCCGCTATTGCTGGTTTAGAGGCAAACATACATTACAGTCTAGGAGGTGCGAGGCGTGCGTAAAATCTATGTATTCGACACAACGCTGCGTGATGGAGAACAATCCCCGGGAGTCAATTTGAACACTCGTGAAAAGGTGGAAATTGCCCATCAGCTCGAGCGGCTTGGGATTGACCGGATGGAAGCTGGTTTTCCGGCAGCATCTCCAGGCGATCTGGCAGCGGTAAATGCAGTAGCGAAAGCGGTTAAAAATATTACGGTTATCGGCTTGTCCCGCTCCAGAGAGCAGGATATTGACGCGGTTAGAGAAGCGCTGAAAGGTGCACAGGACCCGTGCATTCACGTATTTTTGGCAACTTCACCGATTCACCGCCAGCATAAATTGCGCATGGACAAAGCGCAGGTGCTGGATACGGCTCGTTCTGCTATTCGTTATGCGAAGAAGTCATTTTCCAAAATTGAGTTCTCTCTTGAAGATGCAGGCCGTACGGAGTATGACTTCCTTGTTGAAATGGTGAACATGGCTGTTGAGGAAGGCGCATCGGTAGTTAACATTCCGGATACAGTAGGGTATCTGAGTCCTTATGAGTACGGTAACATTTTCAAGCATCTCAAAGAGAATGTTCATGGTATTGAAAAAGTGCAGCTGAGTGCACATTGTCACAATGACCTGGGTATGGCAACCGCTAATACACTTGCCGCCATTTTGAACGGTGCAGATCAGATCGAAGGTACGATTAACGGAATCGGTGAGCGTGCCGGAAATACGGCAATCGAAGAGATTGCCATGGCACTGGAGACACGTCAGGAATTCTTCCAGGCCAAAACTTCTCTGCAGCTTTCGGAAATTGCACGTACCAGCCGGCTCGTTAGCCGTTTGACAGGAATGGTTGTTCCAGGAAACAAAGCCATTGTTGGTGCGAACGCCTTCGCACATGAATCCGGTATTCATCAGGATGGTATGCTGAAAGAAAAAACAACTTACGAGATCATGACGCCAGAGACAATCGGTCTGAAGGAAAGCAAGCTCGTACTGGGTAAACACTCTGGACGCCACGCGTTCCGTGAGCGCTTGATTGAGCTGGGTTATGAACTGGATGAAGAAGCACTGAATCGTGCTTTTGCCCAATTCAAAGATCTGGCAGACAAGAAAAAAGAAGTCACGGATGAGGACTTGCTCGCGGTGATCGAAGAGAAGCTGCAGGATGCTCCTGAGATTTACAAACTGGAGTCCATCTTCGTGACATATGGGGATGAATCGACTCCGACAGCCAAAGTCCGTATCGCTATGCTTGACGGTAACACCGTTGAACAGCAAGCGGAAGGTAATGGTTCCGTTGATGCCATTTACAATGCGATTGACAAGGTGAGCGGGGAAGAGGTTACACTGTCCGATTACTCCATCAAGTCGGTTACACATGGTAAAGATGCACTCGGTGAAGTGCATGTTGTATTGACACAGAACCAGGTTTCCGTTCAGGGGCGCGGTGTAAGCACTGATATTCTGGGTGCAAGTGCACGTGCTTATGTGGATGGCCTTAACCAGCTGATTGAGAAACGTAAAACATACACCAACCGTGTCAACGTGAATCTGTAAACAGACGCAGCAGGCATCCAATGCACTCGAACTGCACTGCTTGTTTGGAGAGCAAGCTAAAAAAGTCTGACCCTAGGTATGGATCTAAGGTCAGACTTTTTGCTATAGCTTGAATGATATATATGTTTATCAATTAGGACGGAATATAGAAAATTGCAATTAGAGCAGATTACCACGCATATGCGTTAGGGGCATGTCCACCTGGACCCGGGAATATCTCATCAAGGCGTTTAAGTACCGCTTCATCCAATGTGACTTCAAGACATTTAAGCGCAGTTTCGAACTGCTCCAGCGTACGAGGACCGATGATTGGTGCGGTCACTGCCGGATTGGCTGCAACCCAAGCCAAAGCAATCGTATCTTGTGGTTCACCAAGATCGCGGCACAGTGCTGCAAATTCTTCAAGCTGGGTTTTATGATGTTCAATGCGTTCCGCGATGCCGCCGCTGCGTGTGCCTTCCAGCTTCTGAAGTGCATTGCGGCCCAGCAAGCCACCATCCAGTGGGCTCCACGGAATCACGCCGAGGCCCAGCTCTTTGGCTGCAGGCAGCACTTCGAGTTCAGGCAAACGACAGTTAAGACTGTATTTATGCTGCTCGGACACCAAACCGAGAAAATGGCGATTTTTTGCTTCGCTTTGAGCAATGGCAATCTGCCATGCAGCGAAGTTGCTTGATCCGACATAACCAATTTTGCCTTGATGGACAGCATTTTCAAATGCTCCCCATAGCTCGTCCCAGGAAACCGCCGGATCCACGTGATGCATTTGATATAGCTCTACATGGTCTGTCTGCAAGCGGCGAAGGGAACCTTCCAGATGACGTCTGATCTTATAGGAAGAGAGTCCGGCATCGTTGTTGGGACCGTCCGTTTCATCATGCATGGAACCATACACCTTGGTCGCAAGCACCACTTTTTCACGTCTGCCGCCACCCTGACTGAACCAGCGACCGATAATTTCCTCGGTAAGGCCGGAATTTTCACCCCAACCATAAACGTTAGCGGTATCAAAAAAGTTAACGCCAGCATCGAGTGCTGCATCCATGATACGGAATGCTTCTTTTTCGTCTGTAGCAGGCCCAAAATTCATGGTGCCGAGACAAATCCGGCTTACTTTAAGACCTGATTTTCCCAAGTACGTGTATTGCA
Source organism: Paenibacillus xylanilyticus (assembly GCF_009664365.1). Taxonomy (NCBI): domain Bacteria; kingdom Bacillati; phylum Bacillota; class Bacilli; order Caryophanales; family Paenibacillaceae; genus Paenibacillus; species Paenibacillus xylanilyticus. Next base: position 1,907,468 of record NZ_CP044310.1, read on the forward strand.
TGATTTGCAATCCCTCCTGAGTTACCTGAATTTGACTTCACGTATTATTTTACTCCAGTCTGACGAGCAGAACAACAGACCTGAAATCTCTTATAGGTAAAATCTATTAAAGTCATAGATTGTATATCTTGGTCAAATGACCACTGAATATGATACAAAAGAGAGAGTTAAATATGACACGTTCGATTGAGAATGAATGAAGGAGTTGGACAACCCATGACAGACGTAAAAAAAATTGCAGTCATCGCAGGTGACGGTATCGGTCCGGAAGTCGTAGCGGAAGCAGAGAGAGTACTTAAACGCACGGAGGAAGTTTTCGGTTATCGTTTTGAAACCGAGCACGCACTGTTTGGCGGAATTGCGATCGATGAAAAAGGCACACCTCTTCCAGAGGAAACACTTACCGTATGTAAAAGTGCGGATGCCGTGTTGCTCGGAGCCGTTGGCGGTCCAAAATGGGACAACAACAGCAAGGAACTCCGTCCGGAAACGGGTTTGCTGGGAATTCGCAAAGCGCTCGGATTGTTCTCCAACTTGCGCCCGGCAGTTGTGTTTGACTGCCTGAAGGATGCATCCACATTGAAACCTGAAGTACTGGAAGGCACGGACCTGATGGTGGTTCGGGAGCTGACAGGAGGCATTTACTTTGGTGAAAAATTCAGACGTGAAGGCTCCCAGGGGCAAGAAGCTGTGGATACCTGTGTATATAATGTAACGGAAGTGGAGCGAATTGTTCGTCAAGCATTCGAAATTGCTCAAGGACGCCGCAAAAAACTCGCATCTGTGGATAAAGCCAATGTACTAGAGACATCCAGACTATGGCGTGAAGTGGTAAACCGGGTAGCTCCGGAATATCCGGATGTTGAAGTGGAGCACGTTCTCGTTGACAACTGTGCGATGCAGCTGCTGCGTCGTCCAGCCAGCTTCGACGTCATCGTAACGGAAAATATGTTCGGAGATATCTTGAGTGATGAAGCAGCAATGCTGACAGGTTCAATCGGTATGCTGGCCTCTGCATCACTGGGCGAAGGCAGCTTCGGTCTGTACGAGCCGGTTCACGGTTCGGCGCCAGATATCGCTGGTCAAGGATTGGCCAATCCAATCGCAACGATTCTGTCTGTTGCACTTATGTTCCGTACAACCTTTGGTTACGCTGAAGGTGCGGATGCCATTGAAGCTGCTGTAGCTGAAGTGCTGAATGCAGGACACCGTACAAGTGATATTGCTGTAGATAAGAGCAAAGCCATCAGTACTACGGAAATGGGCGATCTGATCGTTGCAGCGATCCGTAAACAGGCATAATTCAGACATCATGATCGGGCAGCCCTTAGCTTTCCAATAGGAGAGATTGAGGGCTGTTCCTTTATATGTTGGGCATTAGATTTTTGGCACGAAAATTTCTTATTTATAATTATTATAAAAAAATAACGTTTATAATCTTGACTTTGAGAAGTCCGGATGATAACATTTTACTTGTACTTGTTATCAAGTATCAAACCATTTTAATAACAGGAAAAGCGTCAGCGCTTTTCTTGATGATGAGCAATCCATATGGATGCTTACATAATCCCAAAGGAGGAATTTTTAGTTATGGCAGAACGTTTGGTTGGTAGACCAGCACCAGATTTCGCAATGGAAACAGTATCGGGAGACGGACAAGATTTTGGTTCCGTTAAATTGTCCGATTACCGTGGCAAATGGCTCGTATTCTTCTTTTATCCTTTGGACTTCACATTTGTGTGCCCAACTGAAATTACAGCTTTGAGCGATGCTTCCGAGCAATTCAAAGCTTTGGATACTGAAATTCTTGGCGTGAGCGTTGACTCCGTACACAGCCACAAAGCTTGGATCAACACACCTAAAGACAGCAATGGCTTGGGTCAATTGAACTTCCCACTGGCTTCCGACATCACGAAGCAAGTGGCTAAAGATTACGGCGTTCTGATCGAAGAAGAAGGCGTAGCATTGCGCGGTCTGTTCATCATCGATCCAGAAGGCGAATTGAAATACCAAGTAGTTAACCACAACGATGTAGGCCGCAGTGTTGAAGAAACACTTCGCGTACTGCAAGCACTGCAATCCGGCGGATTGTGTGCAATGAACTGGAAACCAGGCGACAGCAACCTGTAAGCCTGATTAACTTGAACGTTTGTGGTTCAAGCCCTCATCCCACTCGGGATTGAGGGCTTTTTGCACCCTTTTTCCCAAATATAATTTGGAAGTTGGATTAGGGTGTTTAGACAGGGCAAAAAACGTGTTAATGAAGTATTATAGGAATGAGAGGTTTTTACATCTCCTGAAAGAGGAATTGAAGGCCTTTGAGGCGAATAGGGTATGGAAACCCCGTAAATATTTTCGGGCCATCACCATGATAATATGGTAATGAATGAGATACACTGATGGAACAACTTCTTTTTCAGAAAAGCTGCAGGTGCTAGGGAGACCATTTCTAAATATAAGGTCCCGGCACGTAATAAGGAGGGTGAACAAAAATGAGTTACTGTTGTGGGGCAAGTATGGTGGGAACAAAGGGCACGCTGAAGCATTACCGCACCCAGGTTCATAATGTTCCCCTGCTGTTTTGTCCGGTATGCCACCGGGTGGAAGTGCATTACAAAGTGGAAAATGAATATGAAATTTTGGCTGAATATGCGCATGGCGACGGAGCTTCCGAGATTGATTTTCAGGATTACGTGACAGAAGATGAGGATGCAATCTTCGAAAATTGCGTCAACCGCGAGAGCGAGGATGCTATGGTCATTGTTCAGCGACAGATTGACATGTCACTTGACCTCTTAAGACTGGCCAAGGAAATGAAGGATGAGAAGTGGGAGAGCGAACTCAAACGTCGATTAGCCGTAATGAGCCAGCGCAGACTTAAAATTCAGCACAATAAAAGCGGACTATAGATTAATTTGAATGCTAGGCTATAAATTGTTATGTAATCATTTGGATATGAACGAAGCTGATTCGCGATATTTGCGAAAAGGCTTCGTTTTTGTGTTTTGAAAAACGGGTATTTCGAGGTTTTTCTTAAAATAATTACCATTCGACACTTTCTCTGATTGACTCTCTTCTATAAACTTGTCTATGATAAAAACAGACTTGCAAAAGAGGCGGAGCAAATAAAATGTTCGTGTTTGGGAATAGGAGAAGGTTTTGAATGGAACAAACCACATATATTATTTTCCGGATCAATTGTTGGTTACCGGGAATAGACCAGCTAAGGTTCCGGACGTGCCATCCATATTTTCGGCTCAGCCCCCCAACGAAAGGGCACCGGTAATGAAAAATAAATCGGCCCTTCCTGTTTCTGTGATGATATGATGTCCGAATGGCAAGTTTATCATTTACGTGAAAAGGAGGAACCTGTCATGATTAGTGAATTTCAGGATACAGTGCCTCACCCAACGAACAGTTTCCCGCCTGTACATCTGGATTACAACAAATATGAAAATGTTCTGGAGCATTTGGATAGCGGTATTATGTTGTTTGACAGCAACGGTGTATTGACGTTTATTAACGTTCAAATGGCAAAATTGTTGGAGCTTCCCCGAAGTCTGTTGAGCGGCTGCACCCTGATGCAAATGCTGCATCATCCACAGATGAGCCGATTCAAGAAAAAGAAAATTTTACGGATCTACCGGGAGACCATCTTCCACCGTAAGCGCTATCATGAACTGATTGATGAGTATGGCAGACACTGGCTGGTCACGGTAACCTACGGAGATCAGATGGATGGAGATTTTTTGTTCAGTGTCAAGGACGTATCGGATTATAAACAAATAGAACAGACTGCTTATCAGAATGACAAGCTTGCCATGCTGGGACGCATTTCAGCATCCATCGCGCATGAAATACGCAATCCTTTGACAGCGATCCGCGGGTTTATACAGCTACTGCGCCCACATTTGCTGCAATTGGGGAAAGATGAATACGCCAGGATCATATTGACGGAGATTGACAGGGCGAACGATATTATTTACGAATTCCTGAATTCCTCCAAACCGTCTGCACCGCAGAAGACTATTATGTCGGTGGATTCCTTACTCAAAGAGGTGGTCTTACTAACGGAGAGCGAAGGCTTGATGAAAGGGTGCGAAATTACCCTCGATGAAGCAGACGCGCCGATGAACGTCTCCATTGATGTTAAACAGATTAAGCAGGTTATTCTGAATATGGTGAAAAATGCAATGGATGCCATCGAGGGCGTAGGCGAGGAGCATACAGGTCTCATACGAATCTCCACTGAAACCGAGAACAGGTATGTGCAGATTTCTATTACGGATAACGGTCAGGGTATGGACCACAACACGCTTGTACGTCTGTTCGATCCATTTTTCACGACAAAAGAGAGCGGGACAGGACTGGGTCTTTCGGTAAGTTATCGCATCATCAAAAACCATGGAGGCACAATCTCGGTTGACAGTAAAAAGGGTGAAGGAACCCGGTTTATAATTATGCTCCCATTAGTGTAATACGGCAGGATGAGCAGGAATCGGCATGTTGGCCGGTTCCTTTTGTTTTTTTTTGGAAGCATTATGGGTTATAGTTAGAATGAATGCGGATACATACTCATAGCTTGCGAAAGGAAGGTGCATGATGAATATTCAGGAAATGGAACAGATGAATAAACATCTGACGAAGCATGTGGGACAGGTTATTGTAGGCAAGGAGCGAACCATAGAACTGATCATGACCGCAGTTATCGCTTCAGGACATGTATTGCTTGAGGACGTACCGGGTACAGGAAAAACAATGCTGGCCAAATCGGTAGCTTCATCTTTGGATTGTACGTTTCAACGCATACAATTCACCCCTGACCTGCTGCCGTCTGATCTGACGGGGATTCACTTCTACAATCAAAAGTCTGGTGACTTCGAATTCAGAGCCGGTCCGTTGTTCGCGAACCTTGTGCTGGCCGACGAGATCAATCGGGCTACACCGCGAACCCAATCGAGCTTGCTGGAATGTATGGAAGAGCGACAGATCAGTATTGATGGCTCAACGAGACAGCTGGAACGTCCATTCATCGTAATAGCAACCCAGAACCCGATTGATAATCAGGGGACCTTCCCGCTGCCTGAGGCTCAAATGGATCGATTCATGATGAAAATTCGCATGGGTTACCCAAGCAGTGATGAAAGTGTAGAGATTCTGAGAAGGACTGTAGCCGGTCGTTCGGTTAACGATCTTACATCCATATTAAGTCGTGAGCAGCTTCTTGAGGCGCAGCGTACATACCAGTCCGTCCAGGTTGAAGAAGACCTGCTTAAATACATGGTTCGTCTTACAGAAGAGACACGCAGACATCCTGAGCTTTCGCTTGGTGTTAGTCCAAGGGGAGCGCAAGCTTTACTGAAGGCGTGTCAGGCATGGGCCGCATTGCATGGCAGGGATTACGTTCTACCAGATGATATCAAGGTTCTGGCTGAACCTGTACTGGCTCACCGACTTGTATTCCGTAACAGGGTGAGGCAACAGGAAGGCGCTGCGGAGCGGATCATTCATGAGATTCTGACACAGGCAGAGGTGCCAACGGAGAGCATTGGCACCGGCAGTGGACGGTAATTATGGCACTATTATGGCTAGTCATTGTAGGGGGCATTATCATTGGCCTACAAGGTGTATGGTTTGGACGCCCGGCATTACGAAGACTGAAGTATACACGTGAATTCAGCAAACTGCGCTGTTACGCAGGCGATGAGCTTGAGATGGTGGAAACAATAGCGAATGAGAAGCGGGTCACAGTACCCTGGCTGAGACTAGAGGCAATGATGCCCGGATCCTTTGTATTTCGCAGTGGTTCAGGCATGGATATTAGCCAGGGAGATATTTACCAGAATCACAAAAGTATATTTACCTTGAAACCATTTACGAGAATTACACGCAAGCATCCGATTATATGCAGTAAACGTGGTATCTACACGTTGAATACGGTGACCATGACAGGTGGAGATCTGTTTGGCGTCTGGCGCAGTACCCAACCGATCCCTGTTCATCTGTCCATGATCGTATATCCTTCGCTGGTCGCTGCTGAAGATCTGCCTGCCATTTACCAGGTGTGGCAGGGGGAGGTAGAGGTATCCCGCTGGATCGTGGAGGATCCATTTCTTATTCTTGGCGTACGTCCTTACGGTGCAGGCGATCCCATGAACCGAATTCATTGGAAAGCAAGCGCACGTACAGGTGAGCTGCAGGTATACAAGCAAGGCTGGACAGCTGATCCGCAGTCCTGGATTATTGTAAATATTCAGGAGTCGGAGGATATGTGGAGTGTAGTAACCCGACCTGAGCCGATTGAGCGTGCATTGAGCTATGCGGCAACGGCTGCAGCCGATGCGATTGGCAGAGGACTTCCTGCCGGATTTGCTCACAACGGCTATCGGGTAAATGGCGGGCGTGATCCGCTTCGAATTGAACCCGATTATGGCAGCCCGCATCTGGAGCTGCTTTTGGAGGCAATGGCTGAAACCGAGCTGAAATGTATGGTTCCCATGGAACAGTTTCTGAATGATGAAGTGAAGCGCAATGAGGAAGCTCATCAAGCACGAAGCTATCTTTTGATTACATCTTACGTTTCTGCTGCCATGGAGCATGAGATTGCTCGCCTGCATGAACAGGGACACCGGGTAACCATTCTGCCTGTGGAGCCAAATCACAGCGGTACGAAGAGCAGCAAGGCGGTGAGTGCATGAGTGATTCGACCTGGGAAAGTAAATCAAGAATAGGGATGTCTCTGCTCGCGACGCTGCTGATTGGCGTTTATGTGTTTCCCTTGTTGACCCTTACTTCATTCTACGCATATGGTCATTTTCCTTATATTCTGCTGATCATCTATGCTCTGACAAGCGGCATTGGCGTGCTGCTGGGCCACAGGTTTCAAGGATTAGGAACCCGTATGTGGCTTCGGCTAGTTGGAGCTCTGCTCCTGGGGGTGGTTGTATCCCTTATCGCGGCTTGGATAATCGGATTTACGGGACCGGAATTGATCACTGCTCTTCTGTGGGGGGCTTTATCAGCCTTTGTAGGCTTGGCACCAGAACCATCGCTTCGCTCCACCTTGATGTGGAGATGGCAGATCTTCGGCGTTGTCGGGTCTATAATAGGAGGCATTTTCTCGCATTGGTTCGAGCCCTTATTCCCATTGCAGACCTATGGAGGAGCATTATATGCAGCGGGCTTCATCAGTTTTGTTGCTTGTCTCCTTAATGTCTACAGTGCACAGCTGGATAGAGCCGTATTAAATGATGGCAAGAGAAAGATTGTGCTTCGGGAATTCAACAGAGCGAATCATCAGCGGTTGATATGGATGTTGTTAATCATTGCAGGTATCGGAGCATTTCCCAGTCTAGCCGCCTGGCTTGCTCCACTGCGGGATCGTCTGCTCGCATGGATCAGAGGACTAATAGGCCCATCTTCCGATCCGCAGCTGCCCTTGACACCAGACTCTGGTATTGACCCATCTAAGCTTCCAGGCAGAGTGACAGAGCAGTCAGAACCATCTGTTTTCTGGGACATGCTGGGATGGTTCGTTCTAGGTGCTTCTGCTGCGCTGATTCTATGGCTTATCTTCAGATTGGGACGAAAGACTATAAACCGTCTTATGGAGCGATTGAGGGGGATGATGGAACCCAGGGAGCGGAGGGCCGAGCCGCGGACCGAATACATCGATATTAGTGAAACGCTGGAAACACCCGTGAGACCACGCAAACCCTGGTTCCGAAAAAAAGAAACACTTCCCTCACAGGAGGCGGAGCGGGTACGTTATTACTACAGAAAATGGATAGATCAAGCCAGACAGCAAGGCGTGGAAATTGAAGCTGCACAGACTCCGCTGGAAGCAGCAGAGAAGATCCTGCTTCATAAGTCATCTTCAGACAAGCAAGATACAGAGAGATTTTCCGACATGTTAACAAGGACATATAACGCGGTTCGTTATGGCAAAAAGGCTCCGAACCCTTCCGAAATGTCCGAGATTGATCGGAACTGGAAGTCTCGATAGAACCATTAGACCCAATAACGTGTTTATCCCTTTACTTTTCTTGTCACGTTCAAGTATCATGAGAGGAATACACAAGTTGGTCAGAAAAGGAGCAGACAAATGAAGACAAATCATTGCAAAATTGTAGATTGCACCATTCGTGATGGTGGATTGGTAAATAATTGGGACTTTAGCGTGGACTTCGTTCAACAGCTATATGCTGGATTGAATGAGGCAGGCGTTGATTATATGGAAATCGGTTATAAAAACTCGCCGAAACTGCTGAAAGGTGCCGAAGAAGCAGGACCATGGCGTTTTCTGAATGATGACTTCCTGCGCAAAGTGATCCCACAAAAAGGAAATACCAAATTGTCTGCTCTGGTTGACGTCGGACGTGTGGACGAGAATGATATTTTGCCACGCAGCGAGAGCATGCTGGATCTGATCCGTGTAGCCTGCTACAGCAAAGATGTGGACAAGGCTTTGGCCCTTGTTCAAACATTCCATGATCGTGGATATGAAACAACCTTGAACATCATGGCTTTGTCGAATGTCATGGAGAACGAATTGCTCGAAGCCTTTGAATTGATCAAAGAGAGCTCCGTAGACGTTGTGTACATCGTTGACTCTTATGGCAGCCTTGACCATAACGACGTGAAGTACCTCGTTGAAAAGTTCAAAACCCACTTGCCAAACAAACGTCTCGGTGTTCACACTCACAATAACATGCAGCTTGCATTCTCCAATACACTTGTGGCTGCAGAGCTTGGCGTTGAACTGCTCGATGCTTCCGTATATGGTATGGGCCGTGCAGCAGGTAACTGCCCGACCGAACTTCTTGTGGCGCATCTGAAGGGAACGAAATATAACTTGCGTCCGGTACTTGGCGTATTGGAACAATTGATGGTTCCTCTTCGCGAAAAAGAAGAATGGGGCTACATCCTGCCATATATGATCACAGGAGCACTCGACGAGCATCCGCGTTCGGCAATGGCCCTGCGTTCGTCAGCCGAGAAGGATAACGTTGTGGATTTCTATGATAAATTGACAACGCCTGAAGTGAATTTTGATAAATAATTTTTTCGGTAAACATCATAAAAGCAACGGTCACGTATCAGATTCCCCGCAATGCACTTGGTATGGAAAATAGTCTGATATGCTGTTGCAAACTAAAGGGACATGGACTCCAATTGGAGATCCATGTTTTTTTAGTTCTTAATACCTTGTTTTTCTACGTGGATATGAATACATATTCCTATTTTCAACTATTTTTTAGTTCACGTCCGCAGAATTAAATGTTATTATGTACCAGATAGCATGTATTGGCATGTGAATTGAACGTTGGTAAATATTTATTGTCGAATGGTGTAACAATGAAAGTTTTCAAACCTGAACGTCACAGGCGAGGGCTAAAGGTTATTCAGGATAGGTGATCCCGGGAAGGATAAACAAGGCATGAAGGCAAATTCGCAAGATCAGAGAAAAGTAAGCTTGGTCGCATTAGGCGGCTTATTATGTTTCCTCGTAAGTCAATGGTATCGTTCCTCTGTAAGCTCTGATCTAATCATATCCGGATACCCTGTGCTGACGCTACTCGGCGGATTCGTTGCAGCTGCAGCCTGTATCGGGATTTACAACCAAAGCTGGTTGTTCCAGACCCAAAAGTTAACCCTGCGCAGAATCATGATTACAACACTCTTTTTGTTGATTGGCCTGTTTGAATTAATTCATATCGTTTCATATGCAGAAGAGATGCCAAGTGGCGCCATGATGGAATCCGAATTTTCCCTCAAATTGATGACGCTGGGCTCTGTGGTCTGTGCAGTGGGTTTATTGCTTATTTATGCAGTGAGAGAAAAAGAGATTGCATTACCGCGTAAGTTCTTACTATTTAGCGGAACGCTGGGTACGTTTGTCCTGTTGTACACAGCTAGTGTTCAGGAATGGAGCTGGCTGCCGAAATTAACCCAGCAAGAAGTGTTAAGTGAAACGTTTATGAAAATTCACTTCCTGGTCGGTCTTCTTTACGGGATCACCGCATTTGTGTTGTTTTTGAAGTGGAAGAAGGGTAAAGAGGGAGATTTGCCTTCTATTCTGTGTGGGGCCCTGTGTTTCTTCTACGGAGAGTGCTACTTGATTTCTGCAACGCAGATCAGTGACTTGAATCTGTTATTTGCATTGTGGATGAATTGTCTGGGATATTTCTTTGTACAAAAAGGACTATATACAACGGTAGTGGATACACCGTTTTTGAAGCAGCAGGCTGCTGAAGCCAAAATGAACTATATTGCTCATCATGACGATGTAACGGGTCTGCCAAATCGCCGCCGCCTTTCCCAGAGACTCCAAAGATTGATGGATGAAGCCGTGAAGCAGGACGAGCTCGTCGGTGTACTCGTACTTAATATCAACCGGTTCAAAACAATTAACGACTCCCTCGGTCAGCAGGCTGCTAACCGTGTTCTTCGTCAAGTGGGGCAGCGTCTGAAGCAATCGTCTCTGCCTGGCGAAGAAGTGTATGGTCTTGGCCGGGACGAGTTCGTGGTCACGATGACAGACTTCTGGAATACAGAAAATGCTCTGCGCCGAACAAGATCGATTTTGCAGCTGTTTGAAAAGCCGGTTATGGTTGATGGCAACGACTATCATATAACGCTTGGAATTGGCATGGCCATATATCCCCATGACGGGGGATCACCCGAGGAAATCATTCAAAATGCGGATACCGCGCTTCATAACGCCAAGGAACAGGGAATCGAACTGAACCGATATGCTCATGCAATGCAGATGAAGGCACAGGAACGACTGCAGCTGGAGAATGATTTGCGCAAAGCGCTGGATCGAGGTCAGTTTTATCTTGTATATCAACCACAGATCAATATCGCAAGTGGTTTAATCGTTGGTATGGAGGCTCTGGTACGCTGGGAGCATCCACAGCGCGGCGCAATTTCACCTGCAGAGTTTATCCCATTGGCAGAAGAGAGCGGACTAATTGTACCGCTGGGCGAGTGGGTCCTTCGGGAGGCATGTGCACAGAACAAGCTATGGCAGGAAGCTGGATACCGCAAACTGTGTGTGTCTGTCAATCTCTCGATGAGACAGTTCAGACATTCCCATCTGCTGGATAACATCAACGGCATACTGAGGGAAACTGGATTGGAGCCGGATTGGCTGGAACTGGAGATTACCGAAAGTATGACATTTGACAAAGACCGTGCGTTTGAACAACTTCGCAAAATTAAAGAGATTGGTGTGCAAATCAGTATTGATGATTTTGGAACAGGATACAGTTCTCTGCATTACCTGAAGGATCTGCCGATTGATCGTCTCAAAATTGACCGTTCATTCGTGAACGAAGTCATGGAGGATCGCAATAATGCAGCGATCGTCTCCACCATTACGTCCATGGCTCATCATCTGCAATTGAAGGTGACTGCCGAAGGAGTGGAGAACGAGTCGCAGCTGGTGTTCCTTCGGGATCAGCACTGCCATGAAGCACAGGGATACTTTTTTAGTAAACCCATTGTGGCGGCAGATTTTGAAAAGCGTTTTTTACGAGATGTGGATAAACCTACAGGATAGCAATGAGACAGGAGCGGGAAGCGCTTCTGTCTTTTTCGTTTGTGACCCAACAGCAAAAAATGGGAATTAAAAGTTGCAAGGACCGGATGAACATGTTATATTAGTTTTTGTAAAAACCGTGTTAAGATTCTTAGGAACTTAACGGGACGTAGCTCAGCTTGGTAGAGCACCTGGTTTGGGACCAGGGGGTCGCATGTTCAAATCGTGTCGTCCCGATCGTCAATCGCGCGGGTGTAGTTCAATGGTAGAACTCCAGCCTTCCAAGCTGGTAGCGTGGGTTCGATTCCCATCACCCGCTTAACTTAGAAAACCTTCTTGTTCATAACAAGAGGGTTTTCTTTTTTTACTCAAAGTGATGAAAGCGCAGTATTTTCTTTCTAACATTCATTCTAAGCTTTGCAATTATCCCAGCTTCTGGTACAATAACGGAGAAATTGATACTATACATGAATGAGAGGTAACCACACGTCCCATGAAGTAAGACACATGAATTGAACCCCAGTAACTGCAGAAGAAGTATGACGCAGTCAGCCGAAGCGGCTGAGCAATGAGGGGATTCGTGTGTCCAAATTCAGCTATGGGATCAGGTGTGTGTGCTAGCCGAGAATTGGGGTTTGTGTACCTTTTCTTGGGTATTTATTTGTCACACCTGCGTGTACCTTATGCTTGTTTTTTGACGCTTTATCCAAACCTGAATTGCCAGACCGCCGGCGGATGCCAGCGGTTTTTTTTGTTCAGGAAATGATGTCTAAGGTTTCCTGCGGGCCGAGGCAGCTCTGCGTGATCGAGATTAACGATATCATCTCGAAGAAGCTCGGGATGAATTTGATTTTTACCGCAGGAAGGATGAAGTCTTATGATGACATTGGTACGCCTACATGAAGTATCAAAAGAATGGAACGGGATGGAATTATTTGCAGGATTAAATCTGGAAATTAACGAAGGTGAGCGGCTTGCGATTCTCGGTCGCAATGGGTGCGGTAAAACCACATTGTTACGCATCATTTTAGGGGAAGAGGAGGGAGGAGGACATATTGAGCGCCACGTCCCGCAGAATGAGTGGGGATTCATGCGTCAACGCTCTCTAATTGACCCCGGTATGAAGGTACTGGATGCCGTACGGAAGGAAAGTGGCCGGATCTATGAAGTGAAATGTGAGTTGGAAGAACTGGAACGGCGTATGGGCATGAGCGGGAGCGAAGATGAGCAGCGGCTGCTTGAAGCCTATACCGTAGCCATGGAGCAATATGAGCAGCTGAACGGCTACATGTGGGAGACCGAGGTGGAAAAGGTGTTGACCCGTCTGGGGTTAAGCTCGGAGCACTGGAACAGATCCTATCACTCCTTAAGTGGTGGACAAAAAACCAAGGCAAGGCTGGCAGGACTGCTGGTCAGCAAACCCAAATTTCTTATTTTGGATGAACCGACGAATCATTTGGATGAAGATAGCATGCAATGGCTCGAAGAGTGGCTATCCAATTACAGCGGCACGCTGCTCTTTGTTTCACATGACCGGACCTTTATTGATCAGGTAGCAACAGGTGTCATTGAGTTTAGTCCGCAAGCGCTGACCAAATATAAAGGTGGTTATTCTGACTACAAAGTTCATAAGGAGAGGGAACGACGAGAACAGGAAACCCTATACCGCAAACAGGAACTGGAGCGCAAAGCGCTTGAAGAGACCATTCGCAATTATCAGGAGTGGTTCCATAAGGCCCACAATTCAGCAACGGATGTGGAGGTTAAGATCACTCAGAGCTTTTACAAAGCCAAAGCCAACAAAAACATTTCACGTTACCATGCAAAACAGAAGCAGTTGGAACGGCTGGAGAATGAGCGGGTAGAGAAACCTCGCGATGCAGTCAAGCTAAACATGGAATTGCAAGTTGACACGTTAGCTGCACGCCAGCTGCTTGAGATGAGAGACGTCTGCTTCGCATATCCGGGAGGACATCCGTTATTTCACAATCTGGGAATTGCCGTCGGGCGAGGGGATCGGCTTGCCGTACGTGGACCGAATGGTACGGGGAAAACGACCCTGCTGAAGCTGATGATTGGTGAACTTGAACCAGAGCAGGGGGTGGTGAGAAGGCATCCACAGCTGAAGATCGGTTACTTTTCTCAAGAGCTTGAGGGACTTCCCGAGAATCAGACGCTGCTGGACAGCTTGCTCAGTCTCCCATCCATGACTCAGAGTGCTGCCCGAACCATTCTGGGATGTTTTCTATTTACCAGAGAGGATGTATTCAAGCGCATCGGGAACCTGAGTATGGGAGAGAAATGCAGGGTTGCCTTTTTGAGATTATACTTTGGCGGTGCAAACTTGCTGGTTCTGGATGAGCCGACAAACTATCTGGATATTGATACTCAGGAAGTGATGGAGAATGTATTAAAACAGGCTTCGGGTGCTCTGGTCCTTGTGTCTCATGATCGAATGCTGACCAAAATGCTGGCAAATCGCTTGCTTGATCTGGAGCCAGGAGGGAAGGTTACGGTCTTTGATGGAGGAGTTCTAGATTGGGAAGAGTCAAGAAAGCTCCGAGATTATTCACTTGGCCAGCGGGAATCGGATGATGAACGATTACGCCTGGAAATGCGACTGTCCGAACTGCTATCTCCCATGAGCAATGCAGGCACAGATATCCTTGCCCATCCGGAAGCTGCTGAAGAACGAGCTGCGGAAGCCGCTGAGATCCGTGACATTCAAGAGCGGTTAATTCAGCTTCGGCGGAAGGATGCGAGCAAAAAATAGATGATTGACTGGCTTGCTATTTCGATTGAATTTGCATATAATTATGAACGATCATCGATAAATACGTCGATATAGGTTTAATTCATTAACAAACGTGATGATGGAGACAAGTAAGCAGTGCCTCTGGACAGGGAGGAAGCGCCGTAGATTGAGAGCGTTTCTGTAGAACAAGGCTGCCGAAATTCACTCCGAAGCGGTTCCCTGAACTTGACTTGGCAGCATTTGCTGAGGCTCAGCAGTAGGGGCAAACGGTTAACGGTCGTTATTCCGTACAGAGTGAGACAGACATGTTGCAGGCCGGAAGGGCCAGTCAGCACCGGATGTCTAACAAGGGTGGTACCACGGTCTTTTCGTCCCTTTTGGGGAGAAAAGGCCTTTTTTTGTTGCAATAACACCACATAAAGGGGGCAATTACACATGAAAGAACGTTTAGAAGCATTGAAGATTGAAGCGCTGGAACAATTGTCCGGCGTGAACGATCCGCAGACGCTTGGTGATCTGCGTGTGAAGTATTTGGGGAAAAAGGGTGCATTGACCGAAATTCTGCGTGGCATGGGTGCACTTAGTGCAGAGGAACGTCCCGTAATCGGGCAGGTGGCCAACGATGTTCGTGGTGCCATTGAGGAAGTCATCGACAGCAAGCAGGAGCAGTTCCAGAAGGAAGAGACAGCGAAGCGTCTTCAGTCCGAGACCATTGATGTTACCCTGCCAGGACGTCGTGGACGTCAAGGCGGTCTGCATCCACTAACCAAAGTGGTACAGGAAATCGAAGATATTTTCATCGGCATGGGATATCGCGTAGCGGAAGGTCCTGAGGTGGAGATGGATTACTACAACTTTGAAGCACTGAATCTGCCGAAGAATCACCCGGCGCGCGATATGCAGGATTCCTTCTATGTAACAGATGACCTGCTGATGCGTACCCATACGTCTCCGGTGCAAGTACGCACCATGCAAAGCATGAAAGGGGAAGTACCTGTCAAGGTCATCTGCCCGGGTAAAGTATACCGCCGTGATGATGACGATGCTACGCATTCCTTCCAGTTCAATCAGGTTGAAGGGTTGGTCATCAGCGAAAACATTCGCATGAGCGACTTGAAGGGTACTCTGCTGCAATTTGTGCGTGAAATGTTCGGTGCTCACACTGAAATTCGTCTGCGTCCAAGCTTCTTCCCGTTCACCGAGCCGAGTGCTGAAGTGGATGTAACCTGTGTACAATGCGGCGGCAGCGGCTGTCGAGTATGTAAACAAACCGGATGGCTTGAAATTCTGGGCGGCGGTATGGTTCATCCGAAGGTGCTGGAAATGGGTGGTTATGATCCGGAGAAGTACAGCGGTTTCGCCTTTGGTATGGGGGTAGAACGTATCGCGATGCTGAAGTACGGTATCGACGACATTCGTCATTTCTATAACAGTGATATGGCATTCCTGAAGCAATTCGGACGGCTGTAGACTTTACGATAAGCAAGCGCTAAAGGAAATTTAGCTAAACCAATTTATAGATTAAGGAAGTGAACGTCCATGAGAGTATCGACAGATTGGCTGTCTGATTATATTGCCCTTGAAGGTGTGACGCCACAGGAACTGGCAGAGAAAATTACACGTGCAGGGATCGAAATCGATGTAGTGGAGAACCGCAACCAGGGCGTAAACAAAGTGGTTGTAGGGTATGTGAAGAGCAAGGAGAAGCATCCGGATGCGGACAAATTGAACGTATGCATCATTGACGCCGGTCAGGAAGAGGATCTTCAGATCGTATGTGGTGCGAAAAATGTGGATGCGGGTCAAAAGGTAGCCGTAGCCCTGGTTGGAGCGAAGCTCCCTGGCGGTTTGGATATCAAAAAAGCCAAGCTGCGCGGCGTCGTTTCACTTGGCATGATCTGCTCTGCAAAAGAGCTCGGCATGAACGACAAGCTGCTTCCTAAAGATCAGCAGGAAGGCATTCTTGTTCTGCCGGAGCAAACGGAAATCGGCACACCAATCAGCCAGGTGCTTGGTCTGGACGATCATGTGCTTGAACTGGATCTGACACCAAACCGTTCCGACTGCTTGAGCATGCGTGGTGCAGCTTATGAAGTTGGCGCCATTCTGGGTCGTGAAGTGAAGCTGCCTAATCCCAAGGAACAGCTGGTTGAAGTCGGTGATGCTGCTGCCGATCATATCTCGGTGGAAATCACGGCGCAGGAACAATGCAGTCACTATGCTGCACGTTATGTAACAGGCATCAAACTAGGGCCTTCTCCGCTCTGGATGCAGAACCGTTTGATGGCTGCTGGTGTTCGTCCAATTAACAACATCGTGGATATCACGAACTATGTCATGCTGGAGTACGGTCAACCGCTGCACGCCTTTGATGCAGATAAACTGGAAAAAGGTCATATTGAAGTACGCATGGCTAAGGAAGGCGAAACGATCGTGACCCTGGATGGTCAGGAGCGCAAGCTGGAACCGCATATGCTGCTGATTACCGATGGCGTGAAACCGGTAGCCATTGCGGGTGTTATGGGTGGCGAGAATTCCGAGGTATCGGAAGGCACAGTCAATCTGCTGCTCGAGTCCGCCAAGTTCGACGGCGGAACGGTTCGGAAAACGTCGCGCCAATTGGGGCTGCGTTCCGAAGCTAGCATGCGTTTTGAGAAGGAAGTTGACCCGGGGGCTGTTATCACGGCATTGGACCGTGCGGCTGAATTGATTCAGCGCTATGCTGAAGGCCAAGTGCACCAGGGAATTGTGGAAGCCGGAGCCGAGGTGGCAGAGAAGGTTGTTATCCAGCTGTCACTGGACAGACTGAACCGTTATCTGGGAACCGACCTTTCACTGCTTGAGGTGAAAACCATTTTTGCTCGTCTGCACTTTGCATGCGGCGATGCGGAACAAGGATTGCTTGATGTGGAAGTACCAACGCGCAGAGGCGATATTACCCGCGACGTAGATCTCTTTGAAGAAATTGCCCGTTTGTACGGATACGACAACATTCCAACTACATTAATTGAAGGACCGACAACACCAGGAGCCTACACACGCTCACAGGCAATGCGCCGTACCATTCGTGGACTGCTCGCAGGCAGCGGGTGGCAGGAAATGATTAGCTACTCCTTTGTACATCCGGATAAAGCGTCCTTGTTCCCGGCATTGACTGCAGGAAGCAAGGCTGTGAAGCTGGCTATGCCTATGAGTGAGGATCGCAGCGTGCTTCGCACAAGCGTTCTGCCGCAAATGCTGGATGCAGCAGTGTACAACATGAACCGGAAGCAGGATTCACTTGCTGTATTCGAAGTGGGCAGCGTGTTCTTCACTGAAGAAGAAAGGCTGACGAAGCAGCCGCATGAAATTCCGGTCCTGAGCTTGCTTCTTACAGGTAACCGTGCCGCTCAGCAGTGGAATGTAGGGGTAGAAAAAGTGGACTTCTTCGATCTGAAAGGTGCGCTTGAGAACCTGTTCTCCTATGTTGGATTGGAACAACGCATTCGTCTTGTTGCAAATAGTCCGGAAGGGTTCCATCCGGGACGTTCTGCCTCCGTATATTTGGAAGGCAAGGACGGCGGTGAAGGTAAATTGATCGGTACCATGGGTCAATTGCATCCTGAACTGCAACAACAATATGATCTGAACGATGTGTATATCGCAGAGATTGCTCTTGAGGCAATCTATAGTGAAGCAGACGTAGATATCCGTTACCGTGAGCTTCCGCGTTTCCCGGCTGTTGAACGCGATATTGCCGTAGTCGTAAGTAAAGACATTGAAGCAGGAGCCATGCTCAGCTCGATTCGTGAGGCTGCAGGAGAGCTGCTGCAAACCGTACAGGTATTCGATGTGTTCACAGGCAGCAAACTGGGTGAAGACAAGAAGAGCGTGGCGATGGCGCTTGTGTATCGCAACCGCGAGCGTACGCTGACGGACGAGGAAATCACCGAGGTTCATGCTCGTGTAGTTGCCCGTCTGGAGGAGCAATTCGGAGCAGAATTGCGCAAATAGAACCGAAGACAATTTTTTGAACAACAATTAGCAGGAATTGCTTGAAGTCACATCGAATCCTTAGCATTAGAGGATCGATGTGACTTTTTTGTCATTACAGCTTAGAATCAACATACAGACTTGAAGGAGGGCACAACTGTGACTACACCTGATCGTACACGCGTCACCGTAGAGATCTACGGGACTTCCTATAAACTGGTTGGCAGCAGTGCCGACTATATGAAACAAGTAGCTAATCTGGTGGATGAGCGCATGAGCGCAATTTCCAAGAACCATTCCCGTCTGGATACCCCGCGTATTGCGGTACTGGCGGCTGTACATATGGCTGAACAGTCTCTTCAGACCCAGGAGATCCGTAATGAACTGAAAATGCTGACTGGTGAACGGACAGAACTTCGAAATGAATTGAACAGGCTGAATGCAATTCAAAGTGAACATCAGAAGGAGCTGGAGCGTCGTGACCAGGCGCTGGCTGAGGCGACCAAGCAGAAGACTGAGGCAGAACAGGCCATGGCGAAGCTGCAATCCGAGAAGCAGGATGAAGTAAACAAGCTGCAATCATTGCTTGAACAGGAACGAAGTCAGGCTGCAGCTCGTGAACAAAAGTTGCAGTCACAGACTGCTGCGCAGCTGAAGGAAGCCGAAGAGAAGATGAAATTGCGACTGAAAGAAGCTGAAGAGAAGGCGGCCAACCAGCTTAAGCAGGCTCAGGCTCAGGCAGCTGCGGAGCTGAAGGAAGTACAGGCACGGGCTGCAGCCGAATTGCAGCAGAGCCAGGCAAAGGCAGAAGGGCAATACAAAGAACTGCAGGATAAGACAGCAGCTCAACTAAAAGAAGTACAAGCACGGGCTGCTGCTGAGTTGCAGCAGAGCCAGGCGAAGGCAGCAGGACAGTACAAGGAACTTCAGGATAAAACAGCAGCACAGATTAAGGAAGCGGAGAGTCGTGCTGTCGCAGAACGCCAGAGAATCGAGGCAAAGGCGGCACAGCAAGTGCAGGCAGCCAAAGAGGAAGCTGAGGCAGCGATTTTGTCCGAATTGGAACAGGCCGAGAGTCAATTGAAGAAGGTTCAGGAAGAGGCCGAGCTTCAATACCGTGAACTTCAATCCCAAACGGATCAACGCTTGCAAGAGGCGAAGCAGCAGGCAGAAGAGCAATTAAGACTCCAGCTTGGCAAGGTCCAGGAAGATCAGGCATCACAGCTACAACAAACGAAAGAGGAACACTTAACAGAGATCGAGAAGCTAAAAGCCGATTTCCACGAATCTTCAGAGCAGGCCGAGTTGGAATGGATGGAAAAAGAAGCAGCCTATGAGGAGCAATTACAACAAGTAAGAGCCGAGGCAGCTTCTCAGTTCACTGAAGCCGCAGCTAATGCTGAGGCCAAACTGCAGGAAGAACGTGGGAAACTGCTGCAGCAGTTGAAAACCGAGCGCACACAAGCCGAGGGTCGTGTAGCGGAAATTGAGACCCAGCTTAAGGATATACGCAAGCAGCTTGAAGAGGCCCAGGAAGTGGCTGCTGATCAGGAACAGCAGCTCCAGCAGGAACGCGCTGAGCAGGATACATTGCGCAAGGAACAAGCGCAGCGCAAACAGGCTCAGGAAGTTCAGGCTCGGCGCATAACAGAACTTGAACAGCAGTTGGGGCAGCTGAAGGAAGACAGTACCCAGCTCCAGGAGCAGCTGCGTGAAACGGAAATCGCTTTGCAAAAGTCTCGTGAAACGGAGCAGGAATGGAAACGACAATACAACGAGACGGTGGAGAGAGAAACTTCTCTTGCAGCACAGCTTCGGAAAGTTCAGGAGCAGCATGGGCTGCTTGAAAAAGAAATTCAGAAGCTTCGTGAAGCCGAAGAGAAGTCCGAGAATGAGCAGCGTAGATTGCAGAAAGTTCTGGAGCAGGCTCATGCTGCCGTACGAACACTGCAAAATGAAATCAGCACGCTTACCGAAAGCGAAAAATCCTGGAAAGACCTCGCTGAACAGCGCCTTGTCGAAATGGGAGAGCTGGAGACTCAGGTGCTTGAGGCAGCAGAACAGAATGAAACACTGGAGTCTGGTGTACAGTCCCTTCATGATGAATTAACCGTGGTTAAGGAAGAAGCTCGCGGGTACAGAGAAGAAGCGAATCGCTATAACGAACAGGCAAGTCGTGTGCAGCAGGAGCGCGAACAGCTTGAAGATGAGCTGAACCGGATCCGTGAAGAGCTAAACCAACTTCAGGAATCCTATACACAAATCCGCAGCGATTATGGGGATGCAATGCAGCGGGAGGAAAATCACACGCGCAAGCTTGCTGAACTGGATCAGGAAAAGCAGGCACTGGAACAAGCAATTGCAACATCCGGCGAGCATGCTGCCAAGCTAACTGAGCAAATTTCAGAACAAAGAAACCTGCTTGCACAGACAGAGGAAGAAGCACTTGAATGGCAGATTAAGCATGAAGAATTGTCTGCAAAACAGGCAGAGCTTATATCACAACTGGATGAGTTAAAGGAGCGGGAGACCCGGTTACTCTCTCGTGTGGAACAAGCCGAGCAGCAGGACCAGGTTTGGCAGCGTCGTGCAGATGAATGGGCCGTACAGGAGCAATCCTGGCAGGAACGCTGGAACCAGCTTGAGAATGAATTGAATGCCTGGCAGAACGAAAGTGCCGCAAGTGTTGAAAAGGTAGAGGCGCTAGAACAGGAGCGTGAGCAGCTTGATAAGCTCCGTAACGAAGCTATAGAAGAGAAACAAACGATGGAAAATGAACTGCTGGAGATTGGTGAGCGCTACGAACTCGCTGCGAATCAGCTTCGACTGCTGCAGGTTGAACGCGAAATGGAGCAGGAGAAGGCAGAGCAGCTGAACATGGAGTATCGCCAGCTGCGGGATGAATATACGAAGTTGCAGACGGAATATAACGAATGGATCGAATTGATTGAACAGGATCAGACCTAAGGGCATCAGATCATAACTTAAATCATGGGCATCGTACAATTGTACAATTTGTTATAATACAAAAAGAGCTCCCGTCGTTACGGGGGCTCATTGTCTTGGGGCTTATTCTTCGACAATAATTTTGGAGATCATGCTGCTATGTCCACTTCCACAGAACACGGAGCAGGACATCTCGAATTCTCCAACCTTGTCAGGGGTAATAACTTTAGAGTTGTTTTTGGTGTCCAGCTGAAGATTCAGCTCCGGAACGAGAATGCCATGATTACCATTGACGTTTTCGTAAACAATGTTAACGGGGACCCCTTTTTTAAGATGGTATTCCGGTTGATCAAATTCATAGTTGCTCGCTTTAATGACGAGTTCTTCGCTAGCGGTTACGCCTGCATCGGATTCACCGCTGCTGTCCGAACCTGCTGATTGTTTGCTTGCTCCGCAAGCGGCGAGAACCAGGATTAACATGCAGGCTGCAAGCCAAGCCATAGTCTTTTTCATCATGAGCCTCCTTAAGCATGATATAGATGAAATTTTAATCATTTCTCAAGTCATCATACCGCAAAATGGTAAGGCCTGTACATGAAGGCTATGTCGTTTTTTTGAAGATTAGCCAGTAAGATTTTCTCTCTAGTCTTGAGGAATGGCTGAGCGGTTATGGAAATGAAAAAACCTCATCTGGCATATGGCCATCAGAGGTTGAAGGAAGAATCGCAGGTGCTATGCAGTTGCATTAGTTAGCTGCTTCTTAGTTGTTATTCTTGGAGCTTCGTCCTGCTTCAAAAGGTGTGGATACCGGAATGAACAAATCGATAATCCCAATCACCAACGCAGCAAGAATAGCGCCAAGCAAACTAACTTCGACATGGTCAACAATATATTGACCAAGCCAAATCACCAATGCACTGACAATGAAGCCGACAATTCCGCGGCCAAAAGGAGTGACCCTTTTGCCAAAGACGCCTTCAATGATCCAGCCGAGCAGTGCAATAACCAGAGCGAGCAGCAGAGCGCTCCAGAAACCACCTACAGCAAATCCGGGAACGATCCAGCTGACAACCATCAGTACGATTGCAGCGATGATAAAACGTACAACATGTCCCAAGAAGTTCAACGTGTTTACCTCCTTTAAGTTCAGATCGGATTATGCATACGGAACCATCACACATGAAGAGGTTGCAAAATCCTGACACCTGTAGTTTGCGGCATGATGTCAAAACTTATGTGTGGAAGGATTCGTTAAATAGCGCAGTAAAGTTTCTTTCGTTATAATACAGATATAGTTTGGAAGGAGTTGTACACTTGGACACGAAAATTTTACACACACTGGAATACCGCAAAATTTTAAATACATTGCAAAGCTATGCCCAAACAACCATGGGTAAGAAGAAAGCGGAACAACTGGAACCCATCAGTGAATTGGAAGAAGTAAAACGGTTGCTCCAGCAAACCGATGAAGCCTTCACTTTTGATCGTCTGAAAGGGTCACCTTCTTTTGGAGGGATTGTGGACATCACGGCATCCGTCAAACGGGCCGAAATTGGAGGAACCCTGAATCCACATGAACTTCTCGGGATTTCCAATACAACCTTGGCTGCTCGCCGCTTGAAACGTCAGATTGCAGCTCTTCACGAAGATGAGAAGATTGAGTCCCTGTTCTTTATCAGCGATCAGCTGTCGGAGCAAAAAGCACTGGAAGACGCGATTCGCGTCTGTATTGATGACAATGCAGAAGTGGCGGATAGCGCCAGTGTAACTTTGGCCCAGATCCGGCGTGAACTGCGCGGGGGAGAAGCCAGAATCCGTGAGAAACTGGACTCCATGATCCGTTCCTCCACCGTATCCAAAATGCTTCAGGATCAGCTGATCACCATTCGTGGAGACCGATTCGTTATCCCGGTAAAAGCGGAATACCGCTCATACTTCGGTGGGATCGTACACGATCAGTCCGGTTCAGGAGCCACGCTGTTTATCGAACCAGAGTCTATCGTAGCGATGAACAATAAATTGCGTGAGACCCGAATCCGGGAAGAACGCGAAATTGAAGTGATTTTGCAGAAATTGACAGCACTTGTCAGTGAGCAGGGTGAGTGGCTGTTGTATGATGTCGATTTGCTGGGCTCCCTGGACTTTATCTTCGCCAAAGCACGGCATGCCCGTGAATTAAAAGCCACCTTGCCGCGCATGAATGATCGTGGGTTTATTAAGCTCAAAAAAGGGCGTCACCCGCTGATTGCGATTGAAAATGTGGTGCCGACCGACATTGAACTGGGCAATGACTATACATCCATTATTGTGACAGGGCCGAATACGGGTGGTAAAACCGTAACACTCAAAACCATTGGATTACTAAGCCTCATGGCGATGTCCGGCTTGTTTGTTCCTGCTGAGGATGGTAGTCAGCTCTGTGTATTTGACGCAATATATGCCGATATTGGGGACGAGCAGAGCATTGAGCAGAACCTAAGTACGTTCTCCAGTCATATGACGAACATTATCCGGATTCTGAAAAATATGACTACCAAAAGTCTGGTGCTGCTTGACGAGCTTGGTGCAGGAACGGATCCTGCCGAAGGATCGGCACTGGCAATCTCCATTCTGGAACATATGCATCAGACAGGATGCCGCATGGTCGCGACAACACACTACAGTGAGCTGAAAGCTTATGCTTATGAACGCAAAGGTGTCATTAACGCCAGCATGGAGTTTGATGTGAATACGCTAAGTCCTACCTACCGTTTACTGGTCGGTGTTCCGGGACGAAGCAACGCATTTGCGATCGCTGAGCGCCTTGGTTTGCCAGGATACATTCTAGATTACGCTCGTGGCGAAGTGAAGGAAGAGGATCAGCGTGTGGAACACATGATTGCTTCCCTGGAAGAAAACCGGCTTACAGCCGAGCAGGAACGGGAGAATGCGGAGCGTCTCCGTCAGGATATGGAGAAATTGCGGAGCCGTCACCAATCCGAACTTGAGAAGCTGGAACAGCAGCGTGAGCGCCGGATTGAAAAAGCAGAGGAAGATGCCCGCAACATCGTGGACAAGGCGAGAGCCGAAGCTGAGAAAATTATTGCGGACCTGCGTCAGCTTGCGATGGAGGAAGGCGCATCCGTGAAAGAGCATAAGCTGATTGCTGCCCGCAAACAGCTGGATGAAGCTGAACCGGAGAGACGTAAAAAGACAGTGAAGCGTACGGGATCAGCACCTAAAACCCGGGCGATCGGCCCAGGAGATGAAGTGCACGTATACAGCTTGAACCAAAAAGGGCATGTCGTGGAATTATCGGGCAGCAAAGAAGCAGTAGTACAGCTGGGGATTATGAAAATGAAAGTATCCCTGGATGATCTGGAACTGAAGCAATCTGCACCCGAAGCCAAGCCGAAGCAGAAACCGGTTACTGGCATGAAGCGTACACGTGATGACAACGTGAAGAGTGAACTGGATCTGCGAGGAACCAATCTGGAGGAAGCATTGATGGAGACGGACCGTTTTATCGATGAAGCCTTCCTGGCGAACTTGGGTCAGATCTATATTATTCATGGTAAAGGGACGGGAATTTTGCGTTCCGGTATTCAGGATTATCTGCGTAAGCATAAACATATTAAAAGTTACCGGCTGGGCAATTACGGAGAAGGCGGAAACGGCGTAACGGTTGCAGAATTGGAATAGCCGGACCTTGAAACAACGGTGTTCCACTGCGTGGTGAGAGGGGCAGTGGAACAGGGAAGGGGAACAGTGAGTGAAAGGGACGATTGACCAATTGCTGTCTCATCCCTTGGGGATGGTACTCGGTTTTTTCTCGGTAGCCATAATGGAGCTGCTTGTGTTTCTGGCTTGTTTTGAACTTGTAACCAAATACAAATGTTGGGATGAGATCAAGAAGGGCAATGTGGCTGTTGCCATGGCTACCGGGGGCAAGATTTTCGGGATCTGTAATGTGCTTCGATTCTGCATACAGGCCAAATCTTCTGTCTATGAAGCCATGACATGGTCGTTTGTAGGCTTTGCTCTACTGCTTATTGCTTATTTTTTGTTCGAGTTTCTGACACCGGTATTCTCCATTGACAAGGAAATTGAGCGGGATAACCGGGCGGTAGGCTTGATATCCATGATTATTTCTGTCTCGTTGTCATTTGTCATCGGCGCGAGCATCATGTAGGGGGACCTGGCATGAAGATATTGATCCGAATTTTGTTTGCGGCTTCCATTGTGTTTTTTGCTATTGGTGTCATATACGTCATGAACACCTGACAATAAGATTGTATAAAAGAAAGGTTGATTCAATTGGAAACAACAGTATGTCCGTGGTGTCACACCGAGATTGTATGGGATGAGGAATTGGGCCCTGAAGAAGAGTGTCCGTACTGTCACAATGAACTGAAGGGTTACCGTACGCTGAACATCAACATTGGTGAAGAAGAGGATGAAGATGAAGTCAGTGATATTTACGATGTGGATGATGCTCAGGACAACGATCAAACCACTGACCTCGCGGCATTGTGGGGAGATGAAGTTGAACTGAAATTGCCTGAGCTGCGAACACTAACCAAATACGCGGACGATGGGAATGATCTGATTCTGTATGAAGAAGGTGTGGAGAAACAGCTGGATCTGCAGGAAGAAGTACCGGAATGTCCACATTGCCGTGAATTCATGATTCTCGCAGGTACACAAACGTCCACGAAGGACACATTTACTCCTGTAGCTAACGCGGTTTCAAGAACCGATTCCCTGCTGGATGCACCATTTACAGTTCAAATGTATGTCTGCTCCGGCTGTTTCCAAGTTCAATATAGTTTGTCTGAAGATGACCGTCTGCGCCTGATTCAAAATCTGAGCGCCAAGAAGTAATTCCCATTCACTGAAAATGAAATATTCCTGAGATTCGTCATGTTTTTCCTCTGCTTGGGGTACGTTAACCCTTAGACTTGCCGCGATGCGCTGGCTTCAAGCGGAATGAGGAGGGAGCAGATGAAGATATCTCTGGGCCGACAATCCATTCTGCTTCTGGGCGTGAATGGATTGTTTGTGTTAGCCGGAGCTTTGTCGGGGACGTTTCTGAATGTATATCTATGGAAGAGTCGTCCGGACTATGCGATGCTGGGATGGTTTACGGTAAGCCAACAGCTTGCACTTGGATTGACATTCTGGTTAGCCGGTAAATGGGTCAAAGAACATAATAAAATGAGTGCGCTGCGTCTAGGCACGGCATTGTCTGGCATTTTTTATATGCTTGTTCTGTGGGCTGGACCAAGAGCGGTAGATTGGATATGGCCACTCGGCATATTGCTTGGATGTGCTCTGGGTCTGTTCTGGATCGCTTTTAATGTGGTGTACTTTGAAGTAACAGACCGGGAGAACCGGGACCTGTTCAATGGATGGGTCGGGTTGTTGGGCTCCATGACAGGAATCATTGGTCCCTGGTTCTCGGGATTGATTATCTCGAAGATGGCGGATAATTCGGGTTATCGGCTCATTTTTACCGTGTCACTTGTGATATACGTGATTGCCGTTGTCTTCAGCTTTTTTTTGAAAAAGAGAAAAGTAAGCGGCACCTACCGCTGGTCGGAACCCTGGCAGCAATTATCAAGATCAGGCAGCGAGTGGAGACCGCTGGGGCTAGGATTGGCTGCTCAAGGTGTAAGGGAGGGTGTATTCGCCTTTCTAATTGCATTGCTCGTTTATGTAGCTACGGAACAGGAGTATAAGCTGGGTCAATTCTCATTAATTACATCCGCCGTAGCTTTGGTCAGTTATTGGATGGCGGGCAAGTGGTTTAAACCACATTATAGATCAAAAGGTATGTTGACGGGGGCAATTATCTTATTTCTCGTTCTTCTGCCTCTCATCTGGAAGGTAAGCTATGGCACGCTTTTAATTATGGGGGTTGGCTCAGCGCTGGCCATGCCGTTATACATGCTCCCCATGATTGCGGCAGGATTCGACTTGATGGGCATGAGCGGCGAAAATGTGGAGAAAAGGGTTGAACTTGTCGTTTTAAGGGAGCTCTGTCTGATGACAGGCCGCCTGGCTGGTCTTGCCGTGTTTATCATTATTGTAATCAATGGCCCTTCGCTTCGTACGTTAACCTGGCTCATCGTGGTTTTGGGAGTTTTCCCATTGGTCGGCTGGTTCTTTATGCGTAAAATGTTAGTAGGGACGGAGCAGGGGAAGCCATCGTCCTGATCCGTTTGGTCACAACCAAAAAAAAGGTGCAGAATCAGGAAACCCACTCCTGATCTGCACCTTTTTCTATTTTACACGGGGGAAGGTTTAGTGGTTCTGGTCAGAGAGAACAGTTCCATGTCTTCGTTATGGCTCCCAGTAATCACATCCGCAATAAGAGATGCAGCAATCATGCTATATACGGTCCCGTTGCCCCCATATCCTTCGATAAAGTAACAGTTCGGGTATTCAGGATGAGGACCAATCAGCGGAAGTCCATCATGGGTGCTGCCGAATACCGCTTCCCAGGCATAGTCTATTTCCAGATCCGGAAGTGGGAAATAGCTAGATACCTTTTTAAGTAAATCCTCACCTCTATGCTCGGCCCGAATCGCACGCTGGTCTTCTCGCGGAATTTCCTCATCGAGACCTCCCGCAATAATTCTGCCATCCGGGGTGGTGCGCATGTATAAATATGGACGAGCTGTTTCCCATATCATGCTGTGATTGTACCAGCTGCTAAGATCTTTCAGTGGCTTGGTTGCAATTGCATAGGTGCTCTTCAGATAAGCGCCACGGTCATTTTTGATCTCCTGAGTCTCGTAACCGGTAGAGAAGATAACCTGCTTGGCACGAATTGTCCCGTTCGGAGTGTAACAGAGGACGCCTTCTTCACCATATTCACAATGGATCATCTCCGTCCGTTCATACACTTGGGCTCCTTCTTTTGAAGCAGACTGCAGCAGGCCGTGTACCAGCCTATAAGGGTTAACTTCGGCATCTCCATGGGTATACAGTGCCATCGGTTTGCTGAATGGGAAGTTCGCACTAATTTTGTCCCGGTTCCACAGCTCAACATCGAAGCCATGGGTTTTGAGCGTATGGTATTCTTCTTCCAGAAGAGCGACATCTTCTTCAAGGCTTGCACAGTACAAACTGTTACGAGGAATATACCATGGATCAAGATCTAGACTCGAAGCCGTCTCTTCTAATTTCTTCATGGCAGTACGGCACAGTTCATAAAAGCGTACCCCACGTTGTTCACCAAAGGTATTGATACAGGAGGTAAGCGTTTTGTCGTTGGAATATTGAAGTAGTCCGGTGTTTGCCATACTGCTCCCATGACCGATTTCTCTTTTATCAATAACGACTGTACGCACACCTCTCTCGGTTAATAGTTTGGCGGACAATGCTCCTCCCATACCACCACCGATAATGAGACAGTCACAGGAGATCTCGCCTTCTAGAACAGGATAACTGTATGAGGATGTGAATGTAGTTGGCCAGAATGTATTGCCATTAATAAGTTCCATTATGAATCACCTCGGTTTGGATTGTTAAATAAGTATACTTTTGCAGGACAAGGTAACAATAAATTCGCATAAACTTTAGGTTAAGGAGGAAAAAAGCACATGCAAAATACGCAGATGCAGGCGCTTAGCCCCAAGGAACTGAACTACATTGCGGATTCGATCTCCAATGAAGAAATGCTGATCAAACAGTGTGCAGCAACAGCTTCCATCACACATAACCCGCAAATCCAGCAAGCTCTGAATCAGTATGTACGCTCACATGAACAGCATCTGAACACACTCGTCCATGCCCTTCAGCAGCATCAGTCCCTTGCACCAACACAGTCTTAGGTAGTCCAAGATATTTTAAATGTATAGGAGGAAACCGCGTGTACTCTCAATCTTTGTCATCTGGTGGAAATTTTATGCAGGAGCAGGATCTGCTGAAGTCGATTCTTGCAGATTTAAGACGAACTTCCCGTGAATATACTACAGCAACGACTGAATCTTCCTGCCCTGTTACCCGCAGAATGTTTACAGATCTGACGAACGATACCCTTAGATTGCAAGGAGAGCTGTTTAACCTGATGCAGCAGAACAACATGTATTCTGCTTCTTCCAAAGCCTCTCGGAGCGAGCTGGACAAATCGATCCAATCTGCACAACAAACGCAGCAGAAATGTCATCAGTTCATTCAGGAAAAGAATACCCTTTCCAGTCCATATAGCCAGGCGCCTAATGTGCCTCAGCATCAACCGAATTACGGTAACCCTTATTACATGTAACCTTTTTGCGAACAGGTTGAAGCACAACCTTAGGAATAAGGATTGAAGCATAGATTGTCCAGACCATACCACCGCTTGCCTGAATTGAGGGCAGGCGGTTTTTAGCTTTGCACAGACGTTAAATTCATGTAATATAAGTATTAATTCATTTTCAGGAACCTGGATGACGCTGGAGGGAAAGTCATGAAAGATTTGAACGATCTGCAATTAAAAGTTCTGGATCTGCTGAAGGAAGACGCAAGAAGGACTCCGGCGCTGCTGTCTACACTGCTTGGGGAGTCTGAAGACAAGATCAAGAACGCTGTGGCCCAGCTCGAACAGGACCACGTTATTGTAAAGTATGCCACGGTGGTTAACTGGAGCAAAATCGACGATGAGAAAGTGACAGCCCTGATTGAAGTACAGATCACACCGGAACGCGGTCGTGGTTTTGAGGGTATCGCCGAACGCATTTATTTGTATCCACAAGTGAAATCCGTCTATCTCATGTCAGGTGCATACGATCTGCTCGTAGAAGTAGAAGGTGGCAACCTGCGTGAAGTCGCTAACTTTGTATCAGAGAAGCTGTCTCCAATTGATTCTGTGCTTTCGACCAAAACCAATTTTATTCTTAAAAAATATAAACAGGACGGGATCATTTTTGAAGACCATCAGGAAGATAACCGTCTCATGATCTCGCCGTAAAGGAAGATGTGTCATGATAGTGAATGAACAGACAACAGGGAACAACAAGAAGATGACCTCGTATCTGGCACCTCTGGTTCAGCAGATACCCCCATCCGGGATTCGGAAGTTTTTCGACCTGGTTGGTGACAACAAGGATATCATTACTCTCGGTGTCGGAGAACCTGACTTTGTAACGCCTTGGCATATGCGTGAAGCTTGCGTATACTCCCTCGAGAGAGGTATGACAAGTTATACATCCAATGCGGGAATGCCCAAATTGAGAGAAGCCATCAGTCATTATCTGGATACTCAATTTGATACCAAGTACGATCCCAAGGATGAAATTATCGTTACGGTTGGCGGTAGTGAGGCGATTGACCTTGCTCTACGTGCATTAATTGTACCAGGAGATGAGATTCTCATTCCGGAGCCTTCGTATGTAGCCTATTCACCAATTGCTTCAATTGGCGGAGGGGTTCCTGTGGGTGTCGAAACGTATGCCAAGGACCAATTCAAATTGACTGCGGAGTCACTGGAAGCATCGATCACACCGAAGTCCAAAGTGGTGATTTTGTGTTATCCAAGCAATCCGACCGGTGCGATTATGACGTACGAAGACTGGTTGCCTATTGCAGAAGTCATCAAAAAGCATGACCTGATCGTCATTGCTGACGAAATCTATGCAGAACTGACGTATACTCAAAAACATGTCAGCTTCGCTTCGATCCCGGATATGAAGGAGCGCACGATTCTTGTGAGCGGCTTCTCCAAAGCTTTTGCCATGACGGGTTGGCGGATTGGTTACATGTGCGGTCATCCGGAACTTATCGCAGCCATGTTGAAAATCCACCAGTATACCGTAATGTGTGCTCCAGCGATGGGACAGGTCGCAGCACTTGAGGCGTTAACGAATGGACTGGGAGAGAAAGACCGCATGGTCGAATCCTATAATCAGCGCAGACGTCTTATCGTACAGGGATTCCGTGACATCGGCCTGGATTGCCATGAACCTCAGGGAGCCTTCTATGCATTCCCGAGTATTCAAAGTACGGGCCTGAACTCTGATCTTTTTGCCGAACGTCTCCTGACCGAAAATAAAGTTGCTGCTGTTCCTGGTAACGTGTTTGGCCCACAGGGAGAAGGCTTCTTGCGCTGTTCTTACGCCACTTCAGTGACCCAATTGAATGAAGCTTTGGAACGAATCGGAAATTTTGTTTACAAACTGCAAAAAGAGGGTTAATAAGAAGTAGGGTGTTTTCGAAAATGTGGACATTTTGCAACTTAGAAAAAAATAACTTTCTTTTACTAAATATTGTGATATAATTTCAATTTGAAATATGTTTTTCATATATTTGGAAACTAATTTTCCAAGGAGGGGTTAGCATTGTTTTGTGTAGAATATGATTTACCGACTAATCGTGGGCAGTACCTGGCTGAAGGCGATCAAGGCGACCGATGGTCGGTGAGACCAGATCACGAATCTTTGCATGACATTTCCTTGGAAGATGAGATCCACATGCTTCGTCGCAAGATGGAACAGATTTTTATGGAGGAGAAATCCTTTACTTCAGAGATTGTGATTGAAATCAGCAGTTTATTGGATCTGAAGATCAATGAATATATGAAAGCTAACCCGATAAAAGGCAGGTAAATTGATACTTACGAAAACGTTACCCATATTTATGTTAAAGGAGGCCCTTAGGGGTCTTCTTTTTTGATGGGTTAAGAAATCTCTTATTTGTAAGGGCTATTTTTTTGCGTGGAACAATTGTGATATATTGTACTAAGGAGACTAAAGGGGGAACTGGAATGAAGAGATTTTGGGGGCTAACCGCACTCGTATCATTGATTTTTCTGCTCGCTGGATGTGGTGGTAAAGACGGATTTACCATTTTTATCATTGATAATCAAGGTAATCCATCCGTAATCGGAGAACAGTTACAGGCCAATCTGCAGCAGAAACTGGGTGAGGAACCTAAAGTGGAAGTCATTACAAGCGCCATGTATGATGTACAGAAGATTATGGTAGAATACGCTGCAGGCAGTCATGATATTTTCATTCTGCCCGAGGCAGATATGAAACAATACGGAAGCAATGGTTCCAATATTCCGCTGGATGATACATTTGATCCTGAGAAATATAAGCGTGGTGTATTTGAGGGCGGAGTGTTAGTTGAGGATGGTCAGGGAGACGATGGCACCGATATGAAGCAAGAAACCCATCTCTATGGCATCCCACTCGAAGATATGCAGATGTTTAAGGATGTGGAATATGCCGCCCAAAATCTGTTTGCTACCATTCCGCTATCGGCTGCCAATGTTGAAGAATCCAAAAAAGTGCTGAAGGCGCTGACAGAATAGCGTATAAGTATGGTAACTGAAGGAGGGGAGCGGATTGCTGATTACGGTCACTGGCGGGATAGGGAGTGGTAAAACCCGGTTTGCCCTAGGTTATGCAGCTCAAATCAGCCGGGAAGGAATCTATTTATCCACAGGCGATCATGATCCGGTGATTCCGGAACTGCCATCCGCTCATTATCGAGCCATTTCAGCCGGAAATGGCCATCACCTGACGGAAGTCATTCATCAGATCAATCGGGAATCGAATCTGTTTCTGGCTGATCAGCGAATTGTCATAGTGGACAGTCTGACTTCGTGGATGGCTGCCGGATTTAGAGCAACGGATGATCTTGATCAACAACGCGTACATACACAACAGCTGCTTGATGCCTTACTATCTTATCAGGGCAAGTTGCTGGTCGTTACCAATGAAATGCAGGGTTCCCTGTATCCATCGGAAGAGGAGCGTATTTTTGCCGCAAGGATGGCTTCGGTGAATCGTGCACTGCAGTCTCACTCGGAACGCATGTACATGGTGGTATCGGGACTAGCCATTGATCTGAAGAAGCGAGAAGTGCGGTACCACGATTCCTGAGTATAGTAGGTCAAGAAGCCAGGTAAACAAAAGCCTCCATAACCACAACCTGTGGTACGGAGGCTTATTTATATGGAGTAATATATGATTATGATTACAATTCAGTTGCATAAGACGCGATTTCTATTTGCTTTTTTTCATACGTCTGATCCACCAGATCACGCAACCAACCACGATAATGGCGAGCAGCGCATATACCACCAGTGAATAGACGTCCATAAAGTGCAAAATATTTTCCCAAGAAGCGCCAAGCGCAGCCCCAACCAAGACCAAAATAATGTTCCAGGCGAGTGTCCCGATGGTGGTGAAGAGGACGAACAAACCGAATTTCATATTGGACATGCCTGCTGGAATGGAGATGAGACTGCGAACAAGTGGCACCATGCGGCAGAATAGTACCGTCCACATTCCATATTTGTCAAACCATGCATCAACACGGTGGATATCTTCTTTTTTGATTCGCAGAATATGTCCCCAGCGATCTACAATTTTCTCCAGACGCTCTACATCAATCAGCAATCCGATTCCATAGAGAATCACTGCACCCAGCACAGAACCGATGGTAGCCGCAATGATAACACCTGGAAGAGTGAGGCTGGTGTACGTCGTCATAAATCCGCCAAAAGGCAAAATAATCTCCGAAGGAATGGGAGGAAATACGTTTTCGAGCGCAATAATGAGTGCGATCCCTATGTAGCCGTATTGTTCCATGAAATCGGTTATCCAGTTTTGCATAATCGTCTCCTCTACTTTTGATTTACCTGAATTTGACGTATACTCGGGCAGAGCACGCCAATTCATATATACGTGCAAAGGGTACAAGCGGTTTCTGAAAAAAATGCATTTCCGTATCAAGCAGAGGTCAAGTATACTGGTTAAGTTGAGATTAGAAGGGCAGGCATATTAAGTATTAACCGATGTTTTGCCATGTGAATGAAATTAAACATTTGGAGGGATTGCAAATGGGCATCTATACACGAACAGGTGATGAAGGGCAAACTTCGGTCATCGGAGGACGGGTGATCAAAGATGACGACCGCGTTGAAGCTTACGGTACCATCGATGAGCTGAATTGTTTTGTCGGCCAGGCAATCAGTCAGATCGATGATACAGAGGGGAAATTCGAGGATTTGCGCGAACATTTGCTGGAGGTTCAGCAAGAATTGTTTGATTGTGGGTCGGACCTGGCGTTTGTGAAAATCAGCGAAACCAAATACAAAGTGCGGGATGACATGGTCACCCGGCTTGAACAATGGATTGATCAGTATGACGCGGAGAACCCGAAAGTGGAACGGTTCATTATCCCGGGAGGCAGCCCGCTGTCTTCAGCGCTTCATGTGTGCCGTACGGTATGCCGCCGTGCAGAGCGCCGCACGGTAACATTGGGACAGCATACAGATATTAATCCTTCGGTACGCCGTTACTTGAACCGTCTGTCTGATTATTTCTTCGTTGTAGCACGGACCGCCAATGCCAGACAGCAGGTGTCGGATATTGAATATGTACGGAGCAAAAAAGTGTTCCGCCGCAAAGAATGAGCGGCTATTATTCGCCGATTGTCTACACCGTTCCCGAACATGAAGATGGCTGGCTGCTGAAAACCGTGCTTCAGCGGCGGCTGCAGGTATCGCGCAAGCTCTTGTCCAGGCTGAAGATCACGGAGCAGGGAATTATGTTAAATGGAGAACGCGTGTATATCAGCGTGAAGGTATCGGCTGGAGATATCGTGGAGATTCGGATGGAACAGGAGGAATCGGATGACATTTTGCCGGAATCCATTCCTTTTTCCATTTTGTATGAAGATGAACATTTGCTTATTGTTAACAAGGATGCCGGCATAATTGTGCATCCGACACATGGACACTATACAGGAACGTTGGCGAATGGTGTTGTTCATTACTGGAAGTCCAAGGGAGAGCTTTTCCGGTTTAGACCTATTCATCGTCTGGATCAGGAAACTTCCGGGGTGCTGGCTATTGCCAAAAATCCATATGTGCATCAGCATGTGTCTGAACAAATGATCGCAGGAACCGTAGATAAAAAATACATTGCGTTTGTGCATGGGAGTCCTTCCCCTGAACAGGGGTCCGTTGATGGCGCTATTGATCGTGATCCGGAGGAGCCTCATCGCCGTATTGTTACACCTGACGGCTATGCAGCAAGAACGTTGTACAGCACGGTAACCCGGTGGGACGGAGGAACTGCTAGTGCAGTCAGCCTGAAGCTGGAGAGTGGCAGAACTCATCAGATTCGTGTACATATGACTTCTATCGGATGTCCGTTGATCGGGGACCGAATGTATAAGACACTACCTGAGGACGAGATTGACGAACAGACAGCTGTCTTGCGGGAAGAACGGGATTTGTGGATCGATCGCCAGGCATTGCATGCCTGTGAGCTATCGTTTGTTCACCCACTTACACAGGAACGCATGACGTTCCATGCACCCCTTCCTTCAGATATGGCTGAGCTGGAGAAACGTTTAGATAACGAGGCGAAGCCAAGGGAAGAGCTGTAGGGGCCCGAATTACCCTTTGTGAATCCAATTAAGGTGCAGCTGTGATCCGAGGAGCAGACACTCCTTGTTCCATGTTTTTTTGAAATCGATTTAAACTTATGGCGATGGTATTGATTTAGCTCGACTTTTGGATTTGCGAAGCAAACCAAGGGAAGAGATAAATCAAAACCGGAGCATTTTAGGAGGAAATTGTCATGAGTAAACTGAAAGTATACCAGTATGCAAAATGCGGAACTTGCCGCAAAGCAGTAAAATGGCTTGAAGCTCAAGGCCATGAGCTGGAGTTAATCCCCATTTTTGACACACCCCCAACTGAGGCCGAATTAACCGAGCTCATTCAGAAGAGCGGACTTGAAGTGAAGAAGTTTTTCAATACAAGTGGAGAAGTGTACAAGGAGCAGCAGTTGAAGGACAAGCTGCCTGGCATGTCTGCTGAAGAACAGATTCGTCTGCTTGCCTCCAATGGCCGTCTGATTAAGCGTCCCATCGTGACAGATGGGGAGCAGGTGACCGTAGGATTCAAGGAAGAGACGTATGAACAGCAATGGAACAACGTTTAGCAATAGGCTGAGTAACGTGTCTGTCCATTCATAAATGAAGCCGATTAGTAGCCCTGAAATGTTCAACATTCAGGGCTTTTTTGGCTGAACGATCCTTGGCGGAACTATGCTATAATGATAGAATTAGTTTCGATATTTTATTTGCTATATACAGATAGGAGAGAACAAAATCAAGTGAATCAACGTAATGAACCTACTTTGTTGCTGGTAGACGGTATGGCGGTGTTGTTCCGTGCATTTTATGCGACATCTGCAAGCGGATATATCAGACGGACAAAGGCAGGCTTGCCAACCAACGCGGTATACGGATTTATCCGTTATTTCTGGGATGCGGTTCAGACTTTCGGACCAAGTCATGTGGTATGCTGCTGGGATATGGGTGGCAAGACGTTTCGCGGTGAAGAGTACGCGGCATACAAAGGCAATCGTCCTGAAGCACCGAATGATCTGATTCCCCAGTTTGCATTGATCCGTGAAGTCATGGACAGCCTGGGTATTCCGAATATTGGAGCGGAAGGGTATGAAGCCGATGACTGCATCGGTACACTGGCCAAGTATTATACGGAGCAGACGGATATGAACGTGATGGTGCTGACCGGCGACCATGATATGCTGCAGCTGATTAATGACCGGACAAGCATTATTATTATGAAAAAAGGCCACGGCAACTACATGGTGTATACGCCTGAATCTCTCATGGCAGAGAAGCAGTTGACTCCTCGTCAAATCATTGATATGAAAGGTCTGATGGGAGATGCAAGTGACAATTACCCTGGAGTACGTGGAATCGGTGAGAAAACAGCTCTAAAACTCGTACAGGAATATGGCACCATTGAGGGTATTCTGGATAATTTGGATAAACTCACGCCATCGGTACGTAAAAAAATCGAGAATGATCTCGACATGCTGCATCTGTCCCGTAAACTGGCAGAGATTCACTGCGCTGTTCCGGTAGCCTGCGCACTGGATGTATGTGAATTGCGTCTTGATCCGGATACGGTGATGGACAAGTTCGAACAACTTGAGATGAAGAGCCTGGGCTCTTGGATGGGAGTGGCAATAGGGTGAGCAACATGCAGACCAAACGTGCCGGTAGAAAGTGGTGGACAGGGGCTATGGCCCTCGTCCTGGCTTTGCCGGTATTACTATCAGGCGCAGTAAGCGCTCCGCAAATAGCTGATGCAAAAGCGGCAATAAGCACCAAAGTACAGAAAGTAAAAGCAGCAGGACGAAATTTCACCGTACAAACGGTAAGCATTCCCAAAGGAACACCGGTGACTGTAGGATTAGCCAAGAAACAGGTAGGACAAACGGCAACATTGCCGTCCATTGTAAAATCATATGGTGCTCAAGCAGCCATTAACGGGGCATTTTTTGAAGCGTATAACGGAGCACCAGATCCTTATGGCATGTTAATAGCAAATGGAAAAGTCATACATATTGGACGATACGGAACAACGATAGGTTTCAAGGAAGATGGAACAGCAATGATGGATTCACTTCAGGTAAGTCTTACAGGTAAAGTTACCGATTCAGCAGGTAAGTCACGCAGCTGGTACGCAACATTCATTAACCGTACACCTTCTGCGAATGCGAGCATATCAATGCTCTATACTCCGGAGCGCGGCCCCAAAGTTGGATTCAAGGGTGGTACTGCAGTTGTGATGGAGAAAGGGATTGTCACCAAAAAAGTAGCCAATAACAATGTAGCGATTCCGAAGAATGGATCGGTATTGGTCTTTACGGGCAATCAGAAATCTACTGCAGATCGCTTCTCTGTGGGTTCGACTGTAGAAATGAACTACAAATATACCAATGCATCAGGCAAAGAGATTCCTTGGGAAGACGTAGTAACTGCTGTTGGTGCTGGTCCTCGTCTTGTGAAAGACGGTAAAGTCGCCGTGAACCCAACCAGCGAAGGATTCAAGGATACCAAGATTCTGAATGCCTCTGGTGCCAGAAGCGGGATTGCCATCATGGGTGACGGTTCAGTAATGCTTGCAACTGTGTCGGGAGCCACCATTAAGGAATGGGCGGCAGTCATGCAGAAGCTTGGTGCCAAGCAGGCCATGAACCTGGATGGCGGAGCTTCCTCGGGCTTGTATGCAGGTGGCAAGATGTTGACTTCACCAGGGCGGTTGTTAAGTAATACACTCGTTTTTGGCAGCTCAGTCCGTTAAAGTACTAATTTTATGGGAGGTAACAAGCACATGACACTCACACCTGATCAACAGTCAGCAGAACGTAATACAGCTGTTCTTGCCATTAATGTGGGCCAGCCTCAGCCATTGCCTGGCCAGAAGCGTGAAGTGCTAAGCGGCATTGTCAAACTTCCCGTATCCGGCCCGGTTTTCCTGTCATTCACTGGAATGACAGGAGATGGCCAGGCGGACCTGGAGAATCACGGCGGACCGGATAAGGCTGTATGTGTATACGATTACAGTCGATATTCCGCACTGGAACAACTGATGGAGCGCAAGCTGGACTGGGGAGCTTGTGGTGAGAATTTAACGGTGGAAGGCTGCTCTGAGGATCAAGTCCGGATTGGTGATATGTATGAACTGGGCGGAGCTTTGGTTCAGGTTAGCCAGCCAAGACAACCCTGCTTCAAACTCGCTGCCCGGTATGATTTCAAAGAGTTGCCTGTGTATTTTCAGGAAAGCGGCTATACCGGTTTCTATTTTCGCGTACTGGAGGAGGGAGAAGTCGCTCCTGACTCTCCGTTCAGGCGTATCCGCACAGACCCTGCATCCATGACCGTTCTCGAGGCCAACCGGGTCATGCATCAAGGGAAGAAGGATGCAGCCGGCATGCATGCATTACTGGCTATTCCATCGCTTTCGGATAGTTGGAGGCAAACGTTGTTGAAACGTTTGGATAAGCTGGAGAGCGGGCAGTAGGTTCACAACATATCATCGTCCAGAACCAAAGATGAATTTCACTTTAAACTAACTTGGGAGTGTGACTAACTTGACGATTTTAGGCGCAATTGAAGCTGGGGGAACCAAATTTGTATGTGGGATTGGAACTGAAAATGGTGAGGTGCTTGAACGGGTAAGTTTTCCTACAACCACACCGGAAGAAACGATGGCGCAGGTTATCGCTTTCTTTGAAGGCAAAGGGATTGAAGCTTTGGGCGTAGGTTCTTTTGGACCGATTGACCCGATTGAAGGAAGTCCTACGTACGGATATATTACAACTACACCGAAGCCTCATTGGGGTCAGTATGATATTATTGGCAAACTCAAGGAACATTTTGATGTGCCGATGACGTTTGATACGGATGTAAACGGAGCTGCGCTTGGAGAAGCGACCTGGGGAGCAGCACAAGGGCTGGAGAGCTGTCTGTATATCACTGTCGGAACAGGTATTGGTGCCGGAGCAGTCGTAGGCGGTAAAATGGTTCACGGTTTATCTCATCCAGAGATGGGACATATTATTGTACGCAGACACCCTGAGGATACATATGAAGGCTTTTGTCCATACCACGGGGACTGTCTGGAAGGACTCGCAGCGGGACCAGCTATCAATAAACGTTGGGACCAACCGGCGTATGAGCTGCCAGCAGATCACAAAGCCTGGGAGATTGAGGCACATTATCTGGCGCACGCACTCATGAATTATGTACTGATTCTCACTCCGGAAAAAATTGTGATGGGTGGAGGGGTCATGAAGCAGGAGCATCTGTTCCCCATGGTGCGCAGCAAATTGCAGGAGCTGTTAAATGGATATGTTCAGCATCCGGCCCTTCACTCGGGAATCGACGAGTATGTCGTTCCGCCAGGCCTTGGTGACAATGCCGGTTTGTGCGGATCGCTGGCCTTGGCCAAATTGGCTTTGAACAAATAATTCAATTGATCACAAGTGGTTGACGAATTTTTCCATTGTGGTAAGATATGAGCAACAGCATACTACGGTTAATGAGGAAGCACCTCTCTTGCAATGAATTTGCAGGAGAGGTGCTTTTTTTGTTGCCTGGAGGCGGCTCATCTAACTGTGAATAGGCTGCAATATTAAGGAGGGGAAATCGATGGAAGTCATTTTCATGAACAGATTGTCCAAATTGTCAGGTCAACATGAGGAACACGCTCAGCTGTGGATTGGTGAGGAGGAAGGTGCCTGGCATCTCGGGTGGAGCCATTATGAGGAAGGAGATCGCGAAGACAGCATCTGGTATGAGGGGAGCTCCTGGGAAGAACTGCTCCATATTTATCGTCACCAGTTGGCGATTCGAATGAGTGAAGGTTACCGGCCATTGATTCAGGGACTGTTTCATGAGACGGATGATCTGAAATTACGCAGTTATGGTGGACAGCGTCTTCATTGTTATAGTGAACGCTACGGCAATGAAGAGTTATATGCTGATCTATGCACATGGCGGAGAAGAAGGGCAGCGTCTGACCGGAAGGCCCCATACTTTATTGCAACGAATCGTTTGCTGCGCATGATCAGTGCATTCGTACCACAAACCATGGAGGAACTGATGCAGTTACCAGGTGTTGGGGAGAGCAAAGCAAATGAATACGGTCAGGAGTGGATGGAGCTAACAAGCGGAGTAGAGCGTTCTACGGCTTTTCCACTTGATTGGGTGCAAACGGTATTGTCCGAAGATGAATATGAGAGCTGGTTGTACAAGCAAAAAGAACAGAAATATAAGCAGGAGCTGGACAAGTTCACCACTCGCAAGCAGGTGCTTGAGGGTATGAAGGAAGGGTATACGCTGGAAGAGATTGTGAATCGCTCCGGACTATCCCGCAGAGAGCTGATTGAACTGCTGGAGACACTCGATACGGAAGGTTATGATACGGATAGCCTCCTGGATGCAGAGCTTGCAGTCATGCCTGAGCAGGAGCAGGAGGCGGTCTGGAGTGCATACGAGGAGCTGGGAGACAGTTTCCTGAAACCTGTATTACATAGAGTATACGGCGGGGATAAGCCGGTTAGCGGCAATCTGGAGCAAGTGTACGAGAGACTGCGCATGATCCGCATTCGATTCCGAAGACATGTAGAAACAGAGCGGAACGCGGGCTAGGCAGCCCATATCGTTTCGAGAGAAGTTTTTGAGTACAGAAAAAAAGACGAAGCTGTTTCTCCCTGAATGGAGTGCTTCGTCTTTTTGAATGAATACGTTCAGATCCAATCTTTTTTGCGGAAAATAAAGAACATGCTCAGGCCAAGGGTCACCATCAGGCCAATGACTACAAAATATCCATACTTCCAGTCCAGCTCAGGCATGTTGTTGAAGTTCATCCCATAGATGCCGGTAATGACCGTCAGGGGCATGAACACCGTTGTAATGGCGGTAAACACGCGCATGATTTCGTTCGCCCGGTTGGCGATACTGGATTGGTAGGCTTCTCGCAAGTTTCCCATTAGGTCTCGATAAGTCTCGAACGTCTCGGATATTTTCACAGCATTCTCATAGATGTCACTGAAGTACTTCTGCAGCTGGTCATCGATGAGACGCAAATCCTTTTTGTTGAGCGTATTGATGACCTCTTTTTGAGGTCCAAGCACTTTCTTGAGCCACAGAATCTCACTGCGCAGCCCGATAATTTCATTCAAATGGGACTTTTTCGTATGCATCAAAATATCTTCTTCCAATTTCTCAATGCGTGCTTCGATCCGGTCGCCGACGGTAAAGTAGTTATCCACAATCAAGTCGACCAACAGATACAGAAGACGATCGGGAGTGCTGACTTCCTGTTCCCACAGAATAGGCTTCAAGGTCCGCAGTTCGCTGACCTTCTGCTTCGTAACACTAATGATATAGTGTCTCCCTAGAAACAGGTTAACCGCACGCAAAAAGATCTCTTCGTCATCAAAACGAATGCTGTTTACGACAATAAAATAATGGCTCTCATAAATTTCAATCTTAGGACGCTGCTCTTCATCACTCAAACAGTCCTCTACAGCCAGATCATGCATCATGAACAGCGGCTGAAGTACCGCCAGATCATCAACGTCTGCATCGATCCAGTAAAATCCCTCAGCTGGTGGCGTTAGCGCCTGCTCAATATCGTCCACCGGGATAAATACACCGTTGTTTACCAACCGGATTTTCATCGTTCATCCACTCCTTCTGCACCCGCCAAACAGGCGGATTTTCATCAATATGGGCGCAAAAAGAACAGATCAGCCGGTCGGCAGCGGAGCCTGGAAGTCAGGACTGCGTTCGCTCTATAACCAAACGGAAATAACGTCCCGCTGCCGGCATGCTGATGTCAATTCTCTATGCAGTTTGTCGGAATACGGCTGACAGTCAGGCCTCGGGTCGCCATCCATTGAATATGTCACCTCTCACATAAGGGTTTGCAACACTTGTTTAGTATACCGCTGGTACATGGTGCTTTCAAGCGCAAAAATGTGTCTATTTCGCGCCCTGAAGCAGTGTATGACAGCGATAGACAAACGGTTCCGGCCTACATGAACAGACATAAAACTACATGCTTGACGTGAGAGGATTAATGTTTTAAAGTAGACGGTGAAGTACACTAATTACACAATCGAATAAGGCGAAATCTTATCAAGAGTAGGTGGAGGGACTGGCCCGATGAAACCCGGCAACCGGCGGTATACCGCACGGTGCTAATTCTTGCAGCGACTAAGTGTCCATTGAGGCACTGTTGTAACTGAGAGATGAGAGAGGCGCATATCTATTTACATATGACCTTTCTCGGAATCCGAGGAAGGTCTTTGTTATATGCACCGACTTCTCAGCACTGATTTTCGCTATGGAACTTGAGTTTGTCAGGTTAGAGCGTTGCGCTTTTTGCAATTCTCCACCTATAGACAAGCTCATGGCAGTCTAGAACGATTTTGATGTGGTACACATCAAGCCTGTGATGGCTGCATCTATCTATGCACAAGGAGGAGTTGTACATCATGCCAATTAAAATTCCAGACGCACTGCCTGCCAAGGAAGTCCTCGCAGGTGAGAACATCTTCGTAATGGACGAGACACATGCTTACCAGCAGGATATTCGTCCACTACGCATTGCTATATTAAACCTGATGCCTACCAAGGAAACAACAGAAACCCAATTGCTTCGTTTGGTGGGGAACACCCCTATACAGGTCGATATCGTTCTGGTTCATCCCAAGTCCCACACATCGAAGAACACGTCACAGGAGTATCTGAATCTGTTCTACAAAACCTTTGATGAGATTGAACACCGCCGTTTTGACGGAATGATCATTACAGGTGCCCCTGTTGAGCAGATGGATTTCGAAGACGTGAATTATTGGAAGGAAATCCAGGAGATCTTCGATTGGACCAAAACCAACGTTACATCGACCATGCACATCTGTTGGGCTTCTCAGGCTGGTCTGTAT
The DNA here is from genome assembly GCF_009664365.1 of Paenibacillus xylanilyticus. NCBI lineage: Bacteria > Bacillati > Bacillota > Bacilli > Caryophanales > Paenibacillaceae > Paenibacillus > Paenibacillus xylanilyticus. The sequence continues at coordinate 1,950,954 of NZ_CP044310.1, forward strand.
CATCATTTCGGTGTACCTAAGGTAGCGCTGGAAGAGAAGTGTTTTGGCGTATTTCCACATACGATCAACAAATCTCACGTACAGCTGCTTCGCGGATTTGATGAAGTGTTCAATGTTCCACATTCCCGTCATACCGAAGTTCGGCGCGAGGATATTGAGAAAAACGATAACCTCGAAATTTTGGCCGAATCGGAGGAAGCTGGCATTTTCCTCGTTGCCACCAAAGACGGCAAACAAATTTTTGTGACAGGGCATGCGGAGTATGATCCATTGTCCTTGAAATGGGAATATGACCGCGATGCATCCAAGGGATTGGATATCGCACTGCCAAAAAACTATTTTCCAAATGACGATCCATCCCGTGTTCCTCCGGCAACCTGGCGGGCACATGCAAACTTATTATTCTCTAATTGGCTCAATTACTATGTGTATCAGGAGACGCCTTACGATATTGGCCCGCAAATCTAATCGAGATTACAGGAGGATACTGCAATGGAAGACAATAAGTTAAAAATCGAAAGCCGCTTGGCTCAAATCGGATCCGTCAATGAGCCGGGAACTGGTGCCGTGAATTTCCCCATCTATCAATCAACGGCGTTCCGACATCCAAAGCTCGGGCAGAGCACAGGCTTTGACTACATTCGTACGACCAATCCAACACGTAAGGTACTGGAAGAAGCTGCAGCTGCACTCGAATCCGGTGATGCCGGTTTTGCCTGTAGCTCAGGCATGGCAGCGCTGCAAACGATCTTCGCCATGTTTGGACAGGGAGATCATCTGATTGTCTCACTGGATCTGTATGGGGGAACGTATCGTCTTCTAGAGCGTATCCTGTCCCGGTTTGGCGTAACGGCAAGCTACGTGGACACGAATGATTTGGTGGCCATGGAAGACATTCGTCAGCCGAACACCAAAGCTGTATTTATCGAGACGCCAACCAATCCCCTTATGATGATTACGGATATTGAAGCGGTCAGCTCCTGGGCGAAAAGCCATAACCTGTTGACGATTGTGGACAATACACTGCTGACGCCATTCTTCCAACGTCCGATCGAGCTCGGAGCAGATATCGTTGTTCATAGCGCAACCAAATACCTGGGTGGACACAACGATGTGCTTGCCGGATTGATTATCACCAAGGGCGAGGAATTGTCAGCCGAAATGGCATTCCTGCATAACTCCATTGGTGCGGTACTATCTCCAAGTGATTCCTATCAGTTGATGAAAGGCATGAAGACACTCGCGCTGCGAATGGAGCGACATGAGTATAATTCACTTACCATTGCCAAGTATTTGCTGGAACATCCATCGGTGGGGGAAGTATATCACCCTGGTTTGTCAGATCACCCGGGATACGAAGTGCAGAAGAAACAATCTAGAGGAAACACAGGCATCTTCTCTTTCAAAGTTAAAGATGCCCGTTTAGTTGAACCGCTGCTGCGCCATATCAAGTTAATTGCTTTTGCCGAGAGTCTTGGCGGCGTTGAATCATTGATGACGTATCCTGCGGTACAAACGCATGCAGATATCCCGCTCGAAATACGCGACGCCATAGGTGTCGATGACCGCTTGCTACGCTTCTCCGTAGGAATTGAGCATGCAGAAGATCTGATTGCGGATTTGGGGAATGCCCTGGAAGCTGCGCAGCGTGAGGTTGAAGGAGGCGTACATCATGAGTGAGCAGAACAACAAGCAATCCGAATTGAAGTTTGATACGAAGCTGCTGCATTTTGGTGACGAAGTGGATAAAACAACAGGAGCCTCCAGCGTACCGATCTACCAGGCATCCACATTCCATCATTTTGATATCTTTAATCCACCACAGCATGATTACAGCCGTTCGGGTAATCCGACACGTCAAGCGTTGGAGGATTACATCACACTGCTTGAAGGTGGAGCTCGAGGATTCGCCTACTCTTCAGGAATGGCTGCAATCTCCAGTGTGTTCCTGATGTTCTCGGCAGGCGACCATATGATCGTAACAGAAGATGTGTATGGAGGAACATACCGACTGCTCACATCCATTCTTAGCAGAATGCAAATTGAGACGACGTTTGTGGATATGACCAATATTGAAGAGGTGAAGGCGGCCATTAAGCCAAATACGAAGGCTGTCTATATGGAGACACCTTCCAACCCAACCCTGCGGATCACGGATATTGCTGCCGTCACATCCTGGGCACAGGAACATGAACTAATCACCATTCTCGATAACACATTCATGACGCCATATTATCAGCGCCCGATTGAGCTCGGCGTGGACATTGTTGTACATAGTGCAACCAAGTTTCTTGGTGGACATAGTGACGTACTTGCAGGACTTGCCGTTGCCCGTACCGAAGAGCTGGGGAGACAGCTTAAACAGCTTCAAAATGGACTTGGTACCGTACTCGGTGCTCAAGAATCCTGGCTTCTGATGCGCGGCATGAAAACACTTGGAGCGCGTATGGCACACAGTGAACAAAGCACGGCGAAGCTGGCCGCCTGGCTAAGCGGACGCAGCGATGTTACCGCAGTATACTATCCTGGACTGCTGGAGCATCCGGGTCGTGAAGCTCACGAGCGCCAGTCCACGGGTTATGGAGCGGTTGTCTCATTTGACGTAGGTTCGGGTGATCGTGCCAAAGCGGTGCTTAACCGGGTCAAACTGCCAATTGTGGCCGTCAGTCTGGGTGCTGTGGAGAGTATTTTGTCCTATCCGGCGATGATGTCTCATGCAGCGATGCCTGCTGAGGTTCGCCTTGAACGGGGCATTACCGATGGGCTGCTTCGCTTCTCAGTCGGGCTGGAAGATATCGACGATCTGATTGCCGATCTGGATCAGGCGCTTCAGGAATCATAATCATCATTTTGAGCTAATAGAGCAATCAATAAATAAGTCTAAAAAAGCTGGAATTATAATAGAATGAATATGTCAATATTTTTACTTAAATTTAGGGCACCTTTCCATAAGGTGCTTTTTTTCACATGTAACCTGTGTTACGATAGACAGAGTACAGAAATGCGATGTTGCCACCAGCACTTGCAAGCGATGCGTCTTATGCATAGATTCCCAATGAGCCGTTTTTTCAATAACCAGAATGGATCGAAAGGTTCCAATCCATCTAGAATTTCTATTTCTGCACAATCCTTTGGAACCAACCAATCATGCACAAGACTGGCATATATACAAGTCGGGACGGATCGTGAACATATTTTCTCTTCATGAGGGAGGCTTTTTACGATGAGTACGGTAGACCGTATCTTAGATAAAGCTCTTCGGGGCGAACGATTAGACCTGGAAGACACCATTCAGCTATTTGAATCGAATGAAGTCGACAAAATCGGGGCAGCTGCCAATGTTATTATGAAGCGTATGCACCCTGAGCCATACAGAACATTTGTCATTGGGCGTAACGTCAACTACACCAACGTGTGTGATGTGTACTGCCGTTTTTGTGCTTTTTATCGCAGACCTGGATCAGATGAAGGATATGTATTGCCTGACGAAGTGATCTTCCAGAAAATTCAGGAAACACAAGATGTGAACGGTACTGAGATTCTGATGCAAGGCGGAACGAATCCCAACCTGCCTTTCAGCTATTACACGGATCTGTTAAAAGCAATCAAAGAACGTTTCCCGAACATTACCATGCACTCCTTCTCACCAGCGGAGATTATGAAAATGGTAGAAGTTTCGGATGGTCTTACGCTGGAAGAGGTCGTACGTGCCATTCACGAAGCTGGACTGGATTCCTTGCCAGGTGGAGGTGCTGAGATTCTGGATGACCGTACACGCCGCAAAATCAGCCGTCTGAAAGGTTCATGGCGCGACTGGATGGACGTTATGCAGACAGCTCACCGGATCGGGATGAACACAACTGCAACAATGGTGATCGGTTTGGGCGAATCAATGGAAGAACGTGCACTTCACCTGCTTCGGGTACGTGAAGCCCAGGATGAGTGTATTGCGAACAAATATGACTCCGAAGGCTTCCTGGCATTCATTCCTTGGACTTTCCAGCCGGATAATACGAATCTGAAACTGGAGCGCCAAACTCCGGAAGAATACCTGAAGACGGTAGCGATCAGCCGACTTGTACTTGATAATATCAAAAACATTCAATCTTCATGGGTAACCATGGGTCCTGAAATCGGTAAAAAATCACTTGAATTTGGCTGTAATGATTTCGGCAGCACGATGATTGAAGAGAATGTCGTATCCGCTGCGGGTGCTACATACAAAGTCAATATTGGCTCGATTCTTCAGCTCATTCGTGAGGCGGGTTATATTCCAGCACAGCGTAATACAAGATACGATATCCTGCGCATGTTTGATGAAGAAGAGAATTCGGTGCAGCAAGATTTTGTCATGCAGAACTAATAAGAGAATTTATCTAAATCTAGATAATAGAATGAAGACCACGGGTTACCCATTGAATGGGTAATCCGTGTTTTTTTGTAGGATGCTTGCCATAAGGGGCTATTCCGAGGTCATGAAAGAGTACATATTACGCATATGGCGATATTTTATAATGATATTGAACTGTTAAAATGAAAGAAACGGAGCCACAGACATGCTGGAGAGGAGCAAGTGAATGAAAAGAAGGATGCTTGGCAGGACCGGTCTCGATGTACCTGTGTTGAGTTTTGGTGCTTCTTCCCTGGGTTCGGTATTTCGCGATATTGACCGCGAGGAAGGGATTCGTACGGTACATGCAGCTCTGGATGCCGGAATGAACTATATAGATGTGTCACCCTATTATGGTCTAACCAAGGCAGAGACGGTACTGGGAGAAGCGATACGAAGCCATCCTCGCAGTTCATATATTTTATCAACAAAGGCGGGACGATACGGTGAGAATGAGTTTGATTTTTCCCGTAAGCGCATTCAGGATAGTGTCAAAGAAAGTCTGGACCGATTGAACACCGATTATATCGATATTCTGTTCCTCCATGATATTGAGTTTGCACCAGCAGAGATCATTATTGAAGAAGCCTATCCAGCCTTGCTGGAACTGAAAGAGCAGGGTGTCATTCGTCATGCGGGAGTTTGTGGTCTGCCCCTGCCCTTGTTCGAGAAAGTGCTGCCGCAGATTGATGCCGATGCCATCATCTCGTATTGTCATTATGCATTGAATGATACCTCACTATTGTCCCTGCTGCCGTTATTGGAAAAAGAGGGAGTTGGCCTTGTCAATGCTTCGCCTCTGTCGATGGGCTTATTAGGTACAAGAGGCACACCCGCCTGGCATCCGGCAGATGAACGCGTCAAACAAGTCTGTCTTGAAGCTGCGCAGTTCTGTGCAGAGCAAGGTGTGAATATTGCCAAGCTGGCTGTGCAGTTTGCTACGGCCAATGAACAGATCCCAACCACACTGGTGAGCAGCGCAAGTGAAAATAACATCCGTCATAATGCAGAGTGGGTAGATGAACCACTCGATGAAGAGCTTTTGGCAAAGGTACTACGTATTCTGGCACCCGTTCATAACATAACGTGGACTAGTGGTCGTCCCGAGTATAACGAACCACAACAGAAAGCAGCGAAGGGGGAACAGGGATGAAGGCTGTTGTGTGTGAAGAGATCAATCGTTTGACAATACAGGAAACCGACGAACCCATTCGAGCTGAACATGAGGCCATTGTATCAATCAAGCGGATTGGCATCTGCGGGACGGATCTGCATGCGTATAAAGGCAACCAGCCCTATTTTACCTATCCTCGTATTCTGGGACATGAACTGTCAGGGATCATTGATGACATTGGCCCGAATACTGCTGGCCTTCAAGTTGGAGATCAGGTAAGCATTATTCCCTATCTGCACTGTGGTCACTGTATTGCCTGTCGAACAGGGAAAACCAATTGCTGTGCATCTATGCAGGTCATGGGAGTACATGTGGACGGAGGGATGCGCGAAAGAATCAGCGTGCCTGTTTCCCATTTGATTAAGGCGGAAGGACTTACCTTGGATGAAACAGCGATGGTTGAACCGCTCAGTATCGGTGCTCATGCCGTAAGAAGAGCAGGTGTGCAGCCTGGGGAACAGATTATAGTAATCGGGGCAGGCCCGATCGGACTTGGTGTCATGGCTTTTGCGAAACAGGCAGGTGCCCGAGTAATCGCCATTGATCGGAACCTGGACCGATTGGAACTAAGCCGCACCTGGGCCGGGGTAGATGTTGTAATACAGGCAACAGATCAAGTGATGGAGAAGGTTGCTGAAGTGACAGAAGGGGATTACGCTTCAGCTGTATTTGATGCAACAGGTAATGTACAGTCCATGAATGAGGCCATTCGGTATGTAGCTCATGGTGGACAATTGATCTATGTAGGATTGGTCAAAGCCGATATTACGTTTCATGATCCTGAGTTTCATAAGCGAGAGATGAGCATATTGGGCAGCCGTAATGCAACGCGTGCGGATTTTGAGCAAGTGATATCGACTTTGCGGCAGAAAAAGCTCAGCATGGATGGCTACATTACGCACCGAGAGCCTTTAACTGAGCTTCCTTCCGCTATGGACAAGTGGTTGCTCCCAGATACACATGTAGTTAAAGCTATAGTTGAACTGTAAAAGTAAGTGTAGGATATTGAAAATAAAGAAAAAGGAATAATTGCAGGAATAAAAAACCTCTCTCTAACCTGAAGTGATATTCTATCACAGGGTCAGAGAGAGGTTTTTGGGGTTCAAGTCGTTGGGTCATTTCTCCGGATGGGTGATAATCCCAGCGTGCGGATCAATATGGCGCACAATGGATTTCAACCAGATCATCTCCAGAAAGTGAACTTCATAGTACAATGCCCCCGGAATGTGATGAATCCATCCTTCAGCAGGCAATAAGGAAACAGATTCTGAAGAGGGTACAGGAGATCTGGGTTCCCGTCGCAGACGTTTGCGAACGGCTTTTTCAACCTGCGAGCTTTGGGTAGTCAGAATGTACAATTTGCGAGTGGTCGTAAATCCGCGGAACGCGATATAGACCGTTTCATATGCAATAAGATAGGCAATAACAGAGTACATCGCTTGATCCCAACCAAAGACAACACCAGCGGCTGTCAGAATCAGCAAGTTGAGCAGCATGATTATTTTTTCGATAAGCATCCGTTTCCCGCTAAATACTCGTTCAGGTGGCCGGGAGGACGGATCACCGATTTCCAGCGTATCCAGTGTCCCGCCATACCGCACCACAAGTCCGATTCCAACACCCAGACATAATCCGCCGAACATGGCGGCAGCCAGCGGATGTTCAACTAGAGGCGGCATGGGATGAAGCACGATGGCACCAATCGAAAAGACAACCAGACCCAGTACAGTAACGAGTACAAATTTCTTTTGTACCAGCCTGTAGGATAAAAATATAAACGGAACATTGAATAAGAACAGGAACAATCCAATTCTCATCTCAGTCCAATGGGCGAATAGAGAAGATAGGCCTGTAATGCCTCCAATAATAATCTTATTGGGATGCAGGAATAATTCAAGTCCCACGGAGGCCAGAATCCCACCGGCGATCACCAGCAAAAGATTCAGGAAGCGGCGCGTGGATGATATTCTGGTTTTAGCGGTTTGTGGCACCGGATTAGCCGATATCAGAGGTGCTTTCATACGTCATCCTCCTTTGTGCGGCTGGCGAGCCATTCTCCCTGGGTTGATCACAGAAGATCGGCGAGGAGCCGCAGTTACGATCCTGTGCCTGTTCTGAACAGGTACAGATTTTATCCTTCTTTCTGTAAAACCTTCGGTTCTTCTTTCTTCTTCCGAGGATCTTTGAACTTGAATATTTTATCCAAAATTCTAAACACATGTTTGGACTCTTTGGTTAATAACGGTCCAAGAATGGCCAGAATCAGTACGTACAGTGCGGCAAACGGCTGGAGAAGCGGCAAGAGTCCACCGGCTTTACCCATGTTGGCCATGATGATCGAAAATTCACCGCGGGATACAATGGTTAAACCAATATTAGCAGAAGCTTTTGGAGACAGTCCCGCACTGCGTCCAGCCAGCATGCCTGCCAGGAAGTTACCGAATAGCGTAATCACAACAGCAATCAGAGCCAGCCATACGGCTTCTCCGCCAAGGGACAGAGGATCAATGGACAATCCGAAGCTGAAGAAGAAGATGGCTCCGAAGAAGTCACGGAACGGCAGGATCAGATGCTCAATCCGTTTGGCGTGTTCTGTCTCTGCAAGGACCAGACCAACTAGTAATGCACCGATGGCCTCGGCCACGTGAATGGTTTCGGAGAATCCGGCTACCAGGAACAATGCACCAAAAATCACAAGTGAAAACAATTCATTGGAGCGTATTTTAAGCAATTTGTTGAGCAGTGGAGTCGCTTTGCGCCCCAGTATGATGACAATAAGCATGAATCCAAGCGCGATAAGCGCGGATACGATGACGCCTCCGATCGAGGATGAGTCACTGAGCACCAATCCGGATAGGATGGAGATGTACACAGCCAGGAATACATCTTCGAACATGATAATTCCAAGAATCATTTCCGTTTCCGGATTGGCAGTACGTTTCAGATCGACTAACACCTTGGCCACGATGGCACTGGAGGATATGGTGGTAATCCCAGCAATAACAAGTGCCTCAGCAGGTGGGAAATTGGATGCAAATCCGAAAACTAATCCAAGCGTAAAGTTAATCGCGATATAGATCGAACCGCCGACGGCAATGGATTTACCGGATTTGATCAGACGTCCTACCGAGAATTCCAATCCGAGATAGAAGAGCAGGAACAGGATACCAATCCGGCCCATAAATTCGATGAAAGGCTGACTTTCAATAAAACGGAAGTCCAGATGCCATATTTTCATGGCATGTGGACCAACTGCCATCCCGATCAGAATGTAAAACGGGACGACCGAAAAACGCAATTTGGCAGATAAGAGGCCAGCGGCAGCAATTAGAACGAGCGCCAGACCTACTTCAAAAATCAGATGATCCATCGACTCACCCCCTTCCGGTCAGGAGGAGGGATTTGAAGAGTTTCTGTTGGTTGCGCTCGCCAACGGCAACAACGGTAGACTCTGCAGTAATCACGACCTCAGGACCGGGGCTGATATGTTTTTTGTGGTTTTTCTCTACAACGGCAATAACCGTTGCCCCAGAGTTTTGACGTACGTCCAGTTCACCGATGGACTTGCCAATGCATCCATAGGAGGCTTCGACTTTGTACCATTCGATAATTAGATCGTCAAAAGTAACTTCAATATTTTCAAGCTGTTTAGGCTTATAGGTCAATCCGCCAACGATAGCGGCAATTTGTCTGGCTTCATAATCATCAAGTGTAATCATGGAGATGCTTTGATCCGGATCGTCGTATTCAAAATGGTACATTTCACGCCGTCCGTCATCATGAATAATGATCACAATTTTATCTCCACTGCTCGTTTCAATCTGGAACTTCTTGCCGATTCCCGGCAAATCTGTTTCACGTACATCCATGGATAATATGCCTCCTTAAATTGAGGGCTGGCCACAGAAGACAGGCTTATTTCCCGAAAATAGAATGATCTGTATTTGGAAGAAACATTAAATGATGCGGGCAAACAGAGCCAGGTACTCCTGACACACAGCCGTATACATTGAATTTTGAAAGAAATTGGATATGACAAATACAATATCGTGACACACTGTTAACTTTGTCGTTAACTAACGTTTGCTTAAAGGGTTATAAGTTATGCACAAGTACACCGTCTATTGGACAGAGATGTCTCTATGCATGGCAACCAAACATACGGTGCAACGCTTAGTGAAGGGCGTTTACGTATCTTGGTGCATGAGGGGCGAGGGACAAATACATACTGGTGAATTTAATGGGTAGCAGAAATAATCTGCGCTTAAACAGACAAATCAACGGTTTAAAGGGCAGACGCGGAGTAGGAATTCGCAGCATCAGCAATAAGGCAAGCACCAAAAATACAGGCTTGTTATTCGTCACTGCAATCAGCTTGACCATGACTTGCGAGTATTTGCGGATAGCAGGTTTTTGCTGAGTTTCGGGTATTTGCAATAACACTTCCTTATTGGAAGTGGCATCAACGGATACGCCAACAGCGGATTCTGTCTGCATCGGAATAGGGAAGCACAACGCTTGGAACAAACACAAAATGATGATAAAAGCACTGCGGAGCATTCTAGGTTGTTGTCTCATTTTGGCTTCCCCCCTTTTCCGTGAAACATACTGTTATCAAAATAATAACACATTTTTGTCTGAACTCCAAACCTCTTTACAAATATACTGAGAAATGATGACACGCTTTCCATCAATCCGCTTCGTATATCCCCCTCGGCCTTGCCATATACTTTGAACAGGAAGGAAAGGAGTGATTCTTGTGGAGCTGTTCGCCGTATGGACCGATGTGTCAGGGCAAGAGGAAGCAGATCAATTTTATCGCTGCATCAAAGAAAAAACCAAAGGTTTACATATAAGCAAAAGAGGTTTCCGGCTCACTTTCAAACATAATGACGGCAAAGCAGCCTGGGTCTGCAGAGGGAATGAAAATCACGTGGATTTTCAGCAGTGGCTGCCTCAGATCAGTGACTTGCTTGCCAAAGGACTGGCTGATTTCATTATGGATACCCGGGAGCGCTCCATTGTAGAAAACATGATTTCCAAGGCCTGTTCCGTTATGGATGAATATGAAGTGGAGAAGGTACACCGGATCTGCATGCCCTTGTTATTTAACGGTGATCTGGATCAGCCAGGGCTTCGAGAGAAACGGCGCTTAACCCTCGCAAATGGTCTTAGACATGATCTGGAGGAGGTTCATTTCTTTCACCTGGAAGGCATTCTTCATTTTCGAATGAAGCAATACAAGCAGGAACTGCATGAACTGGTGGAGTACGCACTGGATGAATTTTGGATGGATCGCCAATACGAAGAATTCATGGGATTGTTAAAATATTTTGTGTTCTTTCAGGAAGCCAAAGTTCCGTTGGTTCATCTGGTCCACAAAGGCTCGCATGAATTTCAGGTTCTAGATGCAGGGTTTAACCAGCTCCCTGTACAAAAAGATGAGCAAGTCGTCGTGGAGATGCCTGGTCTTGAACTGGAAATGGATATTGAAGACATGATTGTAAGCACACTTATCTCGATATCTCCCGAAAAAGTGATGCTTCATACAAACACACCCGATCTGCCGATTATATCGACAATTCGCCAGATCTTCGAGGACAAGGTTCAATTATGCCATCATTGCCCGGAGTGTGAAGTGCTTCGTTCCGGCCTCCTGTCAGGCCTTGACGCAAGTGATCTCGGCAATTATAATAACTGTTGATCCATGAAATAATTAACATGTTTTATGGATGAACTTTTACCAATAAGCAAAAGCGTTGACAAAGACAAGGACCATACGCACGGTCGGTGCAGAGAGAGGGAACCAGGCTGAAATTTCCTCCGGATGCCACGTTTGGTTTACCCCTTTGTAGCTGCAGTTTTGAAAACGGAGATGAATGTCATCGTTCCGTGAGTAAGGATATGCCGGGTCATGCCCGTTACCGTCATGCCAATGAGGGCTGTATTTTCAATTAAGAATGAAGCAGCTGAATTAGGGTGGAACCACGAGTATACAACACTCGTCCCTTTACCGGGACGGGTGTTTTTTGCGTTCTTTGCCAATCAGCAGGAATAGCAATAGATCATCAGTCCATGATGTTGATGGACAAGGTTACATTTACAGGAGGAATGAGACAAATGGCAGTTAACATTAAACTACCGGATGGTTCCGTACGTGAGTACGCCGATGGCAGCAGTATTGAGGACGTAGCAGCATCCATTAGCAGCGGATTGCGTAAAAACGCCGTAGCAGGGAAACTGGATGGAATTGTGGTGGACTTGTCGACCAAACTTCACGAGGGAGCTTTGGTAGAGATCGTAACTTTTGACTCACCAGACGGACTTGAAGTGATGCGTCATAGTACAGCTCACTTGCTCGCTCAAGCTGTGAAGCGCCTATATGGCAGCAAAGAGGTTCACCTTGGCGTTGGACCTGTCATCGAAGACGGATTTTACTATGATATGGACCTGGAACACCCGCTTAACCCGGAGGATCTGCAAAAGATCGAGAAGGAAATGGAACGTATCGTAAGTGAAAACCTGCCAATCGTACGTAAGGAAGTCAGCCGTGATGAAGCAATCAAAACGTTTGAAGAAGTGGGCGATCCTTACAAGCTCGAATTGATTCGTGATCTTCCGGAAGACAGCGTAATTACCATTTATGAGCAGGGCGAGTTCTTCGATCTGTGCCGTGGACCGCACGTACCTTCCACAGGCAAGATCAAAGTGTTCAAATTGATGAATGTCGCTGGTGCATACTGGCGTGGTGACAGCAAAAACAAAATGCTGCAGCGTATCTACGGTACTGCTTTTGTGAAAAAGGCTCAGCTGGATGAGCATCTGCACTTCCTGGAGGAAGCTCGTAAACGCGACCACCGCAAGCTTGGTAAAGAGCTTGAAATGTTCACGTTCTCCCAATTGGTCGGACAAGGTCTGCCAATCTGGCTGCCAAATGGCGCCAAACTGCGTCGTACGCTGGAGCGTTACATTGTGGATCTGGAAGAAAGTCTTGGATACCAGCACGTATATACACCGGTTCTCGGTAATGTGGAATTGTACAAAACGTCCGGACACTGGGAGCACTACCAAGAGGACATGTTCCCTAAAATGGTAATGGATAACGAAGAACTCGTACTCCGTCCAATGAACTGCCCGCACCATATGATGGTGTACAAGTCCAGCATGCACAGCTACCGTGACCTGCCGATCCGAATTGCCGAGCTCGGCATGATGCACCGGTACGAGATGTCTGGTGCACTGACTGGCTTGCACCGCGTTCGTGCGATGACCTTGAACGATTCACACATTTTCTGTCGTCCAGATCAGATCAAGGAAGAATTCGCTCGTGTTATTGAATTGATCCAAACGGTTTACAAGGATTTTGGTATTCATGAATATCGCTTCCGCCTGTCTTACCGTGATCCGCAGGATACCGAGAAATATTTCCAAAACGATGAAATGTGGGAAATGTCCCAACGCATGCTGCGTGAAGTTGTGGAAGAACTCGACTTGCCTTTCTATGAAGCAGAGGGTGAAGCAGCATTCTATGGTCCGAAACTCGACGTGCAGATCAAAACAGCACTGGGCAAGGAAGAAACATTGTCCACCGTACAGCTGGACTTCCTGCTTCCAGAACGATTCGAACTGGAATATGTCGGAGATGACGGTCAGAAACATCGGCCGGTCGTTATTCACCGCGGCGTAATCAGTACAATGGAACGTTTCACTGCATTCTTGCTGGAGAACTTTGCGGGAGCATTCCCACTGTGGCTGTCTCCTGTTCAAGCAAAAGTCATTCCGGTATCTGGAAACTTCGACGATTATGCACGTGAAGTGGAAGCGAAACTGAAGCGCGCGGGAATTTCTGCCGAGGCTGATTTGCGCAACGAGAAGCTTGGATACAAAATCCGTGAGGCACAACTGGAGAAAATGCCTTATATGTTTGTTGTTGGGGAGAATGAGCGCAGTGCTGAATCTGTGTCTGTGCGTAAACGCGGAGAAGGCGATCTCGGCATGAAACCTGTGGATGAAATCGTAGCTCAACTGAAAGAAGAAATCAGCACAAGATCAATATAAATATATGCATTAGAGAAAAACCGTCAGGGCATGGCCTAATCCATGCTCCTGGACGGTTTTTTGCTATTATTTACGTGCTGGAACCTAGTGGAGTAGAAAATGTATAAGCATTTTGCTTTTTGGAAAACCTTTGCAGTAAGGGGGAGGTTTTAAAATGAAAAAGCAAAACGCAATGACAACAAAACAATTACGGGTTCTGATTTCAATGATGGTCATCTCCATTGGGTTGGTATTGTCCTGGAATCAGGCAGAGGCGTATACATTTGAAGAGGAAAATGAAGTAATGCATGTAATCAAACGGGAGAATCAAGCTGCAACGCGCCATGTAGAAAGTCAGTCCGAGGTATCGATCCATGATTATGAATACAGTGATCAGGTACAGGTCACGACGATGGTCTATATGGCTTTATTGTGGTCTCCACAGCCCATTGTCATTCCTAAACCGGATGTCCCAGGCAAGCAGCTTGTACTCGACCCATCCATGCCTGTAATGGCACCGCGCTCAGAACAGGTACTGGGGACTCAAAAAGTGACCGCAACGGGTTACACGGCAGGTATAGAGTCAACCGGTAAAGGACCGAAACATCCTCAGTATGGTATTACTTACTCCGGAGTGAAGGTACGAAGAGACAAAGAGACGGTGTCAACCATTGCTGCTGACCCCAAATTATTCCCGCTTGGTTCCATTCTCTATATTCCCGGATATGGTTACGGTATCGTGGCGGACACAGGTTCAGCCATCAAAGGTAATAAAATTGACCTTTATTTTCCGACCACGAAGCAAGTGTATAAGGAATGGGGCAAAAAGGACGTCGAGGTACAGGTGATTAAACAAGGCGACGGAAAATGCACGGAAAAGATGCTGGACGAGTTGTCTGAAGCGATCGATGTGTATAAATCCGTGCCGGATTCATGGTTAGACAAGGCTGTTTAATCTGGGATGTTAAGGATGAATAACTGAAGTGCTCTCTTCACATAATATTGACTGGGGACGAACCCCGCGCAGCAGCAGTGCAGCGTAAATATGAAGAGAGAGGTGATTCGTTGTGGCTAAAAGAACACAAGGACAAGGGTACCAAACGCCAAACGAGAAGTACAATGAAGAGTTTGGACAAGAAACTGCGGCAAGCAAAGTGAAGCAATCCCAGCAAAACAAAGTACAAGAAAATTTCCAAACACCTGATGAAAAATACAATGCAGAGTTCGGTGTAGAAAACACTGGACAAACAGGCCAAGTAGGCCGTGCAGGCAAATTTCAAAAATAAATAAAGATTCAGGCACCCTGGAGCAAACGCTCCGGGGTGTTTTTAGTTTTTGATAAATTTTACATTAATATCCTCAGTCCTCCGTCTGGAGACCGAGACGAATTCCATCTGCCGCCGCTGTTATCGAACCCTTGTCTGAGGTACACTGGGTACAGAATACAGACGAAGGAGACATGAGCGATGAAACGATCTATGCGAGACCGCTGGTGGGTTGGCATACCGTTGATTGCCGTTGGTGCAATCATTTTGTTTCGGCAATTGGGTTATGACATTGATATAGGATATATATTTAGAACATATTGGCCGCTGTTTCTAATCTGGTGGGGCGTAAAAGGAGTGACTGAAATTCGTCGCAATGGCGGTTATGCCATGATTGGACCCGTCATTGTACTAGCTATAGGCGGATACTTCCTGTCACGAAATCTCGGCTGGATTGATTATTCCATGGGTGAGTTCATTCGTTATCTCATTCCAATCATGTTAATTGGAGGAGGGCTGTTTGTTCTGATTGGGCCTCGTCGCCGGGATCGCAAACATCAGGACAAAATGCAGCCACCACCGCCGCCTGAACCTTATCAGCCCTTGTCTTCCGAGGACCTGGAAATGCCTTCTTCTTTTGATGAGCAATTCGAAAAGACATTTGGGAAACCCAAACAGGAGCCTAAAAACTACCATTATGATCCATACGCCAATGCGGCTGAAGATGAATTGCATCAGGGACAGCAGCATAAGAAAAAGCATCATTCTCATTCCCATGGTCCAGATGGAAACGGGTATGGAAGCCACTATGGTGATGACGGATACGGAAGTGAATATGGAGATTACGGCAACAGAGACACCGTTAACAAATCAGCATTTATCGGTGACCTCTATATGGGACAGGAGGTGTTCTCCCTTAAACCAATGAATATCTCGGCGTTTATCGGTGATACGGTCATCGACTTGACGAAAGCCCAAATCCCTTATGGCGAAACCAAAATCAACATTTCCTCATTTATTGGGGATGTAAAGGTATTCGTGCCGGAAGACATGGATCTGGGAGTCACTGTCACCACGAACTCCTTTATAGGAGACATGTCGCTGTTGAACCAAAAACGGGGTGGATTCCTCAGCAGTGCCCAGGCGGAAACTTCCCATTACCGGGAAGCAGGAAAAAAGGTTCGGATCGTAGTAAGTGTATTTATCGGAGACGTCAAAGTAAATAAGGTGGGTTAACGCATGATTCGAACGATTCTCAAGGCCAACAAGTGGGAACTGATGATGTATTTTGTCCTGACCGGGCTGATTACACTGGGCGGGTTCTACTTGCTGTACGGAGAGGTGTTAATGGGAACAGGACGACAGCGCGCATGGACGTATGTGGCTGTCGTTGTGCTGGCGACTATAGTTACCGGATATATTGCTGCACTGCGGCTTCAGCGCAAAATCGACCTGCTCGATCTGAATATGCTGAAAGTATCCAAGGGTAACTTGGCCGTTCGCATGCCTGAGGCAGATGATGCCTCTTTCGGCCGGGTATATCAGGAGTTTAACGTCATGATGGATTCGATTGAGAAAAAAATGAGACTGCTCCAGCGTCTGGGCGAGCAGGAAGTGATCGAAAAAGAACAGGCTTCCGAACGAGCGGTGCTTGAAGAACGCAGACGGATGGCGAGGGATCTGCATGATACGGTCAGCCAGCAGTTGTTCGCCATTCATATGTCAGCGTCTTCCCTGCCCAAACTGCTGGAGATGAATCCGGAGCACGGAAACAAAGTACTCGACCAATTAATCCAAATGTCGCATATTGCACAACGTCAGATGCGTGGTCTTATTGCGCAGCTTCGTCCGGTGGAACTTGAAGGAAGGGACCTGGCGGAGGCACTCGATCGATGGTTCCCGGATTATTGCAGACAGAACGGATTAAAGGGAGTGAAAGAGTTGGAACTGGATGGCGGCGTCTCGGATGCCATCGAGCACCAACTGTTTCTTGTTATTCAGGAGGCCGTCGCCAATGTAGTGAAGCATGCGGAGGCTGGCCTTGTTAGTCTGTCCATACGGGAGAGCGAGCATCAGATCAGCATGAGCATAAGCGATGACGGTCAGGGCTTCATGCAGCAAGTGGAGCGGCCAGGGTCCTATGGATTGTCCACCATGCGTGAACGGGCAGAAAAGCTTGGCGGGGATGTCCAGATTATTTCAAAACCGGGAGCGGGAACGACAGTACGGGTGCTTATCCCGAAATTCCCGGATGAACCAGAGGGGGAAACGGAATGACCGGAAAAGTAAATGTAATGATTGTAGACGATCATGATATGGTGAGAATGGGCTTGAAAACGTACCTGATGCTTGAGCCAACATTTCATGTCATGGGAGAAGCGGGAAATGGACAGGATGCGCTTAACCAGCTCCGCAAGCTGGATCAAAGTGAGATGCCTGATCTTATATTGATGGACCTGATGATGCCTGTCATGAACGGGGCCGAGGCAACGCAAGCCATCATGAGTGAATTTCCGGGTTCCAAAATAGTTATGCTTACTAGTTTTCTTGAGGATGATCTGGTGGTGCAGGCCATTGAGGCGGGAGCCGTCAGCTATGTCCTGAAGACTGTATCTGCTGAAGAATTAATCTATGCGCTTCAGGGAGCCTATCGGGGAATGCCTGTCATGACGGGAGATGTGTCCCAGGCATTAACCCGGGGGATCAGGCAGCGCACGGCGAGAGAGAACGAATCCGGTCTGACCGAACGGGAGAAGGAAGTTCTTTTGCTCATTGCAGAAGGCAAAACCAACAAAGATATTGGAGAAGAACTACATATTAGTATCAAAACCGTCAAAACACATGTAAGCAACCTACTAATGAAGTGTGAAATGGATGATCGTACACAACTGGCCATTTACGCTCATCGTCAGGGTTGGGTGAAGAACAAGGACTAAAATGCTGATTTAACGGGAAAAATGTTCTATTATTGCGTGCTTTTATCTCCTTTTTAATTGTTTTTAAGGTACGGTTAAGGTTTAAAGTACAAAATAAGGACAGTTAAAGAATATCTCTTGTGAAAAAGAGATTGGGAGGTAGAAAGCATGGACGAACGTAATTATAGACCGAACCGTCAAGACGAGGAAGACCAAACAAAGCAAGCGGATAACCGCAATACATCCGGAACGGACGAATCCTCTTACTATTATTCTTATGGGCCTTTTCAGTCTGTGAATAATGAAGATACAGCAAGCAGTCATGTAAGTCATAGCAATCGTGAAGAGGGCAATGTACAGATCACAAGACCCGATCCTGTCAAGCCGCTTCCGATGTATTACAATAATGGATCTTCCGAACAGGCGGGCCGGGGCAACGGAGGCAGCGGTTCCGGAAACGGTGGAGATGGTGGCAGCGGTGGTAAAAACGGAAATGGAAACTGGAACTACAACAACCGTAAGCCTCGCTCCTCGGTCAGATCATTATTGTTTTCCTTTATAGCAGGGATGCTGGTCATTACAGTACTGATGTACACGGCAGACCGCACGAACATGTTTACTCCGCAAGAAGCCTTAACAAGTGCAGAGAAGCAAAGCACAAGTCAGGAATCGACTTCTACGAATACGGGCAGCAGCAATAATGTAACTGCATCACTTCTGCCAACAGGTAAAGAGGATGTCTCTTCTGTAGTGACGAGCACAAGTCCTGCGGTTGTAAAGATTGAAACATTGGCTAAGCAGTCCACACGCAGTGGAAGCCAAGGTGGATCCACGATGAGTGATCCGTTATATCAATACTTCTTCGGTAACGGAGGTAACGGAAGCGGTGGAACGGATAGCAACCAAGGCCAACAGCAGCAGCAGGGAAGCAATCAGCTTGTTCCGCTCGGCATTGGTTCCGGATTTATTTTTGACAAAGAAGGATATATCCTGACGAACCAGCACGTTATTCAAGGTGCAGATGTCATTCAGGTTACACTGGAGAACAACAGCAAACCTTACGAAGCCAAACTGCTGGGAAGCAGCTTCGATCTTGACCTTGCCGTATTGAAAATTGAGAAAAACAGCGGTGACGATGATTTCCCTGTTGCTCCGCTTGGCGACTCAAACAGCACACAGGTTGGTGAATGGCTTGTTGCCATTGGTAACCCAGAAGGGTTCGAGCATACTGTAACTGCAGGTGTACTGAGTGCCAAAGAACGTACAATCAGCATTCCGGACGAAGAAACAGGCAAAACCCGCGAATACAGCCATCTGCTGCAAACCGATGCGTCGATTAACCCAGGTAACTCAGGTGGTCCGCTGCTTAACCTTAACGGTGAAGTCATTGGTATGAACGTAGCCGTTAGCGCTGATGCGCAAGGTATTGGATTTGCGATTCCTTCAAGCGTCATTTCGGATGCCGTGAAATATCTGAAAGAAAATAAAGAAGTTCCAAAAGAACCGGTACCGTTCATCGGTGCGTCCCTGATGGCGCTGACGCCTGAAGTAGCGAAACAAATGGGAACGGATATTACTGAAGGTTCTGTCGTAGCCAGCACCATCTATCAGTCTCCGGCTTACCAAGCCGATCTGCGTGCCTATGATATCATCACGGGTGCGAATGGAACGCCGTACAGCACAAGCCAAGACCTGATTGATTTCATCAAAACTCAGGAAATCGGCAGCGAAGTTACGCTGAATGTGGTACGCGATGGCAAGAAGATGGATGTCAAAATTAAAATCGGAAACAAAAATGACTATGATACTTCACAAACATCGGATCAACAGCAGCAAACACAACCATAACTTGAATGGTAGTTCGAGATTCAGAAGAGCGGAAGGGTTTGAGGGCCCTTTCGCTTTTTTTGTCCTAATGAAGGCATCATTACAGATACCGAGCAAAAGCTTGGAGAAGCGAAAAATGCGGCCAAGATGCAGACTTCGCTTCTGGCTGTTACAATGAGATTAAAATGTGAGAATAAAGGAGAAAGACCATGCGCTCAACTATTTTGATTGTGGATGATGATGAAAAAATCGTGTCCATGCTCCGCCGGGGGCTGGCGTTTGAAGGTTATGAGGTACAGACTGCTTCCAATGGGGCTGAGGGTCTCAGTAAATTGATGGATAAGGAACCGGATGTAGTCGTGCTGGATGTGATGATGCCTCAGATCGACGGTTTCGAAGTATGTCGCCGATTAAGGGAAGCCGGAAGCAAAGTACCTGTGCTTATGTTAACCGCGAAGGACGAGGTTCAGAGCCGGGTGACCGGTCTGGATACCGGAGCGGATGATTATCTGGTGAAGCCATTCGCTCTGGAAGAATTACTTGCTCGTGTCCGGGCCTTACTGCGTCGCAAATCAGATATTGCAGAAACGCCGGATAACCGGCTCGTCTACGAAGATATTATATTGGATAATGACTCACGTGAAGTGCTGCGTGACGGGAAACGTCTTGAGCTGACAGCGAAGGAATTCGAACTATTGAACTTGTTTATGCAAAATCCGAAAAGAGTACTCTCACGTGATCTGATCATGGATAAGATCTGGGGCTATGATTATAGCGGGGAGTCAAACGTACTGGAAGTATATATTGCGATGCTCCGGCAAAAAACGGAAGAGTATGGAGGCAAACGCTTAATCCAAACGATTCGGGGAGCGGGTTATATTCTGAGAGGTGACTCCTGACATGTCCATTCGGTTAAAACTAACCGCATGGTATTCTGGCATCTTGGCAGCTGTGCTTATTTTTTGGGGTGTCGTAATCTATGCCTTTGTTTATTTCAATACGTATCAGGAAGTCGAACAGCAGCTAAAGTCGAAGAGTGCGCGTATTACAGACCAGATCGGAGTTAACCCGTTATCTCAGACGCTTGATCTGGACCCATTTACCGAAAGTCAGCTGCAGGAAGCCCAAATTTACATCCAACTCTGGGATTACCAAAGTCAGTCTGGCAAAATCTCCGGAAACATGGAGAAGGTTCGCATCCAATTCCCGGTTTTGAAAACGAATGAAATCCTTGAAAAACGTGGGATATCCAAGATATATGTGAATGGTACACCATTCCTGGTCAATCAGCAGCCCTTGTCTCTCCAGGGAACCAATGAAATTAGGGGGCTTCTTCAGGTCGGTGCCAATGTAAGTTCACAGGAACGATTGCTGGAGGCACTGCTTAACATTCTGATCTTTGGCTGGCTTGTGGCCATGGCACTGGCCATTACTTCAGGTCTCATTCTTGCCCGCAAATCGATGCGCCCTCTCGTCAACGTCATTGATGCAGCCAATCAGATTCAATCTGGTGACGATCTGAGTGTCCGGATACAATATACAGGTCCCAAGGATGAAATCGGCCGCCTGATTGAAACGGTGAATAACATGCTCGAACGGACAGAACTGTCCTTCCGAGGCCTGGAGGAGACCAATGCTGCTCAGCGCAGATTTGTGTCCGATGCCTCTCATGAGCTGCGTACACCTTTGACCACCATTCGAGGGAATGTTGATTTCCTGAAAAAGCTATGGGATCAGGAAGGGAATGACCGACCGAATCTGGACGAGGAAACCGTCAAGGAGATGTCGCTTGAAGCGATTGAAGACATGGCGGATGAAGGCAAACGCATGAGCAGGTTGATTAGTGACATGCTGTCACTGGCAAGGGCCGATACTGGACAGAAAATAGAACTGAATCCGATTCCGCTGCAAATTTTGGTGCAAGAAGTAGCTCGCAGAGCACATTTTCTGGATCACCACGCGGAATGGCGGGTTGGCGATTTATCGATTTTAAATGGAATTTATGTGAACGGCAGCAAAGACTATCTACAGCAGATGCTCTTTATTTTCATAGAAAATGCGTTCAAATACACTCCGGACGGATCGGTAACGCTTGACGCCATCCTATACAAAGGGCAGGTTGGTCTCCGGATCAGTGATACGGGAATCGGTATGGATAAGGATGAGGTGCCGTTTATCTTCGATCGTTTCTATCGTGCGGATGAATCCCGCGGCGCTACACCGGGCATTGGACTTGGGTTATCCATCGCTAAATGGATTATTGAGGAGCATATGGGCTCTGTTGAGGTCGTGACCAGACGCGGTGAAGGAACGACTTTCATCATCTGGATGCCAGTTGTCTTTGCTCCACCTATCGAATAAAGGTATAATAGACTGGACTGCAATTACATCGGCAGTGATGCTGAAAAAGAAAGCGGGTGGCAACCAAGTGGAAGTACTGCGAATTTCGCCGCGAGGGTATTGTTACGGAGTTGTGGATGCCATGGTATTGGCACGTCAGGCAGCACGTAATCTTGATTTACCACGGCCTATATATATATTGGGTATGATTGTGCATAACAAACATGTGACGGATTCCTTTGAAGATGAGGGCATCATTACACTGGATGGTCCGAACCGGATGGAAATCCTGAGTCAGGTAGAGAGCGGTACGGTCATCTTTACGGCCCACGGTGTATCTCCTGAGGTGCGCAAGATGGCACGGGATAAAGGGCTCACTACAGTAGACGCTACATGTCCGGATGTAACCAAGACGCATGACCTGATCCGGGAGAAAACGGCTGAAGGTTATCAGATCATCTATATCGGCAAAAAGAATCACCCTGAACCCGAAGGGGCTATAGGAGTTGCGCCTGACCAGGTGCATTTGATTGAGAAGGAAGAAGAGATTGATGCACTGAATGTGCCGGCTGGCAAGATTCTCATTACCAATCAGACGACGATGAGCCAATGGGATATCAAACACATCATGAGCCGCCTTCTGGAGAAATTCCCGGGCGCTGAAATTCATAACGAGATCTGTCTGGCTACACAAGTTCGTCAGGAAGCTGTGGCTGAGCAGGCCGGTCAGTCTGATCTGGTTATCGTTGTGGGTGACCCGCGCAGTAACAACTCGAATCGGCTTGCACAAGTCTCGGAAGAGATTGCGGGTGTAACGGCCTACCGGGTATCAGATGTGTCCGAGATCAAGCAGGAATGGCTGAAAGGGGTAAACAAGGTAGCCGTAACTTCAGGTGCCTCGACGCCGACTCCGATCACGAAGGAAGTTATCAGTTATCTGGAGCAATATGAGCATGATCAACCGGAGACGTGGGAAATCAAGCGTACCGTCAACATGAGCAAACTGCTGCCCCCAGTGCGGGAGAAGACCCGCACAACGTAACAAAAATCGAAGAATCCTGTGCTGCAGTCCTGAATTTGGGCATGCGGCACAGGATTTTTTTGTATTAAGCACACCCGTAGTCATCTTGACGAGAATGGCTGACTATGATATATTTACTTTAGTGGATAAAAGCTTAAAAGCGAACAAGCGTTTAAGCGCGACAGAACTTTTAATTATAATCAGATGCACATCGAAACAGTTGGGTGCTCTCATACAAGGAAGGATGGGAATTAATTATGATCGTTATTGCAGGTAAGGCAACACCGGAGGAACAGATTCAGGATATCGTCGCTGTGATTGAAAAGGAAGGGCTTCAGGTGCATATCTCCCGCGGAGAAGATCGTACCATTATCGGGTTGATTGGCAAGGTGGAACCTAAAATGCAGGAACATCTTCGTCAAATGAAAGGTGTAGAGAATGTCGTAAGAATCTCGAAGTCCTACAAGTTGGCCAGCCGTGACTTCCACCCTGAAGACACAGTCATCTCCATTAAGGGAGTGGATATCGGCGGAAAAGAACTCGTCGTTATGGGTGGACCATGTGCGGTTGAATCTGCTGCCCAAATTGATGAAATTGCCGGTCTCGTGAAAGCTGCTGGTGGCCAGGTCCTGCGCGGTGGTGCATTTAAACCTCGTACCGGTCCTTACAGCTTCCAGGGAACAGGTGTAGAAGGGCTCATCATGATGGCTGAAGCTGGCAAGAAACATGATCTGCTGACCATCACGGAAGTCATGACTCCGGAATACGTGGATATTTGTGCGGAGTACGCGGATATTCTGCAAGTCGGTACTCGGAATATGCAAAACTTCGATTTGCTGCGCAAGCTGGGCGAATGCGGCAAACCCGTATTGCTGAAACGCGGCTTCAGTGCGACTTACGATGAGCTTCTGAACGCAGCTGAGTACATCCTTGCCGGCGGCAACCCTAATGTAATGCTCTGCGAGCGCGGCATTCGTACGTTTGAGTCCTATACTCGCAATACGCTCGATCTGTCGGCGATTCCTGTGCTGCAGTCTCTTAGCCATCTGCCTGTCATTTCCGATCCTAGCCATGGTACAGGACGCCGTGAACTGGTAGAACCGATGACGAAAGCTTCTGTTGCTGCTGGTGCCAATGGACTGATCATCGAGATGCACACAGATCCAGACAACTCCATGACAGGCGACGGAGTACAATCCCTGTTCCCTGACCAATTCGCCAACTTGCTTCAGGATCTGGAGAAACTCGCTCCAATCGTGGGCAAAACGTTTAATACAGCCAAACAACCTGCCGAGTTTTTCCCGGCAAGAGTGGGCGTCTAATCTTATAGTTAGCCAAAATACAATCGGGCATTTCCCCTCATTTCATTCTTGAGAATGAAGGAGGGGGATGTCCGGTTTTTCATATCAAGTAGGCATTGAATACATTTATTAATCAATAGTGATAAGAAACATTTATGATGTAATGTTTTTCCCATGTTTTAGGATGTTATTACGCTTACTTTACCGCATTAACTCGGTTAAATGTATATTAAATACGTTGTTAAGTGAATTTATTGGATTTATAAAATGTAAGTATAGCTAACATAGTCGCAAAAAATACCTTACATAAGTATTGACGATGTCATGTTTAAGAAATTATAATGACGACAGAAAAAAATTCGAATATGGACATTTTCTTTCGTGGGGTTGTTTATTGTTCGGAATATTTGGGAGGACGAATACATGTCGGTTGAAAACGTATTGAAATCAATTCAAGAGAACAACATCGAGTGGGTAGATTTTCGTTTTGTAGATTTAGCTGGTCGTGCACATCACATCTCGTTGCCAGCTTCGGCTGTTGATGCAGACACATTCGTAAATGGAGTAGCTTTTGACGGTTCTTCTATCCAAGGTTTCCGTGGAATCGAAGAGTCCGATATGGTTATGATGCCAGATCCTGAAGCGACTTATGTCGATCCGTTCACTGCACACCCTACATTGAATGTTATGTGTGATATCTTCACACCAGATGGCGAGCGCTATGAGCGCGACCCACGCAGCATCGCTGTTAAAGCTGAAGCTTTCCTGAAAGAGAGCGGTGTAGGTACAGCGGCATTCTTCGCACCTGAGTCCGAATTCTTCATCTTCGACGATGTACGTTATGAGAGTGGTACAAACAGCTCTTCCTACTACGTTGATTCCGAAGAAGCCTCTTGGAACACGAACCGCAAGGAAGAAGGCGGCAACCTGGGCTTCAAAGTTCGCACAAAAGGCGGATATGTACCAGTAGCACCAGTGGATACTCAACAAGATATCCGTAGTGAAATGTGTCGTCTGTTGGAAGAAGCTGGCCTGTCGATCGAGCGTCATCACCACGAAGTGGCAACCGCTGGTCAAGCCGAAATCAACTTCCGTTTTGATACGTTGAAGAAAACAGCAGATAACCTGCTTGTATACAAATACATCGTGCATAACACAGCACGTCAATATGGCAAAGTAGCTACATTCATGCCGAAACCATTGTTCGGTGATAATGGTAGCGGAATGCACGTTCACCAATCCATCTTCGATGGCGATTCCCCATTGTTCTACGACAAAGCGGGATATGCAAACCTGAGCGAAATGGCTCTGCACTACATCGGAGGAATTCTGTACCATGCACCAGCTCTGATCGCGTTGACTAACCCAAGTACAAACTCATTCAAACGTCTTGTACCTGGTTACGAAGCACCGGTAAACCTGGTTTACTCCAAAGGTAACCGCTCTGCAGCAGTACGTATCCCGGTTGCAGCTGTGACACCTAAAGGTTGTCGTATCGAGTTCCGTACGCCTGACTCTACTGCTAACCCTTACCTGGCATTCTCCGCAATGCTGATGGCGGGTCTGGACGGAATCAAACGCAAAATCAACCCAACTGAGCTTGGTTACGGTCCACTCGACAAAAACATCTATGACTTGTCGGATGCTGACAAAGAAAACATCCGCAGCGTTCCAGCTTCCCTGGAAGAGGCGCTTGATGCTCTGGCAGCAGACAACGAGTTCTTGACTGAAGGCGGCGTATTCACGAAAGAATTCATCGAGAACTACATCAACCTCAAACGTGATGAAGCAAAAGCTGTAGCTATTCGCATTCATCCGCACGAGTACAGCCTTTACTTCGATTGCTAATCCGATCGAAACAAGTGTACCTACAATTTAAGCCTCCGGGACTCGCTCTCGGAGGCTTTTCCATGAATGGATGATGTAGTACGTTAACTTTGCAGGGTGATAAAGTATTTTGATGACCCTAATTGCCCGCTTCAGTGCTTATTGCCCTTGATGCGGATAGGGAATACTGATATCATAGCGATAATATTTACTTCATATGTAAGCTACGGATGGAAAGGGCGGGGGAAAAATGACAAAGAGAGCGTATAATTTTAATGCAGGACCAGCGGCACTGCCACTGGAGGTTTTGGAGCGTGCGCAAGCAGAATTTGTTGATTTTCGTAACACAGGCATGTCGATTATGGAGATGTCTCACCGTGGGGCAGTGTACGAGTCCGTACATAATGAAGCTCAGGAGCGTTTGCTGTCGCTCTTAGGCAATCCGAAGGGGTACAAGGTACTATTTCTTCAGGGCGGAGCGAGCACCCAGTTCGCGATGCTGCCGATGAACCTTCTCGGGGCAGGCCAAACTGCAAGCTATGTCATGACAGGCAGTTGGGCGAAAAAAGCGTTGTCTGAAGCAAAGCTGGTTGGTGAAACCCACATTGCAGCTTCTTCCGAGGCTGATAAATACATGAAATTGCCTGATGTATCGAACCTGAGTTTGCCTGACCGCACAGCTTATGTACATCTGACATCCAATGAAACGATCGAGGGTACACAGTTCAAGTCTTTCCCGGACACGGGATCTGTACCTTTAATTGCTGACATGTCGAGTGATATTTTCTGTAAACCATTCGATCTTAATCAGTTTGGCATGATTTATGCAGGTGCACAGAAAAACCTTGGACCATCCGGGATTACAGTGGTAATTGCTCGGGAGGAGCTGGTAAGCGAATCGCCTAAAACGATTCCAACGATGCTTCGTTACAGCACACATACCGAAAACAATTCCCTATATAATACCCCGCCTTCTTTCTCTGTTTACATGGTCAATGAAGTTCTGAAATGGATTGAAGAACAAGGTGGACTGAAAGGGATCGAACAAAAGAACATCAAGAAAGCGGAATTGCTCTATAATACAATAGATTCCTCAGGCGACTTCTATCGCGGCTGTGTTGATGCTGCAGACCGTTCCCTGATGAATGTGACATTCCGCCTTGCTTCGGAAGAATTGGAGAAACAATTCATTAAGGCTTCCGAACAGGAAGGGTTCGTTGGATTAAAAGGACACCGCAGTGTTGGAGGCCTTCGTGCATCCATCTACAATGCAGCGCCTTATGAGAGTGTTAAGGCACTGACAGACTTTATGAGCCACTTTCAGAAGACAAATGGATAAATCTTAGGGGAAAGGATGAGAGGCCTTAGCCTTCCAATCTAGCCCTTCCAGAGCCTTCCACATTGACGTGTGGGAGGCTTTTCTTTAGAATTAGAGGATTGCAACAGAAACATGAACTTAAAGGAGATTGAACACATATGGCTTTGCATATCGTTCTGGTTGAACCGGAGATTCCCGCGAATACCGGCAATATTTCTCGCACCTGCGCGGCTACGGGAACCCATCTGCACCTGGTTCGCCCACTCGGGTTTCGGACGGATGATGCTACCTTGAAGCGGGCTGGTCTGGATTACTGGCATGCAGTTCACATTGAATATCATGATTCATTCGCAGAGGTTCAGGAAAAGTATCCGGAGGGTCGCTTTTTCTACGCAACCACGAAGGCGAAGAACAACTATAGCGATTTTACGTTCCAGGATGAAGATTTTTTGGTTTTTGGCAAAGAGACCAAAGGACTACCTCCTGAATTAATTGCTGCCAATCCGGAAACTTGCATGAGAATGCCCATGACAGGTGATGTACGTTCATTAAACTTGTCCAATTCGGCGGCAATTATCGTATATGAAGCATTGCGACAATTGAATTTCCCGGGCTTGGATTGATCCAAATTCGCGTTCAGGTGCTTGTTAGAATTCGCTAAAAAAACATTTTTCAAAAAAAAGGACAAAAAATGTTTATTTCCAGCAGGATTCGACAAAATCTTGGCGAATCTTTAAACATAGTACAATTGTACCTAGAAATTTAGAGTAAGATAGGAGAGGTGTGCCGTAGCTATGAAGCCAGCTGGAGTAGTTCGCAAAGTTGACCAATTGGGTAGGATCGTATTGCCTAAATCTTTGCGTAAAAGGTATCAAATGAATGAGGGAGATCCTGTAGAGATCTTAGTACAAGGGGACCATATCATTCTGGAGAGATACCGTCCAAAATGTATTTTCTGCGGATCAATGGAAGAAGTCAATGAGTTCAAAGAGCGTTACATATGCGCACAATGTCTAGATGAAATGACCCAGCTTCCACAGCACGGGTAAGTAAAATAAAGAAGTATCATGACCGATAAAGGCATGATACTTCTTTTGTTTTTTCAAAAAGTTTTGAAAAACTACAATAATTTATTATGCTATGGAGTTGCTTGATGGTTACTTTCAAGATGGGGAAGGATATCAGACCAGATCAGGTCCAAAATCCCCTGCATGTTCAATTCGTCACTACTAACGGCAACTACAGCGTCCAGTTCGGGCAGGACCACGCATAGTTGACCATAAGCGCCATCAGCACGGTATGCATTATGAGAACATAGCCAAAATTGATATCCGTATCCTTGTCCCCAATCCCCTTCACCCGGCGTTGTTATCTGGCGAGTTGTTGCTTGGTCTATCCATTCCGCAGGAACCAGCTGACTGCCGTTCCAATAGCCCTTCTGAAGCAAGAACTGTCCGAACCGGCCTAATTCCTCATTTGTAAGCTTTAAGCCCGCACAGCCTAATGTAATGCCCAGTGGAGAGGTTTCCCATTCGACGTTATAAATCTCCAGCGGATCAAACAGTCTGGGAATCAGATAATCTTTTACGGTCTGGCCCGAGGCTGCCTGAAACATTGCCGAGATCATAAAAGTATCGGCACTGCTGTATGTAAATGCCTCGCCAGGGACTCTGTCGATTGGAAGTGACATGTAATATTTAGCCCAATCTTTCTCCGCAAGCGTGGCCCGTTCCTCCGCCCAGAGCACAGGCACATCATGCCCTGAAGACATCCGCAGCAGATCATACAGTGTGAGATCCGCAGGAGAGAATGCTGTTTGGTCCGGCGCTGGTGTTGGCCATGTGAAGTATTCTCCCAGTTTGGATTCGAGCGTAAATATGCCTTCTTCGAGTGCCAATCCTACAGCCATGCAGGTAAACGACTTACTGATCGAATGCTGTAAGCGCCGCTTATCCTCAGTCCGATCCCACATTCCACGTGTTTCTCCATGCTGCAGCACACGAACTGAAAGTACGTTTAATTGCTGAGCCTCAATATGTTGAACAAAGCGTTGAACAATGCTGGACATAATAACATCCTTTCATTAAAAAAGACGACATTTTAGGGCTGGTGAAACGTTTCCGTAATCTGGAACCAAAATCAGAAATTATGTTAGTACAATCCGAAGGTGATGTCAATGAAAGATGTGCAAACGGTTACCAAAAGGGTATATTATCACAAATAAAGTGCCTTTTGACGCAAATTTACACTTGAATAAGAAGTTTTTTGAGAAAATAACGCGAAATTTGTAAAAAGGTTATTGACAGGATTTACTCATCGGGATTATGATTTATTCGAAACGATTCGAAGAAATCGCTTCCAAGTAAGAAATGCTGTTTTTAAGTCCATGTGAATCAACGTTAGCTATGTTTTGAAACGATTCGAGAAAATCGTTTCGATAACCTAGTAGATTACGGGGGAATGGGAAGAAGTCACAGCGGAAAAGCAAGAGTAGAGAAAGTACAGGCAACAGCTGATGATGAAAGGGGTTCCATATGGCACACATCACGATCGAAACCGGATCGCCTACGTTATGCATGAACACAAGCATACACGTAGTGTCCAGTGACTCCGGAGAGACTTCAGGCGGTACGCTATATCTGCTGCATGGGGCAGGCGATAATGCGAGTACCTGGCAGCGATTGACTACAATCGAGATGTACGCTGCACAATATGGCTGTACGGTCATTATGCCAGAAGCGAACCGAAGCTACTACACCGATATGGAGTACGGCCTGAATTACTTCCATTACATTACTCAGGAGCTGCCCGAGTTTTGCAGACGTCAGCTCAACCTGAACACGGATCCCCAGAAGACTTACATTGCGGGATTGTCCATGGGAGGATATGGGGCTCTGAAGTGTGCGCTGACTTATCCCGAACGTTATCGCAAAGTGGTTTCTTTATCCGGAGTAACCGACATTCAGACCAGGCTTCATGATCCCAATATGCCACCAGGTATGATCAAGGAAATGAAAGCGGTTTTTGGAGAACGGTTACAGGTAAAGCCCGATCAGGACATTTACGCGCTGTCAGCCAAATTGTTGGAAGAGGGCAGACCTTTGCCGGATGTGCTGAGCTGCTGCGGTGAAAGTGACCCATTTATCGAAATGAACCGCAGATTCGCCGAGTACATGCAGGGAACTGCCTATCATTTCCGGTACGTTGAATCTCCGGGAGCTCATGAATGGAGATTTTGGGAGCAGCACCTGAGAACCATGTTTGATTTTCTGTATAACGACAAGACCAAAGTAGAGTGAGGAGATGCAAATTGAAACCTGCAGCCGAAGGACCTAGCAAAAAGCTGAAGGGAAACCTGAGAGGAAATTCGCTCTGGAGTGAAATCTGGAAGCACAGAATGACGTACACCCTGCTTATCCCGGGGCTTGTCTGGCTAATCTTATTCGCCTATCTGCCAATGGGCGGCCTGTCACTGGCATTTAAGGATTACAAGGCGAACCTGGGGATCTGGGGAAGTCCTTGGAGCGGATTTGAGAACTTCAAATACGTGTTCCGGGATCCAACGTTTATTGACGCGGTATGGCGGACATTGTATATCAACATTTTGAAGCTGATTATTCAATTCCCATTCCCGATTATATTGGCCCTGTTACTGAACGAACTGCGGATGCGTAGAGGGAAAAAGTGGTTCCAAACGATTCTTACGTTCCCTCACTTCCTTTCATGGATTATCGTATCCGGGGTTGTCATCAATGTGCTGGCGTATGACGGATTGGTGAATAGCACGCTAGCATTGCTTGGATTGCCAACGATTAACTTCCTGGGTTCCGAATCCAACTTTGTACCGATGCTTCTGTTAACAGATATCTGGAAATCAAGCGGATGGAGTGCCATCATCTTCCTCGCTGCGATCTCGGGTATCGATCAGGATCAATACGAATCCGCACAGATCGATGGAGCTTCACGGTTACAGCAAATGTTCCGCATTACGCTGCCGAACATCCTGCCGACTATCACCGTTATGTTTATCCTGTCTGTCGGTGGATTGATGTCATCCGGTTTCGATCAGATCTTCAACTTGGCGAATGCCGCAACCAAAAATGTATCGGAAGTACTCGATGTGTATATTTATCGGATTACGTTCCAATCATCAACCGACTTCTCGTTCTCGACTGCGGTCAGCTTGTTCCGTTCCCTCGTGAATATGGTCTTGCTGCTCCTTGCTGACAGATTTGCGAAGCTGCTTGGCGGAGATGGATTGTTCCGATAAGAAAGGAGGAAAAATGTAATGAGCAAGAAAGCTAACAAAAAATCGAAGATTGGTACAGAACGAATGACGCTTCTGGATTACGTTATCTTCGCCATCTTACTTGTGCTTGCCCTGATGATTCTGATTCCGTTCTGGAATGTCATCATGATCTCGTTCGCCACTCAAAAAGAGTATGCGGACAATCCAATGCTAATGTTCCCAAAAGAATTCACCTTTGATTCCTATAAGGCGCTGTTCGCTGACGGAAGCATCCTGACGGGGTACAAAAATACATTGATCCTGCTGGTGATTGGCTTGCCTCTCAGTATGTTCCTGACTACGAGCATGGCGTATGGACTAAGTCGCAGCAAATTTCCATTTAAGAAATTTATCTTTTTCCTAGTGCTGTTCACCATGATCTTCAATGGTGGTATCGTACCACTCTACCTGATCATGAAATCTCTTCATCTGACGGGATCGCTATGGTCCGTTATTCTGGCGGGAAGCTTCAGTGCATTTAACATGATCCTGATGATGAACTACTTCTACACACTGCCGGAATCCTTAATGGAGTCAGCTCGACTGGATGGTGCAGGGGAGTGGAGAATACTGTTCTCCGTCGTTCTTCCGCTGGCTACACCAATCATTGCTACCATCACGCTGTTCTACGGCGTGGCATATTGGAACAGCTGGTATGATGCAATGATCTTCCTGCGAAAGGCGGATCAGTTACCACTGCAAAACGTACTGCGGACCATTATCGTCGAATCTCAGACGAATGCTTCCAACGCATCCAGCGTGGATGCAGCCGGAGCCGCATCCAAATTCTCCACAGGGATGAAGATGGCAGCCGTATTTGTCACAATGGTTCCAATTATGTGCTTCTTCCCGATGCTGCAAAAGCATTTTGCCAAAGGGGTATTAACAGGGGCTATCAAGACCTGATTATACACATAGGATTTTGAGTCAAAAATTCTAACAAAACCATGGGGGTAAAACATGAAAACGAAGAAGAAGCTATCTGTACGATCACTCTTTGCCATCACCCTTAGTGTAGTCATGCTGATGGTGACCGCTTGTTCAAGCGAAGGTGCTTCGGGAAGTAACGAGAAAGACGAAAACGGAAACTACAAAGATAAGCTGGATATTTCCGTAGCAAGTACGATTCAACTGAAAGATGGCCAAATGGATAATGAGTTCCACAAATACTGGATGGACAAATTCAATATCTCTTGGGATTACAACTTCGTAGAGTGGGATTCATGGGGCGAGAAGCTTCGTCTGTGGATCAACTCCGGTGACCTTCCTGACGTAGCCAGCTGGAACTATGTTCACGGCGATGCCATGAACTACATCGACCAAGGTTTGCTCTACAAATTCCCGGATGACTGGAAAGAGCGCTGGCCTAACGTGGCGGCAGCTTACAAGCTGACTGGCCTTGGAGAGAAGCTGGAAGAATTGAAAGGCGGTACGTACATTCTGCCTAGACCTGTATATTTTGAAAACAAACCGGCAGATCCGCTGGTGAACCAAATTGGTGTCATTGCACTGCGTAAAGACTGGGCAGAAGCCGTTGGGTTCGAATTGAAAGATGCTTATACAACTTCCGAACTGATGGAGTACGCACAACTGGTTAAAGACAAGGATCCAGGTAAAGTTGGAAACAAACTTGTTCCTTTGTCCTACAACGCTGATGATGCATTGACAAACATCGTTGTTGCCAACAGCGAGCATGCTCGTGTGGAATCTGCTTTCTACAAAGGTGAAGATGGCAAATATCACTGGGGTCCTGCAGATCCTGAAACGCTTACAGGTTTGAAACTGATGCAAGAAGCTTATCAAAAAGGCCTGCTTAACCCTGAGTTCTATACTTGGAAAAACAGCGAAGGCAGCGACAATTTCAGAGTTAACGGTGTAGCTGCTGTGACAAGCCTTGGCGGTCTGGCATCTTACAGACAAGATATGGATACTCAAATGAAGAAAAACCTCGGTGTTGATAGCGATGAGCTGGTTCACACAGCGATCGTTGTAGGCGACGATGGCAAGTATCGTAACCTGGAGCAAGTAAACTACTGGTCCGCGACGATCTTCTCCCCGGATATCAGCGATGAGAAATTCGAGCGTATCATGGATCTGATGGACTACTCCATCAGTGAAGAAGGACAACTGCTTCTGAACATGGGCTTCAAAGACAAAGACTGGAAATATGGCGAGAACAACGAATTGGTAAGCCTGTTGCCTGAAGGTACTACGCTGGAAGATAAATATCCAAGCCGTTTCGAAGGTTTGTACCTGCTGGGTGACGATTTCAGCATGATTAACCCGGCGATCAAGCAAGAATATCGTGACAGAGCGGTTAAACACTTCCAAGATAAAGCGAAACTCGGAACTGAGGGCGGTGCACTCGCTACCTACGATTGGGATGTTCAATTGTATGATTCCAAAGCGAAAAACCAGGCTACATTTGAATACCAAAACGAGTATGCCAACCTGATTCTGAAAAGTGGCGATCTGGAAGCCAACTGGAAAGAATGGGTGAACAGCAAAATGTCACTGGTTCAACCAGTTCTGGATGAGCTGAACAATCTGAAGTAACATTCTGAACCCGGTGCGCGGTCTCTCCCCGAACGCAGCCGGGTTCTTTATTTCAACAGTATGTAGTGGAGGATAACGGATATGAATAATGAGCAGTTGCTTGACCTGGTCAAACAGATGACGCTGGAGGAGAAAACGGCGCAGCTTCTTCAATTGACCGCCAATTTTTACGAAGGGACAGATGCCCAAGGCCAGATTACTGGACCGATGGAAGAAATGGGGATCACAGAGCAATCTGTCGTTGCCAGTGGCTCCATCCTGGGCTTGTCAGGCGCACAGGCCATTATTGATGTACAACAAGCCTATCTGAAAAAAAGCCGTCTCGGTATTCCGCTGTTGTTTATGGCGGATGTCGTGCATGGTTTTAAAACGATTTTCCCGATTCCACTGGCGATTGGGTGTTCATGGGATACGGATTTGGCTGAGAAAAGTGCAGAAATTGCTGCACGCGAATCCGCAGTATCCGGTTTGCATGTAACATTTTCCCCAATGGTGGATCTGGTACGTGACCCACGATGGGGCCGCGTGATGGAAACGACAGGCGAAGATCCGTACCTCAACAGCCTGTTTTCGGCGGCTTTTGTACGTGGGTATCAGGGCGACAGTTTGAAGGATGATCCAGATCGTCTCGCTGCTTGCGTTAAACACTTTGCAGCATATGGTGCTGCTGAAGGCGGACGTGACTATAACACGGTAGATATGTCCGAGCGCAATCTGCGTGAGTATTATTTGCCAGCATACAAAGCAGCCCTGGATGCAGGTGTCGAAATGGTGATGGCTTCGTTCAATACAGTCGATGGCATCCCAGCAAGCGGTAATGAAAAGTTGATGCGTGACATTTTACGTGACGAGTGGGGCTTCGATGGTGTATTGATCTCGGATTGGGCTTCCATCCGCGAGATGATTGCGCATGGTGCAGCTGAAGATGATCGTGAAGCGGCATACCGTGCCATTCGCGCAGGCGTGGATATCGAGATGATGACCCCTTGTTATGTTAATCATCTGCCTGAGCTGATCCAGAGCGGTGAAGTGGAAGAGAAGCTTATCGATGAAGCTGTACTCCGTATTCTGCAGCTCAAAGAAAAACTGGGATTGTTCGACAATCCACTCCGTGCCGCTGACCCGGAACGCGAGCGCGAGATTGTATTCTCGAAGGAACATCGTCAGGTATCCTACGAGCTGGCAACCAAATCGGCTGTTTTGCTGAAAAATGATAACAGTGTACTTCCGCTTCAGCCGGAAGCGAATATCGCATTGATCGGGCCTTTTGCCCAGAGTGAAGACATTCTCGGCTGGTGGTCTTGTGAAGGCGTGAAGGCGGATGCTGTCAAGCTGGGAACGGCACTGCAGGACCGTCTGCAGCATGGACAGGTTCACATGGCCCAAGGAAGTGGCGTTCATACGATTACCTCCGAACAAATCGCTGAAGCCATGGAAACGGCGAGCAAAGCAGACCTTATCGTTCTGGCTCTGGGTGAAGATTCTGAAATGAGCGGTGAAGGTGGTTCGCGTACCGATATTCGTCTGCCAGCAGCTCAGCTTGAACTCATCAAACAGTTGAAGACGACAGGTAAACCGATAGCTAGCGTGATTTTTAATGGTCGTCCTTTGGATCTGCACGGTGTGTTTGAAGAATCTGATGCCGTTCTTGAAGCGTGGTTCCCTGGTAGTGAAGGCGGAGCAGCAATTGCAGATGTTCTCACAGGCGTAGTGAATCCATCGGCACGTTTGACGATGTCATTCCCGCAGTCCGTCGGTCAGATCCCGGTGTATTATAACCACTTCAATACAGGACGCCCTCTGAACCCGGAGAAAACGGAAGAACGTTATGTTTCCAAGTACATTGATAGCCCGAACGATCCACTGCTTCCATTTGGTTATGGCTTGTCATATACCACATTCGAATATGGTGATCTGGAAGTGTCCAGCCAGGAGATGACTGCTGATCAACCGATCAGCATCCAGATTCGTGTAACGAATACCGGACAGCGCGCAGGTGTGGAGACGGTTCAGCTCTATGTGCGTGATGTAACAGGTGAGGTAGTACGTCCAATGCGTGAGCTGAAGGGCTATACGAAACTCGCACTTGAGCCTGGCGAGAGTGGTACGGCTACATTTACGTTAAATGAGGAACAACTTCGCTATCATCATTCCGATCTGTCTTATCGCAGTGACAAAGGCACATTCCAGATTTTTGTCGGTCCTAACAGCCGCGATACGCTGGAAAGCACGTTCAAGTTGGTTTAATGAATGCGAGTTATGGCAAGTGAGTGATTGGATTTTAGCATAAAAATGCAGTGAAGCTGCACTGCCTTCTTCATGCTGCTTGGCAGGGGAAGAAGGCAGGATAGGAGGATATGGATAGATACATGAATACGATGACTAGATCGCAAATCAACATTCAAGCTGGCGAGCTGAACTTCACATTCTGGGAGAGCGGTGATCTGTTCCAGGCAGTAAGTGGACAGGCCATGATCAATCAATTAATGACAAGCCCGGTAGACGGGTCCATGAATAATCTCTATTTGCGTTTTCATGACGAATCCAGTATTCGTTATGTCCCAATGCTCGGCATCCATTCCGAGAGCCAGGTTCATCACGACGGAGACCGACTGGTGTGGGCAGGAAATGCAGAAGGTGTGACTTATCAGGTTGTTTTTGCACCGTCAGCTCGGGGAGTCTGGTTCTGGGATGTAACGGTTAACGGCCACGGGGAAAAAGTGGATGTCATCTACGGCCAAGACATTGGCATAGCTGACCCCGGAGCGGTACGAAGCAATGAAGCCTATCTTTCGCAATATATCGATCATGCCGTATTTGAGGATGACAAATGGGGGTATGTCGTAGCATCCAGGCAAAATCAACCGCAGGGCGGGGTATTTCCTTATGTGCAGCAGGGATCTCTAACTCGTGCTACGGGGTATTCAACCGATGGATTCCAATTCTTTGGCTTAAGCTACAAGGAAACGAATATTCCGGAAAGCCTGCTTAAACCCTCGCTCGCAAATGAAGTATATCAATATGAATTTGCATATACAGCCCTTCAGTCAGAAACTGTGGTTTTGAATGGCGAAGCCCGCTTTGTATTCTATGGCCTGTTCCAGGCGAATCATGCGGCAGCCATTAAGGAACTGGAGTATAAGGATGTTGTGGAGCAAGCCTGGAACGAATATGAAGCGAAAAGTACAGGGAACGGAGCTGCTGAAGCTAGCTCTGCCAACGCTTTGCCTAAAGTTTCCTTGAACCCGACTCTGGGTGAGCCGCTTCGTACTTTGGCTATGTCTGATGACGAAGTGAATGCCCTTTTCCCGGCTTCAACCAGACAACAGGAAGAACGTGCCAATGGCGAACTGTTGGCATTTTTCACAGACACTTATGAGCATATCGTCCTCAAGGAAAAGGAAATGCGCGTGGAGCGTCCGCATGGTCATATTTTGATGAGCGGAAACAATGTGAAACTGGGCGAGAATGTAATTACGACGACTTCCTACATGTACGGTATTTTTAACTCACACATCGTTGTGGGCAATACGAACTTTAACAAAATGATGAGCAATGCCCGCAGTGCGCTGAATATCGCGAAATCCTCCGGTCAGCGGATCTACGTAGAGATGGACGGAATCTTCCATCTGCTCACCATGCCGTCTCTCTTCGAGATGGGCTTCAACTATGTGCGCTGGTATTACAAAACGGATCAGGACACGCTGATTGTCACGAACTATACAACACTGGATACTCCTGAAATACGTTTGCATGTGAAATCGGAAAAAGGAATCGCTTATCGCTACCTGATCACCAATCAGATCACCATGAATGTGAATGAGTATGAATTGCCTGCCCGTGTCACCGAACAGAACGGTGAACTTCGCATTAAGGCGAATACGGACAGCCTCAGCGCCAAGGAATACCCGAATCTGGAATATCGCATGTCTGTGAGCGGAGCGGGAGTCAAAGTTGGCGATGAGACCCGACTGGCGAGTGGTGTGAATTCGGGTGACGGATCCATTTTCACCTTGCAGCTGGGGAGTACGGCTGAATGGACAATGACCATTCAAGGCCTGCTTGAAGGAGAGAGTGTGGTGTTGTCTACACGCAGCTTCGAGGAGGAAGTCGATGCTTATCGTGCCTTTTATGCGAAAGTCATGAATGGGTTCCATCTGTCGCGTCCTGGGAAGCCGAATGCAGAAGAGCTGTTCAAGGTCAATGCGCTTGCATGGTGGTATACCCATAATATGCTGGTCCATTACTCCGTTCCGCACGGTTTGGAGCAATATGGCGGCGCAGCTTGGGGTACACGGGATGTATGTCAGGGGCCGGTCGAATACTTTATGGCTACGCAAAAATATGAACAGGTCCGCGATATTTTGAAAATGGTGTATTCGCACCAGTATGAGGATGACGGCAACTGGCCGCAATGGTTCATGTTTGACCGTTACTTCAAAATTCAGCAGGAAGAGAGCCATGGGGATATCATTGTATGGCCGCTTAAAGTACTGAGTGACTACCTGATTGCAACCAAGGATTACTCCATTCTGGATGAAGAGGTTCCTTACACCGTTAAACATGGTTTCCATTTTAGTGAAGAGAAAGCATCGGTGCTGGAACATGCGCAGAAAGAGCTCGAATATATCCGCAGCCACTTCCTGCACGATACATTCCTTTCCTCGTATGGTGATGGAGACTGGGATGATACACTTCAACCCGCGAATGCCCAACTGAAACAGTATATGGTCAGCAGCTGGACCGTTGCCCTTACGTATCAAACACTGAGCCAGCTATCCAGAGCACTTGTGCCTGTGAAGCCGGAACTAGCGGCAGAATTAAGCAGCATGGCTGCAGGGGTGAAAAAGGACTTCAACAAATATATGCTGGATACCGACGTTATTCCTGGTTTCGTATATATGGAAGATCCAGAGCAAGCCAAGCGGATGCTGCATCCGGATGACAGCGAGACTGGCATTCAGTACCGTCTGCTGCCGATGACACGCAGCATGATTGCGGAGCTTCTGGAGCCAGAACAAGCAGCGTCTCACTATCGTTTGATTAAGGAAAAATTGTTCTGCCCGGACGGCGTGCGGCTTATGAACCGC
This sequence comes from Paenibacillus xylanilyticus, assembly GCF_009664365.1. Classification (NCBI taxonomy): domain Bacteria; kingdom Bacillati; phylum Bacillota; class Bacilli; order Caryophanales; family Paenibacillaceae; genus Paenibacillus; species Paenibacillus xylanilyticus. Next base: position 1,990,303 of record NZ_CP044310.1, read on the forward strand.
CCAGCCCAATACGATGGAGGGGTAAGCACTCATTTCAAACGTGCTGAACAGGCGTCCAACTTCGGTCGTGAAGTTGGTCTGCAATATGTGCATGCACATATTCGCTACATTGAAGCCATGGCGAAACTTGGTAATCCCGAGGAAGTATGGAACGGCCTTGGCATCATCAATCCTGTGGGTATTCAGCAAGTCGTGCCTAATGCGGATCTCCGCCAGAGCAATGCTTACTTCAGCAGTTCTGATGGTAAATTTAACAACCGCTACGATGCGCAGGAGCAGTTCGATAAGCTTCGCACAGGTGAGGTTCAGGTAAAAGGCGGCTGGAGAATCTATTCCAGCGGACCAGGGATTTACATGAACCAACTGATCTCGAACGCACTGGGCATTCGTCAAGAGGAAGAGGATCTCGTCATTGATCCCATCCTTCCGGCAAGTCTGGACGGCCTGCACTTTGATTTCCAATATAACGGAAAGAATGTGACCTTTGTCTATCATCTTGGTGGAGAAACGGTACAACGTGTGCTGCTGAACGGCAAGGAACTGGAGACGACGAGACTGCAGCAGCCTTATCGTCAGGGGGGACTGCGTATTTCGCGTACAACCCTTGAGCAAGGTCTGGCCGAAGGTAACGTGATCGAGATTTACAGCTAAAAATGGTAGAAGAACACTGGGGTAACAGGGATCGAAAGATGATTCTGTAACCGGAGTGTATCAGATAAGGGTTAGTCCGTTTACCAACTATTCAAGAAGTCAGGTCCTCCAGCCCGGAGGGCCTGATGAAATAACAGGGGAGCGAAGATTGTGGTCAGTATCAAGGATATCGCCAAAAAGGCGGGGGTTTCAATCTCCACCGTGTCTTATGCGCTGAATGGCAGCAATAAAGTGACAGATGAGACCAGCTCCAAAATTTTGGCCATTGCCAAAGAGCTGAACTATGTTCCGAACGCTGCCGCTCGTACGTTGAAGAAAAGGGAGTCCAAAATTCTTGGTGTATTTCTGACAGACTTTAGCGGAGATGTATACGGGGATTTGCTTAGTGGAATGAAGACAGTTTGCAACGCTCAGGGCTATGACTTGATTGTCTGCAGTGGCAAACAGTCCCACCGGATGCTTCCGGAGCGAATGATTGATGGGGCGGTTATACTCGATCATACGTTTGCCAGCGAGGAGCTGCTGCAATATGCCGATCGGGGACATAAAATTGTCGTTCTGGACCGAGAGCTTCATCATCCGAATATCAATCAGGTACTGCTGGATAACAAGGCAGGAGCTACACTGGCGATGGAACATCTGATCGAGCAGGGACATACGAAGATATATGTCGTAACTGGTCCGGAGGGTTCATTTGACTCGGCACAACGGATGAAAGCGGTAAGACAAGTAACCGAGCGGGAAGCAAATGTGGAATGGATCGAGATTGTAGGAGACTTTGAGAAAAGTGGCGGAGAGCAGGCCGCTGAGTTAATTATTCAAGAGTATACGAGACCGGCTGCGGTATTCTGTCTCAATGACGAGATGGCTATTGGTCTGTGTAATCGCTTGGCCGAAAGTGAGCTGCAGATTGGCCGGGATATTGATGTCATCGGTTTTGACAACATTGAACTGAGCAAATATGTTCAACCAAGGCTGGTCACCATTGACTATTCCAAAAGGAAATGGGGTTCCCTTGCAGCGGAGCAGTTAATCAAAATTATTGCCGGAGAACCGGTGGATCATGAACGAATCTACGTTACATTGGTGGAGGGTGGTTCAGTTTGCAGACAGGTTCCAGAAGATATCCCATTGCCTATTCGCCATGAACGGGTGGTTAGCTCTTGATGCGAGAGGATGACTACGTCAGTTGTATCATCACAAATAGCTTCAACGATGTCAGTGCTGTACCCCGAGAGACAAGGCTTAGAAGAATTACAGCATTCTTTTAAGCCTTGTCTCTTGGTATATGAACACAATAAAAAAGCCTCTCACAAGGAGAGGCTTGGCCATTAAAGGCCCTTGGTTTTGTCGTTGTTGTAGGCTGCAGTGAAAATGCCTGTCATGAACAAAGCAAGTACAATTGCAATAATCCAGAATGTCAATGAGAACGACATACACTTGCCACCTCCTGTACATTTAGCACTTTCTTCTATTATAACCAATAAAGGAAGAAAAGGAATGCCTATACAGAATCATTTGTAAAATAAAAAGTGAGTAGGTACAGGTCTGAGATTGCCGTCTGATGGATTGTTCACAACCCGATTGTTCAGGATTAGCGAGGAGGAGCCGCCGCCATCCAGATTGTAGGCATCCACTACGCCAAGTTTGTATAGACGACCCTGAAGCTCTTCTAGAGTCGCACCAGAGCTTCCGCTTTCGTTATATCCATCCACGACGATAATAAGCAGCTGATCATCCTTGTAATTGCCAATTACGGTACGTGGAGCCCTCTTGGGCGAAACCTTCCACTTAGCAGGAATGGCTGTTTTCTTGCCATTCTGAAGCAGGACAGGTACAAAAGTTGCACCGAACTGTGGTTTGAGGCGGTCCAGGGAGTTTTTATCAAAAAATTTGCCGCCTACCAGTTTGCCCGTATCGTTAAGTCCTACAAAAAACAGATCCTTGAAACTGGCTTGGAAGCCGTTCACATATTTACCGTCCATGACCGTTGTGCTGAGCGGGTATCGTTTGCCACCGCTATCCGCGAATCCGCCTGCATTAATTCCGGCGATTGCGCCATTTCGCTTAACGGCCTGCATGGTTGTCTCGGCCTTTCCAGGTTCACTGCTCATGGCCATTTTCATGGCCGTAGGGTTCTTCAGTTTAACTTTCATTGCGTAACCCTTATATGTGCCAGGGTTCACTCGATAGAGTTCAATTGTAAGCCGGTCACTGTTAACCCGTTCAATGGGAACGCCGAGCTTGGACGAAATACGCTGGTTGTATATCGTTTCCGGACGTGCGGCTTGTGCCGACGCCGATTGAACAATGGTAGACATCGTACTGGTCGTACGATTATACAGCTCTGTCGTTCTTTTAATAGAAGAAGAAGTTTGAACGGCAGCTTCCTTGGCCCCAGCAAGCTCCTGGCGTATAGCCTGGGTCTGGGGAGTAATCGTTTCCTCTGACAGTCCGGAATGAATCAAATCCCCGGGTTCAAGCGGGGGGCGAAACAGCAGCAAACAGATGATCAATCCAATAAAAGGAGCAAGTGCAAGCATAAAAAAACGATTAACCTGTTTTACGGGTGTAATCATTTGAGCAGGTCCATCTTTTTCTGGAGGGTTTCCAGTTGCTTTTTGACTTCGCTCAGCTGGGTGTACAATTTATTGCTGTTATCCGTTTTGTCGCTTGCATTATCCTTAGTAAACGTCAGCAGCTCGTTGAAGGATTGAACTTGTCCCTGCAGGTCGGCTACTTCCTTCGATATCGTTGTTAGCTGATTTTCATAGTCCGCTTTTAGCGCGGCAATCTGCTGCTGATTATGGGCCTGAATCTGACTAAGCATCTGCTTCTGAAGATGGTTACTATAGTAGTAGGTTCCCACAACTCCCAGTGCAATGAGAACAATCCACATGACCAGAAAAAGCTTGACTGAAGATCCGGCCTTGCCTTTGGCGCTCCGGGTGTGATGGATGTCAGAAGGTTGAGCAGAAGGTTTCATATCATCACTCCTGGTTATAAATAGTTTAAAAAATACCAATCCTCATTCTATCATGCCACTATTGATTACGCAAAAATGAAATTCTTTAAGTAATAGGATAAAAAGAGATTGCATCGGATGGAAGTCCTAGGATACAATTTCTTATAGATGCAATAAGTAGGAACTTTGGGCAGGATTTTCGACCTTTTTAGCTAGAGATGCAGGAAAATTATACTATATTTTGCATGAGTGAGGCATATATATTGCAATGTCATGATGCAGTTTTTGTGAAATAAAGCAGTTGTATGGCTGTTCATCCATTTATTCATCATATTTCGACATCATTCGACTTTGCTTCTTCTATACGTGGACTGTCGCAAGTATGGTGATAGAATCAAGGCAAAAAAGTAGAAAAGTATTTGTCCAATACATAACCAGGGGGAACAATCATGAAAAAAGTATGGCAGGTGGTCATCGTAGATATCCACCCCACCAGCATGCTGGGTACCAAATTGATATTGGAAGAGCAGCAGGATTTACTTGTACGGGGAATGACCTCAACAGGTACAGAAGGACTAGAATTGGTGAAGATCCATCAACCCGATCTTATTCTAATGGACTATCGGCTTCCTGAAGGGCAAGCAGATCCATATATTACTCAGATGAAGAATGCATCCGTGCATAGTCATGTTATTATTTTGACCGATGAAGACAATGTGAAGTTGTTTCGTCATCTTATGGGTCTTGGTGCAAGCGGCATGCTGTCGAAGCAGGCTTCCCCTAGCCAGCTGATTCACCTTATCTCCGGGCTGCGGGAGGGATGCGTATCCATTCCAATTTCCTGGCTTACAAGTACGGAATGGGCTCAGCCGACTGACTCTCCAGGAGAAGAATTTCTGGTGGAACTGACAGAAACCGAAACTTTTATCATGGAAAGAATTGTTCAGGGCGTAACCTATGATAAAATAGCCAGTGAGATTAACGTCAGCCGACGTTCCATTGATAACTATCTGCGCAAAATCTATGTGAAGCTGGATGTAAGCAGCCGCGCACAAGCTATTGAACGCTATGCCTTATATGCGAGACAGGCCAAGACGCTATCCTGAAAACCGTTCTTCATTTATAAAGGTGCAGGATTTGAATCAGGAGGCGGGTCCAATCGTCATATTCGGCGCTCAGCAGGAATAGGTTGAAGTGGTTGTGGACTGCGAGCACAGTTCGGAATTGATGAAAGGGGAACGGACCGATGAAATATTTCTTCGCCTCCCGTACAAACAGGCTGTTGTCTTCACCACTCCGGGATATTCGTGAAATGTCTGGCCGGGATTATTTCATTTCTCTGGCCGAAGAGTTACCTGCAGAGGAATTATTTCCGTTCAAGCTGCTGGAAGAAGCAGCCGTATCTGTATTCAGTTCTGGGCCATCTGCTCTTCAGTATGGTGAGCCAGGAGGCTACAGGCCTCTGAGAGAGTGGCTGGACACCGACTGGAATATCCGAAAAGACATACGTACAGTGCCAGAACAGATTTTATTAACCACAGGAACCCAGCAGGCAATTGATTTGGTGATGCGTCTGCTGCTGGAGCCAGGGGATTCCGTATTGGTAGAACACCCTACCTCTCCGGGTTGTCTTGAAGTTTTGGAAATGCAAGGGGCCAAAATTGTGCCTGTCCTTGGCGATTCAGACGGCATATTGCCAGATCTATTGGAGCACCACATGCAGCAGCTTAGACCGAAGCTGCTTTTTGCTGCGCCAAGCTTCTCGAATCCGACGGGCGTGCTGTGGTCCATGGAACGGAGAGAGGCTGTGCTTGATCTGTGCTCTCGTTACGGGGTTTTGCTTGTTGAGGATGACTCGTATGGAGAGCTCCACTTCGACGGTCTGGAGACGGCAGACTTCTATCGCAGGTTTCCTTCGTTATTTGCGCTAGATACTGCTGATCAAGGCGGGCATGTACTATATATTGGTTCGTTCAGCAAAACGGTTGCACCTGCACTGCGCACGGGCTGGGCCGCAGGACATCCTGCCTTGATACAAGCCATGGCTTCAGTCAAGCGGATTGCAGATGGACAGTCCAGTCCAATGAATCAGCGGTTATTATATCAGCTGCTCGCCCAGTCTCCATTTAAATGGAGTGACCATCTCTCCATGCTAAACCGGGAGTACAAAATCAGACTGAAGCTGATGCTTGAGCTGCTCAAAAGGCCTGGATGGAAAGGGGTTCAATATACCATTCCCAAAGGAGGCATGTATCTGTGGATTCAACTTCCCGAGGGGTTGGATAGCGGAGCACTGCTCAAAGTGGCACTTTCCAAAGGTGTGTCCTTTCTGCCAGGTTCTCTCTGCTCCACGGGTGTCCAGGATCACCGCCACATTCGATTGAATTTCAGTCATCCTGGACGCGACGAGCTGCTGCTGGGCATGAACCTGATCAGTGAAGCCATCTCAGAATTCACTGCTCGCAATTAGCAGCATGATACAGAGAGCGAGAGTGGGCTTTCTTCAAAAGAAAGTGAGATCTGCAATTCCTAAGTAAATAGATGAAATTTTGTTGAACAAATAAAAAGAGTTCATAACCCAAAGTAATTACCTTATTGCATCCACTAACATTTTTATATATAATATGTATTAATGAGTTGTTGTTTTCTTTATATATGTTGTATTCAACGCGATTTCAGGAGAAACACTCATATATTTTAATTAACGGGGGAACGAACATGTCCAACATTCTATTTGTAAAAGCAAACGACCGTCCTGCGGATCAAGCAGTCAGCGTAAAATTGTACGATGCATTTCTGAGCGCATACAAAGAATCTCACCCAGGTGACACCATCACTGAGTTGGATCTCTACAATACAGATATCCCTTACTACGGTAACACTGTAATTACAGGTGGATATAAAGCAGCTAACGGTATCGAAGCAACTGCTGAAGAGCAGCAAGCTGCTGCACTCGCAGCACAATTGCAAGATCAATTCCTGGCAGCTGACAAAGTAGTATTTGCATTCCCACTGTGGAACTTCACTGTTCCTGCACCACTGGTAAACTACATTTCCTACCTGAGCCAAGCTGGCAAAATGTTCAAATACACAGCTGAAGGCCCTGTAGGTTTGGTTGGCGACAAAAAAGTGGCATTGCTGAATGCACGTGGCGGCGTATACTCCGTTGAGCCAATGGCATCTGCTGAAATGTCCGTAAAATATGTAACAAACGTACTGAACTTCTGGGGTATCCAAAACCCTGAGCTCGTTATCGTTGAAGGTCACAACGCTTCACCTGATCGTTCCCAAGAGATCGTGGATGCTGGCCTGAAATTGGCAACTGAAGTAGCAGCAAGCTTCTAATCGCTATGATATAGAATTATTTAGAAAGAGCCTGTCATCTCCTCCGAGATGACAGGCTCTTTTGTATGCATCGTGATTGCTGAAACATTGATCTTGATTTAATTAACTGTTTATTTATTTTTGGACAATTGGCCAGAAGCTTCGTCTTCGAGTACCCGATACTGCTCAGTTGCCTCCGCAATTTTTCCTAGCTCTTCCACAATAAAATCCTCGGAGAAGTCCAGATTCCCTGGCACCATTAGATCATGCTCCAACGTATCATGGTCTTCCAGCATATGAGAATGCTCGATCAGGGCTTGTGCCCCTTTGATCGTAAGTACGTATTTACCGCGAGACAATCGTTCGAACCACCCATAGTAATTTTTCTGCAAAATGGCTGCAGCCGATCCGACTCCGGTTTCTCTTGCGAGTACGGCAGGAGAAGCTTCACCTTGGGTTCGCAGGGCAGAGGCGACACGCAGCGCCTTCTCCCGGTATGCGGTTACCAGCTGCCTGCGGGTACTGCCGCCCGTGTTATAGTCTCCGCTGCGTTCTTCGAATTCCCTCAGCAGCCGTTGACGTCTTACCCCACCTTTACGGGAAGGAATCCGGGTTGTACGGCGGTTCAATACCGCAGGCTCACACAGCACATCAATGAATGGTGATTTGGTCTTATAGAACGTCACCGTAATCAGGCCAAGCCCAAGCTGGTGGCACAGTGCTGTGAGTTCGCTCCAGCGCTGGTTAACAGCCCCGCGTTTGCTCCGATTGCGCTCTACAGCCAGATAAACGAATGGACTAAGTTTTAGCCTCTGCATCCCCTGAAGCAGCAGGGAAAGATTGAAGGTTTTTTTCATCTCCACAATAAGGGGCTCGTCTTGATCGGATCTGACTCCGACGAGGTCGCAATGTCTGACTTCAGCTTTGATCAGGAATCCCTGCTTTTCAAAAAAGGCTTTTAGTGGCGAATATAACTCGGTCTCGTATTTTACTGCCATCATTCCTCCTCCTTTCCCAAGAAGTTGTCCACGTCGGGACGTTGTCCGGTTTCCTGAATTTAGAACCTTAATTATATCATAACCGTGCATTTTTTTCTGAGGGCACAAGATGTCTGATAGAACAGGGAAAAGCTGAAATTATGAATTATGAATTGAAAAAAAGAGGTCAACTTATCCGATTTGCCGCATAGGTATGTAATACACTTTTCACAACAATACAAGACGTTTGGACAGAGGGTGGCGGGACTAATCCGGACCGCAGATTGGTATTCAAGCAGGAGCTGCAATTCTATTGATTTCTTCATACCATTCGGAATGGTTGACAATCACACTAAAGGAGCCATGGGAGGTACCAAGCATGAATATTTTTGAACGCGTTGCGGAATATCGGGCAGAGAGTGACCGTTTGTCTTGGAATGGAACATTTGAAGATTATATTGCTCTGCTGAGAGAGGACCCGACTCCGGCAATGACGGCTCACGCACGAGTGTATCAGATGATTGAATCGTTTGGCGTGGAAGAAGTCGGGGGGCATAAACGGTATAAGTTTTTTGAACAGGAGATTTTTGGACTGGATCGCTCCATTGAGAAGCTGGTCGAGGAATATTTCCATTCGGCAGCACGACGTCTGGATGTACGGAAACGGATCTTGCTCCTTATGGGTCCGGTAAGTGGAGGGAAGTCGACACTCGTCACTTTGCTGAAGCGTGGTCTTGAACAGTTCTCGCGAACGGAAAAAGGGGCCGTTTACGCTATCGAGGGATGCCCAATGCATGAGGAACCCCTGCACTTAATCCCTCTGGAGCTTCGTCCCGAAGTGGAAAAAGAGATTGGTGTCCGTATTGAGGGCAACCTGTGCCCATCCTGCCAAATGAGACTTCGCACCGAATATGGCGGGGATATCAGCCGCGTCAAGGTAGAGCGGGTTATCATCTCCGAGGACAACCGAATAGGGATCGGAACATTCAGTCCGTCTGATCCGAAGTCCCAGGATATCGCAGATCTCACGGGCAGCATCGACTTCTCGACCATTACCGAGTTTGGTTCCGAATCCGACCCGCGTGCGTATCGTTTTGACGGGGAGTTAAACAAGGCGAATCGTGGATTGATGGAGTTCCAGGAGATGTTGAAATGTGATGAAAAGTTTCTGTGGAACCTCTTATCGCTCACGCAGGAGGGCAATTTCAAAGCAGGCCGGTTTGCCTTAATCAGTGCCGATGAGATGATCGTTGCTCATACCAATGAGTCTGAGTACAAATCGTTTATTTCGAATAAAAAGAATGAAGCCTTGCAATCCCGGATGATTGTAATGCCTATTCCATATAATCTGAAGGTCTCCGAAGAAGAGAAGATTTATGGAAAGCTCATTCAGCAAAGTGACATGAAACATGTTCATATTGCACCGCACGCGCTGCGGACCGCAGCCATTTTCTCCATACTTACGCGCCTGAAGGAAACGAAAAAACAAGGCATGGATCTCGTCAAAAAGATGCGGATGTATGATGGTGAGGAAGTGGAGGGTTACAAGGAAGCTGATCTGCGTGAAATGCAAAATGAGTATCTGGATGAGGGCATGTCCGGCATCGATCCACGTTATGTCATCAACCGGATATCCAGTGCTTTGATTAAGCAAAACCTTCAGTGCATTAACGCGTTGGATATTTTGCGGGCAATCAAGGACGGTCTGGATCAGCATGCTTCCATTACCAAAGAAGAACGCGAACGCTATCTGAACTTTATTGCTCTGGCGCGTAAAGAATATGATGAACTGGCCAAAAAGGAAGTGCAAAAGGCATTTGTGTATTCGTTTGAAGAGTCTGCCAAAACGCTGTTCGAAAATTACCTCGATAACATCGAGGCCTTCTGCAACTGGTCCAAAATTCGCGATCCGTTAACCGATGAGGAGATGGATCCGGATGAGCGTTTAATGCGTTCGATTGAGGAGCAGATCGGCATATCCGAAAATGCGAAAAAAGCATTCCGGGAAGAGATTCTGATCCGAATTTCAGCATACTCCCGCAAAGAGCGCAAGTTTGAATACAGCAGCCACGACCGACTGCGGGAAGCGATTGAGAAGAAGCTGTTCGCAGACCTGAAAGACATCGTCAAGATTACAACTTCAACCAAAACACCAGATGCTACACAATTGAAACGGATGAACGAGGTTATCAAACGCCTAATCGAAGAACATGGATATACGGCAGCCAGCGCAAATGAACTGCTGCGTTATGTGGGCAGTCTGCTGAATCGCTAACAGGTTCAAAACCATTCCGGATCAGGCTCCTGATGCCTGCTGTGAGGCTCCTTCACGGCTGGTGAAGGAGTCTTTTTGCATGAACAGTGGATGAAATTTGCGAAAAAACTGACACCAGAAGTCAAATTCATGACAAATTAGTTCTAATGGTATATGTAAATTTAGGTCATTTAGTCTATAATCGGTACAGTCATTTTACAAATTGGTGTTTTTTAGTAGTTATTAAGGAGTTGACGGAACTAGTTATGAGTATTACTGCAGCAAGACAAAAGCAACTCGATTATATTGGACTCACCAGAGCGGATCTGCAATTGCTTGCCGACCACAGGCCGGTATTCCAGAAGGTTGTACATGACGTGGTGGATCACTTCTATAATCATGTCGGAGGTTATCCTGAACTCGCTGAGATGATTACACGGTTTTCTTCCATTGAACGGCTGAAAGAAACGCAGCAAATGTACTGGCTGTCCATGACGGACGGCATAGTGGACGACGCTTATATTGAACAGCGTATTGCGATTGGATTGGTACATTCACGCATTGGATTATCGGAAGATTATTATCTGGGGACATATATGGTTTATCTCGATATTGCAACAAGCATCTTTCAGCAAGTCATCCCTGATTCCTGGCATCGTGTGATTCAGGCGCTGAGCAAAATGTTTAATCTCGACGCCCAGCTTGTCCTTGAAGCTTATGAAAAGAAGGAAAAGGAAAAGCTGCACCAGCTTGCTGCAGAACAAGAGCATACTTTGACGGCCATTACGCAGATTACTCAGCAACTTACGGGAATGATCTGTGAATTGAATGAGAATGCCCAGGCTATTTCGGACGTCGCGAGAGAAACCGCTGCCTCGCAGGATCAAGCTCATGAATTGCTGGAGGCCTTAACAGATGAGATCCATCAGATCGGCAAGATGGGAGAACTCATTCGTGAAATTTCGGAGCAAAGTCATCTGGTCGGCTTGAATGCAGCCATCGAAGCTGCACATGCAGGTGAATTTGGCCGGGGGTTCGAGGTTGTTGCAAGTGAAGTCCGGAAGCTTGCCGCCAATTCCCGTGAGGCGCAGGGAAAGATCCAGGCCAATCTCGAACAGATTATGAGGAAGCTTGGAAGTGTACAGCAAGAGTCGCAGCACACATCTCAAGGAGCGAGACGCCAAGCTTCACGTTCGGAGGAACTTGCGGTATTTGCAACCACGATGGAAAAACTCGCACTGGATCTGAGAAAACTGGACAGGCAAGAATAGGCTGTTAGCAACCCAAGATCCTGCGATACCGTTTCTGGCTGTTTTAAGCTATAATGGGTAGACAAACCTGCCGAATGTCATAGTAAATGCAGCCGGAGACAGGGGATTTGAAAGAGGTTGAGGTGATCAGGTGGCTTCTATCCATGATGTGGCCAAAGAAGCGGGCGTATCTGTTGCAACCGTTTCCAAAGTGCTGAACGATTATCCCGATGTAAGTGACAAAACTCGCAAAAAAGTCAATATAGCCATTGAACTATTGAAATATCAACCGAATGTGGTGGCACGCGGACTTGTAAAACGCCGTTCATGGACGGTAGGGGTGCTGCTCACAGTTCCTTTTACCAATCCGTTTGTTTCGGAATTGCTGGAAGGAATCAAGACAGCACTGGAGAATAGCGGTTATGATCTGGTCCGTTTGTCCACGCGGTTCGACGATCCGGGATACTCGTTTATTAAACATTGCCGCAGCCGGAATGTGGATGGCGTTGTTGTGTTCGGAGAAGGAAGAGACAACAAAAGTATCGAGGAATTGGTTCAAGCCGAGATTCCGACCATGTTTATTGACACGGATTTGTTTGGCAAACGTGCCGGATATATTACTACGGATAACTCCAATGCGATTGCAATGAGTGTTAAGCATCTGCATGAGTTGGGTCATCGCAAGATTGCCTATATCTCGGGTACACTTGGCCCCGCCGTAGCCAATCTTCGGTTGGAAGGCTACCGTGAAGGATTGCGCGAATGCGGTATTCCGTATTCAACCGTGTATCTGGAAGTATGTGATTACTCCTTTGAAGAGGGGGGCAAGGCTGCACGGCGATTGCTGGCATTGAAGGATCAACCAACAGGGATCGTCTGCGCTTCAGACATGGCCGCATTCGGTGCGATTCATGAGATTGAGAAACACGGTCTAAGCGTACCTGAAGACATTTCCGTCGTTGGCTTTGACAATACGTATTACGCTCAGGTATTTAAACCGGGGTTAACCACGATTAATCAAAACATCTATTCGATCGGCATCAAGTCGATTGAGTATCTGATTGCAATGATTGAAAATCCCGATTATTCACCGCCGGTAATTACGGAGCCTTCCAATCTGGTTGTCCGGCAGACCACTGCACCTGTCAAAGGGTAACACTTCACGAATTAAGCACAGCTGATGGCTGTGCTTATTGGGTATGTAAAACGAGAACAGAATACATAGATGCCGTAAGGAATCTTCATGTTATAATCGCTTCATTTTTTAAAATTTAACAACGTATATTCATGTTCCTTAATACTGGAAATAAGTGTTGATTTTCGTCACTAGGACGTTTAGACTATAGACATCACTATTAACGGGTTTCTGATGTATGGCTGCCGTGCTGTAGAAGCTGGTGGTCACGAGTCTAAATGAAACGAAGGGAGTGCCTGTCACCCGGACAGTGCACTGCCTTCTTTTTTACATTATGCCTACATACAAGATACTTCCCGGTTGAAAGGAAAGACAGAGTGGAACATCTACATGGAACGTATAACTTGGAACTGGTTGTTTTATCTTACATTATTGCTGCTCTAGCATCATATGCTGCACTTGACCTTGCTGGCCGGGTAAGCTTGGCGAAAGGAATATCCAGAAGGGTATGGCTTGCCAGCGGTGCCATGTCCATGGGACTTGGCATCTGGTCCATGCATTTTGTCGGTATGCTGGCTTTTGTTCTTCCCATGCATGTCTCCTATTCCATGGACAAAGTTGTTCTGTCCGTCCTGCTCGCAGTTGCTGCTTCAGGGATTGCGTTACACATTGCAGGCCGGAAATCGGGCAATGTGCGCCAGATTGTTGCTGCCGGTCTGCTCATGACTGCAGGTATCACCAGTATGCATTATGTGGGTATGGCTGCCATGTCCGTTCCAATCAGTTATGAGGCAGATATCGTGCTTGCTTCTGTACTCATCGCAGCAGGTGCCTCCTTTGCAGCACTATGGCTTATGTTTTATTTGAGCCAGCACCGGACACGGTTCACTTGGGTTTACAAATTGGGCAGTGGGCTCATTATGGGGCTGGGAATCACAGGTATGCATTACACAGGGATGGCCGCTGCGCAATTTCATCAGCATTCGCATGCCCAGATGGTAAATTCCATGATGCAGATTGAACCCGGGCTACTGGCATACCTGGTTGCAGCAGGTACGTTCCTTACCCTTGGACTGACACTCTTTGGCATATATATCAATCAACGAATGTCCATAAAGGATCAGCGAATTCGTGAAAATGAGCAGTGGTATCAAGCTCTGTATGAGAACCATTCAGACGCCATTATATCGGTAAACAATGAGGGAATTGTCAAAGGAGTAAATGCTGCAGTTACGCGGATTACTGGATATCCGGAGCGATTAGTCATTCATCGCTCTCTGGATGAAATATTGAAGCATATTGATATCCACTGGAGTTCCCATGAGCTTCAAAGTGTGGATTTATCGGGTGCAAGCCTTGAACAGCGTTATTATACGGCAAGTATGAAAGGGATGGATGGGCAGCATCTGGATTTAAGCATTAGCGTCGTACCTGTTTTGATCGAAGGTACCGATGTTGGCAGCCATATTCTAATCAAGGATATTACCGAGGAGAAGCAGGCTCAGGAGATGATTCGTCATCAGGCCACACATGATCCGCTTACTGGCCTGCCGAACAGACGTAAACTGGATGAGGTGCTGGCTGAAACAATTGCAGCTTCCGAAATATCCAATCATGCGTTTGCCGTGATGGTGATGGATATTGACCGTTTCAAAATGATCAATGATTCGCTGGGCCATTCCATTGGAGATGTTTTTCTGAGGGAAGTCAGCGACCGAATTCTTAAGGCAATCCGTGCATCCGATCCTAAAGGGATGGATAACGTGATGCTGGCCCGAATGGGTGGTGACGAATTCACACTGGTCGTCATGAATGAACAGGGGAATGAGGAGCGTGTGACGAACCTGGCGGAACAAATTGTTGAAGCCATCCAATTGCCGTATCGGTTAAAAGAGAATGATTTTTACGTTACAGCCAGTATCGGTATTGCCATGTACCCGGAGCATGGAACGGAAGTGGATACCCTGTTGAAGCATGCGGACACCGCCATGTATGAAGTCAAAAAAAATGGCAAAAACGGATTTCAGTTCTATACTACACAACTTGATTCGGAATTGTATGAGCGTATTGAGCTGGAGGGATACCTGCGCAAAGCGCTCGAACGCAATGAATTGCTCCTGTATTACCAGCCGCAGATTCGCACAGCAGATAGCCGGATGATCGGTGTGGAAGCCCTGATTCGCTGGAAGCATCCACACAAGGGGATTTTGTCACCAAACGTGTTCATTCCCATTGCAGAGGAAACGGGTATCATTTATGACATTGGGAACTGGACGCTGCGGGAAGCTTGCAGGCAGATGAAAGAATGGCATGCTAGCGGCGGTCCGTTGATTCCGGTATCGGTAAACCTGTCCAGCCAGCAATTTCATCAGTCCAACCTCGTGGAGCAGGTTCAGCTTGCTCTGGAGGAAACAGGGCTGGAAGCTCGCTACCTGGAACTTGAAATCACGGAAAGCATGATGATGGATGCTTCAGTCTCAACAGGCATACTGAATCAGCTTACTTCCCTCGGAGTCAAGATTAGCCTGGATGATTTCGGTACAGGGTACAGCTCGCTGAGTTACCTGAAGCATTTTCCGATTCATAAGCTGAAGATCGACCGTTCGTTTGTTACAGACATCACCGAGAATCAGAGTGACCAGGCAATTGTGGCAACGATTATCACCATGGCACAGAATCTGAAGATGGACGTTATTGCAGAAGGCATTGAGACCAAAGGACAACTCGATATCCTGATGCAGAATGACTGCCGGGAAATTCAGGGATACTACTTCAGCCGTCCTCTGCCAGCAAGTGAAGTGGAGCATGATTTTTTTGTTCCGCTGCGCCTGCCGGGAAATTCCATCATTCTTGGATAAGTAAATTTGTTCCAACATGCCAAGCGGCAAGTCCCCGCCATACGCCAGGGACTTGCCGCTTTTTTTTTGGTACGCTTTTATATAGAAGAAACTTACATAAATTTCCTATGGTGCTTCTTGCCGTCATAGGTAAACCAGATCGGTTTATCCTCAACCCGGGTTTCCAGATGAACCGTTCGCCCCCAGAGCCGGTACAGATAAGGGAGGGTGCGCTCCATATACTTCAGGTCCAGTTCAATCCCTTCATACTGGTGCTTCAGCACAAGTTCACCAGTCCGCAGGTAATCGGCATCCTGAACGACCAGGTACGGAGATCCTCCGTTAATACGAGAGAATACAAGTTGATCGCGTATGTTTTCCCAGGACTTGTCGGTGATTTTCCAGTCCGGGCCTTTTTTCTCGAATACATAGAGATCCAGATCTTCAGTCAGCTGCTTCGTCATGTAATTACGGATGAAGGAGGTGTCGGAATCGAATTCACGAACCTCAAACATTTTGGCACGGCCCTGACCGGGTTTGCGGCCAAAGCGCTCCTGCTCTTCCCTGGAGGGATGATCCCAGCGGCGTTCAATATCTTCAAAGATTTTCAGCCCCAGATAATACGGATTCAAACTTTGTTTGGAGGGCTGCACCACGGAAGAATTTAATTTGGCAAATTCGATCGTGTCTTCACTACTCAGGTCGAGCTCGCGTACAATGCGTTGATGCCAGTAGGAAGCCCAGCCTTCGTTCATGATCTTGGTTTCCATCTGAGGCCAGAAGTACAGCATCTCTTCACGCATCATACTCATGATATCCCGCTGCCAATCCGTCAGCACTTCCGAGAACTCCTGAATAAACCACATGATGTCCTTTTCCGGCTCGGGCGGGAAGTGATGAACCTGAATTCCTTCGGATGGGGCTTCCTCTTTCTGCATATCATCAAGCGACCATAAGTCGTCATATCGTCCTTCTGGACGTGGGGCCTTTTCACCACGCTGCTCCCGCATTTTCATCTCCATATAACGTTGTTTGTCCAAATGACGGGGTTTGATGAGTTGAGGATCTACATGTTCCTGAATGGCGATCACGGCATCGATGAATGACTCAACAGCTTCGGTTCCGTACTCCATTTCGTAGTTGCTGATCCGGTCCGCCGTGGCGGCCATGCTTTCGACCATATTGCGGTTCGATTTGGAGAAACGGGCATTGTTTTTGAAGAAATCACAGTGTGCGAGCACGTGGGCCACGATCAATTTGTTCTGAATCAGGGAATTGCCATCCAGCAGGAAGGCATAGCAAGGGTTGGAATTAATGACAAGCTCATAAATTTTACTGAGGCCAAAATCATACTGCATCTTCATCTTGTGAAAGGTTTTCCCAAAGCTCCAGTGACTGAACCGGGTTGGCATTCCGTAGGCTCCGAAGGTATAGATGATGTCTGACGGGCAGATCTCATAACGCATCGGATAATAATCCAGGCCGAATCCATCGGCAATCTCCATAATCTCGGCAATGGCGTATTCTAGGTCGCGGATTTCATCTGTCATCTTACGCTGCCTCCTTCCCGTTTTTGGAAAAAGCTGCGCAAAGCTTTGTACACTTCGCCTTTTTCTTTGATCACATAGTACATAAACTGATCCATCTTAATATGTCGATAAGCCGACATTAATGTACTGCTGCGGTTATATTGATTGACCTCTCCATATCCAAACATGTTGCTGCGCTTCATTAGCTCACCAATCAATTTCACACAGCGTTCGTTATCCGAGGTGAGGTTATCCCCATCTGAGAAATGAAATGGATAGATGTTGTAGCTGGAAGGAGGGTAACGCCGATCGATGATATCAAGAGCCTTCATATATACAGAGGAGCAGATCGTTCCTCCGCTCTCGCCGCGTGTGAAAAATTCCTCTTCCGTCACTTCTTTGGCTTCCGTATGGTGAGCCAGGAACACAATTTCAACCTTCTCGTATTGGCGGCGCAGAAAACGGGTCATCCAGAAGAAGAAGCTGCGAGCGCAGTACTTTTCAAAAGAACCCATGGACCCGGAAGTATCCATCATGGCGATAATGACGGCGTTGGACTGCGGAATAATTTTGTCTTCCCATGTCTTGTAACGCAGATCATCCGGACTGATATGATGAATACCCGGATTCCCGGTTGTGGCATTGCGCCGGAGGTTTTCAAGAATGGTTCGTTTCTTGTCAATGTTGGACTGCATGCCTTTTTTGCGGATATCATTGAATACCACGGTATGTGTTTCAATCTGATCCTTGTCTTTCTGCTTCAGATCCGGAAGCTCAAGTTCAGAGAACAGCATATCTTCCAGTTCTTCAATGCTGACTTCGGCTTCTACGATATCATGACCAGGCTGATCTCCGGCTTTTTCGCCTTTGCCCGGTTTTTGTGAGGCAGGATCACGACCGATGACATCTCCGACCTGACTGTCACCGTCGCCTTGACCGACATGCTTTTGCTTTTGGTAGTTATACACAAAACGGTACTCATCCAGACTGCGGATCGGTACCTTGATGATTTGTTGTCCATCGGACATGATAATGTTTTCTTCGGTAATCAGATCAGGCAGATTTTGCTTAATGACATCCTTAACCTTTTGCTGATGGCGCTGCTGGTCCTGGTACCCTTTGCGGTGAAGCGACCAATCTTCCCGGGATACGACGAACGAGTAAGGCTGGTGTGAATTTGACATGTAGGCACCCCCCATTAATTACGCGGCACAGTTTGGCCTGTCGGTAATTAAGTATATTCACTGGCGGGGACGATATGTGATGCGAGAGGAGATAAAATGATACAATTTACGCGACTGCAATTTCGATCACCGCTCAAAATGCCTGCTGCAGCTTGAACTTTTTTACAGAAATGATGAACAAGTATGACAAACTTCCTTTAAAATAGGGACAGGCATTGAATTGGCATTCTCACAGGAATGCATGTAAAGGAAGGATTCCACTTGGATAAACGGGCCGTTAAAGCTTGGATTATGTACGACTGGGCCAATTCTGCATACGCGACCACAGTACTGGCCGCCGTTCTTCCGGTCTTCTATGCTTCGGTAGCTGCGGCAACACTGGATGAAGGCACAGCCGCATCTTATCTGGCCTATACGCACTCGATCGGGATGTTATGTGTGGCCTTGTTAACCCCGCTGCTGGGAGCGTTGTCGGATCTGTCTGGCCGTAAAGGGGATTTTCTGCGCGTCTTTGCTATCACGGGAATGATTGCAACACTGGGCTTCAGCACGGTTGGGGAAGGGGACTGGCTGCTGGCCTCCGCCTTGCTTGTCATCTCGACCATTGGATTTGCTGGCGGGAATACTTTCTATGATGCTATGCTGCCTGATCTCGTTTCTGCGGAACGCAGGGATATGATCTCATCCAAAGGGTATGCGTATGGTTACATCGGCGGAGGATTACTGCTGGCAGTCAACATGCTCATGATCCAGCAGCCTGGCTGGTTCGGGATGGGAAGTACACTGGCAGGTACGCGACTTGCCTTTATCTCCGTAGCGCTCTGGTGGCTGTTATTCTCCATCCCGTTGTTCCGTCATGCTCCACGCCGTCCTGCGGCACCGGATATGCCTGAATCGTGGAAGGGATACGCAGAGGTAGGCATACGCAGATTGCGCCAAACCTTTCGCCAGATGCTTCGTTTTCCCCAGCTGATTCGAATGCTGGTAGCTTTTTGGTTTTTTAATGATGGGATCAATACAATCATTCTAATGGCGACGATCTATGGGACAAGTATTGGCATCGGGACAGCGGATTTGATGCTTGCGCTGCTGCTCACCCAATTTATCGGTTTCCCATGCACCTTGCTGCTTGGCGCATGGGCACAGCGATGGGGGGCGAAGCGGATATTGATGTTGAGTCTGTCCATCTACGTGTGTATTGTTATCCTCGGATATTTCATGACAGAAGCCATCCATTTCTACTTGCTTGCCGGACTCGTTGGTGTAGTGCAAGGTATCAGTCAATCGACTGCCCGTTCATTGTTTAGCAACCTGATGCCCTCAGGCAGAACAGGGGAGTATTTTGGCTTTGTTAACATCACCGGCAAATTTTCATCCATTTTTGGTCCGTTTGTTTTTGGCTGGGTGGGCCAGATTACAGGTTCAAGCAGGTGGGGCATTCTTTCCCTGCTCTTTTTCTTCCTTGCAGGCATGGCTGTTCTAATGACAGTTAAGGTGAAGCAAGGCATGAACGACGCACTTGAGGCAGATCGGGAAGACAACCGTATTTTGGAATCCATTGCCCCTTCTCCTGGAGTGAACGCTAAGGCATAGTGGATCAATAAAACAGAACCTTTTTTGAAAAGAAATAATAAAAAAATAGCTGCTCCGGAACTGTTTATCAGAAACAGATTCGGAGTTTTTTCATGTTTGTGCACAGTCATATTTCGTAGGGACAGTGGAATAAGTATGGAGTGCTGAGTTGTCGGTGGAGGGTGAAGAGTGAACGGAAAAGGAAATTATGAAAAAGTGAAAATAAAAGATTGACATGATACATTTTGTATCATAGAGTAAAACTATGAATACACAACGTATCTGAAAGATGTCGAAACATCATAGAATTGGATTTGTACATCTTCTGTTTCTTCAGAAAAAAGGATGAGAATTCGATGACCAACTGCATGCTCATTATATTCGGACAGAGGAGGGGATGCCGGTGGTAGATGTTCAAGGTAACGGACTTGTCTTATTGCTCTGTGTCCCTCGTAGTGGAAGCTCACTATCCACCGTCATGCTGCAGAACCACAGCCGCATATTTGCAACCCAGGAAATGTGGTTTCTGATGAATCTGGTGGATCTGTCGAAAGCAGATGCTCGTCCTTACGGAGGAAGCCCCATTATTCGTCAATTTTATAGTTCCATGGTCTCAGATGATGTATATGAAAAGGCATGCAGGAGCTTTGCCCTTGAAATATATAACGGATTTCTGCAGGGGAATGCAGCAGATTTCGTTGTCGATAAATCTCCGCGTTATTACTATATGCTCGAATGGCTGGATCGACTTTTTCCAGAGTCCAAGCGTATCCACCTTCAGCGTAATCCACTCTCCATCGCTGCTTCCTACAAGAAAGTTAATCGTAACCAAGGAGAAGGGTTTGATCTGGTCAGCAGCCTAAAAAGCCCGCATCTGAATATGAAAGCCGTTGATCTTACGCTTGGCTTGCTTCGCTTAAATGATTATTTTGCAGTAAAGCATGCAAATGCACATGAGCTTCGTTATGAACAGCTGGTCTCCAAGCCTAAAGAAGAAGTTGAAAAGTTGTGTGAGTTTCTCGGCGTTGGATATGAAGAGGGCATGGAGCAATATGGACTTCATGTAAACAGTTCGAAATCCAACATGTTCTACAGTATGGGGGTCGGAGACCCGTTCTTGTCTACGCATCAAGAAGCACACAAAAATTCTGTTAACAACTGGAAAAGTATACTAAGTCCAACTGAAGTCGAAACATATTGCCGTGTTCTGGGGGCAGACGTGTTCCATCGTATGGGTTACTCTGAACAGCTGCAAGAGGCGGAACAATGGACAGGAGTTCGTTATGAAGCAGGCCCGGATCAGGAAGTCATTGAACGACTTGGTCATCAGTTTATGGAAGCAACAGGTTGCAGATGGCAACCGAGTTACAGCATACAGGGATCCCCATCCATAAGTACGGCGAGTGATGAGATGCACGGAGCAGCCCACCGTACGGAATCCGATACAGATCCAACCTTGGCTGCACTTGCCACAATCAGACAATTGGAAGCAGCACTTCGTGCAGCAGATAACCGCTTGGAGCGAGGATACAGTGAGCAGGAACGATTGAAGAGGCAGCTGGCATCTGCTCATAGCAAGCTTCAGCGAATTAAATCCTGGATTCCATTTGGTCATCAAATCAGTGCGTGGGCATCCCAGCGCAAGATCCTTCGGGGAGGAAAGTCATGAGTGCCATAGCGGGAATTGTTCATACCGATGGTCAGGAAGCGTTTTGGGAAGATAGCTGGCGTCTGTACGCGAGCCTGGGACATATTCCGGCAGATACAACCGGGGTTTGGAAAGGGAACCAGGCATTCCTGAGTTGTCATGCTCAGTGGATCACACCCGAGTCAGTCCATGAGAAGCTGCCTTTGGTTGATGAGGTCAGTGGTCTCACAATAACCGCGGATGCTATTTTGGATAACCGGGAGCAGCTCGCTGATCAGTTATTCATCTCCAGAAGCCAGTTGTCCGTCCTCTCGGACAGTGAACTGATCTTGCGAGCCTATCAGCAATGGGGTGAACAGGCAGCCAGCAAGCTGATTGGTGACTTTGCTTTTGCAATCTGGGATGACCGCAAGCGGACATTGTTTGCAGCGAGGGATATCACCGGCATGAGGACGTTATATTATCGGCATGACGGCAAACGTTTCTCATTTTGCACACTGATTGGCCCTCTGCTTGATCTGGACGGAGTCACCAAGGATTTGAATGAGACCTGGTTATCCGAATTTCTGGCCATCCCCGAAATGCATGGCTCGGCAGATATTCACATGACGGCTTATTGTGGAGTGAACCAGTTACCTCCTGCTCATACCCTGGTCTTCCGAGCAGCCACTCTCCAAGTGGAACTGAAGCAGTATCATCGCTGGGACGAAGTAGAGCCGCTGCTTCTCAAATCCGATGGGGAATACGTTGAAGCATTCCGCGATGTATTCACTCAGGCGGTCAGTGCCCGCTTACGAACCCATCGGCAGGTAGCAGCTGCATTAAGCGGTGGATTGGATTCCGGTGCTGTTGTCGGCTTTGCTTCTGGCTCCCTGCGCAGTCAGGGGAAGAGGCTGAATGCGTACAGTTACGTGCCTGTGTCTGATTTCACGGATTATACTTCCAAAACGCTGCTGGCTGATGAACGACCTTTCATTCGCTCCACAGTGGATCATATCGGGAATATATCGGAGAACTATCTTGATTTTGAGGGCAGAAGTCCTTTTAGTGAGATCGATACCTGGCTGGACATGATGGAAATGCCTTATAAGTATTTCGAAAATTCGTTCTGGATCCGAGGGTTTTACGAAAAGGCAAGCCAGCAGGATGCAGGTGTGCTCCTTACAGGAGCCAGAGGGAATTTCACGATCTCCTGGGGACCAGCCCTGGACTATTACGCGAGTCTGATGAAACGCGGCCGCTGGCTACGCATGCTGCAGGAGATGAGGCAATATTCCCATCGAACCGGCATGAAATTTTCCAGAATTGCTCGTATTACCGCACAAAAAGCCTACCCGGAACGTTTCCATACTGCCTCGAAGGGGGCTGCCAATGTCGCGACGAGCCAACTTATACATCCGGAATTTGCGAATAGAACTGGGGTGCTGGAGCGACTCGGATCACTGGTTATGCTTCAGGGAGGCGCTAGAGCAGATGCGCTGAAAGTAAGAGCCGAGAAATTCAACAATCTGGCCATAGCAAATAAGAATGGAGCAGTAGCTACCAAATGTTCCTTGCGTTACCGGGCATGGGAGCGTGATCCCACCAGTGATGCCCGTGTCATACAGTTTTGCCTGTCGGTACCCATCGAACAGTATGTCAGCAAGGGAACAGATCGCTCCCTGATCCGGCGTGCAACTTCACCTGAATTGCCTGATAAGGTGAGACTCAATCAACGTGTTCGCGGCATACAGCCCGCGGATTGGCTGCACCGGATGATCCCTGATTGGGGTGCTTTTACCGCAGAAGTGCAGACGCTATGTTCTGATAGTCGTGTAGCCGGCATATTAAACACCGACCGGATACGATTGGCGCTTAAAAACATTCCGCAGCCGCGGCCTGAACTTGCTTCTCACCCCGATATGCGTTTGATGATGCACAGCCTGATCGTATATCGCTTCATCCGCAAATTTTGAACGTTAGATTTACATACTAGGCAGCATTGTAAACTCTTGAAAGGAGGTGACAACAATGGAAAAGAAAGAATGGCAAGCACCTGCACTGGAAGTGTTGGAAGTAAACCAAACTATGGCTGGAACTGGATTCAGACAAATCGACTGGATCTCCGATCACGATGCTGATCTCTACGATCCAACTTCCTAAGTTATTAAGTTTTACGAAGAGCTATCATACTTAAAGGGCGGAAAGACAAGATTATCTTTTCGCCTCCGCCCTTATATTTGATTCCTATGAATATAAGGGCTTTTTTACATTCAGCATTGCTAAGGAGGAGTCATTCATTGTTGCCTGTGCAGTATGAAGCATATGGATTGCGTTGGCTAAGCCAATTTCAAATGCCAGAACTCCAGATCGTGCAGAACAGTAGTCAGGATGCTGGTGATATTGACGTACATATCCAGTCTGCCGATTTAACCACGCTTTGGGAAGCGTGGGATGTGGGGAATGAAAATTTCGTATCTCGTGACGGCAGTCTTTTTTTTCGAATTGAAGATGCAGGCATCTTCCTGATTGAGCAAGGACGCAGAATTATCGTTAACCCTAAGCAGGACGCTGATGAAAAAAAGGTCCGATTGTTTATTCTAGGTACTTGCATGGCCGTCATCATGATGCAGCGGGGCATCCTTCCACTACACGGAAGTGCTGTAGTTATTGATGGCTGGGCTTATGCATTTGTGGGGCACTCAGGTGCTGGGAAATCCACTTTATCAGCGGCTCTGGCTTCACGGGGGTATCCGCTTTTGACCGATGACGTCGTTGCACTAACCTGGGATGCCGGAGGAAGAGCTATTGTATCTCCAGGGTATCCGCAGCAGAAGCTGTGGCAGCCCAGCCTGGATGGGTTTGGCATGAAAGAAGAGAATTATGCCACCGTGCATGCCGAGATAACGAAGTATGCGATACCGGTTCAGCATTATTTTCATGAGAGATCTGTCCCGCTTGCCGGCATTTTCGAGCTGAATCCCAAACCGGATGACGTAAGGAAGCCTATTCAATTGACGCAGGTTCACGGATTGGAAAGACTTCACCTGCTGTGTACACATACCTTCCGAAGTACTCTTGTCGCAAGGCAAGGCCTTGCACAGTGGCTGTTCGAGACTGTTTCCAGATTATCAGCGAGCGTAGAAATTGGTAGATTGACGAGGTCCGGTTCTGATTTTACTGCATTTGAGATGGTTGAACGGATCACAGATCATGTACGTAAAGGGGTGCACACAGAACAATGAAAAGTACAAAACAATTCGATTGGAAAGATCGTGTGAAGCAGAAGGAAGGCAATCTTGTCAGTGATATGGGCGGAGAAAAGGTCATGATGAGTATACAAAGTGGAAAGTACTACAATCTGGGCAGTACTGGCGGGCGCATCTGGGAACTGCTGTCTCAGGAACGGACAATCGCGGGCTTGGTTGATGTTCTGGCTTCCGAATACGAGATTGATGCAGATACTTGTCATGCGCAAGTCATTCCGTTTCTTGAGCACATGTCCCGTGAGGGATTAATCGACGTTGTTTACGAGGATTAAGACGATGTTACGCAAAATCAAAGCTTATCGTTCATTGCCCCGTGAAGTCAGGCTTATGGTATGGGAGGCTTATATTCATTTGGGGTGGGCACGAATCCTCAAAGCCAGACCTTTTGCCAAAATTGCCCCTGGGCTCGGAACAGCACAATATGAAACCTCGATGAACGGATTGAATCGAAATCAGATTATAGCGATTAGACATGTTTCCAAGGCCATTTTGCTGGCGAGCAAGTACACATTATGGGAAAGCCGCTGTCTAGTCATGGCGATCGCTGCAATGAAGATGCTGGAACGCCGCAAAATAGAGAGTACGCTGTACATGGGAACTGCACGTAATAAGCAAGGACAAATGATGGCTCATGCCTGGCTGCGAAGTGGGAAGATTATCGTAACCGGAGCAGATACTATGGACCAATATACGGTTGTCGGCGTGTTTGGCAAGCGTTGTCCGGAGAAGGGAACTGGAGAAATTGTCTATGAATCCTGAATTTGATGACTATACAAAAGGGTTTCCACAGGAGCTCAAGCTCATTTTGATAATCATGAGAGATGAGCTGCACGCACTTGCTCCGGAAGCAATCAAAGCTATAACCGAAGGAATAGACTGGAAGCTCTTTCTAAGACTTGTCTATCATCACAGATTGTATTCGGTCCTATATATGAAACTCAAAACATTAGAATCTCCTTTCATTCCTGTGTCTGTTGTGGAGAGTTTAAGGCAGGAATATACGGCGAATACGTTTCGCATGCTGCATCTGACCGCGGAGATGGAACAGGTCTGCGGAGCTTTTAATGAACAGGGAATTCGAAGTATTACGTTAAAAGGACCAGCACTCGCCCACGATCTCTACGGAGATGTATCCTTAAGAACATCCAAGGATTTGGACATTCTTATTCCTTTTGATGATGTGGATTCTGCCGAACAGATTCTGGAAAGGCTCGGTTATGTATCCAAGGAAGGCAAACGGCGCCCTACGGTGCAGAGCTGGAAGTGGCGGGAGCATCATATCTGTTACAAGCATCCTCTCAAGAAAACGCAAGTGGAAATCCACTGGCGCCTTAATCCGGATTCCGGAAAAGAAACGGACTTTGAGCTGCTGTGGCAGCGCAGTCGATTCAGTACGTACACGCAAACCCCGATCCGCATGCTGGAAAGAGAAGACTTATGGGCATATCTGGTAACTCACGGCGCCCGACATGGCTGGTTCAGACTGCGCTGGCTCATGGACATCGATCAGATGATTCGCAGCATGCCTATAGATGTAAACCTGTTAACCAGACGCCTGAAAGCTGAAGGGCGGCTCGTTATTGGTGCACAAGCGCTTCGCCTTGTATCCGTGCTGATGAACACACCACTGGATGCTGATTATCGCAGCTTAATGTTCTCTCAAGAACGAGCAGGAGAACGGCTGGCTAAGCATGGGGTTTTATTTATGAATGATATGCTGGACACGCCGGCGAATTTACGTAGTTACCGCTCCTATCTGTTTGCACTGAGAAGTACCAGACAGAAGATGTTTTTCTTCATTGAACGATTATATCCAAGTACCTGGGATGTGGAACAAATGCCGCTTCCACGCTCTTTGCACTTTTTGTATTTTCCGTTACGTCCTTTCCTCTGGTTCTGGCGGCGAATGAAAAGGAACGCGATGACGGAAAGGGGTTAACGAATGATTTCAGAACTTCGATTTTATATGCGCAAGCTTCGTGAGGTAACAGGACCCGTTCTCTATTGGAACTTACTAGGCATGATCTGCATTAGTTTGATGGAGGGAATTGGCATTTATATGCTTGTCCCGATGTTAAGTTTGATCGGTATTTTTGAGATGGGTACCACCGGTTTACAGTTATCCTGGCTGTCCGAATGGTTAGGTCGGCTTTCCGACAACAGTCAATTAGTATTGATATTGAGCATTTTCGTGGTTATCCTCTCCGGACAGGCCTGGCTCCAACGTATGCAAACTATTCGAAATACCCGAATTCAACAGCAATTTATAAGAACTTTGCGACAGGAAACGTACCGGGCCATCATTATGGCCAAATGGTCTTTTTTTCTCCAAAAACGAAAATCCGATTTTAACCATATATTAACGACAGAACTTGCCCGAGTCAGTCAAGGCACGAATCTGATCCTGCAAATGGCGGCGTCCTTGATTTTTACAGCAATTCAGATTGGGCTCGCTTTTTGGCTATCCGCGAAGTTAACTGCGATTGTACTGGTCTTTGGACTTCTGTTGTTCTTCGTGCTCAAGAAGTTCGTGCAGCGGGCCAAACAGATCGGTGATCAGACATCCGAGCTATCCCAGCACTATTATAATGGTATTACAGAGCATTTTAACGGGATCAAGGATATCAAGAGCAACATGCTTGAGGAGTCGCATATCGGATGGTTTGAAAAAATATGCAAACGCATCGAGCGAAATGTCATTCAATTCAGCCAGTTGAACAGTGGAACACAGCTCATTCATCGCGTATCCTCTGCTGTTATTATTGCCGCCTTCATCTACCTGTCACTGCATGTTCTTGCTGTACCTCCGGCGAGTTTACTGCTGATCATTCTCATTTTCTCCCGGCTGTGGCCCAGGTTTACATCCATTCAGTCCAATCTGGAATATATTAGCTCAATGCTGCCCGCCTTTCAGCTCGTCAGAAAGCTGCAGGCCGAAACCAATTTAAGTCGTGAAATTAGTCGTTCCACCACAGATACAGAGGCTCCAAACCGGAATATCGAAAAAGACAATCATGCGATTCAGCCACTTGAACTGATGCGATCCATCGAATGTATAAATGTCAATTACCGCTATGAGGGCAGTTCAACTTATTCGCTCGAACATGTTACTGCATCCATTCCTGCGAAGGGGATGACAGCTATTGTGGGTAAATCAGGTGCTGGAAAGAGTACCTTAATTGATCTGATTATGGGGCTGGTCCGTCCAGAAAGTGGGCAAATTCTCATCGATGGTGTTCCACTGTCTGAGGAGCAGTTATTGGCGTGGAGAAGTTCAATCGGATATGTGTCCCAGGATCCATTTCTGTTCCATACCAGCATTCGTGAGAATCTGCGACTGGTTGACCCAGATGCAAGTGAGGAACAGATGTGGCAAGCCTTGCAGTTTTCCTCCTCTGCAGCATTTGTCCGCAAACTTCCTCACGGATTGGATACAATGATTGGAGATCGTGGGATTCGTTTATCCGGAGGGGAACGTCAGCGTCTGGTACTGGCAAGAGCGATGCTGCGCAATCCGTCTGTACTCATATTGGATGAGGCCACAAGTGCGCTGGATAGTGAGAATGAGCAGCACATCCATGAGGCGCTTGAACGACTCAAAGGACATGTTACCATTATTGTCATTGCCCATCGATTGTCCACGATTCGCACCGCGGATCGGGTGATTGTACTGGAGGAAGGCCGGGTGATCCAGCAGGGAGGGTACCAACAATTATCCACTGACCCGGTAGGAACATTCAGCAAGTTGTTGAATATGCAGGCCGGTGTTGTAGGCCAGTAAAAGATGGAAAAGATCATACTCACGCACATTCCAAAAAAGGCACATGATCATCACTGTGCCTTTTGTTTATAACGGGTCCATAACCTGAACCTATACGTATTCGGATTAAATTTGACTGGTAGTGGGAGCGAGGGGAAGCTGAAGTGCACCTGTCAATTCCAGGTACTGCACAATCTTTTGAACGGCTTCGTCCAAAGGCAGTTGTTCCGTATCAATAATCAGTGAAGGATCCTCTGGAACATCATATGGTGCCGAGATTCCGGTAAAATGAGGGATATCCCCGCTGCGAGCTTTTTTGTACAACCCTTTTGGATCGCGCCTTTCACATTCTTCGATGGAACACTGCACATAAATTTCAATAAAATCTTCAGGCTCAAATAATTGTCTGACCATTTCCCGATCCTGTGCATGAGGAGAAATAAAGGCTGAAAGAACGAGTAATCCGGCGTCTACCATCAATTTGGCCACTTCACCAATGCGGCGTAAATTCTCTTGTCGATCTTCCGATGTAAAACCAAGATCGCGATTGAGTCCATGACGCACATTGTCTCCATCAAGTACATAACAGCGAACACCTCGAACATGCAGATGCTGTTCTAAGGCAAATGCAAGTGAGGATTTACCAGCACCGGATAATCCGGTAAACCACAACGCACGGCTGCGATGGCCGTTATGTAATTCCCGTGCATGCCTGCTTAAACTCGATTGCTGCCAAGTAATATTGCGCTCTTCCTTCGACATGGAAAATCCGCCTCTCCAACGCATGATATGTAATATATTTTAACATATTTACAAGAATATAGCACTATTTTTAATGATCTGAGGTTTAGCGTGAACTTCATCATTTTCGGGTATAGAAGTAGTACACCCATAGCAGGAGGAAGAGCACTATGAACGAAAAAATACAGAACATACAGGTCAGCTTTCAATGTGCGGACTGTGAGCATGACATCCATGTGAGTTTTGCTTCACAACAGGTAACGACCGTACGATGCTCCGGGTGTAATAGGGCTTACACCTTGATGAAACCAACGATTGGTGAAGAAATATTGCTCGATTGGGAGCAAGAGGCGTTATATCATAAGATGCGTGCAGATCGGTCAGAGATGGATTACGACAGCATGTCAGCACTTATTATTAAGGTGATCGAACTGCTGACCTGGCGTGATCGTGGTGACGGACAAACGAAGGCGATCGAAACGGTCAGGGAATGGTTGTCCTCCAGCGGTAAGCCGCAAACATTAATTGAGCTGCTGCATCAACCCGAACAAAGCAACAAACGATTCTAATGCGGTCATGGCATGTGTCATGGAAAAGGTACATACATTCGCTGTTTCTGTGGCATATTACCTGAAGGGGCTCGTGATAGGAAGCGACAACCCATTATTCAGGAACAGGAGCGGTTGAAAATGAAGCGACTGGTTTTATATATGCTGTTGACTGCCTTATCGGCGTTCAGCATTTTTCCGGTGCACACCGAAGCATCGCCCGTTACCGGAGCATATCACTTTGGCTTCAAGAGAAGCCAAAACGGGCAGCTGCCCTCTATTGACCAGGAAGGTTTTAAGTCGATCCTGGAAAACAACGAAGCGATCTTTTTGGGGGATACCAAACAAAAAGAGTTGTATCTTACGTTTGATAACGGATATGAGAACGGATTTACACCTGCCATTCTGGATGTGCTGCGTGATAAGAAAGTTCCTGCTGCATTTTTCGTCACTGGTCATTATCTGAAGGATCAGCCGGAACTGGTTAAGCGCATGGCTGCTGAGGGACATATTGTGGGCAACCATTCCTGGAGCCATCCGGATATGACTCGGGTATCCAACGAAAAGCTGAAAACAGAGCTTGAACAGGTGAAGGCCGAAGTGAATCGTTTAACCGGCCAGCAAGCCACTTTTTTGCGTCCGCCTCGTGGTATTTTCAATAACCGTACGCTGGCGGAGAGCCATGCTCAGGGGTATATCAATGTATTCTGGTCACTGGCTTACAAGGACTGGGATGTCAATGTACAGCGCGGAGCTGACTATGCACGACAACAGGTGCTCAAACAGTTACATCCTGGGGCTGTTATTCTCCTGCATTCCGTCTCCAAAGATAACACAGAGGCACTGGGCTCGATCATAGATGAAGCACGGAAACAAGGATATGCATTCAAGAGCTTGAATGACTTGAAAACAAAAAGTTATTAGTATAAGAGTAATGTAAAAGGGCATCCTTGGCTGTGTGCAGCCAGGATGCCCTTTATGCGCTGGTTATCGTTGTTTAACCAGCGTCAACGTGTATTGTTTTTTACAAAACCGTGTTATAGATGATACCTGTTGTTTTGGGTCCGCAATGGCTGCAGATTACACATCCTGCTGTCGTTAATTCTACCCGTCCACCCGTTTGTTCCTGCAGGGATTTCTGCAGCTCGAGTGCATCCTCTTCAGCCATGGTATGTACAACAATGATGAGGTCTGTGTCAATCTGGTGCTTTTCGTTGAGTGTATTTTGCAGCATTTGATCCAGCGCCTTTTCCCTTTTTCCACGGACTTTGTAGGCTGGTGACATCTTGCCATCTGTTACGCGAATGACGGGGCGAATCTTGAGAAGGCTTCCGATCAGGTTTTGCATGCCTGAACAGCGTCCACCCTTGTGCAGATACTCCAAAGTATCAATGACAAATTCGGTCCGTACATTGGGCTTCACTGCTTCAACCAAATGAGTGATTTCTTTCAGGCTCTGACCTTTCTGCGCAGCATACACTGCCTTCATCACAAGCAGTCCAATGCCGGAGGAAAGATTAAGTGAGTCCACAACAGAGATACGGCCTTCGGGAAACTCTGAACTTGCCAGCAGTGCGTTTTGATAAGTGGATGAAAGCTCAGATGACAAACTGATATACAAGATGTCGTCCCCTTGTTCTATGTATGGTTGAAAAGCCGTCATGAAATCAGCAGGGGATGGAGCAGCTGTTTTGGGCAGTCGTCCGTCTTTGCTAACCCGCTCATACAGCCGTTCAGGTGTGATCTCAACACCATCCTTCAGGGATTCATCACCGAATACAACGTACAACGGAATAATCCCAATATCGTGAGTCTTAATCCATTCTGGATTAAGATCACTCGTGCTATCTGCAAAAATTTTGATTCTTGACATGTCGATCTCCTTTGGATACGAGAATTTGGCTAAATGGTTGTGATCTAGTTATTTTAGGTCATATAAATGCCTGCCAGAATGAGTCCTGCAAATGTAAGGATCATGATACCATTAAGGATTGTACCGATAATGGGAAATACCTTTTTACGATTTTTAAGCACAAGGCCGATGACTCCTAGAATAAGACCGGCCAGATTTAGAACAAGGCAAACCAGGATAAACAGGGATGCCATCAATACAGCTGGATGCAAAGCAATTTCTTCAACCTGCACAGGTTGTGTTATCGTCCCAAGAGCACTGCTGAGTGCAATGGTGGCGAGGAAGAAGGTCAAAATAAAACCTAAGAGTGCTACCAGTCCAATGACAAAACTTGCGATACCCGGACCTGAATGTTTTGTTCTGTTCAGTACGGGATCTGTTGGATCTGCCGGATTGGTCGCAAAAGGATCATTGCTGCCGGCTTGTTCATACGTATTTTGATGTTCCATGAATATCATATCCCTCCCTAATCGTTATTGATTGTTATTAACCTCATTTAATCATGGTGATTCTCCTGATGGTTACAGGAGTACAGACCCTTTTACTTTTCCATAACTACCGATAAAAATCAAGGTTTCTCTTTACTTTATGCCCCATTAGACCAACCTTTTTGATCCACATCTCAACGCCATATGTATGGAAGCTCATAACATTCCACTGAACTGGTAAACAGCTCGGAGATTCGCTAAAATAAACATTAATGTGACATGACATAAGGGGAGAGAAGTGAAAATGCAACGAGTATGGATGACCGTTGGAGCCGTAATGACAATGCTGTCTGTAGCGATTGGTGCGTTCGGTGCCCATATGCTTAAGGAAAAAATCGGCGCAGATGCCATTGCCGTATATGAAACCGGAGTGCAGTATCACATGATTCATGCGGTGGCCCTGTTGATTGTTGGGTTAACAGCTGGTCAACTTGGGGTGTCCTCCAAGCTAAAATGGGCAGCGCGTCTATTGTTTATCGGTATTATTGTGTTCTCCGGCAGCTTATATGTACTTAGTATTACGGGCATCAAAGTTTTAGGTGCCATTACACCTATTGGTGGAGTTGCTTTTATTGCTGGATGGCTGTTATTTGCCTTAGATGTGTGGCAACGAGGGAAAGAGCGCTCCTAACTTGGGTGATTACCAAACTGGTCAATTGTCCGCGAGAAGTAGGATTCGGCTTACGTGAGAATGGAAAAAGCAGCTTACGAGGAATGATGTGAAATTTCCACGTAAGCTGCTTTTTTGGTTTGTGTTCGTAATGGATCTACAAAAACTCGTCAATTTCATTCGTTCGGAATGAGTAGACCTGTTTTTCATCTACATGGTAGACACTTACAATGCTGTTATCCCGATCAAAATTCAAAATGCGGCATGGAATACTCTGATGTTTGCCGTTCTTGTTGTTGACCACAATTCGTGTAAGCCGGTTTTCCTTAATGAGGGTATCAATCCATTCATCAAAGGAATTTCCCAGAGAAGAACTGGCCGACTCTGGTGCAGCTGAATTCTGAGAAGAAACCGTTTCCTTTTGGTCTTGTGGTTTTGCCGAGTTTGATGAATTAGTTAATTGATTCGATGGAGCTGTTTTCAGTCCGCTCAATTGAGATTTTTTCCGTTCGTGGTGAAGGGAGGTGATCGAATCTTTTCTGGACTGGATCGTTGCTTCAATAATCTTGCCAAGCTCTAAGCCAGATTGAATGCGAAAGTCCGCAATTTGTTCCTCTTTGTTCATGAGCTCCAACAGGGACTGTAGCGCCAAGGCATTCGAGCGGCTTTTGATAAGAATGTCGACATTAAATAAAAAGCCAACTTCTTCTCCGTTGGATAAGGTTTCCTTCATTCATCCCAGCCCCGTTTGTAGATATGTCAGTCGATAAATACGCTTCAATTCACTATATCATTAATGTGGCAATAATCATAGTACTAGAGGCGCAGAAAATAACAAGCAATACTGCGGGGCTGAAACAGTTTTCATATGGCTGGATACATATTCTGCATCTATTTAATTTTATGGGATGTGGTGAGAAATTTAGTATGAATCCTAAATAACCCAATTTAAATTTGAAGGGACAATTTTAAGCCTTTTAGTTTGTTTTCCGCAGGTGTCCACACCGAGAATCGGAATGGGGCATACAATTATCCTGACCTGCGGGAATAGGAGGTGGATCGTGAGATTATGGTGAGCATGGAGCCGATTGTAGTTGGAGAGCATGTGCTGGTTGGGGTGGAAGTGAAGTTACCCAGAACGACGTTATTGACAATCAACACATCCAAAGGATATATCATGTGTGGAGCACTTGATGTCGGATTACTTAACGAAAAGCTTGGGGATCGCAAGATTATTGCAGCTCGAGCGGTTGGTGTGAGAACGCTGGATCAGCTGCTGCACGCGCCGATGGAGTCCGTCACAACCGAAGCTGAAGCGATGGGCATAACGGTTGGGATGACAGGTGTAGAGGCATTGCTGAAGATGATCTGATTCGGGACAACGTCCGATGAAATGAAGTGAGCAGCTGAGGTAGCTTCGAAACAGTGCTGATGCGACAGGACTGAGTTATGCAATGTTTTATAAGAAAAAGTAAAAAGGGGCTCTATGGCCCCTTTTTTTATGCGCATCACCAGCATCTAAGTCAGATGCGACTTTATACTTCTTCTTTGGCAAACAAGGCAGCCAGGTTTTCTTTGAACGGAGCACGAACAACACCTTTTTCCGTAATGATTGCTGTTACATACTCATTAGGCGTTACATCAAATGCAGGGTTAAATACTTTCACCCCTTGTGGTGCTGTACGTTTGCCAAAGCCTTCGGTTACTTCCTCGGCAGAACGCTCCTCAATCGGGATGAGATCCCCGGAAGGTGTGGACAAGTCAATGGTGGACAGCGGGCTGGCCACATAAAACGGAATATTGTGCGCTTTGGCAAGTACCGCTACGCTGTATGTTCCGATTTTGTTCGCCACATCACCGTTTGCCGCGACGCGGTCTGTACCAACTATAACGGCTTGTATCCAACCTTTGGACATCACCATACCTGCCATATTGTCACACAGAAGGGTAACATCGATACCCGCTTGCTGTAGTTCAAATGCGGTAAGCCGTGCGCCTTGAAGAACAGGACGAGTCTCGTCTGCGAATACTTTCAGTTGAATGCCACGTTCCTGAGCGAGATACATTGGCGCGGTTGCCGTGCCGTATTTGGCTGTGGCAAGTCCACCAGCGTTGCAGTGCGTGAGCACACCCATACCATCTTCGAAGAGTGGAAGTGCATGTTCTCCGATCATCCGGCAAACCTCTTCATCTTCTTTTTGAATTAAGAGTGCTTCTGCTTCGAGTGCAGCATTGCTGTCTTCGATGCTTGTTCCAGTTTCGGCCAGAGCACTTGCCTTTTGCATCATTCGATCGAGTGCCCAGAACAGATTCACCGCTGTTGGGCGTGAAGTCGCCAGATGGGCACAAGTGGATTTTACATGATCGAGCCAGCCTTGGATGACAAGTCCATCGTAAGCTTTGGCCCCCAATACGACACCGAACGCCGCAGCGATTCCAATAGCTGGAGCACCGCGGACTTTCATGGAGTGAATGGCTTCCCACACTTCTTCAGGGGTATATAGCTTAAGCATCAGAATCGTTTCGGGCAGAAGGCGTTGATCAAGCATTTCAAGCTTGTCCTGTTTCCAGTTGAGGGAGGACAGAGGCTGATGTTCAGGGGTTGTCATGGATGTTCCTCCGTTCCTAAATTTAAACTTTGATTGAGGAGATGGCTGTGGACACAAGGTCCAGCACTTCACCAATGGTGTTCAGTCGGCGATTGTTCTTGATTAACGTTTTACCAATAGCAAGTGCTTTGCGCTGAGCACGTTCACGTTCTGCAGCATCCTGAATCGTATCAATATCTGCCACGTGGGCAAGGCCAACAATGCGGCGTACCATTTTCGCACCCGCGAAGCCAATGGAATCTCTGAACAATTGTTGTACATAAAGGTCTTGATATCCTGGGGCTTTCGCCATTGGATCAACGAGATCAGATTCCCATAATGCACGGAAGCGGGTCTCAAACTCATTCCATACATCACGAACCATATCAAGCAGCAGCGTTTCGCGGTCACGCAGTGCGTTTTCATCCTGAATCCAGCCTGGCAGAGAAGCATAGTTCAAAAGCAGGTTGGCGAGTACGGCACCCACGTCGAATCCCATCGGACCATAGTAGGCAAACTCGGGATCAATAACTTTGGTCGATTCTGGTGTGACAAAAATACTTCCCGTATGAAGGTCACCATGAAGCAGAGCTTGTCCATGGGTGAGGAATTTTTCCCGAAGCAGGGCCACTTCCAGATGCAATGCTCCGTCTGTGCGAAGGGCTTCCGCCTCGTCCTCGATGGAAGGTTCATAATTGTTTTTCTCAGCGATCCGGTATGGTTCGTCAAAGATCAGATCTTCCGTGATTTTACACTGATCGGGATTCACGAATCGACCCTGCTTTTCCTTCTTCAGCTGTTGATTCATGCCGAGATCGGATGTGAAGAAAAGCGTTCTTGCCATGAATTCTCCAATATGCTGTGCGAAGAGAGGGTATGTGACACCTTCAATGAGCCCTTTGCGCATAATTACATGATCACTGAGATCTTCCATAACCGTCAACGCGAGATCATCATCATAGTGATACACTTCTGGCACCATCCCCGGGCAGAGACGATACTCTTCCTGGAGAATTTCGCGTTCAATTCGGGCACGAACCAGGGACAGAGGCCAAGATTCGCCAACGACTTTCGCATAAGGAAGGGCCTGTTTGATAATGATACTTTTATCGGAGTTCTGATCCGTGATATGGAAAACCAAATTCAGATTACCGTCTCCGATCTCACGGCATTCCAGATTTGCATCTGCCGTAAATGGACCCGGTAAGGTTTTGGCCAGTTCGATTGCTTCTTGGGGGGTTAACGGGTGATATTGAGACAAGGATGCCACCTCCATATATATGAAGAAACAGGAAAACCCACTTCTTTGCTTGGTATAAGTCAGTATATCGGAATTAACCCGTTTTTTGTACCCTTTTTTTAAGGCGAGCCTTGTTGGACTTGTTTCGAAGCCAGTGTGCCAGGGTAAAAACAAATAGGCCGGACGGTTCACAAATTAGCACCTACAAGGCCAGCCGCTAAGCAGCGGTGACGAACTGTTTAACTCTCTGTTATGTAAGACAGATTCAATTGTCAATCTTACATAATAGACTAATTTTATAATAAAGGATGGGATTCACATGGCTACAAAAAACAAAACAGATCAAGCGAAATCAGTAGAACAAGTACTTAATCGTCAGGTAGCTAACCTGAACGTCCTGTACGTCAAAATCCATAACTATCACTGGTATGTAAAAGGACCAAACTTTTTCACGCTGCATGTGAAATTTGAAGAGTTTTATAATGAAGTTACTGTACAAATGGATGAAATCGCTGAGCGTATTCTTACGCTGAAAGGCAGCCCTGCTGCTACCATGAAAGAGTATCTGGAGCTCGCTTCCATTCAGGAAGCTGCAGGTGGCGAAGATGCAAAAACAATGGTGCAAAACCTGATCGAGGACTTTGCTACGCTGTCCAATGAGTACCAGGAAGGTATTGAAGTAGCGGAAGCTGCAGAAGACCAGCCGACATCCGACATGCTGACTGGTTTCAAAGCCGAACTGGAGAAACACATGTGGATGCTGCGTTCCTTCTTGGGTTAAGCTACAGCTATAGAGCCGCGTAATACGGTTAATGTCTTCTATAAGGAGCACTTCCCAAACCCTTGATCTTAAGCTGTTGTCAGGAACAGACAAAGCGTCTATACTGCTGACAAGACAGATTACGGGAGGAGATCCGCATGTTAGGCACAACGATACCGGCATTAAAAGAGTGGGCTTCCGCAATTAAAGCGCTGGAAAACGGTCGCCAGATTCTGGTGATGCGCAAAGGCGGTATTGTGGAGGAAACCAGACATTTTGAGCTGAAAAGTCCGGCATTTTATCTGTATCCGACTTATGAACATCAGCGTAAAGAACTGATTAAGTCCTCTGATCATTCGTATGTTGAAGAATCACTGGCCGAATGGGTGCCCGAAGCTTCGACAATCCGCATCACTGCCTATGCCGAAGTGATACAGGATTTGGAGATCCAAGATCAGGAAATGCTGGATCGACTTCATGACTTTCATATGTGGACATCGGATTTTGCCGAAGACCGCTTGAAGTGGAAACGGAAAGATCCGTTACATGTATTGATACTCCGTGTGTACCGTTTGAATGAACCGATGGAAATACCGGTGCTGCCCGAATATAATGGGTGCCGTTCCTGGATTTCCATTCCGAATGGTCCGGTGCCGCGCGAAATGACGCCGGTGGTGGATGTTGCGGATTTTGACGAACAGGTACAGAAGATTAACGATATGCTCAAGATATAAAATGAAATAAGGAAGGGCTTGTCCAGATTATGGATAAGCCCTTTTTGGCTGATTAATATGGAATGATATAATGAATTACAGTGATTTTTCTCACTGTGAATTGGAAGAAATAACGGTTTCTCATTTGATTCAAACCCGCTTTTATTATAGAATCAGGTAGAATCATGTTTCCTGAGAGGACAAGTGTTCTCGGAAATGACTTGATAATCAATGAGAATCAGTTTAGAATTATTCTAAAGTGATTATTGCTTTGGAAATTGCGGTACTTGTAGAAATTCAGGGGAAGCCCTGTTCAGATATTTAATAGGCGCTTTTTCGTTTTCGACAGCAAACATCAATTTAATCAATGGAGGGAAACAATACACATGGCTACGAATTTCGTCATTGAAGGTCTGAAAGCGACGATCGAAGGTAAAGAAATCCTGAAAGGCATTAACCTGGAAATGAAAGGTGGAGAAATCCACGCAATCATGGGTCCGAACGGAACAGGTAAATCCACATTGGCATCGGCTCTGATGGGTCACCCTAAATATGAAGTAACAGACGGTACAGTAACCCTTGATGGTGAAGATGTACTGGACATGGCAGTAGATGAGCGTGCGCGTGCAGGTCTATTCCTGGCTATGCAATATCCGAGCGAAATTGCAGGCGTAACGAACTCCGACTTCCTGCGCAGTGCAATTAACGCACGTCGCGGCGAAGGTAACGAGATCTCCCTGATCAAGTTCATTCGTCAAATGGAAGGCAAAATGAAAGAACTCGACATGAATCCAGAGTTTGCACACCGTTACCTGAACGAAGGTTTCTCCGGTGGTGAGAAAAAACGTAACGAGATTCTGCAAATGATGCTGCTTGATCCAAAAATCGTAGTTCTTGATGAGATCGACTCCGGTCTGGATATCGACGCGCTGAAAATTGTAGCAAATGGTGTAAATGCAATGAAGAGCGAAGATCGTGGATTCCTTATCATCACTCACTATCAGCGTTTGTTGAACTACATTACACCTGATTATGTGCACGTTATGATGCAAGGTCGTATCGTGAAATCTGGCGGACCTGAACTGGCTCACCGTCTGGAAGCAGAAGGATATGACTGGGTTAAGGAAGAGCTGGGAATCACGGATGAAACTGTAGGCCAAGAAGCGTAAAGACAAAACGGAGGAGGATAATCAATGACTACACAAACAATTCTTCCGGTTGAATCTGAAGCGCTTCGCGCCTTGTCGGAAAGTAACAACGAACCCGGCTGGTTGACCGAGCAGCGGCTTGAAGCCCTTAAGCTTGCAAGTGGTCTTGCGCTTCCGAAACTGGAAAAACAGAAAATCGAACGCTGGAATGTCAGCGAATATGGCACATATAAAGCAAGTGAAGCTATTTCTTCTCTGGAAGAAGTACCTGCTTCGATTAAAGATCTCGTTCAGGATCAAGCTGAAGGCAGTCTGGTTATCCAGCGCAATTCCAGCACAGTATACTCCAAGGTATCTGCTGATCTGGCAGCCAAAGGCGTTATTTTCACGGATCTAGCTACTGCGGTTCGCGAGCATGGTGATCTGGTAAAACCTTACCTGAACACAGCTGTGAAGGCAGATGAGCATTCCCTTGCTGCTCTGCATGCGGCTCTTTGGAACGGTGGAGTATTCCTGTATGTTCCTAAAAATGTGGAAATTGAAGTTCCGCTTCAAGCTGTTTTGCTCACAGATGATGCAACTGCTACATTTGCACCTCATGTCCTCGTTGTTGCTGAAGCGAACAGCTCTGTAACTTACGTTGACAACTATGTTTCCGGCGAACTGTCCGCACCTGTTTTCCATAACGGTGTCGTGGAAGTCTTCGTAAAATCCGGTGCAAAAGTACGTTTCGCGTCTGTTCATCAGCTGTCTACGAATGTTACTGACGTTTCCTTCCGCCGTGCAGTGGTTGAGAACGATGGAACAATCGAGTGGATCGTTGGTGAAATGAACAACGGCGATACAGCCAGCAACACGATGTCCGTGCTGAAAGGCAATGGCTCCAGCTCGGATTCGAAAGTCATCGCTGTTGGTTCCGGATCCCAAAAAATCAACTACACTACAGAAGCTCGTCACTTCGGCAAAAACACGCCGAGCCAGATGATTACTCGCGCAGTTATGCGTGAAGAAGCTTCTGCCATTATCAACGGAATCACGAAGATTGAGAAAGGTGCAACCAAAGCGGACGGTCAGCAAACAGAGAAAGTACTGATGCTGAGCCCGAAAGCACGCGGAGATGCCAACCCAATCCTTCTGATCGACGAGGACGATGTTACAGCAGGTCACGCGGCTTCCGTAGGTCAAGTCAATGCTGAACAGATCCATTACTTGATGTCTCGCGGGATTAACCGTACGGATGCTGAACGTCTGATTATCTACGGCTTCCTGGCTCCGGTGGTGGCGGATATTCCTCTGGAAGCACTGCGTACCCAATTGCAGTCCCTTATTGAACGGAAACTGGGACAATGAACCCGTCCATCCGCGAGCAGTTCCCGATCCTCCACCAGGAAATTAACGGACACCCGCTCGTATATTTAGATAACGCAGCGACTTCCCAGAAGCCGCTGGCCGTTATCAATGCGATTAAGCATTATTATGAATTTGAGAACTCCAATGTGCATCGCGGTGTGCATACACTTGGAAGCCGGGCTACGGATGCCTATGAAGGTGCACGCGAGAAGGTTGCCAAGTTTATCAATGCACGTCGCACACAGGAGATCATTTTCACCCGTGGGACAACAACAGCCCTCAATTTGGTGGCTTCGTCCTACGGCCGGTCTGTCTGCAAAGAAGGCGACGAGATCGTTATTACACCAATGGAACATCACAGCAACCTGATTCCTTGGCAGCAGGTAGCCAAGGAGACAGGTGCAACATTGAAATACATTCCGCTTCAGCCGGATGGCAATATCGATTTGGCAGATGTGGAGAAGACGATTACGAACAAAACAAAAATTGTAGCAATCGCTTATGTATCCAATGTCATGGGTGTTATTCATCCGGTAAAACAAATTGCTGAAATTGCACACCGCAATGGCGCTGTCATCGTTGTTGATGGCGCACAGAGCACTCCGCATATGAAGGTGGACGTACAGGATCTCGACTGTGATTTCTATGCATTGTCTGGTCACAAAATGTGCGGACCAACCGGAATCGGTGCACTTTACGGCAAAAAGGCGCTGCTGGAGTCCATGGAACCGGTTGAGTTCGGCGGTGAAATGATTGATGATGTTGGTCTCTATGAATCCAATTGGAAAGAGCTTCCGTGGAAATTCGAAGGCGGAACCCCTATTATCGCAGGTGCGGTAGGTCTGGGCGCAGCCATCGATTTTCTGGAGCAGATTGGCATGGATGAGATTGCCCATCATGAAAGTGTATTGGCAGCTTATGCAACAGAACGTATGGCAGAGATTGACGGGCTGACCATCTATGGTCCAGCGCAGCGTCATGTTGGTGTGGTCACCTTCAACCTGGGGGATGTACATCCACATGATGTGGCTACTGTACTGGATGCGAGTGGTGTAGCCATTCGAGCCGGACATCACTGCTGCCAGCCGCTTATGCGCTGGCTGCAAGTCAGCTCAACAGCTCGTGCCAGCTTCTATCTATATAATAATGAACAAGATGTGGACCGGTTTATCAGCGCCTTAATTCAGACAAAGGAGTATTTTGGCGATGCAACTTGATGATCTGTACCGGCGTGTTATAATGGACCACTACAAAAACCCGCGTAATCGCGGAACATTTGATAATGACGCTGTCACGGTGAATTTGAACAATCCTACGTGCGGCGACCGGATTTCATTGCAGCTTTTACTGAAAGACGGAATCGTCCAGGAAGCCAAGTATACGGGAGAAGGCTGTTCCATCAGCATGTCGTCGGCGTCCATGATGACCGATGCTGTCAAAGGCAAATCGATGGAGCAGGCACTCGATCTGGCTGACCGTTTTTCCTCACTGATGAAAGGGGAAGAAGTCGATTTCGACGATTATGAAGATCTCGAAGCCCTATCCGGTGTGAACAAGTTCCCTGCACGCATCAAATGTGCCACTCTGGCCTGGAATGCATTACGCAAAGGGATTGACGAAGAGGACAATGTACAATAACGATAGGGAGGTAGAGCAAGATGGCTAAAAAAGCACCAGAAATGGAAGAGTATAAATATGGTTTTCGCGATGAGCACAAATCCATCTTTCAAACCGGTAAAGGTCTGACTGCAGAAGTCGTTACCGAAATTTCCCGGATTAAAAACGAACCGGAGTGGATGCTCGAGTTCCGCTTGAAAGCACTGAAACAGTTCGAGAAAATGCCAATGCCAAAATGGGGCGGAGATCTCGATGAGCTGGATTTCAATGATATCCAGTACTATGTTCGTCCTTCTGAAAAACAAGGTAAAACATGGGAAGAGGTTCCTTCCGAAATCAAGGAAACCTTTGATAAACTGGGTATTCCTGAAGCCGAGCAAAAGTTCCTTGCAGGTGTATCCGCTCAGTACGAATCTGAGGTTGTATACCACAACATGCAAAAAGAACTGGAAGACCAAGGCGTAATCTTCATGGATACCGATACGGCTCTTAGAGAGCACCCGGAAATCCTTCGTGAATACTTCGCTACGGTAATTCCGCCAGCGGACAACAAATTCGCAGCACTGAACAGTGCCGTATGGTCCGGAGGAAGCTTCATTTACGTGCCTAAGGGCGTTAAGTGTGAAGTGCCTCTGCAAGCCTATTTCCGGATTAACTCCGAGAATATGGGACAATTCGAGCGTACGCTTATCATTGCGGACGAAGACAGCTTCGTTCACTATGTTGAAGGCTGTACAGCTCCAATTTACAGCACGAACTCACTCCACAGTGCCGTGGTTGAGATCATCTGTAAGAAAAATGCCCGTGTTCGTTACACTACGATTCAAAACTGGGCACCAAACATCTACAACCTGGTAACCAAACGTGCAGTTGCTGAAGAGAACGCAACAATGGAATGGGTAGATGGTAACATCGGATCCAAACTGACAATGAAATATCCAGCCGTTGTACTGAAAGGCCGTGGAGCAAAAGGTTCCGTACTTTCCATCGCTGTAGCTGGTAAAAATCAGCATCAGGATGCAGGTGCGAAAATGATCCACTTGGCTCCAGACACGACTTCAACGATTGTATCCAAATCCATCAGTAAGCATGGTGGTAAAGTAACCTACCGTGGTCTGGCTTCCTTTGGTCGTCAAGCAGAAGGTGCCAAGTCCAATATCAAATGTGATACGCTCATTCTGGATAATGAGTCCACATCGGATACCATTCCTTACAATGAAATCATGAATGATAACATTATGCTGGAGCATGAAGCTACGGTATCGAAAGTATCTGAGGACCAACTCTTCTATCTGATGAGCCGTGGTCTGACCGAAGCTGAAGCAACACAAATGATCATCATGGGCTTCATTGAGCCGTTCACGAAAGAATTGCCAATGGAATATGCGGTAGAAATGAACAGATTAATCAAATTCGAAATGGAAGGCAGCATTGGTTAATTGCTGCTTGCTGCATAGACAAGGACCGGGGGATTTCCTCCGGTCCTTGTTTCTTCATGCACGAAAATAATCCGACTTTATATGAAAAAGGGACTTGTGTAACAGAAAAACGGATGGTTGAATCGCTGTTTTTCGCATAAAATAGGTTCAACAGCACAAGCGATTTCATAGATTGCTGCATCTATTGATAGAAAAGGATGGTGAATCTATGAGCTTCAATCCTTTTGAAGGATATCGCATTACAAGTTCGTTTGGTTATCGCATTCATCCCATTCATGGTGGACAAACGTTCCATCGGGGAATTGACCTCGTCACAGAACCCTGGAATGGCCCTGTATACGCCTTTATGGAAGGAACCGTACGATTTGCCGCAGAAGGAGCTACGGGCTCCGGATTCGGCGGTTATGGGCTTACAGTTGCTGTACAGGATCATCGTGGGTATCTGCATTGTTACGCCCATCTATCGCGAATTGCGGTTAGTGTAGGTCAGCGGGTGAAGCGTGGTCAACTCTTGGGAAACCAAGGGAGTACAGGTCAGAGTACAGGACCCCATGTCCATTATGAAATTCGTAAAACGAGTACCCCTTCTTACGGGTATACAGCCAGTGTGGATGGAGTGGTTGAGCCGGAAGCATATTTGCAATCGGAATTCGGTTCCACATCTGAAGAGCAGGAGGCTCTGCCGATGACAAGTGAAGAGAAGAAAGCTTTTGAAG
Source organism: Paenibacillus xylanilyticus (assembly GCF_009664365.1). Lineage (NCBI taxonomy): Bacteria > Bacillati > Bacillota > Bacilli > Caryophanales > Paenibacillaceae > Paenibacillus > Paenibacillus xylanilyticus. Next base: position 2,034,507 of record NZ_CP044310.1, read on the forward strand.
CGATGGAAAAGACTCTGGAAGCTCAGGCGTCCTGGATCGCGCAGCAGAAGAATCTATCCAACATGCCCTGTCCGCCTTGGGCAGCTGAAGCTTATCATTACTATCGTCCTTATATCCAGACGGACACAGGCAGTTATGACTTCTGGAGACTGCTGGTTATTATGTATCGCAAGGAAAAAGGAATTCAGGTCTCGTTCGATTCAGGAAAACAATAAGGGCCAGCGTGCTGTATACGATGATTCGTACCTGAAGCAGGCAAAAAACCATTTATCGAATATTGCCATTTCGCCCGGTTCGCTTCCCCTGCAAGATCATATGTTAGGGTATACCTGATGAAGAGGAGGCAATCACATGAGCGAGGTAGGATATGGCTGTGGTGGCAATGTTGGCGGCATCGGTGGATACAACCCATTCACATCGGTAGGCGCAATCTTGGTATTGTTCATTCTGTTGGTTATCATCACTAAAGCATTCTGCGTGTAATACGCGTATCAAACCTGAATAAAGCAAAAGGGAAACCGGAATTCGGTTTCCCTTTTTACTTTCATAAAATAAGTTCCTGTATTGTAATTCTTCGTAATTATTCATTTTTCTACGTGCCGCTGCGAAACCATGGAGCTATTGAATATAAATTTCGACGATGGCGATATCTCTTTCTTTCGCTAAATCAATAAAGGCTGTGGATGTCTGAACAAGCGGACGGAAATAGTCTGCAGGGTTATTCATGACGATAATGCCCGTTTCCCCCGAGGTGAGCAGTACCCTTTTTCCTATAAAATTGGGCAGCATGTGTTTGATGAGCTCCTGGGTAGCTTCTCCGTTGAGTTGGCCAAAGCTCAGGCTGTACAGCTCGCACAGCACGGAGATTAACTCCTGCTTGGTCTGATATACCCGGTTGGTCGTCATCGCGCTGTAAACGTCAGCTACGGCCGTAATACGGGCATATGGATGAATATCATTCCCTTTCAGTCCATGAGGGTAGCCGCTTCCGTCTTCCCGCTCATGATGCTGAAGGGCGACCGTAGCCAAAATCTCATCCTGCGTGGACTCTTTAACAATCTCATATCCGTATAACGTATGTTTCTTCATTTCTTCGAATTCTTCCGGGGTTAGTTTTCCCGGTTTATGTAGCATTTCAGGAGAAATCTTGGATTTTCCAATATCGTGCAGATAACCTGCTTTGGCTACGGTCAGGCATTCTTCAGGATTGTAGCCCATCCAGCCAGCAATATAAAACGCGAGCATTCCCACTTGCAATGAATGGTTGTAGGTATAATCATTATCGCCGTCAAGCATAAGTAGTAGGGAAACGACATCCTTCTGTTTCTCCAGTTGAGTTGTCAGGTTAATCAAAATTTCATCGACCTGAGCTTCGTCAATAAATCCTTTCTCCATCGCTTGCTGAAACAGAGATTCGGTACCTTTGATCGTATCGTCAAACAAGGTAGTTAACAGACGGGTCTGATCGGAAGGCATGGTTTGCGTATCAGAGTGTAGGTTGGATGTTGTATGTTCTACATCTGCGTAATCGATTCCATGTTGCAGCAATTTGGTAATATCGTCTTCGCTGAGTAAGGAACCTTTCATCAGCATGTGGAGACCTGAACTGTTGTATACATCATTTTTTAACAGATCACCAGGTTTAAGATCAGTAACATGCACTCTCACGTATAAACCACCTTTTCCTCGACTTATATCGACATATATGCTTATAATAACAAGAAAAAAATGGGTTGACAACGACTTATTTACTAATTTAATTAGCCTTGCAAGAGGTGGAGTGACTATTTATAAATTGTCCAAGGGGTTCCAGGGTCCCAGTTGATGTCCCTTCCACTCGGAACCATCGTCCCATATTTCCTTTTTCCAGATCGGGACCGTTTGTTTAAGTCTTTCAATAGCGTAGCGACTGGCGTCATAACAATCACTGCGGTGAGGCGAGGAGACGGCAATAATAACACTAATCTCTGCAACGTCAACCTGACCGATCCGGTGGCTGATTGCACATCTGACCCCTGGCCAACGCTCGGAGATTTCACTTCCGATGTTAGCCATCTGAGAAAGCGCCATCGGTACATAAGCTTCATATTCCAGATGGACCGTTCGCTGTTCCCCTGTCATTTCACGCGTAGTACCTACAAAAGTCAGTGCTGCCCCGTGGTTTGCGGTAATGACCAGAGCTGTTGTTTTTTCCACGGACAGGGGGGACTTCGTAATCATAAACATACCGTCCGGAGTACGATGTTCGGATAGTGAAGACCTATGCTCATCCTCGGACCCACCAGTACCGTCACCTCCTGAAACGGGGGGAATTAAGGCAAGTTCATCTTCGGGCTTAATCATCGTATCGGCAGGAGCGTACTCCTGGTTCACCGCCAGAAAGGAACTTCGAATCTGTGAAGCAGCCTCTGGATAGGCGAGTGCCAGGCTTTCTTTGAGAAGAGCTGCGGTCAAAGGACTTTTCGTATATTCATATTCAAGCAGGGACGTGCCCAAACGTTCGGCAATACCTGCAAACAGTTGTATGGTTAATATCATGCTTATGCGTCACCTCTTTTTTATCTCTAAACCCTTTCAATATATCATAACGACGCGGAAAATGTTATGCTTATCTATTAGAGGAATGTACGTCAGGCAAGGACGAGAGGAGGCGGTGTGATGAGCACCAAGGAAAAACAAACGTTAACCATTCTGCACACCAATGACATCCATAGTCATTTTGGTTCCATGAGCTCTATCGCCGCCATGATTGAACAAGAGAGAGAACGTAGCGAAAACGTTCTAGTTCTGGATATCGGAGATCATATGGATCGTATGGCCGTAGAGACAGAGGGCACACTTGGGGGAGCCAACGTCGATGTAATTAATTTGACGGGGTATGATGCCATAACGATTGGCAATAACGAGGGACTGACATTTACACCGGAGCAGCTGGCACAGTCCTATTCAGGACTATTGTGTCCTGTCGTGTGCGGAAATGTTGTGGAAGAGGCCAGTGGTCAGCCTCCAGTATGGATGAACTCATCCCTTATTGTGGACAAAGGTCCATTTCGGATAGGTTTGCTCGGAGCTACTGCACCGTTTACTGCTTTTTACGACTTGCTGGGATGGAAGCTGCTTGACCCTGTGGAAACACTGCGTGAGCAAGTTGAGGCGCTGCGCCCTAATGTGGATATTGTCATTATACTCTCCCATCTGGGTCTATCAACGGACCGGAAACTCGCGGAGCAGATTGAGGGCATTGACGTTATTCTTGGCGGACACACTCACCATGTGATCGAGGAACCTCTGGTCATTGGCAATGCAGTGCTGGGAGCAGCCGGAAAATTCGGTCAGTGGCTTGGTAAAGTTGTACTTGAGCGGGATAGCGATGCGAACAAGCCCAGACTGGTTAGTAGTGGCTGTTTTCCATTGAAGGATCAGATGCTGGATGAGAAGGTTGCACTGGCTATCGCAGCACATCGCGCGGAGGCAGAGCGTGCTCTTGGACAGACAGCTGTAATGATTGACCGAACTCTTCCGATAAAATATGAGAAGGAATCACCATTCGCATCGCTGCTCGCGCAGGCAGTAAGGCACTTCACGGGAGCTGAGCTGTCACTGGTTAACGCTGGCCAACTCCTGGGTGAACTTCCGCAAGGGGACATCAGCAAGGGAATGCTGCATTCCCTATGTCCTTCTCCGATCAATGCTTGTACAATAAGGCTGAAAGGCAGAGAGATTCGTGAAGCGCTGGAACAGTCTTTGCTTCAGGAATATGCGGATAAGCCCATCATCGGATTTGGATTTCGCGGGAAGATACTTGGTACGCTGTGTGTGGATGGTATGGAGATGGAGTATGATCCTGCGGGTCCCCCATATCATAAGATCAATGCATTATATGTCGATGGTAAGCCTATGGGTGATGAACAGGAATATGTGGTCGGAACACTAGACATGTTTACATTCAATGTGGGATACCCTTCGTTAGCCCGGGGAACCGAGATCGCATATCGACTTCCTGAATTTATACGGGATCTGCTGGAGATCGAATTAAAAAGACCAGGGGCGTTGGATGATAGCCTGCGATCCCGCTGGCATGAAAGAAATTGACGAGTACTTGCCTTCTGCTGAAGCGGCGGCTAGTGGAAATTACATCTACGGAGCGGGAGAGGATAGGCTGTGCGTTTGGTACATATAAACCTATTGCAGCCTGGCATGAAGCTGGGGAAACGGATTTATAGCGAAGAGGGTTTGGTTCTGCTTAGTGAAGATGTGGAACTGACCGAGCGGTTGATTAGACGTCTAAAAGACCTCGGCGTAGGTTACGTATATATTAAGGAAGCAGCGACAGAGGATATCATCGTTCCCGATATGCTTCAGGAGGAAACCAGACGCAGGGCACTGGTAGAAATCAAGCAGCAGTTTCAGAGTATGTCAGGTATGAAGACCAAAAGCCGGATTCCGCATTTCGGCAAAGCGCTGAGTGGTCTGATGAATACCATTCTGGAGGACATCGGTGGTCAAAAGGAAGCAATGATCATGCTGATGGATATGAACTCCAGTGATCTTGATCTGTACAACCACTCCTTGAACGTATGTGTGTACACACTGGTTTTGGGCGTCGCCTCAGGGTATTCCAGACAGCAGCTGATGGAAATTGGACTGGGTGCCCTGCTGCATGATATAGGAAAGACACAGATTGATCCAGTTGTTTTGCATAAACCAGCGAAATTGACGGATGAGGAATTTAAAATCATTCAGCAGCATACTACATATGGACATCGGATTTTAAAAGATGAACCAGGCATACCGCTGCTGGCAGCGCATTGCGCCCTGCAGCACCATGAGCGAATCGACGGTAGTGGCTATCCGTTTGGCCTCAAGGGTCCTCAAATTCATGAGTATGCCAAGTGGATTGCACTGGCTGACTCGTATGACGCGATGACGAGTAATCGCGTATACCGGAAGTCATTGCTCCCTCACCAGGCAGTGGAAGTATTATATACGGGATCTGGCTCGTTGTATGAACAGCGTATGCTGGAGAAATTCCGTGACTGTGTGGCAATTTATCCCGTAGGTCTATCTGTGACGCTGAGCACGGGGGAAGTCGGCGTCGTTGCATCCATCGATTCACGTATCCCGCAGCGGCCCCGGATTCGGGTGTTAAAGGATGCGGATGGACAGACGTTAAAGGCTCCTTACGAAATAGATCTGTCCACAGCCCTATCGGTTATGATTACTGGTGTAGAAGGCGATGAGGGCGTGCCTCCAACTCCTTCCTGTGATGAATTTTCTTGATCACTGTTAAGTTATTGCCAGCAGGGAGACTGCGCTCATAGCAATATCCGGGCCGGGTTGGCCCTGGAGTTGTATGGGCGTTTTTGTCATGTAATGGACAGAGCACTTCATGCCGAAGCGTTCAAAATTGTGCTATGATAAAAGATAGCTCCAAAAAGATCATGCCAAAGTATGATGTAAATAAAACTTTTTAGGTTAATAAAAGGAATAAGGTGAAGAACAATGACCATGCTAAACTCAGGATCGGTTGAACCGATGCCTTTATCGCCGACAAATGATCCATGGGATCCGATCGGCTCTTTGCGTACATATGGACGCCACGTGTTAACCAGTGTTGAAATGACCGTGACTCATCTGTGCAATATGAGATGTGAGCACTGTGCTGTAGGGGATATGCTCACGATGCGTGAAGCTCCCGCACTGCCACTGCCTCTAATGCTGAAGCGGCTGGACGAAGTGGAGCATCTGCAGACCATCAGTTTGACAGGTGGTGAGCCGAGCTTCAGTCAAAAGACAGTGGATGAAATGATCATCCCGCTGCTGAAATATGCCAAGGAGCGCGGCATAAGATCACAGATCAACTCCAACCTGACGCTGGATCTCAGTCGTTACGAGAAACTGCTGCCATACCTTGATGTGATGCACATCTCATTCAACTACCTGAATGCTGATGATTTCCATCAAGTCGGTTTTGCCAACAGCGGCAGACCTGTCAAGCGTGAAGTAGCGGTGAAAATGTATGAGAAAATGATAGAGAATTCGCGCAAACTGAGTGAAGCAGGCATGTTTATCTCGGCTGAATCCATGATTAATTTCCGTACTCATGATAAGTTGGAGGGGATCCATCAACTGATTCGGGAGATGGGCTGTGTACGTCATGAAGTTCATCCGATGTATAACTCAAATTTTGCTTCCACATTACCTGTCTTGTCTCTGGACCATATGCGAGCAGCCATTCATCGCTTGCTGGATGTGCGCGACAAAGATATGTGGATGTTGTTCGGAACACTTCCATTCTTTGCTTGCAGTGCGGCCGATCAGGATCGGGAATTGATCAATCGCCTGTACAGTGAGCCTAATGTGACCGTACGCAATGATCCGGATGGCCGTAATCGCGTTAACGTCAACATGTTTACAGGCAATGTGTACGTTACGGATTTTGCTGACATCCCTGCCTTTGGCAACATTCGGGATCGGAAGCTGGATGATGTGTTCCATGAATGGTCAGCGGAGCATCCGCTTAATCAGACCGTTAACTGTCACTGTGATGCTGCGTCCTGCTGCGGCCCTAACCTGCTGGTGGCGGACATGTATTATAAAGGTGTGGATTTCAAATCCAGAAAAGCAATTACGCGCTGATTAGGCGCTGATATTCCAGGTATATTCCTGAAATAGATAGAAAAAGGGGAGTGTCGACTTGGATATTCATACCGAATTTCATCTCGGGCAGCTGGTGTTCAATTTGGTTTGCGTTTTTCTGCTCGTATTCTTGAATGGTGTATTTGTTGCAGCGGAATTTTCTCTGGTTAAAGTCAGACAGACCCGGTTGACTCAATTGCAGAGCGAGGGAAATCGGCTGGCCGGGTATGCTTTAAAGGTGAATGGAAAACTGGACGCTTACTTGTCGGCAACCCAGTTCGGCATTACCCTGACATCCCTGGGGCTTGGCTGGCTCGGTGAACCCGCCATTTCCGAATTACTGGTAGAGCCGCTGATGTTCAAACTGGGCGTGGCGGATACAGGGCTGATCTCTACCGTTTCTGTTATCGTCGGTTTCTGTATTATTACGTTTCTGCATATTGTACTTGGGGAACTTGCACCGAAGTCGCTTGCTATTCAAAAAACTGATGGCGTGGCTCTGCTATTGTCCGCACCACTTCTGCTGTTCTACAAAATCTTTTTTCCATTCATCTGGATTCTCAATGCATCGGCCAATGCACTGCTGCGACTGGCAGGGATAGAGCCTGCGAGTGAAGGAGAAGCCCATTCTGAAGATGAACTCAGAATCTTGATGAAGCAGAGTGCGAAGAGTGGCGTCATTGACAAAGATGAAATCAAACTGATGGATAACATCTTTGATTTCTCCGATATGCTTGCTCGTGAAGTCATGCTACCACGTACAGATATGGATTGTCTGTATACCCATCTGCCCCTGGAAGAGAACCTGAAGATTATTAATGCAACGAAGCATTCCCGTTATCCTGTTGCCGTTGAGGATAAAGACGAAATTATCGGATTTATCCATATTACGGATCTGCTATTGGCAGCCCCGGAACAGCAGCAGGACCTGGCTTCACTTGTGCGGCCTATCTTGAACGTTCCGGAATCCATGGAAATCAGCCATGTCCTTCAACTGATGCAGAAAAAGCATTCCCAGATGACCCTTGTTGTTGACGAATACGGCGGCACCGCCGGATTATTGACGGCGGAGGAAATTCTGGAGGAGATCGTAGGGGATCTATACGATGAGTTCGAGGATGAGCGACCTCATATGGAACGCAGCGGTGATTCCTTCTCCATAGATGGACGATCCCTCATTGAAGAGGTTCATGAATGGACCGGGGCCATCATTGATGACGAAGAAGTAGATACCATTGGCGGTTGGTTGTTCAAAGAGCTTGAAGGCAGCCCAGCCAAAGGTAAAACACGGGAGCAGAACGGCTATGTTTTTGAAGTGGAGGAATCCACCAGGTTACGAATTACCCGAGTCAAGGTGTATAGGAGCCCAGTCTCTGAACAAGAGGCTGCTGCTTGGAATGAGGCTCAGGACGATCCCGAATCGGACAAGTAGTGAAATGCACTACCATATTGAAATGAATGTGACCTTTGGAACACTTCCCGCGGGGAGGAACCAAGGGTCTTTTTTTTGTTTAAAAGAAGGCGTGAGAAATTCCGTGAGTTGTTTCAGCTGAATTGGGATGAACTTAACAATGATGACATATGGATAATAGACGGGAAAAGCAAGGGTTGTAGTCGCCTATCGACGAGTGACCGAATTCAGTGAAGGGAGGAGTTTGAAAATGATTGATCCACAGCTTCGCGCATATGCACCTTTTGTGGGGCCTTTTGATCCATGTAAACCGATTGAAATTAAAACCTACCTTGTTCCTCCGCAGTTATTTATTCCTTTCCAGCCGATGGGCTGGCCCCAATACAGTCCGGCAGAAGCGCTGAGACTCGGAACATTGTGGCCTGCGCTATACAGTCCTTATACATCCAAAAAAACAAAAGGGAGGGAGGTAGGAGCAGATGGAGCCTGAAGCAGCAAAAGCGTGTGACGCCAGATATTATGAGTTGCTGGAGGAACTGCAAGCCTTGGATTTTGTGTTGGTGGAGCTGAATCTGTATCTGGATACTCACCCGGGTGACTATCAAAGTATTGAACAGTATAACAAGTTTAGCCAGGAGCGGATGAGGGTAGCCCATGAATTTCAGCAGCTGTATGGACCGCTCATGAACTTTGGGCATGCGTTCTCCAAATATCCTTGGCAGTGGTTAGAGGCCCCCTGGCCGTGGCAGGTGTAATGAACGTTTGAGTTGATTGCGAAAGTATGCCGTACCCGGGTTTTCCGGAAACCAGAATCGGGATCCCGGGAAGTGAACGTATGAACGATCCGAATCGGATGACATTCATTTGGTATTTTTGAAGGGGGAATCGTGCAAGATGTGGGTATACGAGAAAAAGCTGCAATATCCTGTTAGGGTAAGTAAATGTGATCCTCATATGGCCAAATTGCTGATGGAACAGTATGGTGGAGCAGACGGGGAACTGGCTGCAGCCCTTCGGTATATGAATCAGCGTTATACCATTCCGGACAAAATTATCGGTCTGTTGAATGACATCGCTACAGAGGAATTTTCCCATCTGGAGATGATCGCAACCATGATCTACAAACTTACCAAGGATGCAACCATTGAACAGCTGGAGAAGGCAGGCCTGGATGCTCACTATGTGAATCACGACAAGGCACTCTTTTACAGCAATGCAGCGGGCGTACCTTTCACTGCAACCTACATCCAAGCAAAGGGTGACCCTATTGCAGATCTGTATGAAGATATCGCTGCGGAGGAGAAGGCTAGGGCTACATATCAATGGTTAATTGATCTGACGGATGATGTGGATCTCCAGGATAGCCTGAAGTTCCTGCGGGAACGGGAGATTGTGCATTCGCTTCGTTTCCGTGAGGCGGTCGAGATCCTGAAGGATGATCGGGAAACCAAGAAGATCTTCTAATCATGCAACCTACCTTGCACATATATAAAAGAAGGATGTCCCTTGAAGTGAAAAAGGACATCCTTCTTTTCGTATAAGTGAAACCAGCTTAGTATTCGACCACCATGGCAACATTTTGCCACCCGGCTCCGACCGTCCAGAACAACACTTTATCACCACGTTCGACCTGACCGGAGGTTATGGCCCGATGCAGAGCAATGAAGGGACTGCTGGTTGAGGTATAGCCGAATTCGTCTCCAATGTAGACGGCAACATCATTTGCGATCCCAATGTTCTCTGATACCGCTCGAATATTACCGATGGATAACTGGGAGAAGCAGGCTGCTTTGATCTGATCTGCTGCAATCTCGTTGCGTCTTAACAATGTGAGAATAGATTCAGAAGCAGCATCAACGCAGATCGAATCATCGAACGGTGTGAATTTGACATGAAAAGCTCCTGCATCCACCCCGGTCTGACCCAATTTCGCCAGGCCTTCTGCAGGAAAGAGGGAATTACCGTACACACAGGTATCCGTTTGGTATATGGAATCAATGAAGCCGGTGGCCTGTTCGTCGCGTTCGATGATGACAGCCGCTGCCGCATCGCCAAAATTGGCATAGTAGACAGGATCATCTGGACTCGCGTGCGGGGCTACATAATCTGAACCGATAATCAGTGCTCTTCGAATTCGGGGATTGCCCAGCATCTGCCGGCTCACCTGTTCAAAGGCTGCCGTCATTCCGGCACAGTTGGCGTTGCTGTCGATACAGATGGTATGGGATGCACCATTAATTAAACGATGAATCATCAAGGAATTCGTAGGGAAGATGTATTCCGGCGTTTGACTTGCATAGGCAATCAGGTCGATATCCGCCCCGGTCAGTCCGGTCTTTTCCAAAAGGTTACTGGCTGCCTCATAAGCCATGCTTAGTGAGTTCTCGTCATCGTTGTTAATTTTGTAACGCTTATCACGCCCAAGCGCTTTTAACAATCCCCGAATATCTACCCCTCTCGCATCAAAATGTTCAATGTAAAAGTCATTGTCCACCTGGTGTGCTGGATGATAAATATCCATATCCACAATACGAATTCCGGCCATCTTCATTCTCCTCTTGAGCGGATGGGTGGATCCACAACTTGTCCGCCTGATTTATTAGGTGGTAACGGTAGATACAATTTCGAGGTTGTCCAGTCCGACAGCACGTCCAAGCCTGGACAACTGCATTTTCAAAATGGCATTATTTTCGAGTGTGAGTACAACCTTTTTGAAGCCGTCCTTTTTGAATAGAGCCAGGCAGCCTTCCAGCAGAGGTACAATTTCCGGAGCGGTGACATTCAGCTTTTTGCAGTCGATACGCAGTTCATATTCCGTTGGGTCAATGGGAGCAATCGTATCCTGATAAGCCGAGATGGAACGCAATCCATCTTCTTGAGAGAAAGATCCCTCCAGTTCAATGTTAAGCACCTTGTTTGGAACGTCAGTCTTGAGTATAAAGCTTCCCATAATTGTCTCTCTCCTTATAAATGAGTTAGGCTATCCTGCTACCAGGGACAAGGTGTTATCGCCACCGTTACTGGCTTCTACGATGTAAGCTGAGATCGAGGATAATTTACCCATATTATAAAGGCGTAGATGTAATGAGATCAAGAATAAAGTCGAATCGTGTATAAAAATGTAGAATAGTTAATTATTGGATTTCATCTAGCGTTGAAAGTAGGACGTTAAATGCACTAATAATACGCGGCGCCCCTACACAAGGTGCCAAATGCAGCAGAATTCCTTTGAGCTCCTCCACAGTTACTCCAACACGAAGTGCCATAACATAATGAACACCCAGTTGTTCAAACTGCCCTTGTGTAATCAGTGAGGATATAACGGCAACTTCTTTCCATTGATCCGAAATGCTGGTACGTTGGAAAATGTCACCGTAAGCTGTACCCATAATGAATTCTGCCAGCTCGGGAAAATGTTCCTTGATGGGGGCCAAGGCTTTGGCTCCGTACTCCCCAGAAAGATTCGCGAAACGCTCCAGCCCTTGAACAATCTGCTCACTCATTTTTGCTCCTCCTAGTTCACAAATTCACGGTACGATGGGCTGTAGGCGGAATCTCATCGCGATCCGTCAACAGCTCGATTACTGCGACTTGTTTCAGTTCTTGTGCTGCCTTGATTGCAGCGGTGAACTCGCCATGTGTTTCTGCCCGAAATGCGGCTGCTCCGAGAGCTTCAGCAAACTTCGACGCATCCATAGGCACTTCGAACAAGGTCCCGTCGATTCGACCTGTTGTTTTTTGCATGCCTTTGAGCGCCATATCCAGCTGTTTATTATTCACTACGATGAAGATGACCGGCAGATTGTGGCATACAGCGGCATTGATCTCGGCTCCGAGCATCATGAAGCATCCGTCGCCTGTAATACAGACGATCGTCTCGTCTGGTGCTGCTGCCTTGGCTCCGATCGCCATACCAATGGCATTCCCCATACAGGCGAAGTATGCGTCAAATACAAAACTGCCAGGTTTTTTCACTTTATAACGCTGAACAGCATGAAAGCCGTGACTTCCGTCATCAACAAATAAGGTATGATCATACGGCAGCATATCGCTCAATTCATCCAAAATGGATGCAAGGGAGAGGTTAGGTAGCGTTGGCAGGGGGACCGTATAGTCTACTGCCGTGGACTCTCTCTTAGGAGCTTCATATTCGGTCAGGGTACCAAGCAGAAACTGCAGATTGTCTTTTAGATCGCCAGTAATATGTAAGGTTTGTGAGTGGAGTATTTTGCCGACAAAGGCAGGATCCGAATCGAACTGAATGAGATGTGCAGGATGATTGTCCGGTTTGAGATTGCAGATCGTCATATCACTCAGCCGCGACCCAAGTACGATATAGAGGTCACTCTGGTTGAGCAATTCATCGGCATGGGGGAAGCCCCCGACACCACAAGGTCCATGATATAACGGATGGTTCCAGGCGATAGCACCTTTCCCACCCGGCGTCGTGATGACAGGAATTTGGAATTGTTCTGCTAACTGCAATAGCTCATCATGAGCTCTGGCTCGATTGACGCCTTTGCCTGCGATAATTAATGGGTGACTGGACTTGTGAAGAAGGGGAAGAATTCGATTAAGGTTAGAGATGCTAATTAGAGGCTCGGGTTCAGGCATGACAATTCGGCATTCAGCAAGCAGCTCGGTCTGAACGTCAAAGGGTAGACAAAGATGAACCGGACCTTTGTTCGGGCCAAGTGCAATGGAGAGGGCATGATTGAGCAATGTACCGAAGTGGTCGCCACGCTCCACCAATTTGCTGAATAACGTAGCGGGTTTGAACATCTCTGCGAGATCGGCCAGATAGGAGGAAGAGTCCTGGCACTGTGGAATGCCTAATTCCTGAATGGATTGATGCCCGGTAATAAATAACACCGGAAGGTTATTGGCTTTGGCATGAGCTGCAGCGGTTAAAAGATTGGTTCCACCCGGACCTGAAGTGGCGAATGCAACACCCAGCCTTCCGGTTTGGAGAGCATAACCAGCTGCTGCGAATCCTGAACTGGATTCGTGGCGACCTGGAATGAACTCAAGGCCGTGGTCCACCATCTTCAGAACAGCAGGGCATATCGATTTTCCAATAATACCAAAGACATGAGTAACACCAAGCTTCTGCAGCGTTTCTGCCAAATAGTCCGCAACGGTTTTCATGCGGGACACCTCGCTTCATAAAATAGGTTTTAAGACCCATAGGGTATAATCCAATTTTTTTCGAATGCAAGTGGTTGTCTAAGGTTGTAAAAGGAAATATATCCTTGTTAATACGAAGGTTATCTTTTAATGTGGTTTTTTGTCAACTTATTTTTATAAGCAAAAGTACCTGATTCTTAAGTTGGTAACGCTTAACTGCTTAAAGGATAAAGGAAAATGTAATGGTTATATATTCCTGCAACCAATGTCCTAATGAGAGTGATTTACATTATATGTAAAATGAAGAAGTCAGATATAGACGTAACCTTTAATTGATCATAAGCATGAAGCTAGATGCTTTTCTTTGCATGTTAACGCAAGTAAACGGACCCCATTTAACTTCTGTTATAATGGAAATCAGATTGGAGGAGACATAATGACACGATTGAAAATGGCTGTGATCGGGTTAGGAAAGATGGGTTTACATATGATTCAACAGGCGAAGCAAGCCGAACTGAATGGAAGTATTGAGCTTGCAGCCGTATGTGAGGCACACGATGAATCGCTTAGGAACTTTGCTGAATCCCATGCGGAAATTAGCGCATACAGCGACTACATGCAGCTGCTGGATGAACATGAAATTGACCTATTGTACATTGCTGTACCGCCTAAATTTCATTATCCTGTCGTCATGGAGGCCTTAAAGCGGAAGATCCATGTGTTTTGCGAGAAACCGCTGGCGAACAGTACAGAAGAGGCGAGAGAAATGCTTGAGGCCGCAGAGCAGGCGGGGGTAGTCCATGCCATTCATTTCTCCATGCCTCACGAACCTTCTGTATTGAAGCTGCAGGAACTGGTGGAGCAGCGCAGCATAGGTGCGATTCGCAAAATAGAGCTGATTTTGCAATTCCCTCAGTGGCCGCGTGCATGGCAGCAGAATTCATGGATTTCAAGCCGTGAGCAGGGGGGCTTTATCCTTGAGGTGGGCATCCACTGGATCCATATGATACAGCATGTGTTTGGCCCAATTACAGAGGTAAGCAGCGAGGTCCAGTACCCCGATAATGCCGAAGAATGTGAACATGAGGTACAGGCGGTAATGAAGCTGGAGGATGGAATCCGTATTCAGCTTAATGGAATTGCTCATTTTGCAGGTAAGGAACGAGTATCCATGGTCGTTTACGGAACTGAAGGCACGATCGCTCTGGAAAACTGGGAAGAACTGATGATGGGGCCAGTTGGCCAGCCGCTTGCACCTGTAGAGGTAGATGAATCGATGGGAGAGCTGCCAGTTCTCAAGCATGTAATCGCTCGTATTCAGGGACAGCCGGCAAAAATCTATGATTTTAACGACGGATACCGTGCCCAATTGGTGTTGGAAGCTCTGCGTAATCCGGAGGGGAACACGATCCAGATCAGCCGCTAGTTGGTTGTGTTGCTGCCTTAGTCAAATGCTGAAAGCAACAGTAAGTGTAACTAATTTATAATTTGCAGAATTAAAATATAAAAAAAGAAGCAGCTTCCTTAAGGAAGCTGCTCTTTTTGTTTTAGCTGCTGTATTTACACGGTTAAGCCAGCTTGAATCGTTTTACCAGTTCGTCGAGTGCATCGGACATTTGATTCAGCTGTTTGGAAGTGTCACTCATTTCCTGCAGGGAGGCAAGCTGTTCTTCGGTCATGGCGGATACTTCCTCCGTAGCAGATGCAGTATCTTCCACAACGATCGATACTTCGTTAATGGAATTCATGACAGCCTCACTGCCCGAAGTGATCTCTTCAACCACCGCGGATACATCCATCATTTGACCGCTGAGTTCATGTATATGTTGTGTGATATTGGCGAAGGCATGGCCTGCGTCCTCGATGGTTCGCAGTCCCTCGTTAACATGAGCCGTGCTCTCGTCCACAACATCCACTGTGCTATGAACACCTGCGACCACGGTTTCCAATATGCTTGTTATTTCCTTGGCTGATGTGGCGCTTTGGTCTGCAAGATTGCGAATCTCAGCTGCGACAACCGCGAAGCCTCGTCCGTTTTCTCCTGCACGTGCTGCCTCAATTCCGGCATTTAATGCGAGCAGATTGGTTTGTCTCGCGATCCCTGACATGGCATCCGCAATGTTGATAACTTGATCGGACATCTTGGAAATATCATTAATGGCTTCCTGCACAGAGAGGAAGGATTGCTCAATAACTCCCATTTTGCCAACTGCATTGTCAATACGCTGCTGCCCATCGGTGGCGATGGATTCGGTGCGTACCGCCCGTTCAGCCACGTCTGCAGCAGATGCGGCCACCCGGCTGAGCCCGGTCTGGAATTGTTGAATTACAGCGACCATCGTTTGTGTAAGAGCAACCTGCTCATCTGCTCCTTCAGCTACTCGTTCCATGGCTGTAGCTACTTCTTTACTGGCCAGGTGGCTGTCCGCCACACCTTTATCCATACGATCCGATGCGGTGCTGAGAACTGTTGCGTTGCGCTGGATGTCCAGCATCATTTGCTGCAAACCAAAAAGCATCGTATTCGCAGACTCGGCGAGTTCTCTTGTCTCATCCCTCATCGGGGTGGCGATGCGCAGGGTCAGGTCACCATTGGAGGAACCGATGTCATTCAGCGCATGGGTAACAGTACGAATGTTTTTGACAATGGCACGGGACAAAATCAATGCCGCAAAGATGGAAATAAGGGCAACAAGGATTAGGGCTCCGTAGAGTTCCCAGTTCAGGATCGTGTTTTTCTGTTTTAATGCCTCTGTACGTGATTCTGTCAGAGCCAGTTCATTGTTCCGGAAAGTAATCAGGGAACTGCGGATCTCGTCCATATCTGCTTTGCCTGGATCTGTTGCAAAAAACTGACGGACGGAATCCAGATCATTAGCCTGACGCAGGGAGACAACCGGCTCTCCGGCCACTTGAATCCAGTCATTCATGGAACGATGTATATCTTGCAATAATGTCAATTGAGCCGGGTTGTCAGAGATAAGGCCCGCTAGCTGCTCCTTGAGCTCGACTAGCTTTTCTTTTCCCTCTATGTATGGATCCAGGTAACTTTCCTGTCCAGTGATCACGTAACCACGCTGTCCGGTCTCCATATCCACCATGTTTTTCTCCAATTCATACGTCAAGGCATGCACTTTCATGTCATGATCAACGAGATAATCCAGCTCTTCCTGAAGCTGACCAATACTGTTCTGAATCAGTAGAATGCTTCCAGCCAGTACCGCCAATACGAGCAGGTAACCCAGCCCGATTTTATAAAAAATTTTGAAAATTCTCTTTTTCTTCATGATTCCTTTTCCTCTCTTTTGGTTATATGTATTTGTCGAAAAAACTTGAAAAAAGCAACTTACAGGACTTATGGATCAGGAGTCTTAAGAACTATTTTTCAGTATTATACGTTATGAAAGTAAGTTTGTATACATAGTTTGTTTATATTTTGTATATGGTTTGTATCGATAAATAAGACATGACCGAATAAACCTTTTACAGTGTTCGGTTTACACTGCCAAACGTTTTTGTTTATCATGGAAAGGGTATGATGCTGATTACATATTTCAATCCGAAAGGAACGAATCCTAGAAATGAGTAAAGAGACTGTATTGCGAAAACCGGAAGCGATGATTTTTGATATGGATGGAACGTTGTTCCAGACAGAAACCTTGCTGTTGCCTGCTTACCAAAAGCTTTTTGATACACTGCGTGCCGAAGGACATTTCGAAGGGGAGACACCTCCCGAGGAACGGATGCTGGGAAGCTTGGGTATGCTGCTCGAGGATATATGGAAAGTGGTCATGCCGGAAGCCTCTGAAGCGGCACACCGTCGTGCAGATGAATTGCTGCTTCAATTGGAAATTGAGGGTCTTGACCAGGGTAGTTCCCAGCTTTACCCGCATGTAAAAGAGACGCTTCAAGCCCTCAAGGAACAAGGTGTTCGTTTGTTTGTTGCGAGTAATGGACTGGAGGACTATGTCAAAGGGGTTGCGTTTGCACACGAGATTATGCCTTTATTCGAAGGTGTATACAGTGCAGGGCAATATAAGACACCTTCCAAGGTAAACCTGGTGCAGATACTGCTTGAAAAACACCGGATTCAGGATGCCTGGATGGTAGGAGACCGCTCGTCCGACGTTGAAGCAGGAAAAATGAATGGGCAGACGGTCATTGGCTGTGCATATGCCGGCTTCGGTCGTGACGAAGAACTTGCTGGATCAGATGTATTAATCTCTGACTTTACCGAGCTTACTCGTCTATACAGAGAAGCTGAATAGCAAGACTACATCTTGAACTGACCATATCAGCGTTCGAAACCGGAAGAAGCCTTTATCTCCGAAGCCCTGTTAAACGGGCGAGGCGGAGATAAAGGCTCTTTGAGATGACATGAATATCGATTTAAGATGCTTGAAGGCCCAGATCCATAGTAAAGTAACTACTTTAATCTTGATTTCCTGGACCTTCGGGCTGCGGTGGACTTACCGGTTACCGGTTTGGTTACTTTCACCTTGTTCGGCGTACTAGCTGTCCGGTTGCGGTACACCCATAGAGCATACTCCAGTGGCTGAGTAATTGCTTTGTAATAGATATTCCGCTCACCAATCCGTGCAAAAACCTCTCGTGCCGGTTTGGGATTCACTTCAAGCAGGAAGATGCGGCCATCCTTGTCAATCGCCAAGTCCAGAGCAAGCTCACACAGATCACCGTACGTATCTTCCAGGAATGAGGCCACTGAAATGCCGAGTTTCTCGGCCGTGGCATTAATCTCATCCCTCAGCTCCTCATCGGTGATCCATTGTTTCATCAATCGGTTCATGGGAACGGCCTGACCGCCGCCATGCAGATTCGATGTTACACTTTTCTCAGCTCCCATACGCCCAGCACAGCCGGTCAGCTCCCATTCTCCCTCGCCATTTTTCTGTACGAGCATGCGATAATCGTGTACACGACCATTGGGAAGCTGGAGCTGAATACCTTCCTGAACCAGATATTTATCTTTCATGTTCCAATGCTGAAGCAGAGAACCGAGCCTTGATAAATGGACTTTACGCGGGGTAATGATACGCCGTTTCTGATCACGTCCCTGGACCAGGACCATATTGGCTTCGCTACTGTTGCGTTCGATCCGCAGGATTCCACGTCCGCCTGTTCCGTTTATGGGCTTCAAATAGATTAGCGAAGAAGCTTTAAGCATTCGATTGACATCAGACATATCCTGGAACAGAACGGTCTCCGGCAAATGTTCACGAAAGGCGGATCTTGCCGAGAGGGTCTGATGTATGGTCCATTTATTGCGAAGCGGCCGGTTTAGGAAAAGCATGTGCCCGTATTTCTCGCGAAAGGCGAGCAGCTGCTGGAATCTGCGATTTCGCTGTATACGGCAGCGGTCGAAGATCATGTCCGGAAATGGACGCCATTCCCTGGACCATCCCTTATCCGAATGGAAGACCATCGCCTCGATCTGTTTGCCACCGGGATGTACATCCGCAGGTGTGAACACGTAAATGTCGAGTCCCCGCTTGCGTCCTTCAAGGATCATTCTGCGGTAGATGCTCCGTTCTTCCAAGGCGCGATGTTCGTTTAAGTACAACGTCATAATGCCTAGAACAGGTGAGGACACAAACAATCACCTTCTTTAGCTGTTATTCCTTTCCATTATCGTTTGGATTGGCGAGCCAGGTATGCGCTATATTGGAAAATACGTTCCAATGACTTTTTACGAATCTGGGGTTCATCAAATTTCATCGGTTTCGCATTGGCTTCGAAGAACCAGATTTCTCCAAGGTCATCGATGCCAAGGTCCATAGACATCTCCCCAAGCGTATGGCCAGAGCCTCGTTCAACCTGACGGGCAATCGTTAATGATGTCGATCTGACCTTTTTCATTAGTGCAGTTGTTGTTTCTTCCCCGAACAGTTCGGTAAGGAGCTTCTCGGGATCTTCAACGCTGCCTCCGCGTGGAACGTGGGTTGTAATGCTTCGCGAACCCGCCAGTCTGGCACCCACCCCTGTTACACTCCACTGTCCTTTGCCATTCTTCTGTACCAGAACGCGCAGATCGAAGGGGCGTTTGCGGGATGAGGCAAGCTCGATTCCTTGCTGCATGATATAAGGCGTATGCCCGGTTTCCCGGCGAATGCGAGACCATAACTTCGCAAGTGATGCTGCCTTATACGTGGTACTCTTACGGGAACTTTGTATTCGGAGCCGGAACGGCAGACGTTCCTTTTCCTGAAACTTCAGCATCATGATGCCTTTTCCCGCTTTTCCGCTCTCCGGCTTCAGATAGAGATAGGGAAAAGCCCGCAGCACCGTACCCAGCGTAGTAGCACTTCGCATCCGGCGTGTATGAGGGATCAGATGCTGGGTGGATTTGGACTTCTTCAGCCATTCGAACAGATCCCATTTATTGAAGAAAAACGGATTATACAGCTCGATCCCCGCTTGCATGCATTCCTCAATTTTCCGCTGAACGGAGGGCTTTCGCTCATCTTCCCGATAGGGAATGCGATTGTACAGCACATGAGGGAGAGGGAAGGACTGTGAAGTCCACTTTCCGCTCCCTTTGTTGTACGTATAGCCCTTAACCGTAGGCCCGTTCACGTTCAAATCTCTTACCGTTACGATATACACCTGATAACCCATGTTTTCGCCTGTCTGTATAATGTCCAGAAAATTTTGATGGTTTCCCCTGAATCCCCGGTGGTCGTCGTGCATGGTCAACACGGCAATGACAGGTTTGAAATCATCATGAAGGCTCATCAAATGCCGTCCCTCTTCCGGAATTTGCTCAAATACAGGCAGTGTTCCAAAATGTGCTCCACCGATGATTTTCCCTCCACCCGGAGTGAAGGGTGACGGAAGATGGAGCGCCCGGGTTTGGCGTTCGCTTCGAACATCCATACATGTTCCTCCTGATCAATGCCCAGATCAAAGCCAATCTCACCAATCAGATGCTGGTGCTGGGTTTCAATCGCCTGGGCCAGTGTAATAGCGACGGATTTGGCCTGCTGCAGCACTTCTCCCGCACGTTCGCCGAAGTTACGGCTAAGCGCCTGTTCAGGGGTCATCAGGGAGCCGCCATTTTTGATGTGGGTAGTCACGCTGCCCCGACCAGCCTTTTTGGCACCGATACCGACGACGACCCATTGATTGCTCCCGTTTTTGTGCATGTGGAAGCGAAAATCAATCGGACACTCATCGATCTCAATGAGCCGGATTCCCTGCTGTACGACATAGCCTCGCAGCTGTTTTCCATGTCTGCCCTGAAGCATGCGCATTAGGCCATTGAAGGAGCCGAAGCGAAGCAGGGCATTGCCGCCTTTTTTGCGATAACGCGCGAAATATCCGCGTTTGGGCGAATAGGTCAAGCGGTAGATTCCGTTACCGAGACTTCCAGCTGTGGGCTTATAATATACAAACTGGTGTCGCTCCAGCATTTCTCTCATTTGTTCGACAGTCGGATTGGTGATTGATTCTGGAATGTACCTACCTGCTTCAGGATCATTCTCGAGCAGCTTGTAGATGTCCGATTTATTGAAAAAGCTCCAGTTGAAAAATGGGATCTTACGACGGACAAACCGTTCCCTCAGTTGATTGATGGCAGGCGAGAAATCGGAACGACGGCTGGGTAACCTGTTGTACACGACGTCTGGCAAAGGGACCGTTTTCCGTACAAAGCTTCCGTTTTCGTTCAGAAAAAAACCGGATACCGTTTCATTCTGCCAGTTAATATCTCTTGGAGTAAACGCATAGATATAGGATTTGCGGCCGCCTTCCCGGAGCAATTGCTTGATGAACCCGGTGCGGGAGCCAAATGGATTCGAGCTCGTTCCAGGTCCATCGGACAATACGCCAATCAGTGGACCGAGCTGGACTTCATCATTTTGCAGGTTGCGCAGATAGATGCTGCCCCGCTTGGGAACGTTCATCAGATTGCGTATGCCCGAGGCGAGATAGAGGTGTTTCCCTGCCTTCTTGATCGGTTTGATGGTTGCAGGCACCCGGTCTCGCCCAAACCGCAGATGTATCGTTTTTTTGCCGGATAGATTCAGACTTTTCATTAGTGCGTTGGATACATAAACCACTTTATCCGGTTGCTGCGTAAAATGCAGATTGCAAAAGGTCAAACTCATGATTTATCCTCCTATCCTGAAAAAAATCCTTCGGCTCCATGGCAAGCGGGCGCTGCGGGCCTAGCCGCCTTGAATCGGGATGGGTTTCAGGCCAGCTGTGCTGGATGTATTCGGCATTTTCATTGGACGAACGACGTCCGTGAGAACATGTTGTTGCAGCAAATAACGAGCATAGGCAAGCGGCTGGGTGTAAGTCAGTGTCTGCATGTGTCGGTCACCTGCCTCTGCGAATGAAGAGCGCCCTGGCTTCGAATTGACCTCCAGCAGCCAGAGACGACCTGTCGAATCTGCTCCAAAATCCAGTCCCAATTCAGCAAGTCTGCCGAATTGACCCTCCAGCAAGGGAGGGATTAGAGCAGCAGCATGGTCGATCCCTTCTAAAATGGTATTGGCACGCATACTCCCGTATCGATCCATGAGATAAGAGTGAGCGGGATAGGCCTTTCCTCCGCCATGCAAATTGGAGGTAAGGGAGCCCTCGGCACCCTCGCGAACCATGCATCCTGTCAGGGTCCAGCGTCCGTGTTTGTTTTTTTGCACCAGGGCACGGATGTCGAATGGATGCCCGTGATGACTCAGATCCAGATATGGCTGCATGATCATCCGGCGACTGGAAATCTTGGATTCAAGCCAGGTTGAGAGCGCATGACGTGTATAAAATCTGCGCTGATAACGTTCATTGTCCTGATCTCTGCCTTCAATGACCCATGTGGGGGTATCATTTTCCTGGGTGAGACGAAATGTTTCCTTGCCATGGGTTCCTGAAACAGGCTTGAAGAAAAGTCCCTTGGGCCACCGTTTCAGCCACTGCTCCCATGGAGCTTGAGGTTGAAGGAGTACGGTGGGAACGAGAAGTCTGCTCAGCTGTTTTTCCCGAGACATTGCCCGGTGGACCTTCCATTTACCCGGGAGGGAAACAGACCAGTAGGGTCTGATGTGCCCGCTGCCCGATAAAGCAAGTTCATGAAGCTGCTGTCTACATCGTCTTGGAAGTGGCAGCAGGCACCGATCCATCAGCATTTGTACCCCGTGAACAGGAGCTGTTTTCCATTTTCCGTTACGGTAAATGTATCCTTTTTCTGGTAAAGGGTTATCTCTATCAGCGGATATGGGCAGCACGATGATATTCAGGTTATAGCGATGACTCTCCAAACTGAGACGACGGCAAAAGAGTTCATCCGAGAACGGTGGTGATCCCTCTGCAGCACGGACCAGGATGGCTATGGTTGATGTTTGCGGCGATGATGGCATCGGAATGCACCTCCTGTAATGGATCACTCTTCAGAATCCGGCCAGATACGTGGAGTATTCCAGCATGGCTTTGACAGAGGGCCGGATTTTACTCTCGCTCAGTGGCGTATTGTCATTCTTGGACGGTTTTGAATTAACCTCGAGCAGCCAGACACGACCAGTGGTATCCATCGCAAGATCAATACCAAGTTCACCGAAATGGGCCGGAATCGCATGCTCAATTCCTTTGGCAATGTCGAGCGCCGCCGTATGAAGATTGGCATAAGCTGAGGCTTTGGCTGATGCGGGAAGCTGGGTTTTGGCCACGGCATCCTTAACGGTACTGAGGCTTCCGCCGCGGGCTAGATTCGATACATAATGGCTGCCTCCGGCAATGCGGGCTACGATGGATGTAACACTCCATTTGCCTGATCTGTTTTTTTGTACGAGGGCACGGAAGTCGACGGGCCTACCGCTATTATCAATGAGAGACAGCCCTTGCTGAATCTGGTATCGCGTCGTTTTCATTTTTCCGGACAGACTGGCATAGAGTTTATCCAGAGAAGTATACGTTTGTTTGCGGGTACCTCCAACACTGGTTGCGAGTGTAAGGAAACTTCCGTCAATTTGACGGGAGACCCGGATGATTCCTTTACCAAGCGAACCTCGCACAGGCTTGAGAAATACAACCGGATACCGGGTGCACATCGTTTTGAGCGTGGCAGAGGACTTCAGCAAATGTGACTCCGGCAGGACCCTTTTGAGCGTTGTAATGGACTTCAAGGCATCAAACACTTCATTTTTGTCCAGGAACTTTTCATTGAAGGTTTGTGTGCCGTAGAGAGATTTTACTTCTTTCATGAAATGCTGTACGCTAGGTTTGTTCTCAAGCTTACGGGATGTCAGCCTGTTATTGACGACGTCTGCAATGGGCAGAACCGTCTTTTTCCAGCCGTCATCATACACCCAGCCCTGAATATGACCCGTTACCGCTCCGATATCCTCTGGTGTGAAAAAGGATACATAGGCGCCCTGCTTACGGCAGGCCTTCACCAGCTCATGACAGAACATCGTGATGGAGCCAAAGGGCCGATCGGGCTGATCGGGATAATCCTGGCTTACCAGCACACTGATGAAGGGGCCAAGGCGCAGCGTACGGCTGGCTGAACGATAGGATACACTCAGGACCGAACGGGGAACCAGGCCGGTCTTGCTGGCTACCGTCTGATTGATGCGAAGGCCGTCGTATCTGGGAACCGGAATAACGGTGACTTCACGGCGGTAAGAGCCGAATTGAAGCTGAAGCGGCCTTCCCGAAGGGATTTTAAGGGCCTTGAGCACCCCTTCGCCCAGCATGATGACGTCGTCCTGCAGGATGCCCGAGCCGGTAACCTGAATCGTTACTTTTTTAGTGGACATCACGGATCTCCTTCCGGGCGGCAACTTGATGTCTGATCTCGAAGTTGAACGGCATCTGAACATGGCATGTGCTTCATCATATGAGGACATATACCCCTTGGTGATTGACCCATTTGGATTAAATGCAATTGATTTGACATCGGAATCGATGACCTGTCTGGGTCAGCCATTGTTTGAGAGAAGAGAAATGCGTGTATAAACACGGGTGAACGTTGCGACGAGAAAATTGAGGGAATGATTGAATAGCAGCAGAACAATCCAAATTGAGGAGGAATAATAGTGAATATTTATGACAAAGCCAATGATCTGGCCAAAGCACTGAGAGAAAGCAGCGAGGTGGAAGAAATTACGTCCGCGATGAAGCTGATCGAAGCTGATCCGGAGGCGAAACGCATGCTGGACAGCTTCCGTGATCAACAAATGGAATTGCAGCAGCGCATGATGAGCGGCGACATGCCGGCACCGGACGAGATGGAGAAAATGGAGAAGCTGTTTGAGGTGCTGAGCCTGAATCTCAACATCCGTCGCCTATTCGATGCGGAGCGCCGTCTGAGCGTAATCATTGAAGATGTGAACAAAATTATTGCTGACAGCCTGGGCCATCTGTATGGTGGAGCTGAGGCGTAAAACGTTTAACAGGTTATTTGTCTAAATCTTTCATATTGCACAGTTCCGGTTCATAGACTAGACATATAGAGTCGATCAAGAACGAAGGAGCTGTGTATGGTGAAAAGGTTGAAAAAGGCAAAACATGTGATCTATCTGCTTATTGCTCTGTCAATGCTGGTTATCGCGCTGCCGCGTATTTCCTTCGCAGGTGGAATGGACTGGGTTAATATTTTTGGCATCGTATGGGTGCTGTTCTCCCTATTAATCATTGGTGCGCACCTTCATTTCATTCTTGGTGTAGATGAAGAGAAGAAGCGTGCACTGGAAGCTGTTCGCCGGGCCAAGCTGCGGCAGTGGGAGATGAAGCTGGTGGACAAGCAGGAGCAGAGCAAATCTGTATAAGCCTTGCATCAAGGCATCAGGACAGAATCCGAAGACCGATCATCCTTCAATCCGAAGGGTAATCGGTCTTTTTGCGTTGATAAACGAAGTGCGGGGGAATGGGGTTATTTTCCTCAGAGCGTGTTATAATAGATACAGAATAGTACAGATGCATCTTCGGGGGTGGTACAGATGGACGGACAGGAAGAGAACGTGACGAAGCACGAACAGCTGCTGCAGCATATCGAACAGTTAAAAGTCGGCAGTAAAATATCGGTCCGTGGCCTGGCAAGAGAGCTTGGCGTAAGTGAAGGGACCGCTTATCGGGCAGTCAAGGAAGCAGAGAACTTCGGGCTGGTGGTAACCAAAGAACGAATTGGAACGGTACGGATCGAAAAGAGGCCGCGCGGCATGTCAGAACAGCTGACCTTTGCCGATGTGGTCACCATTGTGGAAGGTCATGTGCTCGGAGGCAGTGATGGCTTGGCCAAACCGCTTCATAAGTATGTGATTGGTGCGATGAAAGAGCAGGCCATGGCCCGCTATATAGATGCAGGAAGTCTACTTATTGTGGGTAACCGGGATAATGCCCATTCGCTTGCACTTGAGCAGGGAGCGGGTGTACTCATCACCGGCGGTTTCGGCACAAGCCGTGAAGTCAGATTGCTGGCAGATGAACTGGGACTGCCGATTATTTCTTCCAGACATGATACATTCACCGTGGCTTCCATGATTAACCGAGCAATCTTTGACCGATTGATCAAGAAAAAAATCATGCTTGTGGAGGATATTATCGGTCAGAAGCCCCGTCTTCAAGTGCTCAAGGTCACCAGCTCTGCCGCTGATTTTCACAAGCTGGTTGCCGAAACGGGAGATCATCGCTTCCCGGTAGTTGACGAATGGAATCGGGTTATCGGCATTGTCAGCCTGAAGGATGTGAGCGAACTTCTGGAAGACCAGAGCATTGAGAAATGCGTCGTGCGCCGTCCGGTTACGGCCTCGCTGCAAACCTCACTGGCTTCTGCCGCGCAGATCATGACTTGGGAAGGCATTGATTTTCTGCCCATTGTGGATCGCAATCGGAAGCTGATTGCCTCCATAACGCGGAAGGAAGTACTGCAGGCCATGCGCGACGCGCAGAAGCAGCCGCAGCTCGGCGAGACCTTCGATCATCTGATCTGGAACGGGTTTGCCGAGGAACGCGGAGAACAGAATGAGTTAATGTTTCATGGTTTCATTATTCCGCAGATGGCGACAGACTTGGGCACGATCTCTGAAGGGGTGCTGCTGAACGTCATGACGCAGGCAGGACGCCGGGCTGCCTGGGATGTTACGGGTAACGATTATGTCGTGGATAATGTGACGACGTATTTTGTGCATCCGGTGCAGATTGAGGATCAGATTTTGGTTCGACCCGTCATTCTGGAAACGAGCCGCCGAACCTGCAAAATGGACATTGTCATTACCCGTGAAGGAAATGTCGTATGCAAAGCGGTCATGACGCTGCAATCCATTGATCATGGCTAGTTCAGGTGATTAGTGAATCACTGCTCCCATATATAACGAAGAGGATATCCCCCACTATTGTCATGTCGAACTGCTGTTCACAGCCGGCATTCAGACATGTATCGATGAGTGGAATATCCTCTTTTCGCTGCAGATAGGGTATAACTGCGTGCATTAAACAGATTGCCTGGACGCACGGCCTGACTGATTTCCGCTGTGCTCCCGTAGACGGGCAAAGTAGCTGCGGTTGCGCAAACCGGCGAACAGATTGTAAGCACCGATAATTAGAAAGAGCGCTTCCACAACAATAGACAGGCTCGATCCAGTGAAGACAAACATGAGGATTATGGACAATACAATCAGCATGCCACCCATCCAGATATTGGTCCATGAACGGTAAAGGCCAGCGTCAGCGGCATTCGCGGCCCGGTACGAACGAATGCTGTTCAGCGCCGAGCAGACCATGGCTAGAGCGAAAATGGCAATCAGGACATACTTGAGAACATCAATCAACACGAATGAGCAGCTCCTTTTCTGGAAAGCATTTACTGCCCTTATTGTACCACGCGAGACAGGGACAAGGGCAGTTTTTTCTAGCCTGCTTCCCAGTGGTTAAGCCGGAACGTGCATCCGAATTTGTACCCAAACCTGAAGTACGCCTTCCATAACGAGCATGGTTTTGACTTGGACCGTATATTGTTTTTCCCTTACCGTGTATACTTTCTGATTCAACATGATGCGTGTCATTTTGCTGTACTCATCGATATTAAACACATCACGACCGCGAAGAACCTCAAGCTCGTCCCCCAGCTTCTGCAGCATGATTTTGAGAGATGCTTCGTCCGGACCTTTGTCAGACTCTTCAGCGCGCACCTTAATTTCCTTAATGACGGTTTGCCGTTTACTGTATTTTTTCAGCGTTTTGATATCCTCCTCATTCTGATGCAGCTGGAGCTGCAACTCCTGATTGGTTAGCCAGAGTTTGTTATAACTCAGGTGAAATACACCGTTGTATACAGCGCTTCCCGCGATCATTCCCAGGACAAACACGGCTGTCATGCGCATAAGCGGGCGGTAGCGTGAAAAAGGCGGAATCCTCATGGGCTCAGTCCCGGTGCCATATTAACCCCGCCCTCCGCCGCATACCCATTTTACGAGTTCGGTTCCCATATGAGCGCCCATAAAGGCCGAGATCAGATACAAAATTTGCTTCACCGCTGGCGACAGATTGCCGTCGAGAACGTTGCTCTCAATGACACGCATCGGATCGATGGTGCCCCCAACTGCGGCTGCAAGCGCCCATATCTTGATTTTGCCGGAAATATCAAGCATCGTCTGAGTCGGAGGCTGGAGAGAGATAACAGCACCAATTCCTCCGATCATCGCGCCGCCCAGCACAATGCCAAACGCAATAAAGAAATCAAGAATGGCTTTGGATAAAAATGTGCTCACCCGCTAACACCCCTTTCAGACCCAGCAGCGCACCTCCTGTCAGTGGCCCGAAACAGGGGGAGCGGCTTGTACTCTTATTGTATGGGCGTGCCCCTGGACGATATGATAAAATAGAATAATAAAGTACGGTTGTACGTGCTGAAATTTTATTCAGTTATTGTATTCATATAGAAGAAAGATAGGCAGCAGCTGGGCTCTGAAGACAGATGCTGCAGCTATCCGCGGCGAAAGGAAGTAACGAACATGAGTTCTTTTGTGCATTTGCACGTTCATAGTGAATATAGTTTGCTGGACGGCGCTGCGCGTATTCCGGATCTCGTGAACCAGGCCGCAGATCTTGGGATGACCACACTCGCATTGACCGATCACGGCGTCATGTACGGCGCTGTTCCCTTTTATAAAGCCTGTATCGAACGAGGCATCAAGCCGATTATCGGTTGTGAGGCATACATGACCGCAGGGTCCCGCAAGGAGCGGGGCAGCCGCAAGGATCAGCCCATTCACCACTTGATCTTGCTGGCGAAGAACATGACAGGTTACCGCAACCTGATGAAATTATGCTCTATTGGGCATTTGGAAGGTTTCCATTACAAGCCACGTATTGATATGGAGAGTTTGGCGGCTCATCACGAGGGCATTATCTGCCTGAGTGCTTGTCTGGGTGGAGAAGTGCCTCAGCATTTGCTGCATGGACGGGAAGAAGAGGCCCGGCGGGCTGCGCTTCGTTATAAACATATTTTTGGTCCTGATTTCTATCTGGAGCTTCAGGATCACGGCCTCGCAGAGCAAAAAAGAGTCAATCCCCAATTGATTCGTCTAGCCGAAGAACTGGATATTCCGCTTGTGGCAACCAATGATGTGCATTACCTGTCCGAAGCGGACGCTGAACTTCAGGATGTGCTCATTTGTATCGGAACCGGGAAAACCGTTGATGATGAGAGTCGTCTTCGGATTGGTACCAATCAGCTGTATTTGAAAAGTGAGCAGGAGATGGCCCGCTTGTTCCCTCATGTGGAAGAAGCGCTGAGGAATACGGTTCGTATTGCCGAATCCTGTGAACTGCAGCTGGAATTTGGCAAGTCCATCTTGCCTGAATACAGACCGCTGCCTGAGGGGCAGAGTCCTTCTCAGTACTTGAGAGAGCTCTGTGAAAAAGGCATGGAGGAACGATATTTGAGCTCAGAACGCTGGACGGATTCGGCCCTTCGTTCCGAGCTTGATAAGCGGTTGAATTATGAACTTCAGGTCATCGACAGTATGGGCTTCTCGGATTACTTCCTGATCGTATGGGATTTTATCGCTTATGCCCATAGACAAGGGATCGTCACCGGCCCAGGCCGGGGTTCCTCGGCGGGAAGCCTTGTTGCCTATACACTGCATATTACCGATGTTGATCCGATGAAGTACAATCTGCTCTTTGAACGTTTCCTGAATCCTGAACGTATTTCCATGCCCGATATCGATATCGATTTCAGTGATGAGCGGCGGGATGAGGTTATTGATTATGTCGCAGACAAATACGGAAAAGCACATGTGGCGCAGATTATTACCTTTGGTACCATGGCTGCACGTGCAGCAGTCAGGGATGTTGGACGGGCGTTAAATGTACCTTATGGCGAGGTGGATAAGGCGGCGAAGCTCATTCCTGCCCAGCTCGGGATTAACATCCGGCGTGCCATGGAAGCAACGCCTGAACTGAAGGCTTTATATGAAACGAAGCCGAAAACCCGTGAACTGCTGGACATGGCCATGAAGGTGGAAGGCATGCCGCGCCATGCGTCCACGCATGCTGCCGGGGTCGTTATATCACGCGATCCTCTGACCGATGCTGTTCCGCTTCAGGAAGGAAGCGAGGGCACTGCGCTAACCCAATACTCGATGGAAAATCTGGAGTCAATTGGGCTGCTCAAGATGGACTTTCTCGGACTGCGGACCCTCTCCATTATTGAACGCTGCCTGCGTTGGATCGGGGAAGAAGGGCAAGTTCCGGATTTTCGATATATCGCGGACGATGATGCAAAGACGTATGAGATGCTTGGCCGTGGCGACACGATGGGCATATTCCAGCTGGAATCGGCGGGCATGCGTCGTGTGCTGAAGGATCTGAAGCCGACGGTATTTGAAGACATCATCTCCGTTCTCGCTTTGTATCGTCCGGGTCCAATGGAGTTCATCTCCAAGTATATTCAGGGCAAGCATGGACAGATTGAGGTCGATTATCCCCATGCCGATCTGGAATCCATTCTTAAGGATACGTATGGCATCATCGTCTATCAGGAACAGATCATGCAGATTGCTTCACGCATGGCGGGTTTCTCACTGGGGGAAGCAGACTTGCTGCGTAGAGCCGTGTCCAAGAAGAAACGGGAAGTGCTCGATCTGGAACGTGGACATTTCGTTCAGGGCAGTCTCAAACAAGGCTACAGCGAGGAAGAAGCGGACTTGGTCTATGACATGATCGTGAAGTTTGCCAACTATGGTTTCCCGCGTGCCCACGCCGCGGCGTATGGTGTACTGGCGTTCCAGACCGCATATCTGAAGGCTCATTATCCGGTTCATTTTATGGCTTCCATGCTGACCGCTGTTATGGGCAGTCACCGCAAGGTTGCAGAATACGTCGTGGAATGTCGTCGTATGGGAATTGAGGTTCTGCCACCTGACGTCAACGAGAGCGGCATTCTGTTTACTCCAGTCTTTGCCGTACCCGGCAAACCGGAGAACAATCTGACTGACAGGTCCGAAATGGACAATGGGAACAACACCGAAAATCATATGTATGATCATCCCGGTCAGGAAGAATATGGCGATGCACCTTTGCCGGATGACCCGGGCCCAATGCCCGAAGAAGGTGATGATTCATATGGCTGGCAAGCTTCGACCGTGATGCCTGAAGGCCTGAAACAAGAGGGGTTATCTGTAAGCGGTAGTGAAGCGTCTGCGATAAAACATGTAGATCGGGAAGAAACAGGTATGACCGGCGGAGTGGACCAGAATCAAGCTGAGGTATTTGCATCCGGTTCTATCCGTTTTGGACTGGCTGCTGTGAAGAATGTCGGCACCCAAGCCATGGAGAGTATCATGCTCGTCCGCAAGGAGCGCCCATTCGACAGTTTGCTCGATTTTTGTCGCCGTGTCGATCTGCGTGTCTGCAACAAACGTGTCATTGAATCGCTGATTCAGGCGGGGGCCTTTGACACTTTGCCGGGACACCGAGCTCAACTGCTTGCGATGCTGGACGAGACGGTGGAAGCTGCTCTGAAGTGGCGCAAGGAGCGCGAGGATCTGCAGATTCAGCTGTTTGATTTTGTTGAGACACCCAACTGGGAGATTGAATATCCACAGATTCCTGCGTATTCAGCCACTCAGCAGCTGGAGCTTGAGCGAGAATTGTTGGGTCTATATCTCTCCGGTCATCCACTTGATGATTATGAAGATGTGCTCGAATCGAGCGGGGCAGATCGGATTATGGAGCTGACCGAAGCGGCCGACGATACGATGGCCGTCGCTGCCGGGATGGTGGTGTCCGTGAAGTCGATCACGACGAAACAGGGCAAGGCCATGGCGTTCATGGAGCTGGAAGACCAGATTGAACGATGCGAAGTGGTTCTCTTTCCCGAAGTATGGCGGCGGAGCCAGCAGCATGTCGGGAAAGGCGAACTGCTCGTCGTGCGTGCCAAAGTGCAGCAGCAGGACGAAGGGTTTAAGCTGCTGGCTGAGGAAGTGGCGCCGCTCACACAGGCGGCACTGGAACAGCAGCTGCGCAGCCGCGAACGGCGCGGGAAGCCCGGCAGCGGCAGTCCTTCGCGCCCGGCGGCTCCGGCAAGGCAGCAAGCCGGTGCGGGGGCTGGAGCAGCTGCTGGAGCTGTACGCAGCAGCACAGGCGGAGGGCCGGCAACAGCGCACCGAGAGGAAGGCGCAGGCAAAGCTGAGGGGACGTCTGTATCGTCGCCTGGCAGCACCGATTCTGCCAATGGATCCGAGCAGATTCGCCGGTCTCAGGCCGTACAGCAGCGGGTGTTTGTGAAGATCACTCCACAGTCCGAGAAACCGGAACTGCTGACACGTTTGAAGCAGCTGCTCCAGCAGCATCCGGGTCCGGTTGCAACGGTACTTTTCTATGAGCAGCAGCAGAAGCTGCTCGCGTTAAGCGATGCTTACCGGATTAAACCGTCTCCAACACTATTCTCCGAGATGGAACAGATGCTGGGCGAGGGTACAGTTAAAATCAAGTAATGGCCTTGGCAGCGCCCATCGCCAAAGGAGGAACCTGTCTGGTTATGCCGGACGGGTTCTTTTGTTTGACCAAACCAAGTGAGACTTCTGCCTGGGGAGCCCCGTTTAACCCCTGGCAGAAGTCCATTTGTGTTTTTTTATGAACGTTTTGCTGGGTAGCCGCATACACTTGAGAACACCGAAGGACCTCGCGGTCCTCGGGGAGCGATGCGGGAGGTCGAGATATGTCATATGAAATCGTAGAAGCTATGCTGGCCCGGCGGGGTGTACAGATTGATGCAATCGCTGAAATTGTATATCGTCTGCAAAAAGGGTACCACCCGGAACTGACGATGGATGATTGTGTAACAAGTGTGAAATCGGTACTGCAAAAAAGAGAGGTTCAGTATACGCTGTATACGGGCATTGCTCTGGATGAACTGGCTGAAAAACGTCTCTTGCCCCAGCCGCTGCAGGCCATTATGGAAGCGGATGAATCCCTGTATGGAGTGGACGAGACTCTGGCCCTTGGCATTACCCATGTATATGGCATGATTGGTTTAACCAGTTTTGGTTACCTGGATAAAGAAAAAATAGGCGTCATTCACGATCTGAATGAAGATGGATCAGGCATTCATGTCTTCCTGGATGATCTGGTCGCCGGTCTGGCCGCCGCGGCTTCCGCACGTATTGCCCACAAAAATCTCAATGCTAAAAAATACCCTACCGATTAATCATTTCCTCCCTAGCTGCAGGACATTCAGGGCGGCAGGCGCTGCCCTGGAGAACCTGAACGTCTTATATCCCTTGCCAAAATATCAGACGAAGTGTTAAGCATATCGGTTATCCTAGTGGGACAAATGTCCCCCAAGATCCCGTTTTCTCCCCTAAGGTCCTGAACCCTTCCTTGCAGAAAAAAACGGAGGTATGGTATCATTAGTCCAATATACGGGCTCTGAACATTAGCTTAGGGGGCGGACATGGCATGTGGACGGTGATTTACATTGCACCGACAGCAAAGGTTGCGGACAAGATTAAGACCAAGCTTTCGGAAGAAGGTTTTCTGGTACAGACCCGTCCCATCAGTTTATCCAAGCAGCAATTTGAGATTCGCGTCCCTTCTGGGGAATTGGAAGAGGTCCAGGAAGTGCTGAATTCAATTCTGCATTCCTGATTTGATTCAACATCAGAGGTGCCTTGGCGAAGAAGAAAGTACCATCGGTACATAAGGGGCTGACCGCGCAAGCGGAGAGAGGAATCGACTTGCATGTATTGTATGCTGCTGTCCTTCCTTCTTTTTTTGTTAGGCTATGGACTGACCAGGCTGCTCCCGGAGACCCTACCGAGACAAGTTCAAGTATTTCGCGCAACAATCTTTCGGTAATACAGGTAACATCAATCGTGCTGATAGAAGCCACTGATTCTTGCCTTATGCCGGCGGATTTTTTTGTTGTGAATGCCTGGACAAGGCCCATTGCAGCGTGTGGGTCGTAAACGGTTCACCGCAGTACCTCTGTAGAAGTCGCTTTTCGCGATGTACTGCAGGGTGCGGCTATAAAATCAACGGCTGGAGAGGTGTAGTTGTGTTCAAAGATATATTCCAGAAAAAACGGAAGTACGCTACCATACCTTCCGAGCGTGCGGTTCGTGGCGAAGGCCAGGAAGTCGTAGAACGTCCAAAGCGTGAAATCCCTGAAGGACTTATGAACAAGTGCAGCAAATGCGGCACGATTCAATATAGCAAGGAATTGGAGAAAAACCTGAAAGTATGTCCTGCTTGCGGCTATCACATGCGCCTGAATGCCATGGAGCGTATTGCCATGGTTTTGGACGAGCAAGGCTTTGTTGAGCTGGATGCCGACATGGTTTCCGTGGATCCGCTTGGTTTTCCGGGATACAGCAGCAAGCTGGAGCAGCAGCGTCTAAAATCAGGACTGAAGGAAGCTGTAATTACAGGAGAAGGAACCATTGAAGGTTTACCTGTGGTTGTTGCTGTCATGAGTTTTGATTTCTTCACAGGCAGCATGGGTTCTGTTGTAGGGGAGAAAATTACTCGTGCTGTAGAGCACGCAACGGAGAAAAACTTGCCCCTGATTATATTCTCGACCTCTGGTGGAGCGCGGATGCAGGAGAGTATCCTCAGCTTGATGCAGATGGCCAAAACAAGTGCGGCACTAGCTCGTTTGGATGAGCAGGGAGGACTTTATATTTCGGTCATCACGGACCCGACCACAGGTGGGGTATCAGCGAGTTTCGCCAGTCTGGGCGATATCAATATCGCTGAACCAGGTGCCGTATTTGGTTTTGCCGGCCGAATTGTTATTGAGCAAACCATTCGTCAGAAGCTGCCTGAGGATTTCCAGACGGCAGAATTTAATATGCAGCATGGTCAGTTGGACTTGGTGATTCACCGGAAAGAACTTCGTACGACCCTTGCCAAGCTTCTGGATATGCACAGCGAAAAAGGAGGGGTCTAAATGGCGGGTGAGTTGCCATATGAAGCGCCTCTGGTTGAGATGCGCAAAAAGATTGAGGAGCTTGTACAGTTTGGACAGGAGAAGGGCATTGATTTCACTGATGAAATCGCCCGCCTGGAGGAGCGTTATCATAGACTTGAAGAAGAGATTTATTCCGGCATAACCGCAGCTCAGAAAATGCATCTGGCGCGTCATCAACAGCGTCCAACTGCACTTGACCTGATCCAGCTGATTTTTACCGATTTTATAGAGCTTCATGGTGATCGGATGTTTGGCGACGATCTGGCCGTCGTTGGCGGCCTTGCGAAACTGAATGGAAGAACGGTAACTGTCATCGGACAACAGCGGGGGAAAGATACGAAGGATAATATCGCCCGCTTTTTCGGGAGCGCGCATCCGGAAGGTTTCCGCAAAGGACTGCGGCTGATGAAACAGGCGAACAAATTTGGCCGTCCAATTATTACATTTGTTGATACTAAAGGAGCCTATCCGGGTAATACTGCAGAAGAGAGAGGTCAATCGGAAGCCATCGCCCGTAACCTGCTTGAAATGGCGAAGCTCACGGTGCCTGTAATTGTTGTGGTTATCGGCGAGGGTGGAAGCGGCGGCGCACTCGCCTTGGCTGTAGGCAATCGAGTACTCATGCTGGAGCATGCCATTTATTCAGCGATCTCTCCGAATGGTGCAGCGTCCATCCTGTGGAAGGATGCGTCCAAGGCAGATCAGGCAGCGGAAGCGATGAAGATCACAGCCAAGGATCTGCTGGAGATGGAAGTTATCGAGGAAATTGTTCCTGAACCACGTGGTGGTGCGCATCGGGATTATGAAGGTGCTGCAGCAGCGATCAGCGAAGCTCTTGTTCGTCATCTGGAAGAGATGAAAGGCTGGAGCGGGGATCAGCTGAAGCAGGATCGGTACGAGAAATTCCGCAAAATCGGATCGGTTACGTTCGAATCTCCAACACCACCGGCCCCAGTTGAAGCTCCGGAGGAGCCCGTTCGAGTGGATGCAGTGAATAATTTGTCGGGAAATGCAGAATGATGTGACGAATTTCCTATACAAAAGAACGAAAGTATAGTAAATTTAATAGTTGGAAAAAGAAAAAAGACATATACAGAGAGACCTTTTAAAATCGGAGGAAACCTAAAATGCGCAAAACGAAAATTGTATGTACAATCGGTCCATCCAGTGAATCACTGGAGAACACCAAAAAACTGATTATGGCCGGTATGAACGTGGCCCGTCTGAACTTCTCCCACGGTGATTTCGATGAGCACGGCGGACGGATCAA
This sequence comes from Paenibacillus xylanilyticus, assembly GCF_009664365.1. NCBI lineage: Bacteria > Bacillati > Bacillota > Bacilli > Caryophanales > Paenibacillaceae > Paenibacillus > Paenibacillus xylanilyticus. The sequence continues at coordinate 2,070,387 of NZ_CP044310.1, forward strand.
AGCGATTCGCCAAGCATGCGAAGAGTTGAACAAAACCGTAGCAATCCTGCTGGACACCAAAGGACCGGAAATTCGGACAGGTAAACTCGAAGTTGAACCGATTGAACTGGTTCAGGACGAGTACATCACTTTGACAACAGAAGAAATTCTGGGAACCAAAGAACGTCTTTCCATTACGTATGCAGATCTTCCAAATGATGTTGAGCCAGGATCTACAATTCTGATCGACGACGGTCTGATCGGACTGACTGTGGTGGAAGTGCAAGGCACCGAGATCAAATGCCGTATCGTGAACGGCGGAACGATCAAAAGCAAAAAAGGTGTTAACGTTCCAGGCGTTGCCATTTCTCTGCCGGGTATCACTGAAAAAGATGCGAACGATATCGTATTTGGTATCGAGCAAGGTATCGATTTCATCGCGGCTTCTTTTGTTCGTAAAGCAAGTGACGTGCTTGAGATTCGTGAACTGCTTGAGAAACACAATGCTGGACATATCCAAATCATCTCCAAAATTGAGAACCAACAAGGCGTAGACAACCTGGATGAGATCCTTGAAGTGTCTGATGGCTTGATGGTAGCTCGTGGTGACCTTGGTGTGGAAATTCCTGCGGAAGAAGTACCATTGGTACAAAAACGCATGATCGAAAAATGTAATGTTGCAGGCAAACCGGTTATTACAGCTACACAAATGCTGGATTCCATGCAGCGCAACCCACGTCCAACTCGTGCGGAAGCAAGTGACGTTGCGAATGCGATCTTCGACGGAACAGATGCAATCATGTTGTCTGGTGAGACAGCTGCGGGTAAATACCCGGTTGAATCCGTTCTGACAATGTCCCGTATCGCTGAAAAAGCAGAGTCCGCTCTGCCTTATCAAGAGCTGTATCTGAAACAACGTGTTGCACAACAAACAACCGTTACAGAGGCAATCAGCCAATCCGTTGCGCTGTCCGCTCAAGATCTGAACGCAAAAGCGATCATCACTTCGACTGAGTCTGGCCATACGGCTCGTATGGTTTCCAAATACCGTCCTGAAGCTCCAATCATTGCTGTGACTACGGAAGATAGAACTTCCCGTCGTCTTGCACTGGCTTGGGGTGTAACACCGGTGAAAGGCAGACGTTGTGACTCAACGGATTCCTTGTTCGAGAATGCAATCGAAGGCGGTTTGAAATCCGGAATCGTCAAAGAAGGTGATCTGGTTGTCATCACTGCGGGTGTACCTCTGGGTCGCTCCGGTTCTACCAACCTGATCAAAGTTAGCCAAATTCCAAATAACGCTTAATTGAACGATTAAGTTTTAGATGGATCAAAACAGGAATGAAGCAATGGGGCATTTGTCCCGTTGCTTTTTTCCATCTTTATGAGACTTTTCACGGAATAAATACGTATAAAGGGTAGACCCAAGGAGGCGGGTAACATGCAAGAACAGCACCATGGAAACTGGTATGCGGCACGTCTGCGTGTGCGCTATCAAGAGAGTGATCAGATGGGTGTGGTCTATCACGCCAACTATTTGAATTGGTTTGAAATCGGTCGAACCGAGATGATTCGCCAAATGGGGTATACATATCGTAAAATGGAGGAACAGGGGCTACTGCTTCCCGTAACTGGACTGGATGTGAAGTATCATAAGCCTGCAAAGTATGATGATGAGGTTATGGTATTCACCCGAATTGTTGCATTTAGTGGTCTGCGATTAAATTATGAGTACGACGTTAGACGCATGACCGAAGACCTTACTGTACAATTCGGCATTGGAGAGCAGGTATGGGCTTCTGATGAATCGCTTCCGGGAGAACGACTGGTAACAGGCTCTACCCAGCATGTGTGGGTGAATGGAGATTGGAAGCCGGTAAGACTGGATAAAGCCGCCCCTGAGCTCTACAGCGCACTGGAGAAAGTGTGGCTCTCAGGAAAGGAGTAATTGGTAATGCGAAAATGGATGTGGGCTATATTATTATTCGTTCCGGTTATTGAACTGTTTGGATTCATTCTGATGAGTGACTGGATCGGAGCCGGGAAGACCTTGCTTCTCATGATTCTCACGTCCTTGATTGGTATAGCGATGCTGCAGTTTGAAGGGCGAAAAGTACTCGTCGATGCCAAAACCGAGATGGAACGCGGTAAAGTGCCTGGACGGAAAATGGTAGACGGACTTTTTATTTTTGTGGGTGGTTTCTTGCTGTTGATTCCGGGGTTTGTTACGGATATCATCGGATTTACCCTTGTATTTCCGTTAACACGTGCTGTGTACCGCTTATTTTTCCTAGGTTGGCTTGAGAAAAAAATGAAAAACGGCAGCATCACATTCTACCGCCGTCGCTAATATGGTGTTGATTCATTATTAAAGGCTCCTTCGCGCAGATCTTTCCTGCAGGAGGAGCCTTTTTGATGTATTAAAAAATGTACAAAAGCTATCGTACCCGGCCATTGATGATGTACGTTCTCAGGTCGCGCAGCACATTCGCACGATTGAAGGCATCGAGGATGACCAAGCTGACTGGACCGATGATCAGGCCGAGTACGCCAAAGAGCTTCAATCCTACAAACATGCCCACCAGTGTCGCAAGTGGATCCAGACCTACACTGCTTGCCAGCACCTTTGGTTCAATGATCTGTCTCGCAATCAGTACGATGAGATAAACGACCGAAATACCAATCCCCAGATAGAGGTCTCCGTTCATAAACAGGTATGCTGCCCACGGAACCATGACCAGTCCAACGCCAAGATAAGGCAGAAGATCAACCAGACCGATTAGCAGAGCTATGGTGAAAGCAGACTTCACCTGTAAGATGAGCAATCCAATCATGACAAATACCGCAGTTATGGAAATCATGATTAACTGAGCACGAGCATAGCCGAACAATGCTTTCTTTAAGTCGTTCCATATGTCCGTAATCGGTTTGCGGATTGAAGAAGGCACCCATCCCGAGACGGTAATGCCGTGGCGGGTCCAGCTTTTGCTAATAAAGAACGTGGAGAGCAGAACGACAATTAATACCGCTCCCATGTTGGGAAGCGAGGTCAGCAGACCCAAAATCATATTGAAAAATCCGGTAACCAGATCGCTGACAGCCGTACCTACCGTTTCGGTTGTTTTGCTGATATTGCTGTTGATCGTTTCCTGGTAGTTAGGATTTTCCTTATAAAATTCATTAATCTGTCCGATCAGGTTTTGGATCGTATCGTTTTGGGTCCAGCGGACAAAGGTTTCCTTGATCTCGTCCACATGCAGGTCAAAACTCGTGGTAAGTGATATCACTTCTTTTACCATCCGGGTTACTGCTGCGGAAAGGATCACAACGATTGCCCCGAAATAGACAATCAATGAAAGGGTCACAGCTAACCAGCGTGGAAAGCGGGCTTTGTCCTGAAGCAGCTTCACCAGCGGATTCATCGCATAAGCGATAATCCATGCGATGACAAAGGGGTATAGAAGCGGGAACAGCAAGTATATGGCAAAGGCGATCAGAACGGTCGCAATAATGACCCACAAGCCGCGCAGCAGGCGTTTCATAATAATTCTGTCCAAACGTCACGTCTCCTTCTAACAATTTCGATCAGCATAGAAGCTATCTAGTTAATATAGAGCAATTGCAGCGTTTTGAAACGTTTGATTGGCCTGCTAAGGAGCTTTTATTTCTTTTGCCTAGAGTATGCCAGAACACACGGATATATAGCAATATTCATCGTGCAGGCGCACAGAATTATATAAATAGGATAAAATGTCAACCTTGTTTTTGTAAAGGCTTTCAAAAATGATTTATAGGCGTGATAAAGAAGTTTGATGTGCGAATGGCCTTTGGTGATGTTCACATAACCGACAAAATCCAGTATGATGTTATAAGGAAATACCGATTGACAGATAAGAAACCCGAATTTTGACGGTTTTACTATTTTATGAATTGTAAATGTTTTCAACACCAATTATTATGCTTTTCTAAGAGCTTCATCATGCTTTGTGGTTTCTTGATTTCGTTTATTAAAGGAGAGATGTAATATGACAGCTACCAAAGGTCTGGAAGGCATCGTTGCAACAACCTCTTCGATCAGTTCCATTGTAGACGGTGTACTTACATACCGTGGCTACAATATTGACGATTTGGCTGAACATGCAAGCTTTGAAGAAGTTGCTTATTTGCTGTGGTTCGGCAAATTGCCCAATACGGATGAATTGAAATCCCTTCGTAAAAGCCTGAGCGATTACGCGCCGATTCCGAGCGAGTTGATTGCACAAATCCGATTGTATCCGAAAAACATGAGTACCATGGCAGCACTGCGTTCTGCAGTATCCGCTCTGGGACTGTATGATGAGCAGGCTGACGAGATGACAGCTGAAGCTAATGAAAATAAAGCGGTCAAGTTGCAAGCTCAATTGCCAACCATCGTGGCAGCCATCGCCCGCATCCGTCAGGGAAAAGAGCCTGTGGCTCCTAAAGAAGGCGCTTCCATCGCTGAGAATTTCCTGTACATGATGACCGGTGAAGAACCTTCCGATACGGCAGTTAAAGCGCTGGATCAGGCTCTGGTTCTGCACGCGGATCATGAACTGAATGCTTCGACGTTTGCAGCACGGGTAACCGTAGCTACGCTCTCCGACATTTATTCAGGCGTAACTTCCGCTATTGGCGCACTGAAGGGACCCCTGCATGGTGGTGCGAACGAAGCCGTCATGAAAATGCTGAATGAGATCGGCACGCCGGATCGTCTGGAAGCAGCGATCCAGGAGAAGCTGAACAATCGTGAGAAAATCATGGGCTTCGGACACCGTGTATACAAAAATGGTGATCCACGTGCCAAACATCTGCAGAAGATGTCCAAAGAGCTGGGCAGCATGAACAATGACACCCGTCTTTATGAGATGTCTGTGAAGATTGAAGAACTGGTTACCGGACAAAAAGGGCTAAAGCCGAACGTGGATTTCTATTCCGCTTCCGTGTATACCCAGCTGGGTATCGAACAGGAACTGTTCACGCCGATCTTTGCCATCAGCCGGGTATCCGGATGGACAGCTCATATTCTGGAGCAGCTTGCGGATAACCGCATTATTCGTCCGCGTGCAGAATATACAGGTCCAACGGATCAGCGTTACATTTCAGTTGAGCTTCGCTAATAGACGGAAAACCAGTATAATAAACTGGATGGGGTGAAGGGTCCCGAAAACCGCCAGCAAGCCTGGTCAGTCATCAAGACCCTTCCTTCGATAAGACAAGCGGTATCATGATACCGGAATTATACCAACACTCAAGGAGGAATTATGATTATGAAATTAGAAAAATTCGCTCATCCAACTGAAGGGGAAAAAATTCAGATTGATAACGGAACACTGCAAGTGCCTAATAACCCGATCATTCCTTTTATCGAAGGTGACGGTACAGGCCGCGACATCTGGAAAGCTTCCAAGCGTGTATTGGATGCAGCTGTTGAAAAAGCATATGATGGCAGCAAAAAAATTGCATGGTATGAAGTGTTTGCTGGTGAGAAAGCATTCAATACATACGGTGAGTGGTTGCCGAATGATACGCTCGAAGCCATTCGTGAGTATATCGTAGCTATCAAAGGACCTCTGACGACGCCAATCGGTGGCGGAATTCGCTCCCTGAACGTAGCATTGCGTCAAGAGCTTGACCTGTACACTTGCCTGCGTCCTGTACGCTATTTCGACGGAGTGCCTTCCCCGGTTAAACGTCCTGAACTGGTAGACATGGTCATTTTCCGTGAAAATACAGAAGATATCTACGCAGGTATCGAGTATGCTGAAGGTTCCGATGAAGTGAAAAAAGTGATTCAGTTCCTGCAACAGGAAATGGGCGTTAACAAAATCCGTTTCCCTGAAACTTCAGGTATCGGTATCAAGCCAGTATCCTCCGAAGGTTCCAAACGTCTGGTACGTGCAGCCGTTCAATACGCTATCGATCACAACCGTAAGAGCGTGACATTGGTACACAAAGGTAACATCATGAAATTTACTGAAGGTGCCTTCAAAAACTGGGGTTATGAAGTCGCTGAGGAAGAGTTCGGCGATAAAGTGTTCACTTGGGCACAATACGACATCATCAAGGAAAAAGACGGTACAGACGCAGCCAATGCAGCTCAAAAAGCAGCTGAAGATGCGGGTAAAATCATCGTTAAAGATGCGATTGCCGACATTGCTCTGCAACAAGTATTGACTCGTCCAGGCGAATTTGATGTTATTGCTACATTGAACCTGAACGGTGACTACCTGTCCGACGCACTTGCTGCACAAGTTGGTGGTATCGGTATCGCTCCAGGAGCGAACATCAACTATGTAACAGGCCATGCGATCTTCGAAGCTACACACGGTACTGCACCTAAATATGCGGACAAAGACGTCGTGAACCCTGGTTCCGTTATCTTGTCCGGTGTTATGTTGCTTGAGCACCTGGGATGGCAAGAAGCAGCAAACCTGATCTACAAAGGTATGGAAACTTCCATCAACAACAAAACCGTAACGTATGACTTCGCACGTCTGATGGATGGTGCTACTGAAGTTAAATGCTCTGAATTCGCTGATCAAATCATTAAAAACCTGTAAGGGGAGTTGAGAGGCATGACTATTCAGCGCAAGAAAATCACAGTAGTCGGTGCCGGATTTACCGGAGCAACAACCGCTCTAATGCTTGCACAAAAAGAGCTTGGAGATGTTGTGCTGGTTGATATTCCTCAGTTGGAAAACCCGACTAAAGGTAAAGCACTCGATATGCTGGAGGCGAGCCCTGTTCAAGGCTTTGACAGCAATATCGTCGGAACTTCAAACTACGAAGATGCGTCAGGTTCAGACATTGTAATTATCACTGCAGGTATTGCCCGCAAGCCGGGAATGAGCCGTGATGATCTGGTCAATACCAACGCTGGAATCGTGAAGTCCGTGTGTGAAAATGTGAAAAAATATTGCCCTGATTCCATCGTCATTATTCTGAGTAACCCGGTAGATGCGATGACTTATGCTGCATATAAAACACTAGGATTTCCTAAAAACCGAGTTATCGGCCAATCCGGTGTCCTGGATACAGCGCGTTATTGCACATTCATTGCGCAGGAGCTAAATGTATCCGTTGAGGATGTTCGTGGTTTCGTTCTTGGTGGCCACGGAGACGACATGGTACCGCTTGTTCGTTATTCAAGCGTTGGTGGTATTCCAATCGATACATTGATTCCGGCAGATCGCATTGAATCCATCGTACAACGCACACGTGTTGGCGGCGGCGAAATTGTCAATCTGCTGGGTAACGGAAGTGCCTATTATGCCCCGGCTGCTTCACTGGTTCAGATGACCGAAGCCATTTTGAAGGACAAAAAACGGATCATCCCAGTGATTGCTTACTTGGAAGGCGAGTATGGTTATAACGACTTGTTCCTCGGTGTGCCAACCATTCTGGGTGGTAACGGGATTGAGAAGATATTTGAACTCGAGCTCACACCTGAAGAAAAGGCGGGACTCGACAAATCTGCGGATTCTGTTCGAAACGTCATTTCAGTCGTGACCATATAAGTTTGAAAACTTCTTGAACATGAATAGTGAGAAAACCTCCGGAAAACCCGGAGGTTTTCTTTTCTTTGGATAAGTTCCCCAGTATAATGAGATGTGATGTATAGCACACTGAAAATGTTGAGGAGGATGGAAATTTTGACAATGATTATGTATTTGCTCCATATCGTCGGAGCGCTATCCATGGGGTTCTATCTGATCTTGCCGTTCGTTGTTGGTAAGATCCGCACGCTGAATACTGCGGCACAGGAAGGTGCATTTACATCGGTTCGTTCCTTGAACCGCATCGCCCAGTATGGGTTGGTTATCCAGCTTCTCACAGGGGGATATCTGATGACGAAGGGTGAGTATTCTCACCTGTGGATGGGTGTCGTTGTTGTTTTATTGCTTGCCATTGCTGCCATTGGCGGTATTATGGGTAAACCACTGCGTCTCGCAGCAGAAGGTGTGAAAAGCAACCGTGATGTAAGCCCGGAGCAGGGCAAGATTCGTATGTTCAGTACAATACTGGCTGTCCTCTTGCTCATTATGGTTTATCTTATGGTTGATCGCACGATCATCTAACGAGTGATCTGCAAGACTATTGTTTTCGATACAGCTTGTTAACCAGAATCTAAAACGCTTGCATTTACATGCGGGTAGACAAGCAGGCAGGGGATGTAAGTATCAAAAATAGACAACCCATGGGGCTGTCTATTTTTATTTGTTTAACATATTGGATTAGGCAAGGCTGACTGAATGAGTAAATACAGCGTTGCGTCCATTTCGTTTGGACTCGTATAATGCACTATCGGCATCCCGAAGCAAGGATTCAAGTGAATCCGTTTCACGGCTATACTGGGCAACCCCAAAGCTTGAAGTAATAGGCACAAGACTTCCTTCCACATGAAGAGGGTCATTCAGCAAAGCGACACGTAGCTGCTCGGCGAGCTGCTTTCCATCCTGAAGAGTAGCATTCGGTAGGGCAATGACAAATTCCTCTCCGCCATACCTGGCGAACACCATCTCAGAGTTCAAATAACGATTACAAACCGAGACGACATGAACAAGGGCCTGATCCCCAACTTCGTGTCCATAAGTGTCGTTGATCCGTTTGAAATGATCGATATCAAATAGAATAAAAGAGGCTGGCTGATGGCTAAGCTGTGCCTCGTTCAAAATTTCACGGCCTTTGTGCAGGAACTGCGTTCGATTGTATATTTTGGTCAAACCGTCGAAATAAGCGAGCTGCTTCAACTGCTCTTGCAGAAACCGCTGCTCCGTAATATCAATCAGCATGATCAGGCTTCCAACGGTCACTCCGTTTTTGTTATACACATATGATGTTCTGACCTGATAACAGACTGTCTGCCCACGTAACTGCCAATAGAGATCTGTCTGCAGGCCTTCCCTTCCGTATTCCACGGGAAAAGTCTCGCCTGCCAGTGAAAGCCAGATATCATTCAACGGCTGTCCAACCATGCTTGTCTCCAGTTCAGGCAGCATCTCGCGCAGCGCCTTGTTGTAATCGACCAGACGATTCGAACTATCCAGAACAATAACACCTTCGCGCATGCTCTCAAAGATACTGTCTTTGGCGATAGGGACGATCGTCAATAGACGAGAAGACAGGATTGCCCAGATGTACATGGATGAAGTGACACACATGAGTACCGGTACAGGATCCATTCCTCCTGGCGTCAGTCCCATTAAATAAAGAAAGGCACCCGTCATCGGTATTAGTTGGGAAGTAATCAATGTAAGCAACTGAAGTCGATACATTTTCTTGGTGTGTTTCCATTGCGCAATCAGGATCAGACATGCACATAACAGACAGGAAAAGGTAAATGCTCCGTGAACAACATACCATTGGCCAGCAGCAATATCCATTAAGGGAACAGAACTATCTGTTCGAAGCCATACCTTTTTGTAGAATAAATGGTGGTAGTCATTGGTTGCAACCATGAAGAGCGTAATCGTCGGAATGACGAACAGCGCTGCCGTTGCTTTTTTCGATAGTGACTTGCCTGTGTACTGGATCATCAGGATCAAGCCGAGGGAGGCGGAGAAAGGCATGCCCATGTACTCCACTACCGTCCAGAATTTCATTTGTTCCAGTGTATTGCTGGCGAGTTCAATGGCATAACCAAAGGTATAAACGGATAAGGCAGCCGTATAGAGCATAAATACGTTGGCTCTTGAAATTTCTGCTCTCCTAAAATAGGTGTATACACACAAAAAAACATTCAGGACGGCTGAAGTGGTGACAAGGGATATATAAGCGTTAATGTGCGATTCCATTATTTGGCTCCATGTCAGATTGAGAATCTGTTATTTGAGATGCTTGATCGAACGCAGGATATATACCGGGTATAAGGTATTAAAATCACATTTGTATACTGTACATTGTACCTCAGCCCAAGCGGCATAGGAATACAATTTGCGTCATGAAACAGGTCATTTTCGAAAAATAATCGAAATTTGGTGCAATCTATTATTCATCCTATTTTCTGTTTGACCTCCAAAAGAGAGGGTAAGTAAGTATCGAGACAGCAGAAGTGAGTTTTGGATGATGTCAGCTGCAGCAGGAATAATCTGTACTGTTCATGCCATCCTACAGAATGAGAAGTTTACAGCCATTCATTTTGAGAGGAGAATGTGAAATGTCAACCAATACACAAACGCAAAAAACGATGCCAGCACAACATCAGGACCAGCGTCCCGGAATTGAATCGGAGATGCACCCTAAGCCGGAGTTCGAAAAACCGCAGTATAAGGCGGCTGACAAATTATTGGACAAAGTTGCCCTTATTACCGGAGGTGACAGTGGAATCGGACGTGCCGTTGCCATTACGTATGCCAAAGAGGGCGCGGATGTAGCCATCGTATACCTGAGCGAGCACCAGGATGCAGAAGAAACCAAACGTCAAGTGGAGCAGGAAGGACGCAAGTGTATCCTGATTGCCGGAGACATTGGTGATGATTCATTTGCCAAGAAATCTGTTCAACAGACGGTGGAGCAGCTGGGCAAGCTGGATATTGTGGTTAACAATGCGGCCGAGCAGCACCCACAGCAGAATCTGGAGGATATTACGCCTGAACAGCTGGAGCGGACGTTCCGCACCAACATCTTCGGGATGTTTTATATCACGCAGGCTGCCCTGCCACATCTGAAGCAAGGCAGCACAATTATCAACACGACGTCGATCACAGCCTATCGAGGTAGCCCGACTCTGCTCGATTATTCGTCCACCAAAGGAGCGATCACGTCCTTCACACGTTCCTTGTCCATGAATGTTATTGAGAAAGGCATTCGTGTAAATGCGGTAGCTCCAGGCCCAATCTGGACACCTCTGATTCCATCGACATTTGATGAGAAAAAGGTGAGCGAGTTCGGCGCTACGCAGCCGATGAAACGTCCTGGTCAACCGGATGAGCTGGCTCCTGCATATGTCTATCTCGCTTCGGATGATTCATCCTATGTGAGTGGACAAGTCATTCACATCAACGGTGGCGAAGTCGTTAACGGATAATTTGAAGCTCAGTTCGAGTTAGTATTTTCAATAACATATCTAAGACGTATCGTTCAGCTGCTGCTGGCGGTACGTCTTTTTTGTTTTGACAATGATCCCAAATTTCTGTGCGATGTTTACAAAAGTCAGGATCAGAAATGATAGTTACATGATATTCTTGATACATGTTCTCTTGGACTTCGTACAGTAAACGTACTTCATGTCGGTTCTGGTTTCAATTAGAAACGAATCTGTCCCAAAGGCAACTGTGATATGATAGACGGAACATAGCTATCGGGAGGATACAACATGAAGATTAGCAAACAAAACGCAGCACATTACATATGGGGTGCACAATGTGATGGATGGCATCTCGTGCAGAACGAGGGTTTAAGCATTATTCATGAGTGCATGCCTGCAGGAACAGATGAAATACGTCATTACCATAACGTAAGCCGCCAATTCTTTTTTATTCTGAGCGGAGTGGGGTGTATGGAGTTAGATGGCGTGGAGTATATACTTGAGCCACATGAAGGATTGGAGATTCCTCCAGGTGTGCCTCATCAGATGCAAAATACAAGTGCAAATGAAGTAGAGTTTCTGGTTGTTTCACTACCAGGTACACATGGCGATCGGATAGAGTTAACTAACCTATAATTGAGATTAACTAAAAAGGAAGAGATTAATGAGACCGTTTCGAGTTCGCCTTTCCATCATCATGATGATATTGATTGGTGTATCCGTCATTGTGGCTGGATATACGATGGGCAGAGTATTTAAAACAACACACACCACGGCACTGGAGCAAACGATGGTGCGTGAAATCAATTTGCTGAAAGCAACGTTTCCTTTCCACGATGCGACCGATCCAACTTCTGCAGAAACCAGAAAGTACTATTCGGATCGGGCAGGCGAGCTGGAGAAGCTCACCGATTCCAGGGTAACGTTTATTAATCGGGATGGAACGGTCATTGGAGATTCAGAGAGTGATCCTGCGACAATGGATAATCACCTGGACCGGGAAGAAATCAAGGGTGCAGTCGGCGATGGTTATGGCCAGTCCATCCGTTTCAGTGAGACGCTGGGAGAAGATATGTTATATGTCGCTCTGCCCGTGAACTCGGATCAAAGTGATATGGTCGAAGTGCCAGGCGGAGAATTCGATGGTTACATCCGATTATCAATGAGTTTGGCTGCTGTGGACCAGGGGTTACAGCGCGGCTGGTTAATCATGTTTGTAGCCTTGGGACTATTGTTCCTGATTGTGGCTCTGGTTAGTTACCGGGTTGCTCGGGGATTAACCTCACCGATCGAACACATAACAAAGGTAGCTCATCGGATTACCAAACTGGAGTATGATGCACGGGTAAAGGTAACACGCAGAGACGAAATTGGACAGCTTGGGCTGGCGATTAACGGAATGGCTGACAGTCTTCAGACACAGCTTAAGACAATTCGTGATAATGAGGCACTACTTCAGAGTGTCCTGGCTAATATGGCAGGCGGCATTGTCATGATTGATGCATCCCAGTCGATTGCACTGGTAAACCGGGAAGCAGAGCGTATGCTGGGTATTGAATCCGAACGCGTGACAGGTAAACCCTATATTGAATTGAAGAAACATTATGAATTAACGCGGACGATTGAAGAAAGTGTAGCTGTTCAGGACCGGATGCATGAGGAGGTAAGTATCTTTAACCCCGAGGAACGTCTGATTCGTATTGATGGTGTTCCGATGACTGAAGATGATGGCGGATACCGCGGGATGCTGTTCCTTTTGCAGGATGTTACGGCGATACGCAGACTGGAATCGATGCGTAGTGAGTTCGTTGCGAATGTTTCCCATGAATTGAAGACCCCTGTGGCCGCGGTCAAAGGGTTTGCTGAGACGCTGCTCAGCGGGGGAGTGCAGGACAAAGAGACGGAACGATCATTTTTGCAGATCATCTATGATGAAGGCGATCGATTAAACCGATTAATCGGGGATATTCTGGAGTTATCCAAGATCGAATCCAAGCGGGCACCGCTGCAATGTTCTCCTGTACATGTGCATTCGTTCTTCGAGATGGTTCTGGGTACACTATCCAAAGTGGCAGAGAAGAAGCAGATTCGACTGCAAATGTTTGTGCCTGAGGAGCTGTATATCGAAGCCGACGAGGATAAAATGAAACAGATCTTCATTAACCTGCTCTCGAACGGGATTAACTACACCCCTGAGGGTGGGCGTGTCAAATTACAAGTGACGGTCGAGCATGGTGAAGCCGAGGAACAGGTGGTATTTGCCGTATCGGACACGGGAATTGGTATTCCGAAAAAGGACCTGCCGAGAATTTTTGAACGTTTCTACAGGGTAGACAAAGGAAGATCTCGCAACTCTGGTGGTACGGGGCTTGGGTTATCCATTGTGAAGCATCTGGTTGAGCTGCACCATGGCAAGTTATCGGTTGAGAGTGAACTTGGCATGGGTACAACGTTCAAGGTCATCCTTCCCCTGATACAGGATGAAGAAATCTAGGCCTGAAGAAGTGAATTGTAAAATCGAATAAATTGCTTTACACAGCGTTAACAAATAAGTGCTATGATATAAAAAGTGTTGTGGCAACAGACAACCTATAAGGAGAGAAGGGGTATCATGGCACAGCGTTTGCTAGTTATTGAAGATGAACCTACATTATCGAGATTACTTACGTACAACCTGACACAGGAAGGTTATGACGTTACCGCCGAGGATCATGGATCTTCAGGATATGACCGAGCAGTTTCCCAGGACTTTGATTTGATCCTGTTGGACCTGATGCTGCCAGGAATGAACGGTCTCGATATTCTGAACAAATTAAGAGTTCAAGGTGTAACTACACCCGTTATCATCCATACGGCGAAGAACGGTGAAGCCGAGGTGGTACAGGGTCTGAAATCCGGAGCTGACGACTATATTACGAAGCCCTTTGGCGTTTCGGAACTGCTTGCCAGAGTGGATGCCGTATTAAGGAGATATTCCAGTGGTGATGACCTGCCGCAGCCAGAGGACAAGGACGGTTCACGAATTGTACTGGGCGAACTTGAGATCTATCCACTGAAGTATGAAGTGACGCTGGGTGGACAATCGATAAGTCTGCGTCCCAAGGAATTCGAGGTTTTGCTCTATTTGGCCAAGAAGCCAGGCGTTGTACTTACACGCGATGACCTGATGAATGCGGTCTGGGGCTTCGATTATATTGGAGGCCAGCGTACCGTAGACGTCCATGTCAGTTCGTTACGTAAAAAGCTGGAGCTGGACCCGGAATCCGTACACATTGATTCCATTCGTGGTGTAGGTTATAAACTGGTTGTAAAAAGAAAAACTCCCCATCATTCAAGTTCGTAATGATCGGGGAGTTTTATTTTACGTTCAATTTACATAAACCTTTATTTTCCTTTACATAGAGGGAGTAGCATGAACTTGTCCGAGTGATTCTTAGGACCTACATAACCCATCTCAGGACGGAGCTCATACGTAAAGGAGATTGCGCATTTATGCCCACGTTGCTCGAAGAGAAGCCTGATCTATCCGTAGAAGTTACATATAAGCATGAGCATGATTCGATTCGTTTAACTCAGGATGATCTTACAGAATTAACCCTTAACAATCAGGTGTCCATCCGAGAATACTGCCGTCAGGTTCCCATGGTGGGGGTGCATACCACCTGTGGAGAGGCTGCCAGCATACTGAGTCAGGAACAGAAATATCCATGTGTAATATTGGGTGATGATGAGAATCGCCCGCTGGGGTTATTGATGCGGGAAACCTTGTATCGAATACTGAATGGACGTTTCGCCGCGGACTTGTTTTATCGCAAGTCCATATCACATGTTGCTGATTCATCTCCGGTAGTCGTGGATGTACGAGCTGATGCGCCAGAAGTGATTGATGTAGCTTTGTCACGAAGTGAGGAGCATTTCTATGATTGCATCATTGTAACGGAGGAGAACAGGGTGCTTGGCGTATTAACCATGCGGGATCTCATGTCCCTTTCAAGAAGGATGCAGCACGAGGCTGGAGAAGAGCGCGTTCACACCATTACCGAGAGCCAGAAAGAGATATCCCGGATTCATGAGTCGATCACGAAGCTGGTTCAATCCGCCGGAAAGACAGGAGAAGATGCGAAACAAATTATTCAATTGTCTGAACAGGGCGCAAGCAGTCTTATGCAGGTTGAGGCTTCTTATAACCGTGTACATCAGCACATGGGAGGGCAGCGCCAGCATGCGAATGATATGTTGATCTCCATCGAAACCGGAGCGGGCATGGCACATTCCATTCGATCTCTGGCCGATCAGAGTGCATTGCTTGCGATGAATGCTTCCATTGAGGCAGCTCACGCTGGCGAGTATGGGCGAGGCTTTCAAGTGGTAGCCGGTGAGATTCGGGCCTTAGCCAAACAAACACGTGAGGTTGCGGGAGCTATGTCCTCCTTGCTCGAAGGGATCGGTGAATTAACCAGACAAACCGTTGAACTGGTTCGCGCCAGTGCTGCTGAAATTGACGACAGCTCCGTACATGTTACCGAGGGAAGTGCCGCTTTCAATCGTTTAAACTCTGCCGTGGAAGGTATGCTTCATATTGCTGCCAACATTGCAGAGGAAGGCAAGCAGACTGGAGAAGTGGCGGATTATATTCGAAAAAAACTGGAGTCTATGATTTCCGGATGAGGATTGTAATCAGAGATAGACATCATTTACCATCTATGATCGTAATGGGAAGGTCATGGCTTGTGAAGGATGTCTTTTTTTACATTCCGTTAACACGAAAGTGATACTCTTTTTACATTGAGAAGGTAGGATATTAAGGATGACCGAGAAACTGAAAGTTATTGATCAGGCCTCGGCCTCAACGTAAAGGGAGCTTGGTTTTGTCCCTCCAGCGAAGGAGAAGTGAACATCCATGAAGGAACTCATTCACATTGAAGGACTTAATTTGTACTATGATACGCATCATGCGCTTAAAAATATATCAATGGACCTGCCGGAACGAACTGTAACGGCATTCATCGGACCGTCAGGTTGTGGTAAATCCACACTGCTCCGTACGTTAAACCGGATGAATGACATGATTCCGGGAGTACGTGTCGAGGGACAAGTTCTGCTCGATGGATCGGATATCTACAGTAATGAAATCGAAGTTGAAACGCTGCGCAAACGAGTAGGCATGGTGTTTCAGCAGCCCAATCCTTTTCCAAAATCAATCTATGATAATGTCGCATATGGCCCACGT
The DNA here is from genome assembly GCF_009664365.1 of Paenibacillus xylanilyticus. Lineage (NCBI taxonomy): Bacteria > Bacillati > Bacillota > Bacilli > Caryophanales > Paenibacillaceae > Paenibacillus > Paenibacillus xylanilyticus. The sequence goes on from NZ_CP044310.1 coordinate 2,086,643, forward strand.
TTGCACGGTGTTACCCAGAAGGCGGAGCTGGATCAGCTGGTTGAGCAAAGTCTTGTACACGCTGCATTGTGGGATGAAGTCAAGGATGTACTCAAGAAATCGGCGCTTAGTCTGTCGGGCGGTCAGCAGCAGCGTCTCTGTATTGCACGCGCCCTCGCGGTACAACCTGATGTACTGCTGATGGATGAAGCCACTTCGGCCCTGGACCCCATCTCGACATTAAAGATCGAGGAACTGGTCAAGGAACTGCACAACAAGTACACCATCGTCATGGTAACCCATAACATGCATCAGGCTGCCCGCGTATCGGGTAAGACTGTGTTTTTCCTGAATGGTGAGGTTGTGGAGGCCGCTGATACAGAAACGCTGTTCTCCACGCCCCAGGATTCCCGAACCGAGGATTATATATCCGGACGGTTCGGTTAAGCAAGCTAAATTCGAACGAACCCGGCGTATCCGGAGATGATGGACAAGGGGGACATGGAAACCTATGATTCGCAGAAAAGAATTTGATCAGGAGCTTGAAGAGCTTCGCATTTTGCTTCGGCAAATGGGTGAGCATGTAGGGACGGCATTGGATGGTGCCATCGAGAGTTTACGGACATTGGATGCTGAGAAAGCTCAGGTCATCATCAAGAATGATGCGAATCTGAATGCGCTGGAAGACAAAATCATGGAACTGGGCTCCAAGCTGATTATTACCCAGCAGCCAGTCGCGAAGGATCTGCGCCGTATTATTGTGGCGTTCAAAATCTCAAGTGATCTCGAGCGTATGGGCGATCTCGCCTTGGACGTTGCCAAAGTTACGCTTCGTATGGAAGGACAGGAGCTGATTAAGCCATTGGTGGATATCCCGCGTATGGCGGAAATCGTCAAAGAGATGATTGATGAATCCATCGAGTCATTCCTGAAGGAAAATACGGATCTGGCTTACAAAATGGCACAAACGGATGATCAGGTTGACCAGCTGTACAGTCATATGATTGGCGATCTATACAGTTTCATGACCTCTCATCCAACTCAGGCTTCTCAAGCCATGCTGCTCATGTTGGTAGGACGGTATATTGAACGCATAGGTGATCATGCAACCAACATTGGGGAGAGCACGGTTTATCTGGTAACAGGTAAACGTCCGGATCTGAACCAATAATCATTAACGGCAAATCATTGGAATTGGGGACGATTTGCTGCAAAAACAAGGGACTTTCTCCCGGCGGCCTGCACACGACAGGCTGTCTGTGGAGAGAGTTCTTTTTTTGCTGGATGGAATGTGTAAAAAGATGCCCAATCTTTTTTGTTGTAACAGGTGTGTATGTTATCATGAGAGTAGATGTACTTGAGGGTTTGACCATACGATACGTGAGGTGCTGGAATGGAAAAGTTTATTCTCATAGATGGAAATAGCATTATTTACCGGGCATTTTTTGCAATGCCTCCTCTGACGAATTCGAAAGGGCTGCATACCAATGCGGTGTATGGCTTCACCACCATGCTGCTCCGATTGCTGGAAGAGCATAAGCCAACCCATGTTATGGTGGCATTTGATGCCGGTAAGGTCACTTTCCGTCACGAAGGATATCAGGAGTATAAGGGTGGCCGCGAAAAAACACCACCCGAGCTGTCGGAACAGTTTCCATTACTCAAAGAATTGCTGCAAGGACTGGGTATTGCCCAGTTTGAGCTGGCCGGGTTTGAAGCGGACGATATCATCGGAACGTTAACCAAACGCGCAGACGAGGCTGGAAGACAGGTACTGGTTGTATCGGGTGACAAGGATATGCTGCAGCTTGCCTCCGAACATGTACATATCGGTCTCACGCGCAAAGGGGTAACGGAAATCGAACTGTATGACCCTGCTCAAATTAAGGAACGGTATGGTCTAACGCCACTCCAAATCATTGATCTCAAAGGTCTGATGGGCGATGCGTCGGATAATATTCCGGGTATTCCCGGAGTCGGAGAGAAAACAGCGTTGAAGCTGCTGCATCAGTTCGGATCGGTAGAAGATGTGTTGAACGGGACAAGTGAACTGAAAGGCAAGATGAAAGAAAAGATTGAAGCCCACGCCGAAGATGCTCGGATGAGCAAACAACTGGCGACGATTCACCGGGAAGTTCCGCTGGAACAGACTTGGGAGGATATGCAATTTGCTGGATTAAAAGAAGAACAGGCTGGTCCTGCACTGGCCAAGCTGGAATTCAAATCCTTGCTTGAACGCTTGTCATTCAGTGGGAGTGTAGGCTCTGCAGCTGAAGCGGTACCGGCTGCCGAAGTGGAATCCACGATCGCTACAGAAGAAACGATTGGTGATCTCTTTGCCTCCCTAGAATCCATAGATGTACTCCACGTGGAGACCCATGGTGATAATCCGCATCAAGCGAGATTGATTGGGGTAGCGATTGGATCTGGTGAGACGTATATCTTCCTGTCACCGGAAGTATTAAACGCTGAAGCTGCGGCTCCGGTGCGAGAATGGCTTGGTAATTCGGACAAGCCCAAACGTGGTTATGATTTGCACCGCGTCGATCTGGCTCTGCACGCGCATGGCCTTGAATTCGCCGGAGCATCCTTCGATGTGCAGCTTGCTGCCTACTTGCTTGACCCGACGGAATCCAATCAAACCATTAGCGGCTTGACTTCGAAGTATGGCTTGCCTTCCCTTGCTGAAGACGACACGGTTATGGGCAAAGGTGCAAGATACAAGGTGCCTGATGTAGAAATCCTTGGCGATTTCCTGTGCCGTAAGGCAGCTGCCGTGGCTGCCATTATTCCTCTTCAGGAGCAGGCACTTGAGAATGATGAGATGAACGCGCTCTTTCACGATTTGGAGATGCCGTTATCACGTATTCTGGCAGACATGGAGAAACAAGGAATCAAAGCCAATACGGCAGACCTGCAGGCCTTGGGCCGTGAGTTCGAGGAACAGATCAGCAGGCTGATGGCGGAGATTTACCGACTTTCCGGTACGGAATTCAACCTGAATTCCCCCAAACAGCTCGGTGAGATTTTATTCGATAAGCTCGGCCTTCCTGTGGTGAAGAAAACCAAAACAGGTTATTCCACTGATGCAGAAGTTCTGGAAAAGCTGGCTCCATATCATGACGTCGTACAGCTGATCCTTCAATATCGTCAGCTTGCGAAGCTGCAGTCCACCTATGTAGAGGGTCTCCTCAAGGAAATTTCGGATCGGGACGGCAAGGTCCATACGTATTACCGGCAGACGATCGCTGCGACAGGGCGTCTCAGCAGTCAGTTCCCGAACTTGCAGAACATTCCGATCCGTCTGGAAGAAGGACGCAAAATCCGGAAGGTGTTTGTTCCTTCCGAGCCAGGCTGGTCCATTTTGGCTGCCGACTATTCCCAGATTGAATTGCGTGTACTTGCCCATATTTCGGATGACGAACGGCTCAAGGAAGCTTTTGTTCATGATATGGATATTCATACCAAAACAGCTTCTGACGTATTCGGAGTGAAGGCCGAAGAGGTGGACAGCGACATGCGTCGTTCAGCCAAGGCTGTTAACTTCGGAATCGTGTATGGTATTAGCGACTACGGGTTATCCCAGAATCTGAACATTACCCGTAAAGAGGCAGCCCAGTTTATCGATCAATACTTTGAAGTGTTCCAGGGCGTTCGTCGATATATGGACGACATTGTGAAGGAAGCACGCCAGGATGGCTTTGTCAAAACGCTGCTGGAACGCCGCCGCTACCTGCCTGAGATCAATGCAAGCAATTTTAATCTGCGTTCCTTCGCTGAGCGTACAGCGATGAATACCCCGATCCAGGGGACAGCCGCAGACATTATCAAGCTTGCCATGGTGCAGATGGATGAAGCGCTGCGTGAACGCCAATTGAAGAGCCGCATGCTGCTTCAGGTACATGACGAACTTGTATTTGAAGTACCTGCGGATGAGCTGGAGCTAATGAAGGAATTGGTGCCTTCCGTTATGGAAAAAGCTTTGGAGCTCTCGGTACCACTCAAGGCAGAAGTCAGTTTCGGGGAAAACTGGTACGAAGCCAAATAACAAACGGTTTATATTTCGGTTTATTTACAAACATTTCCTCACAAGGATTCGACATAAGAAGGGGTCCCGCTGAAGCTCAACTTCCGTTATAATATAGGGGAGGTGAGAACATCATGCCGGAATTACCGGAAGTCGAAACAGTCAGAAGAACATTGAATCAGCTTGTTGTAGGTAAGACCATTGAACGCGTAACCGTTAACTTGCCGCGTATCATTCAGCGGCCGGACGATATAGATGCATTTGCACTGGAACTCGCAGGACACACCATCATCGGAGTGGAGCGCAGAGGGAAGTTTTTACGGATTTTGTTGGACGGGCTGGTACTGGTCTCTCATCTGCGGATGGAAGGTCGATACGGCGTATACGAGCAGCACGAAGAAGTAGAGAAGCATACCCATGTTATCTTTCACTTCACAGATGGTACGGAATTAAGATACAAGGACGTACGTCAGTTTGGAACCATGCATTTGTTTGCAGCGGGCGAAGAGCTCGTATCCAAACCTTTGTTGAAGCTCGGCCTTGAGCCACTGGATCCGGCATTTACCGTGGCCGCATTTCGTGAGGCGGTTGGTAAACGGACAACCAAAATCAAGGCTGTATTGTTAAATCAGGCATATGTCGTTGGCATCGGGAATATTTATGTGGACGAAGCCCTTTTTCGGGCAGGCATTCACCCCGAAACCATTGCCAAGACGCTGACTGAAGCCCAATTGACGGTGCTGCACGAGGCTATTGTAGCTACGCTGCAGGATGCCGTGAATGCGGGCGGATCCTCCATCAAATCGTATGTTAATGGACAAGGTGAGATGGGCATGTTTCAGCATCAACTGAAAATCTATGGTCGCAAATCCGAGCCTTGTACAACGTGTGGTACATTGATTGAGAAAAGCGTTGTTGGCGGTCGCGGGACGCATTACTGTCCGAAGTGCCAACCACTAAAGTAACCCAAAGATGATACCAATTGAAATTGTCGTTTACACGTCTACGGAGAGGGCAGAAAAAAACTGGAGAAGCGAAGCGTTCACCTACAAGCTTTCTGCAAGAAAGCTACATCGAAAGCATAGGCTATCACCGGATTTCCCCTTGGGGGAACGAAATATAAAAAATCTGGGGATAACAGTGATCGGAAGTATATTCTGTTATCGTAGTAGTTAATGTAATCTGCAAGCTTGAATTTGTGCCGAAAGAACGAAATGATTAAAACGTAGCACCCATGGATTACTCCCTCCATATACTGATATGGCAGAAATAAGCGGGCGAATACCTATCTGTAACGGTAGGTGGAAACGAGTTCCCGCACAGGGGAGGAATCCGGGGTGCTGCATCATTTTATTTCATTGCTGGCGCTTGCTTTGGCGCTTAGTTTAGATGGTTTTGGTGTCGGGATTACATACGGGCTGCGCAGGACGAAGATCCCGCTGTTATCCATTGCTGTCATCTCCATTTGTTCGGGGTTGGTCATTGCGTTGTCCATGCAGGTGGGAGTTTTGTTATCCCATGTGGTATCTCCTGATATGGCTTCGTTCGTTGGTGCGGTTATTCTGATTGCCATCGGTGCGTGGTCATTAATACAGTTAATCCGTAAGCAGGGGAAGGATCGCCTCGAATCGGAAGAGGGAACGGAAGTAGTCGGAGATGAAGAGCAAGTAATCGATGCAGCGCCGGTCAAAGGCAGAAATCAAGTGCTGGCACTTGATCTTGAACCATCTGCATCCGGCGGATCGCTGGAACGCATGGTATTTACACTGGAACTGCGGAAATTAGGTGTTGTCATTCAAATATTACGCAGTCCTTCCAAAGCGGATATGGACAATTCGGGAAGCATATCCACCCAGGAGGCGATGTGGCTTGGAATCGCGCTGTCACTGGATGCCTTCGGTGCAGGGCTCGGAGCTGCTTTGCTCGGTTTCCCCACATTGTGGACTGCACTTGTCATCGCGCTGTTCAGTGGCGCATTTCTGTTAATAGGCATGAAAGTCGGATTACGCTTTTCAGCACTGCGCTGGATGAGAAGACTGTCCGTACTTCCTGCGTTGTTACTGATGATAATGGGAATAATGAAGCTGTTATGAGGTGAAACGATGAATATTGGCTTAACCGGCGGGATCGCAACGGGAAAGAGCAGTGTTTCCGCCCTTCTTGCCAGTAAGGGAGCGCTGCTGATTGATGCAGACGTGATTGCCCGGGAGGTCATGATGCCCGGGCATCCTGTTTTGGCTGCCGCTGTTCAGCGGTTTGGACAAGCCATATTAAATGAAGACGGGACACTGGACCGGAAAAAGCTGGGCAGCATTGTGTTTCAAAATCCCGATGAGCGTAAAGCCCTCGAGGCAATAACACATCCGGCTATTCGCCAGGAGATGCGGGAACGTGCTGCTGCATATGAAGAGGCCTATCCGGACAAGCTTGTGGTATCGGATATACCTTTATTGTTTGAATCCGGTCTGGAAAAAGGATTTGATGAGGTTGTCGTTGTTTACGTTCCAAGATCCGTGCAGCGGGAGCGGCTGATGAGCCGGGATGGCATGACAGAGGAACAGGCTGACGCCCGTATTAACGCGCAGATGGATATTGAACATAAGAAGCAGCGTGCTGACGTGGTCATTGACAACAGCGGCTTATGGTCGGAGACGGAGCAGCAGGTTATTTCATTTTTGCATCATAAGGGTCTGATATGAAGTTATTGCGCAAGAAACGGGTACTGCTGTTGATGTTTGTATCATTTGTTTTGGTGCTGTTCCTGAATACAAACTGGATGGCGTGGTTTTATCCGATTCATTACAAGGAAGAGATTCGTGCGCAGTCTCAGAGCTATGAGGTAGACCCTTTCCTTATCGCTTCCATCATCAAGGTGGAAACCAATTTCAAGACAAGCAAGGAATCCAGAAGAGGTGCCATCGGGTTGATGCAGCTGATGCCGGATACGGCCAACTGGATCATGGAGCAGGCCAAAATTCCCGGGACCTCGTTAGAAGAACTGAAGCATGAACCGGGCAGGAACATTCAGCTTGGGACATGGTATCTGCGTAACCTCTCAGAACAGTTTGACGGAAATGAGACGGCCATGATTGCCGCTTACAATGCCGGACCAGGCAAAGTAAGTGGATGGATCAGAGATGGTGTCTGGGACGGCTCGTTCGAGACAGTCAAGGATATTCCTTTTGGAGAAACCCGGCACTATGTACAACGAGTCATTTATTATTATAATCAGTATGTAAAGATCTATAATACGTTCTAATGGCTGATTGCTTGGATTACGCGGTAGTCTAGAGTACAATCGGTTTGAATTTTGATATCGTATGTCTTATTTAATAGTAGAAGCACAGAGCAGGCCGGTTATTCACCGGCCGCTCCATGCTCCTCTGTCAAACGTATTACAAAGCAGATATTATTGGTATTGACCTGCCAATTGCTGTTCTGCAATTGTTACCAGACGTTTCGTGATGTATCCACCGATCGAACCGTTCTCGTAAGAAGTCATGTTACCTTGGTATCCGTCTTGTGGGATGCTGATTCCGAGTTCTTGAGCAACTTCATATTTCAATTGCTCCAGTGCTGCGGAAGCGCGAGTTACTACCAAGTTGTTGGAGTTACCGTTGCTGTTTTGGGCCATTGCTGTTCACCTCCTCGCGGTTGGTAAAAGTATTATGTGTCTTCAATGCAATTTTCATAACTAGAAGTGACAGGGAATTTATGGTAAAAGAAAAACATGGGAAGTGATCTAAGTTGAAATGTCCTTATTGCGCCTATCTGGGTACAAAAGTGCTGGATTCTAGGCCTGCTAATGAATCAAAATCCATCCGCCGTCGTCGTGAGTGCGAGCAGTGCAGTCGCCGTTTTACAACGTTTGAAATGGTTGAAGAGACACCGCTGATTGTCATCAAGAAAGATGGCAGCCGTGAAGAGTTTAGTCGCGACAAAATTCTCCGTGGCCTTATCCGTGCTTGTGAGAAACGTCCAGTCTCTGTAGAGACGCTCGAGATGATGGTTTCCGAGGTAGAGAAGTCACTGCGTAACACTGCAGAAGCTGAAGTGGAAAGCCGCCAGATTGGCGAGCTGTTGATGGAGCAGTTGTTCCCGGTTGATGAAGTGGCCTATGTGCGGTTCGCTTCCGTGTATCGCCAATTCAAAGACATCAATATGTTCATGAAAGAACTGAAATCGTTATTGTCCAAAGAGGATCTCGACGATTAAAGAAGTGGATTAAGGGAGAAGAGCAGTCTGGGCTTGTAATTATGAGTGTTCTTGTCTGTACAGAGGTTGTTCTTCTCCAAACACTTTGCGTTCTAAAAAAGTTATTGACAGCTAAAGCTGCATTTTATATGATATAGAAGTCGCCTGTGAAACTTCGCAGAAGCGGACAAGTGTATATATATGTGGGGAATTAGCTCAGCTGGGAGAGCGCGTCGCTGGCAGCGACGAGGTCAGGGGTTCGAGCCCCCTATTCTCCATTCAAATTAAACTCTTGAAACCCTTGGTACAGTAAGGGTTTTTTCTTTTTTTATAGAAGCTTTTAAAAATGACTTACTACATTTTTTACTTCCATTGGGAACGGATTGGGGACAAGCCTTTTATTTTGTTTGAATTGATTAAAAGTCTGAACAGCATCACGGTTCAATTTTTCAATTGCATGTGTATACATATTTCCGGTTCTTAGATTTGTTTCATTGGTACGTTCTTACTCATCAAGTAAGTTGCAGTGGTATGACGTAAACCATTATCTTGACTGAAAAGTAAACGCGACGATGGATCTGATTCTATCAGAAAAGATAATTAACATTGTTGCGACTTATCAGACTATTGGAAAACTGCTAACAACACAAGATCTTTTAACCAAGATTAGCAGCACACCAATGAAACAATACGCCGATGGCGGAATAGCAAGGGAGCCATCCATATTCGGTGAAGCGGGTCCAGAAATCGCTATACCGTTGAACAACAAACCGAGGTCACAGGGCTTACAATAGGATTATGGGGAGAGAAAGCGGAGTGCTTGCAGGATCTTCTGATATTTAAATTGTATTCTCGACTAGCTATGATATTGCTGGCGTAGATTCTAGCCAAGTAAAGGCTCAGACCCTGGGAATAAACGAGCTGAAAAGTATGTTGCACCAAATAGAAAGGGATAGTCAGAGGAGGAGCCTGGTAGGATAACGACTTATCGAACTATTCAAGGATAGACCTGGGACGGAATTGCTTATAAGGTGACAGGCAGTTGTAATGCCATGCCCACTCCCGATGTATGTCAATCTCAATCATATTCACACCGTGATTTTCACGGCAGGCGTGAAATTGAATGTATAATATATTGAAGCGCAGACATCGAGAACGCTGCCATCTTGGAGGGTAGACGATGAGTAATCTGGTACAGAAGGGCGTTATGCGGCGGTGTGGCTTCAGTTTAAAGGCAAAGACGTAAATAAGGACTTTGCTCCTTACCTGATGAACTTTAATAACAATGAAGGCTATTCCGGCCAGGCAGACGACATCACGATGACAGTGGATGATCGGGACCGGGAATGGATTAAGGAATGGTGCCGGTGATGGGCAATGAGATTAGAGCGGAGATTCTGAACTATCATTGAGACAAGCAGGGTGAGAAATTGAAGCTCCCTTACGGAAAATTCTATCTGAAGTCATTCACATATGGTGGTATACCGGATACGGTCACGATGGAAGCGAGTGCTCTTCCCGTTGAAGGGAATAAATCAAAGGAGGAGAAGAGTTCAACGTCATGGGGAAAACGTGCAACTCAAGACGGTTGCTGCCGAGATGCAAAACGTGCAAAGCTTGATTTGGTGTACGAAGTATCTTCGAATCCGTCTTGTGAGCGATTGGATCAAACGGAACAGACGGACCTTGAATTCTTGCTTGGTATTGCTGTGAAAGAGGAAATTACCCTTAAGATCAGATGGGCCAAGCTTGTTTTATTCAACGAGGAAAAGTTTGAAAAGGCAGCAGATGCCTTTGATATCGTTTATGGGGAAAGGTAATGTACATCCTATGATTTTGACTCTAATAGTGAAGATGCGGCCTATGGAAGCTGTGAAGTGGTGTAGACAATTCCGAAAAGCAAGAAAGAAGCGGCGAAGACCGTTAAGGGGGATACAAACTACCGAATGAGGAAATTTGCCTATGCTTCAAGTCAATAGAAGTGTCGAGTCGGTAGCCAAGGCCAATAGGCTGGCAAAAAACAGTTTTCGAGAGCAAAACAAGAAGGCGGGGCGTGGGCGCCTCACGCTCTCTGGACATATGCGGCAGGATTGACCATAAATATAAAAGACTGGGCTATTTCGATGGAAAATACATTATTGAGTGCGTTAATCATCGAATCAGTGCAACGTCACCTTATACCACGTTCCTTTACTTTTTCTAATATGGTTAGATCTTTAAAATTTCGAATTTTGAATAAATCCCCGTACAAAACTAATTGTAATAATTTTTTTCTGAAAATTCTCTAATATTATCTCTAGTTCAAACAACAATTGATGCCCCTATATGTTTTCAGATAGGGACTCATAGTATTCAATGGTTTCCTGTCTCTTAAACATAATTGATGTAAGCTTAGTTGAATGCTCTTTGAAAGTATATACTAAATTTGAATTTGCTTCAGGTGTAACCTTTTATTCTTTCACATCTCAGTTCTACCGTCCACGTTTTGAAAGTGGCGAGACATTCAATTAACTAATCAGCGACCTTTGTTCTTGCATCGCTTGAATTTTTTGTCTCATTTTTATAATTCTTTTTCTGAGTCCTATTAACATTGTAGAGAACAAGTAGAGCTACGGTAAGATTGCATAAAATGATTCCTCTTCTATAGGAAAACCAATAGTTAGATAAGCAGATATGACAAGGCCGATGTATAATAATAATTTTCAACCATGGATAATTATATTATATTTCATCTCATTTGATATCTTGAAATTACCGGTGTCGCGTTTCTATCAAAATTGATCCTCCTTCGATTGAATTTCACATGAAAAGATCCTATCAGTCATGTGTGACTGTAGGACCTTTTTGTTTGAAAAGTTTCTTGATTACCGTGGATATATTAATATCATGTACAATTTGTTATACACGGCCTTTTCGGACCTCAGAGCCTTCATGAACACGTGTATTTTGAATCCGGAATGATACATTGGATACTTTATACTGAACCGGGCCGATATTCTTTTCCCAGGATACACTGACACTGTGTCTTTGCTATTCTAAATTATCTACCGCATATTGAGCTTCTTCCTTCGTAAATTTTTCTCCGTACTCAGAAGTCAATTGGTCATAAATAGCGGAATCTGACATATTCATGCTCTCTGCATAATTCTGTGCCGATTTTAATGCATTTTCTTTCCAATCGATTTGGAGGTTGTCAATAGCGTATTGAGCGGCTTCCTTCGGGAAGTTTTCTCCATACTCTGAGGTCAATTGATCATAGATTCCTTGCTTGGACATATACATCATTTTTGCATAGGATTGAGCCGATTGCAATGCCGCTCTATGTTCCCGTGGAATACTATTGGCCTCGGCTTCCTTTTTAGCCAATTCTTTAGCTGCAGCTGCATCTTTCGCTTCCTGTTCTTCTGCAGCTTTTTTATCGGCCTCTGCTTGCTCTTTGTCTGCAGTTGTTTGTTCAGTTGATGAATCTTCTTTTTGGGATTGCTGGGATACTGCTTGGGCAGTAGGTTCGTTGGCTGGAGTTTCTTTCTCGCCGAGATTACCGATCACTCCGATAAAAACTACGATAGCAATCCAAAACCACCACTTCTTATAAATCGGTTTCTTGTTCAAGGTACTTCCTCCTATGTAATAGATAAAGATAGTCTATCAGACCTAGGTAAATGTTTCTAGATATTTTGGAACAATTACAAAAATGTCGATATGGGTTAACTATATAACTAAACCCGAAAGGATCGGTCAAGCCTCTGCTATGTTGTTCTAGTAGAGGTTTATTTTGTTAAGACATTTTGAAATCTTTCACTAACATGAATGAAATACTTAATTATAAGAAATTAAAGAGGGGGATGGTTGAAAGGTGTAATGTTAAATAGTTGGAGTTGGATTCAATGGAATTAAACAATGGAATATTACGTAGCACTTAATTGAGAAAAACGAAAACAAACATTAGCGGTTTTAACCTAATCTAGGAGAGAGTCGCTTTTTGGCGTGTTCAAATGAATGCTTTTCTCAGAATTATGGAACTATTTAGATATTTTTATATAGGGTTATTAATATTTTTGAAATACTCTCCGATATTATACATGTTAATGATTTTGATACTATCAAAATTTATGAGAGTAATACCAGATCATCAGATTTAAATAATTCTCTGAGAGGTGGATTTCTTTGTTTTCTAAAAAAATCTTAATGTCTTTTGCAAGTTTGGTTTTATCGGGAATGTTTTTCTTAATACCCCCAACTCATGCTGCTTCTACCCCATTTGTTCAGGGAAGTGGCTACCAGTCAGGTGCGTATGATACTGATGCAATGCAACCTACTTCTTTTAACTGGGATAGAAATTCTAGATTTGCAGGTGTAACCGAGGATGTATACATAAAATGGAGTTATACAACACCAGCACCAGGTAATGCATCCCTAATATTAGATGAGAACGGTTCTGTAATAACTAAGAGTTTTATAGGAGGAGATCCTAAGTATTCAATACAGGCTATTAATCCTAACGGAACGCTTAAATGGGTATACAATACAAACGATGAAATGACTATGGGCTCTCCAGTAATCAATAAAGAAGATAAACTTATTATTATGGGGGCAGACAAGCTCAAATCTATTAATTTAAATGATGGTATTGGTACTGAGACTAAGTTTGGTGAAGCATATCCTACCCAAATAGCAATAGATGATAAAGGTGTTTATTATCTAGTCGGCCCGATGAGAGTAGCAGCTTACTACCCTAATGGTACGCTTAAATGGAAAGCGAGCCATAATTATAGTCGAGGGAGCTATCCTATTCTCACTAAAACTGGATCCCTAGTATTTAAAGCTGGGAATGGTACAGCTGGATCTCTATACTCTTTTAATGCTGAAACAGGACAAAAAAACTGGGAGTATGGTTTACCTTCGAACTCCAATAACACAGCTCCAGCAGTATCCGTAGATGGTACGATCTATGCAAGTGATAGGCTTGGGTATACTTACGCTATAGATCCTACTGGAACTATGAAATGGAGTTTTAAAGCAGATGCTGCTTCGACGAGTGCTAATATAGTTGATCCAGTCGTATCTCATGATGGTACGATATACGTGGTTAATGCGACAAAGAATCTATATGCTCTTAACTCAGACGGGACGATTAAGTGGGTATATAATACGAACTATGGTATCAATTCTTCTCCTATAGTTGATAAGAACGGCGATGTGTTTTTTTTCAGTCAGAGTGCTGCTAATGCTATAGATAAAAACGGAAAGCTAATCTGGTCCTTAAGTATAGAAGGATCAGCATTTAATTCTCCTGCGATTGCCGAAGATGGAACTATATATGCCCATGCAAACAATGGCATTTTATATGCGATTGGAGGGAAAGTAAAGCAAGACTCTGAAGACCCGGAAACGGAGATTCCTGTCGAACCTGAAATTCCATCTAGTGGGAGGGCCTTGCTAGTTATTATGCTTCAAAACGGTGTAGAAAGAGAATATGACCTATCAATGAGTGAGGTTAATGCTTTTGTCAATTGGTACGAATCTAAATCTGGGGGAATTGGGAATATTACTTTTGCTATCGATAAGCATAGTAATAATTTAGGACCATTCAAGCAAAGAAAAGACTATATTCTATATGATAAAATTATTACTTTTGAAATAAATGAGTACTAGAATTTGTGCTAAATTTCAATATGCCTCCACTCTAAAGTGGAAACTTACATTATATTATTAACTGAGTGGTATTAATTACGTTTTGTTTAAAGTGCTGATATAAAGATGTACCTAGTCAAATGACTGGGTATTTTTTTTGTTGAATAACGAACAAATATTCGCATATAATAAGCAAAACGAACAAGTGTTCTATTTGTTGTAGGGATGAACATGCCCGTAAAATACTTGGGTTGGTTGGTGGAAATCATATATCAAGATCAATCAGGTAAGATAACAAAACGCCGCATCCGAGTCAAAAGCATACGGTCAGGGATAATTAAAGCTGATAATCTTCTGTCTGGCCAGCCACGTACATTCCGCGAATCTGGATTACTGGCACGTTATCCAATTTAAAATAACAGTATAGGGGAAATGCCAGATTCTAAATGATACGAAAGGAAAGTGCTGAGAATTTTATATAACTACAGTGGGGTAAGGAGAAGATTCCCTACACTCCATGAATTAACGATAAAGACAGGAAGAAACAAGGCTGACATTCTTGGCCGCTTTAAACGGGCACATTGCAGGTAATTACATATCGTGGGAAGACAAGTCAGACACAGCTAATACCGTTATTTTGGAGGGATGGGAGCGAGAATCTGAGCAGACTAAACCTCCAATCATTCCACCTACTCGACCAAGCGATCTGAGTTATTGGACAGAATATTAAGGAGGGAATCAGCAATGGCCAAAAAGTTGATTGATAACGGCTTGTTTGAATCTTCACGACTGATTCTACCGGAGCACAAAGAGGCTTGTTAACGCAACAGGAGCAGTTAGTTAAGAAGAAAAAGCCCATAATGGATGAACAAGAGGTACAGTTGATCCAACGCGCGCTGATCGACTCTTATAACCGGCGCCTACGTATCCTTATCAAAGTCTTTCTGTAGAGGACAAAATAAATGAAGGAATCGTATCAACGGTAAATACATACTTGAAGGAAATCAAACTAGTCTGGGGCATGGAAAGTTACCGCTTCATTAAAATAGACGAAATTATCAGCGTAAGAATATAAAGCTACTAATCTCTTCTCTGGTATGAAATCCGTCAGGAAAGAACTGACGGATTTTCTTTATCGAACTACAGTGATTAATTATAATAATAAGCTGTCTTTCAAATGAAAAGACCCCAGCTTATGCCGGGGTCAAGTTGGGGACGGATCGGGGACAGAATTCACGTTTAAGCAAAGAAAGCAGTCCACTTAAAGCCATTGGTATTAGAAAAAACATTGATGTACCAGTATTTTTAGGAATTGAGGAAGAGTTGTTCTTTGTCTCCAACATCGCTGGCAGCGATGAGGTCAGGGGTTCGATCCCCCTAGGCTCCATACTCGAAAACCTCTTGGATACCAAGAGGTTTTTTGCTTTTTATGGATTTCTTTTACCCGTGTCTGTAGCCAAAATGCTCATATTATCTTACTCCCAAAAATGGATCGCACAGTAAACTTGAGACGAAGGGCATTAAAAAAACTGGGCGGAGTCTACATTGATAATGGCTCTGCTCAGTGCATAAATCCCTTTTTAATTTTTATGTAAACGCTTAAAAATTTGATGGACAATAACGCAAAACTGATGTTATATTGTTTCTGTAAGAAACAATATAATCTTCATAGGATACTAAATTTCATTGTAAAGTGGACATGACAATGCTAACTAAATGTGCTCAAAGCTCAATGATGTGATCTCTTGGATGCTTGAGCACCATGAAAAGGATGGGATGAATATGAACCACAGTGAGACAACGATTAAATCATTTGACGGAACACAGCTATATTTCAGCAAGGATACAGTCGAAGAGGCGAAGGCAGCCGTGGTCATTGTTCATGGGTTGTGTGAGCATGCCGGGCGTTATGATGAGTTGACGATGCACTTAAACAAACGAGGGTGTAACGTATATCGATTCGACCATCGTGGTCATGCGAGATCTGAAGGAAAGCGTACATTCTACAGTGATTTTCACCAACTCATCGAGGATGTGAATGTCGTAGTTGATAGGGCTTTGCAAGAGAGCAATGGCCTTCCAGTATTCGTTATTGGACATAGCATGGGCGGATTTGCAACCTCATCATTTGGCACGAAATATCCAGGCAAGGTCAAAGGTATTGTTTTATCAGGAGCACTTACCCGTTACAATACGAAGGTTGCTGGTGAGCTGCCGCTTGATCTTCCTACAGGGACGTATTTCCCGAACGAGCTTGGCAGTGGCGTATGTAGTGACCCTGAGGTTGTATCCGCTTACGCAAGTGACCCACTGGTAGAAAAACAAATTTCTGTGGATCTTTTTAATAGCCTGGGGAACGGCGTGGCGTGGTTAAAAGAACATGCCAAGCAGTTTGTGGACCCGGTGCTCGTTCTGCATGGAGCAAACGATGGGCTGGTGAGCGAACTGGATTCACGTGAATTCTACGGTGACATTGCCTCCACTGACAAAACATTGAAGATCTATGCACATCTCATGCATGAAATATTTAATGAACCGACTAGACATGAAGTCATAGAAGAAGCAATTACATGGATTGAAAAACATATCTAATTTCAGTAGAGTAAAGGAAAGAGAATCTAAATATGAAAGGGATTACTCATGAAATTAGATTGGATGGGCGACCATCGGACGCTGATTGAGAAAATTATCAAGTACGGTAATGCATATTCGAACACCTATAAGCTGCAGCGAAGCTATGGTACGGACATGATGTTCTCCGCCTCTCAGATCCAGACCCTGGAATATATTCTGGAAGCAGAGGATAAGGAGGAGAAAATGTCAGAGATGGCCGCACGTTTGGGCGTTAGCCGCAGTACATTTTCCAAAAATGTGAAGAATCTGACGGAAAAAGGCTTGCTCGAAAAATATCATTTAAGCGGTAACCGCAAAGATATTTATGTCAAACCTTCGGCGAAAGGGCGCGAAGTATATGCAAAGTACACTGAATTTGTCCGTGAGCTTTGCTTTGACGATATCTTTAAGCATGCTGACCAAATTTCAACAGCCGACAAGGAGAGTTTTATTCGCATTATGGATCTGTTCGCCGATGTGCTGGTTTGGTATGGTGAGAAGGAACAGGAACCGCGCAAACTCATTAAAATTGATCCGGGCAGCGATTAAATTCTAGGATTATCGATGTAAATGTATAGCTTAGAATAGGAATAAGAAAAATGCCCTTGAACAAGGGCATTTTTCTGCGCAATCGTTTTTTCATCTTGGTTAAGGTTTGGTTACTATTTAGTGCTATGAAGTGGAATTCGTAAATCTCCATCCGGTTTCTTCGTTGTATAGTTCGATACATAAAGATCAATGTCTTTACCCTTAAAATCTTGGAACACTTCTGTATGTTTATTATCACTATCGTTGAAATACAGCGGCGTCAGATATTGCTTTTCTCCCGCATCAAGAAAATACGTTTGGTTGATCCCGCCAAATGTAGACTCAGGGCTGGACATCCCAACGTACAGGTTCCCATCCTTGAGATAATAAGTCCAGTTAATAAGGAACCCTTCGTACTCCCTTGTTACCGTTTGTGGCTGAGTCGAAATATTCGTTAGACGAATAGACGTCTGGTCACCAGCGTGCTCATCAACTCGGTCCTTCGCAATGAAGGTTATCGGTTTGTTGGCCACAGAATTAACATCCATGAGAGACGAGGCGGACTGCTCAAATCGCAGTTCAGTCTGGTTGGGATTCAACGTGCCTTCGAGGGAAACGTATCCTTCCAACACTCTGCCGTCCACTTCCAACTGATACGTCCGATAAGGCAGTCTGTAGTAGTCTTCTTGGTGATCAATAGTTAAGCGAATCTGGGTTGGTGTCACCACTACTCCACTGATTTTAGCCTCTCCATCCAATGACTGCAGTGGAATATCCATTTCTTTCTTAACTGAACCTGTTTCCATTTGCTGTTTAGACAAGGAGAGTTCGACGTTCCAGATTCCATCTGTTCGCTCTTTCTCATGTGTATATGTGAAGGTGAAATGATCTGCTCTCTCTTTGAACTGCTGTTCGTAAAATATTTGCGTGCTGGAGTATGCTCCGGTTGCACCTTCGGTACCGAAGACTGGGCTTTCGGTTTCTTTAAGCATGTTCCCATTTGGATCATAGGCTGTGATTCTGGCCCAAGTCTGTTCCTTCAACGCCGTATCTGTAAAAGTCACGTTGGAACGAATCATGATTTGATCTTCCGTGTGCCGGAAGGATTGTACTTCTACCGTTTCGATTCCGTCCTTTTGTATATTAAATTTCTGAGTATTCGTGTCCTTGGGATCGAGTGTAATGTCCTCCTGAATGTCTTGCAAATATCGAACACCTGTAATGGAGAATTGTAGATTGGATTGGTTCTCAGACATCACCCAGTCCGTTTCGAAGTATCCCTGATACACACCTTGCTCTTCGTTCCATTGTTGATAATAGTGTCCTTCAATAGGCTTACCCTCACTGTCTTTCAAAACGATCTGATCATATCTGATTTCTGCTCCGTCTGTTTCCATGCCGGGTTTGATCGTATAGAGAAGGACGGTTCGGTTATCATCCACAAAAGCGTTATGCACCGTTAAGGTGACTCCGTGAGCTGTGACGCTTTGTTCAATAGACTGACCATATCCCGCTTGGAGAGCTGACTCAATTCCGGACTTATGGGAGAGGACATCACTCCAATCATATTGAAAAGCTGCATATACCGGAGTGGCCATTACCGCTACAGATACACCCAGGACAATAGCAACTTTCGTCTTACCGCGCTGTGATCTTTCCTTGAGCTGATCTGCTACCCGAAGCTCGTCCATCTGTATGCTGTTAAACATCTTATCAAAATCCGGATATTCAATGTGGTCTGAATGTTTCATGTGATTCTTAACTTTGGATTCTACTGTATTCAAAACGGTTCTCTCCTCTCATGTTAACCTTCTCATAGTACTCCAGTTTCTTTCGCATCAATTTAAGAGCCTTGTGCAATCTGGATCGAACGGTACCCTGACGTATATTGAGAATTTCCGAGATTTCCACAACAGATAGATCACCAATGTATCGCAGGGTTACAACACTTCGCAGCTTGTCAGGCAATTGGCGCAATTGCTGTTCCAATTCAGCGAAGGATAACTTAGCCATAACCATCCCATCGACCGTATCTCTAGTAAGAGCCTCGTGTTCATGCTGCTTCTGCAGATGGTCTTGTTTGTCATTTTTGACTTTGTTCTTACGAATGACGTTGAGGCAATGATTCATGGCGATTCGCATAATCCAGGCCTTGAGATGTGTAACATTTCTCCAGTCCTGCCGAAACACAGTTACAAACACATCATGGCATACATCCTCGGCATCCTGGATATTTTTGAGCATATACAAGCAGGTACGATATACATCCTTGTTGTAAGAATAGAAGAGTTCGTGCTCGGTCACTTCCGCTGCTCCTTTCTTGTTGGGATATATAATAGACAAGTGAGCGCCGAAAATGATTCACTTTTTTTATCCTGTCTCTTGATAAAGAACATGTTAAGATAATCCATTATGGTTGATTGCTCATGAGTTGAACAGATTGAAAGTTACCATAAAAAGACTCGGACCGGACAGATCAACGCAAATAATGACAGGCCGCAAAACAAGTATTCCTCTATTATAGAAATCAAGGAGTGGTCAACCGTATGAACTGGATTGAATCGTTGCAGAAGGCTATACAGTATATCGAAGAACATCTACTCGAAAATGTAACAATAGAGCAGATCGCAGCACAGGCTCATATCTCGCCTTTTTATTTTCAACGTACGTTTACACTATTAACAGATGTTACCGTATTCGAGTATATACGGCGGAGACGATTAACGCTGGCAGCACATGAACTTGTACAGAGTGAACAGAAAATTATTGATCTGGCGTATAAATACGGGTATGACACTCCTGAATCTTTCTCCAAAGCTTTTCGCAGACAGCATGGGGTTGCACCAAGTGAGGTGCGAAAAAGCAGCACCTCAGTTAAATCGTATAATCGCTTGGCTATTCAAGTAAATTTAAAAGGAGCGGAACCGATGGATTATAAAATTGTTGAACAGGCTGAATTTACGTTAGTTGGAATTAAGCAAGCTTACTCTTATGCAGATGGAGAGAATTTACGGGAAATCCCTAAAATGTGGGAAGAAGCCTATGCGAACGGAACAGAAGATCGTTTAATAGCATTGAATAATGGAGCTATTCAAGGATTACTTGGCGTCTGTGTAGAGCAGACCGAGATCAAGGGGAAGCAAATGGAGTACTGGATTGGTACAGCTTATCATGGTGAAATACCAGAAGGTTTGTCCTCCCTCACCATCCCTGCTTCCAAATGGAGTGTATTTGAAGTAAAGGGGCCTCTGCCTGAGAGCTTGCAAAATCTATGGAAACAGATTGTTTCCGAATGGTTCCCATCTAATCCTTATGAGCATGCTGGGACACCTGAATTAGAGGTTTATGCAGGTCCTCATCATGCGCCACAAATCTGGATACCGATTAAATAAGGGGGTGAAGGTGATAACTTCGAAATTTCATCATCTGGCAAGAGGAATTATAATCAGTCAGGATCAGGTTCTGCTCGCCCATGCCATTGGTCATCAAAATACGTTCTTGCCAGGAGGTCACATTGAATTTGGTGAAAGCGCACCGGATGCCCTAAAAAGAGAAATCGAAGAGGAACTGGGGCTGTCATGTTACATCGATGGATATTTAGGCTCCGTAGAGCATCGGTGGGAGAAAAATAAGGAGCTACATTGCGAAATGAACCAGGTTTTCAGAGTGAAAGTCCCTGAACTGGATCTGTTACAATCTCCTGTATCTCTTGAGTCTCATATTGAATTCTATTGGGCGTCTGTGTATGAGCTTGCTGCGCATCATTTGCAGCCTTATCCCTTCCGCAAGTTAATCCCACAGCTTGTCAGAGGAGATACATCAATATGGTGGGAAAGTACGTTGAAGGATGGAATAACAGCGGATAATATCGAATAAGGTTCTACTCTAGTTAGGGGAGCGAGAGGAGTTCACTCCGTTCAATGTTGTTTTCTATATTTTGAAGATGGAGATGTTCCAAAGCCTTTCAATACCCTTCATCAACACCTTAGTTCAATATCTTAGGTCAACACCATTTTTTAAAACCATAGATTAACACCTTTCATTAATACCTTTTTACAAGGAACAAAAGTGTCTCAAAAGGCTTGATCCATAAGGGCTTCTGTATCTGGATAAATTTAGATATGGAAAGCCCTTATTTTTATGCAAAATGATAACGGTAAGGTACACATCAGGAAACGACAAACCAACACGACATGAATTAAAATACCCATTAATGATCCATGCATCCAAATGAACAAAATCAATATAAACATTACCTATGCTACAAAACCACATGAGATAAAACGTTATCCACAGCTTTAGTGGCGAAATTGGGATTCACAGGAAGTTATGAGATGACTTCAATCCCGCCATTTAAAGTGCAAATCTTACTAAATCCAACGATAAGCTTACAATAACGGTCAAGTAGAAAAAACAAATAGCAGTCATTCTACTTTTTCGTAGAACCACTGCAACACAAGTTAGACTGAAATGGATCATATGGATGCACAAATAAATCTAACCCTATAGAAATTAGACGATGTGCGCTTGAGATCGAGTATTTTTTTGTCCATTCATATACTTCTCAATTTCCATTTTGATCTCCAGGATTGGAGCTGGAAGAGTTCTGATCCGGTAATAATGCTGGATAAACCATTCCGGATGTTGTCTGAAACGATTAAGCCAGCACGAATGGATGAGACGAAGTTTGTCCCACACTTTAACTTGTTGGCTATGCGCTGCTTCCATTAGTTCTTGATTGAGCATGGAGATCTCATCATTGGCAGAGAGGTTGGTCTCCGCCATGTGTTTTTTCTGCTTGATCTGCTCAAGCTCCGCAGATAGTTGTACCGCATAGTTTAACTCGGCTGATTCCATAACGGACCGAAAATAAGCACTGATCTCATTCAGTTCGTTCTTTTCATCATTCACAATATAGGAAGAATCTTCTCTGTAGATCATGTTAAAGAAGGTCTGTGACCGTCTTTTATAATTTTGGATGCTAAAGAGGGCATGGTCGAAAATTTCAGTTGCATACTCATATCCAAATTTCGCATAGTAATCTTCCATGACTTTTGCTATTTGCCAAACCGCTTTCCGGGATATAAAGTCACAACAAAAACGATGCTTCATCAGCTGTTTGGTCACCCACAGCTCAGCACCTTCAGAATAGATTTCACCCATGTCAATCCATTTGGAGTGAACGTTCAGTACTTGGAAGTTTTCCGTATGTATTTTGATCTTCAGATATTTGGAAGCCTTCTTAAGAATCGTAATCGCTTCTTTTGGCGTTCGTATATTAAGAAGTCCAGTTGGCCCATAAAGATCATTAATGTAACCCCAGCGGAAATTGCCTGGAATATAGATAAGCTCTTTGCCAACGTAATGAAGCACAAAGCGTTGAACATTTCGGTCCTCAGACAAAAACTCATCGCATGTAAAGAAGGCAAAATTTTTGGCATAGAGCGTTTCCTGTGAAACTTCCGCTTGATCACGTACAAAGATATAACGGTCAAAGAACAATGTACCAGCGTTATTGTAGTGAATAATACCCTCGTGTTCTAACTTGTGGAGAAGAATTCGGATTCGATAAGTGGAGGTACCCATTCGTTTAGCGAGTTCGGTCTGAGAAAGAGGAACTTCTCCACCATATGCGCAAACGGTACCCAGCAGGAGTTTAAGTTTGAAAAGCAAACGAGTATCATGATGTAGGGTCTGTGCATCGAATAGATCAGGATGGTGTTTCATCTGCGCCTCTCCTTAACTCCCAACTGTAAAAATGGGTATGGAAAATAAGGGTTTTGGCTTTTGTTTTTTTAGAAGACATGCTATAATGAACACATCAAAAAAGAAGCAAGACCAAGACCCCGACTTTTCGTGGTTTTAATAAGTGCCAGTCGCCAAACTATCCACTTATTAGAACGATATCGTTGGGTTCTTTTTTTTTATTTAAACAGAGATGTTTATTAGCTTTCCATTTACTATAAATAGATTATAGCATCCGTCTATTTAATTGGGAACACCATGAAAAGTACGAGAAATGCGTAATAAAAATAGAAATGAAGAACGAAACGTAATTTGAAGACCATACATATAGTACGAGAAAAAAGTTAGAAAATTAAAAATAGGGCTACAAGCTTGCATTTAGGTTGTACTCGACACCACTAGAACTTTTTTTTGGTCTTTTTAGTACGTGGAATTGGTAATAATTTTATTAAGGTACGAGTTTTGAGTAATAATTATTAGAAAGTACGAAAAATAAGTGAGAATTGCGTTAATATTTAGGTCGGTACCCTATAGCGTCAAGCTTGAAACACCGAATCCAAGTACGAGTTTTTCGTAATAAAAATGAGACTGTCTTTTCAGTGCTTTAAATATTGTGAATAATTAATTAAAGTACGAGTAAAAAGTAAGAAAATGAAATCAGGTACGTTGTTTTCGTAATAAAATAATGGAGTCGAATCACACGAATGGCGCTGCAGAGGGATATTTATTTTTATTACGAAATGAAGTACGAAAAAAAAGTAATAATATAATGTCAGTACGAGAAATGAGTAATAAAAATTCAATCAAGCAGCACTACAAAAAGTTAACATTCCTAATCATCAGGGTAGATGGGGCTGCAGGAAAACCTATATAAGCAAAAAAAATAGGAGAATGAGGTTCATTCTCCAATAAGTTCAGTCTGTATAGGAAAGGTAAGCTGAATAGGCGGCTCGGCTTGATCGAAAAAGTCATGCATTTCCGTGTGTGTTAATGGAATAAACGAGATCTCAAAAGAGGAATGAAGTCGTTTATAATCGGCAATCAGGAAATTCAGGCTTTTGAACTCCTCAAGCGCGTCCTGGATCTTTTTCATGTTTTGTTCCGTTTTTCTTTTGTCCATTCGCACTTTACGCAAGAAGTAGCTGAGCGGGAAGATATCGATGAATTGGTTCCCTTGTACATACCGCTCCAGACGCTCTTTCTGTAATGCATGTACCAAAATTTTAGAGATGTTTCCTTCAATGGAGTTGAGGCTGTCTCTATAGATTTTGACGGTCTGTTGATTAATGTATTGCTGGTGGAAGTACGTACCGATGACAATTTCGGCATAACGTCTGCCATTGGGATTGGAGTTGATGACAACCGAGTCAAATATGGACCAGTCGGCAGAACCGGATCTTGCTTTTTCAGACTTCTTCTTAATCACGGCTTGGAAGCCAAACGACCTGATTTTACGCAATCTTTTCTCAATCTCAACGTAGTTTTTAACCCCAGAAGAATTATAAGCTTTGCTGACCAGCTTGGATATATCAACCGTGATCGTCCGATCCGTGTAAAAGGATTCATCCTTTTGGGAAAGGACATAGAAAATAATATCCCGATCCGTACCATCCAGTGATTTCGTAAGGCTTTTATCCGCGAGCAGGAAATCTCCATCCTCCACCTTGATAATGGTGCGCAGGAACTCATTGTCACTGATCTCATAATCATCAAAATAGGTTTGTTTGTTGGTGATTTCATCTAATTCCATTCGGATCTTCAGGTTAGTTGATTTTTCCGCAAAAACGACATCTTCGATCAGGCCATGAGGCTGCACATCGACTGCATTGGTTAGGTCGTGTTTATCAATAATATCAGCCACAATAAAGTGCAGATCGGTGTCGATGGCCTTTTTGATCTGATTGGTTTTTTTACTCGACAAGTAACGATAGTCCGTGAGGTAGGTGGAGCTGGTGGTTGCCCACTCACTAATCTGTTGCAAGCGTAAAGCGGGTAAATCATTCAGGTCCTTTACGCCAATCAATCTTTCGGATTCAGCAACGATATCCAACCCCGCATTTGATGCTTTCATTTGCTCCAGCGCAAGTTTCCAAGAGCTAATCTCAATCAGAACCGGATTGTTTGGCACCGAATCCAGTTCCTCTTTAAATTTCTTGAGCCAATACTTTTTGCTCTGTTGTCTTTTGCGATAATTTTTATCCCGAATCTCAACGTGATCTTCCAGATGAGGCGTATCAAATCCAAAATTCTGAATTAAGAGTTCCTTGATCAGCTCAAACAGCCACGTCTCTTTTGAGGTGCTGGTCGTTTCCTTGTATACATACATGTATAGATGATCGACAATTCTTGGCGGTAAGCACTCAATTGTCTTGGTAATTGCAAAAAGCGAAAGTTTAACCATAACCATTCTCCCTTAAAAAAACTTCTCCTTAAAAATATATCATAACTTCATATCCATTAGTTGAGGGATTATCATGGAAAAGGATTTAGTTTAGGAAAATAAACCATTTCCTATTCTATGAGGCTAGAGGACAACGGCCAGCCTCGTCGAACCATTAGTAGTAGTTGGAAAAAAAGGGGAGACTAATAAATGGATAGAACATTAGATGAACTTCTACTAGAGACGGACATCGTTTCATTACAGTCGGCGATGGAGTCCGGATCGTTAACATCGGAGGTCTGCGTTCGTTGGTATTTGGATCGGATCACGAGAATTGACCCTAAGCTGAATTCGGTAATTGAAGTCAATCCGGACGCGATAGAGCAAGCCATTGCGCTTGACGCGGAACGGAGGGAACAGGGAGTACGTGGACCACTTCATGGTATCCCCATCCTGCTCAAGGATAATATCGATACAGGAGATCACATGCATACCAGTGCGGGTTCGGTTGCGTTAGCAGAACATATTGCAAAGTCAGATTCTATGGTGGCTGCACAGTTAAGAGCGGCCGGAGCCATATTCCTGGGAAAGGCAAACATGACGGAATGGGCAAATTTCATGTCGAATACCATGTTGTCCGGATACAGCTCAAGGGGCGGACAGACGTTGAATCCTTACGGTCCTGGAGAGTTGTTCGTTGGGGGATCAAGTTCAGGCTCTGCAGCAGCCGTCGCCGCCAATCTGTGTACTGCTGCCTTGGGCACAGAAACATCGGGTTCAATTATTAGTCCTGCCTCGCAAAATTGCCTTGTCGGCCTTAAACCAACCATCGGTCTGGTCAGTCGTACAGGGATTATTCCGCTTACGTCCAGCCAAGATTCAGCGGGTCCGATGACACGTTCCGTTAAGGACGCTGCAATTTTGCTCAGTACAATAATCGCTGTGGATCCGAATGATGCGGCGATGCATGACAATGAACGGAAAGCCTATACGGATTATACGTCCTTTCTGGATGTGAATGGCCTGCGAGGCGCAAGAATTGGCGTACCGCGCTTCTACTATCAGCATCTGGATGAAGCGCGAGCAGCTGTTATCGAACGAGCTATCAATGTATGCAGAGAACAGGGAGCGATCATCATTGACCCGGTGTCATTACCTTGCGAAAGCGCGAAGTGGGATTTGGATGTGATGCGACATGAATTTAAAAAAGTATTAAATGATTATTTAGCTCAAGCGGGTCCAGATGCTTATGTTAAATCGTTAGATGAGCTTATCGCATATAATGAGGAAAATAGTAGTGTTGCACTTAAATATGGACAGGATTTGCTAATCTGGTCGAACGTAACAAGTGGTACCTTGTCTGAACCGGTGTACGCAGAGAGCTTGCGGCATAATCGTCTGCTTTCCCGGGACCAAGGCATCGACCATGCAATTCGTGAGCATCAGTTAGATGCGCTGATATTCCTGGGCAATGAAGAAGGACTCGATGTGTCTGCACGCGCGGGGTACCCTGTAATTACCGTTCCGGGTGAGTGCATCGACACAGGTATTGCTGGTGAAGATGGCTATACGACCAAAGGTCCTCAGGGGATTACGTTTGTCGGAACCGCCTACAGTGAGCCGATCCTTTTTCGATTAGCTTACGCTTACGAACAAGCGACTAAATTCCGTTTTGCACCTAGAGATGAGTTCTAATCCGTTTGAACAATCAAACAAAATATCTGAAATTTACATTACAGCTAACACCAATAGACGGTAACCACAACAGGTTTGTGATGC
This sequence comes from Paenibacillus xylanilyticus, assembly GCF_009664365.1. Classification (NCBI taxonomy): domain Bacteria; kingdom Bacillati; phylum Bacillota; class Bacilli; order Caryophanales; family Paenibacillaceae; genus Paenibacillus; species Paenibacillus xylanilyticus. The sequence goes on from NZ_CP044310.1 coordinate 2,113,522, forward strand.
ACAGGTTAAGGAGGTGGCGGTTATCAGAACCTCTCTAAAGTTTAGGGCGATCATTCACCGAAGTGGATGATCGCCTTTTCTATGTTCAGAATATGTTCAACTCTGCCCTGTATAATCGACGTTAGAATTTTTGGGATATGAGGTGGTTCGTTGTTAATCGGTGTATATGGCAAAAACGACCCTCTGCAGACGCTGCCCGAGAGACGCATCAGCGCGATCGTTGGGGAGGGTTGGAGACAGGGCGTGGACGTATTTTTCTTTGACGCGAGCAGCATTGATATGGAGCAGGAAAGTATCAAGGGGAAATTTCAGGTAGGGGATTCCTGGATGGAGAAAAGGGTGCCTCTGCCGGATGTTATTTTGAATGAAGCACCTGATCCGGTTGAGAGCAGATCTGAGAGTGAGAACTGGCTGCGCCGCAGAGTTCCCTTTACGACATTTCTGATCCACGGCAAGTACGAGATTCAGCAGAAACTGGAGACTCACTTCCAAGAATATATGGTGCCAACCGAGCGGCTGCTTGATCTCAAAGGGCTGCTGGCATTTTTGGATGAGCATAGCGAAATTATAGTGAAGCCTAATCAGGGCTGTAGAGGCAATTCCATTTTTACTTTGAAGAAAGAGGATCAGAATTACATATGCCGTCAGCATGATACAGAGCGTCAGCTGAACTATTCTGCTCTGGAGCAGCATGTGCAGGATGTTCTGGCGCAAGGTCCATGTATTATGCAGCCCTACGTGCCTTCAATGAATGAAATGCAGGAGGTAGTGGACTTCCGAGTACATATTCAGCGCAATGGTACAGGAGGGTGGGTGCCAACCAAGGTGTACCCAAGAATTGGGGCTCCGAATTCCGTCATTAGCAATTTAAGCCAAGGCGGCCGTACCGGGGATACAAGAAATGAGCTGCAGCAGCAGCTCTCGGGCGATGCTGATCTGAAGATTCGGGAAATGGAACAGCTGTCGATTCGTATGGCAGAGCTGATCAATCATTCGTATCCTTTTCTGATTGATGAGCTTGGCATGGATTTTATTGTGAAACCTGATGGTAAGTTATTGTTCTTGGAAGCAAATATAAGTCCTCAAACGAGGTTTCATGAACGAGAGCGCGCCGCAAATGCGCTGGAATATGCCCAATATGTAGCCAGAGCAGGACGCATGGTGCCGGATCCCATTGTGGCCATGCTGACAGCTGACCCTGCAGACAAAATGTTGGCAGCGGCCTGCGCTTACGCAGCGAAGTGGAATGATGCAGAGTTCTATTATTTTGGTCCAACAGACGTACACGCGGAATGGCGGTTTATTAAAGGATACGTCTACCAGAATGGAGAGTGGGAAGCAAGGTACTGTCCTTTTCCGAATGTGGTTTACGACCGGCTGAAGGAGCGTGGGAATGCGAATTTTGATAACGTCTATGCTGCCTTGAGACATGTACCTTTCACGGATGAACGAAAAGGGGGTTCCTTCAGCAAGAAAAACATATATGAAATGATACAAATGGATCCGGAGCTATCGGAGCATCTTATTCCTTATCAAGAAGTGAAACATAGCGACGAGGTTTTGGCTTTTATAGATATGCATGGTACCTCTGTCATCAAGCCTTCTTTAGGGTCGTATGGCGAAGACATACTCATTGTTCAGCGGGAAGAAGGTGGTTACACCGTTAAGGATCACGAGCATATCCGCCTAATGAGTGAGAAGGAATTTACCGAATTGATCACGATGATCGCAGCTAAGAACAGTCACCTTATGCAAACGTTTATCCGAAGTGAAACGCAGAATGGCCTGCCTTTCCATATAAGGCTTCATCTTGTTCGTAATGGAGAAGGAGAATGGTCATTGATATCCGCATTTCCCTTTTTGTCCACACAAAGTGACCATAAGGTGGTCAACCATCCGGGATCTCTGCGTGCGTTTACGACATGGGACTGGCTCTCTAGGCATGAGTATCCCGATAGGCAAGAAGCGATGTCTGCCACACTTCAACGGCTTGCATTGAGAATAGCAGATTATATTGCCGCCAATATATCGGAACGAATATGTGAATTAGGGATTGATGTAGGAATCGACCCGTTATGCAAAGTATGGTTATTTGAAGCGAATATGAACAAAATTGGATCAACACATAGAGAGTTTGAAGTTGCCCAGAACATGGTCCCATTTGCCCTTTCTTTGCAATGAATTCCAATCTGAATTCAATCTGATCAATACGTACACGGCAACCTTAGGAGCATGGTCCATACATTCGCCTTCTCCATGACAAAAAGCCGTCCCCAAAATCAAATGACTTTGGAGACGGCTTCTTATTGTTTGTTAGGCCACAAGGGAGCTTAAGCGGATAAGCTCAAATAATGACCCGATGCGAACCTTATTTTAGTGTTTAACGGCTTCGCCAGCAAATACTTCAACGTTCATCGGTGCAGCCATGAATGCTGCTGCTTGTTGAACAAATCCTTGGAAATGAGCACTTGTGTTGTGAGCTGCTGTAGCGGCTTCGTCTTTCCACAATTCGATCATGACATACTGATGTTCTTGCTCAGTGCTTTTGTTCAGATTGTAGCTGATGTTGCCTTCTTCATTGCGAGTTGCTGCAACGAGTTCTTTGGCTGCTGCGAGGAATGCTTGCTCTTGATCTGGTTTAATGGACAGGTGTGCGTGAATAATAATCATGTGTGTTTACCTCCGTAATGTATATAAATTGTTTGATTGTTGCCAATAGTTAAGGGGTGACGCAGTTCAATGAAAAGTGTGATATATCAATTATGCCCAAGTTGTAATCGTATCAACGGGCAGACGGTAGGATGGATGGCCCTCTTTGGCTGATTTACCCATGGAGATCAGCATAACCGGTTGATAGCGTTCTTTGTCCATACCGAACGCTTCAGCGATTTGATCTTTTTCGTAACCGCCAATCGGGTTAGTATCATAACCGTGAGCACGGGCAACCAGCATCAATTGCATGGATACCAGACCTGCATCAATCAGGTTGACATCGCGAAGAGCGGATTCTGGCATAGCCTTGTAATAAGGCATTACTTTAGCCAGCTGCATATCTTTTACTTCTTGTGGCATATAACCAAGCTCTACTGCTTTGCCGAAGATTTCTTCCATATATTCGATGTTGTTCATGTCAACAAATACACCGATAACTGCAGAAGAAGTCAACACCTGATTTTGATTGAATCTGGCAAGAGGAGCAAGCTTCTCTTTACCTTCAGCGGTGTCCACAACCAGGAAGCGCCAAGGCTGCAGGTTGATGGAGGATGGGGCACGAGAAGCTTCGGCCAGAATTTCGGTCATCTCTTCACGGCTGATTTTTACCTCTGGATCATAAAGTTTAACGGAACGACGGCCGTAAGTGATCTCGTTAAAATCGTTCGTTTTTTGAAATGTACTTTGAAAGCTACTCATTCAGTGGATCTCTCCTCTATATATAAGGTATCAAAAATTGTTCTGCATGCGTTCCAGATAACTCGCAAGATCCTGGATTTCATCTTCACTGAAATCATGCAGAATCTGATGAATAAAATTTTTCTTTTCTACTTTGTAACCCTCAATATGTTTCCGGCCATCATCAGTCAGACGAACAAAGGTAACCCGGTTGTCTTCCGGATTTTTGCGTCTGGTCACCATGCCGTCTGCTTCGAGCTGCTTCAAATGGCGGGTGATGGCAGCACTGTCAATATTGATGATTTTTTGCAGCATCGATTGGTTGATCTCATCGACCTGATCCAATTCATACAGAATCTCAAAGCGAGATGAACTGATTCCTGTGCACCGCTCGAACTTCGGGCTGACTTTGTTGCCAAGTGCATTCAGCAGATTGATGATCTGCTCTTCCTTTGAAACGATACGTGTCATGACTAGACCTCCCGGGTGAATCTGGACATGAACAACGGCTTATGTTCACACAATCCGATTGTGGCCTTTTTACGACGATGCCAGTGTTGAAAAAATGATGGATGCCTCAACAATTGACATGTCAATCATTGACCGCTCAATTAATATATCATGCCTCTTTTTATTTTGCAACCCAAAATAATATGAAAAAATATGCACATCAATCGGAGTCCTTCCTCATCACGCTATGCAGTAGGATGTCCTGTTATAGACTTAAATATTGAGATTATATTTAATTCAGAATGGCTATCAACTATAAAAATGAAGAACTTTTGAGTAGAAAAGGGCTATATTTTACAAAGACGGGTGTTATCCTATATACTTCAAGCTATTGATCAATTAATTACTACAGTTAGAGGTGAAACGACATGGCCAAAGATACAACGGCTTCAGTTAATCGGCGGAACGACATTATCTCAGCGGCAATTGACGTATTTGCAGAAATCGGATATTACCGCGCAACGACAGCACAAGTGGCTGAAAGGGCGCAGATTTCCCAGCCTTATATTTTTCGTTTTTTCAAAACGAAGGAAGCCCTGCTGCTATCTGCACTGGAAGTATCATGGGCGCGAGTCATTGATTCATTTCGACAGGTTGTAGAGACAGCAGCATCGGATCAACTGGAGCGCGAATTGATAGAAGCATACGAGAAAATTCTGGAATCGCACCATAGCGAAATCCTGCTTCAGATGCAAGCTCAGACTATTCAGGAGGATGTGATTCGTCAGGCGATGCAGAAAGGGTTTAGCGAAGTGAGAACCATGGTTCTGAATGCTTTTAGCCATGCCGGCATTGCCGAAGCGAAGCAAAGAACGTTGGTTTTCCTGGCGATCGGCATGTTGTGCAATGTCTCGATAGCACTGGATATGCCTGAGCTCAAAGAAAGATAGGAAGGGTAAATGCCCTTTTTCAAAATTAGTTATTGATCAATCACTAAATATGCGTTATATTGAGTTCAGGAGCTGTAAGTAATTGATCAATAACTAAATGAGTGAGAGGATGTATGAAGATGAAAAAGGCAATTGTTATTGGTGCAACAGGCGGAACGGGTGCTGCCATTACACAGGAATTGATTAAGCGGGGGATCACAACGGTTGCCTATGGACGTTCACGGCAGAAATTGGAACAGCTTGCTGCTAAGCTGGGTTTCCCCGGCCATCTTCAGCTGGCTGTGGGTGATGCATTTAACCCGAATGAAATCGTCGCTGCTTCCCGGAATGCGGATGTGATGTTCCACTGTGCCAACGTGCCTTACCATGAGATGGAGAGCAGACTCCTGCCACTGGGTGAATCCGTTATGAAGGCAGCTGAACAGCTGAGTCTGAAAGTGGTGGTTATTGATGGGATCTACCCCTACGGGAGAAGACAAATGGACGAAGTAACGGAAGAACATCCGAAGCAGCCGCATACCCGCAAAGGAAAAACAAGACTCGCCTACGAGCAGATGTTATTCAGCAGCAGGTGGTCCAGAGCGCAAGTCATGATTGTACGTTTGCCTGATTATTATGGTCCAACCGCGAATGAAGCCTCTTATCTGGGATCAACACTTGAATCCATCGCAAAGGGAAAAATGGCTTTTTTCATCGGCAATATGGAAACACCACGGGAATATATCTATCTGCCTGATGCAGCGGTTATGGTAGTGGAACTGGCAAGCAGGGAGAACACATACAATCAGAACTGGAACATACCCGGTGCTGGCATTATTGCAGGCAAAGAGATCGTTAGGATTGCACAGCAGGCAGCGGGTGTAACGAAACCAGTCATGGCACTTGGGAAAATAGGACTGTCCCTGATTGGGCTGGGGGTGCCGGTCATGAAGGAAGTCGTTGAGATGTTATACTTAACCAAGGAGCCTCTCGTTTTAAGCAGGCAGAAGTATGAACGCAGTATTGGTCCTGTGCAGGCGACGCCTTTCGCAGAAGGAATTGCTGAAACCATTGCACAGCTTCAGAAAAAGTAATTTACTTTTTTTAATATTTAGTAATTGATTGATCACTAACAAAAGAAATAAATGAATACTGCTTATGAATGACAGACAGATCCGGAAGCATTATCCGGGTCTTTTTTTATAGTTGTACGCCTTGGTCATAACGATGACATCCAACTTTCAGAAGCGGACAACATGTATTAGAGGGTGTATTTCGTAACGGTCAACAAGCATGTTAGCTATTTTTAGATTGGATGACAATAAAGCTTCCGTCATATTCAAAAAAGTAATGGCAACCCATATACTAACGCTAATAAAAGTGTCGTAGATGTAGTGATAGTACTGAAAAATGAGTTAAATATGACATAAACTTAACGTATGGCTGGAATTAAATCGAAATCGATTAATGTACCTTGAAAGGGTTGGGGATCATGAGCCTAGAAGCTTTGAATCAACGAGTAAAAGAAGATCTCGCATATTTGGCCTATGGCGGTGCAAATTGGGTGCGTTCCACGGAACATGCTGAGGGTCATGTATATGACGTGATTATTGTAGGAGGAGGACAGAGCGGCCTGGGAGCTGCTTTTGGCCTGCTGCGTGAGCGGATTTCTAACATTTTGGTTATTGACGAAAATAAAGCCGGACTGGAAGGCCCATGGGAAACATATGCCCGTATGACGACTCTACGTACCCCTAAACATCTGACCTCCATTGATCTGGGTATTCCATCCCTAACCTTTCGTTCCTGGTGGGAGGCTCAGTTTGGACTGGAAGGCTGGGAAGCGGTGGACAAGATTCCACGCGGAGATTGGATGAATTATTTGCGGTGGTATCGAGACGTGCTGAATCTGCCTGTAATCAATGAAGTAAAGCTAAAATTGATCGAACCCGCATCTGAGGGGCTTCACCGACTTCATGTGGAGGGTTCCGGTGTCGATGGCGGCACGCTGCTGGCGCGAAAGGTCGTGCTGGCTACCGGCATACAGGGAGGGGGAGAATGGCACGTACCTCCCATGATTGCAGAACGACTGCCGAGAGAACTGTATGCTCATACATCTGAGGCTATTGATTTTGAACGGCTGCGCGGCAAAAGAATTGCCGTATTAGGGGGAGGAGCTTCCGCCTTTGATAATGCAAGTTTTGCGCTTGCTGCAGGAGTTGCTGAAGCACATGTGTTTGTGCGGCGAGCACAACTTCCAAGTGTCAATCCCATACGCCAGATGGAGCAATCCGGGATGATTGAACGTTTTCATGCATTAGGGGCAGCTGATAAATACGCGGTCATTTCACACTTTTTTCAATATAATCAACCTCCAACCAATGATACCTTCAACCGGGCAGCAGCCTGGCCGGGTTTTGAACTGCATTTGAATTCACCTTGGCTCGGTGTGGAAGCAAACGAGGATGGAGCCGTAGTGACCACAGCCAAGGGGAAATTTGCTTTTGATTTTCTGGTGATTAGTACGGGGCTGCTAAGTGATCCTGCATTGCGGCCGGAACTCAAACTGGTGGAAAGTCATATAGCTCGTTGGGCGGATTGTTATGACGCGCCGGCTGAGCAGCGCAATGAGCTGCTGGATGCACATCCCTTCCTTACTCCCGGATTTGCGATGACGAGCCGAAGTGAAGCAGGCGAGTCACAGCTGCATGGGCTGTTTGTCTTCAATTACTCTGCCCTTGCAAGCTGTGGTCTGTCCGCTTCTGCCATCTCGGGTACCAAAAGCGCAGTTCCTAAACTGGTGTCAGCCATAGCAGACCAGCTGTTCTTGGATGATCGGGAGACGATCTTACAGCAATTTTTTGATTACGATGAGCGGGAGTTCACAGCATCCTGGGTAAAAAGCAGCGTTCCCAGCTGAACCAGCCTTATGCTAGCCACATTACAAACCGTACAGTGAGTTTCTGCTGTGCGGTTTGTTTATTTTATTGGAGAACTTACACTCTGCATGGTTTTGTTGTAAAATGTCGAATGGAACATGTAAAGGGCAGGTGTAAGTGGATGAAAGAAATGACCTACGAACAGTTTAGAGCTCATTTGAAGAAAGCTTCACGTAAGCGGGGTGTACCCATAATCAAGATTGTTGCGTTTCAGGAGAAATACATGAAGATTGAAGATATTCAGTTCTTCGATGTTGAGCAGAATTATATGAGCGTACAGGCTTGTAATACACTTTGGATGAACCTGGAGAACAAGTCTTTTCGAAATATGGTATCTCATCCTCTGCAGTTTTATAAGGATATGGAGGATCTGGGAAGACAATCGTTTGAGAATATGATTAAGGAATTGTATGATACGGCGGTTCCACTCTGGTTGGAATATGACCCCAATGATTATTACACCTCTGAACAGCTCGCTGAGATTCTGGCTACCGATGAGCAGAAGCTGATTGAACAGCTCGAAATGGGGCGTTTCAAGGGTGCGTTTATAAATGAAGAAGGAAAATGGCTTAAACCCAAACCGGGAATAAACCAGTAATGCCTGAGATGATCCTGCATGCGATGAACGACTGCAGGATTTTTTTGATGTAAATAGGCAATGGATAGACCTGCTGAGATACAGGAACACAGATATAGGATTTTGGTATTGGATGATTGTGAACGTTTTAGTTAATATTATGGGAGATAATGGAGTGCAAAAGTCGAAAGATGCAAGTTTCTGAAGGTTTATAAATTATTTTGAACGAAAATGATTGTTTTTTGCGGAATTTATGTTACTATAGAAGCAGTTGGAGGAATGAAGATGCTGACTGAAGAACGATATGCTGCAATTATAGAGCGCTTACATCAACAAGGGATAGTAAAATTACAGGAACTTGTCGACGTGCTTGGTGCTTCCGAATCAACGATAAGACGCGATTTAATTGACTTGGAGAGCCGTCAGATGCTGAAACGCATTCATGGCGGGGCAGCACTGATGAACGAAAAGACGCTCGAGCCAGGCATAGAAGAGAAAACATCCAAAAACATTCAACAAAAAGTGACGATTGCTCGTTTGGCTGCACAGGAGATCGAAAATGGCGATTGTATCTATCTGGATGCAGGTACGACGACGCTGGCCATGATTCCCTATATTGAAGCCAAGGACGTAACCGTGGTGACCAACGGTCTATCCCATGTGGAAGCGCTCGTTAGCAAGCGGATTCGAAGTTATTTGCTTGGTGGCATGATGAAAATCCATACCAAAGCCGTCATCGGAAGTATAGCATTACAAAATATGGACAACTTCCGTTTTGATAAATGTTTTCTTGGAACCAACGGTGTGGATCCCGAGATGGGGTATACGACTCCTGACCCGGAGGAAGCCTTGATTAAGAGAAGGGCGCATCAATTGTCCGGGAAATCTTACGTGCTGGCAGATTCCAGCAAGATCGGTGAAATTACGTTTGCCAAGTTGTTTGAGCTGGAGGAGGCAGATCTGATTACCGAGCAGATGCCAGAGCACTGGCGAGCCGTAATAGAGCAGAAAACTAAAATAATTGAGGGATAACAATGATATATACGATAACACTTAATCCTTCCATTGATTACATCGTGGAAGTGGATGACCTGAAGCTCGGCGGATTGAATCGCATGAATCGGGATTTGAAGCTTCCAGGTGGTAAAGGCATCAATGTATCACGTGTGCTGAATCAGCTGGGAGCAGGTAACACCGCGATTGGATTCCTTGGCGGATTCACAGGTCGTTTCATTAATGACAAGCTGCAGGAAGATCAGATACAGACTGATTTTGTGACCATAGCGGATGATACGCGGATCAATATCAAGTTGAAGCATGGAGACGAGACAGAGATTAACGGTCTTGGCCCAGCCATTCGCGAAGAAGAAGCAGCACAACTGCTGCAGAAACTATCCTCGCTGCAAAAGGGAGATATCGTCGTTCTATCGGGTAGCATTCCGCCATCTCTGGGAACTGATTTTTATGATCGTCTCATTCAGGTCTGCAAGCAGACGGGTGCAGAGTTCGTCATTGATACCACTGGCCCAGCGTTAATGGAAGCTCTTGTGCATAAGCCATTGCTGGTGAAGCCGAATCATCACGAGCTCGCTGAACTTTTCGGGGTTACTATCGAAACTCGGGAAGAGCTGGTCTTGTACGGTCGCAAGCTTCTGGAAGCAGGGGCCAAGCAAGTATTAATCTCCATGGCTGGAGATGGAGCCCTGTTGATTACGGGATCGGATGTGTACCACGCAAGTGTGCCAAAAGGCAAGGTGAAAAATTCGGTTGGGGCTGGAGATTCCATGATCGGAGGATTCGTAGGCACTTATGTATTACATGGTGACATCCTTGAAGCCTTCCGTACAGGAGTCGCTTCCGGAAGTGCAACGGCTTTCTCGGATGATCTTGCTACACGTGAATTCATTGAACAGCTTCGAGGCGAGGTTACCATCACCAAATTGTAAATCATTATTTCAGAGGCAAGCTAATTGTAATTTATAAAGTCGGCCTGACAAGCTCAGGCCGACTGAACTCAAGGGGAGTGTAACAGATGAGAATAACAGACCTGATGATCCAGGAAACGATGATCATGGACCTGCAAGCCACAACCAAAGATGAAGCAATTGATGAACTCATTGCAAGTCTGAACAAAAGTGGACGCATTAATGATCCAGTTCTGTTTAAGGAAATGATCTATAAAAGGGAAGCGGAGTCCAGCACAGGAATTGGCGGCGGTATTGCCATGCCCCATGCGAAGACATCTGCAGTGAACGAACCAACCGTAGTATTTGCAAAAAGCAAAAATGGATTGGATTTTGCAGCGCTTGATGATGAGCCGGCTCATATCTTTTTCATGATTGCTGCTCCTGAAGGTGCAGGTAATACTCATCTTCGCACACTCGCTGCTCTTTCCAGGCTGCTGATTGATAGCGATTTCATTGCTCAGCTGATGAGTGCGGATACGCCTGCAGAAGTAAGTGCATTATTTGATGCGAAGCAGGAGGAAGCAGCGGAGAAAGAAGCTGCCAAGGAGAAAGCGAAAGCCGAAAAGGCTGCAAAAGCCGCAAGCGAAGCAGGTGCTGCACCGCAGCAAACTCCTGGCACCATTGTAGGTAATGAGAATTCCGAAGATTTCGTCGTAGCTGTTACAGCATGTCCAACGGGAATTGCACATACCTTCATGGCTGAGGATGCACTCAAGAAAAAAGCTCAGGAAATGGGCATTAATATCCGCGTAGAAACTAATGGCTCCGAGGGAGCGCAGAACGTTTTGACCGCAGATGAGATTGCTCGTGCCAAAGGGGTTATCATCGCGGCAGATAAAAATGTGGAGATGGCCCGGTTTAACGGCAAGCCGGTACTGCAAAGACCGGTAAGCGACGGAATTCGTAAGTCTGAAGAGCTCATTCGCAAAGCGGTGAATGGAGATGCTCCGATCTATCGCAGCGAAGGCGGCGGCAATGTGAAGGAAGACGGAGCGAGTGCGAACAAAATGAGCGTAGGCAGCAAGATCTACAAGGATCTGATGAACGGGATTTCACACATGCTTCCGTTTGTCGTGGGTGGAGGAATCCTCCTTGCGATTTCGTTCCTGATCGAACAGCTTGCGGGCGAGGATAATCCTCTCTTCCAGCTGCTGCAGACGATTGGCGGCGGAACGGGTGCATTCCACTTCCTCATCCCGGTACTGGCCGGATTTATCGCAATGAGTATTGGTGACCGTCCAGCCCTGATGCCTGGTATGGTTGGTGGATTGATGGCCGTGAACTCCAATGCCGGTTTCCTTGGCGGACTTGCAGCCGGTTTCCTTGCTGGTTATGTTGTTATCGGTTTGCGTAAGCTGCTCAGAGGCTTGCCAAAAGCCATTGATGGTCTGAAACCCATTTTGCTGTATCCTGTACTCGGACTGCTCATTGTTGGTGCAATCAGTTATTATGTCTTCGATCCGATCTTTGGCTCGCTTAACACGTGGCTTGTAGATGCACTTGGAAATCTCGGAACAGGAAATGCGGTATTGCTTGGATTGCTGCTTGGCGGCATGATGTCCATTGATATGGGTGGACCGTTCAACAAAGCAGCTTATACATTTGCCATTGGTGTATTCACATCAAGCGGCAACACGGATGGAGCCTGGATGGCTGCCGTAATGGCAGGCGGGATGGTGCCACCTCTGGCCATCGCTCTGGCTTCCACGTTCTTTAAGTCCAAATTCACGGAACAAGAACGCAAATCCGGCTTAACGAACTATGTACTCGGATTGTCCTTCATTACTGAAGGTGCCATTCCATTCGCTGCGGCAGACCCGCTGCGTGTACTGACATCCTGTATCATTGGTTCGGCCGTTGCAGGCGGACTGACACAACTCTGGAGCATTAACGTACCGGCTCCGCACGGAGGAATTTTCGTAGCAGCACTGGCTAACCATGCTCTGTTGTTCCTGCTCGCCGTTGCGATTGGTGCAGTAATCTCGGGTCTGATATTGGGATTGTGGAAAAAGTCACCCACGGTTGTAAAATAAGCAGTGTTCTCATGTAACAATATTAAGGCATTTCCTGAGTGGCTTCATTCAGGGAATGCTTTTTATTTTCGCTTGGCCCTGATCTGTGCTAAAATAGTTACAATAATTTAACTTTTGAAACGATGTTTCATCTATTGGAACATTAGCTAGGAGGAAGCAGTATGACTCATGACGGAATGAAAGGAAAAGTGCAGCAGCAATTCGGCAAAAATGCCGAGAAGTATGTGACCAGTCCCCTGCATGCCAAAGGCAAGGATTTGGATGTGCTCGTGGCTTCATCTGGGGCAAGTCCTGATATGCATGTACTTGATATAGCAACGGGAGGAGGGCACGTTGCGTGTGCACTGGCCCCTCTTGTTAAGCAGGTAACGGCTTTGGATTTGACAGAGGAGATGCTCCAGGTAGCTGAACGCTTTATTAGGGAGAGCGGTCATCAGAACGTGAATTTGGTACCGGGAGATGCGGAGCATTTACCCTTCGAAGATGATGTCTTCGATATCGTCACCTGCCGGATCGCTGCGCACCATTTTCCCGATGTTTTTTCTTTTCTAACGGAGGCGTTCCGGGTAACGAAACCAGGCGGAAGACTGCTGCTGATAGATAACGTGGCACCAGAGCGTGATGAATATGATCAATTCTACAATGAAGTTGAGAAGCGCCGCGATCCCAGTCATGTTCGTGCGTGGCGCAAGTCGGAGTGGATTCGAATGATGGAAGTGGCGGAATATCGCGTGGAAGCGATGGTTTCCTTTGAGAAAACCTTCCTCTTTGAAGATTGGTGCAAGCGTGCCGGACTGCCGGAAGCAGATGGACGGGAACTTGAAGCAAGCATGCTCTGTGCACCTTCGGTCATTAAAAAGTTCTTCCGGTTTGAAGAGGCAGTACCGAATAAGCTGTTAAGCTTCGGGGGAGAGAGTGTACTCATTCAGGCCTCAAAAGCGAGATAGTTCAATAGATTCAACAAGTAACTATTTTCATCCAGTATGGCATAAGAATAAACAACACAAAAGGCAGATGACCTGTACAAGGGCATCTGCCTTATTATTGTGCTCATTCTCCTACATTAAGGTTTCAGCACAACTTTGGTACATTCGTCTTCATGATCGTTGAAGATTCGATACGCCTCACTGGCATTTTCCAGCGCAATGCGATGGGAAACAATCTCGGTCGGATCGAATTCACCTGCTGTAATCTTGCGGAACAATTCCGGCATATAGTGGATGACAGGAGCCTGTCCCATTTTAAGATTGATGTTGCGTTCAAACATACTGCCCAGTGGGAACATGTTGTAGGACGAACCGTACACACCTGTAAGCTGGAATGTACCGAATTTGCGTACGGCTTTCATGCCAATTTCAATGGCACTCAGGGCACCGCCGTGAAGCTTCAGCTTCTGTCCGATTTCCTCCAAAGTGGATTTTTTACCGTCCATGCCGACACAGTCGATGACCACGTCGGTACCGCCACCTGTAATCTCGCGGATATGTGCGCCCATATCATCATAATTCTCGAAATTGAAGGTTTCCACGTCATTCATGCGCTTGGCTTTGTCGAGGCGATATGGAAGGCGGTCAACAGCGATAACCCGCTTCGCGCCTTTCATCCAGGCAAACTTCTGGGTCATCAAGCCAATGGGCCCACTGCCGAGTACGGTTACCGTATCTCCAGGTTTAACGCCGGCATTTTCGACACTCCAGTACGCGGTAGGAAGAACATCGGATAGAAACAGCAAGGCTTCGTCTTCCAATTCACAGGATTCCGGAATCACAAACGGCATGAAATTACCGTAAGGCACACGCAGGAATTCCGCCTGACCACCAGGGTGATTGCCATACCGTTCCGTAAATCCGAAATAACCACCGGTATGAATATCCGGGTTGCCGTTGGAATTGTCACATTGGCTTTCCATGTCGTGGCTGCAATAGAAGCATTCGCCACAAGAAATGTTAAAAGGCAGGACCACACGGTCCCCCTTTTTTACGCGTGTCACTTCAGGACCGACTTCCTCCACGATCCCCATCGGTTCATGACCGATGACATAATCCTTTTCAGCGGGTAATGCTCCCTGATAAATATGAAGATCTGATCCACATATGGCTGTAGAAGTAATACGAACGATAATGTCATCCTTTTGTTGCAGTCTTGGATCTTCAACCTGCTTTACCTGAATATCCTTGGTCCCTTGAAAAGTAACGGCTCTCATCATCATATTCCTCCTATCGTATAGTAGTTCTCTGAGAATTACCCCGTTTGGGACCATTTGATAGAGGTACATATGAAATTAAACGACAGGCCATTTCACTTTGCGCAGGGCATCAAGCAGCTCCGTTGGCGCGTTCAGATTGTCGCGGACAAGTTCACGAGGTGTAAGTGCCATCCATTGGTTTAATGAGATATCTTCAAAACGGTCACTTCGGAAGATTTCCAAAAACCATAAGGTATCGCTGCCCGTGTTTTGAACATAGTGTCCCATGGCCACAGGAACATACCCTACATCTCCGGCTCTGTAGTTGAATGTGCGTGCTGTACCATTGCCGCCGAACACCGTCATTCTTCCTTGTCCCGTAAGGTAATACTGCCATTCATCCGCATTCGGATGCCAGTGTAATTCACGCATGCCACCAGGCTTAATCTCGACCAGTGCAGCAGCGACGGTTGTGGAGATAGGGAAGTTGGTGGAATCCACGATGCGTACACTTCCTCCAGGCGTTATAAGGGGCTCCTGAGCGAGCAGGCGATGTTTGAATGAAAAGGGGACTGTACCATAAGGTGAAGGAATCTCCTGACTCGCGAGTGAACCTGGAACCTGATCCTGAAAAATATAAACCTGATCTGTCGGCCTGGACTGAAATGCAGATTCGGGTACTCCGAAATTGACAGACAATACCTCTGCAGGGGTGTGCGCGAACCAGTCTGAAATGGATAACGTGTTGAGATCGGAGAAGGAGCCGTCATCAAAAACAAGCAAAAACTCACAGCCCTCTTCCAGTCCTTGAATGGAATGGGGCAGACCTTTGGGAAAGAACCATAGATCTCCTGGTCCGACATCAGCGATAAAATTTCGGCCCTCCTGATCCACAGATGTGATTCTTGCCGTTCCCCAGATCATATAAGCCCACTCGGATTGCTGGTGCCAGTGGAGTTCCCGTACGCCGCCTGGAGTTAAACTCATGTTGACCCCAGCCAGAGTCGTGGCTATGGGCAGATCGCGTACGGTAATCTCGCGTGACCATCCGCCATGGTTTAACTGCATATGTGTATCGGAAAAGGACATTTTCAGATTGGGGAGCAGCCCTGCATCCGTTGCAGGTGGAACCAGCATATCCGGATTTTCAAGGTCTCTCATGACATCGCGTGGACCCAAATCAGGCCCGCCTGCCCCGTCTCTTCGGATTGGTTGTGGAACAAAGGTTGGTTTACCGTTAGGTTGTGATCCTTTTGTCATTCGCTTATCCCTCCAGTTCAGATCATGCTGATGCAGACCTGGTCGTCATTCATACATGTATGAAGCAGGGCCTGGATATTATGAAAGACAGGGGGAATAGAAGGGATCCATGGTTTGTATGTTCCGCAGAGTCCTAAGACATGAAGGAGGATGCTTCTGGCCTGTGCTCGTTTGTTGGCTTGAAACTTAAGGATTGACGTTCATCACTTTTCATAGTACCCTGATATTGTTTCATATGAAACAAAATATAAACAAGCGTTTTACATACTTATTCGGAAATGAGGAAGTTCATATGACTATAGCCGATACGATTCGCTCTCGACGAAGTATCCGCAGCTTTAATGCTCAACCGGTGCCCACGGACTTAATTGTTGAACTGCTTAATGATGCGGTCTGGGCACCGAATCATGGCATGCGAGAACCATGGCGTTTTATTCTCGCTGAGCGTGCAGAAGCAAAAGAACAAGTGGCCAGTCTGATGCTGGAATCGGTGCAAAACATGAAATTGATGAAGTTGATGCCCGGCAAACTGCAGCAGGCGCTGAAAAATAAGTTCAGCCGCATGCCTGCGCACCTTATTGTGGTAATGAAGAATGAAAAGGATCACCATAAGCAGGAAGAAGATTATGCGGCTGTAAGCTGCGTTATTCAGAATTTTCAACTGCTTGCCTGGGAACAGGGCCTAGGTATGATTTGGTCCACAATGGAATACATTCATTCTCCCATTTTTTGCGAGGGTTTGAGCGTGAAGTCTGATGAGCGAATAGTCGGTGTGCTGCATATGGGGTACTTCGACAAAACACCGAAACCCAAGTCGCGCACTTCTGCTGAGCAAAAGCTAACCCTGCTGTAGTCCCGGAACAGGAGTTTACTATATATCAAATTAATTTTGATTATATTGTTTCTATTGAAACAAACTTCGGTGTATAATACATGTTATTCAGGCCTAGCTTGCCTAATAGACCGAGACTAGAAAAGGTTGGGGAACTATGGATCAGGAACAGACGGATCTGCGTTACATCTATGGATTGTTTATTAAACTTTTGCATCAAAAAGAACAAAAGGATGATCAGGAAAATCTATTTTTCATGAATATTATTCGCAAGACTCTGTCAGCAGACGCAGCTATGAACATGACAGATGTGCATGTGATTGCGTGTATTGGGGAACACGAACCCATTAATCTGACTTCCATAGCTGAACGAATGGAGCTCAGCAAGGGGAACACCTCCAAAGTAGCCCATAAACTGCTGAAGCAAGGATGGCTTCGAAAAACACAGTTAAATGACAACAAAAAGGAAATTTATTTCCGGTTAACCTCACCAGGCAAAAAGCTGTTTCACGTTCATGCCGATCTGCACGAAAAGGTTGAAAATCAATTCCTTCGTTTTCTGGGCGAATATAACAAAATAGAGCTTGAATTTTTAAAGAGATTTGTGCTGGATTTGACTCGTTTCTATGAGCAGTTGGATACTCTAAGTTTAATGGATGGCCTGGAGGAAGAGTGATTTGACAGGGAACAAAACGGGAATGGAGAGAACCCCGTGGTGACACGGGGAGAATGTTACTTGCCAAAATACAATCTTTCCAGTTGTTACTCGCTTTTTTGATTTCCACTTCCTGCAGGGATGGAACATAGAAACTCTTGCTCATAAATTTCATGTACCCGCTTCAAAATGAAGGGACCTTGCTCTTTAAAACGAAGTTCAGTCGGTTTGTTTTTAATCAGGAACGTACCAGATTCGTGATTGGTCTGTGAGAATGCAGCTTTATACAGTAACGAAGCACCGTGACTTGGAGGAGGGAAGAACAGTTTCATGACAGGCTTGATGTAAAAGGGCAAACCGGATTTTTTGCTGCCGCGTAAAGTATTGTTACCTCCAGGATCTACGCTCAGAAGACGAATGCCATCGGACTTCGCCGCCTCAGCCGACTCGCGTGTCCATAAGGAGAGGCCAAGCTTCGAGGTGGCATATGGACCAAACAGCTTCTTGAATTCAGTTGGGCGTTCCAAAATGTCCAGGTTGAACTGTCGGACCATACTGAATGCACTTGTTGAAGTATTAACAACGGTCTTGAAGGTGCTCCTGCGTATAAGGTCATATAACTCCATATAAATGATATAAGGAACGATGGTTTGAAGTTCAAAGTGCATTTCATGCCCTTGGTCAGAAAAACGAAGCTCTGCCGCACTGCCCCCTGCGTTATTAAACAGGACATCAATCGTATCGAATTGGAGTTTAATCTGATCGAGCGCAATTTTCAGACTTTCGTAGTTGGTCAGGTTAGCCTGAACCCAATGAAGCTGCCCTGAACGTAATGCACGTTGAATATCGTCTTGCTCTGCCGGAAAAGGTGAACGGTTGAGGCCGATGACCTGCCATCCTTCAGCCAATAACGAACGGGTCAGCTCGAGGCCAATTCCTGAGCTTGATCCCGTAATCAGCGCGGTGTGTAGTTTATTTGGTTTATTCATAGTTACCTCCAGTATGTTGGGAATTACAGAACGAATCTGTTTGATGCGCTCATTCTATAATTTGGAGTCGACTCCAAGTCAAGCAGTTGGATCAAATGAATTTTGAACGTTCATGTTGATTGGTTGTAGGAATGAAATCCAGCTTGACTTGGAGCTGACTCCAAGTTATAAGATGAAGGTATGAGGGCTAAGGAGGCTGAGGCGGATGAGTAATGAGGCACGATATTCCATTAAGGAAACAGCGGAGAAGGCAGGGTTATCGGAAGATACCATTCGATATTACGAGAAGATTCAGCTTCTGCCGCGGGCAGATCGGAAGGCGAACAGGCACCGTGTATACCGTCAAGAGGATATTCAAACCATGAAACTCATTTCTTGTCTGAAAAAGACAGGTATGTCTCTGGAGGATATGAAGCCTTACCTGCACATGTCGATGGATTCGAATCTGGATGAATTCCCGGAAGAACGTGAGATGCTGGTGAGCCATCGAACGAAAATAGAAGCGCAGATTGCCTCGCTGCAGCAGGTCGTTGATTTTATCGATGAGAAGCTGAATAAGCGGAGCTTGTTTCCTGACGAGTGTCCTATAACCGGAGAGAATCAGATGTCGGCTTTTGAAAAAAGGAACATGTTTTCCTGATGGGCACCATCCAACATTATAATATTTTCATTAAACCCGAGAACCCACGTCATTTAGACGTGGGTTCTTTTTGATTGCGATTAATACTCCATTTGAAGTGTATGACGAAGACGTTGGATATCGCTTTTTGGTGGCAGGCCATACATTCGCGCATATTCCCTGCTGAATTGGGAAGGGCTCTCGTATCCAACCTGAAATGCGGCATCGGCAGCATCCGTTGAACCGGCAATGAGCATATTTCTGGCTTCCTGCAGCCGGATTTGTTTTTGAAATTGTATGGGGCTCATGGCAGTGATGGCTTTGAAATGGTAGTGAAGTGAGGAGGAACTCATATTAACCATGGCGGCAAGCTGATCCACGCGCAGCGGTTTGTCATATTCGGATTGGATGACTTCGATCACCTTGGCGATGTGCTGGGCGTGGCTGTTTTGAACAGCAAATTGTTTGATCGAGTGTCCATGTTCATCCTGAATAATTCGATATAAGATTTCACGAATAAACAAGGGAGCGAGTATAGGAATATCTTCAGGTGTGTCGAGCAATCGAACCAGTCGGATGATGGCTTCAAGCAGCGGGACCTTGGTAGAACTGACAAATAACCCACGCTGGGTTGAGTTGTCCGGTTTGGATTGCATCGCAGCTGGACTCTGTATCAGGTCAAAAATCTGGTTAGAGTCAAAATCAAGTCGCACACATAGATAGGGCTCCTCTGCAGTAGCTTGAACCACCTGTCCTGAAATAGGCAAGTTTACTGATGCGACTAGATATTGTGTCCGGTCGTAGGTGTAACTCTCTCGTCCGAGTACGACTAACTTGGATCCTTGAGCGACAATGCAGAGAGCAGGTTGATGAACAGAATAGATGGGCTGCGATATTTCCGAAGCACGAATCAAAGAAAGCGAAGGGATAGCCGTAGCATGAATTCCGTCATTTGGGGTAAAACGCCCGATAAGTTGAGCCATTTCCTGCATCTGACGAGTGACATCGTTATCCATATGTAGTGATGAAACCATGGTTTCATCCTCCTTTATTCGAATCGGTTTATTTTATTCTAGAATGTTCTGGAGGAATAGGCAAGATTGTTGGGGGAATCTTCTATCTGGTGAGCGATGATCTCCTCCATAATAAGGATATGCAATTGAGCTTTTGAAAAACAGCAAGGAGGTTGGGAAATGGAATACAATCCATCACGTAACAGAGAGGAGCATGCACACCCTTATGTTGGTATGTGGGTGACAAAGGATGGTTATATCCGGCATGAACTGCTCTCGAATGGTCGATATGATGAAGCCAGAGGTCAAAGGGAAAGTGCGTATCAAGGACGTTATGTCGTGGAAGGAAATCATATTGAATATGTGGATGATACGGGTTTTACAGCGGATGGAGACTTTGTAGAAGGTATCTTATATCACGCAGGCATGGTTTTGTACAGAGAAACAAACATCAATAACCAATAATAAAGGAGAGGATTTCACATGTTTGATGTAAAAGGAAAAGTCGTTGTCGTTACAGGGGCTAGCAGCGGAATTGGAGAAGCAACGGCTCGATTGCTGGCACAGCAAGGGGCTCACGTGGTTATTGGGGCTAGACGCGTCGAGCGTTTGCAGGCACTTGCATCTTCCATTCGTTCTGAGGGAGGCTCCGTGGAGGTTCAGGCACTTGATGTCACCCAGCTGGAAGAAATGCAGAGCATTGTGGACCTGGCGCTTACCCGCTACGGTCGTCTGGATGTCGTTGTCAACAATGCAGGTTTGATGCCTTTGTCTCCTCTTGAAGCCTTAAAAGTGGATGAATGGAATCGAATGATTGATGTCAATATTCGTGGAGTTTTACACGGGATTGCCGCTGGGTTACCTGTCATGAGAAAGCAGGGTGCTGGCCAATTTATCAACATCGCTTCCATTGGTGCCTATGCCGTAACACCGACAGCATCCGTCTATTGTGCGACCAAATATGCAGTCCGTGCGATCACGGAGGGTTTACGTCTGGAAGTGGGTGGAGATATTCGGGTAACACTTGTTTCTCCAGGGGTAACCGAATCGGAGCTTGCCGACACGATCACGGATGTCGGAGCGCGCGAGTTCATGAAGGATTATCGGCGTGTGTCCATCCCAGCATCGGCCATTGCCCAGAGCATCTTGTATGCCATTAGCCAACCTGCTGAGGTGGATGTCAACGAAATTGTCGTCAGACCAACAGCAACTCTCGTTTAAGGCGAATACTCTTTTGGTATATAATAGAACCAACTATACGAAAAGAGGAATAACACGTTGACTCTGCAGCAATTAAAATATGTGATTGAAGTTGCCACGCGTGGCTCCATGAATGAAGCGGCCAAACGGCTATTTATTTCCCAGCCGAGCCTTTCGAACGCGATTCGTGACTTGGAACAAGAGATGCGCATTACCATTTTTGAACGTACAAACAAGGGAATCTCGCTGTCCAAAGAAGGCGTGGAATTTCTGAGTTATGCCCGGCAGGTCGTGGAGCAGGCAGAATTGCTGGAGAATCGATATTTGAATGCCAAGCCTTCTCCACAGCATTTCTCGGTATCCACCCAGCATTACGCGTTTGCCGTGAATGCCTTTGTACGTCTGGTACAGCAGTATGGTCAAGATGAATATGAGCTGGCCCTGCGGGAAACGAAGACATATGAAATTATCCAGGATGTTAAGAGCCTGCGAAGTGAAATAGGGATTCTGTATTTGAACGAGTTCAATGCGAAGGTGATTAACAAGTTGTTAAAGGATGCCGGACTGGTGTTCACAAGCCTTTTTGTAGCCAAACCGCACATCTTCATCAGCGTGAAAAACCCTCTGGCGAAGCAAGCATCCGTGGCGATTGAGCAGCTGAAGGACTATCCTTACCTGTCATTTGACCAAGGGGAGTACAACTCTTTTCATTTTTCCGAAGAGATTCTGAGTACGTTATCCCATCCCAAGAGCATCCAGGTCAACGACCGGGCAACCTTGTTTAACCTACTGATTGGTCTGAATGGGTATACCATTTCAACAGGTGTTCTCAGCGCTGATTTGAACGGAAATGAGATCATTCCTGTTCCGCTGGAGTGCGAGGAATCGATCAACGTGGGCTGGATCAGCCACAAAAGCACCTCTCTTTCCAATCTGGGCGTGGAATATGTCAAAGCTTTGCATGAGGCCATAGGGTCATGACTGTACGGACAAGTTGGGATTTTCCTGAAAATGTGCGAACCTGCCCAATCCCGCATTCGGGTTGGTCACTATTAAAAAATTTGTGGGTTTATCTCAAGCCATTCCAAACCGTTTCCGGGTAACCGTGAACGGTTTTTTTCTCATTTTTATGGAGTACGGCGATACAGAATTGTTATAATGAAAAATAGTTTATTTGCATGTAATGGATGGAACGTGAGAGGAGTACAGCTCGTGAGAGTTTTATATCGGAATATGAGTGAGCAGCATGCGTTAACCGTATATGATACAACCAGGCTTTATGGTGAAAAGGGACATTTCCGGGTTTTGGAGTTTTCGAATGAGGCTGTTCAGGGAGCAATGGATCTCGATGAGCCTTCACGAATGCTGCTTGAATACCCAAGGGCAATGGTCCATCTCATGGAGCGGAACACGCCTGAATACGAAAAGGTTTTTGTAGTGGGGCATGGAATTGGTACGCTCTCGACTTATCTGTCAAACCGCCAGGTGAAGATCGCCGAGCTGGACGAGGAAGTTGTTGAATTAAGCAAGACGCTATTTGGATATAAGGGCAGTGAAGTCATGGTGGGAGATGGCCGGGAGCTGCTGCAGCAGGAAGCGTCTGGAACATATGATTATATTATTATCGATGCATTTACCGCAGAAGGAACGCCGAAGCAGTTTACCTCCAGATCTTTCTTCACGATGGTTCAAAGCAAGCTGCATTCTGGTGGAAGCATACTGTTGAATGTATTTGGGCGTGCGGGCAATGACAGACTTGTAAACGCGATATATGCAACGATGGCTGACCAGTTTGATTACACACGTTCATTTGCACTACCTACGGAAACGCAGGATGAGATACAGAATCGAATTCTGGTGGGAAGCGATGCTCCTATTGAGTTCCAATCGCGCTCTATGGCTGGGTTTGTTGAACAGGAGCCTGGGGAAGGATACATCATCGAGGACGAGCTTTGACCCTGGAGAAGAAGACAGACGCCTGATTTATAAAGCTTGTCATGGAGTTGTCAATTTTAATTGAAGAAACTGTAAAATATTCATACAAAATTAATACATTCATAACAACTTTCGTATAGAATAGTGAGAATATGCCTTTTCATGAAAATCCGGGGGAAAGCACTAATGATCGCAAAGAACAAAGCATCCAGATGGCGAAGAAAAGCGAGAACCTATAAAAAAATCAGCCTTCCCGCCTTGCTCAGTGGGCTGGTCACCATTTCGGTGCTGATGACCTTAACTATTATGTTTATTTCGTCTTACACAACACAGAAGCAGTCTCTCATTGACAATACCTTGTCTCTTAATTATTCAAGCGCAGCTCAAATGAGTCAGACACTGGATTCGCTATTTCAGTCCATGCAGAGCAGCTTGAAATATGCTGCAGACTATTTTCCGCAGATGGACTATTCAGATACGAAAAAGTTGGATTCGACGCTGGAACTGATCCAACGCAGCAGCAATTATTTTAACTCTGTAGCCCTTGTGGATGAGAAGGGTGTGTTACGCAGCATGTCGCCGTATTCGGGTTTATCCGTCGGGGTGCAGGTTTCATCAGAGGCAGCCAAAAAAGCGATGGAACTCAAGGCGCCCTATATTTCCGAAGCCTATCTGACCCCTAGGACGAAACGCAGAAATGTTTTTGTCAGTGAACCGATCTTCGATGCGGCTGGACAATTTAAGGGGACCATTGGCGGTAACATCTATCTGCAGGAGAATAATATCCTGAACCTCTCTTTTGGAAGTCAGCTGAGGACAAGCAATGGTTCATATTTTTTTATTGTGGATGCCAAGGGCACGCTTCTATTTCATCCAGATACCAATAGAATTGGTGAGGACATCAGAAAAAATGAAATTGTACAAAAGCTGCTGAATGATCAAACAGGTAAGGAGCAGTACAAAAATCTGGCTGGCATAGATTCGCTTGCCGGGTATCATAAGGTGCCTGCTACCGATTGGGGCGTCGTGGTCGTATCTCCAACCCAGACCGTGTACGATCAGTTGAATGAGCACATTCGCATGTTATTGCTGTATACTTCCGTTCCGTTTCTCCTCCTGACCCTGATTGTCATCCGGGTAGCGCGGAAACTGGCGAGTCCGTTTGTCTATCTGGCCGATCTGGTTAATCAGGTGGATCAGGGTAAAGTGGACCTGCCAACGATGAAACCGCATTGGAACAGGGAGGCAGATTTGCTAACCCGCACGGTTTTGGGTGCATTGGTGAACTTTCGCAAGCAAACGGACCAGCTTACCTATGATGCCAGAACGGATGTGCTCACAGGCATGACGAATCGCCGGACATTTGAAGAAGTCATTCAGCAATGGATTGATGAACAGACGCCATTCTCCATTATTGTTCTGGATATTGACCGCTTCAAATCCATTAACGATACGTTCGGGCATCATGCTGGAGACGAGGTCCTGAAGCATATTGCAGGTTTGATCAGGTTGGCCGTTCGGCCGCAGGATGTGAGTTCCGCTTCGGTGGGGAGGAGTTTGTCGTGCTGCTGCGCCATACCGGAGCTGAAACCGCCTATCAGATTGCCGAATTTATCCGTGTAACGGTTGAGGAGAGTATCGTGCCGATCGATCGCTCCGTGACGATATCTGCAGGGGTTGCCGAATATCCGCTGCATTCATCTTCAGCGACCGAGCTGTTCCATCTCGCAGACACAGCCCTATACCAAGCGAAGGAAGAAGGGCGCAATCGTACCGTGACCATTCAGACCGTAGAAAGGTCATAAACAGGCCGGGAAGATCGCCTATGAAATACACGATAAAAAAGCTGATCCCTTATGAGAAGGAATCAGCTTTTTTGCGTTCACTATACTTCCTGTGTCTTGGCTTGGACGACTTCATTTGTATAGGTTTCTCCCCAGTCCCGCATGCTGAATATGATCGGACGGAGTGTTTCCCCAAATGGCGTAAGTGAGTATTCCACTTTGGGTGGCACTTGAGGGTAGATTTCCCGGTGTACAATCCCGCTGCTCTCCAATTCTC
The DNA here is from genome assembly GCF_009664365.1 of Paenibacillus xylanilyticus. Lineage (NCBI taxonomy): Bacteria > Bacillati > Bacillota > Bacilli > Caryophanales > Paenibacillaceae > Paenibacillus > Paenibacillus xylanilyticus. Next base: position 2,138,556 of record NZ_CP044310.1, read on the forward strand.
TTAATTGCAAGGTGAGCATCCGCTGCGTAATGTCGGGAAATAACTTTCGGAGTTCATTGAAGCGCAAGGAACCCGAAAACAAGTGATACAGAATGGCTCCTTTCCATTTGCCTCCAATAACGCTAAGTGTAACTTCTACGGCGCAGCCATAGGGTTTGGGACATGTCTCGGTTGAGATTTTTTTCATCGATCTGCACCTCCGTCAGCTATGTGTATAGTATCAATTTAAGTACTACGTACCTAAAATGTGTGTATGTTCTCTTCAAAGCATACCATGTCTGATTCGGATTATAAACCCTCGATATAGGATTAACGAAAAGGTGAAATGTACAGTAAAAAACCCGGTTTCGTTATACGAAACAACGGGTTGATGTAAGATTCAGGGTACACAGCAACATTTAGTTGTTAGACGAGTGAAGACAAGATGGTATCACACAGGGCCATCGTTCCGACATTATCCTTGCCGCTCGAATGCGGAAGCGAATAATTGTGGCAGCATGACATGAAATGCGCCATCTCGCCTACAAATCCACGAAGGTAGAGATCGCGGTATGCGCCAGACATGGGAGAGTTGGAAGGCGTATAGACCGTATCCTGCTCTTCAAGAGCCTTCCAGGGAAGGCTGTCCGAGGTGCGAGAGTGATGGACGGTAAGTGTATTCATTTCTTCTGCTAAAGCAAAGCCGTGATCGAATGTAACCAGTACGCTTTCGCTTTCGCGTGACCATGCACTCATGCCTGCGAAGTAGGCACTGCCCACAATACCGTTATCAAATTTCAGGGAGATGCTCTGATTAATATGTTCTCCATCCTTAACTGTGGTACCCGTCACTTGCTGTACCTCGCCGAAGAGGAAACGCATCAGATCGACCATGTGGATGGCAGCGAGCTTCATAAACTGTTCTTCATTCTTGCAAAAGGGAGTACTGTCAACCGCAAATCTCATCTGAAACGAACGCGTTCTACCCATTGAACCACCATCAATCAGTTCCTTTAATTTCATATATATAGGCGCATAGCGTTTCATAAATCCTACCATTAGTACAACGCCAGCCTTTTCGGCCGCATCTGCAATTTCTGCAGCTTCTCTGGCAGTCCAGCCAAGGGGTTTGTCAACATAGACATTCTTGCCTGCCTTGATGCATTGCAAGGCGAGAGACGTTTGATCCTGAGGTTGAGCTACTACAACAACGTTGCTGCAGTCTTCGTTTTGCAGCATGAGAGCTGCGTTATCATATGCTGATCCTGTGCTGCCGTATCGCAGCAAAGCGGCTTGAGAACGTTCGATACTGCGAGTGGAGATGGCCTGGATGGTAGCCCCTGCTTCTACAGCAGAAGGGTAGATATTGGTCGTTGCGTGAAATCCGACACCGATAAAACAAAGATTCGTTTGAGTCATAACCATTCTCCTTCTTCAATAAGATCTGGTGCTAACGATAGGAGGTTTTTAATTTCTATAAAAGGACATATGTCCTATCCATTTCAGATCATAAAAAAGTATTGCATTCTTCTTCCAGAGCCTGTATACTCTTAATTACGGTGAAACGAGAAATTTATTAACCGGGTGCTTTTCATCAAGGATGAGAAGATACATATTATGCGGTCGTGGCGGAATTGGCAGACGCGCACGGTTCAGGTCCGTGTGGGCTAACCCCCCGTGGAGGTTCGAGTCCTCTCGACCGCATCGAAGAGAAAAAGGTTCGAAGATTGCTTTTGCAATCTCTCGAACCTTTTTTTATTTTTCTACGAATTGAAATGCCTAAAAACAAGCTTTGATTATGTGTCCTCTTGGTTCAGTTGTTAGTGTTGACGCTGGCGCTGGCGTAAGAAAATCGCTGTCCATAGTCCGGACAAGGCACCAATGATGCCGAAAAGGGAAACGCTGCCGACCACTTCATACGCCTGCAATTGGAACAAGAACGCAATCCCGCTGCCCAGGGTCGTTCCTGCAAGAAAACCGAGAGATAGGCCTGTATCTTTGCCGAGCTGCATGGGATCACCTGCTTCAAATAGTTTGTCAAAACATTTGCAAAATGCGGGTACAAGAAGTAAAGTGTGAACAGGAAAATCATTGAAATTTTTCCTATACTCATTGTGTGGCTTTTCCAGTGCAAATATGCATGAACTTAGAAACGGGAGGTTACGAACACATGAATATGAACGAACGCATTGCCGCTTGGAATGCAGAAGCACAGCAGTGTACCTGTGGACATGATCATCGGCTGGTGCAAATGCAGGTCTTTTTGGAGCATGGTGCAATTCGTAGATTACCGGGGTACCTGTTGGAACAGGGCTATAACCAGGTTACTGTGGTATATGATGGCCGGACAGGTCCGGTGGCGGGATATGAGGTGGTAAAAAGCCTGCAGAATGCGGGGATCATAGCAGATGAATTCCAGATGCCGGAGAACAGCGCGGGGGATATCATTGCCGATGAGGCTGCGATTGTGCAGGTACTGCTTGGTGTAAAACAAATGACTCAGGCCATCATCGCAGTGGGATCGGGGACCATACATGATCTGGTGCGATTTGTGTGTGCCAAAATGAACAAGCCATTTCTGTCTGTCCCAACAGCGGCATCGGTTGATGGGTTCACTTCAGCAGGAGCTCCGCTCATTGTAAGCGGCATCAAGCAGACTTTTCAAGCTGTTCCGCCCGAAGCGATCTTTGCGGATATTGACATTACCCAGCAGGCTCCCCAGGCAATGACCGCAGCGGGCTTCGGTGATATGTTAGGCAAATATACGTCTCTGGCAGATTGGATTGTATCGCGTGATCTGGGCGGAGAGCCGTTCTGTCCGGTTGCTTACCGGATGACGGAAGAAGCGCTGATGGCCTGCATCGACAATGTTCAAGCCATCGCCGAAGGAAGAGCTGAAGGTATAACCGCATTGATGGATGCGCTAATCATCTCCGGTGTCTCCATGTTAATTATTGATCATTCCCGTCCGGCATCCGGCGGTGAGCATCACATTTCTCATCGTTGGGAAATGGAATTGATGGCAGCGGGCCGGAAACCTGTTCTGCATGGGGCCAAAGTCGGCGTAGCTTGTGCGCTTCTTACAGAGCGATACAAGGAACTTGCCAGTCTGTCCCGAGAACCTGTTTTTGATGTGTATGCTGCTTTACCTGATGCGTCACAGCTTACGGCATGGCTTGAGCAGGTTGGGGGGCCGACCACAACAGATCAGCTTGGGGTTACACCGGATATGGTGGAACATGCATTTGCAACGGCACACACACTTAGAGAGCGATATACCGGACTCAAATATATTAATGAAACTTTGAACGTCGTTTAAAATAAAACCAACCTGTACAACGGATAAAATGATCCGGAATGGCAATGTATGTTGCTCTGATTTGTACGTACAAATCATACAATTATTTATTATAAGTTCGAACAAGTTCTTGGAGCAAAAGTGAAGGGGAAGTACGTCAAAGGTGTATCAAGAGGTATGTTTCATTTAAAAAGGCTCTGTCCTCCCTTGTGGGAAGAACAGAGCCTTTTGTCTGTTCGCTTATTTAGTTGTTGCGACGGTCTTTCAGGATGACATCTGCGAACAGGATGGTTTTCGGGATGCGGAAAAATTGTTCCGCTTGTTCCTGAAACGCGGCAGAAGGCAGCGTTCCCTGATGCAGCCATTTGCGGAAAGTGCCGGGATGAACCCCGATCCAGTGGCTGACATCTGTCACCGACAAATCATGGACCATACACAAGCCTGTCAGAATACGGTTGCTAACCGGAGATCGGGTCACCGTACGCTTCATGAAACGGGAAGGCTCGGGCTGACAAATGACCGGGCTTTTGCGTACAACTTCTTCATTGAAGAGGATGTGACGCGGGTAGCCAAGCAATTGGCACGCTTTGTCCAAATTGGTACTGCCGGGTATCCGCCCCTCATACACCCACGCGCTCACGCTGCGTGATGAGATGGATAGATCTTCGGCAAGCTGGGACAACTTGATATCATTGGCCATCAGCACGGCTAGAAGAACGCGGTTTCGGATTTGACAGCGTGTCGGTTTACGGAATCGTTTAACACGGACGCCTTTTCCCAAGTATTTACGGTTGATCAGAGACCACGCCTGGATGGAATGTTGTTCTGGTTGATTAGGCATATTTCCTCCGATTTTTTTAACCAAATACTACAATAAGAACCGGGGTACTTTCAAGTGCCAGGTGCACTGGTTTGGATTGGGCTCAATCCTATGAGAATGTTAAAGGAGGGAATTATGGACTAGGGTATGTGCAATTCATTTCCTAGTATATTCCTAGATTACAATGTTTCACTAAATTTCAGGGATCAAAGAGAACGTGGAATCCAATAAATTAGGTCTTAAAGACTAATTATAGGACTTTTATACTTTTCTCTAATTTTAGTTGATATGATGCGGGTTATTACCTAAAATCCACCAAAAAATGTGGGCAGTACTAATCATTATCCCGGAATGATGTGCACAAATCCGAAAATAAAATCCGCAACTTGAACCGGGCGATTGGTCTGTCAAAATCTCTAACTCTAACATATTTTGTATAATGATCAATTCAGAGAGAGGGGTGAAAACGTGAGTCCAGCCGTAAATACCTTTGCTGCAATTTCCGGAGCGTTCGTAACGTTTGCTTTTGGCGTTTGGGATGAATTGCTGAGTCTGCTTGTCATTGCGATGGCTGTGGATTATGTTACAGGTCTCGCTGCAGCGGTGAGGTCGGGAACAGGGTTAAATAGCAACATCGGGTTCTGGGGACTTGCCCGCAAGGGGCTAATGCTGACCGTTATCCTTCTTGCTCACCGTATTGATCTGCTTATGGGAACAGACATTATCAAGGGAGGAGCCATCTACTTCTACTTGGTTAACGAGTTAATTTCCATTACTGAAAACTATGCCAGGATTGGTCTTCCGCTGCCTGATAAGCTCAGACAAGCCATTGCCGTGCTGAAGAAACAGGAGGACCTTTCGGATCGGGAGTGGGCCAAGCCGCAAGTAAAAGCACCTGAAGCAGATTCGAACCCCCCTTCAGAAGAGACAAATCCTGCACAGGATGAAGATAATACAAAAAAGAACAGTTCAGCATAGCATTCTTTTATCGTTTAGAGAACGTTTACAAGTATCCTTTCGCAATAACTAACGTTATGATATATTTTGGTTACACGAAAATTCATTCATTTCCACTAATATATGCAAACGAGGTGCTTGTTTAATGATTAAACATATTGTTCTTTTTAAAATGAAAGATCGTTCTCCAGAAACCATTGAGGCTGCTGCTAACGTTCTTCGCAACCTGCAAGGCAAAATTGATGTCCTGATCTCATTGGAAGTTGGCGTGGATGTGCTTCGCTCTGACAGATCTTTCGACATTTCATTGACAGCCGAATTTGCATCACTGGAAGATCTGCAGGCCTACCAGGTCCACCCGCTTCATCAGGAAGTCATCAAGTACATGAACGAGGTCAGAGAACAGTCGATCGCAGTGGATTACGAGATCTAATTTAATCATTTCATTCTGCAGTTGTTAAAGGAGACTGGGCATGAGCGATTTAAGAGACGTTATGGAATTTTTATATATTTTTATCGTGTTTTTGATCGCTTGTCCGGTGATGCTATTCTGGCTTAAGCGAAGAGGAAAACGGAATCGATAATTCACTGAACGGGAAGTGACTGCATTGTATTACGTAAACAGAGAACAGATTGCCCGCAGGCTTGCTGCCGTGCCGGAAGTAGCCGAAGGGCTCCGCCGGGCAGCGCAGGCTTGGGATGGCAGTCTTATGCTTGGTCTGGTCCAGGAACGCTGTCTTCATCTGGCTATTGAGATTGTAACAGATGTGGGAAGTTATCTTATTGATGGTTTCATTATGCGGGATGCCAGCAGTTATGATGACATAATTGAAATCAATCACGAAGAGAAGGTATTTGACGTTTCGACTTACGAGGTGCTGAAGCGTCTCGTGTCGCTGCGCAAGCCGCTGGTACAGGATTACTTCAGCTGGGAGCGGGGAGAATTGCACCCGTTAAGCACAGAGGTACCATCTATTCTGGAACAGTTTGCTGAGCAGGTTAGTATCTATGTGGAAAAAGAACTTGGTCCATTTCAGCAAGGTCAGACCGAGGGACAGAGTAAGGAATGAGGGGAACCAGCATGACAAATGAAAGGCAAGATGAAATAGAGAAAAAAGAAGCGAATGATATTCCTTCGGGATTTCACCCTGTTTATATGGTAGAGCTGTTATTTCGAGAGCAACCTAAAATAGATCGGATCCGGTTGCAGAATGCACTTACCCGTTATACCGGACAAGTCCGTCTGGCTGTGAAGCAGGTCAATGATCAACGCTCCTCACAGAATAAGACGGATGAGGCAGCGACGGAGATCGGGAAAAGTGAACCTTCAGAGCATAACCTGGACATGCTTGTTTTCTATCATATGGATCATCCGGTTTCATTTGAGGAAGGGAATATACCTGCACAGACCTGCATGCTTCCTGTGAACGAGATCAAGGACCGTTCCCGCTTCGCTGGGGCGGTGCAGCAAGCATGGCATTGGCCGGAAGCAGGAGATGCCGTCAAGTCAGCGCAGTATTCGATCCGTCTTCATGATATGTTCTCTGCAGCCATGTCTCGCAAACAGCGTCTGGAATTGTTCCAGAATACGCTCCAGGCAGTCATGGAAGTTCTGCCTTGTGAGGGAATGTATTGGTACGGCAGTGACAAGCTTGTCGAGCCGGAGGCTTACATTCAGTCACAGAAGCGGGAAGAGCATCTCTATGGAGCAATGAATGTCCGCATGTATCAGGCAGGTGGAACGGAAGAACAGCGTGAGCTGGTTATGGATACCGTTGGGTTGTCCGCGCTCGGTGTTCCCGATGTGCAGTGTCACTTTACGGGACTGGATCCGGATACGGTAGCCCAGACATTGCTTGGGGCGGCCTATTACATATTCGATCAGGGTGATGTTCTGCAGGACGGACAGACGCTGGGCTCTTCTGGAGGAAGACGCTGGCGCTGTGAGCATCAGGCTGCGCTGATTGCGCCTGGCCGTTATGTCATTGATCTTGATCCGGGAGATGCACATGCTGCACAGCCGCTCGAATCATCTCGGCATCATTAATGCTGACATTCTAATGCGCAATACGGAATTTAAAAAGTTTTTGCTATCTGGAGTGTCAGGTCAAGCCCTTGCTGCTTATACTGCATCAACAGAGTAGGCATTCGCCCGGATCAGTAAGCATCAAGATGTATTGTTGCTTGGTATCCGGTACTTCATTAAGGTAAAGGGAGAGATGCAACGTGAAGGATTCAAACAAAAGTTTGTTGTGGGGAGCATTGATCGGTTCGGTAGTGGGTTCTGTAACAGCGCTGCTGTTGGCGCCAAAATCCGGACGTGAGCTGCGTCAGGATATTTCGGAAGGTGCGCGTCAGGTCACCGAGAAAGGTCAGGAACTGGCCGTTAAGGTGGGCGAACAAAGCTCACAGATCGTATCCAAAGTAAAAGAAACGGCAGACGTTGTCATTCAGGATATCCAATCCTGGCGGAACTGCGCTGAAGGGAAGGAATTACGCGTATCTGCTGTTATTACCGACTCGGATTCGTCTGTAGACTCTTCTGAGAACAAAGATGAAAATGAGTCTGGCATTAACGTTGTTGCAAAGCTGCCTGCAGATGATTCGAAAGATAATATCTGAAGCATTGCTGGGCAATAAGCAGGCTTTCCTCGAAGAATGAGGGGAGCCTGCTTGTTTGTGTGCGACAATGCTGTGGAAGCCGCAGCGTGCGGGTTTTTATTTGAACCCTGAGATGAAATCGGGTAAGATGTAGGTACCTTTTTGCCGGAATAATCATACGGTAGGAAGAAAGCTCTGGAACCCAAATCGTTATCAGAACCAATTCAATGAAGAAGGAAGCGGTGTGTTCGTGCAGCAAGCAATCGCTATATTAGACTCCGGTGTAGGGGGATTGACCGTCGCCAAGGAAGTGATGCGTCAGCTCCCGCGGGAAAAGATCATTTATTTTGGAGATACTGCCCGGACACCGTACGGACCCCGTTCGTCCGAACAAGTTAAACAATTTACGGAACAAATCGTTGATTTCTTGATCCAGTTCGATCCGAAGGTTATCGTTATCGCCTGTAACACAGCCACGGCTGCAGCCCTTGACTATATCCGGGCGAAGGTGAATGTGCCTGTCATTGGGGTTATCCATCCCGGGGCACGTGCTGCCATTACGGCTACTCGAACAGGGCGCATTGGCGTGATCGGTACAGTGGGAACGATAGGAAGTGGTGCATATACTTCGGCACTTAAGCAGTTATCCCCCTATATTGATGTCGTCAGTCAGGCTTGCCCCGCATTGGTGCCTCTGGTAGAGCAGGGTGAATTCCGTTCCGAACAAACAACACTTGCGGTGGAGCAGTCGTTGGGTCAGATCAAACAACAGCCAATTGACTGTCTCATTTTGGGTTGTACCCACTATCCATTTCTCATGGAAACGATCCAGGAAGTCATGGGACAGGAAGTGAAATTGATCAGTTCGGCAGATGAGACGGCGAGGGAAATCAGTACGATTTTGTATGATAAACGAAAGCTGGCAAGTGGGGATGAGACACCGGTGCATCAATTTTTCTGTACGGGAGACCCACGCATGTTCCAGAATATTACCCGCCAGTGGTTGGGAGAACAGATCTCGAAAACACCTGTCGTGTGGCAGGTCACCCGATTAACGTAACATAGCAGTAATACCCATTCATATTGGAGTTGAGGTTGAAGCTTAACCCACTGCACTCATCAGTCATTCCGGAGCCCTTGCGCTCCGGTTTTTTATTTATACGAAGAACCGCGCTTGGAAAAGGCTCGCGTGATTCATGTCACATGACGGACAACCGGGTTCGCATACATATTAGGGTAGCACAATAAGAGCATAGGACGGGGAGAACTGCGTTCTCCCGCCGGGAAAGGAGACACCATGGAGCTTCAGTGGATTATTGTTCAGTCAGGGGATACCTTATCCCGCATTGCTTCTGCGCACCACATGACGAGGGCGTTGCTGGCTGCCCTGAACCCGGAGGCAGCGGCACAGCCCTACTTGCTTGCTGGACAGATGCTGCGAATCCTGCCGGGAACCGGTCGCAGATATGCTGTTCAGCCTGGGGAAAACGTGGGGTGGATCGCAGAACGTTTTGGCCTGAATGAAAAAGAGCTGCGTGACGCCAATCCTGAGTTTGCGAACGTTGAGGATTGGTGTGGGCGATGCATTCATATTCCGGATTCAAATGGAAAAACTATTGTCAGGTTACAGGGTGAATACGGTTACCGTGAATTGAGCCGGGATGTCGCTTTGCTTGAGAAGCAATATCCGTTCATCTCCACAGGTACAATCGGTGCAAGCGTGATGGGGAAGGCTATACCTTACGTAAAGATTGGCGAAGGATCGCGCCATATTCACGTTAATGCGTCCGTTCATGCCAATGAATGGCTTACGAGTGCGGTAATCATGCGTTTTGTTGAAGAATATGCGAGGGCATACACTGACAGCGTGCCTTGGCAACAATTCAGGACAGAGCATTGGATGCAGGAAACGACGTTATGGGTCGTGCCTATGGTCAATCCCGATGGAGTGGAGCTCGTCCAGGAGGGTGTTGTAAATAGACATCCACATGCCAAGCAGCTGCTTGCATGGAATGCCGGTCGTCCGCATTTTACCCATTGGAAAGCCAATATTAGAGGGGTTGATCTGAACGATCAATTTCCGGCTCACTGGGAGGAAGAGGCAGCGCGGAGAGGCATTACATCACCAGGTCCCCGAGATTATGCGGGCAAGGCACCGTTATCAGAGCCAGAAGCAAAGGCACTTGCGGAGTGGACAGAACAACACAACTTCGCTGCTGTCGTTTCCCTGCACAGTCAGGGGCAAGAGATCTATTGGAATTACCGTGATTTAGAGCCCCGAGAGAGTGCGCCGTTATCGCGCAGGTTGGCACGGGCCTCGGGTTACAAAGCCGTTAAATTAGGTGGAAGCGATGCGGGATACAAGGACTGGTTCATTCAACAGTTTCGGAAGCCGGGCTTCACGGTGGAAGTCGGACTTGGCGTTAACCCATTACCTGTTGAACAGTTTGATGATATCTGCGTCGAGGTAGGTCTGCTGCTGGCTGAGCTGCTGTCAGATGGGGAGACCGGAACCGAAGTCCTGTCATGAAACTTCTAGCATCTTATTTCGTATAAAACATACGGGCGCTGTGAAAGCGTCCCGTCTTTTTTGGGTTATCATACCATTCTTAAAAGGGTAATGAGTGGAATACGATCATGTGCCTTCATTGGCTCATGAAGAATATGGAGGGGTTCACATGAAGTGGAGAAGACTGCTGTCGTTCAAACGATGGACTGAAGTGTTCAAGAGACTGCCCCGCCTGTTGCGGGCTCCGCAGATCCCTTTGCATGAGAAACTGCTGTTCATCATCCCGGTCATACTGTATTGGGTTCTACCCGATGTCATGCCATTTATGCCTATCGATGATATTGGTGTTACTTTGCTGCTGATGAACTGGTTTGTCAGCCGTGCGGAGCGTAAATATCCGGTGCTGCCCTCACGCGCCTAAAGGAGTCATAAGGTGAATTGATACGGTTTACCTTTGATTTTGCATCAATGTTATTGCGAAGCGGAGTAACTTTCTTTACAATAGATGCTGGAGTTTAGAAATGCTGAAATTGTTGGAACCAGCAATTACAATATAGGAGATGAAGTCGAAATGAACTGCAAAATTACTCGTAATGCTGCCAAAGTATTGAAATTGGAGCTGGACAAGCCTGAAAACGAAGGAAAAAAACTTCGTGTAGTTATCACGCATGCTCACGGTGACCACGCTCACTACGGTCTTGATCTGGACACGCCAAAAGAAAACGATACCGTAGTATCTACGGACAAAGAGATCGATGTTATTCTTGAGAATGATCAACCGCTTCTGGATGGTGTTAAAATTGACTACCTGTACCTTCCACAAGAAGGATTTGTCATCACGAACCCTTCCAAAGGCAACCACGGCGACCACTAAGGCCGCGAAGAAGGGGAACTCATGGCTAACGATATCCGCGTATGCGAAAAGTGTAATCATATCAGACTGAAGTCGATTGTACCCAAGCTGGAGAAAATGGCTCCGGATACGGAGATCAAGATTGGGTGCAAATCGTACTGTGGTCCGTGTGCGAAGCGTGCTTTTGTGTTTATCAACGGTCGGTACATTAGTGCGCCGACAGAAGAAGAAGTACTGGCAAAAGTTGCGAAATTCGTGAAGTAAAAGAGAGGCTGATGCCTCTCTTTTTTTGTGCACAGAGATAACTTGGTGGTATTTTCAATGTTCCAAGAACACGTAGGGAGAGTTACAGGGGAGCGTCTTTTTTCATTTCATGAATTTCAAAGGTATCCTCACGTATTTCGATAGCGACTACCGTCTCGTTTTTTTTGAGGAAATGAACATGTCCCATTCGGTTCTCCTCCAACTCTACCCACCCTTCATCGTGTAATTTCTGAAAATAATCAGCAGGCGTATACAGGCCTTGTTCACCTCCGATATGTTTCAATTCATACATTTCACTTATTTTGATATTGGGGTTTGCTGAATCTGTCGTGACTTTTAATGATTTGGCATTCGTCGGAACTGGAATATCGGCAATAATGGAGGAACTTGTATAACCCGTTATTTCATACGTTGCAGAGGCACAACCACTGGTTATCAATAACAAAGTCAACAGGATGACCGGAATCCTCAGGTTTTTCAAACAACCACCTCTTTCTTCTAAAAAGTCATCTATAAGATAAACGCAGTGAGTTAGGAGAAGGTTACAACCATAGGGATTATGAAGGTTCAAATGGAGTCACGACCTGACATTCATAAATTGTTTATGCAAAAGAAGAATAAGGCAGGACCTCATCATCCATCCTAAAGGGGTAACAGGAACATGATCCCAAGGAGGAATACTCATGCCGAAGCGTTATGATTCCAGTTTGCAAGCGAATACGACTGTATCTCAGGCGCAGAATGCAGTGAACAAACTTCATTTTGCCGTATCTCAGGCCATGTCACATCCAACAGAGCAGACCATTGAACAAGCCGAGCGCCGACTCGCGCATACGGAGCAGGCGATGCTTCAGGCTGAACGTTCGCTCGGAGGACAGGGTGTTGAGCTGGCAGAAGAGATGTTCTCTGAGGAAAAGAGAAGATTGAACTCCATCCAGAGTCAGAACGGGCAAGGGAATCAATAGCTGTTCCTGTCACAACAGAACCCGCATGCCATAGAGCGTTGCGGGTTCTTATTCTCATGCTGCCTTTTCAAGAATCTCCCGGAAATCGGTCGCTATACAGGAAGAGAAGGAAACGCTTAAATTTCTGTCAGAAGGTTAATAAACCTTGAGCAGCCAAATTCCATACGGGAGGTACAGGATGACCAAACATATTACAGATTGCACGATTCTGAATAATGGGGTAACGATGCCTTGGCTAGGATTTGGAACATATAGAGCAAAGGGTAAGGAAGTGCAGCAAGCGGTTGAGACTGCATTGGAAGTAGGATATCGCAGTATTGATACGGCATCTGTCTACGGGAATGAAGAAGAAGTGGGACAAGCCATAGCAAGCAGTGGGATTGCCCGCAATGAGCTGTTCGTGACCACCAAGCTCTGGAATGAGGATCAGGGTTTTGATTCAACGCTCAGAGCATTTGAGGCCAGTCAGAAGGCACTGGGATTGAATGTCATAGATCTATACTTAATTCACTGGCCGGGAAGAGACCAGTACAAGGAGACGTGGAGAGCATTCGAACGTCTATATAGCGAAGGAAGCGTACGGGCGATTGGTGTGAGCAATTTCCAAATCCATCATTTGCGCGAAATCATAGATGAAGGTGGAACGGTACCTGCGGTCAATCAGGTGGAACTGCATCCAGGTCTGATTCAGCAGGAACTGCAGGATTTCTGCGGGGAACAGGGAATTCAGCTTGAAGCCTGGAGCCCGATCATGCGAGGTAAGCTGAACAATGAATCCACGTTAAAGGGCCTTGCCCAAAAATATGGAAAGACACCGGCACAGATCATTTTGCGATGGGATATTCAAAATCAGATTGTGACCATACCGAAGTCCGTTACACCCGAACGGATTCGTGAGAATGCAGACATTTTTGATTTTGAGTTAACGCCGGATGAACTTAGATCGATTGATGCCTTGGATTCTGATAAGAGAACCGGGCCGCATCCGGATCAACTCTTTTGGGATTGAGTGAAGGTATAAGGAATATCTGATTCATACACCTAGATATAAACTAAAAGGTCCTCTTCAAGAAGGAGAGGGCCTTTTCTCCCTTTCATCCTTGCTGCCCGATTTGGATTCGAAGGATGCTGCCCAAGTGAGGCTTCTGATAAAGGAAAGCTTTTAACGCAAGTAACCGAAGATTCAGTGGTATAACGAACAAAAATTTCCTATCACAACAATGTCAATTTGGTGTATAATCTAATATTATGTGAACGTCGTCACAAAGTGTTAAAGATTTAGCATCATAGGAGGCATATATACATCATGAGTAATTGGGCTTTATTTAAAAATATGACCCGACTGTATTCCGTAACGGTAATGGTTGTTCCAGTAATACTAGGCACCATCTCCGCCTACGCCATGCAGAAAGAATTTAGTTTTCTTTTGTTTTTGCTGACGCTGGTAGGCGCGGTTTCCGCTCATATTTTTTCCAATATGGTAAACGATCTATGGGATTATCGGAACGGTACCGATACCCAAGCAACGGAGACCGAAGGCGCGATTTCGACGCACTCCGGGTTCTTGACTTCGGGAACCATGACCGAGAAGAAATTTGCGGCTATTACCTGGGGATTCCTTGTGCTGGCTGGGGCTTGTGGTCTCATTCTAACGATTGTCAGCGGTTGGCCGATCCTGGCTATTGCACTGATCGGTGCTTTGATCGCTTATTTCTATGTTGCGCCACCAATTAAATTTGGCTATCGCGGAAAAGGCTATAGTGAGATCGGGATATTTGTTTCCTTTGGTATCCTGCCGGTTTTGGGGGCCTACTATGTACAGACAGGAGAGTTTGCGCTTGCGCCGCTGCTGCTGTCCTTGCCGGTTGGCATGCTGACCACCATGCTGCTGTTTAACCATCATTTTCTGCACTGGCGTGCGGATCGTGAAATTGGCAAGAAGACGCTGGTTGTCATGTGGGGGGAAGAGCGAGCGCTTCGCCTATCCAAGCTGATGACGATCCTTGCTTATGTCCTTTTGATCGTAAGTGTGGTGTTCCATGCATTGCCCGTTTATGGTCTTGTCGCGATTATTTCCGTTATCCCCATGTACAAGGTTTACAAATCACTGGGCAAAGTTAATCCGTCCGAGACGTATCTGCCGCTTATGGGAGCTTCCCAGCAATCGTCTGTGCTCTGCGGTCTGATCATGTGCGTAGGGCTTCTGCTTTAAATGAGGTTATAAATAGGGTTCGGTCTGCGTCAGGCAGGTCGGACTTTTTATTTATTTTATATGGATGAATTTTTACGTAAGGATTAACTGGATTTAAGTTGAAAAAAAGCAGCAGGTTCAAGGGTTTGCCCTTGCTCCTGCTGCTTTTCTGTTATTTGGATGGTTTATCGGATTGCGGTACTTCGCATCCATCATCAGTGCATACACCGCCGGCATCTGCGTTAGCTGTGCTGGATTCAACCATGGTGAAAGGGGAGCGTTCATCCCACGCCTTCTGAATGGCATCCCGGAACACGTCGTCCGGCTGCGCGCCTGATACCGCGAATTTTCGGTCGAATACGAAGAATGGCACGCCGCGAATGCCTAATTGCTCGCCTTCAGCCTGATCTGCACGAACCTGCTCCGCGAATTGATTGCTGGCCAACACCTCGGCAGCGGTGCTGCGATCGAGACCCACTTCCTCGGCCAGTTGAATCAGTACATCCGTGTCACCAGCATGTTTGCCTTCTATGAAAATGGCCTTGAACAAACGCTCGCTGAGTTCAAGCATTTTGCCTTGTGTATCTGCCCAGTGGGTCAGGCGGTGAGCGGAGAACGAGTTGGTTGGAATCATCTCATCAATGTTATATTCCAATCCGGCCGTACGGGCATTGGCATTCATTTGAGCATTCATGCCCTTTGCCTGTTCCACGCTCATATTGTATTTGGCAGCCAGATATTCCGCGTTCGTTTTGCCGCTGTTCAGTTCAGCATGAGAATCCAGCTCGAAGCTTTTGAATTGCAGCTTCACTTCATCACGGTGTGGGAACTGAGCCAATACATTTTCCAAACGGCGTTTGCCAATATAACAGAAAGGACACATAAAGTCGGACCATATTTCAATAATCATTCTTTTTAAACCTCCATATAAATGAAACTATTTTAGTTACAATTATAAAGCGACTTTCTAAATAACGCAAGGCAGGTCTCGGGCTGGTCCCAAAAAAGAAGTGTTAAACATGCAGTGGGCTGCACGCTTAACACTTTTGTAGTAAATTATGATTGAAGTCTTCGATTCGAAAGTACCTGAATACTTGAAATACGTAAAGAAGCAGAACTATATCATTATTTATCCCGGTATGCCTGGGACCAGTGGTAAGGCTGGATTTCGTCTAGTCTTTTATAAATTAACCTTCCATCCGGGTCATATACAGCGGCTTTGACATCTTCACCCCAGAAAAATAAACGTTCCTGACACACCCCGCAAGGAGTGAGAACTTTGAATTCCGAATGTTCGTCATCTCGTGCCACGCAGATGGAGTGAGTAACTCTCTCGTTTAGTTTATGTGCTTCGAGGTAGGCGCCCGTCTCCATGCACAGGTGTGTGGCATCATTGATCACTTCTGGAGCAACGCTGATTAACAGCGAACCCGCTGCGGTATAAACTACTGCTGCGCCACCCCAACCCTGAGGGTAGCGATGCTTCACAAAATTCGCTGCTTCATCATATAATTTTTGTTCAATGGATAAGGGTTCTGATTGAATTGTCATGATTTTATGTTTCTCCTTTAATTGAAAACTAGATACGACGACATTGGCATTAGCTTTATCTAGGAAGCAGGTTCTGCGCTGTTTTCTTCACGGAATTGCCGGATCAGGTCATACGTGATGACGGTATCGGACACATGCAATCTCTTCGAAGCTTCATCATGTCCTGAATTGCACGCACTGATGTTTGTCTTGTTGCGGGTGGACAGATCATAACATGAACCGTTCTCGTAAATATAATCGTCTGAAGGGATATAAAATACAGAACCGTCAGTGAATGCACCGCTTCGCAATACAACGGTTCGGGTTGATCCGTCATAGATGTCATTCCCCATGTGATAATATTCATCTGGGATGCCGAGCAAATGAAGCGCCGATGGAGTGATATCCAGTTGTCCAGCAGGTTGGTCTATGGTTCCTGCCTCGGCTCCGTCCGGCAGATGAACCAGCAGCGGGACCTCATTCATGATTTGTTCCATATCCAGTTCATTCAGGGAGCGTCCAAGGAACTGCTCATACTGGGCTTGTTCTTTGATCGAATTATCGTGATCCCCATAGAACATGAAGATGGTTTTATCCCATAATCCCCGGTTCTTCAGATCCTCCACCATACTGCCCAGTGCGGAATCTACATAATGAACGGATTGCAGATAATCACCAAACATCGTGCCCTCGAACTCACCTACATCCAGCTGCTGTTTATCCTGCGGAAGTGCGTATGGATGATGACTGCTGAGTGTGATGAGGAAGGAATAGAACGGCTCGGTCACCTCGCTGTCCATCTTCTGAACGGATTGTCGGAAAAAAGACTCATCGGACAAGGACCAGCCCAGCGGATCATCCTGTTCAAAATCATTTTTGCTGTAAAATTTGTCATAGTTCATGTTCTGATACATCGTATAACGGTTCCAAAATCCGCTCTCGTACGCATGAAATACATTGGTGCTGTAACCATTGTCCTTCAGTATTGAAGGCAAAGAATCATACGCGTGGTCAGCGTAACGAACAAATGCTGATCCTACAGGCAGTGGGTGGAGTGAGATATTGGCTCCAAAATCGGCATCCGATGTTCTGCCCTGACCTGTTTGGTGATAAAAATGACTGTAATATTGGCTTTCCTTCATCAGTTCGTTAAAATGCGGCGTGATTTCCTGACCACCGATACTTTGCCCGATCATGAAATTCATGAAGGCTTCTCCTTGAACGATGATGAGATTACTATCCTTGTACTTGCCAAACAGGGCATTTTCACTAGAAGCGTTATTCTGTCTGTCAGCAAAAAAGGATTTGGCTTGCTCGACATCTGCAGGATCGGCTTCAGGGCCGGAACCGATATGGTCTTTTGCATAGTTGTACAGATCATATCCATGGAAAGCGAGAAGCCCAGTCACGTTGTACATGGAGACGTTCCACCAATTATTGTCGAACAGCCCTTTGGCCCACGTTTTACTGTAAAAATAGATTGGCCCCACCGCAAGACATAGTCCAAGCACCAAGGCGATGCCGCCTGCAGTGAGTCTGCGCATGCCTCTTTTCTTGCCGCGGTAATGGGAGTAATCCCCCAACCTGTTACTGGTTGTAGACAAATGGGAGATACGATTTCGCCTGCTGAATAGCAGGATGGCCCCATACGGAATGATGGCAAGCCAGTCTGCGAAGAACCACAAGTCACTGGCGTGTATGAGCGTAGCAATGCTGTCACCCAGAGCGTCAACTTGTCTGGCCTGCATTAACACAGGGATCGTTAGAAAGTCCTGAAAGTATCGATAATAAACCATATCGGCATAGATCAGCGCTGTGAGGAGCAGATTGAGCACGACAAGAGATAAGATCATGCCCCGTCTAGGCAACCACCAGGTCCAGAAGGACAGGAGCAGCAAAGAGCCAATCGCAATGACTTTATCCAGAAGACCCATGGTGATGTTATAGGCATGCAGGTTGTGATGAAGCCACATGAGTTTCAGCAGCATCAGCACTAGAAAAATGAGATATAACGTAAGCGGATGATTAAGAAGCCTACGCGGCGTCATGCTGCGTGTAGGCTGTGAGATGACCATCTAGGTTCCCTCCCAGTTGCAGTGTTTTGTTCATTTAATGTTAACGGAATGTAAAAACAGGGCTCCATTCATTATAGCTCTCCTTCATGGCATTTCAACTATGCCCCTAGCAGATGTGCTTCATGCAGATCGTTGGTTGCATAACCGTACAAAAAAACGCCCCAGCCATGAAGGCAGGAGCGTTCTCTTTACATCGTATCCTTACTGTTTCGGTGATGAATTCCGCGGAGGTAATGGTCCCAAGTACTGATAGTACTGGGTCTCAATGCGTCCGTTAAACAGTTTGCGGCGTTTATCCGCTTTACGGCCAAAAGCTTCTTCGAAGGATTTGGTTGAAGTGATGGCAAAAAAGGACCAAGTCGGCATCTCGAGATAACTGCGGCCTAAGGAGCGGATCAGCTTCAAGACGTCCTTCTCTTCGCTCAGGCGTTCACCATATGGCGGATTGGTGATAATTACACCATACTGCCCTTGAGGTCTTGCCCGGTGTGCAGGCAGTACGCTGACTTCAATATCCTTCGCAAATCCCGCACTCTTGATCGCTGCCTGCGCTACCTCGATCGCTTCAGGGTCAATATCACTACCCGAAATCTGCAATGGAACGTCGTCACGAACCGCATCAAATGCCTCCTCACGAGCCTGTTCCCACAGTTCTTTAGGGATGACATCCCAATTCTCGGAGTTGAAGGAGCGGCGCAGTCCCGGTGCGATGTTCCACCCGATCATGGCTGCTTCAATCAGCATGGTGCCCGAACCGCAGCACGGATCATAGAAGGGGCGGGATACGTTCCAACGGCTGAGCTGGATAAGCGCTGCAGCGAGTGTTTCTTTCAGCGGAGCCTCAGTCACGAGTTTACGATAACCCCGTTTGTGAAGTCCTGGTCCAGTCGTGTCGAGTGTAAGCAGGGCGCGGTCATTCAGCAAAATCACTTCAATGACATAACGAGCTCCGTTCTCGGGGAACCATTCGGTGTTATGCGTCAGCTTCAGCTTCTCAACGATCGCTTTTTTCACGATACCCTGAGAGGCAGGAACGCTGCTCAGTTGGGATTTGTGGGAGCGGCCTTCGACAGGGAATTCGCCGTTCGCAGGGATCCATTCTTCCCAAGGGAGTGCCTTGGTACCTTCAAACAATTCGTCAAATGTGGTTGCTGGGAATTCACCCATCTTGATAAGGACACGGTCAGAACTTCTCAGCCACAAGTTACAGCGGCAAATATCAATATAATCTCCAGTAAATACAACCCGGCCGTTCTCGACCGTAACATCCTCATACCCCAGCTGTTTCAATTCCCGAGCTACAACAGCCTCAAGTCCCATTGCTGAGGTCGCAATTAATTGCAATTGAGCCATGTGTTTCATTTCAACTCCATTTCAAGCGGAAGAGGACGATGCCTTCATCCAGCTGTATAGTAACGGTGCGGCCTTGCCGCATTCCGTGAAAAAACTTACAATGAGAAATGCGGTGAGCACTAGCTTGCTAAGAAGCAGGTGATACTGTAGTCTAACCGCCTGTGTTGATAACAAACATTCATTATAGAACATTGGCATCCATAAGGAAAGCAGTCCAAGTGTCCAAGGAGGATATACGTGGTGAATCTTACCCCTGACGAATATGTAAATCAATTATTTCAAGAGGATGAGCTGTTATTAAAGGTAAAAGAGGCCATCCGTTCAAACAACATGCCGGAGGTGTCGGTTGCACCGGCTTATGGCCGTTTGCTTACGTTTCTCGCCAAGACATCAAAGGCAGAGGCTGTGCTGGAAATCGGCGTATTGGGCGGATACAGCGGAATTTGCCTTGCTCGCGGTATGAGGGAAGGGGGAACGCTGACGTCGCTGGAATTGAAAGAAGAATACGCGGCGATGGCTCGTGGGCATCTGGAGGAAGGTGGCTTCGGCGAAAAGGTAGAGTATCGCATTGGCCCGGCGGCAGACAGCCTGAAGCAATTGGAACAGGAAGGTCGCACATTCGATTTTTTCTTTATTGACGCAGATAAGGAAAATTATCCGGTATATCTCGATTATGCCATTAAGCTGGCCCGGCCGGGTGCTGTCATTGTAGGTGATAATTGTTTCCTGCGTGGTCGTACGCTGAATCCGGACAAGCAGGGTCCTGCTGTGCTTGCAGTGCGTCGTTTCAATGAGCAGATAGCGAGTGACCCGCGCCTTGTCACCACCATGCTGCCGGATTATGATGGCTTGGCGCTGGCTTGGGTGAAGTAAAAGTGGAAAATTAATACACAACATCTGAAAACGCAAAAAAAAGAGATGAACACATCCCTGATCACAGGGCCCGGGTTCATCTCTTTTTGTCATTTTATAAAATTAGGATAAAGGTATGAGAGCTATTAAACTTCAGGTGTGCCGTATGTTTCAAACCATTTTTTGATGGTGTCAAAATCATCACTGAATGACAGGCCGAGCATGAGCAAAATACGTGCCTGTTGAGGGCTGAGGTTGTCCCCGGCAATGACGCCGTTGCCGCCGCCATATACGCTTCCTGAACCTGTACGGGTCGTGGTTACGAAGATGACGCCCTCTTCAATAGCTTTTGTACGGGCTTGTCCCATTGCTCTGGAAATACCGCCTGCTCCGGTACCGGAGGTTACGATCCCTTTGGCTCCGCCACGTACGAAACCTTCGATCGCTTCCCCTCCAGCTTCCTGATAGGAGATGGCAATTTCAACTTTCGCCAGGTCAGCCTTCGTAATCTTGCTCAGATCGAATGCCGGCTTGGCTGTGCCTTCAGGCTTCAGTGCACGTGCCGGAGCGCGGTAGATTCGGATATTCTCTTCATCGATGTAACCAACAGCACCGAGCATTGGTGTCTCAAAAGTATCCGTACGATAGTCATTCGTTTTGGTTACACCACGTGCAAGCTGAATCGTATCGTTCAGCATCAATACCGTTCCGAACGAGGTAGTACGCCCGCTGCCCGCAAGTTTGATGGCATTGTACAGGTTCGCTTGGGCATCTGAACCGATAACAGTCCAAGGTCGCATGGAGCCGGTAATGACCACAGGCTTATCGCTCTGCACCGTCATGTCAAGGAAATAAGCGATCTCCTCCATGGTATCCGTCCCTGTCGTAACCACGACACTGTCATACTGTGCAAGTGCCTTATCTACGGTAAGGGATAGATCGTATAGATCTGCCATTGTATATGAACCAGAACCTGAGTTGCCGAATTGAAGTGTGCTAACATCTGCTATCTTCTGTTTGTCGGGAAGCGCATCAACCATTTCTTCAATGGGGAGTGTGCCTGCCTTGTAATTTTGGAAGCTGGTCGCATCCTCGGATTGACCTGCAATCGTTCCGCCTGTTCCAATGACAAGTACATTAGGTAATGCAGATTGTTTGGAGGATTGAGGCAAGGCGGGAATGGACGTATTCCGTGCTGGAGTAGTAGGTGAAGTGGACTGTACCGCACTGGTTGTTCCGCTCACTTCAACAGTAGCTGCTTGAGCGGCATAGGTTCCGACCGGGGACAAAGAGATGGTCAGAGCGGTTAAAGCGGCAGTACTCCATACAGCCCAGGGACGAAGATTTGAATGTTTACTCATAATTAGCACTCTCCTTCAGGTTAGTAACATGTGATGTTTGTTCAGAAGACTATGTAAATCAATTGAGATGATTGTATTTTATGTTAACTAATATGACAATAGTAGAAAAACAGATATTATAAGGTTAAATCGATAGATATTCAGAGAAAAACTACTATTTATAAGGTTAAATGAATAAATATATATCAATAAAAGTAGAAATGAAAGGAGGGGTAAAGCTAATTAGTGGTTTTTATGTTAATTAAAATGACATATAAGACTTTTATCCTGATTGAAAAATGAGGTTCGTGGGATTTAAATGGCTTCCCTAGGAGAAGAGGCTCAATTATTGCCAAATATTTGTATGGCCTTACAGTAAAGTCTATAATATATGGTGTTCATTATATGTAAATAAATATATATTAGCGATTGGAGGAATGACGATGAACCGAGCACCCAGAAAGTATGCCAATTATATTCCGATCCGGGAACTGGAAGGGGTTGAGCAGCAGCTATCTCCCTTCCAGGTGTACGCCGAACTTCGTGAGAATACTCCAGTCCGATACGATGAGCACCGTGAATGCTGGGATATCTTTCGTTATGAAGATGTGCAGTACGTACTGAAAAATCCCAAGTTGTTTTCTTCCGCACGTGATCGTGCAAACACCAGTATGCTTACAACGGATCCGCCCAAACACAAGCAGTTAAGGGACTTGGTTAATCAGGCATTCACACCGAAGGCCATAGAAGCGCTTGCTCCGCGCATTCAGGAGATTGCCGATGAATTACTCACTCCCCGGTTGTCCCAAGGTCAAATGAACCTCGTCGATGATCTGGCGACTCCGCTGCCTGTTATCGTCATTGCGGAACTCCTGGGAGTCCCTGCAAAAGACCGGCAGAAGTTTAAAATATGGTCGGACGCCTTGGTTAAAGGGGCACGCGATGACAGTGATGAAGCTTTCCAGGAGCTTATGGAAGAGAAAAAACGTAATCAACAGGAACTGGCCATCTATTTTACAGCCATTATGGAAGAACGCAGGCAGGAGTCGCAGGATGATTTGATCTCTTTGCTGCTGGCAGCAGAGATTGAAGGGAAGAAGCTGAGCGAGGAGGAACTGGTTGGTTTTTGCATTTTGCTGCTTGCAGCAGGTAATGAAACGACGACCAATCTGATTACCAATGCAGTTCGCATTCTTGCTGAACAACCCGAGCTGCAGCAGCGGCTGCGTGAACATCCTGAGCACGTTGCATCAGCTGTTGAGGAGACGCTGCGTTACTACCCGCCGATTGTTGCGATTGGACGTGTAGCTAAAGAAACGGTTGAATTGAACGGGCAGACCATTCAGGAGGGAACTCAGGTAATTTCGTGGGTGGGTTCGGCCAATCGGGATAGCGAAGTTTTCGGCGATGCAGAACAATTTATCGAGGATCGCAAACCGAACCGGCACATGGGATTTGGATTTGGCATTCACTTTTGCCTGGGAGCCCCGTTAGCCCGTCTGGAGGCGAGAGTTGTACTCCACACCATGCTGCAGCAGATGCAGGATATCAAGCTTGTTCCGGGAACGACACTGCAGCCAATCCAGAGTGCGTTTGTATTTGGTGTGAAGGAATACCCTATTCTATTTGAGCACGTTAAGCAGTCTTAACAAAGTGATAACGAAAAAAGCCGCATTCTATGTCCCTAGGGCAATGAATGCGGCTTTTGTGATGCGTTCCAAGTGAAGGAATGTCCTGCTCAGGATTCCCTGACGAGAGCAGGCTTTTTGTATAGTTTGATTCGAACCCATACCATATTGATTAACAGGAGTCCGCCAGATACGATAAACAATCCCTCAATGCCGATAAATCCTGCCATAAAACCGCCAATTACGGCTCCGAGCATATTCCCGAGAGCGAGCGTACTCGTATTGAAACTGAAAGCACGACTGATCATGCCATCTGGAGTGTAGGCTCGAATCAAGGCGTTGACGCTAGGCAGCAATCCACCCATGAATACACCCATGGCGAAACGCACCAAAATGAGCTGCCATACCGTTTGTACGAAGGCTTGTGGTATTAGCAGCAGTCCCGTACCTATAAGAGAGAAGGTCAGTACCTTATGTGCGCCAATACGATCACTGAGCTTGCCGAGTATGGGAGACATGGCCATGTTGGATAGTCCGGTGACAGCACCGACAAGACCGGCCCAGAATGCCACGTTTACATCCGATGCATGCAGCTTCTGTACATACAGCGGCAAGAGTGACATGGGACTAATCATCGCAAACTGCAGCAGGAACGTTACAGCAAACAATGCGGGCAGCTGTGGTGACTTGTTTAATTCCTTCAGTCCGGACAATACGGATTGTTCCGGCAGTTTGGCCGCTTCCTTGCGGTCGAATTTTTCCCGAACAAGGAACATGGCCAGCAGTGATGCAGCAAAGATGAGGCCGCCTGTAATGTAGAATATGGGCCGGAAGCCAACGGCATCTGCGAGCAAACCGCCGATCAGCGGACCGAGAATCGTTCCGGCTACCTGTCCGGACTGACTTATCCCCATGGCGAAACCCATACGATCCTTGGGCGTTGTTCCCGAGATCAGGGAAACGGCTGCCGGATTAAAACCGGAGATGGTACCGTTGAGCAAACGCAACAAGAGGAGCTGCCACGGATTTTGGGCAAACCCCATGAGCGCGATCACAATCGCCATCCCGAATCCGGAGCGCAGCAGCATAATTTTACGTCCATACTTATCGGACAGTTTGCCCCACAAGGGCTGGAACAAAAATGAAGTGAGGAAATTGGCAGCAAATATAAATCCCGCCCATATGCCAATCTCGTGCTCACCGACGACGCCTAAATCCTTGGCAAGGTATAGGGATAAAAAAGGCGTAATCATGGTCATGCCCGAGTTGACCAGAAACTGTCCAAACCAAAGCACGATGAGGTTTACTTTCCAAGTTTTCAAAGTGCTTTCACTTCCTTTCTGTAATTCGTGGAAAAAACACCATTCTTTCATTATACCATAATTGGCATATGGATGATTCGATGTAAGGAATGTCATAGTATTGTCATCGGAACAGAGCGGCACGTGGTTGTTACAGCTCTTCAAAAAGGGCATAATGAGAGTTATGAGTCCAAAAACTATTGGAGGCTTCTTACATGAGCTATAATGATCGTTTGATTCGAGCCAGCTTCAAGCAGCAAGTAGACCGTGTTCCTGTGTGGTACATGCGTCAGGCTGGGCGTTATGATCCTGAATATCGTAAAATTAAGGAAAAGTACTCTTTGCTCGAAATTTGCCGCAGGCCAGAGCTAGCAGCTGAAGTTACACTCATGCCGGTACGTAAACTCGGTGTGGATGCGGCTATTTTGTACTCCGATATTATGAATCCGGTTGCGTCTTTGGGCATTGATTTTGATATTGTAAAAAACATTGGTCCCGTTATTGATAACCCTATACGTTCGGCGGCAGATGTGGATCGTCTGCGTCCGATTGATGTCGAGGGGGACCTGTCGCATATTTTGGAAACCATTCGGATTCTGGACAAGGAATTGGATGTTCCCCTCATCACATTTGCGGGCGCACCGTTTACCATTGCCAGTTATCTGATCGAGGGTCGTCCTTCCAAGGGCTACATTCGGACCAAAACCATGATGTACAGCGAGCCTGAAGTATGGCATAAGCTCATGCAAAAACTAGGTGATATGGTAATTACATATGTCCGTGCACACATTGCTAATGGAGGCAAGGCTTTTCAGCTATTCGACAGCTGGGTTGGAGCCCTTTCTCCAAATGATTTCAAAACGTATGTGTTGCCGACGATTACCCGTATCTTTACCGAATTATCGGATTTGAATGTACCGAAAATCTATTTCCCTGGTGTGGCCTCCGGTGAACTGCTACCGACTCTGACGGATCTGCAAGCCAATGTAATCGGTCTGGACTGGAGAGTTTCCATCACAGAAGGCCGCAAGAGACTGGGTGGCAAATTTGCCGTACAAGGCAATCTGGATCCCTATGTGCTGACAGCACCGATGGATTTGATTAAGCAGCAGGCAAAAGTCATTATTGATGAAGGTATCAAGGAGCCAGGTTATATTTTTAATCTGGGACATGGCTTGTTCCCGGAAGCTTCTCTTGAGAAATTGAGAGAACTTACGGCATATATTCATGAATATTCTGCAGAAGTTTTGAAGACGGGGGTGACGGTTAGCAATGACTAATACCGTAGGTGTACTGGTGATGTCTTATGGCACACCTGAAAATATGGAAAGTATTGAAGCGTACTACACACATATTCGTAGAGGACGTCCGCCTGAGCCGGAACAACTGAAGGAACTGACGGATCGGTATGAGGCTATCGTTGGGGGCGTTTTCCCGCTTCGTGAAAATACCGATAATCAGGTTAAGGCCCTGCAGGAGACGCTGAGCCAGGATGAACGTACGAACGGAGTTGAGTTCCGTTGTTATCAAGGTCTGAAGCATGCTCATCCATTTATTGAAGATGGTGTGGAACAGATGGCGAAGGACGGAATTCAGACAGCAATCGGTGTTGTACTTGCTCCTCACTATTCCACAATGAGTGTGGGCAGCTACATCAAGCGAGCTCGTGAAAAAGCAGAGGAACTGGGAATTCAAATGACATTTGTTGAGAGTTACCACCTGCATCCTAAGCTGATCCAGGCTCTCTCTTCCCGTGTCAGTGACAAGCTGGATGAATTCGAAGAGGCTGGTGCGAAGCGTGGTGATGTACGAGTCTTGTTCAGTGCACACAGCTTGCCTGAGCGGATCGTAAGTCTGGGAGATCCTTATCCGCAGCAACTGCTTGAAACCTCCGAAGTCATTGCATCACGTGTTGGTATCAGCAATTGGCAATTTACATGGCAAAGCGCTGGACGTACCGCTGAGCCGTGGCTTGGTCCGGATATTTTGGACACACTGCAGGAACTGTCCCGCGAACAGGTTGAGGATGTGCTGGTTGCACCTATTGGATTCGTCTCTGATCATCTTGAAGTACTCTATGATCTGGATATTGAGGCCAAAGCGATTGCCAAGGAGATTGACATGCGCTTAATGCGGATCGATTCGCTCAACAGCGATCCTCTCTATATGGAAACGTTAAGCGACGTTATCATAAGCCAGTGGCAGCAAGGGTCGGATGTGTAATGGAAGACCGGAAACGTCGTGTTGTTGTCGTTGGTGGAGGCCTGACCGGCCTCAGCGCGGCATTTTATATTCGGAAGCATTACCGGGAAGCCGGGATTGAACCGCAAATTACACTGATTGAAAAAAGTTCGTCCATGGGTGGAATGATTGAGACGCTGCACCGGGATGGATTTGTCATTGAGAAAGGACCCGATTCATTCCTGGCCCGCAAAACGGCCATGATTGATCTTGCCAAGGAATTGGAAATGGATCATGAACTGGTAAGCCAGAATCCGGAATCCAAAAAAACGTATATTATGCAGCGGGGCAAGCTTCATCCCATGCCTGCTGGACTTGTGCTCGGAATACCAACAGAGTTGAAGCCGTTTCTGAGAAGTGGCCTGGTTTCTCCGGCTGGCAAGCTGCGGGCGTTGATGGATTTCTTTATTCCACCGCGCCGTAGCGCGGAAGATGAATCCCTCGGTTACATGATTGAACGGCGTCTCGGTCCGGAGGTGCTTGAAAACCTGACCGAGCCACTGCTTGCCGGTATTTATGCCGGGGATATGCGTCGTCTGAGTCTTCAGGCAACATTCCCGCAATTCGGTGAAGTGGAACGGGATTATGGTAGTCTGATCCGCGGCATGATGACAGGTCGTAAACCTGCGGAGACACATACGGGAACGAAGAAAAGCGCGTTCTTGAATTTTCGCCAAGGACTTCAGAGTCTTGTTCATGCCTTGGTTCACGATATGCAGGATGTGGACCAACGCCTGAATACGTCTGTTCTCTCATTGGATGTTCAGCAAGGTGGTCAAACGAGGTACAGTGTGCAGCTCAATAACGGGGAGCGTATTGAAGCGGATGACGTGATTGTTACAGTCCCGACGTATGTGGCATCCGAACTGCTCAAACCGCATGTGGACACCTCTGCGCTGGATGCAATTAATTACGTATCCGTAGCCAATGTGGTTCTTGCTTTTGAGAAAAAGGATATTGAACATGTATTTGATGGTTCAGGCTTCCTCGTTCCACGCAAGGAAGGGCGGAATATTACAGCCTGTACCTGGACATCGACCAAATGGCTGCACACCAGTCCGGATGACAAAGTGCTGCTGCGTTGTTATGTCGGCCGCTCGGGTGACGAGCAAAATGTTGAACTTCCCGATGATGCACTGACAGCTCTGGTGCTCAAGGATCTGCGGGAAACGATGGATGTAGAGGCCGTTCCGATCTTCTCGGAGATTACCCGCCTACGCAAATCGATGCCACAGTATCCCGTAGGCCACCTTCAGCATATTGCCGCACTGCGTGAGGAACTTGGCAGTAAGCTGCCGGGTGTCTACATTGCAGGTGCTGGTTATGAAGGCGTAGGTTTGCCGGACTGTATCAAACAGGCAAAAGAAATGTCGCTTCAGGCAGTTCAGAAGCTGGCTGTGCATTAATGCAATCACTATAAGGCTGCCTCTCCTGCGGAATGAATTCATTCTGTAGGAGAGGCAGCTTTTTTTCATGCAGGATATTTATTTACAAGTGAATTGAATGATGGAAATCCAGGATATGCCTGATATAATGATAAAGGATTGCTGTAGAAGAAGAGGAGCTGCCTATGTATCCCCCAAGATCAAATCGAAGTAATCAAAAGAAAAAAGAAAAACGTGCACGCAGACGTATTATCTGGATGATCAATCTGTTTCTGATTGCTGCAATCGGAGGGGTAGGCATATATTACGCAGCAGAGGTGCAGAAGCAGCAAGCGGAGCCGGCAACAAATGAAGCTGTAGTAAAAGAGCAACAACCTGAGGATCAGGAGGATGCCAAAGGTGGCGATGAGCTGAATTCGCCTGAAGCGGAGTCAGAGGCAGATTCGGATGCAGAACAAGATTCTATGGAAGTAACCAGTCCGGAGTCAGAAACTGCTGAAGATGAGAGCGTTTCATCCGGCGGTGAAACTACGGAGTCAGGCGGTAAGGAGTCTGATCAAGGGTCCGAAGAAGGGCAAAAAGGGACGGGAACAGCCAAACCATCAAATCCGAAGAGCAATGAAAGTTCCGGAGCCCAAACAACGGTTCCACAGCCTACAGGATCAGGGAAGAATGTAACCATTAATTTTGTTGGTGATATTCAGTTCTCTGGCAAGGTGGCCGAACTGCTGGAGAAGAATGGCTACGATTACCCTTATGCCAAGCTTGGCAGCCTGTTCAAGAATGATGATCTGACTGTAGGCAACCTGGAGACACCCGTCACTCTGGGCGGGTCAGCTGCTGAGAACAAAACATATGTTTACAAATCTTCGCCAAAAGCATTGGCAGCGATGGCTGCTGCGGGATTTGACGCAGTAAATCTGGCCAACAATCACATTTTGGACCAAGGTGTTGAAGGGCTCGTCGACACGCTAACCTATCTTCAGGAGTATGGTATTGCGCATACTGGGGCCGGGATGAACAGGAACGAGGCTTATGCGCCTGCCTATCTGGAACGGAAAGGCATCAAGATCGCACTGCTTGGCTTCAGCCGGGTTGTGCCGGAACCGACCTGGAAAGCGGAAGGGAATCGCGCCGGTGTTGCAGAAACCTATGATTCTACAGGGGCGGTAAACGCGATTCAAGAAGCTCGTCAGAAGGCGGATCTTGTAATCGTGGTAGCACATTGGGGAGAAGAGCGAGTCAGTACACCCAATGATGATCAGACCAGACTGGCACATGAATTTGTGGATGCTGGGGCTGATCTCGTCATTGGTGGGCATCCTCACGTGCTTCAAGGAGTAGAGTATTATAAGGGCAAGTGGATCGCATATAGCACAGGCAATTTTATTTTTTCGAAATCAACGACGGAAGAAACCTGGAAAACAGCTGTTTTTCAGGCAGAATGCAGCGCGGAAGCGAAGTGCAGCATGAAGGTCATTCCATATGAGGCAGGGCTTGGTCAAGCCATACCAATGTTAGGTGAGGCCAATAAGCTGTTATTGGAGCAGATGACTAAGCTCTCGCCAGGCATTCGGTTTGACACAAATGGAGTAGCTTCAACAAGCTGATACAAGAATGAATACATCTAAGGAGTGGGAATACATGAGTAACCTATGTGTAGCACACCGTGGATTTTCTTCCACAGCACCTGAGAATACGATGGCAGCTTTTCAGCTGGCCATGGAGCAGCCTTATGTAACTTGGATCGAACTGGATGTGCAATTGTCCCGGGACGGCGTGCCTGTAGTCATCCATGACTTTTCGTTCAACCGGACGACGAATGGAGAAGGGCTTGTACGGGAGACGAACTGGTCTGACATTCAGAAGCTGGATGCAGGGAGCTGGAAGTCCAAGGCATATGCGGGGGAACGCGTACCGGCTCTCAGCGAAGTGTTGGATAGCTGCAAGGGCAAAGTACGTCTGAATATTGAGCTGAAAACGCAAGGAGACATGTATCCGGGCTTGCCGGCAGCCGTTATTGAGGAAGTACGCAAAAGAAACATGCAGGCCGAAGTCGTTTTCACTTCCTTTGAACCTGCTGCGCTGGCTGAATCCAAAAAAATCGCACCTGAAATCACGACAGGTCTCATCATTGATGCTCGTCCGGGTGATCTATTAGCGAGACTTCGTCAGCTGCAATGTGGATTCCTATCGATCGGTTATACCAACGTGGATAAATCACTGATGCGAGAAATGAAAAACGATGGCATTCAGGTCATGGCCTGGACCGTAGATGATAAGATCATTATGAAACGCCTCGCTGCAATTGATCCTGAACTCATGCTGTGCACGAATCGTCCTGACGCTTGGGATCAGGCGTTGCAAAAGTCGAGCAACCGGGCGTAAAGGTTAGGGTCCATATTCG
The DNA here is from genome assembly GCF_009664365.1 of Paenibacillus xylanilyticus. Classification (NCBI taxonomy): domain Bacteria; kingdom Bacillati; phylum Bacillota; class Bacilli; order Caryophanales; family Paenibacillaceae; genus Paenibacillus; species Paenibacillus xylanilyticus. The sequence goes on from NZ_CP044310.1 coordinate 2,169,105, forward strand.
CTAATTAATCCAATAAAGGTGGTCGTATTTCGATGCTCTCAACGATTCGTAACGTATACTGTGTAGGACGCAATTATAAACTTCATGCGGAAGAGTTGGGTAACGCAGTTCCGGATGAACCGATGATCTTCATGAAGCCTTCGCATGCGGTTGTACCCATGAACGGAGAGGCAATTGAATTGCCTGCTTCCCGTGGGGAGGTTCACTATGAAGCTGAACTGGTCGTTCAAATCGGCGAGAATTATGAACCAGGGGTTGCTGTAGAGGATTTGATCGAATCGTACGCATTTGGCATCGATTTTACGCTGCGTGATGTACAGTCGGTCATCAAGAAGAAAGGCCACCCGTGGACTGCGGCCAAAGGATTCAAAAATTCCGCACCTGTAAGCGGTTTTCAGGCCTTTTCCGGTACGGAAGCTTTGCTTGAAAAAGACTTTACGCTGACCAAAAATGGTGTTGAAGTGCAGCGAGGCAACATACGCAACATGATTTTTGATCTTCAACACATTGTGGATTATGTAGGACATCACTATGGCCTTGGCGCAGGTGATATCATCTTCACCGGGACACCGGAGGGTGTGGGGCCAACCGTAGAGGGAGATGTGCTTGAGCTCGCCTGGGATGGTCAATCCGTTGGAAAATGTACCATTGCAGCTGCGAAATAATTTTTTGAGTTTCGTATGAATTATAATTATACAGTCATCCATTCAGGGGCGGGAAACCGCTCCTTTTTGACATGATCATAGAAGATGAATAAATACGCATCTGTACGCGTTAGGTCCACTCATAAGAGGTACGGGCGCTTTCCAGAACAATTTGTTCGATTTCCGCATGTTGTGCCTCATATTGCTCTTGGGTGATACTTCCGCTTGCCAGACGATCATCCAGCTGCTGCCTGAGTTGGTTGACCTGCAAAGCCACGACCTGACTGAAATCTCCATCATTCTCGTCGGCAATGGTTTTGAGTGATTTGCCTGCGTACAGATCCTGATACAGATCTTCCTCGGAGGAGTGGTTCAGTGCAGTCAGCAGCTCATTCTTGTTATCATCCTTGGTATTAATACTTACGATGGACCACTCCGTCAAGGGAATCGGAGAAATGGCTGATTTGCTCCAGGCGGTTCCTGCAAAAGACATGGTCACAATCATCGTACCCACAAACATTACACGTTTTATATTCATTCCTGTCATCCTCGCTTCTCTATTTAAGTACGAAGGGAATCGTAGCTTAATCTTGTTGTTTTGATCTGAGATTAGTTTAACCGGAGAAGCTGAAGTGAAACTTAAAATGGCATAAAAAATCCTAACAGACAAAAAAGAATAAATAACTTTTAATTCTTACTTGACAGGTTGGGTTAGTAGGTTATATGATGAACTCAATTATTTTAACACTCATTAAATGAACAGTGAAATAAATTTGAATACGGATGCGAGCTGATTGGACCACCAAAGGCTCCCGGGACTACTCCATATGGAATGTCTTCGGGAGCCTTTTTGCGTACTTGCTAACGTTTCGGCTGGATAGGAGGAAATGAGATGAACGAGAGAGATTGGGATGCGTTGGAGAAAACGGATTGGCTGTTTCGCAAGATGGTCAGACGATTCGTCAAGGAGCGGGATCGCATAACGGTGGAAGGCATTAGCCTGCCGGGTATGCTCATCCTGCACAAAATCATTCGTGAAGGAGAACAGCGGCTTGGCGACCTGGCCGATCAATTGGATTTCACTTCCGGTGCCATTACTGCACTGACTGATAAGCTGGAGAAAAAGGGATTAACGATCCGCAGACGCAAGGAAGACGATCGCCGTACCGTCCTGCTCGATATAACTGCCAAAGGTCGGGAGATGTATGCCCGCAATAGCAATATCGGTGCCCGATGTATCACGCTTCTGTTTGAAGGATTCACCACTGCGGAACTGGAACAGCAAAGCCAATTGTATGAGCGGGTGATCGCGAATCTGGAAGGATTCTCAGATACACTGCTGGAGCTTGCCGAGAGCAACACGAGAGATGAGACAGATCCGTCTGTGGACAACGACCTTGAACAGAAGCGAAAGGGGAATTCCGGAAAGAACAACTATCTCAGTTATTGATGCTTGAACTGTAGTGAATGAATCTAACAATCCAAGGGAGAGATGAGAACGATGGGACACTCAACAATTTATCCAACAGGAGCAACGCTGTATAATCCGGAAAAGGCTTGGGGTGGTTACACCGTGTACCAGGCAGGTGAAGAAGGCGTTGTATTAATTGATATGAACGGTAAGGAAGTTCACCTCTGGAAAGGACTGCTCGGATTTCCGGCCAAGATTTTCCCCGGAGGTTATGTGCTGGGAAGCACGGGCAGAAGAGATCCAAAGTTCGGTATTCAGGATAATGTGGACCTGGTTCAGGTGGACTGGGATGGCAACATCGTGTGGAAATACAATAGCTACGAACATATTGAAGATCCGGGATACGAACCATTGTGGTACGCCCGCCAGCACCATGATTATCAGCGTGAGGGCAATCCGGTAGGGTATTATGCTCCTGGCCTTGCTCCGAAAACACAGGGTGGCAAGACACTGATCCTGGCGCACAAAAACGTAAGCAATCCGCAAATTTCGGATAAACCTTTGCTTGATGATGCCATTATTGAAGTGGATTGGGAAGGCAATGTGTTGTGGGAATGGCTTCCGAACGAGCATTTTGAAGAATTGGGCTTTGACGAGGCAGCACGTAATGTATTGTATCGTGACCCGAATACGCGTTCATTTGGTCACCTTGGCGGGGGTGTAGGTGATTGGCTGCATATTAACTCGGCTTCCTATGTTGGGCCTAACCGGTTCTATGAAGCGGGAGACGAGCGCTTTAACCCGGAAAACATCATATGGGATGCCAGAGAAGCCAACATTATTGCCATTACGGACAGACAGAGCGGCAAGATTGTTTGGAAACTCGGCCCGGATTATTCCTCTCCTGAAGCGAAGCATATCGGCACCATTATCGGACAGCATCATGCGCATATCATTCCTCAAGGACTGCCGGGCGAGGGCAATCTGCTGGTGTTTGATAATGGAGGATGGGCAGGTTATGGTCTTCCGAATCCGGCTTCTCCATATGGCTTGAAACACGCGGTTCGTGATCATTCCCGCGTACTTGAGATTGACCCGTTGACACTGGAGATTGTGTGGCAATATACCTCTGCTGAAGCTGGATTTTCCGTTCCAACCGATTCTTATAAATTCTACAGCCCATATATAAGCTCAGCCCAGCGCTTGCCTAACGGTAACACCTTGATTACCGAAGGGTCCAATGGCCGATTGTTTGAAGTTACTGCAGAGCATGAGCTGGTGTGGGAGTATATTTCTCCGTACAAGGATGGGCGTAATACCAATATGGTTTACCGTTCGTACCGGGTTCCATATCAATGGGTTCCTCAACTCGAGAAGCCTGAAGAGGTGGCGATCGAAGCCATTGATGTATCGGTCTACAGAGTGCCGGGAGCAGCAGCCAAAGGCTCTGACTCGGTAGTCAATGTAGAGACAACACTGCCGTTTGTTGAAGGAGCTGCTTGCGTAGCAACATCCGATGAAGGAAAACAAGGCAGTTAACGGTAGCCGAGGATAAATTGATTGAACGGGGTGCATGTTGTGAAAAAAACAGCCATTTTAAAGGGAGCATTCTTATTGCTCCTTTCCATAACTTTTATCATCTCCGGATGTTCTTCAAACGGAACGGTGTCCGAAGCGAAGGGCGGCTCCGAAGGTAGTGCCGCCAAGGTAAAAATCCGCATAGCGGATACAAGCACCAACCCGACGTTCAGGGTAGCCATTGCCAAAGGGTTCTTTGAAAGCCAAGGCATTGATGCAGAGAGCATTACGTTTGGTTCTCCGGCTGAAGGCGTGAATGCACTGTTTATCAAACAGGTCGACATTGCCTACGGTGCTGACTTCCCGGTGTTGAACGCTCTGGCCAAAGGGGATTATTCGATCATCGCTTCTGCGGGTCAGACAACGGATGAAGCAGCAGCTGCATGGAAGCTGTATGCCAAGGATGAGATCCAGACGGGTGCAGACTTGAAGGGCAAGAGCGTAAGCTTTATTCGCGGAACATTCATTCCTTATCTGTGGGATGAGTACTTGAAGGATCAGGGGCTTGCGCTTGGTGATGTGAAGCAGATTGGGCAAGGGGCCTTCGATGAGTCCTATATTGCTTTGAAGCAAGGGGAACTGGATGCCACTTGGGTTATCGGATCTGCATTAACCGACAAGTTCGATACGCTCGAAGGCGTGCATCAGCTGACAGATATGTCCCAGACTCCGGTAAGGCTCGGCATGGGATTGGTTGCAAGCAATGAGTTCATTGAAGCGAATCCGGAAACGGTAAAGGGATTTCTTGTGGCGCTGGATCAAGCTTCAACATATGCCCAAGCTCATCCTGATGAGGTGGCGGATCTAATGTACAAGGAGACAAAGCAACCCAAGGAAGCAACATTGAAGGATCTTCCCATCAATCCGTGGGTCGTTGGCTTTACCCAGGAAGCTTATGATAGTTTGGCGGGACAGAAGCAATACATGGTGGATAACGGAATTATTGAGCAGGATTTTGATCTCAAAGGCAAGTTAAACCTTGAACTTCTGAAACAGGCATTGCCGGATAAAGTAACATATACCGAATAACCAAAACGTACTGGAGGTGTCCTTATGTCCTTACCCGCAGATCGTCACACGATTCATATTGAACAGCTTCGAAAGACCTACAACGCTCCAACCAATGGAGAAGTGCATTACATTATCAAGGATGTTGATCTGGTGATCAAGGGCGGCGAATTCTTCGTTCTGCTTGGTCCCAGCGGCTGCGGAAAATCAACGTTACTTAATATGATCGCGGGTTTTATCTCCAAGTCGGGCGGGCAGCTTAAAGTGAACAACAAGGAGATCGACAGACCCGGAAGGGATCGTGCAATGGTGTTCCAACAGGCGGATTCCTCACTCTTTCCGTGGCTTACCGTAAGGGAAAATGTTGAATTCGGGCTTCGGATGTCCAAGGTGCCCAAGTCTGAACGCCGTACGATTTCGGACCGTTACATTCAGCTCGTGGGATTGGGAGGACATGAAGGGAAATATCCGAAGGAGCTGTCTGGAGGCATGAAGCAGCGGGTCCAACTGGCGCGGGTGCTCGCCAATGACTCGGCGATTCTGCTCATGGATGAACCCTTCGGTGCGCTGGATGCCATGACTCGAAGAGTCATGCAGAAGGAACTGGTGAATATTTGGAGGGAAACTCATAAGACCGTTATTTTTGTCACCCATGACATCCAGGAGGCTCTATTGCTCGGTGAACGGATCGGAATTATGTCGGTGGGGCCTTCGTCGAACATAACGGATATTTACCATAACGTTCAGTCTTATCCGAGAAATATTGCTTCGGCTGAATTCAATAGCCTGTACGATCAGATTCAAAGCCATTTTGAAGAATAACTGAGGTGATCTGGACCATGAAATGGTTGGAGAAAAAGTGGGTGTCTGTACCGATATTGTGGGTTACAGTCATTCTGATATGGCAGCTTGGTGCATTGCTCTACGGGCCGGACGTGATTCCTGGTCCATGGGATACTGTGCAGGGTGCTCGCGAATTAATTGCGGACGGCACACTCATGCAGTATATCGGGATCAGCTTCACACGTGTACTGGCCGGTTGGGTGCTGGGAAGTGTCATTGCCATTCCGGTAGGGCTGCTTATCGGCAAGGTTCACATCATCCGTCTGTTTGCCGAGCCCTTTCTTAATTTTATTCGTTTTATCCCGCCGATTGCTTTCATTACATTGTTCCTGGTCTGGTTCGGCATTGGGGAACAGTCCAAGATTGCTTTGATCATGTATGCGACATTTTTTATTGTTGTACTAAATACACTGACGGGTGTCCTGTCCATTGAAGAGGATAAGATTCGTTCAGCCCGCAGTATGGGCGCGAATGAGTGGCAGATTTTACTGCATGTAGTTGTCCCAGCTACGACCCCATACATTTTCACAGGTATTCGATTGGCGATGGGAACTTCCTATATGGCCATTATCGGTGCAGAGATGATTGCTTCCAATGAAGGTGTAGGCTATCTGATCTGGAATTCACGGTTATTTTTCCGGACGGACTGGATTTTTGTTGGTCTCATCTCCTTGGGGTTCATGGGTTTTCTCACGGATCGTTTGTTCAACTGGTTTGGTCGCCGTGTATTGTATCGGTATGGCGTCATTGGCGGGGTCAAGCGAGGCTGACACTGTACAGAACGGACGACGCGATGACTTTTGTAAAAGGGCAGTTTCGATCCATTATATTTCCTCCAGCAGACCTGGTTCGCAGCTTTCTAAGCTGCCGGATCAGGTTTTTGTCTTGCTTGCAACGGGAGTTTCGGCATTGGGCTTAAACCGTGGTATAATTGAATTTCAAAAATAACATTAACGTCATGTGGACCATAGATGCTGCCACATGCAGGAGAGATTATGGACTGGATTATCGGCGCCGTATGCGCTTTTATTGTGGCGGGTGCAGCCTACGCGAAGAAGTCGCTAACCCTGTCCGGTTGCTTGGCGGCTGTGTTGATGGGAACGATCTATTACGGGGCAGGCAACCTGTTTTGGTTTGGCACACTGCTTTTGTTTTTCATAACTTCAACCCTGTTGTCCAAGTATCGTAAGGAACGTAAGCAGGAGCTGGAGAAATCGTATGCCAAGACAGGCAATCGGGATGCAGGGCAAGTGTTTGCCAACGGCGGAATGGGCATGCTTCTATGTTTGGGATACTGGATATTCCCACACCCGGCCTGGATCTATGCTTTCATTGGTGTAATGGCAACCGTAACATCCGATACCTGGGCTACCGAACTCGGAAGCCTGAGCCGCAAGCCGCCACGTTCCGTGGTGAGTTGGAAGGTGCTGACCCCGGGCGCTTCCGGTGGTGTGTCGTTACTTGGGACAACAGCGGCGGCAATAGGCGGAGCATTAATTGGAGCAGGGGCATTTATCTTTTCTTGGATCGCAGACTTTGAAACGCTCGGATTTCTAAGCTGGACGTGTGTTGGGCTTGTAGGTGGACTGGCTGGAGCATTTGCCGATTCCTACCTTGGAGCAACAGTCCAGTTGATGTATCACTGTACTGTATGCGGCCGAGAAGTTGAGGTCAGTGAACACTGTGGTCACAAGACCGTTCGCGCACGAGGCTGGACATGGATGAACAACGATCTGGTTAACGTGCTGAGTTCGGTGATCGGCGGATGTGTGGCTATCGGTTTGGGTATTATTTTGGCGCTGTAGGGAGGGAGTGCAAGTGAGCACTGTGCAGGGAGACAAGTCGGAGGCTATTTTGGATGCGGCTTATGGTATTTTTGGATCAAAAGGATTTTATGAGACGAAAATGTCCGATATTGCTGAAGAAGCTGGCATTGCAAAAGGCACCATTTATTTATATTTCAAGAGCAAGGAACAACTATTCGTCGCAGTTTCCAAGCGGGACTGTAACAGTTTTATCAGCAGGCTCGATTACGCCTTGAAATCTCAGAAGAATACAGGTGAGAAGCTTGGCGCAATTGCCAAGACACACCTGACTTATTATTACGAGCGGCGCAATCATACAAAGCTGTTTTTTATGGCACCTAATAACGATCCGGATCTAATGAAATTCATGAAGGCCTTTATGAATGAGTATATGAGCATGGTGTGTGAGGTGCTGAAAAGTGCAAGTGTACCTGAGCCTGTGCTTTTGGCAGAAGCTTATATCGGGATTTTGGATCGATTGAAGATGGATATTATGCTGAATCCGGAGTTCAATGAGGAAGATCTGAATAAACGGATTGCTTTTGCAGCGGCACTATTTCTGGACGGTTGTCGTTCTTTTTTACAAGTATAAGTATCATCATGAGCATGGAATCAAGAGACTCTTGAATCTCAATTTACAGAGAAGTGGGTAACGAGCAATGAACATAATGACGGTAGAGCAAATTTCAAAAAGCTATGGCGAAAAAATATTGTTCAAGGACGCCTCGTTTGGCATGGGCGATCAGGATAAGATCGGCGTCGTTGGCGTAAACGGAACGGGAAAGTCCACGTTTCTGCGTGTAATTGCAGGCATGGAACCGGCTGATGAGGGACAGATTGCTATCGGAAATGATGTCCGTATTCAGTTTTTGGCACAGAATCCTGAATTTAACCCTGACAATACCGTACTGCAGCAAGTATTTGAGGGCGATAGCCCAGAGATGAGAACAGTGCGTGAATACACGGAGACGATGGAACTGCTCGAATTGAATCCATCCGATCCTGCCTTGCAAGAGCGGTTGTTGCGTCTGAATCAACAGATGGAGCAGCTTCAGACCTGGCAGATGGAAAGTGAAGCCAAAAGCATTCTGTCCAAACTGGGTATTCGTCAATTTGACGCACTAATGGGAAACTTGTCCGGAGGACAACGCAAGAGGGTGGCTCTAGCGTCTGCGCTAATTCACCCCTGTGAGCTTCTTATTCTGGATGAGCCGACGAACCATATCGATAATGATTCTGTTGTTTGGCTGGAGCAATATCTGCAAAAACGTCGCGGTGCACTCCTCATGATTACGCATGATCGCTACTTCCTGGATCGTGTGGCGAATGTGATGCTGGAGCTGGACCATGGACGTTTGTTCCGTTATGAAGCAAACTACACCCGCTTCCTTGAGCTCAAGGCTGAGCGGGAAGAGCGCGAATCAGCCTCGGAGCAAAAACGGCAAAACCTGCTGCGTACAGAGCTTGCCTGGATCCGTCGCGGGGCCAAGGCGCGGACTACGAAACAAAAAGCAAGAATTGACCGTTTCGAACAGTTAAAGGATCAACAGGGGCCGAATCGTTCTGGCTCTTTGGAGGTTTCGGTAGGCTCTACTCGTTTGGGCAAGAAGATTCTTGAGATTGAGCACTTATCCAAATCTGCAGGTGGACGGAAATTAATTGAGGACCTGAACTATATCGCTGTGCCTGGTGACCGGGTAGGTATTGTGGGTCCGAATGGCAGTGGTAAATCGACTCTGCTGCAGCTGATCTCAGGTAAACTGGAACCGGATGCTGGAGAAGTCGTTCTCGGTCCAACCGTTAATCTGGGCTATTTTACGCAAGAGCATCAGGAGATGAATGAATCTCTGCGTGTTATTGAATATATCAAGGAAGTGGCCGAGAATGTGCGGACGGCAGATGGATCCCTGATCACGGCAGCCCAGATGCTGGAACGGTTTCTCTTTACTCCTGCGTCGCAGTGGACGCCAATATCCCGTCTGTCAGGTGGGGAGAAACGTCGTCTATATCTGCTGCGTATATTGATGGCTGCGCCCAATGTATTGCTGCTGGATGAGCCCACGAATGATCTGGATATTCAGACGCTGGCGGTACTCGAAGATTACCTGGATGACTTCCCTGGTGTTGTTTTCGTTGTCTCCCATGATCGCTATTTCCTGGACCGTACAGTGGATAAAGTGCTAGCCTTCGAGGGCAACGGAGCTATCCGGGTACATGTTGGCGACTACAGTGAGTATGCCGAATGGATGCTGAAGAATGCACCGGGAGTTTCTCAGGTGAGTGATACTGGGTCAGCAGCGAAAAAAGCAAAAACAGATGAGGTTAAGCCTGCTGCATCTACGGCCAAGCCGAAGCTGAAGTTTAGCTTCAAGGAACAACGGGAGTATGATCAGATCGACGAGAATATTGAGAAAGCCGAGGCTAACCTTGCGCGGATCAACACGGCGATGGAGGAATCCTTCAGTGATTCAGCCCGTTTGCAGGAACTCATGGCAGAGCAGGCTGAAGCAGAGCGTCATCTGGAAGAACTGATGGAACGTTGGACGTTCCTGAATGAGCTTGCAGAGCAGATTGAGAAAAGCAAATCCTAATCTAAAAGTACAAATCGTCATCCTTTAAAATAGGGCTTAACGCCTTGTTTTGAAGGGTGGCGATTTTTTTATATGAAACGTTAGCCATATCCATTACGTTGTAAGTATTAAGGAAATCATTCCAGTGAAAGGAGAGAACACCACATTTATGTATAAAGAATTGAATGAACAACTGGCTGTGCTCAAGGAAAAGGGGAGAATTTACGAGAAATGGAACAATCGCCTGGAGAAGTTGAACCAGGAAGAAGCTGAGTGGAAGGCGAAAGTACAGCGGCGCCTGGAGCATCTCCGGAAGGAGCAGAAAGATGTGGACCGGCTGAATGGCATGACCTTATCTGCATTTTTCTATAACTTGATTGGTAAAAAGCAGGAGAAGCTGGAGAAGGAAGAACTCGAATTAATGGAGAGTAAGGCTGAGTATGATACCGCATGCCAAATGTTACAAGACATTCACGAGCAGAGGAAAGAAGTGCAGCGCGAACTGGATGAGCAGAGTAAATATCGATTCTGGGAAAATGATTACAAGGTGCTGTGGGGTAAAAAGGAAAATCAACTGCTGGCGAATCACGATGAACTTAGGCAATTGGCAGAGGATCTGGAACATTTACGCGGAGAAATGAAGGAACTTAAGGAGGCAGACCGCGAAGGGGAACGACTGCTAAGTGCACTAGGCCGTGCGGGGGATGCGCTCAAGTCTGCAGGGAATTGGGGAATATACGATATGGTGGGCGGAGGTATGATATCCACTCATATCAAACGCGGTCGTATGGATGACGCTCAATCTGCCTTAACGGAAGCGGGAAGACATTTGAAGCGATTCCAGAAGGAGCTTGAAGATGTGAAAATGGCGGTACACGCTGACCTGGAGCTTGGAGGATTATTATCCTTTGCAGACTACTTCTTCGATAATCTCTTCGTGGACTGGATGGTGCAGGACAAAATCCGAAAAGCCGAATCGCAGGTGGAAGAGGGCCGTCTTACCGTCCGTCGTACATTGCATGTGTTAAAAAATGAAATTCGTGATCATGAGAGGCAATTAACACAAATCGAGCAGCAATATCGTCAGTATGTGGAGCAGGCTGATTAAGGTGGATGTCCAGTTAGGAGAACATGATAGGGTAAAAAAAGATGCCAGACAGCGATGTGAGCTGTTGCTGGCATCTTCCTATACTCCTGAAGTATACAGAGGGTGATTACTTGGTTGTGATGTATGAAGCGAGCAGTCTGGCTGTATTCACAACGGCATCCTTGTGCGTACGCTCCATCGAATGGGAAGCATGTACACCAGGACCAATCAGAGCAGCACGAATGTTGTTTCCACCTCGCAAGGCAGCACTGCCATCTGATCCGTATTGTGGATAAATATCAACGACATAATCGAGATTGGCTTGCTTGGCAAGTTCAATCAGGCGACTCGTCATGTCATAATCATATGGACCTGAAGAATCTTTGGCGCAGATGGATACATCCGTTTCTTTACAGCTGAGATCGTCCCCCATTGCCCCCATATCTACGGCGATCAATTCACTGATCTCGGACGGGATATACGAGGCGCCATGTCCAACTTCTTCGTAATTCGAAATAAGCAGAGAGACGTTATGTAGAGGCTTCCAGCCTTCCCGATGAGCAGATTCCAGAATGCCGAAAAGGGCAGCCACGCTAGCTTTGTCATCCAGATGACGTGACTTGATATATCCGCTTGGCGTAATAACCGCACGTGCATCGAATGAAATAAAGTCACCGACGCCGATACCGAGTTCAAGAACATCTTCCTTGGATGAAACCACTTCATCAATACGAACTTCCATATGGCTTTCCTTACGCTCAAAGGTGCGGGCATCAGGGTAGACATGAACCGAAGGGTGCAGGGAGAGAATCGTACCGGTATATGTTTTGCCATCACGTGTGTGGATCGTGCAATACTCATTTTCGATACTGTGCATGGTGAATCCACCCACAGAGGTTAGCTTGAGTGTACCGTAAGAAGTGATGGATCGTACCATCGCGCCTAGCGTATCCACATGTGCACTGAGTCCAATGGTCTTGGAGGCATCCTGCCCAGGCAAAGTGAGTACCGCTCCGCCTTTGTTATTTAATTCAAACGAAATATTCAATGATTGGGCTTCTTCCCGGATCATTTCGATAATGTGGTGTGTGTAGCCACTTGGGCTCGGCGTATCCAGCAGCCTTTTCAGAAGATCCAGGACGTAGGATTCATTAATTGTAAAATTCATATAGAGTTCCTCCTCATAATCAGTGTTCCCAAACAAGAATACAGCCTGTCTGGTCGAATGGGACATCCATTCCTTATGCCAGCAGGCTGCTTGTTCTTCTTACAACGAATCTGCAGAATTTCCTTTGCGCTGCTGACTCTGGATGGAATCCGTCTCAGCCATGCGATCCGTTTCAGTTGATTCGAAGGCTCCCATCGATGCGGTGGAACCCGGTGAAGAATAGCTCGAAGCCGTGTTCTCCAGTTCGGTTACACGCAATTTCAATTGCTTGTTCTCACGCTGCAATCGATACTGACGGAAGATGCCATAGGATCCAACGATGATTCCGCCAATCAGGGTACAGCCCAGAATCAGCAAAATCAGAGGGATTTGAACCGTGTTAAACAGCAGGTTAACTTGCACGGAATCCACATTAATAACAGCGAAGATTCCGGTAAGAAGTGCAAAAACAAGACCTGCGATGAGGGTCCATTGCATTTTCATGGTGGTGCCTCCTTGTTGAACAATTCAGGAATACGAATGCATTACCCCAAAGAAGGCGCTGTGCATCTGGCTTGATTATAAAATCCCTTGCCCGAAATGGGCAAGGGATGCAGGTTGCATGTAACAGAGAGACAACTTTATTTAGTCAATTGTTCCATCTGTTCAATCAATTCTTTGAAGACACTCATGGCTTCGCGAATTGGCTGTGGAGAAGACATATCCACGCCTGCTTTTTTTAGAATATTGATGGAGTAGTCACTTCCACCACTCTTGAGGAAGCCAAGATAACGGTCTACCGCAGGCTGACCTTCTTCGAGAATCTGTTTGGAGAAGCTCGTTGCAGCAGAGAAGCCCGTTGCATATTTATAAACGTAGAAGCTGTTGTAGAAATGGGGGATACGTGCCCATTCCATCTCAATATCCTTATCCACAGCCATGCTGTTTCCATGGTATTGGACGTTAAGGTCGTAATAAATTTCAGACAGGAGCTGCGGTGTAAGGGCCTCGCCCTGTTCAGCACGCTCATGAATGATTTTCTCAAATTCGGCAAACATCGTTTGACGGAACACCGTTGTACGGAATTGATCTGCATAATAGGTCAACAGATACAGTTTTTCCTTCGGATCCGTGGATTTGTTAAGCAGGTAATCCATCAGCAATGCTTCATTGGTTGTGGATGCAACCTCTGCCAGGAAGATGGTGTACTGTGCATCCCGATACGGAAGGGTAGTATCCGAATAATAGGAATGCAGAGCATGACCCATTTCATGTGCCAGTGTAAACATGCTGTTCAGATTGTCTTTATGGTTAAGCAGGACATATGGGTGTGTGCCGTAAGCACCCCAGCTGTAAGCACCTGAACGTTTGTTTTCGTTCTCATATACGTCAATCCAGCGGTCATCATATCCAGCCTGCAATGTATTCGCATAATCCTCGCCCAGCGGCTTCAGGCCATCTTTGACGGTCTGTTTTGCTTCCTCATAAGTGATGTCCATTTTATACTCATCAACCAGAGGAGCGAACAAGTCATACATATGCAATTGATCCACACCGAGCAATTTTTTGCGCAGATCCATATAACGGTGCAGCAGCGGGAGGCTTTCATGAATGGTGTCCACCAGGTTGGTGTAAACCTCTGTTGGAATGTTGTCACCGTACAGTGACATTTCCATTACGGAAGGGTACTTCCGGACATTCGCATAGAACATGTTTTTGGTGACATTGGCATTCAGGGCTGCAGCAATCGTGTTCTTCTGTTTGGCGTACGTTTCATACACGGCTTTGAAGGCACGTTCGCGAACTTCGCGATTAGGGTTCTCCAGGAATTGAATGTAGCTTCCGTGGGTAAGCTCCACATCGTTGCCGTGTTCATCCTTAATTTTCGGGAACTTGAGATCGGCATTATTCAGCATGCTGAAGATGGTTTGCGGCGCTTGGGACAAGTTGCCCACCTGTGCAAGCAGGGCTTCTTCCGCTTTGCTCAAGACATGCGCCTTCTCACGTTTCATCTCTTCCAGTGTGAACTTGAATGCAGACAGTTTCTCATCTGCAATGAATGCATCCAGCTGATCATCCGGCAGAGAGAGGATTTCTGGTGTGACAAAGGAAAGAGCTTCTCCGACACGCACACTCAGCTTTTGTGCTTTTTGGGACAGGTTTTGGTATGTAGGATTAGCTGTGTCTTCATCTTGGTGCATACGTGCATACACAAAAAGGCGTTCAATTTTGAGACTTACCTCATCTTCGAGTTCAAAACATGCCTTAAGCGATTCCGGCTTGTTCAGCTTACCTTGAAACTCGGAGGCTTTCTTGGTCAGAGACGTTACTTCTTCGTATTCCTGATCCCAGGCTTTCTGATCGGCGAACAAATCTTCGAGTTTCCACGTATGTTCAGTTGGCACCTCGGAACGTTTCAATAATTGACTCATGGGAATCCTCCTTTGATGAAGTTGATGTATAGACCAATCTGCTCCCGTCTCGCTCGCTTGTGCGGAGAGAGACGAAGGAATCAGACTGAGTACTAGTATGACAAACAGTGATTTTCGATATTTCAACGGCCTTCCTCCTGACTATACGAGCAGTTCGGTATAGTATGGCCTCGGGCCTGTTGAAATATTTGAGAACACTAGGCTCCCATATTGGCCAGGAAATAGACGATCAGGAAAAAAGCAAAACAAATCAGCAACGTGGCTATTAGGGCCATTCCCCGTCGCAGCCGATCCGGGATGGAACTGCGCCCCAGAATAAGCACAACTCCCAGTGAAAAGGCAAGGATAATGAAAATGACAACATTGCTTGAGTCAAGCGTCATTCATTACACCTCTTTGAAAGCAGCCATCAGCTGACGCCATTCATCCTCGCGGTTCTCGAAATCGGCTTTTGGAAAACGGCGCTCAGCCCAGTGCATCAAGGCAGGACGGCTGAGAAATGTATGGCATTCTTCGCCCCATTCCTCTGAAATTTCACGGAGTACGAGGTATTTACCTTGTACTTCTACCGTCATCATATTCCACTTGTCTCTTTTGTATATTTCATGTTTTTTAATCATAGATAGTCTCCAAACTTACGGTTTTGGTAAAATGATACCGTACCCTACGTTTCAAAGCAAATTTTTTCCGCATTTATTGAAAAGATAAATTGCAAAGTGGAATGTCATACAGTATAATGAGGGTATTCGCCATAGATGGCGATATTTTTAGGAGGTTGTTCATTTGAAAGGTACAGTTAAATGGTTTAACGCAGAAAAAGGCTATGGCTTTATTTCAGTTGAAGGCGGCGAGGACGTATTCGTACATTTCTCCGCAATCCAAGGCGACGGCTTTAAAACATTGGAAGAAGGTCAAGCGGTAGAATTCGAAATCACTGATGGAAACCGTGGTCCTCAAGCAGCTAACGTAATTAAATTGTAAGATTTTTCCGTTCAACGGATTTCTTATAAATGATTGGCTTCTAGCTGAATATAAAGAACCCAAGCACAGTCCCCCTACGGAGACTGTGCTTTTTTGTGTTCATTTTATAAAAAGAGAGTAAGGTATGCTCATTATGCACGTTTGGTCATGCTGGATAACAGCTTCAGGATGAAACCAAGAAGTGCAGCGAGTGAGAAGGCCATGGCCGTAAGGTAGAAGACCTGTCTGCCTGCATGATCTAATATCAACCCGCCAAAGGTTCCGCTCAGCAGACCTGAGGCACTTGACCATACGATGGTGAACAGGGCCATACCTGTCGCACGATACGCATCGGGTACAAGGCGGGTAATATAGCGGACCGCTGTTACGTAGAAAATGCCAAAGGTGACGCTATGCATGGTTTGAATGGCGACAACAGCCGCTGGTGTATCCGATACAGACATCAGAAATAAACGAAGGGTGTACATAAGTGCAGCAAAGGTGAGTAAAGGAAGCTCCTTATACCGATTGCCATACTTGCTGAGCAGCAGGAATATAGGAATCTCGCTCACGGAAGAGATGAGCAGCGACCAGCCGATCAGGCCTTCACTGGCACCGAGATCCTTCAGCGTGATGGTGAGAAAAGCTTCGTTCATCCGATGCCCTAATGCGAGTAGGAAGACACATCCGAAAAAGCTCAGCACATCTTTGCGTTTCAGGATTGCCCAGAGCCCGGAGAGATCCATTTTACTGCTGCTTCCAGAGGGTTCATTCTGATCCTGCAACCGGAAACCGATCAGAAGTGTAATGGCCGCAAGTGTAACACACACCCACATCGTCCACCCGGGTCCAAAAGAACCAAGAAAATACCCAATGCTTAATGCAAAAAAAGCATAGCCGATGGAGCCGAAAACTCGAATGGACGTGAAATTTCGACCGTATTTGCTTGCGGTGGTAATCGCCATTGTATCGGCAAGCGGGTAGACCGGGTAGTAGAAAAAGTAAAATAACGTCACCAAGATAAATACTTGGCCAAAGGACGTCGCATTGGCGAGCATGACGCCTGTAATTAATTGTCCGCCGAGCAGAATGATCATGACTTTGCGAACCGTCTTGTAGCGGTCACTGGCCATGCTCCAGAACATGTTGGAGAAAACGGAGACAAGTGGACCGATACCGTACAAGTAGCCAATCTCGGCCCGGCTGAATCCCAGATGACTGAAGTAGAGCTGGAGATAGGATACGACGAGCACGGTCGAACCGAAGATTGTAAACATAAGTGCCCGCAGCCAGTTTTGATCCGGGCGAGCGTTGTGACTTAATTTCATGTTGAGAGACTCCATTCTTTATTACATTTCAGTATTTAGCCTTTAAGTGAAGATGACTTGCGGGACGGTGGAGCAGACATCGAAGGTTCCTTCTGCGTGCGCCGGATGACAAGCCATACAATGATCAGTTCTGCCAGCAGACCGAGTGACTGGGCGACCGCACCAATCATGCCGTTCCAAGCCGGGAAGATACTAACCAGAATGAGCAGGACGATCACGGTACAGATGGCATTGGCTGACTGGGAGCGGAACATCGTTTTGGTCTGTCCCCGCAGCAGGATTAGCCCATTGCTGAAATCAAGAAAAGGCGAAATCAGCGGAAATAGCACAAAGGCCCGCAGCGTCCACAAACTTTGCTGCAGCAGGTTTCCTTGAACACTCATTACATTTTCCAGTACCCATGGACCTAGAGGTGTATAGGCTATGGCTGCTGTCATGGCAAACGGAATAAATCCGGTCACCAGTGCGAATTTTTTCACCAGTTTGGCATCAATCTCATAGAAATTAAGCACAATTTGATGGATGTAGGTGAAAAAGCTTAACATGAGCTGCATCAAACTGCTGGCTACGGCAAAAGAAGAAATAGCCAGCGCAATACCTGTCGTTTTGCCAAGGACGATATTAATGACAGGTCCGATGAACAAGGCGACAAAACTGGATAACAGCAGCGGTTTGTAGAAGCGGAAAACGTCTCCTTTGTTTTCGACAGGATGATCCTCCAGCTTGGCTGGCATGCCCCGCTTGATGCTGTTTCCCTCAAGAAAACTGACGAGCGCTTCAATCATCATACCTGCCGCAAAAATGATAGCGCCTACACGACCACTGTTAATACTGTCTGTATAGATGAAATACAAGGATAGGCCATACATGCCTCCAAGACGGAATAACATGCCTATCGTCAGCCACTTGGTCCGATTATTCGTAATGATAATGCCTTGATAGATATTGCGAATGACCGAGAAGATACTGACGTACATCAGGATTTCGTAGACATCGATTACTTTGGACAATAAATCGGGACTCACGCCGAACAGATATTTGAAAACCACTGTACCAATGGGAGAGTATACGATAAGGAATCCGATCAGCAGTACGCAGGCAAGAAATATTTTGGTGACGAAAGTGAGGGCCTGAAAGGACAAACGGTCCCGTACCAGCGCAGAACAGGTTTGCCGCAGCAGTGTGGAGGGGCGTTCCGTAAGGGTCAGCAGGCTGCCTGCAATAGCGTAGCTGGCTATGACCGTCTCCGGATGGGCGGATCTGGCGAGTGTACTATTAATAATTACGTGAGAAATGGTAACCAAAGAGGCGGATATGCCTAGCGGTACAAAAAAAGCAAATAACCGTCTCCACGAGAGAGGCTCACTTGACATCATGTCAACGACTCCTTTGATGGATGAAATATGCTTAGTATATCACAAAGGCTAGTTGGCGGAAGCGATTTTTTCCCGTGATTATGCGGTAGATCATTTGTACAATTAAGGGGTTCATATTATAATGGGATTGGTTAAAAATCGCTCTAATACGTATTCAACCAAGTGGAGGCACATTTATTTTGAGCCAATCTAATCAAACTCGACATCAATATCCGCGGGGACCGCTGGAATTGATGAGAAGGGTGTACAAGTACACCATTCCGGAAACGCGGAAAGAACTGGCTGAGTGGAGAGCTAAGGCTGAGAAAATTCCGAATGAGGAATTGCGCAATCAGGCACTCGCTAGTCTCAAGGACAAACAGTTTCACTGTGAAGGTGGAACGGTTTATGCCTTGCCCGATATGCCGCAGAGGCACATCTTGATTCCGCTCATCGTTTCTTATCAAACCATTAGTGATTATTTGGACAATCTGTGCGACCGCAGCACATCGATGGACCCGAATGATTTTCGGCTTCTCCATCAATCCATGCTTGATGCGGTAGATCCCGAAGCAACACCGGTCAATTATTATGCGCTCCGTGAGGAGCAGGACGACGGTGGATACTTACGGAATCTGGTGACGACATGTCAGGAGCTCACACGTCAGCTGCCTGGATATGCGTCCGCCAAGCCTCAAATTCAGGATCTGGCAGGCCTATACACGGACCTGCAGGTATATAAGCACATCAAACCGGAACTGAGAGAAACGGCATTGCTTGAGTGGTGGGCAGAGCATCGCCACCGTACACCTCAGTTCCGTTGGAACGAATTTGCCGCCGCTACCGGCTCTACGCTGGGCGTATTCATGCTGTTTCTGGCTGCGAGTGATGATCAGCTGACTGAAGAGCAGGCGGCCTCAATCCATACTGCCTATTTTCCGCATGTATGCGCATTGCACATTATGCTCGATTATTTAATCGATCAGGATGAAGATCGTATCGGTGGAGATCTCAACTTCTGCAATTATTACGAAAATGTGGAGACGATGCTAGACCGCATTGCTTTTATTGTGGAGATGGCCCGCAGTGATGTGCAGAATATTCCGGGAAGTGCTTTTCACCGGATGATTATCGAAGGACTGCTTGCCATTTACCTGTCTGATCCCAAAGTCAGCGAACAGCAGGAAGTTCGCGCCATATCCAAGCGTTTGATGAAGAAGAGTCCAATGACCAGAGTTTTTTTCTTTATCTTCAGTCGCTGGATTCGCAAGCATATGTAAGTCAGGCGCTTTGTTGCGGAAGCCTGAAGTGAAACTAGAGGAGGAAGAAACATCATGACAGCAGTAAAAAAAATCGCAGTTTTAACGAGCGGTGGTGACTCACAAGGAATGAACGCGGCTGTTCGTGCGGTGGTTCGCAGCGGATTGTTCCACGGTCTCGAAGTATACGGTGTTCAACGTGGGTACCAAGGTCTGTTGAACAACGATATATTCCCAATGGATCTGCGTAGTGTAGGTGACATCATTCAGCGCGGGGGAACAGTTCTGCAATCCGCCCGTTGCAAAGAGTTCTATACTGCCGAAGGTCAGCAAAAGGGGGCTGACATCCTGCGTGCACGCGGCATCGATGGTCTGGTTGTAATCGGTGGGGACGGCTCTTACAATGGTGCTAACAAACTGAGTAAACTCGGCATCAATACAATGGGTCTTCCGGGAACCATCGACAACGATATCTCGTTTACGGATTACACGATCGGATTCGATACAGCCGTAAGCGTGGTGGTAGATGCAGTCAACAAACTGCGTGATACCATGTCTTCCCACGAACGTTCTTCCATCGTTGAAGTTATGGGCCGCCACTGTGGTGATATTGCGCTTCATGCCGGACTGGCTTCGGGTGCAGAAACGATTCTGGTGCCTGAAGTTCCATTTGATATGGATGAAGTGGCTGACCGGATGAAAGCCAACTTCGCACATGGCAAACGCCACAGTATCATTATCGTTGCCGAAGGCGTTGGCAAGGGTGAAGATGTGGCCAAAGAACTGATGGAACGCTGCCCGACATATGAGCCGCGTGTAACAGTACTGGGTCACATTCAACGTGGTGGTACGCCAACTCCGTTTGACCGTAACCTTGCCAGCCGTCTGGGAGACTTTGCTGTGCGCAGCCTGATCGCGGGAGAGACCGACAAGGGATGTGGCATTATCAAAGGTGAGCTTGTTCTGACAGACATCGATAAAGTCGTTAATACCAAAAAGGATTTCGATATGAACACTTACGAGCTTGCACAACGTTTATCTCAATAAACAACAAGCAAAAGAGCACAGCGCCGTCTACACGGGCTGTGCTCTTTTTTTGTATGACTCAACATGATGATCTGTTTAGGTTATATCGATCGGTTTATCGGGATTGCTCGATCATGCGAACGGCCGCTTTTCGCTGAACCAGGAATAGCCTCCATAGAAGTGCTGCAGCACCAACCGCGAGCCCGGCAATCAAGCCGATCCAGTATCCAAAAGCGCCAAGCGCTGTATACGTAGCTGTAATATATCCCACTGGAAGACCGATGATCCAATAAGCCACAAACGTAATGATCAGTGCAGGATTAACGTCTTTGTATCCCCGAAGAGCACCCTGAGTCGGTGTTGCAATGGCATCTGAAATTTGAAAGAAGATGGCATAAATCAGGAAGTGCTGAGTCAACGCTATGACCTCTTGCTCGTTTGAATACAGCCCTGCAATTTGTCCCCCGAACACGAGCAATACGACTGCAGTGAGCAGCGAGAGTACAATAGCTCCACCGATGCCGAGCAAGCTGTACTGTTTGGCATCTTTCAAACGTCCTGCACCCGCCTCATAACCGACCAGAATGGTGAGGGCCATACATATGCTCACTGGCAGCATGTACAGCGTAGAGGCGAAATTAAGAGCAGCCTGATGCGCAGCAATCGTGATGGTATCAAATCGGCTCATCATTAATGTGACAGCTGCAAAGATTGACGTTTCAAAAAAAGTAGCGAACCCGATGGGTACCCCGATTTTGAGCAATTCTTTCCATTTGCCCAGTGATATGCCGGAGAGACGGCGGAACACGCCATACTGGGCGAAGGGTTCAATCCGGTGAACAAAGAAGATGCTGATCAAAAAAATGATCCAGTATGTACACGCGGTAGCAACCCCTGCACCCACACCTCCGAGCTGGGGGAAGCCCCAACGTCCAAAGATGAGCAGATAATTCAGCAAAATATTAACCGGAAGAGACACTAAAGTAATAAACATGGTTATTCGTGTCTGTCCAAGTGCATCCATGAAACTGCGCAGCACGGTATATCCGAACAGTGGAATGATGCCAAAAGCCAGTGCGCTCAAGAAATAAAGAGCTACCCGGGCAACCCGTGGCTCCAAGGGCATCCCATTGAGAATGGGAGTAAGTACTACAGCTCCGATGGCCAGAACGGCTAGGCTCACCGCGATGCCCAGATAGAGTGCCTGGATCACACTGTGGCCGATCTGATCATTGCGCTTGGAACCCAGCAGGTGGGATACCACGGGGGTGATTCCGATTAGAATACCGCTAAGCCCGGTTTGTACCGGCATCCACAGACTCGTACCAATAGCTACACCAGCCAGATCCGCTGGGGAAAACTTGCCTGACATATTGGTATCGAAGAAAGACATGGCAGACAGCGCAATTTGTGTTGTGAATATCGGTAGAAATATGATCAGGAATTGCTTTACTTTTTGCGAAAAACGGGTGGTAGTCATGTTCACTTGAAGTGCCTCGCTATTCATATAAGAATGATCATCAAACTATATACAACAGCTATTCATTGTAGTGGATTTTGCTGAATTTGAACAGGGAAAGGCCGGAATTACGTGGCAACATAATAAAAACCCCGATCCGCGTGAGCGGAACGGGGAGATGATAGGTAGGGGAAGAGTGCTTCATTTATAGTTCACACCTGAGGTATAACGATTGGATGCATTCCAGAGCAGATACTCATCCACATCCATGTCTTTCATTGCGCGAATCTGGTCTTCAACCTGCTTTTTGCCGTATTTGATGTAGTGTCCACTGCCGAGCCAGCTGGCCGTAAAGTCCTGAATCCAAGGGCGGATTACCGGCTTGAGATCCTTGATTGGGTCGAGTTTCTTATGTGTATCCTCCATGGAGCCTTTGATCGTTGTGTAAGGGTCCTTGT
Source organism: Paenibacillus xylanilyticus (assembly GCF_009664365.1). NCBI lineage: Bacteria > Bacillati > Bacillota > Bacilli > Caryophanales > Paenibacillaceae > Paenibacillus > Paenibacillus xylanilyticus. The sequence goes on from NZ_CP044310.1 coordinate 2,191,475, forward strand.
CAGGATCCTTTACGCCATACCATCCGGTAGAGTAGTGACTTGGATAGACCATCGGTGAGATCACGTCCACATTTTCGGAGATTTTAACAAAGTCCTGACCGATTCCTTCTGCAGCGGGTACTGAGGCTGCATAGCCGAAAATATCAACTGAAACCCGGACACCCAGAGGCGCGAGCTCCTTGCGGGCGTATTGAACAAATTCCGCAACAACATCGACCCGTGATTTGTCGGTTTTGGTGTATTTTAATATATCCGCACGGTTCTCGAAACCTTCTGGGAAACGCACATAGTCAAATTGAATTTCCTTGAATCCAAGCTTGGCGGCTTCCTTGGCGATTTCAATATTATAGTCCCAAACTTCCTTGCTGTAAGGATTCACGAAACTGTCGCCTTTGCCATTGGCCCATACCGATCCATCCTTGTTTCTGAAGGAAAGCTCCGGATTTTTTTTGGCAAGAATCGTATCTTTGAATACAACGACCCGTGCAATCGGGTAGACCTCATGTTTTTGCAGTCGTTTCATCAAGGCTTCAATATCCCGGATAAACGGTTGGGATTTGCCCATTTTCTGTAGCGATTGGTTCTCTGTAGGGTAGGTTATGTATCCGAGGTCGTCCTTGATATCAATGACCATGGAGTTAAGCTCTGTGTTGTCAATCAGATCGAGCAACTCCTTCATCCGGGCTCCTCCGGCACTGTAAGCTGTAACATAAATTCCTTTGACAACTGGAGCATCCGGCTGAGGGTCAATTTTGGCAGGCGGATTATCCGCATCAATGACGACTTGGTCCTTTTGGGATTGAATAATGGCGGTGTTAAAACTATTGGTTAACGATTGAAGCTGCTGGTTACCCTGATCGGCTGTTGCTGTTGCTCCACTGAAGCTCCCCAAGGCCATGGCCAGTAAAGCCCAAAACGTGTTCATTTTATTCCCACTCCCTTTATGTACATTCCATGATTGAATTATATAACAAAGCCTCTGGGCTTTTAACCATATTAATCAAGTGATGAAACATTTCGGAAAAAATGAAAACCGCTTCCTGCGAGGATAACCTCCCAAGAAGCGGCGTGATCAATCAAAAAAAATATTATTGAATGTAGATGTCGTTCTGATGCTCACAAATACTGTACTGAATGATTTCCATTGCGTCTCCCTGCTCCAGAATGCCCAGCCCATCCCGGAGAACAATAAGTGAATCGAGCTCATTCGGTTTCAAGAAAGGGAGCATTTCCGGGCACCATCTGTTGACGATTTCAAACAGTTTTACCGTTTCCATATCCACAATAATCACCCTTTCCTACTCGAATTCCAAAATGGTAAGTCATTCGGCGCGAATCGGAAAAGCATATGGCCTGTGAAAGTGAAGGGCAGATCCTGCTATACATCATATTTAGGAGCCGTGCACAATTATTATACCACAATTAAATAAATTGTTAACCGTACATGTGTCTCAACTTCGGCGGAAAGAACCCATGACACCGACTGTCTCAACGATATTAACGAACGCATTTGGATCGGTTTCCTTGATGATGCGTTTAATCTCAACCAGCTCATAACGAGTAGTCACTGTCATTAACATGTCCTTTTCAATGTCGGTGTATGCTCCCTGAGTTTTGATCTTGGTGACACCACGGGGACGAACCAGCAATTTCTTCAACATCGCTTCCGTCTCGTTGGTGATAATGTACAATGTCACCTTAACATGGCTGATATGGATCAGATCAAGCACCTTACCGGTAATATAGATCGAAACCATGGAGGCGAGAGCAATATTCCAGTCATTGTTCAAATAACCGGCGAGCATAATAATAGCCCCATTCATACCCGCCATAACGGTACCGATGGGGAAATCCCGGTAACGCGTGAAAATGGAACCCACAATGTCGAGTCCTCCTGTAGAACCCCCAACACGGAAGGAGATGCCTGTACCAAGACCTACGAGCACGCCGCCAAACACACAGCTGAGCAGAGGGTCTGTTGCCACGACAAAAACAGGCAGCAACCCGATAAACCAGGATGTGGCAGCTACCGACACGATGCTTAATATAATAAATCGTCGTCCAAGAATAAACCAACCTGCGACTAGCAGAGGAATGTTGAGAACAAAGTACATTATACTAAGATTCAGGCTTGTAAAATAACCAAGAAGCATGGAAATACCGGATACCCCGCCGCTTAACAGCTGATGGGGAACCAAAAACCAGTTGAAGCCACAGGCAATAGCTGCAGCACCCAATATGATCACCAAAGAGTGCCATATTATTTTGGGCAATTTAATCACCTCATTTATATTTAAAACCAGATTGCTGGTAATCTTGAATTGTTTTGTGATATAATGATTTGTGGATATTCTTGAGTAGGGAACTTTTTCCAATTGGAACGATAAAATTTGAAATGTTTCAAACACATGTATGTAGTTTTAGTCTTATGTTGGGGACCCATTCATGAATTATGGTCATTGGTGAAAATAATTCGTGCAGATGGGATACCCTATAAATATTAACGCTACTTAAGAATACAGACAACAAAGTGGATTGTCCACCATGTCCACCCTATAGAAGGAGTATGAATAATTTTGACAAATTTCTCAGATTTCAATTTAGAACCATTGGTGCTGCAAGCCATCACCGAACTCGGGTTTGAAGAGGCGACGCCGATTCAATCCAAATCGATCCCTATTGCGCTTGAAGGCAAGGATTTGATCGGCCAAGCTCAAACAGGTACTGGTAAAACAGCTGCATTCGGTATCCCGCTGATCAGCAAAATCTCCAAAAGTGACGAAAAAATCCGCGCCCTCATCATGGCACCTACACGTGAACTTGCGATCCAAGTTGCCGAAGAGATCGAAAAACTTACCCGCTTCAAAGGTTTGCGCTCCCTGCCAATTTACGGAGGACAAGATATCGTTCGTCAAATCCGTGCACTGAAAAGAAAACCACAGATTATCATCGGTACACCTGGACGTCTCCTGGATCACATCAACCGCAAAACGATTAAACTTGAAGATGTACAAACTGTTGTATTGGATGAAGCAGATGAAATGCTCGACATGGGCTTCATGGAGGATATCCAATCCATCCTGAAACAAGTCCCAGCTGATCGTCAAACGATGCTCTTCTCAGCAACAATGCCTCCTAACATTCAAAAATTGGCTCAGCAATTCCTGACTAATCCTGAGCACGTGTCCGTTATCCCTAAACAAGTTAGCGCACCTTTGATTGACCAAGCGTACATTGAAGTGCCAGAGCGTCAAAAATTCGAAGCGCTTAGCCGTTTGCTTGATATGGAATCTCCAGAACTGGCAATCGTATTCGGTCGTACAAAACGTCGTGTTGACGAATTGGCTGAAGCTCTGCAAAAACGTGGATATTCTGCTGACGGTCTCCATGGTGATCTGTCCCAGAACCAACGTGATACGGTAATGCGTAAATTCCGTGATGGAAGCATTGATGTACTTGTAGCAACAGACGTGGCTGCACGTGGTCTCGACGTATCCGGCGTAACACACGTTGTGAACTTTGACCTTCCGCAAGATCCGGAAAGCTACGTTCACCGTATCGGCCGTACAGGTCGTGCTGGTAAAGAGGGTGCTGCATGGTCTTTCGTTACACCGCGTGAGATCGACCACCTGCACTTTATTGAGCGTGTAACTCGTCACCGTATCCCTCGTAAGCCTCTGCCAACCCTGGCTGAAGCAGTAGAAGGAAAACAACGTTTGACAGCTGAGCGCTTGCTCGAAATCGTACAAACTGGCGAACTGAATGAATACAAAGGTATCGCTATCCAATTGCTTGAGCAGTATGATTCTGTTCAACTGTTGTCAGCTTCCCTGAAGCTCCTGACAGGCGACAAAAAAGACGCTCAAGTTGATCTGACTCCAGAAGATCCGATCCGTGCAAAACGTCGTAAACCGGATGTTCGCTCTGGCGGACGTAAGCCATCCGGCTACAGCGGCAACCGCAGCGGTGGCGGCTACAACCGTGATCGTAACAGCAGTGGTGGCGGACGCGGCGGATATAACCGCGATCGCAACAGCAGTGGCGGTGGAAGCAGAGAAGGTGGTTACAACCGTGACCGCAAACCACGTCCAAGCAACAACGAAGGACGTCGTCCTGCGAAAGATTCTTCTTTTGAATAATATGCAAGACTGACTTAAGAAATGGGGCAGGCAACTGCTCCATTTTTTTATGTCTCAATTTGTATGAATCCTTTACACTCTAGAACCCTTAAACAAGTAGGGTTGCTGATCTGTTTTCGGGAAGTACTGGCTTTTCCTATCAATAATAAGGTATATTAATATTAGACTTCAGGTTATACGCAAGGCTGCGGAGGAGGAGAAATGTTTGGAATTTAAAGGAGCTATGGGTGGGATCTATCGGCTTACAGAGTGGATTACGAGACTGGCCGCAACCAATCTGTTGTGGGCTATTTGTTCGTCTCCGTTCTTGTTTTTCTTGATTATGAAACTGCTCGTTATGCAGCAGAACCTCGCAAATGAATCATTGCAAATGAACTGGGCTATAGCTATTGTGGCACCGCTTACACTATTTCCGGCAACATCGGCCCTGTTTACGGTCGTTCGTAAATGGAATATGGGTGACACGGATGTGCCGATCTTCCGTACATTCTTTGTAGGCTACAAAGAGAACTACAAACAAAGCTTAATCGGAGGTATATTTTATACGGTGCTGTTTGCCATCATGTATCTGGATTACACGGTATACATGACACAGTTCCGCAATATGCAGCTAGTGGGAATTATCATGCTTGTGCTGCTGTTGCTATTGTTTGTATCCTTGTTTAACTTTTTTTCGATGGTTGTACACTATCATATGTCAATCGGACTCATTATTAAGAATGCAGTACTCTTGACTCTGATCAGACCGTTTCGTGTGTTCTCCACATTGCTCGGAAGCGGACTATTGTTTTACATTGGATTCCGGTATCCGGTATTGTTTGTCTTCTTTATTATCAGTATCATTGCCTGGTTTGCATTCTTTAACTTCTACGCAACCTTCATGAAAATGCAGGAGCAGATGGAGAAAATGCAGCAGAAGAAGGAAGAGGAAGAAGCGGCGCAAAATGATGATGGAGTAGATAAAATCGGTGATCTTGAAGCCTCTGACGTGAAAAACGAAAATCTGCAAAAATAAAACATGAGGCGTCACCATTTACTTTTTATGCGGTTAGGGATATAATAACTGTACATCCTGCGATGTACGTTTCGGTTATTCGTTGTTTTGAACCAATGATGATGTCTTCGGGAGATCTACACAGAATGTTGCTGAAACGCCCTGTCTATACGACATGGGGACTTCAAATAATACATTATTGCGGTCACCCACCTGCTAAGCAGGTTCATAAGACAATGTAGCCGGACGGCATGGCGGGTTCCTATTTTACAAGTACAGCACCCTGACTCTTTCCTCTAATCCAGGAAGCTCAGGGTGTTTTTTATTTGAACTTTTATATTTTGACCAGTGTATTTGCGTTAAAAGCGCGGTACGCCCTTTTGTTACTACCTGAACAATGTTACACTAGAATACATAAATGGAACGGTTACATTCAAAGGAGGAAGGGTCTTGACCTTAAAGAGAACGCTCGTCGGTATCATCCGCAGTATGGAGGGGACCAGCGATCGAGCCAAGGATCCCAAATTAAAAACACGGTATTATAATTTATCCAAAGAAAGAGCCTGGGAAGAGGTTTCTTCAACATTGAAAAAGATTCCGGGTTATAAGGTGCTTCACGAGGTTCCTTCGGTCGGAGAGATTATTCTGGAGAAACGCACGACGTTTGGGCGGACCATGGATATTACGGTTTCAGTTATTTCGGTAAGTCCGGTTCGAAGTGCAGTAGATATGTATTCAGCTTCACGTGGTTCGCTTGGAGATCTGGGTTCCAATTATCGAACGATCATGAATCTGTTTTCTGTGCTCGATAAGAAGCTCGCCAAATATAAGGCAAACGATTGAAATAGATGGATGGTAACACAAAAAGCGAGAGAAGGTGAACCTTCCTCGCTTTTGTTCTGAACGTGGAGTCCTTTTACAGCAAAGCTTTTACTGCGGCGATGGCTTGCTCGAAGTTAGGGGATTCTGTCATCTCAGGCAGATATTCCACATATGTAATCCGGTCTTCGGTATCCACTACGAAGATGGAACGCATGTCCAATTGGAATTCCTTGATCAGAACACCGTAGTTTTCGCCGAAAGAGCGTGTTTTGTAATCGGACAATGTTACAACGCGGTCTACACCGGCAGCTCCGCACCAGCGTTCCTGTGCAAATGGAAGGTCAACGCTTACCGTCAAAACGACAACATTGTCGCCAAGGTCTCCGGCTTCAACGTTGAAGCGGCGAGTTTGGGCATCGCATACTCCAGTATCCAGTGAAGGAACGACGCTGATTAGTTTGATTTTGCCTGCGAAGTCTTTCAGGGATGCATCTTCAAGCAGATTTTTGCTCAATGTAAAATCGGGAGCTTGATCGCCCACTTTCAATTCGGGTCCGATCAATGTAATAGGGTTGCCTTTGAATGTGGCTGCGCCTGTGCGTTCTTGTGCCATAATAATGTTCCTCCTTAAATTGGTGATCCGTGCCAAAATCCATTATAATCTTTTATGAAAGGCATTGTCCAATTCGGGCGTGCAATTATGATAATGAATGCCAAGTGAAGGAAGATCTGAACAGGGTGGAGTGAAAGGGAAAACGTATGATATTTATTCGGTATGAAAATTGGAGAAGTTATTTGAAATTTTTCCCGCTGACGTCAATTTTGTTGGTTGCCAATGTCGTGATGTTTATAATACTTGCTGCCAATGGTGGATCGACGAATACGATGACATTGCTGAGATTTGGTGCTTTGACGAACCACGAGCTTTTCTCGGGAGAATGGTGGAGATATTTTTCGTCCATTTTTCTTCATGCGGGTTTTAGTCATCTGCTGTTTAACAGCTTTGCGCTGGTTGTATTCGCACCTCCGATGGAGCGCTTGCTCGGATCGGTAAGATATGGCTTATTATATCTGGGCAGCGGGGTTTTGGGTAACGTTTTGGCGCTTGCCTGGTATAACTCTGCAGGAGAAACAACCATCTCTGTAGGTGCATCAGGAGCCATTTACGGGATTTATGGTGCGTTTCTGTATGTTGCTCTGTTCCAGCGGACGATGATGGATGAAGCATCACGCAAAACGTTGTATACACTGCTTGCATTCGGTATTATTTTCTCATTTGCCATGTCGGGCATCAACTGGATGGCTCATTTGGGTGGATTGTTGGGTGGATTCTTTATTTACGGACTTCTTATCCGATTGTGGCGGCCGAGGAAATTCAGAAAGCAATAAACACGTATGGGTGTAATGATCTGAGGACGGAATGAAGGCAGGTCTAAGAAGGGTATAGCAGAATGGAGATGTCAGGCGAGTGGAATTAAGACAGTTGCATTACTTTTTGAAAGTGGCACAGAAGGAGCATGTGACCCAAGCAGCCGAAGAGCTGCATGTCGCACAGTCAGCAGTGAGTCGTCAGATTCATCAGCTGGAAGAAGAGCTGGGTGTTGACCTCTTCATGCAAAAGGGGAGGAATCTGCAGTTGACGGCAGTAGGTCAGCTCTTCTGCAAGCGTGTTGAAGGGATTTTAAAGGATCTGGACAAAGCAGTCGGGGAAGTTCATGAGTTTTTGGATCCGGAACATGGTGAAATTCGTATTGGTTTTCCTCATAGTCTGGGTATCCATCTGATTCCTTCGGTCGTGGCCGCATTTCGTCAGCGTTATCCCAATGTCAAATTCAGATTTAAGCAGGGCATGTTCCCGACGCTCATTCGTGACGTGCTGTCTGCTGAGGTGGATCTGGCTTTCATATCACCTTTTCCGGAAAAGCATGATCAGGTCGCAGGTGATATCGTGCTAACCGAAGAATTACATGCCATTCTTCCTCCGAATCACCCGCTTGCAGGAGAAGAGGAAATTGCACTTGAACAGCTCAAAGATGATAAATTTGTACTGTTCAGCAAAGGGTATTCATTGCGCCCGATCGTTTGGCATGCCTGCCTGGAAGCAGGATTTACGCCGAAAATTGCTTTTGAAGGTGAAGAGACGGACACCATCCGCGGGTTGGTTGCAGCGGGCATGGGAGTGAGTCTGCTGCCGGAAATGGCACTTTTCCAGACCAATCCACTGCAACCGGCACATGTTGCCATTTCTCATCCCAAAGTAACGCGGACCATTGGGTTAATCCATCGGGCGGATGACAAATTGCCACTTGTAGCACAGTCATTTCGTTCGTTTTTACTTAACTACTTCGGTTTACAGCAAAACAATACCCCATCCGAGTAAACGGTGGGGTATTGTTTTTTTTGTTTCTATATATGTTCGATTAGTCGCGACTGTTGAAAATTCCGATGTAACGGATCAATTCAAGCAGGGAGATCAGTGCAGCGGCCACATAGGTTAACGCTGCGGCGTTCAGAACCTTGGCAACACCTTTTTCTTCTTCATTGCGAATGTAACCTTCAGAAACCATGATTTCACGAGCTCGATTGCTGGCATTGAACTCTACGGGCAACGTGATGAGCTGGAACGCAACGGTAACGGAGAAGAAGATGATACCGAGACCAACAAGGTTCATGGCGTTGAAGATAAAACCGGCAATCAACAGAAAAGGTGCAAGTCCAGATGCGAAGTTTACAATCGGGAAGATCCGGTGGCGAAGAGCCAGCATCGGATAGCTTTCCTTGTGCTGTATGGCATGGCCGACCTCGTGACAGGCTACGGAAACAGCTGATATTGAATTTTCATAATATACAGGTTCGGACAATCGTACAACCCGGTTTATCGGATCGTAGTGATCGGAGAGGGCCCCGCGCACGGGTTCAATTGGAACGTCGTGCAGACCATTAGCATCCAGCATATGACGAGCTGCATCATACCCAGTCATGCCGTTCAGGTTTTGGACTCCCGACCAACGGTTGAATGTACTCTTAACGCGAAATTGCGCCCACAAGGAGAGCAAGAAGGCGATAATGATCAAAACGAACATACCGTTATTAAAACTCATATTCATTCCTCCGCTTTCTAATAATAAGCTACATCATGGTGTTCTCAAGCAAGATTTTCAAGGCTTCCATCGTACCGGCACTTTTCGTGAGTAGGCCTGCCATCATCTTACGTGCTTGTACAGGTTTCATCTCGCCAAGCAGCGGTTTGAGTTCATTGACCTCTCGCTCAAGTTGTTGAACATGGAGTTCAAGAGTTGTCAGTTTGCTGGCAACCTGCTCTTCTGTGCTAACCAGACTCCACTTCTCAAGAGATTGCTTAATCTCGTCGAGACTATATTTCTCTTGTTTCATCTGTACAATACGTTCAAGTCTGGTTAAAGTTTCATTACTATATAGACGATAGTTTTTTTCTGTCCGCTCTTCAGGAGCGATCAAACCAAGCTTCGTGTAGTAATCAATCGTCCGTTCACTTACACCAGCGGTCTTGGCAAGTTCGCCAATCCGAAACAGTTTCATATCCCCAATGGTATTCACCTCGCTTGCAAGTTCTAATGTAGGGAATTGTAGATTCCACTTGCGGCTTTACAGACTCCGCCCCATTCTTTTCTTACTATATAGTTATGATACATGATCTTTAACCATACAGTCAAACGTTATGCTTTTATTGTGAATGAGGCATGTTTCTATGTCTATGTGCTCATGGGACATGAATATGTACTTAAGTGCAAGAAAAAGACGCATGACTTTATTCCCAGAAATATTTTTCTGATTTGATTAAAATACTCTTGTCAACTTTCCTGTCTTCTGCTTATAATGACATTAAGAGTTTCACGATATGTGAAGAAACTTAACATAAGAGGGAGTGGGGTACATGAGAAAGAAATGGTTGGTTGCGGTGTTATTAATGCTTACGTTACTGGCTTTCCCAGTCAGCGCATTCGCTTCTGCGGAGGGGCCGACGAACATTGAACTTCAAACGGGTTTGAACTCAGCCTTTACGTTTTTGGCTGTAGTGCTGGTTTTCTTGATGCAAGGGGGATTTGCTTTATTGGAAGCAGGTTCAACACGAATGAAGAATGCAGGACATATTGCGGGTAAAACGATCCTGACATTGGGTATTTCGGTTATTGCCTTCTGGGCTCTGGGCTTCGGTCTTGGCTTCGGTAACGGGAACAGCTTTTTTGGAACAACAGGATTTTTCCTGAGTGGTGACCAAATGGCTGCATCCTTCGAATCACTGGCCTTCTCCGATGTTCCACTTACCATTAAATTTGTATTCCACCTCGCTTTTGCGGCAGTATCTCTGGCCATCGCCTGCGGTGGTATGGCTGAACGTGCAAAAATGAGCGTATATATTGTTTTCGGAACACTTTATACCATTATCATGTATCCGGTTGTTGCTCACTGGGTATGGGGCGGCGGCTGGCTCGCAGAGCTGGGTATGCAAGACTTCGCAGGTTCAACCGTAGTTCACTTGACAGGTGCAACAGCTGCATTGGTAGCTACGATCCTGTTGAAACCACGTATCGGTAAATACAACAAAGACGGAAAACCTAACATCATTCCGGGTCACAACCAAGTTTACTCTGTTCTCGGTGTTATCATTCTCTGGATCGGTTGGTTCGGATTCAACCCAGGTAGCACATTGTCTGCGATGGGCGATGGATTCTTCGGTTATGTTGCATTGACTACAAACGTTGCAGCTGCAGCGGGTGGTGTTGCGGCACTGTTGATCTCTTGGGCAGTTCTTGGTAAATCCGATATTCCTAGCATGCTGAACGGTGTGCTTGCAGCACTCGTTGCGATTACAGGTGCTTGTGCCTTTGTAGAACCTTGGGCAGCTCTGGTTATCGGTGCTTTGGCAGGTATTATCACATTCTTCACGGCTCAATTCTTCGATCGCAAAGGAATTGACGATCCAATCTACGCGTTCTCCGTTCATGGTATCGCTGGTATGTGGGGAGCGATTTCCACAGGATTGTTCGCAACTCCGGAGCTTGCTGAAAGTGTAGGTGTAGGTCAAGCAGGTCTGTTCTACGGCGGTGGATTCCATCAGCTGGGAGTTCAACTTTTGGGTCTGGTAGGTGCATTCGCCTTCGTACTGGTTGTTTCCTTCATTATCCTTGGCGGAATGAAAGCCATCATGGGTATTCGTGTAACTGAAGAAGAGGAAACCATGGGTCTGGATCTTAGTGAGCACGGTACTTATGGGTACCCTGAGCAAATGAAAAGTATTGAAGGTAAAACGAGTGGTGGCGGTACGTTCAGCTCCTAAGGTGAATGATGACTGAATCACGCTTCAAGGAGGCAGGACATGATGGAACCTATCCCGTTTATAAACCATTCTTGGTCCTATCAAGGGATCGATGGTGCTGCTTCAACCGAGGAGCTGCGCCAGGCACGTGTAGTACTGCAGAATGAGCTCCAGGAATTGTTGTCCGCTTCCTTGTCGCCAATCGAGTGGTACCAAACGGTAAATGAACTGCATGACCGAATATACCGGAAAGCAGTAGAGTTATGCATCCAGGGGATGGTAGAGGAAGGCTTCGGCCGGCCTCCCGTCCCCTATGCCTTTATCGTTTTTGGCAGTTCGGGCAGGGAAGAAGCTACATTATGGAGTGATCAGGACAATGGCATGATCATCAGCGATAACCCGCATGAGGGAAAAGAGGAATATTTTGCCGAACTCGGGCGACGAATGGCTGATATGCTTGAAGAGCTAGGCTATGCCAAATGTGAAGGAAAAGTGATGTGTTCAGAGCCGTTATGGCGCAAAACACTGGAATCTTGGAAGGAACAGCTTCGGATGTGGAGGTCGGATCTGGCGTGGGAACCTGTGCGCAATTTGATCATTGCTTCGGATATGCGTTTTGTGGCAGGGGAGAAAGGACTGGCAGATGAATGGATTGCTGCCTTCTATGATGGATTCAGAGCCGTTCCCGAGCTGTCTGATGCTGTCCTTCGCAATACGGTTAAACACAAGGCAACCCTGAATATTCTCGGTCAGGTGGTCACAGAAAGGTTTGGAGAACATGCTGGCGGATTCGACGTCAAGTATGGACTATATATTCCACTGGTAAACAGTGCGCGTTTCCTGGCACTCCAGCATGGGATTAAGGAAACATCTACGCTCAAGCGCATACAGAGATTGGTGTCCCTTGAAGCGGTTCCCCTTACACTGCTTGATGCGGCAGGGCGAGCTTTTATGATAGCACTGAAGTTTAGACGCAGTACACCAGTCGTCATTAGAGGTGGGCTGCAGCAGAGCAGTGGTTTTCTGGATGAGAAACAAATGAAGCAAAAACAGATGCATTATGAATTGCGGGATACATTAGGACAGGTGCGACGTGTGCATCGCGCACTGCAAAGACAACTTCGTTTTGCAGAAAGGAGACGTCCATGAGAGAGCCGGCAAGGGGCAATACTGGATTTTGGAATTCGCTGCGTCAGGGAGGGGTTCCTTCTGCCATCGCTTCCATAATGGGGGCCCCAACGGCGCAACACATGGCGTTCATTCGCTCAATGATGAGGGAGCAGCGCAGACCGGAAGTTCTGCATACGCCGCTGAATGAATTGGATGCGGTTGTATTCGATCTGGAGACGACAGGCTTTTCGCCGCAGCATGGAGACGAGATTCTCTCATTTGGCGCTGTGCGCATCAGTGGTGGTGTAGTACTGGAAGGAGAACAGTTCTATACACTCGTTCAATCCAAAGCTGCAATACCAGAACACATTACCGAACTTACAGGCATCACACAGCAGATGTGCGTCGATGCACCTACTTTGCTGGAGGGCCTGCATGATTTTATGTCTTTTGTTGGCGGCAGTGTACTGGTTGCACATGCAAGTGCGCATGATCGGGCATTTCTGAATGCTGCTCTGTGGCGTACCTCCAAAGTGAGGCTGAGCCATCGGCTGATCGACACCATGATGCTGGCTCGCTGGCTGGAGCCGGGAAGACCGGGCTATGGTCTCGATGAACTGCTGGAATCAAGGGGCATACCGATATACGGACGTCATCATGCATTGGAAGATGCCAAGATGACCGCGCAGCTATGGTCCTGTTATTTGGAGGATATGACTCATAAAAATGTAGAAACACTGGGTGACTTGTATACCCATTTAAGTCATGCGTAGTTGTGCTGGCTGAAGTTCATAGCACTTTTGCCCATTTGACTTATTTGGGTCTTTCACGTTGTACAGGATCTCATAACCATTCAGATGCATACAAGGTTCAGACTTGCTTGTCAGAGCGGGTGTGCCGATCAGATACACCTTGATCAATTCGGCGTAAGCTGGAAGTGACATGAGGTCCTGATGGGACGGTATGGGACTGGTCTTCGGATGTGAGTGGAAGATACCAACGAGCTTTGGCTCGTTGAATAAGCAACGAATCCATTCCGCCTCATCCAGGCTGAAGTGATGCAGCGGGTTAGGCGCAACGTTGCGAATTGGCTGAAACCGACTGATTCGTATGCCGCCCGCTGCAGCTTCACCCAGCACAACCCCGCAGGCTTCCTGTGGCAGCGAATTGTACATGTGTTTCGACATTTCTTCCTCTACGGAAGAAGGAATGAAGATCGTGTTTTGCTGTCCGTGAAGTGCTGCCATTTTGTATTCACCCCTCTCTCTTTGGCTCCTGCTTAGGCAGGGGTCCTTTTTTTTGTTTGAATTTGTATGATCCCTGATTGTAAAATTTTAAAGGAAAAGGGTACAATATTAAAGAGAGTATTTTACAACATGTAATAAGACATCACCCATGTGCAAACGAATCAAGTGGTTAGGGCCACTTGCGGTGAGTGACGGTAATAAAGTCATACCGAAATGCTGATTCTACAAGAAGGTGGCTGGACATGAAACGAAACATATACATACTGCTTGGTGTTGTATTGCTCATTGGGGTTGCACTGGCTCAAAATGCGGATAGCGGGATCGCTGCCGTGTTCAAGCAAGAAGAGCCGCTCCCAACCGAAACAGGACCGAGAGCGGGATTACTGGCCCCAGGGTTCTCTCTTAAAGGCATGGATGGAAAAACATATTCCGCAGGAGGAGCGAAGGAAAAGGCTGTATTTGTCAGCTTCTGGGCTTCCTGGTGTGAACCCTGCAAGGAGGAAGCGCCAGCGCTTAATACCTTGGCTGCTAAATATAAAGATGAAATGGATATGTATGGAGTCAATGTAACCCCTTACGATAAGCTGAAAGATGCTAAAGCTTTTGTGGAGGAATACAAACTGACGTTCCCTATTTTGCTCGATGAGGACGGGGAAGCCTATGCCAAGTATAATGGTGTCGCTTTTCCTACAAATGTGCTGATTGACAAGAATGGGGTGATCCAGGAAGTCATACTCGGCATTTTGCCCGAGAAGGAATTGGAGCGTAAAATCAAGAAAGTCATCAACTAGTAAGTCAGATAAAAAGCGCCTGTCCCCATTGATTTTGGAGACAGGCGCTTCGTTTATTTTCCGGGAAATAAGCGTTAATGGTTACTTAATCCATGCATGGCTGTGTGGACAACATTCGGCTCGTCCTGTAACTTTTCCTGAAGCAGGGCATAACGGAAACTGTGAACAAGGGCTTCCCAGCTGGCTTCAATGACGTTTTCGGAAACGCCAACCGTATTCCATGTATTCTCTGTATTTTTGGATTCGATTAATACACGTACTTTGGCTGCCGTGGCATCCTTCTCATCAAGTACACGAACTTTATAGTCAGAGAGATGCATGTTAGCAAGCGAAGGGAAATACTGGACAAGTGCTTTCCGAAGAGCGTTATCGAGAGCATTCACCGGACCATTACCCTCTGCAGCAGTATAAACGCTTGTTCCAGCAACATTGAGCTTAACAAATGCTTCGGAAACAACGGATTTGTCGGCTGCTTTTTCCACGAGCATTTTGAAGGATTCAAATGTGAACAGTTCCTTCATATCTCCGTTTGCTTCGCGAATGAGCAGCTCGAGGGAAGCATCCGCACCTTCAAACTGATAACCTTGATGCTCCAAATCTTTGATTTTTTCAATGATCTGACGTGAATTGGCGCTGCTTGGATCGAACTCCAGTCCGAGTTCCTGTGCCTTGGAGACGATGTTGCTCTGTCCAGCCAGCTCTGAAACGAGTACACGCTGTTTGTTCCCGACAAGTTCAGGTACGATATGTTCGTAAGTACGGGAATCACGCAGGATAGCAGAGACGTGAATACCGCCCTTATGAGCGAAGGCTGCATTACCGACATAAGGCTGATTGATCGGCATGTTCACATTGGCAATCTCGCTAACATAGCGGGCTACGTTAGTAAGCTGTTTCATCGAATCTTCGGACACGCATTCATATCCAAGCTTGAGCTGTAGGTTCGGAATAATGGAAGCCAGATTGGCATTGCCGCAACGTTCTCCATAACCGTTCATCGTACCTTGAACCTGTCTGGCACCGGCTTGTACAGCACTAAGCGTATTAGCGACAGCCAGTTCACAGTCATTATGTGTATGAATTCCGAGATGAGCATGAGGGAGACTTCCAGAGAGTCTGGATACAATCTCGTATACTTCATGCGGCATGGTTCCGCCGTTGGTATCACACATCACGAGCCAGTCTGCACCGGCTTCATGAGCTTTTGTTAACACAGCTTGAGCATACTCCGGGTTATGTTTGAATCCATCGAAGAAGTGCTCGGCATCGAAAATAACTTCCATTCCATTTTGCTTCAAATAAGCAATGGAATCATAGATCATGGATAGATTCTCTTCCAAAGTGGTTTGCAAGGCGGTATGGACGTGGAAATCCCACGATTTACCGACCAATGTTGCTGCTTGTGCACCGGATTCGATCATCCGTTTCAAATTGGCGTCTTCGCTGGCGATGCTTCCTTTGCGACGTGTACTGCCAAAAGCAACGACCTTGGCATTGAGATGTAATTCTTTTACTCTTTTGAAAAACTCAATGTCCTTGGTGTTGCTGCCGGGAATTCCGCCTTCAATATAATGAGCACCTAGGTCGTCGAGTTTCTTGGCAATTTTGAGCTTGTCATCTGCCGATAAACTGACACCCTCCCCTTGTGTGCCGTCACGTAAAGTCGTATCGAAGATGGAAATGGCCTTTGACATGAAGATCCTCCTTTGAGATAAAGCGCTTTTTAAAAAGTTAAATGTTGTGTTGGAAAAGTATTCAAATAGTTAGCATGTAAATCCTTCGGTTCTGCAACGCTACACTGTGTTAAACTCCATGCGTTGATTTGTCCTAAAGTCGCGAATTTGTATAATTAATTATTATAGCACCATTATGGCCAAATGCTACACAGAAATCGCAGTTTCGTGTAACAAATTTTTTGTTTCTCCATGATCACGTAAGAATGATATCGAAATGTATGTTATATTGAATTTTGACTGGTAAATGGGATTTATGGAAAATAGGAGGGGTATAAATGAATTTTGTATGGGAAAATACAATTATTTTCTTGATTGCTTTAGTCCTTTTTGCAAGTGTAGGGTGGCTAATTATTCGATCGTTCATCCGATCCATTCGGAAATAAAACGTAACTGATTTTACATAACGAACTTGATATAATAGGGTTAATAGATATTTAAGCTTCATTAACTAGAGTACGAAAGGGCGGAGGTACATGTCTGGGGATGGAACCCGTCACACGAATGTGGATCGATATTACCCTGCCGCCGGAAGGGTAATTTTGCATGTCGACATGAACGCATTTTATTGCTCGGTGCATGAAGCCGAAGAGCCGGAACTATACAGAGGTAAAGCAACAGCTGTTGCAGGCAGCAGTGAAGTAAGAAAAGGTGTTATCGTAACGTGTTCATATACGGCTCGAAGAAAAGGCATTTCAACAGGCATGGTTGTGCATCAGGCGATGAAAAAATGTCCGGAATTAATCGTAATTCGTCCTGATTTTCACCTATATCGACAATATTCAAGAGCATTTATGAAAATAGCCTACAGTTATACACCGCTGCTGGAGGCAACCTCAATAGATGAATGTTATCTGGATATCACAGGCTCTAAACAGTTCGGCACACCCATGGAAATTGCGGAGAGCATCCAGCAACGAATACGGGAAGAACTGGGACTTCCATGTTCCATCGGCATTGCACCCAACAAGCTGCTGGCAAAGATGGCTTCCGATCTGAAGAAACCTAACGGTATTTCCATCTTGCGAATGAGGGATGTACCTCAGATTCTCTGGCATAGACCCTGCAATGAGTTGTTCGGTATTGGCAAAAAGACGGCTGAAAAACTGAAAAAGCTGGGCATCGAAACCATAGGACAGCTTGCAAAATCAGATGAACGGATGCTGACGGATGTATTCGGAATTAACGGTACCTGGTTGAAGAATTCAGCCAATGGCATCAATCATTCGATTGTTCAGCCAGAGCGGGAAGCGAACAAATCCATTGGGCATACAACAACATTACCAGCGGACATTACCGAAATGGACGACGTACACCGGGTACTGCTCAACATTAGTGATCAAGTGGCCAGGCGTTTGCGCAAGCACGAGATGCTGAGTCAGGGGATTCAGATTACAATCCGAACACCAGATATGAAAACGATCACCCGTTCACGGATGATGGAAGTTCCTACGGAGGATGCAACGATAATCTACCGAGAAGCCTGTGCTTTATTTGCCAAGCACTGGAATGGTGGGAAGCCTGTACGCATGCTGGGAGTTACCCTTCAGAATTTGATTCCACGTGAGGAATCAGTTGTACAGCTGGATCTGTTTGAATACGAACAGAAGCCGAAAAAGGAGAATCTGATTCGCATTATGGACCAGCTGCGTGACAAATTTGGAGAGAATGCTGTTGTAACAGCGGGCATGCTTGGGGATGATCCATCCGTTTTGCTCCGTAATCACAAGGTGAGGGGCACGTCTCTGCAAAAAGATAACTTGCAAAGTCTTGATTAAATAGGGCATAATATACTCTTGATGTTGTCAAAATAATTTGAAATTACTTTTACTTTGGTTTAATATGTTTTTTAGATAAAAACACTGTACGTTTCGAATTTTAGGAGGAGAGATTGTAATGAGTAAGTACACTTGGGTTGAAAAAGACACATGTATTGCATGTGGTGCTTGCGGAGCAACGGCGCCTGACATCTATGACTATGATGATGAAGGTTTGGCAGAAGTAATTTTTGATGGCGACGCTAACCAAGGAATCAAGGCTATCCCGGACGACCTGTTCGATGATATGCAAGATGCTTGTGATGGCTGCCCAACAGATTCCATCAAAGTAGCGGATGAACCTTTTAACAAAGAAGGCTAATTATACACCATATAACCAGGAAGAAGCACATTCCTCTGTCTTAGGCAGTGGGACGTGCTTTTTTTAGTGTCTAGAGATTCATGTTGACAAGGGTTTTATAGTTTACCAGGTTGTGATATTTTGTCGAATGCTTTGCGTTTCATCCGGGTACTCAAGTCCTATGGATTTCATTCCGTCCTCTGCCGATATAAAAGATAGTAATGGAAAAAGAGAAATCAAGCGGAGGATCGGATGCAGAATACTCACCTAAGAACATATGTTAAGAAACATCCTGATAATAAAATGGCCTGGTATTTGCTCGGTAAGGAGTATGTACGTGAAGGTCAGGAAGGCAAGGCCAACTATTGTTTTCAGCAAGCGGGCGAAGTTTACGAAGCATTTGAACGGAGTAAGGCTCCTGCAGACATATGGGTGGATTATCAAAACAAGCTGGTGGAGATGGGAGAACAGAAGGAGAAGAAACAGCGCATTCGCAAAATGTGGCTGACCCTGTTGATGCTTCTTGTGTTAGCTCTGGTACCGCCTGCAGATGCTCCAGGATTCAATCGTGATGCAGCTGAAGCGTTGGCCTCGGCTTTGGAAACCGGGGATGATGACTGGGCGGATGGCCCAATCTCTGATGATCGTGAAGCTGTTTCAGCTCCTACCACCAATTCGAATGTTTTTACAGCTGCGAGATTCGGAGGGAACCATCAGGGAGAAACTGCGCTCGCTGCTGCATGGTCTGGTGCGGGATCCAAGGTGGAAACATCGGCTGTTCTGGGCATGCAGACTTCTGACGATTGGGCGTTATGGAAACGGAACATGCCGGTAAAATATATTGTGCAAACCAATAGCAGTGGCAGATTAACAGCCCAAAGTTATGATGCCGACCAGTGCAACTGCGAACCGCCGGAAGTTTCAAAAGACATCAAGCCGCTTGCACAAGCGTGGACAGCCAAACAAGAAGCAGCCGCATCGTTGTCCAGTGCAATCCATACATACTACAAGCAAAACAAAACCTGGCCCAAAAACGTAAGTCAGCTTGCGCAGCCTTTTCCAAACAATATATTGGGTGAGACGGCACCGGGGATGAAAGACATGTTTCCGGCAATACTTGCGATGCAGCAGCAAGGAAAGAAAGAGGCAGGTCAGGAACAAGCAGGTCAGGAACAAGCCGGGCAATCACCTGCTCCGCAAGCGGGTGGTCCATTTGCAGACACGCTTGGAGGGGAACTCTTTTTACAGGATCCATTGGAGATCGTAGTCGATAAAAGCAACCACAGACTTGCATTGATTAGCGGTAATACCATTATTCGCAATTATGAGGTCGGGTTAGGGGGAGGGCGAACACCAGAAGGCAGTTTTGTCATTACGGACAAAGTCGTGAATCCAAATGGTCGCTCTGATGGAGAATTTGGGACAAGAGGCATGCAGCTGTCGGATACGAATTATGCCATCCATGGGACCAACGAGCCTGACAGTATTGGGCTGGATGAGTCCCTTGGATGTGTGAGAATGAGTACTGGGGATGTGGAGGAACTGTTTGCACTCGCACCTCAGGGCACCCCTGTACGCATTGGAACGAATCTGCTGCCAGAGACCATCCTTGTACCGGAAGCGAAGGATCGCTATCAGCATACGCTTGTTCCCAAACAAAACAATCCAAACAAGACATATCATTGGCTGAACTAATCGATTCCTGCAATCTGTTACGATGGCGTGTACCCCAGCTGAAACATTATGTACTGGACTGGCAGTCGGTTTGACCGTTTACATATTGGCGATAATGATGAGTGCGCCGATAATAATGATCAATCCGATGACGCTGGCCGCTGTCCAAGCAATGGCTTTCCGATTGACTTCTTCTTTCTTTTGCTGCAAAGCAGGCGGTTTACGTTTGGGAGCCATGGGTTGTCCCTCCTTCGTTCATTGGTACTGGTATATCGTTGCCATGCTCCCATTGTAAAGAATTCACCTCGTCATTTCCAGTATGCGGGATTATTTCTTCCATAAGGTTTAAAGTGGCTTGCAGACTTGGCTAAAATGAGGATGTCTATGCGCAAACTACTTTCCTTTTGATGAAGAAACGGATAGACTTGTGTGTAGAGTGTTTTTTTACATATGAAAAAGACGGGAAAGCATATTTACGGCGTACCGGACGAGAACGGAGTGAGTGATTTGTTATATAGAAGTCTTGCTAAACCCTTGTTGTTCAAAATGGACCCTGAACAGGCCCATCATCTAATTATTGGCGGCCTTAGCGGCATGGGCAGTATTCGTCCGGTGCCTTCCGGCTTGCGGGTGATGTATGGCGTGCGTGAAACGGAAGATCTGGCTGTCGACATGTTCGGCTGTCATTTCCCTACCCCAGTGGGCCTTGCAGCAGGCCTGGACAAAAACGGACAGGCCGTAACGGGTTTCTCATCCATTGGATTCGGGTTCATGGAAGTCGGCACCGTAACACCGCTGGCGCAGCCAGGCAATGATCAGCCGCGTCTGTTCCGTCTGCCTCCAGATGAAGCTTTGGTGAACCGGATGGGGTTCAACAACCTTGGAGCGGAAGCCATGGCAGGTGAATTGGCACGTCTGAAGGAACGTCGTATTCCCGTTGCAGTCAACATCGGCAAAAACAAGGCTACACCTAATGAAGAAGCACACCTGGATTATGAAAAATGTATTCGGGCGCTGTACGATTATGCAGATTTGTTCGTCGTGAATATCAGTTCACCAAATACACCGGATCTGCGTAACCTGCAACATGGGAATGAATTGAAGGAACTGCTTGCAGCAGTGATGAGTGAAATGGAAGCACAACGCACAAAAGCAGGCGGATCGGTCAAATCGGTTCTGGTCAAAATCGCACCGGATGTCAACGACCAGGAGCTTGAATATATGGTCAGCACGATTGCGGATAGCGGCGTTGCCGGCATCATTGCCACCAACACGACGGTTAATCGGGATGGTCTGTCCCATCAGCATGCCAAGGAAACCGGTGGACTTAGCGGTAAACCGCTTCGGGATCGTTCCACGGAGGTTATTCGGCGCATCTATCGTCAAACCGAAGGGAAGCTTCCGATTATCGGTTCCGGAGGTATTTTTACAAGCGAAGATGCATACGAAAAAATTAAAGCCGGTGCAAGTCTGGTGGAAATATACACAGCTCTGATTTATGAAGGACCTGAAGTGAATCGGCGTATCCATGCCGGATTGCGTGAGTTATTGCGCAAAGACGGCTATCGTCATATCTCTGAAGCTGTCGGTGCAGAGCACAGATAAGAACATAAAGGATAAGAAATTCCCCGGAGCGAAAATATAGAAGCTTGGAAGAGGGGATTGCGTACGGGACTCTTCCCCCCGCTGAACATCATGTATAATAAACTAGAACAGGGGACGCTATAGAGACAGGAGGCATAAGCATGGACGGTAGAGACTGGGGTACATTTTTACTTCCTTATGAACAAGCGGTAGAGGAATTGAAAGTCAAATTCAAGACAATGCGAGCGGAACTGAAGAAACGGGAAGAATACGCCCCGATTGAATTCGTTACCGGTCGTGTCAAAAAAATATCCAGCATTCTGGAGAAATCCAGACGTCTGAATGTGCCACTAGATCAGGTAGAGACGGGAATTGAGGATATTGCGGGAATTCGTATTATGTGTCAATTCGTGGATGATATTCGAAGAGTGGCGGAGTACATCCGCGCACGTAAGGATTTAACGGTATTGATTGAGAAAGATTATATTACGAACTTCAAAGAGAGCGGTTATCGAAGCTTCCATATGATTATTGAATATCCTGTTCAGACGGCTCTGGGACAGAAGAAAGTGCTGGCCGAGATTCAGATCCGGACGCTGGCCATGAACTTCTGGGCTACGATTGAGCACTCGCTGAGCTATAAATATCGTGAAAGTCTGCCGGATGATATGCGGGCAAGGCTGAAGAAAACGGCAGAAGCCGCTTTTGTATTGGATAATGAAATGTCAGCTATCCGGCTGCAGATCCTCGAAGCACAGAAGGAGTTTGAAGATGATTCAAACATCGTCTCCAAGACACTGTCCATCATACATCAGTTGTATTTCTACCATCTCGTCAATGAGGCCATTGAGGCTCAGAAGCGCTTTAACGACTGTTGGGAGCGTCATGACATGGAAGCACTTAAAGATTTGTTGGATGATGTGAAGGCTCTTCTGAATTCGGCTAGGAAGGGTGAAAATCCCGATGAGCAGCTATGAGCCGCTGTATATTGATTATTTGATCTATTTTAACCGTGATCAGGACTACTTCGAATGCCATGAGGTATTGGAAGAGTTATGGCTGGAACAGGATCGGGACCCTTTCTATAAAGGCATGCTGCAGATTGCAGTTGGCTTATATCATTTCAGAAACAAAAACCTTCGTGGAGGCCGGATGATGTTGCAGAGTTCGGTCGAACTGCTGGAGCATTATCCTGCTCGTACAAAAGGGATTGAACTCGGAGAATTGGTCGAGGAAGTGAAGGAACTGGCCAGCGGACTAGCAGGTCCTGAATCGCAGCATTTTCCATACAGGGATCTGACCATACGGATCTGGGATGAGACACTGACTAGTGCATTTCAAGAACGATCTAGGGAACTGAAACCCAACATTCCACAGCGTCGCAGCCCGACACGGGGACGCATCTATGAAGAGAAAATGAAAGCCATGCAGCAGGCGAACAATTTCGGCGAAAATCAGAATTAGTATAGATGGCATGATGCATATTGTATATAACATAAATCACCCCGGCTAAACCTTGGATAAGGATTGGCCGGGGTGATTTTTTGGTCTGCGTTTATTGGCTATGAAGCTCTGAGTAAAAAGGGAAGAGCAGCTTGAATTGAGATGTTAATTTATAGTCAATGATTATATCTTAGCTTGCCGAAGCAGCAGAGCTGCCTTTGTACTTGTCAAAAAATTGTCTGTAGTCATCCAGCGTATAACCGTTCTCACTACCGTTCTCCTGAAGTCCGCCAACCATGCGATCCTTCTCTACGCCATCTTGATAATAAACCAGCGTAGGTGTAAATTCGATATTATAATCTGTCCAGCCTGAATCGAACTCACGCAGATTGAATTGTGGCAGCTCAATACCTACTTCGTCTACAAGCGGCATCAACTGTGGTGTCGTGGCCCGGCAATGGGAGCAGTCGGAGGCAAAGAAATAAACGAAAAAGCTTTCCTTATTGTCAATTTTGGATTTAAGATCATCCGGCAGAATAATCTGTTGATAGTTAGGGTCATCGAGCAATTCGCGTGTAGCTGGATTAAGCTTGGAAGCTGCAATACCATAAGCATTCTCCACAGCGTCCATTTGTTTCTTGGATTGTTGGTTTACGACGACAAGCGCTGCGATTAGGACCACGAATATACCCAGGAAAATCAGGATTGAGGCACTTTTCTTTTTCTTCGATTTCATTGGACATCCCCCATCGATCATATCAAAATATAGTTTTGGCAAAAATAAAGGTTGGGATAATATACATAAACACCCGTTTTTTGCACGAGAATCAACCTACTTGTCATTATACAACATTACACGCTGTAGTGGAATATGCAGTGAATCAATAGGAAAGCTGCACCGGGATATGATAACATAGAACAATATGCATTTTAACAGGACAGGATGAGTGAATATGGCTGTACAGCTACCTTCAATCTTCGAAGAGCGCATGAAAAACCTGCTCGGAGATGAGTTTGAACAATTTATGAAATCATATGGACAGTCTCCGCATGCGGGACTTCGAGTGAATACGTTAAAAATATCCATGGAGCAATTTGATGAATTGGCTCCGTTTGATATGCGGCCCATTCCATGGTGCGGGACGGGCTTTTATGTGCCGCATGGCGTGAAACCAGGCCTACATCCGTACTATCATGCAGGTCTATATTATATTCAGGAACCAAGCGCGATGGCTCCGGTGGAGCTGCTAAGTGTTCAGCCAGGGGATCATGTACTGGATTTGTGTGCAGCACCCGGCGGCAAGTCTACCCA
Organism: Paenibacillus xylanilyticus; assembly: GCF_009664365.1. Lineage (NCBI taxonomy): Bacteria > Bacillati > Bacillota > Bacilli > Caryophanales > Paenibacillaceae > Paenibacillus > Paenibacillus xylanilyticus. The sequence goes on from NZ_CP044310.1 coordinate 2,215,738, forward strand.
GATCGCAGTAAAGCTGCAGGGTAAGGGTGTGCTGGTGACCAATGATATTCATTCCGAACGGACCAAAGCACTTGCCAAAAACGTGGAGTTGTACGGTGTGCGAAATGCTGTTGTCCTGAATGAGTCGCCGGAACGGATTGCCGGTGCTTTTCCGCATTATTTTAATAAGGTACTCATTGATGCTCCTTGTTCAGGAGAGGGAATGTTCCGAAAAGATGAAGACATGGTTAAGTCATGGGAGCATCACTCGGTAGAGAAGTGTGTGCTAATGCAGCGGGATATTCTGGAGACAGCTGCGAAGCTGCTCGCTCCGGGAGGAACGATCGTATATTCCACGTGTACGTTTGCGCCGGAGGAGAATGAAGCCATGATCGCCGAATTTCTGAACCTCAATCCAGACTTCACTGTTCATGATATTCCGGAAACAGCTGGATTCGCTCCGGGAAGACCGGATTGGGTACGCCAGATGATGCCTGAGACGTCGGAAAAAACAGGTGCTGTACTGGATCAGACACGTGGTACAGCGAGATTATGGCCTCACTTGTTGGAAGGCGAAGGACATTATGTAGCTGTTTTGCAGCATCGTCCTGAGACTATTGCAGAGCGGATCAGGAGCGTTGAGGATGAGAAGGAGACGGTATCCAAGATCGCCGAGGATCAAGGGATTGCTGTAACTCAGCAGCTCAGCAAAGAGGACCGAAAACGTGAACGTTTGATGAGAACCGAATCGAGAGAACGGACTGAAAGACCAGCTCGAGGCAGCAAAAATGAGGGAAGAGCCGGAAGAAACAACGAGCGTGATGCGCGTAAGTCCAATCGTGGAAAAGGTCGAGGAACGGATCAGGTGAACATTGACCCAGGGACCGTGTATCAACAATTCATAGAAGAGCATCTAGAACTTGAGCTCCTGGGGGAAACGGTATTTTACGGTGACCGTGTGTATCAATCGTCTGTTGGCGCATCCCGTCTTGAAGGGCTCAAAGTGATCCGGCCCGGATGGTTTATGGGTACCGTAAAAAACGGAAGGTTTGTTCCGTCTCATCCACTGGCTTGTGCGTTGAACAGCTCTGAGGCGAAAAGGGTTATAAACCTGGCTTCTGCAAGTGGAGAAGCGGTAAGGTATCTGAAGGGCGAAACGCTGAATATCGAAGAAGCGCGCGTCGAGTGCAAGCCTGGAGCAGCAGCCAAAGGTTACGCGCTGGTATGCGTGGATGGATATGCACTTGGTTGGGGGAAATGGCTGGATGGCGTGCTGAAAAATGAGTACCCGGCTGGCTGGAGGTGGACATCGGTATGAGTGACAAAGGAAAGAAAACACAGCGTCTCGACAAAATACTAAGTCACATGGGTGTAGGCACCCGGAGTGAACTCAAGAAAATGGTAAAGCAGGGCAGAATTTTTGTCGATGGCAAAGCCGTGAAGGATAGTGGTATGCAGGTGAATCCGGAGACCAATGTCATTGAAGCCGATGGAGAGCGTATCGTTTACCGTGAAACGATTTATTTAATGCTGCATAAACCTCCGGGTGTTGTGTCGGCAACGGAAGACGCCAGGGATAAAACGGTTCTGGATCTCCTACGCAAAGAGGACCGGGTATTCGATCCGTTCCCGGTAGGACGGCTGGATAAAGATACAGAGGGATTGCTTATTCTGACAAATGACGGTCCGCTTGCGCATGATCTGTTATCTCCACGCAAGCATGTACCGAAAACATACGAAGCCCGTGTATTGGGGAACGTGGATGACGAGGATGTTCAACGTTTCAAGGCGGGCATACAGCTGGATGACGGTTATGAAGCCATGCCAGCCGAATTGACCGTGCTTCATCATGAGGAGACGGAGGAGGGAGTGATTTCTTCGATCTCTCTCATTATCCACGAGGGCAAATTTCATCAGGTCAAACGGATGTTCCAGGCCGTAGGCAAAAAAGTGGTTTATCTGAAAAGGGTAGCCATGGGCGACCTTCAGCTTGATCCAGAGCTTCCAATCGGCAGATACCGCGAACTAACCGCAGACGAGCTGGCCAGTCTGCGTAAGTAAAGCTCCCGCCCTTCTCGAAGCGGAGCAGGGAGCCCGGGCAGGAGGCGAAGCGCTGCCCTCAAAGCCGCAGGCGCAAGCTCCCGTCCTTCGCGAAGCGGAGCAGGGAGCCCGGGCAGGAGGCGAAGCGCTGCCCTCAAAGCCGCAGGCGCAAGCTCCCGTCCTTCGCGAAGCGGAGCAGGGAGCCTGGGCAGGAGGCGAAGCGCTGCCCTCAAAGCCGCAGGCGCAAGCTCCCGCCCTTCGCGAAGCGGAGCAGGGAGCCCCGGGCAGGAGGCGAAGCGCTGCCCTCAAGCGCCGTGGGCGCAAGCTCCCGCCCTTCGCGGAGCGGAGCAGGGAGCTCGGGCAGGGGGCGAAGCCCTTCCCTCAGCGCCGCAGGCGCAAGCTCCCGTCCTTCGCGGAGCGGAGCAGGGAGCCCCGGGCAGGAGGCGAAGCGCTGCCCGAAATGGTCGCCCTTAAGCTTGGCCTGGATTCCGTGTAAGCCGAGATCCAGGCAGACAAGCGCTCCCACGCCCACCGTCACATAGCAAGACCCGCCACCCCGCCGATCAACAGACGGGAGTCCAGAGGGCAGAGCCCTCTGGGGCCCTCCCTCGGAAGGGAGGGTTTGGGAGGGTGCGATTACCTTAACAGTTGAGGAGTGAAGACCCGATGACAATCAAATTAATTGCGCTTGACGTAGATGGTACGTTGCTTAACGATCATCATGAGCTTACCGAATGGACCCAAGAGATTCTGATCCAGGCTTCCCGGCAGGGAGCCGAGATCGTTCTGTGTTCGGGCAGAGGCCCGGCCAACACCATTCCTTTTATGAAGCGAATGGGGCTTGACGGTTATGTGATTACACATAACGGGGCCGTGACGGCCGAAGTGGTGAGCCGTGAAATTGTGCACAGATTTGCTATGGACGGTCAGGGACTGGAGCCCTTTGTCACGTATTGCCGTACAAATGGTGTGCATTTTGACATCAACACGGCATTTGGATTATATGTGGATCAGCCGGAAGGATTGGAATTACAGGTTCGGGAGATGTACAACAACTTCATGATGGAGCCCTTGAAGCTGCCGCAGTGGGCAGACCTGTCAGAACCGCTTGCCAAATTCACCGCGTTTGGCCCCTTAGAGCAGATGGACAAGGTCCAGCAGGAATGGGGAACTTGGAATTTGCCGTACTACATGACTCGCAGCGGAGACTTTTTCATTGATCTGATGCACCCGGAAGCCTCCAAGGGAGCAGCGCTGAAGAGACTGGCCGAATCCAAAGGTATTGTACCTTCTGAAATTTTGGCAATCGGCAACTATTACAATGATATTTCGATGCTGACCTATGCAGGCAAAGGGATCGCAATGGACAACTCGCCGGAAGAGGTGAAGGCTGCTGCGGATGAAGTGACACTCTCCAATAACGAGCAGGGTGTTGCGCATGCTGTCCAAAAACACGTCCTAGCTGTCTAATGACAACCACATTTTTCATTTTCAAAGGCTCCTGCTTCATAATCTACTGGCCTCATGGGTAACCTATGAGAATACCATTAGAAATGGAGGAGGACAGGCACATGAAACAGAAAGTGGAGCTGATTCCGGATCTGCGTACATCAGGTGGTGAAGTGCTCGATATAATGGTGAATGATCAATACGCGGGTTCACTTCTGCTGGTATATAGAGAAGGAGACCGTTTGTCTGGCAGTCTTCAGATGGAACGGGAATTGGTTTCAGCCGATGAGGAAAAGCACATCATTGATCAGGTTCATGCCTATATCCGGTCCCTTACGGATGCAGTGGAGGCGATCTATTATGAAGTGCTGGTCAGCTGTGGCACATTGCATTCGGTTCTGCAAAACCTGGAGTTTGATCCTGAGCGTGAGTCGGATGATATGCATTACGAGTCTGATGAATACTTGGATGACTTGGATGACATGGATGTAGATGATTCACGCGTAATTCCAGATGCAGCAGATGAAGCTTTTACATATGAAGATCGGGAACATGTGCTGGAAATGGAGCTTGTAACTGCGGGACGAAGTATATCGACCTATGTGTTTAACGATGCTGACGGGACTGAGCTGGCAGAAGCTTCATTGAAACAATATGGGGCCGACATTCAAGGCGAGATACACTGGTATGACGTGCCCCTCGAGAGCCAGCTTGATGCTGCAGCAGAGCTGCTCGTAAGAGAACTCGACGAAGAAGTGATCGACACGATTACACTTCGCATGTGGCATCAGGGGAATGAGTTGGAGTCCATGGAGTGGGTACATCGCGACTTTGTGGATGACTCAGAGGAAGAGGAGTTTACTGAATATGAGGACTGGGATGATTCTGAAGACGAGATAGACGAAGCAGAGGATTCCTGTTATGTCATGTTGGTGCGCAAGGACCGTGAATTCAGGGTCTATGAGCTATTTCTGCAAGAACGCGGCGGATTACCTGTGGGGACAGCGACCATTGATACATCTCATGCCGACCTGACGGGCTATATGGATTATCAGGTACCCGGAACCAGTGCACAGCGGCGGGATCTGGTTGAGGTGCTGCTTCAGGAATTGGACAAGGACCTTGAATTCGACACATTGCACCTTACCATGCTGTACCGGAACCAGATTATAGATGAAGCGAAGATCGACGGGTAAGAGGCTTAGGCCTTTTACCTTTTTTGCATTTGTTTTGACGAAAAATTCATTTCCGGGTATAGTTCCAATAGTTCTAACGAGATCTGGAATTGGAGGAGAACCATGAAGCACTCATTTAAAATCATTACCGAATATATTAACGATGATTTCAGAGCGATGCAGGCTCAGCCGGAAGACACGGAAGATGTACTATCCTTGCTTAGGGAGACAGCTGAATGGTTACGCAGCCAGGGATCTTCCCAGTGGAGTGCGCTTTTGAAAGGTGTAGATTCCCACGATACAGCAGGGGCTATTCGCCGGGGTGATGTGTTTGTGTTCAAGAAAGAAGGCGATGTGGCAGGGATGGTTATTCTGTTGCAGCAGCCAAGTGCTTGGGATTTCGACCTATGGGGACCGAAAGCTCATCAAGCGGATGGCGCCGTTTATTTGCATCGTTTGGCCATTCGGAGAAAGTACGCCCGCACCGGACTGGGTCGGGACATTTTGGGTTGGTCCAGCAGTGGAATCCAATTTGACAACAAACACGTCATGCGATTGGATTGTGTGGGTGACAACGAGAGGCTGAATGAATTTTATCCACGCAACGGATATACCTTTGTGGGGAAAATCAATGGATATAGTACATTTGAGAAGCCACTTCAATCCTAAATGAAATTAAAAAAACAGGACATTTCATCAACCTGTTAACTCCATAGATAAATAGAAAATAAAGCCGGGAGCACTAATGCTCACCGGCTTTGAGTCGTGATAGGGCTAGACTACTGCATACGTCTAAGGCCTTTAGGTAAACGGTTTTTTAGCTGTCCTGCACTGGCTTTTCCCCATCCAAGCGGGAGCCCGTTGAAAGTCACAAGCGTCCATCCGGTAAGTCCGCTTTCGGCAGGGAGGCTCTCACCGCGAAGATATGCCGCTACTTGGCTGGTCTCTGCATCCAGGGAGACATGCTGCATGTTGACAGTCTCATGTTGTCCCAGTGCGAGCGCGAGTGCATGAGCAGGCTCGAAGCGCCCTTTTTTCCAATCACCGACATGAAGCCCTGGACGGGGCAGCTTCAATCCGTTCAACCGATCATCGGTCAGCAGCTGGGCAGCACGCTCTGGCAGTACATATAAAGCTTCACCGAAAAGCAGAGGTTTGCCGGTTCCGTTAGCTACAGTGTCTGTATGGTCAGAGCTCCAGGCCAGGTAAGCATTCCATGCGGATTCTACTTCTTTGGAGGCTGACGTTTGACGCGGATTCCTGCCTCTTTTGTCTTTGCGTTTGCGAGGTTGATCTTCCTGTTCTTGGGATGCATAAGTTTGGGATTCTGCTTTGGTCACTACAGCTACAAAATGTCCCTCGCCCTGGGCCAGGTGAGGCCAGATTCGTTCGGTCCGTACAAGAGTCAGATCTGGATAACCGGCAACGAAACGTTCCATCATGTCTTCATTTTCTTCGCGATTGAATGTGCAAGTGGAATAAGCCAAAGTCCCGCCCGGCTTAAGCATGATATAGGCATCCTGCAAAATGTCCCATTGTCTGTTCACACATAGGGTGACCAGATCATCGCTCCACTCGGTGACCGCATCCGGATCTTTCCGGAACATACCTTCGCCAGAGCAAGGGGCATCCAGCATAATCCGGTCAAAGGCTGCCGGAAAGCGCGCCGACAATTCGCCTGGCGCTGCACTAGTAACAACAACTGAAGAAAGGCCCATTCGTTCCACGTTCTCTGCCAAGATTTTGGCTCTGGACGGATGAATTTCATTGGAAACGAGCAGTCCTTGGTCTTCCATGAGTGAGGCAATGTGGGTTGTTTTGCCACCTGGTGCAGCGGCGAGATCCAAAATGATCTCACCCGGTTGCGGGTTCAGCATTTCCACGGCCGACATTGCAGAGGGCTCCTGAATATAGTACAGTCCTGCAGCGTGATACACATGTTTGCCAGGACGTTCATTCGATTGGTAGTAGTATCCCGTCTCGCACCAGGGAACCTGGGTCAGGTTAAACTGCTCTATAACCTGCTTTTTGAGCTCTGGTGTAGCTTTGATGGAATTAAAACGTAACCCCTGTACACGAGGCTCTTCATAGCTGTCAATAAATGCTTCTGCTTCTGAGCCGAGCATTTCCCGAATATGATGTATATACGACTCAGGGAGTGAAGGCTTGCTCATGTCTTGTTGCTCTCCTTTTCATTAGCTTGTCCGTATGACCCTTACCGGATCATTCCTTAGGGTCTGCAAGCTGCAACGTTGTTGTTAAAATGGTGATGAATAAACAGTTATTTCTTTACTGAAACATACGTTCTAATATATCATGATTGAAGATGTACTGAAAGACTGAAGCTAGAAAGGGGGAAACTAACGGTGAAATTGCTGCAGGCGCTTTTCTTTCCTCCGGAGCAGCCCGGAGGTGTATCCTCTATGATTCCGTATATGCAGGAGAGGTTTACGTCCCCGAGGTGGGAGATGGACTTGTTCTCGCTGCCGAAGCGAATTCGTAACAAGGGCAGGGAGGACGTGCAGTTCGAAACGTTCGATTGGACCAAGTATCAGGAAAGTCCTGTCGTTCAAAAATATATGCAGACTTACCGTGATTATTTATGGTGGACGAAGCTGCGGATTCAGAAGCCTTATGATTTGATTCATGCTCACCATCCCATCGCAGGTCTTGCCATGAAAAGTGTATTTCCAGATACACCACTCATTCAGACCATTCACTCCAGTTATGAGCGTGAGTTGATTCTGAATGGACGAATTGAGCCAGGCGGTCTGGATCATCAGTTTCTGATTGCCATTTACGGCGAGCTGGAGCATCAGGCAGAGCGGTTGTTAACCGTCTCCGATTCATTTCGGCAGTATTTGTCTCCTTATGTGAAGCAGCCTGACGTCATTGGTATCATTCCGAACGGATTTGATGAGAAACGCTTTAAACCCATTCCTCATGACAATGCGATCCCGCAGCTGGTTACGGTATGCCGGCTTGTTCCGGCCAAAGGTCTGGACATTTTGTTCAAAGCCTGCGCGGAACTCAAAGGGAGAGGTCATGACTATGTTCTGCATATAATCGGGGATGGTCCAATTCGACCTGATTTGGAAGAGTTGGCTCAGCGTCTGGGCATCTATAACGAGACTATTTTTTATGGATATACCCTGCATCCGGAAGAGTTCATGCCATTTTTCGATATATTTGTACTTCCTTCCCGTGCAGAGGCCTTTGGTTCCGTGTTTGCCGAGGCTGCTCTGAGTTGTCTCGCACTTATAGGTACGGATGTGGGCGGAATTCCTGAACAGATTGAGAACGGCAGCAACGGGCTGCTCGTTCCCCCTGAGGACCCTTCGGCACTTGCTGAGGCGTTGGAGAAAGTCATGCTGGATCCTTCGTACCGTTACGAACTTGCACGCTCGGCGTGTGAGAAGGCCAAAACGCACTATTCGTTGGGCAGATCAGTTAATGAACTGAAAAAACTGTACCTGCAATACGCGAGCAAGGCCTAGATTCATCCCTAAAATAAAGAGAAGAAGCCGCTGTGAAAATGGTATTATCCCCTTTTAGTAGACATGAGAAAAAAGACATCTGTTAAGATGAACTTAATCATGTAAACGAAGGGGATTTTTTCATGGCTAAAAAAGGACAAACATACCGGCGGTACTCCTTGGAGTTGAAATTGGAGGCCGTCCGGCTGGTCAACGAAGAACATATGAGTATACGTGAAGTAGCGACGCGTTTAGATATTCAAAATAAATCTCAGGTACAAGTGTGGGCAGCCAAAGCGAAACAGGGAATGAGTCTAGAACCTGCTACACCCAAACGGGGACGCCCTAGAACCAAGTTTTCCAGTATGGAAGAAGAGATGGCGTATTTGCGGGCGGAGATTGAATACTTAAAAAAGCAATATCCAAATCTACACAAGGAGTGACGAGTAAAGCAGCCAGATTTCAAATCATTGAGGACCTGAGAGCACGCCATGGTCTGGCTTGGCTCTTGAAGTTAGCTGCGGTTTCCCGCTCGGGTTATTACAAGTGGAGAAAAAGCATAGCAGCCGCAAAAGAGCGTAGACACAAAGAACATGAACTAGAATCCCATTTGCTTGCCATTCATCGCGTGCATCCTTACTTTGGCTATCTTCGAATGACCGTTGCTTTACGACGGGAAGGCCTTCGAGTCAACCACAAAAAGGTGTACCGATTAATGAAACAATTAGGCATCTGTTCTGTCATTCGAAAAAAGCGTCGATTCTTTGGAAAACAAGCCTCTGTGGTAAACCCAAATCGGCTGGAGCGTCAGTTTCAGGCGGATACACCACGAACGAAGCTGGTTACGGACATTACCTATATTCGTGCTGGAGAACACTTTGTGTATCTGTCTGTTATTCAGGATTTATACAATAACGAAATTGTAGCGTGGCATCTTTCTGAACGAAATGACCTTGCTTTAGTTCATGACACGCTGGATAGACTCCGTCAGCACGTGGATCTGAATGGCGTAATCCTACACTCAGATCAAGGATTTCAATATACGTCGAAGCCATTTAACCGTAAACTAAACCAGCTTGGCATGCTAGGCAGTCACTCCAGGCGTGGAAATTGCTTAGATAATGCCTGTGTTGAATCTTTTTTCTCTCATTTGAAGACGGAGAAAATTTATTTGAATAAGGCGGCAAACAAAGCAGAGGTTGAGCAGCAAGTGAATGAATACATACTGTTTTACAACCAAAACCGATTTCAGAAAAAACTAAACGACCGTTCCCCGGTAGAATACCGGGAAACGGCCGCAGCTTAAATCTTGTCTTTTTTTTGTACTGTCTACTTGACAGGGTTATGACCAAAACAGCGGCTTTTTACTTTAGATAAAATGAGTATTAAATATCAATAGAGCCTAGGACCATTGTATAAATCACAAGTTTTTATGTCTAGCGTCACAAGTTTTTATGTCTCGCGCGAAAGCTTCCCCAGCGGTCGATCACCAATCTTCCGGCCCAGACTAGGGCAAGGCTGCCGAAGATTGGATAGAGAATGGATAGGAGAGAACTGAATCCAAACTGGCTGAGTGAGTAGCACAGAAGCATAATGGTTAATGTAATTAATCTAGGATGGACTTGTAAGTGCTGACCAAGCTGAAGAGTCATACCATAGATATCTGCGACGAATGTTGTGAATATTTCCATGAAGATCAGAGTTACATACACAGATTGCACAGCCCATCCAAGTTGGAAGGCAATGCTCCCCATCGGAATTTCGAACTGCATGATACCTGGCATCTGGGCTGACATGGCGAAATGGGCGGCTAACAGCATAAAGCCTACGCCGATTCCGCCGAGTACACCGCCCCATTTCAGGACATTACGATCACGGATCTGATTGCCTACCGGCACCAGAACAGCTTGGGCCAGTACCAGATTGAAGGATGAATACAATAGTGGAGACAGCCACACCTTTATAGGATTGGTATCTGTAGTCAGCGTAACGAACCGTAAGGCACCGGGATGGTGTATGGTGCTTGTAATCATGAGGATGGACAACAGGAGCATCATCGGAACCACAATGCTATTCATTTGCAATATGGCTTTGATGCCTCGTCCAAGAAGCAGATACGTTCCCACTATCGTAATAATCAAACCAGTCTGGTAATTCAGTCCAAGATGCTCCACGAAGACAGAGCCTGCTCCGGCGAGCATTACACTGTTTACACCAATAAGTATCAGAAGCGTTATCCAGGTAATCCACTTTCCAGCCTTATGGCCAAATAGGTGCTTGTTCAGGTCCTCGTAAGAGCGGGAGCCGGTATCATGGGCGATGAGCATCATTTTGGTGCCCAGCCAGACAAATAGTATGGTCGATAAGACAATGGTGATGGTGGCCCATTTGCCATACTGGGTAAAAAACTGCAGTATTTCCTGCCCTGTCGCGAAGCCTGCTCCTACAACCGTTCCGATGTATGTAAATGCGATCTGCAGCACCCGGAATGCCTGTTTCATGCGTTTCCCCTCTCAGGCCCCATAATAGTTTGGACATGCGGGTACCATGGTACAAGGTATGCTTGACCCTGGTAACTCATGACAATTGTAAGAAGCTTTCGTTCTCAGAATCGGTCAATGATGGAGGAAAGCCGATTTCGCTTGAACTGACAGCCTCATCTATGATACTTTTACCTCATAGGATAGGCTTGGGAGGTCGAATGATGGAAATATTAAAACAACGAATATTACAAGAAGGCGTAGTCATCTCGGATCAGGTGCTGAAGCTGGACGGATTATTGAATCACCAGATTGATCCTGCACTGACAATGGAGATGGGCCGCGAGTTTGCTGCTCGCTTTCGTGAAAGTGGAGTGACACGGGTCATTACCGTGGAATCTTCAGGGATCCCGGTTGCTTTTGCCGCAGCACATGAACTTGGGGTGCCGCTCGTATTTGCCCGTCGAAAAAAGACACTTCTGGCAGATCCCGATGCCTACTGTGAACGTGTACCTTCCTTTACCAAAGGGATCGTAACCGATATTATGGTATCCCGCGAATATATTCATGAGAATGACCGTATTTTGTTTATAGACGATATTATCGCCAACGGAGATGCAGCTCGCGGTGTCATTAAGATCATTGAACGTTCAGGGGCGGAGCTCGTCGGATTCGGTGTCGTGGTCGAGAAATGTTTTCAGGCCGGTGCACGTACGATCCGCGAGCAGGGCATTCCGGTGGAAGCTTTGGTGCGCATTCGTTCACTGAATGATGGAACCGTGCAATTCGACGATAACCAAATGTGACAGTTTAAAGGAAAAAGCCTATTTTTTGAACAATGCCTTTGCATGACCGCGAATTTCATTTATAATGGGGTTATGTTAGGGAGAGGAGGCAACACCATGGGGAACCAACCGGCATCAGAACAATTTTTTATTGAAAAGCTGGCGGAGTCGAAAGTTCATTTTGAACGTGCCCTGGATTGTAAACATACGGAATTCGATGACCTTTATCCCTATATGATTGAACATCCTCAATTTTTCTGGTACAAACGCTATGTTGCCTGGTCAGAGTTGCTGACCATTGTAGGCTTGTGTGAAGAGTTGTCCTTCGCTTGGAAAGAACAATTTACACCACATCAAGTGGAGTACCTTGAAGAACGTGTGATGTCCGCCAAAGTGCTTGATTTTTGGTTCGAGAAGAACGACAGCAAAGAGCACGCGCAGCGGTAACTTTCAGTCGGGATATTTTTCGAATGACATAACAGTCCAATACAGTCACGTGAGACCTAAATGACTCTTCATTTAGGTCTCTTTTTGTAAATTATTTTGAAACATAGGAGCCATAGACATGATTAGTGATGCAGAATTGGATGCACTGCGCTTATCGGGTGAAAAAGTAAGAGTGGTACGGGATGGTCTGGAATCCAACGACGTAACAGGAATTGTCGTTGCATGGGATGGGGAACAGGTGCTTATCCGTCGCCAGAACAGACGTGTGGTTAAGCTGGACCGCAGCTATCGCTATCAGCTCTTTAGTGAACCGCGCCAAAGTCCGGCTGAATGAATAGAGCCGCTCTGGAGACGGATGCATGGAATTACCATGGATGGTTTGGCATAATTCCGCCACTCGGGAGAGAAGATAGGTACAGCGAGAATTCGTAAACTTATCAGCCGAGAGGATGTGCGGGTAGCCATGACATTGATGAATGATAAGGTACATGCCTACAAGGATCAGATTGGAGAATTAAGCGATGTGTTGCCTGGCGTAGTCAAAGCGTATCACGATTTTACAGGTGAATGCTTTCAGTCAGGTGCCATCGACGCCAAAACCAAGCAGCTGATTGCCCTCGGCATCGGATTGTTTGCCAATAACGAAGTATGTACGTTTTACCACGTAGAAGAGGCCCGTGCGAAGGGCGCAACCGATCAGGAGATTATGGAGACGGTTGCGGTAGCTGGAGCGGTAGGCGGCGGTCACGCGCTGTCTCAAGGCGCAATGCGTGTGCAAAAAGCGTTGCACTAAGGTTTTCCTGCAAGTGAGTCTGAATAACCAGACAGCAAAACAGGCTCTGGAGCATTCCAGAGCCTGTTTCTTGTCCAACTTATATTTTTCCAAGCATCTTGTTATACATAAATTGTCCGGTCACCCGGCGCGCTGTTACATAGCGGTCACTGAAGTATGGATTCGACATTTTGGTGATGCTGACACCTTTACTGCTGGAAGCATGAGCGAATTGTCCGCCCCCGATGTATACGCCTGTATGCGAAATTCCGCTGCCTGAAGTGTTGAAGAATACTAGATCCCCTGTGCGGATATTGGCCTTGGATACCGGAGTACCCGCCTTGGCTTGCTGCTGTGACGTACGTGGCAATTCAATGCTATATTTTTGGAAAATATATCTCATAAATCCAGAGCAATCAAACCCGGCCAGCGTCGTGCCGCCCCACTTATAAGGTATTCCAGTCATGTTGTTAACGACGGTGTTAATACTGCTCGCCTCAGTGCTTGCTGCACCAGATGTAAATAGAACGGCTGCGCCAAAAATAGAAATGATCAGTTTTTTCAAAATCAATGTTCTCCCTTCGATGCCTACGGAGTTAGCTAAGGGTTCGGTAGAAGGTTCCCTATATTTCCTATGTATAAGAATAATTCACCCAAAATGGTTCCCCCGTTTTCAAACATGAAACTCGGCAAATGAATAATTAATATTTTGTAACCTTTTGAAACTATATTGCATAAATGCGTAATTGTCAAACCTTTCTTCCTTCTGCAATGTTAACGGAATTCAAGACTTTTTGTGGAAAGTAGTAGTTCTCCATGTTTATTTATGATGACAAAAACGTAATTTGTGTTTCATCAGCGCAAAAATTGGACAAATAAGTAAATTGGAGTAGTAGAGGAGAGCGTGGTTCATTTTTAGCAGGGAAAGTTTGTTCTCAAGCAGATTTTAATTCCTTTTGGTTATCTTAGTTTTATACTAAATCATTTAAGTGTTGACACACTGAATTTCACATGATATATTATTTCTTGTCGCCGCGATAGATTATCTCGGAGATATGCCATATGCGGTCGTGGCGGAATTGGCAGACGCGCACGGTTCAGGTCCGTGTGGGCTAACCCCCCGTGGAGGTTCGAGTCCTCTCGACCGCATCATAAGAAGAAAAGGTTTCTCGTTAGGCTAACGCCTGCGGGAGACCTTTTTTTATGTCTTTTTACTTGACCATAAGACCATAACTACGATACACACATCGTTACTTAAACAACGTCCTTCGAATCGATCTTATAGCAGCGGCTCACTTGCAAAATCTTCGGTGTAAGGGGGAGAAATGCCTGTTCTATGGCTGTTGTACCCCCGCTTTCATGGTGAAATGTACGCAAAATTCCGAATTGTACCTACCCTGAGCATAATACATCCACTATTCTTTTCACGTAAGGAAAGCGCTATCATTATGGATTTTGAATTCACTATTTCAGAGGGGGTAGGGATGATTTGAAGCGAATGGGTAAACGGATAGTGATGGTTTTTCTGGTGTTCATCTTTGCGGCAGTTCAGTTTGGATTTACAGGGACCAAAGGTCGTGTGGTTGAAGCGGCTGCAGAGACGACATTAGCTGAGAAACCTTACATGGGCTGGAGCAGTTACAGTATGCAGGTGTATGACCCTTCCGTAAAATGGACATCAGCGGAGAGCATCAAGAAGCAATCGGATGCCATGCGCGAGAAGTTACAGGCTCATGGCTATGAATATATCAATATTGATGCGGGATGGAACGGAGATAATGATGAATACGGAAGACCGATTCCTAACCAAGAACTGTATCCGAACGGATTCCAGGAGGTTATCGACTATGTTCATAACAATGGTCAGAAGATCGGGATCTATCTGATTCCCGGATTGTCCATTGATGCATACAATAAAAACCTTGAGATCTATGGGACGGGCGGAGCTTGCCGAATGCAGGATATTGCTTATCAGCCGCTTACCGTGATGGATGCTTGGAATGCGTATACCTACAAGATTGATTTTTCGAATCCATGTGCTCAGAAATACATCGATTCCATTGCAGATCTTCTGGGCGAGTGGGGCATTAACTTTGTCAAATTCGACAGCGTGACTCCAGGATCAGGCATTAACAATCTGAGCCGGGATGCACGAGGCGATGTGGAGGCTTGGTCCAAGGCTTTGGCAAGGCACAATATCTGGTTCGAGCTTTCATGGGCACTGGACCATAACTACGTGGATTTCTGGAAAAAGCACGCCAATGGCTGGCGTATCGATTGGGATGTCGAAGCATACGACAGCAATGTGGGTTTAACACAGTGGGCTAACATTGCACGACTGTTTCCAATCGCTGCACTTTGGTGGCGTGATGCGGGCACTGGCGGGTGGAATGATTTTGACTCGCTAAACGTGGGCAATGGTTCCATGGATGGGCTCACCAAGGATGAACGGAAGACAGCCATGACATTCTGGGCGATCTCGTCTGCACCGTTGTATACAGGGAATGACATGACCAGGCTGGACAGCTATGGACTTGAACTTCTTACCAATGATGAAGTGATCGCTGTCAATCAGGCTGGACGTCCGGCTCATCCGGTATCGATGGATACCCAGCAGCAGGTATGGTACGCCAATAACGGAGATGGAACGTACAGTGTGGCTCTCTTTAATCTGGGCAACCGGAGTGCTGAGGTCAAGGTCAATTGGAGCGATATCGGTCTGGATGGACCTGCATCGGTCCGTGACCTGTGGAGCCACTCCGAACTGGGTACCTTTAACGAGGGATTTAGCAGTGGTTTATTGGAGCCTCATGCTTCACGCATGCTGAAAGTCAAGGCGCTGAGCGGAACATCGACGGTGAATGACGATGATACAGGCATGCGGTATACCGGAGATTGGAAGCGAAATGGAGGCAAGGAACAATTAGAGGGTTCACAGGACCTGACGATAGCGATTCAGGATTCCACAGACAATGATCGAACGATTGCTGATCCAGCGAGCGAATCCAATGTAGCCGATGAACCGAATGCTGTACCAGCCGTTTCAGGAGACGATACCACGGTTACCGAGGTGGTCTACGTTAACGATGACGACAGTGAGATACGGTACACAGGTTCATGGAATGCGAATACTGGCAGGGGTTTCGGTGACTTCAATGACGATGTGCATTATACGGAAAAAGACGGCGATTATTTTGAATACACGTTCACAGGTACAGGCATCGAGCTGCTGACAGAGAAGCATCAAGAGCAGGGGGACATGAGCATTATTCTCGATAATGGTGAGGTAGAACGGATAAGCGCTTATACCGATGGAGAAAGGGAAGCCCAGCAGGTGCTGTTCAGCAAAACAGATCTGCCAAGTGGAACACATACCCTGAAGGTTGTTAAGGCATCGGGCCAATACATGCTTCTGGATGCACTTAAGGTAACCAGGGAACAAGAGTCTGGTGGGCAGAACAGTGAATTAAGCCCAACCGCTGCAGACTTTGATAAGGCAGTGGATCAGCAAGCGGATGTGAAAATCACGTTAAACCTGAACGGTAATATGTTAACTGGTGTGGAATACAACGGGGACGATCTCGGCGAAGATGACTACGATGTCCTTGACAATACGTTAACGATCAAGAAACAATACCTCACCCAACTGCCCGTGGGCACAACGAAGTTTAACGTGGTATTTAGCGCGGGGGATCCGCAGACGCTCACGATTAAGGTTATTGACACCTCCGGAATCCGATTCGCGATGATTAACAATGACGATCCCGCGATCAAGTATAGCGGCAACTGGTCACGCAGCACGGGAAGAGGATTTGGCGACTATAAGGATGATGTGCATTACGCCGAGCAGAACGGCGATTATTTTGAGTATGAATTCAGAGGAACGGGTATTCAGTTTTTTACGGAAGTGGATCCGTCCCAGGGCGACATGGATATTTACGTGGATGGTGAGTTTAAGGAAACGGTAAGTGCTTACCGTGACGGACGTTTGGCGCAGCAAAAGGTCTATAGTGTCTCAGGGCTGCCAGATGGGCTGCACACGCTTAAAGCCGTGAAAAAGTCAGGGCGGTTCATGCTGCTTGACTTCCTCAAGGTGGAGATTCCCAATATCATTCAGCCGGTGAGTGCTGTTTTTGACAAAGCTGAATCTGCTCAAGCCGATATTGAAGTGACACTTTTGCAGGAACCGGATAGTTTCAAGAAGATTATGAATGGCTCACTTGAGCTGGTTAAGGGAACCGATTATGAGGTAACAGGGGATAAGGTGACGCTTAGAAAATCCTACCTTGCTGCGCAGCCTCTCGGCACGTTGAACCTCCGTTTTATTTTTGGCGGCGATTATCTCAATGATGTTCATTATTCAGCAGTAAACGGTGATTCCTTTGAGTATGTCTTCAAAGGTACCGGCATCCGTATGATTACTCCGACTGGGCCGCAGCAGGGCGAGGTGGAGATCTACATCGACGGAAATCTGGTGCAAACCGTAGATACGTACAGTGAGGGACGTAAAAATAGACAGGAAATCTACAGCATAACAGGCCTGACGAGTGGTGTGCATACGCTGAAGGCTGTCAAAAAGTCTGGTGAGCTCATGCTCACGGATCAACTGAAATTTACGATAGCTGCTGGGGACAGCGGGCCAACAAATCCAACGAATCCAACAAATCCGAGCAATCCATCAGGACCTTCTAATCCAGGGGGACCGTCATCTCCTGTTGTACAGCCTCCAGTTACTCCGGCTCCGGAAACAGAATCGGGAGAGGAATCCTCCGGGAATACGGAGACGACTCGGCATACGGCGTACATTAACGGTTATAAGGACGGATTGTTTAGACCAAATAACAAGATCACTCGCGCAGAGATGGCAATCATACTCGCCAAAGTCGTTGAAAAAGATGCTGCATTATCAGATGTGACGTTCAGTGATGTGAGTTCTTCCCATTGGGCTGCAGCAGCTATCGACAAGGTTGCAAAAATGGGATTGATGCAAGGCTACAAGGATGGCACATTTAAACCGAATCAGTCCTTGACCCGTGCAGAGATGGCGAGTTTGGTTGTGAGCCTGGCTCCGGATACGACCAAACCAGGCAGCGGGTTCTCTGATATTGGCAGTCATTGGGCTAAAGATGCGATTCAAAGAGCCCGAGGCCTGGGAATCCTGACAGGTTACAAGGACGGCACCTTCCGGCCGAATGCTGAGCTGACAAGAGCAGAAGCCGTTGTTGTCATTAACCGGGTGTTGGGAAGAGGCCCGCTTAAGGGAGTTTCACAGCCTCAGTGGAAGGATGTATCACCTTCCCATTGGGCTTTCGGAGATATTGAAGAAGCGTCGGTTAATCATAGTTCGAAGCCTGCTGCAAGTGGTGGAGAGCAATGGGTTAAATAGCTGAAAATAGTGCTAATTGAGAAGGGGACCACATAGGTCCCCTTCTTTCTGAATCCTTTTAATAAAGGGTGGGCTGTATTAATAAAGCGCAATGAATGAGCTGCTGCACAAGCAAGAAAACAATTGACTAAGCCAAAAAATGATATAATCTGTGATTATGATAGCGCTACCAATCAACTCGGCGATGGAGGGGTTGCCCATTCGAAATTCCAGTGTTTTTCGGAAATTTCTCATTTCGTATGTCATCATTTTGGTCATACCCAGCATAGGTGGCTACATGTCTTATCTGACTTCCATTTCCGTAACGCAGTCCATCTCCATTGAGAATGGGGTTACACAGCTTGAGAAGGGCCAAGAAATATTGGAACGGCGCATGGATGAAGTCGAAGGCTTCACTAGACAGCTTGCCGTGAATCAGGAACTGAACGTCCTGATGAATGAAAGGGATAACGAAACGAATGTATATGGCATATGGCGAGCCATGGAGAATGTGCTGACATTTGGGCAGACGAATGATTTCCTGCAAAATTATTATATTTATTTAGCCAATTATAATCTAATCCTTACCCCGGGTTCCTCTTACAGGCCGAATCATTATTATGCCGATTTTCATTATACCGATCTATCCCTGGAGGAATGGATGAAGCAAGTATTAAAACAAACGCATCGTAGTGAAATTAAGCCGCTCAGTTCCTATGTCAGCAGAGGCCAGCAAACGTCGGTCATTACATATATGCAATCACTGCCTTTGGACAGCTTCAACGATTCCTCACCGGCGGTAGCTGTCGTCGTCATTGATGAGAAGATGATCGTAGGACTGCTGTCCAGTATGACGGACCGATATGGCGGCTGGGTTCACATTAGCGATGCGGAAGGGAGAACCATTGCGCTGAAGGGCAGCGGAGAACCTGAGATGGCCAAGATGATCGCCGATCCGAAATTCGATCCGAGCAAGGTTAGTCAGTTCTATGAGGATGATCTGGTTATCACTACGCAATCGGATTCTAACGGCTGGGTATATCAGGCAGGGATTCCGCGTGACCTCCTTCTGGAAAATGCAAACAAGATCAAGAAGATGAGCATGCTCATTACAGGTGGAACACTACTGCTTGGACTGCTCGTTGGGCTGGTGCTTGCTTATCGTCATAGTGCCCCAATCAATCGACTGCTAAGTGTGATGAAGGAGCAATTCGGACGAGAGGACGGGACTTCCAGGAATGAGTTTGATTTTCTAAGCGGAAACATCTCGGATATGATCACCAAGAACAAGCTGCTGGAGACGGAATTGAATCGCCAGCTGCCGCTTGTAAGGGATGCCTTTTTGAAGCGCCTGATCGCCGGTGAATTCAAATCACGGGACGAGATTTGGTCTGCTGCCGAACAGGCGGATATTCATTTGCATCAGGGAGCAGGATATGCGGGTCTCGTTCAGATCAAAGGTTATGGCAGCATGGATAACGTTGATATCCTGAATGAGCTAAATGCTTCTCGGCTGCTGTTGAAGCAGGCACTGAGCGAGCTTGGCGCTAATGTACAGATGACCGATTGGGGATCGGATAAGGTGGCCGCTTTGTTTTTCTCCACGGATGAGGAAGCTGACACACAACGCACCGTAGAAGATATTACGCAGACGATGGATGAATTGGCCCAGGTTATGTTTCATGATTACCGGATCACCATCCAGTCGGGATTCGGCAATCACTTCTCGTCCGTGACGGAGGTCAGTAATTCCTTCGACCAAGCCAATCAAGCTCTTGAATATGCCATCTATATGAACGCAAGGGGCATGGTTTGGAGCAGTGACACACAGACCGAGAATACAACCTATTATTATCCGCTCGACTCCGAGCAGCGACTGATTACAACGATCCGGGCCGGAGAACTTGAGGAAGCCAAGCGGATTGTCGAAGCCATCATGGTACAGAACATGGAGCAGCGTGAGCTATCCATGGAAATGAAACATCAACTGATTGGCGAGATGAAGGGAACCTTTATCAAGCTGCTTGATCAAAAGGCATTTACGGAATACGATTCCATCGAAAACGTCAAACGGCGGGTCATCGACATTGGATCCGCAGAGCCGCTGGAGACCATTAAGTCTGAATTGTACGAAATCATGGAAGAACTGTGCGGACTGATTGCGAACAAGAAGAAGGATACCCATAGTCAAATCGTTAAACAGATCAAAGCATATACCGCAGAGATGTATTCGGATGCCGAGCTAACCCTATATCGCGTTGCTGAGCACGTTGAGCGGCCTGAAAAATACATTTCTCAACTGTTCAAGGAGTATACAGGGGTTAATTTTTCCGATCATCTGATCAAAGTGCGAATGGATCAGGCGATGATCCTGTTAAGGGACAGTAATTATACCGTGGACGAAATAGCAGCAAGAGTGGGGTACAACAGTTCACATTCCTTCCGGCGTGCTTTTAAACGATTGAATGGTATCTCTCCAAGTGTGTATAGACAGACTCCCTACGAATGAATTCATTCAGGTCTTATGGCCGTGGCCGTGTTGTCCCAAGAGGACGATGCGGTCTTTTTGGTGCAATCTAGCGGTTTATATGGAGAAATGGCCGGTCTGTTGCCGGTTTGTGCCCTCGAAAAAGGGATAACTGTACGCTCTACAGCTCAATTGTACCTGTTAAGAAGACATCCCCATCCACTATGATCAACGTGTAGTAAGCGCTATCATCATTGAACATCACAGACTATAGTCAGGGGGGGGTTGTTCTGGAAAAGGAAGTCGTTGTGAATCACAGGTCATTGCCACAGAGAAAAGAAACGAGCTTATGGAGCAATGCCCGCAGGAAAATGAGGAAGCACTGGCAGCTGCATCTGCTGGTGATTCCACCCTTGCTGTTTTTTCTTATTTTCAAGTATTACCCAATGATTAATGCAGTCCTTGCCTTTAAGGACTATAACGTCATTAAAGGTATATGGGGGAGTCCCTGGGTGGGGCTGCAAAACTTCCGTCTGTTCTTCGAAAATCCGTTATTTTGGACACTGGTGAAGAACACGATCCTATTGAGTGGATATTTGCTGCTGGCGGGATTCCCGATTCCAATCATCTTAGCTCTTATGATTAATGAGGTGCGGAGCACGAAGTTTAAAAAGTTCGTACAGCTCGTATCGTTTGCGCCCTATTTCATCTCAACCGTCGTAATGGTATCCATGATCATGCTGTTTCTGGCACCGCGGCTTGGCTTTGCCAACATTGCCCTGAATTTTTTCGGGCTTGAATCGGTCAACTTCCTCGGTGAACCCGGAATGTTTCGCTCGATCTATGTCTGGTCGGATATATGGCAAACCGCAGGATACAGTGCAGTAATCTATTTGGCAGCTCTCGCCGGAATTGATCCGACACTGTATGAAGCGGCCAAAGTCGATGGAGCTTCACGTTTTCAAAAGATCAGACACGTCGACCTCCCAGGCCTTGTGCCAACCATCGTCATTATTTTGATTCTCAATGTAGGAAATGTCATGGCCATTGGCTTCGAAAAGGTCTACCTGCTGCAGAATCCGCTTAATCTAGCCAACTCTGAAATCATTGCAACCTATGTTTACAGCATCGGCTTGTTGAATGCCAACTATAGTTTTGCGACCGCGGTCGGACTTTTCAACTCGGTGATTAACCTCGTTTTGCTGGTTACCGTGAACGGTTTGGCAAAACGAGTGACCAACAATAGTATCTGGTAGGAAAGGAGGGTCCTCAAGTGGCAGCAACGGTACCAAAAAGGATTAGGGAATCTACCGCCGATCGAGCGTTTCTGATTACGATCTATATCGTGCTCAGTCTCGTTGTACTGGCGGTGATCTATCCTCTAATTTTTATTATCAGCAGCTCGTTAAGCAGCCCGGCAGCCGTTACTTCTGGCCGTGTATGGCTCTGGCCTGTAGATATTTCATTCAGTGGTTACAAGGCACTATTCAACACACCTGAAATCTTAAAAGGGTACGGTAATTCCATCTTTTATACGGTTGTAGGTACTTTTATTAGTGTGGTCTTGACCATCATGATTGCCTATCCACTATCACGCAGAAGCTTTTTTGGCCGAAATGCCTTAATGATGATCATCACCTTTACGATGATTTTCAGCGGCGGGTTAATTCCGACGTATATGGTTGTGAAGCAGCTTCATCTGATCGACACACGCTGGGCGCTGCTGATTCCTAATGCCATTTGGGTATGGCAAGTCATCATTGCCCGTTCCTTCTTCAAATCCTCCATTCCCGAGGAATTGCTGGAAGCCAGCGAGATGGATGGCTGCAGTGACATGCGCTTCATCTGGAGTATCGTTCTCCCTCTATCCAAGCCCATTATCGCCGTGCTGGTACTCATGTATGCGGTTGGACAGTGGAACGCTTATTTTGATGCTCTTATTTATCTTAAATCGGCTGATCTGTTCCCGTTACAGCTCATTCTGCGCAGCATTATTATTCAGAACAACAGTGCAGGTGCAATGGATGCGGCGAAAATGGTGGAGAGACAGCAGCTTGCCGAGCTGTTAAAATATTCCTTGATTGTGGTGGCTACATTGCCTGTGCTGGTGATCTATCCGTTTGTACAGCGTCATTTTGTACAGGGAATGCTGGTTGGTTCCATTAAGGGTTAATTCACAGCTTGAGTTAGGGAATCATTTTCTTCACCGGTAAATTACTATAGGGAGTGATCCATTTTGAAGAAAAGTCTGACAATCATACTCATGCTGCTCATGGCGTTCACAATGGTAATGAGCGGATGCTCAAGTGACAACTCATCAAGCTCTGAATCAGGAGAGCCGGCTGCAGGAGACGGTCCGGTGAACATCAGTGTATTTTCCGTACAAGAATCGGGGATCGATATCCCGACCAACCAATTCACCAAATTCGTGGAAGACAAGTTCAACATCAAATTCAACTGGCAGATCAATCCGTCGGACGGAGCCAAGGAGAAGCGCCAGATCTCACTGGCAAGTGGTGACTATCCTGATGCCTACCTGCTTACTCATTACATTGACCAATTCTCACAAGCGGATCTTTTAAAATATGGCAAACAGGGTGTCCTCTTGCCGTTAAACGATCTGATTGATCAATATGCTCCAAACATCAAAGCAGCGATGGAAAGTAACTCAAATTTGAGAACGCTTAACACAGCGCCGGATGGCAATATTTATGGCCTTGTTGCTTATACGGAATGTTTCCACTGCTCCTATCCGAGCAAGATGTGGATGAATACGGAGTGGCTCAAAAAGCTCAATCTGGAGATGCCCACTACGACGGAGGAATTCAAAAATGTGCTGCAGGCGTTCAAAACGCAGGACCCGAACGGAAATGGAAAAGCCGATGAAGTACCTCTTAGCGGCTCCATCGAGGAATTTGGTGTGCGCATCATTCCATTCCTCATGAATGCCTTTGTGTACGATGATGACCGCAACTATCTGCAAATGGACGGAGGAAAGGTTCAATCCGCAGCCATTACGCCAGAGTGGAAGGAAGGATTGACCTATATCAAATCGTTGTACGATGCAGGTCTCATTGATCCAGGAGCTTTTACACAGAACGCTGAAGCCTTTAAGAAAATTGGGGAAAATGCAGATGCGGAAATTCTCGGCGTCGGGGCAGGAATGCACCCCGCAATCTTCGTAAACATTGATCCTGGCAATACACGCTCGGCACATTATAACCCTGTACCTCCGATTTCCGGACCGGGAGGCGTATCGTTCGCAACGCATGATGGGGGCGGCGTATCTCCGGGAGCCAAATTCGTCATCACCAACAAGGCAAGTGAAGAAGCGCAGATCGCTCTAATTAAAATGGTGGACTATATGTTTACTGCCGAAGGTCAAACGAACGGGGCGAGTGGTCTGAAAGGGATCGATTGGACCGACCCGGGAGAAGGCGATGTGGCACTCGGCAAGGATTCCAAGCCGATGGTTAAACAGATTCCGATGGCTGAGGGAGAAGCACCGCGCAATGCGGGCTGGAGCGGAATGGCTCATTTCTATATGCCGAAGGAGTATCGGGATACCTTTGTTCAAGGCACGGATATCTATGCTTCCGACGGTTATGAGCGCAGACTGTATGATGCTACGCTGCTGTACGAAGGACATGAGCCAGAAGAGCTGTTCCCGATCTGGTCCGTATGGATTGATCCTACCGAAATTGATGAAGCAAGCTTGCTGCAAACCAATATCCGGAACTACATTGAGCAGAACCAGCTTCAATTCATTACAGGCAACAAGGATCTGAACAAGGATTGGGATGCGTATGTTAAAGGTCTGGAAAACCTGAAGCTGGACCGTTATCTCGAAATTTTGCAAAAGGCCTACGAGGCGTCCAAATAGCAGATAAAAATTCAAACATCAGGTGCCTGAGTTGGACCAGGCACCTGATGTTTGCTGTATCCACAGTCTAAGGATGATGAGAATTGTGCACATAAGTTGATATTTAAGGCAATACAGTCAGTAGCAATGCCAAAATATGATAAGGGAGAGAACCCATGAAACTTCAATATGACAAACCCGCCAGTGTATGGACTGAGGGACTTCCCATTGGTAATGGTCGTCTCGGTGGCATGATTTTTGGAGGAGTAGAGCAGGAGAAAATCAGTCTGAACGAGGACACTTTATGGTCGGGCTATCCTACAGACGGTAATAATCCGGGCGCGAAGGAGGTTTTGCCGAAGGTTCGCAAGCTGATACAGGAGAAACGCTACCAGGAGGCAGATACGCTGACGAGAGAGATGCAGGGACCCTATACGCAATCCTACTTGCCCTTCGGAGATCTGCTTCTTCGTTTTGAGCATGGGGGCATTCATCATTCCTACAAACGGACGCTGGATATAGAACAGGCACTGCACAGCGTTGAATATCAGGTTGGGAACGTTATCTATAAGCGTGAGATGTTTGCTTCGAATCCCCATCAGGTGATGGTGCTGCGTCTGACCGCAAGTGTACAGGGGAAGCTCCATGTGCATGCCGCCCTGGACAGCCCGCTTCGGCATACACTTCAAGCAAAGGAAGACCGTTTCGTATTATCAGGAACCGCTCCGGAACATGTGGATCCCAGCTATGTCACAAGCGATGAACCCATTAGATACGGTGAACCGGGAGCCGGGAAGGGCATGGTTTTCGAAGGACAGCTGGCCGTGACAGCAGAGGATGGACAGGTGATTGTGGATAGTCAAGGAATACATCTGTTGGGGGCAACGGCTGCCACCTTCTATTTCAGTGCAGCTACAAGTTTTAATGGCTATGCCAACATGCCTGAAGGGGAGGGAAGAGGTGTCACAGCGATGAATGATTCACGACTAAACATGGTTACAGCCCAACCATATACAAGTCTGCGGGACGCCCATATCTCGGATTATCGCTCCCTGTTTGACAGAGTGAAACTGCAGCTCGGTACGCCGCTCGCCCCGGAAGGCATGTCTACAAGCCAGCGGATTACGACCTATGCTGCCGAAGATCCGGGACTTGTGGAGCTGCTCTTTCATTATGGACGCTACTTGCTGATCTCAAGTTCTCGCCCTGGTACACAGGCCGCCAATCTTCAGGGAATATGGAATGCACTTACCCGTCCGCCATGGAGCAGCAATTATACCTTGAATATTAACACGGAGATGAACTATTGGCCGGCTGAGGTCTGTAATTTGGCGGAGTGCCATATGCCTCTGCTGGATCTGATCAGTAATCTGGCAGAGAAAGGTGCTGAGACTGCAAAGGTTAACTATGGTACCCGTGGCTGGACGGCTCATCATAACTCGGATCTATGGGCGCATACAGCCCCGGTTGGAAATTACGGAGATGGAGATCCAAGCTGGGCGTATTGGCCAATGGGTGGCGTATGGCTGACTCAGCACTTATGGGAGCATTACGCCTTTAACAGAGACGAAGCGTATTTGAGAACAACTGCCTATCCGATCATGAAGCAGGCGGCACTCTTTGCACTTGATTGGCTTATTGACGATGGAAGCGGAGATTGGACTACAGCCCCATCCACTTCTCCAGAGCATAAATTTCGTACAGCAGAAGGTGTAGCAGCAGTCAGCTCGGGTTCAACAATGGATATTTCCCTGATCTGGGAGTTGTTCACGAATTGCATGGAAGCCGCGGACCGACTTGGAACAGACATGGAATTCAGGGAGGAGCTGAAGAGTGCACGAGAACGCCTGCAGCCGCTGCAAGTCGGTAAGTATGGTCAACTTCAGGAATGGTCGGAGGATTTTGAAGATGAGGATACATACCACCGGCATACTTCGCACCTTGTAGGCATATATCCTGGACGACAGTTGTCTGAGGAGGAAACACCGGAATGGTTTGCCGCGGCAAGAACTTCACTGGAGCGTCGCGGAGACGAAAGTACAGGCTGGAGCCTGGGCTGGCGTGTCGCACTCTGGAGTCGCTTCCGGGATGGTAACCGTTCCTTGCGACTGCTCTCCAACATGCTCCGTCTGGTTCAGGACGGGGACACGGAGCAATACAACCATGGCGGAGTGTACGCCAATCTGCTTGGCGCGCATCCGCCATTTCAGATAGACGGTAATTTCGCCGCATCCGCCGGCATTGCCGAGATGCTGGTGCAGTCTCACCTTTCGTATCTTGAATTGCTTCCGGCCCTGCCGGATTCGTGGCAGAAAGGCTACGTATCCGGGCTGCGTGCCCGAGGAGGTTTTGAAGTTAGCATCTGGTGGGATAGGGGACAGCTCGCCGAAGCGCAGATCACCTCCATGCTGGGTACGGATTGTGTACTCCGTAGTGATGTCCCGCTCATCGTAACTTCGAATGGCACTCGGCTCGACGCCATCCGCATCAATGCATCGACACTGAAATTTCCGACATCAGCTGGCCAAACGTACAGTATTTCAGTGGAGGGTGACCAGTAAACATTTTGCCAAGAAAAGTGTGTTAAATCGCGATATGGATCGGAAGATCGGTGCATGGATTACGGTCTGTCCTGTCTTTATAATGAGGGCAGACTTGGGGGAGGGGATGACCACTCCCGCCAACCAACCATGCAACGTCGAGGAGGCATATGATGCTAACGAACGATACAGCTGTTGAAGTGCAGCAGAATGACACACGGATCCAAGTGAGTAACGAACATGTGAATCTGGAGATTCATCTTGAAAATGGTGAGGCTTCTTGCAATGATAACCGCTCTTGTCTTGTTAACCATTTCCGCAGTTCTTTTCGCTGGCAAGGTCGGGAATACAGCACGGAACACTACGAGAGACATGAGCTGAAAAGCCAGGAAGCCATTGTCCGGGAAGGATTCGGCAAAGGAGTGCATTTGGTGATCCTGCACCAGTCGTCCAAGCTTCCCCAACTAGAACAGCATTTCTATGTATACGAGTCTGTACCATTTGTATTGGTACAGAGCACAATTCAAAGTGATAAAGAGATCAAGGTCAATCGCTTCGCGGTCGTTCAATCCAAGCAGGTATCACTTAACGCAGGAAATCAACAGGAAGAGCTCAGCATTCTGCGGATTCCTTATGATAACGACAAATGGGTTCGATACACGGTTGTCAAACCTCCAGTGGATGTCGAAAGCTACGAAGCTGTAGTCGTTTTCGATCCGGATAGCCGCCGGGGAGTGATTCTGGGTTCACTCACGCATAAGGTATGGAAAACGGGAATCCGGTTTAAAAGCGAGAAGAGCGGCCACATCGAAGAGCTGGATCTCTATGGCGGAGCTGTCAGTGAGCTGACCCGCGATTCCCAGCCGCATGGATATGTGAGAGGAAAAATCATTGAATCACCACTCGCATTCATCGGATTTTACGAAGATTATAGAGATGGACTCGAAGCTTACGGCCGTGCCAACACTTGGGTGGAGGCTCCACTGCCATGGAAGGGCGGCGTTCCGGTCGGCTGGAACAGCTGGTCTGCAGCGATGAGTACACTCGATTATGACTTGTATACGTCGACAAGTGATTTTTTGAAGAAGGAAGTGCAGTCTCTGGGTTTCCAGAACGAAGAGACCTTATATATTAACTTTGATGCCTTCTGGGACAACTTTACACCTGAACAGATGAAAGATGCGCTGGACCGGGTACGGCAAAATGGACACAGGGCGGGTACCTATTGGACACCATTTACATTCTGGGGGAGCCCGGAACAGTTCAGCCAAGTTGTGGAAGGGACCGATGGTCAGTATACCTACGGGGATATTCTGCTGAGAGACATGGAAGGCGAGATTTTGCCCGATGTAGATGGCGGTTTGGCTATAGACCCGACACATCCCGGCAATCTGCTGAGAATGGACTGGTTTGCGAACAAATTCATCTCGGAAGGATTCGAGTATATTAAGCTGGACTTCCTTGCACATGGCGCCCTTGAAGGACAGCATTACGACCCCGAGATCACAACAGGGATTGCAGCTTATCGCCATGGCATGTTTTATTTACAGCAGAAGCTCTCACCTGAGGCCATTGGCCGCCCGTTCTTTATCAACCTGTCCATTGCGCCGATCTTTCCGTACGCCTTCGCCCACAGTCGCCGCATTTCCTGCGATGTCTTCGGTACGCTTCAGGATACGGAATACCTGTTAAACTCATTGACTCATGGCTGGTGGATGAACAATACGCTGTATCGCTACAATGATCCGGACCATTCCGTGCTGTATAAGAGCTTCAACCAGGAAGCAACTGGCTGGCATGAAGGAAGAAGCCGTTTTACCGCCTCGGTGATTGCAGGTACCGTATTACTGCTCGGAGATGATTTCCGTCAGGCAGAGGCAGCGGAGCGTGCAAAAGACTGGCTTGCCAACAAGGAAATCATGAACATCGCCCGGCTCGGCCGAACGTTCCGGCCGCTTGAAGGAGATTGCGGGAAGCAGGCATCGGACGTATTTGTACTGGAATCGCCTGACGACAAGAGTTTTTATTTGGCCGTTTTCAATTTTGATGCTGCGAATGCCGCACATAGAACGGTTTCCCTGGAGAGAGCCGGACTGGATGCAAGTACGGTGTACAGTTATCAGGATTTATGGGAAGGGGGACAAGGGGAAGCCATTGGCCACATGAGCATAACACTGGAACCAGCAGAGTCTAAAATATTCAGATTAACGGTGAAAAGAAGCTGACAATCTGCATCAACCTATAAGAGGCGCGCTTATGTTGGACACAGACAGCGCGCTTTATTTTGTTTTCGGCGATTATAGATTAGATAACCCATTTGAACAGGAGGGCGTGAAATGGACGATTTTACATTATGGTACTCGACCCCAGCAGTGAATTGGCATCAAGGATTGCCGCTCGGGAACGGAAGAATGGGAGCTGTGGTCATGGCTGCTCCGCATCGTGAAGTGTGGAGCATGACTGAGGTGACCTACTGGTCCGGTCAAGCAGATCCAGAACCGGCTTTTGCAGGAGGGAAGAGGGCGCTGGAGGAGATCCGCCGTCAGTTCTATTCCGGCAATTATGATGAGGGAGATCGTCTTGCGAAGCAATATTTGCAGCCCGACAAGCAGAATTTTGGCACCAATCTGGGGTTGTGCAAGGTTGTCATACAGTTTGCCGAGCAGGGCCCTGACAGAACGCTAGAGAAAAGCTTCCGGCGTGAGCTGGACTTAAACCTTGCGCTGGCCAAGGCTGATTGGAGGAACAAGGATACAACCGTGTATCGTGAGGTTTTTGCATCGCATGCTGACGACCTGATTGTTTCCAGGGTATGGAGTGATCGCTCTGGGGGCGTATCCTTTTCGCTTCGTCTGGAGGAAAACACGGGATCGTTCCGCACCACAATAATGGATGACTGTACATTGAAGTTTGAGGGCAAGGCTACCGAGAATGTTCACAGCAACGGCAGCTGTGGTGTATCGGCCGAAGGGTACGTGAAGGTCGTTGTCGCTGGCGGTACGGTTACCGGGAGAGACGGAAGATTGACCGTCCATGGAGCGGATGAGGCCTACATTTACTTTGCTGTCAGTACTGATTATCGCAAAACGGGACCGGAGTGGAAACAGGAGTGTCGTATAACACTCGATAAGGCACTAGGCAAAGGATATTCCCTTCTTCGAGTGGATCACATCGAAGATTACGCAGAGCAGTATAACAAGGTCGACATTCAGCTTGGGACTGCAAGCAAAAGTAATCTGACGACCGATCAGCGCATCCGGCTGCTGGCTGGAGGTGGGGATGATGATCCCCAGCTGTTTGCGCTATTTCTGCAATATGGCCGTTATCTGACTATTGCCGGTTCGCGTGCCAATTCTCCGCTTCCACTTCATCTTCAGGGAATATGGAATGACGGAGAAGCATGCCGTATGGGCTGGAGCTGTGATTATCACCTGGATATCAATACCCAGATGAATTATTATCCGGCAGAGATTACGAACCTGGGAGACAGCCATCTTCCGCTCATGAGGTATGTTGAAGACCTGGCAGCAGCCGGCAAGTCCACGGCACGCAACTTATATGGCAGTGAAGGCTGGGTTGCGCATGTCTTTTCTAACGTCTGGGGATTCACACTTCCCGGCTGGGATACATCGTGGGGGCTGAATGTTACCGGAGGACTGTGGCTCGCGACTCACTTAATAGAGCATTATGAATATAGCCAGGGTCGTGCTTTTCTGGAAAGTACAGCGTATCCTGTGCTCAAAGAGGCCGCAGTATTCTATCTGGACTATATGGACATTCATCCCCAATATGGTTGGCTGGTGACGGGCCCATCCAATTCTCCGGAGAATCATTTCTATCCGGGTACAGCTGGCGATACTGTGCATCAGCTCTCGATGGGAACGACATTAGATCAGATTCTGGTGCGTGAGCTGTTCGAATTTTGCCTGAAGTCGATTGAACTCCTGGATCGGGACCAGGAGTTAGGTGAACAACTGAGAGAAGCTGTTGATATGCTGCCACCGCTGCAGATTGGGAAGAAAGGACAGCTGCAGGAATGGCTGGAGGACTATGAGGAAGCACAGCCGGAGCATCGGCATCTGTCACATCTATTCGCCCTGTATCCAGGGCATCAGATCACGCCTGAGCGGACACCTGAGCTTAGTGCGGCAGCAAGAGTGACGATGCAAAACCGGATGCTGCAAGAGGAGCTGGAGGATGTGGAATTTACGGCTGCCCTGTTTGGACTTGGTTTTGCGAGGCTGCATGATGGAGAAATGGCCTACAAACATGTCTCGCATCTGATTAGTGGACTGTGCTTCGATAATCTGTTTACGTATTCCAAGTCAGGCATTGCCGGTGCGGAAACCAATATTTTCGTTATTGACGGAAATTTCGGAGGAACAGCGGTCATTGCGGAAATGCTGCTGCAAAGTTACGCAGGCGAAATTCATCTCTTGCCAGCACTGCCGCAGGCTTGGAATAAAGGGAAGATAACCGGGCTAAGAGCCAAAGGCAATGCCGAAGTAGATGCAGTCTGGGAGAATGGGGAGCTGACATCTGCCACCATCCGTACGTTTATGTCTGGAACGTACACTGTATGCAGAGGAGAACGGAGAACGACTTTTCATGCCGAAGCGGGAGGAAGCTACACATTGAATCATGAGCTGGACTTGATTGATTAATGATCATGCCAATAAGCAATTGTATCATAACCGATCTGGTCGAATGGAGGAGAAAACATATAATAGAGACAGAGACAGCTTAAAGGGAGGGGACTTCAATGTACAGTATTTTTCTCGTAGACGACGAAGAGCTCGGGCTTGGGATGATGAGAGATTATATTCGCTGGGAAGAGATGGGGATCTACATTATTGGGACAGCGAGCAACGGCAGAGAGGCTTTGGAGAAAATCGAGGCCCTACAGCCTGATATTGTACTTACCGATGTGCAGATGCCCATTATGAACGGGATTGACCTGGCTCGAAAAATACATGAGTTGTATGATTCCATTCAAGTGATGTTCCTGACGGGACATGATGAATTCCATTATGTGAAATCGGCTCTTCATGTCGGAGCGGTCGGATATTTGCTTAAACCCCTTGATTTGAATGAGATTGAAAGCGTTATTTCGAAAGTAAAACAGCGCTGTGAAGAGGTTGCAATCAAGAAACGTTCCACAGAGGCTGCTAAAGCCACGATTCTAAAGGAGCTGTCCTATGAAAAAGATATGACTCGTGCTGCGGAGCTTGCGTCCGACTATAGTAGATTGACCCGTCTGCCCGTTACATCACGGTATGCCTTGGCCTTGTTCAGCATCGATCCCATTGAAGCGGAAGAAGAGCAGCAGAGTCTGGAGGAATGTACTACCCGGCTGGTATCTTATCTGAATTACTATTTCCAGGCGAAGAATCTGAAGGCTACCTTTGTTGATTACAAGGAAGGCGAGACAGGGCTGTTTATGGAAGCAGACCAACAGCCAGGTTATTATGCATGGGAGGACTTGGCAGTGGCGATGCGAAGTGCACTCGATTTTACAGTGACTGCAGCCGTTGGGGCCGAAGCTGCTGAATTGTCCAATCTCCACGGTTTATATGAGCAAATGCGTGTAATCCTGAACGAGCGTTTCTACGAAGGAACCGGAACGATGATCCATGCAGAAGCTGTATCGAATCAATTGTACAGCGAACATATGCCGCCTTTTGAGAAGAAAGAATGGTTTGAAGCGATACATCAACTGGATTTTGAGTGGGCAGCACAGAAGCTGCATCAATATATTGAAGCCCTGGCTGCTATGCGAATCAAGAAAAAGATGATATGTGACTGGTCCATCGATCTCGTCGATGAGCTGCTTGAGCAGGTGCAGGAGCCCTTTTCGAAGGGGGTTCAACGAGCAGAGCTATATCACTCCATTTATAATGCATCGACATTGCATGAGATCGAGGGGCTGATTCTGGATGCAGCAGGTCATGCCGTGAATCTGCTGGGAGAGCGATTTATGGATAAAAATGAAAAGCTGATTCATAAGGTACGCACCCTCATTGATCAAAATTACAATCATCCGGTTACGATTAACAGCCTCTCTGAACAGGTTTATCTGTCACCTAACTATTTGCGGTCCATTTTCAAGGAAAAGACAGGAATGACCATCCATGATTATTTGACGCGTATCCGGCTGGGCAAAGCAAGGGAAATGCTGGCGGATGGCTCGCTCAAGATTCATGATATTGCTCAGAGAGTAGGCTACGAGAGCACGTCCTACTTCATTTCCCTTTTTCTTAAGAATGAAGGAGTAACACCGAATGAGTACAGGAAAACGATCTGAACGTTTATAAATCGCCCGATTGTTTTGTAAAAGAGAGAAATTCAAATATGAATCGTAACATTGCGATATGGATCAATCCTGTCGCTCTTTTTACAATTAGGCATGTAACCAATATGCAGCCCTTATCCCTTATTACACCGAAAGAACAAAGGAGGTGGAGAAACTAAATTATAAATTGAAAGCGATTACACTGCGTCATTCACTGCTTCATCATCCATGTAAATCTAACGTTAGCCTAATCATTGAAGTTGGAGGGATGTTATGTTAGTGCGAGTATTGCAAAAATCCTTTATATTCCTTTTGATCTTCTGTCTGGTGACAGGTATCGGTACAACGGCAGCCATGGTAAGTGCCAGTGATCCTAACAGCTATGAAGCCGAAGCGGAGGGAAATACGCTGAGCGGAAATGCGAGTGTATCGGATAGTCCATCTGCATCGGGGGGCAAGAAGGTCGGAGGTATGTACCAAGGCAGTTCGCTGCTATTCAATAACGTGATCGTAAACGAGTCGGGAAATTATAAAGTTGTCGTTTATTACATTTCAGGTGATCCCCGGCCGTTCAACATAAGCGCCAACGGCGGAGCAAAACAATTTGAAGAACCACCGAAGACAGCAGATTGGGATACCGTAGGCACATATGATGTAACGCTGCCCTTGAACGCAGGCAGTAACTCAATTCTGATCGATGACAACAATTGGTATTCACCTGATATCGACAAAATTGTCATTGCCGGACTAGATGATAATGAGACAGAGCCCGGGATTCCCGGTGAAGAAGAAGACCTGGGCACACCAGGGGATACACATCAATATGGAACGATCTCAGTGACGGATTATACGTACGGATTTCTCGTGGCAAACGATCATTATGAAGTAACTTATAATACCCAGTCAGGATTGGTTGGTTACAGCTGGGCTGACGGGCAGAAGCTGCGGGGCGTATATAGCAGCATGAAACTCGGTGAAGAGTCTTTCGTGCAGAGCAAAGATTATGAAGAACATACCACTGCTGGCGCACCACGGGAATTGGAAGACGGATTCGGCAAAGGAATCGAGCTTTCATTTGTCCACACATCTGCTGGCAAACCGACGTTGAAGCAGGTGTATCGTTTCTATGAAGATAAGGCTTATTTTCTGACCGGTTTGAATGCTATTGGGGAAACGGAGATCCATACGAATTACATGTCCCCGATTACGGTGACCCGTGCAGGTGGGGTGGACATTGGTGATAGCTCGGACAATCGTGTACTCACCGTGCCTTTTGACAATGATGCATGGATCAGGTATAAATCTCAAACCATGAACCGGACAGATACAAGTTATGAAATGACGGCCATCTTCAATAACGCAACACGTAACGGATTGGTGATTGGTTCGGTAACCCATGATACTTGGAAAACAGGGATTGATTGGCAAGGCTCTGCCAACCGAATTCATGAGCTTTCCGTATATGGCGGAGCTGCCACTGATGTGACAAGAGACACCCAGCCGCATGGCAGTCTGACGGGAACGGAGCTGTCCTCACCGTTGATTATGGTGGGAGGGTTCAGCGATTACCGGACAGGTCTCGAACAATACGGTAAGGCCAATGCAGTCATCACGCCACCACTGGAATTAAATCCTGAACTTCCGCAGGGCGTTCCCTTTGGCTGGAATAGCTGGGGTGCGTATGGCAGCACACTGTCTTATCAGAACGTTGTGGATGTCTCCAACTATTTCAAGAACAACTTAGAGAACTTTAACAACGATGGCAATGTATTTATCAACATGGATTCCTACTGGGATAACCTGAGCGATGAAGAACTTGCACAGGCTGTATCCGTTATAAAGGGCAACGGTCAGCATGCGGGGATCTATTGGGCACCATTCGTGTATTGGGGAAACAATATGAGTCAGACGGTGGAAGGCACCAACAACCAATATACCTATGGCGATATCGTCCTTAAGGACTCTACTGGCAAACCTCTGCCTACCCTGGACGGGGCGTATCCCCTGGATGTGACACATCCCGGAGCCAAGATGCGGATGGATTATTTTCTGGATAAGTTCAAAAATCTCGGTTTTACCTACATCAAACTGGATTTTCTTACTCACGGTTCTCTTGAAGGGGAGCATTATGACGAGGAAGTAACCACCGGCATCCAGGCTTACAATCAAGGTATGCGTTATGTGGAAGAACGATTGGACGGAAAAATGTTCATCAGTGCATCCATTGCACCGATCTTTCCAAGCCAATATGCGCACAGCAGACGCATCTCATGTGATTCGTACGGCAGCATTAACGAGACAGAATACATGTTGAATTCGCTGACCTACGGCTTCTGGCAAAATGGAACCATATATTCCTATACCGACCCTGACCATCTGGTACTAGCCAAAGCATCAAGTCTGACCGAAGCCCGCAGCCGAGTGAACTCGGGTGTCATCGCGGGAACGGTCATGATGGCTTCCGATGATGTGCATGACCCCAAGGCTCAGGAGTACATGACTGCACTGTATAACAATACGGATGTTTTAAATGTTGCGAAGAAAGGGAAAGTATTCAGGCCTCTTGAAGGCAACACCAATGCGAATGCTGCGGATACGTTTGTGTTGAAGGATGGAGATGATTATTACCTTGCCTTATTTAACTACAGCGCGACCAGTTCCGCTGAGCGGACGATCGACTTGCAGCGTGCCGGATTGAATGCTGCCCAAACGTATTCGCTAAAAGATCTCTGGACAGGCGAAGTTTCGTCCGTATCGGGTTCATGGTCGGTTACACTGGAAGCAGCTGAATCCAGACTGGTGAAATTGACGGAAATGAAGGATACTCCGGGCAATCCGGGCAATCCGAGCAACCCGGGGAATCCAGGAAACTCAGGAAGCACTGGCAATACTCCAGGCAGCAGCATCAATGAGAACAATGGGAGTCAAGAAAGTGTGACGACAACCCTGTCCATCACAGCAGATATGCTGAAAATGAACAAAGAGTCAGGTCAAGCCGTCGTGGAAATCAAGGCTGAAACGCAGGAAGTGCAGTTATCCTCAGCTGTTGTCAAGCAGCTTGGAAACAACGCACTGGTGTTGAAATCGAGCAAGCTAAGCCTTCACATTCCTGCAGAAGTGCTTCAGCAGCTTATGAATAAGCTGCCAGAACAGCAGCAGGAAGGCAGCATCGTCACGCTCAAGATGGTTCCACTTGGCAGTGAAGGTAACAAGAGCATTGCCGCAGCACAGGATATGACACAAGCGAGAGTTTCATTGAAAAGTGAAATTTACGCATTCAGTATATCCATTCAGAGCAAATCGGGGTTCAACGAAACACTCTCCAAGCTTGATAAGCCTGTCGTGTTGAGTCTGCATGCGGTGGAAGGTTTTGAACCGTCTAAGGGTGGCATGTATGCGATAGGAGAACAAGGTAAGCTTGAATTTGTCCGAGGAGAATATGCAGCGAATGTGCTGACAGGGGAAATCAGTGAATTCGGCACATATGCTGTATTGGAGCTGGAGCGCTCCTTCACAGATGTCCCTGCTTACCACTGGGCGAGCCCTGTTATTCATGAGTTGGCAGCCAAGCTGATTGTCCAAGGTACACATGGAAGCCTGTTTGAACCAGGCCGTGAGGTCACAAGGGCCGAGTTCGCTTCAATGCTTGTACATTCCCTGGGACTAACCACAGCCGGGGAAATGGAGTTTCGCGATGTAGCGGCAGATCGCTGGTACGCTGCGCCGATTTCCATCGCGTACAAGGCCGGGATTGTAAGCGGCAAAAGCCGGGATGCCTTCGAACCAGATCTGCCGATTACTCGCGAGGAAATGGCAGTCATGGTCATGAAGGGCTATTCCTTGGGGAAGGATAATGAGCCTGTTGATACCAACGGTATCATATTCGGAGATATGAATCTGGTTTCACGATGGGCAGCTGATTCAGTAATTGAAGCAGCCAATCGGGGCCTGATTCAAGGAAACAGACATGCCAAGTTTGAGCCCAAAGGGATTGCATCGCGGGCAGAAGCGGCACAGGTCATCTACAATTTAATTCAGAAGTAAAACGTCAAGGGCTGCGGAGCGATCCGCAGCCCTACTTCTGTATTTTTGTATCAAACGATGTCATTCATGATTGCATGATTGTTATAAAAGGGCATTTTGCGGAAGGGTGATCTGAACAGTCGTGCCCGCACCTAATCTGCTGTATACATGGACACCGTAATTCTCTCCGAACTTCAGCTTAATCCGCCGGTCCACGTTGGAAATACCATATCCCCGTCCTGGTTTGTCTTCAAGAAGAGATAGAAGGGTTTCACGCGACATGCCCATCCCGTCATCCATGACGGAGAGGATGATCGAGTCATTTTCGAAGACCCCTTTGATATGAATGTTGAGCGGCCTTTCCTGATTCCAAACGGCATGAATAATCGCATTTTCAACAAATGGCTGGAGAGCAAGCTTAACCGTGGAGTAGGGTAAAATCGCCTGATCAATGGTATATATGAAGTTTAACTGCCCCTTGAATCGGATCAGCTGAATGGCATTATAGCTTTGCGTTAATTTTAACTCCTCGTTAATGGTCAGAACACTTTTTCCTTTGTTCAAGGAGATCCGATAAAACTTGGCGAGATGTAATACCATATCCTGAATTTGCGGATCCTGATGTTTAATCGCGAGAGAAGAGATCGAGCCCAGTGTGTTATACAGAAAATGAGGATTAATCTGGGCCTGCAAAAGATCGAGTTCTGCTTCCTTGCTCTGCAGTTCTTTTTGATATACCTCGGTGATGAGACTTCTCAACCGGATGGTCATCTGCTGGAATGCGAAGTGAAGCTGTCCAATCTCATCACTGCCCAATTGTTCCTCATGTGTTGGAGTGAAGTCTCCGCGCTCAATCCGGCGAATCATACGGATTAAGGTCCGGATTCGTTTGCTGAACAGTGAGGCCGTAATATAAATGAGCAGCAGGGCTACACCAATAAAGGCAAGGGACACTTTGATAATCAGCTGCGACAGTGATTTGGCATCTTTGATAATACTTTCATATGGGAAAATGGAGACGGTCTTCCAGCCATTTTTGAGCGTGTTATAGACGGCGAGTGCCTTGAAGCCATGATAGGTTGTGTCGAATCTGCCGGAAAGAGAGTCATCAAAATGTGTATCAAGCAGTTCCGGCAGCCGGGTATTGATTAATTTTTTGTCCGCGGAAGATAAAATTACGCCTTGGTCATTCATGATAAAAATATCTTTGCCTCCCGCTTCCTTCTCCATTAACGAATAGATAACCGACTCGGAAATTTGGAATACCAGCATCCCGTACGGATATTGATTGCTATTATTATTCAGCAGCCTCGCAAGAGTAAACATGGCAGGTCCATCCGCCGTTTGCGGGGAGGAGAGGTGAATGATATTCCCATACGACTGCTGCAGCTTTTGGACTAGCTCAGTCTCCTGAACCTCGGGTGTAATAGGCTTGATATAGTAATTATCTTTGGGCAGAGACGGATTGTTCGAATAAATGAATGTGCTATCAAAATCAGGGTAGGCAGCCATAATGGTATCGATGCGATTGCCAATGTAATTATAAACATCCAGATAGGAAGGATCATCCTGATACTCTGTCGTCAGGTAATTGGCAAGTCGATTATCGAGATAAATGGAGGCCGAAATATGTTCATAGCTATCGAGTTTATTTTCCAGGTTTTTGGCAATCTGGGCGGTTGAATTCATCATGTTGATGTACAGCTGTTCCGTTAGCTTGGATTTGGTAAGTTCAAACGAGAAATAAACCAGCAGCATCATCGGGATAATGGTGACCAGTACAAAAACAAGAAAGAGTTTGGATCTGAAGCTTAAATCAACAAAAGGCATGTAAATGTATTTTCTGTAAAATGGACGCATACTGCAGCCCTCTCTCAATTGAAAGTGTTTACATAGAGTTCATCATAGCAGACCAAATATCGAATTCCAATAACGGTTTTCAC
The DNA here is from genome assembly GCF_009664365.1 of Paenibacillus xylanilyticus. Lineage (NCBI taxonomy): Bacteria > Bacillati > Bacillota > Bacilli > Caryophanales > Paenibacillaceae > Paenibacillus > Paenibacillus xylanilyticus. The sequence goes on from NZ_CP044310.1 coordinate 2,254,833, forward strand.
CGAAAACATCTTTAAAAAGCGGCATTTATCGGAGAATTGAAGTATGGAAAGCAAGCGCTATCAAAATTAAGATAAAAAGGTAATCAGCTGAATCTGAATCAGGCCAATCATGATGGTATAAAGAAAGGGGAGGGCATCTGATGCATAAGGTAAGCGCTATCAAAACAGTCAGGAGCAATAATCTGATCAGCAGACTAAAAGAACAAAAATGGTTATTCGTGCTTATGCTGCCTGCCTTCATTGCAACCTTGCTGTTTTCCTATGGTCCCATGTTCGGACTGTATATGGCATTTACGAATTATCAGCCGGGTGGGGAGTCTTTTTTTAGGCAGTTTTTTCATGCGGAGTTTGTAGGCTTTCGGTGGTTTGAATATTTCTTCACCACAGGTGATTTCTATCGGGTTATGCGCAATACACTCGCAACGAGCCTGCTCACACTGTTGTTCGGGTTTCCTGCGCCAATCATCCTTGCGCTTGTCCTGAATGAAGCCAGGCAGGGATTTTTCAAGCGTTTTGTACAGACGGTATCCTATTTGCCCCACTTCATCTCGTGGGTTATTGCGGCCAATATTGTCATTACGCTCCTGGCTTCAGACGGGATGCTCAATAATATTCTGGTGCTGCTGGGTATTGTGGATGATCCGATCGCGTTCCTGCAAAATGGACCCTTGTTTTGGTGGATTATCGCCTTGTCCAACATGTGGAAAGAGATGGGGTTCAGCGCCATTATGTATCTTGCAGCCATTTCCTCCATTAACCCTGAACTTTATGAAGCTGCCAGGGTAGATGGGGCAAGCAGATTTAAGCAAATGTGGCATATTACTCTGCCGGCTTTGCGTCCAACCATTGTCATACTGGCTATTCTTGCAGTCGGCGGAATTCTGAATGCAGGCTTTGAACAGCAGTATCTCCTGCAAAACAATACGGTACTTGAGTATTCGGAAGTCATCGATATTTATGCCTACAAATATGGCTTGCAGAACAGCATGTTTTCATACGGAGCTGCTGTTGGAATGTTCAAATCTGTCGTTGCTTTCATACTCGTTGTTATTGTGAACCGGATCTCAAGAAAGGTGAATGATCAGGCGTTGTTCTAAACAAGAAGGAAAGGAGTGCTCATGATGTTATTAAACCGATTCGGTGATCGAATATTTAAGTTTTTTGTATATCTCATTCTGGTCCTGGTTTTACTGGTTACATTTCTGCCTTTCTGGAATATACTTGTCCTTTCCTTGAATAGCGCGGAGGATACGGTTCGGGGCGGTGTCTACTTGTGGCCACGCGTGCCAACCTTGGACAGCTACAGCCAGATTTTGAAAGACAGTGAGATTTTGAATGGGCTGTGGGTCACGGTTAAACGAACGCTGATTGGTGCGCCGCTCTCAGTACTGGTCATCACGATGCTGGCATATCCGCTGAGTCGGCGGAATTTGGTGGGGCGTAAGGGCTGGAATTTGTACTTCATCTTCACGATGTATTTCAGCGGCGGATTGATTCCCTATTACATGGTTCTCAAAGCGCTGAACATGATTGATACGTTCTCTGTCTTCATTTTACCCAGTCTGATGAATGTGTTTTACATGATTATTGTTCGAACGTTCATGGAGCAGCTTCCTCATGAGATTGAGGAATCAGCCAAGGTGGACGGAGCTAATGATCTTACGATTTTTTTTCGAATTGTCATGCCGCTGACCACACCTGTGCTCGCAACAGTCGGATTATTTCAGGCTATTGGACACTGGAACTCATGGTTTGACTCTTATGCATTCACGTACAGCTCAGACTTAAAGACCTTGCAAGCCGTACTTGTCAAAATCCTGAGTCAGTTTCAGACCGGTGGAATGGTCTCGCAAACGCAGATGCTGGCCAATTCAGCCAAGCGGAATGCTGTTTCGAGTGACACCATACGAATGGCTGCGACCATGGTTGCAACGTTGCCGATCATTCTGGTCTATCCGTTTTTGCAGAAGTATTTTGTCAAAGGCATGACGCTCGGTGCAGTAAAGAGTTAGTTAATTGTTGCTGGTCTGGCTGCCAGAGGAAGGCTTCTCGGCAGGCACTCCTTCACTCCTGAAAGGGGGTGGTACAGATTCGTCGGTTTACTCCATAATACACGCAAGTCACTTCATTCATTGGGAGGAATTAGGGTGTCAATGAAAAAGACAAAAAAATGGATGGTTATGGGTATTACTGCTGCATTAGTCGTGGGTTTGCTTGCGGGATGTTCTTCGAGCGAGGGGACAGGTAGCGCAGGTACAGATGAAAAAGGAGCTGAACAAGGCCCGATCACGCTGACCTGGTTTGATGGCAATACCAAAGGTGAGCCATTCACAGATGCGGTTGCCCAGCAAATCACCGAAAAAACCGGAATAGAGATCTCCATACAGCAGCCGACGGGAAACCCGACGGAGAAGCTGAGCTTGATGCTGGCGAGTGGAGATTACCCCGATGTTGTGGTCATGAGTCGGGGAGATGCCTCACTGGACAAATATATTTCTAGCGGAGCCTTCATTCCGCTTGATGAGTTAATCGAGAAATATGGAGCAGATTTAAAGGAAATGTACGGGGACACGTTGACCAAGACACGTTATACGGACGGCAAAAACTATTATCTGGCAAACTGGTACGGACTCGACAGTGATCCCGTCTTCGGTATGCTGATGAGGCAAAGCCTGCTGGAAGAGCTTGCTCCTGAGAAAGCGGATGGATCCGAGCCGCTCACGACAGACGAGTTTGAAGCACTGCTTAAACAGTTTAAACAGAAATACAGCACGATTGATGGTAAAGAGTCGGTTCCCATGACGATGAACGGAGAGAATATGGGGGCGAATCTGGGTACCTTCAAGGGCATGTGGGGGTTAAAAACCTATTACGATAATAATGGTAGATTGCAGTATGATGTCAAAGATCCGAAGTATCGTGAAATGCTGTTATATATGAACCGTCTATATAGAGAAGGACTGATCGAGAAGGAATTCGCCATTAGCAAAACACAAACATGGATTCAGAAGCTCACAACAGGTGCGGTATTCTCCACACCAGGCGCATACTGGGATCCAGGCAACGGCAATGCCGCGTTGAAGAAGGATGGTGGAGAGAAAAATCAATTATTCGCATATAAAGTCGTAGCACCTGGTGTAGACCCGGCCCAAACGACCTTTGGACCGAGAAGTTCGCTCGGCTGGGATGCCATTGCCATAACCAAAAATAATAAACACCCGGAAGAAACGATGAAGCTGTTCAACTATTTGGCGAGTGATGAGGGACAGCACTTGCTCCTATGGGGTAAGGAAGGCGAGCAATACACCATGGTGGATGGCAAACGTCAACCTGATCCCGCATTCCTGCAGAGCTTCAAGGATAACTGGGATGAAACAGTGAAAACAAGCGGGGTTCGTAAATGGCTGTGGTTTATCAAAAATGGGTTGGATCCGAACGGCCAGCCGTACGATATGGCCGTCAAATATCAGCGCAGCGAAGTGGATGAACTGGCCATCAAGAGCCTGGGCGATTCGGTATGGGATACCGCTGAATATGATAACCTCAATCCGGATGGGGGAACACCGGAAGCTCTGACAGCACAAAAGGTCAAGGATATTATGGACCAAAGCATTACTAGAGCGATTATTGCACCGACTGAAGCAGAGGCCAATGTCATATTTGACAAAATGCTAGAGGATATGAAAAAGGCAGGGGATGAGAAAGTGGAGGATATTATCAACCAGAAGTACGCCCAGCGCATGGAGGTATGGGGAACCAAGTAAGCTGGACGGAATGGATTATATTGTGGATGGCTCTCCTTAAGGAGGGCTTTTTCTTATGCAGGGAACAGGCTTTTTTTGTCTAACATATTCCTTCTTCATTGTTCAAATAATGAGGGGAACGAACAAAGGAGGGAACGATGGATGAAAAAGGCTGAACGAAAAGTACGGTCCAGTACATGGACGATTCGAACTGCATGGTTGATGGTAGGTATGCTGTTTATTACTTATGGAGTGAACTCGATTACCTGTCGTGCTGAATCACTGACTACAAAACCTGCTGAGGCAGCGGTAATGACTCCATCCCAATCACAGCCGAAACGAATGGCGATCATTATTGATGATGCGGGCAATGATATGAAAGGCACGGCAGAAATTTTGGACATGCCAGTCAAGCTGACGCTTGCCGTCATGCCGTTTTTGTCCACCACCAAAAAAGACGCTATCGCTGCACATGAAAAAGGGATGGATGTAATCGTACACATGCCAATGGAACCCAAATCTGGAAGACCTGAATGGCTCGGTCCTGGTGCGATCACATCCAATCTAACGGACGCTGAGGTCCGCGAACGAGTGGAGAAAGCGATTGATGATGTTCCCTACGCCATCGGTATGAACAATCATATGGGCTCTAAAGTTACTTCAGACAAACGAATCATGTCTATTGTGCTTGATGTTTGCCGGGAACGAGGTCTGTTTTTTGTAGACAGTCGTACCAATTTTCGTTCGGTTGTGGGTGAACTCGCCGTTTCCAAAAACATGCCTCCGGTTGGTAACGATATTTTTCTGGACGACCAGAATTCGAAGCCGCATATTCGCCATCAGATGGAATTGGCAGCCAAGCGAGCTGTCGAAAAGAATATGTGCGTTGTCATTGGGCATGTGGGTCAGACGGGACTAAATACATCCAGTGTCGTTCGTGAATCCGTTACCCGGCTGAAGGGTGAGATTGAGTTTGTTGGCATCGGTGATCTGGTCCGTGAAGTATGGCATTGGCATGCTGCTCCTACACTACCGACAAATAATAAATAATGCCGTCGACAATCGACTGGGCAATGCGTTTCTGCTCTGCCGGATCATTCAACATAGCCCGGTCTTCTGCATTGCTCAAAAACCCGGTTTCAACGATAACGGCCGGATGTTTGATCTGATTCAGCAGGTAGAAAGGCTTGCCCCACACAACCTCGCGCCGAGTGCCAAACAGAAGATTAAGCTCGGTCTGGATGGAGTCTGCCAGAAGGAAACTTCGGCCTTCATTTTGGTAAAGGACAACCGGTCCCCTTGTAGAGGATTTGGGACTCCAGTTCCCATGGATGCTGACCACGATATCCGTGCTTACTTCTTCACTGAGACTCTTGCGCTGTGCCAGATCCCTGCGATGCCGGGATCTGCTGTTCAGCCAGCGGTTTTCGTCACTAAGGGCATAGTCTCCCAGCCGGTTGATGATGACAGCATAACCTTTGCTGCGAAGCAGGAGGTACACCTTTTGGCTGATCGCCAGATTGATGTCTTTTTCAAGGACTCCTTCATCTGACGTACCTCCATCAATACCGCCGTGTCCCACATCCAGCAGGATGACTGGAGCCGCAAAGGCATGGTGCGTGGAACGATAACTGTCACCATCCGTTACAGGCAGCAGGGAAGGACTCGCTGATTTTTGATTGGGGTAGAATGACTCAAAAACCGCAGAGGCTGCTTGCGCAGGTGACATTAATACAGTATTGAACCCGATCAGCCATGCCACTAACGCAGCTAACAGCTTAACCATGGAGTATGCACGCTCCTTTTCGTTATAGGCATCTCATGCAATATCGTATAAGGATGGATACCTTTGGCATTAGACTGTGCATTATTGGTTATTTCATACTCTCGGCAGCAAAAAAAATGTTTATGCATGGACTGTTCTGCACACAATAGATATATCGTAAGCTTGCGAATTACAATTGAGCAGTTTGCACAATGGCTCAGGTAAAGAAGGAGGCAGAGATGGATGGCCAAAAGTGATGAGCTGGTGAAGTATATTACACAGCGGGTTGTTCATTTTATGGATACACCGAAGGAAGAGCGGAAAGGTCGATCCAAGGTAAAAGAGCCTTGGGCGATGAAATGGTTTGGCATGCTCCCCTTTGCCGTATCACTGTGGGTAGGGAAAAAGGAAAAAGCACTGGATCCACGCGGGGAAATGCAGAAACGAAGCTCTTCTGGAAAGGGATAAACGCCTTGTAGCGACAACAATAAAAAGACGCGTTCCTGATTATGAAATCAGAGGAAGGCGTCTTATTTGTGTTTATTTGAGACTATACAAAACTCACGGCCTCACGGCTTAAAAGTATAAAAATAACCGTCGTTCAACAGCGTGTCGATCGGAACGAAACGTCTTATGGAGGAATGCCCCCCAATCGCTACATATTCCATTTTCTCCGAACCGTCATGCCCTCTCCAGACCTGGTATCCGGTAACCGGAAGAGGGCCTCCATATAATACATTGCGCTCATCTGCCGAGAAGACGATGGCCTGATGGCTTTTCCACTGCTGTATTAACGGCTGCAAGTTTGTTACAGGGACGGCTTCCGAAGTAATCCACAAAAGATTATCGGCAGGATCAAAATCCGGTTGCACGTTGATCGGATCCGCTGAAAAGGGTGCAACTTCGGGTAGTTCATCTGTCCCGGATTGGAGTTGTACAGTCACGGACAGCGTTGGAGAAGGAGATCGAGTATATTTAACCGGCGATTCACGCTCCAAGGCCTTTACAGCACCATTCGGTAATGTGTCACCGTTGGTTGCATCGATGTAGATGGTGCCAGCACCTGATTGCTCTACTTTCCAGTAGGCAAGAAGAGGGGAGGCATAACGCAACTGGATGTCTTCTGCATGTGACAACTCATTCAGACTCAGATTATGTCGTTGAAGAGACTGCTTCAGCAGAGAGAGGTCATACGGATTGTGTTCTCCCTGTCCGTACTCGCTTAGCTGCAGTTTCCCTATACGGTTAGCTGTGATGATCATATATCCAACAGGTGTTCCATCGATATGAGCGTTTACAAGCCAGCTGTGCGTTCCGGGACCAAGAGGCGTAAAGTCTAGCTGCGCCCGGTTCCAGCCTTGGTCCATCTGTTGGAAGGAGCCCAAGGCCTTGACTTGTTGCAGAGCAAACTGCTGAACCGCAGCAGGAGCAAACGTGTCAGATGCAAGGGAAGCATGGCTTTTTGCAGTCGTTAATTGGTAGGAAAGTTCTGTAGTGGCAGCTTGCAGATCGAAGACATCTTCTGCCTGCAATGTTGTGGACAACGTTGTTAAACCCAAAAGACACATGACACCCACGCCTGCTGCCCGGCGGATGACAAGCCATGGCCTCTGAAAGATTCGGTTCATAATTAACACCTTCTTTTTCTGGAGTACATTATGACGAACAGGGACGATTATTCGCTGCACGATCACTTCTAGGTTCATTCTAGTGGACAAGCCATGCAAAGGTTGCTGCAACCTGTCGGGTGGCTGCTCATGAATAAACACTACTTTTGCCGTCATTTGCTGGAAAAGTAGTGTCTGCGTCTATCTTAAATGAAACATGCCGCTGCTTATGGCCGTGACCTTCACTTTCGGCTCATACTGCCAGATCATTTCTGTCCGGCGGGTTTCGTATTGCAGTTTCATCGCTTCACGGTCCAGAACCGCCTGGCGTGCCTTCTCCTGCTCGGTATCCGTTTCCTCATCCAAAGGGACAGCCTGTTCAGCAGCAAGTTCGGCATCCGAGTGTGTCTCCAATCCAGCCATGCCTGCGGATATTCGATTCACAGGAGGGACATGGGAGTGATCCCCTGCAATAGTCTGAATTCTCATGGAATTCGTCCCGAGCTCTTGCCCGGTGGAAGCAGAATCACGACCAGCTCCTGAGGAATTGTCGTCTAATTCAACCTCAGGCGTATCCTCCCTAAGAACGGCTTCGTAATACGCATCAACCACAGCAAGTTCCAGGTCCAGTCGTGCCTTGGCCTGTTCTGCCCAACCATAGTCCAGTTCCAGAAGACGCCTTGTAAGGTGTGTCTCGAGTGCAGTTCCAGCATCCGATAGCGATACCTTGGCTGTCTGGACATGCATGTTTTCGGCCAGTCTTGGGCTGAGGTCTCGCCGGTTCAGCTTGGAACCAAATTTTTCGATAATTTCACCTGTACGAAGGGAGATGCCAAGAAAATGGAGCTCCTCCCGTTTCAAATCACAGGCAAATTCCACTTTGAAACATACACCAAGCCACGGTTCATATACTGCTGGTGCGGCTGCACGCAGCTGACGTTTGGGTGCCTGCTCAAACAGATTCACAAATGCGCCGCCTTCACGGGCTGCCTCGAAAATCTGCTGCAGTCTGCGACTGCCATAGACGACGTCTTCACGCAGGATGCGCCCAGGCCCGAGCTGCGGCAGAGCTGGAGTAATGCCGAAATAGCGGCCAAGAATGGTTTCTTTAGGTGCATCTGCTTCAGAACCAGAACCCGGGTTGCCTGGGCCGACAGGTCCATTCTGACTTGCAGAGAGCGAGGGAGATGCCTGAGCGGCTCTGGCTTCTGCAGCATCGATAGCTTGCTGATACGCTGCCGGATCAAATACGAACGTAAAGGACATCGTCTCAGCCGGAGCTCCAGTGCGCTCAACAAATCCCCAATAGTACGGACGGTTGGTTAATGCCTTGTCCGCTTCCGGCGATAATTTAACGGTTATATGTGCAGGAGAACGCTCCATGATCTGGCATTCCAGGGCTTCGAGATAGGTTGTCACATAGGCCTGAACTTCTTGGGGTGACATGGTCATGGTCAGTGTCCTCCTTTGCCCAGATCCAGTAGGGAGACGGTCGGCACTTCATCGGCGACTTCACGCTGAATGGAATTCAGCGATTGTCCAAGCGAATCCATTTTGCGGCGAATATCATCTTCGTTTTGGGATTCGAGCATGATCTTATAGAGACTCTTTTCGATGGATTCCTTTTTTTCGAGCCGTTCCAGAATAACATCCAGTCCGCCGATGACCATCTCGAACATGTTGATCTTTTCATGCAGCAGATTCAGGATATGTTCTTCAATTGTGCCTGTCGTCGACAGATTGTAGATGTTGACGTCATTTTGCTGTCCCAGCCGATGTACCCGGCCAATTCGCTGCTCTACGCGCATGGGGTTCCAGGGCAGGTCGAAATTAATCATGTGATGGCAAAATTGAAGGTTAATGCCTTCACCACCGGCTTCGGTTGCTATCATGGCCTGGACACGGCCTCGGAACAGGTCCATCATCCAGTCCTTTTTCCCCCGGTTCATGCCGCCACGATACGGAACAGCCGTGAGTCCGTTGTTGCGAAAATAATTCAGCAGATACTCCTGCGTGGCCCGGTATTCGGTGAAAATGATGACTTTCTCATTCATGTTTCGAATCAGTTCCATCGTTTTCTCGGCCTTCGTATTTTCCTTAATGGCCTTGATATCGGCAACCAGATCCCAAATTTTGTCCCGGAGCGGGGAGTCAAGCGGGAGCTTCTTGGACAGATTGACCAGCGTAACAAATACTGCATCCCGGCTGCTGCACACTTCCCGCTGTAGCGTAACAAGTGAGAGCATGCTGCTCAGGTTTCCACCAGCCTCCTGATATTGATCTTTAACAAAAGAAGTTACCCCATCGTAAAGTGCCTGTTCTTCCGGAGATAGCTGCAAATTCACATTGGAAACATTCCGCTTGGTGAACTGGACTGGTCCTTCGCCACGGCGGTTCCGGATCATGACTTTGGACAATTCGTCCTTGAGCTGTTCCTGGTTTTTGGGGATTCGCTTATCCACGACAAAGTTGGCAGCAAAGTCACCTTGACGACCGAGCTGGCCCGGTTTCAACAAGTTTATTAGATTGAACAGCTCGCTCATGTCATTTTGTACTGGTGTAGCGGTCAGCAGCAGACAATATTTTTTTCGCAGTTTCAGCATGAATTGATAGTTGGTCGTTTTTTTATTTTTGAGTTTGTGGGCTTCGTCAATAATGATCATGTCATAGTCCGTACTCAGCAAGATGTCCTTATGCGGATCTCGCTTAGCCGTATCCATGGAAGCCACAACCACTTCATTTTGCCAGGAATAGGCCTTTTTCTGCGCAACGGCGGGAATGCCAAACTTTGAATTTAGCTCTCTTACCCATTGGAGTACAAGGGATGCAGGCACGAGTATGAGAACCTTGGATACGAGACCGCGGACCATATATTCTTTCAAAATCAGACCGGCTTCTATGGTTTTTCCCAGACCAACCTCATCAGCAAGAATGGCACGGCCTGACATTTCAAATAATACTTTGCGTGCAGTGTCCATCTGGTGCGGAAGCGGGGTCAGTCCCTGCAAATGCTTCAGACACTGTATTTCATCAAAATTGGGAATCAGATTGGTCTCTTCCGCTTGAATGCCGAGCTGAAAGAGTCTGTAATCTCCCCAAGGACCGCCTTTATCGAGCCGTGACTCCAGTTGGGTCAGCCAGCTGCGATCGATTTCGAGCGGAACGGGCAGTTCTGCTGCAGGTTGATTCATGTGAAGCGGATGTTTCCGGTTCATGGTGATGCCTCCCCTGCCATACATGATGACGTTTTATTCGTAGGTCATAGTATGGACGAATGAGAGGCAGTTCATAACCAACCTTCAAATAAGGTGCGAATCCGAGCTGTTATGTCCCAAAAAAATTCACAAATTTTGAATGAGAGAGTCTGATGGCGTATGAGCGAGCTAGTCCAAGTACAGGGCGAATAGAAAGGACAGCTGTGACTTAAGTCACATGGAAAATCAATATATGGTGTACTATACTGAATATAAATCACTATATGTGGTGTTTTGGCATAATTTAAACACATAATAGAAATGTAATGGGATTTTTGGGGAGGCTGTCAAACATAATGAATTCGAACAAATTGTCGCACAAGTTGGAAGGACTAAGTGAAAAAATATTTTTGGACCGTTATGCCTGGAAGGATGCCGATTCAAACCATGCCAAGGTAGGAGATGTTGTACTTGTTCTGACGAAAGATGACCCGAAGTTTCCGACAAAGGAAGTGGGGGAAATCATCGAACGGCAGGGTCAGACGGTGAAAGTGAAGACTCGCAGTGGAGAAACGATCCAGACGGAAGTGGAGAAGCTGACACTTAATATAGAAAAAACACCGGAGGAGATGTGGGACCGGCTTGCAAGAGCGATGGCATCTGTAGAATCCACTCCAGAAGAACAGCAAAAATGGCAATCCAAGTTCCGGGCTGTACTGGACGATTGGAAGCTGGTTCCGGGGGGCCGAATTGCTGCTGGTGCGGGTGCTAGCGATGAGCTGACCCTCTTTAACTGTTATGTTATACCTTCTCCACAGGACAGTCGGGGTGGCATCATGAAAACGTTGACTGAAATGACAGAGATTATGGCTCGCGGTGGCGGTGTTGGCATCAACTTGTCGTCACTCCGTCCACGTCGTGCAGTTGTTAAAGGGGTCAATGGATCTTCCAGCGGTTCGGTATCCTGGGGCGGCTTATTCAGTTATACCACTGGACTGATTGAACAGGGAGGCAGCCGCCGGGGAGCACTTATGCTGATGATGAACGACTGGCATCCGGATGTGATGGATTTTATTACGGTCAAACAAACGATGGGGCAGGTTACCAATGCCAATCTGTCCGTATGTGTGAGCAACGCATTTATGGAAGCCGTCAAACAGGACGGGGACTGGGAACTTGTTTTTCCGGATACGAGCGACCCCGAGTATGATAACGAGTGGAATGGGGATCTGCAGCAATGGAGGGAAGCCGGGCGCCGGGTTATCCATTACCGCACAGTAAAGGCCCGGGAAATATGGCGTACAATTATCGAATCAGCCTGGAAATCAGCAGAGCCGGGTGTTGTCTTTATGGAGTATTACAATCAGATGTCCAACAGCTGGTATTTTAATCCGATTATATGTACCAATCCATGCGGCGAACAAGGCCTGCCAGGATGGGGCGTCTGCAATCTATCGGCGATCAACTTATCCAAATTTTACGATGAAACCAGCCATGATGTAGCGTGGCAGGAGCTTGCGGAGACAACACGCATTTCAGCCAGATTTTTGGACAATGTGATTGATGCGACACCTTATCATTTTGAGGAAAATCAGAAGAATCAGCAGCGGGAGCGCCGGGTTGGTCTTGGCACGATGGGTCTCGCAGAGCTGATGATTAAACTACGCATCCGGTACGGCAGCCCGGAGTCGCTGGAATTTCTGGATAAACTGTATGGCTTTATCGCAAAAGAAGCATACCTCGCATCAGCAGAGATTGCGGCCGAGAAGGGAGCATTTCCTGCCTTTGAAGTGGAGCCGTATTTACAGAGCGGATTCATGAAAAATCTGGTCGGGACTTATCCGGAAGTGGGAGAGGCCATCCGCAAGCAAGGCGTTCGTAATGTAACGCTAATTACGCAGGCCCCAACAGGAAGTACCGGAACGATGGTGGGTACGTCGACAGGGATCGAACCTTACTTTGCTTTTAAATATTTCCGTCAAAGCCGCCTCGGTTACGATGAGCAGTTCGTCCCTATTGCCCAAGAGTGGCTGGATGAACACCCTGGAGAGGAACTTCCTGACTATTATGTAACGGCGATGGATCTGTCAGCAGAAAATCATATTCGGGTACAGGCAGCGATTCAACGATGGGTGGACAGCTCCATTTCGAAGACGGCCAACTGTCCGGCTGATTTTACGGTTGAAGATACAGCACAGTTGTATGAGCTTGCTTTTGATCTCGGTTGTAAGGGAGTCACGATCTACCGGGACGGCAGCCGCGATGTACAGGTCCTATCCACCACGAAGAAGGAAGAGGGGAAGAGCGAAGTAAGCGATCAAACAAGTGTGACAGAAACGGTAAAAGATACGGTAAAAGAAACAAGTGCTGCAAACGAAACGATAGCCTTTTCGTCCGCACCTCAAGAGACAGAAACCGAGACCGAGGGCAAAACAAGCGCGGCGGCTTCGTCTGCTGCCAAAGTACTGGATAAACAGTACAAGAGTCGTCCGCAGGTGCTGAGGGGAGCAACGTACAAAATAAATACTCCGTTTGGCATGGCTTATATTACGATTAACGACCTTGGGGGCATTCCGGCGGAGATCTTCCTGAACGTGGGTAAAGCAGGTTCGGATGTATTCGCCATGGCGGAAGCGCTGGGAAGAGTATGCTCCCTGTTCCTGCGATATGGTGATCACGGACATAAAGTGGAGCTTCTTATCAAACATCTCAAAGGCATCGGTGGTTCGGGAGCGATTGGCTTTGGTGTGAACCGGGTAGAGTCCATCGCAGACGCAGTAGCGAAGGCGCTCGAGAGTCATGTACAGAGCACCCCTCAAGAGAGTGTATCTACTAATGAAGAGGCAGGCCAGAGTTTGGATCGAATTTCTGAATCGGTGATTGTGGACGAACCGTTATTAACCTATACAGCGTCGAGAGATTTGTGTCCTTCCTGTGGTTCAGCTTCATTGATTAATATTGAAGGCTGCAAGACTTGCAGCCAATGTGGATATAGCAAATGTAATTAGAGGGATAGACATCAGCCAGGTTGAGTGCTGAGAAACATACTGTAAGGGTGACCAGCACTTTGGTCGCCCTTTTTGTATGAGCTGACGTAGACTCAGCGGGTTTCAAGGGATGATTACAACTTGAAGATTCCGGGAATGAAGAAAGGACTCGTCCTTTTCACCTCCAGAGTCCTAGGCACCTAGAAGCATTTATGGGCAAAACTTTCAATCCGGCGGGGGATAGGTTTATAATGGATTGTGGCTGCTGAGGAAGTGGGCGGTCTTTTTGTATTGATATGGCAGTGAGGTAATATTAACCAGCCCAAGAAAAAGACTGTATTAAACGACAATTTTGGAGTATGATTTTACAGCTATATAAGCTGGCAGGAAAGGTTACATCGTTTCACCACTTTGTAACTACTGCTGTAATTTATCTCACTGCGCTTGAGCGTATAATGCTAAACGTGAGTGTTGATCGATATATTGGAAATGAATGACGAAAGGTGCAATACGTATGTTAATGACAACCAGAATCACGATGCGAAGCCAAGTTGATTTGCAACTGCCCCAGACATCCACGATGTGGGCCCGAAGCAACAAGGAGGGGCGCGAATGTCACAAACGTTGAACAACAGGCGTCATATGAACGGACTGGATGGCTTGCGGGCCATTGCCGTGCTTGCTGTGATTGGGTATCATCTTAATCTGAGTTTTATTCCCGGCGGTTTGCTCGGTGTAGGCATATTCTTTGTTTTATCAGGTTATCTGATTACAGATATTCTTGTGTCCCAATGGCAGGAACATGGACGCATTTCACTCGGTGATTTTTGGGTGAGACGAATCAGGCGTCTCGTGCCTGGCATGCTCACCATGACTGCAGTGGTAATGATTTGGCTTCTTTTCACAGATCCTTCCCGGCTTGCTGCCCTGCGTGGGGATGTTATAGCGGGTGTATTATACATAAGCAATTGGTGGTATATCTTCCACGATGTATCCTATTTTGATAGTTTCGGTCCTCCATCACCGTTCGGACATTTCTGGTCACTTGCAGTGGAAGAGCAGTTTTATCTGGTGTGGCCGCTGCTCCTTGTCCTTTCCATTAAGCTGTTCAAAAGGAAGGGATGGCTCGTTGTTTTCATTGTCGTGGCCGCTGAGTTATCTGCTGGTGCAATGGCTATCATATATAATCCGAATTTGGACCCGAGCCGTGTATACTATGGTACGGATACGCGTGCTTTTGCCTTGCTGGCCGGAGCTGCACTGGCTGTTGTATGGCCAAGCCGCAAACTATCCTCCACCCTTGCGAACCTTAATCGTGCGGTGCTCGATGTATCAGGCTTGGCAGCGCTGGCCCTGCTGGTCTACATGATGCTGAACAGCAGTGAATATGAACCTTCGCTCTACCAAGGGGGGATGGTACTTCAAGCCATAGCTACTACGCTGCTGGTCGCTGTGTTGGCTCACCCCTCTTCGATGCTGGGACGCCTGATTGGTGCAAAACCGCTGCGATGGATTGGGGAGCGTTCCTATGGGCTCTATCTCTGGCATTATCCTGTAATTGTTCTGACAAGTCCTGTGGTCGATACGGGAGGTTTACATCCGGTTCGAATGATTCTACAGGTGACAGCAACTGTAGTGCTGGCTTCATTATCATTAAAGTTTATTGAGAATCCAATCCGCTATAACGGATTCCGTGACACCTGGTCCCGGCTATGGGGTAGAGGGCGGAACGGTATTGGTACACATCAGATATGGTTGAAGCGGGGTGGATTGGTGATGTCTGTTCTGTTTATGTGCTTCACCGTGTCACAGATGATGATTTCTTCTGCGGCGAACTCCGATTCACATTCTGCATCGATGTCTACCACATTAAATGGAGAACATGCTGTGCATGAAGAGATAGGACAGGATGTTCTTCCGGCTCCCGTTGATACTGCAGGTTCCGGCCAGAAGCCGGCACCGCAGAAGAACGATAAGCCTGCAGGTGACGGTGGCAATCAGCAAGACAAGCCAGCAGAGCAGACGTCGAAGCCGGATACGCCTTCCCAATCGGAAGAACCGGCATCCGATGAAGGAGATGGAACGGCTGCTGATGAGCCGAACCAGACTGCTGAAGACGCTGCTGGAAATACGGATCATGCCGATAATGACGAGACTGATACAGGGGACAACCCGAATCAACCGGGAGATGCTTCGCAAGAGAATGGAGACCAAGCGCCTCCTGCTGAAGACGGCAAGATCCACTATACCGTGATAGGGGATTCGGTCATCTTGGATGCCAAGCCTTACTTGGAGCAGCATATGTCCGGGGTACACGTGGACGGTCATGTTGGCCGTCAGATGTGGGAGGCAGCCGATGTCCTGGATGGGCTGAAACGAAACGATCAACTGGGCAGTCAGGTCGTACTTGAACTTGGAACCAACGGTTCATTCAATTCCAAAAGCCTAAATTCAGTGCTTGATTACCTTAAGGATGAGAATCATGTATATTTGGTTACTGTACGTGTCCCACGTCCTTGGGAACGAACGGTTAACAGAGCACTGAACGAAGCAGCCTCATCTTACAGTAATGTTTCCCTCATTGACTGGAACGGTGCAAGCGAGGGACACAACGAGTATTTTGAAAAAGATGGCGTACATTTGACGAAGGAAGGCTCGGAAGCTTTCGCAGCACTTATCAAAAGCAGCATGAAATAAATTGAACTAATTCTTTTTCATAATAAATAGATTGTTTGCTTATAGAGCTCTCACGTCGAGAGCTCTTTTTGTTCTAATTATGCTAGTAGGCATCCGATATTTTTCACCCCTCCATCCGTGGATCGTCACCTTACGTTATGATAGCGTTACCATTTACAATGAGGGTATTCAATTAGCCAAGGGGGAGTATAGAGATGTTAAGAAGATGGCTTTCGGGTTTTGTGGCAATTGCCTTGTTTTCGATGGTACTCGCGGCCTGCAGTGGCGGTGATGCTTCGGAAGGAACGGGCAGCAATGATAAAGTCACGGTTACGCTGTGGCATAACTGGACCGGACAGGATGCAAAGGCAGTAGCCATGCGAAAAATCATTGAAGATTTCCGGGCAGCACATCCAGATATTGAAGTGGTGGATGAGGGCTTGCCGACAGACGGCCTTAAAACAAGGCTTCGTACCGTAGCGGCTGCGAATGAAATGCCGGACCTGTTTGTCATGTGGCCGGATGCCATGACGAAAGAGTTTGTAAAAGGTGATCTGCTTCAGCCTATTAACACAGAGCTGGACGCGAAGCCGGAATGGAAGGACAACTTCATCCCGAACGCTCTGGATGGATATACGGTTGACGGGAACATCTACTCCGTACCGATGAATCTGGCGCCAAGTTCCTTCATTTATTACAACGAGGCACTGTTTAAACAGTACAATGTCAAAGTTCCTGAAACGTGGGCTGAATTGGAACAGGCCATTGCAACGTTTAATGAAAATAAGGTTATTCCAATGGCACTGGGGAACAAGGCAAACTGGGTTGCACAATCGACGATCTTCAGTACCTTGGCAGACCGGATTACGGGTACAGATTGGTTTCTGAAAGCAGCAGCCCAGGATGGTGCCAGTTTTACCGATCCGCAATTTATCGAGGCGTTAAACAAAATGCAGGAACTTGGTAACAGCAAAGCATTTCAGGATGGGTTCAATAGCATTGACGAGACACAGATGATGCAGCTGTATTTTCAGGGGAAAGCAGCCATGGTCATGAATGGTGGATGGGCCCTGGCGAACCTGGTGAACAACGCACCTGCAGAAGTGTTAGACAACACACATATTACAATTCTTCCCCCGGTAGATGGTGGTGAGGGAGAGCCAAGAACAACATCAGGCGTGGTAGGTACCGGTCTGGGTGTAAGCAAAAAGCTGAGTGGGGCCCAAAAAGAGGCAGCCATGGAGCTGTTCTATGCCCTGGCAGGACCTGATGGCCAAAAGGCTACACTGGATAGCAGTACACTCGTTAGCTACAACATTGAGTTGGATAAATCCAAGGCACATCCTTTGTTCGTCGAGTTGTATGACTTGATGCAGGAAGTGAAGATTAATCCGGTTTACGATTCCAAGCTGGGGTCTGCAACGGTTGAAGTTATTAATAACGGATTGCAGGAACTGCTGATGGGCGGCAAAGCGGAAGATATCGCCGCCAAAATTCAGGCTGCACAAGCCAATGCCGCTGGCAACTAATAGAATGGATGAGGAATTGGTTGTAGATTGGAAACGCTCGGTAAATCGTACTTTATGGAATAACTGAGGAGTTATAGCCCCTTCCCGGCAGGGGAGGGGTTTTCCGTTTCATTTGCAAGCTTCAAGGTATGAAGGGGATTTCTAAGGTATTAATGAAGGGAAGTGAAGGAATGAATGCACTGCGCAGTCGTCGCTTTATCATGCTGGGGCTTGCTCCGGCAGTCATCATATATGCATTGTTTGTATTTGTTCCGGTTGTATGGTCAGCCTATTACGGCTTCTTCAACTGGTCCGGCATCGGGGAGTCCAAATATATCGGTCTGAACAACTATGTGGAGATCTGGCATGACCCGGTATTCTGGCGGGCACTGAAAAATAACGTCATTTTTGTACTGGCCTCCGTGTTCGGTCAGATTCCGTTAGCGCTGATGCTCGCGGTCATTTTACACAAAAGCAATCCGCTGCAGCGTTTCCTGCGCTCGGCTGTGTTTCTGCCCATGGTCTTGTCTACCGTCGTTATCGGCATGATCTGGCAGTATATCTATCATCCGCAGATTGGGATCCTGAACTTCCTGCTGGATGCGCTCGGCCTGGAGAGCTGGAAACTGCAATGGCTGTCTGACGACAAGATTGCCATCTTCTCTCTAGTACCGCCACTGCTGTGGAGCTTCGTCGGTTTGTACCTGATTATTTTCATCTCTGCACTGCAAAACATTCCTGGTGAAATTCATGATGCTGCCAAAATTGACGGCGCATCGGGTACCCGTAAGCTGGTATCGATCTCTCTGCCCATGATCTGGGGCACTGTGCAGGTTGCGATCATTCTGTGTATTTCGGGCAGTCTGAAGTCGTTTGATCTGGTGTACATCATGACCAAAGGTGGCCCGGCTCATGCAACCGAGCTGCTCGCTACGTATATGTATAATTCAACGTTTACAACCTATCGTTACGGTTTCGGTAGTGCTATCTCGACAACCATTGTACTGATCTCCTTGCTGCTCATTGGAACAAGCCAGTGGGTGACCAGTCGCAAGAAAAAAGAGAACTAGAAGAGAGGGGGAACTGTAAATGAGTACGACACCTGTAACGATGCCTTCACCAGGAAGAGCTTCAGGCCACCCGGTTCGCCGGCTGCGCAGCGGAATTGTTTGGACGCTGCTGACGGTGTATGGTATTTTAACATTGTATCCGTTTTACTGGCTTGTGATTAGTGCCTTCAAAACGAATGAAGATTTTTACAGCAGGCCATTTGGCTTGCCAGCCCAATGGAATGTGGCCAATTTCAGCAATGCATGGGAAAGCTCCAGACTGGGAACGGCATTTGGTAACTCACTGGTGGTATCCTTGGGATCATTGATTTTGACTCTGTTTATAGCAGCTCTAGCATCATTCATATTGGCACGATTCCAGTTTCGCTGGAAAGGGCTGGTCATGACCTTTTTCGTTGTAGGTATGCTGATTCCCATTCATAGCACACTGGTTCCTTTGTTTATTCTGATGAAGCAGATGTCCCTATTGAATACGTACTGGGCGTTAATCCTGCCGTATACAGCGTTTGCATTGCCAACAGCCATCTTTGTACTGACGGCATATCTGACAAGTGTACCACGTGATATTGAAGAAGCGGCGTTTATCGATGGAACAGGTCTGTGGGGACTATTTACCCGGATCATGCTGCCGATGTCAGTGCCTGCTCTGTCCACTGTTACGATTCTGAGTTTTTTGCATGCTTGGAATGACTTTTCGTTCGCACTTGTATTCATTAACAAGACAGGATTGAAAACGCTACCGCTGGCGATTGCGAACTTCGCAGATGGATACCAGACGGATTATGGATTAACGCTGGCCGCCATGACCCTGTCGGTTATTCCGACCATTATTCTATATCTTGTTTTTCAGGAACAGGTTATGAAAGGCATGACGGCTGGAGCGGTTAAAGGTTAAACGAATGCGCATCCAGAGGAGGAAAAGAATTGGGAAGCTGGCTCACATCATCGCTGCAGAGGAAGCTCTCGGTTGTCGTAACTGCCTCCATGATTGTGCCGCTGCTGGCGCTGGGTCTGTTCGCATTTCTGATCTCTTCCCGCATTACCGAGCAGAAAACGAAACTGTCCGGTATGGACACGCTGAAACAGGTGGAAGCCAATCTTCGCTACATGCTGCAGGACGCTGAGAATATTTCGATTTTTCTGATTGGAGAGCGCGATATTCAGCAGTATCTGAGCCGAAATGAAGATCATGAACTGGACCGTGTGGACATTGTTGGCAGAATGACCAATCTGGCAGCGTCTAAGAAATATATCGCGAATATAGCGATATATCCGGATCGGTTTGATGCCGTTCTGACAACGGCTACCTGGTATGAACCGGGTACTTCCGATCCGCCAGCTCCTCGTGGCGATGCGGTAAAAACGTGGACCGGCGTCTACCCGGTCCGCAACTATGCAGGCATACAAAATGTGATCACATTGGTGCGTCCCATCCGCAGCATTCATGATTATCGACCCATCGGATGGCTAGCCATCAGCCTGGATGAAAAGGCCATCTCCAAAGACTGGGCCGCGCTGGGACTTGGCAGAGGTGAAGGGCGTCTGGAGCTGGTCGGGCAATCCGGAGAGATCCTGTCCTCCATGGATAAATCCCGGCTTGGGCAGACTCTGGAGCAGGTCGAACCTGGATTGCAGACGCTGATTCGGCAAAGTGAGAGCGGGACGACTACGTATGGCAGCGGAGAAAACAAACGGACGCTGCTCTATTACCCGGAACAGCTGACTGGATGGACGTTGACTGGAACAGTACCTTACGATCAATACAAGTCGGAGAACGGGTATATTCTGATTCTCACGGCTGTAGCCGTGGTTGCTTCTGCTGTAATCTGCGCAGGACTGGTCTGGTTTACCGTCCGCCGCGTGACAAGGCCACTCCGTGTGCTCACCAGGCACCTGTCCCGTATTGACCCGGATCGGCCGCTGCCCTTGTTCCGATCTGAAAGTGATGATGAGATCGGCAGACTCGGAGAGAGTTACAATCTGCTCGGCGCACATATCGAGAGTCTGAAAGAAGAGGTTATACAGGGTGAAGCCCTTAAGAAAGAAGCAGATCTCAGGGCACTTCAGGCGCAGATCAATCCCCACTTTCTGTATAATACCCTTTCGTCCATTCACTGGATTGCCCTGATGTCGAAAGAGAGCCGGATTGCAGATATGGTCGAAGGCTTAAGTGATTTCCTGCGCATTAGCTTGAATAACGGCAAGGATTTTTGTCCTGTTGGGCAGGAGATTGCCCATATCCAGCATTATGTACGGGTGCAGTCCATCCGTTTCCCTGATAAATTTTCGGTGCACTATATTGTGGATCCTGCACTGGAGCAGCGGATGATGCTGAAGCTTTTGCTGCAGCCGCTCGTTGAGAATGCCATGGTACATGGTATTCAGCCCAAGAATGGTCCGGGAACAATCACCATCATGATTCGTCAAGACCAGGATGAAGCACGAATGAACGTACTGGTGCTGGATGATGGTGTCGGCATGGATCAGGAGAGGCTGGAACAGTTGAAGGAAAGAATGCCGGAAGTGACTCCCTCTGCGGGTGGTTACGGGATCCACAACGTTAATGAGAGATTGCTGCTCCATTATGGTACGGCTTCTCAACTTGAAATGGACAGCCGTGTCGGTGGAGGGACCCGTATTTCATTTTCCATACCCTTTCTGGAGGAATCGCCATGAGACTACTGATTGTCGATGATGAAGTGATCATTCGCACCGGACTTGCCAGCGTTATTGCCTGGGGCGAGCTGGGAATTGATCTCCTTACACCTGCAGCCTCGGCTGAAGAAGCGTTATCCCGGTTGGCTGAAGAGCGTCCGCACATCTTGATGACTGACATCCGTATGACTGGCAAGACAGGGCTTGAGCTTGCAAATGAAGGGCTGCAATTGCTGCCTGAGCTGGAGGTCATTATTTTGTCAGGTTACGATGACTTCTCTTATGCTCAGCAGGCGATTCGCCAGGGTGTGACGGATTATTTGTTAAAGACGAGCAAACCGGAAGAGATCATCAAAACGGTTCTTCAGGCCAAGCAAAGAGTGATGGACCGCTGGGCAGAAAAGTCCAAGGAAGGGCGACTTTTGCAGGAGAATAAACAGCGGTTGTTTGAACGGTGGGTTATTGAAGGTGATGTGAATACAGGTTCGTGTCCAGCATTTTTGAAGCCGGGAGCGGCTGGGTTTGCTAATATATCACTCGAAGGCAGTCAGGTCTATCAGCAGGTTGTATTCGTTATTCGTGCGCTAGGATGGAGTCGCTCTTCTGCTGCACTTCTGAGATTTGCCGTGCAAAATATGCTGGAGGATATGCTGCCTGGCGCCGCCGCCCATATTCATAAGGAACAGATTATTGGTGTAATGCAGGTAACGAGCAGGCAGCAGGAATTACTGAACACGCTGGGAACGGTAGTTAATCATATGGAGCAGCTTCTGAAATGTAAGCTGCGTGCAGCTGTAGGCCATCCGGTCTGTGGGGAGATACACCTTCACGAAAGCTATTTAACGGCATCCGCAGCGTATCAATATATGAGTCTGCTTGACGATAAGATTTGGAGCATCGAGCATGTGAAAAACCGCAAGGGTGGTAAAACATTACTTACGCATGAAGAAGAAACCGTGCTAGGAACCCTTTTGCTCGATAATGACCCTGTCACACTCACCACATGGACACGAGAGCTTGTGAAAGAACTCATGATGGACCCGGAAGTAACACCGGAATCATTCAATGCCTGTTTGCATTTTGCGGTCATCGCAGGACAACGCTGGCTGGTTCGCACGATGCGTGCAATAGGAAGGAAAGAGCCTGCACGATATGATCCATGGGTGCCGAAACCTGATGCAGATGCTGCGGCCCTTCAGGATATGCTGTTTCACCATTTATATGGTCTGATGCATACATATTATAGCCAAATGGGCCAAGGGCAGGCTTCGCATGTGCAAAAGGCCATTGCTTACATGGAATCCGGATTGGCACAAGAAATCAGTCTACAGCAGGTGGCTGGCCAAATCCATTTGCACCCGGGACATCTCAGCGAACTGTTCAAAAAAGAGACAGGTATAACGTTTGGGGATTTTGTAACGAATATGCGTATACGACGGGCGATGGAGATGCTAGCAGTCTCTCCTGCCAAAGTCAGTGAAGTCGCTGCCATGAGTGGATATGAAGACGTAAAATACTTTAGTAGGCTATTCAAAAAACATACAGGCAAGACCCCGAGTGAATTCCGCGAAGAGGCATATGCATTCAAGCCTTCAGGAAGCTAGCAGACGAATGGTTGTACTTGTTTCTGCAAACGTTTTCGATGATGTGGAATGATTCAGGGATCTGGGGAGCGAGGCATATGATGAAGAAGATTGATTCAAGTCAGGATTTGTCAGGGCAATGGAAGATCCAGCATTTTGAGGTCGGGGAAAAACGGACGATGGATATTGCGGCTGCGGCGCTGGATGACCGTTTCTGGATCGGGGCGGAAGTGCCAGGCGATGTTCATTCAGCTTTGGTGGCAAGGAGCATAATTGATCCGCCATACTACGGGCATAACGATGCCAAGAGCCGTTGGATCGAACAAAAGGAATGGTGGTATCGTACCAACTTTAACCTGGTGAAGGCGGAAGAGGATCAGGAACATTTCGAACTTGTCTTCGAAGGTTTGGATACGTTTGCAACGGTCTATGTGAACGGACATGAAGTGGGGAAAACAGCCAACATGCTCATGTCCCATACCTTCAATGTAACGACACTGGTCCGCCATGGGTGGAATGCTATCGCCGTTCGATTCGATCCGCTTTCTCTGCACAACCGGGACAAAGAGACATTCGACTGGTCATCCTATACGAAGGAACGGCCTTGGCTGCGCAAGGCGGCGATGAATTTCGGCTGGGACTGGGGGCCACGCATGGTTACTGTTGGCATCTGGGGTGCAGTCCGGTTGGAGAGACGCAAAGTGGCGAAGCTGGAGAGTGTGTTTGCCCGGACCAAGTCCGTCAGCCAAGAACAGGCAGTTATCGACGTTACGGCAAAAGTGAAATCGGTGATGTCCTTCCGAAGCAGACAGCAACTGAAGCGCGCTGTGGTCACGACATGCGAGGTCCGATTGTTGGATGCGGGCGGTGAGGAAGTGAATCAAACTGATGCGCTGACTGTACAAGGCGGACAGGTGGATACAACACTGGTTGTGCCAGCACCGCGATTGTGGTGGACGCATGATCTGGGTGAACCTTATTTATATACGCTGGAGGTTACCCTATACGCCGATGGCATTGAAGTGGACCGTTATAGCGAGCCCTATGGGATACGAACCATTGAACTTGCCCTCCACAATGAACTGGGAGAAGACGCATTTGCTTTTATATTGAATGGAATCAAAATGTATGCCAAGGGGGCAAACTGGATACCCTCGGATCATCTTATCGGAGCCATTCCCGCCTCCAGATATCGGGAGCTCATTGAGCTGACCGTCGAAGGGAACATGAATATGCTGCGGGTGTGGGCAGGTGGCATCTATGAGAAGGATGTCTTTTACGATGAATGCGATCGGCAAGGGGTATTAGTGTGGCAGGATTTTGCCTTTGCCAATGCATTATTTCCTGACTTCAATCAAGATTTTATGGAAAATGTCAGATGTGAAGTTGAAAATAATGTGATCAGGCTGCGAAACCGGGCATCACTTGCCCTCTGGTGCGGTAATAACGAGATTGACTGGCTTTACGATATGAAGTCTGCCAGCGGAGATATCACCAGTCCGTTCTATGGGGAGCTGATCTATCATGAGCTGATTCCTGAGGCTCTGGAACGTCTGGATCCGTCCCGTCCGTATTGGCCATCTTCACCATTTGGAGACAAGGACGGCAATGATGCCAATGATCCGGATGTTGGTGACCGTCACAACTGGCAGGTATGGCATGGTTCCGTTTATCCAAGAAAGCACGGTGAGCCACCGCTGCTTGACTACAGCATTGAGGGCGTAACATTCAAAAATTATAAAAAGGACGATGCCTTGTTCAGCAGTGAATTCGGCATGCATGCTTCGGCTAACCGTTATACGCTTGAGAAAAATATGCCTGAAGGGCAGTTCTACTGGGGAAGTCCGGAGATGGCCTATCGCAACAAGGATACCAATCACCAAAAGGGCATTCTTCTGATGGAAGGCTACACTGGAATTCCACAAACGATTGAAGAATATATGAACTACTCGATGCTGACTCAAGCGGAAGGCTTACGGTATGGAATTGAACATTTCCGGCGGATCAATCATCGGAATAGTGGCGCGCTTGTATGGCAGCTGAACGACAGCTGGCCGGGAACGAGCTGGTCCATGATTGATTATGAGCTGCTGCCCAAAGCATCCTTTTATTATGGGAAGACCTTCTTCCATCCGGTTCTACTGTCTCTTGAGCATGAACCAGGCGATCCGCTTGCACTATGGGTCGTGAACGATAAACTTGAGGGGTTACAGGGCCATCTTCGAATTAATGTATATCAGCTAAATGGGGAGAAAGTTTACTCGGATACACTGCAGGTGGAGGTTGAAGCCCAATCCTCTTCCAAGGTTGGAGTATTAAGTGAAGCAGCGGTGCTGCAGGGCAGACGTGCCGAAGAAGTCATGATTGAACTTGTATCGGAAGGATTTGCTGCCCCGGTTAACCGATATTTCCTGCGTGATCCGAAGGACATCGCGCTGCCGTTGTCTCAGCTGAGTGTGCATGTGAATGAGGAGGAGCAATCTGTTACCGTTACAGCCAGCGGTGCCATCGCAAGAATGGTTAAACTGGAGCTTCCGCTGGGACGTGTGCGGTTCAGTGACAACTATTTCGACCTGCTTCCAGGAGAGAGCCGAACGGTGTATTTGCGCCATCCAGAGATGGAGTCGCTGCCCCTGAATGAGCTTCGTGTAAGTGCAATGAACGGTCGCGAAATATAACTGCAAAATGAAGCAAAACATGCCGATGGGCTCTGAACAGAAGCCACCCGGCATGTTTGATTTGAATTAAATGCTATCGATTATATGAATGGTTGCTAGCGAGGGATTCGTAACGCTGTTGAAAGGAGGACTCCATCTCCACCTGACGAGCAAGCTGTTGTTTCACTTTGCTGCTGCGGATCACCTGAAGCTGCTTCAATAGTTTCATCGGTTGAAATTGATCAGAGGCCATCCGAATGATGATCTCGGCAAGTGCATCGGCATCTTCCAGGGCTGCATTGAGCCCAAAGGCTCCTGTAGGCGTCATGGTATGAGCCGCATCGCCGAGCAGAACCACATTATCTTGAGTCCATGACTCGCTGTAACTGCTCTCTACGGATAACAGTACAAAATCGCTCCAGGTCTGAATATGTGCAGCTACCGATTCCGCGAGACACGGGAAGGCTTGCACGAGTTTCTCCACAAAAGGGGCAAAGGGCTGCTCACGCAGCTTGGAGAAGGAACCCTGCGGGATATTCCAGCCAATCTGTACATATCCGCCGTATTGGGAGAACAGCGCCAGCTGCTGACCGTTCATGCTCGCCATACGAACGGCTGGTTCCCAGCCTGCAGGCGCGGGAATTCGGGCCCATAACAGATCGTACCCATGCTTGCGTATATCCGGGGTGAGGCCAGCGTATTTTCGTACAGCAGAATATCTCCCGTCCGCTCCGACAATAATGGCTGCTTCTATAGAAGCAGGAACACCATTTTGCCGAACATTGATGCCTACTGTGTTTCCTGTCTTATCTCTAAGCAGTCCGGTCATCACCGTATTAAATAATACCTTCTCGTGATTGTGCGGCAGGGCCTGTGATTGTGAAACAATATAATCCAGCAGGTGATCCTGTGGTACGTGGATGCCCACATGCGATTCTCCTTCACCAGGGTACACCGTGTGGATAATCTGTCCGTTCTTCCAGTATTGAATCTGCTCCAAAGGCATGGCTCCAAGCTGTGCTACACCCGAATAGAGTCCATGCTTGGTCAGTACAGCTTCACCGTCCTGGTTAAGCAGTTCACCGCGAAATGATTTGTGCAGATGAGGCTGACGCTCAATTAGTGCTGTTGATATTCCTTGGCGGTTCAACAAGTAAGACAGGAGGGCCCCGCCTGGTCCGGCTCCAACAATACAAACATCTACTTGTAATGGATTATTGTCATTCATATATAAAATTCCCTTGCTATGTTATTATATTACTTTCTGATAACAAATTTATAAAAATTATTAAGTAACTAAAAGTAACTTTAAGATACTAGTTATTATAAACAAACACGCTTCAATTTTGCAATAGGCAGTTGTGACTTTGCTTCGAAGTGGACTCAAGCCTGCGCTGTTTTCTCGCTTCTTGAAGGGAGGGCAGGCTTGAGAAATAGAAGGAAATATACATCCGCCCGAATGAAACACGGTCTAGGTGATTAGACGATTGGTGATTCGGGCGACACGTTCTCCAAGGGCTTT
The DNA here is from genome assembly GCF_009664365.1 of Paenibacillus xylanilyticus. Taxonomy (NCBI): domain Bacteria; kingdom Bacillati; phylum Bacillota; class Bacilli; order Caryophanales; family Paenibacillaceae; genus Paenibacillus; species Paenibacillus xylanilyticus. Next base: position 2,281,800 of record NZ_CP044310.1, read on the forward strand.
GCCAAGAGCAATTCCTTGATCGCTTAACAGAACGTCACTATCCACTGGGCAGGTAACTCCAACGCCATAATAAGAGCCATATAAGGCGTTGTCAGCAAAGTTTCCTGGCAGACCGGTTATAATCATTCCCTGATGCAGCATCGGGGTCAGCAGATGAAGTAATGCTGATTCGAGCCCTCCGTGTTCTGTGGCAATCGTACAGAATACAGCACCTACTTTATCCACGAGTTTCCCTTGAGCCCATAGGTAACCCAGCTTGTCGATCCATTTTTTCAGACCGGAGCTGATGGAACCGAAATGACCTGGACATCCCCAGATAATGGCATCCATTTCCACCAGTTTGTATACATCTGCTTCTTCGGTGGAGTGCAGATGAACGGTGGCGCCGTGCACACTGGCTGCCCCGGCTGCAATCGCCTCAGCCAGCGCCTGTGTATGACCGCCCTCACTATCGAAAACAATATAAATATTCAAGCTTCATGACCTCCTCAAAATGCATCATTTATCATGCTATGAGGTAGCTTGTCACATGTATCGCAAAAATAAGCATGAACTTTACAAACTACAAAGGATTCATGGAACAATCGGATTTTCACAAACAAAAAAGTACAAATATGTTACAATGTTAGGAAGGTTATGATGAAAGGCAGGAGGAACGTTTATGAGCCTGGATACGGAGCAAAACTCTCAATTGGCAAACATTGATCAATTGTTGGAGGCCTTCTTCAGATATAAAAATAAGGTATTGGACCAGCAGCAGAAAACAGAAACAAACTGCAAACTGAATCCGACTAAGAGTCATATATTGGGCATGCTTTTAAGGGAACAGCGCTGTATGGCTGTCGATGTGGCAAGGCAGCTCAGCTTATCATCCGGCGCTACGACCATTGTATTGAATCAGCTGGAGAGTGAAGGGTTGATTCAGCGGGTACGCAGTGAAGAGGATCGAAGAATCGTGTGGTTATCCCTGACGGAAGATGGAGAGCAGCTGGCCAAATCCCTGACTGCAAACCGTGGACGTATGACATGGGAACTGTTACAAGCGCTTACGGAAGAAGAACAGCAGCAGATGATAGGCATGCTTAAGAAAATTGAACTGAAGCTGCTCGAAAAAATGAAGATTCTGGAGCAAACTCATCGTTAAAATGGCACTGAAGCGTCAGTCTTCAAGGTTCGCCCCGGGTTGGGACGAATGTTGAAGGCTGACGTTTTTTCATGTTTTAAGCTGACTATTACAGATGGAATCGTTCAATGTGGTCCATTAGGCCAATCTCCATCAGAATTTCTTTTTGCTTCTGTCCAAGCAGGTCAAAATGCGGAAAAGGCTGACGTCGATGAATATAGCGCGGATCAAGACCATGTTCCAGACACCATTGTTCAAGGCGTTCCAGATTCGAGCAGCCTACTTTGGTTACGCTTGTAATGCCCGGGAAACGTGGGTCTATCCAAAAATGAGTAAGATAAGCAAGCTCGCCCCGTGATACACGGTCTTTCCATTCTGACAGCTCCTGCCGATTAATTCCAAATGCCATAGATATTAAGTTCCTTTCCAAACGGGTATTGTCCTGAGCATATTGTAACATCTTATAAACAAATCCAAACTGAATTATTACTCTGAGCTACTTGTCTTCACTATCGGGGTAATGGATATGACAACATTTTTATAACAAAAACGGATATATGTTAAAATAAGACTACTCCAATTGGATTTATTACTTCATTTAGAGAAAGGGATTACCATCATGGAATTGTTTATTGCGGTACTTGTATTGCTGGTACTCATCGGTTTATCAAACATCCTGAACCGGTTTGTACCTTTCATCCCGGTTCCGCTCATTCAGATTGTCCTCGGGGTAGCCATTGCGCTTCTTCCTGCAGGGGTACATCTGCCATTGAATCCGGAACTGTTTTTTGTGCTCTTTATCGCGCCATTGTTATACAACGATGGCAAACGAACACCAAGGCATGAACTGTGGAATTTAAGGGCTCCCATTCTGCTGCTGGCACTCGGTTTGGTTTTTGTTACCGTCGTTGTGGCTGGCTATGCCATACACTGGCTGATTCCCACTATTCCACTGCCTGCCGCTTTTGCTCTTGCGGCCATTCTGTCCCCGACTGATGCGGTCGCCGTTGGCGCCATGGCAGGGCGTGTACATCTACCCAAAAGTATACATAGACTACTCGAAGGCGAAGCTTTGATGAATGATGCATCCGGCCTGGTTGCATTTAAATTTGCCATAGCAGCAACCGTTACAGGCGTTTTCTCATTGGCGGAGGCCTCATTCAGCTTTCTTATCATTGCCATTGGTGGTCTGCTGGTAGGTGCGCTATTATCCTTTCTGCTCATTCGGCTCGGTGTATGGATCCGGCGTTTGGGTATGGAGGACGTTACCGTGCATATGCTGCTGCAGATCCTTACGCCATTCGTTATTTATCTGGTGAGTGAAGAAATTGGCGTCTCAGGCATTTTGGCCGTTGTGGCGGGAGGGATTATCCATGCCATTGAACGTGACCGAACGGAATCGGTTCAGTTGAAGATGCAGGTGGTCTCTGCAAGCACATGGTCTGTTATTCTATTTATTTTAAATGGCTTGGTGTTTGTCATTCTGGGTGTCCAGATTCCGGATGTGCTGAATACAATCTTCAAGAATGTAACCTTTAACAATTTGCAAGTGCTGGGGTATGTCGGATTAATATCCGTGTTATTGTTACTGCTTCGTTTTGTCTGGATCTATTTGTTCTGGCAGGGGAATGAATGGTTCCGCAAGAAGTCCCCGATTGGAAAACCAAGGTTAAAAGAGATGACCATCATCTCCCTGTCGGGTGTGAGAGGCGCGGTAACCCTCGCGGGTGCATTCTCCATCCCGTATGTGCTTCAGGACGGATCGCCTTTCCCGGAACGGGATTTGATCATATTCCTGGCAGCCGGAGTTATTCTGTTTACGTTAATCGCAGCAAGCGTGTTTCTGCCCGTACTCGCCAAGAATGATGAAAAGGCTGCTGATGGCTCTCAGCAAACGACAGAACGAAAGGCACAGGACATCATGCTTAATGCGGCCATTCGGGCAGTCAAGTCCGAGATGACCGACGAGAACAAAGCCGCTGCACTTGCTGTAGTCTCTGATTTATCGAAATACATCAGGCAGGCTGCAGGACAGATGACGGCCGGCAAACGCAAGGACATCATGAAGCAGGAAACGGCCATTAACCTGATTGGCACGCGTGCGGAGCGCAAGGAAATTGAAAGTATGATGGATGAGAACGTCATTGCATCCGAAGCGGCGTTTAAATGTAACAGCTGGCTGGACCGTAAGGAAATGATGCTGGCTAACCGCACCAATACGCAAATGATGTTTTCCATTAGTGAGATCGGACGCGTGCTCGGTCATCTGTTTACGAATCGCTCGGAGAAGCCCGAGCAGCCGTTCATGTTAGAAAATGCAGATCAGTTTCGTCAGGTTAAGCTTCGTACTTCGGAAGCGGCTATCAAAGCCATACGGGCACATATGAACGACGGCAACCGCCCTGTGGCTCTGTCCGTGATTGCCAAGTATGAGCGGGTGATCGCCAGACTCAGAAGCTGGAATCAGGGGAGAACCGAAGATCCGTTCAATCAGGAGAAGCTTGAGCTGCAAATGGTAGCCATTCAAGAGCAGCGTAACACGGTTCAACAGCTATATGAGAATGGTGAGATCAATCGAGACGTGGCTGCGAAGCTCCGCCGATTTATCAATGACGTTGAAGCGACCGTACTGAAAAATAGCTAACCCGATAAATCCGATATTTTAAATGCGAATACGACTCTGATATAATGGGTTCATCGCAGGAAGAACTACTACGATAACCATGAAGCCAACGCTCAGGAAAAGGAGATGGATGAATTATGACACAAAAGCAGACTCGCTTGGGGAAAACCGATTTGCTCGTTAACCCGATTGGACTCGGGGCAAACGCAGTAGGGGGACATAATATCTACCCGGATATGCTGAACGATGAAACAGGCAAGGAAGTGGTTCGTACAGCGCTGAAACAAGGGATTAACTTTGTGGATACAGCTTTCATCTATGGACCTGAACATTCAGAGCGTTTAATTGGAGAGGTACTAAAGGAAACGGGGCAGCGTCAACAAACCATTATAGCCACCAAGGCAGCTCACAAATTCGTGGATGGCAGCGTGGTGATTGATAACTCTCCTGCTTTTCTGAAAGCTTCTGTGGATGAAGCCTTGAAACGCCTTCAGACGGATTACATCGACTTGTTTTACATCCATTTTCCGGACGAGCAGACACCGAAGGATGAGGCAGTAGGTGCATTAAAACAACTGAAAGACGATGGCAAAATCCGCGCGATCGGTGTATCCAACTTCGCCATCGAACAGCTGCGTGAAGCGAACCGGGATGGTTATGTGGATGTGCTGCAATCCGAATACAATCTGTTCAAACGAGAGGCTGAGAAAGAACTGCTTCCGTACACGGCAGAGCATGAAATTTCTTTTGTTCCATACTTTCCGCTGGCAGCCGGGCTGCTGGGTGGTAAATATAATCGGGATACGACATTCCAGGATGGACGGGCCAAAAATCCGCTGTTCACGGGTGAGAACTTTATCCGCAATCTGGACAAAGTGGAACAGCTCCGCAGCATTGCTGAATCCAAAAATGCCGAGGTTGCACATCTCGTGCTGGCCTGGTACCTGACTCAGCCTTCGATTGATGCACTCATTCCAGGGGCAAAGAAACCGGAGCAGGTCATCAACAATCTGAAAACCTTGGATGTAACGTTGTCTGCCGAGGAGATCGCAGTCATTGACCAGATTTTCCGTTAAATAGTTCCGGCATTTCGGGAAATGCTAACAGGGAGTTTACGTTTGACGATAAAGAGAGGACTTAAACATGAACCTGAAGGCAGCCCGAACGATCGGATTGTTCACCCTGATTCTCATGCTAGGCACCAGTTCTGCCTATGCGAAGCCGGTACAGAAGAATCGTCAATATTATGAAGAACGAGGAGAGATTGTCTGGGAGGTCCCTACCCATGACAAGCTCATTGCGTTGACCTTCGATGATGGTCCTGACCCGGTACAGACCCCGCAGATTCTGGCTCTGCTTAAGCAGTACCAAGCGAAAGGTACTTTTTTCGTACTGGGTAAATGGGCGGAAAAGTATCCTGAGCTGGTCATGCAGGAACAGCATGAAGGACATGAAGTGGCCAATCATACTTATGCACACACTTATGCGGTTAAATCCACTGCTAAGGACAAGTTTACGCAGGATATGGTGGCTGCCGAGCAATCCATTATGGATGCTGGTGTCCCACGTCCGCTGCTGTTCCGTCCACCAGGGGGATTTTACAATGACATGGTCATTGATGTTGCCAAACAAAAAGGTTATACCATTGTATTATGGTCCTGGCATCAGGACACACGGGACTGGGCTTCTCCTGGGGTAGCAGCCATTACGAACAAGGTATTGAAAAACGCGCGCAATGGGGATATCGTGCTGTTCCACGACAAGGTGGAAGGAAGGGCCCAGACCGTTGCTGCGTTAAAAGTAATACTGCCCAAGCTTCAGCAAGAGGGATACCGCTTCGTCACCGTATCTGAACTGCTTGCAGTGAAGGCAAAAGAAGCAGCGAAGGATGGCGTTTCCTTTAAATAGCGCTCCTAATACAATTGTAAAAGCCGCCGGTTTCTCATAGGAGAGACCGGCGGCTTTTGTTATGTTTCAGGAATAAGATTATTGTTCTGTCTTCACCGCACGAGGGCGAGCTCTTGCCCGCCGGAGAAACAGCGACAGGAGCAAACCAATAATGGAAATCCAGGTGGCGACAATAAAGGCATCGTTAATGCCTTCAATGGTCGAGGTCTGAACTGCGATACCGTACAGCTGCTGTAACGCCAGTGTAGAACCCTGTTCAGCTGGCACGCCTGCTATGGCAGCCATCTGCGAACCCAGGAGCCCGACTTGTTCAGTCAGGGGCACATTGGTTGTCGTGACCGTATTGCTGTAGTCAGCCAAATGTATGCCTGAACGTGTAGCCATAACGGTAATTAGCAGAGCTGTTCCAATCGAGCCAGCTACCTGCCTTATCGTGTTGGACATGGCTGTACCGTGACTGGTCAGATGAGGAGGTAACTGGTTTAGGCCCTCGGTCTGCACGGACATCATCAGCATGGACATGCCGAAACTCCGAAGAGTATACAGCATCATAATGTGGCCATAAGGCGTTTCCCCGGTCAATTTGCTGAATTCAAAGGTAGAGAATGCCGTGATCAGCAGGCCTACAATGGCTAGTGGGCGGGAGCCGATCCGGTCGAATAGCGCTCCTGATATGGGTGACATCACCCCCATCAGCAGTGCACCTGGCAGCAGCAAGAGACCCGATTGCAGAGGGGAGAAACCTCTTATATTTTGCAGATAGATGGGTAACAGAAGCATCCCCCCGAAAAGTGCCATGTTGATGGTGGCACTGACCAGTGTGGAGATGGTGAAAATATCGTATTTAAACACACGAAATTCCAGCAGGGGATGTTTCATTGCCGTTTCCCTGAGAACAAAGAACGTGATGAACAGAATACCGATGATCAAGGTTAACAGCACAACGGCACTGCTCCATCCCTTGTCACCGGCAGAGCTGAAGCCATACAGCAGAAATCCGAATCCGATCGTTGAAAAGAGCGCACCATACGCATCGAATTTGGGAGAACTGAGCTTGGACACATTTCGCAGCCAGAGAAAAGCAAACAGGATATCGAGCAAAGCCAGCGGGATAACCATGTAGAACAGAATGCGCCAGGTGTAGTGCTCCACGATCCAGCCTGACAAGGTAGGACCAATAGCTGGAGCAAACATCATGGCGATCCCCATGGTTCCCATCGCTGTTCCCCGTTTTTCGGGTGGAAATACGGTTAAAAATACGTTCATGACCAGCGGCATGATAATGCCGGCACCACTGGCCTGTACGATACGCCCAATCAGCATGACTGTAAATCCCGGACTGATTGCACAGATAGCAGAGCCAACGGTGAACAGCAGCATCGCTGTGGTGAAGAGTTTACGGGTTCCGAATGACTCAATCAGATAGGCTGTTATGGGGATGAGAACCCCATTCACGAGCAAATAGGCAGTCGATAACCATTGTACGGTTGTTGCCGAGACGTTGAAATCATTCATCAGATGGGGGATCGCCACATTAAGCAGAGTCTGATTCAGAATGGCGATAAAGGCGCCGAGCAGCAGGACGGCAATGGTTCTTCCGAGCGGCAATTGATTATCCATCGGCAGACCTTATATATGAACGCGCACAATGGCGCTCATGCCTGGGACAACACCCAGACCTTTGTAACCCTCAATCGTAATGGTAATCGGGATAACCTGCGTAACTTTGGTGTAATTGGCATTGGTATTGGACGACGGTAGCAGGGAAAAAGAGGAAGCCGTAGCAAGCCCAATTTGATCTACTTTGCCTGTTAGTGTGGTATCTGGAAATGCATCGATGTATACGTCAACGATTTGTCCGCTTTTGATTTTGTCGATCACGGTTTCTTCCACATTCGCGGTCACATACAAGTTATTAAAATCATAGGCTCTAGCCAGTGGATTACCAGCAGAAACCAATGAGTTCTCCACTGCGGTCGCCTGGACAACGGTGCCGGCAACAGGCATGGTAATTGGAGTTGATTTACCGCCTGCCGAGACGGTCCCGATCGTATCCCCTTGATTGTACGAGGTACCTACTTTGCCTTTCCACGTTTGGAGTTCGCCGCTAACGGTGGAAGCAATGGATATGGGCTGACCCGTGACTAATGCATTATCCGTCTTAACGTAGCTGGTGGATTGGTTGTAGTAGTATATGCCTGCGGCACCTGCCCCCAAAATCACCAGAATGACAATGATATTGATCAATATGGCACGAGAGTTCATGTGGATCATTCCTCCTAATATGTTCTTCTGCTGACAATCCTGTTTGGAGCATTCCCGGTACTCTGCTGCTCTATACGAAACAACATGAAATATAAATCGCAGATTGGGGAACCAATATATTGATAAGTTGCCACAGGCGATGACAAGGAGGATGCTTAGATGTTGATTATATTGGCCGTGATTGTTATACTCGGGGTTATTTTTCTCATGATCTTTAACTCAAGATCGACCCGCAGAGCTGCAGAAGCCAGGGCTGCACAAACGGCTGAGACAGAGCGGGAGCCTGTCCTTCTGCATGGGGACGAGCAGACAGAGGGACAATTGCAGGATTCTTCAGACCCGGTGGAATATACGGAACCGGATGGACCAAGAGAGACCGAAACGGAATTGCGGGAAAACAAGATGGAAGTGAGCCACCAAGCCAGGCAGCAGGAATCTCAAACAAAAGGAAATGATAGTGAGTATCGTCAGGCTCTGCTTCATTTTCGCAAACCCCCTGAACCCCAAGAGGAACCAGTTGAGTCAACCTCTAATGAAATTGAAAAGAGTGCGGATGAGATCTACCGGTCCGCTCTGCGGGACATGAAGAGCAAATCATCCCCTCCGGATTCAGATCCGAAATAAGGCTGCTGCAAGTTTCCATGCAGCGGGCATGGCTTTTGTTTTAAATCCAAAAGATTTACAATAGATGAAGCTTCGCTCTAACATAGCTGAATGGATTGACGTTGCAAGAGGAAGGAGAGGACTGCATGATGAACGGACAACAACGAGTGAACATTAAACCTGGTCTGGAAGTGGATATCGTACTGAAGCAAGATCAGCCTACAGGTAAACTGACAAGGGGAGTCGTCAAGGATTTGCTGACCAAATCACCTACGCATCCCCATGGCATCAAGGTTCGTCTGACAAGTGGGCAAGTTGGTCGTGTGAAACAGGTGATTACAGGAGCGGCGGAATGATTCGGCTGCTTCAGAATCCATGAAGACAACTGCTGAGGTCTTGGCACATCTGGCATCCGGGAACGAACGGCAGCGGGATGCTTACAGGGTGCTTCTTCAGAGTGGTTTGTTCTCCATTTTGGAGGCATATACCCCTTATCCGGCAGGAACCGTACCCATTGATATAGACATTCCTGGCAGTGATCTTGATATATTGTGTGAAGCTTCCGATCTGAACGCGTTCGAGAGGGTAGTGACTAACCATTTTAGCGGAATGGAGCATTTTTCGTGTCAACGCGGAACAGGGCTAGGTATGGATATCCCTAGTGCCTACATGACTTGTTCTTTTCAGATTGAGGATTGGCCGTTGGAGATTTACGCCCAATCGTTGCCGGTCAATAAACAAAATGCTTACCTTCATATGTTAGTCGAATGGGAGCTGCTGCAGCTCTGGGGTGCCGAAGGTCACGACGAGATCCGCCGACTGAAATGGGGTGGATTGAAGACAGAGCCAGCCTTTGCCGCAGTGCTGGGGTTACAGGGTGACCCTTATGAGGAGCTGCTGCATCTAGCCCATTGGAGCAGGAACGAGCTATGGCTCTGGGCCAGGCAGCGTACTTCTTTTCAAAATACGTATTAAGATTGCACTAATTATAGTAAGAAGATGGCGACGATCGTCGTGACCGCTAAACCAAGCAGTACCGGCTTCAGGTTGCGACGCGCCAGTTCAAATGGACTGACACCACAGATGGCAGCAGCTGGAATTAAAGCCCAAGGGATTAAGGTACCACCGCCAACCCAGATGGCAGCGACCTGACCGAGTGCTGTTAATACGGGGGCTGAATCTGCTGTGCCGGCAAACATCGAAGCGATGGACCCCACCAGGGATATCCCTGAAAACCCCGAACCATCCATTCCTGTAACGGCTCCAATCAAGGTCATTGTGATCGCACCTACCGTATCATTCAAGGGAACCAGCCCCGCAAGAGCAACACCAAGATCATTGACTATCCCATGTGAACCATCGGGTAGAGGGTTACTAAACAATTCGGTGATGGCTGCATCTCCCAGATAAAAGAAAGCTGCGATCGGGATAACGGGACCGAATACTTTGAAGCCGAACTGAAAGCCTTCAATTAAATAATTCGTTGTCTCTTCAGGGCCTTCATGCCGATGTGCTGCGAGAGTAACCGTGATGAGGATAAATACTGCGGTGCCTCCGATTAAGGCTGTAGCGTCCCCGCCCTGAAGCTTAAGAACAAACATCAGAATCACATCCACTGCGAATAACAATGGAATAAGTATGGCGAATGCCTTTTGTAGTCGTATCGGTATCGCTTGACGTTGTTGTACAGTTACAACCCCTGACCCCGGTAAGGTTTCGGAAGGAGAAGAAGCCCCAATTAGAGGTTCGCCTGGGATAGGAGAACGCATCTGAGTGCCGACGCCACTTTTCATCTCATTTCGTAACATCCAAAAGGCCGTCAGTGTGGATACTGCCCCCATCACGAGGACGAGCGGTATGCTTGCGGTCATGACGGAAGCAACCGGAAGCCCAGCTGCATCTGCTGTCAGTTTGGGAGCGCCTTGAATGATATAGTCTCCCGAGAGGGCGATCCCATGTCCGAACAGATTCATTGCGATAGCAGCTCCAATGGGTGGAAGTCCTACACGAACGGCGACGGGAAGCAAAACTGCCCCGACCAATGCTACCGCTGGCGAAGGCCAAAAAAACAGGGAGACCGTCATCATGATCAGCCCAATTCCCCAATAGGCCACCTGCGGAGAACGAATAAACCGGGTCAGTGGAGCAACCATGACTTCATTAATACCTGTGCGAATCAGTACCCGGCTCATGGCGACAATGATCGAGATGATAAAGATCGTGCTGAGCAGCTCTTTGGCTGCATATACAAAACTATTAAAGATTCCTGACACCGCACCGCTTAACGTCTCTGTTGCCAGTAATCCAATCGTCATAATCCCGGCAACACAGATAATCATCGTATCCCGGCGCCGTATCATGACAGCCACAATAAGCACGATAAAAGCCAGATATACATAATGTAACGGTACCAATTGAATATTCACACCGCATACCTCCTTCCACCTTAGTCCTAAGGCGTGATATATCGTATGCATGTCAGGACCGGGCGTTCATGGAGAAGAGCAGGGCAGGAAGGCTTTATTTTTTGTGTGGAAGGTGTGCGTGTGACAACGAGCAGGAATTTTTTTGCAAATGGAGAATTGGTTAGACGGTACATATCGAATGAACGACGTGATCAGGTCACCAGAGCTGACAGAGAAAAGTCACTTCATCATATATACAGCACGTAATAAGCATGATTACAATGAACATGCCGCCGTTAAGGAAGAAATTTGGAAATTTGACGGTAGGTCAGATTAGAAACAGAATCGTAAGTTGTTTGTTTTTGATAACGTTTACAGAGTAGAGGGTCTTATAAAACATTGAGAATAAGAGGGCGGGAACCCATGAACTTTATCCGTTCACTGCGCTTCAAATTCATGGTTGGCTTGACGCTGATCATGCTGCCGCTGTTTCTGCTGTTGTATTACAACAATGTCTATGCAATTCGAGTTGTCAGGGACAAAGTATCCCTAACCAACATGAACCATCTGGCGAAGAGTGTGGAGCAGAATGAGCGAGTGCTGCAGGAGACAAATCGGTACCTATATAGTCTGGGCGAGCGGGACCCGGATATTATTTCGCTTTTTTTCCTGAAATACGGCAGCGGGGACTATATCATTGCGAAACAGCGGATCATGAACAAATTCATGACCGATATCGGATTTTACAATCTGATTGATTCTTTCTTTCTATATGATGCGGTAAATGATGATCTGCTGCTGGCGACTTCGGGCAGTTATGACATCAAAATGTCACTCGTCCGGGAGAGCATGCCTGTACAGATGACACAATTGGATGATGAGACTCAGCGGCCAGAATGGAGCATTGTTCGCGGTGGTGGATGGAATGCACTGGTCAAAACAGTCCGAATTAATCAGCAGTTCTACGCTGGTGCGCTTGTGGATATGAATGCACTGAACCACCCCGAACAATTCACTGAGTCCGGTGAACGGGGAGGTGCCGTTATCGTGGATAGCAATGGGGGAGCACTGTCCGGTTCAGCCCTCAGCTCGGCACAGATCAAGCTGGCTGCGGCACATCTCTCCGGTTTGAAGAATCCTTACCAGGTCATATCGGAGGTTACATCCAAGGGGGATGAACGGCAGTACCTGATGCTCGGCTTGCCTTCGGCGATGTCCGACATGAACTATATCGTCCTGCTGCCGGAAGAGGATATGCTTCGCAACCTGCCGTTCTTTCAGCAGATTATTCGCCTGCTGCCTATTGGTGCAGCGGTCATTTTGATCACGGCCCTGGTTTTCCTGCGTCAGCTGCTGTTTCGACCTATGAATACGCTAATCAAAGGAATGAGACGGGTCAGTCGTGGAGAGCTCGACGTGAGACTTGATCCGCCGACTTCATCGGAATTAGAGTTCGTCACGCACAGCTTCAATCAGATGACCAGCCAGATTCAGCATCTGAAAATCGATGTCTATGAAGAACAGCTGCGTACCAGGGAAGCCGAATTCAAGCAGCTTCAGATGCAGATCAACCCACACTTTTACTTGAATTCCCTGAATATTATTCATAGCCTGGCTTCACTGCAAAAACATGAACTGGTCCAGCAGATGGCCGGCCATCTGGCCGATTATTTCAGGTTTAGTCTCCGGGCAGGCAAACGCGTGATCCGGCTGGATGAAGAACTCGAGCATATTCGTCACTATCTGGAGATTCAAAAGCTCAGGTTCCCGAATAAATTGGATTTTTCTCTGGACGTGGATGAAGGTCTTGGTCATTTTGTACTGCCGCCTTTGACCCTCCAGCCTTTTGTGGAAAATGCCATTATTCATGGATTCAGACGGCGTACGGAACCATTCGTGATACGCATCTCAGCCAACTTAACGAAAACGTTATCCAGTCCATATTCTGAGGTTGAAGCTATACAGCACAACACTATATTAAGGGTTTCGGTAGAGGATAACGGTGTCGGCTTTGAACAAGACATGCTTGAGCGTCTCCAGCGAGGGAAGTATGCGGAAGACCCAGGCGGACAGCACATCGGGATCTGGAACGTTGCTCACCGATTGCTGGTGAAATACGATGAATCAGCCAAATTGGAGTTCCAAAATCTGAATGCTGGCGGAGCGGCAGTGATCCTGTATCTGCCCGCCCAAACGGAAGAGGAAGAAGGGGGAGCTTGAACGGATGCGAAATCTATTAATCGTGGACGATGAGGTTTATGCTCTTCAGGCCATGGTAGAAGGGATTGATTGGCGTTTGGCCGGCATTGATCGGGTATTTAGCGCGGGTGATGCGGAAGAGGCACGAATGGTGCTTCAGAGCCAGTCCATCTCGATCATGATCTCTGATATTGAAATGCCGGGAGAGACGGGTCTGGATCTGCAGAGCTGGGTATTGAAGCATGCTCCGGGCATCCTGACGATCTTTCTGACAGGTCATGCCCTATTTGACTACGCCCAGACAGCGCTCAAGTTAAACAGCTTCGATTATGTGCTAAAACCCGCCCAGGCTGATCAACTTCTTAAGGTGGTTACACAGGCCGTAGATAAACTCAAGGCCGGGGAGCAGCGTTCGCGTACCAACGAAATATATGAGTCGGTATACAAGCGCTGGCAAACTCACAAACCACTGCTGACGGAGCGGTTCTGGAAAGACGCCATTTCCCAGCGCGTCACTCTAACCAGGCCACGACTGAAAGAGCTGGCCGAAGTTTATGGTGCGGAGATTGACCCGCACGCCCGCATTCTGCCGATTGTCATATCAGTAGAGGAATGGGTAAGGGAATTCGATCTGCGTGATGAGGAGGTACTGGAATATGCTCTTCGGAATGCAGCGAGGGAGATGATCCTCGGGGATCGGCCAGGAGAAGTATTTCAGGACCATAGCGGTCTGAATATTGTACTTGCGTATGAACAGGATGGGGTCGTACCTGCTGCTAGCCAGGTGGCACAGAATTGTCAGCTGTATATTCGGGAATGTGGGACGTATTTCTACTGCCGCTTGTCCTGTTACGTAGGTGCACCCGTGGCCGTAACCGAATTGCAGGGTTTGCTGAACGAACTGATGGATATGGAGCGACGCAATATCAGGGAGCTTGAGGGAGTATTCGTATATGATGAGCAGGGAAAGAAACCGGAGGACCGATTTCTGCCAATCCCCTGGTTTTCGGAGTTGTCGATTTTGTTTGAAACCGGCAAAGTGGATGATCTTCGGGAACGCGTGGAAGAAATATTCGAGCTGCTGGCTGCGCAGGAACAGTTATCTCCAGAGATTCTGCGCCTGTTCTATCATGCCATGCTGCATGTGGTCTATCCCCTGCTTCATCAGAAAAATGTATCCGTACGCAGCCTGTACCCTGGTGAGCGTGAGCCTGAAGAAAGTGTGGTTACACGTTCCTTGCCGCAATTAAAACTGTGGTCCCTGGATCTGATTGATCGTGCCATTCCGATCCTGTATCCGGATGATCACAGTCCGATGACGATTGTGGACCAACTATGCGTTTATATCGAGAATCATATTGGCGAAGATCTGATGCGTGAGGAACTGGCGTCGTTTGCCGGCTTCAATCCAGCATATCTGTCCCGTCTGTTTCGGAAGGAGAAGGGAATGTCTCTCTCTGAATTTATCTTGCAGCGGCGGGTAGACAAAGCCAAAACCTTGTTGTCTGAATCCACCGTAAAGGTCACGGATATTGCCGGCAAAGTGGGTTACTATAACTACTCCCATTTCACGAAAATGTTCAAAAAGTGCACGGGCATTACGCCGCAGGAGTTCCGTAAACAGTCCAGAACGGTCTAGCGTTGACGCAGCATGCTGCGTCTTTTATTTTGTTTTTATTTTATTTGGTATTATGCCAATGTCATCATTTGATAAGTGAAAAGGTCACCACAGCCGATATTGGGCCAGAGCTCCCCGCGGTTATACTTGAACCACAGGATACACAGCGGTGCTTCATCCTGAGGAAGGAAATCAAGAGGAGTGAGGGAGAAGAGGTTATGAAGACACAACCCCAGGCGGGTAAGGGTGTACGGGTAGCGGATATACCGGATAGATCCGTCCGCAAGCGAAAGTCCGTTTTGTACAATCTCGGTAAGTTCAAGGTCTTGTATCTCATGTTTTTGCCAGGGATTCTGTTTCTGCTGGTGAACAACTACATGCCGATGTTTGGCGTCCTGATTGCATTCAAAAATGTCAATTACGCCGACGGAATATGGGGCAGTCCCTGGAGCGGCTGGGATAACTTCAAGTACCTGTTCTCAACAAGTGATGCTTGGGAGATCACACGCAACACACTTGCGTATAACACGGTATTTATTGCGCTGAATCTGTTTGTAGGGGTAGGACTTGCGATCCTGCTGAATGAAGTAAAGAACAAAGCGATGTCCAAACTGTATCAATCCTTGATGCTCCTGCCATACTTTTTGTCAATGATCGTGGTTAGCTATCTGGTTCTGGCGTTTCTCGGCAAGGATTCAGGTTTTATGAACTCGACAATCCTGCAGCTCTTTGGCGGGCAGCCCATTGACTGGTACTCGGAGCCGAAGTATTGGCCGTACATTTTGCCGATTGTGAACACTTGGAAAAACATCGGATACTATGCCGTCATTTATCTCGCAGCTGTCGTAGGTATTGATGAGGAGTACTACGAAGCCGCCGTGCTGGATGGAGCAAGCAAGTGGCATCAGATCCGGTTTATTACGGTTCCGTTTCTCGTTCCGCTCATAGTCATCATGACCTTGCTGCAGATCGGCCGAATCTTCTATGCGGACTTTAGTCTGTTCTATCAGGTTCCATTGGAATCGGGGGCATTGTTCCCTGTAACGAACGTTCTGGATACCTATGTCTATCGCACATTCCTCATTGGCGGCGACATTGGGATGTCTTCTGCGGCTGGCCTCTATCAGGCTGTTGTCGGATTTGTACTTGTGCTTGTATCCAATACGATCGTCCGAAGAATGGATAAAGATAATGCATTATTTTAGAGAGGAGGCAAGTCTGCTGTGAAATCACGTGACCCACTTGCAGTGTCGCGGCGTTCCGCGTCCGTTATACACGCAATGTTCATCTTCTATGCCATAGCCTGCATCGTTCCGATTTTGCTTGTCTTCGCCATATCCTTCTCGGACGAGACAACCGTCATTGCGAACGGATACAAGCTGATCCCTGAGAAGTTTAGCCTGACCGCTTATGAGTTTCTGTTCAAGGATATGGATCAGATTATCCATTCCTACGGCATTTCCATCATCGTGACGGTGCTGGGCACCATTACCAGCGTAGCGTTGACTGCACTATATGCCTACCCGCTTTCCAGAAGGGATTTGCCCTACCGCGGATGGTTTGCTTTCTTTATTTTCTTCACGATGCTGTTCAACGGGGGGCTCGTTCCCTGGTATCTCGTATACGTCAATGTCCTGGATCTGAAAAATTCCATTCTGGCCTTGATACTGCCGTTATTGTTGTCACCGTTCTTCGTTCTGGTGATGCGTACATTCTTCGCCAATTCTATTCCGGTATCCATTCTTGAATCGGCTCGGATTGATGGCGCAGGTGAGCTTCGAACGTTTACACGTATCGTACTGCCGCTCTCCTTACCGGTTATGGCCACCGTAGCATTGTTCAGCACACTGAACTACTGGAATGACTGGTACCTCAGTATGATTTTTATCTCTGATAACCGGACGATCAGTCTTCAGTACCTCATGTACCGAACACTGCTCGATATTCAATATTTAACATCCAACTCCAATGTTTCTTCACAGATTTCATCACAGGGCGGATTGTTGAATCTTCCTAACAAAACGCTGCAAATGGCGATGGCTGTCGTGGGCATCGGTCCGATTGTGCTGGCCTATCCGTTCTTCCAAAGGTACTTCATTAAAGGTCTGACGGTGGGTGCTGTGAAGGGATAACTCCGTCCCGGTCAGCGGGGTAATGGATGATCCCAAGATAGAATGAAAGGGCATATATACAATGCAGTGAAGGATCGGAGTTAGATCCGGGTTACATGCGAATTGGGGAAATCGTGTGCGCAAAAGTTCAACATTATTGGGAGGGGTTCAGTTGATCAAATCAATGAAGGTATGGACGCGACTTACGGCAGCCGTGATGGCATTCAGCCTGGTGTTTGCTGGATGTTCATCAGACCAAAGCGGAACAACGCAAGGGGCAGAAAACGGAGGTTCAGGGGAAAGTGCAGCTAAACCGTATGAGGTAACACTGTACTACCCGGGGACACCACAGAAAGACGTGGCACTGGTGGAAGCCGAGATTAACAAAAAAATGGAGCCCAAGATCGGAGCTACGCTCAAGATTAACGCAATCGACTGGGGACAGTGGGATAACAAGCTCAATCTGATGATCTCTTCCGGAGAAAAATCGGATATTATTTTCACGGCGGCATGGCAGAACTATACCGTCAACGTAGCCAAAGGTGCGTTCCTGCCCCTGAATGACCTGCTTGATCAATATGGGCAGGATATCAAAAAAAATCTGGACCCTGCATTCCTGGAAGGTTCACAGGTGGATGGTGTAAACTACGGCGTTCCGACAAACAAGGAATTGGCAGCTACACGTGGTGTTCTGGTGCGCCAGGATCTCGCGGATAAATACAAACTCGACCTGACCACGGTAAAAACATGGACCGATCTGGAGCCTCTGCTGAAAACAATCAAGGAAAATGAACCATCCGTTACTCCATTCTATATGTCGAACACCAATGGTAACGGACTGCTGGAGAATCTGGACTGGGATTATCTCGGTGATGCATCCGTACCTGGAGTGATCTCCAAGACAGCTGGCACAACGACCGTGCTGAACGAAGTGGAGACACCTGAATTCAAGGAGGCCGCAGCACTGGCCCGCAAATGGTATCAAGCGGGGTACATCAATAGCGATGCGGCAACTTCCAACGTCTTCCCGAAAGATCAGGCGAAGGCAGGGAAGGCGTTTATGTGGACCGACGGCATGAAACCGGGGAAGGACAAGGAAGAAGAAGGGTACGTCGGATACCCGCTGACTCAGATTGAAATGACAGAGCCGACCATCACAACCGGTGATGCTTCCGGTGCCATGCTGGCCATCTCACGTTCTTCCGAGCAGCCTGAAAAAGCGATGCAGGTCATCAACTTGCTCCACTCGGACAAGGAAATCAATAATCTGTTGAATTTCGGAATCGAAGGCAAGCATTATGTGAAAAAGGATGGTCAGGATAATATTATCACGCTGCCTGAAGGCGTGGATGCGAACAGCCGCACGTATAATCCTGGTGCCCAATGGCAGCTTGGTAACCAGTTCCTGAACTTCCTCTGGGATAATGAAGATCCTCAGAAGTGGGAGAAGTTCAAGGAGTTTAATGCCAAGGGAGTCAAGTCGCCTGCACTTGGTTTTACTTTCAACAGCCAGTCCGTCAAAAACGAAATAGCAGCGGTGAATAACGTAAACAAACAGTTCAAACCAGGCATGACATCCGGAGCAGTGGATCCAAACGAAATGATTCCCAAGTATCTGGAGAAGCTGAAGGCCGCAGGTATCGATAAAATCATTGCAGCCAAACAGGAACAGCTCGACGCATTCCTAGCCAAGTAACGATACTTCTTATGATCAAGGTGTTTTCGGCAATAGTCGAAGACGCCTTGATTTATTTTTTTGATATGGATTGTACACCATAATTAGGAAAATTATGATATAATCAGGTGGCTAAATAGGGGGTGTTCCTGTGTCGAGGACGAAATTAGCGTTCTCTGCGATTTTGCTGCTTTTTGCAATCATTTTTACGTTTAATCACCACCTCGGTTACTCGGTGGGAGATCAGATGTTATCCAAAATAGGGTTATCCCCCTATACCACAGCGTACGTGAGCGGTGTACATATTACGCTATTTATAGGACTAGGTTTATTAGGATGCAGTTTTTATCTAACCCGCAAAGAAATCAAGTCTTCATATCCTCGGCTGGCAAGACAGCTCTGGCTGATCGTCGTGGTCATTATTTTAAGTTATTCCTACATAACAGATAAGGTGATGTATGTCGCCAAATGGGGTTCCACAGGCATCCATAGTGTATCTTATCTTCAGAATGATAGCTCCTGCATGTACCAAGTGGCTCTAGATGGAAATACAAGAGTAAGCTGTGATCTCACACTTAAAAATTATAGCAGGCAGCCCGTCGCAGCTGTGATTTTGCCCGACTTGGCGAGAAGTTACAGACAACAGGATGATCCGCTATACGAAGCTCTGAAGTCTGTTGAACTCCAGCCGGTCCATCTCGAGATCATGCCTCATAGCACGTTCACCGGCAAAATTGCATTTTCAGGTACTGCACAGTCACCGCTTCAAGTAAGGGGAAAGCTTAGGGATATTGTGCTGGATGTAGAGGTAGAAGGTCAGAACATTGTATTCGATTATGCCATACCATAAGTTTCAGCAAGGAATACATACATATAGAATCAGATTTTAAGGAGTATGCAATAGCGATGTTATCCGCGAAGAGCTGGCCAATAGGCTGGCTTTTTTGTGTTGTGGAAGTTGAATTTAGTGCAGAAATATTGGTTTTGTGACCTTTATCCTCAATATGGTAACGCTTACGCTATAAATGAGCCGGTTTGATTAAGTCTGATGAATGGGTGAAGGCAGAGAACTATGCGGATAAAAAAAGTGATTGTTTTTACCGCTTACATCATTACAATTAATGTCACGACAATTTTAGACAAGGTGAGATGAATAATGTCATACCGGACCAATCTGTTTTCCAAAATGGTGATCTTGATTCTGATTATGCTGATCCCCGTTGTATTGCTCTACTGGTACTCGAATCACAAAACGACAGCTGTACTCAGGGATGAATTGAATCGTTCCAATAGCAACCAGCTTGAGTTTTTCCAAAATCAGGTGAATACGCACATTGAGCTGTTATCGTCCTGGCCTAATCTTCTCATCCATGATCCGGATATTGCGAGCTTCCGCCGGATTTATACCGATAGTCGGTATTTTGACCTTGATGCAATCAATCTGGTCAAGCGGATCCAGAACAAGCTGAGCATTCAGGAAAGTTCGTCGAACTGGACAACGAAATTATATTTATATTCCCCTTCCATGGGCAGGGTTGTCTCCGAAAGGGATGCCCGTTTTTATGACAAGCAGGCACTTAGGGAAAGTATGGTTTCGGGCTGGGATGTACGCAAGATTGTGGATGGGAAAGATGAGAAATTCATGTTCAGCTGGATTACCGCTTCTCCTTATGGGATTAAGGACCCCGCGGTAAACGCAGAGACCATTATCAAGCTGGAATTCGACAGCGATAACATTCGGGATATGCTGGACAAGTTCAAGGACGATGGAAGACATGATCCCTTCTATTATCGAGAGGAATCCGGTGTCATCTATAACCGAACCTCGGATCGTGAGCTGACCAATCAGCTGATGGACCAGCTGGCGATTCATACACTTCAGGATGTGGACAATCGCACGGTGGTCATTGACAACGAACCTTACATGGTGAATACGGTCAAATCCAGCACGACAGGCTGGTATCTGGTGGATTATATGCCGTTATCCGATATATTGAAACCCATTCATCAATCGAATGTGCTTTTTTATTCTTCAATGATATGTTTGCTCGGCATGAGTTTCCTGGCCGCCTATCTGTTGTACGTTCAGGTACAGGTACCTGTGAAGCAGCTTATTCGCGGATTCCAGCGATTGAAGCAGGAAGATTATTCGGTACGAATTAAGCCCAAGGGCCGGAATGAATTCAGCTTTTTGTCCGAGCGATTCAATTCCATGGTGGAACAGATTCAGCAGCTGTTTGAGCATGTGTATCTGGAACAGATTCACGTACGTGAAGCCCGGTTGAAGCAATTGCAATCCCAGATTAACCCGCACTTCTTCTATAACTGTTTCTCTTTTATCACAAGTATGGCGAAATTGAAACGTGTGGATGCCGTGGTAGCCATGTCACACAATTTATCCAGATACTATCGCTATACAACCAGACAGGAACGTGACGTTGTGCCGCTGAACGAGGAAATTGAATTTGTGAACTGTTACCTCGAAATCCAGCAGATGCGCATGGATCGGATTCGTTACCGCATTGATCTGCCAGACAGCATGTTGAGACAGGAAGTTCCACCCCTTATCGTGCAGCCATTGGTTGAAAATGCGGTCATTCACGGCATTGAAGCCGATGCAGATGCTGGAGAGATCAGGGTGTCCGGAGAAAAACAGAATGGTGTTATGATTCTAAAGGTCGAAGATGACGGTCAGGGCATGACCAGTGAGGAGCGGGATAAGCTGCTGGACAAGCTCAGGGGCACGATGGATCAGGATATGGGTTGTGGTCTGTGGAATGTGAATCAACGATTGCAGCTGCGGTATGGAGAACTGGCAGGCATTAATATAACCGAATCCTCACTGGGGGGGCTCTGTGTAGCCTTGTCATGGCCAGCAGAAGATGAAATAGATGAGGAAGAAGTAAGTGCTGATGCAGAGTGATTGACGACCATTGATTGTTTTTTTTGAGAGTGAAAATATATTGCAAATGTAGCAGACAGGGAGTGACGAACGTTGATTGATATACTGCTGGTGGATGACGAAACGTATGTAACGGAGAGTCTGGAAATGACCATTCCGTGGGGAGAGCTCGGAGTAACGACGGTGCTTCGTGCAGCGTCCGGCAAGGAAGCGCTCGAGATCATGGAGGAAAATGCGGTCGATATCGTCGTTACCGATATTCGTATGCCCGGGATGAGCGGATTGGACCTGATTGAAGAGGTGAGCAGCAGATGGTCTCATATCCGCTGTATTCTGCTGACCGGGCATAGTGATTTTGATTATGCCAAAAAGGCAATTCAGCTGCAGGCATCCGATTATATTCTGAAACCCGTGAATGATGAGGAATTCATGGCTTCGGTCTCTGCTGCGATTACGTCACTCCGCGGGGAGTGGGATGAGTTTGATAAATATCATAGGCTCCTGTACAGCCGGAAATCGGATTATAAAATTTTGCGTGAAAATCTGATGCATGATCTGCTGCTTGGCCGTGAAATTACAACGCGTGCCCTTCGCGAACAGCTGCAGCAATATGAGATTGGACTCGAACCCGAAGAACCGGTGGTTATGCTCCTTATTCGTCTTACAGGTCGATTCTCTTCCATGGATCAGCAATCACTCGACCTGATGGACTTTGCGGTGGGGAATATAGCAGAGGAAGTTCTCGGAGACCAATTCAGAGTCTGGTTTGGACGAGGGCCGCATGAATGTCTGGTCATGTTTCTACAGCATCAGGGACGGGTGGAGGAAGCGTCCATGACCCAGGAGACATTGACCGGACCGGTGGATACTTTCCGGGAGCATGTCATTCGTTACCTGCAGGGAGATCTGTCCATGGTGGTTACACCGCCGTTTCCGTTTCAAGAAATGACTGCGGCTTACCGCAGAAGTCTGGGATCGCTGGTCCTTTCCGGACCGGATGAGAACAAGATTATTTTCATGGACAAGGATAGATCCCAGCGGATGGAAAACGATGCAGGGCAAGCCCTGGAAGAACTTTATAAACCACCGGTTTTGCCCCAGTTGCTCGAAACGAAGCAGTGGGAAGCTGCAGCAAGCAAGTTAAATGCTGTATTTGACGCTGCGGAACGGGTGTGTTTGTCCAGAGAACACGTGTATGAGATGTATTTATCTGTGACCAATGCGTTCATGTATATCGCCCACAAGCAGGGTCACCTGGTGCACGAGATCGATCATGCAGGCTTTGACCTGCTGCTGGCACATCAGTTGATCCAATCTCCCGAACGGTTGCGACGCTGGGCTACGGAAATGCTTGCGAAGCTGCAGGAAGAGTTGTCCGATCAGGCGGGAACCCAAAGCCGCAGGCATGTCATCAAGCAGGTTCAGGAGATGGTCACCCGAGATACGGGACAGGATCTGTCCGTGAAGATGATTGCCGACAAGGTATACCTGCATCCCGTGTATCTGTCGAAGATTTACAAAGCCGAAACGGGCGAAGGACTTGGGGACTATATGATTCGCATGCGCATGGAACGTGCGCTGTATCTGCTGAAGAACAGCAACAAGAAGATTTACGAAATCACGAGTGAACTTGGATATCAAAATCCGCAATATTTCAGCAAAATGTTCAAAAAGCATTACGGCATGACGCCGAATGAATTCCGTGACCAGGCATAATTTTATCCTCCGTTCCAATATATAGGTTGTCAAAGGTGCAGAAATCTTGTTTTCGTGACATAGGCTGAAAGGCCCGGTAGGCCTATAATGAAAGGGTAACCAAAACGATTGATTGAAGGGGGAACAACAATGAGAGCGAAATCTACAAAAAAGAGATGGCTGCCGCTCCTGGCTACGACAACGTGTTTGGCTGTCATTCTTACTGCATGCGGTGGAGGCAGTGGCGGTGAGAGTGCGGGTTCCAGCACGCCAGCCGTTGAAAACGAATACAAAGAAAAATATGATCCTGCAGTGACGATTACAACAGCATGGGGAATTGATCCTGAGCTGAAATTCAAAAATGGCGAATCGATGGAAAATAACGTGGCAACCAAATGGGCCAAAGACAAATTTGGAATTGAAATCAAATCCCTGTGGTCTGTGACAGATACGAACAACGCATTCGCGACAAAACTTCGTCTTGCAATGTCTTCCGGTCAAGAGATGCCTGACGTGGTAACAGTAGGAGATAACCTGCTGGCTCAGGATTTGATTGATTCCGGCATGTATCAGGAAGTCGGTCCACTTTTCGATAAATACGCGTCAGATACTTGGAAAAAAGCAATGGAGCAGGACCCGAACGTATGGAATCAGTACAGCCGTGATGGCAAAAGAATGGGTATACCGGTACTCGACTATGCCTACAACAATGACTACCTGCTCTGGATCCGTCAAGACTGGCTGGACAAGCTGAACATGAAAGCGCCAAAAACGATTGACGAACTGGAAGCCGTAATGGAAGCGTTCAAAAATAACAACCCGGATGGATTGGCTCCAGATAAGGTCACTCCACTGAGTATCGGTTTCAAAACATCCATGAACACCTGGATGGGTGATCCATCCTGGATCTTCGGTGCATACGGTACGCTGCCATTTCAATGGAATCTGGGTGCAGATGGCAAGCTGGAGTATGGCTCCATCAACCCTGGCATGAAGCAAGGTTTGACCAAATTGAGCGAGTGGCTCAAAAAGGGTTACATTCCGCAGGAAGCAGCTTTGTGGGATGAGAACAAAACGGCAGAGCCTGCCGTGGCGGGTACGGCCGGTATTATTCCAGGCCCTTACTGGATGAGCGGATGGCCGCTGCTCGATACGGTGAAAAATGTGCCGAGTGCCGTTTGGAAGCCGATCGAAATTCCAGTAGGACCTGAAGGTAAAGCCATGCGTCACGGTACACAGTTTGTTAATGGTGTTATCTTGATCAAGAAAGACATGGAGCATCCTGAAGCCTTCTTTACTTATGAGAACTACCTGTTCGACAACTATGCAGATCCTGCACCAGGAAGCCCGTATGATAACGGTCTGTTTGAAAAGTATGACTATCAATTGGATGCTGACGGCAAACAATTGCCGATTGATCAAATTGAGGGCGGATATGTGAACGTTGTCCGTTATCTGCTTGTGCGTGATGGTGCCCGTATTCCGGATGCTCAGATGAAAGCACTGTTGAACCTGGCTGATGGCAAAGAGCCTGAGACGAAGCTCGAGAAGGATGTGGCCGTTAACTACGGGCCAGAAACCCCTGCTGCTGCAAAAGTATTGCTTAGTCAGGAAGAAATCTCGTACAAAAACATGTTTACAGGTCCGACTACGACAACGATGAAGTCAAAGCTCGACTATCTGAACAAAATTGAGAATCAAGCATTCAATGAAATCATTTATGGTAAAAATCCTGTAGATGCGTTCGATACATTTGTACAAACGTGGAAATCAGGCGGTGGCGATCAGATCACACAAGAGGTCAACGAATGGTATGACAGTGTGAAAAAATAAGGATACAAGGAGCGTGCAGACCAGCCAGGTCTGCACGCTTTTTTTGTCGTTAGGAGAGATTGATTTGCTTGCAGGAGGTGCGTGTCAGCAGTGAATGAATGACTCGATTGACAGCGAGTCCAAACTGGTTGCTTTTGTGCCATTTATATTGCTTTTATGTGCTGTTTGACCTATGCAAACGGTTGATATAATCGCAGTATAAGCCACTCAGGAAGCCTTGAGTAGGAAGAATTACAGGGGGAGCAATCATGAGAACTTTGAAACGAACTTGGCCATTTCACGTAATGCTGCTGCCAGCCATCATCTTTCTGATTATATTCAGTTATGTGCCTATGGGCGGAATTGTTATGGCATTTCAGAACTACAAACCATGGCTCGGCATCAGCGGCTCGGAGTGGGTCGGGCTTGATAATTTTAGATATTTGTTTGAACGCGAGGACAGCCTGCAGGTCATTTGGAATACATTGATCATTGCTGTGCTAAAACTCATCTTTAACTTGTTTGTCCCGTTTGTGTTTGCAATTCTGCTCAATGAGGTTCGCAAGATGGCGATCCAGCGAACGATTCAAACCTTGGTGTATCTGCCTCACTTCTTGTCATGGGTCATCCTGGGCGGAATTCTGATTGATCTGTTATCCACCGGAGGACTGGTGAACCGGGTACTCGGGACATTCGGACTTGGGCCATATTTCTTCCTTGGCGATAACAGCTTGTTCCGACCAACGATCATTCTAACGGATGTGTGGAAGGAATTCGGCTATAACATGATTGTTTTCCTGGCTGCCCTTGCCGGCATCAACCCGGCGCTGTATGAAGCAGCAGAGATTGACGGAGCGGGTCGCTGGAAGCAGACGCTGCATATTACCATCCCGTCTCTTGTACCGATGCTGATGGTGGTTGGAACACTGGCACTGGGCAACGTGCTTAACGCCGGGTTCGATCAGATTTTCAACCTGTACAACCCGCTCGTATATCAAACGGGCGACATTATTGATACATTCGTATATCGCTCTGCGCTGGAAAATGGAGAGATGGGCTTCGCGACCGCGATTGGATTGTTTAAATCGGTCATCAGCATGGTCTTGATCCTGGTATCATACAGCCTAGCCAAAAAATACGCCGGATATCGTATATTCTAATCGAATGAACGGAGAAAGAAGGGACCACGATGTATCATAAATCAACGCCTTATCGCGTGTTCAACGTCATTAATATTTGTTTTCTCATTTTGGTTGCCATTATGTGTATTGTACCGATGATTCATGTCCTGGCTGTATCCTTCAGTAACAAGGCTGCCGCTGACGCCAACCTCGTCAGCCTCTGGCCGGTAGGATTCTCACTTGAAGCATACAAAAAAACGATGAATAATCCGATTTTCCTAAATTCTCTCTGGATTTCCTTGCTGCGGACCGTTATTGGTACGGGAATTACGTTGCTGATTACCTTTTTGGCGGCGTACCCGTTGTCGAAAGAAAATAATGAATTTAAAGGAAGAACCGTCTATTCGTGGATTTTCGTTTTTAGTATGATTTTCAATGGGGGACTGGTTCCCTTCTATATGGTTATTCAGAAAATCGGCCTAATGGATTCCTTCTGGGTGCTGGTGCTGCCGGGAGCCGTTAATACCTTCCTCGTTATTCTGATGTTAAACTTCTTCCGGGGTATTCCGAAAGAGCTTGAGGAAGCGGCGCTGATGGATGGAGCGAATCACTTCAGAACGTTGTTCAGTATTTTCCTGCCGATCTCCATGCCATCGATCGCAACCATTGCACTGTTCAGCATGGTATTTCACTGGAACTCATGGTTTGACGGACTGCTCTACATGAACAATGCTAAGGATTATCCGCTGGCTACGTTCATGCAGACCGTCATTATTAAGCGTGATATGAGTACGATGGCCATGAACCCGAAAGAGATGGAGACCATATCTCAAACCACGGTAAGAGCTGCACAAATCTTTATCGGAAGCGCCCCAATTCTGATTGTGTACCCGTTCCTGCAGCGTTTCTTTGTTAAAGGCATGACACTGGGTTCAGTTAAAGGCTGAGCCTGGTTCTAAATCTAATCCAATGGAGGTTGAACAAGTGAGCAACTTGGAGAATAAGCCATTCATTCTTGGGATGGATGTGTCTTTTATGGATGAAATCGAACAGCATGGAGGGAGCTACAGCGACACGGACGGCAGGGAACAGGACCTGCTGTCCATCCTGAAGCTGAACGGTGCCAATGCGATTCGGCTGCGGATCTGGAACGATCCTGTCGGAGGATTCTGCAATCTGGAGCGAACCGTAACGATTGCCAAGCGGATCAAAGAACAAGGGCTGCAATTTCTGCTCGACTTCCATTACTCGGATCGCTGGGCAGACCCGGCCAACCAGTGGAAGCCCAAGGCGTGGGAGAATCTGTCTTATGAAGAGCTTCAGCGGGCGGTGTGCACCTATACAGCAGATGTGCTTCGCACGTTACAAGAACATGACGCGCTGCCTGACATGGTACAAGTCGGGAATGAAATTACCCCTGGCATGCTGTGGGATGAAGGACGAGTGAGCGGTGAAGAGCATGACACTGACGAGCAGTGGGAACGTTTTGCAGGCCTGGTGAAGTACGGTATTGCTGCTGTTAAATCCGTTGATTCCAATATCAACATCATGATCCATATTGATCGTGGCGGGGATAACGTGGAAAGCCGGAAGTTTTACGACCGTTTCGAAGCACTTGGCGTGGAGTTCGATACGATTGGACTCTCGTACTATCCATGGTGGCATGGAACACTGGACGCGCTGCGTGACAATTTGCATGACCTGGCCGCCAGATACGGCAAGCCCATTAACGTGGTTGAAACCGCTTATCCCTGGACACTGGAGCAACCCGAAGATCACGAGTGGATTCTGAATCAGGAAGATCTGCTGCTGCCAGGTTATCCGGCAAGTGTGGAAGGCCAAGCGCGCTACCTGCAGGACTTACTTCAGATTATTCGTGAGGTTCCGGGAGGATTGGGTCAAGGTTTTTACTACTGGGAGCCTGCATGGATTCCGAGTAAGCCGGAATGGTCTGTTGGACATCCGAACAACTGGGGCAATTTGACGATGTTTGATTTTAAAGGCCGCAAATTGGAATCGTTTACAGCTTTGAAGGCTGATGTAACTTCGGAAGAATCCGAAACGGATACGCCGAAGGGCTCAGCATTGATCAGATAGAGAGCTATTCAACATAAGGATAAGGAGAATCGAAATATGACTTATAAATATCCACCTGTAAGTACGAAGGTGCCGCACATGCTGCATGGTGCAGATTATAATCCGGAGCAATGGCTTAAATATCCTGAGGTGCTGGAAGAAGATATCCGCCTGATGAAGCTTGCCAAGTGCAACGTGATGTCCATTGGCATCTTCTCGTGGGTATCCCTTGAACCAGAGGAAGGTGTATACACCTTTGAATGGTTGGATCGTGTGTTGGATATATTTGCTGCGAATGGAATCTACGCCTTTCTCGCGACGCCGAGTGGTGCAAGACCTGCCTGGATGTCCGCCAAATACCCGGAAGTATTGCGTGTAGGAGCCAATCGGGTTCGCAACCTGCACGGTTTCCGTCATAACCATTGCTATACATCTCCCGTATACCGGGAAAAGGTAACGGCGATCAATACCAAACTCGCCGAACGTTATTCGCAACATCCTGCGATTATCGGCTGGCATATTTCCAATGAATTTGGCGGAGACTGCCATTGTGACTATTGTCAGGAGGCTTTTCGCGGCTGGGTGAAAAATAAATACGGCACGCTTGATGAATTGAATCATTCCTGGTGGACTACGTTCTGGAGCCATACGGTTACAGACTGGAGTCAGGTGGAATCCCCTTCGCCGCATGGTGAGACACAGGTGCATGCCATGAATCTGGACTGGCGCCGGTTCGTTACGGATCAGACAGCAGACTTCATCGTGCATGAAACCAAGCCGCTCAAAGCAAGTAATCCGGATCTGCCCGTCACCACAAATCTGATGGAATTCTATGAAGGGTTGAACTACTGGAAGTTTGCCGATATTCTGGACTTCCTGTCCTGGGACAGCTACCCGACATGGCATGATGCGGACGAGGAAGATAAACAGGCCTCCAGAATAGCAATGATGCATGACATCGTTCGTTCGATCAAAGGCGGGCGGCCGTTCCTGCTGATGGAGAGTACGCCAAGTTCTACGAACTGGCAGGAGACCAGCAAGCTGAAACGTCCAGGCATGCATCTGCTGTCTTCTCTTCAAGCGGTAGCGCATGGTTCAGATAGTGTGCAGTACTTCCAATGGAGAAAGAGCAGAGGCTCCAGCGAGAAACTGCATGGCGCTGTCGTGGATCATGTTGGACATGAACACACACGTGTGTTCAAGGATGTGACGGACGTAGGCACAGCTCTTGAAGGAATGGAAGCAGTTGTAGGCACGTCCGTACCGTCAGAAGTGGCCATCATTTTCGATTGGGAGAACCGCTGGGCAGTGAAGGATTCCCAGGGACCACGTAATATTGGCGTGAAGTATGAGCAGACGGTAGAGTGGCATTATGATGCATTTTGGGAAAAAGGAGTACCTGTGGACGTGATCGATATGGAAGCGGATCTCTCCAAGTACAAATTGCTGATCGCACCGATGCTCTACCTTGTGCGGGAAGGTGTAGGCGAACGGATTGAGCGATTTGTCGAAAATGGCGGTACATTCGTCGGAACCTATTGGTCAGGGATCGTCAATGAGAATGACCTATGCTTCCTGGGAGGTTTCCCCGGCCCGCTTCGCAAAACGCTTGGAATCTGGTCCGAAGAGATCGACGGATTGCATGACCGGGATCAGAATGGGGCGATTCCTGTGAGCGGAAACGAGCTCGGTCTGCAGGCTGAATACGATGCCATCGAATTATGTGATCTCATCCATCTGGAAGGGGCGAAGACGCTGGCAACCTATCGTTCAGACTTTTATGCCGGTCGGCCTGCATTGACCGTTAACCGATTGGGATCGGGTAAAGCGTATTATATCGCTACTCGTTTCACTGCACCGTTCTATGATGATTTCTATGGCAAGCTGATTGCCGATCTGGGAATTGAACGTGCACTCGATACCAAACTTCCGGCAGGAGTCACTGCGCATCTGCGGACGGATGGTACATCCGATTATGTATTTGTACAGAACTATACGCCGGAAACCAAGCAGCTTGAACTGGACAAGCAATCTTATACGGACCTGCTACATGGCGATGAAGTTCATGCCCAGTTGGATCTGCAGCCGTATGACATTCGCGTCTTGAGAAGACCGGCTGAACGAAAATAAGATACATGAGAAAGGCCGTCCTACACGTCAGGTCAGACGCAAGGGCGGTCTTTTTTTGTATAAAGTCATCTAGCAGTTGTCACTTTTTCTGGACAAGATAAAGGAAAAGAGTGCATGTACAGCGAAGAGAAACAGGTAACGTGCAACTCAAGACTTTCAGTCTGGGAGGAATTGGAATGAATCAGAGAAATCTGGACGGCAACAGCATTATTATTCGGCTGGAAATGACAACGAAAGATATCAAGTTTGGCGAAGTGGCCTCGGCCATCTCGGAAGCTGGGGGAGACATCATTGCCATCGACGTGATTTCGACCAATCAGGATGTGAGCGTGCGCGACTTGACCGTTGCGGTAACGGATGCGCAGGATAACAGCAAAATCATAGAAGCGGTACGCCAGCTCAAAGGTGTATCCATTATTAACGTGTCTGACCGTACGTTTCTGCTGCACCTTGGCGGCAAAATCGAAGTCACTCCCAAAACGCCGATTCATAACCGGGAAGACTTGTCACGTGTTTATACACCCGATGTGGCTCGTGTATGTTCGGCGATTGCCGATGAACCGGGCAAGGCATTTTCGCTGACCATCAAACGGAACACGGTGGCCGTTGTATCCGATGGCAGTGCCGTGCTCGGACTGGGGAACATTGGACCTCGCGCAGCAATGCCGGTCATGGAAGGAAAGGCTATGCTGTTTAAGCAATTTGCGGGTGTGGATGCATTCCCGATCTGCCTGGACACACAGGATACCGAGGAGATCATTCGCACAGTGAAAGCGATTTCACCTGCTTTTGGCGGTATTAATCTGGAGGATATCTCCTCTCCACGATGCTTTGAAATTGAACGAAGACTGAATGAGGAACTGGACATTCCCGTCTTTCATGATGACCAGCATGGTACCGCAGTTGTGTTATATGCGGGTCTGATTAATGCGCTTAAACTTGTCGGTAAATCCATTAATGATGTGAAAATCGTCGTCTGTGGTATTGGCGCCGCAGGGGTGGCCTGCAGCAATATTCTCCTGTCCGCTGGAGCCACCCGGTTAATCGGTGTTGACCGTGAGGGAGCTATTGTACGGACACAAACCTATGAAAACGAGGTATGGAGTGATTATGCTTCGCGTACCAATCCGGAGCTGGAGTCAGGTTCATTGCGGGATGTCATTCGCGGAGCAGACGTGTTTATCGGATTATCCCGCGGTAATCTGTTAACCCGCGAAGATGTGCAATCCATGGCTGAGGACCCTATCGTATTTGCAATGGCAAATCCGGTACCGGAGATTATGCCGGCTGTAGCGGAGGATATCGTGGCCGTCATGGCTACAGGCCGTTCGGATTATCCGAATCAGATTAATAACGTGCTTTGTTTCCCGGGGATGTTCAGAGCCGTTCTGGACTGCCGTGCGACGGAGATTAATGAAGAAATGAAACTCGCAGCCGCCAAGGCCATTGCTTCTGCCATCTCGGATGAGGAACGTACACGATATTATATTATTCCAAGCGTATTCAACGAGAAGGTGGTCAAGTCGATCCGTAAGCGTGTAGTTGAAGCTGCAGTGAGAACTGGTGTTGCCCGGCGTGTGCCGCGTGAACAGGCCCGAGAAGGCGGGGAAGAGTAATCGTGGACGACAATTCCAGTCAGACAATGAATATATCCGGACATCCTGAGCATGCAGATGGTACATCTGCCGGCGAGGCTATCCTTGGTGCCGCACGCGCCTTTGTCCAAGGGGATGCCGGGAAGCACACGGACGGTCATGATTGGCCGCATATTGAACGAGTTACGGCGCTTGCTGTTGAGTTAGCCCATCGAATGGGAGCAGATCCATTTGTATGTGAGCTGGCTGCACTGCTGCATGATGTGTCGGATGAGAAGCTGAACGAAAGCCTGGAAGCGGGGATGAACAAGCTGAACGACTGGCTGGACCAGCAGCAGCTTGAGCCAGGCACCCGGGAAGCTGTGGTTAACATCATCAGTACAATCTCCTATGCGGGAGGGCAGCGCCCTGCTGTATCTTCGCTGGAAGCGCAGGTTGTGCAGGATGCCGACCGGTTGGATGCAATGGGGGCCATAGGTATCGCACGCACGTTTGCTTTTGCAGGTGCGCGAGGCCGTGAAATGTATGATCCATCCCTTCCGCCGAGGGAGCATATGACCCGGGAGGAATATCGGAATGGACGTAGCACGACAATTAATCACTTTTACGAGAAGCTGTTTAAACTGAAGGAGCTCATGAATACATCCTATGGCAAGGAACTGGCCGAGCAGCGCCATGTGTTTATGGTAGAGTTCGTGGAGCAGTTCAAGCGGGAGTGGGAAGGGACAGATCGTTAAGCGCCCTTGTACATGGTGAGCGATAACCAAAGCAATATACTAGCAAACTTTTGGCGGTGGTAAATACCACATTCCAAAGGTTTGCTTTTTTTTGCAAGAAAACAGGTTATATAATCTTGTGAAATAAACATTATGAGGAATCACATGGTAACCACACAGCGTCCATGGTAAAATAAGTCGTTCTGATAAAAATTATGTTGAAGTTACATGGCTACGGAACATTAAAAGGAGCTGCTGTTATCGTTAATGGATGAAAAAGTGGAGTATTGGATCAAAATAATTCAACAAAAAAAGAAATACGGGGTAATAATGATTATTAATGGTTTCGTTCAAAATGAGAGTACAGGTAAGGAGGGGTTACCGTGTCGTTTGGAGCACGCGTGCTTAAGACAGGAATTGCGGTAACGCTTGCTCTGTACCTGAGCATGTTCTTGAATCCGCAGTCACCGGTACCGGCTGCCATAGCTGCCATCTTCGCGATGCAGCCATCAATCTATCGTTCCTGGAAGTATTTCCTGGATCAATTGCAGACAACGACGCTTGGAGCCATTGTTGCCCTCTTGGGCGGTATGGTATTGTCCAATGAGCCAATCGCAGTGGGATTGATCATTGTGCTTGTTATTATGATTTGTCTTAAATTGAATATGGGTGAGACCGTAGGGCTGACTCTGGTTACCGTCGTTTCCATTATGGAAGCTTCAGGTGACTGGCATTTTGCATTGAACCGGTTCCTGCTGACGCTTGTTGGTATTGTATCTGCGTTTCTTATTAATATTACGGTATTCCCGCCTAAACCCAAGGTGCAGTTTGTGAAGCAGATCCAGAATGTGTTCAACAGCATGTCCCTGCTGTTACGTACGTCCATCTCGGATGAGATCAAGGAAGTTGTTTTCAGGGATGAGAAGGGCAGTCTGGGTGGTTCCATCAAATCGCTCTCGGACAAGTACAATTTGTTTGAGGAAGAACAGAAGAAAATGAAGCGTTCCAAATTCAGCGAGACGCGGCAGATGGTTGTATATAAACAAATGCTGCTGAGCCTGCAAAAAGGGTATGACGTGCTGGATTCCGTGGAGCGGCATTATTTCCAGGCGCAGCGAACGCCGGAAATGGATCAGTTTTTTGATACACATCTTGAATTGGTCATTAAATTCCACGAGCATGCCCTGCTCAAATTCGAGGATAAGTTGAAGCCGAATGGGGAAGAGGCAGCGCAGTTCATATTGGATAATGATCGGTTCATGGAACAAGCCATATCCCAGTTTGATATGGATCAGGAAGGCATGCTGAGACTATCTATCGTTGCTGCAGCAATATACGATTACGGATATCAGCTGGAACGACTCAATAGGCTTGCTGAACATGTGCATAGCTCGACGGAAGACAACGAGTCACAGGATAAAATGCTGAACTGGCTTAAGTGGCCTTAACAGCAATTGCACACAGGCTTCTCCATCAGATACAATAGAAATACAACGTGCAGCCCGGACAACTGTGTCCGGGTTGTTTTGTATACATAACCAAGGGATGAAGGTCATCTCAATGAACCGAGGGAGAATAATATGAACGATAAACATCTTAATACAGCATTTGTTGAATGGCTGAGTGGAGATCAATTGGAAGAGAAACAGCATGATGCCATGCAGCTGCTAACCGTCTCAGAGGATGGATGGCCGCATCAGGCCATGATTAGTGTGGGTGAGATTATTGCTATGAACCCAAATACACTTAGACTCGCATTATGGTCAGGGACACAAACAAGTATGAATATGAACAGAACAGGCAAGGCTACCTTGATTGCCGTACATGAGCATAAGTTGATGTATGTGCGCTTGGAGATCAGGGCTCTTCCTCCGTTGAAGGAAGCCGTTCATCCTAGAGATCGGTATGAGGCTCAAGTAGCAGGCGTACGCGTGGATCATGCTCCGTATGCTGATATCACAACAGGAATCACGTTTCAACTAAAAGACGAAGCAGCATCCATATCAAGATGGAAAGAGACCATTGCAGAATTGCGTCAATAGAAGACAAACCATATCTATATTCATCATTTCAAGGGTAATAATAAAGAGGTCTATTTGGAACGAGGCCCTTCGTATATACGGTTAGTAATTTAAGGGTAGAAACAACAAAATACGCCTCCGCTTGCATCGGGACGCTGTCACTGGTACAATAAAAAATGGTTTTCAGAAAATTAGAACTAATTAACATAAAATTAAAATGTTTACTTTCTAATTAATTATACCATAGCCTTTTCGGGCTTGTCAAATGGGCTTTTGAGGACACAATCCGGGGAAAGAGGGGCGTATTAACATATGAGTACTGACCAGCAATGGAGCGAGGAGCAGCGGAGAGTAGACATCGTAACCGATCAGATCGAGCGGAAAATAACCGACCTTGAAAAGGAGGTAGGTTCCTTCCGGGATGAAGTTGTGGAAATGAGAAAGGACTTCTGGGATGAAGTCACCATGAACTTCAGTGAGGCGGATGATGTTGGGGAAACATCCACCAGCATGCGGCAGCAATCGCAGGTCCTGTCGGATCGGGAACGCAGTCATCTGAATACGGCAGCAGCGCTGGATAAAATGAAACGACTGCATCACTCGCCCTATTTTGGACGTATCGATTTTAAGGAAGACGGTTATCCGCAAGCAGAGCGGATTTATCTGGGTATTGCTTCACTGCTGGATGAGAAGGAAGAATCCTTCCTGGTCTACGACTGGCGAGCGCCGATATCCAATCTGTATTACGATGGTGCCCCCGGACCAATTACTTACCATACACCAAGCGGGGAAATCAGTGGCGATATCGAAATGAAACGACAGTTTGTCATTCGGGATGGTCGTATCCGTTTTATGTTCGATACTGGGGTTACCATTGGAGATGAACTTCTTCAGGCAGTGCTGAGCCGTACATCGGATGCGCAAATGAAAAGCATTGTGGCGACCATTCAAAAGGAACAAAACCGAATTATCCGCAATGACCGTACACGTATGCTGATTGTGCAGGGAGCAGCCGGCAGCGGCAAAACGTCAGCTGCACTGCAGCGTGTAGCCTATCTTCTATACAAGTATCGCGAGCATTTGCAGGCCGATCAGATGGTACTCTTTTCGCCGAATCCGATGTTCAACAGTTACGTATCCACGGTACTGCCTGAGCTAGGGGAAGAAAATATGCTGCAAACGACGTTTCAGGAGTACCTGGAACGCAGGCTTGGCCGCGAATATCAGCTGGAGGATCCATTCATTCAGCTTGAATACGTCCTCTCCAATATGGAGGATCCAGGATACACGGCGCGTATGTCAGGCATTCGCTTCAAGTCTTCCGAAGCCTTCCTGAAAGTGATTACGCGATTCAAGGACAGCCTGATGTCGGAAGGCATGAAATTCAAACCGGTGCGGTTCCAGGGACAGGCGGTTGTCACAGCGGAGGCGATGGCTGAGAAATTCTACAGCTTCGGATCATCCGTGAAGCTGGTAAATCGTCTGGAAATGCTTCGGGACTGGATGCTGAAGGAATTGTCGGCCTTTGGCAAAAGTGAATTGGAAGCACCTTGGGTTGATCAGCAGCTGGATCTGATGGAACCGGAAGATCTGCAGCGTGCTTATCAGCGGCTGAAGCGCAAACAAAAGGGGAAAGTGGATACCTTCGATGATTTTGCACAGGAACGGGAGATCCTGGCCCGCATGGTGGTTAGTGATCGGCTCAAGCCATTGCGGAAGTGGATCAAATCGCTGCGATTCGTGGATATTCGCCAGTTGTATGCGCATCTGTTCCAGGACCAGGCACAGATGATTCGACTGCTGGAAGGCGAGGCACTGCCTGCCCACTGGGATGAAATCTGCAGCATGACTCTTCGCCGAATGAAAGTACAGGAACTGGCGTATGAGGACATTACACCTTATCTGTATTTGCGGGAGCTGCTGCTTGGGTTCCATATCAACTCAAATATAAGACATGTGATTATTGACGAGGCCCAGGATTATTCTGCGTTTCAGCTGGCTTTCATGAAAAGACTGTTTCCACGGGCGAAAATAACGGCCTTGGGTGATTTTAATCAGGCGATCTATGCCCATTCTTCAGTACTTCGTGGTACTGGACCACTAACAAACCTGTATGGACCAGAGAATACGGAAGTGATCGAACTCACGCGGAGCTACCGTTCAACACAGGAGATTGTGGAGTTTACAAGGGGGATGGTTCCCGGTGGGGAAGAGATCATTCCGTTCAATCGCAGCGGCGAGAAGCCGGCAGTCATTGTGTCATCCAATACGGAGGAGCATATGAAGAAGATTGCAGCGGATCTTAGTCATCTCATTCAGGAAGAATATGAATCAGTTGCGGTAATCTGTAAGACGGCGGAAGAGAGCAAGGAAGTTCATGAGGCGTTAAGCCGCGTACTGCCTGCTGCGCCGAAATTGATCAAGAAGACAACACTTGCCTTCGAACGGGGTGTGCATGTCATACCGGCATACCTTGCAAAAGGGGTGGAGTTTGATGCGGTGCTGATCTATGACGGGTCAGCAGAACAATATGCGCAGGAGCACGAGCGCAAACTGTTCTATACGGCGTGTACCCGAGCGATGCACCTGCTCCATGTGTACAGCCTTGGTAAACCAAGTCCGTTCATAACCTCACAGCCGCAGCAATTATATGACATTAATCATGTATCTGCGGCTCAAACAGATTAAACAAGGTGATCCTTCTATATGAGAAGACTTCCGTTCCCTAGAACGGGAGTCTTTCTTGTAGGGTAAGGTTTTGACTATGATAAACGGAATGGAAGAGCTGGTCTGGATAACTATTCCTGACATGAGAATGAATGTGTTTAGTTTGATGGATAATTATGGAGCTTGAATTTGTACTCATGCACAATTGGTGGGAATTTTCTTTACACATGCCGTGCGGACTCATATAATCGTAACAATATATTTTTTTGGATCGTTAATGAATGAAGGAGGCGATGGCATGAACAAACCATCTTTTGAACGGCCATTAATGGCAGATTGTGTGCCTGATCTGGTAGCAACAGCGCGAGGAGATATGAAGGCAACATTAGTCATTCGGGGAGGGACGCTGGTTAATGTCATCTCGGGTGAAATTTTGCCGGATATGTCCGTTGCGGTGCAGGGAGCTCGTATTGCCTATGTTGGCAAAGATGTGAGTCATACCATCGGAGAACATACACGCATTATTGAAGCAGAAGGGAAATACATTGCTCCAGGATTACTGGACGGACATTGCCACATCGAGAGCACGCAGATGAAGGTGACGGAGTTTGCGAGAGCCGTACTGCCTTCCGGTACAACCGGTGGTTTTTTTGACCCGCATGAGATTTCCAACGTACTTGGACTCAAGGGTCTGCGGCTTATGCTGGATGAAGCGAGAACCACGCCGCTCGCAGCCTATATGCAGGTGGCTTCCTGTGTGCCTTCAACACATCCTGGTTTGGAGACGACAGGAGCTTATATCGGGCCTGAGGAAGTGGCTGAGGCCCTCTCCTGGGGCCCTGACATGATTGGGCTTGGTGAGGTCATGAACTTCCCGGGTGTCGTATACGGGGATGAAACGATGATTGGAGAAATTCAGGCTACGCTGCGGGCCGGCAAGGTGGCGGACGGTCACTTTACCTGGGCAGCGGATGACTGGCGTTTACCTGTTTATGCGGCAAGCGGTGTGACTGGAGATCATGAATGTGTGACGAAGGAAGATGTCGTGGAGCGTCTGAGACTTGGCATGTATGCCAAAATGCGTCAGGGATCAGCTTGGCATGACGTGGCAGAAACCATCAAAGCCTGTACCGAACTCGGGCTGGATACCCGCCGAATGATGCTGGTGACCGATGATCGGAGTTCCGAATCGCTTCTCAAAGAAGGACACATGGACTTCGTCGTCCGACTGGCCATCTCGCAGGGTGTCAAACCCGTGACTGCCTTCCAAATGGCAACGATAAACACAGCTGAACGTTTCGGTGTGGCTCGTGATATTGGGGCCGTTATCCCGGGCAATATAGCTGATATTATCTTACTGGATGGCCGACTGGCAGATGTGCGTGTGGGCATGACAATTGCTGCCGGGCATGTTGTCGCAGAGAAGGGGAAGATGACGGCTGTCTGGGATAGCTTCACTTATCCGGAAGAAGCGTTGAATACGGTGAAGCTGGAAGCTAATATTCAGCCAAAAGATATGGAACTGCCAGCACCGATTGCCGAGGGAGCCATTGGGGCCAAAATCATTCATGTGACTGAAAACCATGTGGATACCAAAGAGAAGCATGTTCCTGTAACGGTGCAAAACGGTAAGGTAGCTGTGTCCACGACGGGGGATATCTGCAAAATCGCAGTACTGGAACGGCATAAGCAAACCGGAAACAAGGCAGTTGCACTTGTCGGCGGCATTGGATTCACACGCCCTTCAGCCATTGCCATGACCGTAGCTCATGACAGTCACAATCTTCTCATTATCGGTAACGATGATGCCTTGATGGCGGAGGCAGGTAATCGGGTAATCCGCATGCAAGGCGGGGTTACCGTAATTACGGACGAAGGTGCAACCGAGTTTCCGCTTCGGATCGCAGGATTAATGTCCACCGAGCCCTTTGAAGAAGTTGCTGCACAATCTGCTGCAATCAGCGAAGCACTGCAATCGGCAGGCTGTACTCTGAATAATGCCTTCATGACACTTTCCCTGCTTGCTCTGGTCGTTATTCCCGAGCTGCGTTTGTCCGATAAGGGGTTAGTACGGATCTCGGCAGAGGGAATTGAACTGGTGACGCTATTCGACGAGACAACGGAAAGCAGTCCAATTACGCCTGCCGGGACATAAAATGAAAGCATGTTCTCTTATACTGGCGAGTTTGTAAGAACGTGATGAACAGAAATGACCACATATAGATGGATGTATGTTTCTATGTAAGATGGAAGTCGCCTTTATGGCGGCTTTTTTTGTTTCTTTTAGAGAAAACGCTTATAGGTCTTCTGTTGGTCATTCATATATGGCAATAACGACAGAAGTTGTGGAAATTTTCTGTGTAAATTAAAATATTTTTAATAAATGAGACTTAAGAACTATGAATACAGAAGTGTGAATTCCCGAAATAATCTTATATGATCCTTTCGTCGTAAGTCTAGAAGATGATATTGCATATGAAAGCAAATGCATAAACGAATTGTTTATCTGTTTCATAAAATGAAGGGTAAAACGACAAACATTCTTCCGGATTACGACGATGGAGCGGTAAATTACAAGGGGAGTGTACAAATATGCAAAACAAGCGGGGGTTTCATTTTATTAAAATCATCAGCTGTCTGGTCCTGATTGCGGGTGTCACATTCTCATCCAAGACCATTGCACAGGGTTCTGTAGAAAGTTATGAATCGATCCATGGGAACGTGGAAGGGCCGATTAGAGCGACTTGGGTATGGGATACAACTCAGATTGAGAAGAATCCGCAAGAGGTACTGAAATTTGCCGTAGATCACGATATCAACACGATCTATCTGCAGATCAATCGCGATGTGAAGATACCTTACTATACAGATTTCATTCGTAAGGCCAGAGCTTATAATATCGCTGTCGATGTAATGGATGGAAGAGCGGCTTGGGGGCTAACCGAAAGCAGAGGTCAGATTGCAAGTTTCCTTGACTGGATTGAAGCCTATCAGGATTCCGTAGAGCCCAACGAGAAATTTGCCGGGATTCATCTTGATATTGAACCGCATGTGCATCCGGAGTGGAAAACGAATCAGGCCAGCGTCATTACCCAGTGGCAAGGGAATGTTCAATACATCGTTGACCGCGCTGCCCTGATGAATATGCCTGTGGCAGCAGATTTGCCTTTCTGGCTGGATAATTACAAGATTCCGGGTTCAACGATGGCTGTGAGCAGCTGGATGATCCGCCAATTTGATTCGATCACAATTATGGCATACCGCGATACGGCTGCAGCCATCTATAACGTGGCCAAAGACGAGCTTGCTGAGGCTTCCCAGTTGGGCAAAACGATCTCGATTGCCGTAGAGACGAAGCAGAGCAAGGAAGGTGAATTCATTACATTTTATGAAGAAGGTGCAGTGTACATGGAATCTCAACTGAAGCAGGTGGAGAAGTTGGCGGCAGAGCACTCCTCATTTAAGGGATTCTCTATTCATGAATACACTTCCTGGAAAACGCTGAAAGAATAATGCGCTACTAGGCATAGTAAAAAATAAAAGGTGCTTGCAGCTTAATCGCTGTAGGCACCTTTTTTGCTTCATATAAGTGCAGGCTCCATAGCCACCTTTTCATAAAACATTTTCCGATACTGCGAGGGGGTTGTATTTTTGTGTTTTTTGAATGTGGTGATGAAGTAGCTCAGATGTTCAAAGCCAACATCCATGGCAATATCCACGATTTTGTGATCCGTGTTCTCGAGCTGGTAACAGGCCTGCTGTACACGGTAATAGTTAATATAGTCGACAGGACTTTTCTGTACCATCTGCTTGAAAAAACGACAAAAGTGTCCTTCACTCATATTGGCCTCATCGGCCAGCTCTTTCAGCTTCAGCTGCTCAGGGTAGCGCTTGTGAATGTAGCCGAGGACTGATTTGAGCCGCTCCACTTTGTCATGGCTGCCTGTTGGGACAGTTCCTTTCACAGCGGCAGGGCGCATGTGTTCAAACATACGGGCGAAAATGAGATACAGGTAGGCTTTGGTTGTCATCTCACAGGTTTCAGAACCATTAGCATGATCCGCAAAAATATGCTGGAGATGCAGCAGGATCTCACGCCCCCAGTCATCCTCCGGCTTCATATGAAATGGAGGAATAAGTGTCTTATGAACGAGCGGTCTGATAAACTTCTCCTGCACGGCATCGAAGGTACGGCTGCCCAGCAGCTCCGGACTGAACACGATGGAGGAAAACACGCAGGGAAGGTCGCTTTTCAGATAGCCTGCATGAATTTCACCCCGGTTCACAAAAATCGCCTCACCCGCTTTCACCTCCACAGTATTCATGTCAATCTGGAACACAGCACTGCCTTGAGTCACCATCGTAAATTCCATCTCATCGTGCCAGTGACAATCCAGAATGCTGTCTCCATTAAGCTGTTCAATATCCGGATAAACACTGACGGGATACATCGCATTACCGTGGATTCGGTCCTCCCGTAATCGTTCGCGTTCCATAGAAGGTCCTCCTTTAGGGTATCATTATTAATGTAATCGTTTCCATAGATTGGTGATCTTGCTTGAGAATCGGATATAAAATATCAAAATCGTGATATATTTGGTCAAAATATCGGAAGAAAACCAGGTTTAATATCAATATTATTATAGTATAACCGAAGGGGGAAAGAAAACATGAAATTTACTGATGGATTCTGGATGACTCGTGAAGGATACCACATTCAAAACCCGACTGACATTCGTGATATTGTGCAAAAAGGGGATTCGTTGACCGTATATGCGGCAACTAAATATATTCGTACCAAAGGGGACACGTTGAACGGTACCTTGCTGAAAGCAACGTACAGCTCACCTATGCCTAACGTTATTCGTGTAACTTTGAATCACCATAAAGGAAGAGTAAAAAAGAGTCCAGAGTTTGAACTCAACTATCAAGATGTGAATGTTGACATCACGCAAAATGAACAAGGAGCTGTTTTGAAAAGCGGCAATCTTGAAGTTCAAATCGACAAAACCAAAGGCTGGGACGTCAGCTTCCTGTATGAAGGAAAACGGATTACGGGCAGCGGTCAGAGAGCGGCTGGTTATATTACAGGTCCAAGCAAAGAAGCATACTTCCGCGAGCAGCTTGATCTTGGCGTGGGTGAATACGTTTACGGTCTGGGCGAGCGCTTCACACCATTTGTTAAGAATGGTCAAGTGGTTGACACGTGGAATGAAGACGGCGGTACAAGCAGCGAGCAGTCCTATAAGAACATTCCTTTCTATTTGTCCAGTAAAGGATATGGTGTATTTGTAAACCATCCTGAACGCGTATCCTATGAAATTGCATCTGAAAATGTATCTAAAGTGCAGTTCAGCGTAGAAGGCGAGACGTTGGAATACTTCATTATCGGCGGTGCCAATCCGAAGGATGTACTTGATAACTATACAAAATTGACAGGTAAACCAGCCCTTCCACCGGCATGGACGTTTGGTCTGTGGCTGACAACATCATTTACAACCGATTATGATGAAGCAACCGTTAACCATTTTGTGGACGGCATGGCTGAACGTGATCTTCCACTTTCCGTATTCCACTTTGACTGCTTCTGGATGAAGGAATACCAATGGTCTGATTTCGTATGGGATGAAGCGATGTTCCCGGATCCGGAAGGCATGATTCGTCGTTTGAAAGACAAAGGCCTTAAAATCTGTGCTTGGATCAACCCATATATTGCAGAAAAGTCCTACTTGTTCGATGAAGGTATGGAGAACGGTTATCTGGTAAAAACAGCTGATGGCAGCGTGTGGCAGTGGGATATGTGGCAAGCAGGTATGGCTCTGGTTGATTTCACGAATCCGGATGCTGTTAAGTGGTATAAGAGCAAGCTGGAAGTACTGCTTGATCAAGGTGTAGATTCATTCAAGACAGACTTCGGCGAAAGAATTCCGACGGATGTTGTCTACTTTGACGGCTCTGATCCGGTTAAAATGCATAACTACTATACACATCTCTATAACAAAGCTGTATTTGAATTGCTTGAAGAGAAAATTGGCAAGAACGAAGCTGCCCTGTTTGCCCGCTCGGCAACAGCAGGTGGTCAACAGTTCCCGGTTCACTGGGGCGGAGACTGCTCTTCTACTTATGAATCCATGGCTGAATCGCTTCGCGGCGGTCTGTCACTCGGACTATCCGGCTTCGGCTTCTGGAGTCATGATATCAGCGGATTTGAAAATACAGCAACACCTGACGTATACAAACGCTGGGTACAATTCGGTCTGTTGTCTTCCCACAGCCGTCTACACGGAAGTACTTCGTATCGTGTGCCTTGGCTGTTTGACGAGGAATCCGTGGACGTTGTTCGTGACTTCACCAAACTTAAAAACAGCCTGATGCCTTACCTCTATAATTCTGCTCAGGAATCGACGGTGAAAGGTATCCCGATGATGCGCGCCATGGTGCTGGACTTCCCAGAGGATCCTGCAACATACAGCCTGGATACGCAGTACATGTTCGGGGATTCGATTCTTGTAGCGCCGATCTTCAATAAGGAAGGCGATGTAACTTACTACTTGCCAGAAGGAACATGGACAAACTTCCTGACAGGCAACAAAGTACAAGGCGGGCGTTTCGTACGTGAGAATCACAACTTCCGTACATTGCCAATGATGATCAAACCAAACAGCTTGATTGCAGTGGGTGCAACCAACAGCAAACCGGATTATGATTTTGCAAATGAAGTTTCCCTGCACTTGTTCGAGCTCGCCGATGGCAACACGGCTCAAGCGGTTGTTGTGAACCAACAGGCTGAGCAGGAGCTGGTTGTGAACGTAACTCGTAATGGATCTGTTCTGGAGGTACGTGCTGAAGGTGCAGGCAAGCCATGGAATGTGGTACTTCGCGGCATCGAAAGTGTATCCAGTGTTGAAGGTGGATCTCAGACAGCTGGAGAACAAGGCATCGTAGTAACTGCAGCAGCAGGCGTAAGCTCGCTCACGATTCAATTGTAATTAGCAAGCATGACTCAGAGAACGGTACCACAGGGTGCCGTTCTGTTTGTCTACAGCGGAAGCAGGCAGAAGTAGCTGCAGCCAGCAGGTCATTGTATGATTGGGGATAGACAGCAATAGATAGGAGATTGAAGAAATTGAGTACCATTACTACAGGCTTACACCAGGCTATTCCAACCGAGATGTTATATCAATTGGTGGAGAAGGATTTTGGAACCGCTACCAAAGTGAAAGAGTACTCCCTCTTGCAGGGTGGGCTTTTCAATACAACTTACCGGATACTGCTGGAGCATGCAGCTTATTCGGATGTGATTTTGCGTTTGGCCCCAGAAGGAATAGA
The DNA here is from genome assembly GCF_009664365.1 of Paenibacillus xylanilyticus. NCBI lineage: Bacteria > Bacillati > Bacillota > Bacilli > Caryophanales > Paenibacillaceae > Paenibacillus > Paenibacillus xylanilyticus. The sequence goes on from NZ_CP044310.1 coordinate 2,326,394, forward strand.
TTCGCAAGCGGAGAAGGCCAGTGATCCGTTGTTTTCCTTTGAACGCACGATGATGACAGCTGAACCGGTTGTTTATGATTATTATCAGAAGGCAGGCATTCCGGCTCCCCATGTCATTGTGTGTGATAATAGCGGCTCGGTCATACCGAGAACCTATATGTTTATGGAGTTTATTCCTAGCAAGCAGCTGAATCACCCGTCGATCTCGTTACCCGAGAAGGATAAGCTCTACCGCGAGCTGGGCAAATATACTGCCGCCATGCATCGGATTCAGGGTGAATCCTTCGGCTGGCCACAAGGAGACGGCACCATCCGAGGATCGGATCGCTGGTCCGAGGTACTGATGGCTTTTGCTGAAGAAACAGCGTCAAAGGCCGAGCAGGTTGGATATATGCCAGGTGCCCGCGAACAGATTACGAGCATGTTCCGGGATCACAGCGCATTATTTGATGAGGTGACCGTTCCCGTACTTGTCCATAACGATCTGTGGGAAGCAAACGTGTTGATACATGAAGATAAGGACGAGAAGGATACTTTGAACATTGCGGCTATCATAGATGGAGATCGGTCCATGTTTGCCGACAGGGAGTTTGAAGCCATTCTGTCCACAGCGCAGCCTGCATTTCACGAGGGTTACGGTCAAGCGCTGGATATGTCTGATCAGGGACTGGCACGCCGGCTGGCCTATAGAATATTGTCCTCTTATTTTAATGCTTATGTCCATGAATATCAGGTTGATCAGCCGCATGACGGAGAGAAGTTTCGTCAACGTACGTTGGAACTCATGGAACAATGGAAGATGATGATGGAACCATACCAATAACTAGGAGGCGTTAGTATGAAGGAATATGAACAATACCCCATGTGGGATGCAGGTTTGCCACTCGAACAGAGACTCGATGATCTGATTAAACGTTTGACAATAGAAGAGAAGATCAGCCTGATTCCTACACGCGAAGCAGCTGTCCCGCGGCTGGGGATTCCTGCATACAACGTTGGAGGAGAAGCGGCCCATGGGGTGGCTTGGAAAGGGGAAGCGACCGTTTTTCCACAGCCTCTCGGACTCTCAAGCACATGGAATACAGCACTCATGCATGAAATAGGTTCAGTCATTGGGGATGAGGCCAGAGCCTACCACCATCGCGAACCTGAACGCCACGGCTTGACCCTGTGGGCACCCACCGTTGATCTGGAGCGTGACCCGCGTTGGGGAAGAACGGAAGAAGGGTATGGTGAAGACCCGTTACTCACAGGGGAGATGTCGGCAGCTCTTGTGCAGGGCATGCAGGGGAATCATTCATTTTATTTGAAAATGGTAGCTACGCTGAAACACTTTTTCGCCAACAATAACGAGAAGGACCGGCTGAATTGTTCATCCAGCATAGATCCGCGAAATTTGCGCGAGTACTATCTTAAGGCATTCGAGACACCGTTTGTTGAAGGTGGTGCCTTGTCCATGATGACAGCCTATAATTCCATCAACGGTACCCCTGCAATAGAAAGTCCATTTGTGAACGACGTGGTTAAGGGCGAATGGGCTATGCCCGGTTTTATCGTATGTGACGGAGGAGACCTCTCTCAAACCGTAAACTATCATGGATACCATGCGACGCATGCGGAATCTGCGGCAGGTGCCTTGAAGGCAGGTGTGGATTGTCTGACCGATGAAGTGGATCTAGTGGTAGCTGCATTGCAGGAGGCCCTTGATCGAGACTTGCTGAAGGAAGAGGATTTGGATCGGGCTATTCGCAACATTTTTGGTGTTCGTATGCGTCTTGGACAATTGGACCGCTCGGGTCTTAATCCATACGCGTCTATACCGGAGTCTGTCCTGTGTGCGCCGGAGCATGCCAAATTAAGTTATCGAGCTGCGTTAGAGTCCATAGTATTGTTAAAAAACGACGGGGTGCTCCCATCTAAGCCGGATGCACTTCGCAAGGTGAGCGTCATTGGACCTCTCGCGGATGCCGTATTCACCGATTGGTATAGCGGTACGCTGCCCTATCGGATTACCATATTAGATGGTTTACGGAACCGATTGACTGATGCTGAGATCCTCTATGAAGACGGAAATGATCGTATCAGTCTCCAGACACAGGAAGGGCAGGTAGTATCCATCGGAGAGGAAGGAACTGCTGTAGCCGTTCCGGAAGGCAGTGCGGAGAAGGCTGTGTTCATTCATCAGGATTGGGGATGGGGAAGTCATACGCTGCGAAGCGTGACCAATAATCGCTATATTACATTAACCGAACAAGGCAAATATCAGGCGATTGCACCAGAGATCGGGGGATGGTTTGTTAAGGAAGTTGTGCAATTTGATCCAGAGATCGATAACAGCAGTTTATTGCGGACGTGGAATGGTCTTCCTATAGGACTTGCTGAACATCAGGGCAAGCATGTTTTGGCACCCGTTGCAGATTCATCAGAAGGTGGAGCGGCAGCATCGAAAGCAAATGAGTTGGTGATTGGAGCGAAGGAGCCAGTACGACTAGTGAAGCATGTTGAGAGTGATGGTATCAAGCGAGCAGCAGCTTCTGCAAAAGCCAGTGATCTATCTGTAGTCGTTGTTGGCAACAGTCCCTATATTAACGGCAAGGAAGAGATTGATCGGCCTGGTCTTACGCTCCCGTCTGAGCAGGTCCGTCTGGTCAAGGAGGTTTGCAAGGCCAATCCGAATACCGTAGTCGTCATTGTGGGTAGTTACCCATTTGCACTTCAGGAACTGAAGGACATAGCTCCAGCCATCGTATACTTGACCCATGCAGGACAAGAGCTTGGTCATGCGGTTGCGGATGTGCTGCTTGGCACCTATGCTCCGGCAGGCAGACTGAATATGACCTGGTATGAGGATGAGTCACAGCTTCCCGATATTATGGATTACGATATTATTAATAACGGTACGACATATATGTACCATGAGGGTCCGGTTTTGTATCCATTTGGTCATGGTTTAACTTATTCTCCATTCGAATATGATGCAATTCATGCTCAGCGGATTAAGGGAGTATCCGGAGCTGATATATTGAAAGTTGAAGTGCAGGTTCGAAATGCGGGACAGGTTGCAAATGATGAAGTAGTCCAGATCTATGGGCGTCCGCAGACATCCCGGGTAAAGCGGCCTTTGAAGCAATTAATTGGCTTTAAGCGGATCCATTTTACACCTGGCGAAGTGAAGACCGTATCCTTTGAAATTCCTGTTCAAAAGCTTGCCTTCTGGGATGTCACACGTGACCGATATTGCGTAGAGACAGCGACCTGGACCATCATGGCGGGACGCTCCTCGGAAGATATTCGCCAAACAGTCGATATGGAGATTGAAGGGGAGGTTGTACCTGCCCGTCAATTGGACTTGCCAACATTTGCAGAGAACTTTGATGAGTATGCAGGTGTGCTTCTGGACGAGTGCTTGGAAGGGCGGTCAGCCGTTCGGGCAGTTATTCCTGGAGAACCACTGTATAAGGACGATCAGCTGTCCTGGATTGCTTTCCTGAATAACGGAACACAAGGAGCACATACATTTGAAGCACGGGTAGCTGCTTTTGGAAAAGGTGGCGAGCTGCAGATACGTTCTGGAGGGCCAGATGGGGCGCTTCTTGGAACATGTCCCGTGCCTATGAATGGTTCTGAATCCACACCGGGCCAAGCACGCTCTGACATCCAGTGGACAACGGTCAAGTGTGCACTTCAACCTGAGCAGGAACTTGAGCGCTTATATATTGTGTTCCAAGGTGGCGCTGCCATTCAGCAGTTCAGATTAAAATGTTAATCATTGCTGCGGAGTGAAAATGATCTGTTTCAACACGTTTAATGATAAAAAACCGTTCCGGATGGTACAAACCGGAACGGTTTTTTATCATGCTGTAACTGAACTTTTTTACATATCCCGTATAATCAACAGGCCATCTAACCACACTAACAGTGTTGTTTTCCGATCTCGTAAAGGTGGTTAAGGCATGAAAGATAAAAAGTGGGACCTCGTCGCACTTGCTTCCATCCCGGTGATTATGACGTTGGGTAACTCCATGCTGATTCCGATCCTCCCGCAAATTGAGCGTGAACTGAAAGTTTCGTCTTTCAAGGTCAGCATGCTTATCACGGTATACGCAGTGGTTGCCATACTGCTTATTCCGATTGCAGGGTATCTGTCTGATCGGTTTGGACGTAAAGCGGTCATCATCCCCAGCCTTATCATTGCAGCAGCAGGGGGTGCGGTAGCAGGCGGAGCTGCATTAATGCTGAACGGAAGCATAGCGTATTGGACCATCCTTGGCGGAAGGCTTCTGCAAGGAATAGGCGCCGCTGGTGCTTTTCCCATCGTCATACCACTTGTTGGTGACATGTTTGACGACGAAAAGCAGGTCAGCAAAAGTTTGGGTATTATCGAAACATCCAATACGTTCGGTAAAGTCATAAGTCCCATCTTGGGTGCTGCGCTGGCCGTGTGGCTGTGGTACCTGCCGTTTATGGCCATACCGGTGCTCTGTTTGCTTTCCCTGGTACTCGTTATTTTTCTGGTAAAAACGCCGAAGAAAAAAGAGAAGCCACCGACCTTCTCGGAGTTTGTCTCATCTGTTCGTAAAGTGCTCAAAGAAAAAGGCCGCTGGTTATATTCACTTTTTGCCATCGGTGGAATTTGCATGTTTGTTATTTTTGGCGTGCTGTTTTATTTGTCGGAGACGCTGGAGTCTGAGTACCAGCTGAAAGGCGTTCTGAAAGGTCTGGTGCTTGCGATTCCGCTGGCGGCTCTGTGCTTGTCTTCTTTCCTCGCAGGTAAATGGATTGGAAAGAGCAAGGTTCGCATGAAGTGGGTGGGTTTTACGGGACTTGTGATTCTGACCGGATCTTTGATCATTATGGGGCTCTGGGATAACATCTATCTGGTGGTGGGATTGTTCACTCTGGGTAGTGTAGGGATTGGTGCCACGCTTCCATGTCTAGATGCACTCATTACTGAAGGCGTTGACAAAGCGCAGCGCGGTACGATTACAGCCTTGTTCAGCAGTATGCGCTTTATTGGCGTTTCTTTGGGGCCACCGGTCGTATCCCTTCTCCTAGGTACTTCGCATTTTGTTCTTTTTATTGTAATCGCAGCTACCGGAGCGGTAGGTGGCCTGCTCACATTATTTGCGGTTAAGCCTGAAAAAGGGAAACAGCCCAGCTCGGGGGAAGCCCCTGACAAGTTGGAACAGAATGCGGAGACACATCATGTACCTAGACGAGTACCCGTTAGGCGAAAGAAAAGTCCATTTTAAATGAACTGTGTAGACACAAAAACGCGCTTGCTGGCGAGAACATCATTCTCAACCGGCAAACGCGTTTTTTATTTTTGACGATTTTATTTTTCAGCAGATGTCGTTGAATTTGACTCTTTGGAGTCAGAATTCGTGCCCGATATATGGGTATGGGCAAGTAACGGATGGACGGTGACTGCGAAAGTTCCGCTTCGTTTACCTTGGATAAGATAGATTAGCAAGAACACAATCATGAAGATGACAGAATACCGGTACATGTCGGTGTAGCTTGTCATGGAGGCGACCGCACCAAGCAGCAGAGCACCCGTAGCAATCCCCAAATCAAGTGTATTCAAGAACATGCCATTTGCCATCCCGCGCTGGGTTGGAGCTACAATCTGAATCATCCAGGTCTGCAGTGACGATTGCATGGAACCATACCCAATGCCATAAATGAATGCTGCGACAAATAAAATCGGCATGGACGTTGCAAAAGAGAGGATAGTCAGTCCGATCGCTACAAAAATCGCTCCAGGAATAAGCAGCGCTTTGGGTCCCTTGCTGTCATACAATCTGCCTGCAAATGGTCTGACTAGCAGTACAGCTAACGCGTTGAACAAGAAAAATAAAGCAGGGTTGGCCAGGTTGGCCTCTTTGCCATATAACACAATGAATCCGACAAGTCCACCATAGGTGATGGATAACAAACAGTTCAGCACACTGGGCAGGATCAATTTTCGATTAAAAGGAATTTTCTCCTTCGTTCTGGAAACATTCGCTGTAGCCCCAGCTGAAGTTTGAGGTGCTGCTTGTGAACGTGCAGCCTTCTTACGTGTTAACGAAAAACTGAGTGGATAGATGACCACGATCACGGCTGCTGTACACAGCATAAGTGTCACGAATCCTGAACCCTGCAGCAGCGTAACCCCGATAATGGGACCCATGGACATGGCAAGACTGGTAGATAACCCGAAGTAGCCCATACCTTCTCCCATACGTTTAACCGGAATAATGTCAGAGGCCATGGTTGGGAACGCGGTACTGCTCATTCCGAAACCAACACCAAAAATCATGCGCAGCAGCAGCAGGACAGCTATGCCGGCAGCAAAATAATACCCGAGTGTAGCAAGAAGGGCTACGGACAGGCCGATGTAGATCATGGCATTGCGAAGGCCTTTTTCGAGTGCTTTGGCTGAGTATAGGCGTGCTGCAATTGCACTAAGCGCAAACAGACAGGTGAATAAGCTGACTTCAAATGCATTCGCGTGGAATCGTTCCTGTACGTAGGAAGGAAGAGGAGAAACAATCATATGCAGCTGTAGGAAAAGCAGGAAGTTACAGAGCATGAGCAAAATAAAATCGGTAGTCCAAAGTTTAACCTGTGTAGAACGGTCTTTCATATGAATTCATTCCCCCTTGAGATGTTCAGTTCTTTACAAGTTGCGATTGATGAGGGAAAGAGTATGTTTAAATGCTTCCATCTGGTCTTCAGGTATACCTTCAGCAAGTTCTTTATTCATTTCTCTTTCAATGGGAACCAGAATATCGATCAACGCTTTTCCTTCCGCAGTCAGATAGAGGAGATAAGCTCTGCGATCCTGTTCACTGGTCCGACGTTCAACCCATCCCTTTTTCTCGAGTAGATCAATAATGCGTGCAGTGGTGGGTTGATCCTTCAAAACGCGACTCGCCACTTCCTTTTGGTTCACGCCTTCTCCCTTATCGATATTGAACAGAACAGAGAATTGCTCGGTTGTTATATCATAAGGTTTAAAACGGGTCGCAAGTAAAGCAGCGGCTTTGCGATATGTGAAGCCCAGCATAAATCCGACAGATTGTTCTAGCGAATAGTCCATACGAACGTCGTTCCTCACTTTCCTGTAAATCATCTTCAAACAAATTACTTGTTATAACAACTATATGTGATGCAACCAATTTTGTCAAAGTAAATTGGATATCAACCGCTTTCAAATTGGATTGTGCGAATTTAGCAAATCCTGATAGAATGGAAGTGAACTGCATAGGTGGAAAGTTAAGGATGTCATCTTGGAATACCGAAGGTCATTTTTCTCCATTCAATGTGGAGCTAACAAGGAGAGCTGAGTATGCTGAAAAACATTCCTGCAATAATTTCTCCAGAGCTGCTTAAGATTATGTCCGAGATGGGGCATGGAGACGAATTGGTGCTTGCTGATGGCAATTTCCCTGCAGCCAGCCATGCCAGGCGTCTTATCCGTTGTGATGGGCTGGGAACCGTAGAATTACTGGAGGCCATTTTGAGGTTGTATCCACTTGATACGTATGCAGAACGGCCTGCAGCCGTCATGCAGGTAGTCAAGGGAGATCAGGTTGTTCCGATCATATGGGAGGATTACCGCAGGCTGATCTTGGAGCATGAAGGCATCACAGACGCCTTCGATCAAGAAGAGCGATTTTCGTTCTATGAGAGGGCTTCCCGTGCCTATGCCATCGTTGCTACCGGTGAACGTGCCCAGTATGCCAATCTCATCTTGAAAAAAGGGGTCATTTTCCCTGATGTAAGTCCTGATCTGCAAACTCAACGTGTGGAATTAAAGTGATTTTCATTGATGCAGATACACTATAGACATGGCGATGGAGCAGCTTACGCTGTGTTCGCCTTTTTGATTTTTAGGCCACGAAGCCAGTGTACAGCCACATACACGATGGGCATCGATTCAATGAGTACGGTATACGCAGGTACTGCATAGGAACGAATAGCGAGTTCATAGGAGGCTGCGTCTTTTGCATATTGAAGCACCATGGCTGCGGCTGTTCCACCAAGCAAATAAACAAAGGATTTCTGTCGTTCAACGCGAAACAATTTGGAAAGACATACCGAGGCGACATACAGTAGAAAAGAGCTGCGGGTGAACATGGTCGTAGACCAGATGGCAATCAAGACAGGGTCCAGATTATCCAGAAAGTCTCCATAGCGGGCGAATCGGATCATCTCCAGCAAAGGATACCGCAGGCTTGCAGCCACATATGGCCCAAAATTCATGATTGTGAACATCCAAAAGAGAATGATGAACACAACGACTGTAGCCCCGGCGAAAAACATACTCTTGAGCAGAGGCCTCTGGAACATGATTGCAGGTGCAAGAAACAGGAACAACATCCACTCTGAAAACCACGGCATGGTTGAGAGGGAGCCGAACAGGATTTCGGACGGGTCGTGATGGGTCAGCATAGACATTAATATCCCCGGATTGCCACCGCCTCCCACAGTCGGTATCAGAAGGGTAGAGGTGATGAGCTGTACGACAAAAATACCTTCTGACATAAACACAATCGTGATTAATCCGGAACGAGCGGACAGACAAACACACAAAACGGTTATGCCTGCCGTTAACCATATCGGGGTTTCGGGAAGATACATCGATTGAAGAAACACAAGAAAGTTTTCCACATCGATAGATAGCAAGTAAATACACAGCATGGCGATCAGCCCAACATAAATTTGATGCACATATTTTCCGACAATTCTGTCTCCAAATGAAATCCAGGGCTTATCCGGATGAAGTGAGCCCAGCTTGTAAGTAGACAGAAGGAAGATCAGGCTAATGGTGAATCCGCCAATGGTGGACAGCCAGCCCTGATACCCGCTCATTTTAAATAATCGTTGTAAGAGAAAGGCGACAGGCTCTGAATACAGGTAAACAAACATGAAGCGATAGGCTTGTCCGGCAGTGAGATGGTTCATGGGAGTCCCCTTTCCTTATTGGGATATTCGGTCAGCCCAGCCAAAGACCAGAAGGATCATGTCATTGGGAGTTGGCCATCCAGGCCAGCTCACCGCCAGTGTATTCCACACGAGATAGCAGAACAGCAAGATGAAGTAGCCAACTTTCATTTTCTTATTGCTGGAGCGTATCGAAGACCAGTCCAAGAAGTAAAGTCCTGCAAAAACTAGTACCACAATCATGATAACCTCCTGGGCAGTTGGACGGTAAACAGCTGTCGAATCCGATTAGAAGCTGGACTCCGATCCTACAAATTGAATATTGATGTCAGTAGTGACCTTGTACTGCAAATCGTTCTTTACATAAGTGATCCACTTGGGCCGGAGTTTTTTCCACATTTCGGGATACCTCCATTCCAATCTGTATCCGAGCCTCAAAATATCAGCCCCTTGGTTCTTTCCAGTCTGGATTGCATTTCTCAGATGAGCACTTACCTTTTCGCTGGCAGCCTGCTCAATATCCCTCACTGCCACGATATCTTTTGCTTTAAGCACAGGAATGACCGAATTGAGTTCTGCCTTCCCGTTCAGTTTAATGTCAAAAATCGGCTCGCCTCGTTCCAATCGAACGTGAACATCCGAATGCATGTCATAGATCGTCATGCTTGCTTTTTCTTTTTTTGTTTTGACGGATATGCTCAAGGAGTCGAGGGTTCGCTCTGCCCAGGCAACCGCACGTGCTTCATCGTCAGAGAGCGAGGCAACCATTTTCATTTGTTTGAACAGTGCACCGCCAGATTGGCTTACCCACTTTTTTAACTCGCCTTCTTCACTTGCCATATGACGTTGCTGGGCAGTCAGGATCGGGGATGCAAATCCCTGATTCATTTTATCTGCAGCGAAGACGTTAAGCACCTGAGTCTTTAACAGGTTTTCTTCTGTGGAAAATTCACGCAGCACGTCACTGGGTGTTTCTTCAAACACAGGCGTAAGGTCGGAGACATCCTTGGCTTTGCCTTTGGCAACCATGATGTAGCTGCTTAGATGAAAGAGGGGTTCACGTGCTATCCATGCCAGCGTATCCTGAATGCCTTCCTTGGCATAGGCCTCGCCAAATACGACTACCCGTGTATGTCCCCAAGAGATTTTGCGTGTTAAATCGGTCTGTATTCTCTCCAGTGCATCTGCTATCGTCGGTGCGTTGGCAGAAACGATGGCATAAGGTGATTTGCTTGATCCGCCGCCTTCGGGTGCAAGCCGATTGGGGAGGGGCATGCTGAGCGTTAACTCAATATCGCCTGGTTTCTCGCCTTTGTCGATGTACATGGCTGTAATGAAGGTTCTCTCGTTGATCTCTACTTTGGACCAGCATCCGGTGCAAAGGAAGAAGCAAAGTAATACTAGTCCACTTTTAACAAACCTGTTGCAGGCACTCATGGTGTCTTTTGCCTCGTTTCATTATCCGCAGCGTAGGCTTTGGTTCTTTTTTTCATCCGAAACCATGGAACCCGTACAAAGGTATCTTTGAAATCCCGAAGCACCAGTGGGGCAAACGGCTGCATGTAAGGAACACCAAAGGAACGCAGGTTTACCATATACCAGTAAATCAGATAGATGGAAATGACCACACCGAATAATCCTAACGTTCCACCCATGAGCAGAACCGGAAAACGAAGCAGCCGAAAAGCTAGGCCCAGCTCGAAGTGCGGGATAATGAACGCGGCAATGCCTGTAATGGATACAACGATGACCAGCGGAGCAGAGACGATACCCGCTTGTACGGCAGCTTGTCCAATAACGATTCCTCCGATAATAGATACGGTCTGGCCTAAAGGTTTGGGAATCCGTATGCCTGCTTCACGCAATCCTTCGAAGGTGATTTCCATGATGATTGCTTCAACTAAAGCTGGAAAAGGGATGTTCTCCCTTGCGGCAGCAATAGTGATCAGCAGGTTGGTCGGTATGATTTCCGGGTGAAAGGTCGTCACGGCCACATAAATGGAAGGCAGCAAAAAGGCGATTAACGAAAAAAGCAGCCGGATGATCCGAATGAACGAAGCAGAATGAAAGCGCTGGTAGTAATCTTCCGAAGACTGCATCAAGGAAAAGAAGGTAACTGGAAGCAGCAGTGAGAAGGGTGTCCCGTCCTGCATCACTCCAATGCGCCCCTCCACCAAAGCTGCAGCGACGGTATCCGGCCTCTCCGTGTACTGATATTGCGGAAAAGGAGAGAGGGGATGCTCCTCCAGAAACTCGGACAGATAGCTAACTCCCAAACTGCTGTCCATGTCAATTTCGCCAAGGCTGTTCAACACATTTTCAAGAATATCCGTTTTGCAAAGTCCTTCGATGTATACGACATAAACTTCTGTTTTGGTATATTTGCCGATGGTGAACTTGACTAATTTGAAGTCAGGATGTTTGATTTTGTGTCGAAGCAGCGACATATTTACGTTGATATCCTCTATAAAGGCTTCTTGAGGACCGACGATGACAACCTCATTTGTGGATTCTGGAACAGAGCGTTTTTGATAATCTTGTATGGAAAAGGAAAGCATGCCTGACAAGCCCTCCAGATACAAGGCTGCTTTACCCGAAACAATGTCGTCCACCAGCTGCTCCACGGAATCGGAACGGTTGGATTCCAGTGAGAAAAACTCGCCGCTGATGACATGTGATAAAAAGAGAGGCTCCACTTCATGATGAGAAACCTTTTCGAGCAGCGGTTTGATAATGGCTTCTCGCATGGTCACTGTATCTACGATGGACTGAATATAAATGAGAAAACCGCCCACCGGGCCTATCTGTAAAGGTTGATAGACGATATCGGAGATGCCGGTAAGGCGCCGTTTGAGCTGTCCGAGAATTGTCTCCGTGTCCATAGTTAGCACTCCTTTAACTGCGAACTTCGAATAAGTCCGGGCTTAAGAGTATAGTTTGCATAGGTTGGTTTAAATTATTCTTCTTGGACAACGATTGCAAACTTTGATGCAGATGATGAATGGGTGGATGGTTGTAATTGCCTTAAAATAGATAGAGTATATGAGAAATCATTCCGTGGTTAGGGGGAAGAAATAAATGGAGTACCGAGTTAGACGGGCAGGGCTTGATGACGCCCAGGAGATAGGTGAATTATTTAACCAGTACAGAATGTTTTATAACCAGGTTTCTGATACGGAGAGGGCCATAAAGTTTATTCAGGAGCGGTTGAGCAAGGATGAATCTGTTATTTGGATGGCAGAATCGGATACCAAAACGGAACCTGGTTCAGGGACCATAGCCGGGTTTGTTCTGTTATATCCAAGCTTCAGTTCAGTGTCCATGGGGTCCATATGGGTGTTAAACGATTTATTTGTACATAGGGATCACCGCAAGCAAGGTATAGCTCGCAAGTTGATGCAGGCTGCACAAACCTTCGCCAGCGAGACAGGGGCGATTCGAATAACCTTATCCACAGCGATTAACAATATACAGGCACAGGCTTTATATGAATCAGAGGGGTATGCGAAAGATGACCACTTCCTGTATTATGAACGTAATGTGTGATTAACCTGTAGTACGTATATTCGAAGTAGAGATAGATAGGGGAGGGATTAACGCACAATGATGCAGTGGATCGCCATGATCACGATGTTGATCGATCACATAGGGGCTGTCTTTTATCCGCAGGTTGATGAACTGAGGATTATTGGACGGATTGCTTTTCCCATATATGCATTTGCTGTCTATATCGGGTATAAGCATACACGTAATGTACAAAAATACATCTGGCGTCTTTTTTGGATCGCTGTGCTCTCCCAAGTCCCTTTCATGGCGGCATTTAATCACTTGTCATTAAACGTCGTATGGACCCTGTGGTCGTCCCTGCTGGTTTTGCTGGTACTGGACAAACTGCCAAACCGATTACTGGGTATCCCGATTGTTATTGGGGCAGGTATCATTATGGAGATATCTGCGATGGATTATGGCATGTATGGACTGCTGCTAGTACTGTTATTCCGGTACTTCCAGGGACCCATACTTGTGCTGGGGCATGTTTTGTTAACGGCTCTTTATATCCAGCTCCACAGCAGCTCGGTGCAAATGTACAGTGTAGTGGCTACGTTAGGCATTGCCATTGCGCAGTATTACGGGGCAGGTTTTCGTTTGAAAGGACCAAGGTGGATCTGGCGTTATTTTTACCCGGCTCATCTTGCCATTATTGCTATTATTCGCTGGACATAAAAACAAACAAGCCACCTTGCTGTCAGAAGTAACGGCCAGGTGGCTTGTTTGTTTTTTTATGAATGGTCCTACTCCACCATATGAGATGGGGAAGAGTCAAGCTGCGGCTGATTAGCAGCAGGGAAATATCCAATGTTAACTGCATATTGCAGCATGCTGGAGATGAATGAGTCATCTGCTTTTGCACAGTGAATTCCTGCTGGTTCTACATACGCTGTTGTTACCGGGCAAGCATATACATAGGCTGAATCCTTCGCACCGTCACCTTCCAATTGGGCAATGGCGAGCTGCAAGGCCTCTGGATCCTTGCTGATGGATGAATCGAATAACCAGCTGGTATATTCATCAAAAGGCAGCGTTTCGACTTCATATCCCGCACGATTGATGGAAGCAATCAAACTATCGTAACGGATCGACTCGGGATTACAAATGTGGAATACCCGTCCAGCCGTGTCATCACGCAGAGCCAAATGCACAATAGCCTGGCTTGCATAATCGATCGGTGTGAAATCAACCAACCATTCGGCAGCAGGAGCTTTGCCGAGAAGGAGCATCGCTTTGATCATCCGGTAGAAGGCATTGCTGTCGATGTTGGACTGGAAGCGACCCGTTTCCGAATGACATGTCAGGTTACCCGCACGGTAGATGCTTACCGGTACTCCTTCCTCAGCTGCAATCATCAGTACTTTCTCCGCTTCAAGTTTGCTGTCAGAGTACAGGTTCTCTACATGCAGATCTGCCGGGAAACGGTCATACTGAAGGGATGATTCCCATTGTCCACTGAGCGCCAGATCTTCCGGTATGCCCATGGTCGAGACATGATGGAAGGAAGCGCCCGGTTTGCTGCGAACCAGATTCAGCAGGGCTACTGTACCCTCTACATTGGTTTTGGCAAACTGTTCAGCATCTCCAAAGTGTCTTACGTCTGCCGCACAGTGAATTACCCGATCAATTCGGGCTTGTACCTTACTGGTTTGTTCAGCGGTTAAACCGAGGTTAGGCTTCTCCAGATCTCCCTCGATAATCTCCACACGTGAAGGGAGAAGTGCACTGATCTCAGTGCCGAAATATCCCTCCATAACCTTGCTTAAACGCTCCATGGCTGTATTACCGTCAGACGGACGACGAACAAGCGTATGGATTGTCACATCCGAATGAAGAAGGAGCTGCTGCAGCACATGTGAACCAAGGTAACCTGTAGCGCCTGTTAGCAGAACATGCTCCGGCTTAAGAATCTCAGGGTAGCCCAGTTGGGATGCCAATTCTACCGGATGCTCCGCCAGTTGGGTCATTACGCCAGTGTGTTCACCGGATGGGGCCGTTTGTTCAGTAGTCTGCGCAAGTGACTGTACACGGAGTGCCAGGGAACGAATGGTTTTCTCTGCAAAGAAGTCGGCAATCTTCAGCTGCGGATAGTGCGGCTTGAGAATAACCAGGACATGGATTACTCGTAAGGAATCGCCACCGATCGTAAAGAAGCTGTCTTCGATTCCAAAGTCGCTGTGTCCCAGAATTTCTTTCCATGCATTGAATATAATCGCCTCGGTCTCTGTCTCAGGCATGACCCGATCCGGCCGATTTTCATGTCTTTCCTCGTTTGGTAGGGATACCATCGCTTTCCGGTGAATTTTGCCGGTAGGTGCGATAGGCATCTCATCAAGCTGACAGATCCATTTCGGTACAAAATAGGATGGAAGCTTGTCAGCCAATTGGGCTTTGATATGATCTACGGATAGAGTCGTGCCATCCTTGGAAGTGAAATATCCCACAAGCATGTTCTGACCGTCGGATTCTTTCTTCGGAATGACCACCACATCCTGAATCCCTTCAAGGCGAGCAAAGTGATCCTCAATCTCACCAATTTCAATCCGATGACCGCGGATCTTCAGCTGTGAATCACTACGTCCGACGTATTCCAGCAAACCGGTATCAAGCAGCTTGGCAATATCACCGGATTTGTAGATTTTCTCATCAATTGCAAAAGGATTATCAATAAAGGCTTGCTCTGTACGTTCTGGTTGATTCAAGTAGCCTTTCGCCAGTGCTGGGGTAGCAATATATACTTCACCAGGCACGCCTACAGGGCAGAGCTGCTGCTCTTCATTGACGATATACACTTTGTAGTTATGGATTGGTTTACCAATCGGAATGTTAGCCACATGATCCGGGACCTGTTCACTGATCCGGTGTGTCGTTGTCGCCACAGTACATTCGGTAGGCCCGTACACATTGACAATATCAATCTGGTTACCAAATTTGCGCTGGAAGGCGCGAACCTGTTCTCCGTACAGGGCTTCGCCTGCAACGGTAATAATTTTAACCTTGGCCAGCTTGTGGAACCCTTCGTCTGACAGATAGGATGCAAGCTGGTTAAAGAAGATCGTAGGCAGGATCGTAATAATCGTTGTACCTGTACGCTCAATTGCTGTGGCGAACTCCTCTACAGATACACGTTCCTCGGCAGATAACAGATACAATTCTGCTCCATAGAACAGTGCACCGATCGTATCCCAGACGGAAGCATCGAAGCTGTATGTAGCAAACTGAGTCAAAACGTCCCCGGCTTGAATGTCACAATCGCGCTGCACGACACTTCCAAGGTTCACAACCCCGCGATGGGCGACGAGTGCACCTTTCGGTTTGCCTGTGGATCCGGAGGTGTAGATGATGTAAGCGAGATCGTCTGCCTGAATATCCAGATTCGGATTACTTGCTGCAAACCCGGCCAGGCGTCCATTCACAGCCAGAATTTGACGTACGGTCGGAATACCCGAGAATAACCGTGAAGCTTCTTCTAGAGAGGACTCCTTGGTTAAAACAAAAGAAGAAGCCGTATCTTCTACGATATAACTGTTGCGTTCCTGAGGATGTTCAGGGTCAATCGGAACGTAAACACCGCCTGCCTTCAGAATGCCGAGCAGGGAGATAATCGTTTCCAGACTGCGTTCCATGAAGATGCTGACGAACTCACCCTTTTGCAGTCCGTTGGATAACAGTACACGTGCGACTTGATTGGCACGTTCGTTCAATTCTCTGTAGCTATACCGGCCGAATGGGGACGTGATAGCAGGCGAATCGGGATACTCGGCAGCCGTAGCTTCGAACCAGCCGTGGATGGTCTGATGCTCGGGTTGAGACACACAGGTATCATTCATCTCGCGGTACAGCGTCCGGTCAGAGGCGGACAAAATATCCACGGAGCCAATGCTTGCGTCTTCATCCCGAATCATCGAGAGAAGCAGAGTTTGATAGTACTCAGCATATCTCATCACGGTTGCTTCTTTCAGAAGGGATGCATCAAAGAACAAGTCGAGCGTGTATACATTCTGCTCCTCACGGATACTCCAATTGAGCACCTGCGGAGCCTGAGGAAGCTGAACACTATTAAACATAAACAAGGTTTCCGGGTAGGCACCTGGCTGCATCGAATCTTCTTTTTCTTGCAAAAGGGTAATTTGACGAATTAGCTCACGGAAGCTCATCTTGCCATGTACCTGCAGCAGCAGAACTGATGCAGAACGATCCGGATCAAGCGTGCCAATGCCTAATTCCTGTTCTCCTGATAACCGGAACAACAAGGCAGCATATGCCGACAGAAGCGCGTTATAAATTGACGTTGAGCCATACTTCTGAGTGAGTTCACGGCTCTGTGTTGGCTGCAGCTGTATATGAGCTGATTCATACGAAAATGATTGTTGACGGCGCCCAAAATCCAGTGGAATCTGGAGAACTGGCAACTCAGATTCCACTGTCTGGGAAGATGAAGAGTGATGATCGATCACGTCTATTTTCCTCCTTAATTATAACGTTCGTTTTATCGTTTTTTAGGACTTGCTTACATTAAAGTGAGAGATCAATTCCTGTAATTCCTCGGACATGCTGTTCAAACGGGTAGAAGAATCAACAAGGGTGGACAGGGAAGCTTTCTGGTCATCAACGGAAGCGGCAATACGCTCACTGCTTTCTGCTGTTTTGCTAACGCTGGCAGACAGATCATCTGCGGTAGCAGTCATTTCCTCTGTACTTGCAGAGATTTCTTCTGTCGCACTGGAAACTTCCTGAATCTGATTCGATACTTTCTTCGCAGCTTCCAGAATATCTTCAAACAATTTTCCTGTCTGATCTGCAACGTCAAGTCCGGTATCGACTTCTGCCGTACCTTTTTCCATTGCGCGGACAGCTTGTTTGATCTCGGTTTGAATCTCTTCAATTAATACGGCGATCTGGCTAGTGGATTGTTCGGATTGTTCAGCAAGCTTACGAACTTCACCAGCAACGACGGCAAATCCTCGGCCCTCTTCACCAACACGAGCTGCCTCAATGGATGCATTCAAAGCCAGCAGGTTGGTTTGGCTGGAAATGCCGGAGATGATGTTCAGGATATCTCCGATTTCCTGTGAACGGCTCTCCAGAACCTGGATTGCTGAAGCCGTATTCTTCACGGATTCCGTAATCAGTGTCATTTGCTGAGATACTTGGCGTACAACCGTGTTACCCTGTTGGGAACGGCGTTCCATTTCATAAGCTTCATCAGCTACATTCGCGGAACTGCTGGCAATCGTCTGAATGACAGTCGCCATTTCAGCCATGGCACGGGCGCTATCAATACTTGCCTGTTCCTGTCCACGGATGTTGGAGGTGATTTGCGTTACATTGCTATTGATGGTATCAGCGTTCTCGCTGTTTTTCTCAGATACCTCATACAGCTCTTTGGCTGATTGGTTAACCTCTTGAGAGGTGACTTGCACTTTAACGATAGTGTCATTGATTTTGCGAACCATCGTGTTGAACTTCTCGTTTACAAGTCCGAGGTCGTCTTTTCCTGTCGGAATGTTAACATTCAAATTACCCCGGCTAACGTCATCGATACCTTTGATCAGGTGACGAATTGGGGATAGCGTATTTTTAACTACAAGGTATTGGATAATCAGGAACAACAGAAGGAATGCAACCAGAATGATGATACCGTTTTTAAGCAGTGATTTCAGTCCGGCAGGTACTGCTGTTGCATCTGCATCGACTGCAAAGTAAGAGAAGATTTTGCCGTTGCTGTCCTTGATCGGATAAGCAATAGTTGTCCATGTGCCAAAATCATCTGAATAGAAAGTCGTGAAGGTTGGACGGTCCGTATTAAGCATTTCTTTGAGGGCATTCGCCACAACAACAGGTTGTTCATACATGTCGCCAATATTAACATTATCGCTCTGGAATGCTTCTCTCAGATTGGTTGGCATGGCTACGAGAGAAGTTTCTCTTTTCGTATCTCCGCCAAGCTCTACACCAAAGATATAAGCTTGGGCAATATTCGGGTAGTATTCTTGCATTTCATCAAAATAAGCACGCAACTGGGTTTGCACTTTTCCATCATAACTGCCTTCTGCAATAGCTGCCTCTACGTCGGCTGGGTTGATTCCCTCTGCCCACTTTTTAGTGATTTGTTCTACTTGTCCATGCAGCTGGTCTACGAGAACCGTCTTTTGGAAGTAATAGCTGCTCGCAATAAGTGCTACCCCGATAATAATGATGTTGGTGAATGAAAGTAATAAGTTTTTTGAGAAAAAGGACATGCTTTTCCAACTAAATGATTTCACTAAATTCCACTCCTGATCTTCTTGTAATTAACAAACCTTTTATTTGCTTGCATGAATGCAGCCAATCAAGTCATTTGTTGATCCCCCTCCAGAGCTTATGTATGCGACCATGGTCTTGGGTTCGCAGTCTTAATGCAGAGACTTTTGTACCTCATAATCCATAGGTGTCTAATTATTAAAACACATCTATACTTAATATGTCGTATGAAATGTGGTTAAATTGAATAGTTTCGTTAAAACTTTTTTAATAATTTACATATTTGCGGACATGACACTTAATACATAGGTATTTAGAACTGTTTATTTGGAGGAATTTCCATTTTCTAGTCTCCGTCTTTATTTTATAACAGGCTGATACAAAAAAACACTTTAAAACTTGGAAATGGATCCAAAGATGACAATTAGTGTTAAGAGCAGGAACGGCCCTTTGTCTATGAAGGAGAACGTAGGATGCAAGTTTTCTTATACCATTTTAACTAACCATCAACTTACTTAGCAGGAAATGGCGAAATCCGGGATTTGTCGTTAGATCAAATTTCCTGCTGCATGGCATTCGGCATGGATATACATCGGAAGTGGTTTTATCTATAATAAAGACAGTGTGCATTTTTCAAATCATAAGCAGGCGGGGGTTTATTTTAGATGAATCTGAAAAAAATTGCAGCAGAGCGGGCGGCAGAATACATTCAGGATGGCATGAAGGTTGGACTCGGAACAGGCTCGACGGCATATTTTGCGATATGCAGACTGGGAGAGCGTGTACGCGAGGGGCTGCAAATCCAGGCTGTGGCGACTTCGGAAGCTTCGGACAAGCTGGCTCGCGAGTGGGGAATACCAATCATCCCATTCGACCAGATTGGCAGACTGGATATTACTATTGATGGTGCAGATGAGGTCGATCCTGATTTCAATCTGATCAAGGGCGGGGGCGGAGCACTTTTACGTGAAAAAATTGTGGCGGCTAACAGTGATAAACTCATCATTGTTGCTGATGGCAGCAAGGCGGTTCAACAATTGGGTCAGTTTCCACTGCCGGTAGAAGTAGTTCCTTTTGCATCGGAATGGACCTTCCAGGCGCTGGAGAAGCTGGGCTGCCGACCAGAATGGCGTATGAATGAAGATGAGCGCTACCTTACAGACAACGGAAATCTGATTGCGGATTGCCGGATGGAATCCATCGTCAACGCGGCTGAGCTCAATGTACAACTCAACATGCTGCCAGGCGTAGTCGATAATGGTTTGTTCGTTGACATGGCCGATACGGTGATTCTGGCCAAAGATGACGGTAGTATTGATGAGCGCCATCGTTCCTAAGATCGATCAGATGACTCTAGGATACATGTGTTTGGCTTATTGATTGTAATGATTTGTTCTGAGAAGTGCTGTGTGAGGGATGAAAACGCTGCTTGGCATCGAAGCACAGCCTGAATTTGCAAACAATTGACGGAGGATTATGGAAATGCCGAATACGGAGGACAATCGGGAACTATCTTTGCAATTATTCGTGGTTCTCGCCCGAGCATACAATTCTGTTACATCAAGGTCCAATCGTGACATTCAGAGTCATGGACTGAATACGACAGAATTCGGGGTACTGGATTTGTTATATCACAAGGGCCCACAAGCCTTGCAAAAAATCGGTGAGAAAGTGCTAATGTCCAGCGGGAATATAACCTATGTAGTGGATAAGCTGCAAAACAAGGATTTGCTGTTTAGACGTGCATCCAAGGAAGACCGCCGTGTGATTTACGCGGAGCTGACGGAAAAGGGAAGAAATCTATTCACCCAAATATTCCCTGGGCATCATCAGGTTATCATTGATGCAATGGAAGGTTTAGAGCCAGCCGAAAAAGCGGATGCGATTCGCTTGCTGAAGAAACTAGGACTTGCTGCTGAAGGAAAAACCGACTTGCGTCCATAACGCAGGCCGGTTTTTTTATGTGAAAAAAAAGGGCATGAACTGGCTAGATGACTTGCAGGAATGCTCATAATATAGGAAAATTGTTCTAATATGCAGCTCCGAATGAAATGTTTCTCCTTGGAGTTCATGTATAATATATAATGCATTTCCCGATCAATAGCTGATTGAAATCGAATCGACTCTTATCGTGGATATACATGATGGTTGATACGATTGCACAGCAAGAGGAGGGATAACGTAATGACCCATCAGGAAGCTGGGGAACGCTTGCTGAAAGCAGCAGGTGGGCTGGCTGATAAAATAACGGAGAAGCAGTATACGCTGCAACCTGAGTTGCTTGAGCGTTTTGGTGAAAATGGCAGAATGCGGACTCAACAGGATTCGCAATATAGTTTGAATTATCTGGCTGAGAGCGTTCTGGTTAAGAGTCCTAACCTGTTTACTCATTATATATCTTGGCTCAAAACATTGCTGGCAGGTTATCACGTTTCGGCGGATGATCTGGCCATTAATTTAAATCTAATCAAAGAGACGTTGGAAGAAGAGTTTGATGATGCATCCAAGTCACTTGTTCTAGATTATCTGAAAATGGGAATCTACCAAACCCAGCATCATGAGGTAGCACAAGGATTCGTCAACGAATCTTTTCCCTACGGCCATGCTGCCAAATCTTATTTGCAGGCGCTTCTGGATAGCAGACGCCAAGAAGCTTTTAGCATTGTTGAAGCCGAGCTGGAAAGCGGAGCAAGCATTCGTGATATTTATCGTTATATTTTTCAACCCACTCAATATGAAATAGGCCGCATGTGGCAGCTTAGCCAGATTAGTGTCGCTCAGGAGCACTTCTGTACGGCAGCCACGCAGGCTATTATCTCGCGGCTGTATCCCCGCTGGTTGATCCATGAGCCGCAGCAGAAAAAGCTGGTTGCAGCCTGTGTAGGCAGTGAGCAGCATGAGATCGGTTTGCGTATGCTTGCTGACGTGTTTGAGATGGAAGGTTGGGATACGTATTATTTGGGGGCAAATGTTCCGAATGGCAGCCTGCTTGAGGCGATCGAGCGTCATCAGGGTGATGTGGTTGCTATTTCAGTAACGATGACATTTCATCTTCATCTTGCCAAAGAACTTATCCAAATGATTCGTAATCACCCGGCTACCTCGCATGTGAAAATCATGGTAGGAGGTTATCCATTCAACATTGATCGGGAGTTATGGAGGACCGTTGGGGCAGATGGTTATGCTCCCGGAGCTGATGAGGCTGTTGCCGTTGCAGAACGTCTGCTGGCTCAGCAATCTGCCAACTGCAACGTTGGTATGATTCGCGAATAGAGAGGAATGACGCAATGTCTAATGAAGCTGGCGAGATCGAAAAGCTGCGTAAAACGATTGAGCATTTATCTGATCAGATTATTCGCAGTAAGGAACAGGAAGAGCGAATTCTTAGTGAATTCTCCGAAATGAACAACGAACTGGTGACGCTACAGCGTCTGCTTGCTAAAAATAACGTAAGTCTGGATGCCGCTCGAAAAGAAGCCGTATCCGCAGGGGAATCCAAGAGTTCATTTATAGCCGTAATCAGCCATGATTTCCGTACACCCTTAAATGGAATATTAGGCATGGCTGAACTTCTGCAGCATTCTCCCTTGTCCGAAGAGCAGCAGCATTCGGTTCAAGTGATTCAAGAAGCAGCGAGACTTCTGCTGAAGCTGATTCAGGACCTTCTGGACTTTTCCAAACTGGAAGCAGGTCAGATGCGTCTTGAAATGGGAGATGTCGAACTGGAGCCTACGTTTAACTACATCGTTCGTTTGCTGGAGCCCAAGGTGATCCAAAATGGGAACAAACTGGCCGTGGAATGTGATCCCCGAATTTCGGGGGTTCTTGAGGGAGACTCCACACGAATTACACAGGTTTTGATGAACCTGATTCAAAATGCCAACAAATTTACAAAAGATGGATCAATACGCATTCAAGTTGCCCTGGTTCGGGAAGATGAGAACACCCAATGGATCCGGTTTGAGGTGAAGGATACGGGAATCGGAATTGCTGAAGAAGATCAGGAAACCTTGTTCCAACCCTACGTTCAAACGGAAAAAGGCCGTTCCAAGGAATACGAAGGAACAGGCCTGGGGTTATCCATATGCCAGTCTCTTGTGAGGTTAATGGGCGGTCAGATTGGAGTCATTAGTCAAGAGGGCCAGGGCTCGACATTCTGGTTTGAAATTCCAATGGGACGCAAGACAGAACCGGTAAAAGCCACAGTTCCGACGGGACAAGATACATTGCATGACTCTGGCGCTTTGCTACAGGAACCCTATTCTCGACCAATCCTGCTCGCAGATGATAATCTGATTAACCGCCAGGTTGTTTTGATGCAGCTTAAGAAACTTGGGATCACCGAGGTCGATTCGGTATGCAACGGAGAAGAGGCTGTTGCGGCCTTTCTAAGCAAGAGGTATGGAATCATACTAATGGATAACATGATGCCGGTTATGGATGGACTTGAGGCAGCACGCAAAATAAGAGCCATGGAGCAGGATGAAATGCGTCATCCCATTCCAATTATTGCAATGACAGGCAACGTCATGGACGACGAGAAAGAAAAATGTTTTGAAGCTGGAATGAATGATTTCATTGGCAAGCCGTTTACACTGGAATCCTTAAAAAACGTCATTCAAAAATGGCAGCATCCCTCGGATCCTCGGGAAGTGCTGAATATGAGCATAGTCAAAGAGATTGGCGAATTGAACAGCGACGGTGAACAGTCGATCCTTGAAATGCTGCTGGACATGTATCGTAACGAAACACCTGGTAAAATTGAAGTGCTTCGGAGATACGTTGTCTCCGGAGACCATATTGCAGCTGCGGAATGTGCCCATGATCTGAAATCCAGCAGCTTGAGTCTAGGAATAGAATACTGTTCGACACTTTTTGCAAGGATTGAACAGCTCGCTAAAACTGGTCAGGTGAGGAAGGCTGAGCCATTGCTGGGTGAATTGATACCCGCATACCAGGAAGCCTGTGAAGCTTTGGAGAAGGTAATCATTTAAAGGGTTTGCTGTCTTAACGAATTAGGTTAGGGCAGCAAGCCTGTTTTTTCGCCTGAAAACGAGTGTACATAAGAACATGTATCCTTAACTGTGTTAGGGGTAGAAGATCTTGAGAGGGAGAGAGAAGCATACATGTTAATATACGGGATTCCCGCACTTATTCTGGTCATTCTTATTGTGACTTGGTTCGGAGGACTATACTTTTTCAAAACAGCTATTCGCCGAGCGCCAAAACCATTTCTAATCGATAATCCGAATCTAATGCCTGAACCGGATAATGAATTGATCAGCAGTGCTTCAGACCTGGAGTGGTTGGACATGCAGGATGGTGAAATGGTAAGCATCACCTCTCATGATGGGTTGAAATTGCAGGGAATATGGTTGGCTTCAACTGGGAAGTCGAGTCAGACGGTAATTCTGGCGCACGGGTATTCCGGGAGAGGCAGAGAAATGGCTGGTTTTGCAAGGTACTATGTAGAGAAAAGAGGCTGTAACGTACTCATGCCTGATGATCGAGCTCATGGTCACAGTGAAGGAGACGTCATCGGATTCGGCTGGCTGGATCGGAAGGATTACGTCAATTGGGTCCAGTGGGTGATCAACAAGGTAGGCAACCAGACAGACATTGTGCTGCATGGTATCTCCATGGGCGGTGCAACGGTTCTTATGACAGGCGGGGAGTCTCTGCCGGATCAGGTAAAAGCCATCGTGTCAGACTGCTCCTATACATCGGTGAAGGATGAGCTTACGTTTCAGTTGAAACAATTGTACAAATTACCGCCCTTTCCATTTATCCCTGTGACAAGTCTGATCTCCAAATGGAAGGCAGGGTATTCCTTCGGGGAAGCATCGGCTCTCAAACAGCTCACCAAGGTGCGGGTTCCTGTTCTATTTATTCACGGAGAGGCGGATACCTTTGTCCCTACAGAGATGGTGTATCGGCTTTATGAAGCTTGTCCTACGGAAAAAGAGCTGCTGACGATTCCCCGTGCAGGTCACGGTACAGCTTTTCAGGTGGATCGAGTGCGTTATGTGGAAGTCCTTGATGCCTTCTTGAACAAGATAATGATGCAGCGCGCAAATTAGTTTAATATCGTGGGTAGTTAATAGTAGGTGCTTGTAACAAGGAGGTGCAGCATGCCGCGATCACGAAGAGTTTGTTCTTACTGTCAACAGGAAATGGGAGAAGACGAGTTCAAATGCAAAGCATGTGGCAATCTCGTTGAAATGAAGACCGTTCCTGCAGAGACAACACAAATGGAAGAATACGAGGAAGATGTATTGGATCGTTACTCCATAGGTCTGCTCATTCTAATTGCGATTCTTCTTCCACCGATAGCGATTGCCATTGGCGGGGTAATGTTATTTAATGACGATCCTTACAAAAGGGACGCCGGGAAAATGCTTGTGACAGGTGCCCTGCTCGTGTTAGTCATTTGGGCCATCATTCTAATTTCGATCTCAGGAACGCTGACAATTCAATTCTAGATTATTACGGGGGTGCCTTTCATGGGAAATGAACAATTCGAAGCAGCGCGCAAAGCGGAGGCAGGTTACCATTCGAACTTTTATCAGAATAATGAACTATTTGAAGCCGGAACGTGGATGGCGAGACCGATGCCAATGGTGATGGAGATGCTGGAACGTTTGCTTGCACACAAATCGGATCTGCGAGTGCTTGATCTGGGGTGCGGAGTAGGGAGACACACCATTCCAATTGCACAGCGTCTGCAGCAAACGAACAGCGAGGTTATTGGTGTGGATCTGCTGGACGAAGCCGTTGAAGGACTTCGGAAATATGCGAAGAAATATCAGGTTGATCATATGGTAAAAGCCGTGAAAGCAGACGTGGAGCATTATGATATCAGGCCCAATACATTTGATTTTATTGCAGCTTGTTCCTGCCTGGAACACGTATCCGATGAAAATGCTTTTCTGAAAGCGCTAAGTCGTCTTCAGGCAGGCACACGCACAGGTGGAATTCATTGCATCACGATGAGTACAAGTGTAGAGGAGCAGGAGATTAGCACTGGACGGCGAATTGAGCCTTTGATCGAACTAAATCTGTCAACAGCCAAGGCGACCGAATTGCTTGAAGAGGCATATGCAGGATGGAATATCCTGCTTCAGGAACACGTAACTCAGACCATTGAAGAAGAAAAGTACGATGAGCCGACACAGTTCCGCTGCGAATTGCTTCGTTTTGCCGTACAGAAGCAATAACAGAACCTGCCGGGAAGTATGAGGTTATGCATCCCGGCTGTTCTGCTTTCTATGACATAAGGAAACGTCGTGAATACAGTCTATTATCAGAGTATGGGGGATACGATGAATACATATGTGGTAGGTATTGATGGTGGCGGAAGTCATACAAGAGTGGCTGTAGCCGATGGAGATGGACAACTGTTGTCCTATGTTGAAAAGGGAGGTTGCAATCGTTATCACGATTCCAATGCTGAGCAGCATGTGCTCGGAGGCATAGCAGAAGCGCTGGAGCAGGCTGGCATTAAAGGAGAACAAGTGGCTGCCATTCAAGCGGGTATGGCAGGTCTGGACCGGGAAGAAGAATTCACCTGGGCCGAGGGTGTTCTTGCCAAAACAGGCATCCTTGGGAGGAGAAGTGCCGTAAACGATACACATATTGCTCATACAGCTGCCTTTAACGGTAGGCCTGGAATCGTGGCAATTGGGGGCACCGGGTCTTTGATCCTTGGCAGGACGGAGCAGGAAATCTGGCTCCGAAACGACCAATTTGGTCACTATGCTCCCACGGCAGCGCGTTTTCTGTCCTACGATACGGTGCATTCCGTTCTGGCAGGCCGATATGAGCCAGAGGATCATCCCTTCGTCGAACAGATTCTTGCATATTGGAATATGCGTTCAGTGCCAGAGCTTGCAGCGCTTGGAGCTGCAGGGTTTGCTGATGATAAACAGGCGATGAACCGCAAATTCAGCCAAATGGCACCCTTGGTGACGGAAGCTGCCGCTCAGCAAATTCCACTTGCGATGAGGGTATGTGACTCGGCAGCAGATACAGCTGTTGTGAGTATTCTTATGCTGGCAAGCTGTTTTCAATCTCAACAGGTCTCTTACACACTGACTGGAAGCTGCCTGACCTCATCATATATGAAGGCTGCTGTTCAGAAAGGGTTAGGACAAAACCATCCATCGACAGGAAAAGAGTTCGATTACATATCCAGCGAATTGCCAGCCGTTGGCGGCGCAATCCTGGATGCTTTTCAATTGGCTGGTATTCAGGTGAATCAGGGTACCCCCGCTGCGCTTCGGAGTCAGCTACAGGGGTATGGGACTTGAACTTTGACAGGCTAACGACTACAATACGATAACGGAATGAAGCAAGTCATAGGAGGAATATAAGAGTGTTGATTAATCTGAAATCACGCATACAGGAGCCGGAAGTGCAGGAATTGCTGTCCTACTCGGTTTTCCCGGACCCGGAGCAAGTCGGTCATGCGCTGCAGCAATATGTGAATAAGGACGAGCTTC
Source organism: Paenibacillus xylanilyticus (assembly GCF_009664365.1). NCBI lineage: Bacteria > Bacillati > Bacillota > Bacilli > Caryophanales > Paenibacillaceae > Paenibacillus > Paenibacillus xylanilyticus. The sequence continues at coordinate 2,353,621 of NZ_CP044310.1, forward strand.
TGCTGGATGGATATGAGGATGAGGGACAGTTGGTCGGCTTGGTTGGGTATGAGAAAACGGGAAACAGCGAGATTACCATCCAGCATATTGCGGTATTGCCGGAGAACCGTTTTAAAAACTATGGCCGTGGCATGATTGCACAGCTGCTGGAGAAGTATAATCCGGACAAGCTCATCGCGGAAACGGATCAGGAAGCTGTGGAATTTTATCGTAATACTGGCTTTGTCGTATACAGCTTGGGTGAGTTATATCCAGGTGTCGAACGATTCCGTTGTGTACTGGAAAAAGACGAGGATGCAATCGAAGAATAGTTCATGGATCACCTTTATCATGGGGACCCTCGTAATTTAAACAAGAAACAGGGCGTGTGACTTGGCCGGGTGAAGTGACCCCTAAAAGTTAGACACGGTTATTTCATTAGGCAGCTTGATTAAAATGAGTTCGGTATTCTACCGGGCTCATTTTAAATTTTGCTTTCATTCGTTTCGTGTTGTAGTATTCGATATATTTTTTAAGTTCTTTTTTGAAATACTCTAAGCTTTCAAATTCCTTCAAATAGAGGAATTCTGATTTCATTATCCCGAAGAAATTTTCCATCACTGAATTGTCGTAACAATTACCTTTACGAGACATACTTTGTACAATTCCTCTAGATTCAAGCTTTGTACGATAGGGCTTCATTTGATAGTGCCAGCCTTGATCAGAATGCATCAGTAGCTGATGGTCCTCTGGCAAACGTTCTAAAGCTTGATCTAACATCTCTGAAACAAGGGAATACGTTGGCCTTGAGCCAATGGTATACGTAATAATTTCCCCATTAAATAAATCTAGTACAGGCGATAAATAAAGCTTCTCACCAAATAATTTAAACTCAGTAATATCGGTGACCCACTTTGCATTAGGTACTTCCGATGTGAAGTTTCTATTTAAAATGTTTGTTGCGATTTTACCTATCGTACCTTTGTACGATTTATATTTTTTCATGCGTACTAAGCACTTTAAACCTAACTCTTTCATAATGCGCTGGACCCTTTTATGATTCACTTTTTGCTGGCGATTCGCTAGTTCATCACAAATGCGTCGATAGCCATAACGACCTTCATGTTCATCATAGATTGCTTGAATCTCCACTTTTAAGTCCAGATCTGGATCTAGTTGATCCAACTTCTTTACTACATTGTAATACGTGCTACGTGGGATTTGTGCGAATGCTACAAGCGCCTTCACTGGGTACTTCTGCCTTAATTCATAGATGACCTTTACTTTGTCTTTCTTGGTGATTTTTTTTTGCTTTGAACTAAGGCATTTAACTTTTTTAAGTATTCATTTTCCATACGTAGACGTTGGATTTCTGCTTGAAGGGCTTCTGTAGAGTCTTCAGTTCGTGTTGGCTTTGTTGGTTTACTGGATTTTTTCTTCAAGGATGGACGCCCCTTTTTCTTCGAAATGAGCGCATCTAACCCTACCGTATTAAGCTTTATCCTCCACGTTCGAATTAATGCTGGAGAGGAAATATTAAAGATGACTGCAGCTTCGTTAGGAGATATCCCCATTTCGTTCATATTATTAAGTACGTCCATCTTAAACTGCATAGTGTAGGAAGTATAGGACTTTTTAAAGGCGGCTAACCCGTGATACTCAGCTTGTTTAATCCACATCCGTACAACTTCTTGATTCGCCCCAAGTGAATTAGCAATTTCCCTTACACTTTCCGATTTGCTTTGATATCTAATAACTGCATCCATTTTTTGTTCGTTTGTAAATTTAGCCATAGAAAAACTGCACCTCCAATTGTTGATAATGTCTAACAATTGGGGTGCAGTTCAGGGAGCTAAGCCTTACGCCCTGTTTTTTGTCGTGAAAACACAAAATAACAGGAATAAAGTATTGCTTTGTATTATAGTTTCAATATAGAATAGTTTCATTGAAGAATAGTTCGATAAGTGAACTATATGGACAAAAAGGTCAGAAAGGAGAATAAACATGAATACACCGGATGCCAAAAGTTTGGTGAACCGTTATCTGGATGCATCGTTCCTGGTATCCAAACAGTTTGATACGCGAATCCGTGAAAAGGTGGGGCAGACCATGACAACAGACCAGTTCTGTGCTCTTCGTTTGATTGAGGAGAAACCATCCTGCACACCATCTGATCTGTCAGAGCTTCTCTGCGTCGGGAAAAGCAGCATCACGGCATTGGTTAACAAGCTTGTTGATCGTGATCTGGTCCATCGGGCGGGAGATGAGCGGGATCGCAGAGTGGTGTATCTGACTCTGACAGATACCGGCCGTCAGGTATATCGCGAGACAGAACAGGAAATACAGCAGCTTCTTGAGCCGTACCTGGTCCACTTTAAGCCGGAAGAAGTACAGAATTTTATTGAATCCTTTGAGAAGTTGGCGACCTTGCTTACGAATGAGGGAGGACAGGAGAGCGAATGAGAACGATTCTGAAAGCAAGATGGTGGTTGATGGGGTTATGGGTAGTTGTAGCCGCCGTATTGATGTTCACAGCCCCCAACATGAGTGAACTGATTCGGGAAAAAGGACAGTTTTCGGTCCCGGAAGGGTACTCATCCACCCAGGCAGCTGCCATCCTCGATGAAGCTGCTGCACAAAAAGGCGAACAGCAGGGCAGTCAGCTGGCGCTTGTTTTTTATAACCCGGATGGTTTGGGTACTACAGGCAAACAAGAGGCCGAAAAGGCTGTAAAGCAGCTGGAGTCGAAGAAAGAAGAACTCGGCATTTTGTCCATCTTGGAGCCCTTCTCCCAGCCAGAATTGTCAGACAAAATGATCTCTGCTGATGGAAAGACGATCCTGACATCCCTGTCTATCGATCAGGGAGATCGTACCGTCAAGGAAATGCGTGAGGATCTCAATGAAACGCTGGACTCGGTCAATGTGGAACACTACATAACCGGTAAAGGATTAATCGATGAAGATACGGTAGAGAGTTCTCAGGAGGGACTCAAGAAATCGGAGTATATTACGGTTGTATTTATTTTGCTCATATTGTTCCTTGTATTCCGTTCGTTTGTAGCTCCATTTGTCCCTCTGCTTACCGTGGGTATCAGTTATATTGTATCGCAGCAGATTGTTGCATTCCTGGTCGATGGGGTGGATTTCCCGATCTCGACCTTCACGCAGATTTTCATGGTTGCCGTCATGTTCGGGATTGGTACCGATTACTGTATCCTGCTCATCAGCCGATTCAAGGAAGAATTGGCCCATCATGAAACGACGTGGGGAGCGATTATTGCAACCTATCGGACAGCAGGCAAAACGGTATTCTTCTCTGCTCTTGCCGTGCTGGTTGGTTTTGTCGCCATCGGTTTTGCGCAGTTTATGCTGTACCGTTCCGCAGTGGCAGTCGCAGTCGGCATTGCCGTAATGATGCTCGCGCTGGTTACCATTGTTCCGTTCTTCATGGCGGTGCTGGGCAAGAAGCTGTTCTGGCCTTCCAAAGGTTCACTCGAACATGCGGAGAGCAAGATCTATGGAGCAGCGGGTCGCTTCTCTCTAAAACGTCCATGGGCTGCGCTGCTTATCGTTGCAGCTGTCTGTGTGCCGCTTCTGGCTACTTACGATGGTAAACTGTCGTTTAACAGCTTGGATGAGATTGGTGAGAAGTATGATTCGGTAAAAGCGTTTAACATTATCTCCGACAGCTTCGGTCCGGGGGAATCCCTGCCGGGTCAGATTGTTATTCAGAACGATGAAGCCATGGACAATGCCAAATACATGGCCGTGGCGGAGAAAATCAGTCGTGAAGTGGAGAAAGTTCCAGGAATCTCCGGGGTACGCAGCATGACAAGGCCGACGGGTGACGAGATTAAGGATTTCGAAGTGACCCAGCAAGTGGGAACCTTGTCGGACGGACTCGGGGAAGGGAAGACGGGTCTGGATAAAATCCGTGATGGTTTGAGTGAGGCGAGCAGTCAATTAAGCAAAAATGAACCTCAGATCAAAGAAGCTGCAAGTGGTGCAGGTGAACTGAGCAAAGGTACGTCCCAGCTGCAATCGGGAATTAGCCAGTTGTCCGAAGGCCTTCAGCAGATTGAGCGAGGAATTCGTGACGGCTCGGCTGGTGCTGGTGATTTGCAAGCAGGGCTGCGGCAGGCGAAAACAAGTGCTGACCAGCTGGCTCAGGCGAGTAATCAGCTGCTTGAAGCTTACCGTCAGGCTGGAGCAGGCGTGGCTGCGCTTGGCGAGGGTACCGGGGAAATTCAGCAGCAGCTCACAGGCATATCTACGGCGCTGACCAGTCTGAATGAATCATTTGCAGCGCTTGAAGAAAGATACCCTGACCTCCTGCAGGACGCAGACTATCTGCGGGTCAAAGGTACACTTGGGGAAACGGGAACAGGTACAGCCCAGCTTGCCCAGGCACTGGGACAGATTCAAAGCAATCTGAGTCAAGCTGCTGCAGGGATCAACCAGGCTAACGAAGGCTTCACTTCCGCTGCATCTGGACAACAGGCTCTGGCTAGTGGACTGGGTCAGATTGTAACGGGAATAGGACAGCTTGAAGCCGGGCTGAAGCAGGCAGCAGATGGTCAAGGTAAAGTGATCAGCGAGATTCCTTCCATCCAGGATGGACTCAGCCAGCTTCAGGGTGGTCAGGAGAAAATTAGCCAAGGCTTCTCGGACCTCAGTGGTCAGCTGACCCAATTAACAGATGGTTTGAATCAGAGTGTGGATGGAATTGCGCAGGTGTCCGGTGGTCTTGATTCCGCACAAAATTATTTGACACAGCTGCAGAATTCACCGGATTCCGATCTGGCCGGCTGGTATGTACCTGAAGAAGCGTTAAGCAACAAAGACTTTGCACAGGTATTCGATACGTATCTGTCCCAGGATCGGAAGACCATGACGATAGATGTTATTTTTGCTGAAAATCCGTACGGTATTGAAGCGATTGATCGCGTACCGGATATCGAAGCTGCGGTTCACCGTGCGGTACAGGGTAGTGCGCTGGAAAAAGCAGACATCGCTGTCGGCGGGGTAACCAGCACATTCGCTGATTTACAGGAGATCTCCAACAACGACTACACACGCACCGTTATGCTCATGCTTGCAGGAACATTTATCGTTCTAGTCCTGCTTCTGAGATCCGTGATCATGCCACTATATTTGATCGTTTCCCTGTTACTGGCATATTTCACATCCATGGCTCTAACCGAGGCGATATTCGTGAATATCCTTGGTTTTGCCGGCATCAGCTGGGTTACGCCATTCTTCGGATTCGTAATGCTGATAGCGCTTGGTGTGGATTACAGTATCTTCCTGATGGATCGATTCAATGAAAATAAAGGCATGAAAGTTCAGGATGCAATGCTGTATGCCATGAAAAACATGGGTACGGTCATTCTGTCGGCCGCCGTTATTCTGAGCGGAACTTTTGCTGCCATGTATCCATCCGGAGTTCTCTCCATGATGCAGATTGCTACCGTTGTTCTTAGTGGCTTGGTCCTGTATTCATTGCTGTTCCTGCCGTTCTTCGTGCCTGTCATGGTGAAGATGTTCGGCCGGGCCAACTGGTGGCCTTTCCCCAATAAGGATCAGAGTGATTCGGCGGATTCGGACCGTACGATGAGCATGTAGCTGAAATCATATCGCCCCTACGAAATATGAATATTTTCGTAGGGGCTTTTCATATGGAGGGGATATGTGCATGTCGTAAAAAATAAAGGTGTGCGCCTACGGACACCATCCCGCGCCTTGTCTTCGGTTCTTTCATATAGATATAGCAGTCAGTCATAAGTTAGCAGAGAGGGGCGACGGTGATGGTATATCGATATGCGGCCATAGGAGACTCGTTAACGGTAGGCACAGGCGCGCTGCTGGGCACCGGCTTTGTTCCTTTGTACCGCAGAATGGCAGAAATGAATGTTCGCACATTTGTCTCGATGGATAATATGGGGGTCAACGGATTAACGTCAGGTGAACTGATGCAAATGGTATCCTCCAACACGAGGGTAAGACAGTCTCTGCGTGAAGCGGATATCATTACAATATCCATTGGCGGGAATGATCTCATTCGCACATTCAAGGCGAGTGGAGGCATTCCAAGTGCCAGTAAAATGACACAGGTGCTGGGAGATACCCGCAGTAACGTTTCACAGATCATGAGACATATTCGTCAGTTAAAAGGTAACAGTGCCTATTTGGTCCGGACGATCGGATTGTACAACCCGTATCCTCAAGCCGCAGAAGCAGCGTATTGGGTTCGTCAGTATAATTCCTTTCTGAATGGTGCAGGGTCGGGGAACTATGCCTGTGCTCAGGTGTACGACCGTTTTGAAGGGCATGAACGGGAATTGTTATTCTGGGATCGTGTTCATCCCAATGCAAGAGGGTATCGTGTCATTGCGGACCAACTGAATCGTATGGGGTATAGACCTTTTAACTGAAGAACTCATTAGGACATTACGATATGGCTGTGGGCATACCTGATTCAGACTGGACCCGCATAGGGGCATACGTTAAGATGGGGAGAATAAGGGATTTTATCTTGTCGATCGATATAGATATTACAGTTGAAGGAGTATTAATCGGTGCACAACATTCATTTACGTCCTCATGAGGATCAGGAACGGCAGCTGATACAGGAAGTGATATCCGTATTTCTACCTCAATCCTGCTGGGAAGCGGAACGCGGATACGGCGGGATGAACAACACAACGTATATGCTTAAACGGGATGACGAGCGTTATGTTCTCAGAGTGTACGAAACACATACGGATCTTGTGAAAATTGCTTTTGAGCACCATGTGTTATCGGCATTGAGAGAATCGGATTTCGGACTTATGGTACCAGCTCCAGTCAAAGCCATAAAGGGGGATGGGCACACGTTCCATTCCATCTACGATCCGAAGAATGGACAGAACAAAATCGCAGCTCTCTTTACGTATAGTACGGGCCAGAACCCGGTCTGGAATACGCCAGAGCAGCTTGTTGAACTGGGATGTGCGGCAGGTTTGCTGTCTGTGGCTCTGGCCGGACTGGAAATATCTCTAGAACCTGTATACCCTCCTTATTATCAAATTCAACAGGCGTATCCACTCTGTCCGCCAGAGAAATTGATACAGTTATGTACGTCACCACCTAGCGAGCTCCAGACGTGCGCAGAAGAAATGCAGGATCTGCTGCCTGTGCTTCCAGCTTTGTTCGAGGCGCTAAACGGGATGGAACGTCTGCCACATCAACTGGTTCACGGAGATGTGAATGCATCAAACGTCTTGTCGGATGACGATGGCCGAATCTGCGCCATTCTGGATTTTGAGTTTGCTACATGGGATCTGCGGGTTATGGAGCTGGCTGTTCCCATGTCGGACTTGCTAACTTTGGACAAGAGTGATGAATGGATGTGGGAGGCGCTGGAAGGACTGATCCGAGGATTTCGGAAACAGGTGATTCTGGAGCCGGATGAACTGCTGGCTATTCCGCAGCTTATTCTGCTGCGCAGTCTTGATGTGGTTATGCATTTTATTAGCCGAATGTTTGAAGGAACGGATGAACCCGAAGTTGCCATTAACCAGATCATTAAGCTGCGAGAGCGGATCCTCTGGATGAATCACAATGAAGAGCGTCTACGCAGATTATTAACGTGATCAAGCAGCTTCCAGTGTTTGACATCAGAAACAAAAGAACGCCGATTCTGTTCTGAAACAGAACCGGCGTTTTTGTTATGGCATTTGACTCTACCTGAGCGTATACCAAGCACTTGTCGACATATCGGGCTGCCTACAATCCGCGCTTGCGGAACCAGCTGCGGACAGCCCACCGGCGTTCCTGGCGCTTCTTGTATTTTGGCAGGGAGCGGTAGACGTTCAGGGATTGCTCATAGGCATGCTTGGCATCTGCGTTGCGTTCCAGCGAACGGTAGACGGTACCCAGCAAATAATAAGCTTCACTCGAGGATGAGTGGATATCCTGAAAGTGTTGTACATATGTCACTGCCTTGTCTCGATCTGACTCCTTAAAGGCATTGGCTAAGGTTAGATACGGCTGACCGTACTTAACTCTTGGATTGATGTCAAGAGCATGCAGGATATGCCGCTCACCTGCTTCCATGTGACCAAGGTGAAGTTCTGTCGTTCCCAATGCCTCCCAGTATTCGGCTGATTGCTCATAGGGACGTTCAAGCTCCAAAAGCAGTTCATACGCTTCGTTATACCGTTTGCGTTCGATCAGAAGTCTGGCCAGATCAAGCTTGGAAGAGACTTCATTGGGACTCATCGCAATCTGCTGACGCAGCCGTGAGATCGTACGCATGCGTTTGATCGGTTTCATGAAACTGGGGAACACCCCGACATAGCGACGATCCAGAAAATACAGAATAATGAGAAGAATCAGAACAGCCAAAAACGGATTGCCAACAATCCGCCATAGTAGGCCGAATATCAAAAATTTAATCAGCACAACATGTTCAACTCCGTTTATGATGTTATCGCATTACGAACGCTTAAAATATATTTGGATTGATCCAGCGGATTCACGCCCCTGCGCTTGCGCATCGGTTTCACATCCGGAGGGCAATCCTGATATCCGGCAAAAGAGGTGACAAGTACACCCCGTCCCCCGGTTTCAGAGCGGAGCTTCACCGGATAATCCATGGAAGAGGCTAGCGGAATCTGCCCTTCCACAATACATCTCCCGCCGCCAATAACAGGCGCTTCGAACGTTGCACGCATATGCACAAGATCGCTTAGTGCCTTGCCTCCGTATTCTTCCGGTACCGTCAAGCGGAATTGCAGAAGCGGCTCCAGCAGTTTCGTTCCTGTACGAACCAGGCCATCCATGATTCCCATCGGCGTAGCAACGACAAAGTCCAGCGGATGCGTATGCCAGACATGATGCTCTCCTTCAACAAGCGTGACTTTCAGATCGGTGACTTCCCAGCCGAACATGCCTTGAGACAGGGCTTCTGGTACACGGCGCTGTACTTCATTTTGATACCGCAGCAGCAGTTGGTCTGTTCGAACGGTGGATTCATAGATCAACCCGCTTCCGCGAGGCAGAGGCTCCATATGGAAACGAAGAATCGCCCAGCAGGGTTTAGGCATCGTATAAGCGATGAAGCCTTCACCTGAAGCGTTTAGCGTTTCTTTGTAAATGACAGAAGGCGGGTCAAAAACAACTCCCAATCCAAAACGACTGCCTAACAAGCTCGACAGAATCTCAAGCTGAATGGTTCCCATGACTTTGAGGTGCAATTCCCGATCTTCCGGAAGCCATTGCAGATCAAGCAGCGGGTCCTCATCGGTTAACTCCTGCAATGCAGCAACAAGGTCGGGGTAACGTGCCGGATCCTGGCCGTGTACCTGTACTGTCAGCAAAGGCACCGCCATATGGGGCATGGGAGGAACGGTGTCTGGACTTCCTATAATGTCACCTACATTCGTTTCGCTTAGACCGTAAAGAGCGGCAATCTGCCCGCTGTGTACTGCTCCGGTATCTGACCATTTGCGACCATCCATCTGGCGGATTTGAGTCACTTTTTCTTCCAGTCCCCTGGTCGTGTTATAGATCGTGTCCCGGTTGTGAATGCTGCCTCCGTACATGCGGACGTAAGCGGTTCGTCCCATCGTTTTGTTTCGTTCAATTTTGAATACAACCCCCGAAACTGCAGAATTCTCTGTGATTGCAGGAGGTGGGAGGAACCGGGTAACCGCATCAAGAAGTTCGGATACTCCAATTCCTTTCCCCGACGCACCAAAACAAACCGGAAATATCTCTCCTTGATGAACCAGCTTGCGGAATGTTGAATCGATCTGCTCTGATGGCAGAGGGACTTCATTAATGTAGGATTCCATGATCCCTTCATCCAGCTCAGCAATCATCTCAAGGAGTCCGGGAATCGTTTGCTGATTCGCCTGATCACGCCATAAGGAATGGACACCGATGAATGAATCCTCGTCCTTTACGCAAGATTGTACCGGGCATGCGAATGGAGAGAACGTGGAGTGAACCTGTTCCATAATGGCTGCTGCAGATGCGCCAATCCGGTCCATTTTATTGATATAAATAATGGTGGGGATGCGAAGGGATCTCAGGGCGTGCCAGATGGTCTCACTCTGGGACTGAATCCCTTCCACAGCTGACAAAATGAGAATGGCACCGTCCATTACACGTAGGGAACGTTCCACTTCAGAGCTAAAATCGATATGTCCTGGGGTATCGACGAGGTCGATCACGGTATTGTTCCATGTAAGGGAGGTCATGGCTGCCTGTACGGAAATTCCGCGTTCTCTCTCAATGTCCAGGGAGTCCGTAGCTGCCGTACCGTCATCTACCCGGCCGGGACTGCGAACAATGCCGCCATGATATAACATATGTTCTGTTGTGGTTGTTTTGCCTGCATCTACGTGAGCAAAGATACCGATATTTCGGCGATTGAATTCGTTATGCATGGGATCTAAAGCTCCTCTGACCGAAGAAACGTATCGTTTCTGACATTGTTATTCCGTATTATCATACCACAAGGGCTGTATGGAAGAATATGTTACACTTTTGCAAATTAACCATTCATTGTTCTGCGGTAAGCCGCAGGCGTGGTACCCGTAATTTTTTTGAATTGCCGATAAAAATGGGGCAGACTCTCAAAGCCGCAGGCATCCGCTACCGATGCCATAGTGTCATCATTCCGAAGCAGATGCTCCTTCGCCATGATTACCCGGCGGGCTAGAGCGTAGTCGGTTAGGGTCATGCCAGTATACTTTTTGAATGCCCGGCTGAAATGAGCAGGAGATACTGCAGCCTGCAGAGCGAGCTCGGACAGGGAAAGTCCGCTGCGCAATTTATCATCAATATTGGACAAGGTAGCTGACAGCCAACTCGGACCGGAATTGGAATGAACAGAGCGCGCAGGGTCTGCGTCCTCGAGACGCTCAAGAAATATGAGCAGCAATTGAAGCCGAAGCAGGGCTGCATGGGCGCTTAGCTGATTCTCCATCTGGAATTCGGCATGGATTTCTTCTATAAACGCGGTCACTTTGGCTTGTTCCTCCGGCGTCAGCTGTCTTTTATAAACCCTGCGTCTGCGGCATCGCTCGAACAGGGAGAGCAGGACTGAAGCGCTCCCTCCTGCAGCCGCTGTCAGTAATCCGGGACTGAAAAACAAAGCTGAAGAGGTTACAGGATTAATCTCATCCGGCAAAGCCCGGTGTACTGTATTACCAGGAATGATGAATAAATCCCCTGTCTGCATGTCTTCAAGATCTGTATCGATAAAAATGGTCCCTTGACCACGATATACGTAAATGATTTCATGCCAATCATGCAGATGATCCGGCAGTTCATTGTGGGGTGCTTTCGTATCTGCATAGACCAGTCGAAAGGGAATGCCTGAATCTGACTGGATGGTTGTGCGAACGGGCGAGCGTACCATAAGGACTCCTTTCTAATGCTAATTCATACACGGTGGACCACGCCTGGTCATGAAAGAGTATATTTAACGCAATATAAGCAATTTAATTTCCTTTTTTTGATGATACAATGAATTTAAAGCGTTTTCAATTCATGGATATACCAGAGGAATCTGACTCGGATGATCACAAATAAATGATGAGGTGAGTGTGCATGTCGGCGAGCACCAAACGACCAAGATTGAAGCTGAATCTGTTGGGAAACGACGGGCAGCGCAAGTGCAAGGAAATCATGGATCGTCCCGTAAAGGTACTGCAGATTGGCGAAGGTAACTTTTTGCGGGGATTTGTGGACTGGATGCTTCATGAGAGTGCTAGACAAGGCAAATTCCATGGCAGTGTGGTGGTTACCCAGCCAAGGCAAGGGGGAAAGGCGAAGCTGGAGCAGATCCGGGATCAGGATGGATTGTATACCATGATTACCCGAGGTCTTTCTCAAGGTAAAGCCGTGGAGCGCACCGAGATGATTTCGATCTTTTCCCAGTGCATGAATCCTTATGAAGAATGGCAGGCATTTTTGGAACTGGCCGAGCTTCCTTCACTGGAGTTTGTTATCTCCAATACGACGGAGTCAGGATTGAAATATATTCAGTCGGATTACGTGGAAGGAGAGCCTGTTTCTTCATTTCCAGGCAAGCTGACCGTGTTTCTCCATCAGCGTTATATACGGTTTGAGGGTGATCCTTCCAGAGGATTGATTCATCTGCCATGTGAGCTGCTCGAAGGAAATGGTGATGTACTGCGCAGCTGCGTATTGCGTCACAGTGAGGACTTTGGCTATTCCGATGCATTCCGTGATTGGATTAAAGACCATAACCTGTTCCTGAACAATTTGGTTGACCGGATCGTGACGGGTGCGCCAACTCAGGAAGAAGCTGACACGCTGGCAGGGCGCTGGGGTTATGAGGATCAACTGATTAACACGGCAGAGCCTTATCATTTCTGGGCCATCCAGGCTGATGAGGGACTGGACAAGAAACTGCCGCTGAAGCAGGCTGGACTTAATGTTCACTGGGTCAAAGATCTGAAGCCCTTTCAATTACGAAAAGTTCGCATTTTGAATGGCGCGCATACCTTGATGTCCTCCATTGGCATTCTTCAAGGCAAGCAGTATGTGAGGGAAACGATGGAGGATCCGCAATTCGGAACATGGATCAGGGAAGCCGTGCATCAGGAAATTGTGCCTGCGCTGGATATGCCGGATCATCAACTTGACCAGTACGCTGAAGAGGTATTCGAGCGATTCCTCAATCCCTATATCAATCATAAGCTTCAGGATATTGCGTTAAATACCATTGGCAAATTCAAGGTACGTGTTCTGCCTACCTTATTATCTTATGAACAAACTCAGAACAGCTGGCCGACACGCCTGGTTCGGGGGTTCGCCGGACTGTTGTTATTATACCGCCCGGTGAATACGTTAGACGGATACCACGGACATCGCTTCAACGGCGAATCTGTTGTGCTGAAGGATGACCCGGATGTTCTTGCAGCCCTAACTGCACACTGGGAGAGCTATGATTCACTCCGAAGGGACCGGCAGCAGTTGAACGACAGGCTGGCTGCCGTATTATCGGATTCAACCATTTGGGGAGAGAATCTGAATGAGCGAAGAGGGCTGCGCGAAGCGCTTCTTGATGAGATCGTTTTACTGGAAGGTGAGACGGAATGAATACAACAAGTACAACGCATGACTGGATTGCCATACAGCCACAGGATGATGTGATCATAGCTCTTCGTGATTACACAAAGGGAGAAACGGTCAACCTCCCTGACGGAGCTTCATTTACACTGCTTGATGATGTGCCCAAAGGCCATAAGATCGCTGTACATGGAATCGAACCAGGAGATGATGTCCTGAAATATGGTTTCTCCATCGGTATTGCCAAGGAACGGATTGAACAAGGGAACTGGATTCATAGCCATAATCTGAAAACAGGGCTGCATGGCTTGCTGGAATATGAGTATCAGCCTGGTGCATCCGTTCAAGCAGATATGCCCCCGGAACATTTACGGACATTTGAAGGCTATTTACGCCCTAATGGGGAGGCAGGCATACGCAATGAAATATGGATCGTTAATACGGTAGGATGCATCAACAAGGTATGCGAGGCACTGGCACGTATGGGGCAGTCACAGTTCGGAAGCAGAGTGGACGGCGTGTACCATTTCCCTCATCCATTCGGCTGCTCGCAGCTTGGCGATGATCTGAAGTATACCCAGCAGCTGCTGGCTTCCCTCGTCGAACATCCGAACGCAGGCGGAGTATTGGTTATCGGACTGGGCTGTGAAAATAATCAGGTAGACCAGTTCCGCGAATGCATCGCACCTGAATATCAGTCGAAGGTTCGTTTTCTCAAGGCGCAGGAAACAGATGATGAACTTGAAGAGGGTTTGCGCCTGATGGAAGAGCTGGTGGAGATTGCCGAGCTGGAACAGCGCCAGCCTCTTCCACTTAGCAAGCTCAAAATCGGATTGAAGTGTGGCGGTTCAGATGGTTTATCCGGCATTACTGCCAATCCGCTAGTGGGCTCGGTTGCCGATATGCTGGTTGCTGCAGGAGGGACGGCCATTCTGACCGAAGTGCCAGAGATGTTCGGGGCAGAAACCATTTTGATGAATCGGGCTGCCAATGAACAGGTTTTCGGTGATTTGGTGGATTTGATTAACGGATTCAAGCAGTACTTTGTAAATCATGGTCAGAACATATATGAGAATCCTTCCCCTGGTAACAAAGCCGGTGGCATTACGACACTCGAAGAGAAATCATTGGGTTGTACTCAAAAAGGCGGCCGTTCTTCCGTCGTTGATGTGCTTCGTTATGGCAAACGTGTAACCCAAACCGGCTTGAACATTGTAGAGGCGCCCGGCAATGACTTGGTGTCAGTCACGGCCTTATCAGCTGCAGGTGCTCACATTGTACTGTTTACTACAGGAAGGGGGACCCCATTCGGAGGTCCGGTACCTACGGTCAAGATTGCAACGCAATCGGATCTGGCGAATCGGAAAAAACATTGGATCGACTTCAACGCAGGTCAACTGCTTGAAGGACGGACGATGGATGAGGTGAAAGTCCAGCTCTTCAGCCAGTTGATTGACATTGCCTCAGGACGTGTTCAGACACTTAGTGAGCAGCATGGGTTCAGGGAAATTGCCATATTCAAAGATGGTGTAATTCTATAGGTTATCCATTCCTTGATTCCTCGGCTGGCATTCTTTGTTAACTTATTAAAAATTAAAAATCCCGGTAGGCAACTGTGATGTGGCCTCCGGGATTTTTTGTGTCCAGAAATGAAAATTCGAAATTTTAAATGCCCAGTTTCTATTGGCGGAGTGTACCTTAAGTGCAAGACGTCGGTCTAAACGATGCCAAACGCCTTTTTGATTTTTACCAGTCCAGCTTCAGTCGTATGCTCAACGAGCTTGTCCAATAAAAGGTCACGGGCTTCTGTGATGCTGCCGTTAAAAGGTTCGATACCCTGACGGCTCATCCAGTGACCTGCCGTCTCATAGGAGGAACTGTTCCAAGCCACTTTGCCTTCTGCGAGACCTTCCTTTTCCTTGGTTCCGCTAATGACAATGGCTGTACTGCCCTGAAGATCCAATAGCCCTTGATCGAATGACTTCTTATCTTCCTTGGCGCCGAAACCAGCCTGTGCACGAAGTGCTCGTCCATCAATGCCTTCCTGATCTTCGATTCGCTCATAGAGCTTGAATGCGTCACGGGAGAGCAGGCCGGCATCATACTGCTCCTGGATGTTTTTGCTGTCAGATAGCAACCGATGAACCCAAGGGAAACATTCACGGGAGATGAGGATCGCTTTCTTTTTGACAAATTTGCCGTATGCAGCAGCGCCTTCTTCAGCCAGGCGTGAACGCCAAAGCCAGGGATCGAGAGGAGAATCGGTATGCCAATTTTCCGATGGCGTTAACGAAGATAGAGAAGGGAAGTCAGGAAATAACGGTGCGAGTGGAAGTAATCCCGCAGTCTGTATACGCTGGACAGCTTCCTCATAGGTTACAATCGGCTCGGTAATCATGGTTAAGGCATCTCCTTTTATGTAGTTGTACTGGAATTAGGGTTGGCACTCACATACAGTCTGTACACGTCCTGGGCATGCTGCCTGATCTCGCTGCGGAGTTCCTCGGGTTCAATGACTTCGGCTTCACGACCCAGACGATAGAAGAAACGAACAGCCCAATCCCATTGGTCTGCTGGACAGAGGAAAGAAAGCTCCCAGAGATCCGGGGCAATCTCTGTCAATTTCTCACCAATGTGCCTGTCTTGTTCTGCCTCGACCATGGCACCGTAGCTTAAACGTGCTCTGATACGAACGGCAGGTTTTTCAAATTGGCGAGGCTGGCTCAATTGGCGTTCGGCATCTATCGTTAACTGTTCGGTTTTGGAGGAGTCAATAGACTCAGCTTCCAGAATTCGGTCCACTCGAAACACACGCTGTTCCCCATGTTCCTCTGAATATGCATCACAGTACCAGAATCCTGCAGAAGCATAAATGCGATTCGGACGGATCTGGAGCCAGCGCTGGCGTGCAGCCGAACGATACAGGATACGCAACCAACCGTGTTCAGGAATGCATGCAAGGAGCGGTTCCAGATGGTGAAGAATATAGCTGCGCTCCGGAATACAGTGATTCAGCTGTTTGAGCATAGGATCGATTCGAGCCATGACATCATCCGGAATTATGCCTTTGATTTTATCCATAACCGTCCAGCGTTTCTCTTGAAAAGGTGTATCTGCATAATGGCTAATTCCCTCAAGAGCGAATATGAGCGTTGCGGCTTCCACCGGATCCAGCTGCAGTGGAGGGAGTACATAACCCTCCATAAGCCGAAAGCCACCGCCAGGGCCGGAAATAGCAATAATCGGCACGTTCATCTCGGAGAGGGACTGGATATCTCGCAAAATGGTACGACGGGACACTTCAAACTTGTCTGCCAGTGAATGTGCTGTTTCCAGTCCGTGCTGTAACGCCATGACGATGGCAGCAAGCCGATTTATTTTGTTCATGTCAGCCACTCCGTTTCGAGAGTTAGGCCGCCGGAAAGGTTGCCGGAGTGCTAAATCCATTGTAACAGCCCATTAGTGACATCTTGGGTGTCACCAATCCTATGTATGTCTTTAAATTTGCTGATTAATGGTGAATGAAGGAGCGCTTTTCCGGCAGGAGCCCTTATAATATGTGTCTCGTCCAAATTCGCCCTATGGAGTAATATTTCCTTCTGACCAAAACTCCACAATTGCTTGCAAAAAACCGTATCCGGTTATACGGATACGGTAAGTAGCATCTAGTATGATGAAAGGAAGCTTATATCTAGTTTAATCGATTGAGATATACGTAATTTCTAAGAAAAAGCAATCTTGTTAAGATGAATTCGTAACACGTTGTATCGAATCGAATGATTACCTATCGTTCTGTTTGTTGTCTTTTTCAACAAAGATAGGGTCACTGCACCACGAACTCACTTCATCTCAAGGAGCTGAACACCGCGGCCCTCAATCTCCACACTTCCTGAAAGTTCACGATCCGTTAAGAGGTCCTGTGCAGTATCATTTCCAAGTTCATACGACTGAGTGGTCGCATTGTGGTTCATGACGAAGAGATACTGCTTGCCGTCTTTTGTACGTGCGCTTACTTCCACACCATCTGGTGTTTCGAGCAAAGGGTGGATGTTTTTGGCTGCCGCAAGCTGTCCCAGCAGGCCATCCAGGAAGCGTTCTTCCGGATCGGAAGCCACATACCATGCCTCACCCTGACCGAACGTGTTGCGGGTTACGACAGGCATGCCTTGATAGAAATCATCTCCATACTCGGCGATCACTTCAGCACCTTCACTATGCAGCAGGTCACACAGCATGCCGCACTCATATTTGCCTTGAAGATCACCATATGTGTCTTTCAGCACGATGCTGTTCTTCTGCTCAGGGAGCAGAGCGTCGATCTCTTCGACCCAGATTCCAAGCAGCTTACGAAGTTCACCTGGGTAACCACCTGTAGTGACGAGGTCACTCTCATTGACAATGCCGCTGAAGAATGTGGTCAGGAACGTTCCGCCGGCTTCAACAAACTTCTCCAGTTTGGCGGCAAATCCCGGTTTGACCATATAAAGTACCGGAGCAAGAACAATATCATACTTGCTAAGATCGGTATCCACGCTGACAATATCCACTTGGATATTGCGGCGGAAGAAGGCAGCGTAATATTTGTGAATTTGATCCACATAATTCAGGGCAACGGTAGGACCGCTGGATTTCTCGATGGCCCACCAGTTATCCCAGTCAAACACAATCGCCACTTTGGATTCTACCGTAGCATCCAGTGTTTTGTCCCCGAGCAATTGCAGCTCCTTGCCAAGCTGGGCGACTTCGCGGAATACACGAGTATTCTCGTGTCCGACGTGCTCGATGACCGCACCATGATACTTCTCGCATGCACCGATGGAGCGGCGAAGCTGGAAGAACATAATGGTGTCTGCGCCATGTGCAATCGTCTGATAGCTCCACAGTCGCATTACCCCAGGACGCTTCAGCGAGTTGTACGGCTGCCAGTTTTGCTGGCTTGGTGTCTGTTCCATAAGCATGAATGGCTGACCATCTTTCAGCCCTCGCATCAGATCATGTGCCATGGCGGTAAAACTGAATGGTGTGGCAAGGCCCGGATAGCTGTCCCAAGAGATGATATCCATATATTTGGCCCATTTGAAATAATCGAGCTGTTTGAAGAATCCCATCAGGTTCGTTGTTACGACGGAATCAGGGACATGCTTCTTGATCGCATCATATTCCAAACGGTAACAGTCAAGCATGCTGTCGGAGTTGAAGCGGGAGTAATCAAGGGAGATGCCTTGGAACGTCGAGTTGTTGTTGCCCCAGTGCTCACTCAGATTGCTTGGCAGAACGATTTCGTCCCAGTCATAGAAGGTATGGCCCCAGAAGTTGGTGTTCCATGCTTGATTGAGCTGATCCAGCGTCTTGTAACGCTCTTTCAAATAAACACGGAAGGCTTTCTCGCAGTTGTCGCAATAGCAGTCTCCGCCGTATTCATTGGAGATGTGCCATACCAGGACAGCAGGATGGTCTTTGTAGCGTTCTGCCAGTTTATCGGCAATTTTCTCGGAATATTTGCGATAGGTTGGGCTGTTTGGACAGGAATTATGGCGTCCGCCGAATTTGCGTTTGCGTCCGTCTGCATCCACACGCAGTACATCCGGATATTTTTTGGCCATCCACGCAGGATGAGCAGCCGTGCTGGTGGCAAGACAAACGTAGACACCGTTTTCATAGAGACTGTTAATTAATTGATCCAATTCTTCAAATCTATAGGTTACCTCATCAGGCTGAATTAGAGCCCAGGAGAAAACGTTAATCGTGGCGATATCAATCCCTGCCAGTTTAAACATGCGCAGGTCTTCAAGATGGGTCTCGTGATCCCATTGTTCAGGGTTGTAGTCACCGCCATAGAACATTTTGGGTAATTTGCTGCTAATCAATATGTTCACCTCTTGTATAAGAATAATTGTATATTATATGATTCAAATAGCTTTTAAAATATAAGAAAAGTAATGATTCATATAAGAATATGGAAATGAGAGAAGCAGCTGAGTATTGGCTGAAGCTTACCGATCGAGAGGAGAACACCATGTTAATCTCACCAACCCATCGAAGATATTTCATGACGCCGCGTGAAGAGCCGCTCCCCCTGTATATTGAAAGCATTGGTTATAACGGCAATCAGGAGAATGTACTTAGGCCTGCAGGCTACCCTTGTTATCACTGGCTTCAGACAGTGAAAGGAGCAGGGGAGTTCCATTTTGCTGGTTCAACTGTCGTTCTTGGTGAAGGCTCCGGAATTCTCCTGCCTCCGAATGAGCCGCATGAATATGTACCTTCATTAGGGGAGTGGGAAACGCTCTATATTACGTTTGGCGGATCCCAGTGTCCGGCCATTGCCGAGGCACTTGGACTTGGAGAGGCGGCACTTCATCAATGGGATGCCGGAAGCCCGCTGGAGAACTACGGCAGGAAGGTGCTGGATTCCATCAGTAGCGACCAGGACTTGTCCGGTCTGGAAGCTTCCGCCGATATGTACCGCTTTTTGATCCTGCTCAAAAAACACGGCAAGACCGGCAGCCGATCATCCATCTCGCATGCCGTGGAACGGCTAGCACCGCTCATTGCATTCATGGACCAGCATTATGCAGATCCCGATATTGGCCTGGAACAGATGGCTGCCGTGCCAGGAATTACTCCAAGGCATTTGAATACGTTGTTTAAACAATCATTCGGCATGACGGCCTACAGCTATTTTATTCTTCTGCGGATTCGCAAATCCAAGGAATGGATGACAGGGAACAGCAAATTGACCGTGAAGGAAACGGCTGCGCGCGTTGGCTTTCGCGATGCGAGCCATTTTGTAGCGACATTTCGGCGAATCGAAGGTGTAACACCTGAGCAGTTTCGAACGTTATATTTATAGCGAAGTAGGAGAAGTGTTGCTCTGGATTAATGTATGTGACCGTGTTTTTCCGCCCGCGATGACCATATGAACAAAAGTGATGCCAGGAAGGTATTGATGCATGGGGGCAGTTGCCGTATGATGATATCGATTCCTTCAATTGGAAAACGAAAGCGGATGATCGTATCCGTTCTATTAAGAGAGGATGATAGAAGTTGACAACAACAACCATTCCATTATGGGATCACGCAGCACCTCATGCGGCTAAAGGGCATGAAGAAGAGATGCCTCATCTCATACCTTTTATTCAGCCTGGTTCCGAGAGCGCTGTCATTGTTTGTCCCGGTGGTGCTTACGGGTTTCTTGCTGACCACGAAGGAGCTCCAATTGCCGAGTTGCTTAACCGTGCAGGTATTAGTGCATTTGTGCTGAAATACCGGGTAGCCCCGCATCAGCATCCTGCACAACTATCCGATGGTCAGCGTGCTATCCGATATGTACGCGCCCATGCCCAGGAATTTGGGATCAATCCTTCCAAAATTGCTGTACTTGGTTTCTCTGCAGGCGGTCATCTTACAGCTACACTGGGTACCTTGTATGATAAAGGACAGCCGAATCATGAAGATCCGATTGAGCGTGAAAGCTCACGTCCGGATCGGGTTATCCTCTGTTATCCGGTTATCACGATGGAGTCGTATGGACATGCTGGTTCGCGCGAAAATCTGCTGGGCCCGAATGCCTCGCCTGAACAGATTAGAGCATTTAGCGCAGAGCAGCAGGTTAAAGCTGACGCACCTGAAGCATTTATCTGGCATACAAGTGACGACGAGGCCGTGCCGGTCGAGAACAGTTTGCGTTATGCACTTGCATTGGGTGCCCAAGGTATTCCTTATGATCTGCATGTATTTGAAAAAGGATCGCATGGTCTGGGCCTTGCTGAAGATGATCATGCTGTTCGGGCGTGGTCGGATCTGTTGCTGACTTGGCTCAAAAATCAAGGATGGTAACCATTTACCCCTCATTTAATGCGCTATAGGGCGAAGGAGATACGACTATGAAATTGCAAAAGAATGACAAGCTGCTCTTTATCGGTGATTCCATCACGGACTGTGGTCGTGAACATCCTGTAGGTGAAGGCAGTTCAGGACTCGGACATGGTTACGTTGCACAGGTATACGCACTTTTGCGTTCCATTTATCCGGAATTGATGCTGCGTATTCAGAATGTGGGTAATAGTGGGAATACCATTCGCGATCTGAAGCAGCGCTGGGACCGTGATGTTATTGATCTGAAGCCCGATTGGTTGACGATCATGATTGGCATCAACGATGTATGGCGTCAGTTCGACCGTCCACTTTCGGCAGATTCGCATGTGTTTTTGGAAGAGTATGAGTCCACTTTGAGAGAACTTGTGGCTTCTGTTCGCCCCAATCTAAAAGGACTTGTCTTGATGACTCCATATTACCTGGAGGCCAATCCAGAAGATCCGATGCGCGCGACGATGGATATCTATGGCGAAGCTGTGCGTAGGGTAGCGAATGAGTTTGATGCCATTTTGGTGGATACACAGGCAGCCTTTGTCCCATTCTGGGATCATTTCTATACGTCAGTTCTGACCTATGACCGTGTTCATCCAGATGCAACAGGCCACATGATTTTGTCCAAAGCATTTTTGGATGCCATCGGTTTTGAATGGTCAGGCGGCGCCAAATCATAAAAGGATGTGATTGCTTGAGCAAGCTCAACATTGCAGTACATACCCCGGCACGGCTGGGGGAAGGTCCATGCTGGGATGCAGAACACAATCGTTTATTATGGGTGGATATCGAAAGTTACAAGGTACATGTCTATGATCCTCAAACAGGCCAGGATCAAGCTTACGACGTAGGTGAACATGTGGGAGCTGTTGTTCCCTATCGCGGCGATGAGGTTGTTGTGGCACTCCGAAGCGGGTTCCATACCTACCATCTGAGCACGGGAGAATTGAAGGCAATCGAGGATCCCGAGAGCGATAAAGCCACCAATCGATTCAATGATGGGAAGTGTGATTCCTTTGGTCGGTTCTGGGCGGGAACTATGAGTTTGCATGATGAAAGTAAAGCAGGCTCATTGTATTGTCTCGAGGAAGGCAAACCGGTTCGAACCATGGTCCGAGATGTGTCTACCTCCAATGGACTTGGCTGGAGCCCGGATGATCAAGTGATGTACTATATCGATACCCCTACACGTTCCATTGACCGATTTGATTTTGATCTCGCAGCAGGTGAAATTACGAATCGGACGAGTGTTATTTCGGTACCGGAGGACTTTGGTTTTCCAGACGGAATGACGGTGGATAGCGAGGGCATGCTGTGGGTTGCTCATTGGGGCGGCGCAAGAGTGACGCGGTGGAACCCGAACAACGGAGAATTGCTGGAGCAGATTGAAGTGCCTGCAGACCAGGTAACCTCCTGTTGTTTTGGCGGGCCTGACTTGGAGGATCTCTATATCACAACCGCGCGAATAGGCATTAGTGAGGAACGTTTGGTGGAGACGCCAGATGCGGGTTCTGTCTTTGTGATTAGGCCCGGTGTTAAAGGGCAGAAGACCCATGCGTATGGCCGTGTGCATCTGGCCGATTAAATCACAGCAGGAATTCAATGTACGATGAAGAGTTTTGGTTTGTTCAAGTAATCGTTAAACCCTTAAGTAGATCGTAAGATATGATAAGAAGTCCTGGAACACCGATGGTCTGTAGGTGAACCAAGGCTTCTTTTTTTTGTCGAAAAATAGTGTAAAATGAATAAGTGGATTTTTGTTCAGGTATACGTCTGGCTTTCAATTTCCATTGATTTAACAACGATTATGGGATATAAAGAGAGAATCAAAACTTTAAAATTGTTGTAACCGCTAACACGGGGGACCCGTTATATCCGATATAAAAAAGGTATAACCTGTAGAGACATAGAGGAAAGATTAGACAAGGGGGTCGCGATCATGAACCGGTTGTGCAAGGTGCTGATTGTTGACGATGAGTTTCTGGTACGCCAGGGGATCAAGCATCATATGAATTGGGAATCGGAAGGATTCAAGATTGTCGGAGAAGCGTCCAATGGCGAAGAAGGCCTGGAACAGGTGCGTTTGCTGAAGCCTGACATCGTCATAACCGACATTGTGATGCCCATCATGGACGGTGAAGCGTTTGTACGAACGCTTAAAGCGAGCCAGCCGCAGATTGAAGTCATTGTGCTCAGCAGCTTCAGTGAATTCGAATATGTGCGTTCAACGCTTCAGCATGGAGCTGCAGATTACATTTTGAAACCGAAGCTGGACACCGACGAGCTGCTGCAGGTACTTCAGCGAACGGCCGGAAAAATTCCCGAACTGCAGTATGAGCCCTCAAATGAAGGGTGGAAGCTGGGACAGTTCATGGAGAAGATGCTGTCCGGTTTTGCATTGGAAGACGAAAAAGATATGGCTATGGTCAGGGACACGTTTCCACATCATTGTTTTCGCCTCCTTGTTTCGGGGAAGCATTCGCACTTGAATCAGAGGGATACCGAAAGCAAACTGCTGAATTATCTTGCTGATGTGGAATATGCAATGGTACCAGTGGAGAGTGAAATGCCTATATTCCTTCTGAATGTAGACCCTGCCAAAGAGGATTGGATGGTCGGGCGGATCAAAGAGATGGCCATTGAAAATGGAGCAGGCATCAAAGGACCCAGCTGGGTTTTAAGTGACAGCTTTACATCTTTTGACCAGATGGGTGAAGTGTACCGGAATCAACTCATTAAACTCATGGAATATCGTTTTTATTATGAGGACCGTTCAATTCTTGTCTTCAGCGAACTTCCACCTCTGCATACGGCAGGTTACCAGTTTAATGTGAATATGTTTTTGCAGCACGTGAAGCGGAATCGTACCGAGTCAGCCAGGGAGTATCTGAAAGAGCATGCCCTTACCCTGGGACGTGATTACATTGCGGATGTGTTCGAGATCAAATCCTTTTTGGGCAATCTGATTTTCAACGTAACGATTACCCTTGCGGATATGGACGTACAATCTTCGGCACTGGAAGAGAGCAAATATACTTATTTCAAAAACGTGGACGGAGCTTCAAGTCTGAATGAAGCCATGCAGGTGCTTGATCAGTTCATGCTTGAAGTGGAAGAATGCACGGCTGGTGATGGAGGAAAACGCAGTGACCCGAATATGAAGATGCTGCTTGAATATATGCATGAGCATTTTGATCAACCACTTGGTCTCGCTGAAGTTGCGAAGCATTTTCATTTTAATCCATCGTATCTATCCAGTTATTTTTCGTCACATAAAAAAGAAGGATTCAACGAATATCTGAACAAAATTCGCATTGAGAAGGCAGAAGAACTCTTGCGATCGGATGATGTTACCATTTCCGAAATCAGCAGCATGGTCGGCTATTCGGATCACAGCTATTTCTGCAAAGTGTTCAAAAAATTTACCGGACTGTCACCAAGCCGATATCGTCGGAAATTCTGGGCATAAAGTCAGAAGGAAAAGATCATGAAGAAATGGATGAACGGATTATCACGTCTCGGATTGTTTCCCAAGCTGTTTCTCGTTATGGTGATAAGCATCGTTCTCGTTTCCGTACTTATTTTATGGACTACCGTCCATATGTCGACGAAGCTGTTTACCGAGACATTTAGCATCACCAACTCCAAGGTGCTTAGTCAGATTAAAACCACCTTCGAATCCTTTAATGATTCGATTGCGGCCGTCTCCAACAACGTAAGCCAAAGCGGGGCAATTCGCGGCTATCTGTCGGAGGGAGAGGGGGACTCTCTCACGATGGCCAAGTCCTATTATAATATGAGGGAATCGATGGACCGTATCCAGTCCATTATGGAATCTTATGAGGTCGGCATTACGATCAGCGGCATTAATGGGCGCACCTATTCTACGGATCGGTCCCACCTGAGGATGTCACTGGAGGAGTTAAGAGAACTGCCGATTACGATCGACGCTGTGAAGACACCGAATCGGTTGATGTTTGACGATTACCAAACGGACACCGACGTTGGCACGCAGCAGATGATCTCAGCTACCAAAGCATTGGCGGATCGGACCCAGAGCCGGATTTACGGAACGCTTTATGTAACCATCAAAGAGAGTGTGTTCCGTCAGTTCTACAGCAGTTTCACGAGCAGAGGCAACGATGTGGTCATTCTCAATGAAAACGGGGAAATTGTGTCCTCCAACCGGGAAGAATGGATTGGTACGAAGCAGCTGGATCTTCTATCTTACGCCAGACAAATGGCCACGAAGAGCGATAATAATGGTATAAACGCAAGGGTAATGGAGCAGGACAGCGTAGTTCTGTCCGAATATCTGCCGTTTTACCGTTTCTATATTATTAATGTGGTAGATAAGGATCAGGCTGTGGGACAATTGCTTGATCTCAAAACCATTGCCTTGATTTGTGCCGCCATTGTGGCTGGGGCGCTTGTACTGGTGTTTCTAATCACCAATCAGATTACAAAGTCGCTGCGCAAGCTCGTGAAGCAAATGTCCAATATTACAAAAAGCGATCTCGATAACTACATTCCGGTTAGTGGAAGTTATGAGAGCAGGCAGCTTGGTCATGCGTACAATTACATGCTTGATGAGCTTCATGACTATGTGGATCAGCTCGTATTGACCCAGCGGGAACAGCGCAATGCAGAACTTGCGGCATTACAAAGCCAGATCAATCCTCATTTTCTGTATAATACCTTGGCTTCGGTGAAGGTACTCGTGCAGCAGGGGAACAAGGATCGGGCAGCAGAGACGATTAATGCATTGATTGCCTTACTGCAAAATACGATCAGTGATGTAAGCGAGACGGTCACGGTAGAGCAGGAAGTGGAGAACCTGAGGAACTATGTCTTCATCAATCATGTCCGTTATGGTGGACGAATCAAAGCGGCCTTCTATGTAGCACCCGACTGTAATCACTACCATGTACCCAAACTTGTCATCCAACCGTTTATTGAAAATGCCTTCTTCCACGCCTTTAACCGCAAAGAGACCGGCACCATTCATGTTCTTGTCTCTCGGGCAGGGGAAACGCTCATCTGCGAGATCATGGATAACGGAGATGGTATTGAAGGGTTTGCAATGGGCGAATCATTGCCTAATCCCAAAAATAATCGGCAGCTGTTTAGCGGCATTGGTATTCGTAATGTGCATGACCGGATTGAACTGCTGTATGGTGCCCCTTATGGTGTGACGATTATGAGTACCCCAGGCGAGGGGACTAGAGTGACGGTTACACTTCCGCTCATTACAAGCTGAAGAAATGGCACAGATGCAATACGAGTTTATAAACTAACACGCATCAAAAGTCTTTCTGTGGAGAGTTCTCTACACGAAGGGCTTTTTTTATTTTGATAAATGAAAGCGGTATTTTGCTTCAATGGTAAAATTTTTGGCTCGATTTACTCCAAAATCAAAAGGAATTACCAAAAAACAAATTTAATGCAAACGGTTTCTGTAAAGGTTTTCATTGTGGCAATAAGATGACAAATCCGTACAAAATTATTACTAACGAATGCCGATTTGGGAATGATAAGATGAATACATCGAAAGCAACCGCTTTCAGAAAACGCAAACAAATTACACACAAAGAGGTTGAAGGGGAGTTGAATGATTTGAAAAAAATGTGGGTATTGATGCTCGTTACTGTCCTGCTGTTGTCCGCATGTTCTTCCGGAGGAGGAGGCAACACGGCTAGCGAGGGTGAGAAAGCATCCAATGAGATTACGATCTGGGCATGGGACCCATCGTTCAACATTGCTGCATTGAATACAGCAAAAGAAGCTTACGCTAAAGATCATCCTGACCTGAAAATTAACATCGTTGAAAATGCACAAGACTCGATTATTCAAAAGTTGAACACAGGTTTGAACTCTGGCACAACAAATGGTCTTCCAAACATCGTACTGATTGAAGACTACCGTGCACAAAGCTTCCTGAATGCTTATCCTGATGCTTTTAAAGACTTGTCTTCTATCATCAATGCTTCTGATTTTGCTGATTACAAACTGGGGCCGACTTCTTTTGATGGCAAACAATATGGTGTTCCGTTTGACTCCGGTGTAACTGGTTTCTATTACAGGACTGACCTACTGGAAGAGGCTGGATACAAAGCAGAGGACCTTCAAGACATTACTTGGGACGACTACATCCAAATCGGTAAAGATGTGAAAGCGAAAACTGGTAAAGATTCTCTTACGCTTGATCCAAATGACTTAGGTTTAATTCGTATGATGATTCAATCCGCAGGTAAATGGTACTCAGCTGAAGATGGTAAAACACCAGATCTTGCGGGCAATGAAGCTTTAAAAGAAGCGTTTATCACTTACAAAAAAATGATGGATGCCAACATTGTTAAGCTGAACTCTGACTGGAGTCAATTCGTATCTGCATTCAATAACGGTGACGTTTATTCCGTTCCTACAGGTAACTGGATTACACCTTCCATCCGTCAAGAAGCTTCCCAATCAGGTAAATGGGCTGTAGCACCTCTTCCGAAGATGGCTGGTCAGGCAAATTCTGTTCATGCTTCTAACTTAGGTGGTAGCTCATTCTATGTCATGAATAATGTTGCTGGTGCTGATGAAGCTGCTGACTTCTTGAGTAAAACATTTGGTTCTGACGAGCAGTTGTACCAAGATCTTTTGAACAAGATTGGTGCTATTGGTACTTACAAACCAGCTGCAGAAGGTGAAGCGTTTGAACAAGCCGATGACTACTTCGGTGGACAAAAAATCTTTGCTGATTTTGCGAAATGGACTCAAGAAATCCCTAGCGTAAATTACGGTGTTAACACCTATGCAATCGAGGACATTCTGGTTGTTGAAATGCAAAACTTCCTGAACGGCAAAGCGATCGACGACGTTCTGGCTGATGCACAGAAACAAGCTGAAGCTCAATTAAACTAAGATGATCCACGGTAACTTATAGAACCCAAGGAAGCATCGGAGCCGTTCCACCGTCTGGCGAAGCACACTGCCGACCGGACATGGTGGAAGGCTCCATGGGTTCTATCCATGTTGCATGGAGAGAGAGGAGCCATACTGTGAAAGCCATGAATACAGGAGACAGTCTCCAAAAGAAAAATAATTTGACTGGATGGGCTTTTATTTCGCTCGCTGTCATCGGGATCGTTGCATTCTACTTCTATCCGATGCTGCAGGCACTGCTCTTATCTTTCAAGTCTGGCGTGGGTGCCAATCTTGAATTTACGGGGCTCGATAACTATAAAAGGTTGTTTATTGATACAACATTCCGTACAGCCGTATCCAATACATTTTTGTATCTGATCATTCAAGTCCCTGTCATGATCATTCTCGGATTGTTTATTTCCGTTCTGTTGAATGACAGCACACTGCGCTTCCGCAGCTTTTTCCGTACTGCAATCTTTTTGCCTTGTGTAACCTCACTGGTTGCCTACTCTGTTGTATTCAAGTATTTGTTCTCTGCAGATGGAATGGTCAATCAATTCCTGATGAATCTGCATGTCATTGCTGAACCGATTCAATGGATCACTGACCCGTTCTGGGCTAAAATTACGATCATAATCGCCGTTACTTGGCGTTGGACCGGATATAACATGATTTTCTATCTGTCATCCCTGCAAAATATCGACCAATCGATCTATGAAGCAGCGCGTATTGATGGAGCGAATGCATTTACTCAATTTTTCAAAATTACAGTACCATTGCTTAAACCGATTATTCTGTTCACATCCATTACATCAACGATTGGTACCTTGCAAATCTTTGATGAGATCATGAACATCACCAAGGGTGGACCGGGTAATGCAACGATGTCCATCTCGCAATACATCTATAACCTTTCGTTCAAATATTCACCGGACTTCGGATATGCGGCAACCGTTTCGTATTCCATCGTGCTGATGATTATTGTATTGTCCATCATCCAGTTTAAAGTGGCAGGTGATAAAAATGGCTAAGAACAAAGTGAAACGCATTTTCACCTATGTATTCCTGTCCCTTGTGGCCTTCATATCGATCTTCCCATTTTTCTGGATGCTCGTCAGCTCCACGAATGCTTCGGTAGATGTCACCAAAGGCAGATTGTTACCCGGCTCGGCTTTCATGGATAACTTCACGAAGCTGCTGGATACGACCAATCTGGTACAGGCACTGGGGAATTCGGCCATTGTATCCATTATTTCCACAGTGCTTGCCCTATTGATTGGTTCCATGGCTGGTTACGGCTTTGAAGTGTACCGGACGAAATCACGTGACATCGTCTTCAACATCCTGCTGCTTTCCATGATGATTCCGTTCGCAGCCTTGATGGTACCGCTCTATCGGATGTTCGCTACCATCTCGGGAATTGCACCGTTTATGGGGATCAATACAATGGCGGCAGTGATACTGCCAACCATCACAACAGCTTTCCTGATCTTCTTCTTCCGTCAGAACACCAAAATGTTCCCGAAAGAGATGCTGGAAGCAGGCCGGATCGATGGTCTTAGCGAACTGGGTATCTTCCTGAAGATCTACATGCCTACAATGAAAACAACATATGCGGCAGCAGCGATCATTACTTTCATGAGCAGCTGGAATAACTACCTGTGGCCACTCGTTGTGCTGCAGACACCAGATCAACAAACGATTCCATTGCTGATCTCTAATCTTGGCTCCAGTTACTCGCCGGATTATGGGGTGATCATGACAGCAATTGTCATCGCCACGCTGCCTACAGCATTAGTGTTCTTCATTATGCAGAAACACTTTGTCGCTGGTATGGTTGGTTCTGTGAAATAAAGGAATAGTGGATGTCATCTGAAAAGACTGATGTAGAAAAAAACGCAGAGGACACCAGCAATGGTGTACCTCTGTCTTTCTGTTTGTTATTGGAAGAGGAAATACAGGTTTGAATCTTGAATAATTCATACTATACATTTCGCACTAGAGGGAGAGAGAGCCGATGAAAGCAACACAAGCAGATATCAACTGGCTGGGAAATGTAAGCGTTTTTGAGGTCAACCGTCTAAACGCTTACTCGGATCATCGTTATTACAGCACTATGGAGGAAGCTCAGGTTGCAGGAACCATGAAAATGCGTTATGACCTGAACGGAACCTGGAAATTCAATTATGCCATTCGTCCGGATTGTCGGCCGGAGCTGTTCTATCAATCGGATTACTCCAGTGAAGGCTGGGATGACATCGAAGTGCCTGGTCACATTCAGCTTCAAGGATATGGCCAAATTCAATATGTAAATACACAATACCCTTGGGATGGACTGAACGAACTGCGTCCGCCAGCACTGCCACAGGACAAAAATGCAGTTGGAAGCTACATTCGGACGTTCCACCTGCCATCAGGATGGCAGAACAATCCGGTATTCATTTCCTTTCAGGGAGTGGAATCCGCATTCTATGTGTGGCTTAATGGACAGTTCGTGGGATACGGTGAAGATAGCTTCACTCCATCGGACTTCGATCTGACACCGTTCCTTCAGGATGGAGAGAACAAACTGGCTGTGGAAGTATATCAACGCAGCACGGGCAGCTGGCTGGAAGACCAGGATTTCTGGCGCTTCTCCGGCATTTTCAGAGATGTATATCTCTATACAGTACCAGCAGCACATATCCGGGATCTGCGTGTGGTAACGGATCTGGACCCATCTTATACCAACGGCACGCTGAACCTCGATCTGAAGCTGGAAGGTCAAGCTGCTGCGGGAGCACGAGTTGAAGCTGAGCTGCGTGATGCTGAAGGGAACATCTTGAGAACATTTGGTGGTGTGGAAGTTACGAATGGTCTGGTTAGTCTTCGGGAAGAGTTCGGCAAGGTAAACCTGTGGAGTGCGGAAATACCGTATTTGTATCGTTTATACATCCGTGTATATGATGCTGCAGGTCAGCTGGTTGAAGTGGTTCCCCAGTCCGTTGGGTTCCGCAAATTTGAAATGATCGATAAAGTGATGCATATCAACGGTAAACGCATTGTATTCAAAGGCGTTAACCGTCACGAGTTCAACCCGCGCCGTGGCCGTGCCATTACCAAAGAGGACATGCTCTGGGATGTGCGTACCATTAAACAGAACAATATGAATGCGGTTCGTACATCACATTATCCGAATCAAAGCCTGTGGTATGAACTGTGTGATGAATATGGATTGTATGTTATTGATGAGATGAACCTGGAGACACATGGTTCCTGGCAAAAGCTTGGTGCCGTTGAGCCTTCCTGGGTCATTCCTGGAGACAAACCAGAGTGGCACGACATTGTCATGGACCGGGCTGTATCCATGGTGGAGCGTGACAAAAACCACCCGTCCATTCTGATCTGGTCCTGTGGTAACGAGTCACATGGTGGTGAAGTTATCTATAAAGTGTCCCAATACTTCAAATCAGCTGACCCAACGCGTCTGGTGCATTATGAGGGAGTTTTCCATGATCGCCGTTTCGATGAGACAAGTGATATGGAGAGCCGCATGTATGCCAAACCAGCAGACATTGAGGAATTCCTGAATGCGAATCCGACCAAGCCTTACATCAGCTGTGAGTACATGCACGCCATGGGTAACTCCATCGGTGGCATGCACAAATATACGGAATTGGAAGACAAATACCCGATGTATCAGGGTGGATTCATCTGGGATTACATTGATCAATCCATTTACAAGAAAGATCGTTACGGCAAGGAATACCTCGCATACGGTGGAGATTTTGGCGATCGTCCTTCGGACTACTCGTTCTGTGGGAACGGCATCGTGCATGCGGATCGCAAAGTAACGGCCAAAATGCAGGAAGTGAAGTACCTTTATCAAAATATCAAGCTGTTCCCGGATCGTGAAGGGGTCAAAATCGTAAACGGCAACCTGTTCGCAGATACATCAGCATTGGAACTGGTGTACAGCCTGGAACGTGAAGGACATGAAGTGCTGCGCGGAACGTTGGAAGTCAATGTACCAGCACAAAGCGAGAAAACAGTAAGTCTTCCGCTGGATGCAGATACTCTGGCTGGTGGAGAATATGCAGTTAATACTGCGTTTGTTCTCAAAGAGGCTACCCTCTGGGCGGATAAAGGAGACGAAGTTGCATTTGGCCAGTTTATCTTCACACAAGATTCTGCTGCAACCGCTGCAGAGGATCTGAATCTGACAAGTGATATTCAGGTGGTTGAAGGGGATGTGAATATTGGTGTCCGTGTAGGACAAACACACGTATTGTTCTCCAAAGCCTTCGGAACGTTGGTATCCCTCAAACTGTCCGGTCGTGAGACGATTGCTCAGCCTCCTGCACCATTGTTCTGGCGGGCAACGACGGATAATGATAAAGGGACTGCCATGGGCTTCGAACTGGGTGCGTGGTATGCCGCTAGTCTGCTGCCAAGATGTGTGGAGTGGAAGGCAGAACAGAAACCGGATCAATATCGCATTGAGTTCACGTACAAGCTCAACATTTCTGCAGATGTACAGGTAAAAGTGGCTTATACTGTACGTGCTGATGGAAGCGTGCATGTTCATAACGCCTACAAAGGAACGGCAGGCTTGCCTGACCTTCCGATTCATGCCTTGTCTTTCAAAACTTCGCCGGAATATGGCAACGTGGAATGGCTGGCCATGGGTCCGGAAGAAAACTATGCGGATCGTGCATTTGGTGCTCGCTTGGGCATTCATGGCAGCAAAGTGGCGGATACGGTTGCGCCATACCTGGTACCACAGGAATCGGGCAACCGCACAGGAGTACGCTGGGCGAAACTGACGGATGATGCAGGACGCGGCTTCAAAATTGAGGCTTCTGCAGCTCCAGTTGAGCTGAACGTATCGCCGTATACGGCATTCGAACTGGAAAACGCGCAGCATGTATACGAGCTGCCGCCAGTGCATTATACAGTGGTTACTGTAGCAGGCAAACAGATGGGTGTTGGCGGTGATGATAGCTGGGGTGCGCCGGTTCATCCGGAATATCGCATTGCCTCGGACGGCAAACTGGAATTTGAATTTGTCATTCGTTCACTGTAAAAGTCATATCCTTAATAAATGTAGAACAGGGGTCTCCGTGTAACGGAGGCCTCTGTTTTTTTTTGTGGGAAGAAAGTAGGGAACTACATTTGGTGAAACCGCTATCGAAGCTACTTCGTACTATACGGGAACATGGAACAAAGGGAGGGGCTTCATTATGAGCAGAAAGGCAAAAGCAGGTGTATGGGTTACCGTACTGGCTGTACTCGGCATCTTTGTGGGGTGTTTTATCTGGTATTTCAATACGGCTTCGGGTGAGCGGGCGCTGAAAACGATGAGATCCAACAACTCCGGGGGTCTGGAGCGGGTCGTTAAGGTGTACAGTGACTCCGGTGAGCTGATACAGACCTACGAAGGGAAAATCGATGTGCAGGATACGGAATATGGCAATAAAGTGTTATTTGATCTGAATGGAAAACGTGTTGTGATCTACAACGCAACGGTTATTACAGAAGAGAAATAACATGGAAACGAAAAAATATCTTGGAGTCTAACTTGAGACACACATTTTCATATATGGAAAATAAAGGAACTTAAGATAAACCAATTTGGAGGTGAGAGGGGCATGTTCATGGAAATGCTAATGGCTCTAGTCGCAATCCTAGGTATGGGTGTGTTCTATGCTGTGCTTGTGTATTACCTCGTTCGTCTCATCTCCAAAAAAGCGTTTAAGCTTACGCTAACCAAGGCTGAGTCTATTGAAATTCTGGTTTGGCTGGGGATAGCGTTCTTCGGTATTGTGATGATTGTTAAGCAGAATTGGAATCTGTTCATACCGGTAGTTCTTCTGCTGGTCTCCATGGTTAACTTGCGGCGTTCCAATCGGAAATACCGGGAGATGGAGAACCATGAATAATCAAAAAATCAAGGAGGTAGGTTACTGTGAAAATGGGCAAAACATCCGATACGTCCGGGTTAACATACGTCGCCTCCCTATCTGACGAATTACAGCCTGTTTTCGAACAGGCTGAAATGAAGTATCCGGCATGTGATATCGAGCTGTTTTTTGTTTTTCGCTGCCTGCCGGAAGAATATGAACGAAAGTCTTCGGTCAGATATGCCAAAAAGGAGCAGGTGCTTTATTTTGACATGACGGTTAACGAGGACCTTTACAAAAAGTTCAGTAAAAGAAGACAACGGTTTGATTTAAGTCATTCCTTTTATGCTTTTTTGAGTGAGAAGATAAAGAAATACAAAATAGCGAATTTGGATCATGCAGCGTTTCTGAATGACATGGAAGTTTGGCTCAAAGAAATCGGTTGGCTGGAGCCTGAAATATATGTGGAAGAAGATGTAACAGCTTATTGAAGAAGGCATACAGTCGTAATGAATGGTTTCCAGTTTCCATACATATTAGAAAAGTAAATAAAAACAGGCCCTCTTTCGAGGGCCTATTTTTCATGGGAGAGGAGAAACCGGACGAAGAGCTTATGGGGAAACGTAAGTCTTCTCCGCGGTTGTCTACGACACTTGTGATGTCGATAATTATAGAATGGCCGAAATGTTTCCTTTTTATACATGTTAAATTAAAAAAAATGTCTTTCGACGTATTGTCGGATACTGAACGGACAAGTCTGTCGTATTCTACGTGGTCGTCCAATCAAATGCTTGTATAGATATTTTTTTTCAAGATATGAAGGTAGATTGGCGAAAGATAATACTGGAATTTATGTTAATTAGTAAAGGGGAATGCTATAACATCAATTAATATGGGCAATATTAATCTTTTCTCAAAAAGTCATTTTGATCATCTGATTGTTCTTAATGAGAATGACAGAGAATAGATTATTTTGTCGATTTTTGTGGGTGAAATTATTGTTTTTAAGGACTTTATAACCAAAATAGTAATATTTTATATACTTTTACTCCGAATATAGTTATTGTTTAATAAGTTAATTCGATAAGTTCTATAGAGAAACCAAGTGGTTTGATTCAAACGTATAATTATAAGAGAACGATTTGGTTCTATAGTTTCTTGTTAAATTAATTTGAGGTTTAATAATAACTTAACGGAGGGAAAAAGAAATGAAAAAACTTATTGCTTCCATTGGAGCTGCGTCAATGCTACTTGTAGCCTCTAATTCAGTCTTAGCAACTCCATTACATGATTCGAATGACTCAAGTTTATTAAGTAGTGTTGGACAATTGTCAGAACAGGATATCTTTGTAGAACTTCAAAATATCGACAATAAGTATGAAGTTGGAGATGTATTGAGTGAAGAAGATGCGAATTTTATTAAGGAGTACGCTCCTATTAGATTAAATCAAGAAAAAAATAATAGTATCCAAACAATGGCAGCGGAAACATCATTATTCGAAGGATATAAGAGTAATAGTTTCATTAATGGTGGGATTCAAGGTTTTTTCCAAATGTCCAAAGGCACAATAAATCATTCGCTTCGAACCCAAATGACCACCTACGATAGGGATATGAAAATAAGACCTAAAATAACGAATAGTGTAACCTTTTCTGGATACGGCGTTGTTGGAAGTGATGGCCTTATTGGTAAAATAGTAGGTTTCACACAAACTAACTCATGTACCCAAACTAGAGAATGTACCATGGATAGAACTACGCCATTCTCAGGTGTTTTAGCATATGGAAATGCTGCTCCGGTAGGACAAATATTTAATTCAGCAAATACTGAAGCAAATAGTGTAACAATTAGCACTGTAAAGCCTTGGTAAATTGTCAGTTATTAAAAACGTGAATGTTGACATTCACGTTTTTTTATATAATTTACTGAGCGATCCACGGTTTAAGTATTACTTTCGCTACTAAGGAGGAGATGAACATGAGCTGGTTTTATTGGCCTGAATTTATAATTCTTTCTTTTGGTTTGTTAATATTTTTATTTGGTTTATACTCTATATTTCGTAGATTTTCGAGACTTAAAAAGAGAGTTTCTCAATTAGAAAATAAAAAAAAGACATGAATGATCAAGAATTATAGTCATTCTCTTCAATAATAGACAACTTTAGTTTTGCAGCGGGAAAATATATATTTAGGCTAAAATCATAGTGAGATAAATTTATAAATCTTATTAGGGGAATTTATCTAAAATGCAATTTACAGCATATCGTTCTAATGATGATGAATTAAGTTTAGAGTTTAAGGATTTATAAGTTTCTTTGAAAAGATTTGTGAGAGGATCTATAAACCCGGGCCTTTTTAAGGCCCAAGTTTAATTAGATCAAGTGTTAATGAGTTCCCCATACTCAACTTGAGCAGGATTCATGCATTGATATTTATATGATCCATCAACACGAAATAGCTCGTGGTAAAGGAAGTATGTCTACATAGCTGTTTTATAACTACTTTACTAATGCAATGATCTAAATATAGTTGGATTGGAGTTCTTTTTTTCAAATAAGGTCTTTATGTGGTACGATAGCTGTATCAATAAACTTACATAGAGAGAAAAGGTGACTCATCAGTGAGAGTGGTATCCGGGAGTGCGAAAGGCAGACCGCTGAAGGCTGTTCCTGGCAATGGAACACGTCCGACCACCGACAAGGTGAAGGAAGCGCTGTTTAGCATGATTGGCCCTTATTTTGAGGGCGGTACAGCATTGGATTTGTTTGCGGGTAGTGGTGGTCTCGGAATTGAGGCGCTGAGCCGCGGCATGGACAAGGCTGTTTTTGTTGATTTGGAATCCAAAAGTATTGAAGTGATCCGCGCCAATCTGAAGGCAACCAAGCTGGAGGATCAGGCAGCTATATACCGTAATGATGCAGGTCGTGCGTTAAAAGCACTTGCCAAGCGAACGACACGCTTTGATCTGGTGTTTCTCGATCCGCCTTACCGGATGAAAAACGGGGATGAGCTGATGCTTACGATGCATGAACTTGAACTGCTTAAACCGGAAGCGACGATCGTGCTTGAATATGAATCCAAATATAGTTACCCTGAGCAATTCGGCCCGTTTGAACAAACGCGCAAGGCTGTGTATGGGGAGACAGCTGTGTCCATCTATAATTATGCACCTGAGGCATCGAATGATGGAGAAAACAGCATAGCAGAAGAGGAGGCTCCTCATGACTGAAATGATACACAGGCAGGAACGGATTGCCGTATATCCCGGGAGTTTTGATCCTGTAACGATGGGCCATCTGGACATTATCGCCAGGGCGTCCAAGCAATTTGACCGCGTCATCGTGGCTGTACTGAATAATATGAGCAAAAATCCACTGTTCACGGTGGAAGAGCGTAAAGCGCTCATTACAGAAGTTACAGGCCATCTGTCTAATGTGGAAGTGGATAGCTTCCGTGATCTGACAGCCAATTATGTTCGGCAAAAGGAAGCTCAGGTCATCGTTCGTGGTATACGCTCCGTGACTGATTTCGAATATGAGCTGCAGCTTGCTTCGACCAACAGCAAGCTGAACCCGGATGCGGAAACCATCTTTATGATGACCAATCCGAAATATTCGTATTTGAGCTCCAGTATCGTCAAGGAAATTGCTCATTACCATGGAGATGTAACCGATCTGGTGTCCCCGGAAGTGGAAACGGCACTACGCCGGAAAATCAGCGAGAAAAACGGCGGTTAAACCAGTGGGTCAAGCCCGACAGGCTGATCATAACGGCAAGAATGATCGCAAGTCCGATACAGACTGCCGGGAAGCTGCTCCATAAAATCTCTGCCGCAGCGGTGCTGCCTTCAAGCTGGGATTGCAGCGGCAGCAGAGTTGTCTCATCAGCGACTGCAGAAGGCCAGAACGGAGCCCATACCTCTGCACTATAGCGGCTGAAGGGTATCCAGAGGAAAACACTTAATGAAAAGGCAGTCAATGCATGAAGGAAACGTACAGCAGCAAAATAGATCATGCTTTTGCCTGCCATTCCGGCGGATTTCATCACAGCGGAGACTTGTAAATGGGAGCACAGTCCACCCCAACCAAGAACCGCAGCAATCAGGGGAATTGTAAGCAAGGGAGCCCATGGCGTTTGACTTAAATGGTATGTGCCCAAATGCACTTCCAATACAGAAGGCCAGAGGGCAGCCGAACTGCCGGGTGTGATGTATAGGCCCAGAAGTCGTATGAACACGGCAAAACCGATGATGTAACCACCAGTCATCATTAGCGTCTGAACCGCATGAGACACGGTGTCACCCAGCAGTTTGCCGAACCCGCGGCCATCTCGGGCCTGGGCTTCACGGGCTGCGTTCATCATTTGAAACCAAAGCCCTTGGTGCTGGCTTCGCTTGGGGGGACTGACTGTAGTGGACTGTTTGTGATGACTGCGATTGAAACGAATGGCAATGATTGCAGCAATCCATCCACTGAGCCAATGAATTATAAGCAGAAAGTATCCGGCAGCAGGCTGGTGAAGAAAAGCGGCACCTATGACCAAAATGATCATCATCGGATTGGTGAAATGAGCTGCAGCGACCAGAATAATGGCCTGTTTGCCGGTTATTTGCTGATCCCGAACCAAACGGGACGCTGTGTCCGCCCCAGCAGGAAATCCTCCGCACATGCCGACGGCAAGGGCTAGTCCAGCTTCGCCGGGGAGGCGAAACCAACGCTGCATCAGGGGTCCCAGCAAGACGCCGAGAGCGTCTGTAAAACCAAATGCAGTGAGCATTTGCGACAGCATCAAAAATGGGAGCATTGCCGGGAAGATAATTTTCCACCAGATGTCCAATCCTTGAATGGAGGCATCGAAGGCATCTTTTGGAGATACAACTACAGCGACGACCAGTAACAAAGCGCCGGTACTAAGTAGTACCGACCTGATCGGGTTGGATCCTGTAACCTCGGTCTGCATTGTCATCGTTTCACCTCATATGAAATAGCGCCGATTCATTCGGCTGCAGTAATCGGATTGGACGGCCGAATGACGTCCAGGGGACGCTTCGGCCTTGACCGGACAAGCGACAGCATACTGCGGCCTATCCGGCCTGTACCAT
The DNA here is from genome assembly GCF_009664365.1 of Paenibacillus xylanilyticus. Classification (NCBI taxonomy): domain Bacteria; kingdom Bacillati; phylum Bacillota; class Bacilli; order Caryophanales; family Paenibacillaceae; genus Paenibacillus; species Paenibacillus xylanilyticus. Next base: position 2,392,458 of record NZ_CP044310.1, read on the forward strand.
TGTATGCGTGAGATTGAGGATGTTAGACTTATAATTATAGAAGAAACGCAAAGAACGGGGGCTCATGCGATGAATCGGATTCGAAAATCTGGCGGCTTCAGAGCTTCGATCTTTGTGATCGTGGTGGCTCTGGTTGTCTATGTTGCAGTGTATATGCCAACGCCATACATCATCTATATGCCTGGCAGCGCGGATGAAGTAAAACCAATGGTTACGGTTAAGGATGGGGACCAGGAAGAACGTGGTGTATTCATGATGACGACGGTGTCGGCAACGTATGCCAATGTGTTTTTGCTGGGTACGTCCTTGTTTAACCGAAATATGCAGATTGACAAAAAGGAAGACCGCCTGCAAGGAAAAACGGAAGCAGAGTACTCTGCCGAACAGGTATGGTTCATGAGCGATTCCCAATCTTCCGCCATGGAAGCGGCTTACGAGCAGGCGGGGGTTAAGTATTCCATCGTTCCTGAACATATCTTCGTGTTTGGTTTATCGGAGGATCCGAAACCCCAAGGAGATATTGCTCCTGGCGACATTATCCTCGGCGTGAATGGCACAGCTACACCGGATAACACCGTATTATCGGCCCAGTTGAAGGATAAAAAAGTGGGAGATACGGTAGAAATGCAATTGGAACGCGAAGGCGAGACGATTAGCCGTGATGTGAAGCTGATTGAAGTAAAAGACAGCAAAACGGGTGCTACCCGGCCTGGGTTGGGTGTAATGATTGGAACCGTACAGAAAGTAAAACCCGAAGATTCGAATAAACAAATTACGTTTACGGATACTCAGGTTGGCGGTCCTTCCGCCGGATTGATGTTTACCCTGGAAATTTATAATCAGCTTACTCCCGGGGATCTTACCCAAGGTCACCGAATTGCGGGCACGGGCACGATCACCAAAGAAGGCGTAGTCGGTCCCATTGGTGGTGTGGTGCATAAAATCGTTGCTGCGGATCGAAAAGAAGCGGAGATTTTCTTCGTTCCAAAACAGAATTATCAGGAAGCTGAAGCCAAAGCCGAACAGATTGGCACTAAAATGAAGCTGGTTCCTGTGAATACGGTAGATGATGCCCTCGCTTATCTAAAAACACTATCCGCCAAATCATAAAAGCTTGATATGGATAATGTGATTAGAAGCAAGCGCGTTATCAAGGAAAGAATGAGCAGACCAATTGAAATCCCCTATGCGATCGTTTGAATAAACGACACGGCATAGGGGATTTTTTGATAAGAACATTTATGAACAATTTATTTACAATACAATATTTAGCAACGAACTGGCGGCTCATAATAGTCGCTGTACATGGTTCGTGTGTCCGTCTGCTCATAAGAGAGGGCATATGCTGCTTGTGCCTGCACATCAAGCTCCAGCTGATTGTGAGTAAAGGCAGACGGTTTCAGCACAACAGGCAGGGACGAGGCCGTTTTCATCTGTTTCAAGAGACTTTGTCCCCGTGAATTGAATCCAAGGACACGAAGATAACCAGGGCCTTCCGCAAGCTTGTCCGGGGTAAATTCAGCCTTGGCATGATTCAACAGAATATGGGTCAACATTCGCTGCAGCTTGGTGCGCGTGTACCGCTTGGTTTTGAGTGCATCCAGCAGCGATTCGACCGTTGGCTCCGGAAGCTGGGCCAGTGTGCGGAGCAGCCTGTGCTCCAATCCTTCCGTGACTTCGGCGACATTTGCCAGCTCGGAGGCACGGCGGGTCGCCGCGGTGTGCAGCAGCGGCTGGGCGAAGCGCTCCCAGTGCACGGGAGCGCGTCCTGCTTGCCATTCGCGCTGCAGAATGGCAAGTGTTGCCGCCGGCACGTACGGCGCGGCGGCTTGGGGCCCGTCCGCCATCAGCAGGCGGCGGACGGCTGTTGCACTGGCGATCGCCCCCGGTCCGGGCGTCGCCTCATGATACGCGGCACCGGTGCGTGCCGTCGTCAAGGGCTGGATCGCGCTGCCGAGTCGTTCCAGCGCGATCAGGTAGTGCAGCCCAAGCGAATTGTTGGGCTGCCCGAGCAGTGCGGCGGCGGCAACTTCGCTCACGCCGCCGGGCGCCAGCGCTGCCGCAGCGCCTGCGTACGCGGCGGGGTAGCTGGCGCCTTCCCGCAGGCGGCGCGCGATGTTCTCGCGCAGCCCTGCGGGCTCCACAGCCAGCACGCGCGCAATGCGCTGCAGGCTGTCCAGGTCGCCGGACTCGCTGCCGAAGCAGAGCGAGTCCACGACCCCGGTGCGGTGCAGCAGCGAGACCGCACCGAAGGCAAACCATTCCGCCGGTTGTACCGCATAGGCAACCGGCAGCTCAATCACCAGATCGGCGCCTGCGTGCAGCGCCATCTCCGTACGAGCCCTTTTGCCCACAATGGCGGGTTCCCCCCGCTGGAGAAAAGGGCCGCTCATGACGGCCACAAGGGCATCTGCACCGCTTAGCCGTCTGGCTTCATTTAAGTGATAGACATGTCCGTTATGCAGCGGATTATATTCAACAATTACACCTACAGCTTTCATCAGCGTGCACTCCTTTCAATAACAAGGTTGTGTATGTACAATACCTGACTGGGGATTTTGTTCAAATGGGTCGTTTAATGTCATTACTGCTTCACCGAGCAGAAACGTCTTGCTTAATAATAGGGGATACGAGCGTCGTTATTCAAATAAAAGCGTTAAGAAAACGCCAAAAAAGCACGGTGTCGCATTCGGATGAATACGGTCCGTGCTTTCAGGTGAGTCATGGATGGTCCATTATTATTACTTCTGGAGATAAATTAAATGGCTTCCGACGCAGGAATCAGGTTTGTTTTGGGTCCAAAGAACTCATAATGAATATTCTCAGGTGAAACGCCAATCTCGCCTAGTGCCGCATACATCGCCTGCATAAAGAGGACAGAACCGGTCAAATAGTATTCGGATTCCAGAGGCTCGCGGATCAGCTGTGACAGCCAGGCTGCGTCAATATAACCCTCTCTGTGAAAACGCGATTGCTCGCGGTCATCTGGGGTCGGTTGTGCATAACAATAAAATGCCTGTATGTTCTCATGCTGTTCAGCCAATGTATTTACATGATCACGAAAAGCATGAACTTCGCCATTCAGGGCAGCATGAACAAAAGTGACGGAACGCTGGACATGACTGTCAACCAGCGTGTTCAACATGCTGATCATCGGAGTGAGCCCAACGCCACCACTTAATAATACGACATTGCGTGAATCCTCCGTGTTCAGTGTGAAATCGCCCGCAGGAGCAGACAATTCGACCAAGCTTCCTTCTGTGATATGATTATGCAGATAGGTCGATATAACACCATCCGGCCGTTCCATCCGAGCACTCTCACGTTTAACGGAAATACGATAATACGGTTTTCCTGGAGCTTCCGAAAGGCTGTACTGTCTAATTTGGGCATATGCATTCCCCTCGGGTTTCATCCGGAGGCTGATATACTGTCCAGGTAGATATGTGGCTATGGGCTTGCCGTCCGTTGGCATTAGATAAAAGGAAGTAATCAGGTCGCTTTCCTTCACCTTTCTAGCAACCCGGAAGGATCGGAAACCTTCCCAGCCGCCGTTTTGGTTCTCGCTCGCTGTGTACAGGTCCTTCTCTAATCCGATAAAGACACCCGCAATGACATTGTAGGCGTCTGCCCACGCAGCAATAATCTCCTCGGTCGCAGCATCACCCAGCACATCCTTGATCGCTTTCAGCAAATACGTGCCCACGATTTCGTATTGTTCCGGGGCGATGCCAAGGCTGCGGTGTTTGTGCGCGACTTGGTGCACGGCTGGCAGGACTGCGGCGAGATTATCAATATGCAGGGCGGCAGCGTATACCATGTTGGCAAGAGCGGCCTGCTGCCGTCCCTGTTTTTGGTTCGCGTGATTGAAAATATTCAGCAGTTCGTGATGATGTGCAAACATCGTTTTATAGAAATGGCTGGTAATGGCTTCGCCGTGAACTTCAAGTACAGGTACGGTGGATTTGATCACTCGAATTGTATTTTCGCTTAACATGGATTTTTCCTCCTATAAATGGATTGACGAATTAGATGGATACCCTTGCGCCATGGATCTATTATGCGTGGCACATAGCAAGTATAGATAGGGTCTAAAGGGGGACGTGTGATCTACATCACACGAATAATTAAGGAAATGTGTCCGTCAAGCAAGTAAAAGGATTAGCTTGTCGTATGGCGGAGAGAAAGTTTATAATGCGGAAGAGTGTTTTTATCGTTCGGGTATCTTTCTTTCCCAAAAGGGTGTAAAGTTAAAAGTGTTGACAAACGTCTTGGAAAATCGGTATAATGATTTTTGTTTGTTAAGTCAATTTCATAATACTTTTAACGATGAATCGTCAGAATACATACAGTCAAGATATGAAGTGCATAACGATCAGACTTGATCTGTATAACTGCCGTATAGCATTTAACCTGAATTATGAAATTGGTTTCGTTTGGAGTGATGGGAAATGTTATTGCCATTTCGCAAAGTGGCTATCAGTGACCGACCCCTGCAGTTCAATGAACAGTGGGATATTCAGGAACTGATTTCTAACCGACAAGATATCACAGCCGTTACCCCGCTGACTGCGGATTTATCTGCAGAACAAGCAACGGGGGGCGTGGTGGATGTTCATGGCAAAGTGTCAGCAGGAGTGGACATGTTGTGCTCACGTTGTCTCAAGCCGATTAGTGAACATCTTCATATTGATTTTCATGAGCAATTCAAGCAGGGAGAACAGCCGGAGGACTTGCCTGAAGAAGATGATACTGTCTATGTGGATGGAGAGGACATCGATCTGAAGCTATATGCCGAGGAAGCTTTTCTGCTGCACCTACCGTTTATACCGCTATGCAGCGATACATGCAAAGGGCTATGTCCAAAGTGTGGCCATGAGCTGAACGAGGGTGACTGCGGTTGCGATAACGAAGTTATCGACCCGCGGCTTGCAGGGCTCAAGGATTTTTTTAAATGAGCAAATGAAAATCTAGTGTAACAACTACCTGCAAAGGTTGATTTTGATAAGGAGGTGGGAATAATGGCAGTACCTCAACGGAGAACGTCCAAGACGCGTCGCGACAAACGTCGCACTCACTTTAAATTGGCTGTACCGGGCATGGTGAAATGTGAACAATGCGGCGAATTGAAGCTTGCTCACCACGTGTGCAAAGTGTGCGGAACGTACAAAGCAAGAGAGATCATCTCTCAATAATAGTTAGACATCAAGTAGTACTTCATTTCGATGAGGTACTACTTTTTTTGAATGTTCAAATTCATGTTTGTGTTAAGGGCCGGGATGACTTCGGTTGATTGTTTCAAGAAGAAAGATTCGTAGAATGCAGGAGAGCGGCTGTTTAGCAGAGAGTGGTTTTTGCCCGCCCAGTCTTTCTTTTTGACACAGGATGAGATATACTATGCTTTAGTACCAGGTTCTAAGATTTGGGGTTACATAGAGAAGAACCATGAATTCGTATGTTGAATGACCTCTGAAGATCAGAGGCTCCATTATAGAGAACGAAGTGAAATGATAGAACGGACCTGCAGGGGACGCTTTCTTATACGATACAGCGGGGGGTGTCAGGCATCGAACGTGTACCGAAGAGACAGAGGCAGCAGCAATTGACCAAAATGATCGAAGACAATCCGTTTGTGACGGATCAGGAACTTACGCGCCAATTGAAGGTGAGTATTCAAACGATTCGCCTCGACCGTCTGGAGCTGGGAATTCCTGAGCTTCGTGAACGAATGAAACTGATGGCAGAGCGTTCGTATGACCAGGTACGCTCGCTGCCTCTGCATGAGATTATCGGTGATATTGTAGATTTGCAGCTGGACAAAAGTGGAATCTCCTTGTTTGAGATCAAGGAAGAGCATGTATTTTCGAGAACGGGAATTGCTCGTGGTCACTATGTATTTGCCCAGGCTAACTCCCTGGCCGTCGCTGTCATTAATGACGAGATTGCATTGACGGCTTCGGCCGATATTCGATTTGTTCGTTCAGTTCATCTGGCCGAGAAATGTATTGCGAAAGCGTATGTGAGATCGATCTCGGGTCAAAAGGGAAAAGCAAAAGTTGAAGTGTTCACCTATGTAGGTGAGGAAATGGTGTTTCAAGGCAACTTTGTCATCTACCGTTCGGGTGGAGACGACAGCCTAGAGGGAGGTCATCTGGAATGAAAATCGTCATTGATGCCATGGGAGGCGATCATGCACCCCAGGCAACGGTAGAAGGTGCAATAGCTGCGGCCACGGAATGGGCAGATACACAGATCGTGCTTGTTGGCGATGAAGCCAAGCTGGAACCGCTTTTGAATCAGTCAGCGATCAAGCCGGCTAACCTGTCAGTCCGTCATGCTTCGGAAGTGATCGGTTCGGATGACGAGCCTGTTAAGGCTGTTCGTCGCAAAAAGGATGCTTCCATGGTGGTCGCGGGCCGCATGCTTAAGGAAGGCGAAGCGGATGCCATGATCTCTGCAGGTAATACCGGAGCGCTTATGACAACCGGCTTGCTCGTGGTGGGCCGCATGGAAGGTATTGAACGGCCGGCACTCGCCCCGATGATTCCAACAATTGATGATGTTGGGGTACTTGCACTTGACCTGGGTGCCAACATGGATGCCAAGCCCGAACATTTGGCACAATATGGACTTATGGGTAGCTTATATCGTCAGAAAGTACAAGGAGTCGACTCACCCCGGGTGGGATTGCTCAATGTCGGAACGGAGCCGGGCAAAGGGAACGAACTAACGAAGCACGCATATCCGCTGCTGGAGCAGCTACCGATTCGATTTGTCGGTAATGTGGAAGCTCGCGATGTACTTACAGGTGCATGCGACGTGCTTGTCTGTGACGGATTTGCCGGCAACATATTGCTGAAATCGCTGGAAGGCACAGCAGGTGCCATCTTTGCATTGCTTAAGGAACAGTTCTCATCTTCGTTCAAAAGCAAACTGGCTGCAGCGGTGCTGATGCCGGAGCTGCGCGGCCTGAAACGGAAACTGGATTATACCGAGCATGGCGGTGCGCCGCTTCTCGGGTTGAGCAGACTGGTAGTGAAGAGTCATGGATCAGCCGATGGCAATGCGATCAAAAACGCTGTTCGCCAAGCTAGAATTGCAGTGCAGAACCAATTGGTGGAAAGCATATCTAAGGAAATTAGCGGGAAGTGAGTGACGACATGAATAATTTGCGCCCGGTAGGGGTTATTGGTACAGGTAAATATGTACCGGAGAAAATTTTGACCAACAGTGACCTTGAGAAAATGGTAGATACCAATGACGAATGGATCGTTAGCCGCACTGGAATCAAGGAACGTCATATCGCAGCTCCGGATCAGGCCACTTCGGACCTGGCATACGAAGCAGCGATGAAGGCGCTTGAATCTGCTGGAATGACAGGCAGTGATCTGGATCTCATCATCGTAGCCACAATTACGCCAGACTCGGCATTTCCGTCTACGGCCTGCATTTTGCAGGATAAGCTCGGCGCCAAAGGCGCTGCGGCATTTGATTTGTCCGCTGCATGTTCAGGATTTGTATATGGCCTGGCAACAGCAACCAGCTTTATCCAAAGCGGCATGTACAACAACGCGCTTGTTATTGGCGCGGATTGTCTATCCCGGATCACGGACTATACAGACCGTAACACATGTGTATTGTTCGGTGACGGAGCGGGCGCGGTCGTTATTGGTGAAGTTCCTGAAGGTCGCGGATTCAAATCGTTTGACCTTGGAGCGGAAGGTGCTGGTGGCGGCCTGCTTCAACTAGAGGGCGGCGGTTCCCGTCTGCCTGCATCCGCAGAGACAGTTGAGAATAAAAAACACTACATTTACATGAATGGCCGTGAAGTGTTCAAATTTGCGGTGCGTGTAATGGGTACAGCAACGGATGAAGTTCTGCGTAAAGCGGAGTTGGAGCGCACGGACGTGGATCTGTTTGTTCCTCATCAGGCCAATATTCGTATCATTCAATCCGCTATGCAGCGACTTGAGCTTCCGGAAGAAAAAGTGGTTGTCAACGTAGACAAATACGCCAATACTTCGGCAGCATCCATTCCGCTTGCTTTGGTGGAGGCAGCAGAAGAGGGCCGCATGAAAGCCGGTGACACCATCTTGATGGTTGGGTTCGGTGGCGGACTGACTTGGGGTGCATCTGTACTCGTTTGGTAAATTAGTTAGCTGGGAGAGATAAATCTAATGAGCAAAATCGCATTTGTATTTCCCGGACAGGGATCACAGGCTGTAGGCATGGCCAAGGACGCGTATGAGTCTGTGCCTGCGGCAGCAGAAATTTTCCGTACAGCCGATGATGTGCTGGGCTTCTCGTTGAGCAATCTCGTGTTTGAAGGACCAGAGACTGAGTTGAAACAGACATCAAATACACAACCGGCTCTGCTCACTGCGAGTATTGCATTGCTTGAGGCTTTTAAAGAAAAAGGGATTGAGCCCGACTATACGGCTGGACACAGTCTGGGTGAATACAGTGCGCTCGTTGCAGCGGGCGTGCTGACATTTGCTGACGCCGTGAGCATTGTACGGGCACGTGGTCAGTATATGGAACAAGCAGTACCAGGCGGGCAAGGAGCAATGGCTGCAGTTCTGGGTGCGGATCGGGAAGCGCTGGGGGTGCTTTGCCGGGACGTATCCGAAACGGGTCACGCGGTTGAACTTGCTAATATGAACTGTCCGGGTCAAATTGTTATTTCCGGTGTCAAGGAAGGTGTGGCTGCTGTAGCGGAACGGGTGAAGGAAGCTGGCGGCAAACGTGCTATTCCACTGGAAGTTAGCGGTCCTTTTCATTCCTCATTGATGAAGGAAGCTGCTGGGAAACTGGCAGAGAAATTGGAGACTGTAACATTCTCGCCAGCCAAGGTTCCTGTAGTCGCTAATGTGACAGCAAGACCTGTGGAAAATGGACAGGTTCAGCAATTGTTGACGGAACAGGTCTATTCTCCGGTTTTATGGGAAGACAGTGTGACATGGCTTATTGAGCAAGGTGTAGATACCTTCGTTGAGATTGGTTCTGGAAGTGTATTGACCGGATTGATTAAAAAAACAGATAAATCCGTAAAATTGTACAATGTGAACAGTCTTGAAACGCTTGAAGCTACTGCAGCTGCATTAAAGTGATTAAATGACAGGTTATTTGGGGAAAGGAGGAATTAGGTTGTCTAAACCGTTAGAAGGTAAAAACGCACTGGTTACAGGGGCATCTCGCGGAATTGGCCGCAGCATTGCACTTGCTCTGGCTGAAGCTGGTGCGAATGTAGCCGTAAACTATGCAGGCAGTCAGGCTGCTGCTGAAGAAGTGGCGGAAGAGATTCGTGCCAAGGGAGTTCAGGCCATCACCATTCAGGCCAATGTTGGAGTAATGGATGAAGCTGAACAAATGGTCAAGACTACTCTTGAAGCCTGGGGCAATGTGGACATTCTGATTAATAATGCAGGGATTACACGTGATAATCTGATCATGCGCATGAAAGAGGAAGAGTTTGATCAGGTTATTGAGACCAATCTCAAAGGGGTATTTAACTGCCTCAAAGCCGTTACTCGTCCAATGATGAAACAACGCTCGGGCAGAATTATCAATATCTCTTCTGTGGTTGGTGTTCTGGGTAATGCCGGACAAGCCAACTATGTTGCTGCAAAGGCAGGGGTCATCGGTCTGACTAAGGCGTCGGCTCGTGAACTGGCTTCCCGTGGCATCACGGTTAACTGTGTAGCACCAGGGTTCATTGAGACGGACATGACCAAGGAATTGTCACAGGAACTCGTAGATGGTATGCTGAGTGGCATTCCGCTGTCCCGACTGGGTCAGCCGGATGAAATTGCCGGAGTTGTTACATTCCTGGCATCGGGAGCTTCATCGTATATGACAGGGCAGACATTGCACGTCGATGGCGGCATGTACATGTAAAACGTCCCGGACTTAAATTAATAGTCGGGGAACAGGCGCTGGACGATCCGAAATGCCGGAAAAAGGCCGGATTCCCCGGCCGGGAGCCGCATATGTCTTCTATGGCATTTTGCCTGCGATTCTCGTATAATACCAAGGAGGAGGTGAACCGGATGTCCGATGTATTGGAGCGTGTAAAACGCATCGTCGTCGACCGCTTGGGCGCAGACGAAGCTGAAGTTACACTTGAAGCATCTTTCAAAGAAGATTTGGGTGCTGATTCTTTGGATGTAGTAGAATTGGTCATGGAATTGGAAGATGAATTCGATTTGGAAATCTCTGATGAAGATGCAGAAAAAATCACGACCGTAGGTGAAGTTGTAAACTACATACAATCTCATACCTAAAGTCAATTCAGTCCCGCACCTGTTTTCGAACAGGCGGGACTTCTCATCATTCATTGGTTTTTCTCATTCCGCAGCGATGCTGATCCAGCTTGATTTTCGAATCGGGATGGGTGAGCATCCGCTTGCGGATATTCCCACAAAATAATTGCGCAAGCAGTCGATATAGAGGTGAGTCGGTTTGAAACAAAGAGTAGTAATTACCGGAATGGGCGTAATGACATCGCTTGGAAAAGATTTGGAAACGTTCTGGGGAAGTTTAATGGCAGGCAAGTCCGGAATCTCTCAGATTGAGGCCTTTGATGTGAGTGAATACACGACACAAATTGCTGCCGAAATTAAGGATTTCAACCCGGATGAATATATGGATCGCAAGGATGCTCGCAAAATGGACCGTTTTGTTCAATTTGCTGTAGCAGCTGGTTTCAAAGCTGTTGAAGACAGTGGCTTGAAAATTAATGAGAACATCGAAGCCGAGCGCTTTGGCGTATCTATCGGTTCAGGTATTGGCGGATTGGGAACTTGGGAGGACCAGCACAATGCATTGCTGCAAAAAGGTCCAAAACGGGTTAGCCCATTCTTCATCCCTATGATGATCTCTAATATGGCTTCTGGCCAAATGTCGATTTCTCTCGGAGCTAAAGGTCCGAACACCAACGTAGTAACAGCCTGTGCTACAGGAACGCATTCCATTGGGGACTCTTTCAAGATGATTGCAAATGGTGATGCAGACGCGATGATCTGCGGTGGTGCGGAAGCGACAATCAGACCAACGGGTCTGGCTGGTTTCTGTGCAATGCGCGCGATGTCTACACGCAATGACGAGCCGGCTAAGGCAAGTCGTCCTTTCGATACAGGACGTGACGGATTCGTTATGGGTGAAGGAGCAGGTATTCTGATTCTGGAATCCTTGGAACATGCTCAAAAACGTGGTGCACGTATCTATGGTGAAGTGATCGGTTACGGTCTGACTGGCGATGCGCATCATATGACTGAGCCGGATCCGGATGGAGCAGCACGCTGCATGAAGATGGCCCTTCGCAATGCCGGAATTGAACCGGAAGAAGTGGACTACATCAACGCACACGGTACATCAACTCCTGTGGGTGACCGATCCGAAACGCTGGCAATCAAAAAGGCATTTGGTGATCACGCGTACAAGCTTGCAGTAAGTTCCACTAAATCTATGACAGGTCACATGCTGGGTGCAGCTGGTGGCGTGGAAGCCGTAATCTGCGGATTGTCTCTGACTCATCAGACACTCGCACCTACGATCAATTTGGAAAATCAGGATCCGGAATGTGATCTGGATTATGTTCCGAATGTTCCGCGTGAAACCAACGTGAACGTAGTCATGTCCAACTCGTTTGGATTCGGCGGTCACAATGCTACCATTATCCTCAAAAAATTTGAAGCATAAGGGGCTAGTTCGTTTGAGTGAAGATCTGAAGCAGTTACAACACAAACTTCAAATCAAATTTGACAACAGGCAGCTTCTAAAACAAGCGTTTACCCATGCTTCCTATGTAAACGAACACCGATTCAGTCAGCACCAGGATAACGAACGTCTGGAGTTCTTGGGCGATGCGGTGCTTGAGTTGACTGTATCGGAATACTTGTATCATTTGTATCCTAACCGTCCGGAAGGTGAATTAACGAAGCTGCGGGCATCAATTGTCTGCGAGCCTTCCCTCGTCAAATTTGCAGAAGCACTTGGTTTTGGTCAGTATGTACTTCTTGGTAAAGGTGAGGAACTGACGGGAGGACGAACACGGCCGGCTTTGCTGGCTGATGTGTTTGAATCTTTCATCGGTGCATTGTATCTGGATCAGGGACTGGAGCCAGTCAGAACGTTTCTGGACCAGCATGTTTTTCCGTTGATCGTACTGGGCGGCAAGCTTCAGATGAGCGATTACAAGACGGAACTACAGGAACTCACTCAGCATCACAATATGGGAGCTCTTGAGTATCGGATCGTCGAAGAACGGGGCCCTGCCCATGAACGTGAGTTTGTCTCGGAGGTCCATATGGGTCAAGAACGGCTTGGCAGAGGTACAGGACGTTCCAAAAAGGAAGCCGAGCAGCAGGCTGCATCCGCAGCGCTTGATCGATTGAAGCTTCCGGAAGCCTGAGCTTTACCGGGTAGCGCATAGACAAACGAAGAGCAAAGAGCAGCCCCTCGGGTCCGCCCCGGCGGAAATTATCGGCCGGACTGCTTTTTGCTCTTTTTTTTGTAAAGAGAGGATGGGAAAAAAGATTCATTCCTAATCCAAGTTCAGCGCTGAAGGAGCACATGAAATAAGCAAGAGGAGGTGACGGGATACCCTATGTTTCTGAAACGAATTGAACTGGGTGGATTCAAGTCATTCGCCGACAAAACAGAGATGGAATTCGTTCGCGGCATTACGGCTGTAGTGGGTCCGAACGGAAGTGGCAAGAGTAATATTTCAGACGGAATTCGCTGGGTGCTTGGGGAACAAAGTGCCAAATCACTACGGGGCGGCAAGATGGAAGACATCATCTTTGCTGGCAGTGATGCAAGAAAAGCCGTCAATTACGGTGAAGTGTCGTTAACGCTGGATAATGAAGACCACGCGCTTGCCCTTGATTTTGGTGAAGTGACAGTGACACGTCGTGTACATCGCAGCGGGGACAGTGAATATTTTATTAACAAACAGTCCTGTCGGCTGAAAGATATAACGGAATTGTTTATGGATACCGGGATCGGTAAGGAAGCTTACTCCATTATTGGACAGGGTCGTATCGAGGAAATTTTGAGTACTCGTTCTGAAGATCGCAGGGGTATCTTTGAAGAGGCATCCGGTATTGTGAAGTACAAATCCCGTAAGCGGGATGCCACACGCAAGCTGGACGAGACGGAGCAGAACTTGCTGCGGATTCACGATTTGGTTACAGAGCTGGAGGACCAGATTGGCCCGCTGAGAGAGCAGTCGGAAAAAGCGATTCACTACAAGGAATTGCGTGGACAGCTCAAGTCGAAGGAAATCTCCATGTATGTCTACCAGATCGAACAGATTCATGCGTCCTGGAGCAAGGCGAATGAACGGTTACAGTCGCTAAAAGAAGAGGAAGTTGGTCTTGCCGCCATTGTTTCCACACATGATGCCAAGCTGGAAAGCGACCGGAATGCACTGCGAATTCTGGAATCGGAGACAGAAGAGCTGCAATCTGCCTTGCTGCAGTTCAGTGAAGCCACGGAGAAAAGTGAAGGTCTGGGCGAATTGCTCAAAGAACGTTCTCGTCATCTGCAAACCAATCATGAGCAGCTCACGGTTACACTTGCTGCGAGTGAAGAACGACATCGGGAACGTGAGGCTGAGCTGCTTGCATTACGCGAGAAGTTTGGCAAGCTGGAGCAGGAACTGGGTGACGTGCGAAACCGTCTGTCTGAAGAAGAGGCGAAGCTTATTGGCGTTACGGGCGGTATCAGTCAGCAGCAGGAAGAGAGCCTTAAGGGTAATTTGCTGGAATTGATGAACCAGATGGCTCAGACGCGCAACGAGATCCGGTACGCCGATCAGCAGAAAGAGTCGCTTGAACGTCGCATGAACCGTGCATCCGAGGAATCCGGCAAGTGGGAAGAGCAGAAGCAAACGCTCGAAGCTCGAAAAGCCGAGATTGAGAAAAAAGTAGTCCGCTTGGGTAAAGAAATCAGTGACTTGCGCGGCGGATATATAACTGAAAGTGAACGACTGCAATCTTTGCAAAAGCTGCTGGAAGAGAGTCGCAGTACGGTTCGGAAATGGGAACAGAAGCGCGAAGCTCAGGTCTCCCGCCGGGATACGATGAAAGAGATGCAGGATGATTTTGACGGATTTATGCTTGGGGTCAAAGAAGTCCTCAAAGCTTCTCGCAAGGGCACTCTTAGCGGTGTACATGGAGCCGTGGCGGAACTGGTTAAAGTTCCTGAAAAAATCGAATTGGCTGTGGAAACGGCAATGGGTGCTGCACTTCAGCATGTCGTTATGGAAAACGAGTCGGTCTCCAGACAGGCCATTGCATTCCTGAAGCAGCGTCAGCTCGGTAGGGCCACATTCCTGCCGCTTGATGTCATTCGTCCACGTACCGTTGGTTCCAGTGAGCGTTCCATGATTGAAGGCATGGATGGTTTCGTGGGAATTGGTGCGGATCTTGTACACTTTGATTCCCGTTATGCGAATATCATTGGAAGCCTGCTCGGGAATGTCATCATTGCCGAAACGCTGGAATACGCCAATAAAATCGCGGCACGCTGTCAGTACCGTTTTCGCGTTGTGACCCTTGAAGGGGATGTAGTCAATGCGGGCGGTTCCATGACAGGGGGAAGCCAGCACAAAAAAAATGTAAGTCTGCTCAGCCGGAAACGGCAGCTGGACCAACTGGACCAGGATATTTTGGATACCGAAAACCAGATTGTGAAGCTGCACCGCAGTGTTGACGATGTGAAAACCCAGTTGGAACAATGCCAGGACAAGCTGGATGAGCTGCGTCAATCGGGTGATGATACACGAAATGCCGAACAGCAGGCATCGATGGAAATGAAACAGGTTGAGCACGAGCTGCGCCACGTGTTGGAACAGGTTGCGGTAGCCGGCCAGGAGAAAAGCGGATTCACCGAAGAAATCAAAGAGATGGATACGGCACGCGAAGCAGCTGTGCAGAAGCTGGAGCAGCTGGAAGAGGAAGAGAAGGCAACTCACCGTGCCATTCATGCTGCAGAGTTTGCCCGCAAAGCGAATGAGTCTGCGAAGGAAGAGCTGCAGAGCCAGTTGACCGAATTGAAAGTCAGAGAGGGTAAGCTGGATCAGGAACGGTTCTCGAATGAGGAGCAGCTGCGCCGATTGGAGCGGGAAGTGGAGTCTTTGGTCAAAGATTTACGTCAAAACCGGACATTGCTGGCTTCCATGGAAGCAGACCTGAAGAAAACGCAGGTGGAGAGCGTCAAACAGATTGAAGATCTGAACCAGTTCAAGCTGAAGAAAACGGAAGCTTCCGAGCAGCTGGATTTCAAGCGTGCTGCACGAAGTGAGCTGTCGAAGAAGCTTGAACTTGCGGAGAGTGAAACGAAGGAACAGCGTACACAGTTAAAAGCGGTAGAGGAACAGATGCGTCAGACGGAGATTTCCGTAAACAGGCTTGATGTTGAACTTGAAAACATACTGCGTAAACTGATGGACGACTATGAACTTGGTTATGAGCTGGCGAAAGAGCGATACCCCGTACCTGAAGATGTAGAGAGCACTCAGGCAGAGGTACAGAAGCTTAAGCGCAGCATCTCTGCTCTGGGAGAAGTCAATCTTGGGGCAATTGAGGAATTCCAGCGGGTTAACGAACGTTACGAGTTCCTGAATGAGCAGAAAAATGATCTGGTGGAAGCTAAAACGACGTTGTATCAAGTCATCCGTGAGATGGAAGATGAGATGGCTAAACGTTTCAAGACAACGTTTGATGCAATCCGCCGTGAGTTCGGTACGGTATTTACAAAGCTATTTGGCGGTGGGCGTGCGGATCTGGTTCTGATGGACCCGGAACGGCTTCTGGAAACCGGAATTGATATCGTTGCCCAGCCACCAGGCAAGAAACTGCAAAACCTGCAGCTCTTATCTGGCGGAGAACGCGCATTAACGGCCATGGCGCTGCTATTTGCCATCCTGCACGTGAAGCCAGTACCGTTCTGTGTGCTGGATGAAGTCGAAGCAGCGCTGGATGAGGCCAATGTGGTACGTTTCGCTCAGTATTTGCGGGAATTCTCCGAACAGACACAGTTTATCGTTGTCACTCACCGGAAGGGCACAATGGAAGAAGCAGATGTACTATATGGTGTCACCATGGAAGAGGGCGGAGTATCGAAGCTCGTTTCGGTTAGACTGGAAGATGAGGAAGCCGAAATAGCCAGTGCTTAAAGAATCTATATGCATCAGGAACTTGTTAATTAAATAAACAGCACTAAGATTACGTACACGATGGAGGGGCTTTATGAGTTTCTTTAAGAAGCTGAGAGACAGCATTGCAAGCAAAACGGAGTCGGTAACAAAACAGTTTAAGGATGGACTGGAGAAGACTCGTAAAGGGCTTGTGGAGAAAGTATCCGATCTCGTTATTCGCCGCAAAAAGATCGATGAGGAATTCTATGAGGAACTAGAAGAAATCCTGATTGGAGCGGATGTTGGGGTCAATACCGTCATGAACCTGATTGAAGACCTGCGTGTTGAGGTCAAAAAACGCAAAATTGAAGACGCGGCTGAACTGCAGCCTGTATTGTCCGAGAAATTGACAGACCTCCTGCGCGGTGAACAAAATAACGAACTGAAGATGAATCCAGATGGCATTACCGTCATTCTGTTTGTCGGTGTCAACGGCGTAGGTAAAACAACAACGATCGGTAAGCTGGCACATCGTTTCAAACAGGAGGGCAAAAAAGTCATTATGGCTGCTGGTGATACCTTCCGTGCCGGTGCAATTGAGCAGCTAGAGGTATGGGGACAGCGTGCCGGCGTTGAAGTCATCAAGCAGCAGGCGGGATCTGATCCGGCTGCGGTTATGTATGATGCTGTGCAAGCAGCGAAACAGCGTGGAGCAGATGTTTTGCTTTGCGATACGGCAGGCCGTCTGCAGAACAAATCCAATCTCATGGAGGAGCTTAACAAGATCTATCGTGTTATTCAGCGTGAAATCCCGGAAGCTCCACACGAAGTATTGATGGTTCTCGACGCAACAACTGGACAGAATGCATTGAACCAGGCCAAACTGTTTGGGGAGAAAAGCGGCGTGACTGGACTCGTGCTGACGAAGCTGGATGGTACGGCGAAAGGTGGTATTGTCGTTGCCATTCGTCAGGAACTGGATCTGCCAGTGAAGATGGTAGGTCTTGGTGAGAAAATTGACGACCTGCAGCCATTCGATTCCGAGCAATTTGTACATGCCTTGTTTGCCGGATTGATTCAGGAGCAGCCAGCTCAAGGCACAGAGGAAGAAGAAGCGAATACCTAAAAGTTGATAAAATGATAAGCCCTATTGCCGTTGATGAGCGTGTACATACATGTTAAGTCACCGGCAATAGGTGTATAATGGAAGAATGTAGATATCTTAATAGGGTTAGAAAGGACGGTTGATATGGCCAATACCTACACCTATTCCCGCCGTGAAGAAGTCGCTAATGCAGTGACTCATGGAATCGGCGCTGCGCTCAGCGTTGCAGCACTGGTGCTGTTGATTGTTTTTTCGAGTATGAAAGGTACAGTCTGGCATGTCGTCAGTTTCACGATCTACGGGATCACGATGCTGCTTCTTTATACGAATTCGACAATGGTTCATGCATTGAAAGAAGGCAAGGCCAAGGATCTGTTCGAGTTTTTTGACCATTCCTCGATCTATTTGTTTATTGCAGGTACGTACACGCCATTCTTGTTTGTAGCTGTTCGCGGCACGCTCGGATGGAGTCTGTTCGGAGTCATCTGGGGCATTGCAATCGCAGGAGTGATTTTCAAAGCCTTCTTTACGAAAAAATTCCTGTTTATGTCCACGATCTTCTACATTGCCATGGGCTGGCTTATCGTCATTGCCTGGCAACCGCTCGTTGCGGCGATCCCTTCTGGAGGAATAGTCCTCTTGGTTGCAGGTGGTCTGATGTATACACTTGGGACACTATTTTATGTATGGCGCGGCTTTCCATACCATCATGCGATCTGGCATGTATTTGTGCTCGCTGGCAGTATTCTTCATTTCTTTGCCGTTCTGTTGTACCTTACGCCGCTCAGATAGAAACGTAAAAACGAATCGACTTCTCAACGGAGACGTATTCGTTTTTTGTTCGTTTTGGAGGTGTTGGATATGAAGAAAAAAGCCACAAATCAATGTTTTGGATGCTTCAAATAGATGTTTTTTTCGTGACAAGTATTTTTGCTTGACATCCTGATTTGTTTTCGGTATTATTAGGAACGTTGCAAGAGTGTAAAGTGTTTTTCCTTGACGAAGGGAGTGCCCTGATATGAGTCAAGAAAACCGGCTTGAGAAGACAAACCGGATTAACTTGCTGTTTGCTTTCTATGAACGTTTGCTTACTGAGAAACAGCAAACATTTCTGAAATATTACTTTCATGATGATTTCTCGCTTGGTGAAATTGCAGCCGAGTTTGAGATCAGCCGCCAGGCGGTATATGAGCATATCAAGCGTGCTGAGCAGGTGCTGGAAAATTACGAAAGCAAGCTGGGCTTGCTGGAGAAGCACGAGCGACGCAGCCGCAATCTTGAAGAATTGCAAAATGCACTGGAACGCGCAGGCGTCTCCATTGATAACAACAAACAAATAAACGATATTGTTCACCAGCTCCGGGAATGAGGAAATGGGATGGAACGTATCGGTTCTAAAAACAGTATTACAGCTTAAGGAGGTGGGATCATGGCATTTGAAGGATTAACGACCCGATTGCAGAATGTGTTCAGCAAGCTGCGCGGCAAGGGCAAGGTGTCGGATGAAGATGTTGCCGAAGCTATGCGTGAGGTACGTCTGGCATTGCTCGAAGCGGATGTAAACTTCAAAGTGGTCAAGGAATTCATCGCCAAGGTGAAAGAGAAAGCTGTCGGCAAGGAAGTTATGGAAAGCTTCACGCCAGGCATGGTCATCATCGACATCGTAAACAAGGAACTGACGGACTTGATGGGTGGAAGCCAGTCGAAACTGGCTAAAGCGAACAAGCCGCCTACGGTGCTGATGATGGTCGGTTTGCAGGGTGCTGGTAAAACCACGACATCCGGTAAGCTCGCTAAAATGCTGCAGAAGCAGAACAGCCGACCATTGCTGGTCGCGGGGGATATCTATCGTCCGGCAGCGATCAAGCAATTGCAAGTACTGGGTGAGCAGATCAAGGCTCCGGTGTTTACATTGGGAGATCAGACAAGCCCGGTAGAGATCGCACGTCAGGGTCTGCAGCATGCCAAGGATAACGGCAATGACTATGTCATCATCGATACCGCGGGACGTTTGCATGTAGATGAGGAACTGATGGAAGAGCTGCGCCAGATTCACAGCGTAGTGAATCCGGACGAAGTCCTGCTTGTGGTCGATAGTATGACAGGTCAGGATGCTGTTAATGTGGCGGAACACTTTAACCAGCAGCTTGACTTGACCGGAGTCGTTTTGACCAAACTGGATGGCGATACGCGCGGTGGTGCTGCCCTTTCGGTAAAAGCAGTCACTGGCTGCCCGATCAAGTTTGCGTCACTCGGCGAGAAGCTCGATGCTCTTGAACCTTTCCATCCGGAACGGATGGCTTCACGGATCCTCGGCATGGGGGATATGCTTTCCCTGATTGAGAAAGCACAATCCAACATTGACACCGAAAAAGCCAAGGAAATGGAACGCAAAATGCGTAATGCAGAATTTACGTTCGAGGATTTCCTGGAGCAAATGGATCAGGTGAAGAAGCTGGGACCTATCGATCAGATCATGGATATGATTCCCGGCATGGGCAAGATGAAGCAAGCCAAGGACTTGAAAGTGGACGACAAGCAAATGGGCCGGATTGAAGCGATTGTGTACTCCATGACTACCGAGGAGAAGCGCAACCCCGACATGATCAATCATAGTCGCCGGAAACGTATTGCTACAGGTAGTGGTACATCTCTGGCTGAGGTTAATCGTCTAATCAAGCAGTTTGATGAAATGCGCCGCATGATGAAACAGTTCTCGGATATGATGGGACCTAAAGGCGGCAAGAACAAGGCAATGAAGCAGCTGAAGGGTCTTGGTAAAGGAATGAAGTTTCCTTTCCGTTGATTACAAGGGTTGCTGAGGAATATACAGATTTCATTGAAGGAGGTGAATTTTCAAATGGCAGTTCGTATTCGTCTGAAACGTATGGGTGCTCACAAAGCTCCTTTCTACCGCGTAGTGGTATCGGATTCCCGTTCCCCACGTGACGGTCGTTTTATCGAGGAGATCGGTTACTACAACCCGGTTGAACAACCGGCTGTTGTTAAGATCGATGAAGATAAAGCATTGCAATGGCTTCAAAACGGTGCGCAAGCATCCGACACTGTCCGCAACTTGCTGAGCAAAGCGGGCGTGATGAAGAAGTTCCACGAGTCTAAATTGACTAAATAAGGTGCTGATTCGGAGGGTCATCTATGGAAGAATTAGTAAGCATAATTGCTAAGGCTTTGGTCGATCATCCGGAAGATGTGGCGGTTCGGACGGTTGAGAAAGACCGGCTTGTCGTTTACGAGTTAACTGTTCATCCTGACGATGTCGGGAAGGTTATTGGTAAACAAGGGCGAATCGCAAAATCTCTTCGTACGGTCGTCACATCAGCAGCAGTTAAGATGGATAAACGGGTTACCGTCGATATCATATCTTAAAGATATACGAAAGGGGGTTAGGATGCATGTCCTAGCCCCTTTTCGTGCATGCTGAAACTTAAATACTATGATTGACTAGCTCGTCAAACGTGAATCACGCTCACGCTTGCCTTTATCACTGAATTTTAACCTTTGAATCATGAAATTTAAGATTAGAGGATTATAGCGATTGGATAACGATCTATAACCGGAACGACTGTAGGAAGATCATAACTACGAACAATATTGAATGAAATGCAGGAGGAACGTATGGCAGAGTTTATGAATGTAGGTAAAATCGTCAATACACACGGAATTCGTGGTGAGTTGAAAATCATGCCTTTAACCGATTTCCCGGAAGTACGTTTTGCAAAAAATGCGGAGCTGTATTTGTTTACACCCGACAACCACCCTGTGCTGGTTCATGTGGAATCCGCGCGCTTGCATAAAAATATGTATATCGTCCGATTGAAGGAATACGGAAACATTAATGAAGTGGAAAAGTTCAAAGGCGGTATAGCCAAAGTTTCCAAAGAGAACTTGGCTGAGCTGGAGGAGAATGAGTATTACTTCCACCAAATCGTGGGATGTACTGTTGTGACTGAAGAAGGTGAGAACCTGGGAACCATCTCCGAGATTCTTACACCTGGAGCCAACGACGTATGGGTTGTTAAAACGGCGGCAGGCAAGGAAATTCTGTTACCCGTTATTGACGATGTAGTGCTTGATGTCGATGTGAATGAGAAACTGGTAAAGGTTCATCTGATGGAAGGATTGCTGTAACATGAGAGTAGATGTACTAACGTTATTTCCAGAAATGTTCGAAGGTGTATTCGGGACAAGCATTCTTGGCAAAGCTCAGACGAAGGGGCTCGTGTCACTGAATGCAGTAAACTTCCGGGACTACGCTACGAATAAACATAATACGGTTGATGATACACCTTATGGCGGAGGCGGAGGGATGGTATTAAAGCCTGATCCGATCTTTGCTGCTGTAGAGGATGTTCTTGAAAAGCACAGCGAAGAGTCAGCCGCAGCATCGAGCAAACCTCCTCGCATTATTCTAATGTGTCCGCAAGGTGAGACGTTTACACAGAAAAAAGCAGAAGAGCTGGTACAAGAAGATCATCTGATTTTTATCTGTGGACATTATGAAGGCTATGATGAGCGTATTCGCGAATTTCTCGTCACCGACGAATTATCCATTGGAGATTATGTATTAACCGGAGGTGAGCTGCCTGCAATGGTTGCCATTGACAGTGTTGCTCGTCTGATCCCGGGTGTACTCGGAAACGAGACGAGTGCTGTGACGGATTCGTTCAGCACAGGGCTGCTCGAATATCCGCATTATACACGACCGCCTGAATTCAGAGGCATGAAGGTACCGGATGTGCTGTTATCTGGACATCATCTGAATATTGATGCATGGCGCAGAGAACAATCTCTGATTCGTACGTTGGAGCGCAGACCGGATATGCTGGATACTGCTGAATTGACCGAAAAAGAACGGCTATGGCTCGATAAACTTCGTTCTGAGATGGAACGGACTTCCGAGTAGCTGCACATATTTTAAGATCGCATGGTAAGTAGCATTGCTATGATTACAAGATATACAGGCCACCCTTAGGTAATAAGGTTGGTCTTTTTTGTTGTTGTGGAAGTATAGGGTGGAAATTTCGTGATGTTCGAAAATGTAAAAAGATGGATTAAATAAGCAAACTATTATAAAATGTAATTATGAAACGTTGTTTCACTAAATGAAACTTGGAGGGGTTACTGAAATGAATTATACCTTTTATGGTCTGGATCATGTCCAACTTGCGGCACCAGAAGGATGCGAAGCGGAGGCACGGAGTTTTTTTCATAACCTTATGGGATGGACAGAAATTCCGAAACCTGAAGCTCTAAAAAAACGTGGTGGCGTATGGTTTCTATGTGGAACGCATCAGGTTCATATCGGAGTACAAAAAGATTTTGTGCCCGCTACCAAAGCTCATCCGGCATTTCACGTTCAGAACCTAGACTTACTTAAGGATCATTTAAGCAGCAAACAGGTTCATATCATAGATGATGATGCGAGAACGGATGAAGGAGTAAAACGCTTCTATGTTCACGATCCTTTTGGCAATAGGATGGAATTTTTGGAATGGACTAAATAAGATGAGGCAGCGTTCATATCCTGCAGAGTAAACCATGTGAATGTTTATTTTTTCAGGAATTCAGAACAAGAGCTATCAAAAACAGATGAGATCTTTATGTTAAATTTAGGGTGAGCAATCTATAACGATTAAACGGAGGAGGAAAATGATGAATCATCAGCCTTACGAGATCGGCAGAATAGATATAAGTAAAGCCGGGGAACGGTGCAAAATGTTTCTCGGGGATCTGAATGGGGATGGACGATTAGAGATGCTGCTGGTTCAAGCTGACGGCGGAATCGATGACCGTTATGTTCCGCACCAGGTATCCTGTCTGACCGCATATGATCTGGATGGAGAGCTCCTCTGGCAAGTGGGAAAGCCTGATCCGGATGCTGGTGGTCCTGGATCGGATTACCCCGCTCAAATTGCGGATTGGGATGGAGACGGGAACAATGAAGTCATTTGTATCATGGGTAAGCAGTTTTTGATTTTGGACGGTAAAACCGGAGATATTAAAAGCACACATTCTTTACCGGGTGACGAGGCACATGACTGCATTATTCTTGCGAATCTGACCGGGGATGAGCAGAAGCTGGATGTCCTACTCAAAGATCGGTATAAAACCTTATGGGCCCTTGATCATGATTTCAATCTTCTATGGAAGCACGAAGGCAATGTAGGACATTTCCCATGGGTATACGATATCGATGCAGATGGGAAGGATGAGGTAATGGCAGGCTATGACATGCTTGATCATGACGGAACATTACTATGGTCTTGCACTGATCTGGACGATCATGCCGATTGTATCTGGTTTGGAGATGTGAACGGAGATGGTCATGTTGAAATAGTTATCGGCGGCAGTGTAACGGTAATGATGGACCGTTACGGCCACGAGATATGGCGCTATGCCGATTCTATTGAATCGCAGCACATCGCGTTAGGAAAGTTTTGCGACGGGCTGCCCGGTTTGCAGATCGCTGGTCTTGATCGTATCATTCGCGGTGATGAGCATGGAAAAGACGGAATGTTTTTGCTGGATTACGAGGGAAAAGAACTCTGGAAGGAAGATCGCACGACACGTGGCTGGCTAACGATTATAGAGCCTGTACGGGACTGGGATGATAGTGGACTGGATTATATATTAGCTTATCGCAGAGGCGGAGGTGTACTGCCTTCTTTGGTAGATGGACAGATGCAATCGGTTGCAGTATTCGAAAAAGAAGGATATGCCGTACATGCGGATCTCTGTCAGACGGGGAAGGAACAGATCATCATCTATGATGCGAATGAAGCTGTCCTGTATTCCAGCTCCAAGATTGAACTGACCTCATGGACCTCCAAAAAAGCCGAGCCACAGTCCAAAAGACTGTACAGCTCGACTCTATATCCTGGCGGAGAAGTGTTGATTTAACTACTATTGACTAATGTCGACCAGAGGGAGTATATCTGACTGATCTGCCTCCGGGTTAAGCAACTTGGCTAAATCCGTTCCGGTCGTCACCGTTAGTCTTGGGAGCTTCATCGGGTTATCTCCCGGATGAACAAAACCTGAGCGAACCGAGAAAGCCATGCGATACCCATTTTGCTGCAGCTGATAAATCATCTGCGTGCTGGTGTAACCGAAAGGATATGCCAAATAGGGCGTGTCGATTCCCTTTTCCTTCATCATCCTGATATCATCGTTCAGCAGGCTTGTATCAAGTCCTACAGGCACGCTCTCACCGCAGCGCATAAACCCCTTGTGGTGCAAGTTATAGGTGTGGCTGTTAAACTCAAATACATCTGCTGCAGCCTTCATCTCCGGTTCGGAGATAAACGTTTTTTTGGCGGGATCAAAATCAGCAGGTTGATCCTGAATCTTGCTGCCGATGACAAAGAGAGAAGCATGAAAATTATATTTTTTGAGTACGGGATAGGCAAGTGTATAATTGTTCTGATATCCGTCATCAAAAGTGATGACAATGGACTTCTTGGGTAGTGAGATCAGACCATTTACGTAGTCTTCCAACTGCTCCAATGTAATCGTATTGTACCCTTCATCATGCAAGTACTTCATATTGTCTTCGAAATCCTCAAGATTAATGATGGACTTGTTTCCTGTTTCGTGATTATTCACTTTGGGCTGTATGTAGTGATACATGAGTACAGGAACTTCCGTAGCAGTACCAGGCGCAACTTGAAAGGTAGCCAGATTCAGCCCGGTCTTGCTAGAGTAGTCCGTGTGTGACATCAGGAATGCTTTACGCTTGACCATGTCCCAGGATGTGCATGCTTTGTGCGATAGTGCATTTGTCGGATGATTAACAGCATAGGCATACAGCGTAATGATGCAAGTGACTGCAGCTAGTGAAGCAAGGGTAAATCTTTTCCAATGTTTCATAGTTCGGTTGTTTCTCCTTATACAATTTCATTTCTTAGTGCAATTCAGACAGGTATTCAGTATTCTACCAAGCTATATCATAGACGAACATTCTTGACAGAAAGTTACATTATTTTTTCCGTAATGTGGTTGACTTCAGGTGGAAGAGTTGTTTGTGATATTATGTTTATTTTTCCTTGTGTTTTGATATAGGGCATGGTACAATAATTCTGTTGTGTGGAATACGGCGGTCCTCTATGGATAATGAAGGAGACAGGGAGTTCTCCGGAAGAAGTATGAACGCCTGTACGGAAGGAGGGAGTCATAGATGAATATCGTTCAAGCGATTACTCAAGAACAACTTCGCAAAGATATTCCGAGTTTTCGTCCTGGTGACACTTTGAAAGTGCACGTTAAGGTTATCGAGGGAACTCGTGAGCGTATCCAATTGTTCGAAGGTGTTGTGATCAAGCGCCGTGGTGGTGGAATCAGTGAGACTTTTACAGTTCGTAAAATTTCTTACGGTGTAGGTGTGGAAAGAACTTTCCCGCTTCATTCCCCTAAAATCGATAAAATCGATGTGGCTCGCCGTGGTAAAGTGCGTCGTGCGAAGCTTTATTATCTTCGTGAACTACGCGGTAAAGCAGCGAGAATTAAAGAAATTCGTTAATATAACGGATACCGGAGAGGGCTTGGAGACAAGCCCTTTTCGTTTTTGTCCGGGAAAAGTTGAACCGGAGGTACACTTCCGAGTAAAATGGTATGGCGGCACACGCGTGAGAGTCCGGGAGGCTTGTGTAATCAGTTAGAGCATAGGTAATATGCGGATCATTTGTACTAAAATGAAATGCTCGTGTAGAAGTACATAACTGATTTGAGAATTTTGCATGAATTCAATGAAATGAATGATGTGAAAAGCTGGATGTGTAAACTGCTATAACATGTACCGTGAAGAGAGGAAGATCAATAATGGAACAGGAAGTTCAACACCAGGACAATTCTGCCGAAGAGAAGGGCAGTCGATCCAAAAAAGCCAAAAATGAGATTGTCGAATGGCTCAAAGCGATTGTGATCGCATTGGTGCTCGTTATTTTAATTCGATGGTTATTATTCAAACCGTTTGTCGTGGACGGACCTTCCATGCAGCCGAATTTCCATACAGGTGAACGTGTCATCGTAAATGAAATCCTGTACGATATCCGGGAACCACAGCGCGGAGAGGTTATCGTATTCCATGTTCCTTCAGAAGGACGTGATTTCATCAAACGTGTCATTGCTGTAGCGGGTGATACTGTTCAGGTGACTGGGGATACGGTTATGGTAAACGGGGAGAAAGTGAATGAGACTTACATTCAGGGAGCGATTGACGCAGCCGAAGCGAATGGCGGAACCTATAATGTGAAGGACTTCCCGAATGAGCAATTCCCGGATGGCAAGGTGCCAGAAGGCCATGTGTTTGTAATGGGCGACAATCGTCCGAACAGTACGGATAGCCGAATGATTGGTTACGTGTCTCTAGAGGATATCGTAGGACGTGCAGATGTTATTTTCTGGCCGATCGGTGATATCAAGTGGATTAACCACTAATCAAGTTCAGGATATATAAGCTAAATATATCGTTTACTCCATACCAGAGAGGGCAAAATAAGAATGGGGATACCCGTGACCGGAAACGTGTTTTGCCAATGAAGGAATCAAGTGAATTGTAGCTTTAGCTTATATATCATTAAATAATGAGGTGAAGACAAGGTGACGATACAATGGTTTCCAGGTCACATGACCCGGGCCAGACGCCAGATTCAGGATAAGTTAAAGCTGATTGACGTGGTCATCGAACTGCTGGATGCCCGTCTGCCTGTCTCCAGCCGAAATCCGATGATTGATGAAATTTTACAGGGTAAACCTCGCATGATTTTGTTAAACAAGTCTGATCTTGCGGATGCCAAGGTGACACAGGAATGGATTGCCTATTTCAAAAATGAAGGAATTACTGCGTTCCCTGTGGATGCATCCACAGGGACCAACGTAAAAGACATTCCGGCACAGGCCCGGTTGCTGCTCAAAGAGAAAATTGACCGTCAGCTGGCGAAGGGTATTAACCCGCGTGCCGTTCGTGCGCTCATTGTAGGTATTCCCAACGTAGGGAAATCCACATTGATTAACCGGCTTGCTGGACGAAATATTGCAGCGACGGGAGATCGCCCTGGTGTAACGAAGGGTCAGCAATGGATTAAAGTAGGTAAAGAGATGGAGCTGCTCGATACGCCTGGTATTTTGTGGCCCAAATTCGAGGACCAGAACGTAGGTTATCGGCTTGCGGTCACAGGAGCCATTAAGGAAGAGATCCTTAATGCCGAGGATATCGCCTTCTTTGCAATCAGCTACCTGATGCGCTACTACTGGGATGCTCTGGAGGAACGCTATGAGCTTCAGGAGTTCTCCAAGGATGCAGATGATTCGGATAGCGTTATAGCCATCATGGAACAGGTTGGTCGTAAACGGGGCTGTATTGTTAGCGGTGGGCGTGTGGACCTGGAAAAAGCATCGCGTGCTTTTCTGCGTGAATTGCGTGCAGGCAAGATGGGACGCTTCTCTATGGAAGCTCCATATTAAAAGGAATTTGCATATGCAATATAGAGCCGAAAGAAGCGGCCGTTACCGGATTACCGGGAGCGGTCGCTTTTTTCATTTATACAAAAAATAACGAACTTATGATAGAGCAGCGAATATAAAACAGGAATGAAAGATGACCACAAATAGGAAAGGATGAGATAGTCTTGTGTATATATCTGAGGTGTAAAAATCGTGCTATGATGAGAGTTCAGGCAATTGGCCTGGTTGACCACAGGATATCTTCAATTTAAATCTTCAGATACCGATAAATGAAGAAACAAACTCTTATTATTATATATGCATATCACGGTGCTAATGAAGACGAAGTAATTTTTGCTAATTTGAAAACAAAGAGCTAGAATCTGCGTCTATAACAAAGTACCACGTTCAGGGTGTGATCAAGAGAGTAAGTAATTTACTTGGACTGAACATATTAGGGTGTCAAAAAATTGGGACTTCCCGAGCCGTGCTTAGGGACACGAGACATGGATGACTTATAGAGAGAAACATGTTAAAGCTTGCGTGGGTAGAGGAGATGAAAGCAATGACTGAACATAATGAAATGAATGAACTGATACCAATGGAACCTTCTAAATCCAAGAAGAAAAAAGCAGAGATTGAACCTCGTGATCTGCTGATTCATGAGAGGGAGTATTGGGAGAGTGGTTTTGAGCGAATTGCAGGCATTGATGAGGTGGGCAGGGGATGTCTATTCGGAGATGTGGTGGCCGCTGCTGTCATATTACCTCGTGATCTGATACTGGAAGGGGTTAATGATTCCAAAAAACTAACAGAGAAGAAGCGTGAAGCTCTGTATGACGTTATTATGGAAAAGGCTTTGTCCGTAGGAGTTGGTTTTGCGGATGCAGAAACGATTGATCGTCTCAATATTAAACAGGCCACCAGACTTGCAATGAAGCGTGCCGTGGAGGCCCTGGATGGTGTACCTGACTATCTATTGGTTGATGCCGAAAAAGTGGACGTAAATGTACCTCAGATCTCCATTATCAAAGGCGATGCCAACAGCCAGTCCATCGCAGCAGCATCCATCATTGCGAAGGTAACCCGCGATCGGCTCTGCAAGGAGGAATGGGAGACGTTATATCCGGAGTATGGTCTGTCGATACATAAGGGATATGCAACAAAGTTTCATCGCGAACAGATCATGGCTCTTGGAGCCACGCCGATGCACAGGCGGAGCTTTCTCGGCAATCTGCTCGGCGAGCAGCATACTTTATTTTAACCAAGACGTACAGGAAGGAGGGAGAGAACTGTGAATATTAGCTCGATGATTCGTGGTCTCCTGGGAGACAGCAAGCCGGGGAATGCCAAGCCGCTGGAGCTTAAGGAGGGTCAAGTTGTACGTGGATCTGTCGTAAGTGTCTCAGAGGATGGTGGAGAGGCTGTTCTGCAAATTCAGGGCGTACAGGTACGTGCCAAGCTCGAGACACCACTTCGCCCAGGGGAAACCACACTACTTCAAGTGCAGCCGCCGGGAGAGAATGGCGTGACCGTTATGAAGCCGCTGGCCGGCAATTTGTCTGAATTGCCGCAAGCATCCTTGAATAATCTGCTTCAAGAGGTAGGTTTACCGGATACCAAGGGAAATCGGGAACTACTGCTTGCTATGCAGCGCAGTGGTGTGCCGCTTACGAAGGATAATGTGGCTATGGTTCAAAGTATGATGACTGTCAAACCAGCTCAGGTACCTATGGAAGAGTGGGTGCAGGCAACGGGGATTGCTTTTCAGCGTGGTCTGCCGATTACGGCGGAAACGGTAAAAGGATTGCATCAAACGGTATTTGGTCCACCCCTTCATCAGCTGCTAAATGGGTTAACGGAGCAGCTCGAAACATTTCTTACTCAGAATGCGGGCAAAACCGTGGTCATGGGTGAACAGGCAGCCACACCAAAGCTGCCTGCGTCGGGTGGTTTGCCTATAACAGCAGCCGGAGGGCAGCAAACGGACGATGCAGGAATGTCTCCGGCTGGAGGGCGTCAGGCGGGAACCTCTGGCCAAACGGCACCATTGCCGTACGGTGCTGCAACAACGCCTGCAGGAGCAGGAACAGGAGCTGCTCCGATGTCAAACAGCGGCGAAGCGACAGACGTGCGAGGTGGTGTGCAATCCACCACAGGCACAGGGCATCCTGAGGCTGGGATAAAATCTGGAGACGGACAAGCGGAAATGGCTGGAAAAGCTAGGCAAGGCATTCAGGCGGGGACGGGAATCGCTGGAGAGAGCCAGCGTTCCACGGAAGCGGGCCGCCCGGGTATACCTGGGGCAGCAGCGGATGTAGCAGCTGGACGAGGGATTGCCGGCCAGCAGGAAGGAAGCGCGGCTGGGCGACCAGATGGCCGCGCGGAGACGCCCGCAGCTGCGAGCGCTTCGCCTGCAGCAGCGCAGACAGGCGCAGCAGCACCAACAGCGGCGCAGCTGGCGCCGAAGCTGCTGGCCCTGCTGGACGCGCTGCGCAGCGCGTCCACTGCCGCACCGGCACAGCCTGGTGCGGCAGCACAGGCCGCCCCTGCACCTGCGGGCGGCCAGGCGGCTGCGGCTGCCGGAGGCGTGCCGCAGCCTGTACCAGCCGGCGCTGATGCGCAGCCGGCTGGGGGAAATGCGGCAGCACCTGCGGGCGCTACCGCACAGCACGCGCCTGTCACCCACGAGGGGGACCCGTGGGTGGGGCGCGTACTGAAGCTGCTCGGTGCAGAGCACGAGCAGCAGGCGGTGCACGGCGCGGCTGCGCAGCCGCGCGTGGGTGAAGCGGCGAGTCCGGGCACCGCGGACTCGCTGAAGGGCTTGCTGCTGCAGCTTGCCAGCAGCGACAGTGCGCCGGCGGCCCTGAAGGAAGCCGCCGGGCAGGCTGTGCAATATCTGACGGGTCAGCAGTTGCTGCTGACAACGGACCGGGGCTCTACCTTTGCCCAGATGCACTGGTTCATCCCGATTACCGGACCCAATGGAGAAGAAACGGCTTCGGTACAGATCCAATCCCGGCGTGGTCAGCGCGGTGAACTGGATGCATCCAATTGCAGATTGTGGTTTGATCTGGACATGAAAAGTCTCGGACCAACACTGGTAGATGTGCATGTCATCAACAATATTGTCAGTCTTCGGGTTCTCAACGATCGGGAGGGCATGGGTCCGCTTCTGGATAGCGGGCGGGAAGTGATTCAAGAGGCGCTGGACAAGCTGGGCTATCAATTACTAACCTTTAAGACAGAGCCCTGGCCAGTTGGCCAGGAACCGGGTGCTGAGCGAAAAATAAATGCGTCCGACTACAGCCCTGATCGCTACAAAGGGGTGGATATGCGAGTATGAAAGATGAGCCGCAGCCAGATCTTCTTTCCAAAAAGGCTGTTGCCTTAAAATATGTACCCGGCGAAAGTGAAGCGCCGGTCGTCGTGGCTAAAGGCCGCGGCAAAGTCGCGGAAGCAATCCTTGATAAAGCTAAGGAAAACGGAGTTCCTGTTCAGGAGGATGCAGCACTGGTGGAAGTTTTGTCCAAGCTTGACTTGGACGAACAAATTCCGGCAGAGCTCTATCAACTGGTGGCTGAGGTGTTAACCTATATTTACCGAGCAGACCGCCTCGCTTCCGGACGTGAGGGAGAGGATACATGGTGAGCCATTCGCCTGAACCTGGACATAACTCTACTCCGAAACTTACGCGTCAGCAAAAAGGCAAGTTGGGTGAAGAAGCGGCCTGCAGGTGGCTGCGTGAGCAAGGTTATCTGATTATGGAACAAAACTGGCGTTGCCGCCGTGGTGAGATTGATATTATCGCTTCACATGGTAATCTGCTTGTCTTTGTCGAGGTACGAAGCCGTAGTGGAGCAGGGAAGTATGGTACACCGCAGGAATCGGTAGATATTCGTAAGATGCAGCAGGTTCGGTCCACGGCAGCCGTATACCTTCAACAATCAAGAGGGAGAGAATTACAAATTCGTTTTGATGTGGTTGCTGTGATGCTGGATGCGGCAGGTCAGATTGTAACTATTGAGCACATAGAAAATGCGTTCTGAATTAATAAACTGAATTAGTTAAACATGGTGTTGTCTAAAATGAATGGATTCTCATGGAATTCAGATTTTAGAAACACCTTTTTTGTGTGAAACATAGCCAAAGCTCATTCTATGGGCGTTCTTTGAATCTGAAGAACGGTTCGTTGTATAATCAAGAATGTAACCAATCGTATTGCATTTTATTTATTATAAAAGTCCGTTAGCAGCGCAATGGGAATTGGCTGTGATGGAGAATTTTCCATAGGGAGGTAAGTTCAGTGACTAAATCTACACATATTGGTACAGTCAATGAAGTAAGAAGTGCCATTCAAAACCGGCGTACCGTTAAAAAGTTTAAGAAAGAAGCTGTGCCTACAGAACAGATTATCGAGCTGTTGGATACGGCTGTGTGGGCACCAAACCATAAATTGCGTGAGCCTTGGAGATTTTTGTTATTTACCGGAGATGGGCGGAAGAAGCTTGCAGAAGCGATTGAAGCAGAGATGGGCGAAGATAACAAATTTTCAGCCAATGTTATGCAGGTACCATCGATCATGCTTGTGGTTCTGGAAGAGGATCCAAGACAAAATATATGGGATGAGGATTTTGCTGCAGTAAGTGCACTGGTGCAGAACTTTATGCTGGCTGCATGGAGTGAAGATATTGGAACCTTTTGGGTAACCAAGCCTTTCCTGTATGCACCGAAATTCCGCAAACCACTGGGGATTGAGGCTGGCGAGAAAATTGTCGGTATGGTCTACATGGGTTATCCGGAGGTCATCCCTTCTGCGAAAGAACGTACACCGGCCAAAGACAAACTTACCCTTTTTGATTAAGTAAATAGAATGCCCTGTCCGTGTCTTAACCAATAAACCGTTCAAGGTCTCCTTTCAGTGAAATGAGGGAGATAACTTGAACGGTTTTTTTAGTGGCGTCATTGAAGAGATTTTATATGTTATGAGCTGGAGCTGCTAAGGGTCTAAAACAAATTCAGATCCAACTGCCGATACTGAATCGCCTCAGCTACATGAGCCGTTAAAATTTCGCCGTCATGATCCAGATCGGCAATCGTCTGTGCCATCTTGATAATGCGATCGTGAGCACGCATGCTTAAGTTAAGAGCCTGCAGTGTGTGCTGGAGCAGATGGTCTGCTTCTGAGGGAAGACGTGCAGTTCGGCGGAGCAGTCTTCCGGATAACTGACTATTCCAACGCACAGAGCTGCTCGCATAACGCTTAGCCTGGATATGATGAGCGTGGACAACTTTGGCTTGCATCTCGGCAGAAGTGGGGGAAGGTGCTGCCTTCCGCCATTCGCCAGGTGGAGGAACCTCGACCTGCAAATCTATCCGATCCAGCAAAGGGCCCGAGATTTTGGCCCGATAAGCTGCAACGCGGGAAGGGCTGCAGATACAGCGCTGATCCTCGGATTGAGCGGACAAATATCCGCATGGGCAGGGATTCATGGAGCATGCAAGCATAAACTGCGCAGGAAACGTAAAAGCAGCTCTTGCCCGGCTTATGGTGACCGTATGATCCTCCAGCGGCTGCCGTAAAACTTCAAGCACTTGACGATGAAACTCAGGAAGCTCATCAAGGAACAGAATACCGCGGTGTGCAAGGCTGACTTCGCCCGGCTTCGGAATACCGCTACCACCGATGAGGCCGGAGGTGGATATCGTATGATGTGGGGACCGGAAGGGGCGTTCCGTGACCAAACCGTTGGACGTTTCTTTCAGTTTCCCAGCAGCACTCAGCACTTTGGTAACTTCCAGTGATTCTTCCTCGGATAACGGAGGGAGAATAGTGGGCAGACGTTTGATCAGCATCGTTTTGCCAGTCCCTGGTGGACCCACTAGCAATATATTATGCATCCCTGCTGCGGCAATCATCAGTGCACGCTTCACATGATGTTGGCCTAGGACGTCACTGTAGTCATCGCTTAACGAAGCCGGAATAAGAGTATTGGCATTGGGGTTGGAGAGACCCTGTTCAGATGCAGCTGGTTTCATAAGGTGAGCGAAGTTATTCAAAACAACCGTTCCCGCTTTGGACAAGACCCCATCTTTTGTCTGGGAATCAGGCTTATCTGGCGCAATGTCTCTTAGATGACCAATTCCATATACGTTAATACCGCTAATTAACGAAGCTTCTGCCAGATTATCAACGGGGAGGAGAACGGAAGTGAAGCCTTGACGCTTAGCCAGATCCACCATGGCAAGTACACCTGGTACGGATCGAACTGAGCCATCCAAAGCGAGTTCGCCGAGTAAAAGTGTTCTTTCCTGGGATGGCAGCACGAGCTGCCCACTAGTCATTAGCAAAGCTACAGCAATGGCAAGATCAAATGAAGAGCCTTCCTTACGCAGGTCAGCAGGGGCTAGATTAATCGTAATCCGTTGTAATGGATATTGATAACCGCAATTTTTTACAGCAGCACGAACACGCTCTACTGCTTCACGAATGGCCGAATCTGGCAAGCCGATAATGGAAGTTTGGGGCAATCCATTGGATAAATCCGTTTCCACTTCGATTAATACCCCGTCAATTCCATATAAACATGCGCTATATAATTTTCCGTACATAATAAAAAGAAACACCTCACTTCGTCCTTGGCTGCGCATAATGCGGGCCAGTGTGCGAATTAAGGTGCTTCCTCAGCTTCTAATAAGCATTGTATATAAAAGAAATCAGGGCGTCAACCTGTCTTCATCATCGCTGCAATTCTAACCCTGAATTCTGAATTTTATTAATCCACTCTCATGGATATCATCAGAAAATCATTGTCTGAATAGGGTATAACGTTAATAATACTAACCGCCTCAAGGTAGAGGAAATGAAACTGTTTTACGAATTGAATTAAAGTACGTTTAGTTCAACATCAATATTGCCGCGTGTTGCACGGGAGTAAGGGCAGGCTTGATGAGCTGCTTCTACCAGCTTCTCAGCTGTAGCCTTATCTACGCCTTTTGCAAGAACGTCAAGTGTTGCCGCGATGCCAAAGCCTCCGTCTTCCACTTTTCCGAAATGAACGGTAGCTGTGACTTCAGTACCTTCCAACTTGATTTTTTGCATGCGAGCAACCATATTTAGTGCACTATCAAAACAAGCTGCATAACCTGCTGCAAACAATTGCTCTGGGTTGGTACCTTCTCCACCTGCACCGCCCATTTCTTTCGGTGTGCGAACATCTAAATGAAGTTCTGGACTGGAGGATTCTACATAACCGTTACGTCCGCCAACTGCTTTTACCGTAGTTTCATACATTTTTTGTTGAATAGTCATCATGTCAATTCGCTCCTTTGTGTTCGCAATTATATTTTATACAATTTAATTTATAACAATAAGATGGAAAAGTAAAATCCCTTGTGCTCAATTATTCTGTTTTTTTTCTAATTTGTGATAATATATATAGAGAGAGTCTTTAGGTTGTGCATATAAGCGTGCAAAATACAGGCTTAACACAGAGCTTTCTATAAGAAATTAAATGTACAATAGGCAGGTGGGATTAATATTATGCAAACGGATGCTTTGAAGCTGGATAACCAATTATGCTTTGCCATATATGCTTGTTCACGTGAAATCACGAAGATGTACCAGCCATATCTCGAGGTGCTGGGTGTCACCTACTCGCAGTATTTGGTCATGATGGTATTGTGGGAGCGAGAGGAATGCACGGTTAAAGAAATCGGAGAGGCGCTCTACTTGGATTCGGGAACGTTGACACCGCTATTAAAACGCCTGCAATCTGCCGGACTCATTCATCGTGAACGTTCAGCACAGGATGAGCGTAAAGTGCTTATTACGTTGACTGATTCAGGTAAGGAGCTTCGCAATAAGGCTCTGTCCATTCCGGATTCTATTCAGGGGGATGCTTGCCTGAGCAGTACAGAATTTGAATCGCTGCTTGGTCAGTTTAAAGGGCTTCTTCAGAAGGTACATGAAACGAATATGAAAGAAGCTAGAAAATAACCTGGAAATAATTTTGATATAACGAAAAGGAGAAACCTTAGACATATTAGTCTGAGGTTTTTCCATTAATATCCAAGCATTCACAATATGGGATGATATCCATATCAAAAAGCTGTCTATTAACCATTACTTTTTTAAGGAAAGCGTTTTAAAAACGTGTTACAATGAATTGGGTTTAAGTGAAAATAGTCAACATTTGTCTTTTGGTAGTCAACCAACCCGCCTTGTTGCAGTCATGTTGATAGGAGGATTCGAGAATGAATATCCATGAATATCAAGGAAAAGAAGTACTGAAACAGTATGGAGTTGCCGTTCCTAATGGGAAGGTTGCTTATACAGTCGATGAAGCGGTTGCGGCCGCAGAGGCACTGGGCAGTCCGGTGACTGTAGTCAAAGCGCAAATTCACGCAGGTGGCCGGGGAAAAGCCGGCGGCGTAAAGGTAGCGAAGAGCGCAGATGAAGTTAGAGCGTATGCTTCCGAAATTTTGGGGAAAGTACTGGTGACACACCAGACCGGACCGGAAGGCAAGGAAGTCAAACGTCTTTTGATCGAAGAAGGCTGCGATATCCGCAAAGAGTACTACGTGGGTGTTGTAGTTGACCGTGCAACGGGCCGTGTCGTGATGATGGCATCCGAAGAAGGCGGTACGGAGATCGAAGAAGTGGCTGAAGCTACTCCTGAGAAAATTTTCAAAGAAATTATTGACCCTGCTATTGGATTACAAGTGTTCCAAGCACGTAAATTGGCCTACAGCATTAATATTCCGAATGAATTGGTGAACAAAGCGGTCAAATTTATGCTTGCATTGTACACTGCATTTGTGGAAAAAGATTGCTCCATTGCCGAGATCAACCCTCTTGTTGTTACTGGAGATGGAAACGTTATCGCACTGGATGCGAAACTGAATTTTGATTCCAACGCATTGTTCCGTCACAAGGATATTTTGGAACTTCGCGACTTGGATGAAGAAGACGAAAAAGAAATCGAGGCTTCCAAATACGACCTCAGCTACATAGCACTTGATGGCAACATCGGCTGTATGGTTAACGGTGCGGGACTTGCGATGGCTACGATGGATATCATCAAATACTACGGTGGAGACCCGGCCAACTTCCTTGATGTTGGGGGCGGTGCAACAACGGAGAAAGTAACAGAAGCTTTTAAAATCATTCTGTCTGACGCCAAAGTGGCGGGCATCTTCGTTAACATTTTCGGCGGAATCATGCGCTGTGATGTCATTGCAAATGGTGTGGTTGAAGCAGCGAAGCAGCTTGGCCTCACTAAACCGCTGGTTGTTCGTCTTGAAGGAACGAACGTGGAACTTGGCAAACAAATTTTGGGTGAATCCGGCCTGAATATTGTACCTGCTGATTCCATGGCTGACGGTGCACAAAAAATCGTTGCCCTCGTAAAATAAGTTCATTCCTGGGCCATTTATATCAATCCAAAGAGCGGTCGCAATCTTCATGAATTATATCGGAATGCTTCAGTCGTCTAATTCATGTTCCCGCCAGCGATGGAATCGAATGATATAAATTGCTTTCTTAGTGCCGGAGCTGTCCGGAACTTGAAAAATAACCGTAAGGATGTGAAGCAACGTGAGTATTTTGATCGATAAAAATACAAAAGTCATTACGCAAGGCATTACGGGTTCAACGGGAATGTTCCACACGAAGGGCGCATTGGATTACGGAACCCAAATGGTAGGCGGTGTAACACCAGGCAAAGGCGGGACTAATGTTGATATCACGCTGGAAGATGGCAAAGTTGTTAGTCTTCCGGTATTTAATACGGTACAAGAAGCGAAGGAAGCTACAGGTGCAACAGCGAGTGTTATCTATGTGCCACCTGCATTCGCAGCGGATTCCATCATGGAAGCTGTTGACGCAGAGCTTGATCTTGTAATCTGTATTACAGAAGGCATCCCTGTCCTTGATATGGTGAAGGTAGACCGTTTCATGGAAGGCAAAAAGACGGTATTGATCGGACCGAACTGTCCTGGTGTTATTACACCGGGTGAATGTAAAATCGGGATCATGCCAGGCTATATCCACATGGCTGGACATGTTGGCGTCGTTTCCCGTAGCGGAACGCTCACGTATGAAGCTGTTCATCAACTGACTACACGTGGCATTGGACAGTCTTCAGCGGTAGGAATCGGGGGAGACCCGGTTAAAGGTTCCGAATTCATTGATATCCTCAAACGTTTCAATGAAGATCCTCAGACTCATGCTGTCATCATGATCGGGGAGATCGGTGGTACAGCAGAGGAAGACGCTGCAGAGTGGGTTCGCGACAATATGACCAAACCGGTTGTTGGATTTATCGGTGGTGTTACTGCGCCTCCAGGCAAACGCATGGGTCATGCTGGTGCCATTATCTCTGGAGGTAAAGGTACAGCCAAGGAAAAAATCGCGAAGCTTGAGTCCTGTGGTATCAAAGTTGCGCCTACGCCTGCCGAGATGGGCTCCACGCTGGTAAGTGTACTGGAAGAGCGCGGTATTTTAAATTTGTGCACGACACATTAATTCTTTTCCATTATAATAGTAGAAACGGTGCGGAGAGTTATAACTCTCGTAACCGACTATTGTGATACGGAAAAGGTAAGCAACCTTTTGCCCTTAAACGGGGTGAAAGGTTGCTTTTTTGCGTTGAATTACTTGCCAAATGAGAGAACTGAATTGCTCTCTATAAAGTAAACGCTTGCATTCTGTCGTCACAACCTACACAATATGAGGGAAGTGTTCTTCCCGCTCGGGAGGCTTACAGTATGGAGAAAAGCTT
Source organism: Paenibacillus xylanilyticus (assembly GCF_009664365.1). Taxonomy (NCBI): domain Bacteria; kingdom Bacillati; phylum Bacillota; class Bacilli; order Caryophanales; family Paenibacillaceae; genus Paenibacillus; species Paenibacillus xylanilyticus. The sequence continues at coordinate 2,430,952 of NZ_CP044310.1, forward strand.
GATTCTGTTTGGTTTGCATGAAATGGATGGTGTTGGGAAGAAAACGATCTCGAAATTAATGACAGGGGGGCACAACCTTCCGGATTTGCTTCATTATGACGAAGGAGATTGGGTTCAAGCCGGGCTGCGTAAAGATCAGGCCACCAGGCTTGTGAATACTTTCGATGCAGACTGGATTGAGCATAGGCGTGAAGCGGTTTATAAACAAGGAATTCAGGTTATTACCTATCTGGATGAAGATTACCCCATATTAATGAAGGAAACCGTTCAGGCACCTTGGGTTATGTACGGCCGTGGGGACATGAATTTGTTACATACAAAGGCAATTGCCATGGTAGGAACTCGAATGCCAACAGTATATGGTCGCAAAGTAGGCGAGAAACTGACGACAGAATTTTGTCATGCAGGGTTGACCATAGTAAGTGGTCTTGCCCGTGGTATTGATAGCACTTGTCATGAGGCCGCTCTTCGCGCAAAAGGTAAAACCGTTGCCGTTTTTGGCACAGGAATTGATAAGATCTACCCACCTGAGAACAAAAAACTAGCTGAGCAAATTGCTGAAACAGGTCTATTGCTGTCGGAATATCCACCAGGCACCCGTGCTCATCAAGGACTATTTCCGGAGCGTAATCGAATAATTGCCGGTTTGACACTTGGAACGCTGGTTGTAGAAGCGGATATACTAAGCGGCTCTCTTATTACTGCAGATGCAGCGCTGGAGGCAGGAAGAGATGTATTTGCTGTTCCGGGCCCCATTACATCACCCAAGAGTCGAGGGTCACATAATCTGATCCGTCAGGGGGCCAAATTGGTCACCTGCGCGGATGATCTGCTTGAAGAGTACCGAATGGACTTGCCAAATCCCGAACAACTTCCTTACAATAGAGGACGTTCCCCAGAAAAGGGAGCAGGTAATCACCCGGATATGTTTCCTAAGGTGAGTCTCTCATCTGATGAGAGAAGGATCATCTCCCTGCTGGAGCAGGACGAAAGATCTTTGGATCAACTTGTAGAGCAGCTCGGTTGGGATTTTGGACATTTGCATTCAGTTCTGTTATCTTTAATCATAAAAAAACAGATTAGCCAATTACCTGGAACCAAATATGCAAGGGTATGACAATGCTGTGACTACGCGGCATGTGAAAATAGATTATTAACGGAAGTTATTTAATTGCTGACAAGGATGAAAAGGAACAAGCAGTTTCATGACTGAGAGGAGGATGAACCTATGGCGGATTCACTCGTAATCGTGGAGTCGCCCTCAAAGGCGAAGACAATCGGCAAATATTTAGGCAGCAAGTTCATCGTGAAGGCTTCGATGGGACATGTGCGCGATTTGCCGAAAAGTCAGATCGGCGTTGAGGTGGAGAATGATTTTAATCCGAAATATATTACGATCCGCGGCAAAGGTTCGATTTTGAAAGAACTGAAGGATGCACGAAAGAAAGTGAAAAAAGTGTACCTCGCAGCTGACCCGGATCGCGAAGGCGAGGCTATTGCATGGCACTTGGCTCATGCACTTGAACTGGATGACACCGAGGATTGCCGAGTTGTCTTCAACGAAATTACGAAGCAGGCAGTCAAGGATGCGTTCAAAACACCGCGCAAAATTAACATGGACTTGGTTAATGCACAGCAGGCCAGACGAATTCTGGATCGGCTTGTCGGATATAAAATCAGTCCTTTATTATGGAAGAAAGTCAAAAAAGGATTGTCCGCTGGACGTGTACAGTCGGTGGCAGTCAAAATCATTTTGGATCGCGAAAATGAAATCGATGACTTTATTCCAGAAGAATACTGGAGCATTACGGCGAAGCTGACTGCTGACGGCAACCCGTTTGAAGCGAAGTTCCATCAATTGAACGGTGCAAAAACCGAACTCGGAAGCGAAGCCGAAGTACAAGCAATCCTGAAACAAATTGAGAATGCGGATTTTACCGTCAAAGAAGTGAAAGAGAAAGAACGCAGCCGGAATCCATCCGCTCCGTTTACGACAAGTTCTTTGCAGCAGGAGGCTGCACGGAAATTGAATTTCAGGGCTTCCAAAACGATGTCGGTTGCACAACAGCTCTATGAGGGCGTAGACCTCGGAAAAGAAGGCACAGTGGGTCTCATTACGTATATGCGTACAGACTCCACTCGGATTGCGGCATCAGCTCAGGAAGAAGCCAAAGAATATATTGTTGGCAAGTACGGTGAAGCTTTTGCACCCGAGACGCCAAGAAACTATTCCAAGAAGGCTGCCAATGCGCAGGATGCTCACGAAGCTATTCGTCCAACATCCATTTTGCGTGATCCCGATTCCATCAAATCATTTATGAGCCGTGATCAGTTCAGACTGTATAAACTGGTATGGGAGCGCTTCGTGGCTAGCCAAATGTCCTCTGCCGTCCTCGATACACTCTCTGTGGACATCGCAGCTGGAGATACCATTTTCCGTGCAGCTGGCTCCAAGGTTCGCTTCCAAGGCTTCATGAAGGTGTATGTGGAAGGGAACGATGATGGTACCACGGAAGAAGATCGTTTGCTGCCTCCACTAAAAAAAGGAGATCGGTTAGAGAAGCAGGAGATTGAACCGAAACAGCACTTCACTCAACCACCGCCCCGGTATACGGAAGCAAGACTTGTACGTACGCTGGAAGAGCTGGGCATAGGGCGTCCAAGTACATATGCACCAACCCTGGAAACCATTCAGAAGCGTGGATATGTGGCAATCGAAGAGAAAAAATTCATGCCGACTGAGCTTGGAGAACTGGTCATCGAGCAGATGGAGGAGTTTTTCCCTGAAATTCTGAATGTAGAGTTCACTGCCAATATGGAAGGTGATCTTGACCATGTGGAAGAAGGCTCGGAAGACTGGGTCAAAGTGCTTGCTGAATTTTACGAATCATTTGAGAAAAGACTCGAATTCGCAGAAGAAGAAATGAAAGAGATTGAAATTGAAGATGAGGTCTCGGACGAAATCTGCGAGAAATGCGGCAAGCCGCTTGTATACAAACTGGGTCGGTTCGGCAAGTTTCTTGCGTGCTCCGGATTTCCGGACTGCCGGAATACCAAACCGATTATTAAGGATATTGGCGTAACTTGTCCGAAATGTAAGGAAGGGCATGTGGTTGAACGTCGCAGTAAAAAAGGACGTATTTTCTATGGCTGCGACAAGTATCCAGAGTGTGATTTCGTATCGTGGGATAAACCGTCGGCCAAACCTTGTCCAAGTTGTGGTTCTCTCATGGTTGAGAAACGAAACAAGCAGGGGACACGTTTGCAATGTACATCCTGTGATCATCAGGAACCGGTAGAGGAACCGGAAGAAGAAACAGCGGATTAGCATATATGGGGGTAAATGATTTTGACGAATGAACAGGTAGTAACGGTAATTGGAGCCGGGCTGGCAGGAACTGAAGCCGCTTGGCAAATTGCAAGTCGCGGTGTACGTGTGAAACTATATGAGATGAGACCGGTTGTAAAAACACCGGCTCATCATACCGATAAATTTGCTGAACTGGTGTGCAGCAATTCGCTGCGTGCCAACGGTTTGACTAATGCAGTTGGTGTGTTGAAAGAAGAAATGAGAATGCTGAACTCCCTGGTACTAGGTGCAGCTGATCGAAATGCTGTTCCAGCGGGAGGAGCACTTGCTGTTGACCGTGATGGATTCTCGGGAGAGATTACATCCACGCTTCATCAGCATCCACTCATCGAGGTTGTCAACGAAGAACTGACCTCCTTGCCAGAGGACGGTATCGTTGTTGTAGCTACCGGTCCACTGACTTCGCCAGCATTATCCGAACAAATCAAGGCGCTGATGGGCGAGGAATACTTCTATTTCTACGACGCAGCTGCTCCGATTATTGAAAAAGACTCCATTGACATGAACAAGGTGTACCTTGCTTCCCGTTACGATAAAGGTGAGGCAGCCTACCTAAACTGTCCGATGACAGAAGAAGAGTTTGATATTTTCTATGATGCTCTGATTACGGCAGAGGTTGCCCAATTAAAAGAGTTTGAAAAGGAAATTTACTTCGAAGGCTGCATGCCGATTGAAGTCATGATGAAGCGAGGAAAACAAACGGCTCTGTTTGGTCCGATGAAACCTGTTGGTCTCATTAACCCGCATACAGGGGAATTGCCACACGCAGTAGTACAGCTCAGACAGGATAACGCAGCAGGAACCCTTTATAACCTGGTTGGATTCCAGACACATCTGAAATGGGGAGAGCAGAAACGGGTATTCTCGCTAATCCCTGGCCTGGAAAATGCGGAGTTTGTACGTTATGGTGTTATGCACCGCAATACGTTCATTAATTCTCCCAAATTGCTGCGTCCGACGTATCAATTCAAGGAACGTCCAAATCTGTTCTTTGCAGGACAAATGACAGGTGTTGAAGGGTATGTTGAATCTGCTGCTTCAGGTCTGATTGCGGGGATGAATGCAGCCAAAGCGGCGCTTGGACAGGAACTTGTAGTATTGCCAGTAGAGACAACGCTAGGCAGTATGGCACAGTATATTACTACGGCTGACTTCAAACACTTCCAACCGATGAATGCAAACTTTGGCTTGCTGCCAAAACTGGAAACGAAGATCCGTAACAAAAAAGAAAAAAATGAAGCTCTTGCACAGCGCGCACTGGATGGAATTGCCCGTTTTGCAGCTGCAGAAGGTCTAACCGTTCCGGGACGCGTATAAATTAGTTTCGTGGGAGGAGGCTGAATCATGGATATGTCATTTCATGCTACAACGATCTGTGCAGTTCGTCATAATGGCAAGGCAGCGATTGCCGGAGATGGTCAGGTGACCATGGGACAAAGCGTTGTGATGAAAAATACGGCCAAAAAAGTAAGACGTCTATACCGCGGACAGGTTGTAGCTGGTTTTGCCGGTTCAGTAGCGGATGCCATTACACTATTCGAAAAGTTTGAGGGTAAGCTGGAAGAGCATCATGGAAATCTGCAACGTGCCGCGGTGGAGCTTGCCAAGGACTGGCGGCAGGATCGCATTCTGCGCAAGCTCGAAGCGCTTCTTATCGTTATGGATAAGACAGGAATGCTGCTTATCTCTGGCGGAGGCGAAATCATTGAGCCGGATGATGATGTCATTGCGATCGGTTCTGGTGGGAACTTCGCTCTGTCTGCTGCACGTGCATTAAAACGTCATGCAACTAACCTGGAAGCTAAGGACATTGCCCGTGAGTCGCTGCAGGTTGCAGCAGAGTTATGTGTGTATACCAACAATAATATCATTGTAGAAGAACTGTAAGATAACCCCGCAAACTGAAACATAGAGCATGGCCGTTAGGGCTATTCCTATCAATTTGCGGGGTTATCCCTAATTTTGATAACATATTTCTATGCAGGATTTTTAAGTAGACTGGTAGGAGGGAAGCGAAATGCAAACACAAGCGTTAACACCAAGACAAATTGTTGCAGAGCTTGATAAGTATATTGTGGGTCAGAAACAGGCCAAAAAATCGGTGGCTGTTGCCTTGCGCAATCGATATCGCCGCAGCCTTTTGCCAGAGCATACGCAGGATGATATTGTCCCTAAAAACATATTGATGATTGGACCGACAGGTGTTGGTAAAACGGAAATTGCCCGCCGTCTGGCTAAACTGGTGGGAGCCCCTTTTGTTAAGGTAGAGGCAACGAAATTCACGGAAGTGGGTTATGTTGGTCGTGATGTGGAATCCATGATCCGTGACCTGATTGAAACCTCCATGCGGATGGTTAAGCTGGAACGCACCGAAAAGGTAAAAGACAAGGCTGAAGAAGCTGCCAATGAACGTATCGTACATATCCTGGCTCCTTCCCAATCCAAGTCCAAAAATCAACGTAACCCGTTTGAAATGATATTTGGCAATAACGGAAACAATACGCCCGAGCAGGAAGAACCAGAACCGGACACCAATGTCGCAGAGCGGCGTCGCAAGATCAAATTCGACTTGTTATCCGGTAAACTGGAAGAAGACATTATCGAGATTGATGTTGAGGATACGGCTCCGAATATGATGGATATGTTTGCTGGGCAGGGAAATGACCAGATGGGTATGAATATGCAGGAGATGTTTGGAAGCCTGCTGCCGCGACGTACCAAAAAACGCAAGCTGGCGATCAAAGAAGCTCGTAAAGTCCTGATCCAGGAAGAAGCAGGCAAGCTGATCGATATGGATGACGTTACGCAAGAGTCCATTCGCAGAGCTGAACAGACGGGTATCATTTTTATTGACGAAATTGATAAGGTGGCCAGCCAGGGACGTGGCAGCGGACCGGATGTATCTCGTGAAGGGGTGCAGCGGGACATTTTGCCTATCGTGGAAGGTTCTACTGTGATGACCAAGTACGGACCTGTCAAAACCGATTATATTCTGTTTATGGCGGCTGGAGCGTTCCATGTGGCCAAACCTTCGGATCTGATCCCCGAGCTTCAAGGACGTTTCCCAATTCGGGTTGAGCTGAATAGCCTATCTCTGGAGGAATTCGTATCAATCTTGACCGAACCTCAAAATGCGTTGACAAAACAATATGTCGACTTGCTGCGTACTGAAAATATTGAAATCGAATTCTCGGATGAGGCTATTCGTGAGATTGCCAAGCTTGCTGAATCCGTAAACCAAAATACGGAGAATATTGGCGCTAGGCGTCTGCATACTATTCTTGAGAAACTCCTTGAGGATCTGTCCTATGAGGCTCCTGAGCTCACGCTGGAGCGAATGGTGATTACTCCGGAGTATGTGCGAGAGAAACTGAACGATATTGCTCAGGATCGTGACCTGAGTCAATATATTCTGTAATAAGACTTTTCACGGTATTCAGAAGAACTTGATGATATTGAAGTTTAATGGTGGTATTCACTGTTTAATAGAAATAAGTTGAACTACTGTTGAAGGAATAATCCTGATCGGTTGGTGATTGCTTATTTTTATGGCAGATGAATGCTGCCTTTTTTTGTTCCCGGCTAATGGATTTCTATTGATAAGCCGATAAAAAGATTGAAGTTACATTTTAAGGTAGGGAAAAAATAGGACTTTTGCCGCAGTTGTTAGGATTCGAGGTCGTAAGAACTCGAAAAAGTTCATGTTTGCAGGTGGAACAGCTTCCAATATAAGGTTGTATGTTTTATCCAAGTCTGGTTATCAGTTTAATGACCTTGCCGACAAATATTGCGCAAATGCGCAAAAATTCTATCAGAGTAATACGCTGATGTAGTAAAACATTTTCGTTGACTTCCATATTTAATGGAAAATTTAATTGTTAAAAAAGTGTTGTCTAATTTGTAGGTGAACCATTAAGGAAACAACTTAGGGAAGTCAATTATTTAGTTTGTAGGGACTCTAACTATAGAATGTAAGTTACTAAAAAGCTTATTGTAACGGCAAATATTGCTAACTCAATTAAGTGAAATATTCCCATAAATGAATTTTATCCAGCATACAGGTTTATAAAAGTAAAGGGAGAACCTGGTCAAAATTTTAAAAATGTATAAACGTATGTTTTGTATATGTGAACTAAAAAATGATATGGGCCTCGATATTTGCGAAAAAATTCATAATTTGCAGAAAATACACAAAAAGCCTTGTCTTTCAGAAAAGATAGGGCTTTTTTCTTATTGTAATAAATGCCAATCTCGAAGAAACTTATGTTATACGACAACATCAGAGTTAATTCTACTTAAGTCCTAGAAAAACGCGAAAAGGCGAATGTTTTTGTCGAAAAACATAAGCGATTTAAAGGGAAAAGGTTGAATCTTTTCCCATAATTTCTAAGGAGAGGAGGGAAAACGTGAATCTTTTGAATGATATTAGCTTTAAAAGATTACAAGGTGCACTCGATGCGTCCAACACTAGACAACAAACGATTGCAGACAACATTGCGAATGCAGACACCCCGTACTACAAGCGTTCTGACGTATCTTTTGAAAAAATTTTAAAGCAGCAAACGGATGGAGATATGCCAGTTCTTAAGGGGAAAGTAACGGACTCAAGGCATTTTGTCATAGGACCTTCCTCTTCCGTTCCTACTCCTGTAGTAACAATGGATCATTCGACATCCATGAATAATAACCAGAATAATGTCGATATCGACAAAGAAATGAGCCTTCTGGCGGAGAACCAGTTGCGTTACAACGCTTATATTCAACAAGTGAATGAACAGATTAAAATGATGCGTGTTGGAGTAGAAGGGAGATAACTTAGGTGAATATTAGTAATAGTTTTGACATTAGCTCATCGGCCCTTACAGCCCAACGCTTGAGGATGGACGTAATATCATCAAACATCGCTAATGCTGAGACGACTCGCGCCAGTGTATCCAATGGCGAGGCCGTTCCCTACAAAAGAAAAATGGTAGTTCTCGAACCAAACAAAGCTTCGTTTAGCAGTATCCTCCAGAATCAGATGGGGAATAAGTCCTCGGGTGAGGGAGTTAGAGTATCAGAGATTCGTGAAGATCAATCACCTTTGAAACCTGTATATGATCCTTCTCATCCAGATGCCAACGCTGAAGGGTATGTGTATATGCCAAATGTGGATATTGCGAAAGAGATGGTTGACATGATATCAGCTTCTCGGTCCTACGAGGCAAACGTAACGGCGCTAAATTCAACCAAAGCAATGATAACAAAAGCTTTAGAGATCGGAAGATAGATTACGGTAATGTCAATGAGATTTTTAACATGAATAATGGGATAAAGGGGAGACATTGATGATTCAGAACAACATGTTTAACACACAGGTAGTTCAACCGTTGCAGATGCAAAATGCTTCCGTTAGCAAAACATCAACACCAGCCGAAACCATTCAGAGCTTCGGTACATACTTACAAGAGGCATTAGGGTCCGTGGCAACACAGGAGACTCAGGCACATGAAATGTCCAATCAATTTCTATTGGGTAATGTGAACGTGGATCAGGTAATGATCGCTTCAGAACAGGCCCTGTTGAGTCTGCAGCTCACGTCGCAAGTCCGGAACAAAGTAGTCGAAGCGTATCAAGAAATTATGCGTACGCAAATGTAAAAAGAGCATGATTGCGCTTCGATACCAGCGCTGATCATTACAACAAGCAGCTGCGATGCTGCTCCTGAGGCAAATCTCGTACTTTAGTAATAGAGGTACTTTGATGGCTTGGGACAGACTAAGCAAAGTTTCGGATGGGGTGACAGAGTGAATGAGAGAATCGCCCAGTACAGGGATAAAGCAACCCAGTATTGGAATAGCTTCAGCAAAAAACAGAAAGTTTTACTGGTTTCCACCTTTTTATTTTTAATTCTGGCAGCGGTTGTACTAACTATGCAGCTGTCCAAAACAGAATATGAAGTGGCATTTACTGATTTGAATTCCAGTGACTCAGCAGGAGTCATTAGCTACCTGGATTCATCCAATATCCCCTACAAATTAAGCGCAGACGGGAAAACCATATCGGTACCAAGCACGGATGTTGCACTTGCAAAAGTCAACATAGGATCACAAGGGATTATTCAGAATGGTTCATTGGGATATAAATCATTTGAGGAGTCTTCATCGCCGATCGGGATGACAGACAAGGAATTCGATGTTAAATACAACAATGCCATTAACGGAGAAGTCGAACAGTTACTCCAGCGCATGCAGGGTATTCAAGATGCAAAAGTCTTGGTCAATATGCCGAAAGATAATATCTTTGCCGGCCTGGAAGAGCAAGACAAAGCATCCGCTTCCGTAGCTTTGCAGTTTAAACCGGGATATCACCCGAATCAGGCAGCGGTGGATGGATACTTTAACTTGGTGAAAACTGCTATTCCCAACCTGCCGATTGAAAATATTACGATCACCAACACGGACGAAGCCGAGTTGATTCCAACTGCCCGTGGAGGCAGTGGTGGATTATCTTCCGAAGTCCAGGAAAACATGGCTTTGCAGAAGAAGTTCGAAAATGACGTACGCAACAATGTAAAACAGTTTCTGTCTCAAATCGTAGGCGAAGACAAAGTAAATGTACTCGTTGCTTCCAAGCTTAACTTCGATAAAGTGACAAGCAAAGAGAATCTGGTTACACCAGTGGATGAAGAGAACATGAAGGGCATCGAAATCAGTGTCCAGGAGATTCAAAAGAGTTATACAGGTGCGAGTACTCCAACAGGAGGTGTCGCAGGTACCGGTCAAGAAGAAGTTCCTGGGTATCCTTCAGCGGATGCAACGGGGAATTCTACTTCTGAGGAATCATCAAGCACTGTAAACTATGAAGTCAATCGAATTGCCAAAGATATCATTTCTAGTCCTTATACTGTAAAAGATTTAACCATTAACGTAGCTGTTGAACCACCTGAAGGACAAACAGAATTACAACAACCTGTCCAGGATGCAATTGAAAATATTTTGGTGAATATCGTTCGTGCTTCACTTGCAGATTCAGGTAATGTAATTACAGACGCTGATCTGACCAAAAAAGTTTCGGTTATATCCCAAGGTTTCCAGACTGCAGCCGCTGCAGAAACAGGATTCCAGCTATCAACAGGTATGATGTGGGGCGTAGGAGCATTGGTGGCCGCGTTAATCGCAGCAGTCGTTATCCTCCTCGTACGCCGTCGACGCAAACAAAACGAAGAGGAAGAAGAAGAGATTCCTCTCCCAGTAGCAACAGAGTTCCCGTCCATTACGTTGGACAGTGTAACGAACGAAAGCCAAGTGCGCAAACAATTGGAGAGTTTGGCGAAGAAAAAGCCAGACGAATTCGTCAATCTGCTGCGTACGTGGCTGGCTGACGAATAGAGGTGGACGTATTGGCAAAGGCAAGCAGTCAAGGTTTGACTGGAAGACAAAAAGCAGCAATTTTGTTGATTACACTAGGTCCGGAAGTGTCGGCACAAATCTTCAAACATCTGCGTGATGAGGAGATTGAACAATTAACATTGGAGATTGCCAATGTTCGTAAAGTAGATGCTTCCGAAAAAGATATGATTATGGCGGAGTTTCATCAGATCTGTCTGGCTCAGGAATACATCTCTCAGGGCGGTATTACTTACGCAAGAGAAATATTGGAGAAAGCACTTGGATCGCAAAAAGCACTTGAAGTTATTAATCGTTTGACAGCTACGCTGCAGGTGAGACCATTTGACTTTGCACGCAAAGCGGATCCAAACCAAATATTAAACTTTATTCAAAACGAAAGTCCGCAGACGATTGCCTTGGTACTATCCTATCTGCAATTCGAGCAGGCAGCAGCAATTCTATCCTCATTGCCTCAGGAGAAGCAGGCTGATGTTGCACGAAGAGTCGCTGTCATGGACAGCACATCCCCTGAGGTTATCTCTCAGGTGGAACGTGTATTGGAACAAAAGTTGTCGTCAACGGTTACACAGGATTATACAAATGCAGGCGGCATCGAGTCGATCGTACAGATTTTGAATGGGGTCGACCGGGGTACAGAACGCACCATTTTGGATTCTCTGGAAATTCAGGATCCGGAACTTGCCGAAGAAATCAAAAAACGCATGTTTGTATTCGAAGATATTGTCAACGTGGACGATCGTTCCATTCAACGTATCATCCGCGATATCGACAACGCAGACTTGCAGCTTGCACTCAAAGTGGCGAGCGAGGAAGTTCGCGATGCAGTGTTCCGCAACATGTCCAAACGGATGTCCGAGACATTCAAGGAAGAAATGGAATTCATGGGGCCTGTTCGGTTGCGTGATGTGGAAGAAGCCCAGACTCGTATCGTAGGAACGATCCGCAGACTGGAAGAAGCTGGTGAGATCATTATCGCTCGCGGCGGAGGAGATGATATCATTGTCTAATTTGATTAAATCTTTCCAGTATGTGCCGGTTGATGACCGCAAACGCCTTGAAAATCATCATCATTATGGTGGTCCTGAAGCTGACGGAACAGATAGTGAAGTAGAAGGTGCAGAGACAGAGGCGTTACAGGCTCGTGTAGACGAAGAAACTAAACGTCTGACTGCGGAGATGCTGGAGGATGCCAAGGAGTTTGCAGAAAAGCAGGTACGCGAAGCTTCCGAGGAAGCGGAACGCATGCTTAAAGAAGCCCGTGAGCAGATCGATAGCTGGTGGCAAGAACAGCGTCAGCAGGATGAACATTTAATTGAAGCGATGCGCTCACAAGGTTTTCAGCAGGGTTTTGATGAAGGCAAAGTACAAGCTGAACTGGATCTCCAAGTGCAGATCGAACAGATGATGAAAGAAGCACAGGAAGTACTGCAAGAGGCTTATGTAGCGAAAGATCAAATTATTCAGGAAGCAGAGCCTTTCCTTGTAGAGCTGGCATGCGGAATTGCAGAGAAGGTTATTGATAAGCAGCTCACTGTTGAACCAGAGCATACTCTCGAATTGATCCGGCAGAACCTCGCACGGAAACGTGAACAAGGAATGATTGCCTTGTGTGTAGCTCCAGAACAGTTTGCTTTTGTACAAGCTGCGCGTGAAGAGTTGTCTTTATCCATCGACTCACAAGCCGAACTTCAAATATTGCCGGATGCAACGGTAAAAGACAAAGGGTGTGTCATTCGCTCGTCTTTTGGAAGCGTGGATGCCCGTATTGATACACAACTTTCTGAAATAAAAAAAGAACTGGTCCGCATAGCACTTGAGGATGAGGGGCGAAAAAATCAACATGAAGGTTCTTAGTTCACAGCGTTACATGGAGCACTTACGCCAATTTGATCCTGTTCGGGTTAATGGTAAGGTCACACAGGTTATCGGGCTGATGGTTGAATCCGAAGGTCCTGACGCAAGTATCGGTGACGTATGCTACATCTACCCGGGGAAATCAGAGAAGCCGATTCAAGCAGAAGTCGTTGGTTTCCGGGATAACAAGGTGCTGCTGATGCCTTTGGGTGAATTGCAATCGATTGGTCCGGGGTGCGATGTCGTAGGTACCGGGAAGCCGCTTGGAGTTCAGGTGGGTTCAGAGCTGCTGGGCAAAGTGCTTGATGGACTTGGTCAACCTCTGGATGGATCGCTGCTGCCTTCAAGGATGCCGATGTTCTCTACATCGAATAAACCTGTGAATCCGATGGAACGACCGCGTGTACTGGAAACTATGGGTGTAGGCGTTAGAGCAATTGATGGTCTGTTGACTGTTGGTAAAGGTCAGCGGGTGGGTATTTTTGCCGGATCGGGTGTTGGTAAAAGTACATTGATGGGCATGATTGCCCGTAATACGGCCGCTGATGTGAATGTTATAGCCCTTGTAGGTGAACGGGGACGTGAGGTTCGTGATTTTATTGAACGTGATCTTGGGCCGGAAGGGCTGGAGCGTTCGGTCGTCATAGTCGCAACTTCAGATCAACCGGCATTAATTCGAATTAAGGGGGCAGTCATTGCCACCACGATAGCGGAATATTTCAGGGACAGAGGCATGAATGTCATGTTGATGATGGATTCCGTTACTCGTTATGCCATGGCTCAAAGGGAAGTTGGACTTGCTGTGGGTGAACCTCCAGCGATGAGAGGTTACACACCTTCCGTATTTGCGAGTTTGCCTAAATTGCTGGAACGTGCGGGAACTGGACCAACCGGTTCCATAACAGCATTTTACACGGTACTCGTTGATGGTGACGATATGAATGAACCGATAGCAGATGCGGTTAGGGGGATTCTGGACGGTCACATTGTGCTGAATCGGTCCATCGCGAACAAAGGACATTTCCCTGCAATCGATGTGTTAGCGAGCATAAGTCGTGTCATGAAAGATATCGCGCCTGAAGAGCAGCTGGAAGCCGTTAATAATATGAAGCGATTGATGGCCGTGTACAAGGAATCGGAAGATCTTATCAACATTGGGGCTTATCAAAGAGGGTCGAATGCAGCTATTGATGAAGCGATGGATCAGATCGAAAGCATATGGAACTTTACCAAGCAAAAAGTGGATGAAAAAGTAACACTGAGTGAAGTGCAGGAACGTTTGATTCTTGAATTTGCAAGGAGATGAAAGGTTAAACGATGAAATTTCGGTATCATTTCCAAAAGGTAGTTGACCTGAAGAGCAATGAAAAAACACAAGCGGAGTGGATGTTATCCACAGCAATCGGCAAACTTCAAACAGAAGAAGAACACCTTTTACAACTTATGAATGATAAAAACGAACTGATTCGTGTCATTCAATCCGCAACGGAGAGCACTGCTTCTGTATCCAGTCTGCAAGAAATGCAGCGATACGTGTATCATCTGGATGAGTGCATCACCAAAAAGAATACGGATGTTAAACACGCTCAGGTCAATGTGCAGCGAAATCAGACGTTCTTGAACGGTAAGATGGTTGATGAAAAAGTGTGGCTTGAAGCGAGAGACAAAGCCAAAATCAAATTTCAGCAGGAGATGCTCCTCCGGGAACAGAACGATCTGGACGAGATGGCTACTGTACGCTTCGCTGCAAAGGCCGGACGCGCAATCTGATGGGCTTCGCAAGCGAAGTTGTCTCGTGAAGGAGGAATGGAATAATGGCTGTTAAAGACACAGATATCGAGAAAGAATCAGGTAGCGGTTGGGAAAAGTTTCTAATGATTTCGATCCCCATTGTCTTCACCGTCGTACTGCTCGGTGTGCTGCTCACCTTATTTAATGTAGATATACGCAATAACATGCTTGAGCTAGCTAACAAAATTCCGGTAGTCAAGGATTGGGTGCCTGATCCTGTACTGGATCCAGAAAAGGAAAAGCTGGACGAAAGCGAAAAGCAAGTGGAAAGTGCTGAAGCGACAATTGAAAAGTTGAAGTCACAGGTAGCGGCTAAAGAAACTGAGCTCCAGGCAGCAAAAGAGGCTGCTACGACTGAAGCAAAAAAGGCAAGTGATCTGCAAGCGAAATTGGATGAAACGGAAAAAGCAGCTGAAGCTGCAGCCGCTGAGGTTCCGGAGAGCGAGTCTGATTATCAGAAACAGATTAAGGATTTGGCCAAAATGTATGCGGATATGAGTCCAAGCAAAGCGGCGCCTATATTACAGAACATGACTAATGAAGAAATGGTGCTTCTTCTAAGTGCGATGCAGTCGACTGCGCGTACGAAAGTATTGGAGAAAATGGATCCGAAAACGGCGGCAGATGTCACGATGATGATGAAGGATGCAAAACCATCCGGAGATCTGGCACTCGATGCGTTGCAATCCAGATTGAAGAAAGAAACGGCTGCGACCACAACGACGTCTACTACCAATTCGAAAAACCTGGACAAAACCCAGCTTAGCCAAACGTTCTCTTCAATGTCAGCCTCAAGCGGCGCAAAATTGCTGCTAGAGACGTATAAACTCAGTCCAGATAAAACTTTGACCATTTTGAATTCGGTAGACGATGCAACGCGCTCACAATTACTTGAGAATATGTCTACAGAGAATTCAGCTGAAACGGCGAAAATCTTAAACCGGTTAATGGGAAATAAGTAATAACGTTTACTGAAAGGAGGTGAAAAGATGTCGATGGTTAATCAGGTGAATTCCCCATCTGCAGCTGTGTCTGCATCACAAGGAATCGGAGCAAAAGGGAAAGCTGTAACTGGAGCATCAGATGTTTTTGGGCAGTCTTTGTCAAAATCAATGAATGGTGAAATGGAGAAAGCCCCAACTTCTTCTTTAACCTTAGAAGGCGGAAACACTTTATTCTCACTTATTTCAAATGAAGACGAAGGAGATACATTAATCAAAATAGTAGATTCGATTTTCTCTGATCATGAATCATTGGATTCAGTTTTTGAGAATAATCCGGAAATGCTCCAAAATCTACAGGTCTTAATTCAACAAATCTATTCTCTGCTTAATGGAATGCAAAAAGAGAGCCCTGACAATCCAGAAGTTATGAATGCAAATTCAATATCAAATTTAGATTTGTCGGAGCATCCAACGGCGGCACGCTTTGTATTACAAGATGCATTAACGCAGATTATAACAATTGTTAGAGAGCCTAAGGTATCAGGAATCAAAGAGCAAACTGAATTTAGACATTTAATCCAACAAATACAGAATCAATTAAAAGATTCAGGTATGGATGTTAGCACTAATGAAGGTTGGAAAATGTTAAACTCTCTTTTAAGTTCAGAGGCAGATGCAGAGCATAAAACATCTAATCATATAGAGAAATTTGAACAAATCAGACTGGTGAGTTCACAGCCTCCAAATCCACACAATGATCTTGAAACTGGGACAAGTGAGATTTTTGATGGAGAAAATGATCAGGGAATCATTACTGCAGGAGAACTTTCGCTGAGAACTTCTGGTACTAAAGTGCTCAAAGCTGCAGAACCCGTAATGCAAGCTTCAAACTTCGCTAAAGAAATGACTCAATTCGTAGTTGGGAAGTTGGATATTGTTCAAAAAAATGGCCTATCAGAAGCGATTATATCATTGCGACCTGAGCATTTAGGGAAATTAGATGTTCAAATTTCGATGCAAAATGGCCACATGGTTGCGCGTTTTATGACAGAACATACGATGGCTAAGGATTTATTGGAGCAGCAAATCATGCAGCTTCGTACTTCACTTCAATCACAAGGTATTCAAGTGGAGCGAATTGAAGTGACTCAGAATAGTTCTCTCGGATCTCAGATGTATCAAGATGGAGGCCGTCAGTCTGGTGGTCAATCCCAGCAACAAAGACGTTCTCGTGAACGTGAAGAACACTCTGAAGAAGCTATAGCAACGGCAAGTATACAAGAAGAGTTGCGTAATTGGCGCAGTGATCATGAAGAAGAGAGTATGGTAAGGGATTCCTTTACAGCAGAAGCTTAATTGGGGACGAGGTGATAATATGGCTAATGAAATTGTATCGACGAATAACACATGGCCTAACTATTCAGCTGCAAATAAAGCCACAACAACTACAGCGAGTAAGGACTTAGGTAAAGACCAATTTCTGAAAATTTTAATTACTCAACTTCGAAATCAAGATCCTATGCAGCCTATGGAAGACAAAGAATTCATTGCTCAAATGGCGCAGTTCAGCTCTGTTGAGCAATTGGTTAACATTTCATCGCAATTAAAAATGTTAAATCAGTCTTTAGGCAGTATCTCTAGCATGATCGGAATGGAAGTCAGTTGGATTACTGGGGATGAGTCGAACGGTACTAACATACGGCAGGGCGTTGTTGATTCAATAATTGTAAGAGATGGCGTTCAATACGCAAAAGTTGGTAATGATGAAATTAAATTGGAAGAAATTATTCAGGTGAATAAAGTTAAATCAGAAGAAGCTGATGAAAGTCCCGTTGACTCAGAAGTCTCTAACAATGAAGATCCACAATTAGGAGATAATCAAACTGCTGAGCAAGGAAATTTAATATGAACGAGCGAATAACGGTAGGTCGGTTGTATTCAGGGCCAACTTCACCAAGTTTAATTCATAGAGCAAACAAAAGCGCTGAATTATCAAGTACTGGGGAGAAACCTTTTGCTCAAATGCTTGAGGATAATCTCCTGAAGCTGAGTAATCACGCACTGAAAAGGCTAGAACAGCGTGGCATCAAATTAAAAAGTGAACAAATGGAGCAGATTGGAACGGCGCTTGATAAGGCAGCTGCCAAAGGAGCTAAGGAATCACTAATATTGATGCAGGATATGGCTTTCATTGTAAATGTTAAAAATAGAACTGTAGTCACAGCTATGGATAGTGAAAGCATGAAAGATAATGTTTTTACACAAATTGACAGTGCTGTTATTATTCCTTAAACGGCTGGCCCTAAATGGGAGCCGGAATGCCGCTGACCGATTGATGCGGTAATCTAGTAGATTTGGGAGGCTTTTCAATTATGTTGAAATCAATGTATTCAGGCGTTTCCGGCATGCGGGGCTTTCAAACAAAACTTGACGTCATCGGTAATAACATTGCCAATGTGAATACGGTAGGTTTTAAAGGAAGTCGAGTGATGTTCAAAGATATCATGAGCCAAACAACTGGAGGAGCCACTGCTCCAACGGATGCTAACGGTGGGGTGAATCCAAGACAAATTGGATTAGGAGTTTCGGTAGGTTCGATAGATACACTACATTTAGCAGGAAGTCCAACAACAACAAATAATCCTACAGATTTGAGAATTAACGGAGATGGTTTTTTTCTTGTTAAATTGAGTGAGGATCAGGAGGTCCCCTATCTGACACGTGCAGGTGATTTCCATGTTGATGCTCTTCGCAACCTCGTTACTTCGGATGGGCTTTTCGTAGTTGATGCAGGCGGTGATCCTATCACAATTGGCGAAGATGCTGTTTCATTTACTATTGGACAAGATGGCATCATTACCGAAACTCTCGGGGACGGAACTTTGAATGCAGGGGCGCAAATTGGTATAGGAAAGGTAGTCAATCCAGAAGGGTTAGAGAAGATGGGGGGTAACCTTTATAGGATGACAGCTAATGCCAATGAAGATGGTGAATTGGAGATTTTAACTGCCAATGATGGAGAGGAAGGAACTGGCGCCATTATTACAGGTCAGTTAGAAATGTCCAATGTGGACTTGACGGGAGAATTTACGGAGATGATCGTCGCTCAACGTGGTTTCCAGGCGAACTCACGGATCATCACTACATCCGATGAAGTGCTTCAGGAAGTTGTTAACCTGAAACGTTAATAACTGATTAGAAAGCTTTAATTCGTGGAGGAGCGAGCTCCTCCACATTGATCGAGAGGGGGCTTAGCATGATTTCGGTAACGCGGTTAAATGGTTCTCCCATGTGGTTAAATGCACTAATGGTAGAGATTGTAGAAGAAACGCCGGATACGTATATTACTCTGGTAACAGGAAAGAGACTGATTGTCCTTGAAAAGGCAGATGAGGTCATTTCCAAAATCAAAGTGTACAACCGTGAAATCGGGGTTCAGGCAGCCACTATCAAAGTGCAGCAAACGGAGGAATCCTGATGAAAAAGATGATGCCCTGGCTGGCAACGATTTTGCTTGCCATAACACTCATTGTCGTGGTTGTGTTTGTATTTATGCAAGGACAGACGGGTAACAAAGCTGAAACAGACGTAGCTTCGGCTGCTGAAGCCAAAAAGATGACTGCCGATGAAATTGTCGAAGTTACTTCCGAGATTACCGACATCAAAACCAATTTGGCAGACACCAATCATATCGTACAAGTCAACCTGGCTTTTAAACTGGATGACGCTACAGCAAAAGAAGATTTCGAGAAAATTAAAGAAATTACCGTAAAACCAATTATTGTTCAGACTTTTGCGGATGCACAGCCAGAAGAGTTGAAAACAGCCAAGGGACGTTCTCAGTTTAATGAAAAACTGACGAAACTGATCAATGAAGCATTGCCTGAACCGAAGCTGAGCAGCACGAACTTTACTTATTTTTTGATGGCATCAATGTAATGAACAGAGCACGCTGTAAAACGGTAAGGGGGTGAGAACATGGTGGATGTATTATCACAAAATGAGATTGATGCCCTATTAGCAGCACTTTCCTCAGGTGAGATGGATGCCGAGGAATTAAAAAAGGAAGAAACTCAGAAAAAAATTAGATCGTATGATTTTAAACGGGCGGTTCGCTTTTCCAAAGATCATATCCGAAGTTTGACTCGAATTCACGAGAACTTTGCACGCTTTCTCACCACTTATTTTTCAGCCCAATTAAGGACATTCGTTCAAATTAATGTCGTTCAGGTCGAACAGTTGCCTTATGATGAATTTATTCGTTCAATCCCTAAAATGACGATATTAAATATATTTGAAGCAGAACCGTTGCAAGGACGAATGGTGCTGGAGGTTCACCCCAATGTTGGTTATGCGATGTTAGATCGATTGCTGGGTGGTACGGGAAGTGCGCCGACTAAAATAGCTTCAATGACTGAAATAGAAACGACAATTATGGAGCGAATCTTCAGCCGAGCGTTCGAAAGTTTGCAGGAAGCTTGGAAGACAGTGTTAGACATATCACCGAGAATGGAAGCACTGGAGACAAATCCACAGTTTATGCAGATCGTATCACCCAACGAAACGATTGCTTTGATCTCGCTGAGCACCAAAATCGGTGACACTACGGGCATGATCAATTTGTGTATCCCACATGTCGTTCTTGAACCTATTATGTCAAGGCTGTCGACACATCAGTGGTTTGTTTCAGAGAAGAAAACAAGAGCGCCAGAAGAATACGATGCTCTTAGAGAACGTGTGAACAAAGCCAAATTGCCAGTTGTTGCGGAACTCGGTGAATCCAGAATTTCGATCTCGGAATTCCTTGGACTTTCGGTCGGCGATGTCATTACGTTGAACAAACCGGTTGATGAGGGGTTATCCATCAAAGTGGGCGACAGGTTGAAGTATATGGGCAGTCCGGGAACGATAAAAGACCGTGTGGCTGTACAAATAGATAAGATTGTCACCGAAGGAGTTGAAGAATTTGACGAGTAAGGATTATTTGTCCCAGGAAGAAATCGATGCTTTGCTCCGGCAATCCGAATCGATGGGTAGCACGGATCCTTCTGAAAAAACAGTTGATGATTTTTTGACTGAGCTGGAACAAGATGCATTGGGAGAGATCGGTAATATTACGTTTGGTAGCGCAGCGACAGCATTGTCCACGCTATTGGGATTAAAAGTAGATATTACAACACCGAAGGTATCCATCATCAGCCGTTCGCAATTCGAAGAAGCGTTTCCCAAGCCACATGTTGCAGTACATGTCAATTATGTGGATGGTTTTGAAGGGATCAATTCACTAGTTATCAAAAAGCGCGATGCACAAGTCATTGCTGATCTGATGCTTGGAGGCGAAGGCAATCCTGCGGATGAAGAATTGAATGAGATCCATATTAGTGCAGTGCAGGAAGCAATGAACCAAATGATGGGTTCATCAGCAACCTCCATGTCTACGATTTTCAACCGATTTGTGAATATCTCTCCGCCAGGCATTGATATTCTCAATATGGAAAGTGGCGAGGGTGTGAGCAGTCTGCCGCATGACGAAACGTTGATTCGAGTATCGTTTCGCCTCCTGATTGGTGATCTGATTGACTCCAATCTGATGCAGCTTTTGCCTGTTGATTTCGCCAAACACATGGTGGATATGTTGATCGGCGGAGCACAGGAATCAACCGCTAATGCGCCAGTGACAACACCATCGCATGCAGCACCAGCAGCGGCAGCTCCACCTGTGGCATCGGAACAACTACCGGTTCATCAGCAAATGCCTCCACAGGCGCCTCAACAGCCTGCTCCAGACTATAATGGATATGGACAGGTACCAATGGATATGCCGCAAGGAATGCCGCCACAACAGCCTTACGGGATGCCGCCACAGCAAACGTATGGTGCACCACAACACTACGGCGGTATGCCAAATAGGAATGTGAATGTACAACCCGTCCAGTTCGCCAATTTGCAAAATGGGGCTTACGGTCAGGTGGACGAAAATAATTTGAATTTATTGATGGACATTCCCCTTAAAGTCACCGTAGAATTAGGAAGGACCCAGAAGCAAATTAAGGATATATTGGAACTCTCACAAGGTTCAATTGTCGAGCTGGATAAACTGGCCGGCGAACCTGTCGATATTTTGGTCAATAACAAACTGATCGCTAAGGGAGAAGTCGTCGTTATCGATGAAAACTTTGGTGTTCGTGTTATAGATATCGTAAGCCAATGGGACCGAATTCAGAAATTACAATAAGCACAATTTAGGGAGGACTTGAATCAAGATGGCAAACCGAATTTTAGTCGTGGACGACGCTGCATTTATGAGAATGATGATCCGGGACATTTTGTCCAAGAACGGATATGAGGTCGTTGGCGAGGCTCAGGACGGAGCACAAGCAATTGAGAAATTTAAGGAACTTCGTCCTGATCTGATCACGATGGATATTACCATGCCTGAGATGGATGGTATTGCTGCACTGAAAGAAATCAAAAAAATCGATGCGAATGCTAAAGTCATTATGTGTTCAGCTATGGGACAACAAGCGATGGTAATTGATGCGATTCAGGCTGGTGCCAAAGATTTCATCGTTAAGCCATTCCAGTCTGACCGAGTCATCGAAGCGATCAGCAAAACGCTGGGAGTTTAAGATACATGATGATGGCGCAGGGTGATACTCCTGGAGGAGCTGACATTGGGACCAACTATTATTTTCAGCTTGTATGGGTGATTGTCGTCCTGGCCGTCATCCTGGTCCTTATCGTCTACTTGCTCCGCTTTTTAAACAAAAGGAATCAGCAATGGTTTCGAAGTGGTACAGTCCGCATTTTAGGTGGTGTAGGGCTGGGGCCGAACAAGTCACTTCAGATCATAGAAATTGGTGGCAATGTTTATCTGGTCGGTGTTGGCGAAAATATACAATTGCTAGACAAAATTTCAGATTTGGAAGAGGCACAAAGAATTGTTGATTCTTTTGAGAGAGAAGCTTCTTCACAACAGGGAAGCCTTTCACCATTAATCAACAAGTTGGCATCCCGCTTACGTAAGAAAGAACCACCAAGGGAAATGGAACTAGAAGATACTGCCTCTTTTCACGAGCTATTCGAGTCGAAGCTGCGGCAGATGCCTAACCGAAAAGAAAAGATGGACAAGCTCCTGGAAGAAGACAATACTACAGATCGGTCGAGGGATTCATGAAGAAAAAGATTTGGCTAGCATGTTGTTTGATGGGGCTTATCAGCCTGGCATCTGTGACGGTTGCCTTTGCCGAACCGATACCAAACATCGATATCCAAATCGGAAGCGGAGATGGTGGAACACCAAGTAGTAGTTCTCTGTCCATAATACTGTTAATTACGGTGTTAAGTATAGCGCCTGCAATACTGGTATTAATGACAAGCTTCACCCGAATTGTTATCGTTCTTGGTTTTATACGAACATCCTTGGGGACACAACAAATGCCACCCAATCAGGTGCTTGTCGGTTTAGCGCTCTTCCTGACACTGTTTATCATGTCACCGACGCTGTCTTCCATTAATCAGGTAGCTCTTCAGCCTTATCTCAAAGGAGACATTACGCAAACGGAAGCGCTTGAAAAGGCACAAGATCCCATTAAGAAATTTATGTTCTCCCACACAAGGGAGAAAGATTTACTGCTTTTTATGAAATATAATCAGACCGAAAAACCAGAAACATATCAAGACATACCGATCACTGTCATGGTGCCAGCGTATGCGATCAGTGAATTAAAGACAGCATTCCAGATGGGATTCATGATTTTCATTCCGTTTCTAGTCATAGACATTGTGGTTGCAAGTACACTCATGGCTATGGGGATGATGATGCTACCACCGGTCATGATCTCATTACCTTTTAAGATATTGCTATTTGTCCTTGTGGACGGTTGGTATCTTGTAGTGAAGTCACTGCTGCTGAGCTTTAACACATGAGCAGGAAAGTTGAAGGAGGACGGTCATGACTTCAGAATTTATTATAGGTCTGGCCGGGAAAGCAGTATATACGTCGCTGCTGGCTAGCGCACCCATGCTTATACTGGCTCTAGTTGTGGGTCTCATTATCAGTGTGTTCCAAGCAACGACCCAAATTCAGGAGCAGACATTAGCTTTTGTTCCGAAAATTATTGCCGTACTTTTGGCAGTGCTCTTATTCGGACCTTGGATCTTAAATATTTTGGTAGATTTTACGTATAACATTCTCGATAATTTATACAGATATATAGGGTAGGCTTTCGCACATGGAGACATTGTTGCAAAGTTTTCCTGTCGCTCTGCTTATGTTTTGTCGAATTGCATCATTTTTTGTAACAGCTCCAGTATTCTCAGCTCGAAATGTGCCGAATTCCATTAAGGTTGGTCTTTCGGCATTTGTAACATTAACGGTTTATGTCGTTTATGGCATGAATCAGGAAGTGCCTACTGATCTGAGTTACATTCTGTTGATTATCCGGGAGATATTAATAGGATTGCTGCTAGGTTTCGTAGCCTATCTGATTATGACAGCCGTGCAGACGGCGGGAACATTCATTGACCTTCAGATTGGTTTTGGTATGGCGAATGTATTTGATCCGATGACTGGTGCTTCTGCACCACTGACAGGTAATTTCAAATATGCTTTTGCAATGCTACTCTTTCTGACGATGAATGGACACCACTATCTCCTGGACGCCATTGTTTACAGCTATCGGTGGATACCCTTATCCAACGCCTTTTTTATCCGGATGGCCGATGGAAGCATTGCGGAATTTCTCGTTCAGACGCTAGGTGAGACTTTTATGTTAGCCTTCCAAATGTCGGCTCCCATTGTAGTGGCTTTGTTTTTGACGGATGTGGGATTGGGTTTTTTGGCTAAAACTGCACCTCAATTCAATGTGTTTGCTGTCGGTATGCCGTTAAAGGCTCTGGTAGGGATCGTCATTTTACTTTTGATGGTTCCGAGCTTCGCCTTTGTATTTAGCCAATTGTTCGAAGCGATGTTCAGATCTATGGAAAAGTTGCTTGGAACGATCGGACAAAGGCCAGGCTAAAGGAAACGGAGGACAGGGTTTAAATGAAATTTCAGCTTGACCTTCAGTTATTCGCAGGTGAAAAAACGGAGAAAGCCACCCCAAAAAAGAGGCAGGATACACGCAAAAAGGGACAGGTTGTCAAGAGCATGGAGATATCTGGGGCATCCATTCTCCTATTTACCTTTTTAATCATGATGGTATTCAGTGATTTTTACAAAGAACGCATTGTTCGGTTATTTACAGATATCTTTATGAATCGGCTGAGCTTGGAGATTACCGGCGAGAATGTAATGGCCCTAATGATGCGCTACGGCATTGAAGTCATGCTGCTGCTTGGACCCGTAATGATAGGTGCGGCGGTTGTTGCCTTGATTGTTAATTATATGCAGGTTGGTTTTTTACTAGTAGGAGAAGGATTGAAGCCCAAGCTTGAGAAGCTTGATCCAATCAAAGGTTTCAAAAACATTTTCTCACTCCGTTCATTAGTGGAGTTTGCAAAATCCATTTTGAAAATGTCGATTATCGGTTATCTAGTCTACAGTACGATTACAAGTTATCAATCGGATATTGCTTCACTTTCTCATTTTTCTTTGGATGCCATATTACATTTTTCGGCTTCAATTACCCTTAATCTGGGTGTCAAAATCGCTGTGGCCTTAATGGTACTCGCAGTGTTCGACTATATGTATCAGAAATATGATTACGAGAAAAACATTCGGATGTCCAAACAGGACATCAAGGACGAGTACAAAAAAATGGAAGGTGACCCGCTGATAAAAGGTAAAATCAGGGAACGTCAGCGTCGCATGGCTGTACAGCGCATGATGCAGGAGGTTCCAAATGCAGATGTGATCATCACAAACCCGACGCACTTCGCAGTAGCGCTGAAGTATGAAGGGTCTGAGATGGAAGCACCTCAGATTATTGCCAAAGGTCAGGATTACGTCGCCTTGCGCATCAGGGAGATTGCCAAAGAGCACGGTGTCATTACTATGGAAAACAAGCCGCTGGCACGGGCATTGTTCCAGAGAGCCGAGATTGGCGACGCCATACCGGCTGATTTGTTTCAAGCGGTAGCCGAAGTGCTGGCTTATGTATATAAATTAAAGGGCAGAACGAAATAAAAGGGATCGGAGGCCGTACATTCATTGAAAACAAAAGATATTGCTGTCCTTGCGGGTATCATTGGCATTGTGTTGATGATGATTCTCCCGATCCCAACCTGGTTGTTGGACATGCTGCTAGTTGTCAACATTTCACTTGCATTAATGATATTGCTCGTAGCGATGAACAGCAAGGAAGCGTTGCAATTCTCTATCTTTCCGGCATTATTGCTGATTACGACATTGTTCCGATTAGCATTGAACATTTCAACAACAAAGCTGATTCTTGGAAATGGAAATGCGGGGTCTGTCGTAGCAACCTTCGGAAGCTGGATCGCGGGCGGTCAGATTGCAATTGGTTTTATCGTCTTCCTCATACTGGTCGTTGTTCAGTTTATCGTCATCACCAAGGGTTCAGAACGTGTAGCTGAAGTTGCTGCACGATTTACACTCGATGCGATGCCGGGTAAACAAATGAGTATTGATGCGGACTTAAACGCAGGCTTGATCAATGAACAACAGGCGCGTGAGCGTCGTTCCAAAATTGAGAGAGAGGCTGATTTCTACGGTGCAATGGACGGTGCCAGTAAATTCGTAAAAGGAGACGCAATCGCGAGTATTATCATCTTGCTGATCAATCTCATTGGTGGATTTATTATCGGTATGACCGTACATGGTCTCTCGTTTGCAGATGCATTGTCCACCTATTCTGTATTAACAATCGGGGATGGATTGGTCAGTCAGATTCCTGCACTTCTGATTTCTACAGCAGCGGGTCTTATCGTCACTAGAGCGTCATCCGAAGGTAACTTGGCAGATGATATTACGGGGCAGTTGTTTACATACCCGACGCTCTTATATATTGTAGCTTTTGTAATAGCAATGCTTGGTTTCTTCACTCCAATTCACGCCATTACGACCATACCTTTGGCAGGTATACTGGCTTTTGCCGCATGGAGGATGCAAAATACGCTAAAATCCAAACAAGAGGCAGAAGAACAGATGGAGGAGGAACAACAGATCGAAGAGGTTAGAAGTCCAGAAAGTGTAATTAACTTGCTTCAGGTTGATCCAATCGAGTTCGAGTTTGGTTACGGTTTGATTCCTCTGGCTGATAACCAGCAGGGCGGAGATCTACTGGATCGCATTATTATGATACGTAGACAATGTGCGCTTGAATTAGGGCTCGTTGTCCCAGTCATTCGGATTCGAGATAATATTCAATTGAGACCTAATGAGTATGTCATCAAGATCAAGGGTAATGTGGTTGGTGGCGGTGAATTGCTGCTGAATCATTATCTGGCTATGAGCCCTGGGTACGAAGAAGAATCTGTAACAGGAATTGAAACTACGGAACCGGCTTTTGGCCTTCCTGCTCTATGGATTGATGAAGTTACCAAAGATCGAGCTGAGCTTGCTGGTTACACGGTTGTGGATCCACCATCCGTAGTGGCCACCCATTTGACAGAACTGATTAAGAAACACGCACATGAGCTTCTTGGCAGACAAGAAACGAAGGCGCTTGTGGACAATCTCAGAGAGAACTATGCTGCACTTGTCGACGAACTGATTCCATCGGTTTTGGGCATTGGGGACGTACAGAAAGTGCTGGCAAAACTTCTGCGCGAGAAAATCTCCATCCGGGATATGGTTACAATCTTCGAGACACTGGCTGACTACGGGACGTATACCAAAGACCCGGATGTTCTGACAGAGTACGTAAGACAATCGCTTTCCCGTCAAATCACCCAACAGTTCTCCCAAAAAGGTGAAACACTTAGAGTGATTACCGTTGGGCCTGGATTGGAAAAGAAAATTGCCGAAAGTGTACAACAATCCGATCAAGGAAGTTACCTTGCACTGGATCCTGCGTCTACACAAAGTGTGTACCAAAAATTGACCGAGCAGGTCAATCGATTAATCCAATCAGGTCAACAACCTGTCGTATTAACTTCTCCAACCATTCGTATGTACCTGCGTCAAGTCATTGAACGTACCATGCAGGACATACCGGTACTTTCCTATAGTGAGTTGGAACCGAATGTTGAAATCCAAAGTGTCGGAGTGGTGAACTTATGAGAGTAAAACAATATATTGTTGAAACCATGCCCGAGGCTATGCTTCAAATTCGGAAAGATCTAGGAAGTGACGCTGTCATTCTGTCCACCAAAGAAATTAAGGTGGGCGGAATGATGGGAATGTTTCGCAAAAAGAGAATTGAAGTTGTAGCTGCGGTTGAAGAGGAAGATAAAAAAGAAGCCAAGAAGCAGATAAAGAACCAAGTTGCCCCAGTGCCTCGTTCGTATGTTCCTGAAGCGTACAGGCAGACGGCTCGTTCATTTGTAAACGAAGCCAGTGAATCGAAATCTGCTGCTCAGGCTGTTGAACAATACGACGATGAACAACGTAACGAAACCGCTGCTCATGCTGAATCGAAGAACATTGATTCAGATAGAGGGCGCGGTAAATTTGAGTCAAGCACGGATTATAAACCGCGACCGGAAGGGGCGGATTTTTCGGGTTCATCGTCTGACGTGCAGGAACCAAACAAACAGGGCCAACAAGAACTGATGTCTGAACTGAAAGAACTCAAAAAGATGATGACTCAATTATCTAGACAGAATGATTTGGCTGACTCTCTACCCGAAGAGTTTCTTTATCTTAAAGAGCGGCTGAGTGATCAAGAGGTGCGGACGGAAGTTTTTGAGTCATGGTTTGAAACGGTTCAGACACAGTTGAATGCGAAAGAGCTGGACGAAAATGAGATCGTTCAATCCGTTCAGCAACAGATTTTAACGTTTCTGGAGGAACGTATCGAAGCTGGGATATTGCCTGGCACTCGTATTGTTTATGTTGCTGGACCCACAGGTGTGGGGAAAACAACAACTATAGCCAAACTGGCTGCAGAGCAGATGTTTAAGCATCATCGGAAAGTTGGATTCATTACATCGGATACGTACCGTATATCAGCAGTAGAACAACTTAGAACCTACGCTTCCATTTTGAATGTTCCACTTGAGGTTGTACAGTCTCCAGGAGATACACAACGAGCCATATCTCGTTTGCAGGATTGTGACCTGATCTTCATGGATACGGCAGGAAGAAATTATAGAAACGAATTGCTCGTTTCGGAGTTGCAAAGCCTGCTTGCACCAGTAGAGAACAGTGAGACATTTCTCGTCATGAGCATGACATCCAAAAGCGCGGACATGTTTGAAATTACCGAACATTTCAGCAAGTATGGGCTGGATAAGATCATTTTCACCAAGATGGACGAAACGGGCACTTGTGGTCCAATGATTAATCTGCTGCATCACTTCCCGTTGAAAATTGCCTATGTGACCAATGGACAGAATGTTCCGGATGACTTGCTCAAACCAGATCCGGCTTCATTGACTAAACAATTGCTGGGAGAACTCGCGAAATGAAGGACCAGGCAGCCTCTCTTCGAAGTTTGGTGTCAGCACCGAGTGCATTGGACAAAACCCTGCGCAGTGGACGCTCTTCGAAAATCTTAACGATTGCCAGCGGCAAAGGCGGGGTAGGGAAATCCAATTTCACGTTAAACTTTGCCCTTGCGCTGCAAACGCTGGGCAGGAAGGTACTGGTATTTGACGCAGATATCGGAATGGCTAATATTGATGTTCTTATGGGGACTTCATCTTCCTATAATCTGTATCATTTATTGTATCGGCAGAAGTCCATACAGGAAATCATTCAGCTTGGTGCGAATGGACTACCATACATTGCTGGTGGATCTGGCATGAAAGAGTTATTTTCGTTGTCGGACCGTGATTTGGAATTCTTTGCAGAGCAAGTGGAAATGGTTGCGCAGGAAATGGACTACGTCATATTTGATACTGGAGCGGGGCTCTCCCGTGAGAATATGAAGTTTATTGGTGCAGCTGACGAATGTGTGATTATAACCACACCTGAACCCACTTCCATAACAGATGCATATGCACTGGTTAAAGTGATGCATGGTCAGGAAAATGCTACACCTTTTCGGATGGTCGTTAACCGTGTTGAAAATGAACAAGAGTCGGAACAGGTGGCGGAAAAAATAGCAGGAGTAGCCAAGCGTTTTTTACAAACGGATATCCCCCTGCTTGGGTATGTTTCTGAAGATCCGAATGTTGTTAAAGCGGTGAAGAGACAAGTGCCTTACAGCTTGGCTTATCCCCATTCAAAAGCTTCCAGAGATATACAGCGGCTAGCCCTTCGATATTTGGCTGAACCTGCGGTTAATGAAGCCGAAACCTTGACAGGAATCAGGGGATTTATGAAAAAGTGGCTTAGGAAGACAACATGATTCTTGAATAAAGGAAACAGAGGTGGACAAAACATGGCGGTGTATCAAGTACTGGTTGTCGATGATTCCGCTTTTATGCGCAAAATTGTCACGGATTTGATTGAAGCTGACCCGGAATTTAAAGTTGCGGCAACAGCTTCAACCGGCAAGGAAGCAATTGAAAAAGCAGTGGATTTAAAGCCTGATGTAATTACGATGGATGTAGAAATGCCTGAGATGAATGGGCTGGATGCATTGAAATCGATCATGCAGAAGTCATCGGTGCCTGTAATTATGCTATCAGGTATCAATGAGCAAGGTATGAAGGAAACCATCATGGCGCTTGAGGCAGGAGCTTTTGATTTTATACGTAAGCCTTCCATTTCACATGATCAGGATATTGCTCAGGTAGGCAAGGCCCTCGTCGAGCGGATGCGGGCGGCCATGAACGAAATCAAGCGAAAAGCAGAGCGTGAGGAGTCTTTAAAACAGACGAAAGAGATTCAGGAACATCTCTTGCGTCAATCTCAGCGAGTACAGCGTGATGCTCCTGCACAAGTTCGCAGAAAACCCGCTCAAAAAAGGATTGATCCTGTTCAACCAGTTACAAGGCCGAACAGTGAACCAAGTGAGCGACCACCGTCCAAGGTGCTGCATCGAAACATGCCGCTGGCGGACCAGAAAAAAGAGCGACCAGACAAAAAACTGGAAGCTGGAAAGAGCCCAGATCGTGTCCCTAATACAAGAGAAGCTAAGGTGCCTAAACCGATTAAGCCTCTTCACACTCCGAAGGAGTTGCGGAATGCTGAACCAATACGGTCGGCAATGGAGCAAACGGCTGCATCCTCAAGTCAACCATTACCAAAAGCAGTAACGGGGACTGATAGTGCATTCAACAAAATTGTTGCAATTGGCTGCTCTACGGGAGGCCCAAGAGCCCTTAAAACTTTGCTTGAGGAACTGCCCGCTGATTTGCCTGCACCTGTCATTATTGTGCAGCACATGCCACCCAATTTTACAAGGTCTCTGGCACAACGGCTGAATACCTTCAGTCCGCTGCATGTCGTTGAGGCTGAAGAAGGTATGGTTCTCAAGAAAGGTTCCGCTTATATCGCTCCTGGTGGATATCACATCGTCGTAACTAAAACAACCGATGGAAAGTATATCCTGAAGCTTACGGAGCAGCATCCGGTGAATGGCCATCGGCCTTCAGTGGATACGATGTTTGAGTCGTTATTGCCTTTTACGTCGCTTCAGCGGCATTTAGTTTTGCTGACGGGTATGGGCAGTGATGGAGCGAGAATGATGAAAAAGCTTTATGAAGCGGGTGTAACTTCTACCTTTGCGGAAAATGAAGAGACCTGTGTGGTGTATGGAATGCCGCGTTCAGCTGTAGAGCTGCAATGCGTACGTCATCTTCTGCCTTTGCAGGAGATCGCCCCAAAACTTGTTCAAGCAGTGAAATAAACGGAGTGTAACTCATGGAGGAGGTGCCTCACAATGGACATGAACCAATACTTATCCATGTTTATTGATGAGTCTAATGATCATCTGCAATCCCTTAACGACAATATGCTTCAACTCGAAGGCAATCCGGAGGATCTGGGTATAGTCCAAGTCATCTTCCGCTCTGCTCATACTTTGAAAGGTATGGCTGCAACAATGGGCTTTGAGGATTTGGCATCATTGACTCACAAAATGGAAAATGTGTTAGATCTTGTGCGTAATGAGAAATTGAAAATGCAGGACTATATTTTTGATACTCTGTTTAAGAGTTTGGACGCGCTTGAATCCATGGTTCAGGATATTACCAGTGGTGGAGAAGGTAAAGCCGATGTTTCCGCAATTGTCGCTTCCCTTCAAGTCATTGAAAGTGGTGAATGGACAGGTGGTGAAACTCCAACTGCTACAACAACGGCTAAGCAGGTAGAAAGCATTTCATTAGCTGTTGATCTGGATGAATTCCAATATTCTGTTCTAGACCAGTCTATCGCGGAAGGGCATCGAGTTTTCTACATTGATGTGCTTGTTAGTGAGGATAGTCAGCTGAAAGGTGTACGTGCCTACATGGTTTTTGATCTCTTGGAGCGTTCGGGTGAAGTTGTGAAGTCTTTCCCTACGGTTCAGGATATTGAGCAGGAGAAGTTTGAGCGCAGTTTCTCGTTGTATTACATAACAACCAAAGAAGCGCAGGAACTGGAAAAAAGTATTTTAAGCATTTCTGAGATAGAAAGTGCCAAAGTCATTCAGCTAGATCAAGAAACTCTTCAGCAGATGACCAATCAGGCTGCAGCTGCAGTTGAAGCTGAAACAGTCGCCATAGCAACAGCTGTATCACAAGAGATCGCAACTGCGGTCAAAACAGAAGAAAAACCAGCAGCCAAACAGCCTGTTGCACCAACTAAACAGGGGGCCGCACCTTCGCGTACGATCCGAGTGGATATTGAGCGATTGGATGTACTGATGAATTTATTCAGCGAATTGCTGATTGATCGGTCGCGTCTGGAGCAGTTGGCAAGTGAAACGGGTAATAATGATCTATCCGATACTGTGGCTCATCTTAGCAGAGTGAGCTCAGACCTGCAAAATATCGTTCTCAAGCTGCGGATGGTACCTGTAGATACCGTATTTAACCGGTTCCCACGAATGATTCGTGACCTAGCCAAAACATTGGATAAAAAAATTGACCTGGTCATTACTGGTGCAGAAACCGAATTGGATCGTACGGTCATTGACGAAATCGGTGACCCACTGGTGCATTTGCTGCGTAACGCTGTGGACCACGGTGTCGAATCCATCGCAGAACGTGTTGCTGCCGGAAAACCGGAAATGGGTACAGTTAACCTTCGAGCTTTCCACAGTGGCAATCATGTTTTCATTGAGATTGAAGATGACGGCAAAGGAATTTATCGTGAGAAGCTTTTACAAACTGCCATTAAACGCGGTGTCGTGACGGAAGAGCAGGGTGCGAAGATGAGCGACGATGAAGTTAATCAGCTTTTATTCGCTCCTGGTTTCAGTACAGCTGACAAAATCTCGGATATCTCTGGTCGCGGAGTAGGTTTGGACGTTGTAAAATCCAAAATCACTTCGCTTGGGGGTAATGTAACCATCCATTCCACACCAGGCAAAGGCACTAATTTCTCGGTTCAACTGCCATTGACGTTGTCAATTATCGCAGCAATGCTTGTACGAGTTGGTTCCGAGAAATATGCGATTCCGTTGTCCTCCATCGTGGAGACGGCCATTGTGCAGCGTGAACAAGTTCGTAATATTCATGGTAATAAAATGATTACGTTCCGTGAATCCCTCATTCCGTACTTGTCGCTAAACGAAGTGTTTGGCGTACCTGATTTCAATGATGAGGATGAGTCGGAAACAGAAATCGTTGTCATCCGCAAAGGAGATCGTCTAGCAGCGGTTTCCGTGGAAGAGTTTATCGGACAGAGCGAGATTGTTCTCAAATCCATGGGAACCTATCTTCCTTCCATTGAAGGAATCTCCGGAGCAACCATCCTGGGAGATGGACAAGTAGCTCTCATCGTTGATCCTAACGCATTTATTAAATAAGCAACTAAGCCTTACACTTATAGGGAGGTTTTATTCATGGAAGAATTGAAAGTCATCGTCTTTAAACTAGGATCTGAGGAATACGGTATCGAGGTTGAAAAAGTTCAGACGATTGAACGCATGATGCCAATTACTCGTGTCCCTAAGACATTTTCCTTCGTAAAAGGGGTTATTAATCTTCGCGGGGTTGTTATCCCTGTTATCGACTTGCGTGGTCGGTTCTCTCTGCCTGAAACAGAATATACGGATCAAACTCGAATTGTCATTGTAGCTGTAGGTGAAATGCAGGTTGGATTCATTGTTGACGCTGCCAATGATGTAATTGACATTAAGAGCAGCGCAATTGACAGTCCGCCGGAAGTAGTGGGTGGAGTAAAAGCGAGATATCTGCGCGGAGTGGCTAAATTGGAAAATGAGCGTTTGTTGATCATGCTTAATCTGCATGAAGTTTTGAATAAAAGCGAAGTTGTACAGCTGGAAAGTGTCGAGGGCTAACACGTGGAGATGTTCAACCGATTTGAGGGATTCCAAATGGATGTGCTCAAAGAGGTCGGTAACATTGGAGCAGGCAACGCCGCAACCGCGTTGTCTCAACTTCTAAATAGACCGATTGACATGGGCGTGCCGACAGTACAGATGCTCCCTTTTGAAGAAGTGGCTGAAAAAGTGGGCGGTGACGAACGAATCGTGGTGACTGTCTTTTTACGTGTTGAAGGCGAGGCACCGGGTAATCTGTTCTTCATGATGACCCCGGAAGCCGCCAAAATGCTGCTTAACCGACTTGCTGGTTTTGAGCTGAAAGATGGCCTCATGTTTTCGGATATGGAACAGTCTGCATTATCGGAAATCGGTAATATTCTGGCTGGATCATATCTTTCATCACTTGCAGATTTCACCAAACTGTCGATGTATCCAACGGTTCCCGGACTTGCTATTGACATGGCAGGGGCAATACTCAGCTATGGACTGCTGCAATTTGGCGAAATGGGAGACGATGCACTTTTGATTGACACATCGTTCTTCGAAGGAGAAGATCAGGTGGAAGGTCAATTTTTCCTGATTCCCGATCCATTGTCATTTGCCAAGATATTTGAATCTTTAGGGGTGCCTCTGGATCATGATTGAAGAAAAAAGCGTCGTTAAAGTCGGTATGGCGGATTTGAACATTGCTCACCTTCCTGGCATAATCCGCACGACAGGGCTTGGCTCTTGTGTGGGGTTAACGATGTATGATCCACAGTTGAAGCTGGCTGGAATGGCGCATGTGATGCTTCCTTCTTCAGAGATTGCAAGAGAAGGAAAATTGAACACAGCTAAATATGCCGATACGGCGTTGCCTGAGTTATTAGAAAAGATGTTAAAACTCGGTGCATCTCGTTCACGTATCGTGTCCAAAATGGCGGGTGGTGCTCAGATGTTTGCTTTTTCAGGAGCCGGAGATACCATGCGTATTGGGCCGAGGAATGCGGAGTCTTGCCGGGAATGGTTGCAAAAGCTTAATATTCCTCTTCTTGCTGAAGACACTGGTGGAAATTACGGCCGGACCAT
Source organism: Paenibacillus xylanilyticus (assembly GCF_009664365.1). Classification (NCBI taxonomy): domain Bacteria; kingdom Bacillati; phylum Bacillota; class Bacilli; order Caryophanales; family Paenibacillaceae; genus Paenibacillus; species Paenibacillus xylanilyticus. Next base: position 2,465,819 of record NZ_CP044310.1, read on the forward strand.
TGAAATGGACTGTGAAACAGGGATTTTAAATATTAGAAGTGTACAAATGGGTGTAAAGGAATTATAAAACTATGATAGGAAACTACCGCATTAATCTTGGAGCAGGCATAGTCGGATTTATTCTGACTTTTTTTGTAGCATACAGCAGCAATTTGTTGATGACCAGTTTAATTCGCGGGTTAATCGGATTCGTAGCCTGGTACGTTCTTGCTTTTGGTATCCGCTGGGGGCTGGGGTTGTTGCTTGCCCCGTCCGCAGGGAGTAATGGATTTGATTACGATCCTCAAGGTACTGCAGAAGTAAGAGGTTCACAGGTGGACATTAAACTCGAAGATGATGGACAAGAGCTGAACGACTTGCTCAAGAGTGGACAGAACGCCTCCTCTGGGGAAGAAATTCCGCCATCCGAGACGAAAGCTCCAACGGGTTTCGCCCCATTGGATCCGCCTAAACTGGTACGGACCAAAGATCCGGAAGAATTGGCGCAGGCCGTTCGTCACCTGACAGACAAATAAGGAGGGTGAAAGCAATTGGACGAGCGTAAAGCTTCACATTTGAACCATGCTGATCTGTGGGAAAAGTGGAAAGAGCACGGAGATCTGGAAGCCAAGAAATTGTTGATTGAAAAATATCTTCATATTGTAAATTATGTATCTGGCCGTTTGGCAGTGGGGTTACCCAAAAACGTTCCTAAAGATGATCTTGAAAGTAACGGTGTCATGGGACTAATCGATGCTCTTGAGAAATTCGACTATGAACGAGGTCTTCAATTTGAGACGTACGCCTCATGGCGAGTTCGTGGAGCGATCCTGGATGGTTTGCGTCAAGGAGACTGGGTTCCCCGTTCCGTGCGAGAAAAGGCTAAACGAATCGAAGATGCTTATCAGCAGTTGGAGCAAACCTATCTACGGTCAGTAAGCGATGAAGAAATGAGTCAGTATCTAGACGTGTCGACAAAGGACTTCCAACATATGCTCCAGGAAGTAGCGGTAATGTCACTGTGCTCTCTTGAAGACCCGATTCGGGAAGAAGAGTCAGAGACTCGTCTTTCTTTAATGGTCGATGAAAAGGCCAAAAATCCGGATTACAAAGTAAATGAGTTTTATCTGAAAGATGCGTTAGTTCAGGGACTGGATAAGTTGACAGTAAAAGAGAGAACAGTGGTTTCCCTCTTATATTATGAAGATTTATCACTTAGTGAGATTGCTGAAGTAATGTCTCTTTCACCGTCACGTATATCTCAATTGCATTCCAAAGCAATTTTAAGATTGCGTGGAACGCTAGAGAAACAAAAAGATTTGTTGATGCGCAAAGATTAATATATTTAATAGAGTTCTTAATTATACGGATTTCGGGGAGTGGAAAGTCTAAAAGGGGGATGAACTGCATTGACACAGCGAATTGCTTTGGAGCAATGCCTAAGTGTTGTTTTATCGGAAGATAAAAGTACGGCCTACCTTGAGTTTTCCAAGCAGGAAGAAGGATTCACCTGCACGCTTGATGAACTGGAACAGTTTATTGCGGGTCAGGGCATAAAGTATGGTGTACTTCGTGAGACCTTACTCATTTTTGTGAACCAACCTGAAGCCTATATGAATACGCAATTAAAAATTGCAGAGGGTATAGCAGCTGTGCCTGGGACGGATGGATACATCAAATTATTGGTCGGCATGGAGGATGAGAATGAACGTCGTCCTCTCGAAGCGGAAGATGGCAAGGTGGATTACAAAGAAGTAACTCGGTTGAATAATGTAAAATCAGGTCAAATCATTGCCGAGCGCATCCCTCCAGTGGATGGTTCAGTAGGCCAGGCCGTTACTGGTGCAGAAATTCCATTTCGACCAGGGAAAGACGTACGATTCAAAGTAGGGAAGAATGTTGTTGTTAATCCGGATGGATCTGCAATGTATGCCGCTTTGGATGGATTGGTGACCAAAACGGAAGGGAACAAACTGAATGTATTCCCGGTATACGAAATAAATGGCGATGTAGACTACAATATCGGTAATATTGATTTTGTAGGTACGGTGGTCATACGTGGCAATGTGCTAACTGGTTTTAAAATAAAAGCAGCGGGTGACATTCGCGTTGTCGGCGGTGTCGAAGGTGCAGAGCTAGAAGCAGGGGGCTCTGTTGAGATCACTGGTGGTATTATCGGATATAACAAAGGGCTTATTCAGGCGGGTCACAATGTCAAATGCACCTTTATTCAGGAAGGTAACGTAGATGCAGGTGAAGATGTTCTCGTCTCCCAAAGCATCATGCATTCCAACATCCGTGCAGGCAGGAGCGTGATCTGTGCCGGTACCAAAGGCCTTATTGTTGGTGGATCCATTCAAGCAGGTGAACATGTTTCAGCACGAATTGTGGGGAACAGCATGTCGACAGTAACTTCGATAGAAGTTGGTGTTCTACCCAAACTGCGTAACGAACTGAGTGAATTGCGTAAAGGGCTAAGGGAACAGATGGATTCATTAGACAAAACGAAAAAAGCATTGGTATTGCTGGATCAGTTAGCTGCTGCTGGACAATTGAGTCCTGACAAAATGGCAATGCGAGTTAAGCTTACGGCTACACAAAAATCAGCAATTCGGCTTAATGAAGAAACCAAAGTACGTATACTTGAAATTGAAAATGTACTTGAGGATACGAACAGAGCCCGAGTAGACATTTTGAAAATAATTAACGGTGGGTCTAAAATAGTTATCGGCAGATACACCAAATTTATTAAAAATCCAGTTAGTAGAATTTCATTTTATTATCATGACGGGGACATTACGATGACTCCATTCGTTTAAGTACAGCATCAGGCACAGGTAGAAAACCATTCGAAACCGTGAGGTGAGCGTATGAGTTTTAAGGCAGTAGAGTTGCAGATTGCAGTACCACGAACAAGTGAAGCCGGTCGGTATCAGAGCGAATATCAGCAGCGGCCGGTCACAGACCAGAGTTTACTGGCGGTGCAGACGGCCAAGGAAGCAGAAGAGGCAAGACAGCGCAGTGAAGCGATGGAAGAAACAGCACATACAGGTGTACGAGACGGTCAATCTAGTGATGGAGAGCACGAAGGGGGCTCCCGGGAGCAGGAGACGATCCAGATGTCAGAGCAAGTCAAACCTGCGGAGCATCCGTACAAAGGAAAGCATGTGGATCTGTCATTGTAACCCTTTCCGTATTACAAAAATGAAGACTTGAGCTTTGAAGGCGATATCCAAAGGAGAGGAACCAATTTGTCACCATGGGTTATTATTGTCATATTAGGTGCCTGTGCCATTGCATATGCATTCATCATGCCCAAGAAAAATAAGACGCCAGAACCGAGCCAACAATTAGTGCAAGAGATGGAATCCACACTTGAACATTACATGGCTGAAATCGAAAGTGATAATGATGCCCTTATTCAGCGTGTTGCTGAAATGAAGGGAGAGGCGGCAGCTGCAGATCAACGCATGCAAATGCAGCTTGAAGAATTGCAGAAGCGTCTCAATGAACTTGAAAAAAGCAAACAGTCCGAAATTCATCATGTTTCAGATATTTCAAAGGATGAATTCAATGCGTTGCAGGCTCAGGCTCTTGTGGCCAGCGTGAGAGATGATGCCGCAAAGCAGGTTTCAGTAGCTGAGCCAACACCAAGTGGCCAAGAGCCTGTCAATGAGCGAGAGTCAATCAAAGATCGGTATTCAGAAGTGTTTCATTTGTATGGTGAAGGCAAATCTGTGGATGCGATCGCAAAACAGACTGGCATACAACGTGGAGAAGTACAGCTGATTCTTCAGCTGGCAGAACGGGAGGAAGGCTAAGAGATGGACAAGCGCTCCCTATGGATTGGAATTGGAACGGGCATGATCATTGGAGCAATACTGCTTCAGCTTGCCACAGTGGGACAAAACGCCCTAACTGACAGCAGTTTGGAAACGGATCCGGCTGCAACTGCAGCCAATCTGACGAAGGAAGAGTTGGAGTTGGCTGCCAAAAGCATGGATTTGAAGCTTGTGGGTACAGAGGAAGAACTGTATACGGAAGCCGAATGGGTACAAAAGAAGAAACAGGAGAGCAGTGAAATGCAGGGAGAAACGGCTGCTGCTCCGGAGAAGGCAGAGGATACAAGTGATCCGGAAGCTCCCACGGAGCCTCAGCAGCCCGCTTCAAGTGGCAATGAGAGTCCGAATAATGTGAGCGAGCCAAAAGCAGCGGAGCCATCGTCACCGAATACGCCTCAAAAGGCAACAGTCACATTTAGAGTGCGTTCTGGTAACAGTTTGGCGATTGTCGCTGGAAATCTCGAGAAAGCTGGCATAGTAGATGATGCCCAGGCCTTCATTAGGGCGGGAAAGGCAGAGCGAATCAACACCAAGATTCAGGTGGGAACGTACACACTTGAAAAAGGGGAAAGCTTCGAATCCATCATCGCCAAAATTACTCAAGAACCGTCAAGCTGAGTACACTCAGGCAAGACGGTTCTTTTATTTTATAGTCTAATTGAGCAATAATTATAGTTGCAGATTTCACATAACATAAAAACGTTGTGCGACCAGGTATTTTTGCTTTCAAAGACTGTTGCATCAGCCAAACAGTTATGCTATATTAGATAACGGTGTTAAAACACACGCATGTGCTAATTTTGTTGAGGGTGCTTTCCTGATGGAGAGTCTTGGCGAAAAATGATGCCGGCGGAGGACACAATAAAAACCATATTAGGAGGTGTGTGAAGATGGCAGTAATCTCCATGAAGCAGCTTCTCGAAGCTGGGGTACACTTCGGTCACCAAACTCGTCGTTGGAACCCAAAAATGGATCGTTATATCTTCACTGAAAGAAACGGAATTTACATCATCGATTTGCAAAAAACGGTGAAAAAAGTCGAAGAGGCTTACAACTTCGTTAAAGGAATCGCAGGAGAGAATGGTACAATTCTTTTCGTGGGTACTAAGAAACAAGCTCAAGATTCTGTTAAAGAAGAAGCTGAACGCGCTGGTCAATTTTACATTAACCAACGTTGGTTGGGCGGTACTCTGACTAACTTCCAAACTATTCAAAAACGTATTGATCGTTTGAAACAACTGGAAGCTTGGGAAGAAGACGGTACATTCGCTGTATTGCCTAAAAAAGAAGTTATCTTGCTTCGCAAAGAAAAAGATCGTCTGGAGAAATTCCTCGGCGGTATTAAAAATATGAAAGGCCTGCCAAGCGCCCTGTTCATCATCGATCCACGCAAAGAGCGTATCGCTGTTGCTGAAGCTCGCAAATTGGGTATCCCAATTGTAGGTATCGTTGATACAAACTGCGATCCGGACGAAATCGATTATGTTATCCCAGGTAACGACGATGCAATCCGCGCTGTTAAGTTGTTGACAGGTAAAATGGCTGATGCCGTGATCGAAGCTAACCAAGGCGAAGAAACTTCCGCTTAATAGATTCGAACATAACGAATGAACTAAATGAAAAGGGTGGTTGGTAGGTGGATAACCTCTCACTGCCCTTTTTTTAGAGTGTACGTGTACGTACAATACTTATTTTGGAGGGAATTAATAATGGCAGTTAACGCGAGTGCAGTAAAAGAACTTCGTGAAAAAACGGGCGCTGGTATGCTCGATTGCAAAAAAGCACTGGAAGAAGCAAATGGTGATATCACAAAAGCGGCTGAAATTCTGCGTGAAAAAGGTCTTTCCGCAGCTGCAAACAAAGCAGGACGTGCAGCTACTGAAGGTACTGTAGAATCTTATATCCACGCTGGTGGCCGTATCGGTGTCCTGGTAGAAGTTAACTGCGAAACTGACTTCGTAGGTAAAACAGACCAATTCAAAGATTTCGTTAAAGACATCGCTATGCAAATCGCTGCAGCTAGTCCGAAATTCGTAACTCGTGAAGAAGTTCCTACAGAAGAGCTGGAAAAAGAAAAAGAAATCTTGAAAGCTCAAGCGCTGAACGAAGGCAAACCAGAAAAAATCGTTGAGAAAATGGTTGAAGGCCGTATCGGTAAATACTACGAAGAGTACTGCCTGATGGAACAATCTTTCGTTAAAGATCCAGACAAAACAATCTCCCAATTGCTGAACGAAAAAATCAGCCAAATCGGTGAGAACATCTCCATCCGTCGTTTCGTTCGTTACGAGCTGGGTGAAGGTTTGGAGAAAAAAGTAGATAACTTCGTAGAAGAAGTTATGTCCCAAGTGAACAAATAAGACGGTTTTATACCGGCAAGCAGAAATTGGTTTTCGAAGATATAAGAATGATAAAACTTCGAAGCAGAGCTCCCTTATATCTCAGGAAAACAGTGCCTAACCGGTTAAACGTTTTTCTAAAAGAGTGGAACACAGTCGTGTTCCTTTCTTTTTAAGCAGGAGGCCATGCGCGAGAAGTTTTGTTGATTGAACACCGAAGGTGCTCAAGTTTAAAGTGGAGGGTGAACAATTGGAACAGCCAGTATTCAAACGCGTTGTCTTAAAGGTTAGTGGGGAGTCCCTTTCCGGTCAAAACGGCTATGGTATTGATGCAGAGACGATCTCGTCGATTGCTCAGCAGGTAAAAGAAGTTGTTGAACTTGGTGTGCAGGTTGCCATCGTATGTGGTGGCGGAAACATCTGGCGTGGAATCGCCGGCAGCGAAAACGGCATCGATCGAGCAACAGCCGACTATATGGGAATGCTAGCTACAGTAATGAACTCGCTAGCACTGCAAGATGCATTGGAACAGATTGAAGTGCCTACCCGTGTACAGACTTCAATTGCCATGCAGCAAATTGCAGAGCCATATATCCGTCGCAGAGCCATTCGTCATCTGGAGAAAGGCCGTGTCGTTATTTTTGCAGCAGGTACAGGTAACCCGTTCTTCTCCACGGATACAACAGCAGCACTGCGCGCAGCGGAGATCGAAGCAGAAGTCATCCTGATGGCTAAAAACAAAGTTGATGGCGTATACTCGGCCGATCCGTTCAAGGATAGTACAGCTGAGAAATATGAGCAATTGACTTACCTCGATGTACTTAACAAAAATCTTGGTGTAATGGATTCGACGGCGTCCTCACTCTGTATGGACAACAACATTCCGTTGATCGTATTTGCCATTACAGAACAAGGTAACATCAAACGTGTAGTTCTGGGTGAACGTATCGGAACAATCGTTAAAGGGAGTGTAGATTAATGCCAGAAGCGGTTAAAAAACATGCCGAAGAACGTATGGATAAAGCAATTCAAGCGTTACGTCGTGATCTTGCCACTTTGCGTGCAGGACGTGCAACTCCAGCTCTGCTGGACCGGGTTCAGGTAGAGTACTATGGAGCAATGACACCACTTAATCAACTCGCGAATATTAGCACACCAGATTCCCGTACGCTGATGATTCAGCCATGGGACAAATCTTCTATGGGCGAAATCGAACGTGCGATCATGAAGTCGGATCTGGGATTGACACCGGCCAACGATGGTAACATGATTCGTTTGTCCATTCCGCCACTTACGGAGGAGCGCAGAACAGAACTCGTAAAACTGACGAAAAAGTTCGGCGAAGAAGGAAAAGTTGCGATTCGTAACATTCGTCGTGATGCGAATGATGATATCAAAAAAATGGAGAAGTCAGAGATTTCCGAGGACGAGTCCCGGAGACATCAGGACGATATCCAAAAATCGACCGACAAGTTTATTGCTGAAGTCGATAAGGTACTCGCTGCCAAAGAAAAAGAAATTATGGAAGTGTAAGACAAGCGCAGCCCCTCCAATACGGTGGGGTTTTGTCTCTTTTTCTAGTCTTCAGGTGAAGAAACTTCAGGGATTTTGGAGGAACAGGAATGATCAAACGGGTTCGGTCGTGGTGGAATGGGGCTGAAAAGCAGGAAACGCTGACTATATCCGAGGATAATATCCCGCAGCACGTTGCTATTATTATGGACGGGAATGGTCGATGGGCCAAACGTCTGGGTCTGCCACGCATAGCTGGGCATCAGAATGGCATGAAGGCAGTAAAACGTGCAACCATCGCGGCGGATGAACTGGGCATCAAATATCTGACGATGTATGCTTTTTCGACAGAAAACTGGACACGTCCAAAAGAAGAAGTGGATTTTCTAATGAGACTTCCACAAGAATTTCTGGCGATTGAGTTAGATGAACTTATAGAGAAGAATGTCCGCATACGCATGATGGGGCAGGAAGAGAAGTTACCTTCACATACCGTTAATGCCCTACGTGAAGCAATTCGTCTCACGGAACACAATACGGGGCTTGTACTGAATTTTGCAATGAATTATGGAAGTCGACGAGAAATGACGGACTGTGTGAAGCAGATTGCGCTGCAGGTCCAGTCGGGGGAACTCTCGGCAGAAGACATTACACCTGAGCTCATAGACAAACATATGTTGACTGTGGATATGCCTGATCCGGATCTGTTAATCCGGACAAGTGGAGAATTAAGGCTCAGTAATTTTATGCTTTGGCAGCTTGCATATAGCGAGCTATGGTTTACGGATATATACTGGCCCGAATTTGGCAAACAGCACTTGCTTGAAGCAGTAGCCGAATATCAGCGCAGAACAAGGCGTTACGGCGGTTTGAAATAGATGGAGGATGAAGCCGTTGAAACAGCGATTAACGACAGGGATAGTAGCAGGTGTGTTGTTTTTGGGTTTTTGCATGCTGGGCGGACCATGGTATCATGGCCTGGTACTGCTTATGGCTCTCATCGGTTATTATGAATTTGTGAAAATGACGGGGGTACAACCTTTTTCAGGTGTAGCCCTGATTGGATATGCAGGTGTTTTTGCACTTGTCTTTCCATGGGAAATGGTGTGGGAAGGCAGACCGCTGACGCTGTTCCAGATTAGTTGGCTGGTTATGCTTGTTTTAATGACGGCCTCGGTGATAACCAAGAACAGGATTCCTGTGAATACAATAGCCATGCTCTTTTTGGGTGTGCTGTATATAGGCATCGGTTTTTATTATATTGCTGAGTCCAGACATCTTCATCACGGGCTATTTTGGACATTCCTATTATTAGGCTCGATCTGGGCCAGTGACGCAGGTGCCTACTTTGTTGGGAAACTTATGGGGAAGAACAAATTGTGGCCATCAATAAGTCCTAACAAAACAGTGGAAGGCGCGTTGGGCGGTATTGTGATTGCTATTGTAACATCTGTTGTGTTTGCGATGTTATCGGATGGCTTGTTATCTTGGCAGAGAGCAATATGGATTGGCCTCGCCTGTGCTGTAGTCGGCCAAATGGGAGACCTGATCCAATCCGCTTACAAACGTGTGTACAATATTAAGGATTCCGGCAACCTTCTTCCTGGGCATGGAGGTATTCTGGATCGGTGCGACAGCTGGATTGTTGTGTTTCCATTTGTACATATATTAATGCTTCTGCCTTACTAATGTTTTGAACATAAGACGTGTATAACAAATGGATTCGAAATTATGCACGCAATGGATAAATAAAGATGAGGTGCAGCATGAAGAAAATAGCAATTCTCGGATCCACCGGTTCGATTGGAACTCAAACATTGGATGTCGTTGACATGCATCCTGAGCTTTTTCAGGTGGAGGGTTTGGCTGCCGGAGGAAATACTGAACTTTTAATCGAACAAGCCAATCGCTATCGGCCAAAAAAGGTATCGGTAGGAACCAAAGAATTGGCTGAGACGGTCGCCCCGCACTTACCTGCGGGAACGCAGCTCTTCTATGGAAAAGAGGGCTTGGTAGAAGTAGCGGCCGGGACAGACGCAGATACTGTAGTGACAGCTGTCATGGGGAGCGTAGGGCTCGAATCAACACTGGCTGCCATTGAAGCAGGCAAACAAATAGGGCTTGCTAATAAGGAAACACTGGTGACGGCAGGACATATTGTGACGGCGCGAGCTGTGGAAAAGGGTGTCTCTCTGCTGCCGATCGATAGCGAGCACTCTGCGATATTTCAATGTTTGAACGGAGAAAACCGTAACCGGGTAGCAGGTATTACCCTTACGGCCTCAGGGGGTTCTTTCCGCGATTACTCACGTGAACAGCTGCAGAATGTTACGGTTGAAGATGCACTGAAGCATCCCAATTGGTCGATGGGCTCCAAAATCACGATTGATTCCGCAACGATGGTGAATAAAGGCTTGGAAGTGATAGAGGCTCATTGGTTGTTCGGGTTGACCTATGACCAGATTGACGTGCTGCTTCACCCAGAGAGTATCATACACTCCTATGTTGAATTTGAGGATACGAGCATCATTGCTCAACTTGGCAATCCGGACATGCGTGTTCCGATTCAGTACGCGTTAACTTATCCGGATCGGCTGCCTTCACCAGCACAGCGACTATCTTTGGCCCAAGCAGGCAAGCTGCAATTCCGTGAGATGGATATGGAACGGTTCCCTTGTTTAAGACTCGCTTATGAGTGTGGTAAAATGGGAGGGACTGCAACTACGGCATTTAATGCCGCGAATGAGGTTGCTGTAGCACGCTTCTTGCGCAAAGAGATTTCGTTCCTTAAAATAGAGGATATTATTGCTTCCGTGCTGGATGCACACCGCAATGTGGACAATCCTGATCTCGAAGAAATTGCAAGATGTGACCAGGAAAGTCGTAAACATGCTTTTAGTCTGTAATCCTTTTTTCATCACAAATATGGAAGAAGTGATTCTCTTGTGCGGCACCTTGGAATAATGATAATCTAAAGGGACAGACTTCGGTTCGTGCCGTGAAGGAGGATGGATAGGGATTGGAAACCATACAAGTTGTATTTCTAACGGTGCTCATGTTCTTTGTCATCGTGACGGTTCATGAATGGGGGCATTATTATTTTGCCAAACGCGCCGGTATTCTTGTAAGGGAATTTGCGATCGGTTTTGGTCCCAAATTGTTCTCATATAAAAGAAACGAGACCCAGTTTACATTGCGTTTGCTTCCATTTGGCGGATATGCACGCATGGCTGGTGAAGACCCCGAGCTTGTAGAAATCCAAGAGGGTCAGACCATTGCGGTTAGACCGTCGGATGATCAAGTGAAAATGATTTATTTGGACCAATTGGATAATCGTAAAAATGTAATACGTGGCGAAGTGATCTCCATTGATATGGAGAATGCGTTGAAAATGCAATTGGATGTTGATGGAGAGGTACAACAATACCGCATACATCCACAAGCAATGCTCGTTAGTCGCGGTAAACAAACACAGATTGCTCCGAAAGACCGGCAGTTTGGCAGCAAGACGGTTGGACAACGGGCGATGGCGATTTTTGCTGGACCATTGATGAACTTCATTCTGGCTTTTGTCTTGTTTGCTGTGTATGCACAAATGGCCGGAGTTCCGGTGGAAAACCCTAAAAATCTGCAAATCGGTGAAGTACTTGAGGGCGGCGCTGCCGACCAGGCCAACCTGAAAGAAGGAGATATCATTGAGACTATCAATGGTACGGCTATAGGTACGGATTCGCAAAAAATGGTGGCTATGATTGCTGAGTCGAAAGACAAGCCAATGGAATGGACCCTGCGTCGGGGAGAAGAAACATTCAATATAACGATTACCCCCCGGACTGTAGAGGGACAAGAGGGTGGTAAGGTAGGAATTGTGCCAACACTGCCAACCCGATCTGTTGGATTTGCAGAAACGTTCAAAGTATCAGGTTTAGCCATGGTGGATACCACAAAAGTCATCTTTGAAGGTTTCAAACATCTGATTAATCAGTTTAACATGGACGACATTGGCGGACCGGTACGTACATTTGAAGTAACAGGTCAGATTGCCAAACAGGGCATTGAACAGCTAACAAGATGGGCGGCTATTTTGAGTTTGTACCTTGGAATCTTCAACCTGTTGCCAATACCTGCGCTGGATGGCAGCCGATTGGTATTCCTTGGAATTGAAGCGCTAAGAGGACGCCCTGTTGATCCTAACCGTGAGGGTATGGTTCACTTTATAGGCTTTGCCATGCTGTTTGTACTGATGCTGGCTGTAACATATAATGATATACTACGTTTAATTAACGGATAATTATGGTTTGACTACACTCTGAATTTGCAGAGCGGGTCGTTATGGGAGGACGCTGGAGTCTTATGTCAAAGGAAAATGATAAACAATTCGTGACTGAAATCACACCACAGGGCGAGGATTTCTCCCGTTGGTACATTGATGTTATTAAAAAGGCCGATCTGATGGATTATTCGCCGGTTCGCGGATGTATTGTGTTCAAGCCGGATGGATTTGAGATCTGGGAACATATCAAGGATGAACTTGATCGTCGTTTCCGCGAAACGGGCCATCGCAACGCGTATTTCCCGATGTTCATTCCAGAGAGCTTTTTCCAAAAAGAAAAAGAGCATGTTGAAGGATTCAACCCGGAATTGCCTTGGGTTACCGAAGCTGGTGGTGAAAAGCTGGAAGAACGTCTGGCAATTCGTCCGACTTCCGAAACCATCATTGGTCACATGTATTCCAAATGGATTCAATCCTATCGTGATCTGCCTGTTCTGATCAACCAGTGGGCTAACGTTGTTCGTTGGGAGAAAAGAACATTGCCTTTCCTACGGACAAGCGAATTTCTCTGGCAGGAAGGTCATACAGCTCACGAAACGGAAGAAGAAGCACGTGAGGAAACGATGCGCATGCTTGAAATCTATCGCGAAGTCGTGGAAGAGTATTTGGCTATCCCGGTTATCAGTGGTCAAAAAACGCCTTCAGAGAAATTTGCAGGTGCGGTGGATACATACTCCATCGAAGCGATGATGAAAGATGGACGTGCCGTACAGGCCGGAACTTCTCACTTCATGGGTACTAACTTTGCCAAAGCATTTGAAATTCAGTATCTCAGCCGTGAAAATGTACTTGAGCATGCCTATACGACATCGTGGGGCGTAAGTACACGCTTGATCGGTGCGCTGATCATGGTGCACGGTGATGATCGTGGTCTGGCACTTCCTCCAAAAGTGGCACCAACCCAAGTCGTGATGATTCCGATTGGACCGCCAAAAACGCGTGATGCCGTTGTGGGTCGTGCGGACGAATTGTTCGCTGAACTGAAAAAAGCAGGCATTCGTGTTAAAATGGATGACCGCAGTGATGTTCGTCCAGGCTGGAAATTCAATGAATACGAGATGCGCGGAGTTCCAGTTCGTCTCGAGATTGGTCCTCGTGACATGGAAAATGGTGTTTGTGTGCTTGTGTCTCGGATTACTGGTGAGAAAAAAGTAGTAGAGCAGGCGAATCTGGTGGAAGAAATTCAGGATATGCTCAATCAGGTTCAATCTGATATGCTGGAACGTGCACGCACATTTATGTCGGACAACTTCTACTCTGTAGATACGCTCGATGAGATGAAGGAATTGATGGAAAACAAACGTGGCTTCACGCTGGCCGGCTGGTGCGGCTCCGAAGCTTGCGAAGATAAAGTAAGAGAAGTAACAGGTGCAACAAGCCGGAACATTCCGTTCCAGCCTGCGGAAGAAAAGCATACGTGCCTGGCTTGTGGTGAAAAGGCGAAGAACACAGTCGTGTTTGCAAGAGCCTACTAGGTCATCATTAACATCAGGACTATTCACCGTATGAGTAAGTAATGGAAGGCTTCTGTCGGATAAAATGAGTCGGTGCGGGTTCGGATCGGGGACATTTTTGATTGCAGAAGCTTTTCATGTTTTAAGGGGGTACAAGGAGGAACACGATGAGTGGATTCGAGGAGAAACGAAAACGGTTTGAATTGTTGATGAAACAGGCAGAACTGCCTGCAGGTCTGACCGATCCCTATTTTCTGGACGGATGGATTGAACAGGTAGAGACGAATCGCAGCAACCGGGAATGGCATATCCTGATCAGTAAGGATACGTTAGTTCCTGCACCGATCTATCGTACGTTTAGCCTGCATATTCAGGAGAAAATGAATCATATCGCCAAAATTACATTTGGTTTTAAGTATACAGAGCAAGTGCAGCCAAGTGATATTGTAAGTGAATATTGGAATCTGTTTCTGGAATGGGTCACTCGCGAGATTCCATCCGTAAATGGATGGATGAACCGAACTACCTTTGAATGTGAAGCAGATTTGCTGCAATTGACCATGAGTGATTCTACATCGATGGAGCTCGCGCGTAAGAAACAGATTGATCAGGCGATTACAACATTCTATGAAAAATATTTTCATCTCCCGCTCCGCATTAAACTACAAGTTGGTGAAGTGGGAAGCAATAAGGAAGCGATGGAACAGTTTCAGGCTCAGAAGAAGGTTGAGGAGCGACAGGTCATCGAACAGATGATGAGCGAAGTGACCGAAATGGAAGCGCCGGAAGACGAGGATCATGGCGATGTACGCTTGCAGATGGGCTATGAGATCAAAGAGCCGGCTGTACCGATGCAGGACGTTCAGGATGAAGAGAAGAAAATTACGCTTCAAGGCTCGATCTTTGGTCTGGACCGCAAGGAGCTGCGGAACGGAAATACACTGTTTACCTTCTATCTGACCGACTTTACAGATTCGATGCAAATGAAGATGTTTGCGAAGACAAAAGAGGATGTTAAAATCTTGAGCCTTCTGGCCAATGGGAAATGGGTCAAGGTTCGCGGACGCGTAGAGTACGACCGATTTATGCAAATTCCTGAACTGGCCATGATTCCTTCGGATCTGACCGAAATCAAGGCACCTCCATCACGAAAAGATACCGCGCAGGAGAAACGGGTGGAATTCCATCTGCACTCAACCATGAGTACCATGGATGCTGTAACCTCCATCGATAAATATGTGAAAACTGCTGCGGAGTGGGGACACACGGCAATTGCTGTCACGGATCACGGTGGAGTACAAGTCTATCCGGAGGCAGCCAAAGCAGCGAAGAAAAACGGCATCAAAATGATATACGGCCTAGAGGCCAATGTAGTGAATGATTCCGTTGCCGTTGTTCTGGCACCACAGCCAATTGATCTGAAAACAGCGACCTACATCGTATTCGATATCGAGACAACGGGTCTATCCGTTACACAGAACAAGATTATTGAGATTGCTGCGGTCAAAGTGCAAGAGGGCAAAGAGATCGACCGGTTTGCCACATTTGTAAATCCACACGAACGAATTCCGTACAACATTCAGCAATTGACCAACATTACGGATGAAATGGTCAAAGATGCACCGGAGCTTGAACCGGTCATTCGTGACTTTGTTGCGTTTGCGGGTGATGGTGTGCTGGTCGCGCACAATGCACGATTCGATATGGGCTTTATCCAGGCGTCCCTTAAAAATTTGGGCATGCCTGAGCTGCCAAACCCTGTACTGGATACGCTGGAATTGGCACGGCTTTTGTATCCAAAAATGAAAAACCACCGACTCAACACACTGGCTGATAAATACAAAGTCGCACTGGAAAGCCATCACCGGGCGATTGATGATACGATTGCCCTTGCTGGAATCCTGAATGGACTCGTGAATGATGCAGCCCAGTTAAAAGGCTTAACCATGCTGGACCGGTTGAACGATTACGTCGGGGTTGATTTGTCGAATACACGTCCATTCCACTGCGGGATTTACGCATTGAATGATGTCGGCAAGAAGAATTTGTACAAGCTGGTGTCCTTGTCTCATACGGAATACTTTAAGCGTGTCCCATGTATTCCGAAGTCCAAGCTGGTCGGCTTGCGCGAAGGACTGGTTATTATATCCGGTTGTGAAAAAGGAGAGTTCTTCGAGGCAGTTCTGAATAAATCACTGGAAGAGGCCGAAGAAATCGCCGAGTTTTACGACGTTTTGGAGATTCAACCCCTCACGATGTATATGCATCTCGTGGATAAGGGACTCGTGGCCACACCGGAAGAATTGAAACTTGCAGTTCGCAAAGTGGTTGATATCGGAGCCAAATTGAACAAGCCGGTTATTGCTACAGGCAATGTGCACTATTTGGAGCCAAGGGATAAAATCTATCGGGATATTACCATCCACGGAATTACCGGTTTCAGTCCGCTGAAAGACCAGCGTAAACCGGATGCCCATTTTAGAACCACAGCAGAAATGCTGGAGGAATTCCAGTTCCTGGGTCAGGACAAAGCCTACGAGGTTGTCGTCACAAATACGATTGAACTTGCTGATCGCTTTGAGGAAATCAAGCTGTTCCCGGACAAGCTGTTTACGCCAATATTGGAAGGTGCAGACGAAGAAATTCGGAACACCTGCTACAATACGGCAAAGTCGATATATGGGGAAGACCTGCCTGAAGTCATCGTGGCACGTCTAGAGAAAGAGCTACAGCCGATCATCAAATACGGTTTCTCTGCCAACTATCTGATCTCGGAGCGTCTGGTAAAAAAATCGAATCAGGATGGTTATCTGGTAGGCTCCCGGGGATCTGTAGGATCATCGGTTGTCGCAACCTTCCTTGGCATCTCCGAGGTTAATCCGCTTCCGGCTCACTATATCTGTGTAAACTCTGAATGTAAACACAGCGAATGGTTCCTGGACGGAAGTGTACCAAGTGGATTCGACCTTCCAGAGAAGGAATGCCCCGACTGTGGAGGCAGACTGAAGGGAGAAGGGCAAGATATACCGTTTGAGACGTTCCTTGGCTTCAAGGGGGACAAGGTTCCTGATATCGACTTGAACTTTTCGGGTGATTACCAGCCACATGCTCACAACTACACGAAAGTACTCTTTAGTGAAAAAAGCGTGTTTCGAGCTGGCACCATCGGTACCGTTGCCGAGAAAACAGCCTTTGGTTTCGCCAAGAAATATGAGGAAGAGCATCATAAGAAATGGCGCGGAGCAGAATTGAATCGACTGGCTTCAGGTTGTACAGGGGTCAAGCGGAGCACGGGACAGCATCCCGGGGGCATTGTCGTTGTACCGGATTATATTGAAGTGGAAGATGTTACTCCTGTTCAATATCCTGCGGACGACGTTACTGCAGAGTGGAAAACAACTCACTTTGATTATCACGCCTTTGAAGAGAACTTGTTGAAACTGGATATCCTAGGACATGATGATCCCACCATGATGCGTATGCTGCAGGATCTGACCGGGGTCGATCCAACCACCATTCCGATGAATGATCCAAAAGTCATGAGCATGTTCAACTCTACGGAAGCACTGGGAGTAACTCCTGAACAGATCCGTTCACCTGTTGCAACCTTTGGTGTGCCGGAGATGGGGACGAAGTTTGTGCGTCAAATGCTTGTCGAATCCCAGCCGTCGTCCTTTGCCGATTTATTGCAGATTTCGGGGTTGTCCCACGGAACAGGGGTATGGCTTGGAAACGCACAAGAACTGATCAAGAATGGTACATGTAACATTAAAACGGTAATTGGTTGCCGGGATGATATCATGTTATTCCTCATCTATAAAGCAGGGATGGACGCAAGTCTGGCCTTTAAGATTACAGAGAGTGTTCGTAAAGGGCGGGGGTTGCCTCAGGAGTGGATTGATGAGATGAAAAACTGCAAAGTGCCACAATGGTACATTGACTCTTGTCTCAAAATCCAGTACATGTTCCCGAAGGCCCACGCGGCCGCTTATGTTATTTCGGCAGTTCGTACTGCATTCTTCAAGCTGTATCATCCGATTGAATTCTACGCAACCTATTTTACAGTTCGTGCAGATGAGTTTGACATCGAGCTGGTGTGTCAGGGGTACGATGCGATCTATCGGAAAATTGTTGAAATTGAACAATTGGGATTCCAGGCACCGCCAAAAGAAAAAAACATGCTTCCTGTGCTTGAAATGGCTCTGGAAATGGCAGCTCGTGGATTCTCACTCAAGCCGATTGATTTGTACCGTTCTGAAGCTACAAAATTTATCGTGGACGGAAATGCACTGATTCCTCCATTTTCCGCACTTGCGGGGATCGGTGATAATGCAGCACGTAATATTGCGGCGGCAAGAGATCATGGTGAGTTTCTGTCGATTGAAGACTTTCAGCAAAAATCCAAGGCAAGTAAAACGATTGTCGAACTATTGTCGGGGATGGGCTGTTTCCGAGGGCTGCCGGAAAGCAATCAATTATCCCTGTTTTAATGGAAGCTTAACCCGTCAAAAAAGCACCTGTCAGAAGGTTGCGTAATTTTTTCTTCATTAGTACACAATCGACCTGAAAGATCGCTTACTTGTCACTATTACCAGACTATGTTATAATTTCTGAAGTGAACGAGATAGTACGAATTTCTGAAGAGTGGGGAAACCCACTCTTTAGTCTTTGGTATACAAGAATCTTGGGTATTACGAAATTGTCGGCTTAACATGTCGGCGTAACCTAAGTTGGAGGTTATCGGTTTTGAGCACAACGAAGATTAAATCTACCGTGGAAGAAATGATCCAACCCTACTTGAATGAACAAGGCTTCGAGCTGGTTGACATCGATTACGTCAAAGAAGGCAGCAACTGGTTTTTACGGGTGTATGTCGACAAAGAGGGTGGCATCGACATCGATGATTGTGTCTTGATCAGCGAACAGCTGAGCGCCAAGCTGGATGAGAACGATCCGATTCCAACCGTCTATTTCCTTGAAGTGTCTTCTCCGGGAGCTGAACGTCCACTGAAAAAAGCGGAGGATGTTGCAAAATCCGTAGGGAAAAACGTATTTGTTACGACCTACGAAGCAGTGAATGGAATGAAGGAGTTTGAAGGTAAATTGCTTTCCTTTGATAACGGGGAACTTGTGATCGAAGCAGGCAAGAAGCAGTACACGGTTCCTTATGATAAGGTAGCCAGTGCGCGCTTGGCCATTCTGTTTTAAGTGCCTTGTTCACTTTATTAATGAAAAAGACACATCTCACGATAACGGCAAGGTGCTCATGAGTTTTGAGCCTTTCGCCGTTTTACGTATGAGATGCCATGTTTGAAAGGGGGATCAACATTCATGAGTATGGATTTTATTGAAGCAATGAATGAATTGGAGCGGGAAAAAGGGATCAGCAAGGATGTGCTGTTTGAAGCGATTGAGGCGGCATTAATCTCCAGCTACAAACGTAATTTCAACACCGCTCAAAACGTGCGTGTTGATATGAACCGTAACACTGGAGTTATTCGTGTATATGCACGTAAATTAATCGTGGAGGAAGTACTCGATTCACGCACCGAAATTTCGTTGCCTGCTGCACGTGAAATTAACCCACACTTCCAGCTGGAAGATATTGCGGAGATTGAGGTTACGCCGCGCGATTTCGGACGTATCGCCGCACAGACTGCCAAACAGGTAGTGACCCAGCGGATTCGTGAAGCCGAACGCGGCCTGATCTACAACGCTTTCGTAGACAAGGAAGAGGATATCGTTACGGGAGTGGTGCAGCGTCAGGATTTGCGCAATATCTACATCGATCTGGGCAAAATCGAAGCGGCATTACCGTTAACTGAATTGATGCCGAATGAAAAATTTGTTCATGGTGACCGCATTAAGGCATACATCACCAAGGTCGAGAATACGACCAAAGGGCCGCAAATCATCTTGTCCCGTACACACCCGGGTCTATTGAAACGTCTCTTTGAACTGGAAGTTCCTGAAATCTTTGACGGAGTCGTTGAGATTCGCTCCGTTGCACGTGAAGCCGGCTTCCGCTCCAAAATTGCCGTACATTCCCGCAATGAGGAAGTTGACCCGGTTGGATCATGTGTAGGCCCTAAAGGCATGCGCGTGCAGACCATTGTGGGTGAGCTGCGCGGTGAAAAGATTGACATCGTTCGTTACTCCGAACAGGTAGACGAATATGTGGCTAATGCATTGAGTCCTTCCAAAGTGTTGGAAGTTCAAGTATTTGAAGAAGAGAAAATGGCCCGTGTCATCGTACCGGACTATCAACTGTCCCTGGCTATCGGCATCAAGGGGCAAAATGCCCGCCTGGCAGCGAAGCTGACCGGCTGGAAAATCGACATTAAGAGCGAGAGCCAGGCGGAACAGGAATTCGGCAGAGAAAAAGATTCTTCTTCAGAAATGCACCAAGATTCCGTCTCCGTCGATTAAAGTAAAGCACGGGGGGGCGCTAACGTATGAAACAGAAAAAAGTGCCGCTGCGCAAATGTGTGGCGTGCCAAGAAATGATGCCCAAAAAGCAACTGATCCGTATCGTTAAAACGCCAGAGGATGAAGTGCTGATCGATTTGACTGGCAAAAAGTCCGGACGTGGCGCTTATTTATGCGGCAAGGAATCCTGTTTTAAACTTGCACTCAAAAACCGGTCTTTGGACCGGGCGTTGAAAGGCAAGGTTTCACCTGAAATTTACGAGCAATTGGCTGCTGATTTCGCTTCGGTTGAAGATGATTTCATCGCAGCGCAGGAGCGTGATCATGATGAATAACAAAGCGTTGTCTTATCTGGGACTCTCCATGCGCGCAGGCAAACTGGTGACAGGTGAAGAAATCGTGCTCAAGGCGATCCGTTCTTCCGAAGCTAAGATGGTTATTGTTGCGGGTGACGCCTCGGCCAATACACAGAAGAAATTTCGCGACAAATGCGGAACCTACAAAGTTCCGCTAGTGATCGGATTTGACCGGGATAGTCTGGGTTCAAGTATCGGTAAAGAAACGCGGGTTGTTCTTGCGGTAACGGACCGTGGGTTTGCAAAAATGATCTCCAAGCAAGTCGGTATAATGTCGGAGGTGGAGTATATTGAGTAAACAGGAAAACAAGGATAAATTGCGAGTTTATGAATATGCGAAGTCCCTTAATATGAGCAGCAAAGAAATTATAACCATTCTTAAAAAACTGGATATTCCCGTAAACAATCATATGAGCGTCATGGAGAATGGTTCAGTGGGTAAGGTGGAACAATTTTTTAAAGATATAAAATCCACTGCAGCATCCAAACAGAGCAGCGAGGCAAAATCAGTCGCTACTTCCTCCGTGCGCAGTGAAAAAACAGTGGACAGCAGTAAGCCGGCCGGCGGAGCGAACACGCCGAACAACAGTAATTCATCCGGTAGTCCCGTACAAACAAAAATACAACAGGAAAAGCAGGTAGGTATGAACAATAGACCAAATTCAAACAATAACAACGGCTCCCAAAGACCCAGCGGCCAAGATAGCCGCAACAGAACGAACTCTGCCCAAGGCTCCAGCCAGGGCGGACAAACAGGTAATCGCTCCAGACCTTCGCAAGGCGGACAGAGCAGTACAGCTTCACGTCCACAAGGTTCAGGACAACGTACGAACAACAGTGGTGGCGGTCAAGTAAGAAGTGCTGGACCAAGCAACACTGGCAATAGCGGCAACCGCAGCGGTGGCCAAGGACAGAACCAAGGTCAAGGTCAGCGCAGAGGCGGTCAAGGAAATTCCGGTAATAACAACGGCAACCGTTCAAACAGTGGCGGCGGCGGAGGACGTCGTTACGATGACAACCGTGGCGGCAACTTCCGCGGTAATCGTGGTGGCAAGAACAACCGTAACAGAAACCAGCAGCAGTACCAACAACGCGAGAAAATTGATAACACACCTAAGAAAATCATCGTACGTGGTGATATGACTGTGGGTGAAACAGCGAAGCTGCTTCACAAAGATGCTTCCGAAGTTATCAAGAAACTCATTGGTATGGGTGTTATGGCTACAATTAACCAAGAGCTCGATATCGATACGATTCTTCTGCTTGCAGGCGAATTCGGTGTTGAGGTTGAAGTGAAAATTGTGGTGGAAGACGATCGCTTCGAGACTGTCGAAGAAAATGATGATCCTGCAGATCTGCAATCCCGTCCTCCAGTTGTAACGATTATGGGTCACGTTGACCATGGTAAAACAACCCTGCTTGATGCCATTCGTTCAACGAATGTAACGGGCGGCGAAGCTGGCGGTATCACGCAGCATATCGGTGCGTATCAGGTAGAAATCAACAACAAAAAAATTACGTTCCTGGATACACCGGGTCACGAAGCGTTTACCGCGATGCGTGCTCGTGGTGCACAAGTAACGGATATTACCATCATCGTTGTTGCAGCGGATGACGGCGTTATGCCACAGACTGTCGAGGCTATTAACCACGCAAAAGCAGCGGGGCTTCCAATTATCGTTGCGGTTAACAAAATCGATAAGCCAGGTGCAGATCCGGACAGAGTTAAACAGGAATTGACCAACTATGAACTCGTTCCGGAAGAGTGGGGCGGAGATACCATCTTTGTTAACGTTTCGGCGAAACAAAGAATGGGTCTGGAAGGTTTGTTAGAAATGATCCTGCTCGTTGCTGAAGTGAACGAGTACAAAGCGAACCCGGACAAACGTGCCCGTGGTACAGTCATTGAAGCCGAGCTGGACAAAGGACGCGGTCCAGTTGCCCGTATTTTGGTACAGCATGGTACGTTGAAAGTTGGAGATGCCTTTGTAGCAGGTAACTGCTTCGGTCGCGTTCGTGCAATGGTGAACGACAAAGGTCGTCGTCTGAAAGAAGCTGGACCTTCTACTCCTGTAGAAATTACAGGTTTGACTGAAGTTCCAGGTGCGGGAGATCCGTTCATGGTATTCGAGGATGAGCGTAAAGCTCGTTCTATCGCTGATAAACGTGCGATTACGCAGCGTGAATCCGATCTGGGTACCAACACACGCGTAACACTGGACGATCTGTTCCAACACATCAAAGATGGCGAAATCAAAGATCTGAATGTCATTATCAAAGGTGACGTTCAAGGTTCTGTTGAAGCATTGAAGGGTTCACTTGCCAAAATCGAGGTTGAAGGCGTACGCGTGAAGATCATTCATAGCGGTGCTGGTGCAATTACTGAATCCGACATTATCTTGGCAGCGGCATCTAACGCCATCGTGATCGGTTTCAACGTTCGTCCTGATAATCAGGCGAAAGTAACTGCAGATCAAGAGCAGGTAGACATTCGTCTTCACCGTGTCATCTATAGCGTAATCGAAGAGATTGAACAGGCGATGAAAGGAATGCTTGATCCGATCTACAAAGAAAATGTTATCGGTCATGCTGAAGTTCGCAGCACGTTCAAAATCAGTAAAGTGGGTACCATTGCAGGATGTATGGTTACCTCTGGTAAAATTACACGTTCTGCTGAAGCACGCTTGATTCGTGATGGCATTGTTCTTTACGAAGGTAAGCTTGATTCACTGAAACGTTACAAGGATGATGCCAAAGAAGTAGCTCAAGGCTACGAATGTGGTATTACTCTTGATAACTATAACGATCTCAAAGAAGGCGACGTTATCGAAGCCTTTGTTATGGAGACGGTACAACGATAAGCAAGGAAGCATGAGGTGAACAACTATGGCCAAGATTCGTACAGGTAGAGTGGGCGAGCAGATCAAGAAAGAATTGAGCGTGCTCATCCAGTCCGAACTGAAAGATCCACGTATCGGCTTCATTACCGTAACAGGTGTCGACGTGACTAACGACTTGTCGCAAGCCAAAGTTTATCTGAGTGTCTTCGGTGAACAGGAGCAAAAGGATAACTCGCTTAAAGCACTGGATAAAGCAAATGGATTTTTGCGTTCCGAGCTGGGCAAGCGAATTAGACTTCGCCATGTACCTGAATTGATATTCAAGATCGACGAATCGATCGCTTATGGTAGCCGGATTGAGAAGCTGCTTGGCGACATCGGTACCGACAAGAACGAATCCCAGTAACAGCATAAAGGAGACGGCAATGCACACTTATGAACAGGCGCTTCAGGCAGGAAAGCAATTCCTGCTGGAGCATGATGATTACCTGGTCGTGTCGCATGTACAGCCGGACGGT
This sequence comes from Paenibacillus xylanilyticus, assembly GCF_009664365.1. Classification (NCBI taxonomy): domain Bacteria; kingdom Bacillati; phylum Bacillota; class Bacilli; order Caryophanales; family Paenibacillaceae; genus Paenibacillus; species Paenibacillus xylanilyticus. The sequence continues at coordinate 2,489,421 of NZ_CP044310.1, forward strand.
GACGCAGTCAGCTCGACGGTAACAGTGGGCTGGCTGCTGTCATGTCTGGGGAAGACATTCACGATGATCAATGAAGGTGAAATCCCGCAGCGTATGCGTTTTTTGTGGAATGCTGACGAGATCGTGAACATGACCGAACAACCACCGCAGCGTAAATATAAAGCAGTGATTTGTGTAGACTGTGCAGACTTTGCAAGAGTGGGCCTAACTCGCCATTATTTCGAAGAAGATGCTGTTATTCTAAATATTGATCACCATCCCACCAATGATGCTTATGGAACGGTTAATATCATTAAGCCGGATGCAGCAGCTACTGCCGAGATCCTGTTTGATTTTGTAAACATGTTCCCGGTGACGTTGAATCAAGATGCTGCAACGGCTATCTATACAGGGCTGCTTACGGATACAGGCGGGTTCCGGTACGCGAATACCAGTCCCAATGTAATGACAACAGCATCCAAATTGCTGGAGCACGGTGTAAATGGACCGTACCTTGCGCAAATTTTGCTTGAACAGGTTACGCTTCCCCAAGTTCGGGTTTTGAATCAGGCGCTTTCGAGTCTGCAAATGACAGAGGATGGAAAAATTGCCTGGGTGGTTATTACGCCGGAAGATATGATTGCTTGTGGAGCGGCTAACGAGGATCTTGAAGGCGTTGTAAACTATCCCCGTAATATTCAAGGGGTAGAAGTGGGGATTTTTTTCAAAGTCATCAACAATAACGCGGTAAAAGTGTCTCTTCGTTCGGCAGGTAAAGTTGATGTTGCAGCGCTTGCACAGACATTTGGCGGAGGAGGCCACGTACTGGCTGCCGGGTGTCGTGTGGAAGGTGAGTTGGAAGAGATTGTAGCCAAAGTGCTGAAGCAGGTGAATGCGCAATGGTAAAACCACTTGAAGGGATTTTGCCTGTATACAAGCCTGCAGGCTTCACCTCGCATGATGTTGTTGCCAAAATGCGACGCATTCTGAAAATGAAGCGTATTGGACATACCGGAACGTTGGACCCACAAGTTACTGGTGTACTTCCGCTCTGCCTTGGACGGGCCACAAGGGTAGTCGAATACATGCAGGAACTTCCAAAAGAGTACTTGGCAACACTACGCTTGGGCCTGTCTACGGACACGGAGGATCTGACAGGTGAGGTTGTTGAACGTTCGGAAGATCCAGTCCAAGTTACCGAAGAACAGGTGCTTGAGGTCCTGAAACAGTTTAAGGGTACAATTTCGCAGGTTCCACCCATGTATTCAGCGGTAAAAGTCGACGGTAAACGTCTGTACGAGCTTGCACGTGAAGGCAAAACAGTGGAGCGTAAGAGCCGTGAGGTTACGATTTACGAGATTGAACTGACCGGAATCGAAACGCATGGCGATACGACAGATATTTCCTTCCGTGCTTTATGTTCCAAAGGGACATATATTCGAACATTGTGCGTAGATATCGGCCGAGAACTGGGATACCCATCTACCATGGTACAGCTTGAGCGTACCATTTCTGCGGGAATTACAGCGGATCGGTGTTTGCGATTTGAGGATGTGGAGCAGCACATGTCCGCAGATACGCTGGCTGAAGTGCTGATTTCGGTAGATGATGCCGTTGACTACATGCCTGCCCATAAAGTTCCAGAGGATAACACCAAAGGCGCTCTCCAAGGTCAGAAATTGTCTGCACGTTTATTGGAGCCGCCCGTGGAACAGCCAGGGCTTCTGCGGTTATATGCTCAGGATGGCACATTTCTCGGTATTTTCGAACGGGATGAACATAAACCAACAGTTCGAGCTGTTAAGGTTTTTTTACCGGAATAAAGAGGCCTTGAGTTTAGGTTCATGTGATGTTAAGCTCGGTCTATTAAGTGAAATGCAGGTGAATGATTGTATGAAAACCGTAATGCTAACGTATCCGCAGACATTAACTTCCGATGAATTGCGTAGACAACCCCAGGTGCTGGCCATTGGCCAATTTGACGGAATGCATCTCGGACATGCAAGCGTCATTCTGTCAGCTGTCCGTATTGCTCGTGAAAAGGGCATGCAGTCAGCGGTAATGACCTTCCATCCGCATCCGAAGGAAGTCATGCGCAAAGGCGATTATGAAGGTTATTTGACGCCCCTGAGAGATAAGGAAGATATCTTGGCAGAGATGGGCGTTGACGTGTTATATGTTGTGGAGTTTAATGAAGAATTTTCACATCTGACACCGGAGCAGTTTGTACATGATCTGTTGATTCCGCTTCAGACACGAACGGCGGTCGTTGGCTTTGACTTCCGCTTTGGTCACAAGGGAGCCGGCGATGAACAGATGCTTCGCTCGCTCGGCGGCAGTGAGATGGCTGTGGAAACTGTGCCTCCTTTCCTGCTTAATGGGGAGAAGGTCAGCAGTTCATTAATTCGTGGTTTGCTTAAACGTGGAGAAATGGATGAGGCAAGTCAGTGGCTTGGACGTCCTTACAGTATCAGAGGAACCGTTATCCACGGAGAGAAACGCGGCCGGACCATTGGTTTCCCTACTGCCAATCTCGAGTTGACAGATCATTATGTGGCACCAGCAAAAGGTGTGTATGCTGTACGCGTATATCATGGTGAACAGTCGTTGCGAGGGGTAATGAACCTCGGTGTGAAGCCTACGTTCCACGATAGCGGGATGAAGCCTACATTTGAAGTACATGTGCTTGATTTTGAAGGGCATCTCTATGATGAGGAACTGAAGGTAGAACTGGTTCACTATATTCGGGAAGAACGCAAGTTTGACTCCATCGACGCTCTGATCAGCCAGATTCGGGAAGATGCTTTGACTGCGGCAAGACTCTTAGGTTGAAATTCTGAGTAAAATGTATGTTTACATTTACTTTGGTTAGGCAACTATGATATAATGTACTACGTTGTCGTTTGAGACAACAGACAACCTTGGCTTGGTTGCACGCTCTCACCGGCGGTAACGAGGCTAATGGCGATTATAATGAAGGAGGTGAATAGGATGGCATTGACTCAAGAACGTAAACAACAACTGATCGACGAGCACAAAACTCATGAGTCCGATACTGGATCACCTGAGGTGCAAGTTGCTATCCTTACGGAAAACATCAGAAGTTTGACAGACCACTTGCGTACGCATAAGAAAGACCACCACTCACGTCGTGGACTTTTGAAAATGGTAGGTCAACGTCGTAAGCTTTTGGCTTACGTGAAAAACAAAGATGTTAAACGTTACAGCGCACTGATCGAGAAACTCGGATTGCGTCGTTAATTATCGTACATGTTTTCAAAACCAACCTGGCTGTTTTCCGTCGTTCCTCTGTATTGAGGGACAAGCGGAGTTTACAGCCGGGTTGTTTTGTAGATGAACATGTTGCCATATATTTGTAGATGACAGCTCCGCAAGGAGCTTTTGTTTTGCAAGTTAATGAATGCAGGACAAGCAGGAAATACTGAGAAAATGCAGAATCCAATGTGTTAGGAACGATTAGAAGGAGGGATTTCATGGAAAAGCGTGTTGAAATGCAGCTTGGTGGAAGAACGCTTGTGCTTGAAACAGGACGTTTGGCTAAACAGGCAAATGCTGCTGTTAAAGTAACATACGGAGATACGGTTGTTTTGTGTACCGTTACAGCATCAAGCGAACCGAAAGATCTGGACTTTTTCCCACTCACGGTGAACTATGAGGAAAGATTGTATGCTGTAGGTAAAATTCCAGGCGGATTCATTAAACGGGAAGGAAGACCAAGTGAGAAAGCTATTCTGGCTAGTCGTCTGACAGACCGTCCAATTCGTCCGTTGTTCCCTGAAGGTTTCCGTAATGATGTACAAGTTCTTAACATCGTTATGAGTGTTGATCAGGACTGTGAACCACAGATTGCTGCCATGATCGGTACATCGGCTGCATTGAGCATTTCGGACGTACCATTCAACGGACCAATCGGTGGTGTAAAAGTTGGACGTATTGATGGCGAATTCATTATTAACCCAACCATTGCACAGCTTGAAGTCAGTGAAATTGAACTCGTTGTTGCAGGAACCAAAGATGCCATCATGATGGTAGAGGCAGAAGCAAACGAAGTTCCGGAAGAAGTCATGCTTGAAGCCATCATGTTCGGACATGATGAAATCAAGAACATTGTGGCTGTCATTGAAGAGCTAGTTCAAGTGGCCGGCAAAGAAAAAATGGCTGTAAAACTGCACGCAGTAAATGCTGAAGTGAACAGTGCTGTACGTGAATATGCGAGTGCTCGCTTGGTAGAAGCGGTTAAAATCGCTGAGAAGCATGCTCGTCAAGATGCGATTGATGCAGTGAATGACGAAACTGTTGCTCATTTTGAAGAGCAATACATCGAAACTCCTGAACTGCTCAAAGACGTGAAAGAAGTGCTGCACGACATTGTCAAAGAAGAAGTGCGTCGCTTGATCACACATGATAAGGTTCGTCCGGACGGACGCGGACTTGCGGAGATTCGTCCAATTGAGTGTGATACATCATTGCTGCCGCGTACACATGGTTCCGGTTTGTTCACACGTGGTCAAACACAAGCGCTTAGCATTTGTACGTTGGGTGCATTGGGTGATGTTCAGATTCTGGACGGAATCAGCTTGGAAGAAACCAAACGCTTCATGCATCATTACAACTTCCCGCCATTCAGCGTGGGTGAAGCTCGTCCATTGCGTGCTCCGGGACGTCGTGAAATTGGACATGGTGCATTGGGTGAACGTGCTCTTGCTAAAGTTATTCCTTCGGAGACGGACTTCCCGTACACCATTCGTCTGGTATCAGAAGTATTGGAATCAAACGGATCAACTTCACAAGCAAGTATCTGCGCAAGTACGCTTGCCATGATGGATGCTGGTGTACCAATTAAAGCTCCGGTTGCAGGGGTGGCTATGGGTCTGATCAAAGATGGAGAGCATGTATCCATTCTTAGTGATATTCAAGGTATGGAAGATCACCTGGGTGACATGGACTTCAAAGTGGCAGGAACACCTGAAGGTGTGACAGCGATCCAGATGGATATTAAAATTGATGGTATTGACCGTCAAATCTTGTCCGAAGCTTTGGCTCAAGCCAAAGAAGGCCGTATGCATATCCTGGGCAAAATGACCGAAGTAATGAAAACACCGCGTGAGCAGTTGTCTCAATATGCACCAAAAATTACGACTATGCATATTAATCCGGATAAAATCCGTGATGTTATCGGTGCTGGTGGTAAAATTATCAATAAAATCATCGAGGAAACTGGTGTTAAAATTGATATTGAACAAGACGGACGCGTATTTATCGCTTCTTCCAACCAGGACATGAACGATAAGGCAAAATCGATTATCGAAGGAATCGTACGCGAAGTGCTGGTCGGCGAGATTTATGTCGGCAAAGTAAAACGTGTTGAGAAATTCGGTGCATTTGTCGAAGTTCTGCCGAACAAAGAGGGTCTGGTTCACATCTCACAACTGTCAACAGAGCGTGTTGCCAAAGTAGAAGATGTTGTAGCCGTAGGTGATTCCATTACCGTTAAAGTAACGGAAATTGACCAACAAGGTCGCATCAACTTGTCCCGCAAAGCAGTATTGACGGCTGAAGCTCCGGCACAGTCCTAAGCTCTGCTTACTTTTTACAGATCCATTGAATGAAGAGACAGAATGTGTATTTCTGGCTCTTTTTTTAACGCCTAAAATCGGAAACGGTAATGGGTTTCGAAAGACTGCCTGAATTTGTTCATATTCTTGCCCTTGTCCTCATATGATGGGGACAAAGACGGCGGGAGGATGGAACTGTGAAAAACCAATCTAAAAAGCTGGTTGCAGTTCTGGCGGGTGTGGCGGCTGTCATACTGGTCGGACAAGTAGGCAGTGTACGTACATACATTACGGAGATTCGGGATGGCCCGGGGACACAAAATGCATTTGATATGTTTCAAGAGGCGACTGGAGAGGATGCCCTGTTGTCGGCGATCCGGGATAAAGCGGCCGAAACAAAAGTAGCTCCGGTCAACGCCAAAGTGGACAGGGTATGGAAGGCGATACCGGGATATAACGGCTGGGAGATTGATGTGGAAGCCACGTATCGCAAGGCACTTGGTGGCAATCTCAATACCAAAATTGCATATGTTTATCGTCAGGTTGAACCGGAAATCCAGCTCAAGGATCTTGGGGCTCATCCGGTATATCGGGGGAATCCGGCAAAGCCGATGGTTTCGTTTATGATTAATGTGGCTTGGGGGAATGAGTATATCATCCCGATGCTTGACACGCTCGATACCGAGAAGGTGAAGGCGACCTTTTTTCTGGATGGAAGCTGGTTAAAGAAAAATGCGGAGCTCGCCAAAGAGATTCAGAAACGAGGTCATGAAATGTCCAACCATGCGTATTCTCATCCGAACATGAGTCGATTGAGCGCAGAACGGGCCAGACTTGAGATAAGCATGACAGAGGATCTGCTCAAGGAGACGCTAGGGGTGGAAAACCGCTGGTTTGCTCCCCCGTCAGGTGACTTTAATCAAAAAACGGTGGACATTGCCTCAAGCATGGGGTTGCAAACCGTCCTGTGGACACTGGACACCGTCGATTGGAGAAAGCCAAGTTCAGCTTCCATTGTAAATAAAATTGGGGCAAAAGTGGAAGCGGGTACGTTAATTTTGATGCATCCCACGGCATCCTCGTCAGGAGCACTGAAAGGCATGATTGAGTCGATTCGTGCCAAAGGCCTCGTTCTTGGTACAGTAAGTGAGACGTTATCTTCGGAACGCATAAAAGCTCCAGCGGTTGAGTGAGCGGCGTTTTTTTGTTAATATCAAACAGTTGGAACCAAATGTCGATTTCGTTTTTTGGAGATCAGGGCAATTATAGAGATGTAGGAGGGCCAACCGTGAAAAAAATTCAGCTGGGCAATGGCCTCAGGGTAGTCATGGAACAGATTCCGACCTGTCGTTCCGTGTCTTTTGGTATATGGGTCAAGACAGGATCGCGCAACGAGCAGCCTGTTAACAATGGAGTATCACATTTTATTGAGCACATGTTGTTCAAGGGAACGGATCGTTACGATGCCAAGGCAATTGCGGAACAGTTTGATGCTATCGGCGGTAACGTAAACGCGTTCACTTCAAAAGAATACACGTGTTATTATGCTAAAGTACTGGATGAGCATCTGCCTATCGCTGTAGATGTATTGTCTGACATGTTTTTCCGCTCCAAAATGGATGATGGCGAGCTCATCAAAGAGAAAAACGTCATCCTGGAAGAGATTTCAATGTACGAGGATACACCGGATGATATGGTGCATGATCTGATGGCTACGGCTGCTTATGGAGAGCATCCACTGGCTTACCCGATTTTGGGTACGGAGGAACGACTCAAAGCGATGGGTTCGAACGATCTGCGTGCTTATATGAAAGAGCACTACACCATTGAGAACACCGTGATTAGTATTGCAGGTAATATTGATGACAGTGTCATTGAGTTGATGGAAAAACACTTTGGATCATTTGACGTTCATGGTGCGGCCGAACAGATTACCGTTCCCAAATTCCAGAGCGGGCAGCTCTTTCACAAGAAGAAAACGGAACAGAACCACATTTGTATTTCGTTCCCGGGCTGCAAAATTGGAGACCCACTGCAGTTTGCCATGGTAGTATTAAACAATGCTATTGGTGGCGGCATGAGCTCCAGACTGTTCCAGGAAATTCGTGAAAAACGCGGACTGGCATATTCCGTATATTCCTATCACAGTTCTCATGCGGACAGCGGGCTGTTTACGATATATGCAGGTACTGCACCGAAACAAACGAAAGAAGTGTTGGATCTGACCAAAGAGGTTCTGCAGGATCTTGCCGTTAACGGTCTGACGGAAGATGAGCTGCGCAAAGGAAAGGAACAGCTGAAGGGAAGCCTGATTCTCAGTTTGGAAAGCACGGGAAGCCGGATGAATCGTTTGGGTAAAAACGAACTGATGCTGGGCAGACACCATACGCTGGATGAGATGATAGCCAAAATTGAACAAGTAACGATGGAAGATATCGATGCTGTACTTGACCTGATGTTCGCGGAGCCGTTTGCGCTTGCTATGGTCGGTGCCTCTGATCGCACCATTGCTGGATTAAGAAGGGATGATTTTGTTGCATTACGTTCAAATTCAAAAGTTACCGGGCAATGAAGATATTAAACTGCCTCAAAAAATGTCGGAGCTTGCATCAGGCTTTGATGTAGTTGCTGCGCTTCAGGAGGACGTTGTACTGCAGCCGGGACAGCGCACGCTGATTCCGACAGGTCTGGCTATGGCTATGCCTGCGGGCCTTGAAGCACAGATTCGCCCACGCAGTGGCCTGGCGTTCAAACATGGCATTACCTGTTTAAACACACCGGGTACCATCGATGCGGATTACCGGGGTGAGGTTAAAGTGCTTTTGATTAATCTAGGCCAGGAGCCATTCACTATTGTACGGGGTGAACGCATTGCTCAGATCGTGTTTCAGACTGTGCCTGCTGTTGAACTAACCGAAGTGAGCGAGCTTTCGGAAACGGTTCGCGGCGAAGGCGGATTCGGTCATACCGGAAAATAATAAACGGCTACGAATGACGAAGGGCCTTCCCATATGGGAAGGCCTTTTTTGTTTGAAGAAGAGATAGGAAATGTTTTCACCCCCCTGTGGGCCCCTGCATACGATAAGGCATACATGTGGTGAAAGGAGTGACGTCCCGATGCTGACCGGAGTCCGGATAGTAGTCCTGGGCGGAGATGCGCGGCAGCTTGAAGTCATTCAAAAATGCGCAGAGCTGGATGCCACAGTGAGTGTGGTCGGTTTCGACAAGCTGGAGCGTTCTATTCCGGGGATCGAACATCATGAGCTGGAGGATGAGGTGTTGGCATCAGCGGATGTGCTGGTGCTGCCCGTGGTTGGATGTGATGATCAGGGGAAAGTGAGCACCTCATTCAGTGACTTGCCGATTTTCCTTAAAAAAGAACAGATAGCGGCATTGCCAGAGCATTGTATTGTTTTCACAGGAATGGCAAAGCCATTTTTGCGTGAGTTGTGCGTGGATAACGGATTGCGGCTTATTGAGGTATTGGATCGTGATGATATTGCGCTCTACAACTCGATACCGACAGCTGAGGGAGCGGTCGCTATGGCGATTCGGGAGACGGACTTCACGATCCACGGGTCGGAATGTATTGTGCTTGGGCTCGGCCGAACGGGATTCACAATGGCGAAAACGCTCCAGGGTCTAGGGGCAAATGTACGGGTGGGAATCAGGCGGGAAGAAGATGCGGCCCGGGCTAACATCATGGGCTGGAAGCCTTTCATGACAACGGATTTGGCCGCTCAAACCGGGGCAGTTGACTTGCTTTTTAATACGATACCGACTATGATAATCACAGCACAAATCCTGTCCAGAATGCCGCAAAAAGCAGTCATTATTGACCTCGCATCCGCTCCTGGCGGCTGCGATTTCAGATATGCTGAAAAACGCGGCATCAAAGCGCTTCTAGCGCCAGGCCTCCCCGGCATTGTTGCTCCCAAAACGGCTGGCGGCATTATTGCCGACGTGTTGATCCGTTTGCTTTTGGAAGAACAAAACGCACGGGAGGTTGAACTATGAACTGGAAGGGTAAAACGGTAGGTTATGCGATTACGGGTTCTCATTGTACGTTTGAAGAGGTTATGCCGGTAATTAGCCGGTTTGTGGCTGAGGGTGCAAATGTCGTTCCAATTATTTCCAATTCGGTATTAACAACGGATACACGCTTTGGTACGGCTCAGAACTGGCAAAAACAGTTGAAAGATATAACAGGTAATGATATCATTTCTACAATTGTTGAGGCGGAACCGCTCGGGCCATCCAAATTGCTTGATGTGCTCGTGATTGCTCCCTGCACAGGGAACACCACCAGTAAGCTGGCTAATGCGATGACCGATAGCCCTGTGCTGATGGCAGCCAAAGCCCAGATGAGGAATCAGCGTCCGGTCGTGCTTGCCATCTCCACAAATGATGGTCTGGGACTGAATGCCGCGAACATCGCCAAACTGCTTGTGGCAAAATATATGTACTTTGTACCGTTTGGGCAGGATGATCCGGTGAAGAAACCAAACTCGTTAGTAGCAAAAATGGAACTTATTCCGGAAGCATGCTGGAGTGCACTGGAAGGTAAACAGTTACAGCCGATGATTGTGGAACGTTCTGCACAGGCTTAATCGTTTATTAACCAAGTTTAACTAATGTTTACGGGTTTGATTTCACAGTGGAGAAGTTCCAGGATAACGGTTATACGCATGAAGAATTGAACTTGGTTAGGGTAGACAAAGAAAATCATGGGGGACGATATGTCGGAAGTTTAACAGCTTTCTGTGTACGCGTTCCTGTCGTTGAAGGGCATTCCTGCTTGCAGTGAAATGATCGCAAGCGGGATGCGTTCATGAAGATATGCATGTCGTGATCGGTGTACAACCGAGCTTCAGTTTGTGAATTGCTTTGAGCAATCTACAGAGGAAAAACGGCATATAATGTCGTAATCATTGCTGAATTTATTGCATCGGAACGCTCCCTGGGTTGATCCATTTGTTGATTTGACCGTGTCCAGTCTTCTTGCGTACACAAATGGAGGAATTAAGATGCGTATCATGGTACAGAAATTTGGAGGCACGTCGCTCTCTACAGTTCAGGCGAGAGAGCACGTGCTCCGTCATATTAAACGTGAACTTGAGGCAGGACTTAGTCTTGTCATTGTTGTGTCCGCTATGGGCCGCCGGGGTGAACCCTATGCTACAGATACACTGCTCGACTGGGCAGCACAAAATGGTAATTCGCTGTCTGCACGTGAAAAGGATTTATTACTGTGCTGCGGTGAAATCATATCAGCTACAACGCTCAGCAGTCTTCTGGAACATGAAAACATCCCCACCACTGTACTGACTGGTGCGCAGGCAGGCTTTGTGACGGACGACAATTTCGGGAATGCCCGGATTTTGGATGTCCGTCCTGTTCGTGTGCTGGAGGAGCTTCAAAAGAATCGTGTTGTTATTGTTACGGGTTTCCAAGGGCAGACAGAGAGCGGGGACTTTACCACTTTAGGTCGTGGGGGTAGTGATACATCAGCAACGGCATTGGGGGCTGCTCTTCATGCGGAGATGGTGGATATCTACACGGATGTAAACGGCATTTTGACTGCCGATCCGCGAATTGTAGAGGATGCACGTCCGTTAACTGTGGTGAGTTATGCGGAGATCTGTAATATGGCGCATCACGGGGCCAAGGTTATTCACCCCCGAGCAGTTGAAATTGCAATGCAATCCCAGATTCCTGTGCGCGTGCGTTCCACTTTTGCAGACAGCGAAGGAACCCTTGTTACCCATCCGGAAGGCTTCCAGGATGTGCAGACAGGCATAGTAGATCGTTATGTGACGGGTATTGCTTACGTTAGCAATGTGACCCAAATCACAGTAGATGTACCTGGAGGCGCAGACCGGCTGCAGCTGAAAGTCTTCAAAACCATGGCTGAAAATTCGATTAGTGTTGATTTTATTAATGTTACCCCTTCAGGAGTCGTCTATACGGTATTTGACAGTGACTCTGAAAAAGCAATTCAAGTATTGCAAGAGATTGGTCTTAAACCTCAAAGTCTGTCCGGCTGTGCCAAAGTTTCGGTGATCGGCGGTGGAATTAACGGTGTGCCTGGCATCATGGCAAGAATCGTTGAATCGTTAACACTGGCTGACATTCAGATTTTGCAATCGGCAGATTCGAACACAACCATCTGGGTACTTGTAAAAAAAGAAGATATGGTTCAGGCCCTGAGGGCGCTTCATACCTCATTCGAACTTCATCTGTAATTTAGAAGCGATCGGAGCCAGACCTGTTTTGAAGGAGGAAATCGAATTGGACTTTGGAAGATTGATTACAGCAATGGTCACTCCGTTCAACGAACAGGGGGAGATTCATTGGGAGGAAACTGCAAGGCTAATAGACTATTTAATTGCAGATCAAAAATCTGAAGCACTTGTGGTGTCCGGTACAACCGGTGAATCTCCTACACTTAGCGACAGTGAGAAGGTGCAGCTTTTTGAGTTTGCAGTTAAGCATGCTGCAGGAAGATGCAAAATCATTGCCGGAACAGGGTCTAACAATACTGCCCATTCGATCCATCTGACTCAAGAAGCTGAACGTGTCGGCGTGGATGGGGTCCTTTTGGTCGTTCCTTATTACAACAAACCAAGCCAGGAAGGCATGTTCCAACATTTCGAAGCCATCGCGAGCTCAACCAAACTGCCCGTGATGCTATATAACGTCCCAGGGCGTACCTCAGCCTGTTTGTCTGCTGCTACAACGCTTCGACTGGCTCAGATACCGAATATCGTGGCTACGAAAGAATGTGCTTCGTTGGAGCATGTGACACTCGTCGCTGCAGGTGCACCCGATCACTTTAAAGTATATACGGGAGACGATGCGTCAGGCTTACCAGCAATCACAGTGGGGGCTTACGGCATTGTTAGCGTCGCGAGCCATGTGGTTGGTTCAGAGATGAAGCAGATGATTGATTCCTTTGTCGGCGGAGACACTCAAAATGCAACGAAATTGCATCAGAAGCTTTTCCCGGTGTTCAAAGGTTTGTTTGAGTGTCCTCAGCCTTTGCCGAACCCGGTTGCAGTGAAATATGCACTGACGTTACGTGGGATGAATGTGGGTTCTGTACGTCTGCCGCTCATTGCCCCAACCGAAGACGAGCAGGGCTTTATCCGTGCCTTGTTTAATGAATAGCAGTCACAAGACTTGAAATTATTAATCTTGGTAACCTATTTTAATCAGACAGGAACCGCTCTTCTGCGAAAGAAGAAGCGGTTCTTTTTCGCTTTTTTGGGTTGTTTCAACCTTGCTGATAAAGGGAAACCTAGTGCTCAACGACAGAGTGACTTGTTTTTTTTGTTTTTAATCATGTATAATGATGTCAAGTGACTGGGTGCGGTATTTTTTTGAAATTGAAAGCGACATCGTTTCGAGATGTGGCTTTGCGGTGAAAAGGGAAGGAACGGCTAAGAAGGAATGATTTCAAATCCAACTTGTTGGTGAAGGGGAATTGCTTCGAAGAACTTCTTCCAAATATCGTGAATAAAGGTGTTCTTTTGCATACATGCCTATCTATTGGTTTGTCATGTGGAGATTACTTTTTTAACTTACAATAAATAAAATAATAAGGTACGACGTCCAACTACCATAGGAGGTTCAGATTCATTTGTCTAAGAAAAATAATAACGATAAACTGATGATTTTTGCACTGGGCGGCGTAGGCGAGATTGGTAAAAATATGTATGTTATCCAATACGCTAACGACATTGTAGTCGTAGATGCTGGCCTTAAATTCCCTGAAGAAGATATGCTTGGAATCGACATTGTCATTCCTGACATTTCGTACCTGACTGAGAATCGTGACAAAGTAAGAGGTATCATTTTGACTCACGGTCACGAAGATCATATCGGTGGATTGCCGTATGTTCTGAAACACCTTAACGTTCCTGTATACGGAACGAAGCTTACACTCGGACTGGTGGAAAACAAGCTGAAAGAAGCCAATTTGCTGGGTGAAACCAAACGCATTCTGATTGATGCTGATTCCGAGATCCAACTTGGATCAGTATTGAAAGCAACATTCTTTGCTACTAACCATAGTATTCCGGATTCCGTTGGTGTATGTGTTGAAACACCAGAAGGTGCTGTAGTTCACACAGGTGACTTCAAATTCGACCACACACCAGTAAATGGTCAATATGCGGATCTTCAACGTATGGCACAGATCGGTACGAATGGCGTACTTGCGCTTTTGTCTGACAGTACCAATGCCGAGAAACCAGGCTTTACGCCTTCCGAGAAAAATGTGGGTATCGTTCTAGAAGATATCTTCCGTAAAGCGAGCCAGCGCGTTGTTGTGGCTACCTTTGCTTCCAACGTACACCGGATTCAACAGGTCATTAATGCAGCAGAAGTAACTGGCCGCAAAGTGGCTGTCATTGGACGCAGTATGGTGAATGTTGTAGGTATTGCTTCGGATCTGGGCTATCTGGATATTCCGGACGGCATGATCATTGAACCTGAAGAAGTAGGTAAAATGGCTGCTGACCGTGTTGTTATTCTCTGCACAGGTAGTCAAGGCGAGCCAATGTCTGCATTGACTCGGATGGCTCGTTCTACTCATCGTAAAGTAGACATTCTTCCTGGAGACACCGTTATTATCGCAGCAACACCGGTACCAGGTAACGAGAAGTATGTGGGCCGTACCATTGATGAACTGTTCCGTCTCGGAGCTAATGTGCATTACAGTGGTGCGAACAGCGGTGTACACGTATCCGGACACGGTAGCCAGGAAGAGCTCAAGCTGATGCTTAACCTGATGAAACCTAAATTCTTCCTGCCAATTCACGGGGAGTTCCGTATGCAGCGCCGCCATGCCGTTCTTGCTGAATCTGTAGGTATCGACCCTGATAACATATTCATCACGGATATCGGTGAAGTGGTTGAGATTCAGGGCGGAGCAGCACGCAAGGCTGGTAAAGTTACTGCAGGCAATGTACTGATCGACGGATTGGGTGTAGGCGATGTAGGTAATATCGTATTGCGCGATCGCAAACTGTTATCCCAAGATGGTATTCTTGTCGTTGTAGTTACCCTGAGCAAACAGGATGGTAAAATTGTATCTGGTCCGGATATTATCTCCCGTGGATTTGTATACGTACGGGAATCCGAAGGATTGCTTGATGAAGCCAACCGTATTGTCAGCAGCACTCTGCAAAAGTTGATGAGTGAGAACGTAAACGAGTGGGCTTCACTCAAAACGAATGTAAAAGACGCACTGGGACGCTTCCTGTATGAGCAAACTCGTCGCAGACCGATGATTTTGCCAATTATCATGGAAGTTTAAAATACATTAAAATTATATATTCAGGCACACAGTCGCCCCTGATCTACGAGTAATATTGGACGGTTCCTCGTAGATCAGGGGCTTTTTTTGTTTTTTTTGGATTGGATTCATGGAGGGTGTGAGGGATTTTTGGCAGATCATTGGGTATAAGTAGGCTGGAAAATTCCCCATACTAAGGAATACATTAAAATGGTTATGGGGAAGGGGATTAATCTAATGAGTGAGTATATAAATGGCAAACAGACATCCAAGTCGAATCAACCCGAGACAGAGACACCTGGCATACCTGCCCAAGATGACAAAGGATTGGCTCCCGTTACTGAGGCCATCCAGCAGTTCGGACAGACTCAGTCACCTGCAGGAGAGTCCAATATTTTCTGTATGACGATTATTGGACAGGTTGAAGGTCACTTGATTCTGCCTCCGCAAAATAAAACAACGAAGTATGAGCATATTATCCCGCAATTGGTTGCTGCTGAACAGAATTCCCGGATTGAAGGCATCCTGATCATTCTGAACACTGTGGGAGGAGACGTAGAGGCAGGGTTGGCCATTGCCGAGATGATAGCTTCTCTGAGCAAGCCTACCGTTACCGTTGTTATTGGGGGAGGACACAGCATTGGGGTTCCAATTGCAGTAGCTTCCACCTATTCATTGATTGCCGGAAGTGCAACAATGACGATTCATCCCATCCGAATGAATGGACTGGTCATTGGGGTACCTCAAACATTCGAGTATATGGAGAAAATGCAGGAACGGGTTGTTCGCTTTGTCACCACGCACTCGAATATTTCGGAGGACATGTTCAAAGAACTCATGTTTAAGACAGGGGAATTGAACCGGGATATCGGTACAGCTGTAGGGAGTGCTGATGCAGTCAAATACGGATTAATGGATGCGGTTGGCGGCATTGGACAAGCCATTGCCCAGCTGAACAAACTTATCGGAGACAAGAGACAGACCCTGCAGGCAGGAGGGCTTACGCAATGACCATGTATACTGTAATGCCGCCGGAACATCTCTGGTCGGGGATGTGGAATGAAGGGGAGGATACGCGTGAAGTCAAGATTAACGGTTTATTGATGCAGATCAGACCGGTTAGTGAGAGCGAAGCAGTTATCGTGCGTTTGCTTGACTGCCCGCTGGAAGCGTACCTTGATCCTGCCAATATGCCTGGCTCCAAAGTTCCTCTTTCCGGTAACCCGGGACCAACATAACATGACGAAAAAAGACAAATAGGGCAAGAAAAGAACATATGTACGGATTATATTTGTATGGTATAATATTCTTCTGGGGGTGACCTGATTTTGGCCAGAAGAAAAAAGAAGAAGAAAAAAGGCGCTGCGTTCAGCGGCGTTTTAAAATATGAAATCTATGGTATTGTGCTCATTACTCTCGCGGTTATCGCTCTATCCGGAGAAGCAACCGTAGGACGTTCACTATCCAAAATGTTCGGATTAATGCTAGGGAAGTTCTATTTTGCCATTCCGCTGGTTGGGATCTACTACGGATTGATGGTTATGATTCATCGAAAGTGGCCAAGCGGTTGGACTACTCGCAAGACGGGGCTTGTTCTTCTGGTGTTTGCGTTAACGTTGATGAGTACCGTATCTGCAATGCATCAGAAGCTCATCCCTGTGGGTGCGCTCGAGCCTGGAGCGGTTATTACACAAGTACATAATGATATGCAAACCGAACTGCTTCAACCTGCCCCAGGTGAACGTGATTCCATGTTGAATAAGGACATAAGTGGCGGCTACATTGGGGCTGCTCAGTTTGCTCTGTTCCTGTGGTTGTTCGGCAGTCTAGGCGCGCGTTTGATCATGATCGTGATGTTTATTATCAGTTTTATGCTGATTACGAATCTGTCCTATGTCGATCTGGTGCGTATATTCAGAACCAAGGTATGGGATGCCGGCAGTTCGATCTACAAAAAGCTGGAGTCCAGACCATCCGCACGATCTGCTGTAACAACCTCGGGGAAAAAAGGTGGAGCAGCACGTAAAGTGGTTCCTATTCCGGCGGATATCGAAGACGATGAAGAGGATGACTTGGAAGAGATGCATCTTCCCAAGCGGAAAGCACCCATTTTCTTTCAATTGTTTGGTAAGTGGGGTGCGGATCGGGAGACAACCAAATCAGACCGAGAGATGGAGCAAGAGCAGCCACCGGCAGAGCAAGTGTTATACCGCGCTGAGCCGGATCATTTCGCAGAATCATGGACTGAGGAGCCATCATTTGTCTCAGATGTTCCAGCCTCTACTGAAAGGACTGCTGCACCGAAAACCAGTTCAGCTCCGATTATTCGTGATTTCTTCGAACACGTCAGATCCGAGGATCATGTGAAGGATGACGATTTGGACGATGCGTACCCGTTTCCTGATGACATTTCAGATTCAAGCCAGGATGACGACATTCCGATCAAAATTAGTGATGAACTGGTAGATGGAGCGGATTGGCCTGTAAACGAGGCGGGTGCTGATGACCTGAGTGAAATGGAGAACAGCCCGGAAGGACAATCTGGTGGGGTAAATGATTCATCTTCGGTGATGAACGGCGAAAGTGTTGAGGGGCAGGAAATGGAGCCTGTTAAACCGCCTCCACCACCTCCGAAGCCTTATAAACTGCCTTCGTTCCGTTTGCTTGCGAAGCCTAATAACGGCGGTAAGGGCGGAGATCAAAAAGATTATATGCAAACGGCCCGGAAGCTTGAAGCCACACTGGAAAGCTTCGGTGTGCGGGCGAAAGTCCTTGAAGTGGTTAGAGGACCAGCTGTTACGCGTTATGAGATTCAGCCGGATATAGGTGTAAAAGTTAGCCGAATTGTAAGTTTGACGGATGATATTGCACTGGCATTAGCGGCCAAGGATATTCGGATGGAAGCACCGATTCCGGGTAAATCAGCAATCGGTATCGAAGTGCCTAACGGTGAAGTTTCCGTTGTAACGATGCGTGAGGTTATGGAAACATCTACGTTTCAGGATGCAGAATCCAAAGTGACGATTGCATTTGGACGGGATATTTCTGGTCAGACCATCATTGGCAACCTTGCCCGTATGCCCCATTTGCTTGTTGCAGGTGCTACGGGTTCTGGTAAATCGGTATGTATTAACGGGATTATCACAAGTATTCTGTACAAAGCGAAACCGGACGAAGTTAAATTTCTGATGGTCGATCCGAAAATGGTTGAGCTTAATGTATACAATGGCATTCCTCATCTGATGGCTCCGGTAGTTACGGATCCCAAGAGAGCCTCGCTGGCCCTCAAAAAGATAGTGGTCGAGATGGAGAAAAGGTATGAGCTGTTCTCCAAATCGGGTACACGGAACGTCGAAGGTTACAACAATCTGATGAAGGATAATCCGGCAGCCGTGTTGCCATATATCGTTGTTATAGTGGACGAGCTTGCGGATCTGATGATGGTTGCAGCCGGGGATGTGGAAGATGCCATTGCCCGTCTTGCGCAAATGGCACGTGCAGCCGGAATCCATCTCATCATCGCCACGCAGCGGCCTTCCGTAGATGTCATTACAGGTGTCATCAAAGCCAATATCCCTTCCCGGATCGCATTCGGTGTGTCATCACAGGTGGACTCCCGGACGATCTTAGATATGGGAGGAGCCGAGAAACTGCTGGGTCGCGGCGATATGCTGTTTATGCCAATGGGCGCTTCCAAGCCTGTACGGGTGCAGGGAGCCTTCATGAGTGATGAAGAAGTTGAGAATATTGTTAATTATGTGCGTGGACAAGGCGAAGCCCAGTACGATGAATCACTTGTTCCTGAAGTCGATGACTCCGTTCAAGCGGCAGATGAAGTACTGGATGAACTGTACGAGCAGGCTGTACAAATTATATTGGAAGCGAAGCAAGCTTCCGTATCCTTGCTTCAGCGGCGCATGCGTGTGGGTTATACTCGCGCTGCACGTCTGATCGACTCCATGGAGGCACGTGGCGTTATTGGCCCGTATGAGGGCAGTAAGCCTAGGGAGGTTCTAATTTCGCTGGAACAATATCAACAAAACAAAATAAGTTCTTAAGTACGACTAAGAATTGTATCTATGCAAGCCCCTGACAATAAGTTGGGGGCTTTTTTTGTTGTTGATGGTCGTTGAGGTTTTGCCATGTTGTCCAAAGATCGGATGATTTGGTGCATAGGAAGCAAGCAGGCTTGTCATAATAACGTTAGCGATTCTGTTAATCCCACAAGAGAAAGGTAGAGCACAGTCGATGCGAAAAATGAACATATGGCTTTTCACTGCGATCTTGCTGATGTCTGCATTGGGAATTCGTTATTTGCTCCCTGACCATTCGGCAACCCAAGAATCCAAACCAAATCCTTCCCAGATGGAAGAGAAATCGATGCCCACCTTCAGCAGCAACACCGTGCAATATGGAAGTTATGGGCAGGATGTATACGAGCTACAAGGCAGACTGAAGTACTTAGGTTTTTACAATGGTAAAATCGATAGTAACTTTGGCAGCAGCACGCTAAAATCCGTAAAGTGGTTTCAATCTGAATTCGGTATGAAAGCGGATGGCGTGGTTGGTGCCAAAACTAAACTGAAATTGTACAATGCAACTAAACAATGGTCCCCGACCGAGCCTCCACTGCACAAGGAATCGTCAGGCCAGGGTACGGACAAAACCGACAATGCAAACAAAGAGCAGGACAACATGGGTTCCGCCAATTCCATGGGCCTTACCGAAAATGAAATTAAGATTATGGCCAATGCAGTATATGGTGAATCCCGGGGTGAACCTTTCGAAGGTCAGGTAGCCGTAGCTGCAGTTATATTGAATCGTGTCAGATCACCGGAATTTCCAAATACACCATCCGGTGTCATTTTCCAGCCTGGTGCATTTACCGCTGTAGCTGACGGGCAGATCTATCTGGAACCCAATGCTCAGGCCCGTAAAGCGGTTGAGCAGGCAATGAATGGCTGGGACCCATCCGGTGGCTGCCTGTATTACTTCAATCCCAAGACGGCTACTTCCAAGTGGATCTGGACCCGTCCTCAGGTGAAAACAATCGGTCAGCATATCTTTTGTATGTGATGATGTTGGAAGCAACCAGAAGACGCGTCTTCGGTTGCTTCTTGCCTTTTGCATGGGTTAAAATGGTTGTTGCACTTGAGAGTTACTGAAATATTGCCTAACAAATGACGCCGTAAAGGGGTTTTGACATTTGAATACATCAGGATTTGAACGGGGCAGTCAAAAGGAGTTTCGTATCCATGTATTGCCCACTAAACGTTTCAAGACTTTTGCCATTTCGTTATATGCAGGAGTCCCGCTGCAGGAAGAAACGGTCACCAAAGTAGCGCTTACGCCATTTGTGCTCCGTCGTGGTACCCAGTCTTATCCTGAAACAACGGAGTTCCGTGAACAGTTGGAGCATTTGTATGGAGCTGGTTTTGGTTTTGACGTATACAAGCGTGGAGACTATCAGATTGTACAGTTCCGGATGGATACAATTAATGATTCCTTTGTAGGTGGGGATGAACAGCTTTTGGATCGTTCCTTTGCATTTTTGGGGGAGGTACTTACCCGTCCGGCAACGGAAGATGGGCATTTCAGAAAGACCTATGTGCATTCAGAACGTGAGACCGTCCGCAAACAGCTGGAGTCTGTTGTTAATGATAAAATGCGTTATGCGGCAGAACGCTGTATCGAGGAAATGTGTAAAAATGAGCCGTACCGCTTGCATCCATTAGGGAAACGTCAGGATCTGCCGGGAATTGAACCCGATGTGCTAACGACCGCTTATCAGACGTGGCTGCAGCAGGCCAGCATGGATCTGTATGTTGTAGGCGATACAACGCTCGAAGAAGTGGAGAGTCTAGTTCAAAAACACTTCGATGTAAATCGTACCCATTCTTCTAACTATGAGACCAACCAGGCCGTTCGCGGTGACAAAGAAGTGGAGACGGTCGTTGAACGACTAAATGTTAACCAAGGTAAACTGAATATGGGACTTCGCACATCCATTACGTATGGCGACCCGCAGTATGCTGCAGCATTAATGTACAACGGTATTCTTGGAGGATATCCGCATTCCAAATTGTTCGTTAATGTTCGTGAAAAGGAGAGTCTGGCGTACTATGCTTCCTCCCGGTATGACGGACATAAAGGTATCGCAACGATCCAATCCGGAATTGAAATCCCCAACTATGAAAAAGCCGTGACGATCATCAAGCAGCAGTTAGATGAAATGAAAAACGGAAATATTAGTGATCTGGAAATGTCCCAGACCAAAGCGATGATCCGCAATCTGCTCAAAGAAATGCAGGATTCCGCTTTTGAGATGATTGCGTACGACTTCAATCGTCAGTTATCGGGTAAGGAGCGGACCGCTGACGAGCTGCTCGCTCAGGTTGAGCAAATCAGCAAAGAAAACGTTCGTGAGGCGGCAGAGCAATTCCGTCTGGACACGATCTACTTCTTGCGGGATGAGAAGGGGGAATAACTGGTGGAGAGCATACATTACGAACATTTGCAGGAAACGCTGTATTACGAAGTCATGGATAATGGGCTTCATGTCTATGTATTGCCTAAACCCGGATTCCAAAAAACGTTTGCCACGTTTGCAACCAAATACGGCTCTGTAGACAATCATTTTCAGGTGAAAGGTCAGGAAGAAGTTCAGGTTCCCGACGGTATCGCTCATTTTCTGGAACATAAAATGTTTGAGGAGCCAACAGGTGATATTTTTGCAACTTTTGCATCCAATGGGGCATCTGCCAATGCATTTACGAGCTTCGACCAGACGGTATATTTGTTTTCTGCGACAGAACATGTGAATGAAAATATACAAACATTAGTCAACTTTGTGCAAAATCCTTATTTTACGGACCAGAATGTGGACAAGGAAAAAGGCATTATTGCACAAGAAATTAATATGTATGCCGATAATCCGGACTGGCGTGTCTATTTTGGATTGATTGAAGCGATGTACCAGAAACACCCCGTCCATATCGATATTGCGGGAACGGTGGAATCGATCGGCACGATAACCAAAGAGACGCTGTATACGTGTTACAATACGTTTTATCATCCAAGCAATATGCTTTTATTTGTTGTAGGTGGAGTAGAGCCTCAAGAAGTCATGGATATGGTTCGTTCGAACCAGGCAGAGAAAAACTACGAACCTCAAGGTGAAATCAAACGGATATTTGAACAGGAGCCTGCTGGGGTTGTGGAGTCCAGGAGAGAAGCACGACTCGCGGTTTCGTTGCCCAAGTGTCTGTTTGGCTTTAAGGAAACGGAAGTTGGATTCTCGGGGGAAGACCTGCTCCGGCGTGATATGACGACTAAGTTAATGCTGGATCTTTTGTTTGGCGCTAGCACGGCCCTATTTCAAAAACTGTATGATGAGGATCTCATCTCGGATAGCTTCGGACACGAATACATTAGTTCGCCGCAGTATGCATTCTCGGTTGTTGGTGGTGATACGAAAGACCCGGATCTATTGCTGGCCCGCATACGGGAAGAAGTTGATGTCATTGTAAAAAAGGGATTCGAAGCTTCGGACTTTGAGCGCGCACGCAAAAAGAAAATCGGGGGATATCTGCGCATGCTTAATTCACCGGAGAATATTGCTCATGAATTTACACGTGAGCAGTTCCGTGGCGGTGATTTCTTCAACATGATTCCGATCTATGAATCCATCACACTCGAAGAAGTAAATCGCAGACTGGAAGAGCATATTCGCTGGGAACAGCTGGCTGTATCGCTTGTCGTGAGTCCGTAATATGGAGAGGGGAACAGGACAAATGAAGCCGATTGGAGACATGACAGTACTGGTTACTGGAGCAAGCGGAGGTATAGGAGCGGCTATTGCAGAACGATTTGCAATGGTCGGTATGAACGTGGTTATTCACTATATGAAATCCCATGAGGCAGCCAATGAAGCAGCCAGAAGGTGCATGGAAAAGGGCAGCGGCAAAGTCATGACGGTGTCAGCGGATCTCCGCAGCCGGGAACAGATTGAGCGTATGCGTGAGAAATTGGAGTCTCATGGATTATTGCCTGACATTCTGGTAAATAACGCAGGCATATCGCATTATGGGTTGTTGTCCGACGTAACGGATGAAATATGGGATGAAGTAATGGCCATTAACTTGAAAGGCACATTTCTGTGTACTCAGATCATGATGCCTCACATGATTTCACAGCGATACGGACGAATTATTAACGTATCCTCCATCTGGGGTTTATCAGGTGCATCATGTGAGGTACTGTACTCCACCACGAAAGGGGGTGTAAATGCCTTTACAAAAGCTCTTGCGAAAGAGCTTGCACCTTCCGGTGTTACTGTAAATGCAGTTGCCCCCGGAGCCGTTCAGACCTCCATGCTGAATCATCTGGATCAGGATGAACTGAAAATGCTGGAGGAGGAAATTCCAGCCGGGAGACTTGCGCAGCCTGATGAAATTTCTTCTCTTGTTTATTTTCTCGCACTACCGGAATCCGGATATATTAACGGCCAGATCATTAGCCCGAATGGCGGCTGGCTTACCTGAAGACTGGCAGTTTGGTGGGGCTAGGCTGCTGGATGATTTATCCTGAATATTAATTGCTCGATAGGCACATATTACAACTGTTGATTTTAAATCTCATGCGACAGCTAAGGAGGATTTATCATGTCAACAGAAAAAACGGTGCTCAGCAGTTTTGACACATGGAAAAAGTTCTTGGGTGATCGCGTACAGCAAGCAGAGAAGATGGGGATGAGTGAAGATACCATCAACAAACTTGCGTATGAGATTGGTGACTTTCTGGATGAGAAAGTGGATCCAGCGAACCATTCCAACCGGGCATTGAAGGAAATATGGGATGTCGGCGATGCTGAAGAGCGTCGTACGATTGCGCGCCTGATGGTCAAATTGGCCAAACAAAACGCATAAGATTCACCGATGGAAAGCTCCCGCAAGGGGGCTTTTCTCTAATGATTACAGACCTGTTCTTGTAATTCATTTTCTTTTTATATATCATTAACGTGACCCATTTTTAGAAGATGTCTCAGTTCGGTGTCCTTCGGGCACGATCTGTTGCTGTCGAACAATGTGGAATATTGCATTACGGGGTGTTTAAATGGAATCTAAACAATGGTATATGGAATATAAAATACATAAGAACAGACCCGGTTTGTTGGGGGACATTGCCTCCATGCTGGGGATGCTTGAAGTAAATATATTGACCATTAATGGTGTTGAAGGCAAAACAAGAGGAATGCTGCTTGAATCCGACGACGATGAGAAGATTCGTTTGCTGGGTGAAATGCTTGCAAAGGTGAACAGCATTACGGTTTCCGCTCTGCGCCAACCCAAATTGGTCGACATCTTGGCTGTGCGTCATGGCCGTTACATTGACCGCGACTCGGACGATCGCAAAACTTTTCGTTTCACACGGGACGAACTTGGGTTACTCGTGGACTTTTTGGGTGAAGTATTTAAAAGGGAAGGCAATCAGGTGATTGGCCTTCGGGGCATGCCTCGTGTCGGAAAAACGGAATCCATTATCGCTGGTAGCGTCTGTGCGATGAAACGATGGACGTTTGTTTCGTCTACTTTGCTTCGTCAAACGATAAGAAGCCAACTCTCCGAGGACGAAATGAACCCAAACAATGTCTTCATCATTGATGGTATTGTAAGTACGATTCGTTCCAGTGAACGGCATTATAATCTGCTGCAGGACATTATGACGATGCCGAGTACCAAGGTCATTGAGCATCCTGATATTTTTGTGCAGGAATCAGAATATGACTATAACGATTTTGATATCATTATTGAACTTCGCAACAATCCGAATGAGGAAATTATTTATGATACGTTTACGGCCAGTTACACCGACGAACTGTAATGCTCCGTACGGAATCATGGAATAGATAGCAACAACCAAAGAGAAAAAGATAAACATAAGGAGGAGATAGCATGTCTGAACTGGGTCAGCAGTTAAGAGAGGCCCGGCTGCAAAAAGGGATGAGTCTCGACGATGTACAGGAAATGACTAAAATTCGCAAGAGGTACTTGGAAGCAATAGAGGCTGGGGACTATAAAGTGCTTCCTGGCAGCTTCTACGTGCGAGCTTTCATTAAAACCTATGCGGAGACGGTGGGACTAAACCCTGATGAGCTGCTGGAGGGACACAAGAAAGATGTACCGGCAGAGGAAACGGAAGCAACCATGGAGCCCGTGATTCAAAAACGGTCGAGTCGACCTGTGGAGCGCAGCAATCGATGGATGTCTGTAGCGTTAATGTGGACATTTCCGATTCTGATTGTTGCCTTGCTGTACGTGTATGTAGTCATGAACAGGGATGACGCGGATACACAAGGCGTGGATCAAACCAAAATTACAGATAGTGAGCAAACGCCGAATGATCAACCGGATGAGACGACGGATAACGGTCAAGCGTCTACTCCACCGGATAACGAATCTGGAGGACAAGAAACCGGTCAACCAGAAGGAGAAGCAGGCGGCAATGGTGGGGGTACTGACGTGACTGGTGAGGGTACCGAAGGTCAGACGGACGAACAAACTCCGGATGACACCGAAGACCAAGAGCCTGCAGATAATGCTGGGACTGTAACGGTTGCTGAAGATGGTAAATCCGGTAATATTACAAATTTCAAAGTAAACGGAAGTGCAGGTAAACCGGTTAAGGTTACCATTAATGCTTCAGGTCAGAGCTGGCTGGAAGTGTACAAAGGTGAGAATTCAAGCGGAGAAAAACTGCAATTTGGTATGACAGCCGATGGAGACAGTATGTCGTTTGATCTGGATAGTACCGGCTTGTACATTAAGTCTGGATATGCTGCGGCTACGACCATTGAAGTTGGTGGGCAAGTCGTAACAGATGGTAAGGCCACGAACCGGATTCGTCTCCAATTGGGAGATGAAAGCACAGGCGCGTCGTCCGGAACGAATGCGAACTCTGTCGAAGGCTCCGATGCAGGAACCGAAGGCTCTGCCACAAGCGGCGAATAAGGGCTTTAACTGCGGGGGACAATAAGGTTGTCTTCACTAGCAGTTAACTTTCGGTAAAGCGAGGTGGATGGCTATGACAGTCAGCTGGATCGTCACAGGTTTAGGAATCATTGTCAGCCTCCTGGGTTATTATTTGACTCCAAGCGCTTGGGGTTACGGAATTTTGGGCTTCGGACTTGCGCACGTCGTTCTGGGTGTGCTCGACATGTTCAGACAGCCCAACCGCAGCCGATATTAGATTGCTGTGCGTTAAAGCATTTTTGGTTACTGCAAAAGCGGTGGCTGAAAATGCTTTTTCGTTTGTTTACCCCTCAAAATTAGACTTTTCCGGGGCGAATCCTCTATAATGTTACACAGAACAAATGATTAATTGAAAGGGTGACCAGATTGAGCTCAGAAAATTCGTTCGACATCGTGTCCAAAATGGACTTGCAGGAATTAACGAATGCCGTTACACAGACCGAAAAGGAAATCAGCACACGTTACGATTTTAAAGGCAGCAAAAGCAGCTTGAAGCTGGATAAGGATGCATTGACAATCGTATCCGACGATGAGACCAAACTTAAGGCTGTCATTGATGTACTTCAATCCAAAATGGCCAAGCGGAATCTGCCGCTCAAGAACATTGACTATGGCAAAGTGGAGCCAGCTTCATCCGGGACAGTGCGCCAGCGTCTGAGTTTTAAACAGGGGATTGACCAGGATGTCGCCAAAAAGATCAATATTCTGATTCGTGATTCCAAAATGAAAGTGAAGAGCCAGATTCAAGGGGACCAGCTCCGGGTAACTGGTAAGAGTAAAAATGATTTGCAAGCGGTTATGCAGCTTTTGAATGGTGCCAATCTGCCTCTTGATTTGCAATATACCAATTTCAAATAAGTTTGTTACGTCCATTTTTGTTGTGAAAAACGTGTTTTGACACTGCAATTGGCGTATATTATACTAAGTGTGCATTGCTAGCAATCAAGCATAAAGCCCAGTCATCATCGTTTTGCTGACTTTGTGAAAAGCAGTACATCTTTTGGAGGTCGCCGGAACGTTTTAAACGATTTTGCGTTTGAACGGTTGACTTTATTTTTTGCGTTTTTACATATGAGATCCGTGGTGTACTCAGTGCATTTTACATGTTCACCTTCCGAATGATGGATACGGGATTAAGATGATTGTTTGAAGTATTGGAGGATAAGAGGGAGGGCGTCTTGTGAATTTACCCAACCGGATTACGCTTGCACGAATTTGCTTAATCCCTTTTTTAATGGTGTTTCTGCTCGTGGACTTTCCATTTTATCCGGAGCCTATGCAGATTGGAAGTTTTTCGCTTCCGTATAATCAGCTGATCGCTGCTATTATCTTTATCATTGCAGCCAGTACGGATGGAATTGATGGATACCTGGCACGGAAAAACAATATGGTCACCAATTTGGGCAAGCTGCTCGATCCGCTGGCTGACAAGCTGTTAGTGACTGCAGTACTCATTTCACTTGTTGAGATGGGTAAGCTGGATTCATGGATCGCTGTTGTCATTATCAGCCGGGAGTTTGCGGTGACCGGCCTTCGCCAAATTGCTCTGCTGGATGGATCGGTTGTGGCGGCCAGCAGCTGGGGCAAACTGAAAACCGTAATACAGATCGTAGCCATCGTTTTGCTTCTGCTTAACAACTTCCCGTTCTCTTATACGGGCGTACATGTTGATGTTATAGCCGTTTGGGCGGCAGCGATCATTACGATTTGGTCCGGCATTGATTATTTCATCAAAAACAAAAATTTGCTTAATTTATCAAAAGCGTAAAAGTTTAAGGTAAAACGGGTAATTTATGAAGGACAGCTTGCGCAAAGGGCAATAGGAAAACATCCTATTGCCCTTTGATCACTCACATTGTATACAGGAGGATGCTGAATGAAGGCAGAAATTATCGCAGTCGGAACAGAGTTGCTGCTCGGACAGATCGTAAATACGAATGCCAGATATTTATCCCGTGAATTGGCTGCTATCGGGATTGATGTTTATTTTCAAACTGTAGTAGGGGACAATCTGAATCGTCTAAGTGAAGCTATTCGAATTGCCCAAGGGCGTGCTGACGTCATTTTGTTCTCAGGCGGTATCGGACCTACGCAGGATGATCTAACCAAGGATGCCATAGCAGCAGTGTTGGGACGCAGCCTACATATTGATCGGATGGCCATGGATAAAATCGAAAGCTTCTTCAGGGATCGCAATGTGGAGATGACGGAGAATAACCGGCGTCAAGCCATCGTGGTTGAAGGAGGGACCCCGCTGGCTAATGAAACCGGCCTTGCTGCGGGTAATGCCATCTCAGATAACGGGAAGCATTATATTGTCATGCCTGGGCCACCGAAAGAACTGATCCCCATGTTTGAGCAGGAGGTCAAACCTTGGTTGTTCCAGCATGTTCTTACGAAAGAGATGCCAATTTATTCGAAAATGCTGAAATTTGCCGGGATCGGTGAGTCGGCATTGGAAGACCGTCTGCTCGACCTGATTGATAGCCAAACCGACCCTACGATTGCACCTTATGCAAGTGAAGGAGAAGTAACGGTACGGGTGTCCACGAAGGCGCCGAGTGAGAATGAGGCCAAGCAAAAGCTGGATGCCATGGAGGTACTCATTCGGGAACGGTTGCCTGAACACCTCTACGCGAACGAGGATGTGCCTATAGAGTACACAATTGTAACCATGATGGCTGATATGGGTCTGACCCTGAGCGCCGCTGAGAGCTGTACAGGAGGGCTTGTCATGCAGAGTCTGACTTCGATTCCAGGCAGTGCTTCCATGCTCAAAGGCGGAATCGTATGTTATTCCAACGAGATCAAGGAAAAGCTGCTGAATGTTCCTCATGACTATCTGGAGGGGGAAGATGCTCCCGGGGCTGTAAGCCCTGAAGTTGCTAAAGTATTGGCTGAGCAGGTACGCATGATAGGGGATTCCGATTTTGGTCTGGCCGTTACAGGAGTAGCAGGTCCAGGTTACTCTGAGCGTAAGCCTCCAGGTCTGGTTTTTATCGCTCTTGCTGAGCGGGGAAAAGAGACGGAGATTCACGAATTGCGTATCAATGGTAATCGGGAGACGGTCCGCATCCGTTCGACCAAGGCTATTTTATACCGCTTATGGCGCAAACTCGTCGCGATGGACTAGGTATACCTTGAATTGCTTTTAAAGCGGTAATCAAGTATAATCATAGCAGACGGAAGAACCGTAGAATTAGGCATTTAGCCTTGTTTGCGGTTCTTTTTTCTGTTTCATTGCAAGTTTTGCCCAGGAAGAGGCGCCTCGGCCTTACAAAAAAAACGAATGTATGTTCGAAAAAAAGCTTGGCAAACGTGTTAAAACAAGGTATCATTATCTTATAAACAGTAAAGGGTGTGAGCATATTGTCAGACCGTCGTGCCGCGCTTGATATGGCGCTCCGTCAAATAGAGAAGCAATTTGGTAAAGGATCTATCATGAAACTGGGTGAGTCAACTCACATGCAAGTGGAAATCATACCCAGCGGATCCTTGGCTCTGGATATAGCACTTGGAACAGGCGGCTTGCCTAAAGGCCGGATTGTTGAAATATATGGACCTGAATCTTCAGGTAAAACAACTGTAGCATTGCATGCGATTGCTGAAGTGCAAAAAGTCGGTGGACAAGCTGCATTTATCGATGCCGAGCATGCACTTGATCCAACGTATGCTAGTAAACTGGGTGTTAACATTGATGAATTGCTTTTGTCCCAGCCGGATACGGGCGAACAAGCATTGGAAATTGCAGAAGCACTTGTGCGCAGTGGTGCTGTTGACATTATCGTTGTTGACTCTGTTGCTGCCTTGGTACCAAAAGCTGAGATCGAAGGCGAAATGGGGGATTCCCACGTTGGTTTGCAAGCACGTCTGATGTCTCAGGCGTTGCGTAAATTGTCTGGTGCAATCAGCAAATCCAAAACCATTGCCATCTTTATCAACCAGCTTCGTGAAAAAGTTGGCGTAATGTTTGGTAACCCTGAGACAACACCTGGTGGACGTGCCCTGAAATTCTACTCTACAGTTCGTTTGGATGTTCGCCGTATTGAGAGTATTAAATCAGGTAATGACATCATCGGGAACCGTACTCGTGTGAAGGTTGTCAAAAA
The DNA here is from genome assembly GCF_009664365.1 of Paenibacillus xylanilyticus. Taxonomy (NCBI): domain Bacteria; kingdom Bacillati; phylum Bacillota; class Bacilli; order Caryophanales; family Paenibacillaceae; genus Paenibacillus; species Paenibacillus xylanilyticus. The sequence goes on from NZ_CP044310.1 coordinate 2,519,416, forward strand.
TAAAGTTGCACCACCGTTCAAACAAGCAGAAGTAGATATCATGTACGGTGAAGGTATCTCCAGAGAGGGTAGTATCATTGATATTGGTACAGAACTCGATATCGTTAATAAAAGCGGTGCTTGGTATTCCTATGAAGGCGAACGCCTGGGTCAAGGTCGCGAAAATGCGAAGCAGTTTATGAAAGAACATAAAGAGATCGCTCAAGTGATCGAGCAAAAAATTCGTGAAGCGAGCAATCTGACGACAGTAGTTCCAGCTCCAACGAGCGAAGATCAACAAAAAGAAGAAGCAGAAGAACAAGAATTGTTTGAGATTAACGAGTAATTCTTCCTGGCTGGGAGGCCCCAGAAGGCGTTCATTTACTGGACTTCCCGGATTGGGATGAATTGATTCGATCCTGCTAGGGAGACGGCGCGTGATCTCGCGCTGTCTAACAGCTCCTGTCCATTGGACAGGAGCTGTTAGCACATTTATTGAGTGAGCTGGTGCCGGGTGGGAATCCCGGCTTTTTGCATTTTGGTCGCAGTTTTCTTTAAGTAGATAGGTACTTCATAATCAGAAAGATAAAGAGTTGAACAAAACAAAAAGGAGGGAGAGACCTGAATGGATCAACATGATGATGATTTGTACGAAACAGCAGAACTGGAGGGGATCTCCCAATTCCCGGATAACGAAGAACTTACGATTACACGGGTAGAACGAACAAAAAGCAGGCAGGCCCGGTACCGGATCACGTTCGGTATGTACTCGATTACGGTTCTGGAAGATGTAATGATCAAATATAGAATGACCCGGGGCAACACATTTGTGAAGAAAGATCTCGAAGAGATCATAGTAGCGGATGAGCGGCAGCAAACCTATGTTCAGGCATTACGTTACTTAGAGCACAAACAGCGTACAAGGCATGAATTAAGCCAGCGACTTCGTCAGAAAGAGTTTGCAGCACCATTAATTGAAGAAGTGCTGGACCGGCTTGAGCAGGAGAAGCTTGTGGACGATGAAGGGTTTGCGAAGGAATGGACAAGGCAGCGTATGACAGGCCAGAGGAAGGGAAAACTGTGGATAAGGCAAGAGCTTCGTCAAAAGGGCATTGCCAATGAGCTCATCGTTGAAGCGCTTGAAGGCGTCGATGCGGATGTGGAGTTTGAGACAGCTTTGACCGCAGGGCGGAAGAAATGGAACCAAGTCAAAGGGGACATTGCAGAGAAGAAACGCAAAACGCTTCCCTTCTTGATGAGACGTGGATTTCCTATGGATATGGTACGTAAGGTTGTGAATTGTTTAATTGAAGAAGATGAAGCCGAAGATTCTGAAGATGACGAGTTGTTACCATGGGATTAACAGAGACTACACAGTGTACTGCATTCTCTTGACAATTTCTTTCGTCAAATACTAAAATGGACATGAGTCTGTAAGAAATGGACAACCCTTTTTCCTTCCAAAAAAGCGGTTTCGGTTTCTTAGGATTTACCCTTCATGATTATGGATTCGCTGAAGGCGGCGAATAGTACGTGGTAACATGTACACTTGAAATGAAAATCGGCGGGGGATCGCCGTAGGTATCGTTATTCCCAAACATATGTAAGCTTGAAAACAGCAAATTGACCCAAGGAGTGCCTTGGAGGAACCAACGAGGAGGTGAACAGTATGAATCCTGCAATCACGATCGTTCTCGTTGTGGCCGCGCTCGTTATTGGGTTCGGAGTCGGATATTTTATTCGCAAATCTCTTGCAGAGGCTAAAATCTCCAGTGCGGAACAAGCTGCCGTACAGATTGTTGAGAACGCGAAGAAAGAGGCAGAAGCACAGAAGAAAGAGACGGTGCTGGAAGCAAAGGATGAGATTCATCGCATTCGGGCCGAAGCTGAAAAAGACACTCGTGAACGTCGGAACGAAATTCAACGACAAGAAAGACGATTGTTGCAAAAAGAAGAGTCGCTGGATAAAAAGATGGAATCACTCGAACGTAAAGAAGAGCAAGTGGCCAACAAAGAGAAACGTATTGATGAGACACAGCAGCAGATCGAAATGATCTACAAAAATCAGGTGACGGAGCTGGAGCGTATTTCCAACCTCACCATGGAAGATGCACGCAGTATCATACTGTCCAACGTAGAACAGGAAGTTCGTCATGAGACGGCTCAAATGATCAAGGACATTGAACAGCAGGCGAAGGAAGAAGCGGACAAGAAATCCCGCGAAATTATTACCCTTGCCATTCAGCGTTGTGCGGCTGACCATGTGGCAGAGACAACCGTATCTGTTGTCACTTTGCCTAACGAAGAAATGAAAGGCCGGATTATCGGTCGTGAAGGACGTAACATCCGTGCACTTGAAACCCTTACGGGGATTGACCTTATTATCGATGATACGCCAGAAGCAGTTATTCTGTCGGGCTTTGACCCGATCCGTCGTGAGATTGCCCGTACTGCCCTCGAGAAATTGGTAGCTGACGGACGCATTCACCCGGCACGCATTGAAGAGATGGTGGAGAAATCCCGCAAAGAAGTGGACGAGCGCATCCGTGAATATGGTGAGCAAGCTACCTTTGAAGTGGGTGTACATGGTCTGCATCCGGATCTGATCAAAATACTGGGCCGGTTGAAGTTCCGTACAAGTTACGGTCAGAACGTCTTGAAGCATTCGATGGAAGTCGCTTATCTGGCTGGACTGATGGCTGGCGAACTCGGAGAAGACGTTACACTTGCAAGACGTGCAGGTCTACTGCATGACATCGGTAAAGCGCTGGATCACGAAGTGGAAGGATCACACGTTGAAATCGGCGTGGAGCTGGCGAAGAAATACAAAGAACATCCGGTAGTAATCAACAGTATCGCGTCCCATCACGGGGATTGCGAAGCAACTTCGGTCATTGCCATGCTGGTTGGTGCAGCAGATGCACTGTCTGCAGCAAGACCGGGTGCTCGCCGCGAAACACTGGAAACGTATATCAAGCGACTGGAGAAACTGGAAGAGATTTCGGAATCGTTCGAAGGTGTCGAGAAATCGTATGCCATTCAAGCTGGACGCGAAGTTCGCGTTATGGTGCAGCCTGAGAAAATCGACGATGCGGAAGCATTCCGTCTCGCACGTGACATCACGAAGATGATCGAGAATGAACTCGATTATCCGGGTCATATCAAAGTCACCGTCATCCGGGAAACCCGGGCGGTTGAATACGCTAAATAGAGCTTTACGGAAAAGTGGCCGCTGTAGTGGGCCACTTTTCCTGTTGAAAGCCCGGTAATGGGCTTGATTGGACGAACTAATGGGTTAGGGATACCCGCAAAGGCTTGATGCTGGTTATACCAAGTTAAGCTTGCGGGGAATTAAGGAGGCAATGCAATGAAAGTGCTGTTTATCGGTGATATTGTGGGTAATGTTGGACGTAAGGCTTTGAAGGAGAACTTGCCATATCTGAAGACGAAATATAAACCACATGTGGTTATTGTAAATGGGGAAAATGCAGCAGCTGGCCGTGGAATCACGGGGGCTATTGCCAACGAATTTTTCAACTGGGGTGTGCACGGGATTACGCTTGGCAACCATACTTGGGACAATAAGGACATTTTTGATTTTATAGATGACGAACCACGCATGATCCGACCTGCCAACTTTCCACCAGGAACACCAGGCAGAGGATACACGGTGGTCAAGGGTGAAGGCAAGGAGCTGGCGATCGTGAATTTGCAGGGTCGTACGTTTTTACCTGCACTTGATTGCCCATTCCGCGTTGCGGATGAGATTGTGGATGAATTGCGCCGGGATCATAAATGCATTTTGGTTGATATGCATGCCGAGGCGACATCCGAGAAAATTGCCATGGGCTGGCATCTGGATGGGCGTGCGTCACTGGTAGTAGGCACACATACACATGTACAAAGCAACGATGACCGTATTTTACCGGGTGGGACAGCATACTTGACGGATGCAGGCATGGTTGGGCCGCGTGACGGTATACTCGGTATGGAGCGTGAAGCGGTGCTGCGGAAATTTTACACCCAGCTGCCGGTACGCTTTGTAGTTGATGACGGCAAGTGGCATTTCCACGGTGTATTCGTTGAAATTGACGAGTCCACAGGTGCAGCAACGAAAATTGAAAAAATCCGACTGATGGAAGACGAGTGGCGCATGGAATAGGGGTATTGTCCCATTTTGCAAGGAAACCCGTCTAAAAAGAAGGAATTTTTTTACCTCCCGCGAATAACATCTAGTAAGTGGAAACAAACATTCAACATTCCCAGGGAGGTACTTACCATGGAAGTATTAAAAGTTTCAGCAAAGTCCAATCCCAATTCCGTAGCCGGCGCACTTGCAGGAGTTCTTCGTGAACGTGGAAATGCTGAACTGCAGGCCATTGGAGCGGGAGCACTGAACCAAGCCATTAAAGCGGTAGCGATAGCCCGGGGATTTGTAGCACCAAGCGGAGTTGACTTGATTTGTATTCCAGCTTTTACAGACATTGTGATAGACGGTGAGGATCGAACGGCCATTAAGCTGATTGTGGAGCCCAGATAATACATGTGATCATGCATTGAACCTGTTTACAGAGTAGACAGGTTTTTTTGCATTCTGTCTATAGGTTTAATACGAATTAGGGTTTACATAGGGAGGGTTAATCATGACCAAGTGGCAAGTAGCCGATTTTCACTGTGATGCGCTCAGCAAAATGTTAATGCAATCTGAACTGTCCTTCGAGGATGGTGCCGCACTGGATGTCAATCTGGAGCGGATGATGCAAGGGAATGTGGCTCTGCAGGCATTTGCCATTTATTTGCCTGAAGTGCTCGGTAGGGGCAAGTTTGAACATGTGGTTGGTCAGCTGGAAGTATATCGCACACGTGTGGAGAAGAGCCCTGAACGGCTTAGGGGCGTAAACCAATTATTATGGCGGGAACAGGTTGGTGAGGTCGGTCAAACGTCAAATCCTTGGGGGCTGTTGACGCTGGAAGGTGTAGACGGACTCGAGGGGAACCTGTTTTATCTAGAGCTATGTTACCAAATGGGAGTAAGGATAGTAGGGCTCACCTGGAATTATGCCAACTGGGCAGCTGATGGTGTGTTGGAGAAGCGCGGAGCAGGATTGACCGAGAGGGGCAGGGAGCTGGTCCGTCTTTGTAACCGGATTGGCATGCTGCTGGATGTGTCACATCTCACGGAGAGGGGATTCTGGGAACTGGCTGATCTGAGTGAGCGTCCGTTTATTGCTTCGCATTCCAATAGCTATACGGTTTGTCCAAATGTGCGTAATCTGAAGGATGACCAGATCCGGGCGATCATTGCACGGGAAGGGCGAATTGGGCTAACGTTTGTTCCCTGGTTTGTGAAGCAGGAGGGAGAAGTTAGAATCGAACATTTGCTGCCTCATATTGAACAGATCTGTTCGCTTGGCGGGGAGCAGCACCTGATGATGGGCTCGGATTTTGATGGCATACCCACATACATTCAAGATCTTGAACACACTGGCCAGTACCCGAGGCTGATCGAAAACCTTCTCCAACATTACGACGAGAAGCTGGTACGCGGCTGGTTGTGGGATAATGCCATGAGTTATCTTGGGAAACATCTGCCTGAGGGGAATTTGTAATAAACACCAATTACTACAGCGAGAGCACTGCATTCACTACAGATTGTTTTACAGAATAAGGATATTATTGATAGTGAAATAAGTGTATTTCATGAATTTTCAGCAGTTCGTTTTCATTTCACGTCAAAAAGGGGTATAATACCATTGGATTGTTAAGAGCCTAATCGTAGGCCACAGATAAACAAGGAGTGAAATTCACGATGAGTAAAACAGTACCAGTGGGCGTATCTGCCCGTCACATTCATGTATCCCAAGAGCACGTTGAAATTTTGTTTGGTAAAGGCTACGAATTGACTGAGTTTAAACCTCTGTCCCAACCTGGTCAATATGCTGCGAACGAAACAGTAGCAGTTATCGGTTCCAAAGGACAGTTTGATAAAGTGCGTATCCTTGGACCTGTGCGTCCTGAGACACAACTGGAAATCTCGATGACAGACTCTTTCGCCATTGGCGTTAAGGCACCTGTTCGCGAGTCCGGAAGCATTGAAGGTACACCTGGTATCACGATCAAAGGCCCAGCTGGTGAAGTTACGATTGATAAAGGTGTTATCGTTGCTGCCCGTCATATCCACTTCCATACTTCCGATGCTGCTAAATGGGGTATCGAAGACAAACAAATGCTGAAAGTTCGCCTTGGCGGAGATCGTGGACTGGTACTTGAAAATGTACTGGCTCGTGTATCTGACTCTTTCGCATTGGACATGCATATTGACACAGATGAAGCAAATGCTGCTGGCGCTCGTAACGGCGACACTGCTGAAATCATCGACTAATCAAATGAACCGACATTCAACTGAGTTTTCTTCGGTTGGTGTAACTTAAAAAAACCTGAGTACATCCTGGTAAGCTGTTTTACACAGCGAAGGGGGTTGTGCTCGGGTTTTTGTGTATTTTGTGTCACGTATGACGCAGAGTTTGTATGGTAGGATAGTTAAATCAATGGCGGCTTGGAATGTGGAATTACAGCCCAGTTCATGTTATAATTTGATGTAATGCTCTTTTGGTGCATATTGCATGAAATCGATAAGAATCCAAGAGAGATAACGAAGTTAGAAATATGAGATGGTGACTTTTTTTGTAGAGGTTGCTGCTCATATCGAACGTATATACAACTGCCTGATGCAGCGTGTTGTCTTAAGAACTTGAAACTTTTATTAATAGAGGCTGTAAGGAGTGACCGAAGGAAATGGCTAAAGACTCAAAAAAGGATTACTCCCAGTATTTTGATTTCTCCGATGCCAAAGTAATTTCGCAAGATGAATTCAGCAAAAAGATTCGAATTCGGGGCCGTGAGATCAACATCAAGTCGGAGCCTAATCATCGTCAGGAGAAACAACGGGGCAAGGAAGACGTTCAGGTGCTCTATGAGAATGCAGTGCCGGATGAACTGAAAACGATTGGTAAAGGCAAACACTATATCGTATACACGTACGGCTGTCAGATGAACGAGCATGATTCCGAGACCATTAAGGGACTCCTGGAATCCATGGGTTATCAGGCAACCGAGGACCGCAAAGAAGCGGACATTATATTGCTGAACACATGTGCCATCCGTGAAAATGCGGAAGATAAGGTGTTTGGTGAGCTGGGTCACCTCAAAACGCTGAAAACGGAGCGTCCAGGACTGCTGCTTGGCGTATGCGGGTGCATGTCTCAGGAAGAAGGTGTCGTGAACCGGATCATGCAAAAGCATGGCTTTGTGGATATGATCTTTGGTACGCATAACGTTCACCGATTGCCACATCTGATTCAGGAAGCACTCTTCAGCAAGGAAATGGTTGTTGAGGTTTGGTCCAAGGAAGGCGACATTATCGAGAACCTGCCGAAGAAACGTGAAGGCATGCGCGGCTGGGTGAATATCATGTATGGCTGTGACAAATTCTGTACATATTGCATCGTTCCATTTACACGGGGGAAAGAGCGCAGTCGCAGACCGGAAGATGTAATCGCCGAGGTTCGTGAGCTGGCAAGACAGGGATTCAAGGAAATCACATTGCTGGGGCAGAACGTGAATGCTTATGGCAAGGATTTTACGGATCTGAAATACAGCTTCGGTGACCTGATGGACGATATTCGCAAAATCGACATTCCGCGTGTGCGGTTTACAACCAGTCACCCTCGTGATTTCGATGATCGACTGATTGAGGTGCTTGCCAAGGGCGGAAACCTGGTGGAACATATCCACTTGCCAGTACAGTCTGGTAGCACGGAAGTGTTGAAGCGCATGAGCCGTAAGTACAGCCGTGAACACTATCTCCAGCTGGCGGATAAGATTAAGAGAGCGATCCCTAATGTCGTTCTGACCACGGACATTATCGTGGGTTTCCCAGGTGAGACAGATGAGCAGTTCGAAGACACGTTGTCACTGGTGCGCGAAGTAGGGTATGACTTTGCTTATACCTTTATCTATTCTCCTCGCGAAGGTACGCCTGCTGCGGTGATGGAGGATAACGTGCCGATGGAAGTGAAGAAGGAACGTTTGAAACGCCTGAATGAAACCATCAACGAATACAGCCACAGAAGCAATGAACAGCAGCGTGGCAAGATCGTTGAAGTGCTCGTCGAGGGTGAGAGCAAGCGGAATTCCAACGTCCTGGCAGGACGTACACGCAGTAATAAGCTGGTACATTTCGAAGGACCCAAAGAATTGATTGGTACTTTTGTGAACGTGGAAATTACCGATCCGATGACTTTTTATATCCGTGGCAACCTGCTTACCGAGCCGGTAGCCGCTAATCAGTAATACTCAACACAACCGAATAAGATGAATGTTGGGTTTGCACGTAGTGGAGAGTGCAGTGCCAATCTGGAAAAGCGTAGCGTTCGCCTTTACAACCGGATTTTACCCTATGAAAATTAGTTCAGAAAATCCGGGGGTAACAGCGATTGAAAGATGGCAATGTAATCGGAGCGGCTGATGCGAAAATAAACATTCATCTTATAATATCTCATAGAAATGGAGCGATTTCAGTGGCGCAGGAAGAAGAAGTGCAGTACAACCATTATGGAATGCCTACCTACGATACGCGCAATCTGGTCATACGCGACGACATTATGGGAAAAGCCAAAGAATTGGCTGATATGCTCGGCACAAGCGAGGAAGTAAGACATTTCCAACAGGCTGAGTCCAAAATTCGCGATCATGAGCGTATCCAGCAATTGATTGCAACAATCAAGAAGAAACAGAAGGAGATCGTTGCCTTCGAAAGCTTCAAAAATGCTGAGATGGTCAGCAAAATTGAACAGGAAATTGAAGAATTGCAGGATGAACTGGACAGCATCCCATTGGTAACCGAGTTCCAGCAGAGCCAAAGCGATATCAACTACCTGCTTCAACTTGTCATCTCTGTCATTCGGGATACCGTTTCCGAAAAAGTGAATGTGGAGGCAGGCACGGATTCACCTCCGACCAGCTGCGGTTAATGGACAAGAAGGGTGCGGACGCGGTCCGTGCCTTTTTTGACTTATAGGAAGAGGGAGCTAACACAATCGATCTTGAAATACATTTCGAAGAGCTCCACGCAGTGGGGTTCTTTTGTGCGTGTACGGTTGACGAACGCCTAACAGGAATAAGACCAGGCTGGCAAGAGCAGGCTTATTAGTAATGACCAACGGTATGAAGGAGATAGCATCCGAGAGTCCGCAGCAGAATTACAGGTGCAATAAAAATTATAGACAACTTAGTCGATAACATTAATGTGCAACAAAGGGGAAATGGAAAATGGATATTTTGGATAAAATGGTCGAAGAGGGCAGTGAACGATTCTGGGGGTTCCTGGGTTGTCGTTATATCAAAGGAAATGAAAAGGAAGTACAGATCGCATTAACGGCTGGCGAACATCATACGAATTCGATGGGGATTATTCACGGCGGAGTGCTTACTTCCCTGATGGATCAAGCGATGGGGATGGTAGCCACTGCAGCAATGGCCGTGGACAGCTGCGTGACGACCAATCTGAATGTGCATTTTCTGGCACCGATGAAACAGGGGGAGTTAATGGTGACAGCAACGGTGCTGCACCAAGCCGGACGGAGCCTCACCGCTCAAGCGGAAATTCGTGATGCATCAGGTACATTGGGATGTATGGCAACAGCCACATTCCGTGTAGCACGATCAAAAACACCAAGCACAGAATCCAAAGGTTGACAAACGGCATAATTATGTCATAATGAGATTATCAAAATGAAAGTAGTCGGTGGTGCCCATGAGCGAAAACTACGAACACGTCAATGAAGAGAACGATGAACAGGCAGCACTTGCCTATAGTTCCAAGAAATATCGTACCCCCGATGGCGTTCCTGCGGATATCGTGATGTTCACCTTAACCAAGAGAGAACGCAAGACGGTAACCAAGACACTTCCCATTCGTGAACTGAAAGTGATGCTGATCAAGCGCAAAGGCTGGCCTTTTGCAGGTCGCTGGGCTTTGCCCGGTGGATTCTGTCAGGAAAATGAGTCCATCTATGATGCTGCTAAGCGGGAGCTAATGGAGGAGACCGGTGTCGACGGCGGACATCTGGAATATCTAAATGTATATAGTCAACCCGGGCGTGATCCGAGGGGATGGATCATCTCTCATGCATTTTTCGCGCTTGTAGAAGAATGGATGCTGGAGCATCGCCAGGCGGCAGATGATGCTGAAGATGTAGGCCTGTTTACCATACAGGAAGCATTGCAGGAGCTGGAGCTTGCCTTTGATCACCGGACAATCATTGAGGATGCATATCGCCGCATACAGCAGCAGATGCTGGAAACGACGATTGCAAGACAGTTTCTGCCGCGTGATTTTACGTTAAGCGAATTATACCAGGTCATTCAGAGTGTGGTACCAGATTTTGAAGAACCAAACTTCATTCGGAAAATCACTTCCACTCGCAGTCGAAAAGGGATTGTGGAAGAGGTGCGAGACGAAGAAGGGAACCTGCTAAGCTCCAACCAGTACTCACAGCGTCCGGCACAGCTTTATCGTTTCACGGAACTTGTACCCCGTCTGTCGATCTATACTTAATTTCGGAAGGTTCATCATTAAGGAGTGTATCTGGATCAACCCAACCTATTTCTCAAAAGGGAGTGTGGACGATGAAAGCACTGATTGTGATTGATTTTACCCGTGATTTCGTAGACGGATCCTTGCCTGTAGGCCAGCCTGCGATCGAGATTGAGGAGACAGTTGCCGCGATAACGGAAGCATATTGTAATAATAAGCATGAAGTCATCATGGCAGTTGATCTGCATGAAGAGAGTGATCCGTACCATCCGGAAACGGCTCTTTTCCCACCGCATAATGTTAGAGGGACTGAGGGAAGGCAGCTATATGGCCGTCTGGCACAGGTGATGCAGGAACGTCATGAAGATATTCGGTGGATGGACAAAACAAGATACAGCGCATTCTGTGGTACAGACCTGGAACTCAGGCTGCGTGAACGCGGGATTACAGACATTGCACTGATTGGGGTATGTACGGATATTTGCGTTCTGCATACGGCAGTGGATGCGTACAACAAAGGTTTTCACATTACGGTGTATGAAGATGCCGTTGCCAGCTTCAACCCGGCGGGACATGAATGGGCACTCGGACATTTTCAATCAAGCCTTGGGGCTCAGGTCATTAAGGCCAGTGAGACCGTACTTGCAAGGGCTTAGCCTGGGTTCAGCGATGGTGTTAATAAAATGATGATGAGCAGGAAATAATCCGGAGACTCGTATCCTTACACATGTTCTGATACAAAAGTAAGGAGTCTCCACATGTTGACCCGAGTGCACAGGATACACTTGTGTAACGAGCGGAAGTCAGAGAGGATGAGACAAATGCAGACGACTAGCCTGGCTTTACATACGGATAAATATCAAATTAATATGATGTATGCACACTGGGTGAATGGAACTCACAAACGAAAAGCGGTGTTTGAAGCCTATTTCCGCAAGCTTCCTTTTGGTAACGGTTATGCCGTATTCGCCGGATTGGAACGGATTGTGAACTATATCAGCCAGCTTCGCTTCACCATGGAAGACATCAAGTATTTATCCAAACAAGAGGAAAATTACGATCCGGTCTTTCTGGAAGAGTTGCTCCAGTTTTCATTTCAGGGGACAATTCATTCCATGAAGGAAGGTGCGCTCGTTTTCCCTGATGAACCGCTCATTCGGGTAGAAGGCTCCATTATGGAGACCCAACTGGTGGAGACGGCAATACTTAACTTCATGAACTATCAGACGTTGATTGCAACGAAGGCGTCGCGGATCAAACAGGTGGCGAGTCAGGACACGCTGCTAGAATTCGGAACCAGGCGGGCTCAGGAAGCTGATGCAGCCATATGGGGTGCTCGGGCATCATATGTCGCGGGATTCCATGCAACGTCCAACATGCTGGCAGGAGAACGTTTTGGCATTCCGACAGCAGGAACACATGCCCACTCTTGGGTACAGAGTTTCATGAGTGAGCAGGAGGCGTTTGACGTCTATGCCAAAGTGCTGCCCGATCAGGTGACCTTGCTCGTAGATACCTTTGATACCCTGAACAGTGGAGTACCTCATGCGATCAAAACCGCCAAAATGCTCGAAAGCCAGGGCAAGAAAATGAATGCCATCCGTCTGGATAGCGGTGACCTTGCCTACCTGTCCATTCAGGCACGTCAAATGCTGGATGAGGCAGGACTGGATTACGTTAAAATTGTGGCGTCCAATGACCTGGATGAGAACACGATCTTCAACCTGAAAGCTCAGGGCGCTCGCATCGATACATGGGGCGTGGGTACACAGCTGATTACAGCATCCGATCAGCCATCCCTTGGCGGTGTTTACAAACTGGTCGAACGTGAAGTGGATGGTGCGATGCTGCCAACGATCAAAATATCGGCCAACCCCGAGAAGGTATCCACCCCAGGCAAAAAAGAAGTATTCCGGATCATTGATCCGAAGCATGGCAAGGCCATTGCAGACTATATCTGCTATCCTGGAGAAGAACAGCCGCTTCAGGGCGGGCCGCTCAAGCTGTTCAACCCGCTACACCCGTATCTCAAAAAGACCGTAACGCGCTATGAAGCGGTAAATATGCTTGAACCAATCTTTGTGAATGGGTTGAAAGTATATGATCTGCCTACCCTGGATGAAATCCGCAGATACCATCGTGAACAGATGGATCTGTTCTGGCCAGAGTATTTGCGTAAACTCAATCCGGAGATTTACCGTGTGAACATCAGTCCGGCCGCATGGAATATGAAGCAGAAGCTGATTGCTGAACACGTACAATTTACAGAGGAATGAGAACAGAAGAAGGCATAATCGGTATATTTACCGAGTTATGCCTTTTTGGTTTCAGATTTGTTCTGCAGCCGTTCATCGACTGCAGCAGGCTTGGTTTTATGAATTCATGCGGCTGTGTCCAACTTCATGACAGATGGTCTAGGAGTCGCAGTATACTAAGGATTGAAGATAGAATGTAATTGGACATGGCTTCATTATTTCTCGGGAAATGGTAAAAGACGTCAAAATTCTACATCGTTCAGAAATTATGGATCTGCATAGTCTTAAGGAGTGGCACATGGACATCACGGACAGAATCCAATTCGCGAGCAATTCTAGAATCGTACGTTTTCTGTTTCAAGCCTGCAGCCTCGGGGGATGAAAAATTGAGGGAGGTGTTCATCGTGAAATGGATCTTGGGAATGATCTGGCTTGCCTTCTTGGCATATGCATGGATTTGGGCGCCTGGAAAGCAGGTGGGGAGCGATCCTGTGTTCAGAGAGCTGATTACGCTGCAGAGCAAGGAAGCATGGTTGATGACCGTGTTCTCATGGCTGGGCATTTATCCAGCGATCTTTGCATGTCTCCTGTTGAAAACACCTGCCAATGAGCGTGGAAGCCGTATGCCTGTTTGGCCGTTCGTGCTCTTGTCTTTTGGCTTGGGAGCCTTTGCCCTGCTTCCTTATTTCGCATGGTCGTCACCAAAGCGGAGTAGACGGGGAACGGAACAGCTTCATTTTGGCTATCGTCGCAGATCTATCATTGGGCGGATTGCAGGACACAAACTGACGTATGGTATACTTTTATTGTTGACGTTGGGTACGGCATGCTACGGATTCATTCAAGGCCATCCGGCTGTATATATGGAAGCATTCAGGCAATCTTCCTTTGTACATATTATGACGATTGATTTTGTTGTGCTGACACTGCTCTCCGTTATTGCAATCTATAGGGATGCCGTGTTCAGCCGCAGATCGCGTGTATGGGCATTAACAGGATTGGTGCCACTGATTGGACCGCTCGTGTATTTGCTAGTGGATAGAAGAAGTACAGCTTAAGATCAGAAAAATCACCAAACATAAGGAGAGGATTTACATGGAGAATACGTTTCCGGCATATGTCGTTCGAAGTCAAGAACAAGGCGGAGTTAAGGCAGCGGTAGAACAGTTGAAAAAAGAAGATCTGCCGAATGGAGATGTGACTGTGCAAGTACAGTATTCCAGTGTCAATTATAAGGATGGACTCGCTACAATCGAAAAAGGCGGAGTTGTTCGTGAATATCCCATGGTACCTGGCATCGACTTGGCAGGTATGGTAGAAGAGTCCGTAAGTGGACGATTTGCCCCGGGTGACCGGGTGATCAGCACAGGCTTTGAGCCAGGGGTGTCTCATTTTGGAGGCTACAGCAGATACGCTCGTCTACGGAGCGAGTGGCTGGTTCCGCTGCCACCAGGTCTCAGCGAGAAGGAAGCGATGGCAATCGGTACAGCTGGCTTTACGGCGGCGTTGTCGGTAGATGCTTTACTTCAGGCAGGGGTTACACCAGACATGGGCAAGATTTTGGTTACGGGAGCAACCGGCGGCGTTGGGAGTATGGCCGTGGCCATTCTGGCGAAGCTTGGCTTTGAAGTAACAGCTAGTACCGGAAAAAAGAAAGAGCAGGAGAAGCTGCTTATAGATCTTGGAGCCTCACACGTTATTACACGCGAAGAAGCTGACGCTCCGGCCAAAGGGGCGATGGGCAAACAGCTGTGGGCAGGGGTTGTGGATCCTGCTGCAGGCCCGGCACTGGCCGAACGCCTGAAACAGGTTCAATATGGTGGTGCCGTTGCTGTATCCGGATTGACTGCTGGATCCCGGTTTGAATCTACCGTATTTCCGTTTATCATACGGGGCATTCAGTTAATCGGGATTGATTCAGTGTATTGTCCGATGGAGAGACGGGAACGCTTGTGGAACCTCCTTGGCGGGGATTGGAAGCCGGATCGTGCGCTGGAGCTGGGCATTCAGGAGATCACCTGGGCACAGCTGCCACACACGCTGGAGAACATTTTGCAGGGTGGCGCGGTCGGTCGTACCGTGGTAAATACGTTGGCAGACATACCAACCGAATAAGATTCTTTTCTCCTAGACATGCTAATCCTACCTAAGATTGCCACGAAGCAAGAAGTGGTGCGAAAGGAAGGGAACGTATGCGTGTTGAAAAAGAAGGAACGCGGTGGGCAGTAGAAAGAGGTTCGAGGTCCTTGTTTGCTGGAGTTATGATCGTACTATGCCTGGGATCGCTTATTGCCTGTTCAAATGAATCAGTTCAGCAGGAGCGAAAGGTGTACAGTGGGCAAGCTACGGAAGAGGGCAACATGAGAGCCAAGAGTCAGGGACACGGCTTAAACGGACCACTGATACAGGAGCTGGATAAAGCTTTTGCCACCAAAGACATCAAGTTAATGAACAACATGTCCGCAGATGATGGCGAAGGTGGAATCTCCTATATGTACCTGCTGAATGGCAGCGGCCGACATATTGTGAAGGTTCACATTTTTGGTGATCCGGACACACGAACCGCACGAATGAAAGAAATGTACGGGATTTCTGACGAGCAGGCAGTGATTGAAAATGCACTTGGCCAAACAACGATTCGAAGCAAAGGGTATGTGTCACTTGTATACACCGCTTCAGGTGGAGAGAAGGACATTTATGAAGAAAAGGTAACCCAAGTGTTTCAGCATGTTCTGAATCAGTTGAACTGATCCCAAAGGCAGGAAAAGCAGCAGCATCGTCAAACTTAGTTGTTCATTCATGGGATGAATTAAATAAATGGATAAAAAATAACAAACCCGTCTGATGATTCAGACGGGTTTGTATATTTCGCGCATCACATGCCGCAGCTCTGGAATAATGATTTTTTCCATTGCAAGCTTGACTGCACCTTTGGAGCCCGGCATTGAGAAAACAGCCGTACGTCCAATCGTTCCGGCTACGGCTCTGCTCAGAATCGCAGCTGAACCGATATCCTCGGTATAACTGAGGAAACGAAAGATTTCACCAAAGCCGGGCAGTTCCTTGTCAAGCAGGGAGGATACGGCTTCATACGTTGTATCTCTGGGAGCAATCCCGGTACCCCCACTGAGCAGTACGGCTTCAATATCATCCCGTACGGCTGCATCCTGCAGAATGGTGCGGATACGCTCGGTTTCGTCTGGCGTAATGATATATTCGGCTATTTCATATCCTGCCTCGGTCAGCAGTTGATGCATGAGTTGTCCGCTGGTATCCGTGTCTTTGGTGCGGGTATCGGATACGGTGACAATCATGCAAGAGACCTTGTCCGGTGCTTCTTGACGATGTTGTTCCACTGAGTTGGTCATGAGACACCCTCCTAATCCATATTTTCTCATAGCATAGACCATTCGGCAGTTTCAGGCAATGCGCGGCCGGAAAGAATTGCTCCATATTGCACATTGAATGCAGGATGGTGTACACTCGCAAGATATAGAACTAGTATGTTTCACACAATGGTCAGCCAGAGAGGTGTATAGCAATGAGTGTAACGAGTGAAAAAGAAAAGTCTGTACCCGTATATATATTGTCAGGTTTTTTGGGGAGCGGAAAAACGACGCTTCTTGTGCAGTTGATTGAACATTGGCAGCAAGCAGGCTTGCGTCCTGCAGTAGTCATGAACGAGCTTGGTGAGGTAAACCTCGATGGTCAGGTGGTAGATGCTGAAGTACCCATGACCGAAATGCTCGGGGGCTGCATCTGTTGTACGGTTCGAGGAGACCTGGGACTTCAGCTTGCTGATCTTGTGCAGGAGGAGTCGCCGGATGTCATTGTCATTGAAGCGACGGGAGCAGCCAACCCGATGGAAATTCTGGATGCCGTGACAGAGACGTCCCTGTATATGCGTCTTGAGCTGAAAAGTCTGATTACCGTTGTGGATGCAGCACATCTGTCTGGCTTGTACCAAGAGCAGAAGGGACAGACGTTCAAGCTGATGCAGGAGCAGATTCGCTGTGCCTCGGTACTGATTCTGAACAAAACAGACCGGGTTGGTGAACAGGAAATAAGTGATCTGCAGCAGCTGCTCACGAAGTGGAACGGTTTTGCCCCGGTTATTCAAGCCGTGAGATGTGAAGTCGACATGGATATGCTCCTTCAAAGTGGGGAGGGTGTGCATGCCTATCAGGCTGCAGCTGAATCGGATCATCAAGAGGCTGCGACAGAGCATGTCCATACTGAGGCATGTTCAGAGCATGGTTGTGGTCATAGTCATGAACATCACCATGAACATCATCATGAAAATCACACCCCGCACGCATCACATGAGCATGTTATGGTGTATACGCACTATTTCAACCAACCGGTGAACAGCGAAGCTTTTGAGCGGTTTATAGCTGGATTGCCGCGGGATGTTTACCGAGCCAAGGGCATTCTCTCCTTTAGTGATACAGCTAGCCGCTTCTGGTTTCAGTATGCATATCGGGAATCGGACTATATGAAAATCACTCCTCAGGGAGACGTGCCCAATGTGGCTGTGTTCATAGGTGAGCATTTTGACCAGGCTGTTATTCGTCATCAATTACTGGAAATGGAATCCATAAATCAGGCTTGATGATTCAAGGTTCCTCCGAACTGGGTATTAAGAAGCATAGCAAACTTTGCCTGGGAGGTAACTTTAAATGACACAACAACAATATCAACAATGTATTGATGCTTGCCTGGAGTGCATGAATGCTTGCAATGTATGTTACATATCCAGCTTGAAAGAATACGATCTGGCGATGCTTCGTGACTGTATCCGACTGGACCGCGAATGTGCCGAAATCTGTGGTTTCGCTGCTCAAGCCATGACGCGTGGAAGTGATTTTATCGCTGAAATTTGCGAACTTTGCGTAAAGGCTTGCGAAGCATGTGCAGCAGAATGCAGCAAACATGAACACGATCACTGTCAGGCATGCGCCGAAGCTTGCCGTAAATGTGCAGAAGCTTGCCGTTTGATGGCAGCAGTAGCTTAAATAGATGCATGAATGAGCGGCCAAATGGATTTGAATATGATTGGCGCAATCCCCTCTTGAAATCAACGCAGAGTACATCAAACCAGATGTGCGGATACGTTGCAATCAGGAGGGGATTTTTGCGATGAGGAGCACGTGAAAGCATGCACCGCATATGGGATGCCTACAGAATAGGATGATAGAAGCGGAGCTGTCTTCATCGGAGAATATTTCCCGCAGGTTGCCAAAGTCATAAGCGATATGTATAATGATGGCAATGAATTGAAACGATGAATATCCGTGATCGGGAGAGTAACCAGAATCATGCTTAACAGCGAGCCGGAGCAGGTGAAAGCCGGTATGACATGACCTGTGTGAACCGCACCCGTGAGATGGTTATCCGAAGTGATGCTTATTGGAGTGAAAGACGAAGCATCTTCATGAGGGTAATCCGGCATGCGGCCGTTATTCGCACCAAGCGGAGCAGCTTCGGGCGCCATATAACATATGGCCGTACGAGGTTGTTCACCTAGAGTGGTACCGCGGGAACTGTCAGATCAGCTCTCGTCTCTTTTATAGAGACGAGAGCTTTTTTATTTTTATATGTTGTTAATCCATATCAGATAAAGGAGTGTTTATTATGTTAATGAAACAAGCGGCAGCTCATCTTGCTCCTCTTACGGGGCTGGAGGAAGAAGAGGTTCTCAAGCTTTTGGAAATCCCCCCACAACCGGAGCTTGGGGATGCAGCATTCCCTTGTTTTGTACTCGCCAAATCACGGAAGAAAGCACCTGCTGCGATTGCTGCGGAGATTGCCGGCGAACTGAAGACAGCAGACCTTACAGTTGTAGCAGCAGGGCCTTATGTGAATATCCAGTTTAACCGGGAAAAGTGGTCCTCGGAATTACTGGAATGGGTGAACCAACCTTCGTTCGGTAAGCTCAAGATCGGCGAGGATGCACGTGTATTAATTGATATGTCATCTCCCAACATCGCGAAACCGTTCGGTATTGGACATCTTCGTTCAACGGTTATTGGTGCAGTGCTATATCGGTTATACAGTGAAGCGGGATATGTCCCGGTGAGTGTTAATCATCTTGGAGACTGGGGAACCCAGTTTGGTAAACAAATTGCTGCCTACAAACGCTGGGGTAACGATGAAGCGCTTCAGGCAGAACCTATCCGTACTTCCCTTGAACTCTATGTACGGTTCCACGACGAAGCGGAGAATGACCCAACCCTGGAGACCGAGGCACGTGAGTGGTTCCGCAAACTGGAACAGGGAGATGAAGAGGCCAGACGGTTATGGGCGTTCTTTGTTGAGGTGAGCATGAAGGAATTTGACCGGATGTATGAACGTCTGAATGTACAATTTGATCATACTCTCGGTGAGAGCTTCTACAATGACAAGATGGGAGCCGTTGTGGAAGATCTCAAAACCAAGGGTCTGCTGGAAGAGAGCGACGGAGCACTAGTCGTGCGTCTGGAGGAAGAGAATATGCCGCCTTGCCTGATTATCAAAAAAGACGGAACAACCATCTATCCGACACGGGATTTGGCGACAGCCGTTTATCGTCATGATGTGATGAAGGCAGATAAGCTGTTATATGTCGTTGGGGGAGAGCAAAAGCTGCATTTCAAACAGGTGTTTGCCGTACTGTCCCGGATGGGATATGAGTGGGCTGCGAACTGTGAGCATATTCCGTTCGGATTGATGCGCTTTGAAGGGCGGAAGATGTCCACCCGGCGCGGTAAAGTCGTCTTTTTGCAGGAAGTGCTGGATGAAGCGGTTGCTCGGGCTTTACAGATCATTGAAGAGAAGAACCCAAACCTGGACAACGCGCAGGACGTTGCGGAAGCCGTAGGTGTAGGAGCGATTGTTTTTGGTGATTTGCGCAATAACCGGCTGAATGATGTGGATTTCTCTTTGGAAAGTGCAGTTAGTTTCGAAGGGGAGACCGGACCTTATGTGCAGTACACCTATGCGCGGATTAACAGTGTACTTGCCAAGGTGAAGGATGCGAACAATGATAATGAAAATAGCCAAGTGACTTCCTCAAATGATACAGAGTTTAATGATGTGACAGATCGTGCAGCAACCGTTGGAGACACTTCTTGGACGCTGCTTAAGTTATTGGCTGATTATCCGCAATATCTTGAAAAAGCCGTTGGGCGCAATGAACCTTCGGTGATTGCCAAGTATGCAATTGATCTGGCTCAGGCATTCAACCGTTTCTATCACGCCGAACGGATCGCTGACGCCCCCGCTGAAGTACGGCCGTTCCGGGTGAATCTAACCAAGTGCACAGCTGAACGTATTGTCCGCAGTCTCTATTTGCTCGGCGTCCGGGCACCTGAGCGGATGTGATGTACTGTGAAATGGGGGAAGCGTAAAACTGGTTGTGAAGCAGATGGTACTAAACATGAGGAAGCAGGCAAGTTGCGCGAAGGTATCTCGCTTCAGCATGTGAGCAAACGACTCGGAGGCGTGTCCGTATTGAGCGGGATTAATTTACATGTGGAAGCTGGAGAATGCGCTGTGCTGGTGGGCAGAAATGGTTCAGGTAAAAGTACCCTGCTGCGCACCTTGGCAGGATTCCTGGTTCCTGATCATGGCTTGGTGTATCAGACGATAAAAGAAAAGAAGATGTACGCGCTCGACGGATTGCCACGTTTGCCATTCACTTCAGACGAATATTTGTGGGAAATGGGCCGGATTCGTGGCATCCGACCTGCGCTGCTGCGACAACGAATAAACGAGCTGAGTGAGTTACTCTATCTTGGGTCTGCGCTCGATCAGAAATTATCCTTGTTATCCAAAGGAACGCTTCAAAAGGTCAACTTGATTCAAGCGATGCTGCCAGGTCCAGATGGGCTCATGCTGCTGGATGAGCCGTTATCCGGCCTGGACCTCCCTGCCCAGGAGGCGGTCGTAACCCTGCTGCAGCAATGGAAGAAGGAAGGCACCTCCATTGTGACAGCTTGTCATGAACCGCTATTTATTGAGCGTTTGGCCGATCAGGTCTATGTGCTTCAAAACGGTCGTGTATTACGGCATTGGAAACGCGAAGATCTAAAAGAGTTGGGAGAGCCCATTGTCCAAGTCCAGAGTTTAATGAAGGGATCGAATACGGAGCTGTTCAATACATATTCGAAACTTGTTGAACAGGAGGGTGTTCTGCAGATCCATCGTCATGGGGAGATGCCTGATCGCAACAAGGTAGTATGGGACTGGATAGTTGAACGCAGTACCACCGATCATGTGATCCATGAAATTATTGCGGCGGGTGGTTCGATTGTGTCTGTTTTGCAAGAGGAAAGCCGAGTACATATGGAGCATTTGCTGGAAGGTCATCATCCGGCCGATCATCGGAAGAAAAGCACCGCCGAACCTGCTTCCTCCCATTCTCGCTTGGAAACGATGGAAGGAGAATCTCCATGATTTATCTAACCCGGTATTTGCTTAGGCAATACATCCGTTCACAGAAGTATTTTGCACCCGTTGTGATGTATATCATCTCCATGCTCCTGATCTACTCATATCAGCCGAACCCGGTGGCGGACAGTTATAGTGTTACGGCCATGCTTCTATTTTTTGGATCTGCCTGGCTGGGATTGACCGTAATGAACGCAGAGCCAGCAGGGCAAATTCAATTGCTTGTGCTGCATGCAGGAAACCGACGAAAAGTTATCCTTGGCCAATTATGGTGCACCTGGCTGATGCAATGTGCGCTTGTGGTGATCACCGTGCTGTATCCTGTGATGTTTGGCATGTTCGAGAGACGGCCGACTGGCGGAGAGTGGACGATGGCGTGGTCGGGACATTTGGCATTATCTCTACTGGGTTTAGCTGTAAGTCTTTTCTTTCAAAAATCGTATATTCCCCGGCTTAGTCGCAGTCTGTCTGGTTTGATTGTTATGCTGCTTCTTTCATTTGTGCAGGGTTCACTCGCAAGTCATTTGCCAAACTGGCTGCAATGGTTAAGCAAAGTCTTGCCCCCAGCTTTCTATCTTGTGCGTGAAATGATGTTATTTGAAGAAGCGAAGTGGGGAACTCTCTTAGTGCCCATCCTGTGGGCTATAATGTACGCATTCATCCTGCTCTCCGTTCATATATGGCTTGCTGGAAGAAGTGATCTACGGAGTTAGAAGCCGTTAATCCCTACGACTTGAATGTTGCTCTTTCTTTAGTTACGATAGAGGAACATAAAACGGGAAATGGGTACGGGAATGAAAGGGGCGCTCGCTTTTGCAAAACTCAGACATGCAGCATGGTGACATGCTGGATAGCGAACACTCCAGAGAATTGTTTGCATACTATGGATTAGCTGTTTACTATGGACAGGCTCTTGAGCAGCAGCTGGTCAATCTGATCCTGTTGATGAAGCTGTCTCAAGGCAAAGTTGTATCCGATGAAGATCTGGAAGATCTGTATGAGCGGAAAATGAGCAGTTCACTTGGGCAACTCATTCATGAGGTTAAGCATCACTTTACGTTTTCAGATGAAGAAACCCGTCAGTTGAATGAATTATGGAAGCAGCGGAACAGCATTGTGCACCATTATTTCAAGGAACGAATTCACGAAACCTTTAGTCCTGAGGGACGATCGCGCATGATCAAGGAACTGGAGGATTTCAAATCCCGTGCGCAGGAGCTTGAGATCAGCCTTCAACAGTATACGGGTGCCTGGATAGCACAGCTTGGATTGAATGCTGAGTCGGCTGCGGCGCTGCGGCGGCTTGAACAAATGCATTCAGAGAGCTTGCATGCTCAAAGCATGGACGAGGAGAATCAGCGTGATTGAAGGCAAGGTAGGGGAACAAAAACGTAAAAGAAGAGGAAAGCGAAGCTGGCTGTTCATTGCCATTACTTTCTTGGCGCTGATAGGCATTCTCTGGACCCTCATTACGGCCTGGCTGATCACGGAATACACATCAGAGCAATCGACCAGACAAAGTGATGCGGCTGTCATTCTTGGTGCTGCTGTGGACGGGGATCGTCCTTCATCTGTATTTCGAGAGCGAATCGAACATGCGATTGCATTATATCGTCAGGGTATAATACCCAAACTCATTTTTACCGGCGGTTCTGGACGTGAGGGGGAGCGCTCTGAGGCAGAAGTGGGAAGGGATTACGCAGTTGAACATGGTGTAGATCCCAGAGATATTCTGATCGAAACACAATCAAGAATTACAGAGGAGAACCTGGTTAATACCATTGCGATTGGGGATCAGGCAGGATACCAGAAATATACCATTGTAAGTGACCCGCTGCATATGAAGCGGGCCATGAAGCTGGCAAGCGAGCTAGGCATGGATGCTGTTCCGTCTCCAACACAAACGACAGCCTATCAGACCTGGCGCAGCCAAATTCCATTTTTGGCACGAGAGACTGTGTTATATATGGGGTATACGGTAAAAGGATGGATAGACAATCTGCAGTAGCCTTCGGGCGAAATGTGGGTTGTCTTTTCTTTTTGCACAACTGGGCAGCTGCGATAAGTCCATCCGTTTTCAATCGTACGCCTCCTCATTTTATGAACCTCCTTGTGCACTTCGCTTTGTTTACATTAGAAAAACGCCCTGTGCGCAGACCGGAAAGTCTGCACGCAGGGCGGGAAAAGAGAACTTTAGACATTGTATGGTCAATGAATGTTTTACGAATAAAGAGTTATAGATTACCTCCAGCCAAGGAAGGGGTTGTAGGAATAGCCTGACTTGAGCTTCTGCTCTCATTTCCTCCGCCAACCGCTTGTGCCCCTTGTTGAAGCTGATACATCTGATAATATCGTCCTTGAAGCTCCATCAGTTCATCATGAGCACCCTGTTCCACAATGCGACCGCGGTGCAGGACCAGAATCTGGTCAGCAGAACGAATCGTTGAGAGTCGGTGAGCGATGATGAATGTGGTCCGTCCTTTTTTGAGGACTTCCAGTGCATTTTGAATCAAGGCTTCCGTTTCCGTATCGATATTGGCCGTTGCCTCGTCGAGAATAAGAATAGCCGGATCGAAGGCAAGTGCTCGGGCGAAAGAAATCAATTGACGTTGTCCGGCAGACAGCGTACTTCCTTTTTCGATTACGGGTTCATCGAATCCTTGAGGCAGATGTGCCAGGATCCGTTCTGCTCCCACATCACGAAGCGCCTGCTCGATCTGTGCTCGGGTGATTCGTTCATCTCCAAGACTTACGTTAGACGCAATGGTGCCGGTGAACAGATATGGATCCTGAAGCACGATCCCCATATGCTGCCGAATCCACTGTTTCGGCAATTCCTTGACGTTTTGACCGTCGATGGTAATCTTGCCTTTTTGCGGATCATAGAACCTGAATAACAGGTTAATAATCGAGCTTTTACCCGAACCGGTATGACCAACCAAGGCAACGGTTTGGCCCTGGGAGGCTTTGAACGAAATATTGTTCAGCACGTAGTCCTTTTTATAAGCGAAGGATACATCGTCAAATACCACATTTCCCTTGTACCTCGGCATCGAGCCATCGGTTACAGGTTCACCCTGTTCGTCCATGAGCTCAAATACACGTCCAGCGGATACGAGGGAGGAATCCAGGTTTGCCAGTTGGTTGACCATGCCGGTGATCGGCTGGAACAAACGACCCAGAACATCGACGAATGCATACAGAACACCCAGTGAGATGATACTTGTTCCGCCCAGTACCCCAGAGCCGAAGTACCATAGGACAACGGCAAATGCGATATTCCGCAGTACATTTACCAGGTTGTGAGAAGTGAAGGCGTTCAGGTTCAGCATTTTGTTCTGATGTTTCATATAATCGTCGTTCAGATCTTCGAATTCCTGTTTGGTCTGCTTCTGGTGACGGAATACGCGAATAATGGACATCCCTTGAATGGATTCATTAATGATCGCATTGATCTCACTCAGCCGTGAACGAATAATGGTATTGTAACGGGTAGCGAACTTACGGTAGAGCACAATCCACAGAATCAGCATCGGTACAACGAACAACGAGATCAGTCCGAGGCGGAAATCCAGCAGGAAGAGGGCGACATATACACCTGTAATCGTAATGATCCCTGAGAAAAAGTTCGATAGCACGGCAACGAACAGATCCTTAACAGCTTCCGTATCGTTTGTGACCCTAGAAACGACTTTACCTGCGGGAAGATTATCAAAAAAGTGTACGGGCAGCCTTTGAATATGGGCATAGACATCATTACGAAGCCTTTGAATGACCTTGTTTGCAGAGGATTGCAGCCAGTAGGTTTTACCAAACTCCATAATGACCGAGATCACGAGAAAGATCATGTAATATACAATTAATTGATAGATGCTTGGCATTTCAGGTTTGTAAAAAGCAAAGAGTTCACCAGCGGAAAGCGGCTCTGCCGCATATTGGCCGGTCACTTCACCCGCACGCGTAACCGTTAAGGTTCCATTCTCATATGAACGATCCCCATCGGGTGCAGTTACGGCTTCATTGACGAAATAAAAGCTTTTGCCGGCTTGAAGTACTCTGACCTCGGCACCTTTCACTTCACCGGCTTCGAATCTGCCTTCTCGTTTGTAATTCTTGCCGTTGTATACAGCGGCTTCGGATGAAGCCTCCGTTTCATAGAACGGCTGTTCAATGGCGAGCAGATGATTGTCAATCATCGACTTGGCGATGAACGGACCAGCGAGCTCAGCGGCTACACCGATCGTTAACATGATTAATGCTGCAATAAAAGTACCTTTGGCTTTCAGGGCATATTGAAGCAGCCTTTTGCCTGTATTCGACTTCAAAACGTTGACCTCCTACGTGGACAGATTGGATTCCACCTGTTGCCGTTCATATTGCTCACGGTACCAGCCGTTCATGGCAAGCAGTTCCTGGTGGGTTCCTTCTTCCGTAATTTTCCCGTGCTCCAGTACGATGATCCGGTCTGCGTGTTCAATGGCGGACAGGCGGTGTGTTGAGATCAGCGTGGTTTTGCCCGAGCGTTTGTTGCGTATATTTTCAATGATTTTGGCTTCCGTTCTTGCATCGACTGCTGATAAGGCATCATCGAGGATTAGAATATCCGGATCGGCAATAAAGGCACGTGCCAGAGATACCCGCTGTTTTTGTCCGCCCGACAGTGCAATTCCCTTTTCACCAACAAGCGTATCCAGTCCATCGGATAATGTCCCCAAATCTCCGTCAAAGGCTGCGGTACGGATGGCTTCCATAATGACTTCATCGCTTGCACCCGGCTTGCCGAATTGAATGTTTTGACGAACCGACTTGGAGAACAGCACTTGTTCCTGCGGAACGTAACCGATCCAGCTGTGTAAGTCATCCTTGGCGATCTCCTGAATCGGATGTCCCGATATGCTTAATGTACCGGAACCGGCAGGGTATTCATGAAGCAGCTGTTTAAGCAGGGTGGACTTACCGCTTCCCGTACGTCCCACGACACCGAGTGTCTGACCACGGCGAAGCGAGAAGCTGACATGACTAAGGTTATCGACAGTGGAACTTGGATAACGGAATGTCACATCCTGCATCGAAATCTCTTCAGGATTCTTAATATGAGCTGGCTGATCAACGTCCTGGACAGCAGGCTCTACAGATAAAGTTTCGTTAACCCGGTCCAGTGAGGCGCTGCCGCGCTGCATCAAGTTAATCAGTTCGCCAATGGCAAACATAGGCCAGATCATCATCCCCAGATACATGTTGAACGATACGAGATCTCCGAGGGTAATTTCATTGTGGAACACGAGATATATCCCATAGGCTAACGCAATTACATAACTGAGACCGACACACAGCCGAATGGTAGGTTCAAACAGTGCATCCATCTTGGCTACAGCCAGGTTTTTGCGATAAACGTCTTCGGTGACATCAGCAAACCGCTTCTGGTCCAGACGTTCCTGAACATAAGCACGAACCACACGAATACCCGCGATGGATTCAAGAACCTGATCATTCATGTCCCCGAACGCATCTTGTGCCAAGGTATAACGTTGATGGACGGCTTTCCCGTAGATCATCATGGCAATCGCGATAAATGGCAGCGGCAGAATCGCAGCAAGGGTCAGTTTCCAGCTCACCAGAAAACCCATCGCGAACAATACGGTTGCCAGAAAGGCCGTTGAGTCCGTTAGTGTCAGCATGCCGAAGCCTGCTGTTGTGGCAATAGAACGAAGGTCGTTGGTCGCACGAGCCATCAGATCTCCCGTTCTGTTCTTCTCAAAGAAAGGCGGGGTCATCCGCAGCAGGTGATCCATGAAGCGTGAACGCAACAAGCGTTCAACCAGATTCGCACCACCAAACAGTTTGTGCATCCATATGTACGTGGTTAGATAGATAATAACGACTGTTCCTAGAATAAGTAAAATGTAACGTGTGAGTGAGGCACCAGTAATGGAACCGCGCACAATCTCGTCAATGGCATTGCCTAGCAGACGAGGGGGGAGCAGTTCGGCTACACCCACGAGAATAAGCAAAATGACACCAATCAGGTATCGTTTGCGTTCCAGCCGGAAGAACCAGGCCAGGTTTTTGAGTACAGAGAACAAGTGGTATCCCTTCCTTTCAAGTGTCAGTGAAATACGTTATCTACTCATGTGTACCGGTTTCTACCCACAAAAAAAGACATACCGCACGCAGGCGGTATGTCTTGGATATCAATCATACGGCGCATGGCTCCGAGAGCAGAGCCACCGCTGAACATAAGTTTCGAAAGTGTGCGCGGCAGTTAACCTTATTCAGGATTACTGCAGTGCTGACTTAAGTACGGAATAACGATTTCGAGGGCGCTCCGGTATTTAATTGTGAGCTGAATAGACCATCCATATGAATGTTAAACACCGTAATCACCCTTTCTGTTTTGGAAATAAATTGAATGTGGATCTCGTATGTTTGCATCTTAACACCGCCTTTTGGGATCTGTCAAACTTTTTTCACAATTACATGAGCAGCTCTTTTTTGTTTATTTCTGTGGTGTAATGTTTGAACTCAAGCCCATCAAGCGATATGATGTAACATATATATAGAGAAGGAGCTGACATCAAATGAGTACCATACATGTATCTGACCGCGCTGCCCGCTGGTATAAAGAGGAACTAAACCTGAACGAAGGAGACAGCATCCGATTCTTTGCGCGTTATAGCTCCGGCGGAGGTCTTCACCCTGGTTTTTCACTGGGAATCGCTGTTGAGGAACCGCGTCACCCGGCTGAACAAACCGAAGTTTCGGGGATTCGCTTTTTTATGGAAGATCACGATTATTGGTACCTGAAGGGCCACAAGCTGCATGTCGATGTAGTGGAAGAAGGACAAGATATCGAATATCGTTATACTGAGGTCTAATCAGGGTTGTTCTCGCGATACCTTCAGTTCGTCCTGTGCAACGAGGTGAAGGAACTGAATTGAGATGTGTCTAAGCATGGATTGTACCGCTGGCTTCTGCCGGCTTCGAACAGGAGGGATAGGAATTGAATCCGCCAGCCCGAGATTTGGCCCAATATATTGCACACCGCTCCCATATTGTGGTGAAGGCTGCAGTTTGGGCTGAAAACGAACGAGGTGAATTGTTGTTGATCCAGCACGCCGAGCAAGGTCATTGGCGTATTCCCGTTGGACAGATGCGTCCTGGCGAAGCCATTGAAGATACAGCTCATCGGGAATTGTGGGAGGAGACGGGATGGACAGCAAACAGCATGACACTTGAAACACTGCATTCGGGTCCCGACCTGAGACAACTGCATTCCAGCGGGGATGAAGATTATTATGTGATCGCCCTGTTCCGAGCCCGAATCATTCAGGATCATCTGGTGGAGTCGCGAGTAAACAGCGAGGCAGGGTTGAAGTTTTTTGACCCGAAATCACTTCCGGTGCTGAATAGTCTAAGTCGTATGTTGCTTGACGGTAAAATACTAGATTAAACGTCAAGACCAAAGAAGCCTTTCCAACGGGGGAAGGCTTCTTTGGTCTATTATCACATGCGCATACAGAACTCTTCAGATCAGCTAGACCTGATCGAGCGGTTCTTCGTCCATCGCAAAATCAAAGTCATCAATATCAAATACTTGTACAGGGGCCGATGACTCTATAATTCGTGCAATCAGTTCAACCTGATCCGTGAGAATGGGGATGCTCAGGCGCTGTGAAGTGAGCAGCAGCTCTGTCTCAATCGGATCGAAATACTCCCCATACTGAGCTGTATCCACCGCATTGATAATAGCGATGGACACCTGATCACCAAACAGGATGGACGGGCTTTTTGCCCAAGGAACGGATAGGGCACGTTCAATCTTTTTCTTATTCAGCGGTTCTTCAAAATAAGAAATAATCTCGTTAATTTTTGATTTAACATGCTGATCATCAGCCGGGTTATCCATCAAGGGATCCGGGCTGACCTGAAATTCATATAACTCCAAGACGGTGGTATAAGGAACAATATATTCAACAGGCGCGGGTGGCGCGAGCAATTGACCGTAAATAGCCACCATCACGGCTTCTGTAATAAACTGACGTGACATGGTACCTGAATCCTCCTGCGGCCATTAATAATTGCGAGGTGAATCAATTTGGTTATGCAAACGAATACAAATTAAATTGATTTCTCTGCTATGGACATGGATGCATGAATTGCATGAATAGTAGTATATCATACAACGGTGGGAAATACAGCCAGTCAGTAGAATGTCAAGTCCCAACTTCAATCAGGATTTGCCGAGCAGCAGGGATAGTATCCCTGCCGCAATCAGTGGTCCTACAGGGACTCCTTTGAATAGGGCAACCCCAAGTACGGTTCCAATAAGTAACCCAGCAACAACGGTTGGCTGCGTGCTCATGAGCGTAGCGCCCCGTCCACCCAGATAAGCCACCAGTAAGCCCACACCTATGGCAAGCAGCGATTTCCAGTGAAGGAAAGACTCCCCGATCGTCTGCAGACTCATCTTGCCGCTGGCAAGGGGCGCCATGACCCCGATGGTCAAGATGATGATGCCAAGCGTTAGTCCGTATTTTTCAAGCCAGGGAAAAGCCTGGTTCACATTCAATACACGTAACAGGAGCAAAAATACCATGGCTACGGTCACAGGGGTATTGCTGCTGATAATACCAAGTGCTGCAAAGACGAGCAACAGCAAAGAGGTCATATCCATGGATTTCAATTCCCTTCAGCCTGCCCGCGTTGCCGACTTACGATATGCTCCGCAATATATTTTCCATGCCAGCGACCGGATTCGATGAATACTTCATTGGCATTGCGTCCTGAGGCGATGACTCCGCCAACGTAAACTCCTGGTACGCTGCTTTCCATCGTTTCCACATTGTACACTGGTTTGTCCAGGTCATCTGACATTTCAACGCCGACGGAAGAAAGCAGTTTGCGATCCGGACGGAAACCGGTCAAAGCCAGAACGAAGTCGTTATCAAGTTCACTTGTTGATCCATCTGCATGAAGCAGGCGAATGGAATCATCCAAAATCTCATTAACCCGTGCACCGAGATGGAGCGTAATGCGGCCTTTCTGGACCATGCTCTCAAATAGAGGGCGTACCCATGGCTTGATATGCTCGGACAGACCCGTACCCCTATATACCATGTCAATGTGGGCGCCTACACGGACGAGCTCCATCGCTGCATCCACAGCCGAATTGCTGCCACCGATAATTGCTACACGCGTACGGGTGTAGGGATGTGCTTCCCGGAAATAGTGAGTCACTTTATCTTTGTCTTCTCCCGGAATACCGAGGTAATTCGGGTGGTCGAAGTATCCTGTTGCGACAACGACATTGCGTCCCTGATGAACAAGGCTTTCCCCGCGGCGGTTGACCGTATGTACTTCAAAGGTTCCATCGTCTCTACGTTTGATTTCGCGGGCTTCCTCATAATTATGAACACGCAGGCCGAAGTGTTCGGCTACTTTGCGATAATAGGCGAGTGCCTCGTAGCGAAAAGGTTTGTCATTTGGCGAACTGAACGGGACATTTCCGATCTCGAGCAGTTCCGCTGTGCTAAAAAATTGCATATGGGTTGGATACAGATAGATGGATTGGACAATATTGTACTTCTCTACAATGACAGCTGACAGACCCAGCCGTTCACATTCGATGGCAGCAGATAGACCACAAGGGCCTCCGCCAATGATAATTACATCTTCCATGTTCTTACTCCTCCTTCATTCAAGCAATATTATCCTACCGTAAATAGTCATGTAATGCCAGTTCACGCCAGGAATTGACGGAAGAAAATTCCGAATAACAGGTTTGACTTTCCTGAGAGAAAAGATTAACATCAAATTAGATATTTATCTAAACGAAAGAGGCGACGCCTATGCAATTGGAGAAAATCGTGGCTTACCACAAAGCCTTGGCTGATCCTACCCGGCTTCGTATGCTGTTATTGCTGTCTGAGGGTGAACTGCACGGACAGGCTCTTGCCGAGAAGCTGAATCTGTCACAGCCCACAGTTACTCATCACGCATCCAAGTTGAGAGAAGCAGCATTGATCAAGGAACGGAGAGAGAAAAATACGGTGTTTTTCTCCCTTAACCCATCCTTTATACGGGAGCATGCTCAGGCTTCCGTTGACTTTATTTTTAAAAGGGAGGAGGTAGCCGATATGAGTGATGTGAACGAAACGCTAAAAGCATCGGTTATGCGAAATTTCTTTTCCAAAGATGGACGCTTGCGTCAAATTCCTGCGCAGTACAAGAAGAAGCTGATCGTGCTTGGTCATCTGGTTGAACAGCTTGAATTCGGACGCAAGTATACGGAGAAAGAAATCAATGAATTTATACGTACGTACCATGAGGATTTTGCCACCATTCGCCGTGAATTCATCATGCATCAATTTATGTATCGGGAAGATGGGATCTACGAGCTTAATCCGAAGGAAATGTGGACACGCTGGGATCAGGTAAAATAGCGATTATCATAAAAGAAATGAAAGCAATGAAATTAAATCAGACAGGAAGCGTATAATTAGGCTTGACAAAAGCAGAGTACAGTGTGTAACATGTTGGATAAATCTACAAGGGAGGCGATGTTATATGACAAACCTAACGGCAGTATACGTTAATTTGAATATGGACAGCGTCTCCGGAACGGATCAAAGCATGTAAATGTATGTGGATTGGACAGGTGTGTCCACATTCGTATAGCGTACGATTACATGTGCAGATGAAGTCACGGGTGACGCACCCGTGGCTTTTTTTGATTATCGGAAAAGAAGGGTGTCCTGTATTGCATGCTGCAGGTTGTTAAACGTAACATTCTGCGGATAGTGCTTATAGGAAAATCTTGATTCTGTAACATCGAATTGCCGCGGGTGGTTTATCACTCGTGGTTTATTTTATTTGCGTTTAATCCAATCTGGAGGGCTCGTTCACATTATTGGTAGGTAGTTATAAAAACATATTTTAGGAGGAAATTCTAATTTGAACAATTACATGGAGAAGTACGGCTGGTCTGCTGAATGGCAGGAATTTTGGCAGCAATCCGGGATGGAACAGCAACTGAGAAAACCCGCGCGAGTCATAGCCGACCACGGACAATTGCAGCGTCTTATTACAGCCGGTGGCGAATGCTGGGGAAGGGTATCGGGACGTATGCGTCATGACAACCTGGAGACAGGGACACTTCCTGCGGTAGGGGATTGGGTAGCCATTACGGGAGAGCCCGGAGAAGAGGCTACAATTCACGGTATTCTCTCAAGAAAGAGCCGAGTATCCAGGCAGGCTGCCGGGTCGGTAACGAAAGAGCAGCTGATTGCTGCCAATGTAGATACGTTGCTGATCGTCGCAGCGCTTAATCATGATTTTAACCTTAGACGGTTGGAGCGGTATATTATGATGGCTTGGAATGGAGGGGTTAGACCAGTCATCGTTCTGAGCAAGAGTGATCTTTGCACTGATGTAGAGGAAAAAAGGTCAATGGTAGAGGGAATTGCCCCAGGTATTGAAGTGCTTGCGCTGTCGGCTGCTGAGGATTATGGGAAAGCTTCACTTGAAATTTATCTGCAACCGGGGACCACAGTAGCCTTGACGGGCTCTTCTGGGAGTGGCAAATCTACTCTTGTCAACTGGATGATGGGACGGAATGTGCAGCTTACCCAATCCGTTCGGGAGGACGACAGTCGGGGAAGGCATACGACTACCCACCGGGAGATGTTCGTTTTGCCCCAAGGGGCTGTGCTCATTGATACACCTGGAATGCGTGAACTGAACCTGTGGGATGAAGGCAATGATGGACTTTCCCAGGCGTTTGGTGAAATTGAACAACTTGCAGAAGCATGCCGATTCGTAGACTGCAGTCATACACGTGAAGCGGGCTGTGCTGTTATCGAAGCCATTCAAAATGGGTCTCTGGAAGAAAAAAGGCTAAACAATTACTTGAAAATGCAGAAGGAATTGCAGTATCAGCAGCGGAAAGAAGCAGTTGCTTCCAAGCGGCGGACTGCTACAAGCAAACCTTCGAATTCACGTAAACCCAAACATGCCCGGAGAGTGAACGATTGGGAAGAGGCTTAAATTAGGCGGGCATCCTTATGGCTTCCGCATAGAATAGGTCAGGAGGGATGTCGTAATGACGGAATACAGAATTATCGTGGATCTGTCCGATCACATGTTATATCTTCTAGATGGCGATCAGGTAGTTAAGGGGTATCCTGTAGCAACAGGGAAGATGCTTACGCAGACTCCAAACGGAGAATTTACCATAGTCAATAAACAAGAAAATCCGGGTGGACCCTTTGGTGTTCTATGGATGGGGTTATCTGAACCTCATTATGGCATCCATGGGACGAATGAACCTTCATCTATCGGCAAGTCTGTATCACACGGATGTATCCGTATGTACAATCCAGACGTGTTGGATCTCTCTTCCAAGGTATCCGTAGGCACAAGAGTAACGATCCGGCCCTAAGGGCTGATCGCTACTCTCTCTTAAATCGGATTTTGTGGATATATTTGGTGAATGGGATTGACATGCTTATAATAATGTACAATCACTACAATCCGAGAGGTAGGTGAGTGTTTTTGGTACAGATAAGACGAGCCCGTGAAGGGGATGCAGAAGGAATTGCCCGTGTACATACAGAGAGTTGGAAGACGACATATCGCAATATTGTACCGGATGATTTTTTGGATCATTTAACTACAGAATCAAGAATATCTCAATGGGAGCAAACCATTCGCTCTGACGAAAAAAATCAGATTCTGGTGGTGGCTGAACAGCCGGGAGGGAATATTGTCGGATTTGCCTGCGGAGGAAGGGAGCGCGAAGGTAAGCTGCCTTATGATGCAGAGTTGTATGCCATTTATTTGCTTCAAGATGTGCAGCAAAAGGGAATTGGTCAGCAACTGGCTGTGCAAGTTGTTCGGTATCTTCATTCTCTGGACATGAAGGGTCTGTTGATCTGGGCATTGGAGCGAAATTCGGCATGCCGTTTTTATGAAAAGATGGGTGGAAGTCCTGTCCATACACAACCCATACGAATAGGAGAGCAAGATCTGATTGAGATAGCCTACGGCTGGGAGAATCTGAATGAGTTTGCCAGACAGGAGGCGCCTCCGTCGGATTGGTAGAGTCATCAGTGACGCGTTTGCGCAATCTTTAATCAGGTTAATGAAGTACTACACTTCTTATAGAAGAAGGACATCTAATCTTGATTAGGAGGCGCAGCCAGATGACTTTAATGGAGAAAACACCTGCAACTTGGACCAAACAGTATATCAATGGCGAATGGGTTGAAGGCTCCGGTGAGAAAACGATGGAGAACATGAACCCTTATACAGGCGAAGTGATTGCAACGTGGCGTTCTTCCAGTAAGACGGACATAGATCGGGCATATGAAGCCGCCCAAAAAAGTTCATTGGAATGGAGAAAGTCCCTGCCAGGTATAAAAGAAGGCATATTGCGAAAAGTGTCATCCTTGATGACCGATCGCAAAGAAGAAATATTGAATCTGCTGATTACAGAATCGGGGAGTACGCGTATTAAGGCAGAATCGGAGTTTGCCGCAGCGAAACGTATAGTGGATGAAGCAGCTTCGTTCCCCTACCGAATGAAAGGTGAGCTGATTCCTTCTAACACACCAGGCAAAGAAAACCGAGTCATACGCGAACCCAAGGGTGTGGTCGGCGTCATTGGACCCTGGAACTTCCCGCTCCATTTGTGTCTTCGCTCCGTTGCTCCGGCCATTGCACTGGGGAATGGTGTAGTTATTAAGCCGGCATCGGACACGCCAATTACGGCAGGCTGGTTGATTGCGGATTTATTTCAACAAGCCGGATTACCTGAAGGTGTCCTGAATGTGGTTGCCGGAAGTGGCGGTGAAATAGGAGATTATTTTGTTGCTCATCCCATTCCCAAGGTGATTTCCTTTACAGGATCGACCAAGGTCGGGCAGGGGATCGGGAAGCTGGCAGGAGAACATTTGAAAGAAACAGCACTTGAGCTTGGCGGTAATAATGCAATGGTGGTACTCGAAGACGCAGACATTGAGCAAGCCGCCGAGGCTGCGGTTTTTGGCAAATTTCTTCATCAGGGGCAGATCTGCATGGCACTCAACCGGATCATCATACATGCTGACGTATATGACTCATTTGTCAAATCGTTCGTGGACAAAACGAAGCGCTTACGGACAGGCGACCCTGCAGATTCAGAAACGATGATAGGTCCCCTTATTCGTGAAAAAGAAGTAGAACGCTTGTTGGAATGGATTCAAACTGCTCAGGAAGAGGGAGCGCGTTTGCTTCATGGCGGATCAGGTAAGGGCAGTGTGTTGGAACCGACGGTGCTTGTGGATGTCAAACCTGAACAGGATATTGTCCAACAGGAACTGTTTGGTCCGGTGGCCGTCCTCATGCGAGCAGAGGACGAGCAAGAAGCTGTCCGTCTGGCGAATGATACACCATATGGATTAAGTGGTTCTGTATTTACAAGCAATCTGGAGAGAGGTTACCGGGTAGCTCAGAGTATTGAATCCGGCATGGTACATGTGAATGACCAATCTGTAAATGATGAGGCACATGTCATGTTTGGCGGCGAAAAATCCTCCGGGATTGGCCGCTTTGGTGGCGATTGGGCCATCGAGAAATTCACACGTACCCGTTGGATCAGTCTGCAGCATGAATACCGGGATTATCCTGGCATCAATTAAACCAATCGTTCGAGATAGATCGACATGGAATGCGAAAGTCCGCTCCTACCTTGAGGTAGCGGGCTTTTGCACGTTTTTACATCATCAATTTGGACATGAAGAAATCCGAGGGAAAACCTGTTTGGGGCTCGTCCAATCTGGTTATTTATGGATACACGGGAGTACCGATCCGTAAATCCAAAGGTAAAGGGGCTTGAATTCCATGTCCATTGACCGTTTTATTTTGAGAAAATTGAACACTTGTCAGGAAGAGCATACACGTGCCAATCTGGTTCGGCTGTTTGTCATTCGGATCCGCAGAGCCGAAATTGCAGAGGAGTATGAGACTACTTATGCTGTCAGCAAAGTACATTAAAATAAATAGAGAACCTTGCCTTTATCAAAAAAAGGAAGCTTGTCTTCATGGACAGCTTCCTTTTTTCCTTGCATATGCAATTTCTTTACCGACTCTGCTTTAATAAAGTGACAAGGCTAGAGAGTCATTTTCACTGCGGCTGTGCAGAATGGCCTCACAGCCGACAATCTCAATGCTAATCAAAGAGTGCAGACATTTTTGCAAAGCACGTTTCCCATTACTGATTTTATGCTCAAGGGCACTGCTAAGCAGTCTTAATGTCTTTTGCATAGGTTGTTTGTTTTCTTGATTGAAATATACAGGGATTGATTTGTTTTGAAAAGTTATTAGTGTTCTCACTAGAAATCACCTCACGAGAGTTATTTCATACTGGTTATATTAAATTCCAATGCTTAAAATTACCTTAAAATCAGCTTATGAAAACATAAAGGTGGGCAATGTTTGAAAAGTGTTCACAATTTGATTGTGGACGAAGGAATAGGAAGTCCCGAATACAGAATATTCTCTCCCATTTATATGGGAAAAAGAGAAGCGTTTTCGCATCCTCGCAACCAGTAACGTGATTAATGCCTCAAAAGTTCTGAGTCCATCGGACGATATTTTAATAATTATGTGGGTCATATGTAACAAAAATACAGGTTGTACATTGCAAACAGGGTGTTAATGTAAGAAAATAGGGTTGGAATAACGATTCATCCGCATTTTTTTGATTTAATTTGACATTAGGACAATTTACATATGAGACCATGGGAGGGATTATGATGATTCTTACCGTGTATTCCGGCCGGGAGGAAGGTGAATGGTTCGACATTGAAGTCCCGGATGAGTGTACGATTGAACATTTAAAAACATTGCTGGGGGTTCGGATCTTTGGACAGGCGCCTGGTGATGGTATCCAGTACATCCTTGAAGCCAAATTTCCCGAAGGTCTGTGGTTCTCTCCGCAGAACTCGCAGCAGCTGATGGAAACGGGCCTGCGGCAAGGAAGCTGTGTACGGGTTCAGCGGGCTTTCTCCACCACTACAGAAGAAGCACCTGTATACGGAAGACGTTCATTATTTCAGCAGGACAGCAACGAATGAGGTTACTTGACGTATACATTCATTATCGAACCAATGATAAGGAGGTCTTCTCTTCGTGAATGTGTTATATCAACGTTCTCCAAGAATGACACCGGTTCTTAAGGAAGAAAGGCTGGAAATTCTCAGACCTCCAACAGAGCCGAGCAAACCTACGTTTTCAATGATTTCTATTATAATACCGATCATGATGACGATGGTCAGTATCGGATTCTACGTATATATCAACATGACGGGCAAAATGGGCAACCCCAGTTTTATGATGTTTCAGATGATGACTGTCATGATGATGCTTACGTCATATACCATTCCGTTTTTTGTGTATCTGAGTAACAAAAAGACGTATCGCAAAAAAATCGAAGAACGTAAGGCCATGTACCGAGCACAACTGGATAAGCACCGTGAAGAGCTCAAGGAAGCTCAAGCCGAGCAGGTCAAGAGCCTGTACGAAATTCATGGTGATCCCAATGTTTGTCTTCAAGTCGTGAAGAATCGCAACAGCTCCTTATGGGAGCGTTCACCGGAAGATGACGATTTCTTGCAGGTCCGGATCGGTACGGGAGAAATTCCATTCCGAATTAAACTGCAGGTCCCACGAGTGGATGGTTATGAAAAAGATGAATTAATTGAGGCAGCTCATGAACTTGCAGCAGAATTTGAGACGGTATCCGATGCTTCCATTACACTCCCGCTGTTCCAGTCGAAAGTGATGGGATTGGTGGGGAATCGGGAGGAAGTGCTTGCTTCCCTGCGCGTCATCATTTCACAACTCACGGTGCGGCATTCGCCGGATGAATTGAAGCTTGCTGCTTTTTATGAAGAAAAAGAAGCGAAGGAATGGGACTGGCTGCGCTGGTTACCCCATATCTGGGATGAAGATCAGGGACAACGCTATATGGCCGACAGGCACAGCGGTGCGCATCAATTGGCGGACAGCTTGTTTTCCGTGTTAAACCGTCGTCGGAACAACAAAGAGGACCGATACAAAAAAAGTGTGCAGACTCCATGTTATGTGGTAGTTCTCTCGGACACGCAGCTTATTGAAGAAGAGCCTCTTCTTCCATTATTGCTTGAATCTGCACAGGAAATTGATGTGTGTACCATTATTTTGGCAAACCGCAAGGAATCCCTTCCGATGCATTGTCAATTGATCATGGAAGCATCCAAAGGCAAAGGCGTGTACATCAAAAAAACGGAAGATGCTGACGTTGTACAGCAGACGTACACACCAGATGTAATATCAAAAGAGACCGCTGAGGCACTCTCACGTTACATGTCTCCCATTCGGTTGAAGCGATCTTCGGCTTCGGACATCCCGCAAATCCTTCCGTTATTTGATATGCTTGGCACCTCACGTGTTGAAGACCTAGATGTAATCACCCGCTGGGGCCAGACACGATATCCGGATACGCTTCCTGTACCCATGGGCGTGCGCGCAGGTGGCAAGAAAATTGCCATCAACCTGCATGATAAAATTGAACGTCAGGGTCACGGCCCACACGGATTGATCGCAGGGACGACGGGTTCCGGTAAAAGTGAGGTCATTCAGTCTATAGTGGCCTCCCTGGCTGCCGAGTTCCATCCCCATGACCTGGCCTTTATGTTGATTGACTATAAAGGTGGCGGGATGTCCAATACGTTTGTAGGCCTGCCTCACGTGGTGGGTACGATCACCAACCTGGATGGCAATTTGATTGAACGTGCCAACATCTCGCTTCGTGCCGAATTGGTCAGAAGGCAGAAGATATTGAATGATGCCGGCAACCTTCAGCACATTGATGAATATTACAAGATTTTACGTTCCAGACACGAACAGCCATTGCCTCATTTGGTCATTATTATTGATGAGTTTGCCCAATTGAAACGGGACCAGCCGGAATTCATGGACGAGTTGATTAGTATTGCGGCTATTGGCCGAACACTGGGTGTCCATCTGATTCTGGCAACTCAAAAGCCGGCAGGCGTAGTGGATGACAAAATTTGGAGTAACTCCCGTTTCCGCATCTGTCTTCGTGTACAGAGCGAGGGAGACAGCCGGGATATGATTAAAATCCCTAATGCAGCATGGATTACTAAGCCAGGCCGCGGATATTTCC
Organism: Paenibacillus xylanilyticus; assembly: GCF_009664365.1. Taxonomy (NCBI): domain Bacteria; kingdom Bacillati; phylum Bacillota; class Bacilli; order Caryophanales; family Paenibacillaceae; genus Paenibacillus; species Paenibacillus xylanilyticus. Next base: position 2,558,885 of record NZ_CP044310.1, read on the forward strand.
AGGTCGGCAGTGATGAGGTATTTGAGGAGATGCAGTTTGCCTGGAGTGGTGCGCCTTATAACCAGCAGGAGGACACATCAACTGTACTGCCTGTCATGGAAGTGCGTCTTAACGGTAAGAGAGAACCGCTTTTGACTGGCGAACGCAGGGCAGTCCTCAAAGGCGAAGATGTTCCTAAACAACTACAGGTCTTCATTGATTATGTGGCACAGTCTGCGGCAGATGCAGGTATCAAAAGATTGCCTGGTCCATGGCTGCCTCCCCTTCCAGAGACACTCGAATGGGACAGTCTGACGGATTGGCAGGATGAAGAGCACAGAGAGCTGCTGCTTGACGGCGGAGCAAGTGGATTGAAGCCGGTGGTTGGGTTGCTTGACGACCTGCCTAACCAGCGTCAGATGCCTCTTGCACTCCCCGTAGATCAAGGACATTTGATTGTGTACGGTATGCCTGGTTTGGGTAAAACGACGTTTGTCCAGACTTTGCTGATGTCACTGGCACGTTCTCGTCGTACGGATCCATGGCATGGATACATTATTGATATGGGACGGATGATGAAGGACTTTACAGGACTGCCGCAGATCGGTGGCGTTCTGATGGCCGAAGAAGAGGATCGTATCAAGCGGCTTTTCCGGTATATTCTGAAGCTGTCAGCACAGCGCAAGGATATGATCTCGGAGGCAGGGGTTAAAACGATTTCGGCTTATCGTCGTACAGCACATGCTGCTGTTCCACAGATTGTTGTTGTAATTGATGGTTATCTATCATTCCGTAATGCTTATCCAGAAGAGAATGAACTGCTGGAAACGATTCTTCGTGAAGGTGGAAGTCTTGGCATCACGTTCATTCTGACTGCGAATCGGGTGACTGATGTCTTCGAGAAGTTCAGAAGCAACATACCAAACGCGGTCTCCTTTGAACTATCCGATCCAAGTGACTATTATTACGCAGTTGGACGGCCTTCCAAGGCACCAAGCCAGCTTCCACCAGGCAGAGGTCTTGTAAAAGGACAGGTGCCACCATTAATGTTCCAAGCGGCTTTGCCTTCGTCCGGTGAGGATGAAGGGAAACGTTCGTCTGCTCTCCGCGGGTTGATCGCAGAGATTCGGGATAGCTGGACAGGAGAAGAGGCTCCGCAGATTGCTCCGCTTCCTGAAGAAGTGAAGCTCAAGGATTTACTTGGAAGTACGGGGGCATTTGCCCAAGCAGGAGAATTCTCAACGGTGAATGTTCCTGTAGGCTTGTTGACCGATGATCTCGAGCCTTTCTTGCTGAACCTGCGTGAAGGTCCGCATTTTATGGTCACTAGTCCCATGGAGGGCGGTAAAACAACATTTTTGTTGACATGGATGTTATCTCTGGCGTATCATGCTTCTCCTGAAGATGTGCAAATATATACGGTAGATATGAGATATGGTACCGGAGGACTGGGAGAGATCAGCAGTTTGCCCCATGTCCGCGGACATGTGTCTCGTGAAGAACAGCTTGCGCCTGTGATCCAACAGTTGTACGATGAAGTTCTAAAAAGAGGCGAGTTAAAGGGTGGACCGGAGATCGTGCTTGTCATCGATGATGCGGATACCCTATCCAAGCAGTTGAATGATTTTAATGTGAAAGATCAATTGGGAGCGATTGTTCGTCAAGGACGGGATCGCGGGATACATGTTATACTTTCGGGTGTTCCAGCTGATTTCCCAACGTTTGGTTCAGACTGGGTAAGTGATGTGAAGGCTTCCCAGAGTGGATTGTTGTTCGGGACTTTAGACCCTAACGATCTCTCGTTCTTCCGTATTCCTTATACCGAATCTGGGGGCAGTTCAGCTGGGCTGAAGGTACTGCCACCAGGTCAAGGTTATTATGTTAAACGCAAATATTCCAGGGTTAAAGGTGCAGTTCCTTGTGATGACACCTGGAAAATGACAGATTGGATTTCTGAAATTCGTGACCGATGGCATGTTGTAGTTTGAGGGGAGGTGGCTCATAATGTTGACGGTTCATGATTCCAAGCAAAAGGTAGTCACTTTGCAAATAAAAGAACTTTTTTTCCTGGCCGGGATTCTCGGTTCAGACCGATTGCTTGGCGTTGAAGACCCCTTCCGCGGTTACATGGCAGAAGACATCGCTGTGGAATGGGAGCACGTCAAAACTTCTCTGCTCGAAAAGGGATATTTGATTCAGGATCAGGACAGCAATGAGCTGATCATGACACCGACCGTTTTCTCCAGAGTAGCCATTGCTGGATTGTCAGACAGGGCTTGCTGGATTCGCTACACATCCAGCGGCACTTCGTATGAAAGTTATATCCATTGCACGGACGAACGGGTCGTTGAAGTTTCCCGTGTTGCTGATGAACCAGACTCCTTCCGGTTATCCGATCTCGGGAACGTTCGTGAAGCGATTGACTTCCTGATTCAAAGGATGAAATGGAGTGGCCATTCACCAGCAGAGAAGCCAGCATTGATGTGCTCCAAGAAAAAATTCTATGATGTTATGAACGAGCTTAACAACAAAGAAGAATCTGCAGTTGCTGATGAACTGGCACAGGAGACAAACGACCCGGAAGGTTCGCTGGCTCTTGCACGTTGTCTGGTTAACAAAGAATCGGACGGTGAACTGCGATTGCTTGTATGGAACGGAGAAGGTTGGAAGTCACAGTCAGCAGCATTCGCTGCTAGCGCTGTATCCAACTGGTTGTTCCGCATGAGTACAGCCGCTTCAGATGATTGGCTTGTAGCGGCGCTGACGACGAGAGAACAGTTTCACGAGATGCTGCTGGACTGGCTTAAACAGCCTGCAGGGGAAGAGGAAAGGTGATGGTAAATGCGCATTCGTGTGGAACCGGATGTGCTTCGGGCACTGAGCAGGCAGATTCAGTATGCGGCGGAGCAAATACAGCAAAAGATGACAGTGTTGGAACAGGCAATCCATTCGCTGGAGTGGGATATTGAGGCCCGGGCTGCGGTGATGAGTGAATGGAGTCACAGCAAGCGACTTGGCGAAGATGCGGTGCGTCGTTTTATGGACTTAAGCGTGCAGTTGGGACGCAAAGCCTTGTTATTCCAGCAGGCAGACATGGAGTATCGTACAGTGCTGAGTCATGTGAACACAGCCTATGGCAATGCGGTCAATATGCTTAACGTTCTAGAAAACAATCGTGTAGGGGAAATCATGCCTACACACGCCGCAGCTGCTGCTGTAGTATCCGATCCCCTTTCCGCGGTGGCGGCAGTATACCGGGTGCAGGATGCTGCGCCGCCCGACGGTTCTCCGGCTACATTGATCCAGGCGATGCAGCCTGAACCTGTAGCGTGGAGATTCACAGATCCTACCTTTCGGGGGAGAAGAGGAACCGAACCTGTGGTATCCTGATTAAGCCGTTTACCGAAGTGCGAAATAAGGACAGCAGAAAGTGAATCATTTATGTAAATAGTCTGTTAGGGGAAGTTTCAATCACCAAAAATGGGGTAAATAGGATTAGGTCCTTCGGCTTTTGTTCGATCGATCTTGGTATAGTACAATTTGAACAAGCAAAAATTTAATTGCACAAACCAAGGAGGAATTTACACATGGCAGGACGCATTTTAGTTACCCCAGAACAACTTGATCAGGTTTCCAACCAATTCAAACAAAGCGGTGAGCAAAGTCAGCAAATCGTTTCTACATTGACTCAATCCATCACTAGCATGGAAGGACAATGGGAAGGTATGACAAAACAACGCTTCTTCCAAGAGTTCCAGGAAGCAAGCAAACAAATGCAATCATTCGTTCAAACGCTGAACAGCATCAGCGCGGAACTGACGGCTATTGCCAACAAATTCCGTACAGCTGACCAAGCTCGCTAAACTGCTTTACATAGATCAGGCCGATGTCATGTCTGACCCGGCACTGGATCGTACGCAGGCAGCAAGCTGAAGATGTATAACTACAGCAAAAACCGGGCGTTTTACGACTCCCGGTTTTTGCTGCACTATGACAGAATGACAGAGAGAGGGATGAGCATGTCTTTTCAACCGAATCCCGGGGATGAAGTGGTGATCAATGACATTGCCTATACCATTGGGCAGCACCCGGCTGCGCCCGGTCTGGCATACGCCCAAGCCGGAAGGCAAGGGATCGTTTACCAGTTAATACCCCGAAATGGTTCAATAAGTGGGGCCAAAGCACTAAAAGTATTTTTCCCTAAATTCCGTATCCCGGCTATGGTCTATCAGTCTGAGCATATGGAGCCTTATAGTGAACTGCCAGGTTTGCAGGTATGCAAGCGTGATGTGCTCACTCCGGAAAGAAACGGAGCGCTCATTGGTGAACATCCCGATTTGTTGTACGCGGTTTTGATGCCGTGGGTGCAGGGTCTGACCTGGTTTGATGTAATCAGTGATCAGAAACAGCTGACTGCAGAAGAAAGTCTGAAGTTGGCCAGAGCACTAGCAGGGACTGGTTCGGCCATGGAGCAACGAGGACTTGCTCATTGTGATTTGTCCGCACCCAATGTGATGATTCCGTTTTTTTCCGAAGTGGAAAACCTGGGAGCTCCATCCGCGGTTGAACTTGTCGATGTAGAGCAGATGTACGGTTCCAAAATGGATCGTCCAGATGCTCTACTTGCCGGTTCACCTGGGTATGCAGCTCACCGGGCAGTACATAGTGGTCTGTGGAGCTCCTATGCCGATCGTTTTGCTGGTGCAGTTATTATCGCCGAGATGCTGAGCTGGTCTGATTCGAACATTGTGGAGAAGGCATGGGGAGAAAGCTATTTTGACCAGCATGAAATGCAAACGGTGAGTGAACGCTATTTTGCCATGCGGGACTCACTTCAGAATCGATGGGGTTCCAAAATATCCGATCTGTTCATCCGTGCCTGGGAGAGTCACGATTTGAGCAGCTGCCCAACATTTGGTGAATGGTTTGTTGCCTTGGCATCAGCTAATGCCAGTCGGGCGGAAGCGGCTGGAGTGAAGGAACCTGAGGACCAAGCAGCAGATGTGGCCAATGGTGAAGCGGCGAGCCAGACAGTCGCAAGTGCACCGGATACTGGCGTAGCCGATTCGAATTCAGCTAATGGACATCATTCGTCCACGTCGATACCTGAAGCACCGCCTGGACAGGAAGCTGTGGTCAACAGACTCTTCCTGCAGGCCCGCGCTCTTGAGGATGAAGATAAGCCTGCAGCAGCCCTGGAAGTATACCGTTCGCTGTATCATTTCATTCCGGCTAACAGTGCGATGCAGATGGAAGTTGAGGCTGCCATCACCGGGCTGGATGCCAAGCTGAATCCCAAGGAAGAAGCCGCACAGCCTGTCCGCGTTCCTTTTTACAAATCCAAAAAGTTCATGATCTCTTCCGCTGTCCTTGTTGTATTGCTCGCCGGTACCGTGCCGACTGTCAAAATTTTGGCTGATCAGGCCGAAGTCAAGCAGCAGGAGGAACAAGAAGCAGCAAGACTGGCAGAGATCAAGGCTGCCGAAGAAGCAGAAGCCGCAAAAGCTGCTGCGCTGAAGCAAAAGGAAGAAGAGAAGAAGAAGCAGGAGGCCGAAGCGGCGAAGCTGGAAGCCGAGGAAAAGCAAAAACTGGCTGAAGCACAGAAAAAGGAAGAAGAACGGAAAGCTATTCAGGCGAAATACGATAAACAGGCAAAATACGAGGCTTATCTCGCAAAGCAGGAACAGCAGAAGAAAGATGCAGCCAAGAAGGCGCTGCAGGAGAAGTATGACAAGCAGGCGAAGTATGAAGCCTACCTGGTCTGGAAGAAAGAGCATGATGCTCAAGTAGCGAAGCAGGAAGCGGAGCGCAAGGCAGCGGCTGAAGCTCAGCGCAAATTGGAAGCGCAAAAAGCAGCCGAGGAAGCTGCTCGAAAGGCTGCACTTAAGAAAAAACGTGCTCAGAACGTGGTTACGCTGATTGCTCATTATAACAAGGCGTATAATGCACAAAAAGGTAAAAAGATCGAAAACGCAGAGTCCTATGCCCGGGATTTTAAAAATTTGTATAACTCGGATGCTTCATACTTCAAAGGGGTAGGCAAAGTCGCAGCGCGAATGAGTGCCATTAATAAATTTTTGAGCAATAACAACTATAATCTTCCCAACTTGTAAATTAAGTGAACGACGGAGGTGGCTCAGGCCCAGATGAACTATACAATACAAGCATCCCAGCGCACACCCGCACTTATTATTTATCTCATTGATATCAGTGCCTCCATGAATATGGTTCTGGAAAACCGCAGACGGATTGATGTCGTCTATGATGCCCTGGCCTTGGCCATCCGCCAGATGGTGTTTCGCTCAACGAAAGGAAATCGATTGACACCTCGCTATCGGATTGCCATCCTTGCATACAGCGATGACGTCTATGACTTGTTGAATGGAATCAAGGGAATCGACGAAATTGCAGCGGTTGGTTCGTTGCCAGACCTGACACCTAAACGTTTCTCGGATTCGGCCAAAGCCTTTCTGCAGGCAGAGAAGATTCTGCAGGCTGAAATACCGAATATGCAGGATTGTCCTGCGCCGCTCGTTTGTCATATGACAGATGGAGTGGCTACGGGCGAAGATCCCGAACCCATTGCCAAACGAATTATGGGCATGAGTGTGCCTGATGGCAATGTACTCGTCGAAAACATTTTTATATCCGATCACCTATTGGAAGGTCCTATCCCTGAACCGAGAAGATGGAAAGGGATATCACCGGAAACCGTTCTTAAGGATGAGCATGGAGAGAAGCTGCGCAATATGTCTTCGGTTCTGCCTGAAAGTTACCGTGAAATGCTTGTCGAGGCGGACTATTTGCTCGCACCCGGTGCATTGATGATGCTGCCAGGCACATGTGCAGAACTGGTGTCCATCGGGTTTCAGATGTCTGCTGCTACGCCTGTGAGATAGGAGGGGATTATTTGAAAACGATGCGATTGGCAGCATTGCCTGCTGGTGAGAGAGGAAGCCAAGGGAAGCAGCGTCGTGGAATCTTTCGTTATGTTAGCGCACAGACCGGTGAACAGCCGCTTACTCGTTATCAGGGTGCTTTTAAGTGTCGCTATGGCTATGGAAGAGCTGCAGAGACGGTTCATCAGGGGGATTCGGGTCAAGACTTTGCTGCCGTTCGCATGGACGGGAATGTATGTACGTTCGTCATGTGTGATGGTGTGGGCATGAGTTACCTTGGAGATTTTGCCGCGCGTTTTCTGGGCAATGCGCTCCTCGAGTGGTTGGAAAAAACCTCTAATCCTACAGTAGAAGCGATGGAGCATCTGCTTCAAGAACTGACGGTTCCCGCATCAGAGCAGTTGAAGAAAATTCAGCTATTGGACAACTCGCCCCTGCTTTTACGCGAAGTGTTAATGGAGAAGCGAAGCAGAGGTAGCCAGGCGATGTATGTCTGTGGTCGAATTGAGCTGTCTCGTGGTATGGGAAAAAGCCGTATCTGGATGGCTTGGCAAGGGGATTCACGCATACGTCTGTGGCGCAATGGTCAGGAACAATCCGGAGCTTTTCAGAACCACTGCCGGACGAATGAACGCTGGTCTACCCTGGAAGGGCCAGTTGGAGGCAAGCCTCATATTTATGAGGCGAAGCTATCCAATGAACCAATTCGTCTGCAGCTGTACACAGATGGTTTGAATGATCTGGATGCCATACAGGCATATATCCCGGATGAACACATTCAGGTACTGCTGGATGCTGCCCACACCGGGGGGCTTGAAGATGATGCCGCTTTCATTGAGCTGGAATGGTAGATGAACTACTTTCGAATAAATCCTTCGTCTTGATTATGTTTCATTAGCGGTAAAAAAACAGCTGAGAAAAAACTTGTCGTTATTGATTTAAAAGGCGCTCTTTTTGGGTAATCTTGTGAAGAATCTACTTAGTTAGCATGCTGCATCATGCTGATACACAAGTCTTGGATGTACATTCTTACATAATTGCTGAGAAGGAGTGGAATGGAGCATGACACAACATAACGACAAGTCTCGGTTTGCAAACAAAATAGCTATCATTACTGGAGCCGGTTCCGGCATTGGTAAGGCAACGGCGTTAAAATTGGCGAATGAAGGTGCTCACGTTGCGTTGTTTGATCTGGTGAATGATCGAATCTCTCAGACGGAAGCCGAAATTAATGCCGTACATCCAGGTGCTGCACGCGCATTCGATGTGGATATCTCCGATCCGGCCCGGGTGGAAAAAGCGGTGCTGGAAACGGTGGAGCTGTTCGGCGGTTTGGACATTGTGTTTGCCAATGCTGGCATTAACGGTGTCTCGGCACCAATTGAGGAAATTCAGGTGGAGGATTGGCAGCGGATCATTACGACCAATCTGGATGGCACCTTCTTTACAATCAAGTACGCTCTCCCACATCTGAAGAAACGCGGCGGGGGAAGCATTGTTATTACGAGTTCCATTAATGGTAACCAACGGTTCACCAGCTTTGGGATGTCGGCATACAGTACATCGAAAGCGGGACAGGTTGCCTTTTCGAAGATGGCTGCACTGGAATTGGCTAGGTTCAAAATCCGGGTTAATGTCATATGTCCGGGAGCCATCGCAACGAATATTGATCAAAGCACGGTAAAAACGGATGAATTGCACCAAATCGTTATTCCAATGGAGTTCCCGGAAGGGGAGCAGCCGCTCGCAGATGGCCCTGGTCAGCCGGAGCATGTGGCCAATCTCGTCGCCTTCCTGGCATCGTCTGAATCCAAACACATTACGGGTGCAGAGATTGTCATTGATGGCGCCGAATCGTTGCTGCGTTAATACACTTGATCCAAAGTAGTCGTTCCTCTGGGACGGCTTTTTTTGTTATAATGCTAACATTCACTTTGGATTGATTATATTGTATGGTGCCTTATGAATTAGGAGCGATAATATGAATATAGAATTACCGATACAACAGGTTTTGCCTGAGCTGAAACAGCTATTTCGAGAGCAGGATACGGGTGTGCTTATCGCAGAGCCCGGGGCAGGTAAAACAACCGTAGTCCCTCTATCCTTATTAGAGGAACCATGGTTAGACGGGCGCAAGATCATAATGCTGGAGCCCCGCAGACTTGCGGCGCGCTCAGCCGCGGCGCGGATGGCCGCAACTCTGAATGAAAACGTGGGACAGACGGTAGGGTACCGTGTCCGCATGGACACTCGGGTCAGTCAGGCCACGCGGATCGAAGTTGTCACAGAAGGGGTACTTACACGCATGCTTCAGCAGGATCAGGGGCTTGAAGATACAGCGATGATTATCTTTGATGAGTTTCACGAGCGTCATCTGCACGGCGATCTTGGTTTGGCTCTGGCTCTGGAATCACGGGCGATGCTGCGTCCAGATCTGAAGGTTCTGATTATGTCGGCAACGCTCGACCCTGACCCGATCTGTACATTGCTTGGGGAAGGGACCCGCTCGATTGATTGTCCGGGACGCACGTTTCCAGTGGAAACCCGTTATGTATCAAAACCCGCTTCAGCTGTGTTGGAGGCGTTCACGGCTCAAGCGGTTGTAAAAGCTTTGGCACAGCAGGAAGGAGACGTACTGGTCTTTCTTCCAGGAGCCAGAGAGATTCACCGGACAGAGCGAGAACTGTCGAAGCTTAATCTTGCTTCTCATGTCGAGGTGCATTGCCTGTATGGCAGCATGCCGATTGAACGTCAGGATGAGGCTGTGAGCCCGGCAGTGGAAGGAAATCGTAAGGTCGTGCTATCTACCTCCATTGCGGAATCAAGCCTTACGCTTCCGGGTGTCAGAGTGGTTGTCGATGCCGGACAGAGTCGTGCATCCGTATTTTCACCGCGCACAGGCATGAGCCGGCTTGTTACCCAGCCGGTGTCCAAGGCTTCAGCCGATCAGCGGCGGGGGCGTGCAGGGCGAATTGCACCTGGGGTGTGCTATAGATTGTGGAGCGAAGAGGTTCATGACGGTCTGCCAGATGCAGCCAGACCGGAGATTGCCTCCGCGGACCTCGCACCGCTGGCGCTGGAGCTTGCCGCCTGGGGTGTCCAGTCCCCTGCAGAACTGCAGTGGCTGGACATCCCGCCTGCCGCGGCCTACGGCCAGGCACAGGCGCTGCTGCGCCAACTGGGCGGCCTGGATGACGCAGGCCGCATCACGCCCTTCGGGCGGCGGATGAACGCGCTTGGCGTGCATCCGCGACTGGCCAGCATGCTGCTCCGCGCGGCGGAGCTTGGGCTGGCCAGCTACGCCAGCATGCTGGCGGCACTGCTGCAGGAGCCTGCCGGCCTCCGCAGCAGTGGCAGTGCAGGCGCGGGCACCGATCTGCGCCCGCGCGTGGAAGCGCTGCTGTTGGCCAGCAGCAGCGGTACGCCGCAAGCGGCTGCGTCGGTCGCAGACCTCGCTGCCGTACGGCGCATCCTTCAGGAGAGCCGACAGCTGCGCACGGCTCTCGGCCCGGCGCCGGAGGATCCGGAACGGCCGGACGAGGACAGCTGCGGGCTGCTGCTGTCCTTCGCCTATCCGGACCGGATCGGGCAGCGCCGGGAGGACGGCCGCTACCTGCTGAGCAGCGGCCGCGGGGTACGGCTCAGCCAGGCGGAGTCGCTGAGCCGTTCAGCCTATCTGGTCGCTGCCGAGGCGGACGACCAGGGCGCGGATGCACGCATCCTGCTGGCTGCACCGGTGGGTGAGCAGCTCTTGCTGGACTATGGTGCTGATCTCATAGAAGAGGATGTGCAGATTGCATGGGATCGCAGTACACGAAGTGTGCGGGCTCATCGAAGGCTGCGAATTGGAGCAATCCTGATGAAGGAGAGCAGTATCGCACAGCCTCCGGAAGATCTGGTGCTGGAGGCGCTGCTAAGCGGAATCCGCACAGAAGGTCAGGACTGTCTGCCTTGGACCAAATCATCCAGGCAGCTGGCGGACAGATTGCGTTTTCTGCATCGTCATCTGCCGGGGTGGCCGGATCTCGCGGCGGATCATGTATCAGCGGAACTTGAAGATCAACTCAGTCCTTTTTTGGCAGGAATGCGTTCAGCTTCGGATCTGAAGAAACTGTCCATGCAGGACGTGTTACTTAGCGGATTGAGCTGGGAACAACGGCAGCAATTGGACCGGGAGGCGCCAACTCATATTCAGGTTCCCAGCGGATCACGCATTCCGGTAGATTATAGCCGACCTGAAGATCCTACACTGGCGGTACGACTTCAGGAAATGTTCGGGCAGCAGGATACACCGCGTATTGCTGGAGGTCGGGTGCCGTTAACCCTGCATCTGCTGTCCCCTGCGCACCGCCCTGTTCAGGTGACCCGGGATTTGACGAACTTTTGGCGGGAGACGTATTTCGAGGTGAAAAAAGACTTGAAAGGCCGATATCCAAAGCATTACTGGCCAGACAATCCGTTGGAGGCCATGGCGACCAATCGGGCGAAGCCGCGCACATAGAGAGCTTGATGTTTTTTTTCGCTCACCAATGCATATTCAAAAGCTTGGATATTGATCTGGCTTTTCAGAGAACCCTTTGATAAAAATGGCTTCATAAGCTTATGTTTTATGAGGGAATAAAGCTGTATATATTCGTGTTTGCGCACGATATAATGGCTGGAAGCGTTTGAAAGAAAATGGTGCGGGTAATAACATAGCGAAGCGAACTCTTAAATAATTAGGAGGAATTCACTATGCAGAAGAAAATCGTAGGTGTTTTTGATACAGAACGTGAGGCATCTCAAGCCATAGAGGGCTTGAAAGCGCAAGGATTCAGTTCAGACGAAATTTCGGTAGTGACGCAGGATCGGGACGAGTTGAAGGCCATCCGGGAAGAGACGGGAACCAAGGCGCCGGAAGGTGTGGCAGCAGGTGCAGCCACTGGTGGCGTATTAGGTGGCGTAGCCGGGCTGTTGGCGGGTATCGGGGCTCTGGCCATTCCAGGTATAGGTCCAATTTTGGCGGCAGGTCCGATTGCAGCAGCGTTTACGGGAGCGGCAGTAGGCGCCGGTGCAGGCGGTTTGGTCGGTGGACTTGTCGGACTCGGTATTCCCGAAGAGGATGCCAAACAGTATGAGGAATATGTACAAAACGGCAAAATCCTTCTCCTGGTTGACTCCACCGATCGCGATTCGGATGTCTATGATGTATTCAGCAACACGAGCTATCTGAATCGTGATCGATACGCAGCTCATGGTACGGATGTGCCAGCAGAGCGAACGGATCTCGATATGGAAGAGCGGAGATTGGAAGCTCAGGAGAAAGCTGCACGATTTGGAAACAACACGTTCCTGTAAGCTTGGATTGTTCAGGCTAGTACACTGGATTGGTATACAAGGTTAAACAGGGGCACCACAATAAATCATGATTTGGTTTATGTGAGCCGTCAGGCGTTCAAAAAGCCGGTTTCCTTCGAGGAAGCCGGCTTTTGTCCCAGTAATCCCATCCTGGAATCATGATGAAGTGTTGACTGTGTTTAAAGGTAAGTCTAAGGAGCAGGGAATAACAATACATAGAGCAGAATAGCAAGCGCCAGGCCAATGACCAACAGAGTAAGTGTCAGGAAGCGAATCAATCGGGTTGAGGCTTGAAAGGTTTGCCGATTAATTTGTTTGCGTTTGCGGTGATAAGAAGCAGCAGAACACAGAATAATGGCAATGCCGCTGACCAAGGAGGTTACTCCGGTTATAATGGCTGCAATGTGTGCAATCTGGTCATAAGAGGAAGAATTGAACCCCCAATCCGGCAGCCAGGAATCCGACGCCGACCATGGCTATTCCTGTACGAACCCAGGCCAGAAATGTCCGTTCATTGGCCATATGCTGTTGTACGTATTGAGAGTCAATTGTGGGGGTGTCTAGTTCGGAATCAGCGATAGGAATCCCTCCGTTCATCTTTTATACGATTATCATTGTACTTATTTTTTACTGTAAAACCAAGAAAGGCGGCTGGACGTTATGCCACTTAAAGAAAGAATTGCAGAAATTGAAAGTTTAAGGGGGATTGCCTTTGCAGCTGTTGTACTCCAGCATTCCATTGCCCATTTTTCGCTAGTTCCGGAAGCCGGACTGGAAGATGGGGTTCTGCTTGCAATCCTGCTGATGACTTCCAAATTTGCTGTCCCTTTATTTATTTTCATCACGGGCATGGTATTGTTTTATAACACAGGAGAACAGCTGAAATACGGCCGTTTCATGCAGAAACGATTAACGGATGTCATCGCACCTTATGTCGTGTGGTCGTTGGTGTACTTCACCTTGACACCACAAGGGTGGGCCGGCATCAGTTGGCAGGATCTCCCTGAACTTGGTTTGAAGCTGCTTACCGGCAAGACCACATCTCATTTTTGGTACATTATCATGCTGATTCAATTTTATTTGCTGTTTCCCTTGTTTCTAAAGGCCGTACGATATGTATATAACCGTTATGATTCACGGGGACGCCTGGTTGCTGTCCTGATTACGGGAGCTGTATACCTCGTGTTAGCCGATCAATTGAGGAATATTGCAAGAGTTATGGAGCGGCTCAATATTCCTGTACTGACCGATGTATTCACAACCTATGCCGATCGAAATTTCCTGTATTTCTTTTTCTATTTTGTGTTAGGTGCTGCTGCCGGATTATCTGTTAAAAGCTGGAATATGTGGATTCATCGGCTGCGCTGGGTATATTGGACCGTGTTTATAATCATGGGTCTTCGGTTTACATATCTATTAATGCTGGAATTTCAAAAGCCGGAAGGCATTCAGATCTCATTTTATACCGTTAGCTTGATTAGGCCGGATATGGCTCTCTTTCTAATTGCGTCGATCATGGTCATGTATCAGCTCGCAGGCAAACTGCATAACCACCTGGCCGTGGGCTGGCTTGGATGGATCGGCAGCGTTTCTTACGGCGGTTATCTGATGCATATGCTCATGCTGCGGTACAGTTACATTCCAGATGAATATGTTTACGTGGCATGGGGCCTGAATCCGACTTTACGAATGATTCTAACGTGGGCACTTGCCTTAGCGCTATCCTGTGTGCTCACTTGGTGCATTTCGCGTGTAAGCTGGTTAAAATGGATCGTGGGTACTGTACCGAAGGCCAATTTCAGAAAGTGAAAGAGGCAATAAATGAAAAATTCACAATAGAGTGATCATTCTTGAAGGTAGTGATCTAGGGTTGTGATGTAAGTCAGCGTTTGCTTTTGTCGAACGGAAGCTTATCTGGGTTTACATTTTAAAAAATCATTATATGAAAAATTCATAATAATAACCCTAATGCCGTTCTACCACACTATTCTGCGTATCTATCCTATGCTTTGTTCTCACCTGCAGCTTAACCGGGAAAAACGGAGAATGATGGCAGAAACCGAACACAAGTTTTATAATATGAAGTAGAGCGGTAGAGGATAGGGGGAACAAGCATGGCTTTTATGATCGCCCAGCGGGCATTTATCAAGCTGTATCTCATTACCATGGTTGAACAGCATAGAGGATATGGATACGAAATGCTGGAGGCCATGAAGCAGGAATTTAAAGATTACGGCTATGTTCCGCCTCAGAGTGAGGTATATCGAGCATTGCATGAACTGGTACAGCAGGGTGTATTTTATCGGACGAAGAAGCTGAAGGGCAGCGATCCCAAAGTGGATTTTCAGGAAATCGTTTTATATCACTTTACGGATGATGGAGCGGAAAAAGCCGAATTGTACAAAAAGCAGGTCAAGGCAGACCTAGACCGTTGTCTAGGCATGCTGCACAAGGCAGAAGAGGACAATTACGGGACGAAAGGAAGATGAGCATGAATAAGCAGCTACAGTGGGGAGTACTCGGTACTTCCACCATTGCAAAGAATGCGGTAATTCCGGCAATCCAGCAATCTGAACGGGGAGAAGTGCTTGCGATTGCGAGTCGAAGCAAGGAGAAGGCTGAAGCGCTCGCCGAAGAATTGGACATTGCTAGATGCTATGGAAGTTACGAAGAGCTCATTGCAGATCCCGATATTGAAGCCGTATATATTCCGTTGCCTAACCATATGCACAAGGAATGGACGATAAAAGCCGCTCAGGCCGGAAAGCATGTATTATGCGAAAAGCCAGCTGCACTGAATGCGGACGAGTCTGCTGAAATGATTCAGGTATGCAAGGAGCACGGCGTTCTATTCGCAGAGGCAATCATGTATCGTTATCATCCCAAGCATCGGCGTGTTCAGGAGATTATCGCGAGTGGAGAGATTGGTGCTGTTCGTGCGATCCATGGCAACTTTACCTGTAATACAGCGGATGATAAGGATAATGTAAGGTTCAAACGGGATATGGGCGGAGGCTCGCTCTTTGACCTTGGTGTGTATCCCATCTCGGCAGCACGGATGTACCTGGGCCAGGAACCCGAAGCGGTTACGGTACATGCCTTATTCTCCGAGGAACATGATGGAGTGGATATGATGGCTTCGGGGCTTGTTGAATTTCCGGGATCCGTGGCGTTAACGTTTGATTGCGGCATGTGGGCTTCCGGGAGGGCGGAGATGGAGATCCTCGGGACAGACGGACGAATTGAGTTGCCAAAAGTCTTCGGCTGGGAGAATAGTGATATTCCACCGCAAATTATCATTCATACGGATTCGGTCAGTCGGGAAGAACGGGTATCCGTATCCAATTCTTATGTTCTGCAGGCGGAAACCTTTGCTGCCGCTGTGCTGGATGGGACACCACTGCCATTTACTCCGGATAACACGATAGCGAATATGCGGGTGATTGATGCCTGTTTGCAATCGGCACGGACACGGCAGCGCGTTTCATTGATTTAAAAAAACGATTTAAACAATATGTACACCAGGAGGCTGTCCCATAAGTAGATATTCTACTGATAGTGACGGGCTCATTCTCTTCTCAAAAGTCTAAAATTTAAGCAGAGCAGCGATTCTCCTGTTATTGGAGAATCGCTGCTCTGCGTTTTTGGTCCGTTGCCGCTAGCTTCAGTACATTATGGGCAAGCGAAAGCCAACCGACCTCGAGCGTCACTTTCTCCATGCCGCGAAGCAGAAAACGCCGGAAGCCCCGGTTGTTCTTCAGTTGTCCAAATACACTTTCCGGTTCCGTCATTCGACGTACGGCCAGGGCGTAACCTTCTTCGCTTCGCAGGAGGTCTCGAGCCTGATTCTGGTAATGCAGCCTCTCCAGACTGACAACCACTTCCCGATTTCCTGCGGCCATCGTGCAGCGTTCCTTCAGCGGACAGCCCTCGCAGCTCTGGCTTCGGTAATGACGTTTGTGAATTTCATAGCCACTTGGGAGAGTCTCCTTGCTCTCTTTGCGGAAATGCAGCGTTTCTCCGGCGGGGCACGTCCACGTATCCTGGGTTTCGCTGTACGTCCAGTTCTCAATCTTGCCGACATTTGATTTCTAGGATTTTACTTTTTCTTTGTGATAGCTGGCGTATTTTACGCCCACTTGAATCTCTTCCTTGTCAGGTGTTCCAGTTTCTCACTACTCATCTCGCCACATTCGCCGAGTTCGGCAAGGTCTTTTCCTCGGCACTCCTGTTCTTCTTGGTGCTCTGCCGCTTGAATGTCTGCAAACAGAGCATGGACGTTCTCCTGCAACTTCGCTTTGTGTTTGCTGACCGCTTTGCGCCAAACAAAGGTGTAGCGATTGGCATTGGCCTCGATCTTGGTGCCATCCACAAAGCAATGCTCCAGCGATACGTATTTTTTCGTCAACCAGAAACTGAAGCACGGCAGTGAATACGGTTTCAAGGACACTTTTCATGCGCTGGGAACGGAAGCGATTCAGGGTGCGGAAGTCGGAGCGTTACCATGTGTTCTTGTTGAAACCCAACGACAAGAATGTACATCGTTAGCCGAAAAGGCGATTCACAATTATTATGCAGCAGGGTGGTTTGAGGGAATTCTCACTAATCTGAAGGTGCAGGCAGAATAGTCCCGCTGCGGAAAAATGTAATACGGAAAGGAAGGCTGTGTATTAACAGAAGATGATTCCTGTGCTGGCGTCGCAGGGGGCGTCTTTTTTCGTCTTTGGCGGCATGAATCACGGGGCAGGGAATAACCGCTAAACGTATTTAAAGGGCGTGGCCAGCCGGCATTCTATTCCTTCATTGGACGCCTGGGCATAACATGGATAAACTAAACAGGAATGAATAGAAATCAGTGAGCACCGGTGTCGGAAAGAAGGCGCCTGTTGTCATAGGAGGTATCACAGTGAAGTTGTCGATCCTGGATTATTCGGAAATTGCCGAAGGGGAGACACCCGAACAGGCTTTAGCTCATTCCGTCCGGCTGGCCCGGCTTGCAGAGGGGTGGGGGTACCACCGGTATTGGGTATCAGAGCATCACGGCAACAATGTGCTGGCAGGCTCTGCGCCGGAAATTCTCGCAGGGGCTATTGCTGCCGGCACCCACCGGATCCGGACTGGATCCGGCGGCGTCATGCTGCCGATGCACAGCCCGTTCAAGGTGGCCGAAAGCTTCGCGGTGCTGGCCGCCCTTTACCCGGGGCGGATCGACCTCGGCGTTGGCCGCTCTACCGGAGGCCCGGCGGATGTATCGCGGGTGCTGCTGGACGGGCGCAGCGGCTCGTTCCGGCACTATCCGGATCAGATTGCCCGGCTGGCCGGTTATGTCCGCCGCTCCGACGAGCAGCCCTTGCCAAGGCCGGTTCCAACGGAGCCGCCGGACTTATGGCTGCTGGGCTCCAGCTCCGGCAGCGCTGAAATTGCCGCGCGGCACGGGATGGGCCTTGCGTTCGGCCATTTCATCAGCGGGCAAGGGGGACCGGAGGCCGTGAAGGCATACCGGGAGCAATTTGTTCCCGCAGCTCCAGGCGGGAAACCGCAGGTGCTGGTGTCCGCTTTTGCCGTCTGCGGGGAGACGGACGAGCAGGCGGAGAAGCAGGCCGGCGTGTTCGACGATTATCTGCTGAACATCCGGGAAGGCGGCGGACTGCTGAGGGTTCCGTCCATCGAGAATGTCGCCGCCAGAGAGTATACGCCAGAGCAGCGGCAGATCATGGCGGCCGGACGCGGACGGATGCTTGTCGGCGGCCCGGAACGGATGAAGCGCCAGCTGATCCGGCTGGCGGACCGGTACAATGCCGATGAGATTATGCTGGCTACGGTATCGCCGGATTTTGGACATAAATGCCGGATGTATGAGCTGCTCGCTGAGGTAATGAGGCAGGCGTGAGCCTTTCTTTGCTGGCTGCGTACGGACTTTGGACATAGGACTTTTCTGCCGAAACGGTTTAACCTCCGGCTGGAATCGATAGCTGTATAACCATTTTTTTTGGGGGAGATGTGTTGAAAGTAAACGTTCGGTTTGGCAATGAGGCGGACAAGGCCTATGTTCCAGCTGTGGATCGGCCAGTCTGGTCCGTCCGCAGGGCGTCCTCACCAAGAGCTAACGTATCTCCAACTCTAAGGGGGTGTCTCAAGCAGCCATTTCATGGCTTTTGAGACACCCCCTTTTTAGTGTAAACCCAATCGGCAAAACGTTAAAAAAATTTTCACGGAAGGGTTGATTTCCAGAGATTCTACGTTAAAATAATATTAACATTAAAAATATTTTAACGTTGAAGGGCGGAATCCAATAATGAGAGAAGGCACAGCGGTAAACAAGCCAGGGATTGGGGAATTAATACGAGTTAAACCTTATATGCAGTTTATGCTGGGGAAAATGGTAGCGAGGTTTGGTGATTCCATTGACTCTATTGCATATAGCTGGATGGTGTACATGTTAACGGGTTCCAAACTACTAATGGGTACGCTCCTCGCAGTCAACTTTCTGCCGAACATTCTGCTCGGCCTTTTTGCCGGAGCGGTCGTGGATCGCATATCTCTCAAGAAGGTCATCGTGCTGACGAATTCGGGCCGGGGACTGCTTGTTGGCGTAACTGCTCTGTTATTTGGTATGGGAGAACTGCAAGTATGGCATTTGTTCGTCGTCACGATTCTCAATTCGCTGCTTGAATGCTTCTCGTCACCTGCCGAAATGTCCAGCGTGCCGCGATTGCTGCCGCAATCCATGCTGCTTTCCGGCAATGCCATGTCGTCTTCGGCTACCCGATTGGCTGAACTTGCCGGGCTTGCCTTTGCAGGTGCTCTTATTGCAACTGTTGGAATAACGTGGACGATTTTGATGGATGCTGGCCTATTTGCATTAAGTGCTGTGCTAATGAGCCGGGTTGTCTATCCATCCGATCCCAGCATGGAAGAAGGATCCTCTGAGAAGTTATCCTCCACAGATGCTCCCAGAAGTTTGCTTTCGGATATGATTGAAGCCTTTCATTTCATGCGCAAGCATGCCCTGCTGTTGATTGGCTCCCTTTTATTTGCCTTTGTCAACTTCTGCCTGATGCCATTCAATGTTCTCCGAACTCCATATGTTATCGATATTCTGCATGCTGGAGCAGGGGGCTTAAGTTTGCTGAGCGGGTTAATGGTGGGTGGTATGGTGCTGAGTGGATTGTGGATGACTCACAGAGGCAGCAGATATCGGAAGAGTGTATTGATTATTAGTGGGATTACCATGCTGGGTCTTAGTTATGCCATGACCGCGCTTCCTGCGTATATGTCCACTTATCAGCTACCGCTGGCAGCTATGTTTTGCTTGATGATGGGGCTCGGCATACCATTAGCTACGACCCCTCTCGCTTCATATCTGATGGAGGTTACGCCAGCCGGTATGCTCGGCAGGGTGTCTGCACTACAAAGTATGCTGATCGTAAGTGCTATACCGCTTGGAAGTCTGGTTGCGGGTGCTGCAGCAGAAGTGCTGTCCACGCCTGTGTTATTTATTGCTTTTGGCATTTTGCTTGCCATGTCGGCCATATCGCTCCTGCTCAGCAAAACATTCCGGCGCAGTATGTAGCCTAATTCCTGTATCTTTCTGTAAGACCTGTTTTGACCGGGGACCAGACTGAACGGTATAATATGCATATATAAGGACAAACGGTACTCCGGAAATGAGGATACAGGTATGCAGCAGAAAGTACTGTCAACGATCGAAGAGATCAAGATCTACTCCGACCCGTATCGGATCCAGATCCTGAATATGTTTAATAAACAGGGAAGACCTTCTACCGTGAAAGAAATAGCTGATAAACTTGGGGAAGTGCCCGCGAAAGTACATTATCACGTGAAAAAGCTGGAGAAGATTGGTTTGCTTACCATCGTATCCACGCGAGAGATTAATGGCATCATTGCCAAATACTACGAACCTTTTCAGGGAGAAATCCATCTTCGTCATGAAGATGGGGAGCACTCCCCACTGAAGCAGGTTTTTCGTTCTGAGACGCTTAAACTGTTAAATGAAATGTATGAACAGAGCCGCCAGATGTTTATGAAACAGGCGAAGCACGGTGATAACATGTTTGGACAAATCTCGGACATGACGTTATATGCGAGCCGTGAGGAAGTCGAGAAGCTGTACAAGGATATCACGAAAATGTGTGAGCCTTATACGAAGCGGAATGATCAGAAGGAAAATCAGGAGGTTTTTCAGCTGTTTACGACATTGTCGCAACATGTGGATGAACCGACTGAATCTCCGAAAAGTAAAATGCCACCGCATCAGCCGGGAGACCAGGGTTCGGATCCGAAGGACGATGCAAAGGAAAAATGATATAGGGAGACCGAAGCGACAACAAAGAAAAGGCCGCCTGAAGGCGGCTTTTTGATGTGTGATGAGGACCAATGGTCACTGCTCAACCCTACCATATCTACATGGAGAGAGGTCGCAATCATGTTCAGAATTACATGTTCTCATCGTAATCCCGAACTTCACGTTTGGCTGCGGTAGCTGGCGAATTGGATGTACCATAATCCTCAACAGCTTCCCAAGCTTCCGCATGATCGAACTTGCCGGCGTTCCGCTGTCTGACCTCCCCGGCACCACTTGGAGGCATGGTCATCACCTGCTCTTCCACAGGGCGGTCATTGCTGAGCTCCCGGTTCGGTGTATCGTCAATACAGTAGGCCGTGTATGGAATGGCCTGAAGCCTCTCAAACGGAATATCCTGTCCACATGTGACACATGTTCCGTAGGTTCCTTTTTCCATACGCTCCAGGGCATCAATTACTTGGTTAAATTCATCCGTTAATGTATCGTCTACAGCCAGATCACGGCTGCGTTCAAATGTCTCCGTCCCCGCATCAGCCGGGTGATTATCGTATGATGACAGCTCGCCTGTAGAATCTTTGAGTGACGCAGTTGGAGCACCATCTTCCATGTTGGATTCAAAATGACGCTGCAGATTATCACGCTGCTCCAGAAGAGCGCTCTTAAGTTCCTGAAGTTGATCTTTGGTTAATGTACTCATAACGACATGCTCCTTTCCCGCTTTAGGGGTGTGTAGTCTGTCCTTACCCGATTTTGGGGGTGTACAATCATTTTGCATCCTTGAAGAGGCGTTTGATTTTATATCTGGCCGATAATGTGTTATAAAAAATAGAGAGAGAAACTGCCGCGATTTCCCCGCGAAGTCGTATTGCACCGTGTTCCTCGAAGAGACGGTCCCGGCTACTTTTGAACATACGTCGATAGACGTTTTTCTTATAATGGAGGTTGTCAAGATGGATGAACATATGAAACGAAGATTGGATAAACAGAGACAATTGTTTAAACAACTGGGCGTACAGCTCGATGCCTTATCAATTCATGAAAAACAATTCAATTATAAGCTCCGTGGCTATGATCCGGATGAAGTTGATGCATATCTTGACCTGGTCATCAAGGATTACGAACGATTTTATGCCAATATTGCCGATCTGATGGATAAATGGCAGGAGCAGCAGCTTACGATCCGAGATCTTAAGTCGACGGCCAGACCCGTCGATGATCCGACGAAAATCGATCGCAAACAGCTGGATGATATTGTGAAGCAGCTGGAATACAGCGTGAGGCAGCTGAAAATCAAGGCACGCCCGGAACAGAGTTTGTTCCCTGAATAGAATGAAACACCAGGATTATATTACGTTAAAGGTGGTTAATCATGAGTACACATTTTTCGGTCAGTGTGCATTGTTTGTTGTTGTTGTCCTTCAGCGCGCCTGAACGAATCACTTCCGCAATGATTGCAGGAAGCGTCAACACCAACCCTGTTGTTGTCCGGCGTATTTTGGGCGGGCTGAAAAAGGCAGGTTTGGTCGAATCCTCTCCCGGAACGAGAGGGTTTTATCTCGCCAAACCGGCTAGTGAAATTACCTTGGCCATGATCTATCAGGCTGCCAAGGACGAAGGTCCGCTATTTCCGATTCATGGTAACTGCAACCCCAATTGTGATGTTGGACTTCGCATAGACAGTCTGCTGACGAATCTGTATCAGGTGGCAGAGGCAAAAGTCGAACAGTTCTTCGCATCGATTACGCTTGAAGATATGGAACGTTCCTGCTCCCAGATGGAGACTGTGCCTCCGTCTGCAGAGTAGGCTACTGTCTGAACCAGGGAGGTGTGCTTAGATATGAAAATAATCGTGATTTCGGATACACATTTGCCCAAAAGAGCTAAGCAGCTGCCAGAACCACTGCTTCAAGTGCTGCCGGAGGCTGACCTCATATTACATGCAGGCGACTGGTCGGATTGGAGTGTATATAAGCTGTTAAGCGAGTATGCTCCCGTTGCAGGCGTAGCAGGCAATACGGATCCGCCGGAAATTGGCAAGAAGCTGGGCTTTTCCCGCATCGTGGAGGCGGACGGTTTGCGTCTAGGTCTGGTGCATGGACACCAGGGATCGAAAACGACCGAGCAGAATGCCATTCATACATTTGCCGGTCAGCAGGTGGATGCCATCATATTTGGCCACTCGCACATTCCCTTGATGCATACCGTCAACGATGTGCTGATATTTAATCCGGGTTCACCGACGGATCGGCGCCGACAGCCGCAGTATTCATTTGGAATCATGACGACTCGTCTTGGAAAATTGCATGCGGAGCATGTGTTTTTTGATCGAAAATAAGTAACGACTAAATGAATGAAATAACCATGACATCCCCATTCAGAATGAACATCTGAACAGGGATGTTTTTTTTGCGTATGCATATACCCTTGAAGAAGTAAGGAGACATCCACCACAGCCATGTTGCAGTTATCCCTGAATGGGGAATGTTGCCCCACGTTTATCTCTTATTCATCTATTGGAGCAGAACACTATTTGTACATATGCAGGAATGATACAATTCGTTTATCCAATAAATTTGAATACGTTTACATAAGGAGATGACCAGATGAAACTGTCTGTATTTACTGTAGCGACGCCTGACCTGAACGCAGAAGAACTGGCTGCAGCGGCGGAATCTGCAGGTATCGACGGAATCGAGTGGAGGTTCCGCGGAATACCGGAAGACGCACGTACGGAGGAACCCTCTTTTTGGAGGCATAACCGGAGTTCAATTGATCCGGCCAAATGGGAGGAACAGGTCCCTGATTTTCGTGAAGCAACTGCAAAACATGGTCGACGTTCCATTGCGCTGGTACCGTATCTGAGCTGTGGAGATCTTCAAGCGACCGAGCAGGCGTTTCAGGCAGCGGCTGATCTGGGTGCATCCATGATGCGTGTAGGTGTACCGGGATATGATCGTAATACTAGTTATCCCGAGCTGTACAGCCAAGCCGTTAGGTATTTATCCGAAGTGCAGGAGATGGCTCAGCAGTATCATGTCAAAGCCGTGGTAGAGACGCATCACCAGACGATCGCTCCAACTGCTTCACTGGCCTACCGACTGGTGCAGTCGCTGGATGCCCAGCATGTTGGCGTGTTGTATGATCCAGGCAACATGGTACACGAAGGATATGAAAATTATCGAATGGGACTGGAGCTGCTGGGTCCTTACCTTGCCCACGTCCATGTCAAGAATGCAGCGTGGTACAAGGAGGAACAAAACGGAGAGAGTGCGGAGAGTTCTGTATCTGCGAAATGGAGATGTCATTGGTCACCGCTGACTGAAGGTATCGTGGATTGGATGCAAGTGTTCCGTGACCTGAAATCAGTGGGATATGACGGATACTACGGTATTGAAGATTTCAGTGGAGAGTTTAATTCCCAAGCGATGTTGCAGCATTTTGCTGAGGTATTCGGCGAAATCGAGCGTCGTCTGGAAGAGGAGGTACAGGTATGAGTTTGATTCGAGTAGCCGTAATTGGCATTGGAAACATGGGTGCCGCACATGCAAGAACCCTGTTAGTCGGAGATGTGCCTGGTGCGGAGTTGGTAGCCGTATGTGATGTCCGAAAGGAAATGGAGAGCTGGGTGGCCAGTCATTTCCCTGCTTCGGTCAGTTACTGGCAGGATGCGGAGCAGATGATGGCATCCGGCACTATAGATGCGGTCATTATTGCAACACCTCATTATGATCACCCTGAGCAGGCAATCCAGGCTTTTCAGCACGGTCTGCATGTCATGATCGAGAAACCTGCCGGTGTTTACACCAAACAGGTGCGCAAGATGAATGAAGCTGCTGCAGCCAGCGGCAAAGTGTTTTCCATGATGTACAATCAGCGGACCAATCCTCTATATATCAAACTGAGAGATCTTATTGCTTCAGGAGAACTCGGGGAAGTAAGACGCACGAACTGGATCATCACGAATTGGTACCGATCACAGAGTTACTATGACTCCGGCGGTTGGCGGGCAACCTGGGCAGGTGAAGGAGGCGGCGTGCTGATCAATCAGGATCCTCACCAGCTTGATCTGTGGCAGTGGACTGTCGGCATGATGCCTGTGCGAATGCGTGCATTCTGTTCGTTTGGCAAGTACCGGGATATTGAAGTGGAAGATGATGTGACAGCTTATGTGGAGTACGCAAACGGAGCAACAGGCGTATTTGTAACAACTACGGGTGAAGCTCCAGGTACCAACCGATTCGAGGTCAACGGAGACCGCGGTAAAATCGTGATTGAGGATGGTCAGCTGACCTTCTGGCGCCTTCGGGAATCCGAGCCTGAATTTAATAAACGGTTTACCGGAGGTTTTGGACAGCCGGAATGCTGGAAGTGTGAAGTTCCGATTACAGGTACAGAATCCGGCCACCCAGGACTGATTCGAAACTGGATTGACGCCATCCGAACAGGTGCCACGCTCATTGCTCCAGGAGAAGAAGGTATACACGGATTAACCTTGTCTAATGCAATGCTTCTCTCGACCTGGACGGACAATTGGGTTGAGCTGCCCATCGATGAAGAGTTGTTTTATGAACATTTGCAGGAGCGTATTGCCAGTTCGAACACCAAGAAAGACAAAAGTTACAGCAGCAGCCAGCCTGCGGACCTGACGCAAACATTTAAGTAGACAGTTTATATCAAGCGTTGTACTTGAATCTAATGAAAAAGGTGGAGATGACGTGGCTAAAGATGGAATGTTTTATGCACCCAAAAGTGTGAAAAAAGAGGTGGTATGCGGACCAGGTGAGTTCACTATTGCTGCTGTTGCACTCGATCATGGGCATATCTATGGTATGGTTGGAGGTTTATTGGAAGCAGGGGCAACCCTTAAGTGGGTATATGATCCGGATCCTGCCAAAGTGGAGGCATTTCGCAAACAGTTCCAACAAGCACAGGTCGCAGCTTCGGAAGAACAAGTGCTGGCAGATGATCAGGTGCTGTTAGTGACCGGAGCAGCCATTACTTCGGAACGTGCGCCACTAGGCATGAGGGTTTTGGCGTCAGGCAAGGATTATTTTACGGACAAAGCCCCATTCACTACATTGGACCAATTATCTAAGGCAAGGGAAGAAGTTAAACGGACCGGGAAGAAATACATGGTTTATTATAGTGAGCGCCTGCATGTTGAAAGTGCAATCTATGCCGGGCAGCTGATTGAGCAAGGAGCCATTGGTAAGGTTGTGCAGGTGATGGGCACAGGGCCGCATCGATTGAATGCTCCAGGACGGCCAGAGTGGTTTTTCCAACATGATAAATATGGTGGTATCCTCTGTGACATTGGAAGTCATCAGATTGAACAGTTCCTCACGTTCGCCTCATGTACGGATGCGGAAGTGGCGTTCAGCCGGGTGCATAACTTCAATCATCCACAATTCCCTGAACTGGAGGACTTCGGCGAAGCGTCGCTCATTGGAAACAATGGGGCATCGGGTTACTTCCGGGTAGACTGGTTCACACCGGACGGTCTCGGGACATGGGGAGATGGGCGTACTGTAATCTTGGGAACAGACGGGTACATTGAATTGCGGAAATATATCGATGTCGCGAGAGAGCGGGTGGGAGATCAGGTCTATCTGGTTAACCATGAAGGTGAATACCGCTACAGTGTCAAAGGACAGGTCGGCTATCCGTTCTTCGGAGATCTCATCCGGGATTGTCTGGAGCGGACGGAGACGGCTATGACACAGGAACATGCATTCAAGGCAGCAGAGCTTTGCCTGATTGCCCAGCATAAAGCCATGAGTGAAAGAGTTGTCTGGAGTAGCGGCGCGAAGTAAAGGTTATTCAAGTGAATCTATAGTTTATGAGTCATCTTCAATGTTGAGAGGGCAGCCTGCAGCCAGGCTGCTTTTTTTATTAGACCTTCGCAAATGGCATTATATGGGTTATCATGGATGAAGTTAGTGAGTTGTTAAAAATAATAGTAAATATGATTACATAGATAAGAAGGGTGTTTTTTAGAATTGAGAGTCGTAAGTACATCATACACAAGGAGAGATTTTTATGAAATTTATCGTTTCTGCAATTGTAATCGTCCTTAATGAGGATAATGAGATATTGCAGAATTTGCTGAATAGGAGTGCTAACTTATGAATAATACGAATAAGATACTAGGTGCGGCGCTAATGTTGGGAAGTGTAGGTTTGGTAACCGTAGAGCGAATCTCCGTAAGACTTTCTGCAGCAATTGTGGAAGCAGGTTATGCGTCCGGTGGCAATCCAAGAGAGATTGTATCACTGAATGACAATGGATCAGGCTGGCTTGTCTACTTCCTCTTTTTTATCGGATTTGTGCTGCTCGTTTCCGGCTTTCCGGGAAGTTATCGGAGGAGAGAAAAATGAAAATAAAGATAGAACCACCGAATGATGTGATTGATCATTGGTTGGAGATATATGTACCAGTAAGAGAATTTCTGTTTCTTAAAGAAGAGGACTTATCGCTAATAGCTGATTCTCTTAGCCGTACTTTAATTATCCCTAAGGAAGAATTCTTTAACCACGCTTCTTATAAGCAAATTCAACTGGTAAACAGTTTCGAGTATTGGAATTTATCAAATGAAGTTCAATATGTTGTTATAAGTAATTCTGAATGGTTTGCCAATCTATCTAGGAATGTACAAAAGCAAATCAATCATATTCAATTCGAGTTAAACAGAGGCTTAATTTTGCCGCTTACGCCTTTCTGCAGTAATTATTCTTTTCCGGAGGAGTATTTAGTTCAGGGTCAGGAGGAGCAGTATATCGTGCTTCATCGGGAGATATGGCGAACACTCCCTTATGAGATCAAAGAAAATTTACTAATTGAATACGCATCCAAATGGGATGATTGGACATGTGTTGAATTGCCTGAATCGGCACCGCCACATTTAAGAGTGTATGCGAATACTTTTCCTTTACTTTCAGGTGGCAATTGCTTGTCTGCAACATTATTTGCTGTAAATCAACAAGAATGGATCATCCATGAGTGGGTTCATCCCGAAACATTTTTGGAAGGATTAAAGAGAGCTAACTATTCTATTATAAACACTGAAGAATTACATCATGGCGATGTTGTCGTTTGGGTGAACGAAGGTGGAATGGTCCAGCATGCATCCTACCATATTAGCCACAATGTATTCTTTAATAAAAATGGTCAGACATTTTTTAATCCATGGAGAATTATGAACTGGGACGAACTTAGGCAGGAGTGGAAGGCATACAAGTTCGAGATATACCGAAAAGAAGAAACCGTGTAACTCATGAATTTCCGTGTAAGTTACAATTTTAACGGAAGAAAGGTGACCACATGATTACATATCGATTTGTTACGGACGAGGATATCTCTCATATCCAATCTATTGCTCGCGATACGTGGATGTTTACTTATGGGGACATTTACTCCAAAGATTACATTCATAACTTTCTAAATGTTGCTTATTCGACCGAGAACTTAAGTCGTTCTGTAGAGAGAGACCAGCAAAGTTCCAAACGAAAGTTTTTAATAGCGGAATATAACAACGTCATTGCTGGATTTGCCCAAACAACTCAAGTTCAAGAAGAAGAGTATGAATTAATCCGAATCTATATACGGCCAGAGTATCACAAGCTGGGAATTGGAACAGGCTTCATTCAGAGATATATTCAAGCGTTAGCACCGATAAAGCATCTATTTGCCTGGGTTGCGAAAGACAATGATATAGGAAAAGGGTTCTATGAGAAGTGTGGATTTAAAGAAACAGAAGAAAAGGTTGAAGTAATCGGAGGTGATACCAAAAAACAGCTTAAATATGAATTGGAATTATAGATGTGAAAGCTGGATCTTCATGAAATTAATAGCGGTTCAGACAGTGAAGTCATGAGATGGATTAAAAAGAAGGGTGATATATATTGTTCGATTATACGAACACCACTACACAATTAACTGAACATAGGACTAATACATTGAAAAAGAATAGGAGTTAAACCCTCTATGATCATAAGTGAAACCATGGTGTTAAATCATAAGGTTCTAATTAGGGAGATAGAGCACGAAGATATCCCTGAGCTCTACGAGCT
Source organism: Paenibacillus xylanilyticus (assembly GCF_009664365.1). Classification (NCBI taxonomy): domain Bacteria; kingdom Bacillati; phylum Bacillota; class Bacilli; order Caryophanales; family Paenibacillaceae; genus Paenibacillus; species Paenibacillus xylanilyticus. Next base: position 2,587,495 of record NZ_CP044310.1, read on the forward strand.
GATATATGAAGATGAACAACCGGAGTGGAAAAAGTGGGACGCACCTTATTTTCCGTTGGAGCATGTCAGTTATACTGTATTTCAAGAATATACGAGTAAGGAAATGCTAGAAGACGGTGAGCCCGCTCATAGAATGATCATTCAAATTAATGATGAGATCGTAGGCACAGTGAATTATTATTGGGAGCACAAACCGTCCAATTGGATGGAAGTGGGGATCGTCATATATAAACCAAAGTATTGGAATGGTGGATATGGAACGGCTGTTTTGAAGATGTGGATCGACTATTTGTTCAATAAGCTACCTATAGTCCGAGTAGGATTAACAACATGGTCAGGAAATGAAAGGATGATGAAGGTCGCAGAGAAACTGGGCATGCAGCTGGAAGGAAGACTTCGGAAGTGCCGCTTTTACAATAATACATACTATGATTCGATCCGTATGGGATTATTAAGAGAGGAATGGATGAGCCAACAATTTTGAGTATACTTGCCATTCACTTCAGTCATGCAGATGAATATTAAATTAGAATCGTAGGAGGTTATTGAATTGGAGAATAAAGAGACGTTTAATTCAATTGCAAATGAATATGAAAAATATAGACCTACCTACCCAAATGAAATGTATAACGATATATTTGATTATTCAAATCTGGATAGAGAAGATAAAATTCTGGAGATTGGTTGCGGGACAGGACAAGCCACGGGAGGAATGGTCGAAAGAGATTACAAACAAATTACCTGTATTGAATACGGTGACAGATTGGCCCAGTTCACTGCAGAGAAATTTAAATCCTATGAAACGATCAAGGTGATTAATAGCTCCTTTGAAGAATGGAACGGTGAAGGTGGGCCTTTTAAGTTAGCTATTTCAGGCACAGCATTTCATTTTATCGAACCCAAGTTTGGTTATCGTAAAGTATGGGAACTTCTTGAGAGTTCGGGTTCGATTGCCTTTTTTTGGACCATACATGTGCCCATGTTTGATGAGCTCCATAACGAAATACGATCACACTATAAAGAGCTTGCACCACATTTGGATGATTCAACGTTCCAAACCCCCGAAGAATCCATCGAAAAAAGAAGAGCTATCACGGAGGAGACAGGAATCTTTACCAATGTAGTAGTGCGAGAATATAGTGAAATTCTTACATATTCAAGCGGAGACTACGTTGCATTACTTAACACGAATTCGAAGCATAGACAGCTTCCCGATAAACCAAAAGATATCTTATTAAATAAGATTAAAAATTCAATTGATAGATCAGGCGGAACAATTGATAAAGAACACAGAGTGGCATTATTTTTAGGGAGAAAATTATTGTAGGAAGAGAGAAACATATCCGAAGGAGATGGGACAATGAATTTCGTATATGGAGAATATCTTATTAGTGATAACCAAGAGAAGATCGACCTCCCTACGGTAAAAGGCTTTCTTGCAAGGAGCTACTGGGCGAACAAGCGCTCAGAGGAAATCATTGAGAAATCCATCCATTCTTCCATATGTTATGGAATCTACAAAGCGGAGATTCAAGTGGGATTTGCGAGGGTGGTAACAGACGAGGCTACCATGTTCTGGCTTTGTGATGTGTTTATCCATGAAGATTATCGGGGACAGGGCCTGGGGAAAAAACTCATTGAAGTAATCACACAGTCGGACCGCTTCAAAAATGTAATGGGACTACTCGGAACATTAGATGCACATGAACTATACGAACAGTATCAATTCCATAGAAACCAGGATCGATTCATGGTAAGACTTCCTGATGATTTGAGGGAACGGTAAATAAACTTTATACACAGCATTCTACATAACAAAGGGGAGTATGAGATCATGTCTGAATACTATTGGGACAGGAATTGGGCAGGAACCTGGTGATTCCGATGAGATCTTAGACAACTTAGTTAATAGAGAATTACAGCCTGAGGAAGCACGCGAGCAGTATGAAGCTGAATTAACGTTTTCCAAGAGTTTCAATCAGGAGTCCTGGCTTACGTATGCACCCAGTATGAAAATTTCGTTCGGCACGGTCCTTAGAGCGTAATTCGTAGGAGAGATTTTAAATGAAAAAGATTCTAATCTTGGGTATTGTGGCGAGTGGCAAAACGACATTGGCTAAGGAAATCTCTCAAAAGATAAATATACCGTGGTATGAGCTGGATACTATAGTCCATCATGAGACACCTCTTGGTAGAAATAAACGTACACCGGATGAGCAAATTGCGGTGATTCAGGACATTGATCGTCACGGAGCATGGATATTCGAAGGAACGGATCGGGCATCTTACCGTTGCTTATGGGACATGGCAGATCGGATTATCTTTTTGGATACACCCTTGTGGAAAAGAAAAACGAGAATCTTATTGCGATTTATCAAACAAAATCTCGGAATTGAAAAGAGTCATTACACAGCTGATGTACAGATGTTAAAAATGATGTACAAATGGACAAGGGATTTTGAGCGAAATCGAGTGGAGTTTGAAAAAAGATTGCAACCATACCATCATAAACTGATCATCTTAACGGATAACAAAAAACTGGAGTTAATCCATCCATAGTTGTTGTGAAGAGAATCAAAAGCTAAGCATCAATGGAAAGGAGGGGCCCTCATGCAGTATGATGACATTCAACAAACGCTGACTACGAAGAGGCTGTGCCTGAGATTGTTCGAGGAATCCGATGCTGCCACCGTCACTGAGCTGTGTAACAACTACAATATTTATAAAAGCACACTTACGTTACCCTATCCCTACACATTGGATTGTGCGTTATCCTGGATTCAGCATCACCGACACAATTTCGAGAAAGAGAAACACTATGAATTTGCGATTTGTGATAGGGCAACAGGAACACTATATGGCGCGATAGCCTTATCTTATGATCATCGGTATGATCATGGCGAAATGGCTTATTGGATCGGTGAAGCGTATTGGGGGATGGGTTATGCGACAGAAGCTTCACAAGCGATATTGCACTTTGCCTTTCATGTGAAGAGATTTCATAAAGTATATGGACGACACTTTGCCTCTAATCCGGCGTCTGGAAAAGTTCTTCAAAGGATAGGTATGATTCAGGAAGGTGTCCTCATGGATCATGTGAAGAAGGAGGGTCAATACGAAAGTCTAATCTATTATGGAATTGTAAAAAGAGAAGAGGAATAAACGGAGCTTATGATCCTCAGGGTTGTAAACAGAAGATAGAAATTTCACAGCTTTATTTCGCATCATTAAAATGAATGAGCAGACATTGACGGTACATGGTGCATCCGTTCATTTTCTGCTTCTTTTTTTGGTTTTCGAAAACGTAAATTGATCCCTCCGATATGAGTAAATCAGCACGTCCCCTTCCATTCAAAACCAACAAATATTCTCCCTGAAGATAGTAGTTCAGCCCATAATTTAGTATGTTTATTCAATTTTATGACTACTAATACCCTTGAATGTTTTACAAATTCGGTGATTTACCAAATCATTCTTCTTACATTCAACTTGTATCCTACTTGTGTACCAGAGAATCCGGTATGGAATCAACCACATTTCAGGAGGGTATACATTGTGAAAAATAGTAAACGCAAAAGTTATCAAAGCTTGATCCTCTCGCTAGTATTTATGCTTGTCATCCTGTCGGGATGCGGGGCCTCAGCTAGCTCAAGCTCGAGTGAAGGTGGAATGCCCGAAGTCATTCGGATTGGTATTATGCCAAGCGAAGAGGGCGAGATGAACCGTTCCCAGGAACAGCTAGCAACAGATATTACCGAAGCAACCGGTATCCCTGCTGAAATTTTTGTAGCTGAAGATTATAACATGGTTATCGAAGCCCTGCGCGCAGGCAAAATCGAAATTGGACTGATCGGGCCGTTTGGTTACATCATCGCTACGGAACGGGCCAATGCCAAGCTGCTTGTCCGTTCTGAAAGTGATCAACAATCGAATACGGTTATCCTCGTTCGTAATGACTCTCCATATCAAAGTGTACAGGACCTTAAAGGAAAAGATTTTTTGTTTGCTGATCCGGCATCAACCTCCGGCAATTTGTACCCACGTGCCACATTGATGAAAGAGCTGGGTCTTTCCAATAAGGAGCTGGATTCCTTCTTCGGCAGTGTAGCGTTCTCCGGTGGACATGACAAATCACTGCTTGCACTGGCCAATGGCAATGCGGATGCGATTGGTACGTCAAGTCTCATGGTGCCGATGATGGCTGAATCCGGACTTGTTAAAGAGGAAGATTTCCGCGTGATTGCCGAATCGGATCCGATCGTCGGTGGGGCTCGACTGCTTTACCGTCAAGACTTGCCAGAAGAATTGGTTACACAGCTGCGTGAGCTCATGCTGGACTATGATACGAAAAACCCTAAATTCCTCGAAAGTGTAGGCGCAGCCCGTTTTGTAGAAGGCAGCGACAGTGATTTTAATCCAATCCGGGAAGTCGCCAAAGCACTGGATATGTCCCCAGAGGAACTGCTCAAGAAATAGAATTCAAACGTGAAAGATAAGGAGGAAATAATATGACACTTTTACAGGTGGAAGGGTTGTCCAAGGTATATCCCGACGGAACCAAAGCACTTGATAACTTGAACCTGACGATTAATGCCGGAGAGTTCGTTGTCGTCATTGGACCGAGCGGCGCCGGGAAGAGCACTTTGCTGCGAAGCCTGAACCGAATGATCGAGCCGACTAACGGAAAGATTCAGTTCAAAGGCAGTGAAACCATGGGCATCAAGGGGAAAAAGCTCCGTGAACTTCGACGCCATATGGGTATGATTTTTCAGGGATATAACCTGGTCACTCGCGTATCCGTTCTTCATAACGTACTGCATGGACGTTTAGGCTACATGAATCCGCTCAAAGGCGCACTGGGTCTCTACTCCAAAGCTGATACAGATGCAGCCAAGGTTATGCTCCACCGTGTTGGTTTACATGAACAGATGTACAAGAGGGCAGATGAACTCAGTGGAGGTCAGCAGCAGAGAGTAGGCATTGCACGAGCGCTTTCGCAGAAGCCGGATTTGATATTGGCAGATGAACCGATAGCGAGTCTCGACCCTGCTTCCTCGGAGACGATCATGCATTACTTGTATACGATCTGCAAAGAGGAAGGCATTGCCTGTCTGTGCAATCTGCATCAGGTGGATATCGCGAAGAAATATGCAACCCGTATCATCGGCATTCATAAAGGGTCCAAGGTCTTTGACGGAACACCTGAAGAACTGACGGAAGATATGATCCGGCTCATTTACAACCAGACCAATCCCCAAGTGAAGGAGACAGCCTGACATGAATGCGGCTCAGTTGCAATCTGCCCGAAAAATGAAACGCACCCAGACGATATTGTTTGTTATTGTGCTGCTCGCTCTCATCATCTGGTCTTCCATCGGCGCAGAGTTTTCATTAGGTACTTTATTTGCAGGGATAGGAGAGAGCTTTCGATTTATCTTTTTCGATTTTCTTCCACCTGATCTTTCTACACTTTCCCAGCTCATTGAACCTGCTCTGCAGACTCTGTATATGAGCGTGGTAGCGATGGTCATCGGGTCGGTTGTAGCAGGAATGTTATCCTTTTTAGCCGCAGCCACAACAAGCCCGCACCCTTACCTTCAGGTATTTGTTCGTGCAGCTACATCTCTGTTTCGTAACATTCCGGTCATTATCTGGACGATACTGCTTGTTGCAGCGTTTGGACTGGGTGCTGTAGTCGGTACAATGTCACTGATCCTTATCTCGATCGGTATGCTGACGCGTTCCTTTGCCGAGGTGCTTGAAGAGATTGATATGGGGCAGGTAGAAGCGGTTCGTGCTGCCGGCGGAAGTTATTTTCAAGTGTTGTCCCAAGCCGTATTTCCACAATTCCTTCCCGGGTTTATCGGCTGGAGCTTGTACAACTTCGAAATCAACGTACGCGCATCCACGATTATAGGTATGGTTGGAGGCGGTGGCCTTGGATTTATCCTGCAATCCAAGCTGAAGCTGTTTCAGTATCAGGAAGCCAGCATGGCCGTGCTGCTTGTGCTCGTTATCGTTCTTGTTGTGGAAACGATCACCAATCGCGTAAGGGAGCGAATCATATGAGTATGCAAATGAACGAAGTGAAGCCATCTTTTACGCTGTATACTTCCATGCCAGAGCCACCCAAGCCGAAGAGGAACAAGCTGTTAGTGATCGGTCTGCCGCTTATTGCCGTGCTTTTTGTGTTCAGTCTCGTCCAGCTGCAGTTCGACTATGCCAAGATTGCCCAAGGCTTTACGAAACTCGGCGGTTACATGGGAACCATGTTTCCACCTGATTTCTCGGCCTGGCGCCATGTTCTGCTCGCGGCTGTAGAATCATTGCAGGTTGCCATTCTTGGATCGGTGCTGGGAATTGTCGTAGCGTTCTTTCTCTCCTTTTTGGCTGCAAGCAATTTGACGCCTCATCCGTTCGTTGCCTGGATCATTCGAAGCGCTGCTTCCTTGCTTCGTGCGATTCCCACTATCGTGTGGGCTCTCATCTTTATCGTGTCTGTGGGTCTTGGACCGCTTCCCGGAGTGCTTGCGATCGCTGTGTCTGCGGCAGGTATGCTTGTCAAAGTATTTGCCCAGTCACTGGAGGAGATCGACAAGGGCGTACTCGAAGCGATGCATTCTACCGGTGCCAGCTGGCTGCAGATTGTCATGCAGGGTATTTTACCTACAGTGAAAACAGCCTTTATCGCCTGGTGTGTGCTGCAGCTGGAAGGCGGCATTGCCGAATCCACAATTCTTGGTGCGGTTGGCGCAGGAGGTATTGGATATGAGATGACTCATGCCATGAAATCCTATAACTTTGCAGCAGCATTATTTGTGGGATTGGTCGTATTCGCCATGGTATTCAGCGTGGAGTTTGTGGCAAACCGATATAAAATGAAGCTAAAAACACGTCAGAACTAATTCATTTACATTCATAATTATAAGTATCATTTGGAGGAGGAAGCACAATGTCAACATCTAATTCACTTTTAAAACAAGGCCCCCAGGTTCAGGCTAAGTATAGCGAGAATAACGGGATAGCATTAGCCTGGAATATGGCAGAGTCCATGGAGGTGGAGGCAGTTTACCATTCTGTGAGTCCGGAATTTATTGAATCCAGCAGCACGCTTTTAGATATACAGATTGACCCGGCAGGAGCGGTATTTACGAGAACGGTGGCTCCTGGCCGCAACTATTATCATGTGAAATTCACGAATGGGTCGGTGTCCACCATTAACGACCGCATGATCTACACGGATGGCGTAATTAATTTCCGGGATATGGGTGGTTACCTTACAGAAGATGGTCGTACGACCCGTTGGGGCATGCTGCTGCGATCTGCTGATCTGCATGAGCTTAGTGAGCAGGACCTGCAAACGGCAGCTGCGCTCGGCATTGACTGGATTTGTGATCTGCGCAGCGATTTTGAAGTAGCCAGCCGTCCAAGTCCAGCCATTGGCCATGCGATCAACACGAATATTCCCTTTATGGCGGAAGCAAGTCCGGAGGAAATGCAGAAGATCGGACATGATCTGCATGCAGGCTACAAAGCCATGATTTTAAATACGGAGAAATGCACACTTATTCTAAATGAACTATTACAAGAAGAGCGGGACACTTCCTTATTCCACTGTGCCGCTGGTAAAGACCGAACCGGAGTTGTATGTGCCTTGATTCTTCTCACCCTGGGTGTGCCGCGAGAAGTAGTTATTGAAGACTATGAGCTGACGAATCTCGCGGTGGACGGTCTCATGCAGCGTTTCCTATCCGGAAACAACAAGGATTATCAGAAATATATGGATCAAATGCCTGAACTACAGGGAGCGATTCCGGAAATGATGAAAGCGGCCTTCATCCAGGCTGCACTCGAAGCAATCGATGAAAACTACGGGTCTTTCGAGCAGTATCTTTCAGAGGGACTAGGCATTACCTCAGAGCAAAGGACAGCTCTTCAAAACAAATATCTGGCTTAATAAAATGGAGTCCAGACACTGGAATACAGTGCTCGGACTCCTTCTTGCCTCCGTCTAGGTTGCGTAACTTCTCCTAAGACTGGTAATATAGGGTGAAATGTGTAGATTGCGTTAAAATTCAAATGAAGTCCTCATCAATGGGAGAAAGGGATTATGATATGAACAAAATATCGCTTGTCGATACAGCATATATGATGCTGCGTGAGCGAATGGTCTGCGGAGAATTAATGCCCGAAACCCTGCTATCTGAGAACGAGTTGGCCGAGGAGTACCAGATGAGCCGTACCCCAATTCGTCATGCCATTGCTCGTCTTGAATCCGAAGGTTATGTAACTGCTCTCAAAAATCGCGGTGTCTTGGTTAAGGATGTCGGCGGGAAAGAATTTCTAGATCTAATCGAACAGATACAATCCATGCTTTTTTATTCTTTTGAAATGATGAAAAAACCGAACCGAGAGATCTATTTAAATCTGGAATCACTCGCAGCTCATGTGGAGGTTCAGCGAACCGCCGAGAAAAGGAATGATTATCCTTTATACACCGAGCATCATTTTCTTTTCATGCGGGAGATCGTGGAATCCTTGAACAATGGCGTTATGCTGAACACATTTGATTCGTTTCGGGATAAACTCTACATGTATTCCATCGTCCGCTTCAAGCGAACTCCACATATCAAACACTACAGTGCGATCGGGATTAATCGGGATACGCTGCACGCCTTATCCAGCAATGATTATAGCGCAGCTCAAGAGGTTGTGTTATCTCTCATTCCGATTACCAGAGAGCGTATGCTTGCTACAGGTCAGTTTTAACTTTTTTTCTATGAAAAAGGTATGGGTTATTTTCATATGCACATGCTTCAGAAGGATATAACGCAGCCTCCACGGGCTGCTTATTTTGTTAGAGGAAGGTGAGGAAAATGACGGTTGTAGGTATACTCGGAACCATTCATAATCCGGAATTGAGAGAAACATATCATTGTTCACTCGCCCTATATGAATCTCTTATTACTGAATTTAAACCGGATATTATATGCGGAGAAGTACACCCGTTAAGCTGGCAGAAATACCTCAAGGACCGCAATAATAAGGGATATTGGGGAGAGCCGGCAAGCGAATATTGGGAGCTCATATTTCCATTATGTGAGGAAAACCAGATTGAATTTGTACCCATTGACTGGTTTGAACTAGATGTGTGGAATCATTTCGATCCATTTGGAGGTTATTCCGAAGAGCAGCGTGAAGAATTACAGCGAATCGACGATGAATGGTTTTTGAAACAAATGAGTACACATGCAGCGGGAAACATACCCTTCAATTCGGTGGAGTTTGATGAGATGACCCGTCTGAAATATGAATGGTTAAACCAGATCAATCCAACAGCTCACAACATTCGCTGGGTCGTGCGTAATCAAATTATGATTCAGCGGGTGAAAAACACAATTGATTCGAATCCGGATAAGAGAATTCTGTGTATTGTAGGAGCCGATCATAATGATCTGTTCCAAGAGACACTAATCAAAGAACCGATTCAACTGGTCTATCCGTTAAGGTAGTACTGAAATGATGGGGTCCATACTTTTTTAATACAGCAGAGACCATTTCGTATATAATAGAGGACACGTATCATTCTACATACTACATAACAACGAGGTGCACCAATCTATGGCAACAATCTACGATTTTACAGTTACCAAAACTAGCGGAGAACGATTCCCGCTCTATCAATACGAAGGAAAGCCCGTGCTGATTGTGAATACGGCAAGCAAATGCAAATATACTCATCAGTTTGATGATATCCAGAAGCTGTACGATAAGTATAAGGATCAAGGCCTTCAGGTTATCGGTTTTCCATGCAATCAATTTGCTGAACAGGAGCCCGGAAGCAGTGAAGAAGCGGCTTCGTTCTGCCAGATTAATTATGGAGTGAAATTCCCCATGTTCTCCAAAATGGATGTAAATGGCGACACGGCACATCCCCTGTATGACTTTCTGAAAAAATCAGGGCCTTTCGCCGGATTTGACGAGTCCGATGTGCAAGCCAAGCTGCTGAAGTTAATGGTCGCGGATAAGGCGCCTGAATGGCTGCACGGTGATGCAATCAAGTGGAACTTCACGAAGTTCCTGATTAATGCCGAAGGGCAAGTCGTTAAACGCTTCGAACCTGTGGATTCCATGGATGAAGTTCAGGCTAGCATTGAGCAGCTGTTGTAATTATAGAAGTTTTGAAGAGGCCATGAGTTGAACCGTGAACAGCGGTACGTTCATGGCTTCTATGCTAGATAAGAAAACCTCTCCCATAGGGGGCGCTCAAAATGACACGTATGCATCAGTTTAATGCACCGCTGGAATACAGTTATCGTTCAACGCGCACTTTTTTCAGTGGGGCGTCAGACGGATTCCATTCTCATCCGCACTATGAGGTCTATTATTTTCATGCCGGAGAGTGCACCTATATTATAGGCGACCGTGTATACAGCCTGGAACCAGGAGACCTCATTCTAATGCATGGGATGACGCTTCACCGGGCTCATCCGGTACCTGGCGGATTATATGAACGCACAACACTGCACTTTGATCCATCACTTATTCGCAGCAGCCTTCATCCCGATCGAATCAGCGAGGTACTTATGCCTTTTGATGAGCTCCGAAACTGCCGAATCAATCTGACGGGTGACATCCGTGCGGAATTCGAATCCCTGCTGCTGAACCTGGATCAACTATCCGTTCATTCGGGTGAGTTCAAACAGGAACGAATGACAGCACGTTTGTGCGACCTGTTATATTTTGTGGCTGGCATTTGCCATGGCATCGTGGTGGATCATCGCCCTTCATCGGATAAGGAGCGTCATGTCCAGCACATCATGGGTTATGTAGATACGCATTATATGCAGGATATCGGTCTGGATGATCTGGCGAACGAGCTTCATTTATCCAAGCCTTACCTTGCAGGGTTGTTCAAGGAAATGACGGGCAGCACCATATTCAAGTATCTGTATGACCGCCGTATCAATCAGGCCAAACTGCTATTTCAGTTTCAACCTGATATTTCGGTAACTGAGGCAAGTCGATTGTCGGGGTTTAAGCGTTTGTCACATTTCAGCCGCATATTCAAACAAAATGTGGGCTGTGCACCTGACTTGTATCGTACTCGCTTACACAAGACCCAATGATGAATGCGGCATGATATTACTCTTATTAATACACACAATTGGTGCGAACCGAAGGAGGTTTTAGCGAATGACAACGGAATTACCTTATGCATTTCAGTACCGAATTGGGTCATCCGAATCAGACTATAAGTCATTATACCGGCCTTCTGCATTGCTGGAACATATGCAGCTTGCAGCAGACCGCGATCTGGCACGGATGGGTATTACCGTATCGGAAATGCTGGATCAGGGGCTGGGCTGGATGTTAATCACGACGGATTTGACCCTATTCCGCCAAGCTCGATTGGAGGAAGAAGTCAGTCTCCAGACCTGGCATAAAGGCAATAAAGGAGTCATGTGGCTGAGGGATTATGTTCTTACCGATACAGAGGGGAATCATATCGCAGAGGCGCGGACTTCCTGGGCGCTTGTCGATCTGGAGAAACGAAAGCTCCTCAGACCAGCAGCACTGCCTTTTGAAGTGAAGTCACATCCCGAATTATCGCTGGGTGAATCCCCGGAGAAAGTGATCCTTCCTTCAGGATTGAAGACACAGGAAGACTACCGCCTGATTGTTCGATACAGCAGCACGGACAGCAACGGTCATATGAATAATGCGAGATATGCCGATGTGTGCTGTGACGCACTTACGGCTGAAGAACTTGCTGCTCGTCTGACAGGCATGCAGATATCGTATCACCGGGAAATTCGAATGCAAGAAGAACTGGTTGTGGAACGAACAGAAGCGATAGATGGCGTTATCTGGATTCGCGGACGATCAGGAGCCGATGCGCAGCATATTATTTTTGAAGCAAAGTTAAGTTTTGAAGATGTTGCTGCTTAAATATTGAGATTAAAGGCTGCCCAAATCCTCGGGGTGGTCTTTTTGTTGTGTTTAGAAGACAGGCAGAAAAGGTAAAGAAAGGGTAATGAAACCAGAGGAGGCGTTTAAGAATGAAAAATCAGATTCCAGGTCAGAATAAAGAATCGAATAAGGCACATGCGCACGATAATCCTGAACAATTCCCGACGGAGAAGGAAAGTTTGCTTGACCAGTATGAAGAAGAGCAGACCGTGGACCCCATTCCCTTGGAGGATCTGAATATGGAACAGCAGGAAGAGAAAAATAAGGATCAAACCAAGAGCAACTCTTCGACTGAAGAGAAATACCGTGCGGATTATCGGGAGACGAATCAAGATTGATTTTGCCTATTTGGATATTCAGTGAGATTAAAATAGTTTGTTGACTAATGTATGTTACTATATTATAGTTACTAATGTTAGTTTTAAAAATCTTGATATTAAACCAATGTGGAGGCGAATCGTTATGTCTAAATCTTTCTTTGACGCTTTGAAAAACAGAAGATCCTATTACGGAATCAGCAAGGAATCCACAATCTCGGATGCGAAAATTCAAGAAATCGTTGAAGAAGCCGTAAAGTATACGCCAACTTCGTTTAACTCACAAACTTCCCGTGCAGTGGTTTTGCTTGGTGAACAACATGATAAACTGTGGAACCACACAGAAGAAATCCTGCGTGAAGTGGTTGGGGATGCAGAAGCCTTCAAATCCACAGCTGAGAAAATGGCCGGATTCCGCAGCGGATACGGTACAATATTGTTCTTCGAAGACAACAATGTCATTGCACAACTTCAACAAAATTTTGCAGCCTATGCGGATAATTTCCCAATCTGGGCTAATCAATCCAACGGCATGCTGCAGCTCGTGATCTGGACAGCACTCGAGCAGGAAGGTCTTGGAGCTTCCCTGCAGCACTACAACCCACTGATTGATGAGAAAGTGAAACAAGAATGGAATATTCCAGAACACTGGAGACTGATCGCTCAAATGCCATTTGGTAAGCCAACAGCAACACCAGGCGAGAAAGAATTCCAGCCGATTGAAGAACGTGTTAAAGTACACAAATAAAGTAATAACTTTTAGGCGGATTTCCAACATTTAAACACATACGGCCTCGCTTCAATTTGATACGATGAGTAAGATCGTACTCCAATGAAGCGAGGCTTTTTGATGTGAACAATAGAATAGAGAAATGTGCTGGTCGACAAGTGGCAGCAGTCTTGTTTGTTGCTCTCTGTATACTTGCACTGGTACCATTCTTCCCCATCTCGGTGGAAGCAGCAGTGTCTAAACAGCAGTTCCAGGACATTAACACCAGTTATGCGAAAGAAGCGATAACTCATTTGGTGAGCGAGGGTATTGCTGCCGGAACGTCAGAAACCAGGTTCGAGCCCAAGAAGGCCGTGACACGAGCTGAATTTGCGACTTTTGCAGTTCGATTGCTCGGCCTGAAACCTGTTAAAAATAATATTAGTCCATACAGTGATACCCGTACCACAGCTTGGTATTACGGCAATGTCTCTGCAATGACCAACCTTTCCATTCTGGAGGGGAAAGGGCAGGGAACGTTTCAACCGAACGCTTCCATAACGAGAGAAGAGGCGGCTGCCCTGCTTGTGAGAATGCTGAAACAGACGTCCGGTTCTACAGGACTATTGTCTACAACTTATGTTGATGCATCGGATATTTCGGTATGGGCCAAGCCTTATGTACAGAAGGTATATCAGCTCGGCCTGATGCGTGGTAGTGATGGTTTATTCCGACCGCAGGATCAGGTGACTCGCGAGGAAGCAGCTGTGATGCTGGATGCGATTTTACAAAAGAAAGAATGGTCGCAGCAGCTTGGGAATGCTGATTCCTTGGGAATACAGCTGGGCTGGCAGTATAACTCCACTACAGCCGAATTCAAGAAGCAGGTTGAACAATCCGAGGTGAATACTCTGGTTCCCCGGTGGTTCTTTTTGAACAGCAGCATGCAGATTACAGATCATACAGACGCTACGCTGCTCACATGGGCATCGTCAACCAATCGGGAAGTTTGGCCTCTGCTTGGCAACCGTTCTGATGCTGCGATGACGCACCAGATGTTATCCAGTTCAGCGAACAGGACGTCGGTCGTGACTCAGGTTACTGCTTATGTGAAGAAATACCAATTGGATGGTATTAATGTGGATTTTGAAAACGTGTTGCCAGAAGACCGGGCAGGCATGACTGCTTTTGTGACGTCGCTTGCGGCTTCGCTGCATACGATTGGTGCTGTCGTCTCGGTGGATGTATCCCCTGATCTGGGTACGGACTGGACGGAAGCATTCGATTATGCCAAGCTTGGCGCCGTGTCCGATTACATGGTTCTTATGGGATACGAGGAACATTGGAATGGAGATCCTATAGCCGGGTCGGTTGCCTCACTTCCTTGGGTAGAAAATGCCCTCGATACCATGCTTACGAACGTTGTGCGTGCCAAAGTTATTTTGGCGCTTCCGCTCTACACCAGAGACTGGTCATCGGCTAGCCCGGCAACAGGTTCATGGGATATTACCCTTGCGGAGCAGGGAACACGGGCACATGCTGCGGGCTCTGTGAGACAGTGGAATGCAAGTCTGGAGCAATATATTATTGGGTATTCGAGTAACGGCTTGGCAAGATACATCTGGGCAGAGGAGAGCCGATCCTTAACTGCCAAAGTTAGAATGAGTACAGACCGGAAGATAGCGGGGCTGGCTTATTGGTATATGGGCGGGGAAACCGCAGATGTCTGGAATGCCATCTCCAACGCTTCTCGCTTTGAATCATATCTGTTTTAATTTTTATCGGGATCTAAGGAATAAGGGGCCCAAACCGGACTGTGAACCATGCGGACGGTTTGGGTTATTTATTTTTTGTACAAGCTAGAGCTAGGACGTTTGAGTCTGATTGAGCGGTTTAATGTATAGAAGGATCGGAAGCGATCTACATATACCAAGACAAAAGGATGGACTGGAGGAGATGAAGGTTGCGAGAATATGATTGCATCATTGTAGGTGGCGGGCTCGCAGGACTTCAGGCTGCCATTCAGCTGGGACGTTACAGTTCGCATCAGCTGCTGGTGGTGGATGCTGGAGAAGGCAGGTCAACCCTGTGCCGAACCTATCATAATATTTTGGGATTTCCAGAGGGTGTATCAGGTGAAGAATTAAGATCCAAAGGCAGAATGCAAGCCGAGAAGACTGGAGTTGCATTTGAAAAGGATCGTATTGTTAAAGCAGAACGGGTTGGGGAACAGATTCAATTAACGGGTTCCACTGGCACTATATATTCAGCAAGAACTGTACTGCTGGCAACCGGGCTTAGTGACCGTTTCCCTGCGATTCCGGGACTCCGGCCAACGCTAGGCAGATCAGTCTACGTGTGCCCGGACTGTGATGGATATGAAATTCAGGATCGTCGCACCATATTGCTGGGATCAGGAGAAGCTGGTGCCAATATGGCCATGATTCTGATCGAGCGTACCAATGATCTTCTGTATATCAACCATGAACAGAAACCGATCTCTGCCGAGCTTCACCGAAGCATGAAGGAGGCAGGCGTACGTTATCTTGAAGCTGCGGTCCAGGAAGTACAACAAACAGAGGACGGATATATTACAGGGGTACTGACCGAAGATGGGCAGATCTATGAATCAGAACGCGGATTTATTGCTTTTGGTGGCAACCGGGTGCATTTCGAGCTTGCAGAGCAGCTTGGAGCGGTTATCGCTGATAATAAGCATGTTGAAGCGGATCATCGAAGTTTGCAGGCAGCCCCAAATGTTTGGATTGCAGGAGATTTGGGACTTCATGCGGAGCAAGCTACGGTAGCGATGGGCGAAGGCTCTATAGCAGCTATCTGGATTCACAAGGAGTTACAGAAGATCAAAAAGGAAAATAAAGTGAAGCAGTTGTAGACAAAGCAGGTACGACCAGGTTTTCCTTTTATAGATATACGAAAAGTCCTTCAGCCTGTTTAGGTTGAAGGACTTTTTAATTGAGCTGCAAATAGGTTGCGAATCTAATTGTTTGCTTTATTTTGGTGGGCTGCTGCCGACTTGTCTTTGGGATGTCCGGAAATATTGTCCACGATATCTCCAATCGCATCCTCAATCATGTCTGTCGGGCCAGGATTGTTGGGATCAGGATGAAGGACAGTATTCACACCTGGCTCAAGATCTTTGTTTTTCTTTTCTTTTTTAGGTTCACTCATGTGTATCCTCCTTATCAATCAGGTCTAGGGTGTTCCTTAACATCTCCAAACGTTGTAATGTATATGTAAACGATTAACCGCTGGAATGGGTTTGAAACGTTTTGGGTGGAAGGAGGTCGTTATGTGTTCAAAAAAATGAGTGTACTCCTGCTGCTCCTTGTTTTATGCATTTGGACGTATTGGAGAACGGGTGGAGAAGATCAGAATCCATATCTCATTACAGATTACAGTCGCCTACACCCGGTAAAAGTGGAACGCGTCGTGCAGGGTCATCAGGAACAGCAGCTTGTAGAGCTGCTCAAGGATGCAAGGGAGAATCATCTGACGGTGTCCATAGCAGGACAACGTCATAGTCAGGGCGGACACACCTATTACCGAGACGGCATCATTATTGATATGACTTCTTATAACCGTATACTGGACATTCAGCCGGAAGCCAAAAGGATAACCGTTCAGGCCGGTGCAACATGGGCGGATGTGCAGCGAGCAATCAATCCGTATGGCCTTTCGCTCAAAAATATGCAGTCTCAAAACATCTTTACGGTCGGAGGTTCGATTAGTGTGAATGCCCACGGGAGGGAGCTTCGCAACGGATCATTGATTCAGAGCGTGGAGTCCTTTCGTCTCCTGACTGCTGATGGGCAGATCCGGGAAGTGAGCCGTACGTCCAATTCGGAACTATTTCCGTTGGTTCTGGGCGGATATGGACTCTTTGGCCTGATTTTGGATGTGACACTGACGCTGACGGACGATGAATTATATCAACTTAACGTAGACCGAATTCAGGCATCAGCGTACCCAACGTATTTCCGTAAAAATGTACTCGGCGATCCGGACATGCGGATGCATCTGGCCCGCATCTCACTTCAGCCGGGTGAAGGGTATTTTAGCGATATGTATGCTCTTAATTATGCGATGGATACGGGGGCCTCGCTTCAGGAATATAATAAAATGTCTGTACGCGAACCTGGCGTGCTGCCTGCCAAAATTCTATTCAACCTTAATCGCGGAACGGTTTGGGGCAGAGAGTGGTTTTGGGAACTGCAGCAGCGATATTTCGATTCACAGGACGGAACGAGGATCAGCCGGAATAATGCGATGGCTTCCCCATCAGCGTTTATGGAATATCATCAGCCCGGCACGAACGACTTGCTGCAGGAGTATTTTATCCCTATGGATGCTTTTCCTGCTTTCGTTAAGGAGATGGGGGAGATCGTTTCCCAAGAGAAACTCGATCTGCTGAACATAACCGTTCGTTATGTGCCGAAAGACGATGAAGCCGTTCTATCCTATGCAACACAGGATATGTTCGGCCTGGTATGCCTATTCCATGCCTCGCTGTCGGACGATGAACAGAGTAAGTTCAAGGCTAGTTTGCAGAGGATCATAGATTCGGTGATTCGCTTCAAAGGGACCTATTATTTGCCCTATGAGGCATATGCCACAGCGGATCAATTCGATCAGGCCTACGTTCATAAGGACGTTTTCTTTGCAGCGAAGGAACAGTACGATCCAGAGCATGTATTTATGAACTATTTTATGGAGCAATACGGAGGGAACGGTAAATGAATATGAAGTGGTTGGTCCGTTCACAGAGCATGGTTACCCTTGCTTCAGGTATGATTTATCCTTATTATTTGTTGTTTCTTAAAAATCTCGGTAACAGCTTCTCCAAATATGGACTTGCCTTTGCTGTTTTTACAATCAGTTCAGCGGCTGCATCACAGTGGCTGGGCCCTCGGCTGGACGTGTATGCAAAACGGTGGCTAATGATGAGTTCGCTGGGCATGGCAGGAGCAATGATTGCTTTTCCGTGGATTACAAGCTACATATGGGTATTGCTGCTGCAGATCATCATGGGGCTCTGCAATGCCATGCAGCGAATGAGTGAACGGGTGCTGCTTGCAGACAATACGGAGCCAGGTAAACGGGGCAAGCCGGTTGGCAATTATCATTTCTGGACATCGGCTGCATCAGGATTTGCCGTGATTATCGGTGGACTGCTGATCGACTGGCTTACGATTGATGTTTTGTTTTATCTAAGTGCTATGTTGTATGTTTGGGGAAGTATATCCATATGGCGGTCACATGATGCAGCAACCCGTTAATAGATGAAGTATTGAAATAGCCTGATTAAACTCCAGCGAGACGTTTATATTATAGATGACAAGCCAAATATTACGCTCAAGGAGGAATTCAAAATGAATGAGAGTAATCATGTAATTCATAAAGATGGTCAAGTGGCAACGGAGAAGGTTGAGAATGCAATCGACAAAATTGCACCAGAGGAAAGAGAACAGATTCTGCAAAACTTCGATGCATTTAAAGAGTATTTGGGTAAACGGATCGCTTTGGGAGAATCCATAGGCTTGGGTGAAGAGCAGATGGCTAAAATTGCCGAGAAGGTAGCCGATTATCTGGCAGCCAAGGAAGAGCCGCGTAACCGTGAAGAGAAATTGCTGCAGGAGCTATGGAATGTGGGTAAGGAAGAGGAACGACATATGCTGGCTCATATGCTGGTCCGTCTTGCACAGCACACTCATTAAAAACAAGAGAACCTTGGATGCGAGGCATTCAAGGTTCTTTTTATTGTAACTATTTTTCATCTCGCTGATACTTTTAAATGATTGTAAACAAGTATGATGATTTTAGTAAAAGTTTAAATGATTTTTCACATGACCGTTTGAAGACAAACCCTTCCGGTTAAGGAAATAGTAACGTTCATATAAGGAGAGATGCTGCCTATGAAGAACGCGGCGAAACAATGGAAATTAAAAATACTCGGTACTGCTGCACTGTTGCTTGGTATCATCGTGCTTACTACATATTTGCTTACACCGGCGAATGCCGAGGAAAGTGCCGGTTCCTCACAGGCTTCCGCAAAAGAAGCTCAGGCAGCCAATTCCGAGATGTATACAGCCTATGTGGATGAGCTTGAGCAGGAGAATGGCAAACTCTATTTGATCGTGGACCGGATTGGTTGGTATCAGGGAGAAGAAGCGGATAAAGTGTTCGAGCAGCGCAACCCTGATTCGGGTATAGATGGAGCTCCGGATGGATACTATATTATCAACGACAGCAAGGAACAGGACAAGATTGAAGTAAGCAGCAATGCCGAAGTGCTAATGCAGCTGTATGATCGCGATGGAACGGTCAAAGGAACAGAGATTCAGTGGAATGAACCGATTGCTCTCAGCAAATTTGAATCCCTGTACGATAACAAAAACATTGTGGATCTGTCCGTATTCCCATATCACCTTACGGTGCAGGATGGTAAGGTTACAAAAATCGTTCAGCAATATATCCCATAACATTATGAGCTTCGATAGCATTCCTCCTGTTCGTCAGAACGGGGAGGGATGCTTTTTTGATTATGACAAAATGTTAAAGAAGATTGTAATTCATTGGAGGTACATGTATCATTATTGGAATGGTGTTTTTACATAGTTCAGGAGGCTTCTCATGCTTAAAGACATGATTGCATTAACGAAGCCCAGACTTCTGCGGCTCAATGTATTTGCGGTGGCGGTAGGATTCTGGGTCGCTTCAAAATGGGATATCTCGTGGTTATCCCTGCTGCTTGTCATCATTGGATCCACTCTGGTTATCGCCTCGGCATGTGTCATCAACAATTACTGGGATCGAGAGCTCGACCAGAAGATGGAGCGAACCAAAAAACGCATCGAGTATATCAACCATCTTCGTCCCGCCTTTGTGCTATGGTACGGTATTATTCTGGGTGTTGCCGGTTTCGCCGTGTTATACGTCTGGGTGAATCCGCTGTCAGGCTGGCTTTCGCTTCTTGGGTGGTTTGCTTATATCGTGATCTATACGATGTGGCTGAAGCGCAGCTCTACCTGGAGCACCTCTCTTGGCGGCATAGCCGGGGCGATGCCACCGGTAATTGGTTACTGTGCGGTGACCAATCAGATTGATATGGGGGCATGGTTGCTGTTTGCACTGTTATTTCTATGGCAGCCGCCACACTTCTGGTCGCTCGGGATCCGGCGGGTTGAGGAGTATCGTGCAGCGGGGTTTCCGCTTTTGCCTGTTGTGAAGGGGATTACACGGACCAAGTTTCAAATGGTGCCTTATGTGTTCCTGCTGCTCCCTGCTGTATTTTTGTTGTACTACTACAATTACGTTGGACTTGTTTTTCTGATCGTATCGCTGCTAAGCAGTGTGGTCTGGTTCATCCATACCCTTAGCGGGTTGAAGACGCAGGATGACGAGAAATGGGCCAAAATCAACTTTTTGATTTCGGTTAATTACTTAATGCTTATTTTTATCTTGATGGTTGTGAACACGACCTGGAGGTAACCCATCAAAACGAACGCCTTATGGAACAACGTGTGGACAAGCTGATTGTCTTCATTAAGGACCAGAGGTGTTTTTTTTGTTATAATTAACAGATGTTTCATATTGAAGTGGATAATTTTAGGATAAAAGGGTGTAGAGATATGAGTCAACTAGAGCAGGCAATACGGTTAAGACAGGAAGGCAAGACGCAGGAAGCGATCGAGTTATTACATACCATGGCGGAGAAGGAACCGGGTAATGCAGACGTATGGTATCAATTGGCCTGGGCACATGATTCACTTGGATTGGAACGCCAAGCCGTTCCATATTATGAAACAGCGCTAAGCCAGGGATTAACGGGGGAAGACAGAGCAGGAGCCATTCTGGGACTCGGCAGTACATATCGGACTTTGGGTCAATATGAACAGGCTAAGAAATGGCTGGAAACGGGAATGGAAGAGTTTCCGGAACAGCGGGAATTCGAAGTCTTCTATGCCATGGTACTCTACAATACAGGGGAACATGCGGAAGCCATGAAACGGCTGCTGGTTCAGCTGGCGGATACATCAACGGATCCAGGAATACATGATTATCATAAGGCCATCCGCTTTTATTCGGATCAACTGGATCGCATCTGGGAGTAAAACGGATTTTTATTTAATGAAAATAAGATAACCGGGGAGGTTCACTCCCCAGTTAAGAAGAAACGTGCTATGCACATAAGCTCGAAAAATGAAGGGAATCCTGCAGCTTATCTTGAATCCTCCTTTCAGTCTAAGGGGTATTCGCCAGCCATTCTTGTACAGCTTCAATAAACCGGCGGGTGGCTGGAGACAGATTGGCAAGAGAAGGGCAGACTAGCCCAATGGTACGGTAAGGGTCACCGCGGAGTGGTACAAGAGCCAGTTCATTCGTATGACCTTGTAATACCATCTCAGGCAGGAGACTGATCCCGAGTCCGTTTCGAACCATGGCCATGATGGCCTGATCTTCAGCAACATCATAGACTACATTCAGCTTGGCGGCGTGCTGACGAATTAAACGTTCGATTTCATTGTCACCACCCCAGCGGGGCAGGATAAAAGGCTGTTCCAGGAGCAATTCAAACGATACGGAAGTCTCATCTGCAAGTGGATGACCTAGAGGCAGGATGCACATCATCCTGTCTTTTTGCAATGGGATGGTCTCATAAGACATCGATTCGCCAAGGGATAAAAAGCCGAGATCAATAGCCCCGCCCGCCAGCCAGGCTTCGATTTCAGCATAGTCACCCTCCCACAGTTTGATCTCTATACCCGGATGCCGTAAGCGGAACTGCTTCAGTATTCCAGGCAGCCATTGGGTCGAGACGCTGGCAAATGTTCCAATGCGCACTGTGCCGACCTCAGCTCCGCGAATCAGGGATATTTCCTGGTTCATGAGCTCGTTCCAACGCAATATTTCACGCGTATAACCAAGAATCCGTTCCCCTTCAGCGGTAACCTTCACACCTGTTCGGCCTCGATTCAACAATGTAAATCCGCAATCCGCCTCCAGACTGGCAATGGCATGACTGATAGCAGACTGAGTAATATTCAGGGCATCCGCAGCCTTGGTAAGACTTCCGTATTCTACGACGGCATTTAGAATTTCATACTTAACCAATGACATAATTCAATCCGTTCCTTCCGGTGAGTAATACATGAATTTATTTCATAAATACTATTATAAATATTCATTTTTATAATGGAAAGAGATCGTTTATACTTGCCAAGGCGAGTTATTTGTACGGACTCAGCATAGAACAATACATAGAATGAAGGTTGAAGCAGAGTGGGTAGAGTCATTGGAAAACAAGTTAATGTTTCAAGAAGAGCAGATCTGCAGATGCTGCTCGCAACTGTTATTTGGGGTTCCTCCTATTTATTCATGAAGTCAGGTCTGGAGTCCATGCAAGAACTCAATTTGGTTGCTTTTCGCTTCAGTATCGCTTTTATTGCCGCAGCGGTTATTTTCCACCGGCGACTGTTCCGAATGGATCTGAAAACACTTGTGGCAGGAACCATCATGGGTACTGCATTATTTGCAGCTTTTGTGCTGATTACTTATGGAGTACAGCGGACAACGACTTCGCAGGCAGGGTTTCTGATTAGTTTGGCCGTAATCTTTGTACCGATCCTAAGCACCATCTTACATAGACGCATGCCAGATACAAGGCTGATGATTAGCATTATTGTGGCTGTTGCCGGGCTTGGTCTGCTCACACTCCAGCATGAGCTTAGCCTGCATACTGGTGATATCCTATGTATTTTGGCTGCTCTTACGTATGCTATTTATATCATGATTGCTGGAAGGTATATTCCGAAACATGATCCCTTAACGCTTGGCACCATTCAGCTGGGGGTTGCAGCAATCTGGGGAATCGGGGCTACGTTCCTGTTCGAGAGTCCGCGATTGCCGGATACACCGGAATCGTGGGTAGCTATTCTCGGACTTGGGGTACTGTGCAGTGGTATTGGATATATCCTCCAGACACTGGCTCAGCGTCATGCATCGCCTACCCGGACCAGTCTCATTTTCTCTCTTGAACCGCTGTTTGCAGCAGCCTTTGCTTTTAGCTTCCAGGGAGAGACATTAACGCTGCAAGGTTATACGGGAGCCGCATTGATGCTGCTGGGTGTATTAATAACAGAAATTAAATCATTGGACGTCAGGTTTTGGCGCAGGAAGCGGGGAACATTGCCTGCAGAACTAGGGGAGCAGGGAGCTTCCGGAATATAAAATGGGCATAAGACAAAAGAGTTCGAACCTCTCTTACCAGAAGAGTGGACGAACTCTTTTTTTGATATAAATTGCAATCTGTGTTGGCTAACAAAACAAACAAAATTATAACTTGTTTTGTTGGATTATGTTTTTTATGCTACACTAAATGTAAATTAAGGGAGAACGGGTGAGTGAGTAATATGGGCAAAAAAGTGACCATGCAGCAAATCGCCGATGCTGCGGGGGTGTCGAAATTCGCAGTCTCGCGTGCTTTGACGGGAAAACCAGGGGTGAGTGAACAAACCAGGGAAATGATTGTGAGAACGGCAGATCAACTGGGGTATTTCAAAACAGAAACCAAGCGATATCCTGTTGAGCCACAGCCTGTACGCAGCAGCAAGCCCGTGCAGTCAGGCACGATTCTCATTTTGTTTCCCAATATTCGTTCCCAAAATCGCTCCTCACTGTACTGGGGGCCTGTATTTGACGGTATTTCCGCCCGCCTTAACGAACAGGGGATGGACATATTAACATTAACCGAACCATCTTCGGACCGGATGTTCTCGGTACTTAATCCTGAAGCGATTAGCGGCATTATAACCGTGGGTTCCATCTCCACCCCTATACTGCTTGAAATTTATAGACTTCAAATTCCACTCGTAATGGTGGATCATGAAGACCCGGCTATTCACGGGGATACCGTATTTACGGATAATATTAAATGTATGAAAGAACTGGTGCTGATGCTCGTAAGCAAGGGGTACAGACGATTCCAGTTTGCCGGCCAGCTTCCTGATGCAGCAAGCTTCAGAGAGCGTTGGTTAGGATACCGAACGGTGCTTGAAGAAATGCAGCTACCAACAATGCAGCATGCTGACTTGCTGGGACCGGATCTCAAGCTCATTCAGAAGGCAATAACCGAAATGCCGTTAGAAGATATTCCAGAAGTCATCGTCTGTACCAATGATCATACGGCAGTAATCGTACTGCGTGCCTTACAGAGTCGAGGCATTGCGGTGCCAGAGCGCTGTGCGGTAACGGGGTTTGATAATACGAGTGTAGATGAGCCTATTCTGGCCACGGTTCATATCAATAAGGAGAACCTCGGCCTTAGGGCAGTAGATCAATTATTATGGCGTATGGATCATCCCCACGAGCCGTATGAACGCAAGTTGATCTATTCCGATTTGGTTGTCCGGGATGAGTACAATGCCATTCGTGAGCAAGATCAAAGTGAATAAATGCATAGCGAATAGAGAAGAAGACATGAGCAATGAACGGCTCATGTCTTTTTTTGTTTTCCTATTTTGTTATTTGAGAAAAACGGATTGACGTTAAGTGGGTTATCATGTTAATTTTGTTTTGTAAGTTATTCGATAATTTGATAACAAAACCTAACAAATTGTTTCGCTTAAGACACTTCATCGATAAACGGAGGCTGTTATGAGTAAAATACAATCACAGATTTTTCAAAATTGGACGTTCAAGGCTTGTGAAGATCAAGAATGGTTGCCGGCTCAGGTGCCAGGCTGTGTGCATACGGATTTGCTGAAACTGGATAAGATTCCTGACCCGTTTTATGGAACGAACGAGAAAGAAATTCAGTGGATTGACAAGAAGGATTGGGAATACCGGACAGTTTTTGATATAAACGAGGATTTGTTGTCACAGGAACATCTGGAGATTGTATTTGACGGTCTCGATACATATGCGGATGTATATGTGAATGACCAGCACGTATTGTCCGCTGACAACATGTTCCGCGTGTGGAATGTGGATGTGAAGTCCATTGTGAAGGCCAGTGGTAACGTACTCCGAATTCGTTTTCGGTCACCGATCCAGGAGGATTTGCCCAAGCTTGAGAAGCTGGGTTATGCATTGCCCGCATCCAATGATCAGTCCGATGTCGGTGGACTTGGTGATAAACGGGTGAGTATTTTTGCCCGGAAAGCACCGTATCACTACGGTTGGGATTGGGGTCCCCGCTTCGTAACCAGCGGCATCTGGCGTGAAGCGCGTCTGGAAGGCTGGTCCGAAGTGAAAATCAATGATGTATTCATCAGGCAAAATGAAGTAACCGCTTCCGCTGCCTCGCTGACGGCCATCGTGGAGGTTGAAACGTTCAACCCGATTGAAACTATCATTCGTATTGGTTCGGATGGACAGACATGGGAACAGGCTGCTTCACTGCAGGCAGGCGTGCAAACGATCGAAATTCCATTTTCGATTAACGAACCGAAGCTGTGGTGGAGCAGGGGATTAGGTGATCCGCATATGTACTCCTTTGTTACGGAAGTGCTCAAGGGAGAGCAGGTTTTGGCCGATTCGACTGTTAAGACAGGACTTCGATCTATTCGCCTGGTGCGGGACAAGGATGAAGCTGGAGCTTCTTTCTACTTTGAGTTGAATGGTGTTGCCGTGTTTGCAAAAGGTGCCAATCACATTCCAAATGACAGCTTTATTACGGAGATTACGGCAGAGCGTTATCGGCATGAGATTGTCTCAGCAGCCGAGTCTAACATGAACATGCTGCGGGTCTGGGGCGGCGGTATTTATGAAGAAGATGTGTTCTATGAATTATGCGATGAGTACGGCTTGCTGGTTTGGCAGGACTTTATGTTTGCATGCAGCATGTATCCGGGTGACGAAGCGTTCCTGAACAGCGTGAGACATGAGGCCATTGATAATGTGAAACGTTTGCGCAATCATCCAAGCATCGTACTGTGGTGCGGAAATAACGAAATCGACTCGGCTTGGGCTCATTACATTGAAGACGGTGGCTGGGGCTGGAAAAAGGATTATAATGCCGAACAGCGCGAGAAGATCTGGGCAGATTATGAAGCCATTTTCCATGAGCTACTTCCGGAAGTGGTTGAAGCCTATGCACCAGGTGTGGACTATTGGCCTTCTTCGCCACTCGTATCTCTGACGAATGATGAGAAGCAGCATGCTAATCCATCGACGTCGGAAGGGGATATTCACTACTGGGGCGTGTGGCACAGCGTTGAACCATTCGAAAACTACAACGTTTACGTTGGCCGTTTTATGAGCGAATATGGATTCCAGTCGTTCCCGGAATACAAGTCGGTTCGCAGATATGCGGAGGAAGAGGATCTGGCACTGGAATCCGAAGTGATGCTGGCACACCAGAAGAACGGTGCAGGTAACCGTCTGATCAAGCAGTATATGGACATGTACATGCATGAACCGAAGGACTTCCCATCCTTCCTGTACATGAGTCAAGTGCTTCAGGCTGAAGCAATGAAAACAGCCATTGAGGCACATCGCCGCCGTAAACCGTACTGTATGGGAACACTCTACTGGCAGATGAATGATTGCTGGCCGGTCGCTTCGTGGGCAGGTATGGACTACTTCGGTAACTGGAAGGCCTTGCAGTATTATGCCAAACGCAGTTTCAGTGACGTGCTGGTTTCGGTGGATGGTACGAACGAAGATAGAACGGATGTTTACCTGATTTCGGATCAGCTGCAGCCGGTTGAGGGTCAATTGCAAGTGCAGCTCATAGGGTTCGATGGTACGGTATACCGGGAGGAAGAGCACGCAGTGAGTCTGGAGTCGAATTCCGGCAAACAGGTCCTGACCCTGAACAACGCCGACTGGCTCCAAGGCCGCGATGCGGCAGCAACCCTGTTGCGATTGGAACTGAAGCGGAAGGGTCACGCAGACATTGTACAGGAACACTATTTTGCACCGTCGAAGGATCTTGCCTTGAAGCAAGCTGCGATCCAGGTGACTGAAGTGCAGGAGTCCGATGGTTCATATGTGGTTCTGGAGAGTGATACCCTGGCTAAACAGGTATGGATCTCTACAGAAGCTGAAGGCGTGTTCTCCGATAACTTCTTCGATCTCATTCCTGGCATTCCGGTGAAGGTCAAGTTCACGTCCAGAGAAGGGTTACAGCATGCTGGTGCTGCCTCGGAAACTGGTACGATTGAAGTTCGTTCGATGGCTGATTTTATTAAGCTGTAATCTTCGATTCTGGTTAACTAAGAAACTCTTTAATTTAAAACCGTTGATTCTCCTTCTTACCAGGGAGACAACGGTTTTTTTGTTAATTAGGATTAAAAGACTTTATCTTCGAAGGATTATAGAGAAGCGTTTTGAATTTCGGCATCATTGTGCTCAAGAGATATAAAAACCATGATTTGGGGTGAATTTCTTGGCTTACCTGCAAGTAAATTCCGAAGTAGGGTTTTCTATGTTTTTTCACTTTATTTGGTATAATATAGGAGTTGTTTTTAGCGCAGAGTCGTATCAAATCACAGTGTATATTTGTTCAATCCTGGGACCTTAAAGCTAAGGACATTAGTGATATTATGGGACGATGTGCCAAGTTAAACGCGGAAATACAAGAGGAATCATTACTTCATAAAGGTGGAGAACAAATGAATAAAAAATGGATTGTTGTTATCGTTTTAGTTTTGATTGTTGGAGCTGGTACTATTGGATATATGACAACAACAAAAAATAGCTCCATGGTTGAAACAGAGGGGCCTCAATCTTCTTCTGAAGAAACAAATAATACTATCGACTATAAATCAATAGGAGTTCTTCCCGAAACTCTTTCTTATAAACGTCTGTTAGCAACTGCAGATGAGTGGTATGTTGCTCCACATGGCCCAATTAAACCAGATGATGCTGGTAAGGTTGCAGAAATGGAATTCCCTGAAACCCAGCCACAATCCTTAACCGAGTTATTAGCTGAAATGGCAGCAATGTATCGAGGAGAGACACCGTTTACTCAGGCTCGCATCGTTTCTTTTGAATATTTCTCCAGTATTGAGCCGATTTCGACAGAGATTAAAGACTATGGACCACTGCCAATTCCAGAAATAAGCGACGCAGATAACCAGGATATTCGTGTAGTCGATATTGAAAATGCATATAAAAACTTCAAAGCATATGTTAATAATTTCAAGGTTAACACACCATGAAAACTAAAGCGGAGAAGCATCTTATTCTCAAAAAAAGCGTGTGCACCACGCTAAGACTTAACGATTTCATAGTAACAAAAAAAGTTTTAACCTATTTCCAGTTAAAGTTTAATCCTAGGAAACCCGATTGGTCTAGACGAAGTAACACGTATCGGAACGAGGAAGGTCATAATAAGAATTTGATACAGGTAAGCCTTGTCTTCATTTAAGTCAACGGAGTTAAGTACAATTCAATATAATCTCAGTTTGGGAAATATAGTAAAATGGTTACACATAAATAGAACTATCGCTCCTTAAAAACAGCGTCTAACATCGATTAAACTGTAGGATAGATTTAGAACTGAGGGTTGAGACAATGACAAAGATACAGATTCCTGTGGATCAAATGACACATACGATTGGACTGTTTAAGTTAGGCCACGGGCACTTGCAGCAAATTCTAGATAAAGTAAACAGCCATCTTACTCCGTTGATTGGTGGATTTGAAGGAGAGACAGCTGAGCGTTTTGCCCATCTATACCGCTATGCGGAGAAAAACTTGAATAACACTCTGGAGCTGCTCCACATGGTGTCCCTACGGTTGGAACAAATACGTGATCGCTTTGTGGATACCGATTCCACTATGGTTAATATCTCGGCGCTTCTCGATTATCAAGCGAACCAAAGTACATCCCTTACCAATGATCTCGTATGCGGCCCCAATGACCCACCTCCTAAACGAAGTATCGAGGAACATGTGGATGCCTTCTTTAATCAGGCTGGGGAGAATGTAGCTGTAATTGGGGATTCTATTCTCCAACTAGGTAAAGATTTCATAGAACATCCTCTGGATACCGCAGGGGAGCTTTTGTATGATAATACCATTGGTACCGTTACGGATATAGGTAACGGAATTGCCTTCACTTGGAACTATGGTTGGGACAATGGAGATACCCGCGAACAGGCAGAGAAGCAAATAGCAGCTGAGTTCGATAAAATGAAGCAGGAGGGCGGGGCAGAGTATGCTGCAAATATTACAACTTCCATGCTACTTGGTGTCTTTGGAAGAAGGGTTGGATTAAAGTCCATCGATGGTAAGCAGCATCATTCACCTCATACCGATTCGAGTGGAAGTAATGGACATGGGATGAATTCTCAAATGAATAGTTATTCTGGAGAGCCCTTTCACTATAGCCAAGAACCTACAAAAAGAGGTGGCAAAAGTATTGCAGATCAAATTACTGAACGTGGTTGGAATGATCAACGACTGAGTGAAGCTATAAATGAACCAGCAGGGACTGTAGACTGGGTTGATCAAAGAAAAGGACAGAATAATGCACCGGTTACAGTATATTATCACAAAGATAGTGGTTATGTTGTTAGAAGAAATGATACGGGAGAAATTATCCAAGTTAGTCAAGTGGATGACCCCGATTGGAGCACATACTGGTCAGATGATGATATCAAATGGATTAAATAGATACAATTCATTTAAATCATAAATAGGGAGTAGAGCATATGGTCGATAATAATACCTGGAGCACGGAGTATTCTTCTGTTGATATGCGTGCAGTAAGGTTAGTAGAAAAAAAATGGGGTATACAGTTTCCTTCAGAGTACATTAACTTTATTCAAAAATATCACGGTGCAGAGCCTGTACAACGGACATTGAATATCAATGGAAAGAAAGTTATGTTTTCTTCCTTCCTAACATTCATCGCATTTGATGATCTTGATATATTAGATGTATACAATGAGCAAAAGAACAGTCTTCCTCTTAATCATTTTCCTTTTGCTATAGATGAGGAGGGTAACCTGTTTTGCTTTAATTTCAGTAACTTGCCTGATCCTAGCATTATTTATGTAGAAACGATACGTTCTGACAACCCTCTGCATACTTATATCGCAGCAGACTTTACAGAGTTTATCCAACAATTTAATTAGCTGATCTGACTTCAGTATGGCTAGAATCTATACTTGATTCCTATGCTCAATGAACACAGAAACGATTATAAATGAAGTAGGTCAGCGAAACGCTACCTTCACATTGAATAATTACGTGATTTTCCTGGACTCTAAAATTAGTGAGATACGAGAGACCAGAAGCTCAAATTTGCTATATTATGAAACTAGAGATGAACTCTCCATGGTCAAAATGATTTGTATTTAGGGAAAGCTAAACTGCTGTCTTACCTGCAGTTGAAAAAATCATTAAGAAAAAGATTAGATAAATAACGAGTGAAAGCTCTGTAGCTGCAGTAAACTTTACTGGATGAGTGGGCACTTAATTTCTACAAGTATACTAATGGTATCTACTTAAATGTTAAATGTTAAGGCCCGGTTGCATTTAACTTGCATACCGGGCCTTTTCGTATAAACACATTATTCGAGGGACGGGATGTTGCTTACTCAGTAATCTCTATAATTTCAATATCGTAAGCACCGAGTTCCAGATGAGGGCCTTTGACTGTGCCATCCAGAGCACTCGTATAGGTATCATTCAACTGGAGGGAAACAGGTTCGGGGCTTAAGTTCAGAATAAAACGAAATGATCCATTCGGACCCGTCCGGGTGGTGATCTGTACCCCGTCAGGTAGAGCTTCAATTTCCGCAAGCTGGCGTTTGTCGCCAATCGTTCGCAGTAGCTTGCGCAAATAAGCCTCTTCCGGCTGGGTGGCTATGTAATAGACCTCACCCGCACCCCACTGGTTTCGTGTAACGACTGCACTTTCGGCATAGAATTGATCCGCATATACAGCGATTGGTTGTGCCGTATCGAGTTCAAGCACATCTGCCCACTGGGATGCGGCATATCGATTGCCCTGATCATCCCGAATCGTGATGGTGTCGCCGCCTACCGGGTCGTATTCGGTCACTCTCACACCGGAACAAGCGGACAACAAGCCCGGCAGCGGGGCCATCACACATACATTATGGTCATCCTTAACGCCGGAACGATGTGTTAGGATCAGGGTTCCTCCTGCAGCCGCAAATGCCTGGAGTCGCTCTGCGGTTGCCTCGTCCAGGAGGTACAGATGAGGAGCAATGATGATTTTGTATCCGTCCAGTGATGCGGAAGAGTGGATGACATCTGTACTGATCCCCAATTTGGTCAAGGCACGATGCCATACTTTGATATTTTCGTAGTAGTCTAATCCTTGAGCCTGAGGTTGAATGTGCAGGGCGTATAATTGCTCATGCGAATGCAGGATGGCAACTTCATTGTCCAGCGTTGAACCTTGCAGACGCTCGCCGAGTCTGTTCACCTCCGTGCACAGCTGCTGGAATTCTTTAAACCGCCGGCCGGGCACATTGCTGTGATCAATCAGGCCATGCCAGAATTGTTCTGCTCCAACGGTAGCACTCCGCCAGCGGAAATGCACAACGGCATCTGCTCCGCGGGCTATGGTCTGCCACGAGTAAGCACGCAGAAATCCCGGACGTGGTGCACGCCACATCGGGAACCAGCATCCTGGCGGTCCGCTTAACTGTTCCATAATCCAGAAATTGCGGCGTTTGATGCCACGTGTCAGATCCAGAGACAGCGCCCCGCTGTATGGTGCTGTTTCGGTTTTGTTTGGTGATGGATTCGGATAATAATCAAAAGAAGCGAAATCGAGCTCTGCTGCAATTTTATATTGATCCGCCTTCTGCGGATAACTATGGAAATTATGCGTAATCACATGGTCTGGACAATTACGGCGAATGATGTCGACCTGAATCTGCTGAAAGGCAACGATGGAATCCGACTGAAAACGGGAATAGTCCAGCAAAAATGAAGGATTCTGAAACGTGGATCCCCCATAGGGCGGCGTGATCTGTTCCCAATCACTGTATTCACCGCTCCACACCACAGTACCCCAGCGTTGATTGACTTGTTCCAGCGTCGAATAACGTGCTTGAACCCATTCGCGAAAAGCGTCCGCACAAGCGGGACACTGGCAATCCGTGAAGCTGAATTCATTGTCTGTTTGCCAGCCTACTACGCCCGGGTGCTTGGCATAGCGTTCAGACAGTTTCTGCACGATGCGTGCACTGTACGTTCTCATGCTCGGACTGTTATAGCAGCGGTGGCCACGAACCCCTTCGTGGTATCGTTGACCGTTGGGAAGGATAGGCAGAATATCCGGACATTTCTCCGTGAGCCAGCGTGGTGGTGTCATGGTGGGTGTTCCAATGATGATCTCTAATCCATGACAGTGCAGGATATCCAGCGCCTGATCAAGCCACTTCCAATCGAACTGCCCATCCGCAGGCTCCATACGGCTCCATGCAAATTCACCCACACGCACAATGTGTACACCGCTATCGGCCATCAAACGGGCATCCTGTTCCCATAACGCAGAGTCCCAATGCTCTGGATAATAATCGACGCCCATTCGAACGGGACGGTTGAATTCCATATGAATTAGCTCCTTTGTTGTCGAAATAGTAAACGGCATATGAAGTTCATATGCTTGAAACGGTTATATCAGCAACGTCATCCTATGAACGTAAGGTGCTTCTAACTCATTGTATAATGGATGTTTTCAGCGGAGTATAACATCATGTTGTGATGATTAGCAGGATCTTGTCATTTTCATAAGTTTCTCGAGATGTAACGTCTTGAACGCTTGGGTTGCGCATCAATCCTTTGCATATTGCCATGCATAATTTCCCTTTAATTACAAACAATACATTCAAATTCACACAGGGAAGGAAGCGTTGAGCATGTGCAATCGTTTTTCATTGGCAGCTGATCTGGATGAAGTGAGGGATCATTTCAAGATTGAACGCGTGATGTATTACTACAAGAACCGGTATAACATTAGTCCGACGCAGCATACGCCGATCATTTTGCATCAGGACGGTGAACGGGTATTGGACGAGTTTCGCTGGGGATTTATTCCGTTCTGGGGGCGTGATGCCGTCAATGCCAACCTGATGACTGTGCATGAGAACCCATCCTATTACAAACTGGTGGAAACGAAACGATGCGTTATCCCATGTAACGGACTGTATTACTGGCGCAAAGAAGGCAAAAAAAGCTATGCGGTACGAGTGGTAATGCCGGATCGGGGATTATTTGGTATCGCAGGGTTATATGAAATTTGGAAAGATACCCGCAAACAGCCGCTTCGCACCTGTACGATGCTAATGACTGGTGCCAACATGGTGACCCGGGAGTTCGGGAGCAAAATGCCGGCGATTCTCTCGGAAGACGAAATCAACACATGGCTTGACCCCGCTAATACACGGGTGACACAGCTGCTGCCTCTTCTCAAATCGTATAACACGACAGATATGAATCTGTACCCGGTGACACCTATGGTTGCTAACGATGAACATGATTGTTATGAATGTGTGGAAGAGATGGATCTGAAGCTCGCGTATGTACGCAATTTCTAAACGCATATTTGTGGATGGTGATCCATAGGGCGGAGTGTTGAATTTCACTTCGCCCTTTTTGCTGTGAGCTTGATGCAGCGTGATTGTGTTTATATAAATGGAGGAATTGAATCGTCCAAAAAAGATTAGAAAAATGAAAAGTTGAAATGTGGAGTAATAGTAACTATAATGGTTACAGTAATCGAAACACGTATTCATATATCTATTTAAAGAGATATTATAATCAGGAGGGAACCACGAATGAATCCAAAGTATAGCCAAATGTTTGAACAAGTTTCACTACCAAACGGCATTAGTCTCAAAAACCGGATCGTACTCGCTCCTATGACTCATATGTCCTCGAATCCCGACGGTACCGTCTCGGATGCTGAACTCGCTTATTATGCTCGTCGCACTGGCGGTGCAGGCATGTCCGTGACTGCCGTAACGTATGTTACACCGAACGGTATCGGATTTCCGGCGCAATTTGCAGCCTATGACGATAGCTTCGTGCCGGGCCTGAAACGCCTCGCCGACACGATCAAGCAGCAAGGTTCCAAAGCAGTACTTCAGATCTTCCATGCCGGACGTCTCACTCCGGAACAGGCTGTACCTGCTGGTCAAGTGGTAGCACCAAGTGCAGTTGCCAGTGAACGTCCAGGATCTCCTCAACCGAGAGAACTGTCTGATGAAGAGATTACGTCCATTATCAACGATTTTGGTGAAGCGACACGTCGCGCCATTGAAGCCGGATTCGACGGTGTAGAGATCCACGGTGCGAACGGTTACTTGATCCAGCAGTTCGTCTCTCCGCATTCCAATCGTCGCGAAGACCGCTGGGGTGGCAGCATTGAGAAACGCCTGACATTCCCGCTGGCCGTAGTGGATGAAGTAAATAAGGTTGTAGCGAAACATACCAAGCTTCCGTTTATTGTCGGATACCGTTTCTCTCCTGAAGAACCGGAAACACCAGGTTTGACTATGGAAGAGACTTACGCACTCATTGATGCGCTGAAAGAAAAAAATCTGGATTACTTGCATGTATCCCTAAACGAGTTCTGGTCCAAACCACGCCGTGGCGAAGCTGATACCCGTTCCAGAATTGAATTTATCCTGGACCGTGTAGGCGGCAAATTGCCGGTTATTGGTGTGGGCGCAATCCATACGGCAGACGAGGCAGCGGAAGCTCTTCAGACTGGCGTGCCACTGCTTGCCATCGGACGTGAGTTGATTATTGAACCGGATTGGGTAGAGAAAATCGAGAGCGGACGAGAAGAGGATATCGAGACCGTTCTGACAAAAGCGGATCAAGAGCGTCTGGTTATCCCTGACGGATTGTGGAATGCCATCATTAACACACCGGGCTGGTTCCCTTTGGCAGACGATAAATAATACATCTCAGCAATGACGGAGGGAGCATAGGCTCCCTCTTTTTGCACGTTCTTCATCCCGATAAAATTCTCCTTCAGGTAGCACTGTGGTATGATGGGATGTACAGGATTCATCTTGGATATCAACGGTTTGGAGTGAAGAAATAATGCTCGTGGCTGAACGTTATGAGAAAATTGTGGAATGGGTGGATGCGCAGGGAAGCATGCGTGTAACCGAGCTTAGTGAGCGCTGCGGGGTGACGGAGGAGACGATTCGCCGCGATCTGGACAAGCTGGAGCAAGCAGGGCGGCTTAGAAGATCCCACGGCGGTGCGGTAAGCGTAAAATACAAAGAAGAAGGACAAGCGGAGATCCCTTATCCTGAACGGGCGATTACACATGCTGAAGAAAAGCGGAGAATAGCCGAAGAAGCCATCAAGATGGTACAGCCAGGCGACCGGATTGCACTGGATGCCAGCACAACGGCATGGTATATGGCTGCAGGGCTGCCGAATATTCAGCTTACTGTATTGACCAACTCCATCAAGGTGGCCGCTGAACTAAGCAGCAAGGAACAGATCAGGGTTATTGCCACGGGAGGGCAGCTCGCTTCCAAGTCATTGTCTTTTGTAGGCCCGCTCGCTGAACGTTCACTGGATGCCTACCATGTAGACAAGGTGTTTCTGTCCTGCAAAGGGGTGCATTTGACCAAAGGCATCAGCGAATCGAACGAATTGCAGGCTCTGGTGAAACAGAAGATGATCAGTATTGCGGATGAAGTTATATTGCTTGCCGATTCGAGCAAGTTCGATATACAGGCTTTTACGAGAGTTGCAGAACTCAGCAGTGTGACCCAGGTTATTACCGATGTGGGGTTGAATGAAGAGCTTGTGAGCGCACTGAACGAACAATCCATACCTTGTAAACGAGTGTATTTATAGAAAAGTATAATCGAATATCCACACTTGAACGGAGAGGGCAGAAGAACTGGAAAAGCGGAGCGGTCGCATTTATCACCGGATTTCCCCTATAACAAGGGATTGAAAAATCTGGGGATAACAGCGATTGAAAGTTTTCTGACTTTGGAGTTCTCTTGTGTGGATTCAATTTTTTACTTTTCAAGAAAGGAATGAGTGAAATGAAACATCCTTTTCATCTGAAAGCCGTATGGAACGGTGGACGTAACAGTGAAGGAACAATTGATGCGGGAGGATTAAAATCGGTCATATCCATTCCTCAGGAGATGGGGGGGCCAGGTACAGGAACCAATCCGGATGAAATGCTGCTGGGTGCAGCCTCCACCTGTTATCTAATTACCCTGGCGGCCATGCTGGAACGCTCGGATATTACACCGCATGAGCTGACACTGGAGTCGGAAGCAACGGTGGATGTCACCAATAATATTTTTACGTATGAACGAATTGTGCATCGCCCACGCATTGTGCTTCAGTCTAACGCAACAGAGGCTGAGCTGACCAAAGCGGATCGACTTGCACATAAAGCAGAAGAGTCATGTATGATATCAAGAGCGGTCGCAGGGAATGTAACCATCGAAACGCAGCCTGTCATTGTCACAGCTGATGTTAAAACAGTCTAAAAGAAATGAAGAGACAGCGCGAGCCGTCATTTGTGTAAAATAAGGGGAAGTTCGGTATGAATTCACAGAAAAGCAAAGCGAACCGATTCGCGCGTTTGACGCGTGCGTTGAAGCTGAATTTTCTTAAATTGTTACGTGCTCCAGGAGGAGCACATAAGGTTTCCACCGGATTTGCGATCGGCTTTGGTCTCGAATTGATCGTTATCTCCACGGCATCACTGATCTATCTCGTGTTTTACCCCATTGTGCGTTTGTCTGGCGGTTCACTTCCGGCTGCCATCGTGGGCAATGTGATCGGAAAACTGACCTTTCTGCCGATTCTGCTCATGCCGCTAGCCAAGCAGATCGGGTCATGGATATTGCCAGCGCACAGCATGGGACAGGGCCCAGTGCACGAGAGTGCCTTCATGGAGCTGTTTCGAGGCAATTGGTCTGCGCTGAGCGAACTATTGCTGGGTGGGCTTGATATCCTCGCAGGCATGTCTGTCTTTGGCGTAATCCTGGGGTTCATTTCGTATTTTGTGGTCAAATTCTTCTATGTCAGAGCTCTCCGGCGTCGCCATGAACGAAGATTGGAGAAGCGCCGCCTTGCGGCGATGTCTCCTGGGCCAGCACCCGTGCTTATCCGGAAGACATCACAATCATAACTGGCAGAATGACCATGGATGCGGCGGTTGTCCATAGAATGCAGCGGGATACAAATTGCGGTGAGGCATTGAATTGTTCAGCCAAAATTACTGCGTTTACTGCCGTCGGCATGGATGCCAGAATCAGCAGTACACTAAATAAAGTGCCCTCGACCTGAAGTGCGGTCAAGATCAGGTAAGATAGTACCGGCGCCGCAGCGAGACGCACGACAAGTCCAGTCCAGAATGCACGCCGTACATTAGGCTGCCATGGCTCAGCGGAACCGCGTGGTCGTAACATCTGTGCACCCAATATGGCAAGCACAACTGGGGAATACCCCGCTGCAAGCATCGCGATGCCACCATCCAGAGCTTCAGGAAGACGGATACCGGTGGACCGTAGAACGATTGCAATGACTGCGGCATAAATGGACGGCATACGGAATACGGACAAAATGGCATGTTTGACCGTGAATTCCGACCTGGCTGCAAAGAAGATCCCGACCGTATTCACAATAATCATCTGTCCGATCACATAGACCGAGGCCTTGTCCAACCCCAGTTGTCCAAAGGCAAGCAAAACGAGCGGGAGCCCGTAATTCACACAGTTTGTAAACGTGGAGACAAGGGTGAGTCCTGCTTTTTCGCTTGCACCCAGGTGGAAGATCCGGCTTAATAGTTCGGCCAGCGCCCATAACGCGATCAGATTAATAATGGAAAACCAGAACGTACCTGTGACGTCCGTCCAGGTAATTTCGGCATGCAGCAGCGTATCAAAGATAAGCGCAGGGCTCAGAATATAGAGGGAGAAGGTTGATAGTGACCGGGTATCCC
Source organism: Paenibacillus xylanilyticus (assembly GCF_009664365.1). NCBI lineage: Bacteria > Bacillati > Bacillota > Bacilli > Caryophanales > Paenibacillaceae > Paenibacillus > Paenibacillus xylanilyticus. Next base: position 2,625,452 of record NZ_CP044310.1, read on the forward strand.
AATTTTTGAACCGCTTTAGCAGAATGCCTCCGATGACTGGCAGGGATATGGGCAAAAAAACATGATACAACGTAAGCAGAAATGATTGCAGCAACCGAATTCAGTCCTTTCATGATGAAAAACCTATCTAATCATAGCAGAAGTTGTCCTGGATCGTGAATGGATACCCGCATGATATTTCTCCAATAACGTGCTTGAGCCCCTGTAGGTTGAGCGTGAAGAGGGGTGACGGATTGCTATTTTGATATGGCAGATTTATTATAGAAGAGGTGCAGCTAGACTACATACACATAGAGGAGGAAACTGTAATGAGTGAATCAAAACGCTTGCTCGTATTGGTCGGCTCTTATGCCGAAGCGGAAAATGAGGGCATTTACGCATATGAATTGAATGAGGATACAGGCAGCTTAAGCAAGCTGGACGGCATCGCGGGTGTGAAAAACCCAACGTTTGTAAACGTTAATGCCGAAAACAACAAAGTGTATGCGATTGGGGAAGCTGTGTCTCCAGAGGGAAACAAAATGTCCGAAGCGGTTGCTCTGAACATTGATCCTTCCACAGGGAAACTATCCTTACTTAATCGTAATGATTCCATCTCAGCTCCACCATGTCATATCCAGCGCGATCCTTCAGGACGTTACCTGATCCTTTCCAGCTATCACGGTGGACTGGTAGGTCTGCAATCGCTGACGGATAACGGCGAAGTCGGAGCACTTTTGGACGAGAAAAAACATGAGGGTAAAGGTGCACATCCAGAGCGTCAGGACAAGCCTCACGTTCACTCTGCTTTCTTCAGCCCGGATGGCAAATACATGATGGTACAGGATTTGGGTGCTGACAAGATTGCCATCTACACAATCGATGCTGACAACAATGAGCTTGTTCTGCATAGCGAAACAAAAACCCATGCAGGAGCAGGTCCGCGTCACTTGGCGTTCCATCCGAATGGCCAGTTCGCTTATGTGATTAACGAAGTGGATTCTTCCATTACGTCTTACCGTTATGATGCAGCAGCAGGTACACTGACTGAAGTATCCACTGTATCGACCTTGCCGGATGGCTATGAAGGCGCTGAAAATACAACTGCTGAAATTACCGTATCGAATGATGGCCGTTTTGTATACGGATCAAACCGTGGACATGACAGCATCGTAGTATTTGCAGCAGACGCTGAAACAGGACATTTGAAACTGGTAGAACACGTTTCTGCAGAAGGTGAACATCCACGTCACTTTGCATTGACACCGAACGGTAAATTGCTCATAGCAGCCAACCGTGATACCAACAACATCGTTACGTTCACTGTAGATCAAGAAAGCGGACGTCTGAAATACACAGGACATAGTACAGGTGCATCCAAGCCGGTATGTGTAAAACCCGTTTATTTCTAAACCGAATATAGATCCAGTTGTACATGCTTAGATACATGAAAAAATACCCTGCCATATGGCAGGGTATTTTTAATGATATTGAGGAAAAAGTTTGTTTTCGCTACTTCTCTACAGAGTGTTCCTGAATTGATTTTGCTCATTATGCTTCATATAACAACATTAATGAATCAATAGTATCGTGCAGGTAACTACCTGACTTCAAAGTGCGTACTTCCTGAATGGAAAGTCAGCCTCTACAATGAATGAGTAGCCAAAATAAACGTTGCATGCATCTGAAGAGGCTGATTGGTGCAGGATAATATTTAGAATCCTATATAGCAATACACATACTTGAACAACAAAGGAGAAATGAATCATGAAATTGCAACTCGCACTTGATCTGGTAAATATTCCTGAAGGTATCGCACTCGTTAAAGAAGTGGAACAATATATCGATATCGTCGAGATTGGTACACCAATCGTTATTAATGAAGGCTTGCACGCCGTAAAAGCGATGAAGGAAGCATTCCCTAATTTGCAAGTTCTTGCAGACCTCAAAATTATGGACGCTGGTGGTTATGAAATCATGAAAGCAGCTGAAGCTGGTGCGGATCTGATCACTGTGCTTGGAGCAACCAATGACAGTACGATCAAAGGTGCAGTCGCAGAAGCGAAGAAACAAAACAAACAAGTTCTTGTGGACATGATCAACGTGCCTAACCTTGAACAACGTGCCCGTGAAGTGGATTCGCTTGGCGTAGATTACATCTGTGTACACACAGGATATGACCTGCAAGCTGAAGGACAAAGCCCGTTCGAAGATCTGCAAACAATCAAAGCTGCTGTGAAAAACGCAAAAACGGCTGTAGCTGGTGGCATCAAGCTGGAAACATTGCCTGAAGTGATCAAAGCACAACCGGATCTGGTCATTGTAGGCGGCGGAATCACTGGACAAGAAGACAAAGCCAAAGTTGCGGCTGAAATGCAACGTCTTGTTCAACAAGGGTAACCGAATGAGCAGCAGACAATACGCAGCTGACATTCTCAAGGAGCTGGAACGTACACTAAGCCAGATCGACGATTCGGAGATGCAGGCGATGGCTGAGCATATTTTGAATGCTGAACAGATTTTTGTGGCAGGTGCCGGACGCTCCGGACTAATGGGGAAAGCTTTTGCCATGAGATTGATGCAGATGGGACTCCGGGTATTTGTCGTCGGGGAGACTGTCACACCAGGCATCAGTCCGAAGGATTTTCTTTTGTTATGCTCGGGTTCGGGAGAAACAGGCAGTCTGGCGGCGATGGCTCAAAAGGCCAGTAAAGCTGGGGCTCCTGTCGGTCTGATCACGATCAAGCCGGAGTCCACCATTGGTCAATTGGCCAGCACCGTCGTTCGTTTGCCTGCATCTGCGAAAGAGGACACGGCAACGTCAGGCGCAGCAGTCACGATTCAGCCGATGGGTTCGCTTTTTGAACAAGGATTGCTGCTTGCTATGGATGCTTTGGTACTCACGTTGATGGAAAAGAAAGAGATGAGCGGGGCGGACATGTTTGGCCGTCACGCGAATTTGGAATAGAATATCGCTCATAGATCTTAATGCAAAACATAGGCAGGACCGGTCCCTTATATATAAGAGGGAAGCCGGTCCTTTCTGTCATGCTTTTGACGGTGTAGATCACGTTTCCTATGCATTCGGGTCATGCTGTAGTAGAATGAAGAGAAGCTATATCGAATAATGTACCTATTGATATAAGAATGTAAGTTAAGGGGGCTCGGAGCCATGGCAGCCGAAGTCAAGGAACGGATAAATCTGAAAGAAATCAACTGTGAGAAAGAATTGACCCTTGCTGTTATTGGCGGCAAATGGAAACTTATTATATTGTGGCATCTGGGCCTGGAAGGAACCAAGCGATTCAGTGAATTGAAACGGTTGATCCCTCATATCACCCAAAAAATGCTGACAAACCAGCTTCGGGAGCTGGAGGAAGATCGGCTGATTGAGCGAAAGGTTTATGCAGAAGTCCCTCCTCGGGTAGAATACAGCTTGACGGACCATGGACATAGTCTGATGCCAGTCCTGCGAGCCATGTACGATTGGGGCAAAAATTACGGTGAAAATGTAATCTGGAAATCAGAATAAGTCAGAGTCAAATAACCTAAGTCAACTAAACCGCCGAGGTATGGAATATTTCCACACCTTAGCGGTTTATTTTGATTCAGCTTGAACCAAAAGTCTCAATTTGGGAGATGTCAGGTATAAACGGTCGTAATATGATACGATGAGAGATATTGGAAATGCAAGGAGGAGGACATATACAGATGGAAAAAATACGTACACGCGACGAGGTAAGCCAGGAGTCGACATGGAATCTGACCGATTTGTTTGGGACTGATGCGGAGTGGGAACAGGAACTCAGATCACTTCCAGAAGCAGCTGTCGATATTGAAACGTTCAAAGGACGTCTGGGCGAAGGTGCAGAACAGCTGCTGGCTTGTCTGGACGCTCGTGAAGCACTTCAGGAACGGATTGTGAAGACCGCATCCTACGCACGACTGAAACAATCAGAGGATAGTACCAATCCGGTAAACATTGAGAACTCGGCCAAAGCGGGAGATATCCTATCTTCTCTGTCGTCTTCCTTGTCTTTTGTCAATTCGGAAATTGCGGATCTTCCCGAGGGTACAGTGGAACGTTATATTGAAGAACTTCCCGGACTGGAGCCTTATGCTCGCAGCCTGAATCTTCTGCTTCAGGAAAAAGCACATCGTCTCTCACCGGAGACGGAAAAGGTGCTGGCTTCCCTCGGTGAAGTATTGGATTCGCCATACCGGATCTACCTCCGCGGTAAACTGGCAGACATGACTTTCGACGATGCGCTGGATGGAGATGACAACAACCGTCCACTCTCCTGGTCGTTCTATGAAAATAACTACGAAATGTCTTCCGATACCAAGCTGCGCCGTTCTGCTTATGCAGCCTTTAGCTCCAAGCTTAACGATTACAAAAATACTTTTGCCGAAGGTTATGCAACCGAAGTAAAGAAACAGGTTGTTCTATCCAGGCTTCGCGGTTACGACGACGTCACCGATATGCTGCTTAGCCCGCAGCAAGTTAGCAAAGAGATGTACAACAATATCCTGGATATCATTCAACAGGAGTTGGCACCGCATATGCGCAAACTTGCGGCTCTCAAGAAACGCGAGCTGGGGCTGGACAAGCTTATGTTCTGCGATCTCAAGGCTCCACTGGACCCTGAATTCAGTCCGGCTATTACATATGAGGAGGCCTGCACGCTCATCCGTGAAGCGCTTGCTGTGCTTGGACCCGAATACGGCGAAATTGTGGAGCGGGCATTCAGCGAACGTTGGGTGGATTACGCAGATAATGCCGGCAAGTCAACGGGTGCTTTCTGTTCATCCATTTACGGCGCGCATTCATATATCCTTATCTCATGGGCTAACAATATGCGCGGTGCGTTTACGCTCGCTCATGAAGTCGGACATGCTGGACATTTCATGCTTGCCGGACGCTATCAGCGGATCACCAATACAAGGCCTTCTCTGTATTTCATCGAGGCACCATCTACCATGAATGAAATGCTGCTGGCTGATCATCTGTTAAAACGCTCTGACAATCCAAGAATGCGTCGGTGGGTAATCTTGCAATTGCTCAACACGTATTATCATAACTTCGTAACCCATCTGCTTGAAGGTGAATTACAGCGCCAAGTATATGCACTTGCGACCAAGGATGAACCGATTACAGCCAAGCTGCTCAGTGAGCTGAAAGGAAACATTCTTTCCGCGTTCTGGGGTCCTGACCTGGTTGTAGATGAAGGGGCGAAGCTAACCTGGATGAGACAGCCTCATTACTATATGGGTCTGTACCCTTACACCTATGCAGCTGGTTTGACGGCATCAACTGCAGCTGCCGGATTGATTCGCGAGGAAGGCCAGCCTGCCGTGGATCGCTGGCTCGAAGCATTAAAAGCAGGAGGTAGTCTGGCACCTCAAGAGCTCATGAAACTTGCGGGTGTGGACATGTCCGGACCTGAGCCGATTCGTGCAGCCGTGGCGTATGTAGGCAATCTGGTTGATGAACTTGAACGTCTGTATTCCTAATTACGTTCATATAGTATACGGACAAGGCTAGTAAGGTTGTTCACGTGCACCGTCTCCTTGGCAAGGGACGGTGCATTCTTATTTTGGAGCCGGAAAGGAACGATGATGAATGACAACGATCAACATATCCTCATCGATGGGCAGATTAACCACAGACGGCTTCGGTGTATTTGACGACATGAATAGTGTGCCGGGATTTGAGGGGAATCAGGGAGGTTTTTTTTCGGGATTTAATGAGTTTGGGGCCATGAGTGCATTCGGATCCATATTTATTGGTGCTATATTTCTCATCATTGCATGTGTGATTGTGTACGCCATCATTTCAGGGGTTCGAACATGGTCTTCTAATAATGCAGCAGCACTGCTCACGCTGCACTGCACCGTGGTGGCGAAGAGAACCCAAGTTACCGGAGGAAGCGGAGATAGCAGTGCTTCCACCTGGTACTATGCAACCTTTCAACTTGATAACGGAGAACGTGTGGAACTGAACGTCGGCGGAAGCAACTACGGCATGCTGGTGGAAAATGACCAAGGCATGCTGACATACCAGGGCACAAGGTTCAAGCATTTCGAGAGAGATGTGCAGCCCCAGTCCGGTGTAAGCAATGGCCGCTTTTATACGTAATCGAAACGCAATGCCAAACATAAGAACGACTTATCCATAGGATCAGGTCGTTTTTTTGTTGGGAAAGAACAAAACACAGGGTATTCAAACGCTTACAACAGTGATATACTCGAAAAATAAAGCTAAACAGTATAAAACAAAAACAAACAAACAATTAAGTGCAGGTAAAAAGCAACATTTGTATAGAAAGGTTGGTGTAGGGCAGTGAGCGTGTTGGCATATGATTTGGGAGCTGGCAGCGGGAGGGCGCTGCTGGGTCATCTGAATGACCGGGGTATAACGGCCACTGAAGTTCATCGATTCAAGAATGAGCCGGTCAGAGCAGGCGAGCGAATGTACTGGGACATTCTGCGTTTGCATCATGAAGTGCTGCAAGGTTTGCATCTGGTCAAGCAGCAGGGAGAGCAGCCAGGCAGTTTGGGGATCGACTCCTGGGGAGTTGACTTTGGACTTCTGGGCCACAATGGAGAATTGCTTGGTAACCCCTATCATTATCGTGATGGGCAGTTCAACGGCATGATGGAACAGATTCGCAATGAGCTAACCTCCCAGCGGATCTTTGAGCGAACAGGCATTCAATTTTTAAGTTTTAATACCCTGTACCAGCTCGCAACCCTGCAGCGGAACGGTTCACCGTTGCTTGATGCAGCAGATCGTTTTCTTATGATTCCGGACCTGCTTCGGTACTTTTTGACTGGAGAAGCGGTAAATGAGTTTACCAATGCAACGACAACACAGCTCTACAACCCGGTGAGCGGGCAGTGGGACGGAGAATTACTTGCTCACATCGGAGTCTCGGATCAGCTGTTTGGTGATGCGGTGATGCCGGGTACACGAGTAGGTCAACTCCGCAGCGGTATATCTAGTGAATTGGGGATATCATCAATTCCTGTTATTGCGGTAGCCGAACATGATACGGGTTCAGCAGTGGTCGCTGTCCCGGCAACGGATCGTTCGTTTGCTTATTTGAGCTGTGGAACCTGGTCCTTGATGGGAACGGAGATCGATTATCCTGCCATTACTCCGGAAAGTTTGGCCCTGAATTTTACGAACGAAGGCGGAGCTGGCGGAACATTCCGTCTGCTGAAGAACATTATGGGACTCTGGATCCTGCAGGAGAGCATGCGTGAATGGGAGCGTCAGGGGAAAGGGATCAGTTACGCTGAATTATTACAACAAGCTGAAGCGGCTCCTCCATTTGCAAGTTTGTTTGACCCGGATGACGATCTGTTTATGCCAGCAGGTGACATGACGATTCGGATTCGCCAGTATTGCCGAGATACGGGACAGCAAGAACCACAGGATCAAGGAGCTATTGCCAGATCCATCCTGGAGAGCCTTGCCCTGAAATACAGAAGAGTACTGGAATGGACGGAACAATTATCGGGTCAGTCTTTTAATGGATTGCACATGGTCGGCGGAGGCATCCAGAATCAATTGCTGTGCCAGTGGACGGCAAGCTCTATTGGCAGACCGGTATGGGCAGGGCCGGCAGAAGGCAGTGCAATTGGTAACATGGCTGTCCAATGGATTGCCAGCGGAGCGTTCAAGGACATTTGGGAGGCTCGCAGGGTCATTCGTGATTCGTTCCCGGTAACCGAGTATGAACCGAAGGACAGATTGATTTGGGAAGAGGCTTACGGCAGATTTCTCAGGTTATCGGACTCATCGAAATCACAGGCCGGAAGTGAGGTGTAACCATGCTGGCTGCTGAGCGGTATGATCGGATTGTCGAGATGGTTAATGAAAGCGGAAGCATGCGTGTGTCCGAGCTAAGTGATCGCTGCAGGGTAACCGAAGAGACCATTCGCCGCGATCTGGATCGGCTGGAGCAAGCCGGACGATTAAAACGCTCCCATGGGGGAGCTGTAAGCATCAAGGATGATCAGCCGGAGATCCCGTATCGCGTGAGGGAAACGACCCATGCGGAAGAGAAGAAGCGAATTGCTCAGGCAGCCCTTGCCATGATTCACCCCGGGGATCGAATACTCTTGGATGCCAGCACCACTGCAGGTTATATGGCTGCGAACATGCCGGATATTCCCCTGACGGTGTTAACCAACTCGATTCAGGTAGCGACCGAACTTAGCAGCAAGGACAAGATAGAGGTGATCTCTACCGGGGGGCAATTGGCACAGCGTTCGCTATCGTTTGTCGGGCCGCTTGCCGAACGTTCACTGGAAACGTATCACGTTGATAAACTGTTCTTGTCCTGCAAGGGGGTCCATCTGGATGGTGGCGGAATTAGCGAATCCAATGAACTGCAAGCCAGGTTGAAACAGAAAATGGTCGGCATCTCCGACCAGGTAATTTTGCTTGCAGATGCCAGCAAGTTTGGTGTGCGAGCGTTCGCAAGGGTAACCGGATTGAATGCGGTTCATGCGGTCATACTCAATGAGCAGCTTGATGATGATCTCATGAAACGATTGAAGGACTATGACATCCAAATTACGACAGTATAAGAAAATGGGCACGTAGTCAGCTCGTTCTGACTTGATACTTAACGTTAACTTCAATAGACCCACTACTAATTGATAATGGGAGCGTGTATTTATGAAGGTCTCCTTGTTCATTACCTGCCTCAGCGATGCCATCTACCCGCGTGTCGGAGAAGCGATGGTCAGACTGCTTGCCGCTCACGGCGTTCGGTTGGAATTTCCACCTGTCCAAACCTGCTGCGGTCAGCCTTCTTATAATAGCGGGTATTGGGATGAGACGAGAGTGGCAGCCAAAACGATTCTGGAAGCGTTTGACGACAGTGATTTTGTAGTCTGTCCTTCAGGCTCTTGCACGTATATGATTCATCATTATCCCGAGCTGTTTGCGGATGATCCGGTGTGGCTCGAAAAGGCGAAACGGCTGGAAGCAAAAGCCTATGAATTTACGCAATTTCTGGTGCAGGTGCTCGGGATAACGGATCTGGGCGCACATTTTCCTCACAAGGTTACGTACCATCCATCGTGTCACGGCAGCAGGCTGCTCGGAGTGAAAGACGAACCGATGGCGCTGTTGTCTGCAGTGAAAGGGCTGGAATTTGTACCGCTTCCGTATGGAGAGGATTGCTGCGGGTTCGGGGGAACATTTGCCGTAAAAATGTCGGATATATCCGGTGCCATGGTTACCGAGAAAGTGGATCATATCAAAGAGACCGAAGCCGAGGTACTTGTTGGACTGGATATGGCGTGTCTCATGAATATCGCAGGCAATCTGCGTTACCGGAATGAACCGGTACGTGTCATGCATTTGGCGGAATTACTGTATGAGGGGGTGCAAACAGGATGAGTCAGCCTGGTGTAATGGATGTGTCTGTGAAGAAGCGTGCGGAACTCGCGCTTAATGATGATTTTCTGCGTAAAGCCGTCAAGTTCACAACAGAACGTCTGCGGAACGGAAAGAAATCCGCTTCGGAGGAACACGGAAACTGGGATGAATGGCGGGAACGGGGCCGCCAGATTCGACTGCACACCATCGCACATCTGGATTATTATCTGAACGAATTCGTCAATAATGCTCGTGCTAACGGTGTCCATATCCATTTTGCAGATACATCGGCCGAGGCAGCCGCAATTGCCCTCGATATAGCGGCCCACAATGAAGCTGCGTCCGTGGTCAAATCCAAATCGATGGTGTCGGAAGAAGTACATCTGAACCATGCGCTTGAATCTGCCGGCATTGAAGCCATTGAGACCGATTTGGGTGAATATATCATCCAGTTGGCTGGGGAAGCCCCCTCACATATCGTTATTCCGGCGATTCACAAAAATCGTTATCAGATTGCGGATTTATTATCAAAAGAAGCTGGGGAAACCCTTGAACCGGATACAACCGTTCTCGCCGGGTTTGTACGCAAAAAGCTGCGCGAAAAATTCCTCGAGGCTGACATCGGCATGACGGGCTGTAACTTCGCCATTGCGGAGACAGGCTCCATGGTGCTGTTCGAAAATGAAGGCAATGCCCGTATGGTATCCACTGTACCGAAGACACAGATTACCTTGATGGGAATGGAGCGTATCATTCCTTCCTGGACCGATCTTGAAGTGATGGCCACGCTGCTGCCGCGTTCAGCGACAGGACAAAAATTGACCATGTATATGTCGGGCATTACCGGGCCGCGCCGAACAGCAGACGGGGATGGTCCTGATGAAATGCATATTATTATCGTGGATAATGGAAGATCCTTGCAGCTTGGCGATCCTGAATTTCAGGAACTGCTGAATTGCATACGCTGCGGAGCCTGTCTGAATGCTTGTCCGGTATACCGTCATATAGGCGGTCACGCCTATGGTGGTACCTACAGCGGTCCGATTGGCGCGGTGTTGACCCCAGCACTGAACGGAAATATAGACGAGTGGAACGATATTGCCAGTGCTTCGAGTTTATGCGGGGCCTGTTATGAGGCCTGTCCTGTCAAAATACCTTTACATGATATGCTCGTGTATTTACGCAGACGCAAGGTTGAAGAAGGCCACGGAAACAAGCTGGAGGGAGCCGGCATGAAGGGATTTGCCGCAGTGGTGTCTAGCTCCAAACGTTTCAGTGCAGCTATTCGTCTGGGCCAGCTTGGCCAGAAGGCTGTTGTACGCAATGAAGGAATCTCGCTCAAGCTTGGTCCGCTCAAGGGCTGGAACACATACCGAGTTGCACCGAGCCTGGCCAAACGTTCATTCCGCCAGCAGTGGAGCAAGCTGGATCAGGAACTGGATCAAAATCCAAAAGAAATGGATAGCAACGTTCGCAACCGAATGGAGCACATTTTGCGAGAACGGGAGCAAGGAGGCAGCAGACATGAGCACTGAGCATCAGCAGTGGCTGAACCAATTGGAGAAGCGGTCGCGCGAGAAACAGGAAAAGTTCATGAATGGTATTGCTGCCAAGCTAAGAAGGCCCCGCCAAAATCATGCACCAACGCAGCCTTTTCGAGGTGCACCGTCATTCTGGAATGAACTGGAATGGGATGAAGAGAAACGGATACAGGCATTTACCGATAACTTTGTAAGTGTGGGTGCCCACATTGTTCGAGTGAAGAATCTGGAGGAAGCCTCCACCTTTATTACTACGAAAGCCAATGAACTGGGAGCAAAGTATGTGATTCGTCAGAACGAACAGGAATTGGATGAATTGCAGCTTGAAGCAGAGCTGCCGGAAGTGCAGATTTCCGTATGGAACAGCAAACCGGATGAAAACTGGAAAGCCCGGGCCGCAGAGGCCGATATTGGCGTGGTCATGGCGGATTATGCGACTGCGTACACAGGTTCAGTTACGGTGATGTCTTCACCGGAGAAGGGACGCGCTGTGAGCCTTCTGCCAACTGTATTAATCATTATCATTCCGGTAGAACGCCTGCATACCCGTTTGGGCGAGACGCTGAATCGCTTTGATGAAGCAGGAAGAGAGAACCTTCCTGCAGGTATTCATTTTATTTCCGGTCCCAGCCGGTCTTCCGATATCGAAAACGATCTGACGATTGGTGTACATGGTCCGGGTGTAGTCTACGGCCTGATTATGGGGTAAAGTGAACGTCTGAATCTTCCGAATTTATCAATTTTTTAATAACCCAGCACAGCAACTGTCCATTGGAGTAGATCCTTTCTCTGCTCAGGACAGTTGTTTTTTTGGCATACTTTCACGATACATAATAGATGTTAACTATTAAGTTAATATGTTTTATATATTTCATCTATAAGAGGAGCGTAGATATAATTTAGTTAAAGAACTTATTATAGTCTACACTTATGGGAGGCGCTATATATGAATCCTATCTATGCTTATCAAGTTTCTTCAAAGGATGGACATATTGCTGATTTATCAAGGTTTGAGGGAAAGGTTCTGCTCATTGTCAACACGGCCAGCAAGTGCAGCTATTCCAGACAATTTTCGGAGCTGCAGCAGCTCTATGACAAGTATGGCGAACAAGGCCTGGAAATTTTGGCGTTTCCCTGCAATCAGTTCAATCAAAAAGAACCGGGTAATAATGCAGAGATCACCGAATATTACAAAAGCAATTTTCATGTGACCTTTCCGATGTTTGATAAGATTGAGGTTACCGGAACATCCATTCATCCTCTATTTTGTCATCTGGTCGAAAAGGCTGCATTCCAGGGATATGATCTTGAAACGGAAGAAGGTCGGTGGATGGATCATTTTGTAAGGGAAAAACATCCTGCATTGTATGACGGGCACGGGATCAAGTGGAATTTCACCAAGTTTTTAGTCCGAGCGGATGGCGAGGTTAGTGCCCGCTATGAAACGACAGTCGAACCTTTGATGATGGAAACGAAAATCAGGGAACTGCTGAGGCAACGCTAGATTACGTGGTGAAGCTGCCGTAAAAAATCAAGAGTGGGAAAGGCCTGAATAGGTTTCAGGCCTAGCGACCACCTAGGCCAATGAGCATGGGCGACCCCATGGTCCTATGACTTTGAGACTGTTGAAGATTGGAACTGGAAATGTTAGGGTAAAAGTAAGATAACGAAGCACCTCATTTTTTTTACTCAAAAATGACCGATATACCAAATTGGTCAGTTGGTTCTATTATGTTTTATCATGATTTGAATCAAATGTGAGTACTTGTAGAAAATGATGGTATACCTTTTTATTCAATTGCTGAAGTTAACAGAGTCATTATCTATGATTGGGTCGACCATATGAGTTGGAATAGGAGTGAAGAAGATGTCGTCAATGTCAGTACCCCAGCCCAAAACCTACGGACCACTGGGTAACTTGCCACAATTGAACTTAGATGAACCGGTGCAATCCCTGGTTAAGCTTGCGGAAGAATACGGACCGATCTTTCGAATGGAATACCCGGGACGGAGTGAGCTGTACATTTCGGGTCATAAGCTGGTTGCCGAGGTGACGGATGAATCCAAATTCGATAAGCGTGTATGGGCACCGCTTGCGAAAGTTCGTGCGTTTGCTGGAGATGGCTTATTTACAAGCTGGACGGATGAGCCCAACTGGAAAAAGGCGCATAATGTGCTTCTTCCCAGCTTCAGTCAGCGTGCCATGCAGGGATATCATAATAAAATGATCGATCTGGCCGTACAGCTTGTTCAAAAATGGTCGCGGCTGAATCCGGATGAAACGGTAAATGTACCCGATGATATGACACGTCTAACGCTGGATACAATCGGGTTATGCGGATTCAATTACCGGTTTAACAGCTTTTATCGGGAAGAACCTCACCCCTTTATTACAAGTATGGTACGCGCTCTGGATGAATCCATGAGTTCGCTGCAGCGTCTCCGTTTGCAGGACAAATTGATGATTAGCAAAAAGAAACAATTTGAGCAGGATATTCGCTCCATGTTCGCGCTGGTCGATCATATTATCGCCGAGCGTAAAGAGCAGCCTCAGGAGGGCGCAGACGATCTATTATCCCATATGCTCAGCGGTAAGGACCCGGAGACGGGTGAAACACTGGATGACGAAAATATCCGCTACCAGATCATTACGTTCCTGATTGCAGGACATGAGACAACAAGCGGACTATTATCCTTTGCCATTTATTATTTGATGAAAAATCCGGATAAACTGGCTAAGGCACAAGCCGAGGCTGACCAGATTCTGAAGGATCCGGTTCCAACGTACAATCAGGTTCGGAGCCTAAAATATATCCGTATGGTACTGAACGAAGCACTTCGTCTGTGGCCAACAGCTCCAGCGTTCTCCCTCTACGCCAAAGAAGATACTGTGCTCGCCGGAGAGTATCCGTTGAAAAAAGGGGACAGCGTTAGTGTGCTCATTCCCAAGCTGCATCGTGACCGCGATGCCTGGGGCGACGATGTGGAAGAGTTCCGTCCGGAGCGATTTGAGGATCCAAGCAAGGTGCCGCACGATGCATATAAACCTTTTGGCAACGGTCAGCGGGCGTGCATTGGGCAGCAATTTGCACTTCAAGAGGCCACGCTGGTGCTGGGCATGGTTTTGAAACATTTTGACTTCATTGATCATACGGATTATCAGTTGAAGGTGAAAGAGACCTTGACGCTGAAGCCGGACCAATTCACCATCCGTGTTCGTGCCCGTGGTGGGCAGCCTGTCATGGCTGTACCGGGTGTAGCGTTGGAAGAGCCGACTCCTGCTGTCAAACGAAAAGAGCTGGACACGGCAAATGCCCATCATACCCCGATGCTGGTTCTGTACGGTTCCAACCTGGGTACTGCGGAAGGCATTGCACGTGAGATTGCAGATACAGCGCGATATCAGGGCTTTCGGAGCGAAGTAGAGGCACTGGATAATCGGGTAGGCAACCTGCCGAAGGAAGGTGCCATCATTATTGTTAGTGCATCCTACAACGGTCAGCCGCCAAGCAACGCCAAAAATTTTGTGGAATGGATTCAGCATGCAGAAGCCAATGCTTTTGAAGGCGTACGCTTTGCAGTTCTTGGTTGCGGGGATCATAACTGGGCCAGCACGTATCAGCGTATTCCGCGTTTGATTGATGAACAGCTCTCTTCCAAGGGGGCAACCCGGCTGTCCCCACTTGGCGAAAGTGATGCCAGCGGAGATTTCGAGAAGCAGGTTGAGGACTGGAGCGAACAATTGTGGCCGGATCTGGCACAGGCGATGGGATTGAAGCTGAACAGCAGCTCAGGCAGTGAGCGCAGCTCGTTGTCCGTGCAATTTGTTAGTGGGCATGCGGTGACGCCGCTTGCAGATACGTACGATGCCCATGTGGCTCACGTGTTGGAAAATCGGGAACTTCATGATGCTGGCAGCCTCCGGAGCACGCGTCATCTGGAGATTCAGCTGCCTGAAGGCATGAATTACAAAGAAGGCGATCATCTGGGAGTTCTCCCGCAAAATCCACCGGAACTCGTGGAGCGTGTACTCAAGCGTTATGGCTTTACGGGTACGGAACACCTGGTTTTGGATGCATCCGGTCGAAGCGCTGCGCACTTGCCACTGCATCAGCCGGTTAATCTGTATGACTTGCTCAGCCACAGCGTGGAATTGCAGGAGGCAGCAACACGTGCACAGCTGAGAGAGCTGGCAGCCTACACCGTATGCCCGCCGCACAAGAAGGAGCTTGAAGCACTTCTGGACGAATCGGTATATATGGAAGAAGTGCGGGGTAAGCGCGTATCGATGCTGGATTATCTCGTCAAGTATGAGGCGTGCGAAATGCCGTTCGAACGCTTCCTCGAACTGCTGCCTTCACTCAAAGCGAGATATTATTCCATCTCGAGTTCGCCTCGCGTACAGCCAGAGCAGGCAAGTATTACGGTCAGTGTGGTTCGTGCTCCGGCTTGGAGCGGACAAGGGGAGTATAAAGGCATTGCGTCCAATTATCTGGCAAACCTGAAACCGGGTGAAGAGGTGGTCATGTTTATCCGAACGCCTGAATCCGGATTTGAACTGCCATCTGATGCAGAAGTGCCGGTTATCATGGTGGGTCCAGGAACGGGAGTGGCACCATTCCGTGGATTCCTGCAAGCAAGACGGGTTCTGAAGGAACAGGGACAGAGCGTGGGCGAAGCTCATTTGTACTTTGGATGCCGCAATCCGGAGCATGATTATTTGTATAAAAATGAGCTTGAAGCGGCACAGCAAGAAGGACTTGTCCAGCTTCACACAGCCTTTTCCAGAGTCGATGGACAGGATAAATGTTATGTTCAGCATCTGATGAGGGATGACGCCGAAAAACTGATTCCTCTGCTTGAGCAGGGCGGACATTTGTATATTTGCGGAGACGGCAGCAAGATGGCTCCTGATGTGGAGGCAACACTCAAGCAGGCATACACCGACATTAGTGGCAAGCCTGTAGATGAGGCAGATGCATGGCTCGAACGCTTACAGCAGGAAGGCCGTTATGCCAAGGATGTATGGACAGGGCTATAATGAGATAACTCAAGTAGAGTCGAATACAGTGTTCATGACATGGATAAACTTCAATTAATGAACTTTGCGGTGAGACACAGAGAATTTCTGTGCTCACCGTTTTTGCCGTGAAGCGCTAAGCAGGCAAATCGATGCAGGTTGCGTTATAATGATATGGGCCGTATGGATTAGAGGGAACAGCGCGGATTAACGTGTCTGCTTTTTCTTCTTGAATGTTGGACGATGGATGGATTCGATCTGACTCAGGGGAAACAGGATGCGGGAAGGGAATTTGCCGGTTCCCTGCAGCTCCAGATAATCAAGTCCCACGCCAACCAGCCGGATATTTCGAAAAGCATTTTTGGATGGGAACACGGTACGAATGCCTACTCGAACACCCCGGCGTGTCTGAGGTGTATCAAACACACGGATGGACAACAGGCTGAGCGGAATAAACAGTTGTCGATTCACTTTGATGAAATTGCGGGGATATACCCGTTTGATCCGGCCTGGTTCAAGTCCTGACCGCGGTGTATTGAGCTCGGCCAGATGTCCCTGCAGCTCCGCCAGACGCTGCTGCAGCGTTTTGCCTGTATGGAGATGATGCCACTTCATAAGTCATCCTCCGTTCTCCGTTTATACCTACTATATGAACGGATCAGGTCAGGTGGTGAGCAATTGCCTGCCCATGTTTTATCGTATTGGCACATTATTTGAGATATAGGGAGTGATTCCAATGAACGTGGAACTGAGTAAAGATCTGGTCAAGGATGACCGCGGAAATTACTATATTGCGGTGCACAAGGAAGGGAAAGAGTTAACACTCGTCAATGCGTTTGTGGAGTCATCCTTTACCCCGGAATTCATATACAATGAAGAGTTTCGTAATCGACACAAGGAGAGCGAGGGCGGGTTTCTAGGCAAAATTGCAATGGACCTGCTCCGGCATGACGTGGTCATGGGATTAAAAGAAATGGACCGCAAACTGCTGGATTTGTCTGCAGTAGAGCAGGAATACAACGTAAGTTTCATTGATACAATTGAGTTTTATCGCCACCCGTCGTGGCAGCGAAAAGCTTAAGTGAGTCTGTTACGCTACAGCATCATAAACCGTGAGAAATGGACACCCTCTCCGCGGTAATGGACATGCTAGGGATAAGCAAAGGCGCAGGTGCATGGAGACTTCTCCGCACTTGCGCCTTTTTACTATTGATAGCTTGGATAGATCATGCCAATATCCCGGACGGTTTGCAAACCATCCCCAGTAAAGGCCTGCATCTCATTTCCTTTAATTCGAATCGGAAAGGATTTCCCCTGATAGGTAAGCTCACCCTCAATCGTTCGCGCACTCATCCCAATGATACTTTCCAGCCTTCCATCACGATCGGTGATCACCCGGATTCCAGACGGAGCCTGAATATGAATGCTGCCTTTTCGATAGACCATCATCTGATCTGAGGTATTCACCAGTTCAAACGGTTGCCCGTCAACCGTTCGGCTGTAGGCCGTACTCCCGGCAACTTCTTCGCCATGGTCCATGGCTGGGGGAAGAAGTCCGGTAAACCACAGCTGGTCTGAACCGACAGGCATAATGCCGCATAACCTTTCCACAAAATCAAGCAGACACAGGATGGCCGGAGAGTAGGTGTCTGTGAAGCCTTCTTCACCGGTCCATGGACTAAGGGTTTGTGCAAAACGCCTCGCTCTGGATAACGCAGCCAGGATCGGATTCAGCACCCATGTCAATTCCACATAGCGATGGTGATGTTCGAAGGCATGGGGAGCCCGAATGAGGCTCAGGAAATTAGACGGCCCACCCCAGCTGTTATAGGTGGATGAAGGGTCGAACCGGGGATCATCCATGGCTAGGGACGTAAAGGGATATCGGGCAAAAAACTTGCTTGTATTGAGCAGATATCTTTGCAGCAGCTGGTCGAACAAATGCTGGTCACCCACCTCACAGGCCATCACGCGCAGCAGCACATCCGATTGAACTCGAACAAACTTGTCATTGCGATCACGATCATAAAAGAACAGATCTTCTTCGTCATAACAGCAGCGAAAGAGTCGGTCCAGACTGAATTCAGCTTTTGCTTTCCATTCCAGACCCGATTCGCCAAGCTCCTCTGCCATACGGGACAAATACATCCGCTGGCAATAGATATTGGCGGTTAAATCCGGTGCCAGGAACGGCAATATTGGAGAATCCGGGTGATATGCACCAGGATCATTCTGGTAAGGCGTATCCGGCACATGCCAGAACCTGGGTGATAGATCATGTCCGGTGTCAAATGTACTGAAAGCCTCTACACATCCGGTTCCCCGGGTATTCCGGTGCTTCGCAATCCATTCGTCATAACGTGTCATGGCTGTATACATCGTACTCAGGAAACTCCGGTCCTTGCCATGAAGCTGATAGTGATTCCATACACTTCGTGCAAGCGGAGTAACCAATTGAATCTGGCGGAAGGAGGGACCAGTCTCTGTCAGTTTGTAAGGAAGTAATCCATCCTCCCGCTGATGAGCTGCAAAGCTTAGATAGGTTGCTCGGGAAACGGAAGGAAGCAGGCGGGAGAGCACTTCTGCGTTAATTGTGCCCGTGCTCTCCAGCCAGCAGCCGAGATAGATGCCTCCTTCCTGGAGAACAGGATCTCCGCTTCTCATGGGAACGATGCAGGCCAGCAGTTGCTCTACTGCTGCATAATAAGCCTGTTCCAGACCTCCGCCTGAAGCGGTAAAACGGACTCCCGATTCCTGCCACTCTTGCAAGATAGCTGCGTCTTCCGGCTTACTGGGCTGAATAAGGTTTGGAATGGACATCTGGCGCAGCCGGTTTAATAGTGCTTCTGCCATGTTCGCCTCCTAAGGGGATGTGGTGGTTATTGCTATTGGTTGGATTCAAAAATCCGAAGCGTACCGCTGTAGAAGCTGGATACCGCCTCCTCGACACTTTTACGTCCAAATCCAATTTCCTGGGTTGTCGTCTGAGCGAGCTTGGAGAATTCTGCAAACCCAGGAGGGTTATAACTTACGTCAAAAGGCTCCGTTTTGGTGGCTTCAGATACAAAATTGGTATAGTCATAAACGAGCTCTTCAACGGCTCCGGCTTCTTCCTGAAGAAGATTCCGATTGGTTTCCGTAACCGGAACGCCGCGGTCATTGCCAAGAATTCGGGCCGCATCCGGATCATTGATCCAGAAGTCCATCAACATGGCAACCTCCTTGGGATGTTTGGTATTCGCATAGCCTGACAATCCCTGACTGGATTCGAATACCACACCTGTACCCTTGGGTCCACGCGGAACTGGATGCAGAATGAGCGGATCCTCCGTCAGGCTCTGGAATGCAGCGAGCTGGTTGGACGGAAGCAGGGTCATGGCCGCTTTGCCTGTAATCAGCAGCGATTTGCTCGTGTCATCATGCGGATTGGAGACCTGCAATTCAGGTGTGACTACACCACCGTCGGCGGAAGCCTTTTCCCAGTATTGAAACCATTCGAGAACGTCCTCCTGTGCAAAACCCAACGTACCGTTGGTCATGTCATACAGCTGTTTGCCACGCTGCTTCAGGTAGATATCCATCCCGTCCACCGTAAAGTTATACGTTCCAAATATGCCATCGCCGAGCTTGTCAGAGAGCTCCTTGCTGATTGCGGCATAATCTTCCCAGGTCCAGTCCGTCTCAGGCAGAGGGATGCCCGCTTTTTCAAACAACGCCTTGTTGATTACAATTCCGCGTGCGTTGGCGCCTGCTGAAATATGCTGAAGCTTCCCGTCAAGACGACCGTATTCCACCATGGTGGGATCCATGCCGTCCAGGTTCAGTTCATTTCCGACATATGGATCGAGGTTGAGCAAGACATCCTTTTTGGCATAATCGACCACGTTGCCACCCAGGAAGAATACATCGGGTGCCGTGCCTGAGGCCAGCTGTGTATTTAATTTGTCAAAATATCCGGAGGAAGGGGCGAATTCACCTACAATTTTGATGTCCGGATGTTTTTCCTGAAAGACTTGAAGAGCTTCGTTTGTAATATCTGCCCGTTTCTGATCACCCCACCACATCATACGCAGTTCGACCTGGCCGTTTGGTTCGTTACCTTGATCCGTATTACCGCCAGCACCCGTATGATCCGTACCCGAGCAGGCGGTTGCAAATAGCAGGAGTGAGGCGGCCATTCCCATCATGAGTCGCTTAAACATCGTTCATCCTCCTAACGAATTGGTGATTGTGAAAATAGAACTTACTTCAGACCTGTAGTAGCAATGCCTTCGAGAAAATAGCGCTGAAATATCAGAAAGATGATCGTTACAGGCAGCAGGGATAACGTGGACATGGCAAGCAATGCTCCCCAATCGGATTGTCCTGATGGATCAAACAGGGAACGTATGCCCAGCTGTACGGTGAATAGATCGATTTTGCTTAAGTAAATCATCTGGCTGAAGAAATCATCCCAGCTCCAGATAAAGGTGAAGATTGCCGTTGTGATCAATGCAGGAACAAGGAGAGGCACCACAATTCGGAAAAAAATCTGGGATTGTCCGCACCCGTCAATCGTTGCGCTCTCGTCAAGTTCCCGCGGAATACCGCGGATAAATTGGACCATTAGCAGAATGAAGAAGGAGTCCTGTGCCAGCCATTTAGGCAAAATAAGCGGGAAATACGTATTGATCCACTGCAGCTCGTTATACAGAATATACTGAGGTACAAGGGTTACATGGTAAGGCAGCATAATTGTGACCAGCATGATGCTGAACCACAGCGTTTTTAACTTGAAGCGGAGTCTGGAAAAAGCATAGGCAGCGAGCGAACAGGAGATCACATTTCCCAGTACGCTCATGACCGAGATAAGTGCTGAATTGCCGAAGAATCGGCCGAAGGAAACGCCCTGTAATCCTTTCCAGCCATTCACGTAATGATCCAGTGTGAAGCTGGTCGGAATCAGACTGCTGTTGGTAAAGATTAGCTGGTTAGGTTTGAACGAACTGAAGATCAGCCATAACACCGGGTACAGCATCAGCAGACCGAGAAGGATGATAACCGTGTGTCTTCCGGTCTGAATCAGCTTTCGTTTGAACGGCATATGCATTACCTTCCCTCCTGATTGTCGCCATAGAATACCCAGAATCTGGATGTGAGAAAGACGATTGCAGTGAATATACCGATAATGACCAGCATGATCCAGGCGAGTGCCGAGGCGTAACCCATATCAAAGAACGAGAAGCCTTTCAGGTATAGATACAGGGTGTAGAACATGGTGGCATCGAGTGGTCCTCCGCGACCATCTCCGATGACATATGCCGGAGTGAAGGCCTGGAAGGAATTGATCATGCTCATGATCAGGTTGAAAAAAATGACGGGTGACAGCATGGGCAGTGTGATGCGGAAAAATTGACGCAGCTTGCTCGCACCGTCCACATCCGACGCTTCGTAAAGGTCGGCCGGAATCTGCTTCAGGCCAGCGAGGAAGATGACCATCGCCGAGCCGAATTGCCACACGGATAAAGTCACGATGGTATAAATGACATAGTCGGGATGTGCGATCCAGGAAGGTCCCGCTATGCCGAACCAGTTCAGGAATTGATTAACGAGTCCGTTACCGTCAAAGATTTGGCGCCATACGATGGCGATGGCAACACTTCCTCCCAGAAGGGAAGGGATGTAATACACGGTTCGATATATACCGAGGCCGCGAATGCCCTTGTTTAGCGCCATCGCTACCAGCAGGGCAAAAGCGAGGCGGAGCGGGACGGACAAAAATACATAAAAGAAGGTCAGTCCGAGCGATCTGCGAAATGTATCGTCTTCACTGAAGATTTGTACATAGTTGCTGAGCCCCGTCCACGTCGGCGGTGATAACAGATTGAATTTGGTCATGGATAAGTACAGCGATGCAGCCATTGGCCCCAGCGTTAGACAGAACAGTCCGATCAGCCAAGGTAACAGGAACAAGTAGGCTGTCTTATTTTGCTGGCCGTATAAGGGCGTGGACATTTTTTTCATGATTTGCCTCCCTTCAGGCTAAGAGTGGTTGAACATTCACAATTCCAATCACTGAATCCGCTTACATGATAACGGTGAACGTTCTGATAACCTCATCTTACCTGGGAGCCGACGCGGCCGGAATCTCATTTCTTCGGATTCTGACTAGTGATTTTTTCGGATTGAAGCACCCGGTACTCCGAAGGACTCATGTGATGCATCTTTTTGAAACGAGCGCTGAAATAGCTCGGGGAAGAGAAGCCTGTAAGCTCAGTGATATCCCATACACTCAATTGAGTTTCCTTGAGTAAGCGTGTGGCGTGTTTCATCCGGGTTTCCGTCAAATATTGAATAAATGAGATGCCTGCACCTTCCTTGAACATTTCAGAGAAATACGAAGGGTGATAGTTAAATTGCTCTGCGATGGAGGTGAGCGTAATTTCCTGCATGTAGTTATCTTCGATATAACCTTTCGCTGATTCGATCATGGTTGCTTCTGTGGTCTCAGGTGACTGCTGTCCGTCTACAAAATCCTGTGCCCACTGCATCAGCAGCCGTTCTGCTTGTTCGGGAGTCTCCAGCCACAGTACCCATTCAGGAGAGATCCAGTGAGATGATGTACCATAAGCTTGTCGCATGCAGTCCATGGCGGCAGACTCCATCAGCAGTGAAATTTGCAATAGACAGCGGATTAGACGGGAAGTGGATCTGTGAAAGGCATCGTCCAGCTCTTTTCGAATCATGCTGCGAAAGGAATCCAGGTCCCCCCGGAGAAGACAACGATGCATGGCGCGGTTGATCTCCTCGGGAATCAGGGGACTGTGATCCGTTACCTCTGCTGTCTGAGCGTACCCAGACTGTCGTCCAGCCAGGTTCCATGCCAGCAGGGAGTGGACGTAGCCTTCCTTCCAGCGTTCGAGTCCAGCCACCGTCAGCCCAATTCCAATCTGCACTTCCATTGTCAGATAGGACATGATCTGTACGCGGAGCCTTTCCGCGAATTCATGCTGCATTCCGTCCAAGATCATGAAATGCATGATTCCAGGATGTGATGTGTCCTGAAATACAAGTGCAGTTCCTGTATAAGATTCAGCAATCTCATGACAGACCATTTGAAATGGGAGATGCATGTCCTCCGGAATCCGGATTTCGGAAGCAGGGGCATGGCTCGTTTCCCGCAAACCTGCAGTCAGGAAGCAGACGTCCGAATGCTGCCATTCTTCCAGATGAAATAATCGGATTCGTTCAGGCAGTGAAGAAGGAGGCAGCTTGTTACCCTTGACGAGATCCAGAATAAAGTGTGTTTTCATCTGTTGATAGTATTGGGACAGACGCCATTGCATCCTTTCGGATTCATCCCGAGCCTTGCGTTTCTTATCCAGTTCATCCTTGATTTTGATCAATGCCGCTTTCAATTCTCCCCGGGTTACCGGCTTCAATAAGTAGTCCATGGCATGATTACGAACACCGGCTCTCGCATATTGGAAGTCCTCATATCCCGTGATAATAATGATTTCAATAGATGGATTGTCGGTTCTACAGATGTCGAGCAGCTGCACGCCATCCATGACCGGCATATTCATATCGGTTAGGAGCAGATCATAGTGTCCCGATTGGAGCAACCGAGCGGCTTCCACTCCGTTTGCGGCCTCACCTGAGATGACAAAACCCATTCCACTCCAGTCTGCTTTCAGCTTCAGGCCTTCACGGACCTCAATCTCATCATCAGCGATCAATACGTTGTACATGATTTTCCTCCTGTACGGGAAGAACCAGTTCAATACAAGTACCCTGGGTTTCCCCGTTCGTTATATGAATGGCAAAGAGGGAACCGTAATGCAGCCGGCACCGGGCAACTACGTTGCCAAGTCCAATATGCCAGCTTGAATGGCGAAGCATGGGTTCAAGCTGGGCTGTAACACTCTCAGAATCCTGCAGCCTGGTGATGATATCCTGAGGCACCCCCGGACCATTGTCCTTAATCTGGAGGTGCAGATGTTCCTTGTTCCTGCAGATTCGAATATGCACCTCAGCAGTCGTTTGATGTTGAAAACTGTATTTGACTGCATTTTCGATCAGCGGCTGCAGAATAAACTTGACTATAACGAGGTGTTCCAGCCTGCCCGATTCTTGGGTGGAAATATCGAGCTTGGGTCCGAAGCGGGTTTGAAGAATGGAGATGTAGTGGCGCACGTAAGTAAGTTCCTCGGCCAGTAACACACGATCATCATTCGTATGCATGGAGTACCTCATCATTTTCCCGAGATCCTCAATGACCTGCACCGTGTCGTCCGTTCGGCGCTGCATCGCGAGACTGCTGACCAGTTCCAGCGTGTTGAACATAAAATGCGGATTAATCTGCATGAGGAGGGCCTTATATTCCGCCTGCTGTCGAAGCAGCTTCAGCTCAAATTCATTCTGGATATGCTGTCTAAGCCGGATGATCATGTAACGAAACGTAGATATCACATAACTAATCTCGCTCTTAACATTCTGGTCTGGGGGAAGCAGGGATTCGGCCTGGTCAAATGCACCCCGCTGTACCTGTCTCATCGCCAGAACCAGGCGAGTTAAGGGCTTGGTTACGCCGTAGGACAGCCAGGCCGCAGCACACAGGGACACCAGGATGATGACAATGGTCACTACAAATGTTGTCGTTTGGAGTTTGTGCAGAGAGGAATACATCTCTTTTTCCGGTGCCAGACCGACCAGCATCCAGCCTGTTCGCCCGAGTTTTTTGTATACCATCATGTCTCGTCCGCCCACATCATTGGTCAGGTATTCAACGCCTGATTTTGGTGTGCGGTTTCGAATATGCTCGATGTCGGATAGCGTTCCGGCCCCAAGCTCGTGTGCTTGTTGGGAGAGGAGGGGGCGACCTTGTTCATTGAGCAGAAAAATGGTGCTGTTCTTGGCCAGATGAATCCGGCTGAGAGGTTCGAGGAAATAGGACTCGCTTACATTGACCTTCATGACATTCCGCGCTGTAGCATGATGGAAGGTACCCAGCGGCATCAGCAGGCTCACCACCGGGTTGCCATGGTCCCTGACCCTTTCATGAACGTCGGTATGTGCAGCCAGCCACCGGTCTCCAGATGTGAAGAAGTTCGTATACCATGGTTCTTGAAAAAACGAAGGATTGTTAACGACCTGATTTTCGCCGCCAATCCGGAGCCCGTTTAGTCGATAGATGGACACATCGGAAATGCTGGTATAGCTGTTCGTGGCCTGCGTCAGAAAACGGCTCATGGCGAGATTAGCCAGCATTTTCTCCCCCTCGGACAGTTGTGGATCACTCATGGCGTTATCCCAGCTTTTCGCCATATCGCTATTGAAGACGAGAGAGGCTACATCATAAATTTGCATTTGTACCATATCGATGTAAGAGCCGTATTCCTCCATTTTCTCGAGAGCAGAGGACTCGATATAGGAACGAATTACAGCCCTGGATTCCGCAAACAGCAGGAAGGAGAGCGTGCCGAACGAGAGGACGAACAGGACAAGAATCAAGGCAATTAATCGGCTTTTTAATGAAAAGAACATCCATTTCCTCCTTCAACTTGGTGATCATTCCATGTTCGCTTCTGGCTCTTAAGAAGAGATTGCAAATGGAAAAAAGACCGCGTAAATACGCAGCCTTGAATCATGACCGTTCGAGGATCAACTTGCCATCAAATTAAAACTGAACCAGGCTCTTGATGTGGACCGGCAACCCGGTTGAAATCGCACGGTTGGCTGCAATACCGGTCAGGATCGATCTTGCTCCATCAATATGGTTGGCAGCACGAGCATACGGATCTTCCGCAGGCTCGCCAAACAGATCATTGAGCAGAACCGGATCGCCTCCGCCATGGCCGCCTTTTTGCTCTTCGACATGCACCTCATATGGAGCATCGAACATGGGCAGCACACGAAGCGTTTTGCCGATCAGGGCGCCTTCGAGACTTTTATCCCCGAGTGAATTGACATAGGACTGTTCAACGATGGACATCTCGATTCGTCCTTTGGTGCCGTTAATGGCTATACGGTATCCTTCCCACGGCTGGTAGGCAACAAGGGAATACGTCAAAATGGCTTTGTTCTGATACTGGACAAGCACGCCCATCGTATCCTCAATGTTAATGCCATCTCCGAATACGCTCTGATCACGCTGGTAACCGTCCTCGGGCTCTGCATCCAGATACATCGCTTTGAGGTGCGCATCCGAATCCAAGTGGAGGGCAAAAGGATCTTCCTTAGCGAGCGGGTTGCCGGTGGCGCGATTGTAAAATTGGGTAACGCCGCGTTCTTCGGCATTTTCCCGCCCATAATACATGAGATCACCGAAGGCAAAGACCGTTTCGGGCTGGGAGCCCATCCAGAAATTGACGAGATCAAAATGATGGGTGGATTTATGGACGAGTAAACCTCCGCTGTTACGTTTGTCGCGGTGCCAGCGACGGAAGTAGTCTGCACCGTGCCGGGTATTGAGCAGCCATTCGAAATGAACGGAGGTTACTTTACCGATGGTATCGTTCATGATCAGCTCACGGATCTTGGTATGATGGGGAGCATATCGGTAGTTGAAGGTAACGCGGATATTTCGCCCGGTCCGTTTGGCAGCATCGAGGATATCCTGGCATTTGTGCTCATCGATGGTCATGGGTTTCTCGGTCACGACGTCACATCCTAGCTCCATCGCGCGAATAATATACTTGTGATGCGTACGGTCAACGCTGGTCACAATGACGGCATCGGGTTTCTCGTTCTCAATCATCTGGTCAAACTGGTCTGCTGTATAGGTAGGAACCTCATTGTATTGATATCGTTCTCGCAGCAGTTGATTCGCATAATTCATCCGCGTTTGATTAATATCACAAAAAGCTGCAAGCTCAGATTGGTCACGGAAATTTTTCGCTAATGCTCCATAAAAAAATTCTGCACGGCCACCGGTGCCGACCAGTACATAGCGTTTTTTGCTACCCATATCTATCGCCTCCTTGAATATAGCTCTAGCCTATAACAAGGGAATACTTCTTTCGCCGCATTTTTTGCGTAATCGCTTTCAAACCCCGCTTATTTTGCTATAATCCTTGAAAAGGGGGCTGCTTCATGTCACAGCCGTTTCGAGCGGTTTACCACGATTCCACCGGACATCTGGATATTGAATATGATCGCAGGGTGGGCTATTATTCCATGACCGCGGATCATCTCCACGATCATTATGAGCTCTATTATCTCCTGAAGGGGGAACGCATCTATTTTATTAAAGACCGTTCCTACCATGTCAAAGCCGGGGATTTTGTATTTGTTGACCGGAATGCTGTACATAAAACCCTGGAAAGCGGAAGGCCTGATCATGAACGAATTGTACTGTATCTGAAGCAGGAGCTTTTTGAAGAAATGAGTATTGCCCCTGCGTTGATGGAGGGGTTAAAAGAGCCCTTTGAATGGGAAGTTCCGATGTTAAGACTTCCATCACCTATTAGCGAAACGGCAGAACGGATCATTCAAGAAATGATTGATGAGATGATTCAGCCTAAGGCTGGGAGCAGCCTGCTGCTCCGCCACCGCTCCATTGAATTGCTGCTTCTCGCATATCGCAATCAGGAGCAGGGGAGGGTATATCCTGTCGAGAGCGAGCCGGTCCTTCATCCGAAGACGCAAGCCGTTGTTCGCTTCCTGAATGATAATTATCGGAACCCTCTAACGCTGCCAGAAGTTGCGGCAGAATTTCGAATTAGTCCACATTACCTCAGTCGGTTATTTAAACAAACCACGGGTTTTACTTTCATTGATTATTTGAATTTGCTACGCGTGAAGGAAGCGCAGCGGCTGCTGCGCGAGAGCGAGGACTCCATTACGGAGATCGCCTGGCGGGCAGGCTTCAGCAACTTTTCTCATTTTGGCAAAGTGTTCAAGCGAACCGTACAGATGTCTCCACGAACATACAGGCAGGGGGATGGGAAGTCGCGTCCTTCATAATCAATGCAGCGATTACAGGATCATGCGCAGATCATCCAAAAAGACCTGATTAAGCCTGCATCAGCAGGAACTTGTTCAGGTCTTTTCCGTATTTTTCACAATATAAAGATGCTAATCATCTACCTCATGGGTTCAAACCGAAATAGGACTCGCATCTGTCTCCGGACGGAGCTTCAATTGCAGTTCTTCATCCCGATTACAGACCATCACCCCATTCACCACATCCAGGCGTGCAGCTTGAATGGAGGAACGACGAGCAGGCTCACTGGCATGATCTACTCCTTCAATGCGATCGGGATGGGTGAAGTAGAAAATATAAGCTGTATCATCCTGGACCACTACATCTGCATGCAAACCGATAACGCCATCGTCTTCACGTGTCCCCGGCTGGTCGAGAATCATGCTGTTCCATACCCAATTCTCCAGATCATCCGATTGGTATACAGCCTGTCCTCTCCATTCATCCACAATCATCCAGTAGGTGTTATGAAAGCGGAAAACGTTGGGTCCTTCGTGGGCGCGACCTGTAATGACGGGACCGATAACATCCCAGTGGTAAAGATCCGTGCTGTCTGCAGCATAGGTATGCGATCCATTTGCCTCATCTTTGTACCACATCCGAAACCGCCCATCCGGCAGCGGATATATACAGGCATCAATGACACGGTTCGAGCTGAGCTCCAGTTTGCCATGATAAGTCCAGGTCAGCAGATCCGGGCTTGTGTAATGCAAAATGTGGCGGTCATGATTCGGCCAGTCATGGGGCACGCCTTGAATATAACTGACATACATGTGATATGTGTTATCATGCCAGAAAATTTCCGGCGCCCAGAACGTATTATGTCCCCATTCATGCTCCAAACCAGTTAACGTACCACGATAGGTCCACGTCTGCCCTTCATCGGAGGATGAGGCAACGCCGAGATCCGTGCCATGAACCCAGGCGAATTTCGGTCCTCCTGCGGTAGCTCTGCGGTTGGTGTAGATTATCCACCAGGTCTGTTCAGCGCGGTTCCATACCACGACCGGATCAGCGGCTCCATCGAAGATGGGGTCACGGAATAAGGGTGCATTCAAGATAACGTCCTCCTTTGAGTAGACAGATCATTTCTGTACTTGTTTATAACTATCGTAATAGAGAATAACAGGAATTACAATATAACGTTTTCAAAAGGATAGAATTAATATATGGAATAATCCTGTGAGAGGGATTGCAACGTAGAAGTGTTTTTGGATGATCCAATGATCTGATAAACTATAAGTAGCGAGATTAGAGCATAACGTTACTTCATCAAAGTGACATTCATAGAAATCGAAAAGTTATAGTTCATCATGTTCAAAGCGAATCATTGCTTAAGCCTAAGATGGAGCGTATATTAATGTTTATCCAAAATAGTAATATATTGATAGGTTTACGCTTAAACATTGTCTCTTGGGAGGGAAAGCGATGATAGCAGCGAGATTGAATGAACTGGGGATTATTTTGCCTGAGGCAAGTGCTCCGGCTGCAAAGTATGCTAATGCGGTTATAGTAAATGGATTAATGTATGTATCAGGGAAAGGTCCGGATACGTTGGAGCGTGGCAAATTGGGAGAGGACTTCACGACCGAACAGGGATATGAATTTGCCCGAAATGCCGGGATTCAGGTGCTCGCTGTAGTCCAGGATGTGCTGGGTTCACTGGACCTGGTGAAACGTGTGGTCAAAGTTCAGGGTTTTGTTAACGCATCGGCTTCTTATCAGGAACATCACAAGGTGTTGAACGGGTTTTCAGATTTAATGATGGATGTATTTGAGGAAAAGGGCGTGCATGCACGTTCGGTTTTTGGAGCTGTTTCCGTCCGGGATAACCTCCCCCTTATTGTGGATTCGATATTCCAAGTAGAGGAGTAGGAGACGATGTCTAACATGGAACCAATAAATCCAATTATGCTGTCCTTTCCCGAGCGCTTCGACACAGCTCGTCTCATGATCCGAGCTCCAGAGTGGGGAGATGGCTCAGAAGTCAACGAGGCTATTCGCGAGAGTGTTGAGCAGCTGCGGCCATGGCTGCCATTTGCCGAAAAGGTACCTTCGCTTGAAGAATCTGAAGCACATGTCCGCAAAGCAAGATTACAGTTTATGGAGCGGACAGATCTTGTTCTTCATTTGCGAGATAGGCATACTGATGATTTTGTAGGCAGCAGCGGCCTGCATCGTATCGATTGGAATGCACGCTGCTTCGAGATCGGCTACTGGATCAGATCGTCGCGTGCAGGTGAAGGATTAATGACGGAAGCTGTCCAGGGAATTGAGCAATTTGCAATAACATATCTGAACGCTAACCGTCTGGAGATTCGCTGTGATTCTCGGAATGTACGCAGTGCCAAGGTCGCTGAGCGTGCAGGTTACACCCTGGAAGGCATACTGCGAAGTGTGCGCCGGGACAGTACAGGTATCCTGGTCGATGTCATGGTGTTTAGCAAAATCAGAGGCAAGGAATTCGAATAAACGCTGGAGGCTAAAGTATGAAGCTTATCGGTCAAGGTCGAACTGCGGACATCTACGCCTACACTTCCGATCAAATTTTGAAGCTGTATCATCGTAACTTTTCACTTGAAGCCATCCATAATGAATTCAGAATTACACAGTTGTTAAATGATAAGAAATTACCCGTGCCTCAGGCACGAAAAATTATGGTTGAAAGAGATCGTACAGGTATTGTATTTGAACGGATCGAAGGTCAGACGATATTCTCCATGATGTTCCATCAGCCTTCAAGCTTTCAAGATTTAGTACATCAGATGGCTGCCTGTCATCAGGTGCTTCATGCCCAAAGTGATGATGAGAGAGTTCTGCCTTCCCAGAAGCAGGTTTTGTCAGGGGCCATTCAGAGAACACAGCTATTGTCTGCAGAAGACAAAGCCCGGATACTTGATTATCTCACCCGTCTCCCTGAGCAAATACAGATCTGTCACGGTGATTACCATCCCGATAATGTCATGATGAACGAGATCAAGAACGGCTACGATGTTATCGATTGGATGACAGGCATGTCAGGCGATCCTGCAGGTGATGTGGCGCGCAGTTGGGTTATCTTAACGAGCGCATCGCTGCCGGAGGATGCTGATCCTGCGATACGATTGGGGTTTGAAAGGTCTCGTGATACGCTAGTGGACGGGTATATCAACCATTACATGCATCTATCAGGCTTAACCTGGCAGGAGATCGAACGATGGATTCTGCCCGTTGCAGCTGCTCGCCTGGAAGAGAGTTTGCCTGGGAATGAAGCAGAAAAGGTGCTGAAACTTGTGAAGGATCGATTGAACCGTCTAGACAGATGAATTGAACTAAAATAACGAGGTGAATGTCACATGCTGCACTCATTAGAAGCCATACATTCTTATAGAACAGGCAACATCCCAGAGGATAAGCAGCAATTATGGCTGCAGCTGCTGGCGGCGGCCGAGCAGCCTCATATTAATCTTGAACGCATTCATTCCATGGCTGAACTGGAGGGAACCAATCCCGTTCTGGATTACGTCGAGCGGACTTTGCACGTCCTAGATCAACTGAACATTTCCTTTTGGGTGCGAGAGATCGTGGAGGAAGTACTGGTCTGGTCAGAGATAGCCAAGGCAGGTTCATTGCATCAAAGGAAGGCGTGGCAGCGCGCAGGGGTGAATCTGTTTGTACACAATAGGGGTTCTGCACAGTTATACAGGGAGTATGTTATCCATCGCAGTACAGGAAACATCGGTAGTGACGATAAAGCTGCGGCCCAAGTTAATGAGGAGAATCCAGTTCAGAAGAAAAAAGCTACGCCAAGACAGGAAATGATCTATGCTCTCATTGGAACCCATGGACTGATTGGACAATACATACGCGGGGAGATACCTTTTGCCGAGAATGCTCCGCTGCATGCTTTTATTACTCATGGCTGGCTGACAGCTGAAGAATTGCACACGGTTCTGATGGCGCTCAACCAATGCATCATTGCTGGCGTTGATCCGAAGCTATGGCGGCAGGTTGAAGCGGAAGTAGAACGAATAGTTGGATGGATTATCAGCGAACCGAGTCACGCAGACTGGCATTTGAAGGAACGTTTATCCCGGCTCCGAAGCTCTTCCATTCGCAATGGGGAGGCGCTGGATGAGGCGTACGCTAAGCTGCAAACAGAGATTGATGTAGACAACATGCTGGCTCCTCTGTCTCATCGTACATTGTGGTATGTGGAATCTGCCCTGCGGGATTTTTCCTTGCAGGAAATGGTAAAAGTGTTCCTTCTCTCACTGCATCATGGAGATATGTCTCAAACGGCAGACAACAGAGACGATGTACGTCATATCAGTTTTGAACCGTTAATGAATACGATGTATTACGACTATAAAGGTGTCAAAAAGCTGAACATTTACAAAAAACGAATGATTGAAAAGTACCTTGAACAATGGTCATGGGAGCAGATTGAAGAGGAACAGTCGGTCGTTTATCCGCATCTGACTCATCGCCTAGTACGTCAACCGGACCTGCCGGATACGGTTTTTGTGACCTTTGAGTTCTCGCCGGCGGCGGAGAAGCTGATTGCATTCTGTATTGAAGCGGAGAAATCACCGCTATATGAGAAGGCTGTATTGCTGCTCTTTGATTTGTTCGGACTGCGGCGTGATGCGTATGACCGGTTCCATAATGAAGAAACGTATTTGGCGGACATGAACAGCTCGGGGGATTATAAAAAAGTGCTGCTGGACTATATCGTTGGCAAGCGTGTACTCGATATCGGTCCAGGTGGCGGAGTTCTGCTGGATCTTATTGAGCAGGAGAAGCCGGAAGTGGAGCCGATAGGCATTGATATTTCTGCCAATGTCATCGAAGCGCTGGAGCGCAAGAAACAGCGAGAAGGTCACCGCTGGCAGGTCATGAAGGGGGACGCCCTGAGGCTGGATCAATACGTGCAGCCAGGCACGGTGGATACGGTAATCTTCTCTTCTATTTTGCATGAATTGTACTCCTATATAGAGCGGGATGGACGGAGATTTAACACGGATACGGTTGTCGCAGCACTTCAAAGTTCGTTTCATGTTCTGTCGCCGGGTGGAAGAATCTTAATCCGGGATGGCATTATGACAGAGCCTCAAGAGCAGACAAGACGGATTCGGTTTTTGGAACCTGATGGTATGCAGTGGCTGGAACGATATGCTCAGGACTTTCAGGGCCGGAAGATTGCGTTTGAACGTATTGCTGAGAATGAGGTGGTTCTTAACATTAATGATGCCATGGAATTCCTGTATACGTATACGTGGGGTGAAGAGGCATACGTTCATGAAATTCAGGAACAGTTCGGCATCTTTACGCCATCGGCTTACGAGAACTGTATTCGTGAGGCGCTTGGTGAGCAGGCAGAGATTATTAAGCTGGAGCATTTTCTTCAGGAAGGATATACCGAGGCACTTGAGGGACGCATTGTGTTCATGAAGGAAGACGGACAGCCTGCACCCTTGCCAGACAGTACCTGCCTGCTTGTGATTGAGAAGAAGAAAGGACTGGCTGACGGATGAGTAGAGAGTCCAGAACCATCTTGTATTTTGTGCGGCATGCTGAATCCGCCTATGTGGAAGGACAGGAACGAGAGCGAGGACTCACAGAGCGTGGGTGCCGAGATGCAGCGATTGTTGCAGAAGTTCTCAGTCAGGAGCAGATTCAATGGTATTATTCCAGTCCATACCGGCGGGCGGTTGATACCATTCAGGAACTGGCTGACAGGTCGAGCGCCCCTGTGTTGATGGAGGAAGATCTGCGCGAACGCCAATTATCCGATGAACGTGTTAAACATGCCAATTTTCTTGAATCCAAATTACGATTGTACCAGGATCCTTCCTTTGCATACGCTGGCGGGGAATCAGGTGAACAGGCAGCTTCTCGGGCCGTAGCCGTAATTCATCGGATCCTGAACAACCACGCAGGACAAAAAGTAGCGATCGGGACACATGGAGATGTGATGACCCTGATCTTCCAATATTACGACTCGTCCTACGGATATGAGTTCTGGAAAAGTACGACGATGCCGGATATCTATAAGCTGGAGTTTAACATGGAGCATGAATTGGTACAGGTCACCCGTCTGTGGCAAGGGGGGGAGAACTTATGAAAATCACATTTAACCCTGATCATTATGTAATCGACGATCTGCACGTCCCTAAGCTGCATGAGCATCTGTACTGCATATTTGATCTGGAGGGAACAGGCATTCTTCCGGATCGGGAGAGCGTAACCCAATTCGGAGCGATGGAATACAAACGTGGAGAGGTTGGCCATTCAACATTCTCCACGCTGTCACGTGCTAGCAAGCCGATACCGGATGCTGTAGCAGAGTTAACGGGCATATCAAATGCGGATATGAAGACTGCTCCTGCGTTTGTTGAAGCCTATCATTCATTTTCTACCTTTATCGGGGAGAGACTTCTCGTATCCCATGCTGGATATGAATATGATCTGCCCATACTGAAGCGTCACTGCGAGCAATTTGGCGTGAAGATGTTTAGCAATAAGGTGCTGGATACAAAAGCGATGTTTACCTATATTCATCCTGAGGTGTGTGAAGTCATATCTACGGATTATCTGATTCGGCATTATAATATCGATACAGAGGGCATTCGAAGGCATGATGCTTTGGCGGATTGCGACGTAATCGCTCGGATACTTGATCATCTTCTGCAGGAATATGAGGAGAGAGGGCTGGATCATTTTACAGCCGATCCGACTCGCAGCATACGAAGATTCGAAATACCTGAAATGTACAGCAGCATCACAGAAGATGGAGGGAGTACCTAATGAATAGAAGAGAGGCAGAGAAGCTTCTTAAGGAACTTAATGAAGGCAGGCTCATTACTAATGAGATGTTTCAAGGGCTGGATATCGACAGCTACCTGGACAAGCGCGATGATTCGGCTTTTGCAGATGAATGGATGTCGGCATACCAGAGGTGGGTACAAGATGCTGATTCTATCGCGGAAGACGAACTGCTTCGTGCTTCGAGGGAACAGGCATTCAAACAGACGCTGCACCATACAGGTGATCCCGAATTGGCCGGTTATGTGAGTGATGATATTGGCCTTATTGGGGCTGCAATGCTGCAGGGTGAGAGTGAGCATACCTTCGTAAGTCAATTGCTTGAGAGTTACCATAACGGAAAACTGCCTCTGCAATAGCAGGGGCAAGGGTGGCCTGTATCTTTCGTTTGTATAAAAAAATGGATTCAAATGTGTATTGTAAGTGCGGTAAGGCATAAGTTACAATTCACCTTAGACATTAATTGAGAATGATAATCATTGTAGATGAACATTCTCTTTAATACAGCTAATTACATAGGGGTGGAGAATAGCATGGCAAATTTGATTAAAGGGATTAAAGGTTGGGGAATTACAGTGCTGGTCATGGCCGTATTCATCGCGGGATGCAGTTCGAATTCAGGAGCAACGGAGGAACAGGCTCAATCGCCAGTAACGGAGAACGCAACTGCTGGCAGTGGCAATTCATCCGAGTCGAGCCAAGAAGCAGAAACACGTGTGGTACAGGATGAATTCGGAGATGTAACGATTCCGGTTCATCCGCAGCGCATTGCCGGGATTTACGTGGAGGATTATCTCAAGGCTCTGGATATCACACCTGTCGTGCAGTGGTATAATCCGATGTGGGGCGTACAGGACTATCTGAGTCTGGATGTGCCTCAATTTGACACTACGGGCAGCATTGAAGCACTATTGGAATACGATCCGGATCTCATCATTGTGGATGGTGGAGTAGACAGGGAAAAATATGAGATGTATTCCAAAGTGGCACCGACATATCGTTTACCTGAAAGCATCCTGCAGGATTCCGAGCAGATTCTGGCTAAGATTGCCGATATTGTAGGGGAACAGGAAAAAGGTGTGGAAGTGGCTGCGGCTTACGAAGAGAAAATCAAGGATACCAAAGCCAAGCTGGCAGAAAGCGTAGGAGACGAGACCGTGGCGGTTGTCCGCTTGAATGTGGATGATAACAGCTTGGTGCTGTTTGGAGTAAAAAACCGCTATACCGGGTTCATATATTCAGAGCTTGGGCTGACACCCCATACCCTGGCTGGGAGCATGGAAGCTTTCCAGGAGGTTCTGTCCGAGGAAGCGATCCCGCAAATCGATGCAGATCGGATCATCATATTCCCTTCGGATGGAGATTGGTCCTCTCCGGAGAATCAGGAAGCTATCAAGGTATTGGATAGCAAGCTGTGGAATTCTTTGCCGGCCGTGAAAAGTAATAAAGTATACAAGATGGAGAGATCTCACTGGCAATCAGGTGCAATTACAGCAAACTCGATGAAAATGGATGATCTTCTGGAACAAATGACGCCGTAATGAACAGCCATAGATAGTAAAGTAAAAAAAGAAAGCTCCTCAACCAGGGTTGAAGAGCTTTCTTTTTTGGTTTAGACTATTCCTAATGATAACAATTCTCAATTAAGGCGGATGACAAATGTCTCATACCATAGAACAGATACTCCCCATGCCCTGGCTGTGTTCACTTCAGCATATTCAATACGTTCAAAACTCTGTCTTGGCTTACAATGGTTTAGAATTCACATCGTCGAAGGGCCATTCGATCGTTGTAGTCACCCAAGGACAGGGAGAACTGCTGGCGCAAGATGTCATCTTCAAGTTAAAAAAAGGGACGATTCTGTTTTTCCCTTCTGATATACCCGTCTTACCTCTGCAAACTGGAGATGGGTCAGAATCCAAGCTGCATTATTATAAGCTTGATCTGATCGCTGGTGAGACAAGCAGGATTGGATCCAACACTCCACTCGAAGAGACAGGTCCTGCTTTTCCGCAATCGCAAACCATCTCCGAATCCTCATCGCCTATTGAGTTGTCCTACACCCCTTGGAGCTCCTGTCTGGATATATTGAATCAACTGTTACAGCAGCAGGCGACCGAGGATTGGCTGAAACAATGGGACTGGCAGCTTCGTTTCCAGGAATGGTTCCGGATGCTGCTTTTGCAGAATGATTCGAGCCATGCTTCCATGGATCATCGAACTCGCTTACAACAATCCATTCGCTATATCCGTGATCATTATAACGAGCCCATGACGGTGGATGATCTGGCAGCGGGTACCCAGCTTACCAGGTCCAGCTATACGCGACAATTCAAGGAGATGACCGGCAAGCTTCCTCTGGATTATGTAAATTCGATCCGCTTGGAACGTTCCAAACAACTATTACAGCAGACAGATGATCGCCTGCACGATATTGCCCAAAGTGTCGGATTCAGCAACGAGTATTATTTCAGTCGTCGGTTTAAGCAATATGCTGGCATCTCACCAGGAGTATACAGACGTCATTATCGTCAGGACGTGCGAGTATTTGCACCGTACCTCGAAGATTTTGTTTTAGCGCTAGGCGTGGAGCCTGTGCTTCAATACGCTCACCATTTGTGGGGCAAACAGCACTACTTGGGGATGGATGATGTTCCTGAATTCGATGTGACCCATCAGGATGCCATGTTTCAAGAGAACCATAAGCCGGACTTTATTATGCTGAGTGATGGCTATGAGCGGTGGAATCTGGCCCGTTTTGAACAGGTGGCGCCTACGTTTTATGTGAATCATAAGGGTGAGGACTGGCGCTCCATATTAAGATCAACAGCGGATGTATTGGGAAAAGGAGATCGGGTTAGGGATGTCGTAGGTTTATATGAAGAAAAAGCTCGTGAGGCCAACGCTCAACTAACACGATCTGCGCAAGGAAAGACAGTAGCCTTCTTGCGGATCACTGCCTCAGAAATTGTGTTGTATGGTGCACAGCAGGGTTATGTGGGACCTGTGATGTATCAGGATTTGGGGTTAACGCCACATCCTCTGGTGCAGCAATGGGCATTGAAAGAACGTAGAGTCAGCATAAGCGCTGAACAATTGAAGCTATTGCATGCGGATCATTTATTTATTACATTTGACTGTCTGGATTCGTCAACAATCGGAGAGGAACGGAAGCTGCTGGACAGCAAGGAATGGCAACAGCTTTCCGCGGTGAGAA
Source organism: Paenibacillus xylanilyticus (assembly GCF_009664365.1). Taxonomy (NCBI): domain Bacteria; kingdom Bacillati; phylum Bacillota; class Bacilli; order Caryophanales; family Paenibacillaceae; genus Paenibacillus; species Paenibacillus xylanilyticus. The sequence continues at coordinate 2,663,381 of NZ_CP044310.1, forward strand.
ACGGATGTGTTTACGAAGTGGACTTTCTAACATGGATGAATTACGGGGTTATCTCTCATGGGAAGAAAATCGATGATATCCTGCGTGTGTTGGCCTAAACAACCACCTCTGGAAGGAGAGAAGTCATGGAACGTAATATTACTCAGAATATGGATAAGTCAGTGGTCGCTAAGTTTATTGCGGAGTTGAATCAGCACCAGGAGCATCATATTGGGTATTGCGGCAAGGATGCGCTTGAAATTGAGCAGGCAATGATGGATGCTTTCGGGGATCAACCGGACCTGTGGATTAGTACCCTGTATGAGGATGGGCAGCTGACAGGAGTGCTTGGGATGGATACAGATACGGATACAGGGACTGTAGAGTTGTGGGGTCCATTTATTCAGTGCGCTCCTGAGCAGTGGCAAGAACTTGCAATCCGTTTGTGGCAGCAGGGAATAAACAAGTTAACTGAAAACCGGATACATATCCGAAAAGTGTACGGGTTTTATAATGAACATCATGCGAATGGCATCGCGTTCATGAAGGACAAGGGAGCTAAGCTTGGGAGCAGGCAGGTTATTTTGCATAATCGATCATTGAATGAAGTAAGCCTGGATCAGGGTGAAAATAACAGGATTCAGACTATTACTCCAGAACAGTATTCATCTTTTATCCAGTTACATGATTCCACCTTTACCGGAACGTATTACGATGGTGAAACACTCATTCAGCGCTCAGGCAAGGAGCATCATCATTTATACGTTCTTCCTGGCTCGGAAGAGGAGATTCGCGGATATGTCTATGCCGAGGCTGATCCTGAATTTGGTGAGGGCAGTATTGAATATATTGCGGTGAATCTGGATTACTCTAGGGAGGGACTGGGTTCGCTTTTACTAAACAAGGTGCTGTATGAGCTGAATCAGGAGAGCCAAGTGAGTGAAATCCGCTTATGTGTAGATGAAGTGAATTCTGGTGCACGATCGTTATACCGTAAAGCTGGCTTCGAAACGGAGCATGTGCTGGAGCTCTATCCATTAGAACATATATATGAATAACAGATATAAAGGCGGCTGACTCATAGTCAGACGCCTTTTTTGTGTAAATACGAAGGGAAATCAGAGCGCTCGCCTAAGAGTGGAGCACAGAGCCAGATTCCAAGGAATCTAAGCTCTTTCCATGACAGCGAAGTAGTTGTTTTCATCATCTGCAAAGTTGAATACTCTTCCGCCCGGAATCGTAACCAGTTCACCTAACGTAACCTGCTTGCTGGCCAAGTCCGCATAGAGCCCGTCGAGATCTTTGGTGAAAAACATGAGCGAAGGTGTACCCAGATTCAACTCGGGGGACATTTTGGATACGAATTCCTTGTCGTGAAGGATAATGGTTGTCTCAGCACCTTCTTCAGGCGCAATTTCAATCCAGCGCATACCCTCGCCGTTGACTTCGGAGACCACGTGAAAGCCTGCTTTTTCTGTCCAAAATTGAAGGGCCTTGTCCTGATCGTTGACATACAACATGATTTGACCAACTTTGCTAAACAATGATACTCACTCCCCAGTTATCGTATTGTTCCAACCTTGAATTGATAGGATTCACCATTCTTAAGTTCATTTGTATGAGTCATTTTTATAATACCATAAATCCCTTTTGATCAACGTTTACATTCCGAGTACAAAATGCATACACAGATGTCCTTGACTGCGCGTTTGCATCATACCATTAATTAGAGGGTGATTCGCAACAACTGAATACCTCTAAGCATAGCCATGGAATGGCGGATGGGAGCGCTGTAATGACGACACGGGTAGTTCTGTTGGAAGAAGGCACGGCAGAGATGAAGGGACTATTGGGCAGTAAAGGAGCCGCGCTTGCGGAGTTATGCCAGGCGGGGTGGCCTGTTCCGGCAGGATTCACCATTACAACGGAATACTGTCACGAGTTCCTTAGCTGCTCAGAAACAACTATTGCCGAAGGTTCCGAAGATCTGGCCAAGGCAGTCCGTCAGCTGGAACAGCATACAGGCACAGCCTTTGGTGATCCGGAGGCTCCGCTTTTGCTAGCTGTGCAATCCAGTGACGTGCTTCCACGGAATGCGAACGCCTTGGTGCTGCTAAGCGTAGGACTTAATGACATTACAGTAGAGGGATTTGCCCGGCGAATCAACAATCGCCCGTATGCACTCAACTGCTACCGGGTGCTGCTGCAGAATTATGGCTGGTTGGTTCATGGGATCCCGCTTGAGGTTTTCGATGAACGATTGGGCGATATCACGAGTTTGGATGAAACGAGACTGGAGTACGCTATAGCGCAATATAAAGGCGTCATTGAAGAACAGGGACATCCTGCCTTCCCTCAGGATGTGCAGCTTCAACTGCACAGGATCATCACGGCATTCTCCCTTTCTGATTCAGGATTGCATAACCAAACCTTGAGCTCCAATTCGATCGCCTATGGTAGGCCTGTTTTGATTCAGGTGATGGTGAATGGAGAGTGTGGAGAACGCTGCGGAAGCGGTACAATCTACTCACGTCATCCACTGACTGGGGCCCAAGGGATCTATGGCGAATACATGTCGTTTGCAGGCTCAGGGTATGACCTGGAGGAACTGGAACAGATCAGGCATGTGGAACCAGAGCTGATTGGCCAGCTGTTGCAAGCGAGCCGTGAGCTGGAGAGAGTGAACACCGCTGTTCAGGAAATTAAATTTGTCATTGAGTCGGGGAAGCTTTACCTTTTACAAGCACGAGATGCACGTTTAACTCCTGAAGCTGTGATCAGGACCATAGTGGATTTTGCAAATGAAGGTCTGATAACCAGGGAAGAGGCACTGCTGCGTGTCGAGTCTTCTAACGTAATTCCCACATCTGAACTTCAGCAATTGCTTGAATGGGCCGATGATGTGAAAAATATAACGGTACTCGCCAATGCAAGTCATCCTCGTGATGCTGCCATGGCCCGTACGCTTGGAGCCGACGGAATTGGCATCTGCCGAACCGATCAGATGTTACTGTCTTCGTCGCGGATGCCTTATGTACAAAAGATGGTGCTGGCCGAAACGGACGTTGAGCGCAAACGAGGTCTTGAACGGCTGCTGCCCATGCTGCAGTCCGATGTGGAGCAGATTTTTGAGGAAATGAACGGATTTCCGGTAACGATTAGACTATTCGATCCTCCATTATATAAACTTCTCCCGGATGTGGAACAGTTGGTGGAACGCCAAGAAGGATTACAGGCAGGGCATGCAGGAGGACATGATGTGAATCAGGAGGAGCTGAGTCGCATGGTCCAGCTTGTAGAGCGGCTGCATGAGCAGCATCCGATCAGCAGGCAGTATGGATGTCATCTTGGAACCGTTTTCCCAGAAATTTATGAAATGCAGGCAGAAGCCGTCTTTCGTGCAGCACTCAAATGCATCCGCCAGGGATTGTGGGTTCGCCCCGAGATTCTCATAACGTCAAGAGGACCAGGTAGTGAGCTGCAAGTAATCAGAGAACTGATTGATCAAGTGGCTGAACAGATCCTGGGGGAGGAGAGACGTCACTGCCATTACAGGGTAGGCTCGCTGATTGAAGGGGCTCAAATGGCACTGACCGTGGCACATACAGCCAGGCAGGCTGATTTCCTGTCATTTGGAGCAGAGATTCTGCATCTGGATGGGGGAGAACAACTACTGGAACGCGCTGTCGTTCAGGCTCGGCTCCGTAAACCTCATTTGAGAGTAGGACTCTGCGCGGAAGAACAAGTTGACCTGAGTACCTTTACCTACAGCCAGCGTATGGGATTGGATTACGTAAGCTGTCCACCTGAACAGGTGGCTTTCGCCAGAATTGCTGCGGCCCAGGCCGTAGTCATTGCACGGATGCAGAACAGTAACGTACAGGATGATGATATATCAACTACAGCTTAACCTAGAAGATTGACACAAGCCAATGAACGTCTTCCTGTAGGTAAATTATAAAATTATATTAGGTGTTCTTGTCCTAATCTCAACGGGGACTGGATGCCGCAACATGCTGGTTACAGGAATTCCGGTCCGTTCATGGAATACAAATAGCAAAACTGTTATACTGAAATATGCGTTTTGTAAAACGAACGTAAAATTTCAGATAAGGGTTGAAAAGCGACCATGTTTAATTCCAAAAACGAACGGACCTCCTCACGGATTTTATTTGCCGTCTTGTTTATCCTTATGCTGCTGAAGCTGTCGCTTTTGCGGTATTTCTTTTTCCAAGGGCTGTCCGGGATCGGTCTGGTGACGGATGCATTAGGAGCTCTGACTGTCGTCTGCATCCTAGATCTCATTGTGCCGAAACGCTGGAAGCGGGTTGTGTACGGCGGGTTTAACCTGCTCTTTTCCCTCGTGTTGTTTGCAGCAACGCTGTATAACGTGCATTTCAGCTCCGTACCCACATATACGGCGCTTAGCGAGATTGGGCAGGTTGCACAGGTACGGGGAAGTATTGGACCACTGATACGGCCTTCCCATTTTTTGTTTTTTGTTGACATTGTGCTTGCACTGCCAGTTTGGCTCATGATGCGTCGTCGGCGGTCGGGTGTCAGAAACGGAAGTTACCGGGACAGCGGGCTGCATTTCGGAAAAATGCGCAGAAGATACTGGGGCAAGCTGGGGGTAGCTCTTACCGCTGCATTCTGTATCGTGCTGTCAGGCAGTTTTATTGTCAAAGGTGAAACCATTGATAACGAACTGGTGCGGGCTGAGAATCTCGGATTTCTGAATTATCAGGTGTCCTCGGCCATATTGACCAGCAAAGAAAACGAAGCTATTGCGAATGGCAATATTAATGAAACCATCGACAAGATTAATCAGCTGGTGAGCCAATATCCATATCAGGACAAAACTAACCAGGGGTCGGCAATCAAAGCCAAATATTTTGGTGAAGCCAAAGGCAGCAATTTGATCGTATTGCAATTGGAATCCTTTCAGAATTTCCCGATTAACGCTTCCCTGGATGGTCAGGTATTGACACCGGTACTGAACGATTTAGCCAAAGAAAGCTATTATTTCTCTCATTTTTTCCAACAGATCGGTCAGGGAAATACTTCGGATGCCGAGTTTATGTCCAATACGTCCATCTATCCAACCGGGGTTGTTCCGATGTCAGCCGGATATAGCGACCGCGAGCTGCCAAGCCTACCGAAGCTGCTTCGTAACGAAGGCTACCAGTCGGAGACTTTTCACGTAAATGACGTAACCTTCTGGAATCGGAACAAGATGTATCCGGCCCTCGGTTTTGATCGATATTTCGATAAGCCGAGCTTTAAGAATGACCGCTTTAACGATTTTGGTCCTTCGGATGAGGAGTTATATCGTGTAGGTGTGGAAAAAATGGCTGCGCATCAAGCGGCAAATCAGCCGTTCTATGCCCAGTTCATTACCGCATCGAGCCACTCACCGTTCACGATTCCAGCGGATCGGGCGCGCATTACCATTCCTGCAACGATCACGAACACATTGCTTCACGATTATTTGCAGGCTATTAATTACACCGATTATGCCGTTGGTCAGCTCATTGAAGAGTTGAAATCGAACGGGTTATGGGAGAATACAACACTCGTTATCTATGGGGATCACTTCGGCTTGCCCGCAAATGATGAGATTACCGAACAGATTCAAGCGAACCTGAATGTTCCGTATGATGGTAAGGTGAGCCGTTTTAATATCCCACTTTTGATTCACACGCCTAACCAGGTTAAGGGTCAATTGATTGAACAGCCTGGTGGTCAGCTCGATATTCTGCCTACAGTCATGAACCTAATGGGTGTTTCGTTAAAAGAAGAACAGTTCACTGCATTTGGGCATGACCTGCTGAATATGGACCACAATGCATTCGGTATACGGTATTACTTGCCGACAGGCTCGTTTGTCAACAATGACATTATGTTTATACCAGGTGCAGGTTTTGATGACGGAACAGCATATTCGCTTAAAACATATGAACCGGTTACCGATCTGGAGCCGTATCGTTCCGATTACGAGCATGTGCTCAGCCTCATGAGGCTGTCTGACGAGTATGTGAAGCTGCTGCCCAAACGAGCACCATAATCAGACCATAAAGCTATAAAGCTTTGATTCAAATAGGAAGTGCCACCAGCGGCTGCTGGTGGCACTTTTTTATTCACTGTAGATGGGACCGTGTATATTAAGGAAGCAAGAGGAACATGTATCTAATTGCAATTCCACAGATACGAATAAAGAGATTTTGAAACTGTAATTAATAATGTTACAATGAAGTAGATGTGAATTTTGGCATTCGAAAAATATGGCCAGCAGCCCATTCGACGAGAGGAATGAATATAGATGAAACTTAGTGTACTCGAACATGGACATATCAATGAAGGACGCAGCGTACAGGACACACTGCAGGAGACTGTGACGTTAGCGAAGCATGCCGATGAACTGGGGTACTCCAGATTCTGGATGTCAGAGCATCATGGCGGCGGAGCATTGTCCTTCTCCAGTCCGGAGGTTATGATTGCTCATGTTGCAGCTCATACCGATCGGATTCGGGTTGGTTCCGGTGGGGTAATGCTGCCGCATTACAGCGCCTACAAAGTCGCGGAGAACTTCCGTCTGCTGGAGGCACTGCACCCTGGACGTATTGACCTCGGCATTGGCAGAGCACCAGGAGGCATGCCGATTGCGAGCCGGGCTCTGAATGAGGGCAAGGCTTCCAATGTACAATTTTTCCCGCAGCAAATTGCTGACCTGGGCGGTTATTTCCACGAGCAGCTGCCAGAGGATCACCGTTTTGCATCCCTGGTAGCCGGCCCGTCTGTACCAACGGTGCCTGAAGTATGGCTGCTGGGCTCCAGTTCGGAAGGTGCCCGGATTGCGGCAGCACAGGGAACGTCCTATGCATTTGCACAGTTTTTCGGAACACCTGGCGGGGAAGAAGCGATGAAATACTATCGTAGACATTTCAAACCATCGATTCTGAATGACAAACCTCATTCCATGATTGCCGTAGCGGCCTTCTGTGCAGAGACGGAGGAGGAAGCAGCAGAGCTGGCCCGTAGTAATGAGCTGTTCTTTTTGCGTCTGGGCAGAGGATTAGAGCAGAGTTCATTTCCTTCGCTGGAAACAGTTCATAATTATCCTTATACTGCGATGGAAATGGAACAGATTCGCCAGCGCCGCTCCTTCTCCATTATTGGTACACCGGATCAAGTGAAGGACAAAATTACGGCCATGGCAGAACGTCATGAAGCAGACGAGGTCATTATTGCATCAGCCATTCATTCGTTTGATGCACGCCTACGCTCTTTTGGCCTGATTGCTGAAGCTTTTGGTCTCAAGAAGGATTAGAGCCGGTTGAACTGGAATTTATATTCTAAGGGGTTGGAGTCCCGCTATGCGGGGCTTCAATTGTATTCTTGTGTAAGCAGAGAGGAGGAATTCACATTCGCAGATGTATCATAAGTGATATTCATGGCTGTTATGATGAATTCAATGCGCTGCTTCGTCAAGTACATGTTGACCTCAATCAGGATGAACTGATTCTCCTTGGAGATTATGTGGACCGGGGACCGAAAAGCCGGCAGGTGGTTGAGCAGATCATGGAACTTAGGGAGAAGCATGGTGTAGTGGTGATCAAGGGAAATCATGATGCGATGATGGTCAAAGCTCTGATGAATGACGTGGAGGAGTATGATCTGCACTGGATTCGCAATGGCGGATTGCAGACACTGGGCAGTTATGTGGAGATTGATTTTGATGAGCAAGAGATCGATTGGACTGCCTACACGGAAGCCAAGCAATGGATTCGCAGCCAATACGAACATCATCTCCGTTTTCTGAGTGAACTCCCCCTTGTTCATGAAGTACCCGGTTATATCTTTGTGCATGCAGGAATCAATCCGGATGTAGAGGATTGGCGCAGCCAGCCTGAACGGGACTTTATTTGGATTCGGGAGGACTTTTACTCCAGGCCCACATCCATCCCGGATACGGTGGTATTTGGACACACACCAGTGAAGCACCTGCATGATCGTGCAGATATCTGGTTTGACCCTAGTGGTGACAAGATCGGCATAGATGGCGGATGCGCGTACGGTGAGCAATTGAACCTGCTTGAGATCGGTGAGGATGGCCGTTTACAGACGTTTCATGTGAAAAGGGGAGAGACTGGAGAAGGCTTGGCAGATTAATATTTGCATTGCGTATCCAGGTTCCGTGTGCTACTTTATATTTTTAATGAAAGATACCTGATTATCAATCAATACATATCATAGAAGTCGAGGGGAATGAACCGAGTTTTGGCTATTTATAATCTGGATCAACTTCAGCACCACATCCTGCTCTGCAACGGTGGTACTTGCATGCGGAACGAAGGAGAGGAAGTCACTCAGGCTGTACGGGATGAAATTCAGAAGCAGCAGGCCGGTGGATTTATTCATACAACACGAACACGCTGTAACGGGCAGTGTGACGATGCTTGCGTGACGATCGTGTATCCGCAGGGAGACTGGTATGGCAAAATGACCCCGGAATCCGGCCGTGCATTGGTACAGGCACTCTGTGAAGGGGAGAAGCTGGAGAGTCACCTGATTGCGAACGTGGCTCAACCGTCCTCCAAATAGTACTGCAGGCTTTCTTCCTTTTACAGTGATGAAGCAGACCTTGAGAACGAATTTCAATCAATTCGCTGTTAAGGGTTTGGAATTAAGTCTTATTGACGCTATAATCAGTAAGGTATGATTTGAATTATGACATGATTATTCTAATCACAATTGACGGAGGGCTATAAATATGGAAAAAGCGTTAATCTTTGGTCACAAAAATCCAGACACGGATACGATCTGTTCTGCAATTGCGTATGCGGATCTCAAAACTAAACTGGGACAGGACGTTGAAGCTGTGCGTCTTGGTGAAGTGAACGGTGAAACTCAGTTTGCACTGGATCATTTCAAGGTAGAAGCTCCTCGCCTGATCAAAACGGCTGCGAACGAAGTAAACAAGGTTATTCTGGTCGATCACAATGAGCGTCAGCAAAGTGTAAGCGATATTGAAGAAGTGACTGTAGCAGAGGTTATTGACCATCACCGCATTGCTAACTTCGAAACAAGCCAGCCTCTGTATTTCCGTGCAGAACCAGTAGGCTGCACAGCAACCATTTTGAATAAATTGTACAAAGAAAACGGCGTTGAAATTAGCGCACCGATTGCAGGACTGATGTTGTCCGCGATCATTTCGGATTCCCTGTTGTTCAAATCCCCAACTTGCACAGAGCAGGATGTAGCAGCAGCACGTGAGCTGGCTGCCATTGCAGGTGTGGATGCTGACAGCTATGGTTTGGATATGTTGAAAGCCGGTGCCGATCTGAGCCAGAAAACCATTGCAGAACTGATCTCCCTGGATGCCAAAGAGTTTGCCATGGGACAAGCCAAAGTGGAAATTGCACAAGTAAACGCCGTTGACGTTAACGATGTGCTTGTAAAACAACCGGAACTTGAAGCAGCGATTGAAGCGATTATTTCAAGTAAAGGGCTGGATCTGTTCCTATTCGTCGTAACGGACATTCTAAATAATGATTCCGTTGCACTGGCTTATGGTAAGTCTACCAAAGCAGTTGAACAAGCATACAATGTGACACTTTCCGATAGTAAGGCATTGCTGAAAGGCGTCGTGTCTCGCAAATCGCAAATCGTCCCTGTTCTGACCGAAGCATTCAATAACCTGTAATTGAACCATCCGGCACGAACATAGCATTAGTCTGATCCAAGCCTGCTCTGATCTGTCATAGGTCAGGACAGGCTTTTGCCGTAAAGGAGGATACATCATGATCAAGAACGAAAAGATCAAAGCATCCGAGATTGAACTGACCGGACTGAACGGTGAAGATCTCGGCATTATGTCCACAAAAGAAGCTTTGACACTTGCCAAGCAGCATAAAGTGGATCTGGTATGCCTGTCCCTGATGACAAGCCCGCCACCCTGCAAACTCATCCGTGCCGGAGCAGCCAAAGAGGAAGCTCAGCAGGAGAAGAAAAAATCCGGTAAATCGCCGGACAAACGCAAGGTTAAGGAGATTCGTCTCAATTTGCAGATGGAAGACCATGACCGGGATACGAAACAAGCTCAGGCGGAGCGTATCTTGAAAAAAGGTGACTCGGTTAAGCTGGTCATACAGGTACACGGAAGCAAAGAAGGCGCCGCAGGTAAGGAGTGGGCAGAGCAGCTAAGCAAGTCGCTGGCTGAATATGGAACGAAAACAACAGGTATTCAGGTAAGTGGTAAGCAGGTTGTTGTGCAGTTGGACCCAAACACATAATAACAGGTTGATTTATGCCTGGCATGCGTAAAAATGGAAAGCCGTGAGGTTTCCCAATAAGTTTACGCGAAGAAGCCCAATGAAAAGGCAGTGAATCTCCTTTTCCATTGGGCTTTATTTATGTTGTGGTCAGACGTTTTTCTATTCTGAGAATCCTCGTTAACCAAACGTTCAGCTTCCTGTTCGGAGATACCGACTGCCGCCAATCCGTACATATAATTGTCCAGGCAATACAGGCGTCGTTCCTGCAGGTGCATTCAGATCACTATTTTCGGCAAATCGGGACAGATAATAAAAATCGGGATAAATTACATTATCCATCAAGTACGCTGAAACTTGGCTTCCGGGAGTGCGGAATTGATTCAAAGTGCGAATAATCTGTCCCCCGGAGGCTATACCGATACCATGACCATAATACAGATCTTCACGGAGCATAATCGTATTTTCCCCTTGCCACTCTGGCGTTTCGGAAGAGACATCCGGGTTTTTGAAATAAAGTACATCGCCGGGAAGTGCGTTATGGCTGCCGTTTTTCTCGGTTAAGCGAAGATCGCTGTCATAGTGCCAATCGAAGAGCAGTAAGTCGCGAAAGAGTGAATTGAAGGCCTCCTCGCGAATACTTTCGAGTACTCCTCCATACAGCACAATGACTGTTGCAGTTGCGCATTCAAATGCATACAGGGAGCCATTCCTCCAAATATCCCGAATGCCTTCAGCCGGAGTTACATTCGGTTTGAGTTCAAATCCTCCCTCATCGTTGAGATTCCAGTAGGCGGGATTACATCTTGATTTCTCAAATGAAGCAAAGCTGACTCCGCTGGCATTCAATCCCTCAGCTGCATGAACCAGAGAGGCGCGAAGCTTCCATTCAAATTGCAGATGATCCAGGGTCTGATACGAATATAGGGTCGGTCTGTTCTGAAGCAGCTGCAACCAATGCCATTCAAAAGCAGACCACTGAGATGGTACCAAATCAAGCGGTTGATTCGCAACGATGATCATAGATGACAACCTCCGTTTCGTTGGGTGTTCGGGCTTGTGTGAACGGAACCTTACGTGTATCTTTTCATCTATATGACGATTGGTACCCAGAATTGTTCTCGGTTTGAACAATCCTTGTGTGAAAGCACACATAAAATGTCGATTCATGCAAAAGATTTCAGTCGATATCGTTTAATCAACATCCTATTTGGGGTACTACTCTATAGATGAAGTTATGTACAGCACAGGCTGTTAATTACGAATAAAATGGATTAGAGAATAATTTGAAAAAAGGAGGATAAGCGGTGTCGAATCCAATTACAGAGAGCCGCTCTCTGTTTGAGCAACTATACAAATATGCACCAATCGGCATTGCTGTTGCTTCGCATGTGAACGGACGTTGGCTTCAGCTAAATCCTGCGTTTTGTGAAATGCTGGGATTCAGTGAAGATGAGCTAATCGACTCACCGATTGAACATTTGATCCATGATATAGATCAGGAGATGGAGAGATTCAGGTCCAACTTCTGGGATATGACGAATGGGGTAAGCCAGATGTATGAGACGGAAGTCCGGTTAAAGCGTAAGGACGGTTCTCTTCTGTGGTCGAGCATACGGGCCTGCATTGTTAGGGATGAGGAGAACAACAACCCTCTTTATTTGCTTGTACAGGCAGCCGATATAACGAGACAAAAGGATGCGGAGCAGCACTTGATTGAACAGCGCAGACAGTTGGAAGAAAGTACCCGAATCTCTCGTATCCTTACGGAATCTTCTCTCGATCTTATTGCCATACATCACGCTGATCAGGAACGTACCTTCAAGTATGTGTCACCCGCCAGTCTCGGGATGCTGGGGTACAAGCCTGAAGAAATCGTGGGTCAATCCGGACTGTTCTGCATTCACCCGAACGATATTCCATTCGTGGAAGCCTATGTTGCAGGACAGATGCAGGGTCTGGCACCAGACCGTATTAACTACCGTCTGCTGCATAAGGATGGTTCTGTAGTGTGGGCTGATACGATCACTCACTACATCTATGACAAGCAAGGAAATCTGCAGGAGATGATTGCAGTGACCCGGGATATTACGGCGAGCAAAAAGCAGGAGCAGAGTCTACAGGAGTATCAATCACTCTTTGACTGTAACCCGTTAGGCGTGGCTTCGCTTGATTTGGATGGGAATTTGCTGAAGGCGAATGTCAGTCAAGAGCACCTGACGGGACATTCCAAGGCTGAGCTGCTCAGCCAATCTTTTGATCATCTCATAGATCCCGTGGATCTGGCCAAGACCCGATACCATTTTGAAGAATCCGTCAAAGGTGAAGCTCAGAGTTATGAGATCGGGCTCATTCACCAGGACGGACGCCGAATTGAAACCAGAGTGATCAACGTTCCTATTATTCTTGAGGATCGAGTTGTCGGTGTGTACGGCATTACAAGTGATATCACGGAGTCCAAGAGATATGTAGAAGAAATCGAGAATCTAAGCTACGAACGTGCCCTGATTCTGAATGCGATGTCTGAAGGTGTGATTGGACTTGATCCAAACGGAACATTGATATTTGCCAACCCGGCTGCAGCTGAGATGATGGGTTTCTGTCCAACCGAGATGAATGGGGTACATTTCGAGCAGATTATTCTGCAGATGCAAAACGAAGCAATCCCTTACCCGGTCAATGAATCACCGATTGTAAAGGCAGTACGGGAAGGTCGCAGTCTGCCTAGATCGGAATCTGTTTTCTGGAGGCAGGATGGTTCAAGCTTCCTCGCGGAATTTCAGCTCAAACCGATTATGGATCAAGGAAATACCCGCGGAGGAGTGCTGGTGTTCCGGGATATGACTTCGGTGAATGATATCATTCGTGCCAAGGAGCTGGCTGAACAGGCGGACCGTGCCAAATCCGAATTTCTCGCGATTATGAGCCATGAGCTGCGCACTCCGCTGAATGGGATTATGGGCATGGCCCATCTTTTAAAAGAAACAGAGCTTGATGAAGAGCAATCCGGATTCGCTGAGATCATCATCGATAGTGGGGAGTCACTGCTTCACATTCTCAACGAGATACTTGATTTCAGTAAAATTGAGGCTGGTAAGATGGATCTGTCACGCGACGCGGTGGATATCCAGGACATGCTGGCGAGTGTGGTTGAACTGTTTGCCCTGAAAGCAGCGGAGAAAAATATAGAATTGTATTGTGAGATGTCTGACCAGGTCCCTGAGCGTGTCAGAGGGGACGAAACCCGAATTCGTCAGATTCTAATCAATCTTGTGGGCAACGCGGTTAAATTTACGGAGAAAGGCAGCATTCAAATTCGTGTGAGTGTGAATGTCCCCGAAGATGGTGATCCGAACAAACTCCAGCTCTCTTTTGTCGTAAAGGATACGGGAATCGGCATCGCCATGGACAAACAGCATCAATTGTTCCAGTCCTTCTCCCAGCTTGACCCGGCCATTAACCGCAAATATGGTGGTACCGGTCTTGGACTTGCGATCAGCAAGAAGCTGGTTGAATTAATGGATGGTGCGATTGGGGTGCATAGTGAAATGGGCAAGGGAGCCGAGTTTCATTTTACCCTGCTGCTTGAGAAATGGCAGGACGAGTCTGGTGAGGGAATGGAAGCTTCAGACCATACTTGGGTTGAAGATGATCAATCCCTGCTCGCAGCAAATATTCGCATCCTGATTGCGGAGGATCAGGCGGTGAACAGCCATCTTATGGAGGAGCTGCTGCGTAAGCTGGGCGGCGTCTGTGATATCGTTGAGAACGGAGAGGAAGCGGTACGCGCACTCGAAAGGGAATCTTACGATATCGTCTTCATGGATATCAAAATGCCCATCATGGACGGGATTGAAGCCACCTGCAAAATAAGACAAAGCCATCCCGAGATTCCGGTCATCGCTGCAATAACGGCATTTGCGGGTGAGAGTGATCGTGAAGCATGCCTGGATTGCGGAATGCAGGATTTTATTAGCAAGCCGTTCAGCTCATCCGAAATTACCCGTGTTCTGCGCACCTGGGTACCTTATATCCGGGCTCATCGGTAAATGCTGGATACATGAAAGAGTAAGATGAAACCTCAAAAAACCTGCTCCCAATTAAAGGGGCAGGTTTTTTGAGGTCTACAACCAAAGTCCATGACCAAACAGGATCAGGACCATCCTCCGATCAACCCGGAGAGGGTTACGCATTCATCATCTTCCAGTTCCGCAATCAATGTAAGTTCTTCGTGATCACTTGGATCAACAGAGAACAATTCGCGGCGTCCATCTTCGTGTTTAATAATAACCAGTTGGTTGCCGCTTTTTGTATCAAACTGGTACTTAACTCCGATACCAGGCAGTGGGCATTCCCGGATATTCATGAAACCTGTCACCTCTTTAGCTATGCCATAATGAATTTAACCGTTCACACAGTACGGATGTATTCTACTATCCATAACACGGTTTGGCAAGTCAAACATCCAATTATACTCCAGTATTCACATTAAACGGGTGAAGTTATCCCTTGCGGCGGCGTCTTGTCCGTCTGCGACGAACAAAAAACCAGATAAGCAGTGCAGCGACGGCAATTAAAGCGATGACTGCGGTAATAATAATGTTACGAATGTTTGGTACCTGTACCGTCAAGTCCAGTGTATTCGAATTGAGGGGAGAAATGTGCCAGGTCAGTGTCTTCCCCTGATCTTCAACCAGGTCCGCGTTGGAATCTTGCGCTTTGATTGGCAAACTCAGTTTAAAGTCGAAGTTCACATCTTTGAGCAGCAGGTTCTTAAGAAAGCTTGGCACCTTGTTGATCTGATCCTTAATCTCTCCATCCGGCATGGATTCCATCAGGTCAGCGGTGGCAGTAACATGGAATCTGGAAGTGAAGAAGCCTGGCTCCGTGGACTGCTCGACCTGGATGCCTTTTGGAAGCTTGGACAGATCGAAACTAGCGGCGGTATTGCTTTTCTCATAGTGGGTTGTTGCCGAGAGCTGCTTCCGTTCTCCTTCGTCTACGACCTCGGCCTGAAAGTTGTTTTTCTTCAGGGCTTCTTCGAGCAGGGGCATCAGATTGTCCTGTCCAATCTTACCGAGCGCGGATTCGGTTACACCGAGATGGATATCCAGGTCGGTTGAACCATCCATATTGACGGTCAGATGGGCTTCTCCATCGGCACAAGCGGATAGAATGATCAGCATGAGGCCAAGCATAAATGTAAGAAATAGATGGCGTAAGGGAATACGAGTCGACGACATTGATTTCAACCTTTCTACGTAAGCGATTTGCATAAGTCCATGCAATAAGCTGCATTCAAACCATTACTTAATTAATAGATTTATAGTATACACCGGAAATATGTCAGATGAAACTTCTGGTAAGTCATCCTGACTTGATCACCATTTCGATATGACGAATGGGATGCAGATCGAATCGTTGTGCAATACTAGTTTATGTTAAAATTAAAGATGTCGTATTTTTGTCAATGTTGGGACAATTCAAAAGGCGTTTCACCGTGTAAACTGTAAGTAGTATGTTGATCAATCGGATGCAGGGAGGGGTACATTCATGACATACATCATTATTCTAATTGCAGTAATGGTTGTGGGAATGATCGGAATGGGCTGGTTCTTTCAGATTCTTGACAAAGACAATAGCTAAACCATAAAAGACATGGATGACATGGACATGAGACAAGCCATAAGCTTGCTTCGCGCGTTTGCGAGGCAGGTTTATTTGTTTTGGCAAGATGTTATCCTGATGTTCTGTACAATACATCACTTACATATCAGTTTGTACCTTACATAAGCGCGTAATCTATATAACGAAAGGTGTCGCACAATTTGACCGATGGACAAATATTTTTCGTAAAGATGGGATTTTTAGGCTGCTCTTTTGTATAATAGGGATTAGTCCAACTCGGGATATTTCCCGAAATGCCTAACAGGAAAGGGTGTACATAAATGAAATTTAGTGAATATACGTATACACGTCCCGATCTGGAAAAAATCAAAACTTCTTTCCGTGAGCTGTTGAAAGGTTTCGAAGCTGCGGCTACGGTGGATGAGCAGAGCGGATTTATGGATCAGATTAACGCATTGCGCAGTGATTTTGAGACTATGGCGCAGCTGGTCTATATCCGTCATTCGATTGACACGAATGATACGTTCTACAAAGCAGAAAACGAATTTCTGGATGAAAGCTCCCCGATCATTCAAGAGTACATCACCGATTATTACCGGGCACTGGTGAATTCGAAATTCCGTGCGGAACTGGAGCAAAAATGGGGAACTCAGCTGTTCCAGCTGGCAGAACAGTCCCTGAAAACCTTCAGCCCGGAAATTATCGAGGATCTTCAAAAAGAGAACAAGCTGTCCACAGAATATAATCAATTGATTGCTTCTGCAAAAATTCCGTTTGAAGGCGAAGAACGTACCCTGCCACAGCTGCATCCGTTTGAACTCTCTACAGATCGTTCCATGCGGGAACGCGCTTCCGAAGCAAGATATACATTCATGGCTGAGCACGAAGCGGAATTTGACCGCATTTACGATGAGCTTGTAAAAGTACGCACGCAAATTGCCAAAAAATTAGGATATCCATCCTATGTGGAACTTGGTTATGATCGCATGAATCGTACTGATTATAACGCGGAGATGGTTGCCAATTTCAGAGCGCAGGTTCGTGATTATATTGTGCCTGTGGCTACGAAGCTCAGAGAGCGTCAGCGCAGCCGGATCGATGTAGATACGCTCTATTTTTATGACCAGGGCTTCAGCTTCAAGACAGGTAACCCGACTCCTAAAGGGGATCCGGACTGGATTATTGAGAATGGTAAAAAAATGTACGCTGAGCTGTCCCCTGAGACGGATACGTTCTTCCAGATGATGACGGAGAACGAACTGATGGATTTGGTTAGTAAAAAAGGCAAGCAGGGCGGTGGTTACTGCACCTTCCTGAATGATTATAAAGTACCGTTTATTTTCTCGAACTTTAACGGTACTTCCGGAGATATCGATGTCCTGACACACGAAGCCGGACACGCGTTCCAGGTGTATGAGAGCCGTCACTTTGAGGTGCCGGAATACAACTGGCCGACGTACGAGTCGGCAGAGATTCATTCCATGAGCATGGAATTTTTCACATGGCCGTGGATGGAATTGTTCTTCAAGGAAGATACGGACAAATACAAGTTTGATCACCTGTCCTCCGGTTTGCTCTTTATTCCTTACGGCGTTGCCGTGGATGAATTCCAGCACTTCGTCTATGCCAACCCGGATGCAACACCGACTGAGCGCAAACAGGCATGGCGCAACATTGAGAAAACGTACCTGCCACACATCAACTACAAGGATAATGCCTATCTGGAGCAAGGTGGATTCTGGCACAAGCAGGGGCACATTTTCTCCTCGCCGTTCTATTATATCGACTACACGCTGGCTCAGATCTGTGCCTTCCAGTTCTGGAAACGCAGTAACGAGGATATGAAGTCTGCATGGGCCGACTATCTGACCCTGTGCAAAGCGGGAGGAAGCCTCTCCTTCACAGGATTGGTTGAACTGGCTGGTCTGAATTCTCCGTTTGAGGATGGCTGTGTCTCTTCTGTAATCGGTGATATTGAAGCATGGCTGGATGGGGTAGACGATAAAGCGCTGTAAGCAGGTTTTCTGCGAAAAGATAACAGATACTAATCGTTTCACACCATGTTGATGGTAAATGACAGGATGACAACATTCATAAAAAGCGGCTTTGAAACCTCTGGTTTCAGGCCTTTTTTTGTACGCAGCTAACCTTGTAAAATAAAGATGGAGAGGAGACTCGGCATCTGTAGAAAAGGGAAGTGTAACATTTCTGCACTGAATGTGATTTATTTCACTATATCTGAAAACGGATTCAGGTACAATGAAGACAGTAAATCAGGGGTTACAGGAGGCTGGTTCAGATGGCAACACATGCTTATTATGTTCCGCCCGTGAACTTGATGGGCAGAGGATGTTTACAGGAAGCAGGCAAGATGATTCAGGACATGGATATTCGTAAAGCACTGGTTGTCAGCGATCGGCAGCTGATCTCTTCCGGTGTAGCTGAGCAAGTACTGTCTATATTAAGAAAATCAGGGCTAGACTACGTGGTATATGATGACGTACAGCCCAATCCTACGTGTCAAAATGTGCATAAAGGTCTCCAAGTGTATCAGGAACATGACTGTGATGCCATTATATCGATCGGCGGAGGTTCGCCTCAGGACGCAGCGAAAGCCATCGGCATTGTCGCTACCAATGGTGGACATATTCGGGACTACGAAGGATTGCATCAATCGCATCATAAGTCTGTACCGCTTGTAGCGATCAATACAACTGCCGGTACATCGAGTGAGGTGACCATTAATTACGTGATTACGGATGAGGAACGCAAGGTAAAAATGGTAATGGTGGATCGAAACAGTCTGGTCTCTCTGTCAGTGAACGATCCGGAATTGATGCTCAGCAAACCAGCCAGTCTGACAGCCGCAACAGGCATGGATGCTCTGACCCATGCAGTGGAAGCGATGGTGACGCCTGGCGGATTCACAGTGACCAGTGCGACCGCTGCAGCAGCGGTTGAACTGATCTTTGAATATTTGCCGCGAGCGGTCAGAGACGGGAGCGACCTTGAAGCCAGGGAGCACATGACCTATGCCTGCTTCCTGGGAGGAATGGCTTTTAATAATGCGGGTCTCGGTTATGTGCATGCCATGGCACATCAACTTGGAGGGGTGTACGATCTGCCGCACGGCGTATGTAACGCCATGCTGCTCCCTTATGTGGAGGAGATGAATGCGAAGCATGTTCCCGGCAAATTCCGGCATATCGCCAAAGCCATCGGCATGAATGTGAAGGATAAGAGTGATGAAGAGTGCTCCATGTATGTCATTGACGCTATTCGCCAGCTCTCCAGGGAAGTGGGTATTCCCGAGAAATTGTCCGAACTGGGCGTAACGGATCCCGATCTTGAGCTGCTTGCAGATAATGCGATGAAAGATGCCTGTGCCCCCGGCAATCCATATCAGCCTTCGAGAGAAGAAGTGATGGAGCTTTTCCGCAAAATTATATAGATACGAGTATCAACACGAGGAACAGTATTTTTTTCACAAACGATAAATGAGCAGGCGAAGAGCCGGGTACAGTCCTGGCTTTTTGTCATGCCCCAAGGTGGAAAGTTACTTATTTTTCCATTTTAATCAATCGTACAAAAGCAAAAGGATTTTGAATCCCTACAGCGAATACAATAATCTAATCACTGCAGCATCAAAAAGGAGTGATGACAGCCTGAACTTTTGTCTTACGTTTCCCAGCAAGATTCCTCAGCCGGTTTCGTGTTTAATGTTAATTAGGGATAATGGATTGCATTTCTCACGGGGTACATCTTAATTTCAATTCCACCAATCACCTCTGCACGGCAAGTCAAGGCTACTCTGTAATGATCATCCTACTCAGACATCACAATGAATGACGTTCCGCTACAGTCTCGGGCGAGATTGCGATATCAAAGGATATGGTTTGTCTGTACAGCGTGCTCCTAATCATGACAACGGCGTCCAAACAAACAGAATATTGGATTATGGGCTCTGAAATGTACCAGAAAGAATGCGCGTGGAGGAGGCTGTAATGATGGCAAAAAAAGAAGTTGTAGCGATGCTGCTCGCAGGTGGGCAAGGCAAAAGGTTAAAAGGGTTGACCAAATCACTGGCGAAGCCTGCTGTATATTTTGGCGGGACATACCGGATTATTGATTTTCCTCTAAGCAACTGCTCCAATTCAGGCATCGACACCGTTGGTGTACTGACACAATACGAACCTCTCGTACTGCACTCATACATCGGCATCGGCAGCGATTGGGATCTGGACCGCAAAAATGGCGGGGTATACGTTCTTCCACCGCATGAGCGTGAAGACGGGAGTAACTGGTACCGAGGCACAGCCGATGCGATTTACCGGAACCTGAATTTCATTGAACAATTCGATCCAGAGCATGTACTCATTCTTTCAGGGGACCACATTTACAAAATGGATTATGAAAAAATGCTCAGGTATCACAAGGAAAAGGACGCGGATTGCACCATATCGGTCATTGACGTTCCGCTCGAAGAAGCCAGCCGATTCGGGCTGCTTAACACCCACGATGATTACCGCATCTACGAATTCGAAGAAAAGCCTCCAGAACCCAAAAGCACACTTGCTTCCATGGGTATTTATCTCTTCAAGTGGGATGTACTGAAGCGTTTCCTGATTCAGGACGAACAAGAGGCATCCACCTCATACGACTTTGGCAAAGACATCATTCCCTTATTGCTTGAAAATGAAAAATCCTTATACGCGTATCCGTTTGAAGGCTATTGGAAAGACGTAGGAACCATCCGCAGTCTGTGGGAGTCCAACATGGATCTGCTGGATGAGGAAACACCGCTCAACCTGAATGATCCCAATTGGCGCATTTACACCCGTAATCCGAATCAGCCTGCACAGTATATTTCACCTGCGGCGAAGGTGCGAAATTGCATTATAAGTGAAGGCAGCATCGTACATGGAGAGGTTAACCACTCCATACTGTTCTACGGGGTTGAGGTTGGAGAGCACAGTTCCGTCATAGATTCTGTGGTCATGCCACGGGTGAAGATCGGGAAGAATGTGCACATTCACAGAGTGATCATTGCGGAAGGCCTGGTCATTCCGGATGGAACCTACCTATCCCCTGCGCCTGAGGATGAAAGTGACGTATTGCTTGTGGACCATGAAGAATTGGAACGTCAGCTTCAACAGGGAATGACAACTAAAGTCTAATCTGAGCTCAAAGGACGGTGCATGCGATGAAACCATTAATCGGTGTTATTAACCTTGATCATGAACTTGAGGAATTGAAGGAATTGACGTACTTTCGCTGCGGAGCCGCGGTTCCTTACGCCGGGCGTTACCGTCTAATCGACTTTGTATTATCCAATATGATGAATGCGGGCATAGAGAGTATTGGGGTATTTGTCCGCCGCAAGTACCGTTCGTTAATGGATCACCTGAGTGACGGCAAACCCTGGGATCTGGATCGCAAGCATGGGGGCATGTTCATCTTGCCGCCGGACTGGAATGATCCAACGGACACGTCACAGGGGGATTTGCAGCATTTTCACAACAATCTAGATTTCTTTCACCGCGGTTCGGGTGAATATGTGGTTCATGCCGGCAGTCGGCATGTGACCAAAGTAGATCTGCAGGATGCCTATCAATATCATGTGAATAAGGGAGCAGACGTGACGCTGATTTGCAAAAGAGTAGACCAACTGCTGCCTGAGCACGATGCCTGTGTCAAAGTTGAACATGACGGGAACGGTAATGTGGTGGACATTCACCAAAGCGCCGATCACCCGAATATATATACAGAAATTTTCATCATGAAAAAGGAGTTGTTCCTGCGTCAGGTTCAGCGCTGCATTGATCATGGCGAGAGCCATTTCTTCCGTGATGTTATTCAGAAAAATCCGGATGGTTTAAATATTGCCGCATATGCTTATGAAGGCTACCATGCCGTGATTAATTCCATTGACAGTTATTATCGCAACAGTATGGAGCTGCTGAATACGGGGCTTTATGAACAACTTTTCAGAGAAGAACCCGTGCAGACCAAGATTAAATACGAGGCACCTGCGAAATACCTCGACTCGGCCGAGGTCAAACATTCCCTGCTTGCCAATGGATGTATTGTCGGCGGAGAAGTGGAGAACAGCATTTTGTTCAGGGGTGTGCAGGTAGCGAAGGGAGCCAGAATTAAAGGCTCAATTATCATGCAGAAATGTTACATCGGTGAAGATGCGGTACTGGAGAATGTCATTCTGGACAAAGACGTGAAACTGACTGGTGGACAGACGCTCATCGGGGACCCGTCGAACCCGTATATCTTGGCGAAGAGTACTATTATCTAATACGTGCTGTTAACCGATATCATCTATAAATAAAATATAAATTCTGTATATTTGGTGAAATGAAAATTGCACGTGAACGAAGAGGGCAGAAAAAACCTGGAGAAGCGTAGCGTTCACCTTTATCCCCGGATTTCTACACTTGAGAAACTAGATCATAGAAATCCGGGGGTAACAGTGATCGGAAGGTTGTTCTGCCAGCGTAGTGGCCAGTGTAATCATTATTTTTTCACAATATACAGAATTTCACCGGGAGGAACCTGCTTTTGTTTGACAACAAAGAAACATTCAAGAGTATTTTTGGACGGAATCTGGTCAGCAAATTGGGCAAACCACTTGAAGAAGCCACGAACGAAGACGTCTATCACGTACTGGGCAGCATGATTCGCGAGTATGCGGGTCAGGACTGGGCAGCGTCGAATCAGGGATTCAAGCAGCGCCAGGATAAACAGGTATATTACTTCTCGCTGGAATTCCTGATTGGACGTCTGCTGGGCAACAATTTGTTGAACGTGAACGAACTGGAACTCGTACGCGACAGTCTCGCCGAGCTGGGCTTCTCGTTGGAGGACATTGAGGAACAGGAATCGGATGCCGGGCTGGGGAATGGCGGATTGGGCCGTTTGGCGGCGTGCTTTCTGGACTCGCTCGCATCCCTCGGCTATGCTGGCCATGGCTGTGGTATCCGGTATAAATACGGATTGTTTGAGCAAAAAATCATCGGTGGCAATCAGGTCGAACTTCCGGACAACTGGCTCGATAAGGGCAATGAATGGGAAGTTAGACGCCCGGACAAAAAGGTCGAGGTTCAGTTCTGGGGCCGGGTAGAGGCCTATGAGCAGGACGGACATTATCATTTTGTCACCAAGGATGCGGAATCCGTCGTTGCGGTACCCTACGATACTCCGGTTCTTGGATACGGTCAGCCGCATGTGAACACACTTCGCCTGTGGAGTGCAGAGCCGAAGAGGGAAACCTCGATGGATACCCCTTCGAACTATTACGGTTACCTGGATTACAGCCGGTCCGTGGAATCGATCTCCGAGTTTCTATACCCCGACGATTCCCAGTACGAGGGCAAGCTGCTTCGTTTGAAACAGCAATACTTCATGTGCTCTGCTGGCGTGCAGAGTGCATTGCGTACATTTAACAAGCTGGAACTATCATATGACCGGTTACCAGACAAGGTGGCATTCCACATCAATGATACCCACCCAACGCTGGTCATTCCGGAACTGATGCGGATTCTCATTGATGTGAAAGGTTATGGTTGGGATGAAGCATGGGATATTACAACGCGCACCGTCTCGTATACCAATCATACAACGCTTAGTGAGGCGCTGGAGAAATGGCCGGTGTCCATGATCAGCAAGCTGCTGCCACGTATTTATATGATCATTGAAGAGATTAACAAGCGATTCTGCGGCATGCTTCTGGATCGTTATCCAGGAGAACAGGAGCGGATTCAGCATTTGGCTATCATTGCGAACGATCAGGTTCGCATGGCACATCTGGCGATTGTCGGCAGTCACAGCATTAATGGTGTCGCTGCATTGCATACCGAAATCCTGAAGGAGCGGGAGATGGCGCCGTTCTATGCCTTGTATCCGGAGCGTTTTAACAACAAAACGAACGGGATAACGCATCGTCGCTGGTTAATGCATGCAAATCCCAAACTGTCCAGTCTGATTACCGATACGATCGGTAGTGAATGGATCACAGAGCCAGGCAGATTGAATGAACTCGCCGAATTTGCTGGCGACGCTTCATTCCAGCAGCAGTTCAGGTCCATCAAACACGAAAATAAGGAACGGCTCGCGGCATACATTCTGGATCATACCGGAACGGCAGTTAATCCGGATTCCATTTTTGATGTACAGGTGAAAAGGCTGCATGGCTACAAGCGCCAGCTTCTCAACATTTTACACGTCATGCACCTGTATAACCGTCTTAAAAATGACTCGTCATTCGATATCGTTCCACGTACCTTCATCTTTGGAGCGAAGGCTGCACCGAGTTATTATTTTGCGAAAAAAATCATCAAGCTGATCAACACCGTTGCGGATACCGTGAACAAGGATAAGGCGGTAAATGACCGGCTGAAGGTATTTTTCCTCGAAAATTATTCCGTCTCTCTGGCAGAAAAAATCATCCCGGCCGCAGACGTCAGTGAACAGATCTCCACTGCAGGGAAGGAAGCTTCGGGTACGGGCAATATGAAGTTTATGATGAACGGCGCATTAACCATTGGTACGATGGATGGGGCTAATGTGGAGATGGCAGAGCAGGTTGGAGAAGAGAATATGTTTATCTTCGGTCTGCGAGCGGATGAAGTGATGGATTATTATCGTTCAGGCAACTATCGTCCTAACGAAATTGTGCAGCAGGATGAGCGCATTCGCGAAGTGGTGGAACAGCTGGTTCATCCAGGACCGTTCTGTTGTCGGGAAGGCGAATTCTGGGATATCTATGATTCATTGCTGGCACATGGAGATGAGTATTTTGTACTGCGTGACTTTGCTGCCTATGCCGATGCCCACGCGGCCATTGATAAGGCTTATCGTGATGTGCCCGGCTGGTCACATAAAGCGATTCTGAATACGGCTCAATCCGGTATCTTCTCCAGTGACCGTACCATTAGCGAATATGCTACCGATATCTGGGGCATTCATCCGGTTTCGGGACACTGGAAAGGCTGAGGTAAATAAGTTAGAAGATGAAGTCCCCTTGATGAAAGGGGACTTTGTTGTGTTATTTTTATTGGAAAAGAGTTAATACCGCACGCAATATCAAAAAAATAAACCTCCGTTAAGTGATAATCAACTCAAGGAGACGGAAATCATCTCCATTTCTATGAAGAAAGGGAAATTACTCGTTATGGATCATTACTCGCAAATACAACGGGCTATCGGATATCTTGAAGAGCATTTGCAAGATGAATTTAACATGAGGGAGGCAGCGGCAGCAGCGGGTTTTTCCGCGTTTCATTTTCAGCGTTTATTCCAGGCGATCACCGGGTTTACCGTACTTGAATATGTGCGCAAGCGCAGACTGACAGAAGCAGCTCGGCAATTGCTGGACTCGGCAGAGGGCATCCTCCATGTAGCCTTGAAGTGGGGATATCATTCGCAGGAAGCTTTCACCAGGGCATTCACTGCCCATTGGGGGACGACACCAGCCCGCTTTCGCAAGCTGAATGAGCTGCCCGCTTCTGCCAAGATTCAGCAGAGTATTGACTTTAATGACTATCGTACCCGGCTGGGAGGAGAGTTTATCATGAACAAACCACGCCTTGTAACCATGCAGGCCATCCAAATCATAGGTTACGCGTACCACACGAATTTGAATAACGACCAGCACTATAACGAAATTCCGGGATTCTATCATGATTTTGGTGCAGAACAGAAATTTATGAATATCCCTGAACGAGCACGTCCTGATTTGGCCTATGGCGTTGCCTGTCAATTTGAGGATGATGGTGCATTCACATTTCTTGTTGGTGAGGAAACTTCATCTGACAAGGCACTGCTTCAACCAGGCTATACAGCATTTGAGATCCCGGGTGGATTGTACGCCGAATTCACCGTGGATGGTTCCGGACAGGATATCCGCAAGATGATTTATGGCAGCTGGCTGCCCCAATCCAATTATGAACGCAGGGAAGGTCCTGATTTTGAGATAACCGATGTGTGGAAATCGACCCCTGAGCAGTTGGACATGAAGATCTATATTCCGGTAAAATAAGGGAGCCGCGCTGCGGTTATCATTCCCGGAGGAATACAGTCATGCAAAAAGGTAGGGGAATATACAAGCCCTGGGTCGTGCTCCTGGTTGCCGTTTTTGCAATAGCCTACCTATGGATTATGGGGAATTTGTTATTTATCCATGGAAGGGTCACAGGGGAGCGTTATCAATACAATCTTGTTCCGCTCGAGACAATCGGACCCTTGTTACTAGAGAGGGAAAGATACAGTACGGAGGCTTGGGTGAAAAATCTGTTCGGTAATATTGTATTGTTTATTCCACTGGGCATATGGATTCCCTGGTTGTTCCGTTCATGCCGAACGGGGTTGAAATTTACATGGACCGTTATTTGGCTGCTGCTTGCCGTTGAATTGGCGCAGCTGGTTTTGAGTGTGGGTTCGTTTGACGTAGATGACATCATCCTCAATACCCTTGGTGCCTGGATCGGTTATATTGCATTTCGTCTGTTCATACAATTCATATCGACAAGGAGATCGGAATAGAAATCTGCCACTCAGGCGGGATTCATTTTGGTCTTTTTTTGTGTGCTTCGGGACACGTTTGTGTTTATACAGTCGGCATTTCGGATAAAACATATTAACGGGTTGTTCTGTACCTAAATGACCTATGTTCATGACAGATATCGGAATAATGCGAATGTGCGGACAAAAATTAGTGAAGAGCGGAAACGGGGTGATCCACATCGTGTGGTGGAAAGAGAGTGTTGTATATCAGATCTATCCCATCAGTTTCAAGGATTCGGATGGTGATGGTCACGGTGACTTGCGGGGCATTTATGAAAAGCTTGATTATTTGACGGATCTGGGGATCGACGTCATCTGGATCTGTCCCATTTATGAATCTCCCGGACATGATAACGGTTATGATATCAGTGATTACTATGCCATTATGCGCAAATTCGGTACGATGGAGGATTTTGACCGGTTGCTTGCAGCGGCTCACAGCAGAGGACTTAAAATCATGATGGATCTGGTACTGAATCACACATCGGATGAGCATGCTTGGTTTGCTGAATCCCGCTCCTCCAAGATCAATCCCAAACGGGATTATTACATATGGCGATCAGGTAAGAACGGTCAAGTACCGAATAACTGGGAATCCTATTTCGGCGGGTCGGTGTGGAAGCATGATCCCGAAACGAACGAATACTATCTGCATTTGTACTCTGAGCATCAGCCTGACCTAAATTGGAACAATGCACAAATGGCCGAGGAGATGTACGAAATGGTGCATTGGTGGCTGCAAAAAGGGGTGGACGGGTTCCGTTTTGATGCGGTAGCCCATATTGCCAAGGCTGAAGGACTGCCCAGTGCACACAATCCTGACAATCTGCCGGTTGTCCCAGCATACCAGCTGTTCTCCAACCTGGAACAAGTCCATTCCATATTGAACAAGCTAAACGACATGATTCTGAAGCCGTATGGTCCCATGACCGTCGGAGAAACATCAGGTCTTGGCCCGGAGCAGGCCCTTGCTTACGTGGGAACAGATCGCAACGAGCTGAACATGGTGTTTCAGTTTGAGCATATGTTTGTAGACGCCAAATCTTCCGGGATAGGGAAGTGGAATTACAAGGAGTGGAAGCTGACCGAACTGAAAGAAATCATGAGCCGCTGGCAGACAGTCCTGCACGGTAGAGGCTGGAATGCCAACTATATGGGCAATCATGATCAGCCGCGTCCGGTTTCCCGTTTCGGCGACGATGGCCGTTACAGGGTTCGGTCTGCTCAGATGCTGGCTACCTGGATGCTTACCCTTGAAGGAACGCCTTACATCTATCAGGGTGAGGAGATCGGCATGACGAATGTTGCATTTCCGAATATCGAGCAGTATCGAGACATTGAAACGATGAATTATTACAGGCATTATATCGCCCAAGGGCGGGACAAAAATGACATTATGAAGGCGATCTGGCTGAAAAGCAGGGATAACGCACGTACACCCATGCAATGGGATGACACGAAGCATGCAGGGTTTACGGAAGGCGAGCCATGGATTCAGGTCAACGATAACTACACAGAGATCAATGTGGCTTCTGCTGAAAACGATCCGGGATCCGTATTGCATTATTATCGCAAGCTGATTGCCCTCCGGAAGAAGAGCAAAGTGCTGATCTACGGTGAGTATGAACTGCTCTTGCCAGATGATCCGGACATCTATGCCTACACACGTACGCTGGATGACGAGAAGATGCTTATCATTCTTAATTTTCGAGGGCATGAACCGGAGATGCAATGGCCAGAAGGCTGGACAGAGGAACGTGCGAAGCTGGTCATCAGCAATGTGAAAAGACGGTATTCAACGGATGAAGGTACCATTCTGCTGCAACCGTATGAAGCCAGAGTCTACCGTTTGCAATCCTGAAGGCGACATTTTGCTTCCCGCAAACGGTATGATTTATAATAAAGTAGGTAAATGCAATTAAGATGGATGTGAACGCAGCGGAACTTGAGAAATGAGGCTGCTCACATCCAATCGTCAGGAGGACTTAAGATGTTGAAAATAACGTACCATGGACACTCCAGCGTACAATTGGGTACGGAGGAGAAGTCTTTAATTATCGATCCGTTCCTGCGTGGCAATGAACTGGCCGTGACGAAGCCGGAAGACATCAAAACCGATGCCGTTTTGCTGACGCATGCACATATGGATCATATTCTCGACGCCGAACCGATTGCCAAGGCAAATAATGCCAAGGTCGTCGCCATCGTGGAGCTGGCTACATACATGTCCTGGAAAGGGCTGGACACCATTGGCATGAATATGGGCGGAACAGTAGATCTGGATTTTGCTCAGGCCAAAATGATTCAGGCGTTCCATTCTTCGGGGATTGTGCTTGAAGAGGAACAGCGAATCATGTATGCAGGAATGCCTGCAGGATTCATCATTAAAATAGGTGGTAAAACCATTCTGCATGCCGGAGATACAAGCTTGTTCAGCGATATGAAAATGATTGGTGACCGTCATCAGATCGACGTCGCTTTTCTGCCGATTGGCGGGCATTTCACAATGGGCCCAGAAGACGCACTGCAAGCTGCGGAGTGGTTTAATGCAGAACTGACCATTCCTGTGCACTATGATACATTCCCGTTGATCCGTCAGGATTCTGAGAACTTTGTACAGCAACTTGCTGCCAAAGGACTGAAAGGTCAGGTCCTTGCACCAGGCGAATCCATCACGCTTTAATTGAATGGAATGATTATTATGGTTAGCACGTATTGTCCCATTCCGTAATTGTTTTTTGTACATGAACACTATTTTATGAAATTTAAATATACGGCCAAAGGCGAATATCACGTTATGATAACTGACGTGATATTCGCTTTTTTTCGGTTTCAGGTTCAAAAAGTGGGCTTGAAGTTGGTACATATCACAAAAATATTGAATTTTCATTGTTGCAGGCTGGTTGGGGATGTTATAAAAAACTACACGTAAACAACGTTCTGAATGGAACGGAAAATAGGGGGAACGTTCATGTCATTTATGAAATCATTGTTTTTCCAAATTATTGTGGCGGTGATCATCGGGATAGGTGTAGGTATTTTGTGGCCTGATTTGGGCAGTTTACTGCAACCGCTTGGAACAGGCTTCATCAAATTAATTAAAATGATTATTGCACCTCTTATTTTCATGGTGATCGTTACAGGTATTGCTAAAATTGGTGATTTGAAGTCGGTCGGGCGAATTGGACTCAAAGCGATTATATGGTTTGAAATTGCAACGACCATTGCTCTCGTCCTTGGTCTCGGTACAGCCAACCTGCTCCGTCCCGGAGCAAGCATGAATGTTGATCCTTCAACACTTGATGCGAGCGGCATTGAAGCCAAAACGAACGGATCCGAGCTGCCGCATGTGGTTGATTTTATCATGAACATCATTCCGACCAGTGTTGTGGATGCTTTCGCACAAAATGCATTGTTGCAAGTACTGCTTGTAGCCTGTCTGTTTGGAGTGGCACTGGCGGCAACCGAGAACAAAGCAAAGGAAAATGTGCTCACATTGATTGAGAATATACTGGGAATTCTGTTCCGGATTATTGGATACATTATGAAACTTGCTCCAATAGGAGCGTTTGGTGCCATGGCCTACACGGTTGGAGCGTATGGAGCCTCGACGCTCTCCTCATTCGGGATGCTTATTATTGCCTGCTATGGAGCGGCCTTGTTGTTCCTGGTGATGCTTGCACTTGCGGCTTGGTGGATCACCGGTCTTAACTTTTTACAATTTGTAAAATATACCCGTTCTGAAGTCATGCTGGCGATTGGAACAGGTTCATCCGAAGTGGTAATGCCGCGTATGATGGATAAGCTGACGAAAGCCGGTTGTGACCGAGCCGTTGTTGGTCTCGTTGTTCCAACAGGGTACTCGTTCAATCTGGATGGTGCTTCAATCTATCTATCCCTTGCAACTGTATTTCTGGCTCAAGCTGTAGGCATCGACCTGACGCTTGGACAAGAGATCACGATTCTTCTTGTGCTGATGCTAAGCTCTAAGGGGATGGCTGGTGTTCCCGGTTCTGCCTTTCTTGCATTATCGGCCACTGCCGCTGCTCTCAATGCGTTCCCGGTTGCAGCAGTAGCGCTGCTGCTCGGAGCAGATCGTTTCATGGATACGATGCGTGTCTTCACAAATCTGATGGGCAATTGCGTGGCCGCATTCGTCGTAGCGAAATGGGAAGGCCTGCTGGATCAGAAGCGCATGCGCGCCGTTCTTTCGGGTGAGATCAGCGCCGCCGAACTGGAACGTGAAGAACTGGCCTCGCTATCATCCATGTCAGTAAGTAGGTCTGAACAAGGGAAAAGAGCTGTATCGCCCGAAATGCTTTAGAAAGGCCAGAGTCTTGAATCACGCGTATCTACCTTACAAGGGGAACCTACCAACCATAAAGGCGTCTGTTTTTGCAGTGCAGTCACTGTGGAAGCAGACGTTTATTTGCGTTCACCAATACATGTATCAGGGAGTTGCCAAACGCAAACCTGCAATTTTATGTTACAGAGCGATTATTAATGGGGAATGTGTAGAAGAGGAATATTCTAGGTATAATGCAGTTTCAACTTGTATATACATGTTTACTTATGTAATATAGAAATGTAGTTAACTGAGATCTTGATCATGTGCAATACAACTTATTGGAGGCGTTAACATGAGTTCAAACGATACAACTTCCTCATCGTGGTGGAGAACCTCCACGGTGTATCAGGTATATCCCAAGAGCTTCAACGACACCACGGGTTCAGGTACCGGGGATATTCGGGGGCTGACCGAGAAGCTCGATTATTTGCAGCACCTCGGAATTGATATTGTGTGGCTGCAGCCGGTATATGTATCTCCGCAGAATGATAATGGTTACGACGTAGCGGACTATTACGAGATTAATCCGGACTTTGGTACGATGGAAGATTTTGATGAATTATTGAAGGGCCTGAAGGCTCGTGATATGAAACTGATGATTGATATTGTGGTGAACCATTCGTCCACGGAACATGAATGGTTCAAGCAAGCGCGTTCATCCAAGGATAATCCGTACCGGAATTATTACATTTGGAAAGATCCGGCTCCGGACGGCGGCGTACCGAACAACTGGCAGTCCAAATTCGGTGGACCGGCTTGGCAGTACGACGAGCAGACAGGGCAGTACTTCCTGACTTTGTTTGACAAAACCCAGGCCGATCTGAACTGGGAAAACGAACAGGTTCGCAAGGCGGTAAGGGACATGATCAAGTTTTGGGCAGAAAAGGGTGTAGATGGTTTCCGGATGGACGTCATTAACCTAATCTCCAAGGATCAGCGTTTTCCGAATGATGACGGCAGCGAAGGCCCAGGCGATGGACGTAAGTTCTATACGGACGGACCACGTGTTCATGAATATATCACCGAGATGTATGAAGAAGTATTTGGTCCTTACAACATGGTAACGGTTGGAGAGATGTCTTCCACAACACTGGAACATTGCATCCGCTACTCGAATCCGGCTTCCCGTGAATTTTCAATGACGTTCAATTTCCATCACCTGAAGGTGGATTACCCGAATGGGCAGAAGTGGGAATTGATGCCTTATGATTTTGAAGCGATGAAACGTTTGTTCAGTGAGTGGCAGACAGGAATGCAGGCAGGTGGCGGCTGGAATGCACTCTTCCTTAACAACCATGATCAGCCGAGAGCGTTGTCCCGTTTCGCGGATGATGGGGACTACCGTGCCGAGAGTGCCAAAATGCTGGCAACAACCATCCACGGCATGCAGGGTACGCCTTATGTCTATCAAGGTGAAGAGATCGGAATGCCGAATCCCGTCTGGAATGACGTAAGCGAATTCCGTGACATTGAATCCACGAATATGTATCGTTTGCTTCAGGAAGAACGCGGAAAGTCAGCGGAAGAAGCCTTTGCCATCGTGAAAGAGCGCTCCCGAGACAACTCCCGAACGCCGATGCAATGGGATGACAGCAAGAACGCCGGATTCACAACAGGTACACCTTGGATCAAAGTAGATGAACGTTACCCTTCGACAAATGTAGCTGAACAATTGGCTGATCCGAATTCGATCTACTATCACTATCGCAAGCTCATTGCGCTGCGCAAACAGATCCCCGTACTGACAGACGGTCTGTATGAGCGCCTGGATGATGCACATCCCGAAGTATTCGCTTATGCCCGGACAAATGGCAATGCAACATTGATCGTTGTGTCCAACTTCAGCGAGAGAGAAGTATCCTTCTCACTCCCAGCAGCGGTCTGGAATGATCATGTATCCGGTAAAATGGCTGAACTGCTTATTGGCAACACAGACGTGGCACCTGCTCTGGATCAAGTGATCTCACTTAGTCCGTACGCTTCTTATATGTGGCTTGTACCACAACAGGACTAAATTACATTATCTAAATAGGAAGTGACAACATGGCAATCGATAGAAAACAGGTTGAGGAGATCGTACGGGCAGTCGGTGGAAAAGAAAACATCGAAGCTGCGACGCACTGTGTCACACGACTCCGGTTCGCCTTGTATGATGAGAGTAAAGTGGATACTGAAGGTCTGGATCAGAATGACCTGGTCAAAGGGCAATTTTCATCGCAAGGACAATTCCAGGTTGTTATCGGACCTGGACTTGTCGATAAGGTATACGATGAGATGATCCAGATTACCGGCGGTGACCGTGCGTCCAAGGACGATGTGAAGGCAGCTGCCGGCAAAAAGCAAAATCCGATCCAACGCGCAATCAAAACGCTGTCAGACATTTTTATTCCGATCCTGCCTGCCATTATTACGGCAGGTCTCCTGCTCGGAATCAACAATATTTTGACAGGACCGGGCATATTTTTTGATGAACAATCGCTGGTTGATGTCTACCCGGCATGGAAGGACCTGGCGTCCATCATTAATACCATTGCAAGCACTGCCTTTACCTTCCTTCCTGCCTTAATTGGATGGGCAGCAGTAAAAAGATTCGGCGGAAGCCCGCTGCTGGGGATTGTGCTTGGGCTGATCCTGGTGCACCCTGATCTGCTGAGTGCTTACAGCTATGCGAATGCAGTAAATGAAGGTACCGTGCCGACCTGGAATCTCTTCGGCTGGCACATTGAGAAGATTGGTTATCAAGGCCAGGTTCTGCCGGTATTGGTTTCAGCTTACCTGCTGGCCAAAATTGAGATTTTCCTGAACAAAAGGGTGCATGACTCCGTCAAGCTGCTAGTCGTTGCCCCTATAACGTTACTTGTTACCGGATTCCTTGCATTTACCATCATTGGTCCCGTTACATTCGCCATTGCGAATGCGATTACATCTGGCCTGATTTATATTTATGAATCCTATGCGGCCCTTGGAGGTCTAATCTATGGTGGTCTGTATGCATTGCTGGTTATTACCGGTATGCACCATACGTTCCTGGCGGTCGATGTACAATTGATTGGTAGTCAGGGAGGTACATTCTTGTGGCCGATGCTGGCGCTGTCCAATATCGCCCAAGGCTCTGCAGCACTTGCGATGATGCTGGTTCTACGCGAACAGAAGATGCGCGGGCTTGCGGCTACTTCATCCGTATCAGCTTTCCTCGGTGTTACGGAGCCTGCCATCTTCGGGGTAAACATCCGTTATCGTTATCCGTTTATCTTCGGTATGGTAGGTTCAGCCATTGGTGGCGTTCTGTTGACCATGAATAATGTCCAGGCGACCTCCATCGGTGTAGGTGGAGTTCCCGGATTCCTGTCCATCTTCCCGAACAAATGGGGAGTGTTCTTCATTGGCATGGCGATTGTGCTCATCGTTCCATTCGTTCTGACGGTGATTTTCGGCAGAGCGAAGTTGAGAAAGCAAGATCGCAGCACTAACGCTGAAGCAGTAACCGGAAGCAAAACAACCGCAGTCTCTGCGAGCAATACAGCGGTTTCGGGTGAGGAAGCAGCCGCAGCCGAACGGACACGCACAAATGCACAAGTGGGAGACGAACCGGTGAACACGCTGGAAGTCATGGCCCCATTAACAGGAACAGCGGTTCCGCTGGACCAGGTACCGGATCCGGCTTTTGCCGAGAAACAGATGGGTGAAGGGGTAGCCATTGAACCTTCAGGCAATCGAGTGGTTGCCCCGTTTGATGCCCAGGTTGCACATGTTATCAAGAGCAAACATGCGGTCATTCTGGAACATGCAAGCGGCTTGCAAATTTTGATCCATGTTGGGATCAACACGGTATCACTGAAAGGCGAGGGCTTCAACATGCACGTCGAAGCTGGTGAACATGTTAGAGCCGGACAGACGCTGCTCGAATTTGATCGTAATGTCATTGAAGCTGCTGGACATCCGCTCATTACACCAATCATTATTCCGGATGGTCAGGATATGGTTGATCGGGTAGAAGTCACTACTGGTGACGTTTCATCGAATCGCAATGGTATACTAACCGTTCATTTGAAGGGATAATTACCCACCTGAGCTTTTAAAATATTTGCTTTCTTCTATTCAAAACGAACCAGTACAGGTCTGCGAGCCTGGAACTGGTTCGTTTTTCTTTGGGGTCATGATACACTATGTATAACTAAAATTTAAAATAGACTATCGTTGATCACCGCGTGTATGCATGTTACGGATGAATTATTCATATGGTTCTGAGGAGAGTTCCTAGTGCGAAGAACGATAGGAGGAGAGCCATGACGCGTGTAGCAGTGATGGTTATACATGGACTGGGTATGCAAAAGGATGATTATGCGGATAAATTGATTTCACGTTTGCATAAGGAATTTGACCAAGTGATGGTCATGCGTGGAGCAGCGGAGAAATATTTGGACATTGAGCCGGTCTTCTGGGCGGATGTCTTTGAAGAGAGGGAAGAGGCGCTGTTCCAACAGCTGGTAAGCTCTCAGCAGTTGAATTATCAGGTGCTGCGCAGATTTGTGATCCACTATCTGGCGGATGCTGTCGCCTATCAGCCAGTTGAGCATCAAGGCCATAATTATGACGCTGTACACAGGACCCTCAACCGAGCCATGAATGTACTCGCACAGCGCAACGGTCCCGAAACTCCGCTCTGCGTGATTGCTCATAGCCTGGGTGCTGTCATTGCCAGTAATTTTTTTTATGATCTCCAGTTTCCATCGAGCCGCGTTCCATCGATCGTGGATGTAACCTCTGCATTGGAGCGGGGAGATACATTAACCAATTTCTATTCGTTTGGAACGACGCTGCCACTCTGGAGTCTACGTTATCATGACTTTAGCAGTCCGATTCAGGTACCATCCTCCATGGCTGCACAGCAGTACTTTCCCGGGCTGGAGGGGGAATGGGTTAATTTTTATGATCGGGACGATATTCTTGGATATCCATTACGACCTATCGATCCGGCTTATGAAGCCGCGGTCAAGGAAGATATAGAAATTAACTCAGGTGGTTTGATTGGGAGCTGGAATCCGCTCAGTCATGGGGGATACTTCGTCAATCGTGCCATGAACCGCAGGATTGCCCAAGGACTGGCACGTACCTGGACTTGGGTGAATCGTGAATGATATCTATGTATTAGGATACAACTGTTGGAAGGGGGAGTTACTTTGGAATGCAGGACAGGCTGTGCCGCATGTTGTATCGCCATATCCATCTCTTCACCGATACCAGGCATGGAAGATGGTAAACCGGCAGGTGTACGGTGCGTACAACTGACAGCCGATAATCGATGCAGCATCTTTGGTCATCCGGATCGTCCGGCTGTTTGCAGTGGATTACAGGCTTCGGTCGATATGTGTGGAGATTCGGATCAGGAGGCTTTTCATATTTTGAAACGATTGGAAGAAGAAACGAAACCCGGATTCTAACGTGAAGTTGTTTTATTGAAAAAGGGTAATTATACTTATTATGGAAGTTATATGAGTAGAGAGGAGCATGGGATTAATGCATCTGGTCAAACAATTTCTGGTCATGACAGCGAATATGATCGCTGAACTGTGGATGGGATTCTATCGACGAAACTCGGACTTCTATGATAAGCAAACTTCTGGATCGAAAAGTAAAACGGGATATTATGTTTTTGTTATTACTTCTGCAGTGGTTGCAGTAGGTGTGGTCAGCTGGATGTATAATCGTATGTACTCATAAGTGTCTAAGAAGAATGAACCCTGTACGAAACAAGTTCAACGTGTAAAATCAAACCAAAGAGTATCCATGGATAACAACCAAGGGATACTCTTTTTTTGGTGTGCTTGTCCCTCAGGATCTGGAGGAATGAGCACGCTCTTCTTTTTTCTTCAGCATGTGTGTGAGAAGCAGCTTTAACACGGAGGATACAATGAAGAAAATAAAAAGGATCCGGAACAGCTGATATCCAGACACCACGGACAGGTTGGCATTGACTTCATGAGCCATGATACTCATCTGATCCATTCCACCTGGCGCCATGCTGAGCAGGGAGGTAGCGGCTGAAAGAGAGAACAGCTGCATGAGTACATAACTTAACCCCAGCGAGCCCGCAATGAGGAGAAAACTGCTGAGCACAGCGAGGGTAATGGTTTGTGTTTTGCGCTGCAGATGCTGAGGCCTGAGCATGAGACCCACATGACTGCCAATCATCAGCTGCGAAATATTCAGCAAGGAGGAAGGCAAGGGTGATGTTTGCATGGTTGTAGTCAGATGAATGACACACATAACAATCATTGGCCCAAGCATAAACGCTGTAGGAAAACGAAGCTTACGAGCAGCCCAGGCACCAGCTACACAGAGCGGACCATAGAGAAGGATCTCTGGAAAAAGATTCATCCATGACGCAGCCTGAGCCGCTTGAGGATCAGCTGCAGCGCCCGCTGCACCGCCAATCCATGGACTGAACACCAGGAAAGGCACACAGAATACAATCAAGATCAACCGAGTCACTTGCAGGAAGGTGACCAGCGTCAGATTAATGGACTTCATTTCTTCCGCAAGCGATACCATTTGGGACAACCCGCCGGGTATGCTCCCTACCAGGAGAGAAGGGAAATCAAAATCAGTCAGCTTGGATGCGATGTACGCGGTTAGCGTACATAATCCAATCAACAGCAGGGTCATGAGCAGCATCATGGGAAGCTGGTGGAGAATGCCCTGCAATGCATCTGCTGTCAGAGACAACCCGATAGAATAACCGACAATCAGAATCCCATAATCCCGGATGGACGTAGGCCACAGGAGCGGCAGTTTAACGACCTGTGACCCAAGCAGCATAAATACCATGGGGCCGAGCAGCCAGGGAATCGGGGTGTGGATGGCTGTGAACAGAAGTCCGCCGAGTACCAAGACGCAGAGACTAAGAATGAACCGGAAAAAGGCGGAGGGACTGAGCTTAAGCATCAGTTCCATCCGCTTGGTCTTTCTGCTGGATCAGGTTGTATCGATAGTAAGTATGAGTCTGAATTAAGAGTATGAACCATGTGTGATCACTCCTGATGATAAAATACGTCCTCTGAAAGTTCACTATTTATGGACGGACTACGACATGTTAAGCGAACTTGCTACAGCTTGATTAGTTTAACCGAACACGTGCTGAAGGTTTGGGTTCTTTAAACATCATATAGTACATCAGCGAGGAAATCACGTATAAACCGCCCGTAATACTAAACGTAATGGCGTATCCCCAGTACGTGCCGTATGTGGTTACGAGGTAGGATTGGACAGGCCCCATCGTTGCCCACCCAATCATAAATGCAGTTTGCATCAGGGAATTGGCAATTCCGCGACGCTTGTCGGAAACTCTGTCTACCAGAATGGCAGATTGAATCGGATTCGCTGCATTCATCAAAGCTTGTCTGAACAAAAAGCTGACCGAAGCAATGAAAAGTACGTTAGTGAAACCGGTCAACAACAAAAATGGAAGGGAAAACACCTGAAATAGGACTACAGCTCGGACACTTCCGACTTTGGCGGCAAGCGTCGGCCCGATGAGCATGGAGACGATCGTCATAATTTGTCCAAGCGAAATAAGTAAGCTCATCGCACTTAGCGAAACGGAAAAGCGGTTGGTAAAATACAAATTCAGGTAAGGCACAACCAGCCCGGAGCCGAACCCAATCAGTAATTGAGTAATAACAAACTGACCAATCAGTCGGGAGTCATTCTTTTTGTCCGGTAATTTCCCAGGCTGTTCGGTAGCAGACAGATTTTTATCCTCAGAGGCAACCACCGCAGGAACAGCATTAGTAGTGACAGTCTGTGCGGGAGTTTTATCATCGGATACAAACAGCATCGGAATAAATGCGGCCAAAGTTGCTGCTCCCCCAATGAACAATACGGTTTGCAGTCCAGTAACCTTGGCGATTCCCAGTGTGTGCAGAAGGTCGGCAAACACCCCGCCGCCTAGACTTCCAAGCACCTGCGAGGCAAGCACAAGGGAGGAGTAGTAGCTGAACATCTTC
The DNA here is from genome assembly GCF_009664365.1 of Paenibacillus xylanilyticus. Classification (NCBI taxonomy): domain Bacteria; kingdom Bacillati; phylum Bacillota; class Bacilli; order Caryophanales; family Paenibacillaceae; genus Paenibacillus; species Paenibacillus xylanilyticus. The sequence continues at coordinate 2,702,188 of NZ_CP044310.1, forward strand.
AACCGCTGACTCTTCTTCACATTTTCGGCGAGAAAAGGAATGGCTAGGACCTGAAATACGCCTGCGAATAGTCCTGAAAATACAGCGAACCAGATCAGGCCGCTCGCCGAATAATAAAACGACCGGCCGATAAGAAAGATTCCGCTGAATAAAGCCCCTGCGATTAGCAGTCTTTTTCGGCTGAAACGATCACCACCAAGTCCGATAGGTACAAACATGATCGCTGTGGCTAACGATTGAATACTTACGATCTGGCCGTTCATTGTATCATTGTAGCCTAGACCCTGAATGTACAGATTGTACAAAACCGAGAACATGCCATTTCCGATCTGATACAGGATGCTTGCCAGAAAAAAGAGTTGAATATTTCGGGACCAACCCCGAATCTCAGCATGAATCTGTCGTAAAACTCTCAATTGTAATCCCCCAGTCGTTACCATTGCAGTGATTCCAGTGTAACAGGAAAGGGGGATTTGCGGAAGAATTGACCACTGTTTATTTTGTCATAAGACAGAATTACGCAATGACACGAGCGATGACCAATCCATCATACCCTTTGCTGCCTACCGTTTGCAGTGCAGTTGCTTCAAGACGAGGGTGATCGGCGATCAGCTTCAGGAACTGACGTACGCCCTGAACTCTGGGGTCTGCACTCTCTGCATGGATCACTTCACCATCTCTGACGATGTTATCCCCGATAATCAGACTTCCCGGCCGGGACAGACGGAGCGCCCACCGGAGGTAATCGGGATTGCTCGGTTTGTCTGCATCAATGAAGATCAGATCAAAAGGCTCTCTGTAGTCTTCTTGAACGTCAGGAAGGGTTGTTAATGCAGGTCCAATTCTCAGATCAACCTTGTCGATCAGCCCGGCCTGCACCAGATTGGTGCGTGCGATTTCCGCATGATGCGGATCAGCTTCTAGCGTAACGACTTTTCCGTGCTCAGGCAGTGCTTTTGCCATCCAGATCGTGCTGTAGGCACCCAGCGTACCTATTTCAAGCACACGTGCTGATCCATGGATTTGAAGCAGCAGTTGAAGGAATTTACCTTGGTTAGGAGCAACATCATGGGCTGGCAATCCGGCTTCCGTGTTCCTGCGAAGCGTTTGTTCCAGTAGAGGGTCCGAGGGAATCAGCAACTGATTCAAATAGTCGTCGACCTGACTCCAAGTATGCTCAAGAGAAGAATGTTCAGTGTTTTTCATAATGGCTTCTTCCTTTCCAAAAACGATAGTTTGAATTTCATATTTCAACTATAATGATTACAAATATATAAATAAAATATATATTATTTATGAAAACATAAATTAAAATTATGTATTGCAGATATAGGAGTGACGGAAATGAATTTGCACGGACTACGATTGTTCCATGCCATCGTAAGATATGGCGGCGTTACCCGCGCCGCAGAAGAACTGAATATTAGCCAGCCTGCGGTCTCGTCACAGGTGAAGAAATTTGAACATGAGCTGGGCATTCGTTTATTTGTTTCAGAGGGTAGACGACTGGTGCTTACCGATGTGGGTGTGCAGTTAAAAGAATACGCAGAACGTCTGTTTTTGCTTGAACAGGACGTGGAGAACTTTGTGCAGGACATGCGGGAAGGGAAAAAAGGCATCATTCGATTAACGGCAACGTACTTGCCTTCTAATTTTTTGCTGCCTGGGTGGATTGCGAAGTTCAAGCAAACGCACGAAGATGTGGAACTTGTGGTCAGTACGACCAACACCCGCATGGCCTTTGATCAACTGCTGCGATATGAGGCTGAGATTGCCGTATACGGTGGGAGCGGAGTAACACATCAAGGCGTACATTGGGATGAATTGTTTGAGGATGACATGTGGTTTGTCGTACATCCAGCGCATCCGTATGCGGATCGGGAAGTGGACTTGGCCCAGATGGTAGCAGAACCCTTCATCATGCGTGAAGAAGGCAGTGCAACGCGTGAGCGGCTAATCTCACTATGCAGTATGAACAACGTGGCTGCTCCTCGGATTGCGCTGCAGTTCAACGGGTTGAATGAAACGATCAGTGCGGTAAAGGCCGGTTACGGAGCCAATTTTATATCCTCATTGGTCGTAAAGGAAGATGTGCGTGAGGGCCGTCTTTCACGTGTATATGTCCGAGGAATTCATCTGAAAAATAAGATTGCCGTGTGTACCCGAGCTGGTGAGGTGTTATCACCTGCAGCGCAGCATATGGTACAGCTAATTCGGAAGGAGGCATCCCGAATAACCGGAGATGGTAACCGATAAACAAATGGAGAATATCTGAAATGAATACTAATACTCCATGCCTCCCAGAATGTTTCGTATGAAGATTGACATGTCAGATCAAACTCGAATGTTAACGTTCTGCTGTACCATCTTGCTGATCGTTAAACCGGTATAGGGCAAGCAAAGTCACGCCTCCAACCACGACAACAGGTATCCAGACCGCAATTATAGGAATGTTATGAAACATAAGCGCCGCGACAATGACACCAATCAGATAAATGATTACGGCAAACACCCGCAAGTACGAGTCATTGGATAAAGCCTTCATCAGTGAACCTATACTCGTGTGCCGGAGACGCTGCATAATGCTTACGGCATCTTCGACGACTGCGGCAAGATTGTTTGTCAGCACAGTGGTGGAGATCCCGGCGATACCGATCCGCCGTGCAGCTGTAGTCTGCATTCCCATAGCAGCAGCGAGTATGGCGATTAACAGATAGGCAAGCTGTTCTGAATAAGGGCTGACCATAACGATCGCGAATATCAGAAGCAGGATGCTTTCGACAACAAAAACACGGGTTACACGGGGTGACCATCCGTTTTTGGTATGGTTGGTACCGATCATGCGTGCGGCAATGGCATTGCCGGCAATGAAGCCCGCCAGAGCAATAAGGGAACGCAGCACGATAAACTCCTGCGCACGGGCTATCGCGATTCCAAGCAGTACGATATTGCCGGTCATATTCGCGGTAAGTACATGCCCCAGTCCCAGATATCCAATGACATCGACCATTCCGGCCGCTAGACATAGAAGCAGAAGTGAATACTTTTGCAGAGGTTGCTGCATGGTGAATCCGTCCTTTCAAGAAATGCTCAACCCTTCAAGTATACAGCATCATCTCATAAAATAAAGACGGTACGTTCACTTATGATGTAAAACTAGGGTGAAGCAAGCCAATCAAACATGTTGTTTACCGCGGCTGCATGGATACGGTCATGGAACAAGTGATTCTGTCCCGCATAGGCATGAAAGGTCACTTCGATTCCTCTTCGCTTCAACCAATGGTACATCCGGGTTCCATGACTATAGTTGACTTGAGTATCTTCTGTACCGTGCATGATCAATACGGGACAGCGAAGCTTGGAGGCGGCAGCCAGCGGAGAACGGGCAAGATAGGCTTCGGGAACAGCACGGGGCGATCCGCCCAGAATCCGTTTCAATGTGCGTCTTAGGTCGGTTCGTTCCTGATATGTCCGTTCGACATCGGCAACTCCGCTCCACAACACAAGTTTATGTACATGGTGGGGGCCTTCGTTGAAAAAGGTAGCTGTATGCACAGCGTTGATGGCTCCGCGGGAGAATCCCATTAGTGAAATACGCGAGGAATCGGCATATGGAAGTGCTTGTACTAGCCGGTATGCGGCTCGCACGTCTTCAATATCATGTCCACCATACTCGTCTCGCCCTTCGCTGCCCTCATTCCCGCGATAGGAGGGAGCGAACACGATGTACCCTTTGTGCGCAAACTGCTCCACCCAGGCCGTTTTTACGCCGCCATAGTTGCCAAGGCCTCCGCGACAATAGATAAGAACAGGCCACCTTTCTTGCTTATGGTTATTGATTTGCGTTGGAGGATAACGACTTGCCAGCAGCCGGAATTTCACATCATGTAATAAGTCTGTGCTGCATGCTTCAATATGTTCCTTCGTCTCATGCTTGTGGCAAGAAGAAGAGATTATACAGCCTTCGGGCAGATACATATACGCTTTAACCCGGAATTCATTAGAGGAATAGGTCACTTGATACAGCAAGAAAAATCAGCCTCTTTCATGGTCAATAGATGTAGATAGGACAAGGTATAGAGCATGGAATACCATGTAGCATGTGTCAAAAATCTGATCCCATACCTCTCGTTCATGCTAACTGCCCACGTGACACAAATTCGTTTATTGGCTCCATATGTTTTATAATGAATCAGAGACAGGTGCAGGCCGCCTGAATTCTTATATCTGTAAATTACTCAAGTGTGCATAAAAGAAAGGAAGAAAACCATGATGAACGCTCCACATCCGATTGACCAATTCAAGAAATTCAAATACGAAATTACCAGATTCATGATGATTTATAAATTTGCTCTCGATCAGATGGAAACCAAAATTGAAGTTTTAAAGGAAGAGTTTCAGTCCTTGCATGATTACAGCCCGATTGAGCATACGAAATCCAGATTGAAGTCTCCCGAAAGTATCATGAACAAGATGTTTCGCAAAAATCACGAGCTGACCTTCGAAAGCATCAAGAAAAACATCAAGGACATTGCCGGCGTTCGTATCACATGCTCCTTTATCTCAGACATCTATCGGATCAAGGATATGCTGTGCAATCAGAGTGATCTGCGTGTGCTAGAGGTCAAGGACTATATCCAGAATCCGAAGCCCAATGGCTATCAAAGCTTGCACCTTTTGGTGGATGTGCCTGTTTATATGTCCAATGGTGAAGAACGTGCCTGCGTTGAGATTCAGATCCGTACCATTGCCATGGATTTCTGGGCGAGCCTTGAACATAAAATCTTTTATAAATACAATAAGGACGTTCCTGAACGTCTGACCAAGGAATTAAAAAGTGCAGCAGATTCCGCCAATGCGCTTGATCAACAGATGGAGAGGCTTCATCGGGAGATTCAAGAGATCAAGGATGCAGAGAATGAACGGGATGAGGAGGAGCTGCGCCGCATTATCATTAACAATCAGCAGTTTACACTACCATCCAACCTGCTTCGGCTGCTTGGAGATGGAGAACACTAAGTAAACAGGAAACATCGTAAGGAAAGGAACAGTTTAATCCCTATGAATAGTTCTTCAGCATCCTTAAATAACCAATCATCATCACGTGTGCGTATGGCATTAATATTGGGGACACTGTCGGCCTTCGGTCCGTTGTCCTTGGATATGTATCTGCCCGCACTGCCTACACTGGCTGAGGATTTCAATTCCTCTCCTTCGTATGCACAGCTCAGCTTAACAGCCTGTATGGTCGGGCTTGCTGCAGGGCAGCTGCTGGCAGGTCCCCTTAGTGATGTACGAGGACGTCGTACGCCGCTCATTGCAGGACTTGTGCTATATACGATTGCTTCTATACTATGTCTGGTGAGTCCGACAATGGGTTCTTTTGTTGTGCTTCGTTTTATTCAGGGGGCTGCAGGCGCAGCCGGAATTGTTATATCCCGGGCAGTGGTAAGAGATGTGTATTCGGGTCCGGAGTTAACCCGGTTCTTCTCCCTGCTGATGCTTATTAACGGGGTAGCGCCTATCGCAGCACCGATTATCGGTGGACAGCTGCTTGCTTATACTTCATGGCGTGGTGTTTTTATCTTATTGAGTCTCATTGGGGTGCTTACGTTACTGGCCGTGATTTTTGGACTTGGAGAGACCCTGCCGTCCGAACGAAGATCCAGCGGAGGGTTGAAGCAGACTCTGGTCACATTCCGGCAGATCGCATCGGACCGAATGTTCATGGGATATGCATTGACTCAAGGATTTGTAGCAGCGGGAATGTTTGCGTACATATCGGGTTCACCATTTGTACTGCAAAAGATTTACGGCGTCTCTCCGCAAATGTTCAGTATCTGCTTCGCTGTTAATGGTCTCGGAATCATTTTGGCAAGCCAGATTGCCGGGAGATTGGCGGGGAAAGTGTCCGAAACGCGTTTGCTCATAGCGGGCCTCGTTGCCGCTGCTGTGGGAGGCACATCTCTGCTCATTGCGATCCTAATGGGAGGGAATCTGATCTCCATCCTGGTTACGTTATTTCTTGTCGTTTCCAGTGTGGGTCTTGTCAATACAGCTTCCTTCGCGCTGGCCATGGCTAACCAGGAGAAGTCAGCTGGCAGTGCCTCTGCACTTATAGGGGTCATGACATTCCTGTTTGGCGGGATCGTAGCTCCGCTCGTCGGATTGGGAGGAGAGGGAACCGCAGTACCAATGGGGATCGTTATCGCATGTGCCGACCTTGGGGCTTTACTGCTCTATCTGGTTATGGTCGGTAAGCGTGGGCACCGTCAGCAGACCCGATAAAATCTATATTAAAAAATTTAAGCGCCCCATTCGAAGCTCAATACTTCGGGTGGGGCGCTTTGTGTACTAGCAAAGAGCGAACAAGATTTGTGTATTAAGCAGAATGCCAGGGGTCAGGAACGGATAGAAGTAACCGACGACAAAACCAAAGATATTAGTGACAGGCCACATAAGAAAGACGTCATTGGTTGTGAATACAAGGGACCACCGGTTGTAACAGAAATTCGGCAGTACACGCTGATTCTGATCCCTTGGCGCAGTTACGCCTGTTTGGGCGAATTGCACAGCCTGGGTCAAATTCTGTGGTTGCTGCTGGATAAACAATGGCAGAAGACCGGGGCTGCTTTTGATCAGATTATATAGAAATACCATCTCAGCTGGTGGCTGCCCAACCGGACGCGGATAGGCGCTTAACAGGTTGGGCAGATTGCTTTGCGATAACTGCGCGGGAACGCCTGGAACCGTACCTTGGCCTCCTCCTGGAAAGAACGGCGGCTGTCCCCCGGTGGTTCCACCTGGAAAGTATGGGGGAAATGATCCCTGTCCTCCGGGAATTCCTTGGATAGGCTGCCCTCCCTGGCTGCCACCCGGGAATAATGGAGGAAACTGTACAGAGCGGTCTTCTCCGTAACCTGTATAAGTATGATTGATGTAATCCATCTAAGAACATCCTTCCTGTCGTCGTATTCTGAAAACATCATATGGCGGCATTCGCCCAAAGGTGAATGGAGCACGAGATAATGAACGTGGTAAGGTAAAACCGGATTGACAACTCAGTTGATAACAATTATCATTGTCAATGGAAATGGACAAGTACATACAGGGATTATATACCGAAGGGTATAGAGTTCTTTTAAAATTGCCATACCAGCTCATGTGGAGATGTTCATCATGAAAGGGGATAATCACGTGTTGAAGAGGAATAAAAAAGGACTTATGCTGCTAATCACGATTATGGTCATGTCATTGTGGCTGGCTGCATGCGGAACGAAATCTGCAGATAATGGAACTGCAGCAGGAGAGACGAATACAACATCGGAGACGGAGACACAGACAGAAGCTCCAACAGAACGCACAGTAAAAGATGCACAGGGTCATGATGTGACGATTCCAGCTAATCCACAGCGCATTATCGCTTCCTATCTGGAAGATCATCTGGTAACACTTGGCGTTAAGCCAGCTGCTCAGTGGTCAGCACGTGATGGCAGTAGTGTGCAGGATTATCTTCAAGGAACTCTGAATGGAGTCCCTACTATTGCAAGTGAACTTCCTTTTGAAGCTGTTGCCAGCTTCTCACCGGATCTGATCATTATGGGTTCCGAGAGTACAGTAGAAGGGGAGAAGTACGAACAATACAACAAAATTGCCCCAACTTATGTACTTGGTGATGATGTGAACAAGGATTGGCGTCAGGCCCTATTGAAAATAGGCGAGCTGTTGAACAAATCAGATGAAGCTCAAAAAGCGCTTGACGATTATGATGCAAAAGCAAAAGAAATTAAGGAAAAGGTGACTGCTGCAACAGGTGGTACGAAAACTGCAGCGGCACTCTGGCTCTTCAACAACAAGTTTTATGTGGTTAGTAACAATGTCTCCAGTGGTGAAGTCATGTACAATGAACTCGGACTGCAGCAGCCTGAAGTTGTGAAGGAAATATCGGCAAAAGCAACAGGGAACTGGTCCGAGGTTTCCTTGGAAAGAATCGCAGATATGAATGCTGACTATCTCTTCCTGGTTAACAGTGATAAGGGGACAGGGGCAGAAGCATTGAAAGATGCAGTCTGGCAAAGTATTCCTGCTGTGAAAAACGGAGAAGTATACGAGTTTGAGAGCACAAGCAGCTGGTTGTATAGCGGAGTGCAAGCCAACACGCAAATTCTGGAAGATATTCAGAAGAGCATTGTTAAATAAATGAAATGGCACATGATATGTGCTGCATATCAGCTTACAACTCTCTGGTGTCCATGGGCATCAGGGAGTTTTTTGTTTTTTTAGTATGACCCGATATATACTTACGAAGTAACAGTGTCCGTATGGGAACCATTCGTTCCCGATTAAGAAAGGGGATAGGTCGATGATGTATACATTGAATCCAAATGATCTGACGAGCAGGGATAACTATAAATTGATGAGTGGTTCGGTAGTTCCGCGACCGATTGCTTTTGTCACAACCATTTCAGAGGACGGCAGCGTCGTGAATGCAGCTCCGTTCAGTTTCTTTAATGTCGTTAGCTCCGATCCGCCGTTGTTGTCCATTTCCATTAACCGTAAGGATGGAGTGATGAAAGATACCGCCCGCAATGCGATTACAGGGCAAGAGCTGGTTGTACATATCTGCGACGAATCGATTGTTAACGATATGAACGAGACAGCAGCACTGCTTGAGCCGCATGAGAGCGAGCTGGAGCGAACCAGCCTGACGACGGTACCCAGTTCAGTTGTGGCGGTTCCCGGAATACAGGAAGCACTGATCCGCATGGAATGCCGTCTGTATCAGCATATTCCGGTGTCTAATGACGAAGGAAAACCTGTAACGGATCTGCTTCTCGTTCGCATCGTACAGTATCACTTTAATGAAAAAGTGTATGACCCCGAGCATCATTACATTTTGATGGATCATCTTAAGCCTGTAAGCCGGCTTGCGGGCAATGATTACGCTAAACTTGGTGAGCGATTTACGATAGTTCGGCCTGTATAAGGTCATCCGATTGGTCATTTACTTTTCATCTTTTCATATGAGATTCTCATGTTAATTACCTAAATCGATTAATCAAGACGGACAACCTGTGCGAACGTGCAGGTCTTGTCCGTCTTTCCTTGTTTGCTGAACATAAACTCCTTCTTGGTTGAATAGACTTGTACTATTCTAGTGTGTTACTTGATTGTATTCTAGGCCCTGCTAGCCATCATAAATGAAGAATGAAATGCCAATCTGATAGAAGAGGAGCTTGGATATGGTTTATCGCAGCCTTGCTTACCTCATAGGCCGATATCCACGGTTCATCATGATCAGCTGGGTTTTTATTATCGGGGTATCCGCCGTATGGGCATGGAATCTGCCCGGTGTTCTTCAGGATCATGGGTTGAAACGGATTCATGGAGATGCACAGCATATTGAACGTATTCTCAAGGAAGACTTCGGAATTCCGGATGATCCGATTATTGTCGTTTATGAAAAACAGACAGGCACTTCTCCAGCAGAATTTCGGAATTGGGTCAACCGACATTTACAGGAGGTAGCCACGCTGCCCCATATTACAACCATAATCTCTCCGCTTGAGGCTGGAAGAAGCGCAATGATGCGGGATGGCACGGCATATGCACTCCTGGATTTTGATGTACCGGCGCACCGGATGAATGCTCCCACCCAGCAGCTTCGTTCCCTGAATACAGCAGGTGACCAAGGAAAGATTCGTTTAACCGGCAAACCTGTCGTTCAGCAGGATGTGAATCAATTGAGCTTTTGGGATCTGGAGCGTGCGGAAATCGTTGGCTTACCCATTGCCCTGGTTATTCTGTTTTTTGCTTTTCGAGGTTTATATGCAGCCCTTGCTGCTGTATTTATGGGTATCGTCGGTGTGGTCACAGCCATGGGTATGACCTCTCTCATGGGGCATTACGTGGAACTTTCGAATTTCGTTATTAATGTCATACCGATGGTGGGAATGGCGTTAAGCATCGATTTTGCACTGATCATTCTAAGCAGATTCAGGGATGAGATGCAGTTGTCTCCGCATGATCATGGACATGGTTCGTATGAGATTATCCAGAGGACACTGCGTACAGCCGGAAGGGCTGTTTTATTTTCTGCTGCTTGTGTGCTGCTTGGTCTGTTGTCCCTCGTCTGGATCAGACTTCCCATGTTTTTGAGTGTCTCGCTTGGTGCCATGACGGTGCTGATGATATCCGTGTTAATCAATGTGACCTTGCTGCCAGCCATTCTTACCCTCTATGCCCAGCGGATCTTTAAACGAAAAAAGCAATTTTCAAACCGTACGCCGCTGCGTAAGCCCTCCATATGGTTTCGATGGTTTGGCACAGTGATGAAACGACCGATACGGATGACCTTGTTGGGTACAGGTATTCTGCTGTTCTGTGTGCTTCCGGTTAGGCAGTTGGAGATGGCGATTCCGGACGCAACCTCACTACCAGCAACCATAGAATCCAGACAAGCTGCTGAGAGGATGCAGCAGGTTTTCGCTCAAAAGGACATCGCTTCGGTTGACATCCTCATCGGAGGAACGGGAGAGAGGTTAACCGCATCACACTGGAACATGGCACTTCGAAAGGTAAGGGAATTGCAAAAGGATGAGAATGTTCTTCAGATTGAATCCGTCTGGGGAACGGATCAGAAGTACAGGTCAGGACAAAACAGAACCTCGCCGATTGGAGGAGCGAGTAGCGAGCTGATCTTGCACGATTCGCTTCTCTCCTCATATGTATCGGAGGATGCTATTCGATTGGTGGTGACCATTAAGGGAGCAGCCGGATCGGAACAGGCTGCAGACTGGCTGAACATGATGAAGGAACGGGACGCGCAACAAGGTGCTCAGGGGATACCTATTCGTTATGGCGGAGAAGCTGCTTCCCAAGTTGAGATTATGCAGGAAATTTTGGGACAGCTGCCCAAGGTGCTGGTTTTCGTAATTGTATCTAATTACATGGTACTGCTGATGGCATTTCGTTCGCTGCTGATTCCAATCAAAGCAATACTGATGAATATACTCAGCCTGACAGCTTCTTTTGGAGTGTTGGTGCTGGTCTTCAATCAGGGTCATCTGGGAATGGAGCCCTCGGCGATTGCTATCATGATTCCAGTGTTTATCGCTGGACTTGTCTTCGGTATTTCGATGGACTATGGCGTATTTATGCTCAGCCGGATACAGGAGCTGTATCGTCTGACAGGAGATAGTGACCAGGCGGTCATGCAGGGACTTGCTTCAACAGGTCGTCTGATTACATCGGCTGCTGCTATTCTGCTTGCTGTGACAATACCTTTTGCCTTTGGAGATGTGGAAGGAGTGAAGCAGCTTGGCGTTGGCATTACTGCTGCGGTGTTCATTGATGTCACAGTTATTCGTTTGCTGCTCGTGCCAGCACTAATGAAGCTGATGGGAAGATGGAATTGGTGGCTCCCAGGACAAAAAACATAACGCTTGGTCAACATGGATCTGATTCCCCGGCATGCAAAATGTTCCTAGTTTCTATAAGGTAGCTACTTTATGATAAAGGGAGATTCCTGAAGTCTGCATTGCAGGCTAGGGGAATGTCTCTTTTTTTATAAGAATAGCAGGGTTTCGGGGTAATGCGGCATGAATATTCAATTCATGGGCCATGGGCTTGAACTATAATGTACTGGAAAATAGTACGGATGTTGATCCATTAGTTCATCTAGTATGTTCTAATTCATATGGATTGGTGCAGCGAATGAACCAGGAGGTATACCATTCATGACTGCGATTGAATCTTATCTGGTACAACAAACGACTGAGCGCGGACGTTATGCATATCAGGCAGGAAAGCCTTTGGAACAATGGAGTGGACAGCTGCGTTCGGCAATACGTGCACGACTTGGTGGTTTCCCGGCTGATGATGCAGAGTTGAATGCTGTCGTGCTGGAGCGTATTGCCTGCGAGGGTTACGTGAGGGAACGCGTGGAAATTACGACCTATGCAGGCTTGCGCATGCCAATATACGTATTGATTCCTAATGAGGTAAGTAACACAAATACACCTGTGCCTGCCATGATTGCCTGTCATGGACATGGTTATGGGAGCCGGGAGATATGCGGCATGGAGCCTGACGGCTCACCGCGAGCCGCCGCGCCGGGATTGCATAAGGATTTTGCCGTATCCCTGGTCCAGCGAGGGTACATGGTTGCCGCACCAGAATTGCTCGGATTCGGTGATCGAAGACTAGATGAGGACAAGGATGAAGCGCCAGGAATCAGCTCCTGCACGAAGATTGCAGCTCATCTGCTCATGGCCGGACAGACACTGGCCGGACATCGTGTCTACGAGACGATGAGGGTACTCGATTATTTGTCTACCCGCCCCGAAGTTGATGCAGATAGGATTGGAATCATGGGCATTTCGGGTGGAGGGCTCGTTGCTGCCTTTACGGCTGCGCTGGATGTAAGATTCCGGGCGGCGATAATCAGCGGATATGCCAGTACCTTTCAAGCAAGTATTTTGGACCGAAATCACTGTCTTGATAATTACATTCCAGGTATCTTGCGGGAAGCGGAGCTGCCGGATATCATCGGTCTGATCGTGCCAAGACCATTATTCATTGAAGCAGGAACAGACGACCGGGTATTTCCGCAGGCCGCGGCCAGAGAAGCATTCACCAGATTGGAGAAGATCTATGCGCAAGAGGGTGCGCTGGATGTCCTGGGTGCCGACTTCTTTTCAGGCGGGCACGAAATCAGCGGTGCCAAGGCGTATGATTGGCTGGACAGGTTTTTATAATTTAGCCGCGTCACTGAAGCCGAAAACAACCCCGTAACAACACGACCTTGTGCGGTTGCTGCGGGGTTGTTTTTGATTTTTTTAATAGGAATTGAAGTGGTCTTCATCATTTCATTATTCCATCATATCCTTGGCTTCATGGTTGACTTTTTTACCTTTGAGCAGCGGTTCAAGCTCATCCTGTACGCTCTGTTCCCAGAGTGGAACGTCTGTCCGATAGGCTGCGCGTGCATTTAGATGCCCGGCAACCGGAGCGGTAATAAAGACAAACACAATGCCAAGAAGTACGCGCGCACTAATGTAGTTGTCGAAGTACCAGAAGAAGAAAAATGTTCCGATGAGTACGCAAAACACACCGAGTGTTGTACTTTTAGTCGCAGCATGCGCACGCAGGTAAACGTCTGGTAATCGTATGAGTCCAAAGGCGCTAAGTGCACTCAGTAAAGCTCCGCACAGAACAATCAGACCGATAGCAATTTCGGCGGTTCCATTAACGATCTCCTTCATTTTTGAATACCGCCCCCCGTTCAATGTAACGTGCGAATGCGACTGTACTGAGAAAAGCAAGAATACCAATCAGCAGAATGATATCCAGATAGGCTTGCGTGTGAAGCATCATGGACAGCACAGCTACAATGGCGATGACGTTAATGCCGATGGTATCCAGGGCCGTAATCCGGTCAGCCATGGAAGGACCGCGCAGCACACGGTACAAGCAACCCAGGATGGCCAAGGACAGTACAAGCAGGGATATAAATAACATTGAGGATAGCATTATCGCGTCACCTCCATAATGGCTTTTTCAAACGTATTTTTGATATCATCCCTCATTTTTTGTTCATCCTTGATATCCAGTGCATGAATGAACAGCTTCCGTTGGTTCCCAGATATCTCAAGTGGTAACGATCCTGGTGTCAGCGAGATGAGCAGGCATAAAAAGGTAACCTCCCAGTCGGAGGACAATTGAGTCCGGTAGGTAAAAATGCCAGGACGAATTTCAAGCCTGGGCTTGATAATCTGGCGAATAACCTCAATACTGGCTCGTATTAATTCCTTGAACAGCAGATAGAGCAGCTTCATGATGGCCCAGACTCGAACGATATAGAAGCGCTGGGGGAAGAACCGCCGCATACTTCCGATTAACAGCAGACCGAGCAGGTAACCAATAAGAAAACCAACGCCATTCCAGGCATTGTTCAGAAACATCCATACAAAGGCAATGATAAGATTCAGTATGATCTGAAAGGCCATAAGCATCTACTCCTTCAATACTGCATCAATATAAATATTGGGATGCAGTAGAATGTCGCCTGCGCGGGAGGTTAGCTGAAACATTCCTTCAGCCCCCAAGCCCATGACGATAATAAATACGAACAGGATGCCGGCAGGGATCAAGAGTCCGTTTACCGCGTAAGGCCGTCTAACGATACCTGCTGGCGGTTCGCCCCAGAAGGCCTGAATGAAAATACGCAGGACCGAGTAGAGCATCAGCAGGCTGGAGAGCACCGCAATTCCCGTAAGACCGTAAAGGCCAGCCTGCAAGCCACCCTCGAAGAGCAGCAGCTTACCCGGGAAACCACTGAATGGAGGAATACCTGCCAGTGCAAGTGCGCTGATGAAGAACATCCATCCAAGCAGTGGATAACGATGGAGCAAGCCACCCATGTTCTCAAGTTTGGATGTACCCGCAACGGCGATCAGGGCACCTCCCAGCAGGAAGAGCAGCGTTTTGATCAACATGTCATGCAGCATGTAGAAGAGCAGCCCTTCCAGAGCCTGACGACTCGCAGCGGCCATGCCGAAGGCCACAAACCCGACACCTGCAACCACGTTATAAACCAAAATTTTGTTCACGTCACGATAGGAGATGGCGCCAATAACCCCGAGAATCATGGTTGCACCAGCCATCCAGCCGATTAGGGCATTGAAGAAATCCGGATCATGATAAAAAATGAGCGTGAATGTGCGCACAATCGCATACAGGCCTACTTTGGTCAGCAATCCGGCGAACAAAGCCGTTACCACTGCAGGAGGAGCTGCATACGAACCTGATAGCCAGAAGAAAAGGAATAGGCCGGCCTTGATGCTGAACACAATGAGAAACAGGACTGCAATCAGTGTAATTACACCACTCTGACCCACCTCGGAAATCCGATTGGACAAGTCCGCCATATTCAGTGTGCCTGTTATCGAATAGAGGAAGCCGATGGAAGCGACAAACAAGGCGGAAGAAACAATGTTGATCAGGACATACTTAATCGTTTCGCGAAGCTGTCTTTCCGTTCCTCCCAGCACAATTAGCGCATAGGAAGAGATCAGCATCAGTTCAAAACAGACAAAGAGATTGAACAGGTCGCCTGTCAGAAAAGAACCGTTCACGCCTGCAATCAGAAAGTGAAAGAAAACGTAAAAATGATGTTCTTCTCTCTCTTTGTTAATGCTTCGAAAAGCATACAGCAGACATGCCAGAGCAATGATGGAAGCAGCCACAACAAGCAGGGCAGATACCATATCCGCTACCAGAACGATACCGTATGGCGGGGCCCAGCCGCCCATATTAAGGGTTTGTACGCCCGAGCTTGCGACCTGTGTAATTAATACGGTTGATGCAGCAGCAGTCAAAAGCGTCCCCATGACACTAACCGTGCGCTGAATGCGGACATTACGGAAGAACAAAATGGTAATAACACCAGTGATCAGCGGCAGCAGCAAAGGTAGAACCACAAGATTATTCATATGGACGCCCCCTTACTTCTTCCATGTCGTCTGTTCTCAATTTCAGATAAGAGCGGTAGGACAGAACAAAGAAGAAAGCGGTTAGCCCGAAATTGATGACAATGGAAGTCAAAATCAGCGCTTGGGGCAGCGGATCGACATAGCTTTCTGCATTTTCTCCCAGCAAGGGAGGAGCACCAGTCTTCAGACGTGACATTGTAATCAGCAGCAGATGCACCCCATGCGTGAGGATGGACATGCCTAGTACGATTCGGAGCAGGCTCCGTGACAAGATTAAAAAGACGGCGACGGCAAACAGTATGCCAACGGCAACGCACATCAATATTTCCATATCAGCGATCCTCCCCGATCTGTAGAATGATGGTCATGGTGACACCAAGGACAGCGATATACACGCCGAGATCGAACAGCATCGCGGTAGCAAGCTCGGTCTCTCCCAGCAAAGGAAGTTCGAAATAACCGAAGGTCTGGCTGAGGAAGGGAACCCCAAATAAAAAGGAGCCGGCCCCCGTCAACAGGGCAATAACTAATCCAATGGCCGTCAACATACGAAAATCAATGGGCAGCGCCTTGCGTACCGTATCGGTACTGAATGCAAGAGCAATCAAAACCAGAGCAGCGGCTGTGACCAATCCACCAATGAAACCGCCGCCGGGGTTATGATGTCCTGCGAAGAACAAATGCAGCGCAAACGTCAAAATGATAAAGACTACGACTTTGGTTGTCGTTTGCAGCAGCACATCGTTACTCTGTAAGGGAACGGTATCCCAAGTGGAGGAGTTGCGTTCCTGATTGCCATATTTTTTCGTATTATCTGCTTCTTCATCCAGATTATCGTTATCTTTGGTTTCTTCTTTTTTGCGGAATTTCAATCGCGCTCCAAGATCCCTGGCTTCAAGATTCAGATTAATCATGGAATAGATGGATAGTGAGGCTACCCCCAGCACCATGATTTCCAGAATCGTATCGAATCCCCGGAAGTCTACGAGCAGTACATTGACGACGTTTTTACCGCCTGCAAGGTCATAGCTCTCCTGAATGAAGAAATTGGAGATGCTCTCCAGCGAGGCTGTTCCACTTGCGGCAAGAGCTACGAAAGTCATTACAATACCCACTGCGATGGCGACAATCATGTTAACACTGAGATACCTGCGGCTGGACCGTCCACGTCGAAGCTCAGGCAGATGGTAGAAGCACAGCAGGAACAGCGCAACCGATACGGTCTCCACGATCATCTGGGTCAATGCCAGATCGGGTGCACGGAACAATACGAATAGCAATGTGACCAGATACCCGACAGCACCCGTCATAATGACCGCAGAGAGTCTGTTTTTCGCAAAAGGAATGGAGACTGCAGCAGCAATCAGGGCGACAAGCAGGGCTGCTTCATAGAATGAGAAGGGAGCATGCCCTTTGAAATTCCAGGTAATATTCTCGCCTGAGCGGAAAAAGGCATATCCAAGCAGTGCAACCGTGAACGAGAAGATGTACACCAGATAATTGCGGACAGATCCGTTCATGTAAGCTTCTGTCCATTTGCGGGCATAATGCTGCACATTATCCAGAATGATGTGATACATATTGTTAATGGTCAGGCCCTGCGGGTAATGTTCATACACATTTCTCCAGCGAGGTAATAGTTTATACAACGTGATACCCAGAATAATGACACCGATGGTCATGATTAATTCCGGTGTGATTCCGTGCCATAAGGAGAAGTGAACATCAAAATGCTCGTTTCCGTCCAGCAGCGCTGGAAGCACGGAGGCCATTGCAGGCTCAATAAGCGATCCAGCCAGCATATCCGGGAAAAGTCCGAATGTAATGACAAGTACACCGAGGATTACCGGAGGAATCAGCATACCAACCGGCGCTTCATGCAGCTTCTCCGCCGGAAGCTCCGTGCGGCGGTTACCGAGGAACGTTTTGAACACGATGATCAGTGCATAGATTAAAGTAAATACGCTGGCGAGCCAGGCGAGTACAGGCAGCAGGATGCTCCACGAGCCAAGTCCGAAGATGCGCAGATGTGTCACTTCAACCATGGCTTGGAAGAACAGCTCTTTACTCAAGAAACCGTTGAAAGGCGGAATACCCGCCATGGCAAGTGCTCCCACAAGCGCTACAGTGAACGTGATTGGCATAAAGGAAGCCAGTCCTCCGAGCTTGCGAATATCGCGGGTCCCGGTTTCATGATCGACAATGCCGACGACCATAAATAGTGCTGCCTTGAAGGTTGCGTGATTGAAGAGATGAAGCAGGGCCGCTGTGATGGCAACGGTATAAACGGCAGAAGACTCGCCATATCCGAAGTAGAGTGCAGCGGAGCCGACGCCAAGCAGGGACATGATTAATCCAAGCTGTGAGATCGTGGAATAGGCGAGAATGGCCTTCAGGTCGTTCTTTTTCACAGCAAGGAACGATCCGTAACACAAGGTCAGAAGACCTACGCCAGTGACCAGCCAAAACCAGGTTCCCTCTCCCCCAAAGATGGGCGTGAAGCGGGCTATAACGTACAAGCCAGCCTTAACCATTGTGGCCGAATGCAGATATGCACTGACGGGAGTTGGAGCTTCCATCGCATCCGGCAGCCAGATGTGGAAGGGAAACTGCGCGGATTTGGTAAATGCACCGATCAGGATCAGCACCAATGCAGGCAAAAATAATGCACTATCCTGAATCTGTCCCCATTCCGTAATGGTTGCACGGATACTAAACGTTCCAGTCATCAAGTACATCATCATAAATCCCGCTAACATGGCGAACCCGCCAAACACGGTTATCAAAAACGACTTCTGTGCACCTGAAGTGGAAGCCTTGCGTTTGTAATGAAACGCGATCAGCAAGAATGACGTGATACTTGTAAGTTCCCAGAATCCGTACAATACAATCATGTTATCGGACAGTACAACGCCCAGCATGGCCCCCATAAACATGAGCAAATACAGATAGAAGCGGTTCAAATCTTCTTTTTTGTCCATGTAGTAGATGGAGTAAAACACTACCAGAACCCCGATTCCGGTAATAAGTAGTGTTAGCAGCAGACTTAAGCCATCCAGATATAGATTAAATCCGATGTCCAGTGACGGAATCCAGGGCACATAGCCGGATATCATATTTCGCTGAGACACGGAAGGTATGAGGCTTGCAAAATAACCGAACAACAGCACCGGAACGATAAGAACCGGCCACCCCATATGTATTCTACGGAAAAAGCGGTTCAGCATCATAAGCAAAATCCCCATGGCAAAAGGGAAAATAACAGCAAGATGAAGCAGGCTCAATATTACACCCCCAATTTCTAGTTGAAGTTCTCTCTGTGCGACAGACATGCTGAATGTTCATCTCATCATTGGATGATATGCTTGCTCTCTATATTCATAACCCAAGTATGTATATACAGAATCGTGACTATTCTTTGAATGGAAGAAACACGGTTATATGGACGGAGCATATGGAATCGAAAGATGCACAAGGCATGTATAATAAAACAAGTCATTATTTCCGATAAAGATGAAAACGAATAGGTGACATCGCGTGTGCCCTTTACAGCATGTTTCGTGTTAAAGAAGCAGGATGGTTTCACCGATTATTGGAGGCCAACATGTCTTACAAACTCAGAACCATACTTACCGTGACCTTCGCTATATTGTCTTTGCTGGTGACATTAACGATCGGTTATATTTTCAGTCAAAAATCAGCAGTCGCTGTTGAAACCGAGATCGGTCATTCACTAACCGGCACGGCTTCTCAAACAACAGACAAGCTGGATCGCTTCATGTGGGCGCGTTCCGGAGAACTGGAACTGCTTGGCCAGATGGCTGCACTTAAAGATCGCTTCGAGCCTGCTGAGATCCAGATGCTGCTGGATCAGCTACAAAATAGCTTTCCCTCATTCTCCTGGGTTGGATTCATGGATCCGAAAGGAAAAGTATTAGCCTCAACGGACGGCATATTGCGCGGTGAAGATTTATCCGAACGGCCTGTGTATCAGGAAGGCATCAAGGGTAAGTTTATTGGAGACGTACATAACGCAGTGCTGCTAGCCAATCTGCTTCCGAATCCAACAGGAGAACCACTGCAATTTGTCGATATCAGCTTTCCTTTGAAATATAAAAATGGTGAGGTTGCAGGTGTACTGGCTGCGCATTTAAGCTGGGAATGGGCTAAAGAAGTGGAGAAGGGCGTTCTGGAGCCTTTGAAATACCGGGAGAAGGACATTGAATTGTTCATTGTAAGCAAGAGAGAGCATACGGTGCTCCTGGGTCCTGACGAATGGGTTGGCAAACCGTTGAACTTGTCCGAAATGGAAACAGCGGAGATCAACAAGACGAGCTGGTCCATAGAGAAGTGGGCTGACGGAAAGGAATATGTTACCGGACTCGCATACAGCCAGGGTCATCTGGATTATCCGGGTCTTGGCTGGACTGTTGTTGTTCGCCAGGTCAAATCAACGGCTTTTGCTTCCGTATCCGACATGTTATGGTTTAACGTGTGGGCTGGGCTTGCCGTTACCGTGTTGTTTGCGCTCATTGGATGGCTGGTTTCTCGCCTAATATCATCACCAATCACCCGATTAACCAAAGTGGCAAACCAACTTCGTGAAGGTGATCAGGTACAGATTCCCGAGAACAAGGGGATTAAGGAAATTGAAGTGTTGTCCCGCTCGCTGAGGGGCATGCTAACTGCGCTTACCAATAAAGACTCGGAACTTGTTTTCATGCAGAATTTGGCCCATTACGACCAACTGACAGGTTTGCCGAACCGGACAGCGCTCGAAGTTTACCTGGAGGAATCACTTGAGACGGAGAGTACGGATCACACATTGACGTTCCTCTATCTGGATTTGGATGGATTCAAAAGTGTGAATGATACCCTTGGACACCAAACCGGAGACGTCCTGCTGCAAAAAGTGGCCCAGCGTCTGATGGCCCTCAGCCACGACAAGGGAATTACGGTTCGTTTGGGCGGCGATGAATTTCTCATTGTACTCCGCTCCATTGGGGCTAATCCCAAAGAAGAGGCAAGAGCATATGCGCATGAGATTATCCAGAGCTTGAATAAACCATTTATCATTGAGTATGAGCGCATCCACATTGGATGCAGTATCGGTGGTGCCGAGTATCCGACAAACAGCGGCAATCCGAGTGAAATTATCCGTATGGCTGATGAAGCCTTGTATGAATCGAAGCGTTCGGGCAAGAATAAAATGACATTCTATGTGGATTTGAACAAGGATCAGGATGAGCAGGATACCCAAAGCAAATAAGCATTTATAACGGACTGGAGGAAGATCATGTCTGCAAATTATACAACGGTTCCTTACGGTTACGAACCCCCTGCAGCAAGCCGGAAAGGGACACTGATTTTCTACGATTCATTCGAGCATGTGACCGATGAACAGCTTCAACATGCAGCAGTCACTTCAGATACGCGCGCATTTACACAGTTGGTCCTTTATCCGCTGCATGAGAACACGGTTAAGCGTATGAGCAAGGATGGGGTACAGCCGTATTATAAGAGAGAGGACCGCTTGCATGAGTGGAAGCGAGATCATACGGAGTACCGCATTAAGGTGGAGGGACTGGAAGGCAAGAGGAAGAAGTACACACCAATGGATTCGGCTCTACGTCATCTGACGGCTGAATATCCGGCGCCTCATTTTCTGTACCTCACCTCTGAAATGGCGAATCTGTTTGCATCGTTCGACTCGTTCAAGGACTGGATTACGAAACTTCGTCTGCTTATTGATGGCCAGCTGGGTACACTTCATCCCAAGTTGGAGCAGTATGCCCATCGCTGGGAATGGGCCGAGTAACACGAATATTCTGGATGTAAAAAAAGTTGCACTGTACAACCGAATTCGGTGTGCGGTACAACTTTTTTTTGATGTCTCTACTATTTACTAAACCTCAACGAGGTCAAGGGAAGTTACGGTTTTGTTTTTACCGGTCCGTTTGGCAGCGTATAGACAGGCATCCACCTCTTCAAACAGCTTTTCTTTGGTCAGACGGGCATTGAAACTTTTGAGTCCCACACTGACCGTGATGGAATTTCCCCCCAGTTCCAGATGGCCCATCAACGCTATTTTCTGACGAATCTGTTCCACGAGCGCGTAAGCCTGATCAAAGGACTGTTCAAACATAAGCAATGCGAATTCCTCACCGCCATAACGGGCTGCAATATCACTTGAAGTGATGTTCTCCTGAATGACGTGCGAAACTTTCTCCAGAATGATATCACCTACCCGATGTCCATAGGTGTCATTAATTGATTTGAAATCATCAATATCAATGAGAGCCAAATGTAGGCTCATACCGCTCTTGGCATACTCATATGCTTTATCGTAATAGTCTTTGAATGAGCTCTGGTTATACAGATTAGTAAGCCCATCCGTTTTGGACTGTTTGGTCATAATGGCATTTCGTACAATCAGTTCCTGCTTGGCCAACATGCTGTCCTTGAGATCATCCAATACCTCAACACCACTTGTGACAATGACCTGAGCTACATATGTACCGACAATGAGAAAGGCTGGGATGGAGACCATGTCAAAGGAAGTCAGATAGGAGCGATAGCCTGAATCAAACAGAACCAAAACATAACCCGTCGTTTGCATCAAACATGCGGTCCAAACCCGTTTTCTGCTAAAAAACAAAACCGACGTGAAGATGGGCAGCAGACTGATCGCTTGAATAATTCGAATGTCATAATTGACATGAATGATCGTCCAGGCAACAACTGTGCTGGCTGCTGACATGGCATAGAACGAAAGGGCACTGAAGCGCCGGTCAATCCAGCTGGCAATCAAAATGGAAGCAACACCTGAGGCTGTCGGCCAGATTAGAACATGAATGATAAAATCCTCAGGAGTGCGATCATAGTCCAGGAATAGGAAACAGCCGATCTGAACAACGAAATGTGTGATTACAACAACCCAATAAGCATGAAGCATTTTTTTGATCCACTTGGAATGCTTGAATTCATATTCTGTTGGAATATGGTTGCTAGGTGTAGACAAACTCTTCATATATCACCGCTGACTGCATCATAATGGTACGACAGAATGACTCTCGTATTAGTTGATTATAAAACAGATTGTGCAAAACGCAAATGTTAATTAAATGGGTGAAAACAAAGTGACATAAACGCAGAACCCAAGCAGAAACTTTTCACAGGGACAAACAAATTTCGGAATGAACCTCATAGACTGAACCAAGGCTCCGCCCTTATACGATGATTACAATCCTTGATGAAGGAGGTGATCTCTATTCCTCTTGTCGTTCGTTCAACCGTCAACGCTACGGGAGCAATTACGTTTACAGGCAATACACTTGGTTTGAGTCGTTCTGAAACGGCAGGGGTACCCGGAACACTGGACAGTATTGGGGCATTCACAACGACCAATACGGCATTGACTTATGGGACATATCCAGCAGGGACGACAAGCTTATATCAGAGCAACAGCTCAGCTGCAATACTTGTCCTTCCTGCAGGCAGTACCGTTCTATACGCAGAGTTGATCTGGGGCGGAAGCTATATTAATGGCAATGTGAACCTGAGTGCGGCCATCAACAATCCGGTCACATTTATCACCCCGGCAGGGACATCCAGCGTTACTCCTGACCCGGCGACATACAATCAATTCGATCTGGGGAACGGCGCTGCCGGATATGTGCGTTCGGCCAATGTTACAACGCTGGTGCAAAATGGGGGAGCGGGTACATACATCACCGGTGCGGTCGTCGGAACGATCGTTATCAACAATGATTCCACGGCCAACCATGCAGGCTGGACACTAGGCGTCATTTATCAAAATCCGGCCCTGCCTTTCCGTAACATGTCACTCCGGGCTGGCGGGGTGCTCGTCCAAGCGTCTTCAGCGCCGGTAGTGACCACACTGACCGGATTTGCGACTCCAATCTCTGGCACGCTCGGAGGAAGAGCGCTTTTCAGTGCGCAGGAAGGAGACGCGAATCGGACCGGAGACCAGGCTTTGTTTGGACCTACGTCGGCGACTTCGGTTGCCTTATCAGGGCCTAACAACCTGGCTGCCAACTTTTTTGCATCCCAAATCAACGGAGACACCGGAGCACTTAACACGACAGGAACTTTCGGAACCCGGAACCAAATCAACGGTGCACCAGGCTCCAACATTTCTGGTGGACGACAGGGTTGGGACATCACCAATGTGGATGTGTCAGCCAGACTGATTAACAATCAATCTTCAGCCGTGTTGACATTAACCACATCGGGAGACGCCTACATCGTCAACGGCAATGCCATTCAGGTCGATATTAACGCACCAAGAATTACCGTATCGAAGGGATCAACGGCCACTGGTGCGGTAGCAGGGGATAGTATTCTCTATACAGTTACCGTTGCCAATGCAGGTACGGCCAGCGCCGCCAGTGTGGTGCTATCGGACTCATTGCCTGCAGGGCTTACTTTTATTCCAGGAAGTGTCACCGTTGCAGGTGTATCCCGTCCAACACTGGATATAACGGCAGGTGTTCCGCTGGGTTCATTAAACCTGTCCAGCAGTATTGTTGTAACCTACCGGGCGCTTATCGGACAGGATGCAAGCATCCTGCAGCTTGTGAATTCGGCCAATGCGGCTTTTACGTTTCAGAGTGTGGCGGGAGGTCCGACCATAACAGGTGTGATTCCCTCCAACAACTCCACACTTCCTGTATATTCACCGAACCTGTCCATTGTGAAGTCGGGGAGTACCACCAATGCCACGGTGGGTGACACGGTAACGTACACGCTTCAGGTCAATAACGGAGGGAATGTTGCGGCGAACGTCACATTGACTGATAACATCCCTAGTGGCAGTTCGTATGTAGCAGGCAGCTTCCGCCTGAACGGAAATGTCATTGCAGGTGCCAATCCGGCGACGGGTGTGAATTTGGGCAGCCTTGCTGCAGGCAGCGCGGATACCGTCACCTTTCAAGTGCTTGTCACAAGCTTGCCTACACCGCCAACCCTTGTGGATCAGGCTACCGCTTCATATTCGTTCAGCTCGCCTGACGGACGGACCATAACAGGAACAGTAGCATCGAACACCTTGACGATCCCGGTGACATTGCCCAATGTAACCGCGGTTAAATCCGCTTCCGTCAGTGACGTAGCCGTAGGGGAGACATTCACCTACACCGTGGTTACCATGAACGGTGGCATTCAGCCGATTAACAATGTAATTCTGACGGATGCTCTCCCTGCAGGAACCATATTTGTTCCAGGGAGTGTGACCGTAAGAGGCACTGTCGTTGCATCGGCTAATCCCAATAGTGGCATATCTGTTGGAACATTGACTGCGGGAAGTTCCGCGACGGTGACGTTTCAGGTTACGGTTCAATCCTTGCCTTCATCAGGCTCGCTGCTTAATCGCGCTTCTGTGTCCTATAGTTCGGGTGCCTTTACGGGCATTTCCAACTCCAATTCAATTACTACACCTGTGTACCAGCCGATCATTGCGATTAACAAGTCAGCGAGTCAAACGAATGCAACGCTGGGAGATCAGCTTGCATATACACTGGTGGTGACAAACAGCGGTAACATAGCAGCTCAAGTTACGGTAACCGATACCATCCCGGCAGGACTGACATTTGTTCCGAATTCGGTAACCGTGAATGGTACTGCGCGTCCAGGAACCAGCCCCTTAACGGGAATAACGCTGGGCAGTCTTTCGGCAGGAGCCACGGCAACGGTCGTGTTTCGCGCAACACTGAATACACTTCCATCTCCGCCAACACTGGAGAATCAGGGTACCGCAGCTTATACGTACCAGCTTCCGAGCGGACGGAATCTCTCAGGCTCAAGTCAATCCAATATCGTTCGCATACCTGCATCGGCTCCTAATATCTCGATTAGCAAAACGGTAAACACACCTGACGCGACTGTAGGTGACATCCTTACCTATACCGTTATTGCGACCAATGCTGGAAGTAGTGCGGTCCAAAATTTGGTGATTTCAGATACGCCGACCGGCTCGGAGTTTGTGCCTGGCAGTGTCACCATTAACGGAACAGCTTCCGGAAGTGCAAGTCCGGTCTCAGGTATTGTTGTCGGAACCTTGAACAGCTCAAGCAGCGTCACCGTGACCTATCAGACCAGAGTGACGTCTGTTCCTTCGACAGGATCAGTTACCAACCGTGCCAGCGCCGCCTTTACGTCAGGCAGTTTTAATGGTGTCTCTTCATCGGTTACGGTTAGTACACCCATATTTCAGCCCGTCATTCAAGTGGTGAAATCAGCAAGTACAACCAATCTGACGGTGGGAGATACCTTTAATTACAGCATTCAGATTAACAACACAGGTAATATCGCGGCTTCGGTTACCTTGACGGATCCGATTCCTGCGGGAGCTGTTTTCAGTACGAACAGTGTCATCATTAATGGTGTACCTACACCAGGTGTAAGTCCGGCAGCAGGTATTAGCTTGGGATCCATTGCAGCGAACTCAAGTACAACCGTTACTTTTGTCGCAACGGTCACAAGTTTGCCTGATTCAAGACAGTTGACTAACCAGGCGGTTGCTTCATTCTCCTACACACTTCCAAGTGGAAGAACAATTGCCGGCTTCTCGTCATCCAACACCATCACGATTCCTGTCTCTCTGCCCAATGTAACGATTGTTAACAGTGACAATGTAGAATATGGCGTAGTCGGGGATGTCATCAGGTACACATCTGTTATTCGCAACAACGGAACCGTAGCCGTTAACAATGTGGTATATGTCAACCCTCTTCCTCCGAATACCCCATTTGTACCCGGAAGCGTCATTGTGAACGGGACTTCATTCCCGCTCTCCAATCCGACCGCCGGCATTCCAATCGGTACTTTGGCTCCAGGAGCTGAGGTTACCGTAACTTTTGAGGTGACGATTACCATGCCGATCCCTTCGCAGATTAACAATCAGTCGACGGTCAGTTTCACATCCGGTTCGTTTTCGGGGTCATCTTCGTCCAATACAACACAGACTCCGGTTATCCAACCGCAGATTTCACTCGTCAAAACGGCCAATACAGTCAATGCAACCGTAGGTGATACAGTTGTATACACGGTGACTGTCAGCAATACCGGAAATTTGCAGGCCAATGTTACGGTTACAGATACCATTCCTGCTGCGACTTCTTTTGTAGCCAACAGTGTTGTGGTATCAGGTGTACCGCAGCCGGGAGCGACGCCGGGAGCAGGTATTCCGGTAGGCATTGTTGCAGCTGGAGCAACCGCAGTTGTTACGTTTGCTGTGGTTGTGGATACACTTCCGTCTCCGCAGCAGCTCAGCAACTTTGCAACGTCCACCTTTACCTTTACACCTCCTGACGGACGTACGTTGACAGGAACAGCCACCTCAAATACGCTGACGTTTCCGGTTTCTTCTCCTAACGTTGCTGTCGTTAAAAGTACACCTTCCACTGCGGCAGCGGTAGGCGATACCGTCACGTACTCCGTTCAGGTAACGAACAGCGGTATAGCTCCTGTAAACAATATTCAGTTTTCGGACCCGATTCCTGCCGGTGCCTCCTTTGTCACAGGAAGTGTGACCGTGAATGGAGTGCCACAACCTACAGCCAACCCGGCAGGGGGGATATCACTCGGCACACTCGCTCCAGGAGCGTCCGCAACCGTAACTTTCAGCATCCGTGTGGATGCTATACCGCCAAGCGGCCAGCTGAGTAATCGATCGACAGTCAGTTTCACTTCAGGGGCATTCTCAAGCACGACGTTTTCCAATACGGTGGTCACGCCGGTATTCCAGGCCATTCTCTCTGCAACCAAGACGGCAAGCACACAGAACGCTACCGTAGGCGATACCGTTAGCTACACGGTCACTGTCTCCAACACAGGTAACTATGGGGCCCAGATTAACCTGACGGACAATATCCCGGCAGGAACCATACTCGTTCCGAACAGTGTCATTGTGAATGGCCAGCCGCTGCCAGCCGCCAATCCAGCCACTGGCATTTCGGCAGGCACTGTCGGTGCCGGTGCGACAACAACCATTACTTTTTCCGTGGTTATTGATACCTTGCCGTCTCCACAGCAGCTGGTGAATCAGGCTTCGGTCGCTCTGTCCTTCATATTGCCGGACGGCCGGACGATTACAGGCTCTGTTCTGTCCAATGTACTTACCATCACCGTGTCGGCTCCGGATGTCGATGTAGTGAAATCGACTACATCAACATCGGTATCGGTTGGTGATATTGTGACATACAGCGTAGCAGTGACAAATAACGGAATTGCGACGGTCAATAATGTAGTCTTCACGGACCCGATTCCGGCAAGCACCGTTCTTGCACCGACCGGCGTATTTGTGGATGGGGTTCTCCGACCAGGTGCTAACCCTTCAACAGGGATTACCATTGGTTCCATCGCACCTGGGGCTACCGTCACCGTTGTATTTAGTGTGCAGGTTACAGCTCTTCCGGCAAGTGCAGTTTTGAACAATCAATCCACGGTCAGCTTTACATCAGGGGCGTTCTCGGCCACCACGTTCTCCAATACGGTTACAACACCGGTGTTCCAGCCAATTTTGACAGCTGTCAAAACGGGAGATCAGGCGATAGCCACGGTAGGGGATACCGTTGTGTACAGCATCGCCATCTCCAATGCCGGGAACTACGGGGCCACCGTTACGTTGACCGATACGATCCCTGCCGGAACCGAACTTGTACCCAATAGCGTTATCGTCAATGGTACATCTGTACCGGGTGCCGATCCGGCTTCGGGTATTCCGCTGGGCGTCGTTTCAACAACAACCATGGTTATGTTCTCGGTTGTCATCGTCACTCTTCCGTTGAGCCAATCCATTACGAATCAGGCTTCTGCAACCTTTACGTATACGCTGCCAGACGGAAGAACACTGGGGGGCAGCCTAACATCCAATTCCCTTAACATTCAGGTATCTGCTCCAGATGTGAGTGTAACGAAGACAACAACGTCGGTAGATGCAGTGGTCGGCGACACGATTGTATATCAGATGGTTGTGACCAATAATGGAATCGATCCTGTTAACAATGTCGTACTAACCGATCCCATCGATCCAGCCACCACATTTGTCGCCGGTAGTGTTCTGGTGGATGGTGTTCCGCGTACCTCGGCTAACCCGGCACTGGGTATCGCCATTGGATCTCTGGCTCCGGGTGCCTCGGCAGCAATATCCTATGCAGTGCGAGTCAATACGCTGCCTACACCACCTGTTGTGAGCAGTCAGTCTGCCGTAAGTTTCACATCGGGTGTCTTCTCGGGTGCTTCATACTCGAATATCGTAGTAACACCAATTTATCAACCGATCATAGCTGTAACCAAAACCGCAAGTACGTCGAATGCAACAATTGGTGATACCATTATTTACTCTTTCTCCATCAACAACAGCGGAAATCTTGCTGCCAATCTGACATTGACAGATAACATTCCGGATGGGGCTGTGCTTCTCCCGAACAGTGTCTTGATTGATGGTGTTCCGCAGCCAGGAGCGAACCCGGAAGCAGGCATTGTTGTAGGTACCATACCGCCAGGGGGATCTGTTAATGTGACCGTTACCCTCGAGGTTACTGTGGATTCACTTCCGCAGAATCAGCAGCTGGTCAATCAGGCTGTGGCCAATTATACGTTCAGTCCGCCGGATGGCCGTCAGTTGACAGGTACCGTATCTTCCAATGTTTTGGTCATTCCCGTGTCTTCTCCGGATGTTGTTGTCGTCAAAAGTACTGATGCCATTGATGCTGTTGTCGGTGATGTGATCACCTATACGGTTGTTGTAACCAATAGTGGTATTCAGGTGGTCAATAATGTGGTCATGGTTGACCCTGTACCGGTAGGAACGGTGTTTGTACCGGGAAGTGTAACGGTAGATGGAGTGGCAAGACCAACCGGCAATCCGAATACGGGAATAACGCTCGGATCGATTGCTGCTGGTGCTTCGGTTACCGTGACATTCAGAGTAGAGGTCGTGGTGATATGAGCCAATCCTCCGGTCCGTTGTCCCACTGGCTACAGAATCAGTCACTGGTTCGATTCAGCTCGGGTACGACTGAACTGGAACAGGTGGCCTACTCCAATACCGTTGTTACACCATGGGTTGGACCCAAGCTTGAAGTGAGAAAAGAAGCCAATGTCACTGTTGCTGCATTGGGACAGTCGCTAACTTACCAGATTGAGATTACGAATACCGGTAATCGAACCGCCATCGTGTACGTAGTAGATCCGCTCTCGGAAGATACTTCACTGCTTCCGAATAGTGTACTTTGTGATGGCATTCCATTACCCGGTGCATCACCTCAGCTTGGGCTACCTCCTGCAGAGGTTAAGCCGGGAGCTACACTGCGTTACCACTTTCAAGTTGCCATCGTGCGATTACCTCCTACACTGAAGCTGCTCAATCAGGCGCAGGTAAACTATGAGTTTCTAACACCGGAAGGCAGGACGGTTACAGGCCGAGAACTTTCCAATACGGTTGAGGTCACTCTGGCCTCATCCCGTTTGGTGGTATCCCTTCAGACGGATCATATCCAGACCTTTTCAGGGGATATTGTTTTGTACAGTGTTATTGTTAGCAATCCGGGATTTCTGACAGCTGCAGGTGCCAAGGTGACCATCGCTTTGGTTCCTGGCCTTGGGTTTATTCCGGGAAGTGTTGTAATCAATGGAATGTTTGCCCCCCAGATGACACCGGATTCCGGAATAGAGATCGGTGACATTGAGCCGGGAAATACGGTTACCATTCAATATCGGGTACAGGTTGTTTCGGTAAGAGATGCAGAAAGCATTCCAAGTCAGGCGGTGCTGGAGTATACTTCTGCTGGCAAGCAGGAGATCGTGTATTCCAACGAAGTTACACTTGAGGTCATTCAGCCTTTGATTTCAATCCAAAAGAGGGTCCATCCAGTAGTCGCCGCAGTCGATGACATCATACGATATGACATTACCATAGCGAATGAAAGCAATTATGCGGTGGATGCCAAGGTATCAGATTCATTGCCAGCCGGTATGACTTTTGTGGAGGGGAGCCTTAGCTGGAATGGAGTGAAGCGGCCCGGGGCCAATCCGGTCAAAGGCATTAGCCTGGGAACATTGACTGCAAGGTCTGTCATTAACCTTCAATTTGAAGCCCAAATTAATGAACACGGGGCCGCAATGCCTGAATCATTCGAGTTGGTTAACCAAGCGCGTCTCTTGTATACGTATCGATTGCCTGATTCACGAACGGTGCAGCGCATGGCCGCTTCCAACGAAGCAACAGTCTATCTGAAGAGCCCAATGATTAAGGTTCACGTTGAAGTAAACCCCAATTTAGTCGAGCAGGGAGGTTCTGTTATTTTTCAGGTCCGCGTCGAGAATACAGGCTCTCTGTCTGCTCGTGTACAGTTGACAGGCGTTCTTCCACCGGGAGCCAAATGGCGCGGTCAAGCGGAGGGTCAAGTTCAATGGAACATACCCGAATACTCTTCGCCAAGGTATCTGCATCTGGGAGAGCTGGCCCCGGGTGCGGAGAAAAACATCTCTTATGTAGCGCAGCTATCGCCAGAGGAGACGGGAACGCTGAATGGTTTCCTGACGGCCCTGTATACCTATGAACTGAACGGACAGAGAAGAAGCGGGGAAGCGCGATCGAACGAGTACACGATTGTGATCGAGTACCGTGATGAATAACGTCGATCAACATACAGTGATGAATTGGGAAATTTGCTCCAAATGACTTCCATGACATTACACGAACGCAAATGAATGGTATACTAATTGAATATGCCCTCGGCAAACAACCCGTGGAATCGGGACGTCGGATTAGCTGTAGAGGAGGCCTCCACATTGGCAAAAGCAAAAGTTGCAAAAAGACCTACCCGGGATGAATTTGAGCTGGAAGAGCTGGGGAATCAATTGGTTGAAGCGTATCATGAGCGTTCGGAAGTGCTGTTGACGGTTTGGGGGAAAGAAGAGCAGGTGCAAGGGGTAATTGTGAAGCTGGATTCCCGTACTCGGCTGGTACATGTAGAGCACACCGAAGAGGAGTTCATGGCAAAAGTACCTTTTCTCGATATCATGCGGGTGGAATCTCCCCGTTATTAAGAAGTGCAATTTTAAATAATAGGGCATTCGCCCGGTCAAACCCGTTCTTCCTGCATAAGATATCCCATACCTGTTGCAGAGGAGGTACGTCAATGAGCGAAGTATTAGGTGGAGAAACAAGAGGCTACGGATACGGAGGTTTCACTTCTGTAGGTGCCATTCTGGTTCTGTTCATCCTGTTGGTTATCATCTCCAAAGCGTTCTTGGTATAATTCATTTCTCCAAATGAATGAAGAGAGCTCTGCCATTCCGGCAGAGCTTTCTTTTATTCTGCTTCGCTGCACATCTCATATGAAGAACATAAATTCATTCTTAGCTGATTAGGTAGATAATCCATGTCAGTCCAACGTTCATTATGATAGAATAGGACCATTCCTAGAGAAAGCATGAGGTGTGTCGAGCATGAGTAAAGAGCTAACACAAGCATTGAACCAACAGATGAACTTTGAATTTTATTCTGCCCATGTATACCTGGCGATGGCAGCATACTGTTCCAGTGAAAGTCTGGACGGCTTCGCGAATTTCTTCATTGTACAAGCTGAAGAAGAACGATTCCATGGCATGAAAATATACAAGTTCCTGAATGATCGCGGACAACGCGCGACGCTGGAGGCTTTGCCAGAACCGAAAAATGAGTATACTTCCATGCTGGATGTGTTCGAGCACGGATACGCACATGAACAGCAAAACACCAAAAAATTCTACAATCTGGCTGACCTTGCCTTGAATGAACGCGAGCATGCCACAATGTATTTCCTGAAATGGTTCATTGATGAGCAGGTAGAGGAAGAAGCGTTGTTTGACAGCATCATTCAGAAGCTGCGCCGAATTGAAAAAGACAGCAATGCCTTCTACATGCTTGACGCTGAGTTCGGTAAACGTTCATTCACCGCTCCTGCGGAGTGATTGCGAGTGCAAATTAATCATACGTATTCCATGTTCATGGAGTATACCGTTCTACATATGAAAAGTCTGCCTTCGTGGTATTATCCCCTTTTAGTAGACATGAGAAAAAAGACATCTGTTAAGATGAACTTAATCATGTAAACGAAGGGGATTTTTTCATGGCTAAAAAAGGTCAAACATTCCGGCGGTACTCTTTGGATTTGAAATTGGAGGCAGTTCGGCTGGTCAACGAAGAACATATGAGTATACGTGAAGTAGCGACACGTTTAGATATTCAAAAATAAATCTCAGGTACAAGTGTGGGCAGCCAAAGTGAAACAAGGAATGAGTCTAGAATCTGCTACACCCAAACGGGGACGCCTTAGAACCAAGTTTTCCAGTATGGAAGAAGAGATGGCGTACTTGCGGGCGGAGATTGAATATTTAAAAAAGCAGTATCCAAATCTACACAAGGAGTGACGAGTAAAGCGGCCAGATTTCAAATCATTGAGGACCTACGAGCACGCCACGGTCTGGTTTGGCTCTTGAAGTTAGCTGCGGTTTCCCGCTCGGGTTATTATAAGTGGAGAAAAAGCATAGCAGCAGCAAAAGAGCGTAGACACAAGGAAATTGAACTAGAATCCCATTTGCTTGCCATTCATCGCGTGCATCCTTACTTTGGCTATCTTCGAATGACCGTGGCTTTACGACGGGAAGGCCTTCGAGTCAACCACAAAAAGGTGTACCGATTAATGAAACAATTAGGCATCTGTTCTGTCATTCGAAAAAAACGTAGATTCTTTGGGAAACAAGCCTCTGTGGTGAACCCGAATCGGCTGGAGCGTCAGTTTCAGGCGGATACACCACGAACGAAGCTGGTTACGGACATTACCTATATTCGTGCTGGAGAACACTTTGTTTATCTCTCTGTTATTCAGGATTTATACAATAACGAAATTGTAGCGTGGCATCTTTCTGAAGGAAATGATCTCGCTTTAGTTCATGACACGCTGGATAGACTCCGTCAGCACGTGGATCTGAGTGGCGTAATCCTACACTCAGATCAAGGATTTCAATATACGTCGAAGCCATTTAACCGTAAACTAAACCAGCTCGGCATGCTAGGCAGTCACTCCAGGCGTGGAAATTGCTTAGATAATGCCTGTATCGAATCTTTTTTCTCTCATTTGAAGACGGAGAAAATTTATTTGAATAAGGCAGCAAACAAAGCAGAGGTTGAACAGCAAGTGAGTGAATACATACTGTTTTACAACCAAAACCGATTTCAGAAAAAACTAAACGACCGCTCCCCGGTAGAATACCGGGAAACGGCCGCAGCTTAAATCTTGTCTTTTTTGTACTGTCTACTTGACAGGGTTATGACCATCGTGCAGGCTTTTTTGCTGTGATTTTTTAGAACTAATTGATCAAAGAAGGAACAACTTCTACCCGGAATCTATCAGATCATTCAAAATAGGTTAATGAAACATATGTCAAAAAAGATCTATCCTGACGGGCATGATTTTGCACTGCAAATCTATCAATTTCGTTTTATTTCCTTGGCTAATCTGACAAAAGTGTAACTCGAACGTAGCATTTGAAGCGAGAATGAGGCATGTCCTTTTTGTTAGTATTAGGATTATCGCCAAGGGATGCAATGAGAGATTCGAAGACACCCGGGGAAATACGAGACACAAGGGAGATTTATATTTATGCTACATATTCGCAAGTCATTTATTGCTGCACTCGCCATCTTACTTATGATTCCACTCCTGCTGCCTCAGTCAGTATCCGCGAAGCCAAGTGCTTCAAGCTCTACTGGAGCAAAAGCGAATGCGAAGATCATATATCTTACGTTCGATGATGGGCCTACAGCCCATACTGGACAACTGCTGGATATCTTGGATCAGTATCATGCCAAAGCGACATTCTTTATGCTAGGACCGGAAATGAAGCAATATCAAAAAGCAACGAAACGTATAGTTGCGGATGGGCATGGCTTGGGACTTCATGGTGTGACACACGTTCCCAGCAAGTTTTATCAATCGGCATATAGCGGCTTAAAGGAAATGCAGCAGGCCAATATGACGCTGAACCAAGTGGCTGGAGTGAAAACAAGTCTGGTTCGTACACCTTATGGCAGTAAGCCATATCTCAAATCATCTTACCGTAAAGTACTGCTTTCTCAGGGTGGATTCCACCTCTGGGATTGGAATGTGGACTCTGAGGATTGGAAATACAAGAAAGATCACCAAAAGGTCTACAACAGTGTAATGAAACAGATCCACACGGTCCAAAAGAGCGGTACAACACCGGTTGTACTCATGCATGATCAGGAAGCGACGTTAAAAGTACTTCCGCAATTGTTGAAAACATTGAAAGCAGAAGGATACCAGTTCAAAGTATTGACCAAAAAAGTACAGCCGGTTAACTTCTGGAACGATAAACGTTAATCTAGTTACACTTTATGTAACTTGTAATGAAACTTAATTCACTGGAAATAAAGACATCAAGGAGGCTATCATCATGAAAAAGCAAAAACGTTGGGTCATCATTCCTGTTACCACTGCTGTGTTACTGGCGCTAGCAGGTTGTGGAGGGCAGGATAACAATACGTCAGAGGCAAGCAATACGCCTACCTCGACTTCAGGAGAGCAAACTCAATCCGGGAGCGGTGGGGCTGATTTTTCGAACACTTCCGAAGGAAGCAATGAGGCAGCAGGCGCGGCCAATAATGAAAATAGCTCAGGGGGTACCACCAGTACTTCTGGGGGTGAAACAACCGGAACACAAGGGCAGTCTAACATGAACGATGTCCTTCAGGAAATTCGCAGCCAGCTCAAGATGAAGGATGCTGTTCTGCCGACTTCATTCGCCCTGGATAAAGGTAAACATCTGGCAGCTGCCCTTCCTGTCAATTCGTCAGATGCTTTCAAAGTGAATTTCTATTCCGTAGATCAATCTATTCCCGTCAATGATGCTTCATTGACGTCTTCCAACAACGCCCCAGACGTGCTCGCATCCTATGAAGTGAAAACCTATAAGGACCCGGATAGTTCAGGGATTTTCCCGGATACGGATCTGGACAACATTCCCGATGACATGTCAGTTGATCTGGGACATGGAATCAAAGGCATGGCCGAAGGAGCCGCAGGGAGCCAGTATCTAACCTGGAAGGAAGGCAGATGGACGCTGCAGATCCGATCGGTTTCCGAAGATAAGATGAACAATCCGGGAATTGCCAAGAAAATGGTCGAGTACCTGGAATCACATACCCTACCTGCTCCTAAGGATAAAGGCTTCGTAAACGTAGAATATCCGAGTGGCGGGAAAACAGTGAATGTCACGATCTCATGGCAGGAAGGCAAGCAGATCCATCAGCTGCAAACGAACCAGGTGCCGAATGAAGCATTAGGTATGGTTGCGTCGGTCAAATAATATACGTAAATGAAATAGCTTGGCTGGGAGTGAAAGCTCCTGACCAAGCTATTATTTGTGTCGTAATGGGTTGAAGCGGTACTTTCATTTGAACCAGCCCTTCTCCTTGGAACGGGTGATGGCTTCAATCCGATTGCTTGCATTTAATTTGTTCAAAATGATGGAGATATAGTTGCGGACGGTACCGGTTGTAATAAAGAGGTGTTTGGCAATTTCCTTCGTGTTCTTACCATCAGCCATGAGGCCGAGAACGGCATTCTCTCGCTCCGTAAGCGGATTTTCCTCTACATAGGCCTCGTCCACCAGATCAGGGGCGAAGATCCGGCGTCCGTTCATGACCTGGCGAATGGCTTCAGCCAATTCCTCGATCGGACTATCCTTTAACAGGTAACCTCTTACCCCACCTTTTAGTGCACGTTCGAAATACCCTGTGCGAGCAAAGGTCGTTAAGATAATAACCTTGCAGTTCATTCCTTTCAGTTCCTCTGCTGCTTCCAGACCACTTTTGATAGGCATTTCAATATCCATAAGGCATATATCCGGTGTATGCTCCTGGACGAGTTCAAGCGCCTCCTGCCCATTGCTTGCTCGGCCAACCACTTCCATGTCTTCTTCCAGATTAAGCAGGGAGGAGAGGGCACCCAGCATCATGCGTTGGTCTTCGGCGATGACGATTCTGATCATGTTTATTCCTCCTTGATTGGTTTGCGAACCAGCTTCGGTACCTGAATCATAAGCTGCGTTCCGTCTATATTTGTTCCCGAGCGAATATCCAGACAACCATTAACAAATTCCAGTCGTTCCTTCATGCCAAGAATTCCTGTACCGCGGCGTTCCTTGTTATTACTGTGTTCCATGCCAATTCCGTTGTCATGAACAGTCAATATGTTATCGGAAGGTGTTTCTTTCAGGCTGATGGTACATAGGGTTGCCTGGCTATGCTTGACCACATTTGTAACGGCCTCTTTCAGACACATCCCCATCACATTTTCGTTAAGCTGAGAGGTGTCCTGCAGCTTGGGGTTGCCATCCAGCTTGAACTCGATTGCAGCAGCCTTCAGGATCTGCTCGGCACGGTACAATTCATCAACCAGCTGTGTTCCGCGCATGGTCGTAACCATTTCCCGAACTTCCTTGAGTGCTGTGCTTGCCGTTTGACGCAAGTCGTTTAGCTCCATCTCGGCTTGCTCGGGATTGACACGAAGCAGGCGTTTCGCCAGATCGGTTTTGAGGCCGATCAAAGAGAGTTTCTGTCCAAGGGTATCGTGCAGATCACGAGCGATTCGCTGGCGTTCTTCCATTTTGACCAGATCATCCAGTCGTTTGTTGGCATTCTCCAGCTGTCCCTCCAACTGCTCCCGTTTGTTTTTGTTATAGGTGCTTACCGGAAGAAGAATGGATGCCATCAGACTGATGAATACAAAAGGGAATTGACTAAGCAGCCGGGAGCTCTGAATGATAAACCCGTAATTTATGGTCAGAAAACTGGCCGCCAAATTGACCGTATAGAGCGTAATGAAGCCAGCTTTATTTTTAATATTTCCAATGAAAAAAGCAAGAAACAGCGAGAAATACGCATAATCATAGGCGATTGTCATGGTAATCGAAATGGCAATCAGAAAACCGATCCACATATATACCTGCCAGCCCTTGGTGATGAAGGCGAGTAAATAACAGACAAAGAAGACTAGAATGATCACAATTCCTGTCACTAGAGTCCATAGTTTTGAGTATTGCGAAATATAATAGAAGGGCAGGATGAAAAAGACGAGCCACACGTACGGATTCAATCCTGTATTTTTATAAAAGAGCTGCATCCACTTTTGAATGAAAATTCTCCTCCTTGCACGACTTTGCGCTGTATTCCAACTTTAGCCTGACTGTAGCATGACTTCAGCCTGAATACAAGAAAACGAATCCGACAGAGTTTAAGGCTTCTCTGTCAGACCCGCTTGATTGGTTACGCGTATAGGTGGCTGAGTATAAGGTTTGCGATATGCCGATTTGATTTCCTTGAAGCTTATAAATCGTTTGGATTCCTCATCCCACAGACGGAAGCGAAGGGCTGCGAGACTGGAACGAAGGGTAATGGTCGTTGCCTTTTGCAACGGTGGCGTCGCATTATGTGCCTCTTCCAGGTAATAGTTCGGTACACGCGGACTCAGGTGATGCACATGGTGGAATCCGATATTACCGCTGATCCATTGCAGCAGCTTCGGCAGCTTGTAGTATGAACTGCCTTCCACAGCAGCCTTGACGTAACTCCATTCATCCTCATGTTCGAAGTAGGTGTCTTCAAACTGATGCTGAACGTAGAACAGCCAGATGCCGAAGAAGCCGGAGAAGAAAAAGACAGGTGCCTGCACCATAACAAAGGCCTGCCATCCGACCAACCAGGACATGAATGCATAAAGTGCAACGATCAATACCGTAGTCAGATGTGTGTTGATGCGTTCTTTGCGACGAGCAGCCTTGCGGTTAAAACGATATGCAAGCAGGAATACATAGATTGGACCGAGGCCAAACATAACAAACGGATTACGATAGATGCGATACCACAGCCGTCCCCAAGGGGATGCTGCCTTGTATTCTTCAACTGTCATGACCCAGATATCGCCGACTCCGCGTTTGTCGAGATTGCTGCTGGTGGCATGGTGGATGGAATGCTCCGCTTTCCATTGTTGGTAGGGAGTAAGGGTCAAGACGCCCGTAATGGTACCCAGAATGTCATTGGCGCGTTTGTTTTTGAAAAAGGAACCGTGACAGCAGTCATGAAAAATAATAAAGGTTCGAAGTACAAATCCGGATGCGACCAAGGCAATCGGGAAGGTTAGCCAATACGAAACGGATAAGCTGTAATAAGCGGCGGCCCACAATAAGAAGAGTGGAAGGATCGTATTTATAATTTGTCGGATACTTAATCGTAGATCGTTTTTCTCGTAAGGGGTAACTTCTTTTTTCAGTGCCATCTCTTTTGCTCTGCTCATGAATGATAGTCCTCCTTCAGTCGTTATAACCAAGCACGGCTATAACCCGGCGTTTCCCAAATGTGTCTTGGAGGGAAGCGTTTTTATCATTGTAAAAGAATCCATTTCATCCGGTAAGTCATAAACGTCAGCCATCTGTAATGATGAATATCAAGGATGACACATGACATTTGTCATGGTTCGAATCTAGTTCGAGCTCCGGATTCAGCTGCCCAGAAGGCAATTAACCGAATCCTTTGCACATTTCGTGCAACAATTTGTATTATGTATACAAATTTTGCTGGTGACATGGTAGAATCTATCATTGTGAGTGCACATGACAACTTATGAGCCTGATGGATAGGTTGA
This sequence comes from Paenibacillus xylanilyticus, assembly GCF_009664365.1. Classification (NCBI taxonomy): domain Bacteria; kingdom Bacillati; phylum Bacillota; class Bacilli; order Caryophanales; family Paenibacillaceae; genus Paenibacillus; species Paenibacillus xylanilyticus. The sequence continues at coordinate 2,741,414 of NZ_CP044310.1, forward strand.
TTTCTGAAGGATTGGAAGGAATACATGATGAAGAAACGAATAACGGATATTTTATTTATTATGGCGGGGGCATTTTTATTTGCCCTGGCAGTGAATCTGTTCGTCATTCCAAATGATCTTGCTGAGGGTGGCGTAACGGGGATCACCATTATTTTGTATTATCTGTTCGAATGGTCACCAGGTTTAATGAACTTGATTCTGAACGGGATTTTGTTAATTGTGGGTTACCGGTTTCTGGACAAGACCACAACGGTATACACCATTATTGCAGTGGTATTCAATTCCTTGTTCTTGCATCTGACCGAGAGCTGGACAATCGATTCGCATGAGCTGTGGATCAATACGATTTTTGGGGGACTATTTGCTGGTCTCGGGATTGGTTTGATTGTGAGAGTTGGCGGCACAACCGCAGGAACCGTCATCTTGGCGAGACTCGCCAATAAGTATCTGGATTGGAACATCAGCTATGGACTTCTGTTTTTTGATCTGATCGTGGCGTTCTCCTCTTTCTTCATTATCGGGGCACAGGGACTCATGTGTACGATTGTCATGCTGTTTGTTGGAACCAAAACGATGGAGTTTATTATCGAAGGGCTGAATCCAAAAAAGGCGGTTACCATCATCTCGACAAAGCAGGATGCGATTGCGAAGCAGGTCATCGAGAAAATGGATCGCGGTGTAACGGTTCTGTCGGGCCATGGTTACTATACGAAAACACCGAAAGAAATTCTCTATATTGTCATTAGCAAACAGGAAGTTCCCATGTTGAAGAAAATTGTACGTGCTGAGGATGAGATCGCGTTTATCACGATTCACGATGTTCGCGACGTGTTCGGTGAAGGATTTATCGAACTATCCAAAACCTAATATATAAGGAAGTAAAACCGGAGGCATCATGCCCCCGGTTTTTTTGGTACTAAGAAAGCCCTTCTCCATCGAGAAGGGCTGAAGATTATTATTAATGATGATTTCTTTTTTTGATTACACCATATTTAACAGTAACATGACAGTGCTTTTTAACCTTGGTGGGAACATATTTGATTTTAGTTACACAAGTTTTGGTGATCTTTTTGTAATAACATTTCGTTACGGGTGGATGACATCTATGCTTCTTTCTGTTCATTGCGACCCCTCCTGACTAGTGATAGTTCATTCTATGTAAGGGTCATCATTTCGGAAACATATAAACGTCTAAAATAGAAACATTAGACTTTTTGGAAGGCTAGATTTATTTTTTTAGTTATTTTACCAAGTGAGTTAGATCACACTCAGGAGATATATAGAAATATAAAATAAATATGGGATAATATTCTATATATTGCTAAGCAAGAAAAGATGTATTGAAATAGAAACATATCATTTCCATAAAAGGAGAGATTGCTATAACAAAACGCCCTCTGGTTAGTACATTATTTATATTTTTTATATTAATCGTATTGTTATGGGGGAATTTTGTATCGAGACACCATGTAAAAGAGTTAACTTTTGAGAGTATAGATTCGATTGCTACATTTGGATTTGTGTCTAAGACTAGCACTGAAAACGCTGAGTATTACTTTAACACCACTAACGATTCTCATAACAAAGCATTTGTAAATCAAACGGAAATTATTATCCGAAATATGCAGGATTATCTGGATATTCCCCGTAAGGAGAAAACAATTCAAATTTATCTCAATAGAGATGGTGAAGTCCCCTTTAATAATAGTTTGACCCGTATAGTTGTGTCTGAAGACCGGGAAAATTCTCAAGGTGCAATCGTAAGTTATTTGAGTGATTATAAACTTCCTGCTTGGTTATGTGTTGGATTGGAATTATATTGGCAAGATGATAGGGAAGAGGGTGAGTCCCCTGAGCTATTCGTAGGAAGCATCCGTAAATGGATTGAGACAGCAAAATCTTGGGAATATCCAGATTTCGGGGATGCATGGTTTATCCCGAATTATCTCGAAGAAGAAATTGTAGGAGAAGCACAACAGATTGCCCTAATGTTTATTCAATATCTGGATCAAGAGAAACAGTTAGAATCTGTTGTAGATATATTTTTGAAGGATCGAAATGAAGACTTAAATCTATTAGGACAATACTGGAGTGAATTTATCGAAACTCCTAACACTGCTATGGATACAAGTTATCGTTATATATTCTCATATGAAGAGATTTGGTTTGAAGTTCATACAGGTAAAGTCAACGCGAGATATAAGAAAGAAGACTGGAATCATCGACAGGTGGTTGAGTATCAAAACTATTTGAATCAAGGTGTTCGTTATGTAGAAAATTGGATGAATTACACATTGAATTATCCGCTGACGTTTACAATCTATCCACATAAAAATGCTTATAAGCCTAATTATGGTGGCCTCACATACCAATCAGGAGATGATTACGCAATTGAGTTGTATCAGGTCTTCGAAGTTCCACCTTACAGAGCAGTACATGAGACTGTTCACGCAATAACTTTTCAAATGGGGATGTTTTCGGATTTCTATCCTTTAACAGAAGGGCTTGCTGAAGCTTTAATGTATGAATTTGAGGCAGAGAAACGGCTTTATGTTTACAACAAGTCTAAAGAGGATCTCATTTTCGCATATGAAAGAAGAAACGAAAATGCCCTACTCTATAACGTAATTCAAAATTATGAAAAATACTCTGGACAATCATATCAACCATCTAACCCCATAGATTTAATAGCAGTGATGCACGTGTGGGCTAATATGGCCTCTAGGAAAGGATGGGAAAATCCATTGGACTCTCTCAAATATAAAGCAGTAGATCCAGATTACAACGAAGATCTGAATGATTATAACAAAGCAGCTTCATTCGTCCATTATTTAATTCAAACCTATGGAAAAGAAAAATTTATGGTGATTTACACCGATATGACAAAAGTTAAAGAAACATACAATGTTGGTTTGGATAGTTTAATACAAGAATGGAAAAATTTTTTGAACGATTAGCCTCAATTATGTATGGGGTTAGGGGGATTGGAAAGGAACCCGTTGGGAACCAACCAATCCTTTTTTGTCTATTTACTTGGTGGAATAGAATAATGATCTCAATACTACCCGTACATGTGTCTCTCAACTTCGGCTAGAGCCACATTCACATCTTCCTCTGAATTATCGATATAAACGACGGACGAAGCAGGCAGCGGCCAGGCCACTTGCTTGCGGGCAAGGGAAGCGGTGAAGGTATCCCAGTTAGCCAGCTTGTATTCATCAAGAGGAGATTGTCTTGCCACAATCCGCTTGTGATACAACTCTTCGTTTGCCAAATAAATGTACGCTACGCGGACATCCGTATCTTCCAATGAACGCCCGATTCGGCCGAGCTCTTGCTCAATCCAATTCGTTGTTTCGGTTTCTTTGGTAAACGGTCCGACAACCACGGTATCGATTCCTAATTGAACGTTATCCAGTGCCGCATCCATTGTAATGCGATATCCCAGATCACGACATAAGCGTTTGTATTCAGGTGAATCCCGGTCAGATGGATCCAGTCCCTGAAGCGTCATGATTGCCTCGGCTGCCGGGCGGAGCAGGATATCCATATCGAAGAAGGCCGCCTTATATTTGCGGGAAAGGGCTTTGGCCAGGGTCGTTTTGCCGCTGCCGGCACCGCCGAGAAAGAAAATCAGTTTACTCATGAGAGTCACCCTCCTTAATAGAGTTATTTTATCACAAAGCAGATCGAAACGATGGATAGACAGAAAAGGAAGAATAAGGTAGTATAATACCTAGATTTACTATACATAGGTTTCCGATGTAATTAATTGAATGACAGGGAAGGAGGAGAATTCATATGAATGTAAACAAACAAATGATTAAAGGAAGTACTGAAACTCTAATTTTGACGTTATTGCACAATCAGCCCCTTTACGGTTATGAATTAATCAAGGAACTTCATCGACAATCGGAAGGTGTATTTAATTTGAAAGAAGGCACATTATATCCCATCCTCCATGCCATGGAGATTGAAGGTTGGGTGGAATCCTATTGGATGGAGGTAGATGGCCGAAAACGTAAATACTATTCCATTCGAGACAAAGGTGTGGAGGCATTGCAGCACAAAAAGACGGAGTGGCTTTTATTCAGACGTGCTGTGGATCGTGTACTTGGGGAGGGAGGCTTAACATGACAGATCAGCATGATAAGATTAAACGTTATCTGGACGAGATGTGCAGTCAAGTCAAAGCTCGTGAAGTACATACTGATCTGCGTGATGAATTGGGAAACCACATAAGAGAAATGATGCTGGACAAGGAACAGGAGGGTTTAACTCAGGAAGAGGCTGCCGCGTATGCCATAGAGCAAATGGGTGATCCCTCTGCAGTAGGAAAGAGCATGCACAAGCTACACAGTCATCGGGTGCATTGGGGGCTGATCATCGGATTGATCAGTTTAGCCATCGTTAGCCTGTTTCTGATGTGGATTTTTACAAGCAATGTCACAAATACAATGTACCAATCCATGTATAACAATCATGTGGTATACACTATCATAGGCATTATACTTATGTCTTTCTTTATGTTCTTTGATTATCGCAGATGGAAAAGATCTGCTTGGTGGATCTATGTCCTGCTTAATACCATATTGTGGATCAATCTGATGATATCTCCTAGCTTATTTGGGACTACCAGATTCATGACCGGATATGGATTTGTATTAGATCTGACCACAGCTGCAATGTGGGTATTACCACTTGCCATTGGTGCTATTTTGATGGATAAGCTTCGTTTCAATTTTGGTGTGCAAACCATCTTATCCTATATAGCGATGGTGGCGTTACCGGCAGCTCTGTTGTTTCAAATATCGGATTGGGTACGCCTTGTGATGTTCGGGATTATTTCACTAGTATTATTTGGTTGGATCACGCGTAAATGGCTCTATACAGTCATAGCAACAGTTATAACTGCATGTATCGGATTTTTGTTGTTGCTCACAACGGATTCTTACAATCGTTTGGATAGATTCTCGGTTGTGTTCAATCTTGATGATGACCCAATGGGAAATGGCTACTACAACCATTCCATCATGGGCATCCTTCAATCAGCCGGATGGTGGGGTAATGGACTCGATACACCATTTGACAGGTTTAAAACCAGTTATTTTGATTACCCAGGTGTACTGCTCATCGATGTGTTTGGCTGGGCAGGGGGAATAGGGCTATTGGTGGCTATCATCTGGTTTGTTGCAAGTATGGTGAAGACGCTTCCTCGCATTCGGGATGACTTTGGTCGGATGATTATCGTCATGATTACGTCCATGTTTGCACTGCAAATGGTTTATTCGCTGGCAATGACCACGGGTAGAGTTCCGATTTTAAGTGTGGTCTTTCCTTTTATAGGATACGGCAACCATCTCATCTTTGATTATGCCATGATGGGATTGCTACTTGGAGTGTATCGCCGCAAAGACACCGTTTCACTTAAGAACAATAAAAGCCGACCAACGACGACACCAATACAATGAGCAGATCTATTATCATGCAGACATTAATAAAATGGTAACTTGCCTTTCAATCTTCTATCACTGTACTTCCAGATGGAAACCAGATATGGCGCAAGTTGACCCAGCCCTGACTATTAAACGAAAGCCCGCGCACGGAAGGCAAGTAGGCGGTTTCCACAGGTTTCTCAGATAAATGGAACATCAGATGATGATCCAGCAAAAATTGTTCAATCCGGTCAAGGCCTGCAGTTCGTTCTGTCATTAATGGTGACTCGATAACGGTTTGCAGCATCATCTGCACACGCCATTGTGAGGATTCATCCAGATGCTCCGACAGGGTTAGATAGAGGTCAGTCCTGCGCAATTCTTCATCCTGGTCCCGGATCAGGGAGAATAGAATGAGATCGGACTCCAGCCGCAATGGCCCTTTGAATTGTTCCATCGTTGCCGTATGAATCTTGCAAGTATATCCGCATTGTTCAAGTTTGGTTGCGATGACAGCAGCATCCTTGCGATATTGTGGAATGGTAGCCAGCTGTAAAGGAATTGACTGATCCTTGACCAAGGGATTATCAGAGGATTGAATCAAGCCAGAGATACATTCATATAGATGATTTCGTACAGCCGGATCGCTTAGCGGTCCGGTTTTTTGCGTGTTACAAGTGAGCAGCTTGTTCACCATGACACCTGCACTAATCTGTGTCCAGTCCGCACCCTTAGCGGCAGCTGGATTCGGAACAAGGTGGAAGAAAGGCGTTTCCGCTTCGGCATGTTCTCCCCATTCGGTCTCGGCACTCCAGGGAATCTGCAGAATATCCACCCGGTCCAGATGGGCTCTTCCTTGAAAGTAGGCCGGGAATGCTTCCAGTCTGCACAGGTGTTCATCCCATAACGTCACCTTGAAGGGGCCTGTTCCTACAGGCTTTTGCATGGATGTGGATTCAGCTGACTTGTCATCATCAGGCTTCAGGGTGCTGTCCGAAGGGACTATGACTGCACGGCTTGTGGCTAAAAAGGACAGGAATAATTCATGCGGTGCTTTGAGGCGGAAAACTACGGTGAGCGAGTTCAGGGCTTCGACAGACAGAATCTGTCTGCTCACATCCCGATACAATGTCCGTCGCTCGGTAGCCTGCAGCCTGGCAAACGTATGTACTACATCTCCTGCAGTCAATCGTCCTCCATGGTGAAACAAGACACCTTTTCGCAAATGAAAAAGCCAGGTTTTCCGATCTGGGCTAACGTCCCAAGTGTGGGCAAGACATGGAACGATGTCCCCTTGCTCATTACGCTGAATCAGCCCATCAAACACATGACTGGTGACAAAGGACTCGGCAAGCAGATTAATATACAGCGGATCAAGAGCATGAAGCTGCTGCTGCAGGGGCAGTCTCAAGGTATCAATTCGTTCGTTATGCTCACCTGCTTCCGTATGATGGCCTGAGTAACCGAGCAGCCAGTGGTTTAAATGCTCCCGCATCATGGTTGAGGTGGAGAAGGCGCGCACCTGTTCAGCGGCTTGATGCAATTCCCGGCGATTGAGGGCTTGCATCATATATTCCGCTGCGATCTGTTCGGCAGGTACGAGCAGCGTGAGTGTTGACCTGCGACCTCGGCCACGCTGGGAGATCCAGCGAATCCAATCGCAGGCCGCCATTTTTTTGACAATGGTAAGCGTATTTCGATGTGTGCAATCGAGCAGTTCTGCGAGCTCGGAGAGTGTAGCTTCATGCTCGGACATATCACCAAAGCGGTTATGAAGCAGCAAATATTGTTGATGCAGTTTCACGATATCAAGCCTCCTCGGGAAAAGAGCTGTTGTGGCAACCGGACTAAAATAAGAAATTTTATCTCCTATAATTTCTCTTTATCTTCTTATTTTATCATCTAGAATAAAGTCTAGAAAGATAATGGAGGTTTTTCCCATGATTCAGAAAATACTGGATTCACCGAATCGCGCTTTGATTACGCTGTTGTCTGCCTTGATTCTGGCGGTTGTTCATCAGTATTTGTTTTATGGAAGAGAGCCAGGCGTATCGTATCTGATCTTTGTGCTTCTCTTTTATGCATTTATGTATGTATTTGCGAAGGATCGATTTCGGACTTTAACCCTGATTGACGTATGGATGGCTGCAGTCGTACTCATGCTCGCGCTAACCTTTTTACTTTTTGACAATGAACTGCTGCGCGTTCTCAATTTACTGTTCGTCCCCGGTTTGATTATTCTACATATGACTTATTTAGCAGGACGTAAGCGGAAGCAGTGGTGGGATCTCCGAATCATCGGTACCTCCCTGGATCATTTGCTGCCACAATCGATTCGCCACTGGGGGACCATCGGGGGCATTGTGGTAAAAGCAGGGGGACGTGGAATGGAGAAGTCTCAGAGAGCAGTTCTGGTCAAAGTTCTTATTGGACTGGCCGCATCCTTCCCGATCCTGATTGTGGTGGTTGCATTGCTGACTTCCGCAGATGGTGTATTCAATCAATATTTGTCCGGTTTTCCGGAATGGTTGAACCATCTGACTCTAACACCTGGATTTCCGAGAATGATCTGGATTATCATAGGAGGCATTTTACTCTTTAGTTATGTATGGGGATTCGTTCAACCTATGGAGTACGAAGCCGAGAAGAGGGAGAACGCCCATTGGAAAAATGAAGCCTTGTTATCACCTGCAGCAGTGAAGGACTCCGATCATGTCCATGCAGGCCAGCAGAATACGGAAACCGAATCGAGCAAGACGGGTGAAGCCAAAACCCATGTGCAAGCCATCCGTACCGGCAGGGAGACAGTGAAGCTGGATCCCATCATCGTGGGTACCATGCTGTTCGTTATAAACTGTGTGTATGTGCTGTTTGTTTTTGTACAATTTTCATACCTGTTTGGAGCAGGGAGTGGGCATCTTCCCTCTGACCTGTCATACGCAGAATATGCCCGCAGTGGCTTTGCCGAACTTGTGCTGGTCACCAGTATTAACTTTTTTATATTGATTGTTGCACTCCAATGTACTAGACCTAGCGGGAGAAGAGCTTCGATTATTCATCAGCTGCTTCTGCTTATTCTTGTGGGATGCACAGCCATCATGCTGTATTCTGCGTTTATGCGTCTTCATCTGTACGAACAGGCTTACGGGTACACGTATATTCGATTCCTGGTACATGCATTCATGATATTTCTGGCATTGCTGCTTCTCATCGCCGGTTTACGCATCCGATATACATCCATTCCGCTGCTTCGCTGGTACATTGTACTGTCAATTACAGCTTATATAGCCGTCAATTATGCGGGTATGGATAACCGAATCGCTGAGCTGAACGTGGAACGTTACCATAAGACAGGCAGCATTGATGCAGCTTATCTGGCGAATTTGTCAGCGGATGCAATTCCGCAGTTACGGAAGTTTGCGCAAGAGGAATTTCCGGCGCTGAAGGTTCATTTATTGGAGCGTGAAGCTTACATGAATGAGAGAGAAAACAGCAGTTCCTGGCCCTCTTATAACGTGGCAAGACATCGGGCTGCGAAGGAATTGTCCAAATTGAGAACGGATTAGCGAGGGATTATAACATCTGAGCCGTGAATTTATGCAAAACAGATATGTAAGTGTTATAATATAAAAATGAACCTATAAAGGGGGTGAATCCCTTGTTTGAACTTCAGGAGTTATTACCTTATTTATTCTCAATAGGGCTTATTTTCACCGTGAGCTATGCCTACATTGCCCATCTGCACTGTGGATTGACAGAGTACTGGATGGAAGGCGGAGGCGGAGACGGCGTTGAACCCGGACTCCCAACACTGACGCTGGATGGACAGCATAGACCTGAAGATTTAACCAGGATGATCAGACGTAGAGAAGCACCGGATGAAGATGAGCCAGATTGTACATCCTCGTTGGACACATGGAAACCCAATCAACGAGGAGGATATATATGGAACATAAGACAAGCAAGGGGTTCACTTTTACATCTGGCAAGGGACGGATCTATGGGCTGATTGCCATTTTATTTGCAGTCATGCTTTTGGCCGGATGCAGTAACAATGTATCGGAGATTAACGCTTCAACACCTGGATTCTTCAATCACTATATTGTATTTCCGCTGTCGTATCTGATTCAGCACATTGCAACCATCTTTGGTGGAAGTTACGGCGTCTCCATTATCGTGATTACTTTGGTCATTCGGCTTGCGCTGCTGCCTTTGATGATGCGGCAGGCGAAATCCCAGCAGGGGACCCGAGTGATCATGAATGCTATGAAGCCTGAGATGGATGCACTCAAGAAAAAATACGAGGGCAAGAATGACGCAGCAGATCGTCAGAAGCTCTCCCAAGAGACGATGGAGCTGTATAAAAAGTATAATTTTAATCCACTGAATATTGGCTGCTTGCCGATGCTGATTCAGCTGCCGATCCTGTCGGGGATATACACAGCGATTCGGCTAACGCCAGAGCTGTCTTCACATTCTTTTTTGTGGTTTAAACTCGGGGCACCCGATTATGTGCTTGCTGTTGTGGTTGCGGTGATCTACCTGATTCAGGCAAAAGTTTCACAGGCCAATATGGCACCTGAACAGCGAAAACAGTTTGCAATTATGGGGTACATTTCACCGCTGATGATGGCCTTTTTCTCTCTGACAGCACCCGCAGCCATGCCGCTCTATTGGACGGTTGGCGGTTCATTCCTTGTCCTTCAGACATTATTGTTCCGTAAACTGTATCCGGTGGAACATCCTCAGGAAACAGTAATCCTGCAGGAGAAGAAGATCAAACCAGCAAAATCCTAGGTATCACTTATCAACAAAGAACGCTATCAGAAGCGTATGATGGTAAGGTGTACTTAAGCGAATAGAACAAAAGAAGCGTAATCCTTAGATGGATTTACGCTTCTTTTTTTGTTCTCCGTCATTTCTTAAATGGCACGATCATCCTTAAGTTGGAATCGGGATACGAAATACCATATGAGCTCCCGGCGTGAGTATACGCTTGTCTTGGCGAAAATGGATTTTAAATGATCCTGGACTGTATACGCGGATATATTCATCGCTGCTGCGATTTCTTTGGAAGAGTAGCTCCGCAGCACATATCCGAGCAATTCCCGTTCACGCGCGGATAAACCGTGACTTTCCGCAAGCAGGGGCAGCAAATCCTGCGGCATGGCCTGTTCAAGTCTGACGGCGATCTGATCCGGACCAGTCATCTGCTGCATGCGGCTTGCGTGCAGCACAAGATATCGACCATCCATGAGCTGTATGCAGACTTTGGAAGGTGACTTTGCGGACAACTCCGAAGATACAGCCGATGACAGCGTCTGGCTCAACAAATGAGAACTAACTGCGCGTACCGGACGAGGCAGAATGTCCGGGCCTACTGACTCAAGCTGCTGCAATTGGGTTAGCCAATATTGTGCTGATTCATTGGATGACAATAACTGAAAAGTATCGGTTATCATTATAAGTCCCGGATCGGCTGGACTTCCTTGTTTGATCTCATCCATAAGTGACAGACTGGTCCTTTTCAACATCCTGGCTATGGAGGTGGTCCATTCTTGAATCCATTGCCCTTCCTCTTCCGAGAAGAAAGGCTGATCAGCCTTTCGATAGAGGGTGAGGTAACCCCAACACGTCTCGTCACAGATCAGGACGGCTCGAAGCTCATCCCCGAAACCAGCAGGCTGCAAGATCGAACGATATCGCAAACTTCGTTCGGGCATATCCTGGATCGATGCTTGTAGAAGTGCGGTGTGTTTGCTGCTGCGAATCAAGTTTGCATATTTATGTACATCATCTTCCGTATATTCGTTAATGAACAGCCGATCATGTATCGCTTCAATGCCGTCTTCCGTCACAGCACCAGTGGATAACAGGGTCTGTGGGTCCACTGTCGTAAAACAGTATGCATCAAAGGGGACAACGGCTTGGATTGCTTTCAGTACGGCTTCCCTATAGGTTCGGGAGGTCCAGGATCCTTTTTCGAGAGACGTTATGGATGTTCTGCCTTGCTCTAATGCTGACTTCATATCAGGAGTCTCCTCTCCCGCGGGGGATATCCCATTGTTCTGGGATTGTAGGCTCATCGTACTCTTTTATAATGAAATTAGACGAATCAGGAGTCAAGTCTAACTTCAACACAGAAGGAGTGTGGCACCATGAACGCAGATCACTCATCCCTGATGAGCTGGAAGACAGCAGATGAAAATCGTTATGAACAGTCTATTTCCCTGAAGATTCCGGGATATTCTCATATGCATGATCTGATGGAGAGGCTGCTGGCTGCATCGTTAACGGATAACAACGACTCTAAGATACTCATTGCCGGTGCCGGAGGAGGGAAAGAGATTACATTGCTGGCAGATAGACACCCAGGGTGGACGTTTACCGGCGTTGATCCTTCCGGGCCCATGCTTCAGTTAGCGAAGCGAAGGGTTGCTGAAGCAGGAGCAGATCCAAGAGTGAAACTGGAAGGCATAACTGTGGAAGAATTGCCACTGGATGAGTTATACGACGGGGCAACAAGCATGCTGATGCTGCATTTCCTTCGGGGCATGGAGGCAAAGAGGAAATTTATGAACAGCCTCGCTGAGAGGCTTAAATCCGGAGCACCACTGGTTCTTGCTGCTGTCAACGCTGACCTGAATTCACCTGCCTATAAGGTCATGATGAATGCATGGAGGGAGCACATGTTATGTGCGGGAGTAAAAGGGGGAGAATGGGATCGGTTTGCGGCATCCCTGGGAAGGGAGTCTGATCCGATCTCGTCCGAGCAGACCGTGGCGCTGCTCTCTGAATGTGGTTTTACTCATATTACACGCTATTTCGGAGCATTTTGGGTGGAGGGTTATTATGCAATTCGAATCTAATGTTAAGGCAAATAAAGACCAAATCTGGGTCGTAGGCGGTTATGGTCAAGTAGGACGAATGATATGCACCCAGCTCGGACAATTGTTCCCGGGTAAGGTGTGGGCGGCGGGAACTCGAATGAATCGAGCCGAGGAATTCAGTCGCTCTACAGGGGGGACTGTGAAGCCGCTGCAGCTGGATGTGAGGCAAGCCATCGATCCGGCCATGCTGGAATCCGTCAAGCTGGTTATCATGTGTGTGGACCAATCGGATACGCGGTTTGTGGAAGCATGCGCACAATCAGAAACAGATTATATGGATATCTCGGCCAAGGTGGATTTTCTTGCTCAAGTAGAAACATTACATAAGAAAATGCAGCGCCATAAGGCAACATCCATGCTGAGTGTGGGTCTGTCACCTGGCGTGACGAATCTGCTTGTACGTGAAGCGGCTGCTCAAATGGATCAGGTGGATGAAGCAGATATTACCGTTATGCTGGGACTCGGCGAGAAGCACGGAAAGGCAGCGGTGGAGTGGACGGTTGATCAGATGAATGCAACTTATACTGTGATGAAGGGTGGTAAGCCAACTGAGGTCCGAAGTTTCCAGGATGGGAAATGGATTGATTTTGGACCAAAGCTGGGACGCAGAATGGCATATCGGTTTAACTTCTCAGATCAACATGCGGTTGCCCACACGCTGCATATTCCAACCGTGTCTACTCGCCTATGCCTGGATTCCCGCTGGATTACAAGATCCATGGCGATTACAAAGAGAGCGGGGGTGTTCAGCTTGCTGCGTTACCCTTTCATTCGAAACGGAACCGTCAAGGCATTCGCTCTCATTCCCGGCGGAGAAGAGATGTTTGCAGTCAAGGTGGATGCAGCTGGATGGAAGCAGGGCAAGCCGGTTCGAGTTGAGCACCTGTTAGTGGGTGAGCGCGAAGCCGATGCGACGGCAGCAGTGGCTGCAGCCGTTGCGGAACGAATGTACCGGACTGAACTGCCCCACGGCGTCTTCCATATTGAACAATGTCTCACCCTGCAAGAGGTTCAGCATACGCTCCCATCTCCGCTGAACGTCGTGACCGTTATCAAGTGAGCATTCAGCATAATTCCCATAAGCGACATCCATCTTTTATATAAGAATAGGCAATGCTCTAATCCCCTAATCCCCTATGAAAATATCCCGGAATGAGTGGAAAAGAAAGATGCAAACTAAAACTACAGAACTCTCTTCTTGATCATAATTCAAGTTGATTATTTTGGCTCACCTCTCCAATCTGCTATGATGGAACCAGAATCACGACAAGAGCGGAGGGGGATCATGACCTGTATTGCAGTGCTGCCATACTATAAAGTCCAGAGGGAAGTGACAGGTCTCGCGCAAGAGATCAAGTCGAACGAACGATCCATGATCCTGTACTCGGACAAAATTGTAACGAAATATCGAGAGTTTCATATCAAGGATGTATTCGATATGTCCTTTCGAAGAATGGGCAATGAGGGGGGATTTTTCTACCTCCATACAAGCACCGGGGTGTATCCATACATGGTGAAAATTGATCCCAAACCATTCATTCAAAGTTATCGAAAGATCACGATACAGAAATATTCATGACTTGACCTTTACGTTACGTGAAGGCTTATCCTTTGGATCTGAGCTTTTTAATTGAATCCAGAGGAGCTGTGAAACGAATGGGCATATTGATTCAGCAAGCGATGATTCTATCGATGAAAGACGGAGAGGCCCCCTTCCTGGGGGATATTCGTATTGAAGGAGACCGGATTGCGGAGATCTCGCATCACCTTGCCGCCAATCCGGGTGACGACATTATGAACGGAAAAAACATGCTTGCCATGCCGGGGCTGATTAATGCACATCAGCATTCCCCGATGAGTTTGCTTCGGGGGTTCTCGGATGATCTGAAGTTAATGGACTGGCTGGACCGCAAAATGCTGCCTGCTGAAGCACAAATGACGCCGGAAGACATCTATTGGGGAGCCCAGTTGTCCATGGCCGAGATGATTCGATCAGGTACCACAGCCTATGCAGATATGTATATCCACATGAATGAGATCGCTGAAGCCGTAACCAAAACGGGCATGCGGGCATCTCTCACGCGCGGAATGGTATTCATGGAGGATGACGGAGGCCGTAGGATGCAGGAAGCCATTGATCTCGTTCATCGCTGGTCAGGCAAGGCGGATGGAAGAATTACAACGATGTACGGGCCGCACTCGCCATACACCTGTTCCATGGAACCGTTAATGGAAGTCATTGCCCTGGCTGAAAAGGAAGATATACCTCTTCATATTCATCTGGCCGAAACGAAGGAAGAAGTCGCGAAGATTAGTGATCGTTACGGAATGACCCCAACGCAATACCTTGAGGAAGCCGGTATGTTCGAGAACGCACATGTACTGCTTGCCCATGGCGTGCAGCTCAATCGCAGAGATATCAGCAGGCTGAAAGGCATGCGTGGAGGCATAGCCCACAATCCGGTCAGTAATCTGAAGCTGGGTTGCGGCATTGCTCCCATCACGGACATGATTGCACAGGAAATTCTTATTGGACTCGGAACAGATGGAGCCGGAAGTGCGACGACTGTCGATATGTTCGAAGAGATCAAAGCTGCAACATGGCTGCAAAAGCTTGATTACGGAGATCCGACTCGTTTGCCTGCAAGGCAAGTGCTGCAGATGGCGACTCGGGGCAGCGCGGGTCTGCTTAAGCTTGAGGAAGAGGTAGGTATGCTGGAGGCAGGGCGCAAGGCGGATCTGATTCTGATCGATCTGGAGAAGCCCCATCTTCAGCCTGTACATGAGGTGGAGTCACTACTTGCATACAGTGTAAATGGTGCGGACGTCGACACGACGATTGTAAACGGACAGGTTCTGATGAGAGGCAGAAAGCTCTTAACAATCGATGAGGATGAACTTTCACGTGAGGTGAAGGTTAGAGCGAAGCGGATTGTTGAGGGAATTTAATATTCTCTTACGTATGAGGGATAAGGAGGCCAGCTTGGGACCGAGGTTCTTGGCTGGCATTCTTGCATATACACGGAAGTGTAATGTTCGGGATTTCCATCTTTAACTCTAGTCAATGAGGATAATATATATATTTTTTGTTTACTAGCAGATCATTTGATAAAATAGAAGAGCCGCGAAGAGTGATCTTTTAGAATGAAGTAGATTAGGGCGTGGACTCAGGCAGCTGGTTCAAAATTCTTGTTTGCGCGTCCATGTGAATATATGAACATAAATATATATTATATCAAAAGAATGGAGCCATCCCATGAAATATCGCAATATGGAAGATTGCATCAACGATCTGGAGCAGCATGGACATCTGATCCGGATTAAGGAAGAAGTAGACCCGAATCTGGAAATGGCCGCAATACATATGAAGGTGCATGAGGCGAAAGGCCCGGCGCTGTTGTTTGAAAATGTAAAAGGTTCGAAGTTCCAGGCGGTATCCAATCTGTTTGGCACACTCGAACGCTGCAAATTCATGTTCCGTAACACGCTCGAAGGCGTACAGCGGGTCATGGCCGTACGGGATGATCCAATGAAGGCGCTCAAGACGCCTTTTCAGCACATCAGCACAGGTCTTGCAGCGTGGCAGGCGCTGCCCAAACAGAAGTCGATCAGTCTGCCCGTGTCGGCTCAGGAAATTCAAATCTCGGATCTGCCGCTGATCAAGCATTGGCCAATGGATGGGGGTGCCTTTGTAACGTTGCCGCAGGTTTATTCAGAGGACCCGGACAAACCCGGGATCATGAACTCCAATTTGGGTATGTACCGTGTTCAGCTGAGCGGCAATGATTATGCGATGAACAAGGAAATCGGGCTCCACTATCAGATTCATCGCGGGATCGGTATACATCAGGCGAAGGCTGTCAAAAAGGGAGAGCCGCTCAAAGTCAGTATCTTTATCGGTGGTCCTCCAGCTCATACCCTGTCTGCGGTGATGCCTTTACCTGAAGGTCTCAGTGAGCTGACCTTTGCCGGTCTACTCGCTGGTCGTCGTTTCCGTTATAGCTACAAGGATGGATACTGTATTAGCAATGACGCTGATTTTGTCATTACCGGAGATATTTATCCAGGTGAAACAAAACCGGAAGGACCGTTTGGTGATCATCTGGGCTATTACAGTTTGACGCATGAGTTCCCGCTGATGAAAGTGCACAAGGTGTATGCGAAGCCTAATGCAATCTGGCCATTTACGGTAGTTGGTCGTCCTCCGCAGGAGGATACGGCATTTGGTGATCTGATCCATGAAATTACGGGCGATGCGATCAAACAGGAGATTCCGGGTGTCAAAGAAGTACATGCCGTAGACGCTGCCGGGGTGCACCCTCTGTTGTTCGCAATTGGAAGTGAGCGTTACACGCCATATCAGACGGTGAAGCAGCCGACCGAATTGTTGACCATTGCGAACCGAATTCTGGGTACGGGGCAGCTGAGTTTGGCAAAGTATCTGTTTATTACAGCTGAGGATCAGCAGCCGCTGGATACCCACCGCGAAGTGGAATTCCTGACCTATATTCTGGAGCGCATGAATTTGCAGCGGGATATCCATTTTCATACCAATACAACCATCGATACACTGGATTACTCAGGAACCGGGTTAAATACCGGCAGTAAGGTCGTTTTTGCAGCGTACGGTGAGAAGATTCGGGAGCTGTGCACCGAAGTGCCGGATACTTTGAAGAATATTCGTGGTTATACGAATGCACGGCTGATTATGCCTGGGATCGTATCGATTCAGACGTCAGCTTTTACGAGTTATGAAGAGACGGCGCGGGAAATGCAGCAATTTACGGATATGCTGAAGGAACAAGGAGGACTTGATTCCTGCCCATTGATCATTCTGTGCGATGACAGCTCTTTCCTGAGTGCGAGCCTCAGCAACTTCCTATGGGCTACATTTACGCGCAGCAATCCATCACACGACATGTATGGGGTAAACAGCAGCTATACGCATAAGCACTGGGGCTGCGATCAGATCATTATAGATGCCCGGGTGAAGCCGCATCAAGCACCTCCGCTTATTCCTGATCCAGCGGTTGAGAAAGGCATTGAACGTTTATTCGTCAGTGGAGCCAGTCTGGCATCGGTCAAAATTTAGCGTAATAGGAAGGGCCCAAACAGAAGTTTGGGCTCTTTACTGTTCTCCATTCCAACGAAACATAACATTCGATGTTCCTTATTCGGCAAAACCGGGATTATTTTAGAAATATGAATGAGAAGAAAGTCTTACTCGTTCGTATTTCCTTTTGCGATTAAGGTCGTTTGAACTATGCAGAAAATCAAGAAAATGATCGATATAAAGAAGTATAGGTATTTTGGGGACCCAATCCATCGGGTACTGTTACTATAATGAATTGTTCAGGGGGAATACCGATTGAGAATCCATATTATGAACCTGCAAGACGGAGACCGTCTGACTGCGGATACATTTAGCGATGCGGGGTTGCACATTCTCGGGAAAGGGACTGTAATCAAAAGTGAGGATATTTCCTTGCTCATGCAGCACCGTGTGGACTATGTAGATATTGAATCACGTGAAGAAGAAATAACAGAAGCTGAGTTTTTTGCTGCTGCAGCCAAATTTGCAGCCGGTTCGAGTATGGCAGCTGGTTCGAGTATTAAGGAAGAACCGCCTGAAGAAGAAATGAAATCCCAATTTATACAGACTGTACATAACTACCAAAATGCATTTCTCGAAGCACTTACTGTGGGTAAATTCAATGCTACCATGGTGGACGATGCACTGCAGCCGATGGTGGATGGACTGGACGAGCAAAAGGATGTCGTACATCTCCTGATGATGCTGGAACGTGATGATGTAAATAACTATACACACTCCATTCAGGTTGGATTGCTGTCCTTCTATATTGCCAGTTGGATGGGTTATTCCCAGAAGGAAAGCTATCAGATCAGCCGCGGCGGCTATCTGCATGATATAGGCAAATGCAGAGTATCCCATCGGATTCGTAACAAAATGGAACCATTAACGGCGGATGAACAGCTTGAAATGCAGCGTCATACCATTTATGGCCATGATATCATCAAGAGTTCCATGACCGATGAGGCTACTGCGCTTGTAGCGCTTCAGCACCATGAACGTGAGGATGGCTCAGGGTATCCAATGCAAATGGATAAAAGTGAAATTCATCCCTATACGCAGATCGTGTCTGTGGCTGACGTATACATTGGTATGAGATCCGGCATTCATGGCGGCAGCAATCCGAACCTGATCAACAATCTGCGTGACATCTATGCGATGGGGTTTGGCAAGCTGAATGAAAAGCCGGTTCAGGCTCTAATGCAGCATCTTCTTCCGAACTTTATCGGTAAGCAAGTGCTTCTGAGCAATGGTGAAAAAGGGGTAATCATCATGAATAATACCTCGGACATCTTCAATCCACTGGTCAAGGTCGAGTCCGAGCAGTATCGTGACTTGTCCAAAGAACGCAGCATTGCCATTAAAGAACTGATTATTTAAGGTTATAAAAGTTTAGAGTACAAACAGGTCTCCTGCATCATGGCAGGGGACCTGTTTCTGTGTAACGGCTTTTGGTGCATTGTTCTCTTAGGAGGGCAAGCGTATACTGGGTACAAAATCCATTGTACCTGAGGAGCGATAAACCTTGATTGAAGTAGTAACCGAAATTACGATACGTGCCCCAATTGAAAAATGTTTTGATTATGCCCGGAATATTGACGTTCATACACAGACGGTATGGAAACATACACGGGAACGAGCTGTTTCGGGCGTAACCTCTGGCAGGATAGGTGCCGGCGACACGGTTACGTTTCAGGCAACTCATTTTGGCATCCGGCAGAAACTGACGTCCCGCATCGTGCAATATGAACGTCCGCATGTGTTTGTTGATCAAATGGTAAAAGGGGCATTCCAGAGCATGCGTCACGAACATCATTTCAGCAGGATCGATGACCAAACCACTTGCATGAGGGACATGCTGAAATTTGAAGCACCACTCGGTGTGTTGGGAAGACTGGCGGAGCGGCTCGTCTTGAAGAATTATATGCATGCTTTTATCCAAAGCCGCAATACGAAGCTGAAAGCTATACTGGAACAGACGAACGAACAGGTCTGACGACCAATTACTTGTGATAAGGAGTGATGAGTGATGGATAACGAATATTTTGTTGGTTGGGGCACCCTTGCGTTAATCAATGCCGGACTTGCTCAAGGGAAAAACAGAAGTGGGCTTAACTGGTTTCTGATCTCCCTCTTGTGTGGTCCGCTTGCTACGCTGTTCATCGTTGTATGGAATAAGTTGGAGAAATAATTCAGTTTCCTTTATGTTGTGTCGGAGCACAAGAGGAATGGATTATATTCCGTTGTAGGTAACGGTCAACCGCCCAGAACAGAAATGCAGCTGCACTTACACCAGCTCCCAACCAGCACACGGCCGTCCATCCTGCCCAGGCGTACATCATGGTTGAAGCAATAGATCCGGCTGCACTGCCCACTGAGTAAAATATCATGTATGCAGCAGTAAGACGGCTCTGTGCTTCAGGACGAACCTGATAGATCTGGCTCTGATTGGTGACGTGGACTGCCTGTACAGCGAGGTCGAGAACGATGACGCCAACGATCAGAAACCATAACGATTGATGAACGAAGCTGATCGGCAGCCAGGACAGAAGGAGAAGCAGAAGAGCGAATCCAGTCGTGTGCTGTCCAAGACCCCGATCAGCGAGTTTGCCGGCACGGGCAGCAGCCAATGCACCCGCGGCACCTGCCAAACCAAAAGCACCGATGGCTGTATGGGACAAGGAGAATGGAGGTGCGCTGAGCGGAAGGACCATGGCAGTCCATAAAATGCTGAAAGCAGTAAAAATCAGCATGCCCAGCACGCCACGAATACGAAGTATAGGCAGCTCCCGATAGAGTTGTATTACCGAAATAAGCAATTGAGCATAATTTAATTTTGTTCGCTGTGGCTCATGCTTCGGCAGGAGAAGGAGCAGGGCGACTACTCCGACCAATGTTAGCGATGCGGAGAACAGGTAAACCGACCTCCAGCCGATCCAATCATTCAGGGTGCCCGCAACCGTTCGAGCGAGCAATATGCCAATCACGATTCCGCTAGTCACAAGGCCTACAATCCGTCCGCGCTCCGAAGGGGCAGCGAGTGCTGCGGCAAAGGCAACGAGCGCTTGCGTGTTAACTGCCAGTAATCCGACGAGTGCCATTGCTATGAAAAAGATAAAACTGGATGATGTGGTGCCAACGACTAGCAGAGCCGCGACGGAGAAGAACATCTGCGCAATGATCAGTTTTCGCCTATTAATCAGGTCACCGAGAGGAACAAGAAAAAAGAGTCCAAGGGCGTAACAGACTTGGGTCACTGTAATGATTACGCCGATATGTGAGTGGGAGATCCGGAAATCCCTGGCCATGGCATCCAGAAGGGGCTGAGCATAATAAATGCTGGCTACGGAAAGTCCGCTGCACAGAGCGAAGAGGAGCGCAACAAGTCGGGACATGCCAGCAGGAGCTTTTGAAGATGGATGTACCTGTTGAATCGGAGTATTCATGAGAGTCACCTTTCAAGAATGGATTTTTGAATTTATTTTATACTGATCAGTACATAATAATTCTGAATTAACATACTGTATATATCATCCAAATGTCAATTTTATATTTTTGAAATATTCATGTGCTGTTAATACCATGATTTAGTTAAGGATTACAATTGACATCATGATGGATGATAGCTACGATATAATATATCGATTGGTACATAAAAAGGAGAAAGAATATGGTGAGACAACGGGAGTTTGATACCGATAAAGTGCTTGATGCAGCCATGCGCATATTTTGGGATAAAGGATTTGAAGCCACGTCATTGACTGACCTGACATCCGCAATGGGCATTCAGCGTCCAAGCTTGTATGCGGCCTTCGGGGACAAAAAAGAGTTATTTGAGATGGCGCTGCGCAGATATACCACTTTGCATGCCGCACAAATCAGATCGAGACTTCAGCATGAAGGGTCTATAAAACAGGCATTTCGTGCGCTGTTTGAGCACATTGGGGCGGAGGGGGATGTGTCCAAGCCGAGCCACGGTTGTTTTTGTATTAATACGATGGTTGAACTGGCTCCGCACGATTCGAAATTCGCCATTTTAACCCGAGAGCATCAGATGTATCTGGCAGTGATTTTTCAGGAGTCGATTGAACGGGGGCAGCGTTCCGGAGAATTGTCTAGTGAGCTGAATGCGAGTGCAGCTGCAAAATCTTTGGTCATTTCAATGATTGGACTTACTGTGTTAATGAAATCGGGGCCAGAGCGTTCGTTTGTAGAGCAAAGTATTGAGGCGGCGTTATTTATTATTGGAGAAAAATCGATATGATACAGCCCACCGAAACATTGCTGGAATGGTTTCATTCGGGTCGTCCCTTGGATCTGGATGTGCTTCAGTCCTTTTGCCGAGTTATTGCGAGGTATGGGGACCGGGAGGACGCAGCGGTCTTGCTCCAGTTATATTTGGAGCATTCGGAGGACTACCGATATTTACTGCTGCTTGAAGTCGTCATGCGTTGCGGTGATATGGAGCTTGCCCGGCAGCTTCATCAATGTAGTTTTGACAAAGGAATGCTAAAAGAGGGGGTACCCGGGGACATTCTGCATGTCCTGGCTTACATGGGATATCCACTCAGCACCGAATATCTGGTGGATTGTGTAATGACAGATGATTGGTATTTGTCCAAAGATGCTTGTTTGGCCTTGCTGCATATGCCTTGTGAGGATCAACATCGGCGGTTGATAGATAAATTCGAGCAGGTATACGGAAATGCTATTTTCCCGGAGATCCTCCCTGCATTATGTGCAAAATGGGCTCCTGCTGATAAGATGGTGCCGAAGCTTCTGGCATGGGGAGAACAGGCGTCAGTGGACTGCAATGGCGGGCTGGTGTGGGGTATTTCGATGTACGGAATATCCCAGAAGGAACAACTTCGAAATGTGTTATGGAACCCGAATTGGGAACTGTGCGCTAATGGAACAGGCAGTCATTGGTGGGCCTACATGGCGATGCCCATGGTCGGATTAACATTCTCGGATTTGATTAGAGATCTGAAGGACGAAGCAGGCTTAGCTGCAGTTACAGATAAAGCGAGTAGTGTGCAGACTTCCCAAGCAGGCTTAACAAGAAGTGTGGCTGCGGAGCATCGGTTTCACGTATTTCACGACTTGCTGCAGTTAAAACTCGAATCCGTCTCACACCCGCTTCGATATGTTAAGGAGAGCCAAGAATCAATGTTGAACCTGTATCATCAGCTGTTTAGCTGGAGTACACCACATGTGGATGATTCCATATTAGGTGTGATTGCGCGATTACTCGGAATGGATCATGCGTTGGTCGAACGTTATAATCAATTGAGATCCAGGATGGAGCTATATGTCAGTCATGAAATTGAACTGGATGCGCTGCGTTAAGAGTGGGGTGCACGTCAAACCCCAGTATCGCAAATTGATAGGAAAATATTGATTTATATGAGACGATATGTAAAGTGAAACGTAAAAATAGTAACATCCAATTCCAAGGAGGAATTCCATGGCACTTACTACATATTGGCGATTGTATCTTACTATTTTTTATGTCATAGGTGTATCAATAACGACTCTTGGTGGAGTAGATATCATAACATTCAGTCTCATCATGTTTGGAGTATTGGCTCTGGCCGCGATAGAAGCATCCCTCTTTACCAATGATCAGGGAAAATTAGATCGGTTTGTATTCAAAGTAAAGGGATTGTCAAAGATCACGATTGCGATTATCATCACGGCGCTAATTTTTAAAATGTTAATATGAATGGAAGAGGCGGAACTGACTTCCGGCTCTTTTTTTATGTCTAAGGACATTGGGCAGACCGGTGTCGAATTGGTACAATACGGGTAGGTGTAGGATACAACGCATTCTGAAGGAGGGGAACATCTTGCAAACGAAATTACGTTGCGCCATATTGGACGATTACCAGAACGTCGCCCTGTCATTGGCTGATTGGAGTTTAGTCCAGGATCGGGTTGAGGTGCAGACCTTTAATCATTACATGGGCTCGGAAGAAAAGGTCATCCAGGAGCTGCAGGATGTGGATATCGTTATTCTGATGCGTGAGCGTACGCCGTTTCCTGAATCGGTTATATCCAGGCTTCCCAAGCTGAAGCTGCTCATTACAACAGGGATGCGAAATGCCTCAATTGATCTTAAGGCTGCGGAACGCCATGGAGTCACGGTGTGTGGGACAGAGGGCAGCTCCAATCCACCAACGGAACTAACCTGGGCGCTTATTTTGGGACTGTCCCGGCAGCTGGTTACCGAAAATAATGCACTGAAATCCAATCGCAACTGGCAGAGTACGGTCGGTATGGATTTGTACGGTAAGACGCTCGGGCTGCTCGGGTTAGGCAAAATCGGTTCCCGAATGGCCGCGATTGCTAAGGCTTTTGGCATGAACGTCATGGCCTGGAGTCAGCATCTGAAACCTGGACAAGCTGGAGAACAGGGCGTAATCTGGTGCGAAACAAAGGAAGAGCTGCTGGAGCAAAGTGATATCGTGTCCATTCATCTGGTGCTTAGTGAACGTACTCGTCATCTGATCGGGCAGGCTGAATTCCAGCGGATGAAAAAGACGGCATTGCTCATCAATACTTCCCGTGCGGGAATTGTGGATCAAGGGGCTATGGTAGAGGCATTGCAAAGTGGTCTGATCGCCGGGGCAGGACTTGATGTCTTTGAACAGGAACCTTTGCCCGTTAATCATATTATGCGAACCTTGCCCAACGTGCTGGCAACACCGCATTTGGGTTATGTGACCCAAGGGAATTATGAAATATATTACAATCATGCAGTAGAGAACATCGAGATGTTTCTAAAAGGGAGCCCGATTAGACAGTTGATCGTGAAGTAATAACAAACAAACCATGCCAGAGTTCTCGTCAGTTTTTATTAAATCGATTCCAATAACAAAAAGGTGACTCTCAGGCCGTGCATAATGGCTGCGAGTGCACCTTTTTTGCTTGTGATTTTCATGATTTCATCATCTAGGATACGCCTTTAGGAACGTGATGAAGAGGGACGAATCATCGCTACACTTGATTCACGTACGATAAGTCTGGGTTCAAACTGGATATGCTCATAGTCGGTAGTACTCATCTCGCGGATCCGTTTAAGCAGCAATTCGGTTGCCAGCCTGGCGACCTCTTCACCCATAATGGAAACCGAGCTGATCTGCGGGGACGAGACAGTAGTCCATTGATTATTATCGACCCCAACCACGGCGACATCTTCGGGTACACGTACACCCAATTCTTTGAACCGGTTAACCAAACCGATGGCAACCATGTCATTGATTGCGTAGACTGCGTCTGGCATATGGGTCAGTCCATGGAAGTAATCCGCAGCGTTGGCACCGGTGTTCAGGGAGAAATCTTCTCCGAAATAGACAAGTGAAATATCGACATGAGGCAGAGCTTGTTCATACGCCCGATAACGCTCTTCAATGATGTCCTTGGGGGCACCCGCATAGGCAATCCGGGTTCGTCCAATTTTAATCAAATGTTCCATCACAAGCTTGCCCTCCGGCTGAGATAGAGAGACGATATCTGCCTTCATGCCGGGTTCAAGCCTTTTGCCGTAGTTAATCATGGAGATGGGAAGAGGAGCCTTATCGATCAAGCCTGGCAGTGTTTTGGGATAAGCGAGCGGCATGAATATGAGACCGTCCACATGCAGCTTTTTAATATTTCGAATGGTTTCCAGTTCGGTGCGGGCATTCCCCGCCGTATTAATCTGCACCACGTGATAACCGTGCTGTTTGGCGGTTTGTTCCACAGACCAGGAGATCTCTGGAATGATCGCATTTCGTATATCCGGAACAACCAGGGCAATTTGGTGGGTCTGGCGTATTTTAAGACTCTGAGCGGATGTGTTGGGAACAAAACCGAGCTCTTCAATGGCCTGCATGACCTTATCTCTGGTTTTGCTGCTGATCCCCTCAGAATTATTAATGGCTCTTGAGACGGTAGCAATGCCTACTCCCGCTAACTCCGCCACATCCTTGATGGTGACTTTTTGTTCTTTGCTCACGTTTGGGTAACCTCACTTCACCGGAAACGATTCCGAACCTATAGTAATTTCGTGTTGAATTCATGTATATACTCTGATTATAACACTTTTTTGTAAGTCAATAGACTTTCCATGACCTATAACCGTAAGCAAGGTGTTAACATATTCCATACGTTCTTGAGCGTATAATCTGCAAATCATTGGGTGCAGGTAATCACTGCGGGTTTTATCATGCTGCATGTATAGGCAAAAAATTCATGAATTCGACTTATTTATGGGAAAATGTGTTTGACAGACTATCTAAACTGTGACATATTTAACTACGGAAACGTTTCCGGTTATATTCAAACCTATGATCTGGGAGATGAAATGAATGAAAGCATTACGTTGGCATGGAGTTAAAGATTTGCGTCTCGAACATATCGATGAACCTAGCCCGGCGCAGGGGAAAGTTAAAATAAAAGTAGAGTGGTGCGGAATTTGCGGCAGTGACCTGCATGAATACACCGCAGGACCGATTTTCATTCCAGCTCAAGCACCACATCCGCTAACAGGCGAACAAGCACCTGTTGTGATGGGACACGAGTTCTCGGGACAAGTCGTTGAAGTGGGTGAAGGGGTTACCCGTTTTCAAGCTGGAGACCGTGTTGTCGTTGAACCTATCTATGCATGCGGACATTGTGAAGCCTGCAAACAGGGAAAATACAATCTGTGCGACCAGATGGGATTCCTCGGTCTAGCCGGAGGAGGCGGAGGTTTCTCCGAATACGTAACAGCTGAAGAGTATATGGTACACGCCATCCCTGACTCCATTTCCTACGAACAGGGTGCTTTGGTGGAACCGTCTGCGGTTGCGCTGCATGCTGTGCGTCAAAGCAAGCTGAAAGTAGGCGATACTGCAGCTGTGTTTGGTGCAGGTCCAATCGGTTTGCTCGTTATTGAAGCATTGAAAGCATCCGGCGCCTCCGACATTTATGTAGTAGAGTTGTCCGAAGAGCGTAAAGCGAAAGCCGAAGAGCTTGGCGCCATCGTTATTGATCCAACCCAGTACAATGTCGTGGAAGAGATTCACAGACGTACGCAAGGCGGCGTAAACGTTGCTTATGAAGTGACAGGTGTTCCACCTGTGCTGCAGCAGGCGATCGATTCGACACGTATTGGCGGAGAGCTGATGATCGTCAGCATTTTTGAGCAAGCGGCTCCGATTCTGCCTAACTCTATCGTCATGAAAGAACGTACAGTGAACGGCATTATCGGTTATCGGGATGTATTCCCGGCTGTGATCAGTCTGATGGATAAAGGCTTCTTCCCGGCAGACAAGCTGGTGACCAAACGTATTTCGCTGGATGAAGTGGTGGATCAAGGATTCGAAGCGCTTCTGAAAGAGAAAAATCAGGTGAAAATCCTGGTCAAAGCCGAGTAGTCACAACCAGAAATCTTCTCAATTCAATAAACGAAGTCATTATGACTAAATGGAGTACTTGCATAGGCAGCTCATCTTCGGATGAAGCTGTCTATTTTTGTTGAAAAGGGCGGAATGTATTGCATGCTTGTTCTGTTTTACATAATATAAAAAGATACAATTTGTATCGTTTATATGAAATGGTATTCAATATCAAAACGAAGGAGGAAGCGGGCATGCATAACAACACGAAATGGGCAGCTCTACTTTTGACCATCGTTGCAAGCGTGGGCTGGATGCTTACAGGGAGCGCCAAGCCCAAAAGCAGTGACAAGGCCGAGCCCAAGCCGACGGTTGAACGGGCTATGGCGAAGGTATCCAATGTACCCATCAATTCTGCGGATGTGACAAGCAAGATTGAGCTGCTTGGACGACCTTTTGCCAAAACGCCTTACGCCAATAATGTGTGGGATATGCAGTTGTACAGAGACAAGATCTATTTGGGCCATGGCAA
This sequence comes from Paenibacillus xylanilyticus, assembly GCF_009664365.1. NCBI lineage: Bacteria > Bacillati > Bacillota > Bacilli > Caryophanales > Paenibacillaceae > Paenibacillus > Paenibacillus xylanilyticus. The sequence continues at coordinate 2,768,725 of NZ_CP044310.1, forward strand.
CAGCAGCAATATGGGGGTAGCCCCGAACTCGGGTCCCATCCCGGTTATTTATTTCGATACAGCAACCTCATCGTTTAATAGGCAGGCAGTCAGCAACAGCAATCCTGGAATTGTCCCATCAACCAAAATGGTTGTGGATGAAGAGCAGATTGATATCTACAAGGTGCTGGACGACAAACTCTATATTCCGGGTAATGATTCTGACGGAGAGCAATGGAATTTCGGAAACTTTTATCGGCTGGATGGGGACGTATGGACGAAATACCGCAACCTTCCGCTTGGAGTACACGTTTATGACCTTGCTCTGTATCAAGGCAAAATGTTTGCTGCCCTGGGAACAGAGGATAAGCCAACGATTCTGATTTCACATGATATGGGCGTAAGCTGGCAGAAGTTTGCAAACATTAATACGTTCGGGCTTAGGGCATATACGCTGTTTGAGCTGGGGGGCAAGCTGTATGCATCCGGCATGATGTATCCTGCCAATAAAATCTGGAATGACAAGACCAATTTCCTGGAAATTAACGCGAATCTGGAGAAGAAAGACGTTGTAATCTACGGAAACAAAATCCTGCCGGGACTGACCTATCAACAGGGAACGGTTCCGTATAACAAGATTGGGAAAAATGTTAACTTTGATAACAAGTTAGTCTATATCGCTGGTGGTGTATTCAATGACGGTCAATTGCTTCCCAAATCCTTGAATGTCATGACTGCCATTAACCAGGCCAGACGCGTAATTTTACCAGATGCCAAAGCTCTGCCAACAGACTTGCTTCTGCGCAACGGAAAAGTATATGTACTCACCTACACGTTCCAAAACAAAAACCTGTATATTAACCGGGTGTACCAAACCACGGATCTGATCAATTGGCATGAAATCCTCCGGTTTAGCCAGGATACGTATGCGAAGTCATTTGAAGAGCATGAAGGGGATTTCTATTTCGGTTTGGGCACGGATCCGGACGTCGTCTCACCTTCATCAGGCAAAATCCTCAGAGTTCATCGCAATGACATTCCTGTGAATTCGGATTAAGGGGAACGAACAGAAAGAGTTAGGAGTATACACTATGACTCATATCTATTTTTGGCTATCATTTAAAATGAAAAAGACGTAAACACAGAGCGTACACGTGCAGCAGCGTAATTGTATTGCCACTTGCTGCGGGGATGCTCTATTTTTTTTATGTTACATAATAGATCGCTTCATTAACGAGTTTGAAAATAAAACTCACAAACTATAAAATGGAAAGGTAATTGGGTTCTGACATTCCACAAGATAAAGGAGCTATAAACAAATGAATATACCTTCAGCGTTGTTTACACCCTTCACTTCAGACAAGCTTACATTGTCCAATCGGATCGTCATGGCACCCATGACTCGCGGTTTCTCTCCAGAGGGAGTACCCGGGCCGGAAGTTGCTGAATATTACAGACGCAGAGCAGCTGGCGGTGTAGGGCTCATTATTACAGAAGGGATAGGAATTAACCACCCTTCCTCTGTAAGCGGTGCGAGTATCCCGTTATTCCATGGAGATGAATCCCTTCAGGGCTGGTCGAATGTGGTTCAAGCCGTCCACGAGGCCGGCGGTAAAATCATGCCTCAATTGTGGCATGTGGGCACTGCAAGGCGTACGGGTGATCTGCCTCATGCAGAAGCGGAGCCTGTAAGCCCCTCTGGCATCAGCATGGCAGGGGAAGAGAACAGGGAACCTTTGACGGAAGAAGAGATCCAGGGCCTGGTACAAGCGTTCGCACATGCAGCTGCAGATGCGAAGCGGATCGGGTTCGATGGCATAGAATTGCATGGCGCTCACGGATACCTGATTGATCAGTTTTTCTGGGAGCATACCAATCGTCGTACAGACAAATATGGCGGTGACTTGATCAAACGCACACAATTCGCAGTTGAGGTTATTGAAGCATGCCGCAAGGCGGTTGGACCGGATTTTCCGATTGTACTTCGTTTCTCGCAATGGAAAATGGGCAATTATGATGCTCGCCTGGTGGATACCCCGGAACAGCTGGAGCAATTTCTTGCGCCGCTGGCTGCGGCCGGCGTAGATATCTTCCATTGCTCGACTCGTCGCTTCTGGCTGCCGGAATTCGAAGGTTCCGAATTAAACCTTGCCGGCTGGACTCAAAAATTAAGCGGAAAACCTGCAATATCCGTTGGGTCCGTTGGTCTGGAAGCCGAATTCGTGGACCGATCAACCGAGAATCAGGGAACTGGCGATGCTCACTTGGACCAATTGAATACGATGTTAGAGAACAAGGAGTTTGAACTCATCGCTCTGGGGCGTGTTCTGCTAAGCGATCCGGAGTGGCCTGCAAAAGTGCGTGAAGGACGCCAGTCCGAGATCATTCCATTTACAACTGAAGTGCTGAAAACATTGAATTAGTGAATAGTATTCAGCATTTTTCTGCATATTTACCTACAAGGAAGACAAAAACGAGCAGTCAAGGAAAACAAAAACGAGCAATCCGCAACAACCTTATGCCGCCGAAAGGCGGCTTTTTCAACTTACTATAATAATAATTTCAACATATGAAAAATTCACAACAGAAAACCGCTTCTCGCCCGCAATTACGCTCCCTGTTGGCCATACTACACCCACGCCCTTCGGTTGAAAAAAACAATTAGAAACCAGACTACAACGCTCAATTGCAAACATTTTTTTGGCTAATCAGTCACATATCTCACTCTTTTAATTACAGCAGGTGATTTTGAAAAAAGTGCTGCTTATGTTAATGTAATGCCTGAACATTACGGTACACATTCCAACATGAATTAGGAGGTTGCTTTCCTTGTATGTACATAACGATTCTATAAGAAGTAAACGAAGACACTCGTTTCAAATGTTATTTCTGATGATTGCAGTCCTTATGCTCATTACCGCATGTGGAGAAACGCAAAAGCCAGGCTCCACAGCGAATTCCTCTGCAGGCTCTACTACCGAACAACAAGCTGCACCGGAAGGCAGTGCTAATTCCGATGCGGAGCAAGCTGAGGAGAACAACGAGCAGAATAATGCTTCCCCTCAGGTAGAGGCAGATCCGGTTCAGGAGCAGTTAGACCAGCTCTCGCTGGATGAAAAGATTGGACAGATGATTTTGGCTGGTGTACAGGGGACTGCTTTGGATGATCAGGCTAAACAAATGATTGCGGACCAAAAGGTTGGAGGCATCATTTTCTATGGGAATAACGTGACGACTTTGCAGGGAACAGCGGATTTTGTGCAGTCCATCAAAGAGGCAAACCGTGACAATCCGGTGCCCATCTTCATGAGTGTGGATCAGGAGGGTGGCAAAGTCAGTCGAATGCCGGATGAAGTGGAGAGTATCCCGTCCAATGGTAAAGTGGGTGCGACTAAAGACGCCGAACTGGCAGAGACCATGGGTAAGTTGCTGGCAAGACAGATCCAACTTGCAGGCTTCAATGTGGATTTTGCTCCGGTATTGGACGTCAACAGCAATCCGAACAATCCGGTGATTGGTGACCGTTCCTTTGGCAGTTCGGCTGATCTCGTGTCTCGTCTCGGCGTCGCTGAGATGAAAGGTCTGCGCAGTGAGGGAATGATTCCGGTCGTGAAGCATTTTCCCGGTCATGGGGATACATCGGTGGACTCCCATCTGGATCTTCCCGTGGTGAATAAAACAGAGAAGCAGCTGGCTGAGCTGGAGTGGATTCCGTTTCAGGCTGCGGTGAAAGAGCATGTGGAAGCCGTAATGGTGGCTCACATTTTATTCCCCAAGCTGGATCCCGATCATCCTGCTTCTTTATCGGAAGTCATTATTGGTGAACATCTGCGGGGCAAATTCAATTATGATGGCGTCGTCATTACTGATGATCTCAGCATGGGTGCAATCGCCAAAAATTATAAGCTGAATGAAGCTGCAATCGCGACCGTTCAGGCAGGCAGTGATATTTTGCTCGTGGCTCACAGCTATGAAAGTGCCAAAACGATATTTGATACATTGAAAAATGCGGTGAAAACTGGAAAAATTACCGAGTCTCGCATTGATGAAAGCGTGTATCGCATTCTGGCATTGAAGCAGTCGTACAAGCTCTCTGATGAGCAGCAGCCATCTGGTGACCTCAAGCAATTGAACGCAGACATAGTGCAGTGGCGCAAACAGGTTCATGCCGAATAATCCATCCTGTGTTATGATTTTGGAATGAGAGAGAACATATTACATTTCATTATTATAGGTTAGGGGTGCGGCCCATTTATGTATACCATAATGATCGTTGAAGATGATCCCAAAATTGCAGGACTGCTGAAATCCCATATTGAACGTTACGGGGACAGAGCCGTTCTGGTGGAGGATTTTGAGCGGGTGTTACAGCAATTTGAGCAGATCCAGCCACATGTTGTTCTTCTGGATATCAACTTGCCCAGTTATGACGGGTTCTACTGGTGTCGTCAGATTCGTACGATGTCCACGTGTCCAATTTTGTTTATTTCTGCCCGGAGCGGCAAGATGGATCAGGTGATGGCGCTGGAGAACGGAGCGGATGATTATATAACGAAGCCGTTCGAACATGAAATCGTGATGGCCAAAATCAAAAGTCAGCTGCGGCGTGTGTATGGAGATTACGCAGCCCGTGACGAGGAACGCAAGGTCGAGCTGGAAGGGTTAACAGTATACCTGGAAAGACTGGAGATTCAGCTCGGTGAACGCAGAGTGCAGCTGACGAAGAAGGAAACGATACTGCTGGAAACGCTCCTTCGTCGGAGTCCGAAGCTCGTGAGCAGGGAGACGATTCTGGAGAAACTGTGGGATGACTCCTTTGTAGACGATAATACCCTCAGTGTCAATGTAACCCGTGTACGCAAGCGATTGGCCGAAATAGGCATAATTGACGCTTTGGAAACGGTGAGAGGTTCCGGTTATCGGTTAAACGCAAACTGGAATACGGCTTCACCATCATGAAGCTGTTTATGAGAGAACACCTTGCTTTGACTTGTTGGGTGGTCGTCATCTTGATTACCGTCGTTGGCGTATTTTGGTATGACGGTTACGATCATATGCTGACAGCTGTCTATGCCGTATCTCTGGGGTTATTTTTATATACAGGTTACCTGACGTACCGTTATATGTCTCACAGAGCGTTCTATACCCGAATGACACAGCCCATGAATTCGCTTAATGAATTTGTTCCGCTCGAAGAGATGGTTCCCTTATCCGTAGCGCTGGAGAAGCTGCTGGACTCACAATATGGTCATTATCATGCCCATCTTCACCGTCTGGAGCAGCGTCAGCAGGAGTATCTCACATTTATGAATCAGTGGGTACACCAGATGAAGACACCTTTATCCGTGATTGAACTGACTGTGCAGGACGAGGAAGACGATGACCCACGTCTCAGGAGTATTCGTGAGGAAGCAGATCAGATGAGACGCGGATTGGAAACGGTGCTGTACGTAGCGCGTTTGGACACATTTGAACAGGACTTCAGTGTTGAACCGGTCACACTCAAGGCAGCAGGCGAAGAGGCCATTCATGAGCTGAAACGTTTCTTCATTCGCAATCATGTCTATCCGGAGATTCAGATGGATGCTTCGCTAATTGTGCAATCGGACGCCAAATGGATTCGTTTTGTCATCGTCCAGCTGCTCTCCAATGCCATCAAATACTCCTCTGGTAACGGACAGAAGATATACCTGCGTGCATATAAAGCAGACCGGTCCATAATTCTTGAAGTTCAAGATCAGGGTGCCGGTATCCCGAAGTCAGATCTGAACAGGGTGTTCCAGCCTTTCTTTACAGGAGAGAATGGTCGTCATTTCAAGGAGTCAACGGGTATGGGGCTGTACATCGTGAAAGAGGTCCTGACCCGGATGAATCATCGAATCGATCTGGAATCGGTATATGGTGAAGGGACAACGGTCCGGATTACATTTAGTGTCTAGTGACTGTATATTGATTTTCTACATTGTTTTTCAAGAGGTTGGTTCAAGAGATCGACGTCTGTTACCCCGGGGTAATGGCGTCTTTTTTGTTTTATATAGAAGAACCTTACAACTTTGTCATGCAGGTGAAAGGTTAAGCCATAGGAGATTAGCCGAAACTTCGGTAAACTGAAGTCAGAAGTCAGGGCATCAAGGGTGCCAATGAATAACCAAAGAATAAATAGACGCAAGTTGGTCATGGTTGATCTATGTCCAACGTAAAAAGGAGTGGTACATATGGAAATATGCTCGGTAAAACAGATCAGCAAAATCTATAAAGGGATCGTCTCCTACGAAGCATTATCGGGGATTGACCTCAGTATACAGGAAGGCGAATTTGTAGGAATCATGGGTCCATCGGGCAGCGGCAAAACGACACTGCTCAACATGATCTCCACGATCGACCATCCGACATCGGGAGAACTGCGCATTGCCGGGAAAAATCCGTTTGAGCTGAACCCGGATGAGCTTGCGCTGTTCCGGCGCAAAGAACTGGGATTTGTCTTTCAGTCGTTCAATCTGTTGAATACTCTTACGGTGAAGGAGAACATTATTCTGCCGCTGACGCTCGATGGAACACCGCTGGGGGAGATGAACACTCGTGTGGAACGGCTCGCAAGCAAGCTTGGGATTGAGGGGATTCTGGACAAGCGGACCTATGAGATTTCTGGTGGACAGGCACAGAGAACGGCCATTGCCAGAGCATTGATCCATTCCCCGAAACTAATATTGGCGGATGAGCCAACAGGCAACCTGGACTCGAAGGCAGCACGTGATGTCATGGAAATGCTGGAGCTCCGCAATCAGGAGGATCAGGCGACGATGCTGCTGGTTACACATGATGCAGTAGCAGCGAGCTACTGCAGCCGGGTCGTCTTCATCAAGGACGGCAAACTTTATAATGAGATTCACTACGGCGATAACCGGGCTGCTTTTTATCAAAAGATTATTAATGTGTTATCCCTAATGGGAGGGTCAGGACATGAATTTTCGCCAGTTCGCCATTAACAATGTGGTTCGCAACAAACGGATTTATTTGGCTCATTTTCTGAGCAGCACATTTTCCGTCATGATATTTTTCACGTACGCACTGCTTCTGTTTCACCCGGATTTGAAGGATGGCTTGAGGGGATCAAGTGAAACGGTTACTGTGCTTGCCAATCAGGGCTTTATGATTGCAGAGTTCATTATTTTCATCTTTTCGTTTCTGTTCTTGCTGTACTCGGTCGGTTCTTTTCTAAAAACACGCAAGAAGGAATTCGGTATCTTCCTGATCATTGGGATGACACGCAAGCAGATGAATCGGCTTCTGTTTATGGAGAACATGTGTATCGGGATCGCCGCCATTGCAGCGGGGGTTGGACTGGGGATCATCTTCGGTAAACTGATCCTGCTCATCTGCGGTTCCCTGCTGGCTGTGGAGAACAGTCTACGATTTTATTTTCCGTTAAAAGCAATCGCTCTGACAGCTGTCGCATTCCTTATTCTGTTTGCTGTCATTGCACTGTCTTCTTCTCTGCTTATCCGCAAGGGAACGCTGATTGATTTGGTAAAATCGGAGGAAAAGCCGAAGCCGGAGCCGAAGGCATCACGCTTGCTCGCGTTTCTATCCGTATTGTTGATTGGCGGTGGTTATGCAGGCGTGTTCACTTTTGTGTGGGTGACGTACTCATTCCCGCTGCTCCTGGGCAGTGTCATTATGGTAATCGCAGGTACATACCTACTATTCACACAGCTCAGTGTGTATGTCATTCGGGCATTAAAACGAAATCAGCGTTTGTTTTTCCGTAAAACCAATGTACTGTTTCTATCCGAGCTTACGTATCGCATGAAGGACAATGCTGTCATGTTTTTCATGGTAAGTGTCATTTCAGCCTCAGCATTTACCGGCATTGGCACCATGCTGGCGATCGCTGATCCAGGGTTGTCGTCGATGACGAACCCTTATGCATTCACTTACACGAATTCATGGGATACACCTGAGGCAGAGGGCGATATCAGAGAGATTGAGGAAACGCTTGTTGACCATGAGGTCCCCTATGTAAAAGGCAGCTACACCCAGCTGTATGAGAATAACACTGGCAGCAATATCATCAAATTGAGTGAATACAACCATCTGGCCAAGGCCCTTGGTTACGAAGAACGCACGTTGGATACGGAAAATGGGGCCTTTATGACTCCATCGAATTTGGCAGCACGCAAAGAGCTGCGTAAACAAGTGGAGCAGGGGTTCTCACCAACACAGGTCGATCTTGAAATTGATAATTATCATCAACAGGTTGAGCTGTCTCCTCCAGCTACCGAAATCGTTATTCCTGTTGATTTCAAAGTGGACATCTACGTCATTTCCGATGAATTGTTTGAAAAGATGAAGCGAGCGTACAATGAATTCCTAGAATTGAGTGAAGATTACTATTCCAATAAAGTGACTCAATTTGTGGTGGAGGATTGGATGGGCACGCGGGCCTTCGCCCCTGAACTGGTTAATTCGATTCAGGATCGGCCTCGTACCAAAGGTTACTTCATGTTCAGCGCTCTCGTTGTGGACTGGCTGAATTCGAAACAAACCAATGGGATCATTTTGATCCTGAGCGGTCTGATCGGTATTGTCTTCTTTACCTTTGCGGCAAGCTTTACCTATTTTAGACTCTACGCGGATCTGGAAAGGGATGAGGCACAGTATCGCATGATTGGCAAGATGGGACTTAGTCGTCCTGAACTTCGTAAAATTGTAACTCAGCAGCTGCTGCTCATGTTTTTCCTGCCCTTACTCATTGCTTTGATTCATAGCTCGGTAGCATTTGTGGCGCTGCAGCAGTTGGTCGATTTTTCGGTTATGGGATACAGCCTGCGTATCTTCTGCGTTTTTGCCTCCATGCAGATCCTATACTTTGCGCTTGTGCGCTGGCGGTATTTACGCCATATGTACTCCAAATTAATCTAAACTGGCATGACCTAGGCAAACATCGGACGCTTCGTTCGGTGTTTGTTGACTTTTCTATCCTGGACACAGTACTATTTCATTAGATACAAATTGTAGCACGGTGTGTATCATACATAACTTCAGTATATGAACGTTGTACTTTGAGATTGACAGCCATAGAAGGCTTTTTGCCTGAGAGGGAGGATGTATCATGAGCATCACGATGTCTCGCGGACAAGCTTACATACACCGATTGAATGATGAGCGAAACGTATGGCTGGATGGCAAGCGTGTCCGGGTAACCGAACATCCCGCTTTTCAGGGAACACTGCAGACGATTGAGAACTTGTTCAATTTGGTGGATGATCCGGATACACGAGAAACAGTGGCATATTGGGATGAAGAGACGGGAAGTTATGTGCATCAGGCTTTTCGGGTGCCTCACGCTTCTCAAGATGTCAGCAGTAGAGCGGCAGCATTTCGGCTCTGGTCGGACCGAACCTATGGAGTCATGAGCAGACTGTCGGATTATGCCCGCTCGCGTCTTGTCGGATGGTATGCCACACGTCAGGATATGGCACGACATGATCCCACGTATGCAGATAAGATAGCAGCCTACTATCAGGAGGCCAAACGAAAAGATGCATTCCTGACGATTGTCCAGCGTGACCCGCAGATCAACCGATCCCTGCCTGTTGGGGAAGATGAAGATGCCATGCTGCGGATTGTGAGAACCAACTCGGAGGGGATTATAGTTCGGGGTGCCAAGATGGTGGCGACCGCAGCTCCTTATGCAGATGATATCATTGCGTATCCGGTTCAACGGATTCCGGGGCATCTGCCGGAACTGGCACATATGGTGATTGTTGCTGTGGGAAGTCCGGGTTTACATCTGATCTGCCGTGAATCTTTTGCCGCTCCACAGTTGGATGCTGCTCATCCTCTCAGTGCTCGTTATGATGAGATGGACGCTGTATTATTTTTTGATGATGTATTGGTTCCATGGGAGCGTGTGCTGCTGCATAACAATCCGGAAGCCGTGTGGCAGGTTCGCTGTAACGCAGCCTCTTCCAGTCTGGCCTACCATCAGAGCATCATTCGGCTGCACTCCAAGCTGGAATTCATCACCGCCGTCACAGCAGCCATTGCGCAGGAGATCGGTGTGGATTCATTCCTGAATGTTCAGGAACAGCTCGGAGAGATGATCAGCCAGATGCAGACCATTGAGGGCTTGATCGTGGCTTCAGAGGCCCAGGCTCAACCAGATGCGCATGGCAACTGGCTCCCGTCATTCAAATACATTGAGACAGCTCGTAATCTGGGCAGCCGATATTACCCAAGAGCAGTTGAAATTCTGAAAACCGTTGCAGCTGGTGGACTGATTCAGATCCCGTCGGGCCGATTCGATCTGGATGAAACGGTAGGACCATTGATGGCCAAATATCTTGGTGGAGTGACACTGCAAGCGCCAGAGAAAATCCGTCTGTTTCAGCTGGCTTGGGATCTGACCGGAAGTGCACTTGGTGCGAGGCATGATCTCTATGAGCGGTACTACGCCGGTGATCCAGTTCGCAACCGTGCAGGCCAGTATATACAATATGATAAGGGAAGTCTGAATAAAAAGGTTGAGCCTTGGCTCCATATGAAGTAGTCATTGAAGCTTCAGTAGCATTGAGTTCATGGTTAGAATTACGAGCCCCGGCACATGCCAGGGCTTTTATTTAGGTTATCTTTAGATTTGATTTAGGTGGATTTAAGGGACGTGGTATATAGTAGTAAGATACATGTAAAAGAATACACTGCCGATGATTGAGGAATGAAGAAATGAGAGGAATAACATGAGATACACCGTATTGATTGCAGATGATGAACCAGAGATCGTGGAACTGCTTCAACTGTACCTTGAAAAGGACTATGACATCAGGACTGCCGCGAATGGAGCGGAGGCACTGGAATGCATTCGTTCTGTACCGATCGATCTTGTCATTTTGGATATTATGATGCCTGTAATGGATGGACTTCAGTTAATCAAGCAAATCAGGGCAACCCATCATATGCCCGTCCTGTTTCTATCCGCCAAAAGCCAGGACCATGACAAGATTCTCGGACTTGGACTCGGTGCAGATGATTATATTTCGAAGCCGTTTAATCCGCTGGAGATTTTTGCTCGTGTAGAAGCTTTGTTAAGACGTGTGAATCAATTTGACGCCCATGAATCCTCCGCACCCCAGGAGACCAATCTGGTTCTCGGTGAACTTATGCTGGATCGCTCCAAATGTGTGCTTTTTCGATCAGGCAAACCGGTAACCCTAACCTCCACGGAATACAAAATTGTGGATCTGCTGCTGGAGCAGCCTGGCCGGGTATTTACACGCAAGAAAATCTACGAGGCGGTATGGGGGGACTATTACGCGCATGAAGATAGCACCATTATGGTGCACATCAGCAACATACGCGAGAAGATCGAACGCGACTCCAGACAACCGGAATATTTAAAAACGATAAGGGGACTCGGATACAAAATTGAAGCGCCAACGGAAAGCTAGAGAAAAGCGACTTTTGCAAACCTCCCTGACACTGGACTTCCTGCTGTTCAACTTCTTTTTGCTGCTGCTCGTCTTGATTGTGTATCTCATGGTTTCGCTGGATGTCGTGGATTTCCGCATTTCGGATCAGGTGGTTGATCCTGATCTGAACGTCGAGGCGCATGTCTATGCAGCCGAATTGAACAAGAGGCTTGAGGATGACTCTTCAATCATGGAAATACAGCGTCTAATGGATAGCGGAGGGTGGATCGAAATTCTGGATGCAGATCGTTCGGTCATTCGCCAGATCGGTGTCAAGCAGGATGCAGTTACATATTACAGTGAGTCGGAGTTGTATGCCGGACTGGAGAATCGAAGCGATAGCACATATTATTATTCCATTTCTCCATACACAGCAGAGAGAGATGCGAAGTATGTCCTGCTGAAAATACCGCGTGATCTGGTGAGTATCCGTATGAATGAAAATCTGCTGATTACCAATCTGAAGCATCCTTTGTCATTTTACATCATGATCGGAGTTGGCTTCGTTCTGCTCCTGATATTCGTATACAGCTATTGGGTCGCACGCCGTATCAAAAAACCACTGAGTATTTTATCACTGGGGCTTACACAGATGATTCAGGGAAATTACAGTACACGCTTGTCCATCTCGGCAGAGAAGGAATTTGTCCAGATCGGCGAGACGTTTAATTATATGGCAGATGTCATCGAGAATACCTCTGCAGAAAAGCGCTATGCGGAAGAGAGCAAGCAGCGGCTAATCGTGGATCTGTCGCATGATCTGAAAACACCAATTACCTCCATACAGGGATATGCTCAGGCTCTAGTGGAGGGACGGGTAGAAAACCAGGAAAGGCAGCAGCGTTATCTGGGATATATCTATAACAAATCCGTTCAGGTGGCACGAATGATCCAGAATATGCTCGAACTGCTCAAGGTGGACTCTCCCGATTATCACATGCAGATCCAGAAGAGAGAGATCGGGGAGTTCGTGCGTGAAGTCATGGCCGACACCTATGGTGAGATTGAGCAGAAACAATTTGTGCTTCATGTTCTGGTACCTGATCAGGAGATATACGCCAGATACGATCCTGAATTGCTGTCACGGGTTATTCAAAACCTCATTACCAATGCGCTGTCCTACAATCCGAAGGGAACAGAGTTACGGGTGGAATTGATTCCACTGGACACGCATGTAGTCATCGAGGTTGCAGATACGGGGGTGGGTATTCCCCAGGAACTGTGGAGCACCATTTTTGATCCATTTGTACGAGGAGATGAAGCACGCACCGGTACCGGCGGAACCGGACTTGGACTCGCGATTGCCCGGCGAAATACAGAGAAGATGGGCGGCCGACTGATCCTGTCCCAGCGAGGTAAGGAGACAACCGTGTTTACCATTCAGATCCCAAATTAATACGTTGAATATACATTTATACGGGTAACGAAGAGGGCAGAAAAAACCTGTAGAAAAATCCCAAATAGAAAAGGTTATGTGGAGGGGAACATTTTGTTTAAAGCAAGTTCGTTTGTCCGGTTCAGCATCGCGCTGGCTCTGGTGCTCGTCAATATCTACCTGTTATCACGCGTCAGTTTTATCTTTCAGCCGCTGGTGACCATGATTACAGTTATCACGGTGCCGATGATGCTGTCCGTATTCTTTTATTATCTGCTAAGGCCGCTCGTGAACTACATGGAACGAAAGAAGCTGAACCGAACACTCAGCATATTGCTGATCTATCTGGTCTTCGGTGTGCTGCTCGTCCTGTTCATTGTGGGGTTATGGCCGTCCTTGCGTGAACAGCTGATCAATCTGGTGGACAATGCACCGAATTTGATTAATTCACTCAGTGTACAGTTGAGAGAACTGGAGCAGAACGGAGCGATCACGGCATTATTCCCAGAGGGATCCACGCCGTTTTCTCAGCTTACGGACTATATTAATAAAGGGTTTACCTTCGTGACCAACTATGTAAGTGGATTGTTCTCACTCATTTCCAGCTTTGCGATCATTCTGTTTACGCTCCCAATCATCTTGTTCTACATGCTGAAACAGGGAGAGAAATTCGGCCGCAAACTGGTGCATATCGCACCAAAACGGTTCCAAAAAGACAGCCGTGAGGTTGTTCTTGAGATCGATCAGGCGCTGAGTGGCTTTATTGTCGGAAGAGTGCTCGTTAACCTGGCACTTGGCGTACTGATGTATATTGGTTTCCTGATCATTGGACTGCCGTATGCACTGCTGCTTACCGTCGTTGCCGTAATTATGAACTTTGTTCCATTTATCGGTGCTATCGTGTCGTCCATCCCCATTGTCATTATCGGTCTGATTCAGTCGCCATCGGTGGCGATCTGGTCGCTGATTATTATTCTGGTGGCCCAGCAAATTCAGGACAATCTGGTCGCTCCGTATGTGTTTGGCAAAAAGCTCGACATTCATCCGCTGACCACCATTATATTGGTGCTGGGCGCAGGGGATCTCGGCGGCATTATTGCCATCTTGATCATCATCCCTGTCTACATGATCGTTAAAATCATTCTGGTCAGGGTCTACCAGCTGTTCTTCAAGGAGAAATGGCAGAATGCCTGATTATTTGATAGGTATTGTCTGGAATTAACACGTTAACGGAAAGTGCAGAACCAATCTGAAGAAGCGAAGCGTTCGCGTTTATCCCCGGATTTCTCCCTTGGAAAGAGAATCAAAGAAATCTGGGGGTAACAGCGATCGGAAGATGGTACTGCAATTGGAGTGACAGAGTGTAGATTAGGTAACTACTTTATATTTAAATCATTCAATTAACCATAGAAGGAGTGGGAACCATGTCTGAAATCATCCCTAAAGAATATATCGAACCCGAATACATCGAACCTCAAGCCGTCCGGATGGGCGCCATTCACATCTCTAATGATGTCGTATCCAAGATTGTGGGAATAGCAGCACAGGCCACCTCTGGTATCTCTTCCATGTCAGTAGGATTGACCGAAGGCATTGCGAAGAGCATCAGCGGCAAGAGTCTGCAAAAAGGCATTGACGTTGATGTGAAAGATGACCAGGCAACCATTCAGTTGCGTATCAATGTGCAGTACGGGTTCAAGATGCATCAAGTGTGCAAAGAACTTCAACACAATGTTCAGCAGGCCGTGGAGCAGATGACAGGCATTCTGGTCAATGAAATTAAAGTGCACGTCGTCGGTGTATCCATGCAGGAGCAAGTGTAGCTTAAACAGTCTCTTCCGGAAAAAGAATGATGATTAGCGATGGACAGGTTATGCTGTCTGAGCTTAAATGTAAGTAAAAGAACAGCACCCTCCCGTTAACTGCTTAACCGGGAAGGTGCTGTTTTGTGTTTACGGTAATGGGTGGGGGCTTCGCCCATCACCTTTTTGAACATTTTGGAGAAGAGAAGCTGATCGGAATATCCGACAGAGCGGGAGATATCGCCAATGGTCAACCCGGTATCCAGAGTCAATTCGGCAGCCTTGCGCATCCGGTAGTTGACCAAATACGATTGAATGCTGGTGCCCATCCGGTCTTTGAACAGGGAGCACAGATAGCTGCGCTGCAAGCCGATATGAGAAGCAATGGATTGCACTGTGATGGGATTCGCATAGTTCATCTCCACAAAGTCCATGACCTGGGTGACATACGTTTCCTTGGAGAACTCTTGCTCGGGTGGACGGATGTCTTCGTTTGCATGGTCAATCAGAATGGAGAAAAATTGATATAACCATCCGGTCATGCTAATCTCCCATCCTTTGTGTGTATTTCGGGAACGGATCATGCGATGCAGACAGGAACGCATCTCATCGTCATTTTCCAGTTCGAAGATCGGATGCTGCTCCGTCAGGCAGGCCTGCTGTAATAGTGAATGGGAGGCATTTCCTTGAAAAGCAACCCAGCTGTATTCCCATGGATCTTCCAGATCAGCCTTGTAGTGCACGACGGAATGCGGGACGATGAGGAAGCCTTGGCCCTTATGCAGCTCATAGGTTTTGCCCCCGACTTCGAAAGTACCCTTGCCATCCAAAATATAATGGATTTTGTAATGATCCCGCATGGCTGGGCCGAAGTGGTGACCCGGTGTGCAGGGTTCGGTTCCATAATGAAGGAGCTGCAGATCCTGGAACGGATTGTTTTTGAACATATATGTAATCAAGGCATTCACTCCTGTGCAGTTCATTTCATCTTGCATTTTAACATGTTTTCTGTATGGGGATATGAATTATAGATGTGATTCAAAGAATAGACAACAAGTATTATTCCATACGGTTATAGCGATATGCCATATCGTTTTGGACCGAAACTGACTAAGATGAAAGGGTATTCACCCACTTTAACAAGAAATGAGAGAAAATGATATGCCTTATACTGCGAATGAACAGCGTTACGATGAGATGAAGTATGCACGCTCCGGCAAATCGGGAATCAGACTGCCGCAAATTGCGCTTGGCCTGTGGCAGAACTTTGGCGGAAACCGCACGCTGGATATTCAGGAAGAGATGATTCTGCGTTCATTTGATCTGGGAATTAACCATTTTGATCTGGCGAATAACTATGGACCACCTCCAGGATCTGCTGAGGAGAACTTTGGTGTCTTGTTCAAAAAACATCTGCGCCCATACCGGGATGAACTCTTGATCTCGACGAAAGCTGGATATTACATGTGGAAAGGTCCCTATGGCGAGTGGGGCTCCCGCAAAAACCTGATAGCCAGCCTGGATCAGAGCCTTGGACGGATGGGGCTTGAGTATGTGGACATTTTCTATCATCACCGTCCGGATCCGAATACGCCGCTGGAGGAAACGATGGCTGCGCTGGATCATATCGTAAGACAGGGCAAAGCGCTGTACGTCGGATTATCCAACTATGATGCGGAGCAGACTAGGGAGGCGGTCGCCATTTTGCGTAATCTGGGAACGCCTTGCCTCGTGCACCAACCGAACTATTCCATGCTTAACCGCTGGATCGAAGACGGATTACAGGATGTACTGGATGAGCAGGGCGTAGGCTCCATTGCATTCTGTCCTCTGGGACGAGGTCAACTGACGAACAAATACGTGGACAAGCTCAAGGAAGAACGTGCGAGCCCGACTGGCAATATGAAAACAGAAGCTTATACAGACGAACGGATTGCAAAATTCGAAACTCTTCAGACCGTTGCTGAGCGCAGGGAACAAACCATTTCCCAACTGGCACTGAATTGGATACTCCGAGACAACCGCGTAACCTCTGCATTGATTGGCGCAAGCCGTGTTTCACAGATCGAGGAGAATGTTGCCGCATTGAAGGCACCTGGTCTGACCACCGAAGAATTGAATGAGATTGAAGGCATTCTGAACGGGATTGGAAATTACGCCTGGTAAACTAAATGGAACGAAAAATGTTCAGAGATCACGAATAAAATAGTGAGAATAAACACAAGTCAGTTGTAATGAGAGTTCATTATAATTGACCTGTGTTTATTTTTTTTCAAAAAGGTGTTCATATCATAGCACCTGGTCCTAGGATTTAGGGTATAATATATAGATGCTATACATTTGAAATATGAAGGAGAGGCTCCATTTGAATTTTGAACAGTGGATTTCGCCTGAAACCTATAACCTGACATCCGAGATGGAGAATCACCCGTCAGACCGGATTGCACTTAGATGGCTCAGCGATCAAAATGAATTGGAAGAGATTACGTACGAAGAGTTGTTTAAGCAGGCTAACCGCCTTGCCGGGGGCTTGCGTGATTTGGGCTTGGAAAAGGGTGATCGGGTACTGGTCATGGTACCACGCCGTATCATTGCCTATGTCATTTATATCGCTTGTCTGAAACTAGGGATTGCCGTGATTCCTTCATCCGAAATGCTGCGTGCCAAGGACTTGGAGTATCGCCTGCGGCATTCCGAGGCGCGAGCGGTCATTGTATGGTCCGAGACAACAGCTGAAGTGGAGAAAATGGATGCAGACCTGGCTGCACTGGCCCATCGTATCGTGGCATCACCATCTGGCGACAGCAGCGTTCCCGCTGATGGCTGGGTTAACGTACATCAGCTGATGGAAGGGCAGTCGGATGAAATGAATGCCGTTGAGACACACCGTGATGATATCGCCATACTGGCTTACACTTCCGGCACAACCGGAAATCCAAAAGGAGTTGTACATAGCCATGGCTGGGGATATGCCCACCTGCGTATCGCTTCCACGTTATGGCTGGATATTCAGCCATCAGATGTCGTATGGGCCACAGCCGCGCCGGGATGGCAAAAATGGATCTGGAGCCCGTTCCTTTCCGTACTCGGAAGAGGAGCAACAGGTCTCGTTTATAACGGATCATTCCAGCCAAAGCGCTATTTGGAGCTAATGCAGGAGCATGGCATTAACGTACTATGCTGTACGCCAACGGAATATCGTCTGATGGCAAAAGCGGATGACCTCGGTCACTATGATCTGTCCAAACTCCGCAGTGCAGTGTCAGCTGGTGAACCCTTGAATCAGGAAGTGATTGAGATCTTCCAGCGTCACTTCGACCTGACCATTCGTGATGGATACGGCCAGACCGAAAGTACATTGCTGATCGGCAGTCTGAAAGATGCGCCAGTACGGATCGGGTCCATGGGTCAATCGATTACGCCGGGCCTCATCGAGATTGTTAACGAGGACGGACAACCTCAGCCTGCAGGGGTAGTGGGTGATATCGCCGTTCATCAGGATATGCCTGCCTTGTTCCGTACGTATTATAAGGATGCAGGACGGAAAGAAGCGAATCAGCGTGGGGAATATTTCGTAACAGGAGACCGCGCACGCAGGGACGCAGAAGGATACTTCTGGTTTGAAGGCCGCAGCGACGACATTATCATCAGCTCCGGATATACGATAGGACCGTTTGAAGTGGAAGAGGCACTGATGAAACACGCCAGCGTGAAGGAATGTGCTGTTGTTGCCAGTCCGGATGAAATTCGGGGCCATGTGGTCAAAGCCTTTGTTGTGCTGAGAGACGAGTCCCTTGCTTCGCCTGAACTGGTGCGTGAGCTGCAACATCACGTCAAGGAATGGACCGCACCATACAAGTATCCGCGCAAAATTGAGTTTGTGACGGATCTGCCGAAGACGAATTCGGGCAAGATCCGCCGGATTGAACTGCGCGAGCAAGAAAAGAGAAACGCGTAAAACATGAATTAATTCTATATGAACCAGGAGTGAATGAACCTATGAGTAATTTCGAGCAAACGTTTGAGCAATCGCTGGAGCAATATGCAGAACTGGTGGTCAAAGTAGGCGTGAACATTCAAAAAGGACAGGATCTGCTTGTTACAGCTCCTATTGAAACGCTTGAGTTTACTCGCCTGATCGTAGCGAAGGCATATGCAGCCGGGGCCAAGTATGTACAGGTGGATTTTGAAGACGATCAAATTACACGCAGTCGTTTCCAGCAAGGTTCTGACGACAGCTTCGATTACTATCCGGCATGGAAAGGCGACATGATGGAGAGATTTGCAGAGGCTGGCGGCGCTACCTTGACGATCAAAGTACCGGACCCGGAACTGTATAACGGAATTGATTCCGACAAGGTTTCACGTGCGACCAAGGCGGCTGCCCAGGCACGCCGTGGTTATTCGAAATATACGCGCAACCATGAAATCAGCTGGTGCCTGATCAAGGCGCCGACCAAGGCGTGGGCGAATAAGGTATTTGCCGACATACCTGAGGAAGACCGCATTAATGTGATGTGGGACACCATCTTCCAAATGAATCGTGTGGATGGCGGTGATGCCATCCAGAACTGGAGACAGCACCTGGATACCCTGAACACGAAGAGTGATCAGCTGAATCAGAAAAACTACAAGAGCCTGCACTACCGCGCACCAGGAACGGACTTGAAAATTGAGCTGGTAGACAATCACATCTGGGGTGGTGGCGGAAGTGAGAACAAAGCGGGTGTGTATACCGTTGCGAACATGCCAACCGAAGAAGTATTCACCATGCCGAAGCGCAGCGGTGTTAATGGTTATGTCAGCAGTACGATGCCTCTGAACTTGAACGGACAGCTGGTAGATCAGATGAGAATAACGTTTAAGGACGGTCAGGTTGTGGCTTTCACAGCGGCTTCCGGTGAAGAGCATCTGAAGAACCTGTTCGCTACGGATGAAGGAGCGCGTTATCTGGGTGAGGTGGCACTTGTGCCGCATGATTCACCTATCTCGAACCTGAATCGTATTTTCTATAATACCGGTATTGATGAGAATGCATCCTGCCATCTGGCTGTAGGCAGCGCATATCCGTTTAATATGAAGGACGGCACAACGATGTCTAATGAGGAATTGCTTAAACATGAGTGCAATGTGAGTTTGACTCATGTCGACTTCATGATTGGATCGGCTGAACTGGACATTGACGGCGAGCTGCAGGATGGCACAATTGAACCAGTATTCCGCAAAGGCAACTGGGCATTTTAATATTTTTACAGCGTAGACTAGTGAAAAAGTGACTTCAATGATGAAGTCACTTTTTTGTGCTGTCCAACGCCAACGGATTAGATTAGACCTGTTTCACAGGCACACAAATTTCGCACTCATGCTGTTCGAGGAGATCCCATCGATATCGCTCCAGAACCGGTTGGTGATCCATGATATAACGGTTGTTTTGCAAGTAAGGAATTATTTCATTCCATGCTTGCTGAATACCTTCTGGTGTGTGTCTAACCTTGCAGATGAGATAATTCCCGCCCTGGAGCTCTCCAATCTCAATCGAGTCATCTCCCGGGAGTTCAAGTTCATGGAGCACGATTGCGGCATCGTATCTGCAGTGGAGCGGTGGTGTCGTTGTTGGATCATCCTGTGGTATGCCATATAAAACGGCAGCTTCAGTGAGTAAACGTTTCTCGTTTGCCCATCGTTTCAACTGGTTCATAGCTTGCACGTTAGCAGAACCATAAGGACCAACCTGCCTTACATAAGCAATTCGACATGCCGCCAGATGTTCCATAGACATTTCCATTTTCGATCTTCCCTTCTCAGGAGGAATTCACTTACTTGATGGATGTTAACATGGTATAAAAAAATTTGCATAACTCTTTTCGAGAAAGGAGAGTTGCAGGAAGGGAGATTTCGGATATGGATATTCGCTTGCTGAACAGGCGCTGGTGTTCATCGCCGAAGCGCATCCGGATGAGGATGTATCTGAACTGGTTTTGGCAGATGTGGAATTTCAGGACTGTGAGGTTTTCAAGCTCGGGTATGACGCGGGTGATACACCAGCAGGCCGAATGTACATCTATGCGGAGTTCGATGAGAACTTTCAATTGTCGGAGCAGCTGATCTATGAAATGTATTAAAGCCACGGAACCGTGGCTTTTTTGGTATATCTATTTGAATGGATTTACTCTGCATGCATTTTATTAAAGCTGACGTACTCGTTGATGGGTTTGCGATAGCCGCGTGGGCGTTGTTTGGCTTCTGACTTTTTACCAATCGTAATCATCATGACTGGAACGTAATGTTCGGGAACATTCAGACTGCTCTGCAGTTCATCGGCGTCAAAACCAATCATCGGACACGTATCCCATCCCATATCCTGTGCAATCAGCATCAGCTGCATCGCCGACAGGCTGGCATTACGGATGGCGTCTTCACGCTGAAACACACTGCCACGGGCTTCGTAGAAGTCAAAAACACTTTGGGACTCCTGTTCATATTCAAACGGATTGAGCACACCCAAATGCAGTAAACCTTCGTTAATCGTGCGGATGTGGTGGTGAGCCTTGATATCACCCAGAACAACGATGACAGCCGAGGCGGTTTTAACTTTGTATTGCTGTGAGGCTTCGTATGCTTTTTCTTTTTGGGCCGGGTCGGTCAAGACCAGGTAGTGGGTATGCTGAAGGTTAAAGGCGGATGGGGCAAATTTGTTTAAAGCAAACATCTGCTGCAAATCGGCTTCCGGGATTTCGATACCTTCTTCAAAAATAACGGCGGATCTACGGTTTTTGACCAAGTTTTCCAGTGCACTCATGGTGGTTTACCTCGCTTATGTATAAAGTATAAGTTGACTATAACACGCTTAGTTACTTTTGGTAAGTATTATTTTCGAATAAGACAAGACCAAAGGGCCATAACCTTTAATAAAAACAGTAGAGGTGAAACATGAGGACGTTCATCACCAGATTCAGGAGGGAGAGCTCCTATCACGAATTTAAGGTATATGTCATTCAATCCTCCACATTGAAGCGATTTTTGGTCATGGAAATCATCGTCGGTACGCTTGCCTACCATGCTGCATTTTATTTGTGTCACAATGCACTTCTGGCAGGAGCAGGTTCCTGGGCGGGAACCGAAGGTT
This sequence comes from Paenibacillus xylanilyticus, assembly GCF_009664365.1. NCBI lineage: Bacteria > Bacillati > Bacillota > Bacilli > Caryophanales > Paenibacillaceae > Paenibacillus > Paenibacillus xylanilyticus. The sequence continues at coordinate 2,790,475 of NZ_CP044310.1, forward strand.
TGAAACGACTGCCTCTCGCAGTCAAAAGAATGGTCAGTTTTTGATCATTAAAAATGTTGCTGCAAAAATGTATGATGTCTTAACCATAGCACCATGCAGTTATCGTCGTGCAGAATGCAGGAGCAGAATGCCCCCTTCCGGGCACCGGCTCCTGGTTCATTCATTTCCTTAGTGTACAGCAACCTCTTCGTTATTTGGCACGCTCCAGATATTGTTCCAGAGTAAGTTTCTGACTTGTAATTTCCCCAGCGATATAGACCCCAACGTAACGCACATGCCAAGGTTCATAAGAGTAACCTGTCAACTTCTCCTGATCCTTGCCATATCGAATGATGAATCCATACTTGTGGGCATTGGCCTTCAGCCATTTGCCTTCTTTGGTGTTGCCGAAGCTCTGCTGCAGATCGTAGCCTACGGATGCACTGGAAATATCCATGGCAAGTCCGGTTTGATGTTCACTTTGACCTGGGCGAGCACTTGTCTTGTTGGCTACAGCTTCACCTTTGATACTTGCATTGCGTTCGAAGATCGATTTCTGTGTCGAATAGGACCGGTAACCTGATACGGCTTTGATATCAATGCCGTCTTTTTTGGCTGCTGCAAACAGCTTTTCGATCGCGGTAGCAGCGACCTTACGCATCTGTTTCTTCGGACTGGAGCCGGAGAAGCTGAATGGAATATTCGGTACAACCAAATCTTTGGGTGCATAGGTGGAAGGCAGATTTCTTTTTTTGTTCACGAGTACCACGGTGCTGGACAGATTCGTTACAGTTGCGAGACCGCTGCTGCTTGTTTTAATGGTGCGGCTTGGTGCGTTATCATGTAAAAATTGAGTGAAGCTGGAGCTTGCAGCCGATGCGACTGGTGTCATAGATGGTACAAAGGGAAAGGCAGTGAAGGCAGCGCCTGCTACGACTGAGCCTATGAGTAGAGTGGAAATGATAGATTTGCGTGTGAATGATTTCATGATGTTCCTCCTCGGGTTAATGAATCTCTGGCATGCTGCATCTGATCGATACCAGGCATGCTTTTCTATATACCGAGTATACTAGAGGATTATATCCATAGGTTCTCCAATTGTTTCCGAGTTGTAAACAAATCATGCGAGATTCATAGTTTCGGTCATTTGGCCAAAATGAACACAAAAAAAGACTCTGCATTCAGTGCAGAGTCTTTGCTTATCGGATATATAATGTTCAACGATTGTTTGAGATCATGGATTATTGTTTACAGCATGCATGCATCAGGTGCACTGGATTTTCCCGCACTTACAGCTCGCGTATCCCTAACCCGAACGTTGCTGCTAAGTACACCGGAATCACTGCTCAATGTGAAGGAAGGATAGTTTTCCTCGGTATCCAGTTTCATATGCTGTTCAAGATTTAATTGTTGTTTCGGATCAACATAGAATGGAACCAGGTTGGTCTCGATCTGCTCATCCAGTGCAGCAGGTTCATCTACGATCAAGAGGACCAGAATTCCGTTGCAGCCACAGCCTTCAGTGTCATAAAACACTTTGAAGTAGCCAGGTTGGTCATTCAAGCTCTCGGTTAATCTCGCTGCAGCCAAATCTGTAATTTGAATATGCATCGTGCTCACTCCTTATATGTTGAAAATAATCCTGAAATGTAAATGATGTAAAATTGAATCTACTTTCATTATACCACCTGGCTTTCAACTCAACGCAGAATATTTTCTTGACTGATCGGTCTGGAAAATGTATTCTATTCTCATGAAGAGGGAGGTGAGGTCGGGATTTGGGAAGAGCCAAGGAATTTGATACGGAATTTGTTCTTCGAAAAGCGACGTCAGTATTCGGGTCGTACGGCTATGAAGGGACTTCCTTGTCGGTGCTGCTGAAAGAACTGGGCATCGCTCGTCAGAGCTTATACGACACCTATGGAACGAAACATGAACTGTTTGTCTCTGCACTCAAGTTTTATGTTCAGCAGAAAACCGATGCCAGCATCGAATTCCTGAATGAATGCTCGAATATTCGCCAGGGTGTGGAAGAGATGTTTAACGAAGCGGTTCGTGTTCTTTCGGATGATGAGCGCCGCAATGAGTGTTTTATCATCAACAGTGCCGTCGAACAGGCACCGCAAAACCACGAAATTGCTGCATTTATTCAGGAGAACAACAAACAGATGGAGGATGTGTTCCTTGCAGCACTAATCCGTGGGAGAAATAATGGTGAACTTCGTCATACAGAGGAGGAATTGCCTGGTCTTGCCCGGTTTCTGAACTATTCTCGTTTGTCGCTGACGTTTACAGCCAAATGTGGTGCTGATTCTGAAGTCCTGCAGGATCTGGTACGCACAACCTTAAAGGTATTGGATTAAAGTTGGATTTAGAGAATGAACGCGTAACGCGTTTATTTTTTCACAATTCTAGACTGAATGGTCTGAAAAAACACATCCATTTTTGAGGAGGACATCAGATATGAATGATACGAACAAACAAGTGGAAAAGAACGTGGCCGAGCACATTATGCATGGATTTACTCAACTGTTGTTGGAACGTAAGCTGGATCAATGGGCAGAGCTGTTTACAGCAAAAGCCGTTTTTGAATTTCCATATTCCCCGGTAGGATATCCGCAGCAATTGAATGGGAGCGCCGCAATCTCGCAGCATATTCATACTCTTTTCGAACAAATGGAGATTCAGGAGTTCTCTGAGCCGGTAATTATGGCTTCACAGGATACGAATCAATTCGTAGCTGAGTTCACTTGCAAAGGTCGCTCGCTCATCACGAACAAGCCATATCACCAGGCCTACATATCGGTCGTCACTTATGACGATAACGGCAAGATTACACATTACAAGGACTATTGGAATCCCCTGGTGGTACTTGAGTCTATTGAAACAGAGTGAGCCAGTAAGGAAAGTATAAAATTTATTAAAATTGAGGAGGAATTCATATGATTAACGATAAACCCCTAACGCTCATTACGGGAGCAAGCGGCAAGACGGGCAGCCGGATTGCGGCTATGCTTCAGAACCAAAACTATCCCGTTCGCCTCGCTGTTCGAAAGAAGTCTGCTTCCGATTTGGATGATAACCAGGTCCATTTTGATTGGTACGATTCTTCCACGTATGCAGCTGCACTGAAAAACGTGGATCATGTATACCTCGTTGTACCGATCCTGGATATGAATCCGGAGGACGTCATGATTCCATTCATTAAGGAAGCGGTCTGGGGAGGTGTGAAACGTCTGGTTCTGCTTGGCAGTGCTTCTGTAGATGAAGATGACCCGGTATTCGGGAAGGTTCATCAGACCTTGAAGCAGCTTGCTCCGGAGTGGGCTGTGCTCCAACCATCGTACTTCATGGAGAACTTTACCGAGGGACCACACCGGATGACGATGGAGCAGCATGGAGAAATTTACAGTGCTACAGGGGAGGGTAGAGTTGGTTTTGTTAGCGCGGATGACATCGCTGCTGTAGCTTTTCATGCTCTCACTGATAAGGAACCCCATAATACAGAGCATGTTATAACAGGACCGGAGGCCTTATCCTACGGTCAGGTCGCAGATATCTTCAGTCGAGTATTACAAAAGACCATACACTATCGTCCACTAACGGACGAAGCATTAACAAGAGGTATGTTGGAATCAGGAATGCCGACGGAGTATGCCACCTTCCTTGCCGGACTGGACAGACGGATCCGGGAAGAAGGGACAGAAGATCAAACCACAGATACAGTGAAAGTTGTGACCGGACGTGATCCGATATCACTGGAGCAGTTGATTAGGATGCATGTACAGGTATGAAATGAATAAGTCCGGAACAGCTCTGCATGATTTGGAGGACGGTGCTTCATGCTCCGTCCTTTTTGTGTTGGACTTTTTCATATTCAGGCTGCATTGAATAGTGGCAACAACCCTCCGTTAAGCAGAGGTACTCAAACAACAGTAATGATTATGGGGGTGTTCTTTTGGGGAAATAGATGAGAATGAAAGGTTAATAAAGGAGAGACGCGTGCGGATGATTGAATTCGAAAATGTATCCAAGCAATACCCTGATGGGACACAGGCGCTTCATCAGGTTAATCTCAAGATTAATAAAGGCGAACTATTGGTCATGATTGGGCCTAGCGGCTGCGGCAAAACGACGATGCTCAAAATGATAAATCGGCTGATAGAACGAACGGGTGGAACGATTCGTATCCAGGAGCGGCCAATCGATGAATTTAACATTCACGAATTGCGCTGGAATATCGGGTATGTCCTGCAGCAGATCGCCTTGTTTCCGCACATGACGATTGCCGAAAATATCGCTGTTGTTCCTGAATTGAAAAAATGGAAGCCTGTCCAGATTCATGAACGGGTACATAACCTGCTTGATATGGTGGGATTAAACGGAGAGACCTACAGTGATCGCAAACCAGCAGAACTGTCGGGTGGACAGCAGCAAAGAATCGGCGTACTGCGGGCATTGGCAGCAGATCCCGAGATTGTACTTATGGATGAACCGTTCAGTGCACTCGACCCGATGAGCAGAGAGAAATTGCAGGACGATATTCTGGAGATTCAACGTAAGATGAAGAAAACAATTGTATTTGTTACGCATGACATACAAGAAGCCATGAAGCTGGGTGATCGCATATGTATTTTGAAGGATGGACAAGTACTGCAGGTGGGAACACCTGAAGAGCTGTTACAGAACCCCGTGAATGAATTTGTGCATCATTTTGTCGGAAGTCCTGGTACAGATGTGAATCAAGATCAAGATCATAGCATGCACTTGTCTTCTCATACTCAGACGAATTTCAATCTTGAATCGATTATGACACCTATTGCACCAGGCCATGTTCCGAAGTCTGCCAAGACAGCAGTCCCGATTTCTATGACATTGACGGATTTATTGGATGTCTTGGATGCATACGATACCTTACTGGTCGAGAAGAATCATCAGATTGTAGGACAAGTGAGCAGGACGGATATGCTGAGGTACTGGTCTGGTCAACTGCAAGAGCGGGGTGAGACCCATGAGTAAGTTCTCAGAGGTATTTACTGAGCGCAAAGGGCAGCTGTTAACCGCTCTTCTGGAGCATGTTCAGATTTCTTTTATCGCCCTATTTCTCGCCGTTCTCATTGCAATTCCACTCGGCATTTATCTAACCCGAAAACCCAAAGTTGCTGAACCGATCATCGGTGTTACGGCTATCCTGCAGACCATTCCATCACTTGCTCTTCTTGGGTTGCTCATTCCGCTGTTCGGCATAGGTACAGTACCAGCGATTATTGCTCTAGTGGTGTATGCCCTGCTTCCGATCCTCCGTAATACTTATACAGGGATAACCGAAGTGGACCCTTCCATGATTGAAGCCGCCAATGCGATGGGTATGAATAGTCGACAGCGTTTGAGCAAAGTGGAGCTTCCGCTTGCAATGCCTGTCATTATGGCGGGCATTCGTACGGCAATGGTTCTTATTGTGGGTACCGCAACTCTTGCAGCATTAATAGGCGCAGGTGGCCTCGGTGATCTGATTTTGCTCGGGATTGATCGTAATGATACAGCACTTATTATGTTGGGGGCGATACCGGCAGCACTGCTGGCAATTTTGTTTGATGTCCTGCTTCGGCAATTTCAGCGGATGTCATTCCGTAAAACGGTGGGTACGCTCAGTACACTCGCTTTGATCGCTATACTCGTGATAACCCTCCCGCTATTATTTCGCGGAGGACAGAAGGACCTGGTCATTGCGGGCAAGCTGGGCGCAGAGCCTGAGATTCTCATTAACATGTACAAGCTGCTGATTGAGGAGCATACAGATCTTACAGTTGAATTGAAACCTGGTTTGGGGAAAACCCCCTTTTTGTTTAATGCTCTTCGCTCCGGCGACATCGATATCTACCCCGAATTCACGGGGACAGCAATATCAGAATTCCTGAAGGAAACGGCTGTCAGTACGGATCGTACGGAAGTCTATGAACAGGCAAGAGACGGAATGGATGCCAAGTTTAATATGGTGCTATTGAACCCGATGGATTACAACAACACATACACACTCGCAGTCCCGCAGGAGGTTGCTGACCAATATGACCTGAAAACCATATCAGACCTCAAATCTGCTCAGCAGCAGATTAAGGCTGGATTCACACTGGAATTCTCAGACCGTGAGGACGGCTATCTGGGAATACAGAAGAAATATGGCATTCGGTTTCCTAACGTTGCCACGATGGAACCCAAACTTCGATATGCAGCTCTTCAGCGAGGCGATATTAATCTGGTTGATGCCTATTCCACGGACAGTGAGCTAAGGCAGTATAATCTCGTGGTGCTTGAAGATGATCAGAAGCTGTTCCCGCCATATCAGGGAGCTCCGCTGCTGCGCAAGGAGACGGCGGATGCCTATCCTCAGCTCATCGAGATACTGAATCAGCTGGCGGGACGCATTACAGACAATGAGATGCGTCAGATGAATTATGAGGTGAATGTGAATGGAGCCCGTCCGGAGCAGGTAGCGTCCGACTATTTACAGAAGGCGGGTTTACTATAAAATTCAATGGAGAAAAGGGAAGAGGAGGAGCCAGTTATGACACAAGTATACGATCTAATTGCAATTGGAACCGGTAGTGCAGCGAATTCAGTTGTAACTCGCTGTGCTGAAGCTGGTTGGAAAATAGCCGTGGTTGATGAGCGTGAATTTGGCGGAACTTGCGCCCTGCGAGGGTGCGATCCGAAGAAAGTATTGGCAGGAGCTTCTGAACTGATCGACTGGAATGAACGAATGCTGGGGAAGGGTGTTCGGGGAAGAACGACCATAAACTGGCCGGAACTTATGGCTTTCAAACGAACATTTACGGCGAGCATTCCGAGAGCCAGCGAGGATAAATTCAAACAGGCGGGGATGGATACTTTCCATGGCAAGGCTTCTTTTGTAGATGAAGATCACATTCGTGTGGGAGATGAAGTGCTGCAGGGAAAACATATTCTGATTGCAACAGGCGCGCAGCCGGCACCGCTCCCAATAGATGGTTCAGAACATCTTCTTAACAGCGATGATTTTCTGGAACTGGATCAGCTTCCGGATCAACTGGTTTTGGTGGGCGGAGGTTACATTGCATTTGAATTTGCTCACATCGCTGCAAGAGCAGGAAGCGAGGTGCACATGATCCACCGTGGAGAGCAGCCGTTGGAGCAGTTTGATCCGGAGCTTGTTGACTTGCTGGTTCAAAAATCGGAAGAGATCGGCATTCACGTTCATCTGAATGCGGAAGTGAAGTCTGTTCGGAAACAGGGGGAGACCTTCGTGGTCAGTGGTACCCGGAACGGAGCCGATCATCAGTGGCATGGTGGACGGGTCGTGCATGGAGCGGGACGTATCCCTAACGTGGATGGATTGGAACTGGAAAAGGGGAAGGTCAGTTATGGTGAGAAGGGTATTACCGTGAATGAGTATCTTCAAAGCACCAGCAACCCCAAGGTATACGCTGCCGGTGACGTTGCTGCAACGAGAGGGCTTCCCCTAACGCCTCTGGCCGGTCAGGAATCACGGGCTGTCGCCTTGAATTTGCTGAAGGGCAACCATACGGTGCCGAACTACAACGTTATGCCGTCCATCGTGTTTACTGTACCATCGCTTGGCTCTGTTGGTCTTAGCGCGGATCAAGCACAGGAGGAAGGCTATGAGGTGAAGGTAAATGACATGTCGCAATGGTATACTTATAAACGGACAAATGAGAAGTATGCCAAGGCCAAAGTTGTGATCGACAACAACTCAGGTCGCATTCTGGGGGCTCATGTACTGGGCAGCGAGACCGAAGAAATGATTAACCTGTTTGCCATGGCCATTCAATTCGAACTGACAGCCGATCAGTTAAGCACCATGAATTTTGCATATCCTACGGCTGCATCGGATTTGGGCTCTTTGATTTGACGTTTTGATTAGGGGAGGGTGTTGAAAACATGTCTGCAGCACAATTTCTGGGTACATCAGATGCCAAATGGACCACTGAACCAGTTGGAACCCGTACCGAGGGAGACCGTTTCATTGTGGAGGCACAGGAAGGCAGTGATTTTTGGGAGAACACGTTCTACGGATTCAGGCACCAAAATGGACACGCCCTTCTGACGCCTTGGGACGGTAATGAAGCCGTCGAAATTACGTTTGATCTAAGTTCTTTTACTGAACTCTATGATCAGGCAGGTTTAATGCTCTGGCACAGTCGTGAACAATGGATCAAGGCTGGCGTGGAAGTAAACGATGGGGTCGTTCATATCGGCGCTGTGGTAACGGATCACTTCTCGGACTGGTCGTTATCTCCCGTTCCGGAATGGGGAGGACGTAAGGTTACCATTCGAGCTTCCTACCACAATGAAGCGGTAGTCATTCGGGCGCGTACAGACGAACATCCGTGGAGAACCATTCGGGTTGCGCGTTTTGCCTATCCGGCGAACAAGCAGGCGGGTCCATTCCTGTGTTCTCCCAAGCGTGCGGGGTTTGAAGTGGCATTCACGAAGTGGAGAACAACGACACCTGACGAGGATTTGCACACTGATCCGCCCATACTGGATTGAGAACGGTGGCACGCGTTGAACGAATTTATTCCACGTCAAACAAGCAAGTCCTTCCTGTATGGAGGGCTTGCTTGTTTACGTTGTGAGAAGGGAGCAGCCGAAGTGCTCAGCAGGATTTCAGCGAAATGTAACGCTGCCATTTTTTAATCCTGTCCCTGGCTTGCTCGTTTTTCTACCAAGGTTAATTAGCTTCGTTGTTCTCACCATTCTCTTCGTTACGTTCCTCAGCTTCGTTCAGCTCACGCATCCGTTCTTCATAATCGTCCAGGAACCATAGCGGGTCCATGTTGTCTTCTTCGCCATTGTAATTGATCAGGATTTCTTCGCCCGCTTTGATATCTGTATAAGCATAGAAGTCAAATGTATGGTTTTCAAAGTTGATATCATAGGTTGCGTTGGGCTCGTACGAATGATTGATCAAGCTGCCGTATCCCAGCAAAATGGCGGTGTGGTTGGCACCATACTCAAATACATAATCCTCCAGGATCGTTTTTTCGACATGTTCGTGGTCTTCGTTGGGATAAGGGACAACCGGGGCCTGATGGATCAATTGGCCTTTGGGAATATCCACTGTAGCAAAAACCCCTCGATTAAATTCGCCATCACCCAATTTGGATTGTTTTACTTCAATCATAATGTTCACCTGATGCTCGCCTGAGAGAGCTCCGTTCTATAGTAGTTTAAGGCCAAATTTTAACCGATTCATGCATATAAGGCAAATATGGCGTTGAGTTGTGCAGGTTATAACGATTATAATATACAGGAATGAAGTCTATATAGAAAAGGTGTCATGAATGAGCATATTAAATGTGGAAAAATTAAGTCACGGTTTTGGTGACCGTGCTATCTTTAACGACGTATCTTTCCGCCTGTTGAAAGGCGAACACATTGGACTGATCGGGGCCAATGGTGAAGGTAAATCCACCTTCATGAACATTATTACTGGCAAGCTCCAGCCTGATGAAGGCAAAGTCGAGTGGTCCAAGCGCATGCGCGTGGGATATCTCGATCAGCATGCCGTGCTGAACAAGGGACAATCCATTCGTGATGTCCTGCGCAGTGCGTTCCAATACCTGTTCGACATGGAGCAGGAAATGAACGAGATGTATGGCAAGATGGGAGACGTGACTCCCGAGGAACTGGAACAGCTGCTTGAGGATGTCGGAACCATCCAGGATACCCTGACCAACCAGGACTTTTATATGATTGATGCAAAAGTGGACGAGACTGCACGCGGTCTGGGTCTCACGGATATCGGTCTTGATAAGGACGTTAACGATCTGAGCGGTGGTCAGCGGACCAAAGTGCTGCTCGCCAAGCTGTTGCTTGAAAAGCCAGATATTCTGCTCCTCGACGAGCCGACGAACTATCTGGATGAACAGCATATTGAATGGCTGAAGCGTTATTTGCAAGAGTATGAGAATGCATTTATTCTGATCTCGCATGACATTCCATTTCTGAACAGTGTCATTAACTTGATCTACCACATGGAAAATCAGGATCTGACCCGTTACGTGGGTGATTATGATCACTTCCAGGAAGTTTATGAAATGAAAAAGCAGCAGCTGGAATCGGCCTACAAGCGTCAGCAGCAGGAAATTGCCGATCTGAAGGATTTTGTTGCACGTAATAAGGCCAGTGTGGCGACACGCAACATGGCGATGTCCAGACAGAAGAAGCTCGACAAAATGGATGTGATTGAACTCGCCAAGGAGAAGCCGAAGCCACAGTTCAACTTCCGTGATGCCAGAACATCCGGCAAGCTTATTTTTGAAACCAAAGGACTGGTGATCGGTTACAACGAGCCATTGTCCAGACCGCTGGATCTGCGTATGGAGCGTGGTCAGAAGATTGCACTCGTGGGTGCAAACGGAATCGGTAAAACCACCCTGATGCGCAGCATTTTGGGTGAAATTCCGGCCCTGGAAGGAACAGTTCAGCGCGGAGAGCATCTGGAGATCGGGTACTTCCAGCAGGAAATAAAGGATGCGAACTACAATACCTGTATCGAAGAGATCTGGCAGGAGTTCCCGTCGTATACCCAATTCGAGGTTCGTGCTGCACTTGCGAAATGTGGACTGACCACGAAACACATTGAGAGTAAGGTTGCTGTGCTGAGTGGTGGAGAAAAGGCTAAAGTGCGACTGTGCAAACTGATCAACAACGAAACCAACCTGCTTGTACTCGATGAGCCGACGAACCATCTGGACGTGGATGCCAAGGATGAGCTGAAACGCGCGCTCAAAGCCTACAAAGGCAGCATTCTGTTGATTTCGCACGAACCGGAATTCTATCGTGATGTTGTGACGGAAACGTGGAACTGCGAATCGTGGACAACCAAAGTATTCTAAATTGATGTCGAAATGAAGAGGTGAGACTTTGTCGCAATCAGAGAATAATCCGTTCTGGCCTCATTGGAATGGGTGTCGTACAAGCTGAATTGCTAGCAAGCTCGAACCAATGATCAAAAACACGTATTTTGCTTGCGGAAGCAGGCAAAATGCGTGTTTTTTTGCGTGGTTCTGCGAAAAATGTTCGAGCTGTGATGCGGTTGACAGCATCAATAAGGCGATAATATAATGCGAGAAAGCACTTACATTCACATGACATATGCAAACCTGTTTCACGACTTAGGGCAAAGAAGACACGGTAATCCGTATTGGGATCATTGCACTTAGCGGGGGAGACAGGTCTTTTTTTGCCCTGCAATGAAACCGATTTCATTAAACGAAGGAGGTGAAACGCTTACTGCGCGCTGGATACACAGGTAACGCCGAATAACAGCACCGTGTGATCAGGACCATGCTTTCATTTTCCGAGGCAAAGGAGAGAATGGATATTGGATAAACTCAGAAAGCCACTCATATTCATGTTATCTGCTACGCTCGTGTTATCTTCCGGACCTTTGATGCTGCCAGGCAAGACATATGCTGATCCTTACAGCATGCCTATTACACTGCTGCAGGACGATTTTTCGGATGGGGATTACTCGGCTTCACCCGCATGGGACGTAAGCTCAGGTCTATGGGAGGTAAGCTCAGATCCTGCAGACGCATCGAACCAGACGCTTTTTCAGAGCGATACCGGGGAAGGTATTATCTCCACCGGCGACATTATGTCCGACATGACCGTATCCATGCGCTTTTACACGGGTGATGGTCAGGGATATCCGGGAATGCTGCCGCGGTTTCAGGATAAGAGCAATTTTTATTATTTTCAAATGCAGGTTCCAGCCAATAAACTCGTTTTCTCCAAGCGGGTGAATGGAGCGGATACCACCTTGAAGTCAGTGGATTATTCTTTTGCCAAACACACATGGTATACCCTGAAAATCGTGCTGTCAGGACCTTCCATTCGCGGGTACATCGTCGAAAACGGAGCAAATCGCTTGGTATTCGATTTGAACGATACGACATACAGTCAAGGCAGCATCGGCATACGAAATCGCTGGCAATCCGTTCATGCAGATGACGTAATCATCGCCGAGCCGCCGCCAGGAAATGATGCTGTGCTCACAGCCGATGGGCAGACGTCATCTTCGGTTTCGCTGCAGTGGACCGAGACAGCAGGTGCGACCAGCTATCGCCTGTATCGTTCCACCTCGCCTGAAGCGGGATATTCCTTGGTGGCGGATACCGAATCACTCGGTTATGTAGACGATGATTTAATCACCGATACGGTCTATTATTACAAGCTCGCCTATGAATACGGGGGAATGACGGAATCGTTATGGTCGGCACCACTCGAGGTTCGGACAGCAGCAACCGCACCGCAGGCTCCAGGAGAATTGAAAGCTCTGGCCCTGAATACATCCAGTGTGAAATTGTCTTGGCCAGCTGTGGATAAGGCAACCGGATACCGTATCGTCCGTTCAGAGGCGGGCAGTGAGCAATATGAGCAGGTGTACGAAGGGCAGGCACTCACTTACACGGATCAAGGTCTTGCATCCGGCCAAGGCTACAGCTATCGCGTAACGGCGTATAATGCAGCCGGAGAGTCCGAATATGCAGCTGCAGAGGTGACAACGTACCTGATGGATTCCCCAGCCGAATTTACCGTTTCGGACGTGACCAGTACGTCGATTACCCTTGGGTGGAATGCGCTCCCCGGTTCGGATGTTACCTATTCCGTATCCAGATCCACCAGTGCAAGTGGGACGTATCAAGAGGTCTATAGCGGCGGGGCTAACACGTTTAACGATAGCGGCCTGACAATGGGCACAGGATATTATTATATTCTTCAGGCAACTGTGGATGGTGTTCCTTCTCCTGCATCTGCACCGCTGAGTGCTGCCACAATACGCACGAGCTTTACACCGGGCCAGTTATGGCCGGATCTTGGCGGCAAGCCCATCGATGCCCATGGGGCGGGCTTTTTCTACGATGAGCAGACAGATAAGTACTATTGGTATGGGGAATATCATACGGGAGGATGGCCTGCCGTTGGTATTCGCGTGTATTCATCGACGGATCTGCTGAACTGGACGGATGAAGGCATGGCACTCACGATGATTCAGTCCATGGATGATTTCGAGAATGATCCACTGATTTCCGAATTGTATGCTGGGCGTGAAGATAGGGTGGACATTTGGGCCGATATCCGTAAAGGGCGAATTATTGAACGTCCGAAGGTGATCTATAATGACAAAACGAAAAAGTACGTCATGTGGGCTCACATGGATGGAGACAAGGATCCCTACAACAATAGTGCCAATTACGGAAAAGCACAGGCTGGTTATGCCATTAGCGATTCGCCAACAGGGCCGTTCGTTTACCAAAAGAGCTACCGGATGGACAGAGCTCCGGAAGGGGAGAAAGATTACTTCCCAAGCGATCGGGGCATGGCACGTGACATGACTTTATTCAAGGACGATGACGGTACGGCATACCTGATCTATTCCAGTGAGGAAAATCTGACCCTGTATGTTTCTAAACTGAACGAAGATTACAGCGATGTAACAGGTTGGCATAAGCAAGGTCTCACGGATGAGAAAGGCAATCCGGTACGAGATGCTACGTATCAAGCGGAATATGGCGTCGATTACGTGAGAGTATTCCCTGGTGGACAACGCGAAGCGCCTGCCATGTTCAAGTATCAGGGGAAATATTACATCTTGACCTCCGGTGCGTCAGGATGGTCCCCGAACGAAAACAAGGTAACGGTGGCGGATAACATTTTTGGTCCATGGTCCACAATGACGAATCCATTCATACGAACACTGCCGAGCGATCCTGATCCAGGCAAGGCATTCGGCACGCAGACTACATCCGTCATTCCTGTTGACCCGGAAAAAGGGAAATTCATTTATGTGGGGGATACGTGGAACGGCGGTAATTTCTCCAATGATGGGGCTAAATACGTGTTCTTGCCGATTGAGTTTGGCATAGGCTCCGATATTGCGATTCGGTGGTACGACAGCTGGACCCCTGATCTGCTGAATTCCATGGGTAAGGTGGACATCTCCGACCCGCTGCCTGAGGCTGTGCCTCTCGGGAAAGTGCCTTCTCTGCCAGCAACAGTGAACGTGCGGGATGGAGATGTGCTTGTGCCAACACCAGCCGTATGGACGGTGGATAACCGGGCGATGACTGCAGATGATTTTGCCAAACCGGGACCGGTTACGCTGCAGGTCACGACACCGGAGTATGGCAACAAGAAACAGGCAGTCCGAGTATATGTCATACCGGAGAACGCACTTTATTTCGTGAACAGCGGAGGCTATGAAACGGCAGATTACAAACGAATGGGTGAATTTATGAAAGGTTCGCTAGTCAATTCGGGAACGGCTGACCAGATGTATGCACCGGCGGAAGGACGGAATTGGGGATATCTTAGTGCTGATGCACTGCCATCCGGTTCAGCTGGCGGGGATATCTACTCTACCGTGCGTTATTTGAACGGTGGCAATGTGAGCAATTCACCCAAGGGCAGCGATCTTACCTATACCTTTGAAGTGCCGAATGGAACTTATGATGTGTACGCAGGATTTAACGATCCGTGGACCAATACGTCCCGCAGAGCAAACTTCCTGATTAACGGCAATAACACGGGGCCGGTGACGTATACGCCTGCTAATGTCAGATCTCATACAGGTATTGCCGTTACGGAGAATAAGCTTGAACTGACGGTGCGCAATACGGCATCACAGGACCCGCTTATCAGCTGGATCGTCATCGCCAAGCCGGATGCACCACCACCGAGGGATAACACGGCCGGGCTGAATGCTGAAATAGCCGATGCAGCGAGTGTTACGCTTCGCTGGGATGCCCAGCTAGGTGCAGCAAGCTACAAGCTCTACCGTTCGAACAAGGAACAGGGGGAGTATAATATCGTTTACAGCGGTAGTCTTCGGGAATACACCGACAACGGGCTGCGTCTTGGCACGGATTACTATTACAAAGTGGAGGCCTTTGACGCTTCGGGGCGCACCATTCGCGGTTTATCTGCTGCTTATCTAGTGCGTACCGCTGAAGAGGCCGCTGCTGATGTGGCTGCACGGATTACAACCTTGGAGCAGCCTTCTGCAGGCGTCAAGCAGTTAAAACTGCCTGTAGTACCGCAAGGCTTTACTATAAAGATCGCTGTAAGCTCGTTACCATCCGTCATTCAAACCGATGGAACAATCGTGCCGCCATCCAAGGAAACTGCGGTGACATTGGAACTGGAGGTCACTCGAACCTCGGATGACAGCAAAGCCATGACCCAGCCGTTAACGGTGTACATACCTGGGTATACGCCTTCCCCGGGCGGATCCGGCTCGGATGGTTCAGGTGGAAGTTCTAATGGAGGCTCGAGCAATTCCGGAGGACAACCGGGGTCTGGTACTCCAACACCAGGGAATTCTTCGCCAAAACCTGAATCACAAAAAGATCGTTCCATTCTTGAGTTACAAGGGGTGGCAGATAAGGATGGGATTGTGCAGACGAAAGTGGATGCTTCTGTAATCCAAGAAGCCTTCCAAGCTGCACCTCTTACAGGTACGGGACTCCGTCAGGTTGAACTTCGACAGAAACCTGTCTCAGGTGCAAGCACTTATGAAGTGTCCCTGCCAGCCTCGGCATTGGCGGATCAAGGCGAATCGCGTGTGTTCCAGATCGTTACGGAACTGGGAACACTAGAGCTCCCTGCGACGCTGTCAACAGAAGACTTGGCAGGCCGCGAACTGGCTAAGGTGCGAATCATCCGCATGGAGCTGTCAAAAACAGTCGCCGATCAACTCGGAACGCAGCATGGAGTACGCCTTGAACTCGTTATGGATGGAGATGCTTGGCCAGATACACATGGGCTGAAGCTTCACCTGCCTTACCTACCGCTGTCAGGTGCAGAGCGAGACCGAATTGTATCGTTCGCGTTGAATGCGAGCCATGTGGCAGCCCCGTTGCCGCAAAGCCGTTACGATCAAGAGAAGAGGGAGGTAGCATTCCCCGTAGCGTCGGCAGCAGGAAATTATGCAGCCGTATCTGTGCAGCAGAAATTCACAGATATTGCCGATGTGCCATGGGCCAAGAATGCATTGGAGGCACTGGCTGTCCGCGGCATCGTGGATGCAGCTGAAAACGGCAGCGAACGGCAATTACATCCGAAACAGGAGATGACGCGCGGTCATTACGTGCAGTGGCTGATTACGGCACTCGGCTTGAATGGTGCGTCTGCCATTCCGTTCTCGGATGTAAGTACTGACGCTTCGTACTACGAAGCTGTTAATGCCGCTCGTTCGCTTGGCATTACTGACGGCACGGGAGATGGGCAATTTAAGCCCGAAGCCACCATCACCCGTCAGGAAATGATCACGCTGACGGTAAGAGCACTGCAGGTTGCAGGATTCGTCGAACCCGAATCGGTTTCCACGGATAACCTCGCTCGCTTCCGCGACGCATCTGCAATCCGTTCATATGCCCGGGACAGTGTGGCCATTTTAGTGGATCTGGGTATCGTTAGCGGGTACAACGGCGAGGTCAAGCCGCTTGCCGAAGCGACCCGTGCTGAATCGGCTGCGCTTGTGTACGCAATGATGGACAAATTGGTGTGGCCCAACTGACAAAGCAATATAATGAAGTAGAAGAAGAGAAGGCTTACTAAGATCTGGATTAATGGTCTTAGTAAGCTTTTTTTGCATGACCATAAATGAAGTGAGTTCGTACATATTGTTCCTTTATCAGCGAAACTGATAAATGTTATAAAATGATTGAAATTGACCCCCAACACCCGGTGTGTTAGGTTCTAGAGAGTAGAATTAAATTTGATCATTTTAGTAGGAATTAAAATTGAAGCAATGCGCGAGGTGGCAAATGGTGGAACTTCAAGTTACAAACAGCCCATTTAATCAGGAACAGGTTGAGCTGCTCAACCGTCTTATTCCTACATTGAACGATTCACAAAAGACTTGGCTTAGCGGATATTTAACAGCTATTCAGGGGATTGCAGCAGTAGCGGCCGGAACAGGTGCAGCACCGAACGTACAGGCGGAAGCGGTAGCGGCTGTCAGTGTACCTCCAGCTTCCCGGGAAGTGACGGTACTCTACGGATCCCAAACAGGGAACTCCAGCGGATTATCGAAGAAGCTGGCTAAAAAATTGGAAGAGCAAGGTCTTCAGGTGACGTTATCATCCATGGGAGATTTCAAACCGAACGGACTGAAAAAAATTGAGAATCTGCTCATTGTTGTCAGTACTCACGGTGAAGGCGAACCGCCGGATAATGCGATTCCGCTTCATGAGTTCCTGAACAGCAAACGCGCTCCGAAGCTTGATGGATTAAAATATTCCGTGCTGGCGCTGGGCGATACGTCGTACGAGTTCTTCTGCCAAACTGGCAAGGATTTCGACCAGCGTCTGCAGGAGCTTGGTGGTACGCCAATTGTTCCTCGTGTAGACTGTGACGTTGATTTTGACGAAGCGGCTGCGGAATGGATGAATGACGTTCTTGCCTCCCTTAGCAGCACGCCAGCGACGGCGGGCACCCTATCCAGCGAAGCTGTTGTCGCTGCGGTGAGTGGCGGGGAATCCGAATACAATCGGACCAACCCATTCAAGGCAGAAGTGCTGGAGAATCTTAATCTGAACGGCAGGGGATCAGACCGTGAGACTCGTCATATCGAATTGTCCCTGGAAGGTTCCAATCTGGACTACGATCCGGGAGACAGCCTGGGTGTATTCCCGGAAAATCATCCTCGCCTGGTAGATGAGCTGATTGCAGCCATGGGATGGAATGCCGATGAACGTGTAACGGTGAACAAATCCGGTGAGCAGGTATCGGTATATGAAGCGTTGCTGCGCTATTTCGAAATTACTGCTGTGACCAAACCTGTAGTCCAGGAGCTTGCAAAACTAAGTCCTGACAGTGGACTTGCCGATTTGCTTGCAAATGACGCCGAGTTCCGCAATGTTATGAACAGCTGTGATCTGCTGGATCTGGTACAGGATTATAATCTGAAGGGCATACCGGCGGGAGAATTTGTCGCCGTTCTTCGTAAAATCCCTGCACGCTTATATTCCATCGCCAGCAGTTCGAAGTCATTCCCGGATGAAGTACATCTTACGGTGCGTACGGTGCGTTACGAAGCGCGCGGAAGAGAGCGTTATGGAGTTTGTTCAGTTCATCTCGCAGAGCGGATTGAGGCAGGAGACAGCCTACCCGTGTACATTCAGCATAACCCGAACTTCAAATTGCCGGAGAACCCGGATGCCCCAATCATCATGATCGGGCCTGGAACGGGAGTAGCCCCATTCAGATCGTTCCTGGGTGAGCGTGAAGAAACGGGCGCGCAGGGCAAAACGTGGTTGTTCTACGGGGATCAACATTTTCTCACGGATTTCCTATATCAAACGGAATGGCAGCGCTGGCTCAAAGACGGCGTTCTCACCAAGATGGATGTGGCCTTCTCTCGGGATACGGAGCATAAGGTATATGTTCAGCACCGGATGCTGGAGAATAGCAAAGAGCTGTATCAATGGCTTCAGGAAGGCGCAGTCATTTATGTATGCGGTGATGAGAAAAAAATGGCGCATGATGTTCATGGCGCACTTGCTACCATTCTTGAACAAGAGGGCGGTTTGACTTCTGAGCAGGCTTCGGAGTATCTGACTAGGTTGCAACAGGAAAAACGTTATCAGCGGGACGTGTATTAATCCGGAAATACCGGATGAGTCACCCGCAGAGACGAGAGGAGAAAGCAGCATGGCTTATAATAACTTACTGAATCCGCAGCGCGCCAATAGTGATGTGGAAGATATAAAGATCAAAAGTAATTACTTGCGCGGCAGTCTTACCGAAACACTGGCGGACCGTATTAGCGGTTCGATTCCGGAGGATGACAACCGGCTGATGAAGCATCACGGTAGCTATATGCAGGATGACCGTGATCTGCGCAACGAACGAAACAAGTCGAAGCTTGAGCCAGCTTACCAGTTCATGCTGCGTGTACGAGCTTCGGGCGGAATTGTCACTCCTGAGCAATGGCTCATGATGGACCGAGTCGCCCATAAATATGCTAACGGAACCATTCGCTTGACTACACGTCAGTCTTTCCAGCTTCATGGTGTATTAAAATGGGATCTCAAAAACACGATTCGTGAGGTGAACGATTCCCTGCTGAGTACACTTGCGGCATGTGGAGACGTGAACCGGAACGTGATGTGTAATCCGAACCCGAATCAGTCGGATGTGCACGCAGAAGTGTATGAGTGGGCTTGTCAGGTGAGTAACCATCTGGATCCACGTACTCGCGCATATCATGAGTTGTGGTTGGATGGAGAGAAAGTCATCGATACCGGAGCGAGTGACGAGGAAGTGGAACCAATCTACGGCAAAGTATATTTGCCGCGGAAGTTCAAGATCGGGATTGCGGTTCCTCCATCCAATGATGTCGATGTATTCTCACAGGATCTTGGGTTTATCGCCATCGTCGAGAACGGCAAGCTGCAGGGATTCAACGTGTCGGTCGGCGGCGGAATGGGGATGTCGCATGGTGATCCGAAGACATATCCACAAGTATCCAAAGTCATCGGCTTCTGCACACCGGAGCAAATGATTGATGTTGCGGAGAAAACGGTCATGATTCAGCGGGACTATGGTGATCGTGCCGTACGCAAGCACGCACGTTTCAAATATACCATCGATGACCGCGGGCTCGCCTGGTTCGTAGATGAGTTGACGAGCCGCCTGGGCTGGAGCTTGGAAGCAGCGCGTGCTTACCATTTTGATCATAACGGAGATCGTTACGGCTGGGTCAAAGGCAGCAATGGTAAATGGCATTATACGTTGTTTATCCAAAACGGACGGGTAAAAGATATCGACGGCTATCCGCTTATGACGGGATTGCGTGAAATTGCGAAGATTCATAACGGCGATTTCCGGCTGACAGCCAACCAAAACCTGATTATCGGGAACATCAGCAGTCAGAAGAAGAAAAAAATCGAAGCACTGATTCAGCAGTATAATCTTACAGATGGCGCTCACTATTCGGCTCTGCGCCGGAGCTCCATGGCGTGTGTGGCACTTCCTACCTGTGGTCTGGCCATGGCAGAGTCCGAGCGCTACCTGCCGTCCTTGATCGACAAGCTGGAACCTGTCCTGGATGAAGCAGGGCTGAGAGACGAAGAGATCGTCATTCGTATGACTGGATGCCCGAATGGTTGTGCACGCCCAATGCTCGCCGAGGTTTCATTTATCGGGAAGGCTCCGGGCAAATACAATATGTATCTGGGCGGCAGTTTTACGGGTCATCGTCTGAACAAGCTTTACAAAGAAAATATTGGTGAAGCAGAGATCCTGGATACGTTAACTCCGATGGTGCATCAGTATGCGAGAGAACGTCATGAAGGGGAACATTTCGGTGATTTTGTTATTCGTGCCGGTTATGTGCCTGAAGTGCTGGACGGCCAGCAGTTTCATGCCTGATTGAATTGCGTTCGTTAGAAGAGCATTCCTGCGGGAATGCTCTTTGTGCTAGATTCGTTGATTGAACTGGTATTCGGCGAAGCTCGTAATACATTAGGAAATCGAAGTATATTTGGGAGGGAGCCGAAAGGTTAATGAAAGGCCGAATGACGTTTCAGACTTCATCTGATGACCGTTTGCTATGAAACATTACCATTATTTCGTCATACTGAACTTGTTGAAGCAGTCTCAACAAGATATAATAACTAGGTAGAATGCAGATTACATGTTGAAAGTGAGCGGAAACGATATGGGTCGTAAGTGGAATAATATTAAGGAAAAAAAAGCTTCAAAAGATGCAAATACAAGCCGGGTTTATGCCAAGTTCGGCGTTGAGATTTATGTAGCTGCCAAGAAGGGTGAACCAGACCCGGAGGCAAACCGCGCACTAAAAGTCGTGCTGGAACGTGCGAAAACGTATAATGTACCAAAAGCGATTATCGATCGTGCGATGGAAAAGGCCAAAGGCAGCGGGGACGAGAACTATGAAGAGCTGCGTTATGAAGGCTTCGGACCAAATGGTGCGATGGTCATCGTGGATGCACTCACCAACAATGTGAACCGGACTGCACCTGAAGTTCGCTCCGCGTTCAACAAAAACGGCGGGAACATGGGTGTCAGCGGTTCGGTTGCTTACATGTTTGATCCCACTGCGGTCATCGGCGTAGAGGGTAAAAACTCTGAAGAAGTACTGGAAATCCTGCTCGAAGCAGACGTTGATGTACGGGATATCGTGGATGAGGATGAATCCGTGATTGTATACGCGGAGCCAGATCAATTCCATGCCGTACAGGAAGCTTTCAAAGCTGCTGGTGTTACCGAGTTCACCGTAGCCGAGCTGACAATGCTGGCGCAAAACCATATTGAACTTCCCGAGGATGCACAGGCTCAATTCGAAAAACTGATTGATGCCCTGGAAGACCTTGAAGATGTTCAGCAAGTGTACCACAACGTAGAGTTTGTATAAGATTACTTGCATACTTGCCTATTGCTTGTGTCTATAAGAAAAAGAGTGTCCAAACCATCATCTTACTGATGGCCGGGCACTCTTTTTTTTGCATGTGTAATTATGAATCGGACCGCAGAGCACGTCGAGGTTTCTCCGCTGTATTGCTTTTACTACCGCCAAATTTGAACAGTACAATCCCCCCCACGATGACAAGCACCCCGAGCAGCTGATTCCAGGAGAAGGGGATCTTCTCCAGCCCAAGCCAACCCATCGAATCAAACAACAGGGCAAAACTCAGTTGGGAGGTCAGGACAATGGATATGGCAAAGGTAGGCCCGAGCAGCTTCATGCCCTGAACGAGACAGAATACGACGCCTACCCCGATAGCACCACTTATCCAGTACCATGGCTGCATATGCTGGAAACTGAACGTGTTTTTGCCTTCCACGAGCAGCGAAATCAGGAATGAGGCAAGAAATCCGGTGAAAAGAACCATCGTTGTCGTGGACCATGACCCGGTCTTTTCATTAACTTTACTATTAAAAACGGTTTGCAGACTGACGAGTGAACCTGCAAGTAATGCGAGCAAAATACCCGTAACAATCATGAGCTGTAATCTCCTTATTCATAGATGTTGTGACCTGCAATTTGACGCAAACCGGCTCGATCCTTGACCTGAATAAAACCTTGGTTGCGTTCAATGAACCCGTCCGTACATAGCTTCTGAATGACCCGATTTAGATGCCGATAGCTTGTGCCGATCAGATTGGCAATGTCCGTCAGATTGAACGAATCCAGCCCTTCATGTACGACGGCACCTGCCTCCTCGGTGGAGATAGACAGCAGGTAGCTGGCTAACCGCACCTCGACCGGGTACATCAGGTTGAAGCTTGAGAAGTTTGAATCAATATAGAACTTATGAGAAATGATCTTTAGCAAAAATTGAAGCAAAGGGGCGTAGTCGCCTGCATGTTCGGCCAGGTGTCGGTAGTGGATACGCAGCATGACGACAGGCGTGACAGCCTGCACGGTATTGATGATGTGACTTTCCCGGACATACTCCACGTCCCCAACAACTTCAAGTGGGGTTTTGAAGCAGAGCACGAGTGTTTTGTCCTGGGCAGACGTCGTAAAAATCTTGATTTTGCCTTCAACCAGCACATATAAGTATTCGGATGCTTCGCCTTGTCGGCAGATCAATTCACATTTTTCAAAATGACATATGGTCATCAATGGACGCAGGGGCTCGGGGAATACGGTTTCGAGCTGGTACTGCTTCAAGTAGTGCAGCAATTGATTTTCATCATGGACTTCTTCCATAAAGTACTTCGCCCCCGACCTGTTCTTGTGCAAACTAAAAAAACTACAGTTTCATAATAATAACACCCGTAATCATGAGTGCTATGCCTAGAAATTGCGGCAGCTTCATCTTCTGCTTCACAACACCAAACCACCCGTTGCTGTCGACCAGAAAAGTCAGGAACAGCTGTGCAATCAGCAGGGCAGAGATGGTGAAGGTAACCCCAATTTGTTGAATGGCAGACACTTCACTGAAAATAATAACCGCACCGAAAGCTCCTCCGGCGAGATATAGCGGCTTGACTTGTTTTAATCCCTGAAGATTGACATCCCGGACAAACATCAGAATGATGGCTGCCAAGATAAAGCCGGTAAACTGTGTAATGGTGGCGGCTTGCCATGTACCCATGTCCGTACTAATTCGGGTGTTGGCCACACCTTGCAGCGTAATGCAGGCACCGCCGAGTAATGCAAAAATAATTCCTTTCATGCTGTACGCTCCTTATCACTGTGTTACTTCGACTTCTATTAAATGATAGAAGTGCCCCGAACGCCAAGGACAAATGTCCTGAACTCCAAAACCATAGCCATCAGCGTACAACATTGGTGCATAAAAATCCACATGTGAGCAAAGTAGAAATCGTACAATCTAAACTCAATCAGTCAGACAGCAGCTAAGGATCTTTTGCAGGAAAATAAAAAGAAACCCTCTTCGCAGAGGGCGGCGATCAAGTCAAAATCAATTAAAGCACGTTATATATAGGCTGTTCTCCAACAAAGGTTACAGTTAATTCAGGATAGGCTTGATCCAGCCTCTTGGCAAGGAGTTTCATCCCGGAAGACTCACTTTCGGCATGACCGATCATGATAAGAGCCTGCTGCCTGCCTAGTTGTACAGCATCACGTATGTATTCCGGTGTTTCCCATTCGAAGCCCTCTCCTGCAATAATCAGGTTCAATCGTTCGTTATGCAGCAGGGGGATCGTTAGATTCCCATTACCGCGAAAACCGACCAACACAGCTGCACGCTGACAAGTCATCTCCAAGTTACCGGCAACGCGCACATATTCAATCTGAAGGGTATGTTTGATATGTTCTGCAATTTGCTGAACCGTCATACCTGGATCAAAGGAAAGAACATCTGCTTCCGGCTTTCTTTGCTCAAGGAAGGATGTCCATCCTAATGCTTGAACTAAACCTTCGGTGATGCCGTCGGGTTGAACTTGGTGAATGGAATCATGACAGCGATAAATGGCAATTCCGGCTTCATCAATGAGGTTACGCTTGGTCTGATAGACAGGATCTTCGGTTAGCCAATCCGTATGACTATGGTGGTTATAGAAGGGGGGCTCGTGGGCAATGATCAGGTTGGCTCCCTGTTGTACTGCACGTTCAATGACCTGCTGAGTGGGCATGAATGCAACAACGACACCCGTGACGAGCTGATCCATCGATCCGCTAATTAACTGATCCACGGTGTTATCCTGCAATTCAACTTGAGCAGTCAAATGATCGATAATTTCTTGAACACGTACCTCCATGAATACGATACCTCCAATGACAGAATATATCCTCAGTGTATCATTTCGATGAAATGCCAGCATTAACCATTGTAGACTTACTGTGCTAAATAGCACGTTAGTTACACTGCTAGATTAACAATGTTAATAGCGGGTTTACGTTATTGCTGGCTTCATGCAAACGTGATGGTGGGGTCTATTTACCTCGTAATTTAAGGAGAATGGACTATACATACGAGAGGGAACGTACATTAACAACCCTATAAAACGCTCTAAACGTAACGGTTCTGGGTACAAGTAGTTTTCTTCTGCGAGAAAAAGTATACTAACATAGAATCTTTATCTGGATTAAGAAAGGCATCCATTACAACCTGCACTGAACATGTGATTCTTGTTTGGTTTTAATTATGATAAAGGAAGTAGAGAAAGGTGTGATTACATGACAGCCAGTACCATTATGGAACGTCTGAAGAGTGAGACAGCGCATTATCACAGACAAGTGGAACAGAACGACTATGCGAAGGCTATTATGAATCAAACCGTGAGCTTAGAAGAGTATAAGGAATACTTAGCGAAATTTTACGGTTTTTTAAAACCGTTGGAAGAACATGCTCTTCAGCAGCCGTTTTGGGCGAATACAGGGCTTGATTACGGGATCCGGGGCAAAGCCATTTTGCTCGAAAACGACCTGCGTAATTTAGGTTCTAGTGATGAAGAGATCAAGCAGCTGCCAAGATGTGAGGAATTGCCGGATATTTCTTCGCCTGCACGATTGTTCGGGTATCTTTACGTCATTGAAGGGTCTACTAACGGAGGGCAGATCATAACCAAACGTCTCTCTCAGTTTTTGCCGATTGAAGCGGGCCATGGACTTGAATATTTCAATGCTTATGGCTCGGAAACCAGAACAAGATGGGCTGAATTCATGGCGCAGCTGGTTCAATTCGCTAAGAGCGAGGAAGATCAAAATGAAATGGTTCATACGGCCTCGGAAACTTTCCGGCTGCTTGACCAATGGATTAATACCAAATGAGATATATAAACTTAGAATGTAATTAGCAAATACTTGCAATGAAAGAACCTTTTAACGTTGGTATATATTGAAATATATGAGAGGGGTTTTTTCAGTCCATGGCCGAATCGAAGTCGAGGAAAGATAATAATCTGCTGAACCGTACGCTGCTTCATCAAGGTACGTACACCAATGATCCGATAGATCTCAACAATTGTGATAAAGAACCGATTCATATTCCCGGCTTCATTCAGCCTCATGGTGTACTACTGGCTGTGAATACCCAGAGTGTCCCTACCATTGTACAATGCAGTCAGAATACAGAAGAGCTGCTCGGCCTTGAAACCGATAAAGTGCTCGGTCTGCCTCTCGAAAATCTGATTGGCAGAGAGAGTCTTCACCAGATTCTCGCACGCAGCTTCAGTGCTTCAGTTACCTCAGATCTGCAATATATGGATATTACAATCAACATCGCTGGACATGATCAGATGTTCACGTCGGTGATCCATGAGAGCGAAGGGTTGCTCATACTGGAGATGGAGCCTTCCAATGAGAGCAGAACGATGGAAGGCAATGATTTTGAGTGGATCTCACGCTTTTTCGGAAGGATCAAGAGCACGGACAGCCGAATTGAGGCCAGTCAGATTGCAGCGGAGCAAGTGAAGGAAATGCTTGGTTATGACCGGGTCATGATTTATGAATTTGACGAGCAATGGAACGGAAAGGTCATTGCCGAAGCGCGTGAGGAACAGCTGGAACCATTTCTCGGACATCATTATCCGGCTTCGGATATTCCTAAACAGGCACGTGAATTGTATTTGCGGAACTGGCTGCGTACCATCGTTAATGTCAATTACAAACCTGTAGAGATCATCCCTACATTGCAGCCCTTAACGGGTAAACCTCTTAATCTAAGTCTTTCGGTCCTGCGCAGTGTATCGCCACTGCATATTGAATATTTACAGAACATGGGCGTTGGAGCGACAGTAACGATCTCTCTGATCCATGACAATCAACTGTGGGGCCTCATTACATGCCATCATTATTCAGCCAGATATGTACCTCATCGTGTACGGAACTTATGCAACTTCCTCGGTGCGTTTTTCTCCAGCGAATTGTTCCAGCGTCAACAGCTGGACGAATATCAGGCAGAGATCAGGTCGCGGGAAGCTGCTTCCCGGATATCGAGCATATTTATCGGGAATACCAGCCCGGCCAGAATTATGGAAGAGCTTCAGAGTGAAGAGCAAACGTTACTTGGTATTATGAGTGCTTCCGGGGCGGCCATCTGCTACCAGGACAAATTAATGTTGTATGGGGATACACCGACACGTGAACAAGTGCGTGAGCTTGCCGCTTGGCTTGCGGGTAAATCAGAGGACTATAGTTACCATACATCCAAGCTGAGTTTGGAGTACGGAGCTGCGTTAGCCTACAAGGAGAAAGTGTCTGGCGTAATCTATGTAGCGATCTCACCCGGGCAGCATCATTATATGATCTGGTTCAGGCCTGAGGTGATTCAGCTTGTCGATTGGGCAGGGGACCCGGCCAAAGCTGTACTTAAAACCGATGACGGAGTGCGTCTCTCTCCGCGTAAATCGTTTGAGAAGTGGCGAGAGGTTGTACAATCCACTTCCTATCCTTGGACAATCAAAGAGCTGAGTGTGCTGCCTCTGCTCAAAAGCATTGTGCGTCGTCAAACGGAAAATCAGCTGGTTCAGGCCGAAGAGCAGGCACTGCAAAACGCACGAATTTTGCGGCAAAATGAACAACGCTATTTGCAGCTGATGGAGTTCTCACCTGTAGCATTCTTTACGTTGACGGATGGCAAAATTATATATTGCAACAACCGGGCGGCAGAACTGCTGGGGTATGAAAACTCGAAGCCTCTGAACGGCATGGACTTCAGCCAATTCGTGCCTGATAATGCAAGATCCGTCTTGCAGCAGCATTTGGAAGAGCTCCAATTAGAGGATACACGTTTGTACACGAATCAGTCCTACTTCACAACAGCTGCAGGAGCTTCCCTGCTCCTGGAAGTTACACTTGCTTCGGTGACGCACGCAGGCAAACCTTCGGTCATGGTCGTTCTCAACAGTGGAGTATCCAACCACGAGCAGGAAGGTTATACGGAGACAACCAATCAGCTGCAAAACTATCTTAATACAGATCCATTAACGGAGATGCCGATTCAATCCATATTTAAATCGCAGCTTCAGGAAGATTGGGATGCGTGTTTGCAGGAAAAATGCAGTCTGGGACTGCTGATTATTGATATCGACGATTTCCGATCCTACAACGCTACCTACGGTCTTCAGGGCGGAGACCTCTGCCTGCAATGGATAGGCGAAGTGCTGGCTGTCGTTAGTGAGCAGAATGAAGCACTGATCTCCCGCCTGCGCGGAGGAACTTTCATGCTGAAACTCAAGGGTACAACGTCAGAACAGGCTGACCAGCTTGCAGAAGAGATCAGGCAGCATGTGCTTGCTCTTCAAATTCAGCGGGACCCGTCCAGCCCGAATGAAGTCGTTACCGTCAGTGTGGGCGGTGCTGTTATGGTGCCTGAAGTGAGTCTGGCCGTGTCCGGTTTAATTGAAAAGGCAACGCAGGCTTTGCTTCAATCGAAGAATGAAGGGAAAAATCGGATCACCATGGTCTGATATTCATAACGAATCAACAATTCATTTTATCAAGGCTGGCTGAGAAAGAATGATAAGGTGGCGTTTGAACTGGAGACCAGTTTGAACGCCATTTTTTCTTTTTATTGAAAAATGCATTCTCTTCGCCATTGTCACAGGACAAGTGCTATAATGAGGCATATGGATACACTTGTTCGTATTATGAATTATCGAGGATGGTGAAACAGTTTCAATGAAAGACCATTCAAGACAGTTGGAATTTATGGAGATCGATCTGACCGAAGAACCAGAAGCTTCGGCTGTTCCGGTGCCTGAACGTTCAACCCTCCCCCACAGGCAATTTCATTCAAGCCGTGCTGGCGGCAGCATATTGTCTTCGGAGAAGCGATTCGTGGAAGAGGCGCGGCAGCTTGAAGAGGTGGAGGGAGATCCTGCTCCGTTTGTTCCGTTCATGAGCTACTGGCCGACTTATGGTGTCATGAACGAGTCCCAGCGCGAGTGGTACTTATACTGGAGGTCGGAAGTAAGGCAAGGACGTTTCTTGGATACAGATCTGTCCTACGTATTCGTTCATACGTATGAATTGATTAACGGAGTAGGGTGGAGTGATCCTCAAGCGGGCTACGATCAACTGAAACAGTTATGGATACATTACCGTGTTCAGAATCCACAGCTGGACACGTATATGCAGGAATGGCTCGTGGATTACACGTTGGTTCATCAACTGGATTTACCGTTGTCCGAGATACTGGACATTTCAGGCGGATACCTTACCGCTGAGATACAGGATATGGAGATGCAGCGGATTTTGCAGAATCAAATCTCCGACGTTTCGTTGAATCTGCTGCGGCGATATTATGACTATGACATCTCGCTCAGCAAATTTTATAGGGATGGCGGCCAGGAAGTTCTGGAAGAGCTTATTCCCAAGGTTATGGCGCTCGTCGATTCCTATCTGCGGCGAACACGTCAGGCGGGGATCGCGGACCAGTTTATACAGGATAAGCCAAGAACAACGGAGCGGGTGCTCTTTCGCAAAGCGGTATATGACGATACCCTTTATGGGAAAACGGTTCCCTTATCCTATGTTCCGGTTGGAGAAAATTCGGATTTCGTTCAGTTGGTTACACGCATTTTTCGATGTACCGAAAACAAGTGCCGGGAACTGCTCGGTTTCAGAGGCCGATTGCGCGGAAAGACTCTGGAACCTGAACTCGCAGGCTTGATCGAACGTTATTTGGACAAGGCCTATGCCGCTAAACAAGCAGAAGCTGCCGTGAAACCAATCATTCGAATTGATGCGGAGAAACTGACATCATTACAGCAGGAGAGTGAATATGTCCGCCAGGCTTTAACGATTGAGGAAGACGTGGAGCAGGTACAGGAAGCGGCTTCCTTCGAACATCAGGTAGAGGTTGAGGGAGAAGCCAGCGAAACTGTGAAATTTATGACTGAACTGAAAAAGGATCACTCTCTCGAACGAGAGGCTGATGGGGCGGTAGCTGAACGTTCCGAAGCCATCGCAACGAATAATGCACCAGTCCGTTTGCAGTGGGAGGAAGCGATTGCCGGGGATGTGGATGAAGAGTGGCTGCACTTGGCGGACCAGCTTGCTCCTCAGCATGTGCTGGCCATTCATGCTCTGCTCGGCGAGGACCCGGATACTGAACTGAATCTTGTGGCTGAGCAATATGGAACAATGCCTGCACTTCTGCTTGATGAAATTAATGATCTGGCCATGGAAACGATTGGTGACCTGCTGATCGACAGTGACCGGATTGTTACTGAATATATGAATGTAATTGAACATGTGAAGAGGTGAGAGGACAGTGACAGAGCTAAAAATACCGAAACGGCTGACCACCGCGCTGGTGAATTCATTGACAGCGGGTGTTGTGCCGCGAATTGGACTGGAGCAGATTGCCGTCGGCCGCAAGCCTGAAGTGGATGCAATATTGCGTGATTTGGATAACATTGCCGAAGGCGGAGCTGCATTTAAACTGATTACAGGTAGGTACGGCAGCGGGAAAAGCTTTCTTTTACAAATGATTCGTAACTATGCGATGGACCGGGAGTTCGTTGTAGCAGACGCAGATCTGTCCCCAGAGCGAAGATTGGTAGGCACCAAAGGTCAAGGACTCTCAACGTACAGAGAACTGATGACCCGTCTGTCCACGCGCACACGTCCGGATGGCGGAGCACTTGAACCGATCCTGCAGAAGTGGATTGCTGCCCTGCAGCAGCAAACGATGCAGAATCAGGGTTTGCGACCTGATGATCCTGCCCTGCCGTCAGAGGTGGAGAAGCAGATTTACGCCGTCACGAACGAAATGCAGAACCTGGTGCACGGCTTTGATTTTGCCAAAGTTCTTGCTTCGTACTGGAACGGATACAAGCTGGGAGATGATGATCGCAAACAGGCTGCGCTTCGCTGGCTCAGAGGGGAGTATGCCACCAAGACGGAAGCCAAGAAGGAACTTGCTGTCGGCGTGATCATTGATGATGACAACTGGTATGATTATTTCAAATTATGGTCGGAGTTTACGGCACGAATAGGTTATAAAGGGTTGCTGCTCTTTATTGATGAAGCGGTGAATCTGTACAAAATCACAAATAGCATCTCTCGGCAAAGCAATTATGAGAAATTGCTGACCATGTTTAATGACACGATGCAGGGCAAGGCGGAGCACCTCGGCATCTTTGTTGGCGGTACGCCGCAATTTGTAGAGGATGAGAGACGTGGATTGTTCAGTTATGAGGCGCTTCGTTCCAGACTGATCGATGGTCGGTATGCAGCGAGAGAATATGCGAATTACACAGGACCTATTCTGAAGCTGGCGATGTTATCTCATGAAGAGATTCTCATCCTGCTGCAGAAGCTGCGTCAGATTCATGCCCTTCATTTTGGTTACCAGGCCAGCTTGACGGATGAAGATCTGGTTGATTTCATGCAAACGGCGGTGAACCGTCTCGGGGCGGACGAGCTGTTAACCACCCGTGAAGTAGTGCGTGATTTTATGGATGTACTGCATACGCTCCACCATAATCCGGAAGTGACCTATGCCCAATTGCTTGGTGAGCGGGCAGACGCGCCACAGGATGGCGGTAAAGGAACGGCAGCATCTTCTGCTCCGGATGAGATGGACGATTTTCTGGCGGAATTTGAATTATGAGCGATAATCCTTTTTACAGACTGGCGCCTTTTGTCCAGGAATTTATTTATAAAAAAAGATGGGATTCGCTCCGCCCTGCACAGATTGAGGCTTGTCATATCTGCTTCGATACCCCGCATCATATGCTGATTGCGGCAGGAACAGCTTCAGGCAAGACGGAAGCAGCCTTTTTTCCTGCACTGACGGAGTTGTATGAACGTCCTTCCAAATCGGTGGGTATTCTGTACATCGGGCCGTTAAAGGCACTGATCAATGATCAATTCGAGCGGCTGAAGGATCTGCTATCTGAGGGCAACATACCGGTGTGGCACTGGCACGGGGATGTTCCTCAAGCAGAAAAAACACGATTGGTGCGTAATCCGTCCGGCGTGCTCCAGATTACTCCGGAATCGCTCGAGGGTTTGCTCATGAACCGTCCCAATGCCATACCAGCGCTGTTTCATGATTTGCGGTACGTTATTATTGATGAGGTCCATGCATTTATGGGAGCAGATCGGGGAATTCAGGTACTGAGTGAACTGGCCCGGATTGAGCGGATGGCTGGCTGCAGACCCCGCAGAGTTGGATTATCTGCAACGCTGAGTGATTATGAGGCCGCAACTTCATGGCTCGCAGCAGGAACACAGGAAGGGGTAGATGTCGTGTCTTCTCCAGGCGGCCGCAAGCTGCGCCTGCGGGTGGAGCATTTCTCTTTTCCGGATGCCCGGGATGAGGAGCAGGCCGAACATCTGCACAACGCACGCAAAGCCTATTACGATTTCATCTATGAGAGCACTCATCGCAAAAAGGCGCTAATCTTCACCAACAGCCGAACGGATGCCGAAGTGACCATCCTTGAAATGAGAAGAGTCGCTGCACGGCGGGAAGAAAGGGATGTATTTCATGTACATCACGGAAGCATATCAGCCATGCTTCGCGAAGAGACGGAGGCAGCCCTGCGGACCGGGGTGGGTCCGGCCGTAGCTGCGGCTACGGTAACATTGGAACTGGGGATTGACCTTGGTGAATTGGAACGGGTAGTGCAGCTCGGTGCCCCTTACAGCGCTTCGAGTTTTGTCCAGCGTCTCGGAAGGTCAGGAAGACGGGATGACATGGCTTCGGAAATGTTATTCGTTTGTCCGGAAGAAGAGGATGAAGAAGCGCAGCTTCCAGCTCGAATGCCATGGACGCTGCTTCGTGCCATTGCTGTCATAGAGCTGTATGTGAAGACCAAATGGGTCGAACCGCTTGAGGCTCGCAAAATGCCAATGGGCGTTCTCTACCATCAGACGATGAGCATGCTGAAAAGCATGGGGGAGGCAGAGCCACGCGAGCTCGCGTATGCCGTTCTGTCTCTTGCACCGTTCAGTCAGATCCGGGCCGACCAGTACCAGACGTTCTTAAATTATCTGATTGAAACCGATCATCTGCAGTGGACGGAAGAACAGACCTTAATCATTGGGCTCACTGGCGAGAAAACGGTGAATAATTATCGATTTTACGCGGTTTTCAAAGACGATGAGGAACACAAGGTGCTGAATGGTTCAGAGGAAATCGGTTCGATTACGACAGTTCCACCGCCTGGGTATTGCTTTTCCCTTGCAGGAAAGCTGTGGAAAGTAGAAGAAGTGGATCATAAACACAAAGCCGTATATGTGAAGGCGGCCAAAGGCAAAGTAGACACCCTGTGGCTTGGAGCGGGGGGTGACATTCATACGCTGGTCATTCAGAAAATGCGTGAGGTTCTGTCGGATTCCGTGATCTATCCTTATCTGTCTCCACAAGCGGTGAATCGCTTGGAGCGTGCACGCCGGTTGGCAAGGGAAAGTGGATTGCTGAAGCAGGTGGTTATTCCGGCTGGCGGTGATTCCCTGTACGTTCTCCCTTGGGTGGGAAGCAAATCGTTTCGAACACTGGAACGATTGATGAAGCATAATCTGTCCGATCGATTTGCGCTGCGTTCGGTCGTGCCCATGGAGCCTTATTATTTTGTCGTCTCTGGAAAAGTGGATGCACGAACACTTCTGGCAGAGATAATGAGCGAATGCCGGACCGTTGAGGATGCTTCAGGACTGCTGGCGGAAGACGAGGCCCCGTATCTAGGCAAATATGATGAATTTGTGGCCCCGGCATTGATCAGGGAAGCTTTTGCCGTGGACGGCTTGGATCTGCAAGGTTTACAGGAGGGTTTGGAACAAACGCTGGCTTGGGAATCTCCTGAATGAGATGACGCCGTGGATGATATCGTTTGATACCCTAGCTGTCCAATTTCATTTTCGATGGAATGATGGGGTTGACAACATCTTACCTGCCATGTAATATATGAAAAGTCGTCACATACGTAACATCACAATCACAAAAGCATACTTCATTTCGTATAACCTCGCAGGCCAAAAGTGTACACAGGGCGAGGGTCTCTACGGGAAGCCTATACTTCCTAACTACGATGCCAGGAATTTCATGTATTCCTTGCTCGAAGTTAGGATTTTTTGCGTTTGGATGGCAGGTTGTGACCTTGGCATGGATTAGACATGCGGACGTATTATCGATCATCAGGAGGTTTATTCATAATGAAGTACTATTTGTCGGTTCTCGCTGGAGCGATGAGCTATGGCATCTTGTCCACTATAGTTGTGCTGGCATACGGTGAGGGATACCAACTCGGAGAGGTTGTTGGTTCACAGCTGATCACGGGGTTCATCCTGTCCTGGTTGCTTGTACTATATACGAAATTTAAAACAAAACGCAGATCACAAACTAGCAAAACATCTGGGACAGCGACGAGTGTGTTTACGCGACTGACATGGAAGCAGCGTCTGCTGTTAATGGCTGCCGGAACGCCAACAGTTATAACCGGTTTGGTATACTATCAGTCATTACGTTACATTCCCGCATCACTCGCCATTATTCTCTTGTTTCAGTTTACCTGGATTAGCGTGTTGATTCAGGCGGTAAGTAAACGCCAACGTCCAGACAAAGTAACCTTCCTAACTCTGATTATCCTGTTCGGAGGTACACTGCTTGCAGCAGGGTTCCTGGAGCAGGGACTGAGCGAGTTTAACGGCCTGGGTATTGCACTCGGACTGTTGGCGGCAGTGAGTTATTCCCTGTTTGTACTGTTTAGCGGCAAAGCCGTTCCGTCAGCTCATCCTGCTTTTCGCAGCGCGTGGATGGTTACCGGCGGTTTGATTCTGCTCTGCATTCTGTTCCCGCCGACCTTCCTGTTTAACGGATTGATCTGGAGCCAACTGCTTGTGTTCGGATTACTGCTCGGTTTCTTCGGTGCTTTCATTCCGCCAGTGTTGTTCGCCATTGGGGTTCCTCATATTGGGGGCGATATGGCAGGCATTCTGGGTGCAGTAGAGCTTCCGGTTGCGGTGTTGTTATCTTCCATTGTACTTCATGAGCATGTAAGTGGACTGCAGTGGTTTGGCGTCATTATCGTTTTGATCGGCGTTGCACTGCCAGAGTTATATAAGCTGAGGCTGAAACGGAGTCGAAGTGCTCCACAGTATTCCTCTTAACGAACCCCAGTACACCGGGGATGCGCTAGAGTTATCATGGATATAGATATAAACTAGTAGAGAAGCCTGAGAAATCAGGCTTTTTCTAATTAAAACGAAGTTTTCAGTTGGATATTCAGCCCTCCCTTGCTAAGTATGATCTGACATGGCCCATAGGAGCCATTTTCTTCTGCAGCGTGTTAAGGTATGATATAGGCTGTACTTTTATTTCAGGAAAAGAGGCATGCGGATATGAATAGCTCAATTAAGAAAATGTGGCCGTGGCTTACGCTTGGCCTTGCTGTTATTGTATTACTCGGATCATTTTTGGTTTACTTCATGGGCAAGGACATGTCTCCCGGTGCAGGAAGTTCAGTAACAGCACAAGCGAAGACGCCTGAAGAATTGGAAGGATATGAAGTCATTGATGTGAATGTGAGTAATGACGGATTCGAACCTGGGGTGATTGAAGTTAAAGCGGGAGTTCCCACTAAAATTAATTTTATTCTTACCCGGTCAGTCACCCATGTGAAATCGGTTGGTTCACAAGCTCTGGGAATGGATTTGTACATGCAAAAAGGAGACAACTACTACACCGTTGATGAAAATTTGCAGCCTGGAGAATATGAAATTCACTGCGGCATGTACATGATCTACGGAACAATTAAGGTCGTTTAAACGTGAGGAGCAGAGTCAGTGACAAGCTGGCTTTGCTCCTCTTTTGCATGCGTGCTATCATGGACTTGTGAGACATTTCATCTGGAGGTGGCCTAATATGAAAGCGCTATTTATTGGAGGCACGGGTACAATCAGTACAGCAATTACGCAGCAGCTCGCCAGTCAGGGTTGTGAGCTTTATTTGATCAATCGCGGCAATCGTAATGATGATCTGCCCGCGGAAGTCAATGTGCTTCAGGCCGACATCAACGATGAAGTACGGGTTGCAGAACTCATTGCGGATCTTGAATTTGATGTTGTTGCAGACTTTATAGCTTTTGTCCCGTCACAGCTCGAACGAGATTATCGTTTATTTAAAGACAAAACCAAACAATTCATATTCATAAGCTCGGCATCAGCCTATCAGACACCACTTGCCGACTATCGCATTACGGAAGGTACACCATTATCCAATCCCTACTGGGAGTATTCACGCAATAAGATCGCTTGTGAGGACTATTTGATGAAGCAGTACCGGGAGCATGGTTTTCCGGTGACGATTGTACGTCCAAGCCATACGTATGGTGACCTGTCAGTGCCTCTGGGCGTGCATGGTGCCAAAGGAAGCTGGCAGGTTCTCAAGCGGATTCGTGAAGGCAAACCCGTAATCATTCACGGTGACGGCACGTCGCTATGGACGATTACGCATAATAGTGATTTTGCCAAAGGTTTTATCGGTCTGATGGGGAATATCCATGCCATT
Source organism: Paenibacillus xylanilyticus (assembly GCF_009664365.1). Lineage (NCBI taxonomy): Bacteria > Bacillati > Bacillota > Bacilli > Caryophanales > Paenibacillaceae > Paenibacillus > Paenibacillus xylanilyticus. The sequence goes on from NZ_CP044310.1 coordinate 2,826,432, forward strand.
GGTGAGTCTGTACATATTACCTCGGACGAGTCCGTGACGTGGAACCAGATCTATGAAATTATCGCAGGAGTACTTGGAGTCAAGCTGAATGCGGTTCATGTCCCTTCGGAATTTTTGGCTGCATGCAGTGATCAGGACCTTCGCGGCGGTTTGCTTGGAGATAAGGCCAACACGGTCGTATTTGACAATAGCAAACTGAAGAGGCTTGTACCTGAATTTGTAGCAACAACGAGAGCGGATCAGGGAATACGGAAAACGATCCATTATATGCTGGATCATCCAGAGCTGCAAACCGAAGATCCTGAATTTGATGCTTGGTGTGACAAGGTGGTTGGAGCTCTGGACGAAGCGTTGAAAAAGATTAAAGAATAGAAGTGAGGGGACAGTTATGACCCAGACGGGGCATCGAATCGTCAAGGAAATAACCAAAACATTGACATTGGACTACTTGCTGCACATTCCGGTTACGGAAGACCAGCCAGCAGATAAGAAGTGGCCTGTTATTCTGTTTCTTCACGGATCAGGCGAACGTGGCAGTGATTTGAATAAGGTGAAAGCAAACGGACTCCCGAACATTGTAGATCAGGATCATAGCTTTCCTTTTATCGTCATATCGCCTCAATGTCCGGAGGATGAATTCTGGGCCATGGAAAAGGAAGCTCTGCATGCCATTGTTGAACATGTGCTGGAGAACTACCCTGCAGATCCGAAGAGAGTATATCTTACCGGATTAAGCATGGGCGGTTACGGGGCGTGGCATCTGCCCATCGACTATCCTCATGTGTTTGCTGCCGTAGCCCCCGTGTGCGGGGGAATCGATCCATCCAGAGCAGAAGCCTTGCGGGATGTGCCGATCTGGGCATTTCACGGTGCCATGGACGATGTTGTTCCTCTCTCGGAATCGCAAGGAATTGTGGATGCCCTTGAAGCGATCGAGGCAAACGTGAAGCTAACTGTCTATCCGGAAGGGAACCATAATGCCTGGGATGAAGCATACAGCAATCCGGACCTGTACAAGTGGTTTCTGAGTCACTCCTTGTAAACTTTTATTTATCAGCCGGGCTGGTCGAACCACCAAGTGTATTAACCCTGCCAATAATGCTATAATAGGTTGCTAATATGATAAAAAGGGTAATGAACTATGGTGATGAATGATGAATAACAAGTTTATCCGAATCTACGAAGATATCGCAGCTCATATTCGGAATGGAGAGATCGAGGCTGGTTCGCTTCTGCCATCGGAGCTTGATTTGTCCGAAAGCTATCAGACGTCCAGAGAGACGATACGCAAAGCACTGAAAATGCTGTATGAAGAAGGTTACATTCAAAAAATTCAAGGCAAGGGGTCCATTGTACTGGATATCCGCATGATTGATTTTCCCATTTCGGGACTGGTCAGCTTCAAGGAACTGGCCAAGAAAATGGGACAGCGGGCCAGAACGCATGTTGAGGAATTAGAGGAACTGAAGGTAGATCAGGCCTTGTTTAAAACCGTTCAATTTGGGTTGGGCGAGCAGGTCTGGAAAATCGTGCGCGTAAGAAATGTGGATGGTGAACGTGTCATTCTGGACAAAGACTATGTCAGTCAACGTCTTGTTCCGGGATTAACCAAAGAGATATGCAATGATTCCATTTATGAGTACATGGAGGATCAGCTCGGTTTGTCCATTTCTTTTGCCAAGAAAGAGATCTTGGTGGAAGAGCCTACCGAAGAAGATCGAAGATTGATGGATCTGGAAGGCTTCCATAATGTGGTCGTTGTACGAAGCCAGGTCTATCTGGAGGATGCGAGTCCTTTTCAGTTTACGGAATCCCGGCACCGTCCGGACAAATTCAAATTTGTTGATTTTGCAAGGCGAAAATAATTGTGTAATGGATTATAAGAAATGCCTGTCCGATTTTTTATCATTGGACGGGCGTTTCTTTTTTTCCAAAAAGAGTTAAGAATGAGTTGACTAGTAAGCGTTTTCATTTTATGATAATCTCATAACTTAAACGATAAAGTAAATCATAAACATAATATTTAAAATTGTTTGTTTATATAACTCACTTAATTAGTTGATGAATTTGATTTTAGTTAGCCTGTTGCCTTGTGCAGGGTTAATTGAAATATAAAAAACTCAGGAGGTTATATGCCATGGCCAAGTTGCAAAAGGGTACAATCTTAACAGTCATTGCAGCACTGATGTTTGTCATTTTGGGGAGCGCGGCTCCCAAAGCCGCAGCAGCAACAGGTTTTTATGTGAATGGGGGCAAATTGTACGATTCTACGGGTAAACCATTTTACATGAGGGGGATCAATCATGGGCACTCTTGGTTCAAAAATGATCTAAACACGGCTATCCCTGCGATCGCAAAAACGGGTGCCAATACGGTACGAATTGTTTTGTCAAACGGTACACAATACACCAAAGATGATCTGAATTCCGTAAAAAACATCATTAATGTCGTCAATGCAAACAAGATGATTGCTGTGCTTGAAGTACATGATGCCACTGGCAAAGATGACTACAATTCGTTGGATGCAGCGGTCAACTACTGGATCAGCATCAAGGAAGCACTGATCGGGAAGGAAGATCGGGTTATTGTAAACATTGCAAACGAGTGGTACGGAACATGGAACGGAAGCGCCTGGGCAGATGGGTACAAAAAAGCTATTCCGAAATTAAGAGATGCGGGTATTAAAAATACCTTGATTGTAGATGCAGCAGGCTGGGGTCAGTATCCTCAATCGATCGTCGATTACGGACAAAGCGTATTTGCCGCGGATTCACAGAAAAATACAGTGTTCTCCATTCACATGTATGAGTATGCAGGCAAGGATGCGGCCACCGTCAAATCCAATATGGAAAATGTGCTGAACAAGGGGCTGGCGTTAATCATTGGGGAATTCGGAGGCTATCACACGAATGGAGATGTCGATGAATATGCCATCATGAAATATGGTCAGGAAAAAGGGGTAGGATGGCTTGCATGGTCTTGGTACGGTAATAGCTCTGGACTAAACTATCTTGATTTGGCAACAGGACCTAACGGCAGCTTGACGAGCTATGGTAATACGGTGGTCAATGATACTTACGGAATTAAAAATACGTCCCAAAAAGCGGGAATCTTCTAAAATCAATACCTATTTGTATCAATGATATTGCTGGGTAAGGATGGTTGAATTTTAAAAGGCATGTTGAAACTCTATTGGTTTTTCTCTGCATTCTTGACACTCTGACGGCATCGTCAGGGTGTCTTTTAATTCAACGCATTAGCAGGGAGTTTGATCTTTTGATTATTTCCGTTTATATTTAAAATCTTTTGTTTTCAAAACAAAACAAAGATGTTAAACTCTGATTAGGAATAAAACAAACATTATCGGAGGGAAATGAATGGTACAGAGTTTATGGAATTCTTCACAGGCATCTGAGCAAACGACGGGACTTGAGCAGCTGGTTTACCGATCCAATCTGATTGGTGCAGACCGGAGTGTATGCAACATTTATGGTGGAAATACGTCTACCAAAACAACAGTGAAGGATTTTCGTGGACGTGATGTAGAAGTCATGTACGTGAAAGGAAGCGGCTCCGATCTGGGCTCGATGCAAGCGAAGCATTTTACAGGCCTGGCTCTGGAAGACATTCGTCCCCTGATTGAACGTGAATCGATGACGGATGAAGAGATGGTTGAATATTTGGGTCATTGCATGATCGATTCCAAGCACCCGCGTGCCTCGATCGAGACCTTGCTGCATGCCTTTCTTCCATACAACCATGTGGACCACACGCATCCGGATGCGATTATCAGTCTATGTTGTGCCGATAACGGGAAAGAGTTGGCGAGAGAGATTTATGGAGATCGGTTTGTGTGGGTCCCGTATGTTCGCCCAGGATTTACGTTATCCAAGATGATTGCTGAAAGCGTATTCGCGAATCCGAATGCGGAACTGGTTCTGATGGAGAAGCACGGACTCGTCACTTGGGGAGAGACATCCGAGGAATGTTACGCCCAAACAATCAAGATTATCAATGAGGCGGAAGCGTTCATTGAAGCTCGTGTGGATGAAGGTAGTTTGTTTGGTGGCGTTAAACATCCGGCACTTGCTGCGGAAGTACGGCGTGAGATTGTAGCCAAAATCATGCCAACGCTTCGCGGTGCCGTATCGGATAGCAAAAAAATGATTCTGTCCTATGACGATCAGGATGATGTACTTGCTTTTGTCGGTGGAGCCAATTCACCAGAGCTGTCACAGGTGGGAGCTGCTTGCCCGGATCATTTGGTACATACCAAAGTCGTTCCGTTATTCATCGACTGGACGCCGGATGCTGAGGATATTGATGGTCTGAAAACGAAGCTGACCGAAGGCGTAGCTGCATATAAAGAGCAGTACAAACAGTATTTTGAAAGCAACAAAAACGAAGGCGATGTCATGTTCGAAGCAGCCCCTCGCGTTATTCTCATCCCCGGTGTGGGTATGATCAACACAGGCAAGAGCTGGGCATTATCCCAAGTAAGCGGAGCACTGTATCACCGTGCGATTGCCGTTATGCGGGGCGCGACGAGCCTGGGTAAATTCGTATCGCTAAGTGCAAATGAGTCCTACAATGTAGAATACTGGCCGCTTGAATTGTATAAATTGTCCCTTGCACCGGCTGAAACCGAATTTTCCCGGAAAGTGGCGTTTATTACAGGGGGGGCCGGCGGAATTGGCAGCGAGACTGCACGCAGGCTGGTATCCGAGGGGGCACACGTCGTTCTGGCAGACCTGAACCTGGAAGGCGCTCAAAAAGTAGCCCAGGAAATCAATGACCAATATGGTGCGAATCGCGCATATGCACTAAAAATGGATGTAACGGATGAGCAAGCCGTACAATCGGCGTACGCTGAAGTGGCTGTGCAATATGGCGGTGTGGACATTATCGTTAACAATGCGGGTCTTGCCACATCGAGTCCATTTGACGAAACCTCCCTGAAGGAATGGAACCTCAACATGAATGTGCTGGGTACCGGATATTTCCTCGTTGCCCGAGAAGCGTTCAAGCTGATGAAACAGCAGGGAATTGGCGGCAGTATGGTCTTCATCGGGTCCAAAAACTCGGTCTATGCCGGTAAAAGTGCATCGGCTTACAGCTCGGCAAAAGCGCTTGAAGCTCACCTTGCACGCTGTATTGCAGCTGAAGGCGGCGAATATGGTATTCGTGTCAATACGATACTCCCTGACGCGATTCTGCAAGGGTCTGCGATCTGGAATGGTTCCTGGAGAAACGAACGTGCGGCAGCGTATGGGATTGAGCCCGATCAGCTGGAAGAGTACTATCGCAAGCGTACGACACTGCTCGTGAATATTTATCCAAAAGATATTGCGGAAGGTATTGCCTTCTTTGCTTCTTCCAAATCCGAGAAAACAACCGGATGCATGATGACCATCGATGGCGGTGTACCTGCAGCATTTACACGTTAAGAGGAGGGTTTCTGCGAATGGATAACCAAGTCAAGCAAGCGTATGAAGCAGCCAAATTGTTATATACCCAGCATGGAATTGATACGGATGAGGTATTGGAGAAGCTTGCAGAGATTAAGGTATCTGTGCATTGCTGGCAAGGTGATGATGTGAAAGGCTTTTTGAACCAGGATGGAGAGTTGACGGGAGGCATCTCCGTTACAGGTCAATATCCGGGAGCAGCAACCACTCCTGCAGAACTTCGGGCAGATCTGGAACAAGCCTTTTCGCTAATTCCAGGCAAGCATAAGGTTAATCTGCATGCAATCTATACCGATACGGATGAAAAAGTGGAGCTGGACCAGATCGAGCCCAAGCATTATGAGAAATGGGTGCAATGGGCCAAGGAGCAGGGGCTGGGTCTCGATTTTAACCCGACGTGCTTTTCCCATGAGAAATCTAGCGACGGATTCACACTGAGTCATCCTGATCCGGAGATTCGCCAGTTCTGGATTGATCACTGCAAGGCGTCTCGGCGCATCGGTGCTTATTTTGGCGAGCAATTGGGCCAGACATGCGTAACAAACGTTTGGGTTCCGGACGGGTTCAAGGATAATCCGGTTGATCGCATGACACCACGCAAACGTCTTAAGGATTCGTTGGATGAAGTATTTGCAGAGAAGCTTGATCCGAAGCATAATCTGGACGCGGTTGAGAGTAAACTGTTCGGCCTTGGTTCGGAAGCGTACGTGGTTGGATCACACGAATTCTATATGGGATACGGATTGCAAAATGATACCCTGATCTGCCTGGACGCAGGCCACTTCCATCCCACGGAGGTCATCTCCAACAAGCTGTCTTCCCTTGCGCTGTTTACTAGTGGCATTCTGCTGCATGTGAGCCGTCCAATGCGTTGGGATAGTGACCATGTCGTCATTATGGACGATGAGCTGTTGGAAATCGCACGGGAGCTTGTTCGTCACGACCTGCTGTCAACGACGCATGTGGGCCTCGATTTCTTTGATGCCAGCATCAATCGCGTAGCTGCCTGGGTTGTCGGTACACGCAACACGATCAAGGCTTTGCTGCGCGCCATGCTGGAACCGGTGGATGCACTTAAAGCCGCTGAACTGCAAGGTGATTATACGGTACGGTTGGCGCTGACTGAAGAATTCAAATCCTATCCATTTGGTGCCATCTGGGATTATTATTGTGCACAGCAGGGAGTGCCAGTTCGCGAGAAATGGATCTCCGAGATCAAAACCTATGAAGAAAATGTTTTGCTGCAGCGTGGTAAATCGCTTGTTTAACTTGTTCTTATAAAGGAATTTTGTATTGCTTATTTCATCCTAAACAGATCAAAGCCCGCCGTGGAGCCAGCGTTCCATTGCGGGCTTTTTGGCGTGCAACATTCAAGATGCATAAGTGAACCGAGAAACAACATACTACAAATACATAAACAGGCATATAGAATAGCCCAGCTACTGCAGCAAAGCGAAAAGGAGGATGCTCTAAATTGAATCTAGCCCACAATAAGTTGTATGTCGCTGCTCTTGGCGGCGTAAACGAAATTGGTAAGAACATGTATATTATTCAGTACAACAAGGATATTATCGTCATCGATTGTGGTTCCAAATTTCCGGATGAGACCTTGCCGGGCATCGATCTGATTATTCCGGACGTTTCTTACTTGCTGGAGAATCTGGATCAGGTGAGAGCCCTTGTGGTTACTCATGGACACGAAGATCACATTGGGGGCATACCCTATTTTCTGAAACAAATGAATATCCCCGTATATGCATCCAGGCTAACCCGAGGGTTGATTGAACTGAAACTGAAAGAGCATAACATGCTGCGGACGGCAGATCTTCATACCATCGATGCTCATTCCACTGTAAAGCTGGGGGAAATCGACGTTTCCTTTTTTGCAACGAGCCACAGCATCCCGGACTGCCTGGGCGTTTTCTTCCGTACACCTGGTGGAAATGTGGTACATACCGGCGATTTCAAGTTCGATATGTCACCTGTGAATGGTCCTTATCCTGATCTATATCGAATGGCTGAGATTGGTAAACAGGGGGTTCATCTGCTGCTGTCCGAAAGTACGAATGCTGAACGGCCTGGATTTACACCCTCGGAGCGAGTTGTAGGTGATCGCATTCTGGATGCATTTATTCGAGCGAGGCAAAAAATATTTATCTCCACCTTCGCTTCCAATGTCAGCCGGGTGCAGCAAATTGTGAATGCCACCTTTGAGACCGGTCGCAAACTGGCCTTGCTGGGCAGAAGCATGGTTAACGTTGTGTCGGTTGCCAGTGAACTGGGATACCTTGATGTTCCTGATGGCTTGCTGATTGAAGCGATCGATGTAGATCAGTTTCCTCCTGAACAAGTCGTTATTCTCTGTACGGGAAGCCAAGGTGAACCTATGGCTGCGCTGTCACGGCTCGCAACAGGTAAGCACCCTCATGTTAGAGTGGCAGCAGGTGACACTGTCATTATTGCGGCAGGAGCAATTCCGGGCAACGAACGCAATTTAGCCCACGTTATTGATAACCTGTATGTACTGGGAGCAAGAGTGTTATATGGTTCGAGCGGGTCCGGGGGCATGCATGTGTCGGGACATGGCAGTCAGGAAGAGCTGAAGCTGATGCTGACACTGATGAAGCCGGATTATCTGGTGCCCATCCACGGCGAATTCCGCATGCTGTACCAGCACAGATTACTGGCTGAATCGGTTGGCATAGACCCGGATCACGTATTCATCGTTAATAATGGTGACATGATTCAGTACAAGGATGGCGTAGCATCACCGGGTCCCAAAATCGCTTCGGGCAACAGTCTGGTTGACGGCTTGATTATGGGGGATGTAGGTAATATTGTGCTTCGGGATCGCAGACAGCTATCTTCAGACGGTATGCTTGTCATTGTGACGACTCTTAGCAAAACGGAGAAGCAAATGGTCACGTCTCCAGAGATCATTTCCAGAGGATTTGTGTTTGTGAAAGACTCGGAGGAATTTATGAAGGAGATTCACGGCCTGGTACTGTCCAGAATGGAAGAATTGACCGGAGCCGGAGTGAACCAATGGAATGTCATCAAAAGAAAGCTTAAGGACGAGATCGGACATTACATTTATGCCCAGACCAAACGAAGACCGATGATCCTGCCTATTATCATAGAGGTATGAAAAATGGTTAGAATAAGATAGAAGCCTGAGGAATGCTCATTCATATTTAATGAATAGGCAGCTCCTTCAGGCTTTTTGCTTTTATTTACTTTGAAAAATTCTGTTCATTTTCTTCCGTGATCATTAATCCTTTAATAAACCGGATTGTCTCACAGAGGAGAGAAACTGATGGAATTGTTCGATGTTCAGCTGCTGCGCACTATCAGATAGTGCGACCGCTGGATTCGGATGCACTTCCACCATAACACCGTCGGCACCTGCCGCCAGAGCAGCCTTGGCGCATGGAGCCAGAATATCTTTGCGTCCGGTAGAGTGGGTTACATCCACCAGAACGGGAAGATGGGTTTCCTGTTTTAGAATAGGCACGGCAGAGATATCAAGGGTATTGCGTGTAGCTTTTTCATAAGTGCGAATCCCTCGTTCAATCAGCATGACTTGTTTATTACCACGGGACACGACATATTCCGCAGCATGCACGAATTCATCAATGGTTGCTGCCAACCCTCGTTTAAGTAAGATCGGAATGCGAGCGTCGCCCGCTGCTTTGAGCAACTCAAAGTTTTGCATGTTTCGGGCACCGATCTGGATCACATCGATGTAATCCGCTGCCAGCTCGATATGGGCTGGATGCACAATCTCACTGATCGTTTGGAGACCGAACTCGTCAGCCACTTCCTTCAGAATTTTCAGCCCTTCAATCCCTAATCCCTGAAAATCATATGGGGAGGTACGTGGTTTAAACGCACCGCCGCGCATCACCGAAATCCCGGCTTCTTTCAAGGCCTTGGCAACCTCCCGGACTTGCTCGTAACTCTCGACGGAACAAGGTCCGGCAATCATGATTGGTTTGCCCGCGCCAACCTGAATGTCGCCAATGGAGACGATCGTATCCTCCTGCTGGTTTTTACGGCTAACGAGAAGCTGTTTTTTGTGTTCGTCGACCTGCAAATGCAGGGAAGCCTGAAAGATCTGCTTGAACAGCAGCTTGATGGCATCATCATGGAAAGGCCCAGGATTGGCTGCCGTCAATTCTTCCAGCATTTCTTTCTCACGAACGGGGTCAAACTTGGGAACGCCCTGTTTTTCCTTGATCTGACCGATTTCCTGTGTGATTTGCGCCCGCTCGGATAATAAGTGAAGCAGATCATGATTAATCTCATTCAATCGACTTCGTAATTGTTCCAAGGTGTTGTTCTCGTCCATTTACAACCACTCCTCCGTTACGTTGGATATGAATTCATTTTATTGAAAAACAAAAAAAGCCCTTCATCCGCAAGGGACGAAGAAGCCGTGGTACCACCCTAATTAGAAACGGTTCAGCCTGAATGAAGGCATGCCGAATCTCACTTTGACCTTTTAACGCAAGGAACGGATTGTCCTAGAAGCTGACTCTTGAAGAAGCCGCTTTTCAGCAATCGGCTCGGGAGTGAACTTCGGCGGATGGTTGTCTCGGGTGCTCTCAGTCTTTGGCACCACGTCCCTGTAATCAACGCCAGATTCCGCTTACTCTTTCCGTCATAGCCTGTATATTGTTTATTGACCTGTAATTGTTTATTGATATGTTAATATTCCATCGTGCACGATATGAATTGAAGTTATACTAGCATGTACACCTTCTGCATGCAATGAATTGAAGTGATGCCGCACATCAATAACGCTGTACTGCAGCACAATGATATTCGCCACAACGACATCAACCAAGTATAATAAGAAGGGTGCATTATCCATTTTCATTTTAAGCTGTACACAAGAGGAGTAACTATGAACAAGACCATTTCTGATATCGCTCAACTGGCCGGCGTGGCCAAAAGCACCGTTTCCCGTTTTCTTAATGGCGGTTCGGTCAGTGAAGATACACGCCAGAAGATTGAGCGCATTATCAAGCAATATAATTACGTACCGAACACCTTTGCACAGAGCCTCAAAGCGAAGAAAACCAGTATTATCGGAACAGTCGTCCCCCGGCTGGACTCATTTGCAACTTCACAGACGCTTATCGGCATAGATGAGGAATTAAGAACCAATCAGTACCAGATGTTGATTGCCAACACAAGCCAGGATATGCACCGTGAGATCGACGCCATTTATGATTTTGCAAGGCAAAAGGTATCCGGCATTATTCTGCTTGCGGCTGAAGTGACTGAAGCACATCTGAAGGCAGTAGAAGAGATTGGCATTCCGGTGTTATTGGTGGGACAACAGCATGAACGTCTGCATAGTCTGGTTCACAACGATGACCAGGCCGGATACGATATGGGCAAATACGTGGTGGAGAAGGGGCATCGCCAGATTGTATATATTGGAGTAACGGAGAGGGACCAGGCCGTCGGTATACATCGCAGACAGGGATTTCAGCGTGCCATCGCCGAATATGGCGGGGGCGGTTGTGATGTTACGTACTATGAGACAAGCTTCAAAATGTCCGAAGCGATCGTTACAGCAGAGGCCATTCTTCGGGACAATAAGCCGAGCATCATTGTAGGTGCCACGGATAACATCGCCCTTGGTGTAATGAAGACTGCTTTCTCTAACAAGATTCGAATACCTCATGAATTGTCGGTCGCCGGATTTGGCGGATACGATATCACGGAAATGATTCATCCGGCGCTGACAACAGTGAAATTTCATTATTTGCAGGCCGGCAAACTGGCTGCAAGCCATATGATTCGTCAGGTTACAGGTGAGCCGGTAGAGAAGCAAACTATACTTGATGTGGAATTGATTCCCCGAGAAAGCGTTGACAACGTATAAACTTATCCTTTATGATAATTCCATCGAACCGGTTCCATTCGTTTGAGATATTCGAATTGGAATAATGGTTTTGGCTGTATGCCGTGGAATTATTTTTTTAGTTGTGTTGGAACCGGTTCCTCTTTGATGAAATATTTTAGGCAAGGTTAGGAGATATGTTATGAAAATGACCAGAGAGCAGCGCTACCGATTCATTGAGCAGGCGGAAGAAGGAGAGATTGAGAAGCTGAAAGCATTGATTTCTGCTTGCTCGTGGAGACAATCCTATCACATTCAACCTGTTACGGGCTTGCTGAATGATCCTAACGGATTTTCATATTACCAAGGGCACTATCATCTTTTCTATCAGTGGTTTCCCCTGGGAACAGAGCACGGAATGAAATATTGGTATCATGTTCGCTCGACAGATCTGGTGAACTGGGAGCAGGTGGGCATCGGCATCCGTCCGGGTGATCCATTCGATTCGCATGGGGCTTACTCGGGGAGTGCCATTGTTAAGGATGACAAGCTGCACCTGCTCTATACAGGCAACACCAGGGATGAAGCATGGATCAGACATCCGTATCAATGCTTGGCGGTCATGGATGAAAGCGGTTCAGTTGTGAAAGCCGACCAGCCGGTTATATCGTCAGTACCGTCCGGGTACACAGAGCATTTCAGGGACCCGAAGGTTTGGCAGGATGGGGATACCTTTTATTGTGTAATCGGAGCACAGCGGACAGACATGACAGGATGCGCGGTGTTGTACCGATCATCCAACCTCACGGCGTGGGAGTTTCTGGGTGAGATCCAGACACATCTCTCCCAATTCGGCTATATGTGGGAGTGTCCAGATTACTTTGAGATGAATGGCAGAGGCGTGCTTCTTTTTTCACCGCAGGGTCTCGAAGGTGAAGGGGATTTGTACAACAACATTTTTCAGTCAGGTTTCCTGATGGGTGAGCCATTGAATCTACAGACGAGAGAGTTTGATCATGATTCTTTTGAGGAATTGGATCGCGGGTTCGATTTCTATGCGCCACAATCGATGGAAGCGCCGGACGGAAGACGCATATTGATTGGATGGATGGGACTTCCGGATGTGGAGTATCCAACCGATGCGAGCGGGTGGGCCCATTGCCTTACGATTTCGCGCCAGTTGTCCCTGAAAGGCAGCAAACTCATTCAGCAGCCTGTTGATGAGATGAAGAAGCTGCGTCAACAATCTGAGGGACACCGTTATCAAACGACACTGGAGAACAGATCTGAAAGTGTTCCTGCATTCAACGGCACTGCCTATGAGCTGGAATGTGAAATCAGTCATTTTGATGCTGAACGATTCGGGATTGAATTTCGAACAGGCGGTGAAGAAAAGACCGTTTTGCAATACGACCGTCTCCAGCAAAAGTTGATACTGGACCGAACCTCATCAGGTGCTCCAATGGGGGGCATGAATGGCACGGTACGCCAGTGCGCGCTGAATGGAGATCGGATCAAGCTACAACTGTTTGTAGATACGTCATCGGTTGAAATCTTTGTCAATGATGGGGAAGAGGTATTCACAAGCCGAATTTTCCCAAGCCCCGAAAGTACGGGAATTCGCTTTTTTGCGAGTGGAGGCAAGGCTGAGTTCAAAGCAACCAAATGGGATTACTAGATATCAGGTGAGGGGAATGAATTACCATGTCGGAGAATCAACAAATAGCCAAGGAAGTCATTCAAGCCATTGGGGGCAAAGATAACATCGCATCATTTGCCCACTGCGCGACACGTCTTCGTATTATGGTGAATGACAAAGAGAAAATCGATCAGAAGCAGGTCGAGAATATAGACAAGGTCAAGGGTGCCTTTTTCAATTCCGGACAGTATCAGATTATTTTTGGGACAGGTACCGTGAACCGGATCTTTGAAGAGGTCGAGAAGCTCGGAATCGAAGGGACCTCCAAGGAAGACGTGAAGAATCAGGGGAAAAAGGAAGGCAACGCATTCCAACGGGCAATCCGCACGTTCGGAGATGTGTTCGTACCTATTATTCCTGTACTGGTGGCTACAGGGTTGTTCATGGGGCTGCGCGGACTGCTTACCCAGAATGAAATTCTGTCCTTGTTCGGTGCAACCCCTGAGGACATTTCGCCCAATTTCCTGTTGTTTACGCAGGTTCTGACGGACACGGCATTCGCATTCCTGCCTGCACTCGTGGCCTGGTCTGCATTCCGTGTATTTGGCGGCAGTCCTGTGCTCGGGATTGTACTTGGACTAATGCTTGTCAATCCGGCACTGCCGAATGCTTATGCTGTGGCAGATGGATCGGCTCAAGCACTGCACATGTTCGGGTTTATACCCGTTGTAGGCTATCAGGGGTCCGTTTTACCTGCATTTTTCGTGGGACTTATTGGAGCGAAGTTTGAAAAATTTCTGAGAAGACGTGTGCCGGAGGCGCTGGACTTGATCCTCACGCCTTTTATCACACTGACGGTGATGATCACATTGGGACTCTTTGCCATCGGTCCCGTCTTTCATTCGCTTGAAGAGTGGGTGCTGCATGGAACGACAGCTGTTCTGGACCTTCCATTCGGTATTGCCGGAATTATTATTGGTTTCTTCAATCAGATTATTGTCGTTACTGGTGTACATCATATCTTCAACTTCTTGGAAATCCAGCTGCTGGAGAAAACCGGTTATAATCCGTTCAACGCCATCGTAACTTCGGCAATGGCTGCACAAGGAGCGGCTTGTTTGGCGGTAGGATTAAAAACAAAGAATACAAAACTCAAGGCACTGGCGCTGCCATCGTCCTTATCCGCTTTTCTCGGGATTAGCGAACCTGCCATTTTTGGGGTAAACCTGCGCTTCATGAAACCGTTCATTATGGGACTAATTGGTGGCGGAGTCGGTGGTTTTCTCGCATCCTTGTTCCATCTGAAGGGTACAGGTATGGCCGTAACGGTGATTCCAGGTACATTGTTGTATCTGAACAGTCAGCTGCCTCTGTACATTCTTGTGAATGTGGTTGCTGTGGGTGTGGCCTTTGCGTTAACCTGGTTCTTCGGTTACAAGGATGAACCACTTGCTGTAGAGGAGACAACGAAGAGTGGAAATGAGAGTGATGCATCGGCTGTCCAAACCGCAGGTATGGATGATCGTATGAATCAAACAGCGGTACATCGGCCTAAAGTGGAAATGTTGGAAATTGCTTCGCCGATGACTGGTACAGCGGTAGCTTTGGCCAACGTACCTGATCCTGCATTTTCAGAGAAACATATGGGTGAGGGGATTGCTATTGAGCCTACGGAGGGTAAGGTGTTCGCACCTTTTGATGGCATCGTAGCCCATGTCATGAACAAGAGCAAACATGCTGTCATTCTGGAGCATGAGAGTGGTCTGCAGATGCTTGTTCACGTTGGAATCAATACCGTTGGTCTAAAGGGAGAGGGCTTTACCGCTCATGTCCAAAGCGGAGATGCAGTCACCGCTGGCCAATTATTGATTGAGTTTGACATGTACGCCATTCAGGCGGCGGGGCTGCCACTCATCACTCCCGTTCTCATCCCGAACGGAAATGAAATCATAGAAGAAGTGCAGACGGCCAAGATTGGCAGCGTACAGGCGAATGGGGACAACATCCTTGTCGTGAAGTTTAAACAATAATGAACAAAGCAGGCAGAGAGAGCTGATGAATTTGACCAGACTCATTGCCTGCTTTTTTTTTTGCTATTCATACAACGTAACAAGTGTATTAAAACGAATAATAGGTGAGCGCATATTCCATCAAAAAGGCACGCACCTGTTCCTGGCTCATAGGCAAATTCCTGCCATTCTCCAGATTGATGATCAGATTGTCCAGGCATTTTAGAAGAAAATGAGCACGGACCTCTCCCCACAGACTTTGGTGCTCGGTGATGTAGTGGATAGCTTGCTTCGGTTCCAACCCTTTTAACCCTGCGAATACCGAAGCCCATTTGACCAGATCGGCGGGCTCTGAACCTCGCGGTACATCAAATTCTGCAAATCCGTGAATGCCTCCACATGAAATTTTGAACAATCCGCAGTAGCCACCTGAATGTTCAAGCGGGAGTAACGGCAGCTTTCGCATATCGTACCGAATGATTTCCATGGAAGTAATCTTCGTTTCATGGTTTATTGTTATTTGATTTATGAGTTCACAACTCGGAAACACGCCACCAACCTCCATCGAATGAATGCGACTTAATGTTCTTCAACCTTTGGTTTATGTTACGGCTGAGTGACGATGAAGTAAAATGTTGGGGATCTTTTATTTACCGCATTTAAGTGCTTCCGGGTAGACATTTCCGTGATGTAAGCGATTAAATCGGGATCAGTCTGCTATTTTTGCTGATTACATCCGTTTATTTCATTGGCTTGTTTCCTCCACGGTAAATTGAAGCTAGATGAAGCCAGGAGTAGATTTTGGCTAAAATGAACTTGAGTTTCGCCAGAATTGGTTGATTTACGCAGTAAATCGTTCCCTTACGGCCTTGCAGCCCTGCAAGTACAGGACTATGATTCGCTCATACCGTGCCAGAGGATATTTATTCTTGCTGGCTTGGAGACGAAGGTGAGGGAGTACGATGGTGGAAGACGCTGTTATGTTAGTTTCAACGGGACAGAGCTCAGCTGGAATGGAGTTTGTTCGTTTATTGCTGAAGCGGGGAATGGATGTAATCGTGCTTGTCCACAATGCAGAAGAGGAACAGCAGCTGACTGAATTGATCGGTAAAATCTCTGTGCATCGCCTCTATCCCACTGATTCGGCAGACAAGACGCCCGTTGCTATAGATTGTGCGGTGAAACATGCCTTTGTATTTGAAAGAAATCTGCCAGTGTGCTGTCAGGACATTCAATTATGCCATAGCTGGTGCCCGCAGCGGCTTTATGTAGTTACAAGCAGCCTGAATCCGGTGCAGCTGGTATACCGCGGGTTGGGAGCCTCATATGTCATACACAGCCGAAGCGGTGATATATCGTTTGTTTTATGATGGGACGGTCATGCAAAAATAACAAGCGGTGATCTCGAATAATGAGATGACCGCTTGACATATGTTCAGCACTACAATCCTGCTTGGCGCTTCAGCCGTTCTGCAATCTGTAACAGATCTTCCGCAGAGACGCCAGGGGCGAATTCTTCCGGCAGGTCCGGCAGATCGGGAATAGCACCACTGTGTCCGGGCAGTCCTGCAAATGCCTCCAGTTTTCCGCCATCTGTCGGATGTGTGCCTTTCCAGATCTGGGCGATATTCTGGTAGTCCTTGTCACTAAAGGTGTATAGCCTGCGATGTTCGCCCATGGCTTCCCATTTCCGGGTCGTGTCAAACACCTTATTGTCCAGGCGGGGAATAGGGAACATCTTGGTCACATCAACCCCGGTTGCAATCTGCAGCGCTTTGGCATAGGCAAGAATATGTACGCCACCACGGACGAGCAAATAACCGGTCATCTCTCTCGCAGTTGGATGATCCGTCATCTCGTACACTCTCATCTTGTGAGTACGCGCACCGCATTCGAGGAAAAAATTATGCAGCAGGTCGAAGATCAGATTGCCGCTGTTCACGACATAGGAGCCATTCCAGGGTCTGCCCATGGAATCAAAAGGAAGCGCGGTCTGAGCCGATTCAATGAAATGGGAAGTAATACGAGCATCCTTGCCTGCACGAAGCGGGGTAGTATCAGGGTCTCCCGGAGCAGTAGTGCCAACCAGCATCAGATTAATGGTATTGGCGACAAGCTCCACATGACCGAATTCTTCAGCCGTAATACTTGCCACAATGTCATAA
The DNA here is from genome assembly GCF_009664365.1 of Paenibacillus xylanilyticus. Taxonomy (NCBI): domain Bacteria; kingdom Bacillati; phylum Bacillota; class Bacilli; order Caryophanales; family Paenibacillaceae; genus Paenibacillus; species Paenibacillus xylanilyticus. Next base: position 2,843,570 of record NZ_CP044310.1, read on the forward strand.
AAGGCACGCAGCTTTTTTTTGCCCCGGAAGTTGAAGGACTGAAACATATAGTTGTTTAACGTGGACATTTCGCCGAACTTTCCACCAAGCAGTTCCTGGACTGCGCTTGCTCCATTGGGGTCCGGGTTATTGGAGATCGGCAGTTCAATTGCAAGGCGGTCTACCCGTTTAAACATGATTTTGCCTCCTCAAGCCAAATTACTGTAAAGGTATGAGGCATGACTTGTACGTTATTCGGACTTTGGTCAAAACAAAAACGTTCTGCCAGAGCCTTGCTCTGAACAGAACGTTCGCATGTGTGAATTAAGACGTTTGACCAACGACACTCGTGCCGTTCTTCGTAATTTTGTAGGTGAGCACCTCGCCACTCCAGAAGTGGAACTTGAGAATAACCTCACCATCATTCGTTTCGTTGAAGAAGTTTGGTTTCAATTCAATGATATTACGGCTATAATCCGGGCTAAAGGTGTAAGAGAACTCCTTGAAGGATGTCCAGTTTTGCGGACCTGCGTTACCTCCGGTGGCATAAGTCGCTTCCATCGTGGCCAGCTGGTTTCCGTTAAATGTGGTTGGAATTGCAAAAGAATCGGTAGTTCCTGTAACATCGCTCAGCACAGGTGTATCATACGTAATGATATTCAGGTGCCAGTCGGCGCCTTTATTGAATTTCGCTGTAAGCTTCGCATTGACACCAAGATTGCCGGAAGCGGTCAGTTTGCTTAACAGACTGGATTTAAGGGTCAGCACGTCATCCTTAATCGTGTAATCCTTGCCTTTAGACAGTTTCTTGTTACCGTTAGCGAGAGACTTGAAGGTGTTTCCATTCAGATTCAATCGGATCGTTTGATCTTGAACGGCCGCTCCTTTTTTGAGATGGACCAGATCGGATTCGGCTGTGGACGAACGACCTTTCCAGCTCGCTTTCATCGTGTTATAGAGATCAGGGTCAGACCAAGTATAGTTTGTACGACTGAAATGCTGCCCGTTATCCCACAGCATGGTGGTCATCTTCTTTTGACGCAGATACTGTCCCACGAATTCGAAGAATTTCAGCTTCTCACCCTGTTCGATGACACCCGTATGCTGATCGAAGCCCAGCAAGCCATATTCACCAACAATAACAGGAATGCCTTTGGCTACAAAAGCGTTGTATACACGATCGAATGTATCGGTGATGTCTTTTTGTACCTCTTCATTAAACTTGGTAAAACCAGCGATGTTCACACTAAATGGCCAGAAGCCATAATAGTGAACTGTAGCAATAATGTTAGGATCATTTAATTTCGTGATCGTCTCATTTAATGCATCCAGATCAGCTTGTGCGGATGAGGTATGCATCGTCGGGAGTACGAGTGGACGTGTCTTGTTGTTTCCGCCAGAAGACCTTACAATTTGATGAAAAGAAGTATTAAGCTCATCGAGCATACGGTACCCGACTGCGGCATCCGTTGTTCCACCTTCTGTGAAACGGGGCTCGTTAATACTTTCGAACATCAGCTTGGAAGGAGCATTTTTGAATTGGTTCGCAATCTGGGTCCATACGGAATTATAGCGTGCCATCACAGGGTCATGATCCTTCTCCATGTAACTGACCCATCGCCAGGAATCATGGTGAATATTAAGCATGACATAGAGATTGGCATCGAGTGCCCAGTCCACAACTTCCTGTACACGGTTCATATACGCGGGATCAATGGTGTAGTTGGGTGCGTCGCCGATGTGGGCTTCCCAGGTCACAGGAATGCGAATGCTCTTATAACCTTGCTTCGCAATCTGCTTGATCAGTTCCTTGGTAATCCGCGGGTTACCCCAGGCCGTCTCATCTTCGCCCACAGCGTCGAGCGAATTACCCAGATTCCAGCCTGGTTCCATGGCGCTGACGTAGGACTGGATTTTGGTTGGCGCAGCAGGTTTACTAGGTTTACCTTTGTGATCAGGAGCTGCAGAGGCCATGGCAGAAGAGAACAGAGACAGAATCAGTGCGGTGACCAGTGTGAGGGATAGAACATGTTTACGATTTTTCTTCATTAACAGTGTCTCCTTCATTCTTGGAATAGTTGAACTGATGAATTAGGCTTGCTCAGATGGAGAAAAGCTCAGTTATAAAACAGTCCAGACAGGATTTACAAAGGAAGGATCACCTCCAGAATTTGTATTGAAAGCGTTTTCGTAGATGTTAATATAACATAGAATAGAAGAAGCGAATACCCTCATAATTGGAACAGAAATCAGTTGTAAATTAGCGATCCGTTTCACGATAATAGGATGATTAAACTTTTCGTATATGAAAGCATGAGTTTTCGAAGAGAAGTGGGCATTAATGTGTAGATATGTTCTATGCAATGAGAAATATGTTTCTATGACTGGAGTGCAGCCTTCTTTAAAATGAAGATATCGTTAGCAAAATCAGCCACCAGCTGCATGAACAGGGTGATATAATAAGTTCACCAGAGGGCAGCAAAAGGAGTCGGTTCATATGCGGAAGTGGCTGGGATGGATGATCCCCCACAAGCTCAAATACCGTTTGTTTGCAGGGTTCGCGCTTGTCATTCTGCTTCCATTCAGCATTCTCAATCTGTACAATTACGAAAAAATTGAATCGCTCGTGCAGCAGAAGATCAGTGAACAGAGTCACGAACAGCTGGATAACCTCCACCAGTCGCTGGAAGATCAGCTCAGTATCGCTTTCAAAACCTTGATCTTCCTGGAACAGGATTCCGAGGTTCGCCGTATTCTGCAAAACCCTGGCGAGCACAACGTCCTGGATAACAAGGAGCGTATGGAGGACAAATTCAAGGGTTTGAATAACAGCTTTTTTCTCTACAATCCATCCGTTTATTTTACACTGCTCGATGAAGACGGGAATATCTACACCTCATATCAGCCCAAGGTCCCGCTAGATTATGAAACTGTTGCCTCGGATCGTTCCTTTTTGGCCCTTCAGGACAGCGGAACCTCATATGTGTGGACATCGAATGATGAGAATTACGTATCTCGTGATGTGACCAGGAGCCCAACCCTGTTATCCTTGTACGCCAAACTGCGTGACCGGAATAACAATACATACGGACTGGCAAGAATCAGCATTGATTTCTCTTACTGGTTTCAGTCTGTATTGCAGAAGTCCGAGAGTGACCAGCTCTACTTTATCATGACGCGCCAGGGTGAAGTGATTGCTCGTTCCAACTCCGAATCTAAGCTGTCCGGTGAAGTTATTCGGGAGGTTTCCCGAGAGCCGAGTAATGGATACTGGACTGACAAATCCAGTGAGTCACTCATTAACTATAGTTATCTGCCTTCACTGGACTGGTATATGATAAACCGCATTCCCTTACAATTGTTGTTTGGTGAGATTGAAAGCCTCAAGAAGCATTATTTCGCAACGTTTTATGCCATTACGGCTCTTTTTATTGCTATTGCTTTCATGATTGCTTATACATTTACAAGGCCATTGTCCCGTCTACAGGTCAAGATGAAAGAAGCGGTTGGCAAGGATCTCCGCATTCGGCTGCCAGAGGAGAATCACAAGGGAGAGGTGCTGGATCTTACACGGACCTTCAATACGATGATGGTAGACATGAACCGACTGGTTCAACAGCTTCGTGCCGAAGAAAGGCAGAAGGATGCCGTGCATTTTCAGATGCTTCTGGCTCAGATGAATCCACATTTTCTGCTGAATACGCTCAATACACTGAAATGGATTGGACTGCGGAACGGGAATGAAGAAACGGTGGAAATATGCCTATCACTCGGTAAACTGCTGGAAACCAGTCTTAATTCAGATGTGGATCTCATTCTCCTTCGCGATGAAATGGATCTGACGCGAGCTTTTCTGTATATCCAGCAAGTCAGATATGGAAATGTGTTTGACATAGAGTTCAGTTATGACGAAGAGCTGCTGTATGCCCTGGTTCCCAAGCTCAGTCTGCAGCCCTTGATTGACAATGCGATTCGCCACGGGATTGGCAATATGACAGAGGGAGGGCGGATCCAGATCCGGATGTTTAGAAATGCAGCTGTGCCTGATCGGTTGACGCTGGAGGTTGAGGATAACGGGGTAGGGATGGATCATTCGAAGAATAACAGGGAGCAGGGTCGTCAGAGACCGAGTATTGGGCTGCAGAATATCAGGGAGCGACTAAGACTTCTGTTCAAGGACAAAGGTGAGCTCGAGGTGATCTCGTTGGAACAAGGCACATTGTGCCGGATTCATCTGCCTGTTTTGTTGTCCGAACCATATGCGAACCAAAACCTGGACAACAAGAATGACGAGGATTAACGGAATGGAGGGACTACGATGTGGAAAGTATTACTGGTGGAAGATGAGACATTCGTCCGGGAGTCCGTGAAGGAGATCATTCGTTGGGAGGACATGGGGTTCACGCTAGCAGGAGAAGCAAGCAATGGATTGGAAGCGTTACCAATGATTAAGCAGGATCCTCCGGATCTTGTTCTGTGTGACATTGTCATGCCGCAGATGGACGGATTAATGCTACTTCAGGAAACAAGGAAGGCTGGCATCCAATCCAAATTTGTCATGCTGACATGTATGGGTGATTTTGAATCCATGCGGCAGGCGATGGAATACGGAGCTTCCAATTACATTCTGAAGTTGTCGATGAGTGTGAAGGACTTGCGGGAGACCCTTGTTAAGGTGAGCAAGGAATTATCGAATAACGGGGTGCAAGTGCAACCAGAACGCGCCATTCGTCCTGCGTCCACAGCGACCAAGGAGAAAATCACACATCCGGAAGTGAATAAGATCATCCAATACATTGAACAGCATTATGATCAGGATATTACACTGAAGTTCCTCGCACGTTATGTCATGATGGGGGAAAACTATGTGAGTGCCCTGTTTAAAAAGAAGACCGGGGAGACGCTGATTCATTATTTGCATCGAACACGCATTAACAAAGCGATCGAATACCTGACGGATACCGATTGGCCTGTGAACCAGATTGGCCACCAGGTCGGTTTTATGAACGATAATTATTTTATCAAAATCTTCAAACGTATGACGGGTACAACCCCGAGTCAGTATCGTCATCAGAAATAGAACAAAATGACTTGATTGAGGGATGATAACGGTTTCAAATGTGTATTTCTGTTCCATGGCAATCATGATTCTGTTACTTACGACCATTCTCACTCATTTGCTATCCTTAAGTTGCAAACTTCAATCCAGAATTTACGAGGGGGTCGTCTCTTGGTGAGAAAAAAAGGCTTGGTAGCACGAATGGTATCACTTGTCCTTGTTGTGGGCATGATCGCAGGTTGTTCCAATGATTCAGGTTCCAATGCTCAGACCAGTGCGTCTGGCAATTCGGGTGATACAGTCAAATTGAAAATGTGGGGAGGCGTGCCGCCTGAAGCGGGGCCGCAGACAGTCATCGATGTGTGGAACAAGGAGCATCCCGAAACACAGATTGAATATGTGCGTTATGTGAATGATGACGAAGGCAATCTTAAATTGGATACCGCCATCATGACAGGTCAGGATGTGGATTTATTTGTGAACTATACGATTTCCCATACGGCCAAGAGGGTCGCATCCGGTGCTGCGGCTGATCTGAGTTCCTTCACCGACTACAACATCGACGAGAAAATGGGTCCTGATGCGGAGGGCTGGAAAATTGACGGAAAGTATTATGGTGTCCCTACTACGAAGAGCACTTACTTCGTGGCACTTAACAAGGAAGCACTCGATGCGGCCAATCTGCCTGTTCCGAAGGACTGGACCTGGGATGAGATGAGAGAATATGCGAAAAAGCTAAAAAAGGATAGTGGACATGGGTTCATTCAAAACACTGAACCGTTCGTTGATTCGATGGATTCCGTCCTGTCACAGGAAGGGTACACCAAGGCAGACGGAACATCCAACCTGGATCATCCCATGGTGAGAAAGTGGTTGGAAACCCTGAATGCCATGATGGCTGAGGATAAGACAACGCCGCCGCTTGGTGAGCAGCTGACGTCGAAAATGCCTGTGGAGCAGATGTTTCTGAGCGGGGAAGTCCCTATGCTTAACATTGGCGCATGGCTTCTCCGCAGCTCGAACAATTTTACCGATTACCCGCGGGATTTCACCATCGCCTTTGCACCGGTACCACGCTTGTCTGAAGATAAGGAAGGTTATGTTATGCGTGGTGGACTGGGAGATTACATCTCCATTAATGCCAAGTCGAAACATCAGGAGGCAGCCTGGGAATTTCTGAAGTGGTATGCGGATGGTGGCATGGCCCCAATGGCTGAGGGAGGACGATTCCCGGCTTCCAAGGATGCAGATCAGGATAAGGCGCTGGAGAGCATGCTTGGGGATAAAAAAGATACGTATGATCTGGAGTCACTCATGTATGTCATGTTTGATTATCAAACGCCAACCTATGTCCGAACTGTGCCTCAGGAAGTGATGGATTTGCGAGCGCAGGAGTACGAAAAGTATTTTCTGGGCGTACAGGATCTGGATACAACGATCTCCGCAATGGTCTCCAGACATAATGATTATCTCAAGACGGCCAAATAAAAAAAAGCAACATTATTTTTTGCAACAAAAGGGTTGATATATGGAGACTGCCCCAGATTTATGGTGGCAGTCTCTTTGTCTTGACAGCAGATGGATAGGCATTCGCAGCATAGAACAAATTGATGTTTTTGAAGGATTGGACCGCCTGTGGCAAAGCATTATTTGCATCATTCTGTTTTATGAACAAGGTGGATTTGTTACTTATGGGAACATTGCCGGGTTGGTAGACTTGGGTTATCCCTGGAAGAAACGAGGCGAAAAACAATGCATAACAACTGGATGAAAAGACAACGCATGCTGGGATATATTTTTGTCGGTCCAAACATGCTGGGCGTTCTGCTTTTTTTCCTGATCCCGGCCATCTACTCTTTTGGTCTCATGTTCACGGATTACAAATTTATGAACCCGGATATGACGTTTATAGGTTTGGACAATATCAAGCGACTGATGAAAGATCCACTGTTCTTTCTATCCTTGCGTAATACCCTGATATTTTTGCTCGCTGTGCCTGTCTCAATCGTGCTTGGTTTTATAGTAGCCGTTATCCTGAATCAAAAGATCTATCTGAAAAAGCTGCTGCGCGGGTTGTATTTTATGCCTTATATTACGAGCGGAGTGGCCGTGGCATTTGTCTGGATGCTGCTGTTTCAGCCAAATCAGGGCCCGATCAACGGTTTCTTGCGCAGTATTGGCGTAGATAACCCGCCGGGATGGCTTTCCACGACAACCTCTTCCATGTACGCCATCGATATCATCTGGATCTGGTTTATGCTGGGCTACAATATGATCATTTACCTTGCTGCTTTACAGGAAGTGTCATCAGAGCTGCTGGAAGCAGCCAAGATCGATGGAGCCAGACCGCTTCAGATTTTGCGCAGAATCATATGGCCTCTGGTCAGTCCGACCACATTTCTGCTGCTGATTACCGGACTGATCATGGCCATCAAAACGTTCGGAATTATCCAGGCCACGACGCAGGGGGGACCTGGTAATAGTACAACCATCCTGTCTCTGTATGTATACCAGAATGCGTTCCGTTATTACGATATGGGATACGCCGCTACGGTCTCCTGGGCACTGTTCGCCATTATTCTGCTGATTACTGTTCTTCAGTGGGTAGGGCAAAAACGCTGGGTCCATTATTAAATGATGAGGGGAGACCGAAGAAATGGAAATCAAAAAACGCCTATCCATCCTGCAACCAAGCAGTTTGTTCATCACCATAATCATGTTGGCGCTGGCTGTAGTCATGATTATTCCTTTTCTATGGATGATCAGCACCTCGCTGAAGACACCTGCTGAAGTATTTAAGTATCCGATTGAATGGATTCCATCCAATCTGACCTGGGAGCATCATCAAAAGGTATGGTCCGGCGCCAAAAGCTTCGGAACGTATTATTTGAATTCACTCAAGATATCCATCATCGGCATGGTAGGGGCGACATTTCTTTCCGCTTTTGCCGCATACGGATTCGCCCGGATTGATTTCAAAGGTCGAAATACGCTGTTTCTGCTCTATCTGTCGATGATGATGATTCCGCCGCAAGTACTTTTCGTTCCGAAGTTCATCATGTTTGAGTGGGCGGGAATCTATAATACACATCTGGCATTGATTCTGCCTGGTTTGTTCACGATTTTCGGCGTGTTCATGCTGCGTCAATTCTTCCTGTCCATTCCGAATGAAATATCGGAGTCAGCCTTTATTGATGGGGCGGGACACTTCCGCATATTCTTTCGTCTGATTCTTCCGCTTGCCAAGCCGGCGCTTGCGACACTGGCCATTATAGACTTTTCCTGGCAGTGGAACGACTATGAGAATGCACTTGTGTTTCTGATCGACGAGAATCTGTACACGGTACCTCTGGGATTGCAAAATTTCATATTGGAAAATACGGTGGATTATAATGGCATGATGGCTGCTGCTTCAGCGGGGATTATTCCCATGATCATTGTATTTGCTATAGGGCAGCGTTACATCATTCAGGGGTTGACCAACTCTGCCGTGAAAGGGTGATGAACATGAAAACGGAACAGATTACCAGTGACATAACGATTGTCGGGGCAGGGCTCTCGGGCATCTGTGCTGCCATCGCAGCCGCGAGACTGGGAAGTACGGTGTCCCTAATTAATAACCGGCCGGTGCTTGGCGGTAATTCAAGCAGTGAAGTAAGAGTGTGGGTTTGCGGAGCAACAGCACACGGAACGAATCGGTATGCCCGGGAGACGGGCATCATGGGCGAGCTGTTTCTGGAGAATCAGTACCGCAATCCGGAAGGCAATCCCTATTTATGGGACCTGGTTCTTATGGAAGCCGTTCGAGCAGAAGAGCGGATCAGCCTGTTTCTGAATACGGATGTACACGAGGTGGAAGCAGAAGGAACGGAGGAAGACCGCCAGATTCGATCGGTGACGGGGTGGATGATGGGATCGGAACGACGCATTCGCTTTGAAAGTCCGGTTTTTCTTGATTGTTCAGGAGACGGCTTAGTCGGATTTCTGGCAGGAGCTCGCTATCGTCTGGGCCGGGAGGCGGCACATGAATATGGAGAAGAGTGGGCGCCTGAGACGGCTGATCAGATAACGCTGGGAAGTACGCTGCTATTTTACACACAGGATGCCGGTAGACCTGTTCGTTTCGTGCCTCCGTCCTTTGCCAAAAACATTGAGGAAACGCCCATTCCAATCAAACGTGTCATTCGCAGTGGTGATTCGGGCTGTCACTATTGGTGGATCGAATGGGGTGGGGAGCTGGACACGGTTCACGAGAATGAACGGATTCGGGATGAGCTCTGGTCGGTCATTTATGGCATTTGGGATTATATTAAAAATTCAGGGCAGTTTGATGCAGAAACGATGACACTGGAGTGGGTGGGTTCCATTCCGGGGAAAAGGGAATATAGACGTTTTGTGGGAGATTATGTACTCAACCAAAATGATATTCTTGCTCAGGAGCCATTTGCCGACCGGATTGCATTTGGCGGCTGGTCCATTGATCTGCATCCACCGCAGGGCATGTACGCCGAAGCCAGCGGTTCCAAGCATATGCATGCCGACGGCATCTATCATATTCCTTATCGTTCACTGTACTCAGCGAATGTGTCGAACCTGCTCTTTGCGGGAAGAAATGTAAGTGCTTCACATGTGGCCTTCGGTACGACAAGAGTTATGGCTACCTGTGCAGTGATGGGTGAAGCAGCAGGAACGGCTGCTGCGCTCTGTGCAGCGAAAGGGGTATCGCCACAATTGATCCATAACCAGCATCTGGAGGAATTGCAGCAGACCCTGCTGCGACAGGATGCATCGGTCATCGGATTGCGAAATGAAGACAGGCAGGACCTTGCTCCAAAGGCTGTAGTCACTGCTTCAACAACGAGTAAGACCATTGCTATTGATCAACCGGCAGCGTCCTATCGTTTGGAGAGAGATATCGGAATTCTTTTTCCCGTTGATCCTTCGCTTCAGGGGATGGAGTTACTGATATCGGCAGAGGAAGACACAGAGCTGCAAGTAGAACTCTGGGATACAGGGCGGGAAGAGAACTACGTTCCAGCAAAACAGATTACCCAAGCGACCATTCGTGTAGCTAAGGGTGAAGAGCAATGGGTTCATGTCAGCATCCAATGGGAGCCTGCCCATTCGCAGAATGCATTTGTTGTTATCAAGCAGAATGACAGAATTAGACTCTATCAATCCAGTCAGCAAGTAACGGGTGTGTTGGCCTTTGAGAAGGGTGCTGCCCCGCACGCGGTCGCTTCCCTTGAGGATCACGATGAGTCTCAGCCCGTTGTTGCCTGGAGCATGAAGGCGCTGAACCGCAAGCCATTTTGTTTTAAAATGACAGGAACGACGGATGCCTATCTGCCGGAAAAAGTAATCGATGGCTATAAACGCCCTTATGGCGGTCCTCATTCCTGGATGTCTCTTCCTCTGAATGAGAACGAGAACGGGGAAGCCTGGGTGGAGCTGGAATGGGAGCATGGGGTGTCCATCCGTGAGATTCTTCTGACGTGGAATGATGATGTGAATGAAGATCTCATTAATTTGCATCATCACCGGACTCCGTTCGAGATCATTCCGGAGCTCGTAAAAGCGTACCGGATCGAGGCAGAGGTGGAAGGCAAATGGGTTCTGGTAGAATCCGTTAAGGACAATCGCAGGCGTACGAACCGTATTGCGTTGAAGCACTTTGTGCCAACAAGGAATTTACGAATCATTATTGAGGAGACAAATGGGGCTTCCTGTGCCGAGCTGATTGAAGTCCGTGTATATTCCTAAAAAAGGCAGCGCCGTTGGCGCTGCCCTTTCATTTTATATTGGTCTTGAATTGAATGGGTTTAAGCAGATTCGCTAACTGGTCGTTAGAACTGGGGAGCAAGAATCACCTTCATGATTCAATTCATTAGCTACGTTCCTGATTGAATTCAAAAAGTCGTGTCCTGCGCGGATGTAAGTACCTACATGCACGAAGAAAATACTTTTTAACTTGAACAACTTTTTATATTATGTGTTCCTTAGGATTCAGCCTTCACAATGGTCGAATTCAGATTACCTGTCAGTCGCTGCGGTGGAAATACCATACGAACTGGCGCGATAATGATCGCAGCAAAGATTGCTTTGATCAGATCTCCGATAATGTAAGGATAGAAACCTTGAATCATCGCTTCCGGAAGAGACATTTTATAGGCATAAGCCAGCCAAGGTACGCCCGAAACATAGATCAGCAGCGATCCGAACAGTTCAAACACGACAAATGCCAGTACATAACCGCCGATTCCTCTCAGCTTGATTCGAGCCAGCAGCAATCCAATGAGCAGGGCGGCGAAAGGCCACATGATGACGTATCCGCCGGTAGGACCGAGGAGTACGGCGAGGCCGCCGGCCCCGTGCAGAAGCGGAAAACCCAGAGCAGTCAAAATAACGACCAGAGCAATACTCAGAAAACCGTATAACGGGCCAAGTAAACCTCCTGCAAGCATGACGGCAAGCGTCTGCAGCGTAATAGGGACGGGTGAGAAACCGATGGGAATACTTATGTAACCAAAAAGAACAAGTATAGCTGCCATGAGTGCACTGAATACAATACCCCGCAAAGATAACTTCATGATTGAACAATCCTTTCGATTTTGGTAATCTTATTGTTAACCAAAACAGGAAACGGTGGTTAACGATTTGGATCGTACCACAAAAGAAGCAAAAGGGAAAGGACCAAATTTCGATGCAGGACGTTATACCTTTAATTAAACTGGAACAAGCACGGGTTCATTATGCGGCCGAATCCGGCCAAGTTCGCAAAGCGGTCGATGGTGTTTCCCTGAACGTAAATCCCGGGGAATGGATTAGTATTGTGGGAGCCAATGGCAGCGGGAAAAGTACACTGGCCGCAGTGCTGATCGGCTTCACACAACTATCAGGCGGAACAAGACAGGCCGCTCCTGAGCTTGCCGTTCGCGGAGTGCTTCAGCAGCCTGATGCGCAGGTGCTTGGAGATACGATTGAGGAAGAATTTCATTTCAGTCTATCGCCGTTCGTTGATTCCGTAGAGGAACAATTACGGCGTAGAGAAGACGCTTTACATATGGTTGGCCTTCCATATTCCCCGGACACAGCTATATCTCGTCTGTCTGGCGGCCAAAAGCAGCTGCTCAATATTGCGGTAGCCTTGGCCTCGAAGCCTGATGTTCTCGTTCTGGATGAACCTACAGCCATGCTGGATCCGGGAGCGAGAGAGCGGATTGAATCCATTGTGGAATCTGTCGTCCGGCAAGGAACTGCAGTTGTCTGGATTACACATCACTTGGAAGAAGCGACTTTAAGCAATCGAATTATGGCTATGGAACAAGGACAATGTATATATGATGGGGTACCATCATCATTTTTCTATGGAAGTACGGTCGGGACTCCCCCGGCAACCATGGCTGATGGACGTACACCCTGTGAGCAACTGAGACTGGACCCACCCTTTACAGTAAAAACAGCTCTCCTTCTCAAACAGCAAGGTTATCTGGATCATAACGCCACACCACTCCGTCCAGAACAACTGGTGAAGGAGGTCGCCCGATGAATATTGGACTGGATCACTTAACCGTAGAAGCACCTGAATCCGGAACGAGGGCACTTTTGCAGGACCTTTCCATCCAGTTTAACAGCGGTGAAATAACCCTGTTATTAGGCTGCACAGGATCGGGTAAAACCACTTTATTACAGACCATAGCAGGTCTCAAACCACCAAGTGCTGGTCACATTGCATTGAACGGTGAACCCTTCTGGCAAAATGGCAAGGTACCTCGGTCTATTTTGCTGCAGATGGGATTGGTGTTCCAGTTTCCCGAGCAGCAGCTGTTTGCCCGAAGCATTCAAAGGGAATTCTCGTACTCGCTTCGCCCGTACCCACTATCAGATGAACAAAAGAAACGCCAGATGACCAAGTCGCTTATCCAATGGGATCCGCCAACGGATCCAGATGAGATGAAGCAGCGCTTCAATCCGGATCGATCTCCTTTTGCGCTTAGCGGGGGTGAACGAAGAAGACTCGGCCTCGCACTCGGGACGGCCACGAAGCCTGAGTGGCTGCTGCTTGATGAACCGAGCGCCGGATTGGAAGCGCAGAGCGTTTTGCTTCTGCTTGATGTGCTTAAACGGCACCGGGAGGCAGGTAAGGGAGCCATTGTGGCCACGCACGACCTCGATACATTTTTGCCAATTGCGGATCGTGTTCTTTTGCTGCGAGAAGGGCAGTTGATTGCGGATCTTACACCGAGAGAACTTCATATGCAGCCTGAGCTGCTGGAGGAGGCGGAGATCGGGTTGCCGCCTTCCATGCGACTTGCCCAGCAGTTCAGAGCAGCTGGTATGGAATTGCCCACGGCATTAACGCCAGAGGAGATGGCTGCAAGTATTGCTCAGTCCTCATTTACTGCGTCGGATAAGCTTCACCAGCAGGTGAGGCAGACAAGTGTGCAAGAGACAAGTGAAGCGAGCCAGCAAGAGTCGGCAAGAATGGAGCGTACCATTGAAGCTCAAGAGGCGGTTCCACCCAATGACCTCTACCGTAACATGGACCCGCGTCTGAAATGGCTGCTGTATATTCTGCTCGTAACGGCAGCAATGCTGCAGCACCGCTGGATTGGGTTATCCCTCACACTGGTACCAGTCGTTTTGGCGCTAAGTATATTGCCCCGTCAGACTCTAGCAGGCTGCGTGAAGTTAATGAAGCCCTTATTGCTGTTCTTCATCATATCTACAGCGTTATCCGGGACCACGCTTAATACAGAGGCAGGGAGTCTACGCTTCGGTTTTTCCTTGCTACAGGCGGAGGCAACACTCCTGAATGTGTATCGTTTGTTTATCGTTACTTTGGCGAGTCTCTGGTTTTCGCTAACCACGCCGTATGGCCGAATGGTAGAAGGGCTAAACTGGGTGCTGGGCATAGGTAAAAAAATCAGGCTGCCTGTTGCTTCGTTTGCACTTGCCGTTTCATTGATCTTCCGGTTTATCCCGATGATCTGGAGCGAGTGGCAGCGCTTCTCCCTAATTGTTCGATCACGTGGTAAAGCTGCCCTGAAACCCAATACGGTTCGGGTCCGGGACATCGGACCAATGGTTATCCCCTTATTCATGTCGTTATTGCAGCGAGCCGAAGATATGACGATTGCTATGGAGATGCGGAAAGTGCGGGAAAATCCCATGCTTGGCGTACGTTCTACCCTGTTGGTATGGTCCAAAAGGGATACGATCATCTGCTGTATTGGACTTATTGTATTTGTTTTGTTTATATCGATACGTAAGTGATGACGAGAGAGCAAAGCGCAGATTTATTCTATGAATCAAGGCATGAAACGCAGTGTTTTCCAGGGATGATGCATAAATGGTAAGCTTTTCGCTCAAAATAGACGTGCTTTGGATACCTCAAGGCGGATATGGAGGGACGAACGATGAAGGACAAATTTTTGCACGAAGAACGGCGCGAATATACCGATCTGTCAACGGTGGAGTCGCAGCGGAATGATCTCGCACTGGAGGAGTTTCCGGAAGGACCTTACGGCTCATCGTTACTGTCAGAATCACTTGGAAAAAGTACGCCGTGGCGAGTGGATCAGCGATCCGCACATCGGTTTGACTATGAGAACCATGAGCTTCATGAAGGGGAAGTACGGGATTATCCAGGTCAGGATGTCTTCGACGAATCGGTCCCTGATCGCGTGACGAAGCCCCAATATTCCGAATAATCAGAGCGGTTCATCGTATACAATAATAAATCACAGTCTCCTGGCAGTATGATCTGCTTGGGGACTGTTTGGCGTTCATTTCAGTGAAAAAGAATCTACCACTCATTCCACAATTTGGGTTATCATAGGTTTAGTTCAACAGATGGTGAGTACAAGAACGGACGGGAAATGGGGATGAAGAAATGAGAGAGATTGACTATAGTCAGTACTTTTGGCAGGACGAACAGATTAGGCTGCGTGCTCTGCGCGAGGAAGATTGGGAAGCACATTATTATAATCGGTTTGATACACCTGCTCGACGTCTGCTCGAATGCGCAGTGGAACTGCCGCCGACGTCTGCCGAGGCCAAACATTTTACAGAAAGCTTCTCCAATTTCTCCAGTACACATGGACGCATCATGTTCTCCATTGAGGATTGGCATGGAGAGTACCTTGGGGGCGCTAACATAAACAGTATAGATGAGCGGAACGGCACATTTAGCATTGGGATTCAAGTGGATCGTGATCATCGGGGCAAAGGGGTTGGAACGCGAGCCGTTCGCATTCTGCTGAAGTATGCCTTTTTCGAGAGAAGACTGAATAAATTCAATGATAGTGTCCTTGAAGGGAACGAGCCTTCAGCTGCTATGATGAGAAAGCTGGGTTGCGTTCAGGAAGGCGTACGGCGCAAGGTTATCTATACGAACGGCAGGTACCATGACATGATCCTTTTCGGATTAACCAAGGACGAGTTCATGGAGAAGGAGGGAATGGTATGAGCCCGATATTAAATCAGATCGGTACCGTGTTTATTCCCGTCCGTGACATTGAGCGCGCACGAGATTGGTATTGTGACATCTTGGGTTTACCAGCGGATGGCGAGATCCTGTTTGGCCACTTATATATCATTCCAATGAACGGAACACGCATTGTACTGGACAGCAAAATTTATGCCGAAGAGCATACGTTCAAAACGCCTGCATTCCATTTTGATACGGAAAATATTGAGGAAGCCTATGCGTTTATGCAATCCAAGGATGTTCATATAACGACACCCATTGAGCATGATCATTGGTTTAACTTTCAGGATCTGGATGGAAACCTGTTAATGGTGTGCAAGTGTTAGCTCGTGAAATGAATAGAAGGCAAGGTGTAAAAGGGGTAGCATGAAGAAAATAATCTGGATAACCACCACCAGCCTGCTTGTGCTGATGATTGTAGGTCTCAGCCTTTTCTGGAATCGGATCTTCGGGTATCCAACCTTGGACCAGGCTGTCCAATCCAACTGGAAGACACCGGTGAAGATTGTGAATGTGGATCTGGAGAATCAGTTGGTTCTTTATCTGGACGAAACACAGTATGTATTCGCAGCCTATGAGCAGAAGCGTGGGAGATTTCATATAAATGCGGACAGCGAGTCGGGTTGGACGGCCAGTTCAGATCATGGTCCTGCGTTCCTCGTTGTGGCGGAGCCCAAAAACAATAGTGGGAATTTCATGTGGGGTGCCTTATATTCCGACATCTCCATTGCCAAGTTCCAAATTAAATATATCAATGGAGAGACCCACGATGTAAAAGCAATAAATAATACATTTATCATAAAAATGCCAGTAGCCTATCAAAACGAATCGGAGCTTAGCCTCATGGAGACGTTCGACAATATCCATGCCATTGATGCCAATCATCAGGTGATCCAGTCATGGAAACCGGAGAGTTAGAGTGGGATAGGGATGGTGGGAGATTAGATGACACTTAGTAAGAAACGATCAAGAAGGATACTCATCAATGAAGAGACATTCCGGTGGGGAATTTCACCTGATAGTGGCTATATGGTTTTCGTTGCAGAGCATGAATTTATTCAGGGACGAAAACTTGAAGTATACGTCGATAATATGACAATGAAGATTATACAACCTAGACATGTAAGGCGTTTCATTGTGCAAGCAATCGAAGCTGGTTGGGAATATAAGTTGGCCGGAAAGCCGACTGTGTTTGACTTGAAAAATGATCGGATAATCGTAAGATAATTCAAAGAAATAACCCTTTCACAGTCCCTAAAGAGCTGGAAAGGGTTATTGGTCATGCTAATGATCGAAATTTGCCTCAGATAAGTCAGACAAAGGCAATAAAATGGTAAAGGTTGTTCCGCTGCCTAACTTGCTGTTCACCGCAATACTTCCGCCATGCGCTTCCACAATGGAATGTGTAATGGCCAGACCAAGGCCGGCGCCGCCTTCCTTTCTGGAACGGGAAGAGCTGGTCCGGTAAAAGCGTTCAAAAATATGGGGAAGATGTTCCGGTTCAATCCCGGTGCCGTTGTCTTGTACGGTCAGTTCGGCCTTGTTATGAACAGCATATAGCGCCACAGTAATG
Source organism: Paenibacillus xylanilyticus (assembly GCF_009664365.1). NCBI lineage: Bacteria > Bacillati > Bacillota > Bacilli > Caryophanales > Paenibacillaceae > Paenibacillus > Paenibacillus xylanilyticus. Next base: position 2,860,673 of record NZ_CP044310.1, read on the forward strand.
GAACCGGATTCCGGGTGCGTATGCTGCACCGCATTGTGGAACAAATTGAGAATCACCTGCTTCAGCTTGTGCGGCTCAGCCATTATGGATAACCCGGCAGTCAGGTCGAAGTGTACATGGCGTTCCCGTGCCATCATGTTTAGCTGGGGCTGCATCTCCATCAGCAAATGATCCAGTTGAACAATCTCCTGCTCTTGCTTCGGAGCTTGATCTAGCTTGGTTAGCATAAGCAAATCTTCAACCAGTTTGTTAATTCGAACAGACTCCCCATACATGCTGTCCAGTGCCCTGTACAGTTGTTCATGATTGGACGCTGCGCCCCGCTGGAGAACTTCAATGAATCCGTGGATGGACGTCAATGGAGTCCGCAGTTCATGGGAAGCATCGGACAGGAAACGCTGCATCTGTTCCTTCGATTCACGTTCCGCTTCAAATGATTGCTCGAGTCTTTCGAGCATGCCGTTGAACGACTGCGCGAGCTGATCCACTTCCTGTTGACCCTGGGTGGCGGGAAGACGTTCTGCCAAGCTGCCAGCATCGATCCGCTGGACGGTATCGACCATACTGGATAGCGGAATCAGTGTGCGGCGGAGCGTTTTGGTATAGAGAATGAGACCCGCCACCATCGCCAGAATGGATAACATGATGAAGATGAGCAGCTGTTTAACCATGAGATCTCTTATCGGTTTCGTGGGGGTACCCATCTGAACCATGGTGAAATCCCGATTGCGCGGACCGGGCGAGGCAAAAACGATTAATTGCTCACTGCCTGTACGATCCGTCACGATCTGGTATGGAGCATGTCGTTTGTCCAATAATTGGTCCGTGATTGTTTTGTATTCAGCGGCAGTGAGTTGGGGAGCTGCCAGACCGTCTTCTTTACCGAAGATATCCTCGAATGTGCCATTTTGATCGAATAGGGCAAGTGAACGATCGGGAATGTAGAGCATCCTGTTACCCGACACGCGTGCATCCGTGCCTGCCTGTCCGGCAAATGGGTTGTTGAATGACTCATTCCGCGAGGATAAGCCGAGCCAGACAGGAGGCATGGACATCATCTGCTCTTCCATCGTTTTCGCCTGATTGCGATACAGAAAGCTCTCCATAATCCAGAACTGAAAAATGCCAATTAACAAAAATAAGGCTGCAAGAATAAACAGAGAACGTGCGAGCAGCTGAGAACGGAGCGAACGGGGCCAGATCAACCGCTGCAATTGTCCCAGAAGAGATTTGGTGGTTGGCTTCTTCGTATGACTCATCAGAGATCCACTCGATATCCAACACCTCGAAGAGTGCGAATGAGTTTGTGCTCTTTATCCCCAAGTTTGTCACGCAGTGATCGTATATAGACCTCGACAATATTTTCTTCTCCGCCAAAATCATACCCCCACACACGACTAAGAATGGTCGCCTTGCTTAGCACGATACCGTGGTTCAGCACAATGAACTTCAATAATTCATATTCGGTAGGGGACAACTCAAGAATCTGATCATGATAGGTAATCTCCTTGCGCTGATCGTCGATTCGGAAAGGACCATGTGTTACGGCCCCAATGAGCAATGGAAACTGATTACGCAGTCTTGCCTGAATCCGGGCGAGCAGCTCATCGAAGGCAAAGGGCTTGATCATATAATCATCAGCACCAAGCCACAGACCTTTAACACGGTTCTCGACTTCGTCCTTTGCTGTGAGCATGATGACTCCCATCTGGGCTCCAGTCTTGCGCAGACGTTCAACCACCTCGAATCCATCCATTTCCGGCATCATGACGTCCAATATGGCCATATGCGGACGGAACTCAAGTGCGAGTTCTAGCGCTGCAGCGCCATCCGGAGCCGTGCGTACATCGAAGCCCTCATTACTCAATCCAAGCTCCAAAAATTGCAAAATATGTGGTTCATCATCCGCCAAAAGGATTTTTATCCCTGTACTTAACTTCATAAGCGGGCATGCCTCCCTGTTAAATCCATCTATTGAATGCCTCAAAAAGCTGAGGGCTTTATGTTGTATTATCGCTTGCCAAGCTGAAAATTAGCTGAAAGGATTGGAACTTATCCTCAGTTAACATTCAGCGGGGACTCATCCCATTTTTATTTTGGCATGTCACAATACAATCATGAAGAAAGAGAAGGAGTGATTGACATTGAAACATGCCAAACGAAGGATTGATCTGGTCCTTCTGCCGATTGTCATATTGGCGGCAATTTTGAATGGATACGGGATTTGGAACGATCAATATGCCAATTCCTACTATACGACCGCCGTAGGGAGCATGCTGAGAAATTTCCACAATTTCTTCTATGCATCCCTTGATTCAGCTGGCTCCGTAACGGTAGATAAACCACCCGTCGTGTTTTGGATTCAGACGGCTTTTGCCTATGTTTTCGGATTGCATGGTTGGAGTGTTATTTTGCCGCAAGTGTTAGCGGGAATCGGTTCGGTACTGATCATTTATTTCATGGTTAAACCAACCTTTGGACTTGCTGCGGCACGTATTGCTGCTCTGGCCATGGCTACGGTTCCGGTTGTGGCGGCCGTAAGCCGTACCAACAATATTGACAGCATGCTGGTGTTTACACTTTTGCTCGGTTCCTGGTTTTTGTTCAATGGCACCAAGCAGGGCAGTCCGTGGCGGATTCTCGTAGCATTTGGCCTTATTGGACTGGCTTTTAACATGAAAATGCTTCAGGCCTACATGATTCTTCCGGCATTTTATATCTTCTATCTGCTTGCATTCCAGGCGAAATGGAGAAAGAAGATCCTTCTGCTTATTGGCAGTACCGCCGTACTGGCAGTGGTTTCCCTATCCTGGGCAGTGACAGTCGATTCTATACCGGAGAGTCAGCGGCCTTACATAGGAAGCAGCGAAACCAATTCGGTGCTGGAGCTTGCTTTTGGCTATAACGGTCTATCCCGTCTTACAGGTCAGCAGAACAGAACACCTGGCGCAGGCATGCCTAATATGGCAGATGATAGAAACCGTGACGATGCTTCAGCAGCAGCCTCGGATTCTGATTCATCAGACAACTCCGTTGCTGCAGGCAACCCATCCAGCGACGATTCAACGCGTGAGATGGGCCCAATGAACGGAATGAATTTCCCGCAAGGCGGTCAGATGCCGAATGGTGCTGAAATGCCAAACGGAAGAAATTTCGGCGGCAATGGTGGCGGAATGGGTGGCATGTTCGGCACAGGGGAGAAGGGTGTGCTTCGATTGTTCCAGACTGAGCTGTCCGGGCAGGCAAGTTGGCTTCTGCCAACGGTACTGCTGGGATGCGTTGCACTCTTTGCGGGGCTCAGACGGAGAAATATTACGATGAAACATAAGGAAGCTGCGTTTTGGCTGATCTGGTTGCTTCCGGTTGCAGCATTCTTCAGTGTGGCTGGTTTCTTCCACCAATATTATCTGATCATGCTCGCCCCGCCAATTGCAGCTTTGACCGGAGCCGGATTTGTAGCCATGTGGCAGGCTTATCGAGAGCGTAACGGCTGGCAAGCCTGGCTGCTTCCTCTTGCCGTTCTGCTTACGACGATCTTCGGCTGGTATATCATGCAGGTCTATGATGACACCATCGGTGCAGGCTGGTCGATCAGCGAACTCATTGCAGGTATTGCGATCACGCTCATCTTAATCGTTATGCTCCATCGTTCACACCAATGGAAGCAGGGAATTATCGTGGCAGGGTTTATGGTTATGCTTATTGGTCCAGTCTATTGGGCATTCACGCCAATTACCTACGGCGGTAACAGCATGATTCCTGCAGCAGGTCCTCCGGGTTCGAATGGAATGTTCGGCGGCATGGGCATGGCTATGGGAGGCAGACAAGGTGATCGAGATAGCGCGATGACTCCACCTAATACTGCAAGTAATACGGATCCAGCCTTACCTGGTGCTTCTGGCAGCGGAGATGCTGATGATAATTCAAGTACAGGAACACCTCCGGAATTTGGTGGAAACATGTTTGGCGGTGGTGGCATAGGAGCGGCTGGCGGACCAGGCGGAGCCGGAAACAGAAACGAAGGAGTAGATACAACAACACTGAATTATCTCAGAGAAAATAACACAGGAGAGACCTATCTTTTTGCAACGACAGATTATAACCAGGCAGCCCCATACATCATTGATGAGAACGAGGCTGTCATTACACTTGGAGGCTTCTCCGGTTCTGATCCGGTGTATACCACCGAGGAACTGGAAGAGCTCGTGAGGAGCGGACAAGTGAAATACTTCATGGTTGGCGGCATGGGCGGCCGAGGAGGCAATTCGGATATCAGCAGTTGGATCATGGAACATGGTACCGAAATTCCGACGTCAGAGTGGATGACAGGTACGGATAGCGGAGCTGGCTTCGGCGGACAGAGCACCCTATACGAAGTGAAGTTATAGAGATGGTCAAGTGGAACAACCGAAATTGAAAAGGGAGGGAACGAATATGGCCCAAAAGTGCCGTTACAGCATCATTATTCCGATGTACAACGAAGAGGCAGTCATTGAAGAAACCTATCGACGTGTGAAAAAGGTAATGGGCAGTACGGGAGAAACTTATGAACTGCTGTTTGTCAACGACGGTAGTGTCGACCGAAGTGCGCAGATGATCCGTGACTATGCACGTTGGGATGAAAGTGTAAAATTAATTGATTTTGCACGCAACTTCGGTCACCAGATCGCGATTACCGCAGGGATGGATTATGCAGCAGGTGATGCAGTAGTCATTATTGATGCGGACCTTCAGGACCCTCCCGAACTGATACTGGACATGATTGCCAAATGGAAAGAGGGCTATGATGTAGTGTATGCCCGCCGGACCAGACGAAGCGGGGAGACCCGCTTCAAGAAATGGTCTGCAAGCATGTTTTACCGCATACTCCGGGCATCAACCGATACGGATATTCCGGTGGATACAGGAGATTTTCGCTTAATCGATCGCAAAGTGTGCGATGAGATGAAACGTCTACCGGAAAAAAATCGATTCGTCCGTGGTTTGGTCAGTTGGGTTGGATTCAGACAAACAGCGATCGAATATGAACGGGATGAGCGTCTGGCAGGTGAGACCAAATATCCCCTGAAACGCATGCTGAAGCTGAGCCTGGATGGTATTACTTCCTTCTCGTATAAACCGCTCAAGCTTGCGGGTTACTTGGGAGCTATCCTCTCCTTAGGCGGATTCATCTACATGCTCAGCGTGATCATTTCTGCGATTTTTACCGATTCAACGATCAAAGGCTGGCCATCCATCGTCAGCATCATGCTGATATTTAATGGATTTATTCTCATTATGCTGGGCATTCTTGGGGAATACATTGGCCGCATCTATGATGAAACTAAGGCGAGACCCTTATACATTGTGCGTGACGTGTATCAATCGGAGAGTCAGACCGCACAAGTGCGGATGACAGGCAGAGTTGCTCACCATGATTAATCGATTGGCCACATTGATCAAATTCGGGATCGTGGGTGTGATGAATACGGCGGTGGATGCATTGGTGTTTACCATGCTTGCCGCCCTGGGTACACCCGCGCTGATTGCCCAGGTCATTTCCTATAGCTGCGGCGTATTGAACAGTTATTGGTGGAACGGGCGATGGACGTTCAGGGATGCACGAAGACAAGGTCCTAATAATGAATTGCTGCGTTTTGTAATTACTAATTTGATCGTTCTCGCCTTGTCATCGCTGATCCTGTTACTTTCCAACCACATACTTGGCTGGAACCTGGTCATAAGCAAAGCAGCAGCAACCCTCTTGGGCATGATCCTGAACTATATCGCCAGTCGATATTGGGTTTTCCGTGCTGTGTCCGCGACAGCGGCCTATCCGAGTACAGATGCGAACGAAAGGAGTGTTTCATGATATGAGAATCAAAAAGGCAGTTATTCCGGCAGCCGGACTCGGAACACGCTTCCTGCCGGCAACCAAGGCTCAGCCGAAAGAAATGCTGCCCATTGTGGATAAACCCGCCATTCAATATATTGTTGAAGAAGCGGTACAATCGGGCATTGAAAACATTATCATCGTGACCGGACGCAACAAAAAATCGATCGAGGATCATTTTGACAAATCGGTGGAACTGGAGCATACCCTCTATGCCAAAGGCAAACAGGATTTGCTTGAACAGGTGCAGGCGATAAGTGATATGGCAAGCATTCATTTTATCCGTCAAAAAGAGCCTCTGGGACTCGGACATGCCATCGGATGCGCGCGTCAGTTTGTGGGAGAGGATCCGTTCGCTGTGCTGCTGGGGGATGATATTATGGTGTCCGATCCGCCTGCACTTGCACAGATGATTCATTTGTATGAAAAAACCGGCAGTCAGGTCGTGGGAGTACGTCAAGTGCAGCCGGATGATGTAAGCAAATATGGAATTATTGATTCAGCGGGTGCGGAAGATCGGGTTCACCGAATTACGAATCTGGTGGAGAAGCCCTCAATGAAGGAGGCACCATCAAGAACGGCGGTAATGGGGCGTTATATTCTGAAACCATCGATATTTCCCATATTGGATCGGATCGAGAGAGGCGCAGGAGGAGAATATCAACTAACCGATGCGTTAAAAGAAGTGAGTCAGTTGGAGGAGTTGCTCGCTCTTGAGCTTGAGGGCCGCCGCTACGATATTGGCAATCAGTTCGGTTACATTCAGGCTATTTTGGAAATCGGACTTATGCGCAAGGAGCTGCAGCCGGTACTGTCACCATACCTCAAACAGCTCGCAACGCAGTGGGGATGAATTGCATAATGTTTAGACGTATTAGTTAATAAGGATGAATATGGGAATATAAGCATTATGCAGGCTTGTCCTTCTGTTAACGAATGCTTTTGTCACTAAAACGTAGTAAATAAATATCCATTTGCAGCAAATTATAAAAAATATGTTTACTTCGCAATGGTAACTTTGATATTATAATCGCAATATCAAATGCGACGAAGAGACGAGTAAATAAAAGTATTCTTTCTCAGAGAGCCCCGGCAGCTGAAAAGGGGTAAAGAATTTTTATTGAATAAAGACTCAGAGCAGCACATCGGAACTTGCATATAGGGGATGGTGTGACAGGAGCTCCTGTTACAGAGCGGAGTATAGGCTGTTACAACTGATTAACAGTTGTATCCTTAACTCTAAGAGGCTGATATGGCGACATATGGGCGAATCTGGGTGGTACCACGAGTGTTCAATCTCGTCCCTGAGACTTCTGTCTTGGGGGTGGGATTTTTTTGGTTTTTCCGGGGTGCTCGCAACACGCTTTGGAATTACTTGAATAGTGTTTACTAAGGGAAGAATCATGAAGTCCCATCAACCGATGCAGGAATGAAAATAGCTATTATCGAACTCACACCGAAAGGAAATGATGATTATATGACAGCAAAATTGAAAGTCGGTATTGTCGGAGGAACAGGAATGGTAGGCCAGCGTTTTGTGGACCTGCTGGATGGCCATCCATGGTTTGAAGTAACAGCCATTTCAGCAAGTGCCAACTCTGCAGGTAAAACATACGAAGAATCCGTTCAGGGCAGATGGAAACTTGCAGTTCCTATCCCGGAAGCTGTGAAACAAATCGTTGTACAGGATGCCTCCCAGGTTGAAGCATTTGCCAGCCAGGTTGATTTTATCTTCTGTGCCGTAGATATGAAAAAGAATGAGATCCAAGCGCTTGAAGAAGCTTATGCCAAAACAGGCACTCCGGTTGTTTCCAACAACTCGGCTCATCGCTGGACTGCCGATGTACCTATGGTTATTCCAGAGATCAACCCAGGACACCTGGAAGTGATTGAAGCACAACGTAAACGTCTGGGCACCAAAACTGGTTTCATCGCAGTTAAACCAAACTGCTCCATTCAGAGCTATGTGCCTGCACTGCATGCGCTTCGTGAGTTCAACCCGACTCAAGTAGTTGCTTCCACGTATCAAGCCATTTCAGGAGCAGGCAAAAACTTCACGGATTGGCCTGAAATGCTGGATAACGTCATTCCATACATTGGTGGCGAAGAAGAGAAGAGTGAACAAGAGCCACTTCGCATCTGGGGAAGCGTGCAAAACAACGAGATTGTGAAAGCAGCGTCTCCACTCATCACGACGCAATGTATCCGTGTTCCGGTAACAGATGGGCATCTGGCTACGGTATTTGTCAACTTTGAGAAAAAACCTTCCAAAGATGAAATTCTGGAGCGTTGGTTGCAATTCAAAGGACGTCCGCAAGAGCTGGAATTGCCAAGTGCACCGAAACAGTTTATTACGTATTTCGAGGAAGAGAACAGACCGCAAACGAAGCTTGATCGTGACATTGAACGCGGAATGGGCGTATCCACGGGAAGACTGCGCGAAGACTCGCTCTATGATTATAAATTCGTGGGATTGTCCCACAACACGCTCCGCGGAGCAGCAGGCGGTGCGGTTCTGATCGCGGAATTGCTTAAAGCTGAAGGATATATTCAACCGAAATAAAAAATCATATTTTAAATATAAAAAAACGCCAACCGTTTGTTGGCGTTTTTTGCTATACGTTCTTAGGCTGCCGACGTTTTGTCTGCATTTTGCAGCAGTTGTGACCGCCGTCCAAGCAAATAACCTGTCAGGGAAGCCAGCATTTGCTGAAATACCATCCCGAGAACAACCGGGACAGCAACGGGAGGTGGGAAATAGGATACGGCAAGCACCGCTCCTGCGCTGATATTGCGCATGCCTCCATTAAATACGAGCGCCACCTGGTCAGCCTCATTCCAACCCAGCAATCTTGCAATGAAATAACTGAGTGCATAGCCTAAGGAAGCCAGGAAAATGATGATTGCCGCCAGACCAGCCAGTCTCCAGTTGAAATCGGCCAGATAAGGAGCAACAACCGATCCGTTGATAGCGACCACTACCGCCATAAACAACTTGGAAAATGGATTCAGTCTTGGGCCCCATACCGGTACAATGGCTCCTTTGGTCCATTCATTCAGCAGCATGCCCACCAACGAAGGCACGACGATCATCCAAAACAGACTGCTCATGATCGCTCCCATATCCAGCGTAACGCTGGTGCCGATCAGGAGTGAAAGAACACCCGGAACGACGAATGGGGCCAGCATGGTATCAATCAGGATGATGGATAGCGTCAGTGCAATATTGCCACGGTAAATGCTAACCCAGATGAAGCTGCTTACACCAGTCGGAATTACAGCTGCCAGAACCAATCCGGTTATCGTATAAGCGTCCATCGGAAAAACCAGATGCCCCATACCGAGTGCGATCAAAGGCATCGCCAAATGTAATATGAACAGACAAACAAACAGGGGAAAAGGCTTTTTCAAAACATTCAGAAAATCCCTGAACCCTAGACTGATACTTCCTGCAAACGTCATAAATGCAAAAAGCCAAGGTGACAAAAAGGTGTACGAAGAAAGAAAGCTTCCGCAAAGTACGCCAATGATAATGCTGGTTGGAGTAATCAGTGGCATGATGCGGTTTAAGCGCTGATTCAAAGCCTGAAGCATAGTCATGACATCCCTTTACCGTGTGATTCTTCCATTATACATGTTCAATCCTATGAGTGCAGACCGATTTGCATTCGGGTATCCGGAACAGCTATCATTCAATTAAGTAAATAACTTCTGATACAAGGAAGGGAAGATGCTCATGATTCTACGTAAACGAAGGCAAACACTGATCATGACAGGCTTTATTGCCACAAGTATTTTTGTCATCTCGGCTTGTTCTGTTGTGGAGCAGGCAAACGAAAGTTTAAACTATGTTAGCGGAGCAACGGACTATATCGAGCAAATATCCAGTGCTGGCGCAGAGCTCCAACAGCTCGCAACGGATGCCGCCAACAATCCACAGATTACCGAGCAGATTCAAACAAAGATTGATCAGATTCAAGCGGAGGCTAGTGAATTCTCCCAGCTTACGGCTCCGGCCATCGGTGAGAGCATCCATGAAAATTTGGTCAGTTATAACAATCAGTTAACCGAAGTTGTGGGCCAATTCGAGACCACCATAGCAGAGCAAGGCTTTACTGCGGAAAACTGGGAAAAGACCGGAATCCCGGATCTGATCAATAATATCAACAATCTAAAAGATCCGTTGAGCGGACTAGGAAATGAATGAGCCAAATTTCAAATATGAAGTAAAAAAGGTGCCAAACGATGTAATTCGTTTAGCACCTTTTTATATTTGTACATGCTGGAGTATACGATTTCACTTGCTATCAGGGCTTACTGCTTATCGAGCCAGCGGAAAACGTGGTACAATGAGCAGGAATGTCTTTTATCATTTTGTGGTGTCATACACAATGCGTACTCCGAGAGTGCCGTAGCTTTCTTCCTTATAATTGCACTGGCTGCAGGTCTTGGTGGCGCAGAGTGAATCACTGCATACATGCAATTTTTCGCTGCAGTGAGGACATTTATTTTCAAAAAGAGTCTTGAACAGATTAAGCATGCTTAATCACTCATTTCTGATTAATTTACTTGGTTTTTATTATAGCCGATAAATATCGCCGCGTATACAGTTTTTTGACAAGGTTTTTCAAGCGCAAGAAAGGAAGAATTACCGATGGATGTTCTGCTTTTTATCATCATGTTTATACTGGGTCTGGTCGGTTCCTTCTTTTCCGGTTTACTGGGTATTGGTGGAGCTATTATTAACTACCCCATGCTGCTGTACGTTCCCTCTCTAATGGGTATTGACCCTTTTACTGCACATGAGGTTTCCTCCATTAGCATGTTCCAGGTATTCTTTTCCTCGTTGGCAGGTGTAGTCGCATTTCAGAGAAAGAAGAGGAAGGCCGGGGTCGGGCATGCTTTGGTGAATAGGACGCTTGTTGCATACATGGGCATCAGTATTCTCATCGGCAGCTTGATTGGAGGCATCCTATCCAGTCATCTGGATGGAGATGTCATTAACCTGATTTACGGCATATTGGCAGTTATCGCGATTGTCCTCATGTTGATTCCGGGAAGAGGTACAGACGATGCTTCAGATGTTGTGGAATTTAACCGATGGATTGCGGCAGGTTCGGCTCTGGCCGTGGGCGTTGTATCGGGAATTGTTGGCGCAGGCGGTGCTTTTATTCTGATTCCGATCATGCTGACGGTGCTTCGTATTCCTACGAGAACGACGATCGCCTCGTCCCTGGCCATCGTGTTTATATCCGCGATTGGTGGAGTCATCGGGAAAGTCAGTGGTGGAAGCATTCCGATTGAGCCAGTCATCTACACCGTTATAGGGAGTCTGATAGGGGCATCACTCGGCTCGAGGGTCAGTTCAATGATTAATGTGAATGTGCTTCGCTATGGTTTAATTGTTCTTATTGCCGTTACTGCCGTTAAAGTGTGGGCTTCTATTCTATAAAAACAAGGATCAGTGGATTGTCCATGACGATTACGTAACCAAACGGTTCAAGCGCCGTATAAAGGTTATGAACATGAGCTGGCGAATTTGATACAGCATGAATTCACAACAGTTTTCGTCCATGGAGCATCCTCAATCTCCTCTCATGGATACATGTTTAACATTAATAGAAGTTGAGGTATCCATCCTATGAATAACGCACTTATAGATCATGCCGAAGCAGGATATGAGTTAGCCGAGCATAAGGCAGCCCAGTACTTTGCTTCCCTTCATAACCAGCTAATAAATAACACATATACAACGGTTCTAAAGCAGGATTTTCATCTATGGCAAAAGAAACATATTCAGCGATTCTCATGGTTACCCTGGATATCACGAACTTCAAGAAAACCCGATTCCCGGGATGTATATAGATATATCCACTGGTTGAACGTGACCGGTAAACTGGATGAGTACCTCGATCGCAGTATTTCCTATATTTATATGAGAGATCTGGGCAAGGCGCTGGATACTCCCGAAACGCAGGCTCGTATTCAGCGGGTTGTGCAGGATACCAAGAAATACTTCATGCGTGCGGATGGAGCGAAACGACAGGGCCAGCCCGATTTTATCAGCCTGGCGGCATTGTATCGCTGGGCTCAGAAGGAAAACGTGGAGACTGCCGTAATCTGGCTGATACAGAAACTTGAAAACGTCGCTTCAAATATTCCGAAGGAGCTGGACGCAGAGCAGGCACAACGCAAGCTGATTAAGATCATTCTTGGCGTTGTCCTGCATGTGAATGATGAATTGGATGAAACGACACCCATTCCGGAACGTTCGAAGAGATTTGATGCAGCTATCAGATTGGGGTATTCATACGGGTTAACCTATCCATTTATAGACGATCTGTTGGATTCACAGGCCCTGACTTCCCAAGAGAAAGAACAGTATTCCCTCCTGATTCGAAAGGCGCTGCTTACAGGAATTGTACCTGACATTGGCGAGTGGAACGGAGACAATGAGGAAGTCATTCGCTATGTTCATTCAGAGCTGCGTGAGGCATTTGAATACATCAAGAATTATCAGCGACCTGAGATGCAGCGGACCTTTTTCGAGCAATCCTATGTGTTTTTTCAATCCCAAGAGCTGGACCGGGCGAAGAAACTTGCCAATGTGAGTTATACCAATGAAGAGCTCTATATCCCGATTATTATCAAGTCATCTTCATCCAGGCTGATTGTTCGTTCCGTCCTAAGCGCTTCGGAGGATGAAGGCTTTGATCTCCGCACGTTCTATTATGGAATTTACAATCAACTGGCCGATGATTTTGCAGATATGTTTGATGATTTGGAAGAGGGGGCAGTGACTCCGTACACGTATTATTTGAAATACCGGGATCTGCGTCCTGACTTAATTAATCCATATGAGCTCTATTGGACTGTAATCTCTCATTTGATCCACAGTGTGTATGACTCGGATGCCAAGACTCGTGAGGTCATATTGGATCGTGCGATCAATGGCCTCAAACGCAGCAGGGAACGACTGGGACCAGCGAAATATAATGAAATTATGGACATCTTTGCTTCGGGTCAGCCTGAATTTAACGATCTCATTCAACGAATGGTTCAAAAAGCGGATGACGTGGACTTTCTCGATAAATTGCTCAGGGATCAGGTTGTTGTCCATCTGAAGAATGACAAAAAGGAAAAAGAAGATTTTCTTCAAACGGTTCGAAACGTTCGTGAACGGATTAACATGGAAGTTCAAATCTCCAAACCAAATACAATTCTAGAAATGAAGGAAACGCTGATTGATGCAGCCAATTATAGCCTGCAGGGAAGCGGCAAACGGCTGAGGCCGATTTTAACCTGGGTAATGGGTGTGCGAGAGTATGGGCTGTCAGAAGCATCGATCGTTCCGCTGTTAAGGTCACTGGAGTATATGCATACCGCTTCCCTCATTTTTGATGATCTGCCAACGCAGGATAATGCTTCAACCAGGCGCGGCCGTTCAACCTTGCATCAGGTGCATAACAGCGCCACAGCTGAATTAACAGGCCTCTTTCTGATCCAGAAAGCCATTGGAGAACAATCCTCGCTTAGTCAATTCGATGCTTCAACGGTGCTAACCTTGATCCGATATTCGGCTGAAAAAGCAGAAGACATGTGTATGGGGCAGGCGATGGACCTCAACTCTAAAGGAAAAGCGCTGACGTTGGATCAGCTGAACACGATCTGCTTCTACAAAACAGGCATTGCCTTTGAAGCCGCGCTGGTGATGCCTGCTATTCTGGCACAGGTTAAGGATTCTGAAATTTCCTCCTTGAAGGCATTTGCCTATCATGCGGGTATCGCTTTTCAAATCAAGGATGATCTGCTGGATCTGGAAGGGAATGACTTGGTGCTTGGTAAACCAGCCGGGCAGGATGTCCGCAACAACAATTCAACCTTCGTTTCCATCCTTGGGGAGGATGGAGCGAAAAAAGCAATGTGGGAACATTATTGTCTCGCAACGGATGCACTTGCCGAAATGCCGAAGCACATCCCTTTTTTGAAACATTTGTTGGATTACATTGTTGGTCGTGAGCGCTGACAGATTTTACTCGCGATTTCGAGCACCATATGACTTATAATGAACATAAGCGACAAAGGTCGGGACTTCCATGTTGATGGAATCCAGGCCTTGTTTCCGTTTAAAAGACACAAATCATTTGGAAAGAGCTGTTTCAATCCCTATAATAATGGGTACTAAGCAGTTATTATGGTTTTAAAACGATTATTCCTTTTCGAGACGGACAAGTTAAAAGCGATAATTTGAAATTTCGACAACCCATTACTTGAGTATATATTTCAAAAGGAGATCTTAAAATGCAGGTTCAAAAGGTCGACCATCACGAATTGTTCGAGCAGATTTATAATCAAGCACCTATTGGAATTGCACTCGTCGCTCCGTCAGGTCAATGGTTAAAAGTAAACCCTGCATTTTGCAGCATGATGGGCTATACCAGTGATGAACTCATGAATCTCAGCTACCAGGATATTACACATCCGAACGACTGTCCGCAGGATGTAGTCTATGCTTGTGATTTGTTTGAAGGCAGATCGAAAGAGTATACGTACGAAAAGCGCTACATCCAAAAAAATGGGGACGTACTCTGGATTTCATTGCATATTTCCTTGGCCCGGGATGAAAGTACAGATGAGCCGCTATATTTCATTTGTCATATTGTAGATATAACAGATCGTAAGGTGTCCGAACAAAAACTGCTGCACAGTGAAGAGATGTTCAAACTGATTTCGGATAATGCACAGGAGATTATCTACATTGCCAATCTTGATGGAGTTTGTCGGTTCTGCTCACCTTCGGTTCGCGATCTGCTGGGTTACTCTCCAGAAGACATTATCGGCCAGAATAACAATGACTATTTTCATCCGTTTGATCTGGAACAGATCTCACAGATGGACTTGACTACCGGAAATATGCTGAATATCAGAGTTCGTCATAAAGATGGACATTATCTATGGTTTGAGACCACATACAAGATTATTGGGGATGCCGAGCAGGAACGGCAGATACTTACCATTGGACGAGACATATCTGAGCGAAAGAAACATGAAGAGATCAGTGCAGAGGCTGAACGTATTGCGATGATTGGTAGTTGGGAATGGGATATGGTCAATGACCAAATCGCCACTTCAGATCAGGTGCTTGAAATTTTCGAGCTTGAGCGCACACACAAACGCTACCGGGCAAGGGATGTTCTTCGGGTGATGAATCCCGCCGATGCAGCATCCTTGCAAGAAAAAATCAGAGAGACGAAGCAAGGAGAACCGCTTGATTTCGAATACAAACATATCCGTTCTGATGGGAGTGAGAAATATCTCCATTTGCGCGGGCTGATTACGTTTGATGAACACCAACAGCCAATACAATTGAACGGAACTTTGCAGGACATCACTGAACGGAAACTTATTGAATTTAAACTGCAGGAATCCGTGGAACGTTACACTTCACTTAAGAAATATAATCATGACGCCATTATCTCGTTTAACATGGACGGCAACATCATGAATGCGAACCCTGTAGCGGTGAAAATGACAGGTTGTCCTGTGTCGGACATGATCGGCACGAGCATTAGCAGATTCATCGGAGCTGTCAATCTGGGAATGATCCTGCGCAGCAATTACGAATTGGCTGAGAAGGAAATTAACGCCGTTCGTCACACGGATGGTACTGAGACAGAAGTGTTAGCTACACTTGCTCCGATCATCATCAACAAGACCAATGTCGGATTCTATCTGATTGCGAAGGATATTACGGAACAGAAGAAGCTGCTTGTGGCCAAAGAGACTGCCGAGAGAATGAACAAGGCCAAAAGTGAATTTTTGGCAATGATGAGCCATGAAATTCGCACACCCATGAACGGTGTTATCGGGATGACAGATCTGCTTCTGGATACGCCGGGACTTAGTGAGGAGCAAAAGGAATATATTCAAATTATTCAGAAGAGTGGAGATTCCTTACTGGCCATCATTAATGATATCCTGGATTTCTCGAAAATAGAGTCAGGTAAAACGGATCTGGTCGATGATCCTTTTGATGTTGGGGAAATCGTGACAGAAACCGTGCAAATTGTGAAACCACTGGCTCGTGAAAAGGAGCTGGATATTCGTTTACGTCTGGATGAGGCCATACCGACTCCGCTCTATGGCGATGCTTACCGTTTGAAACAAGTACTTACCAACATTATCGGCAATGCGGTCAAATTTACGCCAGAAGGTAGTGTGGCAATTGAAGTCGGAGTTAAGGAGCAGTGCAGCAATAACATCCTTCTGCAATTTAAGGTGAAGGATTCGGGCATAGGGATTCCTGTTGAGAAAAGACAGCAATTGTTTGAGCCCTTCTACCAGTTAGAGAACTTTATGACCCGTAAACCTCAAGGGACTGGTCTGGGGTTAGCCATCAGTAAGAAGCTGGTAGAGCTCATGCAGGGCGATATCTGGATCGAGGAATCGGATGAACCTGGTACAACATTTATATTTACGGCTTCCTTCAAATTAAATAATGATGAAGGTAGCAGCCAGTTTGATCAACAGCAGAAAAAGAACAGAAGTACACCTCTGCGCATTCTCATTGCCGAAGACAATGAGGTTAATTTGCTTGTCCTTAGCCGGATGGTTGAGAAAAAGGGACATTTTGTAGATCGTGTAGCAGATGGTGTGGAGGCTGTTGAGAAGGTCAAACGTAGTGCATACGATATTGTTTTTATGGATGTGCATATGCCGCGGCTTGACGGATTTGAAGCCACCAGAGCGATTAAGGAACTTTCGGACCCCGAAGCATGTCCATATATTGTTGCGGTTACGGCAAATGCCGTCCGGGGCGATAGGGATAGATGCTTGAAGGCGGGCATGGATGATTATGTAAGCAAACCTATAAAGAGCGAGTCCATCATGCAAGTGATGGAGAGGTATTATCACAAGAAACAGATCCATCATTGACCTCGTAAAAAGGATCATTTCTGAACGAGTCAGCACCTGATGGGCAATAGAGCCGCTGCTTATCCTAGATAAGGGAGCGGTTTTTTGGCATCCTATCCAGCGTTTTTTTATGTGAAGTTCCAACTTTCAATGGTCAGATAACGTTAACTTTTCCAGAAAGAATGGTTACGTTATTTGTTCCTTGGGAGGATGTCACATGAAATTAAAAAAATGGGTTATATCATTGCTGGCGATCTTGATGATTGCCTCATTTAATGCACCGACCTTTGCTGAAGAAGAAGCTATTGTAGAGGTTGAGGATGGAGTACTGTCCAATAATCGGGTTCTGATCCCTTTAAGAGTTGTATCCAGCAATCTAGGGGGGGATATAAAGTGGTATCCGGAAGATAGATATATACAGATTCACACAAAAGAGAAAGAGATTTTGCTGGCTGTTAACTTCAAAAATGCGCGTGTAAATGACACGATAATAACGATGGATTCGCCCGTGCTATTAATTGGAGGCGTGACGTATGTTCCCTTGAAATTTGTCAGTCAGGTTTTTGGAGCCAAGCTGACCTGGGATGGTGAGAACAAGCAGGCAACAATAAGGTCAAATGGTCAGACGGTAGTTGTGCATGTCCAGCGTGATGAATCCCGAATAACCAATTCTCTGAAAATAAGCCATGCCAGGTTAAATTATTGTCGGAAAAATTGAACGAAACGTCCAAGCTGTCTGAGATTAAACATGTACAGACGTATTTCAAACCCTATTTTACAGAGAAGTTGATCGGTTCCATTGTTGGAGGGCAGGAGCTGCAAAATGAATGGATTCAGTATGATGTTCCTGAGAACTCCGTTTATTATACAAGTTCTACAACAGGAACATTATCTCAATCGTTCGTTCTTGGGAATACGCTAACAGGTGAATCACACTACGTCTATGATCGAAACATTGAACTTGTACACCGTGAAGGTGTATGGAAAGTCAATCAAATGAAGTTTGCCTACAGAACCATTCCTAATCTGGGGTATGATCGTTAAGCTTACCGCATATGATGATCAACATGTAAGAAATAACAATTAAGACAAAATGTTCTTGACGTAATGTGGTGGAGTGCATACAATAATAACAAATATGTGTAACGGGTGGGTAGATGAATATGTTCATGCCAATATGGGATTTACATTCAATAACTGAATAAGCATGAGCATAGATACGATCTTAGGATGAATGTCAGTGTGTAGACAGTCGTGCTTGTGCAGCCCCTGTCGTGGACACTATTCATTTTGCGATGCAGAGGAGAAATCCGGAAACGATTTTGATTTCATATGGTTCTCTTGTTGATACAAAGCTGTAGATGAACATTAGTTCATCTATGGCTTTTTTGCATGCATCCCACCAATCGGTTCACATGGAAAGGAGATCTTTAGATATCTGGGCTTCAATTCATTTTATATCCTAAGGGAAGAAAGGTGGTAAAGGTATGAATAAACCTTCTCAAAGCTATACGATTTGGTTTTCCCAACGCACAGGCAGTACACTGCTCAGTGAAGCTTTAAGTTCAACAGGCGTAGCAGGTAAACCTGGTGAATGGCTGCATTTCCAGCATAAGAGCCCGGAAACATTGAAGCGTGCAGATCTGGAGCAAATCTGGGAGATGGGTACAACACCTAATGGGGTATTCGGCATCAAAATTAATTTTGAACAGCACTGGATCGATGCCATTCGCAAACTTTATCAGCTGCCATCCGAAACGCCGAGGGCGGAAGTATGGAGTACAGGTTTCCCCAACTGTACGAAGCATATTTACATGACACGCAGAAACAAAGTGAGACTGGCAGTGTCTTGGTGGCGGGCTATTGTTTCAGGTGAGTGGCATCGTCAGCATGGTGCTCAGGCTGAAGAGAAAGATATTGCAGATCAATACCATTTTGATGCCATTAAACATTTGCTTGTTGAGAGCAGTATGTGTGAAGCTGCCATCGAGGATTTCCTTTCGGAGTCGGGCATCGTCCCTTTGACGATTGTATATGAGGATTTCGTACAAAATTACGAGGGGACCGTCCGAAAGGTACTGGAGTACTTGGATGTTTCGTCTGCTGACGTTACCGTTGCGCCCCCGGCTTTTGACCCTATCGCAGATGAGATATCCGAACAATGGGTTCAAAGGTTCCGGGAAGATTGCCAGAAGGGTTGGGAGAATACAAGATGGTAAAACTACAAGTCAATTTTGAAGTTTGGGTGCAAGAGATGGTATTTCATGTTGTTCTGCATGATTCGTCTTAGCTATACGACATGAAAGGCATAATGAAGTTAATTGAATAGTATTTAAATAGACGTAAAGGGGTGGGCAGCATGCCCAAACAAGAAAAAAGATCCATGACCTGGCTCTTCAGTTATCTGAAGCCTGTAAAAGGGCGACTCGCACTGCTGGTGGTAATGCTGCTGACTTCTACCGGTTTGCAGCTGCTGAATCCGCAGATCATCCAGCGGTTTATTGATACAGCCGCTAGCGGTGGAATGCTCACAAATCTGATTCAGCTCGCAGCCCTCTTTCTGGTCGTTGCTGTATGTAATCAGTTGATTACGGTGGCAGTCAGTTATTTTGGCAATGATGTGTCATGGCGCGCAACCAATCAGCTGCGGGGAGACCTGCTTAAACATTGTCTGAAACTGGATATGCGTTTTCACAATGTAAAAACACCCGGGGAAATGATTGAACGTGTGGATGGAGATGTAACGAGCATTTCCAACTTTTTCGCCATGTTTATTGTTCAGGTCATCGGGAGTTTTGTATTGCTTGCCGGGATACTCGGTTTTATGTTCACGGTGAATTTACCTATTGCAATCGTCATGACCGTGTTTACGTTATTATCGATTTTATTTATGGTATTTATCCGTAATTTGGGCGTACAATCCTCCAAAAATGAGCGAGAAGCAAGTGCATCCCTGTTCGGCATGATCGAAGAACGGATTGCCGGAATTGAGGATGTACAGGCGAACGGGCACGTGCCGTATGTCATGAGCCGTTTCTACAAATTAATGCGCACGGTATTCCTGAAAGGCCGGAGAGCCTGGATGCTCCGCGTAATTCCGTGGAATACCACCGTCATTTTATTCGCCATTGCTGTTACAGTGGTCCTTTTGCTGGGCGTTCATTATTTTATGCAAGGGGCGATTAGCATCGGAACCTTGTTTCTGATCTATCAATATACCCAGATGCTGAATGATCCGATTGAGATGCTTGGAGATCAGGTGCAGGAGTTTCAAAAAGCGAAATCCGGTATGCTTCGTTCCAGGGAATTGCTTGCCCTGAGCAGTGAAATCAAAGACGGAGACCAGGAACAGCTTCCGAATGGAGCGCTTGGTCTGGAATTTGATCATGTGCACTTCAGCTATAACAACGATAAGCCTGTTTTGCAGGATATTCATTTTAAGATTGAGCCTGGTCAAAGGCTTGGAATTATTGGTCGAACAGGCAGCGGAAAGTCTAGCCTGAGCCGGGTGCTGCTTCGTTTATATAATCTGGACCAGGGTGTTATCCGCGTTGGTGGTATGGATATTTCCAAGCTCAGCTTGAAGGCACTGTACAGACGGGTGGGCATGGTTACGCAGGATGTTCAGCTGTTCGATGGTACACTTCGGGATAACCTGACACTGTTCAATCAGGAGATGCCCGATGACATGATCCTGGAAACGACGGATCGACTGGGTCTGCGTCAATGGATTGATACCCAGCCAAATGGGCTGGATACCCATTTGACAGCGGGTGGTTCATCCTTGTCCGCTGGGGAAGCGCAATTATTTGCTTTAACCCGGGTGTTTCTGACCGAGCCGAGTTTGGTCATTCTGGATGAACCGTCCTCACGTCTGGATGCGGCTACGGAACACTTGCTCCAGTCGGCTGTCAACCAGTTGATGCAGCAATGTACGGGAATTATTATTGCTCATCGTCTGGCTACGCTTGAACAGGTTGATCAGATCATGGTACTGGGGGATGGCCGGATATTGGAATTCGGTGCGAGGGAAGACCTGGCGAACAATCCGAATTCTCATTATGCACGGCTGCGAATGACAGGCAGAGAGGAGGAACTTGCATGAATGTGGCAGGATTTATTGGACGGCTGTTTCGATTTAGGACGGTATTATTTATCATTAACGGTTTGTTGTGGTGCTTGTTTCATTCCTTGCCATTAGCTATTGGTATTGGGATGCAGTGGTTTTTTGATCGAGTGACGATTGGCTCTAGTGATTACTTATGGCTGGCAGTGCCGCTAATATTCATTGCGCTAGTAAGAGTAGCCAGAGTAGGCACGTTCTTTGCCGCTTTCTATGCGTGGATTACATATGTCTTTCACATTCAGGCCATTCTTCGTACCAATATGCTGGCTGGCATTATGCGCTGGCCTGGACGTAATCTTCCCGCTTCACCTGGAGAAGCGATGAGTCGCTTTCGTGATGATGTGGACGAAGTTGTCGAGTATGTTGAGTCCTGGGTAGACTTCTGGGGAAGGCTCGTGTTTGCAATTGTATCCATCGTCATTATAGCAAATATCAACTGGAAAATCACACTGGTCGCCGTCATGCCATTACTTGTCGTTACGCTGCTGAACAATCTGTCAGGCAATCGCGCACGTAAATACGCCCAGACCAATCGGGAAGCGACAGGGCGGATTACAAGTTTTATAGCGGAAACGTTTGGTGCCGTGCAGGCTTTGAAACTGGGGCAGGCCGAGCAGCACGTTTCAGCCCGGTTCAATCGACTCAATGAGGATCGTCGTCAAGCAGCCTTAAGGGATAATCTGTTCAAACAGTGGATGAGATCCCTGAATCAGCATGTGCTCAGCATTTGTACAGGATTAATCCTGCTGATGTGTGCAGCCGAAATGAGAACCGGACAATTCACTGTAGGTGACTTTGCCTTGTTTACATCGTATCTTGCGAACATAGGCTTTAGCATTTCCTTATTCGGGTACATGGTATTCCAGCACAAACGACTGAAGGTCTCCTTTGACCGCATGCGCAAGCTGTTTCGTCCTGGTGAAGAAGATTGCATCATCGAATCGAGAGAGATCTACCTGTATGAGGATCCGCCGGAACCAGTTGAACTGCAGAGAGAAAAGGACGATAAACTTAAGGAGCTGGAAGTCAGCAATCTGACATACCATTATCCTAATTCTTCAAAAGGTATTCAGAATATTAACCTCCGACTGAAACGTGGACAATTTATTGTGATTACCGGACGAATCGGATCGGGAAAATCTACACTGGTGAGGACGCTCCTTGGATTATTGCCGAAACAGGAGGGGCGTATTCGGTGGAACGGGGAAGAGGTAGATCCAGCAACATTCTTGATGCCGCCTCGTGCGGCTTACACGCCCCAGGTCCCTCGATTGTTCAGTGATACATTGAAGGAGAACATTGTGCAAGGCAAAAAGGGTAGAGTAGGCGAATCGCTCACACGTGCCATTCGCCTGGCTGTAATGAAAAAGGATATTGAACACCTTGATCAAGGATTGGAAACCTCCGTTGGTCCGAGGGGTGTCATGCTGTCAGGTGGACAGATACAGCGTGCAGCCACGGCACGGATGCTAATGACTGAAGCGGATCTGTACATCTTCGATGATCTATCGAGTGCCCTGGATGTGGAGACCGAGAAGCAGGTCTGGGAAGGGTTATCCAACGAGCAGCATGTGACATGTATTGCCGTTTCACACCGGCGAGCAGCACTTTCCAAGGCAGATCATATTATCGTATTAAAAGATGGCCGTATTGAAGCCGAAGGAAGCTTGAGCGAGCTTCTTGCGACCAGTGAAGAAATGCAATTGCTCTGGCAGGGAGAACAAGCGCCTGTGAAAGTGGGATAAGATTAGATTAACAACATATAAAAAGCCGTACAGTTAACTCTTTGCATGAGTTAGTCTGTACGGCTTGTTTGTATTCAAGATTGCTGCAATTCTTTATCTGAGCAGCTGTGCAATCAGGGAATAAGCGATGATCACCAGGAATACAATCGTAATGTGATTGATGGAGAAAATAAACATTTTATGTGACCATTTCTTGGTTTGGTTCCGATCAAATGTTGCCACGCTAAGAATGAGCCATGCCAAGCTGACCAAGAAAGCAACAATCGCCACTAACGGGCTAAGCGGCCAGAATAAAAAGCTGGAAAGCAATAACAATACCAGATACACATTCGTTTGAATATACGTACGTCTGATTCCTTTGACTACAGGAAGCATTGGGACACCAGCTGCCTTATATTCGTCAAATCTGCGGATGGCAATACCGTAGAAGTGAGGCATTTGCCACAAGAGCATGGTAACAACCAAAGCCCAGATTTCGAAATGTCCAAGTTCCGGTGAGATTGCTGCCCAACCAATCAGTGGTGGAACGGCACCGGACAAGCTGCCTACTTCCGTATTATATATTGTTGTACGTTTGGTCCACATGGTATATGGGAAGACATAAAGCAACAATCCCAGGATACCAAATACGGCTGCTGAAGGTGAAGCAATATACAGTAGAATGCCCCCGAGCACCGTAATCGTGATCCCCAGAATAAGTCCGGACTTGGTATCAACTTGACCCGTAACGGTCGGACGTGTTCTTGTACGTTCCATAATCGCGTCAATATCCCGGTCGTACAAGTTGTTGAACACACCAGCAGCCCCAATGATCAGGGAGGAGCCAATGACAGACAGTATGATCGGCACAATGTTGGCTATGAATGAGGCATCAAATACATACAATGCCAGACACAAACCGGCAAGCATGGCAATCAGATTGGACTTGATGATTCCGACTTTAATCGTATCAAAGAATACTTTCGGAATGGAGCTATACTCTAGTTCAATTTTGGGTTGAGACCCCTTATTCAGTGTTTTCAAATGCTCACTTCCTATATCTATACTTATATATCTCGTGCCCTTATTATAGCATTTAGTTTACTATGTGAATTAAAACACGTTTTTGTTTAAAAATACTGTCAATTGATTGTGAACAATTTAAAAACAAGGTTTTTTTTAATTGTTAAAATTGAATTTCTGTGCTACAGAATTCATGAAAAAAACAAAGATATCATAATAAATGAGAAAATTATACTTGCATTTTTGAAATTAAGGGTCTATTGTAGATATCAAGGATCTTTAATTGATTTTAATTTCATTCTCTTTATTATAGCCTATCTGGTTGTTATTGTCAGGGTTTACTGTTTTAATCCATAGGCTGTGAAGAAGAGAATCTTTTTTTGGATCAATTAAGGACTTTAAGTATCTGGAAAGGGTGTTTAAAATGAATAAAACAGTAGATGTAATTATTATAGGCGGGGGACCATCCGGTCTGAATGCTGCACTGGTCCTCGGAAGAGCCAGAAAAGAGGTTGTTGTTATCGATGAAGGGCGACCTCGTAATAAGGTGACTCGTGAAACTCATGGTTTCTTGACAAGAGACGGAGCAACGCCTAGTGAATTCCGCCAAATTGCCAAAGAGCAGATCCGAGCCTATCCATCTGTACATATCATGGAGGACACGGCCGCTGCGGTCGCAGGAACGGAAGGTTCATTTGAAGTAACTACGGTAGAAGGAAAGATCGTAAGAGGCCGGAAGCTTCTTTTTGCAGTCGGAAAAAAAGACCAGCCTCTCGACATTACCGGACTGTCCGCGGTATATGGCAAGAGTGCCTTTGTATGCCCATACTGTGACGGCTGGGAGTTGAGGGATCAACCCCTTGGCATCATTGTGAGTGGGGATAAAGCCGTACACATGGCCAAAGTCATATCGGGTTGGACGAACGAATTCACCATACTAACGAACGGAACTGGAATGACGGAAGAACAGCGGGAGGAGTTGAAGCAGCATCAGGTGTCTGTATTGGACACGCCGATCCAATCCATTGAATCAGAGGAAGGAATGGTTAGGCAGATTGTGCTCGAGGATGGAAATACTGTGGAGTGTACAGGCATTTTCTTCGCACCCAAGCTTGTCATCGGTTCGCACCTGGCTCAAACGCTGGGGTGTGAGGTAACGGAGTCGGGGACAATTAAGGTAGATGAGTTGGCCAAAACGTCCGTACCAGGTGTCTTTAGTTCAGGAGATGCTGCATCGGAAATATATCAGGCGATTACTGCAGCTTCGTTAGGCGCGCTCGCGGCGGTTAGCATTAATAGTGAGCTGAACGCCGAGGCCTGGGATCATTCAGGAAAGTTATAAATGTAGATAGTAGAGTAGATCAGATTGGTTTTCTATGAAAACGTGTGGCCAGGTAAACGGAATGTTGATTTTTTCAGGATCGAGTACGAGGAAACGTATTAGAATCAAGGCGGCGAAGTGGTATTATCCCCTTTTAGTAGACATGAGAAAAAAGACATCTGTTAAGATGAACTTAATCATGTAAACGAAGGGGATTTTTTCATGGCTAAAAAAGGACAAACATACCGGCGGTACTCCTTGGAGTTGAAATTGGAGGCCGTCCGGCTGGTCAACGAAGAACATATGAGTATACGTGAAGTAGCGACGCGTTTAGATATTCAAAATAAATCTCAGGTACAAGTGTGGGCAGCCAAAGCGAAACAGGGAATGAGTCTAGAACCTGCTACACCCAAACGGGGACGCCCTAGAACCAAGTTTTCCAGTATGGAAGAAGAGATGGCGTATTTGCGGGCGGAGATTGAATACTTAAAAAAGCAATATCCAAATCTACACAAGGAGTGACGAGTAAAGCAGCCAGATTTCAAATCATTGAGGACCTGAGAGCACGCCATGGTCTGGCTTGGCTCTTGAAGTTAGCTGCGGTTTCCCGCTCGGGTTATTACAAGTGGAGAAAAAGCATAGCAGCCGCAAAAGAGCGTAGACACAAAGAACATGAACTAGAATCCCATTTGCTTGCCATTCATCGCGTGCATCCTTACTTTGGCTATCTTCGAATGACCGTTGCTTTACGACGGGAAGGCCTTCGAGTCAACCACAAAAAGGTGTACCGATTAATGAAACAATTAGGCATCTGTTCTGTCATTCGAAA
Source organism: Paenibacillus xylanilyticus (assembly GCF_009664365.1). Classification (NCBI taxonomy): domain Bacteria; kingdom Bacillati; phylum Bacillota; class Bacilli; order Caryophanales; family Paenibacillaceae; genus Paenibacillus; species Paenibacillus xylanilyticus. Next base: position 2,886,482 of record NZ_CP044310.1, read on the forward strand.
AAAGCGTCGATTCTTTGGAAAACAAGCCTCTGTGGTAAACCCAAATCGGCTGGAGCGTCAGTTTCAGGCGGATACACCACGAACGAAGCTGGTTACGGACATTACCTATATTCGTGCTGGAGAACACTTTGTGTATCTGTCTGTTATTCAGGATTTATACAATAACGAAATTGTAGCGTGGCATCTTTCTGAACGAAATGACCTTGCTTTAGTTCATGACACGCTGGATAGACTCCGTCAGCACGTGGATCTGAATGGCGTAATCCTACACTCAGATCAAGGATTTCAATATACGTCGAAGCCATTTAACCGTAAACTAAACCAGCTTGGCATGCTAGGCAGTCACTCCAGGCGTGGAAATTGCTTAGATAATGCCTGTGTTGAATCTTTTTTCTCTCATTTGAAGACGGAGAAAATTTATTTGAATAAGGCGGCAAACAAAGCAGAGGTTGAGCAGCAAGTGAATGAATACATACTGTTTTACAACCAAAACCGATTTCAGAAAAAACTAAACGACCGTTCCCCGGTAGAATACCGGGAAACGGCCGCAGCTTAAATCTTGTCTTTTTTTTGTACTGTCTACTTGACAGGGTTATGACCAAAGAGCCGTCTTTTTATATTCTTTGCCGATAACCAGTGTCTTCGCTTCTTTTAATATGAAGACAACAAACTGTTAGCGTTTCCATAACATTTCTTTGATAAAGTTGTTGACAGTACTTCTGGAAACGGGTTTAATTATGTAGACCGATTGTTATAATTCAGATTAAGGAAGTGGCTCCATTGAGTGAAAAGTCTAATGCTAAAGAACAAATTGTCAGCACAGCAGCCAGACTGTTTTTTTCACAAGGATATCATGCGACCGGTCTTAATCAGATTATTAAGGAGAGCAGTACGCCAAAAGGATCGTTATATCATTATTTTCCGCACGGCAAGGAAGAGCTCGCTCACGAGTGCATCCAGAAAGCCAATGAACACATCATGCAGAAATTCGAGGATACCTTCGCAGCCCATGAGACCACAGGAGATGCCATCCAGAGATTTATTCATGACATGGCTGATGAAACGGAAGCGGCTGGTTTCACGGGGTTTCTGCCATTCAGCTTTTGGGCAGCCGTGGAGACTTCCTGTATCAGTCATCAACTGCGTGTGGCATGCCAGGGTGTATTCGCCAATTGGCAGAACATCATTACGAAACATCTGATGATGGAGGGCGTTGGTGAGGAGAAAGCACGAGAAACGGGTCTTTTGGTCATCTCTTTAATGGAGGGAGCACTGATTATCAGTCTGACCAATCAGGATAAACAGCCTCTGCTGACGGCTGCTGATTATTTGTCAAGTGTGGCTAAGAATGCCAGAGGGATTCAATAAGTCTGCACAAAGAGAGAAACAGTTATAATGTTTGAGGAGGATGGATCGTGGAGGTTTCCATGAAGGCTGGTTCTGTACAGGACCAAGAAGAAACAAAGCAATATAAGGTACTGCCCATATTATTCGCGATGCTGTTGAGCGGATTCATCGGCCTGTTCGGTGAAACAGCGCTTAATGTGGCACTGACGCCGCTGATGACCCTGCTTGAAGTTGGACCTACAACGATTCAATGGTTGACGACAGGTTATCTGCTCGTACTGGGTATTTTGGTGCCGGTTTCCGGTATGTTATTACAATGGTTTACAACAAGACAGTTGTTTACAACGTCTCTGATATTTTCGATTGCGGGAACCCTTGTTGCTGCAATCGCACCAAGTTTTGAACTGCTTTTGGTTGCAAGGGTACTGCAGGCTGTAGGTACAGCTCTGTTGCTGCCTTTGATGTTTAACACGATTTTGGTTATTTTCCCGATTGAAAAACGTGGTGCTGCCATGGGATTGATCGGTCTCGTAATCATGTTTGCTCCAGCGAGTGGTCCGAGTATTTCCGGATTGATTTTGGCTAATCTGAGCTGGCACTGGATTTTCTGGATTTCCTTGCCGTTCTTCATTATCTCGCTGGTGTGTGGTCTGCTGTTCTTGCCGAACATTTCAAAACTGACCAAGCCGAAAATTGATGTAATCTCCATTATATTGTCTACCCTCGGTTTTGGCGGGATTGTATATGGATTCAGCAGCGCGGGAGGACATGGGGAAACAGGCGGAGGCTGGACCAGCCCTGTTGTGGTAATTACTCTGGTTGTCGGAGTATTGTCCCTGCTGCTGTTCAGCATCCGTCAGTTGCGGATGAAGCAGCCAATGATGGATCTGCGCGCTTTCAAATATCCAATGTTTACGATCGGCTTGATTCTGATCTTCATCTGTATGATGATGATGTTGTCATCAATGCTGATCCTTCCAATGTATCTGCAGCAAGGTATGGCTGTTACAGCACTGACTGCAGGCCTGGTATTGCTGCCGGGCAGCTTGCTGAACGGATTCCTGTCTCCGGTTATGGGACGTTTGTTTGATAAATTTGGTCCCAAATGGCTCGTTATCATTGGCCTGGCGATCGTGGCTGTTGTACTGTTCATGTACACTGGCATCACGCCAACAACGGCTTTGGGAACAATCATTACGATGCATGTGTTCATGATGATCGGGATTTCCATGATTATGATGCCTGCTCAAACGAACGGTTTGAACCAGCTGCCGCCTGAGTATTACCCTCACGGTACAGCGATCATGAATACATTACAGCAAGTATCCGGTGCGATCGGTACTGCGGTTGCCGTAAGTATTCTGAGCGCGGGTCAGACTCGCTTCTTGAGCAATGTAACTAACCCGGAGAGCCCGGAAAACCAGCTCGCTGGTTTCACATCAGGGGTACAGAACGCATTTGTGTTTGCACTGGTTCTTGCCGTGATTGGTCTGGTGATCTCTTTCTTCGTTAAACGGGTGAAGGTTGGATCACAACAAGGTCAACAAGGCCCTATGCATTAATTCAATATCACGCAACATTAAACGATGTTCTTCCAGTGCGGCTGGGGGACATCGTTTTTTATATTTTGACACCTTGACATGTAACGGGTTCCATCCATTAGAGTGGAAAAGATCAGCTGCAGTACGTCAAAAGTCACATATATAAATATGAAAGCAAATAGTTCATGTTCTGGCGAAATTGGATATGTTCAACGTCTAGTTTAGCGACAATAATAGTGAAGTGAAGTAAGATTCATCACAAAGTGGAAAACGTTTTAGCTCTGATAATCGATCAAGGAGAACTCTTTTATGAAAATCATTCAACCATTACCACCACATCTGGAAGATATGCTATTGCGCTATGAACGGAACGGGCATCTGAACATGCAGGCTTCGCTGCTGGGAAAACAGTCTGTCGTCTATAAAGTACAGGAGTATTGCCTCAAAGTGTACACCAAGCGTGGGAAGATCGGTGGAGAACTCGAGAGCGAAGCCATCATGTCCATGCAAAGCAACCGTCATGTCCCGAAACTGTATGCCTACTCTCCAGGACATTTTATCTTGACCGAATGGATAGATGGATATAATCTGAGACAGTATCGAGAGTACTTCGGGCATATTCCGTGCAACCTGATCTACGATATGTTATATTGCGAACTTGAGCAGATTCAGTCTGGCTATCGGGATTGGGATGTGATACGTTATGAAAATTTGCTCTGGACCCACAAGGGACATGTGAAAAGAACTGATTTTTGGCTATGTGAGCCTGCAGGATCCGAGCGAGAAGGTATGGAAGAAGCGGTGATCCGTAAAATCAATGGCGTTCAGGCTGGTGATGAAGCAGAAGTGAGGGGAATACAGGAATATCTGTTTCGGCACGGTCTTACAGCTTCAGAAGTTCAGCACGCATTGGAGCAGTTTCAATCCCAGGAGAATGAATCCATTATTTCATAGTGAACCAGCCATTATGAAGAACAGAAGGTAATAAGATGACCAAATACGAAAATCAGATTCCAACATCGATGAATATGAGCTTGAAGGCTATGCTGAGCATGCTTCGGGATTCCCTTAAGAGTGGTCAGGAACGAAGACCTATGAGTCATATACCGATAGTGAAAAGTGAGTTTATCGAAGCGGTAAACATTGATGATCATCCGCAAGTGACATGGTTCGGACATTCGGCATTTCTGCTTGAAATGGAAGGAACCCGATTGCTTTTTGATCCCATGCTGGGTAACCGTCCATCTCCGATATCCTGGGTGGGGACGAAGCGCTACAATGTTAATTTGCCAGCCCAGCCAGAAGATTTTCCGCCACTGGATGCCATCATTTTATCTCATGATCACTATGATCATCTGGATTATTCCTCGATTCGGAGGCTGATGAATAAAACCGAACGGTTTATCGTACCGCTTGGCGTACGTCGGCGTTTGATTCAAATCGGTGTGCCTTCGGATAAAATTACTGAGCATGGCTGGTGGGATGAACTTCAATTCAAGGGTCTGACACTGGCATGCACGCCTGCAAGGCACTTTTCGGGGAGAGGATTATTCGATCGTAACTCCACGCTATGGTGCTCATGGGTGATCTTGGGACACGAGACAAAGGTGTTTTTTAGTGGGGACAGCGGGTACGGACCTCACTTCAAGGAAATCGGCGACAAGTATGGCCCCTTCGACTTGACGATGATGGAATGTGGACAATATGACGAACGGTGGGCCAACATACATATGATGCCGGAAGAGACCGTACAAGCCCATCTGGATGTAAAAGGAAAGCTCCTCATTCCTATTCATTGGGGAGCATTCACCTTAGCCTACCATGCCTGGACTGATCCAGTTGAACGAATTACCCAGGCAGCACGTAATGCACATATCAATATCGCAACTCCGAAAATTGGAGAAAAGGTGCAGATCCATACCGGAATTTATCCGATGGAACATTGGTGGAAATCCGGTTTCTAATCATCTTACAGCGTCTACTCAGCACATGAGTGGACGTTTTTTTGTTTATTTTAACATTGAAATTGCACTATAAATTAAGAGGATGTCCTGGAGATGGATGAGGCAGCTTCATGGAGTGCAGAGCCGCACATTGATGGAACTGAGGAGTTTATTACCGTCTTTGAAGGGGAAATGACAATTCATGTCGGGGGAGAAGAGTTTACGGTGAAACAAGGGGAGTCCATTCGCTTTCGAGCAGACAAGCCGCATCGTTATCTAAACTCTGGAGTTTCAGAGAACCGACTTAGCATGGTTATTCATTACCCGGGTAGATAAATAGTAGGTGGGAGTCTGCAGCTTGGAGTTATTTTCAGATGTCCTTGAAACAAAAAAATAAAGTAGCCAGTCAAGCTCGGCTACTTTATGTGCAATTATCTATTTCACTCAGATCATGAGGGGGAATCCAGTCCAACCGTTCAAGGTTTGATTTCTGCTTGACGTTGGATTTCTTTGGCGCTTAGCGCTTTGTCATATACTCTCACCTGATCCATTTTGCCTTGATAGAACGGATCGGCAGCATATCGACTTTTGCCCAAATAGGCTTCCGCAGCTTTTAGATCCTTCGGATTAAACGTAATTTCAGAGCTGCTTACGACTGATTTGCCGTTTACATATATGGTGCCCGTATCTCCTTGCAATGTAACAGCCACATGAACCCATTGGTTGATGGGCAGTGCTTCAGTCGAGATCAGACTCTGATCCCGGCCCTGATCATGAATGGTGAATTGCAGAGCACCGTTATGTTGGGATGGTGTAAGGAACATATGTCTGGTCAAACCATTGCCGAAGTCGAATATACGCTGCCAAGCCCCGCCGCCATCCCAGTTTACCCAAGCACTGAACGTAAAGTCCGTGGTGTCTGTGAGGAGTCCAGGCAGTTGAATGTAGCTGTCTTTTCCGTTAAAGGCAGCAGCCTGATTCTTGCTGCTAATTGCTGAGCCTACTACATTAAAGGACTGTCCATGATAACCGTTTTTACTATAATCCTGTGCGATTTTAGCGAGTTTTTTGTTATCAAACGTATACTCGCCCAGCAGTGGGCCAGCAGCCTGTTCAGGCACGATCACGCTGAACGTTCTGGTAGCGGTGGCCGTCCCTTTTCGAATGATTGCGGTCAATTTTACTTTGGCATCCCCTTTGCCGCTGCGTGGCCGATTAACTACTCCGTCAGCCGATAGGACAGAGGGAAGAGAAGATTTCCATGTGATCTGACTATCCCGTGTACCTGTGGTGGGAAGGGAGAGGTCATAGAAAATATTCTCCGTATTTCCAAGCGTCAGATCCTTTTTCACCGCCTGCACCACATCCTGATCCTTTATCGCTTTCATCTGACTTCCCCAGACCGCTACACCAGATGAAGAGAGAGCACTGAAGGTCAGCACGTTCTGCTGGGATTCAGCATCCCATTCCTGGGTGAAGACGCCTTCGTATACCACATTGTTGGACGTTATTCGTACCTTGTTGTCCTCCAAGAGGCTCCATGTCCCTGTTACAGCACCAGTAACCTGGCCGTCTGCTGCAAACTGAACAATCTGTGAGGACTTGATCTCAGCTGTGATATCCTTCCCGTGATTAACCCACTTATATGAACCGGCTGCACTTTGTTCGGTCACTTGAACATAATCGCTCTCTATGCCTGCATAACGGTAAGGAGATACGACAGGCCATCCTTCGGAATTCATATGCATCTCATGAACCCGTACCTCATGCTCTTCTCCGCGATTCGGAAAGCGGGAGTGGAAGATGAGGAAGTGCTTGCCGGTCTCTTCATCATAATAAGCAGAGTTGTGTCCTGGAGATACATATCCTGTCCCCTGGCCGGTGCCGGGGTCCCCGATCTGCCTCTCGAACAGGTAGTTCCCGAGCAGTTTTACGCCAAATGGCTCAATGGATTCATCATCAAACAACGGTTTATCCTTGTCTGCCATAACCTTAATCATATCGTTGCCTTCAGCATCGTAGAAGGGACCGTCCGGTGTTTTGGAGCGGGCAACACGAATGTTATATCCACCGTCAGCCGCGAGTCCGCCATAAGACAAGTACAGATAATAATAATCGGTTTCGGGACTATAGAGCATATAAGGGGCTTCGATTCGGCTGTGATTGCCTCCGGTCAGCTTCTTGCCATAACCTTGATTCGGCAGGGGTTTGCCAGTGGTCTCATCCATTTCAAGAATGAAAATCCCTCCGGAATAAGATCCGTACACCATCCATAGCTTGCCGTCTTTATCATAAAACACATCCGGATCGACCACGTTTGGATGCTTGGTCGCATCATAGATGGTGCCATCTTCACTAATTTCATCCCACATGCCTGATTTTAGCAAAAGTCCCTGATCCTTGTATGGGCCTTCAATGTTGTCCGCTACGGCGACGCCAAGGGCGGACCGCGGGGAATCCCCTTTGCAGGCATTGTAATACATATAGAATTTGCCATCTGCCAGTTGAATGACATCGGCTGCCCAGAGCGTATCCGTCTGAGCCCACTGCAGAGCTTCTGCGAATTCCTTGGTTACATTGGGAACGACGGGATTATCATCCGTGACGCCTGAAGCGACGGAATCCCAGCTGATTAAATCTTTGGACTTAGCCACCTGTAGATGTGAGCCGAATACATAGTAGGTGTCATCTACCTTGATGACAGAAGGGTCATGAACGGAGACGTTCTTAAACGCAGGCAGCTGATTTTTGTTTAATATAGTGGAACTTTGCGAATTAAAAGCAGTTGAGGCTGTATTGTCCGCCAAAGCGGAGACTGGCGAAAGAGCTGGTGCAGAGAGCAATGCCGTACTAAGTGCAATGACCAAATAACGCTTCATACGTGTCCCCTTTCTTCATTCACAAAATATAAAACAAGTTAAAAATCTATGCGAATATACGTGGTAGTGCAGTCCTCCTTTCTGTTATTGCTCGAATCAAGCGCTTACATTTGCTATAATATCAATTAATTTATATTTTTGTAAACCATGTTTTTGAAACGAGTTAAAAATTCGAAATGAATAGCTAAAGTTTAAATTTATTTTGAATTTAACACCGATTATAAGTTTTTTGTTGAAAATTCAATTCGAAATGAGTACTATAACGAATATATAATACATTTATAAATTTGTTAATGATTCATGCTTTTGTGAATTAATCGATGATTTACATAGGAGGCATAACAATGAGCAGTTATCAGGATCATATCATTGCACACTACAAATTTGAGGATGCGGGCAACATCGGTAAGGATTACTCCGGCCAAGGCAAGGATGGCATTGCTGCAGGTCTTTCCGTGCCGTCAATGGCGAAAGTGAGTGGGAGGAATGCAGCTACTTTTGCAGGGGGGGACAATGGAACGTCGTACCTGCAGTTACCTTCAGATCTATTTCAACATGTAAGCGATAAAACAGGCATCACTGTTACAGCCTGGGTACATCTGAACAAGGGCTCCAATGTGTGGGAACGCATTTTTGACTTTGGAAAAGGAGAACAGAGCCCCAATCTGTTTTTGACAAGACAACTGAGAGGAACGATGTCTGCAGAAGGGGATTTGGTTGTGGATCCGGGCCGAGGATTTGCAACGGGGGAATGGATGCATATCGCTCTGTCGGTAGCTGGTACTCAGGGAGGTACGCTTAGCAGTGCTGGCCCGATCGTCTATGTAAATGGAGAGAGAATAGCGGATGGGTCCATCAGTCAGACGTCTAGTGGTAATTATGCGAAGCTGCGCAGATGGTTCGATTCCTTCAATGATTCGGCCAATTACAGCCTGAATTACATTGGTCGCTCTCAGTATGCAGCCGACGTTGATTTTGCCGGATCACTGTCTGATTTTCGGATATATCAGGCCGGATTAACCATGGATGAAGTCATCGAAGTCATGTGTGAATCATTAACCGATGAAGAGATTGTTACGTTGGCAGGAGATAAATATTTATCATTTCCGACCACAATTATTACGAAAAATATTTCGCTGCCTGTTGACTTGCTAGGTGGTAAAGTGCAGGTCCGCTGGCAGTCCAATCACCCAGAAGTGCTGTCGCATGATGGGGAAGTGCAGCCCATTACCTCGGCACAGGAAGCAAGCTTGAATGCGATCATGAGTAAAGGTGAAAGCACGCTAAGTAAATGTTTTGACGTATCCGTATTGCCGGAGGATCTGCCGCCTTATACCATAACAATCCACGGCGATCAGCAAGTCGCTGATATTAGCGAGGTCATGTACGGTCTGTTCTACGAGGACATTAACAATGCGGCGGATGGCGGAATCTATGCCGAGCTGGTCCAGAACCGTTCATTTGAATCTTTTGCATTTGATACATATTCACATACCTCCGGTGAATGCGGATGTTCGACGGGGCGGAACCGGGATCCGTTATTCGCCTGGTCCGGTGATACCAGCAAAATGAATGTACATCACGAAGGTGGATTGAATGAACACTTCAAACTCGAAGACCCGGATGCAAATGCTTACTATGTGACGGTTCAGGATGGCGCTACAATACGAAATCGCGGTTTTTCCGATACCAATCAACATTGTGCCATGTCCATCAAAAAAGATGAACAATACGACTTCACCATCTGGGCAAAGGCAGAATCGGCCGGTACGATCACCATACAACTGCAAGATGGCTCGGATGCTGCAATCAGTGATTCCGTCAAGGTTCATGTAGATGGAGGAGGTACCTGGAAAAAGTATGGTGCAGTCAGGGTAGATTCGGAAACGAGTAATCAGGCTCTTGTTCTTACCGGAACAGAGACAGCACTTGGACAGCTCGCGCTTACGTTTGAAGGAGATATTTCCATCGATATGGTGTCTCTGATCCCACGGAACGTATGGGGCGCAATTCCGGATGAAGCAGGCATTTCCGCCTCAGCGCATGCCAACTACAAGGGGAATCCGAACTATCGACTGAGGAAGGATCTGGTTCAGGCTCTCGTTGATATGCATCCCAAGTTTCTACGCTTTCCGGGTGGCTGCATCTCGGAGGGGTCCTTTATATGGGATAATGTGTACGACTGGAAGGACTCGGTTGGTCCGGTTGAGCTGCGCAAAGAGAACTACAATGTCTGGGGTTACATGATGACGATGGGGCTTGGATACATGGAGTACTTCCAGCTCGCGGAAGATTTGAATGCTGCTGCGGTTCCCGTTATGGCCTGTGGAGTTCTGTGTCAGGCTCGTTCGGATTACGCACATCCAGCTGGCGGCGCTTTAAGAGATTATTACATCAAAAACTTTACTGATTTGATCGATTTTGCTCTGAGTACAGATGTTGAACATAACGAATGGGCGGCAATACGCAGCCAGATGGGGCACCCTAAGCCGTTCGATCTGCGCTACCTTGGTGTAGGTAACGAGAACTGGGGAACCGAATTTTTTGCCAATTTTGAAGTGTTCAAAGCATCCATTGATGATTATATGAAACTAAACTATCCGGATCATGAATTGCATATCATTTCAACCGTTGGTGCACAAGCGGACGATGATGCATACCAACAAGGCTGGAAGTTCCTGAGCGGTAACCTTACGGGTTCGGCCCAAGTTGCGTTTGCAGATGGACAGAAGGTCATTGAAGAAACGGTAACCTGGTATGAGAAGCAGGATGATTACATGGATACCATTGCAGACGAACATTATTATCGGTCCAATGATTACTTGCTTAATAACGTGGATCGTTATAACTACTACCATCGGGTATATCATGAAGATGGGCAAATTAACTGGAAAGAGACTTCCAAAGTATTTGTTGGAGAGTACGCATCCACGGACAAAAATACACTGGCGGGTGCCGTTGCAGAAGCAGCAATTATGACCGGCTTCGAAAACAATGCAGATGTCGTTCGTTTGGCTGCCTACGCGCCATTGTTCAATAAAGTGCTGACGGATGGAACCTATCGCTGGACACCGGATTGCATCTGGTTTGACGATGAAACGGTATGGTATACCCCGAACTACTACGTTCAGCACCTTTTTGCGAAATACGTTGGAGATCAAGTGATTGGCACTTCGTTTAAGACGTACAGCAAAGGAAAACAGGTGGAACTCATCCCTCACGGAGGGATAGAGATTGCAACAGGGAATGCGGAGATCGTCGTGAAACGGGTTACGGTCACATCCAATCAGGATGGCAGCGTGCTGTTGAGTGAAGATTTCAGGGAGCAGACGGAACTGAGTGAGCAGTGGGGTCTGATTCCTGGTTCGAACGGATATACACTTGAAGCTGGAAACGGACTTATTCTGAAGGCGCAGACCAGCGGTCTGAACGGGATATATCTTCTGAATGAAGAATGGACCAATTACAAGGTGCAGGTGGAAACCAAGCGCTTGGCGGGTGATGACGGTTTCTATGTTGGCGTCGGACTTACGGATATTTCATCTGACAAGAAGGATGTCATTGAATATGCGATTGGTTACGGTGGTGATGCAACGGGAGTAAAAGTGTACAAACAAGGTATCGAAGGATATACTCTCGGTGATTATTCATCAAGTTCAGCAGCGGGTAACCTGAGAGCTGCGAATTATGAACCGCTGGAGAGCGGTACCGATTATACGATCACTGTCAATTATGGTGGCGATACAGGGAAGAACTTGATCTGCTCATACACAGACGGACATACAACCAGTAAAGTGCTGGATTATAAGCTCGAAGCATATAACCGTGAGGTGTTCCATTCCGTAACGAGAGATCAACAGCATGTATATGTAAAACTGGTGAATGCCGATAGCGTGGACAAAGCCACACACGTCCTATTTGAGGATCTGAATGTGAAATCTGCAGCACGGTTGATCACACTCAGCGGAGATCAATCCTTGGTTCATGTTCCGAATGTGAACCAGAAGAATGATGAGAAGGTGGTTCCACAGGAACAGGAGATTGGTCTGGACGGTGAATCCGTAGTTCTCCAGTTACCCGCTCATTCAGTTAATGTATTGATTCTTAGTCGTTTCTAGAGCAAATATTAATAAAATACCCTCTTTATACAGACGCTGTAATGTCTGCATGAAGAGGGTATTTAGGTGTGAACAAAAAGTAAATCAAGGCTGTTGGTTCATTGAGGTTGCACTTCAGCTACCCAATAAGGACATGATCCTCGGCATAACCAATTTTGGACGTACGTTTTTTCTGAGCCAAAGCAAAAGCCAGCGTCAATGGACCCAACCGACCTGCAAACATTGTAAAAATGACAATGATTTTACCAGGGATACTCAGCTCGCTGGTCAGACCCATCGAAAGCCCTGTCGTGCTAAAAGCAGACGTCGCTTCAAACAGAACATCGAGAAAGTGCTTTTCAAGAATTCCTTCAGAAATGGATAGAAGTATCGAAATACCTAACACAAAGGCCAAGGAACTCATGACAACAGCAAGTGCACGCATAACCGTTTCTTCTGCTATTTTGCGCTCAAAAGCATGTATTTGCCCGCCGCCTCGGAAGGTTTGTATAGTCGCCAGAACGAGCACGACAAAGGTGTTTATTTTAATGCCTCCACCTGTTCCGCCTGAAGAAGCCCCAATAAACATCAGAATAATAATAAAAAATTGGGAGGTTGCAAGCATACTGCCAATGTCGATGGTGTTGAATCCTGAACTTCTCGGAGCGGTACCTTGAAATAAGGCAGCCCATACACGTTCACTATAAGACAAATCCGCAAACGTAGATGGATTCCAATTTTCTAGTAAAAAGATGATGATAAATCCTATCAGATAAAGCGAAGAGCTGCCGATGATCACGATTTTGGAATGCAAAGAAAGCTTTTTCCATGAACGTTTGCGAAAGAGATCCACAACCACGATATAGCCTAACCCACCACTAATAAATAACGTAATAATGGTAAGGTTCACAACCGGATCGCCGACAAAGGGTGAAAGGCTGTCAGACCATAGTGAGAATCCCGCGTTATTGAAGGCAGATACCGAATGGAAAAGTGCATAATAGAGGGCTTGTCCCCATCCAAGATCACCTTGCCATCGAACGGTAAGTACCAGTGTAGCCAGAGCTTCAAATGCAAATGCGATCAGGACGATATAAAGCGAAAGCTTAACTAGTCCTTGTGCAGAAGTGGAGTTGGTGGCTTGCTGAATAAGGAGCCTTTGTTTTAACCCAATCCGCTTACCCAATATAATGGCAACCATAACGCCTAGCGTCATGAATCCCAATCCGCCAACCTGAATCAGAATCATAATGATGACTTGGCCAAACTTAGAGAATACACTCCCGGTATCGACGACAACCAACCCGTTAACACATATGGCAGACGTTGCCGTAAATAAGGCATCAAGCAATCCGATTGATTTTCCGTCACTGGCTGACAACGGTAGTGCTAGCAATATCGCTCCAATCCAGATTAGAGCGAAAAAAATAATCATGATGAGCTGTGGAGGATTCATGTTATTTTTTAGCTTGTTTACAGTTGACTCCATTTTATTAAGAGAAGAACCTATCGTTACGTGTTTATTTCTTTTTACCATAGTCACTCTCCAAATTTCGTATGTCCTCGTTACTTCCGATCAACAAGAGCATATCTCCAGTCCGGATGATATCTTCTGCTAGGGGTGAGATGTTCAGGTCATCTCCCGTTTTGATGGCAATAACAGTGCAGCCATAGGCTGCCCGAACATTGAGTTCTTGCAGTGTTTTCTGATTCATGCGTTCGGATGCTTTGATCTCGACGAGATTGTAATCAGCTGATAATTCAATGGAATCAATAATATTGTCGGAACTAAGCTGATTCCCCAGTCGGGTAGCCATGTCCCGTTCCGGATAAACAATCTGATCTGCACCAATCTTGCTAAGCACACTTCCATGATTATCATTTTTAGCCTTGGCTGTTACGACGGGCACTTGCAGTTCCTTCAATATAAGTGTCGTCAAAATGCTGGCTTGCAAATCTTCACCGATTGCAACAATAGCATGTGAGAAGTTGCTTGCTCCGAGTTCCATAAGAACTGATTTGTCAGTACAATCTGCCTGAACGACATGGGTGGCTATGGATGACATTTCCTGTACCAAATTTTCATTTTTGTCCACGGCGAGCACTTCATGTCCATTGTTAATGAGTGTGCGTGTCAGGCTAGACCCAAACCGTCCAAGGCCAAGCACAATAAACTGTTTTTTCATGATATCCCTCATTTGTAATCAAATTTAAGCATCTGACTTGCACGATCTAATAAGTGAATAACATTACGAACACAGGATAATAAGGTTTCAGATATGAGGATTTATTTGGCAATTAACCCCGTAATCTGAGATATGTATGGATCTGATGAAGTTTTTCATTTTAACTGTTTATTTTCATCATTGCAACCATTATTCCCTATTCAAAGTCAGAGTCAACAGAAGATACCCAAAGTAAATAACCTACACTATTTCCTCAGCATGCCTGCTCCTATAATAAATTTTGAAGGAGGAGACAGCTCATGCGTTCCAACTACAAACAATTTATCAGAAACATTCCGCTTCATCTTATGATTCTGCCAGGTTTGATCATCATTATTGTATTCGGTTACATTCCAATAGCAGGTCTCTCGATTGCCTTTCAGAATTTCTCTCCGATTGCCGGATTCAAGAACATGAACTGGGTAGGCTTGGATAACTTCAGATACCTGTTTGATCTTCCAGGGTTTGGCCAGGTTGTGTGGAATACGGTATTCATCTCTGTCATGAAAATTAGTTCCGGCCTTGTGATTCCGGTGCTCGTCGCCCTGCTGCTCAACGAAGTACGCAAAACCGGATTTAAACGAACGATTCAAACGGTCATTTATATGCCCCACTTTTTTTCGTGGGTCATCTTGGCCGGCATTATCGTGGATGTGTTATCCCCGAGCAGTGGAATCGTGAACATGCTGCTCAAGTCACTCGGGATGGAGCCCATTCAATTTCTGGCCAGCAACGATTGGTTTCCGTACATACTTGTCATTACGGATCAATGGAAAGAGTTCGGTTTTGGCACCATCATCTATTTGGCAGCACTGACCAGCATTGATAAGTCTCTCTATGAAGCCGCCGTCATGGACGGGGCAGGGCGATGGAAGCAGACCTGGCATATTACGCTGCCGGGAATTCGTCCGATTGTCATTCTGATGGTTACCCTTAGTCTAGGAAACGTACTTAATGGCGGTTTCGATCAGGTGTTCAATTTATACAACCCGCTCGTCTATGAATCCGGTGATATCCTGGATACGATGATCTATCGAATTGGTTTGCAGGATGCCCAATATTCAGTTTCTACGGCACTTGGCCTCATTAAATCGGTAGTTTCATTTATCTTTATCGGACTTGGTTATTTCCTGGCCTATCGGTTCGCCAATTATCGCATATTTTAGAAAGGAGGCAGAATCATGCACCATGCATCGAGAGCCTATCGCTGGTTTTTAGGTTTTAACTACGTCATCCTGACGATTCTTGCCTTGCTCTGTCTGTTTCCAATCGTGAATATATTGGCGATATCCTTCAGTTCGAGTGATGCAGTAAAAGCAGGGAATGTTACGTTCTGGCCCGTGGATTTCACGCTATCGTCCTATAAGTACATTTTGGAAAATCAACAGTTCCTTAACTCGTTTGGCACGAGTCTGCTTCGGGTGGTATTGGGAGTTGCCACGAATCTGATCTTCACAATTCTCGTGGCTTTTCCTCTCTCCAAAGAAGCTTCCAGATTTCGTTCCAGAACATTCTATGCCTGGATATTTGTATTCACGATGCTGTTCAGTGGAGGGTTGATTCCAGGTTATTTGGTCGTCAAGGAAGCAGGTCTGCTGGACTCGATCTGGGCACTGATATTACCTGGGGCGGTTCCCATCTTCAATGTACTGCTGATGCTGAACTTCTTCAGAGGATTGCCAAAAGAATTGGAAGAAGCCTCATGGATGGACGGTGCAGGGCATTTCCGTACACTGTGGAGCATCTATCTGCCCATTTCCCTGCCAAGCATTGCAACCATCACGTTGTTCGCCATGGTCGGACACTGGAATGCCTGGTTTGATGGCATGATCTATATGAAAAGCCCGGAACATTATCCGCTCGCTACGTATCTGCAATCCATGCTGCAGCAGGTGACGATGATCCAGAGTGAAATGATGACGCTGGAGGATGCAACGCTGTTAAGCCAGGTGTCCGATCGAACGACCCAGGCGTCCCAGATTTTTTTATCCGTGATCCCCATTCTGCTCGTCTATCCATTTCTGCAGCGGTATTTCGTCCATGGGCTTGTTGTCGGCAGTGTAAAGGGATAAGATCGGTAGGAGGAAAACCGAGTAGAGGAGCCGATTTCCGGCTCCTTTTTTGCTGCTTGAGGAGAGGAGTGGAAGGGGCAATGAGATTATTGGGGAGCAGCTGGAAGACCAACTCCATTGTGGTCAAACTGATGATTGCTTTTGTATTGGTCATTCTCCCGTTGTATGGAAGCAGCATCATAATTACACACAATAGCTCCAAGCAAATGCAGACCGAAGTGGAAAATGCGCATGATTCCAAGCTGCACTTCTACCACAATCATCTGCAATTCGAATTGGAACGAATGAGCAGTCTCGTCAATGAATTTTCGTTCGATGAACCGATGTCCACGCTAAGTACAAGAGCACCCATTATGAGCCGGTATGAGATTACATCCAGTCTGAATGACATCCATAAGAAACTCAGTCAGATCATGGTGACCAGTCCTTACATCAGTGATGTTGTGTACTATGTGCCTGCGCTTCATAAGCGGGTAAGTGCAGTGGATGGCATCCGCAGCGTTGAGGACGACGAGTGGAAAGATCTGCTGGCCACGATGGGGAATTTGAATGGGGAGTTATCGACTTCTGCAGATGATCTCTATTTCCTGAAGAGTAATCCGTACAATATGAATCACGAGGAGCCGCCCAATTTTATATTGGGTATACGCTTATCTGCAGATGAGCTGAAGAATAGGCTGCAGCAGCTGTCAGAAACGGGCGGTAGTGATATCACCCTGAGTTTTGGTGACAAGCACGAAGTCGTCATTTCCTCCTCAGAGCAGGCTGTCTCTACTGAACTATTACAGATGCTCCCAACGGAATCGCAGGATTCGCAGCAGGTAACGAGATACCACTCCGATGATCATTTGTATTACTCCCTCTATGATTCGGATCATTCATTCACACTAACCTCCAGTATTGCTGAAGAAGTGCTTCAGGCACCACTGGAACGATATAAGTTATGGTTATGGATGTTAACTGTGATGTCGATAGTCATCATTGTCATCTTCTCATTATCCGCGTACAAGTCGATTCACAAGCCGTTATCTGCACTCGTTAAAGGATTCAGAATGGCGGAGCAAGGGCAGCCTGACATCCGTATTCCGCATTCAAGACGGGATGAATTCGGATATTTATACTCTCGTTTCAACCATATGATAGAGCGCTTACATCTTTTGATCGAAGAAAATTATGTTGCCAGAATACGAACGAGTGAAGCAGAGCTCAAACATCTTCAATCCCAGATTCAGCCTCACTTTCTATACAACAGTCTGTTCAGTATTAAACAGATGGCAGAGGTAGAGAACGTCGAATTAATCCAGGAGTTTACCGACTATCTGGGTCAGTATTTCAGGTATATGTCACGTGACTCCCATACCGAAGTATCGCTCGGTGAGGAGGTAGACCATGCGATGGTCTATGCTGCGATTCAGAAGATCCGATTTGGATCAAGGGTGCAACTGCTCATTGAGGATATGAACCCTATGTACAGATCGATTGCAATCCCGAGAGTCATTGTTCAGCCAATCGTAGAGAATGTCTTCGAACATGCACTTGCCAAACGAAGTCAGGGAGGTATTCTTAAACTCTCCTATCAGACGGCAGAGGGCATATTGTCCATTTTGATCGAAGATGATGGTGATCAGTTAACGGACAAGATGCTGGCTCAACTGGATCAGTCCTTTGGAGAGCCTGCGCATAGACAGGAAGATGAAGAGATTACGGGGCTTATCAATGTGAACCAAAGGTTGAAAATCAAGTTTGGTTCAGAGTACGGTCTCGCTGCAAGGCGCAGTGAACTGGGTGGTTTATGTATTGTAGTGAATGTTCCATGGAAAGGGGAGCTGCCTCATGCAGCGGATGCTGATCGTTGATGACGAACCGGTCATTTTGGACGGATTATATGCCTTCTTTCAGAAGGCGAATCTTCAGGACATGGAGATTATCAAGGCTCATTCTGCCTTTGAAGCGATCGAGTGGTTAAATTCCGTAAAGGTGGATATTGTGCTTAGCGATATCTGTATGCCTGGAATGGATGGCATGGAGCTTATTGAGAAAATCATGGACCGATGGCCCAGATGCAAAGTATTGCTGCTGACAGGCCATAACGAATTCGATTATGCACATCAGGCCATACGCAATCCCTGTGTGGTGGACTACCTTCTCAAGACGGAGGGCATGAGTCAGATTCGTATGGCAGTAGAACGTGCTTTGGCACAAATCTCGGAGGAAAATGATTTCAGGTATCAGAATGCCTGGTTCCGCAGCAAGCTGCCAAGAGCCCTGCCCCAGCTGCAGCGCCAGTTAATGCTTGATCTTATGAAACGAACGGAAAGGCATGATGTTGCCTCACTTCAGGAGGAATTGGATGCTGTACAGCTTCCCTTTCGCTCAGGGGAGTGTGTTATTCCAGTCATTATACGAGTGGAGGAATGGAACAACTATCAGACGCAGGCCGATCGAAGTTTAATCAGGTATGCTGTGGCTAATGTGGCAGAGGAGCTGCTTCAGGACAAGTCGACAGTCAAGGCGATTGATCTGGATTATCAGGTGATTGCTTGTTTGATCCAACCAGCTGCGGAAAGTACAGCGTATCGTGTGAATGCACAGGAGCAGTGGGAGCAAACGCTTCGCTTTGTCTATGGAACGCTGGAGTCTGTGCAGCAATCGTGTGCAGATTGCCTTAATCTCTCGGTGTCGATCATGGTGAGTGAACAGGCTGTAGCCTGGATGGAACTGAATCAGGCGGTCGCTCAGTTGCGATTATCCATTCATGAAGGACCTGGACTCGGGATGGAAAAGCTGCTTCGTGTCAACGTGCAGCCGAATATGAACGTGGTACCAAGCCCATTGAGCCAGCAAGCGGTTGTGTCGCTGCATCTGGATCAGGTCAAGCAGCACATCATAGCGGGTGACAGCGAATGGATGACTTCATTTCAGAAATGGTCTGAAAGTTCGAAGGAGGGGCTTCAAGATCCGTTCTTTCGAATGAAGGTATTCGCCGAAGCAGGGAGTATCTTGATTGAACTGCTTCATGAATTGGGTTTATATGAGCCTGCGAAGGAAGAGGTGGGTCTCTCCCGCATGCTGCATTTTGATATCCATACACCGTGGCCCGAACTCGTCATCTTCTATCAGTCTGCCTTTGAATGGATGATATCGAAGCGGAGCGATACCCGCCTGAATGACCAGTCTCAAATCTTGATCTCGATCCATCAATACATCAAGCATCATCTGGAGGACGATCTCTCTCTTACCCGTATTGCGCAGGAAGTCTCTCTCAATCCTTCGTACTTGTCTCGTTGGTATAAACGAATCACGGGTAAAGGCATCTCGGAATACATTCATGATCGCCGTATTGAACGAAGCAAGGAACTGCTGCTCGGTTCTTCGTGTAAAATGCATGAAATTTCCGCTAAGGTCGGGTTCAGTGACCAGCATTACTTTTATCGTTTTTTCAAAAAAGCAATCGGCTGCACACCTCAGGAGTATAGGGATCAAAAAAGTTAAAAACCATTTAAAATGGTAAATCAAAGATACCAGATGTAAACGAGATCCACTCGAACTGATAGCGCTTTCTTAATACAATAAACACATACCTCACGGGAGGAACAAAAAGGGGGATTCGTCGTATGAATATGTCATTCAAAAGGCTTTCATTGTTAACGCTTAGCATGATCCTGGCAGGGACTCTTGCAGCCTGTACATCAGATGCTGGTAATGAAGAGAGCGAAACCAAGCCCAGTACACAGCAGGACGCTGGAGGACCACTCACGAAGTATGACCCACCAATTAAATTAACCTCGACGATGAACGAAACGGGTAAGGAATCGCTTGCTCAAGGGGATACACATGCGAACAATATTTGGACCCGCGGATACAAAGACGAGCTCGGCATTGAAGTAACGTATGACTGGATTGTGCCGGATGCCAATTACAACGATAAAATGAATGTGACCCTTGCGAGCGGAGATTTGCCTGACGTATTGAAAGTAAGTGCAGTGCAGTTCGAGCAATTGCATGAAGCGGGCATGCTTGAAGACTTAACGGATGTATATGATAAGTACGCATCGGATCTGGTCAAGGAATTTATGTCTGCAGAAGGTGGAGCAGGATTGAAACCCGTGACCAAAGATGGCAAGATTTACGCCATGGTGAGCTTTCCGGGTTCACTGGATTCATCGGACATGATCTGGATCAGACAGGACTGGCTGAAAAAGGTTGGGCTTGAGGCGCCAAAATCGATGCAGGATGTCATTCAGATTGCCGAAGCGTTTACGTTCGAAGATCCGGATGGCAATGGTAAAGATGATACGTACGGAATCGCGCTGAACAAGGATTTGCCAATCAATGCGTTCCTGCTGGGGTACCATGGGTATCTCGAAACCTGGATCAAGGATGCATCCGGACAGGTTGTGAATGGTACCATTCAGCCTGAGGTGAAGGAAGGCTTGAGAGAACTGCAGAATTTATATCAAAGGGGTGTGCTGGACCCCGAATTCGGGGTAAAGGATTTTGCGAAGATGATGGAGGACGTGAACGCTGGGAAGTCTGGCATGTTCTTTTTGCCGCAATGGGCTCCATTTCAAGTCAGCAGTATGATCAAGAAAGACCAGAATGTCGATTGGTTGCCATATCCGGTACAATCCATCGATGATCAGCCAGCCAAAACACAGAACCACCTCAGTCTGGGCGGCATATTTGCAGTCCGCAAAGGGTATGAGCATCCGGAAGCACTCGTTAAGCTGCTGAACTTCCAGGCAGAGAAGATGTTCGGAGAATCGGCTGAGAAGGAACGCGCAGATTATTTGAATGGTTTAACCGGGCTTGGTTTTCATAACGCAACGGTGTCCAATCTGCCTGCCAACAAAAACGTAAAAGCCCAGGACGAAGTGGAACAGGCCCTGAAAACGGGAGACCTATCAGGACTTGGGCTTGAAGCAAAGCTGTTCTATGATGATATTATGGATTACCGTAACGGCAATCTGGATAAATGGCATATGGAACGCATCTTTGGACCGGAGAGCTCGCAAGGCGTGATCAAGTACTACCGTGACAATGACCTGATCGTGATGAATGAATTTATATATGCACCAACGAGAACCATGAATACGAAGCAGGCTACACTGGATAAGCTTAGAGCGGAGACATTTTTGAAAATTATCTATGGTAACCTGTCGATTGATGAATTTGATAACTTTGTGGCCAATTGGAGAAAGCTTGGTGGAGATCAGATTACACAGGAAGTCAATGAAGTCATTAATGCCAATAAATAAAAAAACAAGAAGTGCCACAGTACAATTGAATTTGTATTGTGGCACTTTTGGTGCTTGAATATACTTGGAATATATTAGGACTATAGTGTTCTCCATGTGGTTAAAAAACGGGATGGCTTCATTTCTTATTTGCGTTTCAACAAGATAACCCCGGAGATCGCGGATGTGTTTTTACGATATACGACTTTAAAACCGATATCATGATCCAGCAAACAGTTTAGAGCATTGATTAATAAAGCACCAGGTACCAGGGAGAATGTGCATGGTGATGTGTTTCCAATCACACGAACACTTCTGATTCTTCGAGCTGACCCCGGCACAAGCGGGTTTCTGGACCAATAGATTAATACGAGATCAGGTTGACGTGGTGCTTTTGTACAAGTTCGACAAGCCATCGTATCATCTCTTCTCTATTAATAATAGGTTCGCTATATTAAATGAAAAGTAGTGATAGGATGTGCTGGACGAACTACTCCATGCTATATAAACAGGCGAATACTATTGAAGAAAGCTTGAAAGTGAAGTCGGTTTGATAGAAAGGAAAGAAGAGGAAAGGATCGCTATCGCGAGATCCTTTCTCTTGCGGGAACATTGATTACGAAGGAAGCTTAGTCGGAAATACAACAATTCAGTCAGTCAACTTACTTTTTGGTTCCGTGCTGTTTGGTTGGCAGCTTGTCGCTGGGTGTTCCTTTACCATTGTTCTTGTTATGACGGGCCTTCTCGGCGTTCTCGTTTACCTTTTGCACAAATTCATGGGTGCTTTCCATGGACGATCCAGCTCCTTTATAATCAAAATGTGTACCCGGATCTTAATATAACCACCCGAAGTCCGTTATATGAAACTGGACAAGGAGTAGTACGATGTCTAAACTAAAACAAACAGAAGGATACATAACCAGAAGGAGCGCGGGTCCAAACATGTTGCAGAAATTCGGGTTTACACAATACGAAAGTCAGGTGTACGAGGCGATCTTCGCTCAACAGGAACCACTCGATGCATCATCCATCGTCAATCACTCCAATGTGCCCAAAGCCAAAATTTACGAAGTATTAAACCGGCTTATTGATAAAGGAATTGTATTAACTACCATGCATGGCAAGAAAAAATTGTATACGGCGGTGGATCTCCAGTCCGTTATTTTGAAGATCAAGGCGGATTTTGAGAAGGATATCGAGGAATTGAACACCTATAAAATCAAACGAACGTTTACGGATGAGCATATTTGGACATTGAAGGATGAAACATCGATTGGTTCCAATATCAAGCAGCTTATGGCAGAGGCCGATTCATCCATTCTGTTTCTAGCCTGGAATGAGAAGATGGAGAACTACCGTACACTCTTGGAACAAAAGGAACAGCAAGGTGTGCATGTTGAGGTATTGTCGGTGGGAGGATTAGAGACATCCTTAACGAACAAGTACGCTTTAATTCCCATGCTGGACAAGCTTGAACCATTGCAGCTGCTGATTGTAGACCATGCCTATCTGCTGTTCGCAGGCATTGAAAATGACTCCTGGAAAGCGATTAAGACGACGTCCAAGCCGATTGTCAAAGCGATGACGGATTATTTTTATCACGATATTGCCCTTACTCAAATCACCAAAAAATATGGAGATCAACTGCTGCAGGACGAAGAAATATCCAAGCTGCTGGCCCGGTTGATTTATTAGAAAGCTATTCTTTTATGGAATAGTTTTTTTATTGAATTTTCACTCCAATTAGGTTACTATCGTAGTTGTAACTTTTGGGGAGGATTCATGAAATGAATAAAAAAGTATATTTGCTTGCGATTGCGGCATTTGTGGTTGGAACCGTGGAACTCATTTTGGGTGGTATTCTCGATCTAATTGCTGCAGATCTTCAGTTGACTCTGTCGAAGGCCGGTTATTTAATATCCATCTTTTCGTTGGTATATGCCATATCTGCACCGATTCTGTTAAACGTAACGGCCAGATTTGAACGTAAAAAGGTATACATGTACACCCTGCTGATCTTCCTGGTCAGCAATCTTATTTCCGCTTTCAGTGCCAACTTTTATATGCTGATGGCAGGCAGGGCACTCGGGGCTGCGACAGGTTCGCTCATTTTTGTATTGTCCCTGACACTTGCTGCTCGCATTGTGGAGCCGCAGTACAAAGGACGTGCGGTGGGGATCATTACTATGGGTGGCAGTGCATCACTCATTCTCGGTGTGCCGCTTGGAATATTCGTGGGTAATATAGCAGGATGGCGTGAAGTGTTTATTTTTATTGCCATATTGACTGCCATTGTCATGGTAGCCATTGGTCTTGTCATGCAGCGGGTTCAGCCGGTGCCTGTCGTTTCTCTGAAGCGTCAGTTTGCTGCACTGTGGAATCCGAGGATGTTAGCGATTCATGCGACGACCTTATTGGTGCTGGCGGGTCATTTGACGTTATATGCGTATTTCACACCATTTCTTCAGGAAACGATCGGTGCAAGTTCGACTATGGTTACCTTTATCTACATGATGTTTGGCATCGCGGCTGTTGCCGGTGGGGGACTTGGGGGCGTGTTATCGGACCGCCTGCATCCCGCTAAAGCAATTGTCATTGTGTTAATTCCTTTCATTGTGAGCATGGCTGTGATCCCATTCAGCGTTGAACTGCCTTTAATTGCATTCCTCGTCCTGCTGAGCATCTGGAGTGCCTTGAGCTGGACGGTTACGCCAGTGCAGAATAGTCTGATTATCAAAACATCTCCAGAAGCAGCGGAATCACTGATCAGCACCAATTCGGGAATTGCCCACGCAGGGATTGCCCTGGGCACGTATGTTGGCGGGATGGTGATTGATCATTCCACTATTATGTATAACGGCTGGGTTGGTTCGATTCTGATTCTTCTGGGCTTGGCCTCGGCCATATATGCGATTAGTCGCAAAGAACAATCGGTACAGGCCCCTGCATAAGAATGATACAAAAAGAGTGCATCAGTCTATCGAACCAGGGTAGAGGGTGTGCTCTTTTTAAAATTCGTAAACCTGACAACGCAGAATGCGTGTCATGTCAATGATTCGTTTTTATAGCAGCCGTTTTTAATCACTTTCAAGATATTGTATAGTGATTACATTGACGTTCGAAATTTGGAGGCTGGAACGCTTATGAAAATAGCAAACGCTAATTTGATGAAAGAGATTAATATAAACAACGTACGCCAAGTCATGAAACAGGTGGAGACAGCAACCAAGCCGCAACTTGCGTCCTTGACCAAATTGAGTGTGGTTACGGTGAATTCACTGGTTAAGGAATTGTGCGAGCTTGGGGAACTGTACGAGGATGAGACAATTCCATCCAATGGGGGTAGACCGGCGCTTACTTATCGCTACAATTATGATTTCAGCCTTGCCTTGGTGATCTATATGAATGACAAGCAAGGACAGGATGTCATCACGGCAACCGTCATCAATTTGGAGGATACCATTCTGCTGAAAGAAGAACATACCTTGCCTGAATTTGACCAAACACAATTTCTCGGAATCATTGAACCTATCCTCGCTGAGCATCCTTCCATCAAAGGCATTGGAATCGGGATTCCCGGGCAAACGGTGAACGGAGAGATTACGGTAAGCAGTCATCAGCAGCTGAAGGGTGTTCGTATGGCTGAAGAGATTGAAGCAAGGTTTGGACTGCCAGTCATGGTGGAAAATGACGTGAATGCTGCCGTTAGCGGTTATTGTTCTCAGCAGGAACTGGATGAGGGAAATAGCGTCATTGGGATTTACTTCCCGACCCATTATCCTCCGGGCATGGGCATTTACCTTAATGGCAGAGTAGTTAAAGGCAAGAACGGCATGGCTGGGGAAATTAAATTTCTCCCCTTGGAGATCGACTGGTACAGTCCAATGGAGTCAAACGTATTTGCTGAAACGGTCTATCGAATCATTCATACCGTAAATGCAATTCTCGCACCGGACAGGGTTGTTGTTTATCAAAGTCAGGTAGAAGCAGAGGCGTTTATTCAGGGCTGGGAATCGTATCAAGCGGAGCAGCTCATGCCTGTTTTCCCGGAAGTCATTTTAAATGAATCATTTCAGGAGCATTTTGAAGCTGGCATGCGGTGGTTAACCTTAAAAGAGCTGGAGCCTAACATCATTCAGATTACGTGAATCGTTCATGATAATAAGAATCCACCCGCAGATTCAATAATTATTCAAATTTGAACCATTTTTGCTTCCAAGCCATGCGTTATACTGAATGTGGAGAACGTTACATAATTCACAAACGAGGATTGGAAAGGTGAGATGGAATCTGATGAAGACTGTGATCGGCCGATTCAAAATTGCAGGAATATGCGAAGGTGTTTCCTTGCTCTTGCTTGTTCTTATTGCCATGCCTTTGAAATATTTCGCGGATATATCTTCTCCGGTGGCCATTATGGGCATGATTCACGGGATACTGTTCCCACTGTATCTTATTGCACTGGTACATTTGGCTGTTGTAAACAGGTGGAAGGCGGCACGCTGGTTCATGGGTGTCGTGGCTGGTTTGCTGCCATTTGGAACCTTTGTTTTTGAGTCTTATTTGAAGAAGAGAAACTGGACTTAAACTTTAACACATGATGAAAAAGGGCGATCAGCCTACTGTAGAGCACAGTAGCAGAAGAGACGCCTTTTTTTGTTGTCTTGATCGTGACAAATTAAAACCCTTGACTTTTACGTTCACTTAGGCAGGTACTTGACAGGGGTATGGTATAGTATAAAAAGTTTGAGTTCATAGAATGTAGATGTAAGCAGGAGGTTTAATCGTGTACCAATATAAGGATCAGGAATATGAAGCAGTGCATTTTGACGGGCATGACTTGAGATACGGAGAACTGATGCGCTGTGTTTTCAAGCAGTGTACCTTTATGAATGCCTCCATGGAAGAGATCGAGACGAGCAATTGCCGGTTTATCGAATGCGATTTCAGAGGAGCGAGCATGAACGGGTCGTTTCATACGGAATCTGCTTTTGAGAACTGTACATTTAGCGGAGCTAACCTTTTTGTCTCCAAATTTACATCCTGTAAAATGACCGGCTCTGATTTCTCGGGAGCACAGATGGACGGCGTTACCCTTATCAAGGGGGACTGGTCCTATACGAATCTGAGACACACGAAGCTGGGCAAACAGGATCTGCGGGGCATTCGCTTCTACGAAACGGATTTTTCGGATACGGATCTCGGGAAGGCAGATCTCAGAGATTGTGACATGACCAGAGCAACACTGAGCAGGGCCAAGCTAATGGGAGCGGATCTGCGCGGAGCTAATCTGGAAGGCATTGATCTGAAATCCCTGGATGTCAAAGGGGCACGTATAGATACGGAACAGGCTGTATTGTTTATGCGTTCTTATGGCGCAAAGATAGATTGACAACAAATTAAAATGGACACAAATCCGTATGAATCTACAGGTTTGTGTCCATTTTCGTGCCATCATGAAGTCAACGTTATATGTAATCACTAAGAAGTTAGTTTTTGAATTGTGTTAAAAAGTTACGAATTGTTTATTTAACTGTACCCGTTTCACGATCTGACAGTAGACTGAATCCGTTGTCAACCGAAGCAGCGGAGGCGGAAGCAGCGAATGAAGCGAACAGACAGAGGGCAGCGAGGAATAACATGCTTTTTCTTTTCATAGATAAACCTCATTTCATATAAGATGGTTATTCTTATCCAGTGTAATCCATATTGTATGATTTTGGAAAGTGGAATATTAGATTCAGTTGAACGTCGCCTGTAATGAATAGATCATCCAATCCATTGTGCATTTTATAAGTGCATTTAATCATGGTACACTCATACTTGCTATAATATTTTGAATTGAGACGGAGGCACCAATGAAAGAAATATATGAGTTAACATCCATGGACATGATTGATTCGTTTATCCAACAGCATGACCTGACTTTTCTGTACGTCTCCAGGCAGGAATGCAGTGTGTGTCATGCCTTGCTGCCCAAGATCAGAGAACTGCTCCAGCCTTACCCGTCGATTGCTCTGGGACACATCGATGCGAATCAGGTGGAAGAGGTGGCATCGAAGTTCCTCATTTTCACCGTTCCGATGATGCTTGTTCTGATGGAGCAGAAAGAAGTGGTGCGGGCGGATCGGTTCGTTCGTCTGGATCGTTTGGCAGAGCAATTGCAGCAGATTTACAGCTCATACGTATAAAAAAAAGCAGAAAGCTGAAGCTTAAAAAATTTAATTGTTGTGCTGAAAGCGGTTTTATGCTAATTTAACAATATAAAAACGTTTTTATAGCAAAGGACTAATCATTATGGCTAAGATTACGATCAAAGATGTTGCAAGGGAAGCAGGCGTTTCCATATCCACCGTTTCCAATGCGCTGAATGGTGTGGACGTACTGAATCCGGAGACCAAGTCTCATGTGCTGAAGGTGGCTGAGCGGTTAAATTACATTCCCAATCTGAATGGCAAGTTGTTAAAATCCGGACAAACCAAAATGCTGGGCTTCTTCACGACCAGTGTATCAGGCCCGTATTTTTACAAACTGGTTGAGTCCATGTCCCGCGAGTGTGACCGTCTTGGTTATGGGCTTAATGTATTTGTCACCAAGGATAAGCAGGTCATCATGAGCAATATCATGGGGCGCCGTGTGGATGGTGTCATTATTTATGAAGAGCTGCGAATTGATGAGCAGGATATTCTGTCCATGCAAAAAGACAAGATCAAGGCCGTCTTCCTGGACCGTGTCTATCAGAGTGAAACGATGGGAAGTGTCATATTCGACTCGTATGTGGCAGCATATGAAGCAACGAAGTACCTGATTTCACTTGGGCACAAGAAGATTGCTTACATCTCCGGTGTGGATACGATGTTTGACAGCGTGCAGCGTAGAGACGGGTATCTGGCAGCTTTGCGTGAATATCAGCTTCCGGTGGATGATGACTATATCATTCAGGGTTATTTTGAGGAAGAGAGCACGTACAGTGCCGTTAAGTCCTTTTTGCACCTGCATCCAGGCAAGCGTCCCGATGCATTTCTCGCGGGGAATGACCTGAGTGCGGTTGGCTGCATTCATGCATTAAAATCCGAAGGGTATGAGGTTCCTCAAGATGTAAGCGTGGTGGGTTTTGACGATATTGATATCGCTCCATATTTTTCACCGCCGCTTACGACGGTAAGGAATCAGATTGCAAGGCAAGGAATATTGGCCATTAACCAATTGGTTGGCATGATCAAGAAGGAAGAGCAAGGTTCAGCTCAAAAATTATCGGGTGAACTCATCGTCAGAGGTTCAAGCCACGTAAAGATCGGCCGGAATGATATCGAAGCATAGTTGTGTAGGATCATTTCGGTCTTTTTTTAAATGAAGGAAGCAGAATAAGGGGGTTTTTATGCACAAAAATAAAAACGTTTTTATAAGTATGGAAAGTCAGAGGGGAGCTATGGAACGTGAGTAAATTAGCTGTTGAGAAGGCAGCCGGGAATACGCCAATTGGGCCAGGTCCTAAACACAGAAAGCCGCTAGGACAGCGGGTTAAAGAGTTCTTCATTGACTATCGCAGGCAGTGGGAAATTCAGTCGATGATTATACCGGGCATTATCTTTATGATCATTTTTTGTTACATTCCGATTTACGGTCTAACAATTGCTTTCAAGAATTACACGGTCATTGATACGCTCGCTACCGCTCCGTGGGTAGGTTTGGAGAATTTCAGAATTATCCTGTCGGACAAATATTTCTGGGATGCGGTTGTAAATACGCTCGGCATCAGTTTTCTCAAATTGGGGATCGGCTTCGTCATTCCCATTATTCTTGCAATCATGATCTACGAGCTGAACAGTGGACGGTTCAAGAAATTTGTGCAAACGGTTTCATACTTGCCGCACTTTTTGTCCTGGATCGTACTTGGCGGCATGCTCATCACCTGGTTCTCAACGACGGGACTGTTCAATCAGATCCTGCTCAGTCTGGGTTTGATTGAACAGCCGCAAAACATCCTGCTGGATGCCGGAAAGTACTGGTGGATTGCTACGTTATCGGATATATGGAAAGAGGCAGGCTGGGGGACCATCCTGTATCTGGCCATTATGTCGAAGATTGACCCCACGTACTATGAAGCTGCCAAAATAGATGGTGCAAGCAGGCTTAGACAAATCTGGAACATTACGCTTCCGAATATGAGATCCATCATTAGCTTGAATCTGATTCTAACGGTAAGCGGTCTACTTGGCTCCAACCTGGATCAGACACTGGTTCTGATGAACTCGCAAAACCGTGAAAAAGCAGAAGTCATCAACTCTTATGTATATCGTATGGGGATGTCTCAGGGTGACTTTTCATATGCGACAGCGGTTGGACTCGGTGTCTCGATTGTGTCCGTCATTTTGCTGGTTACCGCAAACAAGATCACGAGCAAGCTGAACGATAATCAATCTGTGCTGTAGAAGGAGGCGTAACGCGTGAATGGAAAGGTGGCAAAAGAAGATCTCGATAGCCGGATCTTTGATACGCTGAATATTATTTTGCTGGTCATATGTACCATTGTTATTGTGGTCCCGCTGTGGAATGTGGTTATCTCTTCCTTTAGTTCCGGCAGGGCGCTGGCGGAAGGCGGGTTCATCTTCTGGTCACCGGAGTTCTCGCTGGAGAACTACCGGGCTGTATTTAATGATTCAAGCATTTGGCAAGCCTTCTTTATCTCGGTTTCCAAAACGACGATTGGAGTGGTTACTCACGTATTTTTCTGTGCCATGGTGGGCTACGGCTTGAGCAAAAAATACATACGGGGCCGGAAGCTATATGTTGCCATGGGTGTAATCACGATGTTCTTCTCGGGCGGGATGATTCCAACGTATCTGTTGATCAAATCACTCGGCTTGCTCAACAGCTTCTGGGTGTATATCATTCCGGCGCTGTTCAGTTTCTATGATGTCGTCATTCTGATGAACTTCTTCCGGAACGTCCCGGATTCTCTGGAGGAGTCAGCCAAAATCGATGGTGCCGGAGACTGGCATATCTTCCTCAAAATCTTCATCCCGCTCTCCATGCCGGCAATGGCTACCATTGCGCTGTTCAATGGAGTGGGGCAATGGAATGATTTTATGACAACCAAGTTGTACATTACGGATCAGTCACTATATCCACTGCAGATGATGTTATATGAGATTATTGTGCAATCCCAGACGCAATCCATGCAAAATATCGGAGGCTCTGCAGTCATTGAAACCACGACCAAAGGTGTGCAGCTCGCCACGATCGTCATTACCACTTTGCCCATCGTGCTGATCTATCCCATTCTTCAGAGATATTTTATATCAGGAATGATGCTGGGAGCTGTCAAAGAGTAATGCCAACTCTGCCAACTCAAGTTGGATCTAAAAAGGTTTTTGAATGCCTGTGCAGGCATTTACCACATTCTGAGGAGGAATCTCGATGTTAAACATGAAGAATGCCATCGGTCAAACGGGTGTTAAACTGAGTGCTGCCCTGCTGACAGCAGTATTATTGGTTACAGGATGCGGAGGAGGAGCAGGTGGCTCCGGTGAGGGGAACTGGGTTTCCATTGAAGACCGATACACGGTTGATCCAGAGACGCCGGCATGGCAGCTGGACAAAAAAGAAGAGGTAACGGATCTAACCTGGTACGTTAACGCGGACTGGTGGAATACCGATTTTGGCAAAGACATCGTCACGAAGAAAATCAAAGAGGATCTGAACATTAACATCAAATTCATTACAGGGGATGACACGAAACTAAATACCTTTTTTGCCGGTGGGGAGATGCCGGACCTGCTGACCGTATTCGATTCGAACTCTCCTGTCGTGCAGAAGGCTGCAACCTGGGCGCTGCCGCTGAATGATCTGGCTGAGAAATATGATCCGTATTTCAACAAGGTGGCTGCGGCAGATACTCTTAACTGGTTCCAGCTGGCTGATGGCAAGACCTACGGATATCCGAACTATTCCAATACACAAGCTGATTATGATAGCGGTAACATTCCAGCCAAAACAGCATTTATCATCCGTAAGGATGTCTATGAGGCACTGGGAAGTCCAGTTATTGGAACACCAGAAGAATTCCAGAGCGTAATGAAGCAGATCAAAGAAAAGTTTCCAACGTTGATCCCATTCGGATTTAACGCCATCGGAGAAGGTACTGGTTCGCTGGGAGATACGCTGCAGGATTTCATCGGTGTACCTCTGGAGAACGAGAACGGCGAGTTTTATGATCGTAATCTGGATGAAGACTACCTCACTTGGTTGAAAACGCTGAACACCGTATACAGAGATGGCAATATCAGCGATGACAGTTTCGCAGATGACGGTACGGCCTTCGAGGAAAAAGTGAAATCGGGAAAATATGCAACGATGCTGCTGGACGGCACACCACAGCAAGGAGGCAATCTTCAAATTTATATGAGTGCTAACCCTGGCAAGGAGTATATCGCAATTGACGGTCCACAGAGTACCAAAGGCCATGCTCCAACGTTGAATCAATCCGGCATAACGGGCTGGATGATCAACTTTATTTCCAAGGACAGCAAGGATCCGGCCAAAGCCATTCAGATCTTCACATATCTGCTCAGTGAGGAGGGGCAGACGCTGATGAACTACGGTATCGAAGGTGAAACCTACGAGACCCAAGCGGACGGTACGGTTGAATTACTGCCAGCCGTGAAGGACCTGCAGCTCAACAATGCGGATAAGTTCAAAAAGGATTATCGCATGGGCGAATTCATGTTCTTCGGTCATGATCGTCACAAAGCGTTAAGCGCCGATGCTTTTCCTGAGTCGATTAAACAAATGCAGGAATGGGGCAAAGGCAAGCTGAAACCTCATTTTATTCTGGAGAATATCAATCCGGATCAAGGAACCCAGGAAGCACGTGCCTTGTCTGCCATCAATACCAAATGGAATTCGACACTGGTAAGCATGGTTCGAGCGAAGGATGATGCTGCATTTGATGGTGCACTTGCCGCTTACAAGGCATTCCTGGACGAAAATCGCTGGGATGAGATCGTGAAGGTCCGCAGTGAGAAGATGAAACAGAATAAGGAGAAATTAGGCATCCAATAAAAGAAAACCGGAGGGGATCAGATGAGCCAATTCAAGATCTATCGATCAACAGGAGAACATGAACTATTTAAGCCGGTATCAGAAGAACAATTGAACTTGCTTCAATCGGACCGGGAGCCAATTGAAGTCAAGCTGGATGATCGGCATACTTTTCAGGAGATGGATGGTTTCGGAGCTTCATTTACCGATTCGTCAGCGTATCTGATTCATCAGATATTGAGTGAAGAACAGAGAGAGAAGCTGATGATCAGGCTATTTCACCCGCAGGATGGCATCGGCTTGTCGGTCATTCGCAATCCAATGGGCGCTTCAGATTATGCCAGAACGGTATACAGTTATAATGATCTGCCTGAAGGGGAAACTGATCCGGATCTCGCTCGTTTCAGTATTGCCCATGATGAGGAGGATGTAATTCCCTTAACCCGGAAGGCGCTCGAATTAAACCCGGATCTGAAGCTCTTTCTTTCGCCCTGGAGTGCTCCGGGTTGGATGAAAACAAGCGGGTCCATGATTACGGGACAACTGAAGCACGAGTATTATCCGGTGTACGCCGAATATTTTGCCAAAACCATCAAAGCGTACGCGGAACATGGACTGCCTGTCCATGCAGTGACACCGCAGAATGAGGCATTGTATGAACCGGGCCATTATCCAGGCATGCTGATGCCTGCGGAAGCACAGGCCAATTTTATCAAAAATCATCTGAAACCTGCCTTTGTCAGCCAAGGCATTCAGACCAAGATTCTCTGTTATGATCACAACTGGGATGAACCGGGTTATCCACTTACCGTGCTTAAGCAGGCGGGAGAGGACGTTGACGGCGTTGCCTGGCACTGGTACGGGGGTGAAGCATCGGCACAAACAAAGGTGTATCAAGCGTATGCTGGAAAGGAAGTACATTTTACAGAAGGATCAGGAGGGGAATGGATTCCTCCGTTCAAACAAGCCTTCTCAAATGTCATGCGAACGGGAATTCAAATATTACGCAACTACAGCAAGTCTTTTGTACTTTGGAATATGGCGCTTGATGAAAACAATGGGCCGACAGTTCCGGGCTTCGGTCGCAGTACTTGCCGGGGAATCGTGCAGGTGAATCAGCAAACAGGTGAGCTTGTGTATACGCTGGATTATTATGCTTTGGCTCATTTTAGCGCAATCATTCGCCCGCAGGCCGTTCGCATTGAATCGAGTTCCAGTCAAGAATCCATATATAACGTTGCCTTCCGTAACAAGGATGGTTCAATTGCCGTAGTGCTCTTCAATGAGGGAGAAGTGTCCGAAAATATCCGATTGAACATACGCAATGATAAGCTTTTGAATCTGACAATGGAGCCACAAAGCGCCTGGTCTATCTTGATTCCCAATCCATCATAAGAACAGAGAAAAGCCGATATGCAGAGAGAAACCACTCTGCGTACCGGCTTTTTGCATAGCTTTTATAACATCTGAATAGCCAGATTCGGCGTTCCTCCACTATCATCGACGAATAATACATATTGATTCCCACTCGTTCCAGTCAAGACAAGGCCGGGTTGATTCAGGACGCCCGGATTATAATATAACAACTGCTGCAGAGCTGGTAAGACGGCGGGAAGGGTTGGCTGATTCAGAGCCATGATCTGGGTAGCTGCTTTTACACTGTCACCTGCCTCGATCACTCCACCGACACCAAGATTATTCGTAATGGATGCACTATCGTTAATCTGCAGGCTGTTCGCAATGGTCTGGCTTCCGTTGACCTGCAGGTCTACTCCGATCGTTTCATTGCCATTCACTTGCAGATCCTGATTGATGGTCTGGCTTCCCGTTACGAGAATGCTATTAAATGTTGGCAAACATATCAACTCCCATCTGGTCTTGATATATTCTATGAGGACAAGAACCGGATGGACACGGGGTTCTTGCACATTTATGAGGAGATTTCCCACTCACTCCTGGTTGAACACCTAAAAATACAACTCTAGAAACCTAGCCAGTCTTCCATGCATATTGTAGGCAGTGAGCGTCAATCCGCATGAGACGGGAGGGATCGGTCATCACTAAAAAGAGACGGATGCAAGTCAAATCTCAAAAAAACAAGCTCTCTGCAGAACTGCCCAACCGAGTGTTGATAAAACAGATGAATGCCACGTTGAATCGGAAACTGAAGTCAATTCAGCATCATCTGACCGCCCAACAGGCGGATCTGCAGCAGCATTTGATGCAAACGCTACAGGATGTCATTCATCCACCCAAGGAAGTTCCTCCGGATGTCGTCTACAAACAATTGAATGTTCTCTTCATTACGCCTTGTAATGATCGTGCATCCTCCTCCATTTCCATTCTTGTGGAACAGAGTTTGAGGCATCTGGTGAAAAGCATATACGAAATAAAGGCGATTCAGCCTGTTGGACCTTATTTGGAACGTTCCAAAACGGACTTGGTTCTCGTACTGGGCGGGGAAGATGGAGAGATTCTGCCAGAGGAGAGCATGGAAGCCTTAAGGACCTCACCGGTCAAAAAGGCCTTATGGTTAACCGACCTATCCGGTGTAAAGCATTCGGAATCATTCATTTCCATATTTGACTATGTGTTTACACAGAAAGCGGAGAACATTCCAACCTATGGACGCATGAGTAATGCACGATGTTATGAGGTCCCTTTTCCGCCCGATCCAAACGTATATTACCCGCAGTCCGTACTGACGCAAGATGAGTCAGATGTCTATATTATTGGAGATGCTCAGCCGGGCAGCAGCCTTGTCGATTTGGCGAATCATGCGTTGTTATCCGGCAAAGTGGTTCGAGTGGAGGGGAAAGGGTGGAAGCGATTCGAATCGTTTATCCCCGTGCATGCTCATGAGGATCGGGCTGCGTTATACAATGGCAGCAAAATGGTTATTCAGGACAACTCTCCGGTTAGAAGCGTGTTGGAGGTAGCTGCTTGCGGCACGTTCCAGCTGAATTCGATATCGATGAATAGGAATCTGGATACGGACGTGTTCCAAAGCTTTAACTCGCAGGAGGAGCTCATAGAGAAGTTTGACTTCTACTGGAACCGGGTGGATCAGCGAAGACTGGCGGCTTCCAGGGCGATGGCTTATGTCAAATACAATCATTCCTATCTTCAGAGCAGCCTGCAGCTTCTGGACCGAATCTTCCGATAAATCCGGCTGACGTATGGAGGAATCCCGATTGAAACTTATTGCGTTGTATTTACCTCAATTTCATCGTATTGCCGAGAATGACAGGTGGTGGGGAGAAGGTTTCACCGAATGGACCAATGTGAAAAAGTCAGTTCCCTTATACTCCGGGCATGTTCAGCCCAGGAAACCGTTACAAGAGTATTACTATGATCTGACCGACCCTGCAGTGCGCAAATGGCAGGCAGATACTGCAAGGAATCACGGAATATACGGATTTTGTTATTATCACTACTGGTTTAAGGGCAAGCGTCTGCTCGAAAAGCCGTTTGATGAGATTATACAAACCGGGGAACCTGATTTTCCGTTTTGCCTGTCGTGGGCAAATGAAACCTGGACACGTAAATGGGATGGTCAGGAATCGGACGTTCTCATTTCACAGGACTATGGAGATGAGAATGACTGGAAAGAACATTTCGAATATTTGGTGAGGGCATTTAAAGACAAACGGTATATCCGGGTAGACGGCAAGCCCATGTTCCTTATTTATCGGCCTGCCAGCATCCCCCGTTGTGAGGATATGATTCGGTACTGGCGCAAGCTCGCAGTGAAGCACGGGCTAGAGGGGATTCATTTTGTTGAAACGATAGGCGGTTTCCCGACTTACGACAGTCAGGTGTTTGATGCAAGCATGGAATTTGAGCCGCATTATACCTTTGCCCATGGTCACACAAACGAAATTTGGATCGAGCTGAATATCGGCAGTCACAAACATATTGTGGTGAACTACGACAAGGTATGGTCTGCCATTCTGGAAAGATCACCGCATCGAAACGGGGAGATCATCTACCCTGGTGCTTTTGTTAATTGGGATAATACACCCCGTCGGGGCATAGACGGGCAGAGTACCATCGGCTCGACTCCGGAGAAATTTGGGGTATATCTGTCAAGACAGCTGGAACGGAGCCGAAATGGGTACAAAAGTGAGTTCATGTTCGTTAACGCCTGGAACGAGTGGGCGGAAGGGGCATACCTTGAACCGGATGAAGAGTACGGATATGCCTATTTGAAAGAAATCAAGAAAATCATCCAGGCAAGGAATCATTGAAATTCATAACTAGCTGTTGTAACTCACGGGGTTCCTTAGTCAGGGGACTCCTTTTGATGTTCAGAAACAGAGATACATAACCAGTATTATGTTACCAATCGTGTCGTTTGTTTGCGGAATTCAGTCGGGGTTAACCCGGTATGTTTCTTGAACAGCCTTGAAAAATAATACAAATCCCGAAATCCGAGATGTTCAGCGATCATGGTAATGGTGTTCGGCGTACAGCTGAGCAGCTCCTTGGCTTTGTCCACTTTTTTACCCGTAATGTAGTGAATGAGGGGTATGCCAACCTGCTGCTTGAAGAAGCGAATGAAATAGTTGGGATGCATATATGCGATCTGGGCTAGATCCTGAACGGTAATATTTTCTTCAATATGCGCATCAATATAGGCGAGTATGGCAGACATTTTCTCCATGACGGGTATATTCAGATACGTGATCTGTTCCAGATCCAGATTCATCAGATAGTGGGATATCAGCTCCATCAGTTTGCTTTTGGCCATCAAGTGAGCATATACTTCACCGGATCTCGCATACAGAAGAATTTGATTGAAGATTTCATTGATCAATTCAGGGCGTTCTATGGTGCAAAAGTGAGGGAACTTCAAAATTTGAAATAAATTGATTCCCCCGACCTTGGCGCTGAAATGACACCAGTACTTCAGAAAAGGCTGATCGCTAATGACTGAATAGGATTGAGTAACCCCCTCAGGCATCAAAAATAGCTGTCCAGGTACAGGATAATACTCCTGATCCCCAATCTTTAACCATCCTTCTCCTTCGCTGATCCAATAGAATTTGCTGTAGTCGGGGGTGTAATCCAGATCACGCCAGTCGCTATCGCACCGATTATAGTTGACCATGTATAATTCCACCTGCAGGTTGGACAGGTAGTTCGTAAGCAGCGTCTGATGATTCATGAGTGTATCTCCTTACAAGGTTATTATTGTGCATCCAAAAGTTAGTGTTCTGCATGTCCATCCCTTCAACCTACCGCTACAATACAAGGGAACAGGATAACGAAAGGGATGAGAATAAACGATGGAGCATACCGAATTTTTGCAAAAGATTGAAGCCACCATTGCTGAAGGGCGATTCAAGGATGACTGGAAGTCACTCCGTGCGTATCAGGTCCCGGATTGGTACCGGAATGCCAAGTTCGGCATTTTCATTCACTGGGGATTGTATTCCATTCCGGCTTATGATAGTGAGTGGTACTCACGTAATATGTATATCCAGGGTTCCAAAGCCCATGAACATCATCTTGAAGTATATGGACACCCGAAGGATTTTGGATATAAGGATTTCATTCCCATGTTCCGTGCGGAAAAGTTCGATGCAGACGAATGGGCCACATTATTTAAAAAGGCTGGAGCAAGATATGTGATGCCTGTCGCTGAGCACCATGACGGATTTCAAATGTATAAAAGCTCCATTTCCCACTATAACACAGTTGAAATGGGACCCAAACGGGATCTTCTCGGGGAGATGAAGACCGCTTATGAGAAGCAGGATCTTACATTTTGCGTCTCCTCGCACCGGGCAGAGCACTGGTTCTTCATGTCCCACGGGAAGGAATTCGAATCGGATATCCAGGAACCCCTAAAACGCGGAGATTTCTACTGGCCTGCCATGCCTGAACCGGATCACCATGATCTGTATGGCTCGCCTCCTTCCAAGGAGTTTCTGGAAGACTGGCTGGTTCGCTGCTGTGAGCTGGTGGATCAATATCAGCCTCAAGTCTTTTATTTTGATTGGTGGATTCAGACTGCAGCCTTCAAGCCCTACCTGAAAAAATTCAGCGCATATTACTATAACAAAGGAGAAGAGTGGGGAATTCCTGTAGTCATTAACTACAAACATGATGCGTTTGTGCTGGGCTGTGCCGTTCCCGACGTGGAACGAGGGCAGTTTGCCGAACTCAAGCCCTACTACTGGCAAACCGATACGGCCGTCGCCAAAAACTCCTGGTGCTACACGGAAAATAACAACTACAAATCAGCGAATGAAATCATCAGGGATCTGGTCGACATTGTGAGCAAAAACGGCAATCTGCTTCTCAATGTTGGACCCAAAGCGGATGGCAGCATACCGGAGGAGGACCGGGATATTTTGTTAGCCATAGGGGAGTGGCTCGGCGTGAATGGAGAGGCCATCTATGATACTTCCTTCTGGCGTACTTACGGCGAAGGTCCTACAGAAGTGAAGGAAGGCCAATTCACAGACGGAGATACTAAGATGTTTACCAGTGAAGATATTCGTTTTACAGTAAAAGACAGCAGTCTCTACGCCACGGTTCTTGTCTATCCGGACAACGGAGAGGTTCGTATTCGATCCTTGAAAGAGAATTCACATCACTTCCAAGGGATAATCAAAAATATTGAGATTTTGGGATTTGATGAACGCCCGCAATGGGGAAGAACAGCAGATGCGCTGACGATCACAACAACTGATGTGAAGAGCGACTCGCCGGTTGTATTCAAGATTGAAATGGACTAAGCAAAGGATGGAGCCGGCAGCATTGTCGGTTCTTTTTGTTATTCCAATCGTTGTGTCGAGAGTGTGCTATGCATTTCAGCTGTCTCTTACACAGCAAGTCTTAGTCATAAAGGCATGATTTGAATCTATGATGGTACCAATGGTGCGCAATTGTGAAAAAACGATACCAAGTTAAGAGAGACAACAGACATATAAAAGCATTAAAAAGTCTTATTTTCTATATTTTTCTAGAAAAGTGCTTGTACATATCAAATGGTGGCGATATACTATTCCATAAAAATCCAGTTAAATTGCAATTTGGTTATTACATGTAATTTTAAAGAGATTCCCACATTACTCGCACAAATCGCAAATGAACGTTTCATTCACTCCCTGGCAAGCTTTCTGCTAACGCACGTGATTACCCTCCTATATGAATGCTTATCAACATTCACTCTCATGTTTGGGCCTATCATTCTTCCATTTCTAAACTTCCAAGACTTACAATCTGCTGCTACCGTTTCATATCGCCTGTGTAACCAGACCTTTAAAGGAGGTGAGGCTCTATGTAATGATTCGGGCGTCTATTGGTGTCCGCAAAAGGCCGTAATTCCATTTTGATTTAAATTGAGAAGGGCTTAAGCATCAGAATAATCCAAAAACCGGGTAAAAGGAGTGGAAAAGTTTGATTAAGAGTAATCGGTTACGCAAGCCCATCTCCATGGGCCTCTCGCTTCTCCTTGCATTTTCGATTGTACATCCGGTTTCAGCTGAAAACTCCACATCACAAAAAATCGACATGAAATCAAGCCAGGCCAAGGTTTCGACATCCAAAGTCAACGCGAAATTGACCAAACAGTTTGAGGATAGCGACTATGTCACCTATCTCGTGAAAATGAAGGAGCAGGTGGATACGTCAGCGGTCTCGAAACAGGCCATGGAAAAGGCGACGATCGAGAAACAGACGGCTTCAGCGACCAAGCTGTCCGTACGAAATTCGGTTGTCAGCACTCTCCGGGAAACGGCTTCGCGGACGCAGTACACGCTTGAAAGCTATCTCGAGAAAGAAATTGACAAAGGCAATGTTAAAGAATATAAAAGCTATTTTATCGTCAATTCACTCGCCGTAACGAGTACCAAGGAAGTCATGGAACAGATTGCTCTGCTGCCTGAAGTGGAGAAAGTTCTCCCTAACGAAACGCGTTACTTGCAAAAAGCTGAGGTGAGCAAAGAAAAGGCAAGTGCAGCTCCGTCTGCAGATCCTGCAAAAACACCGGTCAAGGAAGATGCAGCAACTTCCAAGGACTCGGCAGCTGCAACAAAGGATAATCTGGCAACAGAAAATGTCGAATGGAATATCGATTATATCAATGCACCCGCAGTTTGGGAGAGAGGGATCGATGGAACAGGCATCGTCGTTGCCAACTTGGATAGTGGGGTTGATTACAATCATCCAGCTCTTCGCAGCAAATGGAGAGGATTCGATGCATCTGGTAATATCGTTGATCCAGAGCTTAGCTGGTATGATCCACATAGTAACGCTTCCCTGCCTGCGGATGAAGACGGGCATGGTACACATACGATGGGTACGATGGTGGGTTCGGAGGAAGATGGAAGCAATCAGATCGGTGTGGCTCCAGGTGCCAAATGGATCGGTGTGCGGATATTCAATCCGGAAACCACTGATGCCATCATCCTGGACGGCGGGCAATGGCTGATCGCACCAGTGGATGCCGAAGGCAACCTGCATCCTGAGCTTGCCCCGGATGTTGTCAACAATTCCTGGGGTGGTGGCGCAGGACTGGATGAGTGGTTCCGGCCCATGGTACAAGCCTGGCGGGATGCACAGATTTTCCCTGAGTTTTCGGCTGGTAATGTGAGATTAACGAATCCGGGTGGCCCAGGCTCAGTTGCGAATCCAGCGAATTATCCGGAAAGCTTCGCCACAGGAGCAACAGATATTAACGGTAACCTGGCCTCATTCTCACTTCAGGGTCCATCTCCATATGATGAGATCAAGCCGGAAGTCTCGGCACCAGGAGTCAATATCCGATCTGCTGTTCCTGGCGGGGTGTACGAGGGAGGCTGGGATGGAACATCCATGGCGGGTCCCCATACGACAGCACTTGCTGCATTACTGCTCCAGGCCAATCATTCCCTGACTGTAGATCAACTGGAACAGATCATTATGGATACAGCAACACCGCGAACGGACAGTCAATTTCCAACTTCGCCCAACAACGGTTACGGGCATGGCATTATCAATGCCTTGGACGCTGTGGGTTCGGTGCTTGAAGGAATAGGAACCGTATCCGGACGAGTGGTAACGGCAGGAGATGATCTGGAAGAGCCGGTCCTCCAGCATACACCTGTGAATTCAGCTTTTACCGGACTCGATATTCCGCTGACGGCTCATGTAACGGACAATGTGGGAGTGGTTTCCGTAGATGCCTTTGCCAAAACGACGGGAACAAGCCAGTATGTCTATCTGCCGATGAATCGCATAGCGGGGGACAGCAAGGATGGTACCTATTCCACTTCCATTCCGGCATTTTTGATCGAGCCTGAAGGCGTGGAATATTATATTCGGGTTAACGATTACGGGAACAACGGATTCGACAGCCAGGTGTATAAAGTGGCTGTGTCCAATGGAGTCCAGCCTGGATATGTTCAGGATTTTGAAGAAGATCAGTTGGGCTTCACAACAGGAGGTACAGGAAGCACATGGGTTTGGGGTGCGCCAACCAGCGGACCTGGCAGTGCAGCCTCCGGCGAGAAGGTCATTGCGACCAATCTGGAAGGTACGTACGCAGCTAATAGCAACGCCTATCTGCTCGCTCCACCTATTGATCTAACGGAAAGTCCAGAAGGGGCATTACTCTCGTTCAAACACTGGTTTGATCTGGAGAGCAATATTGACTTCGGTAAGGTATACATCGCGACAGAAGACAGTGACTATGTATTTGAAGAACTATTAAGCTTTACGGGCACAAGCGGTGATTGGAAAACCCAGTATGTGGACCTGCATGAATATGCAGGACAACAGGTGTTCATCCAGTTTAATCTGACCAGTGACAACACTGTACAGAAGGCAGGCTGGTATATCGATGACTTCTCTGTACAAGCACCTGATGATATCGCCCCGGGTGCACCTGTAGAACTTAGCGCTACAGCTGACGTTTTGGGTAATGTGGCGTTATCCTGGAATGGACCTGACGATGAGGATCTGGAGTCTTATGTCGTGTATCGTTCGACAACTTCGGGTGACGAATACGAGGCGATCGGAAATACAAGAGCGACAACATTTACGGATACAGCTACAGTTACGGATACAACGTACTATTACACCGTTGCGGCTCTGGATTATAGCGGCAATGAGAGTGGAAAGTCGAATGAGGTATCCATCTCGGTTGAGGTGCCGGAAGACATTTACGTCGACCAGTTTGACGGTAGTGACGATAATGGCTGGACTCATTCGGGAACGAAGGATGAAT
Organism: Paenibacillus xylanilyticus; assembly: GCF_009664365.1. Classification (NCBI taxonomy): domain Bacteria; kingdom Bacillati; phylum Bacillota; class Bacilli; order Caryophanales; family Paenibacillaceae; genus Paenibacillus; species Paenibacillus xylanilyticus. The sequence goes on from NZ_CP044310.1 coordinate 2,929,088, forward strand.
GGGAACGCGGGGTTCCAGTCAATGGACCAGCAAGTGCCGTTTCTCCGCCAAATGTCTGGGCAACGGATCTGGACAGTACGTATGAGAATGGTTCAAACTATTCACTGGTTTCACCTGTTGTGGATTTGACGGATACCAATGATGCTACCCTGACATTCAACCACTGGTATGAAATTGAGGGCGGATATGATTTTGGCTATGTGGAAGCTTCATCTGATGGTGGAAGCACATGGTCAGAGCTGGGCAAGTTCTCACATAATTCGAATGGCAAGCAGTGGACACCGGTATTTTATGACCTGAGTTCGCTGACTGGAAACGAAGTTCAATTCCGATTCCGCCTGACCTCCGATAGCAGTGTGGTCAAGACCGGTTGGTATATTGATGATTTCCGCATCTTGAGCATTGCTCCAGAGACGGTTACACAGGATAGTTCGGTAGTGCTCAGCAGTGACAAGCCAAAACCGGAATATGACAATTCCTGGTATAAGGTTACACGAACCGATAAGGCAGAATTCAATCAATCCAAGCAGCAGCAGCCTGAGGCTGAGAAACCGGAAACAGGCTCCGTTAATCCACAAAGCCTGCCTGCAAGTGCAACGGTTACGGTCATTGAAACCGGGCGTTCGGTAAAAACAGATCCATCCACAGGGAAATACAGCTTCACTCATGTGGCGGGTGATTATACTTTGAAAGCGGAGGCTTATGGTTATTATCCGCGTACACAAGCAGTAACCATTACCGACGGTAGTGGTGCAAAAGCCAATTTCAATCTGGAAGCTATACCTCATGGTACGATTGAAGGTATCGTTACCGACGAGCGTACAGGCGAACCGGTGGCCGATGCTTCCGTTCTGGTACTGGAAGATGCCCAGGTAGGTGAGGTTCGTACCGGGTCGGACGGTAGTTTCGTACTGGATGTGCTGGAAGGAAGTTATACCGTCTCCGTCAGAGCTGCAGACTATTACAGCAAAACCGTTACTGTGACGGTACCAGGGAATGGTGCTGCGGATGCAAGTGTGGCATTGAAGCCGTTTATCGGTTTCCCTGGAGAAATCGCATATGATGACGGTACAGCGGAGAATGCAAGAGCCTTTGTAGCGGCAGATAATGCCTGGGCGGTCCGGATGACACCTGAGCAAGCAACCGCTCAAGTAACAGGCGCATCGTTCCGATTCTGGAACACAGAGTGGCCTGTGCCTGGTGGGACCGCATTCCAATATGCTGTCTATGATGCTTCCGGAGCGAATGGAGCACCGGGGCGTTTGCTGGCAGGACCGTTTGAGGGAACTGCACTGCGCAACGATCAGTGGACCAGCGTTGAATTCCCGGAACCGGTCATCACGAGTGGAGATTTCTATATTGTGTATATACAATCCGCTGCAGGAACAAGTGCACCGGGACTGGCTACCGACGAGAACGTAACCAATGCCGGACGAAGCTGGCAGCGCGTAAGCGGCGTATGGGACACAGCACCGGCAGAAGAAGGTAACTATATGATTCGGGCGGTGGTGAGATATCCGGTAAACGCACCCGTACTTACGGCACCAAGCAATACGTATTCCAATAAAACGACATTCACCGTATCAGGTACTTCTCCGGCGAATGGAGCTCAGATCAAAATCTACAATGGCAAAGATGTAGCGGGAACAACAACGGTAACCAACGGAACGTTCAAGTTTGACGCCAAACTTCGTTCAGGAGTCAATGCCTTTACTGCAGAGGCAATAATTGATGGTAAAGTAACGGATCGCTCACTTCCTGTTGTTATTATCCAGGATCTGACGCCTCCGCAATTGACTATTCTTACGCCTGAGGAAGGAAGTCGAACCAACGCTGAAGTGGTGCATGTTACAGGCAGCGCAGTGGATCAATTCCTCAACAAGGTTACCGTAAACGGCGAGACAGTCAAATTGGAGAAAGACCGAAGCTTCAGTCATCGTATTCTCGTCAATGAAGGCGAAAACACGATTACGGTCATTGCGACGGACGTCGCGGGCAATAAAACAACGGTAACCCGTAAAGTCTACGTGGAAACAACGCTGCCTGAGTTGACCAATATTGCACCTGCCGAAGATGTGCGAATTGCATCCGGAGAAACCGTAACAGTTTCCTTCGACAGTGCTCCAGGACTGCAGGCTTCATTCCGAATCCAGCTGCCGCTGAATCTGAATGCGGAAGGCGGATCGGAGATTCCACTGGTGGAGACAGAGCCCGGTCATTATACGGGAACATATACTACACCTTCCTCGTTAGTCCTTGAGGGTGGAGTCATTGTTATTCGCGTTCAGGATGCAGCGGGCAACAAAATCGAGACCGAAGCACCAGGTCGGTTATACGTAACTGCCGGGGAAGAGAACACCCCTGAACCGGAACCGGAAGTAACTGCCGAAGAGAATTTGCTTCCTTAAATCGAGAATGTCCATGAAATAGAATCCATTCAATGAAGCAAGACCAGGGCCATGCGTTAGCATGAGCCCTGGTTCTTTTTTTTGCATTTTCATGATTAGCCATTCAACCTCAATGGAAAGCCTTTTAACCGCAAAATCATGGAGAAGACAGCTTCTTGGTTTGTTGAACTCAGAACGTCGACTCTGAATGGGATGTCGTAATTTTATATATTTGTTGTCGTCTGATTCTATTAAAATTAAATGAAGTCTGTGATAACTTATATTTAAATGTCAGGATATTATATACTAGGAGGTAAGACATCGTGACCATTCGAATTGGTAAAATAAGCTTGTGGCATGTGCATGCATGGGATTATATCAAGCAAGTCCAGGAACATGAGGACACTGAAATTGCAGCCGTATGGGATGACAATGTTCAGCGGGGGCAGGAAGCTGCCGAACGACTGAATGTACCCTACTTTTCATCTCTTGAAGAGATGCTGGCACAGAAGGACATTGACGCCTTGATCGTGGATGCACCTACTCGTGACCACCAAGACGTCATCACCGCTGCTGCAAGAGCAGGTAAACATATTTTTACGGAAAAAGTTATTGCTTCAACGGTCAAAGAGGTGAATGCCATCCTGGCTGAAGTCCGTGAGCAGGGAGTCAAGATGACCGTATCCTTACCTCGCTTGAATGACGGGTATACGCTAACCATTCAGGATGTGCTCCAGCAAGGTTTATTGGGGAAAGTGACTTATGTCCGGGTTCGCCTGTCTCATAACGGAGCGATTGCAGACTGGCTGCCGCAGCATTTTTATAACTTGGAGGAATGTCAGGGAGGTGCTATGATTGACCTGGGGTGCCATCCGATGTATTTAACCAGACTCTTTTTGGGTCAGGAAGTGACAGCTGTGAGTGCCAATTTCGGCTATGTCACAGGCAAAGAGGTAGAAGATAATGCAGTTGCAACCCTGTTTACGGATTCTGGAGCGATCGGTGTGGTTGAGGCCGGTTTCGTGAACAGTCACTCTCCATTTACCATTGAAGTTCATGGAACGGAAGGCACCTTGTTGTATGGTACACCTGACGACAGGCTGCTGATCCGGACCAATACGGGTACAGAGGCGGTTAAAGAGTGGACTGAGCTTCCGTTGCTGGAGAAAAGAGAAAGCGCATTCAGTCAGTGGGTTTCCCATATTCAGAATGATTCCTTGGCTGCAGAGAATCTGCAGATTGCCGCCGAGCTGACACGCCTGATGGAAGCTGCCAATACCTCTTCCAAGGAAGGACGCAGGATCTCCCTCAGTGATTTGCAAGGCTAGGCGGGTTGGGGAGGTACGATATTGAACCGATATCCTTTTGAAAAAATGCTTGAACGACAGGATCTCCTCGAGCGTTTGGACATCACCATTGCTTGGGGACATTACGAAATACGGGTTTTACGATTTCACTTGACGTCGTTTCCGGCAGGACGAATCGTTGATTTTCATAACCATGCGGAATTTGAATTTCATTTTATACCGCGGGGCAAGGGGAAAGTTATTCTGGGAGACCAGATGCATTCCTTGTCCGAAGGCATGCTTTATTTGACCGGGCCTGGCGTCGTTCACTATCAGGAGGCCGATGCCGAAGAGGACATGGATGAACTATGTCTCCATGTAGATATTGTTGAGCAGCCCAGAGAGGATGTCGATCCGTGGGAAGCTGCAGAATCCGAGGAAACGATCGCCAAGCTCAAAGCGCTGCCCCTCGTTCCGGTGCATGATTATCACCGGGCCATGAACTGTTTTTTGGAAGCGTATGAAGCATGTGATCGTAAACTGATCGGGTATTATACATCCATTAAACAACTTGTGATCAGCATTCTGCTGAGAACCGTTCGTGCACATGATAACGGCGAAATCCGGGTTGAAGCACCGGAGCGGGATATGTCCATGTACAGGTATGAATACGCTGTCCAGTATATGGAGGCCAACTATTCCAATGCCGTAACACTGGAGAATGTGGCAGAGAAGCTACATATCAGCACCAGACAACTGCAGCGGATATTTTATCAGGTGCAGCCAGGCATGCCGTTCAGCCGTGTGCTGGAGGATATTCGCCTTGGCGCGGTGTGCCGCAATCTGGAGGAAAGCAATGGATCAATTGAACAAATTGCGCTTGTCTCCGGTTTTACCAATGCCAACTATTTGCATGCCGTCTTCCGCAAGCGCCTGGGCATGACCCCGTCTGCTTTTCGGAAGATGAAACAAACCAAATCAAAAGTGAGGGTGAATGGATATGAGTAAAGTGTATCGAATTGGAATTGTTGGATGTGGCGGGATTGCGAATGGCAAGCATCTGCCAAGTTTGAGCAAGCTCGATAATGTTGAACTGGTTGCATTCTGTGATATTGTTCCTGAACGGGCTGAGGAAGCCAAAGAGAAATATGGCAGTGCAGAAGCCAAGGTATACACGGATTATCAGGAGCTGCTGAAGGATGAAACGATTGATATCGTTCATGTCCTCACACCTAATATTTCTCATGCTGAAATCTCCATTGCTGCTCTTGAAGCGGGCAAACACGTCATGTGTGAAAAACCGATGGCGAAGACATCCGCCGAAGCACAGAGCATGCTTGAAGCAGCTGAACGCACAGGCAAAAAGCTGACCATTGGATACAATAACCGCTTCAGAGAAGACAGCTTGTACCTGAAGCAGATGTGCCAAGCAGGCGAGCTGGGATCGATCTATTTTGCCAAGGCACATGCGATTCGCAGAAGAGCCGTACCGACGTGGGGTGTTTTCCTCGATGAAGAAAAACAAGGCGGCGGACCACTGATCGATATCGGTACACACGCACTGGACCTGACACTCTGGATGATGGACAATTACAAACCGAAAGTGGTTCTGGGCACGACGTATCATGAGCTCTCCCAAAAGGAAAACGCTGCGAATGCATGGGGTCCGTGGGATCCGAAGAAATTCTCGGTTGAGGATTCGGCCTTCGGCATGATCGTGATGGAAAATGGGGCGACCATTATGCTGGAATCCAGCTGGGCGCTGAATTCGCTGGATGTGGATGAAGCAAAATGCAGTCTTAGCGGAACGGAAGCCGGAGCGGACATGAAGAATGGCCTGCGCATTAACGGCGAGAAATTCAGCCGTCTGTATACGAATGAGATCTCGCTAAGTGCAGACGGCGTAGCGTTCTACGACGGGAAGTCGGAAAGTGCGCCGGATGTTGAGATGAGAAAATGGATTGAAGCGATCGATAAGGATCAAGAGCCTGTAGTTACACCTAAACAAGCTCTGGTTGTATCGCAAATTCTCGAAGCACTCTATGAATCTGCCCGCACGGGAAAAGCGGTGTACTTGAACGAGCAAAACTAATTGTTTCGAAGCACCACAAATTAAACAAAGGGAAGACGCTGCTGTCAATCGGTAGCGTCTTTTTCGTTATTAGCTTAGGGATTTTCGTCGGATTTAAAAAAATATATGTGATATTTTGAAAAAAACATTGCATATCTGTTTAGTCGGAATTATATTATGAGTATGAGTTTAATGGTATAAGGTTTAGACATTATATCGATCGGAGTGTTGATATGTTCAACCAAGCGACTTTCCAGTTTGAGAAAGTTTCGGCAATAAAGGTCAGTGAGTTCATCAGAGAACAGTTAGAGGAAGCTATTATCCTTAAAGAAATCATGAGTGAAGATCAGCTGCCTTCGGAACGTGAACTTGCCGAAATGTTCAATGCAAGCCGAATTACGGTTCGTGAAGCATTATCTGCTCTTGAGAGTAAGGGATTGATTGAAAAACGTGTTGGTGCCAAGGGAGGAACATTCGTACTCCCCATCACGGCGAATGCACACAAAAGAACCAAGGAAGAAATCATGCGTGACTGGGATCAGATGTTACATGTGTTTGAATATCGGACAATCGTGGAGCCGGAAGGCGCTTTTCTGGCTGCTGAGCGGATCACCGCAGGCGAACTGGAGCTGCTGGAAGGTTACATCAAACAGAGTACCGAGCCAGAATGTACCCGGGAATGGTTCAGGGCACTGGATGTCAAGTTTCATCTGACGATTGCCAAGGCCTCAGGGAATCCTTACCTGGAAACGGCAGTCAGACAGATTCGTACCAAGATCAATCCTGCGCTGGATCTGATGCCATACGATGAAAACATTCGGGTTCTTAACCAAGGAGTACATACCGAGATCCTTGAAGCACTGAAATCACGTGATCCGGAGAAATCTCGAGATACGATGAAACGTCACATTGCATTTTCCGCTGATGCCATCTATTCAAGGTTGGTCTCATCAGAACCACAGGAAAGGAATGAGCACTAATGGAACAAACTTCACTATTTGAACTCGCAAAGCAGCTGCAGCCGAAGCTCACGAACTGGCGGAGAGACTTCCATCGCCATCCGGAAATTGGATACGAAGAGATTCGGACTTCAGGCATCGTGGCCGAGCATCTGGAGAGCCTCGGGCTTGAAGTGACCCGTCATGTTGGCAGGACCGGGGTTGTCGGTTTGCTTCGCGGGGAAACGGATGGTCCAACCATTGCACTCCGGGCAGACATGGACGCTCTTCCGATCCAGGATCAGAAATCGGCGGAGTATCGTTCCCAGGTTGAAGGCAAGGCTCACTTATGTGGTCATGATGCCCACACCACCATTTTGATGGGAGCGGCAGAACTGCTTACAGGTCTCGGCAGACCGAAATCGGGCAACATCAAGTTTGTGTTCCAGCCAGCAGAAGAGGGGCTTGCCGGTGCACGCGCCATGATTCAGGACGGTGTACTGGAGAATCCGAAAGTGGATGCGATCGCAGGTCTGCATGTGACACCTGGCCAGGATACGGGTACCGTTGGTGTGAGTAAAGGGGTAGCTTTTGCTTCGGCAGACCGTCTGGTGATTCGTGTATACGGCAAAGGTGGACATGCTGCACGGCCGCATGAAGGCATCGATGCGATTGCCGTATCGGCTCAGGTCATCACAGCGCTGCAGAATATCGCCAGTCGTTTGGTGGATCCGCTGGAGCCCGTTGTAGTCACCATTGGCAAAATCACTGGCGGGTATATGGGCACAGCCATTGCGCCAGAGGTGGAGATGATCGGTACGGTGCGCACACTCTCACCCACCCTTCGTGAACGCATGCCTGCATTGATTGAACAAGTCGTTAGTGGGGTGTGCGCTTCCTTCGGCGCAGGGCATGAAGTTGTTTATGGCGATGGATATCCGGTCGTGGTTAACGATCATGCGATGGTGGACTTGCTTACCGAAACTGTTGATGGATTGGATTGGGCAAAAGGATGGAGCAGCATTCCGCCTTCTACTGGCGGTGAAGATTTTGCCTTCTATTGCGAACAGATTCCTGGCGTTTTCTTCCGTCTTGGTTCGGGCAATGAGGAAGAGCGGACAAGATATCCGCTTCATCATCCGATGTTTGATCTGGATGAAACAGCAATGCCGTATGGTGTAGGCATGCTGTCATCCATAGCACTTGAGTTTTTGGCAAGAAACACAACTTCTGAGGGGGAACGTTCCAAATGAAAAAAAGACAATGGACTGGCATGTGGATTACATTACTGGCTGTAGTATTGGTGCTCAGCGCATGCGGTGGAACAAGCACGGGTACAGACAGCAATTCGGCATCAAGTGGAACGGAAGGCAGCGGAGCTGCCAGCACAACACTTACGATCGCAGCAGCAACGGATATTGAGAGCTTCGATCCGCATAACAACAACAATACATCCAGTGAGGCGGTTCTGGTTAACGTATTCGATTATCTGATCAAAAACGACAGTGAACAAAATAAAGTGCCTGGACTTGCTGAATCCTGGGAACAAGTGGATGACACCACCTGGCGCTTCAAGCTGCGTGAAGGGGTTACGTTCCATAATGGTGATCCATTCACTTCAGCAGACGTCAAATATACAATAGAGCGTGTAGCCAAAGATGAAACGCTTAAACAAAACAGCTATTTCAAGAATATCGTTGAAGTTAAAGCTGTTGATGAGCATACGGTGGATATCATTACAGACGGTCCGGATCCGCTCCTGCTTAACCGCCTCTCGAAAATGGGAGCAGGCATCCTTCCTGCCAAATATATCGAGGATAATGGCATGGATGCTTTCCTGAAACAGCCGGTAGGAACCGGACCATATAAATTCAGCAAATGGACCAAAGATGATCGTGTGGTACTCGTGAAGAATGAGAACTACTATGGCGATGAACCGAAATGGAATGAAGTCGTATTCCGCGTAATTCCTGAGGCTTCCACACGGGTATCCGAACTGCTCGCGGGTGGAGTTGACGTCGCTGCATCGATTCCATCTACAGACATCGCCCGCATTGAAGGTGAAGCAGACAAGAAAATTGTCAAAGCGCCAATCCAGCGCGTGCTGCAGCTGATCTTCCGTCAGACAGAAGGCAGCATTACAGCTGATCCGAAAGTCCGTGAAGCCATTGATCTGGCCATCGACAAACAAGGTATTGTCGACAGCATTGCAGGCGGAGCAGGTATCGTCACTCGTACATCTGTAACGCCAGGTAACTTTGGTGCAGATCCGTCATTATACAAAACATCCCTATATGATTTGGAAAAAGCCAAACAGCTTCTGAAAGAAGCGGGTTACGCTGAAGGCGAAGCCGAGATGACCATTTCCGTTTCATCACAATATAAGGAACAGGTTGAAGTAGTTGCTGCCATGCTGGAGCAAGCAGGCTTCAAAATCAATATGGACGTGCTGGAGCCAAGTGCTTTCAGTGAACGTTACAGCTCCAAATCATTCAAGGAAATTTTCATGATCGGTATCGGCAACTCCTTGTTCGACGCTTCAAATAACTACAACCGTTACATGTTGGAAGAAGCTAAAGGAGAATCGGATTACAATAATCCGGAAGTGGAGAAATTGCTTCAATCTGCATTGGTAAATATGGACCCTGAGGCTCGTGAAAAAGAGTACCAACAAGTACAGCAGATCTTCGCAGAGGAACGTCCAGCCGTGTATCTGTACCAGATGGAAGGGGTCTACGGAACGAATGCACGCGTGAACTTCACGCCGCGCAGTGATGAAATGTTCTATGCCGACGAGATTACACCTGCAGCACAGTAAGACCCGGCAGAACAACTGGTCATTGCAACGATAGGCCGTGAACGGCAGGGACTGGGTTGACCAAGTTCCTGCCGTTCTTTTGTATCGCATGGAGGTGAATGAGGATGGGGAAGTACGTATTCAAATCTTTACTGCAAGTCATACCGGTATTATTCATTGTATCGCTGATTGTTTTCATATTGGTCAGGGTCACGGGTGATCCTGTTGCCCTGATGCTGCCCGAGACTGCCACAGCGGAAGACCGCGCGGTGCTAACGGAAGCGCTTGGGCTGGATCAACCGCTCTACACGCAATACATGAAATTCCTCGTCAGCGCATTGCAGGGCGATTTCGGTCAATCTTTTCGCTATGGACAACCAGCTCTGCAGCTTGTTCTGGAGAGATTGCCTGCCAGCTTCGAACTGGCTGTAGCAGCCATGTTTTTTGCGGTGCTTATGGCTGTGCCGCTGGGAGTCATTTCGGCGGTTAAACGTAATACGTTTACCGATCTGATCATTTCGGGGATATCCGTGATCGGTAAGGCGATGCCAAACTTCTGGATGGGTATCATGCTGATCCTGCTGTTCTCCGTTATGTTGGGCGTTCTGCCCGTCTCGGGCCGTGGTGGTCTGTCGCACTTGATCCTGCCCGCATTTACCCTTGGCGTAGGTCTGGCCGCACAGATGACCCGTCTCATTCGTTCCAGTATGCTGGAAATTCTAAGTCAGGATTATATTCGTACAGCACGCAGCAAGGGGCTTGGCCGGATGGTCGTGATTGGGAAGCATGCGTTTCGGAACGGCTTGATCCCGGTTGTAACGATTATGAGCTTGCAGTTTACGAGTCTGATCGGCGGAACACTGATTACGGAAACGGTGTTCTCTTGGCCGGGCTTGGGACAGCTTCTGGTCGTCGCCGTCAATACACATGACATGGCGATTGTTCAGGCGGCCGTGTTTGTCATTGCATTAATCGTAGTTATAACCAATATTCTGACGGACGTAGCTTACCGGCTGCTTGATCCGCGCATTAAATTCGACTAGAAGGAGGTGCAATCTATGACAGGGAGCAATGAAATGCCAATTCCGGGTTCGGAACAGAAAAAGGAGAGTTCACATACGCAAGGGGGATTTCGCTATATATGGAAACAACTGATCATCAGCAAGACCGGGATGCTTGGCTCTGTGCTCGTTTTGTTGGTCGTTTGGATCGCCATATGTGCACCTCTGCTAACGAGTCACGATCCTGCAGCTGTCGATCCGCTGAATCGCCTCAAACCTCCTGCCTGGCTGGACGGAGGAGCCTCGGAACATTGGCTTGGTACGGATAATTTAGGCCGAGATATGTGGAGCCGAATCGTGTATGGTGCACGCGTTTCATTAATCGTCGGTATGGGGGCAGTCATTGTCTCAGGAGTGATCGGAGCCATACTGGGACTGCTATCCGGATTTTATGGGAAATGGCTGGATGCGGTCATCATGCGGGTGGGGGATGCCTTCATGGCCATTCCTACCATTCTGTTCATGCTCGTTGTGATGGCCATCGTTGGCCCGGGAATAACGACGTTGATCTTTGTCATCGGCGTGACCAACTGGGTTCCGTTTACCCGTATCGTTCGAAGTGAGGTTCTCAGCATCAAGGAGCGTGACTTCGTTCATGCTGCCAGGTCCATAGGAGCCAAGAATGGACGGTTGATTGTAAAACACATTCTGCCAAACATCCTGTCTTCCTTTATCGTCATCTGCGGTATGAACGTCGGAACGACCATTATTATGGAAGCTTCGCTCAGTTTCCTCGGTCTCGGCATTAAGCCGCCGGACGTTTCATGGGGAGGCATGCTCAGTGATGGAAGACAATATGTAGCCACAAGCTGGTGGGTCGCCACATTCCCGGGACTAGCCATTACATTCACAGTGCTTGGTGTTATTTTCCTCGGGGATTGGCTGCGCGATGTACTTGATCCACGTACGGAAACGAATAAAAAATAACAGGACTGGGGAAAGGGGACCTTCATATGAACAAACGACCGATCATACCGGAGGATTTATATCACTATCGTTCCATTAGCCAACCCGTAATCCATCCGAATGGACAGGTGGCCTACGTAGAACAGACTATAGATCGGCAAAAGAACGTGTACAACACCCGGATTCGGGGAATCTCGCTGGATGGCAGCAATGATGTCGAGCTCACGAATGGCACCAAGGACACAGCGCCGAGCTGGACACCGGACGGAACACGGCTTGCTTTCTTGCGTTTGGAAGAGGGCGGCAAAGGATTATGGATACTTGCGTCAGGTGAGGACGAACCTGTTAAACTTATTCCGCCCGAGCGAAAAATATTGGATTACGCTTGGTCGCCTGACGGCCAGTATATTGCCTTCACCAGCAAAGCGCAGTTAACAGATGCAGGTGACCAAGATGACCAAGATAAGCCGAGGAATCAAACGGCATCTGAGCTGCGTGGCAAAGTATATGAACGTACAACGCCGAAAGCGGAGGGATCCGGCTGGTGGGACGGTCTATACAGCCATCTGTTTGTTTATGAGGTTCGAAGTGGGGTGGCCACTTCAGTGATCACCGGATTATGGAACGTCAGTGGACCAACATGGTCCCCGGATAGCCGGAGCATTGCTTTTATCTCGAAGCAGGTGGAGGATAAGGAGGGCGATGCGGATCTGCTGTACTTCACTGACGTGTATACTATTCGGCCGGGAGTGAGTGAGCCTTTCAAAGTGACGGATTCCAGTCTGCTGGTGAGCCAGTTCTCCTATTCTCCCGATGGACAGATGTTCAATCTGATTGCCAGTGACCGGGAATTCGGCAGCGGCAGTCATAACCGATTATATACCGTCCCCGTACAAGGCGGAACGCCTAAGCCGATCACAGCGAAATTGGATATGCAGTTAGGCAACGCTGCACTTGGAGATATGAAATCTGCCGGTCCGTCTCCATCTCCGGTCTGGGATGCGAACCATCCTGAACGAGGCATGCTTGTACTCGGTACGCACGATGGAAGCGTGGATGTGTACCGTATCCATGCAAATGGAGACTGCCAGCCCATGACGGGAAAAGGGGAAAAGGATGTGTACCAATATACATTGTCACCTGATGGAGCTACACTCGTCATTGCTGCACTGACAGCTGATCACCCTGCAGAGCTATATCGGGTGGATGTTGAGACTGGCGAAATGATCCGGCTCACCCGGAGAAACGACGAATGGATCAACGCACTCCAAGTGAATGTACCTGAACGGATTGAATTTACATCCACAGATGGCTGGCGCATCCAGGGTTGGCTGCTGCAGCCTGCGAGGCAGGATTCGAGTGCCAAAACTCCACTGATTCTGCAAATCCATGGAGGCCCGCATGCAATGTATACGGGCACTTTCAGTTATGAGATGCAGACACTTGCAGCACAAGGGTATGCCGTTTTATGGGTGAATCCGCGAGGGAGTATGGGATATGGACAGGAATTTGCCAGAGCTTGTCGTGGCGATTTCGCGGGTGGAGACTTCCGTGATTTAATGGAGGCGGTTGACCATGCCCTTGACACATATGAACTATTAGATGAGTCACGTCTGGGTGTTGCAGGCGGCAGTTACGGAGGGGTTATGACGAACTGGATCGTTGCCCACAGCACTCGGTTCAAGGCAGCTGTTACCCAGCGCTGCATCTCCAATTGGCTGTCCATGTACGGTACCAGTGATATAGGCATATCTTATGTGGAGGGAGTCATTGGGGACAATCCGGCAGAGAATGCTGAGCTGTTATGGTCCCGTTCACCGCTGGCTCATGCACATAAGATTGACACACCGCTTCTTATCATGCATGGAGAGCAGGACTATCGGACTCCGATTGCCCAGGCGGAGGAGCTCTATACCACGCTCAAACGTTACGGCAAAACAACCAAACTGATTCGCTACCCTGGTTCCAATCATTCGCTGCTGAAAAGCGGCAAGCCTTCACTACGAGTGGACAGTTACGAACAGATCAATGCCTGGTTCAATCAGTATCTTCGAGAAGAGGGGGTCTCAGCATGAGTCAGGTGCGGCTATCGATTCCTGTAGGGATGCTGGTGGAGAATGTTTTGACGAGTGGTGAACCGATTGAGACTATTATCGATCGTTTGCAGCGGAGAGATCTCGCTCCTTTGCTGTCCAAGATCAAGGAACCGACCATGGATTTGGAAGAACGGTTGCAGGCGGCAGAAGAAGTTGCCGAGGATTGGGCGGAGGCTCTTCGGAGCGGATACAAGTTTAAGTTTTTGCATATCAACGGTCTGAAAAGGGTGCTGGACTTTCGTTTTGATCGTAAGATTGATCGGGACTACAGCCAAGAGGAGTTAACGCTTCGGCATATCCAATTAAGCGCTCAAGAGATAGAATTGCTGTGCATGCTTATTGGCAGGCAGTGGGACGTGGTTGAAGAAGAAAATAATGAGGCAGGTGCAGTGCTCTCAACCGATACGCTCCCTCTCGTGGAGATTAAACTAAAATATCAATAATTCAACCTATATAAATCGCAATCCTATATGCCAAGGTCCTGGGGGGTTCCCAGGGCTTTTTTGGTTTTGTTGAGCGAAGGGCAAGATGTGCACGATTATGCGGTTCATGAAAAAGGAGCAGGATCCTTCGATGAGGCACTTATATTAGCCGTGACGGCTGATAGACAGGAACATAGTATAGTCTAAACGGAAGAATAGTACCTTTTTCTAAAGTGAAGGGAGTGAAATCTTTTGCCAAATAGTACAGGTCTTGTCTATAATCCCGTAACTGGAGCGACCCAATCCACTCAGGTCATTGTAAACTGCATCAATGATTCACTTAATGCCCCCGTCAATATTGAACTTGAAGTATTCCGGTGGGACACAACCCAAACTACGCGTATTCCAGTTGGTCATGAGCTGTTTCAATTGACTCCCCAAGCTACGAGAACATTTATCTATCCACTGCTTAACGCTGCTTTTTTTGAAGTGCAAAGTGATTATTTCAGTGCTACAAGCACCATTATCAATGTATATGCTATTGACTCTACAGGTCAAATTATCCAGCGAATTCTCCAGTCGGAAATGACGTTAATAGACCGATTTACAAATATCCCTTAAAGGAATAGAGGTGAGCATATTGCCAGTAGTGAATATTACCGGCGCCTTGGCAGGCAGCCAGTTTGAACCTTCCATTGCTGTAAATACGCTAAATCCGAATATTATGTGTGTTGTTGCTGTGGATACCAGTACAGGGCCCACGCTAACAGGTTTCTATCGTTCAATCGATGGTGGCAACACATGGTCGACGACAGTGCTTCCACAGCCAGCCGGATATTCGGGAGCAGAGGCACCTACCATTGACTATACTTTTCCAAGTACCTTTATAGTGACCGTTCACGTGTTCAATGGAATCAATGATGGGACAATTGTAAGTTATACTTCGTTTGATGATGGTGAAACGTGGCAGCCTCCCGTAATCGTGCAAGCAGGATATGGGACAATTGTTCATAATGATGAGCCATTCATTGCCGTGGATCGGTCTCCAGGCAGTCCTTATCGGGGGCATGCCTACGTGGGGTATACACCTCTTGCGACGACATCTTCTGCCATTTTTACGCAAAGATCAGTGAATCAGGGTTTGACCTGGGAACCACCGGACAGACAGTCCAACCCACGTGGGATCCATGACCGTGCAGCGTTAGCCGTTGGTTTTTCTGGTGAGGTCTATGCCGGGTATATTATTACAGGACCTGCCAGTCCTTCTGCATTACTGAGGATATCTTATGATGGAGGAATCATTTATCAGCCTCCCATTGAACGTCAGGCTACGTTTATCTCCTCAGTTGTACCAGCTCCTTCGCCACTACCAGTGCCAAATTATGCTTTTCGAGTTCAAACCAACCTGTGTCTGGGGGCCGACATATCCATTGGACCGAAAAGTGGAACCGTATACGGGGTCTGGAACGATGCCCGAAATGGTTACACGGATGTGTTCCTCAGTCAATCTCCCGATGGACTGCTCTGGTCAGCTCCCATAAGTATAACGGGTGCCCCTGCAGGTACACAGAACTTCTTCCCATTTATTACCGTGTCCCCGTTTGCCGGAACGATTCGGGTCATTTATATGACCAACCGGATCGACGGATTCCTTCTGGACGTATTCGTTGCTGAATCTTTTGACGGTGGGGTTACGTTCAGTAATCGTAGACTCACGACGACTTCTTTTAATCCGAATGGAAATAATCCGGTTCCCACACCGCTCATTGGGGATTATATTACGGCTGCTACTGCCGCTCCTGATAATCTGGCTGCCGTGTGGATGGCGACCACGCCACCAACAGGAAAACTGGACGTGTATTTTGGTACGTAACCATGCTTGGGGAGCCTTGGCAGGTCAGCCAGGGCTCAATCTATAATTCTTTTCTATTAGCCTACACCTGATCTATTCTTCTACATATGATGAAGGATCATTCATAGAAGAGAGGTTAAGCCTTGAACAAGACAGAGGGTGGACATGGGGTTTCCATAATTGTATGTACGAACCGGTCACAGTTTTTTGATAACATTCTGACGAATTTTAAGAGACAGCAGTACCGGAGCAAAGAGTTGATTATCATTCTGAATCACGACGGCATGAATCTGGAATCATATCGAAACCGTGTTCGAGGCCAAGCCAATATTCATGTATATCAGGTTCCTGAGAGAATCTCGTTGGGACAATGTTTGAATGCAGGGATTGAACGTGCCCGGTATTCGTTAATTGCTAAGTTTGATGACGACGATTATTATTCTGCCTATTATCTGAAAGAACAAGTAGGGGCATTAAGACGGACCCGAAGTGATATTGTGGGCAAACATTCCTGTCTGGTATATCTCGGGGCTTCGAAAAAACTACTGATCAGATCCCCTAAAGAAGCCAGTAAATTCTCAGAATTCGTGCAGGGGGGCACGATCCTGTTCAAAAAGGAAGTCCTCAAGAAGGTTCGATTCTCCGACCGTTCCGTGGGCGAAGATGTTACTTTTCTGAGGCAATGCAGGAGGAAAGGGTTCAAAACATTTGCGACCTCACCCTATAACTATGTCTATCACCGGAGGCAGAACAAGAAAAGCCATACGTGGAAAGCGGATGATACATTTTATCTGCAAGGCAGTAAGCTACTCACCGTTACAGATCAGTTTCGCCCATTCGCAGACAAGGAAATTTAATAGGCGGCATCTATGAAGTAAAAAGGCGCTCCTGTGAGCGCCCTATTGAACTATCGAGTGATCGAAGATAAGGCTGAAATCAAACCTGGTGTACACACGAGATCAATGCACACAGATTCAAACAGTTGCAGGAATATCATATCTAATCTTGAAGTAATCTTGTATGAAGTCTCATTTAAAGGAGGATGAAATGACGACAGCGTTAACGACCGTAATCATTGGTATAGTAATTGTTGTGTTCGGGCTGACCACAGGATTGATTCTCGTCTTAAATGTCACCAAAAGGCTGCGAACGGGTCAAGAGAAGATGCAGAACAAAAAGGAGATTTTGAGCTTCGGAATGCCTGCAGAAGCAATCATCCAGGATATCGCTGAGACTTCATCCAGCATGGATGGACGGCCTGGCGTGCGTCTTGATCTGTTAGTTACTCAGGAAGATGGTCAGACCTTTCAAACTATTGTGAAGACGTATATTCCAATCATACATGTCCCCAAATTTCAGAGAGGAAGCGTAATAGATGTGAAATACATAGAGGATGGGGCAGTGAAAAAGGTAGAGGTTGTGGATGCTTACATCCCGTAACAATTCATTTCAAACCAATTAACGTATAAAACCGCAGCAATGCGGTTTTTTCTTATGCCTATGTACTGTCATTAATCCTCATGTCGAATCCAAAGAATGCTATAAAATGATTTTCTTGAAAAATAACAAATTGATAAATATTATTTATCGAATAGCAACTAAATTCCTTTCATGAAAGTTTCATAACTTCGTTTACATCAAAGTGAAAAAGTCATATAATTGTCATCGGAAGGTTAACAACTAACTTAAAGTTATCTAGTATTAAAAAGAAACTAAAGAGACATCATGAAAGAAGGCTATTCGTAATGAACACATTTTTTGTTGATTCGAGCGGGAATCTGAAAACACAATTAAGAGGTAAAGAGGTTCTATCCAATCCAATTCTGAACAAGGGTATTGCCTTTACCGAAGAAGAGAGAAAAGAACTGAACCTGAACGGCATTTTGCCGCCGATGGTTTTAAATATTGAAGAACAGGTGAGCCGGGTTTATCAGCAGCTGCAAAATGAGTCTGATAACTTGCGTAAAAGCATCATGCTGAATGACTTGTTCAACCGAAACATTGTTTTATTTTATCGATTATTGAAAGAACATCTTAGTGAAATGCTGCCGATTGTATATACACCTACGGTTGGGCAAGCGATACAGGAATATAGCCATCAATACCACAGACCTGGCGGAGTGTACCTCTCCATTAACGATATGGACGGCCTGGAGGAGGCATTCCGAAACAGTGGTCTGCAAGCTGGAGACGTGGATCTCATTGTGGTAACCGACTCGGAAAGCATCCTCGGTATCGGAGACTGGGGTGTAGGCGGCATTAACATTGCCATCGGTAAACTGGCGGTGTACACCGCTGCCGTAGGGGTTGATCCAAGCCGAGTACTTCCTGTGGTACTTGATGTAGGAACGAACAATCCTACTTTGCTGAATGATCCATTATATGTAGGGAATCGTCATGAACGTATCCGCGGTGAGAAGTATGATCAGTTTATTGAGGCTTTTGTGAAGGAAACGACCAAATGGTTCCCCGACGTTCTGCTTCACTGGGAAGACATGGGCAGCGTAAATGCCAGAAACATCATCCATAAATATGGAGAAGAGCTGCTCACCTTCAACGATGACATTCAAGGAACGGGTGCAGTCACACTGGCTGCTGTAATGTCAGGTGTTCAGGTTACGGGTGTACCACTTCGTGAGCATCGTGTACTGGTATTTGGCCCAGGTGCTGCCGGTATTGGTAATGCGGATCAGATCAGGGATGCCATGATGGAAGAAGGACTTACGCAGGAGGAAGCGGAAAACCGGTTCTGGGCATTCGACTATCGCGGTATTTTGACGGACGAGATCGAAGGATTGTTCGAGTATCAAAAGCCATATGTACGCAAAGCGGATGAGATCAAAGACTGGAATCGGGGTGAACAAGGACAGGTTAATCTGCTTGAAGCTGTGACTCGTATTAAACCGACCATCCTGATCGGTACATCAGGTGTTACAGGTGCCTTCAACGAACAGGTTGTGAAGGAAATGGCCAAGCATGTGGAACGTCCGATCATTATGCCGATGTCCAATCCAACTTCTCTCGCCGAAGCAGCTCCAAAAAGCCTCATTGAATGGACGGACGGCAAAGCATTGATTGCAACAGGAAGCCCATTTGAACCTGTAATGTATAATGATATTCAGTTCGAAATCGGTCAATCCAACAATGCATTTGTTTTCCCTGGTCTGGGATTGGGAGCTATTGTAGCCAAAGCTTCGAAATTTACGAAAAATATGTTTACAGCAGCCGCGATCGCGGTAGCAGGTGCAGTAGATTCTTCTGAACCAGGAGCTCCACTGCTGCCAAGGGTGAAAGAATTGCAGGATGTTTCTTACAAAGTGGCCGTTGCAGTTGCGAAAGCAGCAATCGAAGACGGCGTTGCCCGCCGTCAACTCGAAAACGTGGAACAGGCGATTAAGGATGCCATGTGGCACCCTGTATATAGACCGATCCTTGCAGCAGTTTGATAACTGTGAACACGCAATAATTTGAATATGACAATACGTCACACCGAGAGAATACCTGTCCAACCGTACAGGTATTCCTTGGCTGTGTCCAAAATTGAAAATAACATATCACATGATCAAAATTTTTGTCATTTGTTGAAGTGTTGCAAATGCTCAGATCATAAATGGAGGTTTGACCAACATGTCAGTAAGTGACATTTTCATTATATTAATTCCTATATTTTTCGTAATTTTACTCGGTTTTTTTGGAGGCTATTTCAAAGTATTTAACTCCGCATCCTCCAAAGGCCTGAATACACTGGTGACCAAGTTTGCGCTTCCGGCGCATTTGTTCATTGGTATCACGACGACGAAAAAAGAGACCCTGATTGACAAGTGGCCATTCTTCATGACCATATTCCTCGGGATTATTGGCTTCTATGTTGTGCTGCTGCTGGTGATGCGTTTCATTTTCAAAGTCAATCTTAGCCAGTCATCGATCTTTTCATTGAATGCTACACAACCTTCGTTTGCATTTATGGGGATTCCGGTGCTGGGTAACCTGTTCGGTGCCGCTGAAGTCACCATTCCAATTGCAATTACGGGCATCGTAGTTAATGCGCTGCTTGATCCAATTGCGACCATTGTCAGTTCTGTGGGGAAGAAAACGGAAGAAGGCAAGCAGAGTGGTCATGGCGAGAGCTTGTTTAAACTTACAGTGCATTCCATCATCCATGGTTTGAAAGAACCGCTTGCCTGCATTCCGCTTCTGGGTGTAATCCTGACACTTTTTGGCTTCCAGTCACCTCAGCTGCTGCAAAGCTCCTTTGATCAGATCGGTAGCATCACATCCGGAGCAGCCCTGTTTGCAATCGGGGTAACGGTGGGCATTAACCGGATCAAATTCAGTCTGAATGCCATCAGCATTTCGCTGTTGAAAGTGATTGCCCTGCCATTGTTTACGTACATGTTTGCATTGTTGATGGGACTCTCTTCAACCGACATGACAATGGTCATCCTGCTAGTTTCCTTCCCAGGCTCAGCCGTAGCTGCAATGATTGCTTCCAGGTTCGATACACTTGAGGTGGAGACGGCATCATCCTTTGTCATGAGCTCCGTGCTGTCATTGATCTCACTGCCGATCCTCATCTCCATATTGGTTTAATTCAGAAGAAGCCGCGATATTGGTATTATCCCCTTTTAGTAGACATGAGAAAAAAGACATCTGTTAAGATGAACTTAATCATGTAAACGAAGGGGATTTTTTCATGGCTAAAAAAGGACAAACATACCGGCGGTACTCCTTGGAGTTGAAATTGGAGGCCGTCCGGCTGGTCAACGAAGAACATATGAGTATACGTGAAGTAGCGACGCGTTTAGATATTCAAAATAAATCTCAGGTACAAGTGTGGGCAGCCAAAGCGAAACAGGGAATGAGTCTAGAACCTGCTACACCCAAACGGGGACGCCCTAGAACCAAGTTTTCCAGTATGGAAGAAGAGATGGCGTATTTGCGGGCGGAGATTGAATACTTAAAAAAGCAATATCCAAATCTACACAAGGAGTGACGAGTAAAGCAGCCAGATTTCAAATCATTGAGGACCTGAGAGCACGCCATGGTCTGGCTTGGCTCTTGAAGTTAGCTGCGGTTTCCCGCTCGGGTTATTACAAGTGGAGAAAAAGCATAGCAGCCGCAAAAGAGCGTAGACACAAAGAACATGAACTAGAATCCCATTTGCTTGCCATTCATCGCGTGCATCCTTACTTTGGCTATCTTCGAATGACCGTTGCTTTACGACGGGAAGGCCTTCGAGTCAACCACAAAAAGGTGTACCGATTAATGAAACAATTAGGCATCTGTTCTGTCATTCGAAAAAAGCGTCGATTCTTTGGAAAACAAGCCTCTGTGGTAAACCCAAATCGGCTGGAGCGTCAGTTTCAGGCGGATACACCACGAACGAAGCTGGTTACGGACATTACCTATATTCGTGCTGGAGAACACTTTGTGTATCTGTCTGTTATTCAGGATTTATACAATAACGAAATTGTAGCGTGGCATCTTTCTGAACGAAATGACCTTGCTTTAGTTCATGACACGCTGGATAGACTCCGTCAGCACGTGGATCTGAATGGCGTAATCCTACACTCAGATCAAGGATTTCAATATACGTCGAAGCCATTTAACCGTAAACTAAACCAGCTTGGCATGCTAGGCAGTCACTCCAGGCGTGGAAATTGCTTAGATAATGCCTGTGTTGAATCTTTTTTCTCTCATTTGAAGACGGAGAAAATTTATTTGAATAAGGCGGCAAACAAAGCAGAGGTTGAGCAGCAAGTGAATGAATACATACTGTTTTACAACCAAAACCGATTTCAGAAAAAACTAAACGACCGTTCCCCGGTAGAATACCGGGAAACGGCCGCAGCTTAAATCTTGTCTTTTTTTTGTACTGTCTACTTGACAGGGTTATGACCATATTCGCGGCTTTTTTCCGTTTCTGAACTTAAAAAAGTTGCGTATACGATGAAAATTATGAATAATGTTTAGATGTGCGGAAGGGGGGCATTTTTTGAAAAAGAAGAAGAATAGAATTCCGTTTACACTTCTCGTAATATTTGTTCCTGCGATGATCCTGACGGTACAGATCTGGAATGATTATCGAGGTGGGGTTATGAGAGTCCAGGATCAATACTCCAATCTGGCAGGCATGTATTATCTTGATGGCGGGAACAAAATTGCAGCTTTAACGGATGAAAGGGACGGCATGTATTTGAGGCTCCACATGTATGAGGCTAACACGGGAAACCTGATCAAAGAACAAATGATTCTTGCCAATTATGAAGGTCCATTAGCAGCAGCTACATATCAGAATAACGGTGTGATCATCCCAACAGTAGACAGCAGTCAGAGCTTACAGCTGACTCACGTACGGGATACGGGAGAAGTGACAGAATTAGCCCGAAGTACATTGCAGCTCGATACTCCTTGGGCAGGTGTACACGCCTGGCGTGGCAGGCTCATTGTGAATGGAGAAACATCAGGTTCAACGACATACCTTGCAGAAGTCCGGGACGCAGAAGTAAAAAAAGTGATTCTTAATAGTCCAGATGTACTTCCGTCGGATCCTGAAAATATCTCTGATTTAGACGGGAGCTTCAAAAACGAGCTGCCTGTTCCTCTATTTGAAGTCGTACTTGAACATGGCCAAAGGGCCCATGTAAGTGGAATTCTTCAACAGGATGGCCTTCCGGCTGTGAAGATCCAATCCAAGGATGTAGGCATTTCCCTCGCACAGGAACAGGCTTCCAATATGTTTGCCAAATTATTCGGCGTCGATAACACTCGATTGGTTCGGGCTGAGGATTCCGATCCCAAACAAGTCCGTTTCTATAATGCCAAAACGAATGAGTGGGGATCTGTCGTTAATACTCCCAAACCGGTATACCAAGCCAGTGTATTCTTATTGAATGACCAGGAGGTTTTCATTGTTGGATCTTCCATGGAGGATGAGAAACAAGGTGAAGTTCGCGGTTATATCTACAATGAAAAGAAAAAGTCTTTTGTGGATGCAGGAGCAATGGTTGGGCAATTATCATTTGAGGATCTGGAGAACACGGACGTTCAATTTTACAAAGCCCTCGAAGATGATACGCTCTATTACTCCGGCGGCGAACAGTTGGCAGGCGCTATGAACGTGGAGTCAGGACTAGTCCATATACAGACGAAGGATCAGATGCTCGAATGGATCAAAACAGCGAATGAAGGACAGTTATCCTTCCGTGGATTCCTGGGTCATATTGGTGAAGGGGGGGTTCTTGTCCTCAACTGGGCAGTTTGGCTCGCCATTCCGCTGTTAGTCATCATTGTGCCACAATTCGTCCTGCCGTTGTTGTTTAGAAGGCGTACACGGCAGATTAACGAGGGTGAACTGTTGAATGGTACGATCATGGAGATGGCAGAGACAGGCACCTACGTCAACAATCAGCCGCTCGTTCGCTTCAAAATTCGTTTCGAGGTGGATGGTGAACGGAAGGAGGTTGAACTCAAAAAGGTGCTCTCTCTCCTGAATGCTAATCGTATCGGCGATCAGGTAGTTATCAGCTATAATCGGGAAAAGGACAAGGCCATGTTGATATCCGATGAGGATTTACAGGGCCAGATGCCATCAACCATACATCATGCTGTTCTTGAACGTATTGATCACTATGGATTCCTGAATCGCGGCAAGGTCCTCCTGCTCCATTTTATAGCGGATGAACAAGAATACGAGGTGCCGGTTGTGCAGCCTCCGGGCTTCATCTACCGTGTAGGGACCGAGGCAACGTTGATTCTGGCTGGAGGCCAGGTTCGCCTTCAAAGTTATGGTGTGGGTACTTCAGAACTTGCCGATCAATTGGCGCTGGAGGCAGAAGTTGTCCGGATGGAGAAGAAGGAGACGGAGTTCCTGGATCGGGAGCTGTTGGTTATGGATTTGATCATAACAAGCGGTGAGGACAGTATCCGCAAAACAAACAGCCTGTTCGTACCATTGGATACTGTTGTTCAGAACGGAACGAGGATTCCCATGCATATGAAACGTGAAGACTATGAGCGTGAACTTCGGTTAGCCAAAGGTAAACAGGGTGCGGCCACGATTCGAACCGTCATGTATGAAGGGATAACAGCTGGCGAGCGTCCCATGGCACAGATTACTGTGGATCGAGGTGGACAGGTCTATGAAATTCGTCAGTCGATCGATCCTATATTCGGTGTAGAGATTGGCGACGAGCTCTGGATCAGTTATGATGAACAGACACGTGAAGCTCTTATCCTACATTATTCATCAAATGGATAGCATCCCTCAGCTAACGTATATATTTAGAATTTCATAAAACACATTGAAAAAGCCGCAGATCTGCGGCTTTTGTTGTCTATGGAAGGACGTTTAATGATAAGGTTTAACCTACTGCGTTACTGCTCACCATGTATTGATCCATCTTCGCTTTTAATTGCTCAGATGCCGGCATCAGCGGCAGGCGCAGTTGATCGGAAGTAATGATTCCTTGATTGACAAGCAGCCATTTGATCATGGCAGGAGCGGGCTCTGCAAAGAGGTGATCAATAAAAGGAGCGACTCGAGTGAACAGCTCACGCGAGCCCTCTTTGTCCCCATTTTTATAGCGATCGTACACCTCAATGAATTGCTCCGTGTTAATATTGGCAGATGCCAGCATGCCGCCAGCAGCACCTTCACTTAACATATCGTAAAAAAATCCATCATCCCCGCACAGAATGGGCTTAGATCCGCTGCGTACCAACTCCGACATTAATTCCACGCCGTTGGTGCTGTCCTTAAGGCCAATAACCCCGTCCAAGTTCATTATTCTTTTCATCGTATCCACCGAGACACGTACACCCGTGCGTGCAGGGATTTCATATACAATAATGGGTACTCCCACTTCGGCAGTCACGCGAAAATGCTCATAAATGCCTTCCTCTGTTGGTCTGTTGTAGTAGGGAGTGACTACAAGAACAGCGTCTGCTCCGAGTTCACCAGCCATTTGTGTACGCTTGACCGTAGATGCTGTATCGTTGGTTCCGGTTCCAACGACGATAGGTATTGATTTATTTATGCTTTGCAAGGTTTCCTTCGTGACTTGAACAAGCTGTTCTACTTCATCCCATGAAACCGTAGGTGATTCTCCAGTAGTGCCGTTAATAACTAAACCGTGAATTCCGCTATTCGCCATATGTGTGATGTAGTTCCGAAAGGAAGGGATATCGAGCTGATTATCCTTCGTAAAAGGGGTGATTACCGGTACATAAATACCTTGAATCTGTTGTTCGGTTAGCATAATATGGCCTCCATTTATGTTGAAATGACATTAAACTCACTTTACCATGGGAATTGGCATCATAGTTAACTATAATAGATGATGGGTGTTATCGATTATTTTGATAAGGTAGGTATCAGGAACATGGATTTGAATTATTTTCAAACCTTTCGTGAAGTGGCCGTGCGGCAAAGTTTCACCAAGGCGGCAGAAGAGCTTGGCTACGCACAGTCGAGTGTAACGACACAGATTCAAAAGCTGGAAAAAATCTATCAGGTCAAATTATTCGAACGTTACAATAACAATAAAATCCGACTTACTTCAGCCGGGGAAGAATTGTTCAAGCTCTCCGGACAACTCCTGGAGATATATGAACATTCGCAGGAAAAGCTGACCAAACAGGGCGGAGGCTCACTTACCATCGCAACGATGGATTCACTGGCTTCCTATTTTCTTCCTGCCCCGATTCAGACGACGCGCAAGCAGTATCCTGAACTAGGTATTCGGCTGCAGACCGATCGGGAAGACATGATTTTGCAGAAGGTAAAAGAGGGAGAAGCCGATGTGGGACTTATTCTCGCGAATGCTTCACTCGAATCAGGCTTGCAGTGGATCACCATCCGGGAAGAGCCGCTCGTCCTCATCGTTAACACAGATCATCCCCTTGCGAAGAAGCAGAAAATCGAACTGAGCGATCTGGCTGACGAAGAATGGATTATGCCCGAGGATACCTGCAACTACAGACAGCTGCTGGAGAGAGTGCTCAGGGCTAACGGTATTCCTTACAAAGTAGGTCTGGAGCTCGGAAGTCCTGAGGCGATTAAACGAAGCATTATGGCAGGATCGGGTATCTCGCTTTTGCCTCAAATGATCGCCCTCGATGAGATCCGGCGGGAGGAACTCACCGTTTTGCCACTGGAGCATGGCGAATTCAGACTCGAAATCCAATTAGTCATTCACACCCGAAAATGGGTATCTCATGCATTGCGCCAATTTGTCACAAACCTCGGAGCCAAGGAGACTGAATGGTAACCCATTCGGTCTTTTTGGTGATGGAAGATTTCGAAAACGTTTAGCAAAACCGGAAGTGATGAAATGTTCTATTCCATTTTATCTTGAAGCTTAAATATCAAATTTTTGTTCTATTAAAAGCATGATTTTGTATATGACTTACAGCGGAAAACTCATGTTACCATGGTGATGGCGCTAACAAGCACCCAGCAAACTGTAAGCGCTTTAATTATTCCCGGCCGGGGATTCTTTCTCTACGAATTCATGTTACACCAATCATGAAGGAGGCGAATGATCTTGGGAAAAAGCAGGTTCTGGAAGATAGGCGCCGCTGCCGCATTGCTCATATCGATACTGCCAACGAGCTCTGGTATGGCAGCAGCAGCACTCACGGAGGTTCCTTATGCCATGGATTCAAGCAATCAGGCGGGATGGTGGACGCCGCTGGAGACATATGGCACGGGAAATGAGTATGCGTACTTGGCATATAACGGCCCGGGAGGCACAGAGAGCACACATACTGTAAATATCGCAAGACGGGACGGATCTGGAACGTGGTCCAACATTCCGGTGATGAATGGCAGCAGCATAGCCCAGTATAGTGATGACATTGGGCACAACCAACCTTCCATAGCACGAGACGGCAGCGGCCGATTTCATGTCTTTGCATCCATGCACAACGATAGCTGGCGTTATTTCAGGTCAGACACCGTTGGAGGCGCTCCGCAGAATCATTCTTCCGATATGCCTTCCTTCTCCACTTTCAAGGGGACATACCCCGTTCTGACAACAGCACCAAATGGTGATGTCTATCTTCTGATCCGATCAAGCGATGACACGACTGGATATCGTCCAGGAATTTTGTATCGCTGGAACAATGCTCAGTCCAGCTGGAGCCAAGTGGCGGTCGTCGGTGCGAACGCGGGTCGTTCATTCTATCCCAATGATCTGGTTTTCGATGCGCAAGGCGACTTGCACATCCTGTTTGAATGGTCAACTTTTGTTTCGAGCGCACTACGTCATGATTTATCTTACGTGAAGTACAGACCTTCAACAGGTACTTTCTATAAAGCAGATGGCAGCGTCATAACTTCACCCGTATCGCTAAGTAATGTGGATATTGTGCAGCCGTTTGCTCCAACCGAGGCCTACGTCAAGGATGGAGGCGATCCAGGCGGACCGGGAATCCAGAGCGCCAAGCTGGCTGTAGATTCAGCAGGCAATCCGAAGATTGTCTATCGGTACCGTGAGGAAGGAAGCACGAACTTCTCCGTGAAATATGCTTCTTATGATGCAGGTGGATGGACGCAGCAGACTGTATATAATGCCACGGCAACTAGAGCGGGAATTGATATTACGTGGACGGGGTCAGAAGTCCGGGTCTATTATACGAAATATAGCGGCACCGACCGTGCATATATGGCTGTTCCGGACGGCAATGGCGGATGGACCCAAACGTCGATTGCTCCAGGCAAGCCGATTGAGAGACTCAGTGTTGAGCGCAATGCCAATGGTGTCGATATTCTGTACCTGGTGGATATCACCAATCGTAAGCTGTATTACGGCAGAAACTAAACTGCTTAACTACTTCTGATAAGTACCTCTGGAGAGTCAACCGCACAGGCCGTGCGGAATCACTCCAGAGGTGTTTTTTTGATTATATTCAAATATCGGAGCGAAAGCCTTTTAGTATGGCATACTAAAATGGGCATCTCTTGCTAATCGAATGCGAAACAGTATACGCTATACTGGAAGCAGTGATAGAGGAAAGGGATGCAAGCATGAAGAAAGTCATCGTAGTAGGGTCAGGAATACTGGGGGCTTCGACAGCCTATCAGTTAGCAAAAAGGGGTGCGGAAGTCATCCTTGTGGATCGTGGTGATATCGGACAAGCTACGGATGCTGCCGCAGGCATCATCTGCCCGTGGTTGTCGCAAAGGCGTAATCAGGATTGGTATCAGCTTGCCAAGGCCGGCGCACGCTTTTACCCCGAACTCATTGAAGAACTGCAGAGCGAGGGAGAAACCGAAACCGGGTATGCCCGAGTGGGGGCACTGAGTATTCATTCAGATATCGAAAAGATCGGCAAAATGGAGGAGCGTGCCCATCTTCGAAGAGCAGATGCACCGGAAGTCGGGGACATTACAAGGCTTAACGAAGAGGAAACACATGCACGTTTTCCTTTGCTCGGTCCAGGTTATCATTCCGTATATATTAGCGGCGCAGCGCGTATAGATGGCCGTGCCCTGCGAGATGCCTTAATTCGATCCGCGCAGCGGAATGGAGCCGTCCTCGTTCATGGGAATGCTGCACTTCTGTTCGATTCTGATCGGGTAACCGGAGTGTCGGTTGATACAGAGCAATTTCTGGCGGATGAAGTGATTGTATGTGCCGGTGCATGGGCCAATTCGATCATGAAGCCCCTGGGTATTCACTTTAAGGTTCATTACCAAAAAGCACAAATTATGCACTTGCAGGTATCCGATCAGGAAGAGACAGAAAGTTGGCCTGTGGTTATGCCACCATCTGATCAATATCTTTTGGCTTTTGGCGAGCACAAAATCGTGATCGGCGCCACACATGAAAATGAAATTGAAGGATACGATACCAGAATCACGCCGGGCGGTATTCAGGAAATCTTGAATAAAGGACTGGAACTCGCACCAGGCTTGTCGAACAGCACGTTTCAGGAGGTAAGAGTTGGATTCCGGCCGTTTACGCCAGGCTTTCTTCCGGTAATGGGGCCTGTTCCCGGATGGAAGGGATTGATCACAGCCAATGGACTTGGTGCTTCAGGCTTAACGATGGGCCCCTTTATCGGCAGTCAGTTAGCGAAGCTGGCTCTGAATCAGGAGCTGGATATCGACATCCAGCCGTATGATCTTGCCAAAGCGATGGACGAATCTTAAGAAGAATTGTTGAGGTGAACCATGACCTATTCACAGCGATTAACCCAAGCAAGCTCTTCCGATGTATCCTATCTGGAGTATCAGATCGGGGCAGCGGAGGACGAATTGAAACAAGCCGAAAGGCAGCAGAGTATATACGAGTCTGAACTGAATCGGCTCAGGACGTCTCTTGAGGATGAGTCAAGTTCCATTTCATCAAGGGACACTGAGAGGGAGCTAAAACTGCAGAAACAAATAGCCGATGTGAAGAGTCGTATGGAAGCGATTCGTACACAGCTGGTTCAATTGCAGGATGATATGGAGAAGTTGGCAGATTAAGAGGCCTTACCTTATGAATAAATGAATCCTTTTTAATGGAAGGCAAGGCTAGCGATTATTCAGGTAAAAAGCGGCAGACAGGACATGAAGTTCGTCCTGATCTGCCGCTTTTTAGTTTATATTGTTCCCGATTTAGTTCGAATTCATGGAAACTTTCTGTCTAACAGGCATTTTGACTTCTTCTTCGGTTGCCTGCTTCGTACGTTTGATGAAGAAGGAAAGAGCGAGCCCTACGACTGCTATGCCGATAATAACGACGTAAGCATCGTTGATTCCCTGAATCATGGACTCCATCGCCAATTGTTCCCGGGACAAGCCGTTCGCAGCGCCACTTGCAATCATATCCTGTACATGTGTCGTTGTACGACTGGTCATGACACTCACGAGCAATGAAGTACCAACCGCGCCAGCGACTTGTCTGACCGTATTGGAAATTGCTGTACCATGAGGACCGAGTCTCGGCGGCAGCTGATTCAGACCTGCTGTTTGAATTGGCATCATGAGCAGAGCCATACCAATCCGGCGTCCAGTAGACATCAGAACCAAGTAAGTGTAGCTGGTCGAATCGGTCAGATCGATAAAGCCAATCGTGGTAACGATTGTAATGACCATACCGATAATGGCAAGCCATTTTGCCCCGAATCGGTCGAACAAACGTCCAGTAACCGGCATCAGGAATCCCATGACAAGAGCACCTGGAAGCAGCAATAATCCGGATTCGAGTGCGGTATAACCACGTGCATTTTGAAGATACAGAGGCAGCAGCATCATGTCTGCATACATAATCATCGTAATTGCGATATTAATGATCGTGGTCAAGGAGAACATATTATACTTGAACGCACGAAGGTCGAGCAGCGGGGCTGCAGAAACGAGCTGACGCCAAGTGAACAAGGCGAGAGCCACAATCCCTGCGGCAAGACAGATGAGCACTTCCGCACTGGACCATCCGAGACTTCCTGCGCGGCTGAATCCATACAGCAGGGCACCAAAACCAATGGTCGATAAGGTCACACTAACTGTATCGAACTTCGTATCAATGCGTTCCGATACATTTTTCAGATATACAAATGCACAACCGATAACAATCACCGTCAATGGGATCATGCCGTAAAACATCGTTTGCCATGAATAGTTCTCGAGTACGTATCCAGCGAGGGTAGGGCCGATTGCCGGTGCAAAAATGACTGCGAAGCCGACCATTCCCATGGCAGCTCCTCGTTTCTCAGGGGAGAACAAAGTGAGAATGACATGCATCAGCAGCGGCATGATAATACCTGCTCCAGCAGCCTGCACCATACGACCTGTAAGCAGTGTACCGAAGTTGCTCGCTAATGCCGATATGATCGTACCGATCAGGAAAATGAACATGGAAGCCTGAAAGAGCTGCCTTGTGGAAAAGCGCTGCATAAAATACGCAGTAATTGGAATAAGTACGCCATTTACCAGCATGTAGCCAGTGGTTAACCATTGCGCCGTTGTAGCGGAGATATTGAAATCTCCCATCAGCTCAGGCGTGGCAACACTCATTAGGGTTTGATTCAATGTGGCCAGAAATGCACCCAGAATCATGACAAACAGTATGGGACCTTTTTTGATGTTTTTCTCTTCGTCTAATCTAGCTTGACGCAAGTCCATTCCATCCTTTCAATCTACACGTGACTAAATTTACAACATGTTGTATAGTTTACATTGTATTTATTGAATTATATACATATTCCCGCAGATTACAATTTACACATCTGGACATAATTGTTGCTTATTTTACAGAACCGTTAATTATGTAGCTTAATGCGAAAATAAACGACTCATTATTTAAAATTGTAATTTTCTGAAACTGAAGGAGTGATACGTTATGAAAAACGATAACAAGTCAGCTACCGATCCTCGAATACTTCGGACAAGACAGCTTATTCGGGATGCCTTCGTAGATCTGCTGCAGGAAGTGGATATCGAGAAGTTAACGGTGAACCGCATTGCCGAACGTGCAACCATTAACCGGGTAACCTTTTATCTTCATTATCGTGATATCACGGATATGATGGAGAAAATGGCGGACGAGATGAACGAGCATATTGAACGGATTGTTGATCAGTACCACCGATTTGACAATCATGAGACAGAGGACGCCTGGCCAGTTCTGGTGAAAGTGCTTGAGCATTTTGCCGATCATCCCAAATTCTATCGTGTCGTGCTCGCCTCCAAACGAACCCCAATTTTTACAG
The DNA here is from genome assembly GCF_009664365.1 of Paenibacillus xylanilyticus. Lineage (NCBI taxonomy): Bacteria > Bacillati > Bacillota > Bacilli > Caryophanales > Paenibacillaceae > Paenibacillus > Paenibacillus xylanilyticus. The sequence continues at coordinate 2,960,606 of NZ_CP044310.1, forward strand.
AACGGTTGTTGAAATTACTCACTAGACTTGTTACAGAGAAGATAGAGAAGCTGGAGATGGAAAGTGCTTTTGCGCAGGCAGGCATCCATAAGGAAATTGCCATTTGGTACACCTCTTCGGCACTGATCGGAACCATTGTGGCCTGGCTTCGCAATGACATGCCATATGCACCACATTTTCTGGCCAAACAATTTTCGTTAATTCGCTCGTATGCGTACAAAGGGTTCATGTAAATAACAAAAGAATGGATGTGGGACACTTGAACATCATCATATTTGGAGCGACAGGAAGAACAGGCAAGGAACTGCTGCAGCGTGCACTTAATGAAGGGCATACCGTAACCGCATTTGTTCGAAACCCTTCCAAACTGGCTATTCCTCATCCAAATTTAAAGATCGTGCAGGGAGAAGTAACCCGATATACGGATGTCGATCATGTCCTGAAAAATGAAAAATTTGACGCAGTCTTTTCGGTTCTTGGGGCGAGGAGCATGTTCAAAAGAGATCTCGTTCTTATCGACGCGCTGAAAAATATCATCCAGGCGATGGAAAACAACGAAGCTGGCAAATTGATTCATGTGTCGTTTATTGGTACTCACAGGGAGGCTGGTAAGCTCGGTTTCTTATACAAATATGTCATCCCGAACGTTATGACCAATCTGCTTCGCGATCACATGGATAAGGATAAGCTCGTAACCAGCAGCAAGCTGAATTGGATACTGGTTCAACCTCCCGTGCTCACGATGGATCGTTATAATGGACAGTATGTTCACGAAGCGGAGATTCACCCGGACAAGTCTCGGAAACTCAAGCTGTCGCGTGCCAATCTGGCTGATTTTATGCTTCAACATGTGAACGATAGCACGTATGATCGTAAAGCTGTCTTGGTTACAGAGTAGGTCTTCCGGAAACCATTTCATGACCGCCCATCGGCGGTTTTTTTCAAATGACCAAAGGCTAGAAGGTGAGGAGGGGGCGTTTTTTGCTGATGGATTCTATCCAACATAAACATCTGATTGAGATCATGAAGTCACTTCCCCTGAAACAGAGGTACTCCAAAGCGGATCTGTTAATCAATGATCTGAAATTGGGAGAAGCAGGGAACGTTGAGATGTACTATTCTCCGCATAATGAATACATCAATTCCTCCGCCAAAGTCATGCTTGTTGGCATTACACCCGGTTGGCAGCAGATGGAGATTGCTTTTCGCACAGCCGTTCAAGCTTTGAAGCGTCAGGCCACCTACGAAGCAGCCTGTCAGGAAGCAAAGTTTGCCGCCAGAATGGCTGGAGTCATGCGAACAAACGTAATCCAAATGCTTCAGGAGACAGGACTGCACCAATTTTTAAATGTACCTCATGTGAGTAAGCTTTTTGATCCGGAGTGCACACTTCTGCACACCACTTCACTGATCCGGTATCCAATCTTAGTGAAGCAGCAAAATTATACGGGACATCAGCCTGCCATTACCCAGAATAACTTTTTATATGAAGCTGTGCTTGGGTCTTTTCTGCCTGAGTGGAGTCAACTGGACGAACCCTTAGTTATTCCGCTCGGGAAGTCCGTTGAAGCTGTGCTTCGTCAATTGCTTGAGGAGAAACGAATACGTGAGAAAAGGATATTGTGGGGCTTCCCTCATCCGTCCGGGGCCAACGGTTCCCGGCTCAAACAGCTTCAACAGAACAAGGCAGACATGCAGTATAGATTGAGAAATCTCCATACAACTGCTCCTGCGTGTAAAAAGCAATGAAAGTCTCACTCGGCAGTCTGGATAAACATCACACAGAGGGTCAACCAAGTAAATTAATAGTATAATAGTTGAGACTACTTAGAATGCATTGGAGGAAAAGGAGAAGCACATGCCGACAATACTTGTTGCTGACGATGATGCGAACATTCGCGAACTTGTCTGTTTATTTCTGAAGAATGACGGTTTTACAACGGTAGAAGCTGCAGATGGCAAGCAAGCGCTTGCGCTTTATGCTTCGACACCTGTCGATCTGGTTGTGCTTGATATTATGATGCCAATTATGGATGGTTGGACATTATGCAAGGAACTTCGCAGGGCAAGTCCTGACCTTCCTTTGCTTATGTTGACTGCACGAGGTGAAACATGGGAGAAGGTAAAGGGTTTTGAACTGGGAACAGATGATTATTTGACCAAGCCGTTTGATCCGCTGGAATTGACGGTTCGGGTTAGGGCACTGCTGAAGCGCTACCGGATCGGTTCAACACAAATGATTCAGCTGGGCAAGCTCATTTTGGATAAGGAAACCTATAAAATTACGAATGGCACAGAATCTCTTACGCTGCCGCTGAAGGAATTCGAGCTACTATATAAACTTGCGGGGACACCTGGACAGGTGTATACGCGTGAACAACTGATCGATCAAATTTGGGGAATTGATTATGCCGGAGATGATCGAACGATTGATGTACATATTAAACGTTTGCGGGAAAGATTTATAGCTTCTACAGATTTTCGGATTGAAACGGTGCGGGGTCTTGGATACAGGCTTGAGGTTTGTGGATGATCAGATCTCTGTATATCCGTGTGGTCCTGACTTTTCTTGTGTCTGTTATCGCGGGTATCATTTTAGCATTTATCATTACTTTTCTGGTGTTCCGCGAGAATCTGAATGAAAATTTGCTGGACAAATTATTAAGCTTTGGACAGGATATTGTGCGAATCTATGAAACGATGCCTGAGCGTGAAGCAGACTGGTTTGTAGCTGAGATGAAGCAGCTGGATACCTATCATATTCGCATCTATGATGAGAATAATGAGTTCCGCTCCTTCGGTAAGCTAGGTGAACAGTCCCCAGCTCCTGTATCAGCAGAGCAAATCGAAAACGTACGGAATGGAGACATTGTTCGGGCCAATGCAACCAAAGAGTATACAGGTTATTTGGGAATGCCTTTAAGAACGGAGTCGGGAACAAATGCGTTATTTGTTCAGCCTCTTGTCTCGCCTTATACTTCTTTTAATGTAAAATGGATATCCACGTTCCTGATCTATTCTTTGGTTATCGGCAGTCTACTAATTTTGGCAGCTTCCATATTTGTAGTCAAACCAATCAACAAGCTCACCAAGGCAACCAAGCGTCTCGCTTCAGGTGATTTTAATGTCAGGGTGAATATTAAGCAAACGGGAGAGCTTGGAGCTTTGGCTAGAAGCTTTGAAGAAATGACACATGATCTGCAGCACCTGGAACAAATGCGCAGAGAATTCGTCGCTAATGTTTCACATGAGGTTCAGTCGCCGCTTACTTCCATCTCCGGGTATGCCCAAGCGCTCAAGCAGGTCAATCTTGCGGAGCAAGAACGAGACCGTTATCTGGATATTATTAGTGCTGAAGCAAAGCGAATGTCCAAAATGAGTGACAGCTTGCTGAAACTGAGCTTGCTGGAATCCGATTCGCAATCATTGCGATTCACGGAGCGCAATCTCGATGAACAGATCAGGCGCGTAATTGTGGCACTGCAGCCACAATGGACTGTCCGAAACATTAATTTCGAGCTGGATCTGCAGGCGATTAAAGTTACAGCAGATCATGATCAGCTGGATCAGGTTTGGATGAATATTCTCGGGAATGGCATCAAATTTTCCGAAGATCATGGTGCTATGGCTGTCAGTATGAGACAAGTTCACTCTGATGTGATCATACGCGTATCCGATAACGGAATTGGCATTGAACCAGAGGATCACCAGAGTATTTTCGAGCGCTTTTTCAAGGCGGATCGTTCCCATGGCAGCAAATACGAGGGTAGCGGGATGGGACTCGCTATCGTTAAACAGATTGTTTCACTTCATAAGGGAGACATTCAGGTAGAGAGTAAGCCGGGTGAGGGAACAACATTTGTTGTGACCTTGCCGATCCATCCTGCCGAAAAACATAGATAAAGATTGCAGTGTCTTCTGTGGTCTGGCCACTATTTGCTGAGGATTACATACAAGAGCATTGTATGTGTCCTCAGCATTTTTTTATAGAAAAGGGGAAACTCGCATAACTGGAAAAAACAGGTTGACAGGATAAAGTTCTGCGTATACAATCGTATACATATTAACTCGTATACAAATGTATACGATATGGAGGTGTTCTTGAAATGAGAGAACAATACGCTAGTGAGTCTGCAGAACGTCAAAATATGCGTTCAGGACGTGGACGCGGAGAAGAAGAGCAGCGTGGTGAACGGTCCAGAAGGGGCAGAGGACATGGTGAACATCACGGTAAGCGGGGGAACGGAGCGCAAACGTTCCGGCGTGGTCGCATTCTGGTTTTTCTGGAGCAAATGCAAAATCGAAGAACGACTTTGGCCAGACAGCTGGGTCAAGCGGAATATGAGCATATTCGTCCGATGATTAGCGGTGAATTAAAAGCGATCGATCAGGTTATCGATGAATATATTCATCTCTTCGAGCTTCAAGATGAACATGAGAGCCCTAATAAGGATTTGGAGAGTGAATAAGAATGATTCGTCGTTTCTTTTCGTATTATCGGCCTTACAAGAAACTGTTTGTCATTGATTTTGGATGTGCAGTTATCGCAGGCCTGTTGGAACTGGCATTTCCACTTGCCGTGAGCAAATTTATTAATGAATTATTGCCAGGTCAGGACTGGCCGCTCATTATCCTGGCTTGTATTGTATTGTTGTCCATTTATGCACTTAATACAGCCTTGAATTATGTTGTTACATATTGGGGTCACATGCTCGGTATTAACATTGAGACCAACATGCGTGAGAAAATGTTCGCTCACTTGCAGAAGTTGTCCTTCCGTTTCTTTGATAATCGAAAAACCGGTCATCTGATTGGTCATTTAACGAATGATCTGAATGACATCGGAGAGGTAGCTCACCATGGACCGGAGGATGTCTTCATCGCCGTTATGACATTGATTGGTTCATTCTGGCTCATGGCGAATATTAATCTGGAGCTGGCCTTGATTACATTTATTATTATACCGATCATGGCCTGGGTCATTATCGTGTTTGGTGGACGCATGACCAAAACGTATCGTCGCCTCTTTGGCAACGTGGGTAATTTCAATTCCCGGATCGAAGATAATGTAGGCGGAATTCGTGTCGTTCAATCCTTTGCGAATGAAGAGCATGAGAAAAAACTATTTTCCGTCGACAATGAAAACTTTCGTCAAACCAAACTGCTTGCTTATAAAACGATGGCCAAGAGCATCTCGGTCAGCTATATGATGATGAGACTGGTCACTGTATTTGTGATGATCAGCGGTGCGTGGTTCTTTATTGACGGCAAAATCGATATGGGAGACTTCATGGCATTCCTGCTGCTCTCCAACATTTTCTTCCGTCCGATTGAGAAAATCAACGCAGTCATCGAGAGCTATCCGAAGGGGATTGCCGGCTTCAAGCGCTATCTTGAAATTATTGATACGGAGCCTGAAATCGCGGATGCCAAAAACGCTGTTGAGCTGAAACATGTTCGGGGCGATATCCGTTTCGAGAATGTATCGTTCGGTTATGAATCCAGCCGCCGTATACTGAACAACATCAGTCTGTCTATTAAACCGGGAGAAACCGTTGCTTTCGTTGGACCTTCCGGTGCAGGAAAAACAACCATCTGCAGTCTGCTCCCAAGGTTCTACGAAGTGGAAGAGGGAAGAATCACAGTAGATGGCGTTGATATTCGGGATGTCCAGCTGCAATCCCTTCGCAAACACATTGGTATCGTTCAGCAGGATGTATTCCTGTTCTCGGGAACCATCAAGGAGAATATCGCCTATGGGGATCTTACGGCAACAGATGAGCAAATCTGGGATGCTGCCCGCCGGGCGTCGCTGGAGGAATTGCTTCTCACCTTGCCGGACGGCATCGATACGATCATCGGTGAACGTGGGGTTAAGCTATCAGGAGGGCAGAAGCAGCGTTTGTCCATTGCTCGCATGTTCCTGAAAAATCCACCGATTCTGATCCTTGATGAAGCTACATCAGCTCTGGATACGGAAACGGAAGCTTTAATTCAAAAATCTCTTGCAGAACTGTCTGTGGGCAGAACTACGCTGGTCATTGCACACCGCCTGACAACCATCAAGAATGCAGACCGCATCATGGTTGTGAACGCGGATGGCATTGCCGAGCAGGGGAATCATGATGAACTGGTTGCAGCTGGTGGGATCTACAGCCGACTTCATCAGGTACAGTACAGTCATTCATAGAAAAAGGTTTTGGAAGCTGAACCGCGCAAATAAGCGCGGTTTTTTGCTGCTTCATTTGCCCTCAAATGATTGCATCGTATTATTTTTCGGCAGGCACGATCATTATGTTGACAACGTCCACTAATCAACTTATTATAATGTTGACAATGTCCACTAAAAGGGAGGGTTTCGCATCGACTCTCAGCATATACATTCTGATATTCTGGCTGACATGCGGCGTTTTAACCGCTTTTATACCAATATTCTTGGCGTATTGGATAAGCACATCCTTGGTACGGGGTATTCGTTTGCCGAGGTAAGGGTCATCATTGAAATTGGTATTCGTGGAGAAAGTATTGCCAACAATCTGGTGGATACACTGACCATTGATCGCAGTTATATGAGCCGAATTGTGAACAAGCTGACTAAGGAAGGTCTGCTCACCAAGGTGAATTCGGAAGCTGACAGCCGTGTCAGCCTCATTCGGCTGACGGATAAAGGCCAGGAACTTTACGCTGAATTAAACGATCGGTCTGACCAGCAAATATTGAAGTTAATGCAGAATCTGGATGAGGAAGAGATCCAAGAGGTCTATGCTTCCATGATGAACATACAAGAGAAGTTGACAAAGAAAGCAGGAGAGACAACACGATGATACGATTCGAATGTGATTATAACGAAGGTGCGCATGTACGCATTCTGCAAAGACTGATCGAGACCAATATGGAACAAACGAACGGTTATGGCACAGATCCTCACTGTGATCGGGCGAGAGCTCTGATTCGTCAAGCGTGTGACAGTGAGCAGGCTGATGTGCATTTTCTGGTCGGAGGCACTCAAACCAACACAACGGTCATTGCATCCATCCTTCGTCCCTATCAAGGTGTCATTGCGGTGACTTCGGGCCACATCGCTGTTCACGAAACGGGGGCAATTGAAGCAACTGGTCATAAAGTACTTACCGTTCCCAGCGAAGACGGGAAGATCACAGCTGAACAAGTAAAAGCAGTCTATGAAGCGCATAGGAGTGAGTCTTCTCCAGAGCACTGTGTACAGCCAGGAATGGTTTACATATCCCAGCCAACAGAGAACGGGACGATGTACAGTAAGGCCGAATTACAGTCATTATTTGAGACAAGTAAAAAATGCGGACTTCCTTTATTTGTGGATGGGGCAAGGCTCGGCTACGCGCTTGCGTCTCCGGAATGTGACATGACCCTTGCTGATCTCGCGCGTCTATGTGATGTGTTTTATATCGGAGGAACCAAGATCGGTGCTCTGATGGGGGAAGCTGTAGTCATCCTGAATGATGCATTGAAGCCTGATTTCCGTTACATGATCAAGCAGAAGGGCGGTCTGCTCGCAAAAGGCAGATTGCTGGGCATTCAGTTCGAAACGTTGTTCGAAGACGGATTGTATCTGGAAATTTCACGACATGCCATTGATATGGCCATGCGAATTCACGATTCGCTCGAAGAACAGCATATCCGGTTCCTGTATGAATCACCAACCAATCAACAGTTTCCAATTTTGCCTGATGTTTTGCTTGAGAAATTACGCAGCCAATATACGTTCACCTTCTGGGAGAAGGTAGACGCCACACATAGTGCAGTCCGTTTTTGCACCAGTTGGGCGACGCAGCAGGATAATGTGGATGCTCTGGCCCGTGATATCGCTCGATTAATGCACGAATCAGGTGAAATCCTTGAATTGGCTGAAGCAATGGTTTAAACAGTGAAAATGTAGGATGAATCGTTGCGATATACTGAAAAAGGACGACATATGGTCGTCCTTTTTTTGATGGGAAATAACGTGAATGTGAATTGGAAGCAAAGTCGTGACCCGATTGACAGGTTGTCTTAAACAGAGTTACCATGGACACATGAAAATAGATAGCCCGAAAATTCAGGAACAATCGATGACCGTAGAAACCATTCATGTATTGGAATCCAAAACAGAATACCGGAATCAACTCATTGAACAGATCTCACTCGATAACCAGGAAGCACTTAAAGTATCCTTTGAGAATGTCATTTTCAGAAATGTGATAATCTCTGATTCCACGCTGGAGCAATTTGAATTTACGGATGTTGTTTTTGAAAATTGTGATTTTTCCAACGTCAATTTCTCAGGTGCTATCATGCACCGGGCCGCATGGACCAACTGCAAATTTGTCGGCACGGATTTTTCCACCAGCAGAATGCAAAACGTTCAATTTGCCCAGTGTGTGGGGGACTACTCCAATTTTAGATTTGCCCACCTTAAACAAGTCGCTTTTGCCGAATGCTCATTAGTTAGTGCTGACTTTGCCTATCTAGCCTTGCAAAAAATGCTGCTGGACCAATGTAATATTGATCAGTCTTTCATGACAGGTACAAAATTAAAGGGGTTGGATCTTAGCAATTGCCAATTTGACTCGCTCGTATTGAACATGGAAGATCTGAATGGCTGCGTTATATCACCTTATCAAGCGGCGACCTTCGTCGGATTAATGGGGATTGTGATCAAGTCATAAAAGACTTGCCCCAATGGGAGAAGTGTGTATAATAGGTTACATAAAATCATACGACATGCTTTCTAGGGTTCCGCGAGTGAGATCGGCCTGGTCCGAGAGAAAGCTCATAACCTGTTGGTTATGCCACGGAGGGATAAAAGCCTGGGAGATAAACTGCTTGAATGCAGTTTGTTTCCCGGGCTTTTTTATTTTGTCTCTAAGACAAAACCTAAACGTTGTTGTATGAAATTGGATACCAAAAGGAGTAGGTCAAGATGAACAAAACCTGGTTGTCTGTTGTGATTGCAGCCCTTTTTGAAGTGGGCTGGGTGATTGGCTTAAAGCATGCGAGTGGTCTGTTGGAATGGGGAGCAACGGTGATCGCCATTGGTGTTAGCTTTTCCTTAATGATTGCGGCTTCCCGTACACTCGATGTCGGAACGGTATACGCCGTATTTGTTGGATTGGGAACGGCTGGCACGGTACTGGCAGAGATTCTGCTATTCGGAGCTGCTGTCCAGGCTGGAAAAATGATACTCATTGGTGTGTTATTGCTCGGAGTAATCGGACTGAAAATGGTAAGCAAGCAGAAAACGAAGGAGGCGCATCATTCATGAACTGGGTATTTCTTATTATGGCAGGCCTATTCGAGATGCTGGGTGTATTGATGATTAATAAATGGAACAAAGAACGTAATGTTCTATCTATCCTGCTTTTAGTTGCAGGTTTTGGATTAAGCTTCTGGCTTCTGTCTCTGGCTATGAAAACACTGCCCATGGGGACGGCATATGCCGTGTGGACAGGAATAGGTGCTTCCGGAGGAGCGATTCTTGGCATGATTTTCTATGGAGAATCCCGAAACGCACTTCGAATATTGTTTATTGCCATGGTGCTTGGATCTGCGGTTGGGTTGAAGCTGGTGAGCTGACATTGGGATTAAAAGATAATATACAGATCGTCTTTTTAATGGTATCCTTATTCGTTACGTGTGATAACAAGACACATCTAATAGATATGGACGTCATGAAGGAGACTCAATGAACTTTAAAGACTTGAATATTATACCCCCAATCTTAGAAGGATTGAACAAAGCGAACTATACGAACCCTACACCAATTCAGGAACAAGCGATCCCAGCCGTATTGGCAGGCAGAGACTTGCTTGGGTGCGCGCAAACAGGAACAGGGAAGACGGCAGCATTTTCGGTGCCGATCATTCAATTATTAAGCGAAAAGTCAGGTGGTCCCAGACAAGGACGCCGTATTCGCTCCTTGATTTTAAGTCCAACCCGAGAGCTGGCTATCCAGATTGCGGATAACGTTAAGATTTATAGCCGATACACGGATATTCGCTGCGCCGCGATCGTTGGTGGTGTTTCACAGAAGGCGCAGGAGCGAGCGCTGAGCCAGGGTGCAGATATTATTATCGCCACGCCAGGCAGATTGATGGATCTGGTTAACCAAAAACGGATAGATTTGAAATCCATTGAGATTTTGGTATTAGATGAAGCTGACCGGATGCTGGATATGGGCTTTATTCATGATGTGAAGCGAATCATCTCCAAGATGCCGAGCAAGAAACAAACCCTTTTCTTCTCAGCTACGATGCCTCCGGAAATTACAAAAATGGTCAAAACGTTACTCGTAGATCCTGTGAAAGTTGAAATTACACCGGTGTCTTCTACGGTAGACCGAATTGAACAGTCTGTGTATTTATTGGAGAATGGCAAGAAACAACATATGTTGAATCATATTTTGCAGGATAAATCCATTGTTTCGGCACTGGTGTTCACCCGCACGAAGCGCGGCGCTGACCGTGTTACACGTGAGTTGACCAAAGTAAATGTGACTGCTCAAGCCATTCATGGTGACAAGTCTCAGAATGATCGACAAAAAGCGCTGAACAATTTCAAAAGCGGAGTCACACGAGTGCTGGTAGCGACAGATATTGCGGCAAGAGGAATTGACGTGGAAGAGCTCTCGCATGTCATCAACTTTAACCTGCCTAATATTCCAGAGACCTATGTACATCGAATCGGCCGCACAGGCAGAGCAGGGCATAGCGGTATGGCCATCTCTTTTTGCGATAAGGAAGAAATGCCGTTCCTCAAGGATATTGAGAAGGTAATCAAGAAGAGCATTCCCGAAGTCAAAGATCATCCTTATCCGATGACGAGTGCTTCTGTGTTTATAAAAAACAGTAAGGGATCGAAGGCTGCAGCCGACAATTCCGTAAGCAATAAACCGGCCAAGAATAAGAAGAATCCCGCGCGCAAACCCAAGTCTGAATGGTTTACCAAGCCGGGGAAAGCACAAAACAGCAACTTCAAACCCAATAAATCCAAAAGCAGTAAAGTCAATAAAAAAACGATCTAATCAAACGGGCAGAATTACTTAAGTGAACTGTCCCCGAATCGTTCGGCAAGTCAAACACCTCAAAACGCCTTCCGTATTGTATCAAATGGAGGACCGTTTTGAGGTGTTTATTCGTTGTGTGGGCTCTAAGAGGGGATCACACTGTAGAAGTGAAGTTGAAAGCAGGCATTCGATAAAAATCATTTAATACAAAATATAAGGTTTAATACAGCAAATTTGACTCTTTGGTAACATACAAGTAAAATTATTGAAATACAATCTTAGAATGAGGTGGATTACGCAATGCTTGAGCTTAGTTTTGAAGACCCGGACAAGCTGGTAACGGTTACCCATGCTTTATCTACACGTTCCCGGGTAGATATCCTCCGCCTCCTTAATTCCAAAAACCTCAATATTGTGGAGATTGCTGAAGCTCTTAAACTTCCGGTATCCACTGTAGCCAACAATATCAAGATTTTGGAGGCTGCAAGATTAATTAATACAGAGCTGCTGCCGGCTTCTCGCGGCGCGATGAAGGTATGCAGTCGTAATTATGATGATATACACATTGCACTGAATTTGGAGAAGGCGGGTCCCAGAGGAGGTGTTCAAGTCTATGAGGTAGACATGCCCATAGGTCATTATAGCGATTGCGAGGTATCCCCAACCTGTGGCATGGCCAATGCGGATGGAATGATTATACGTGAGGATGAACCTGCGAGTTTCTTTCACCCAAAGCATATTGGAGCTCAGATCATGTGGTTTCGAAAAGGATATGTTGAATATTTGATGCCACTGGAACTACCGCCCGGAGCAAGGATTGAATCGCTTGAAGTATCTATGGAAATGTGTTCTGAGGCGCCTAACTACGATCACAACTGGCCTTCCGATATTTCGGTATGGATTAATGGCGTGGAGATTGGCATGTGGACATGTCCTGGGGACTTTGGTGACAGAAGGGGAAATCTTAATCCCGCCTGGTGGCATGAGTGGTCAACCCAATATGGTTTGCTAAAGACCTGGCGAGTAGACAAGGAGAAGACTTCGCTTGATATGGAGAAGGTTTCCCCTGTTACATTAAATCAACTGAACCTCCTGGATAGTCACAAATTGCGCTTGCGGGTGGGCATCAAACCGGATGCTGTTCACCAAGGTGGGATGAACCTGTTTGGCAGAGAATTTGGAGATCACGATCAGAACATCAAAATGACCATCAATTACGTAATGAATCCTGATGTGGATTGAAGAGAAAGCTTTAGTTGCGGATAAATTGTAACTAAGGCTTTTTTTGATTCAATAATTACAATAAATATAATTGAAAGCGTTGACATAAAGGGGTTTGGTGGCTATAATCCCACTATAGATACAATAATAATGTAATAAATCAAGTATGTCGTTTGTATCTATAATATTAGAATAAAGGGGATGCTCGCATGAAAAGAAGAGTGGGCTTGTTGGCACTAACATTACTTCTCTCTGTGTCTATGATTTTAAGTGCATGCAGTGGAAACAGTGGTGGTGCCGACGATGATGCCGCAAGTGATGGGAAAGTGAGCTTGTCCTTCTGGACATTGTTCGATGGTGGCGATGGGGCAAACATGCAAGCATTAGTTGATGAATTCAACAAAACCCATCCGGACATCGAAGTGAAAAATACCAAGCTTGCCTGGGGCGAGTATTATACCAAACTTGTCACCGCGGTTGGTAACGGCAACGGACCGGACATCGGCATATCCCATTCCTCTAGGCTGCCCGATCTGATTGATCAGGGGGTAGTCACTGAACTCGATACACCCGCTGCAGATGCAGGCGTAGATTGGAATTCCTACAATCAAAATCTTTTGAGTGCGGTTACAGTAGACGATCAGCATTATGCAGTACCCATTGATACACATGCTTTTATCATGTTTTACAATAAAAAGCTGCTAAAAGAAGCTGGTCTGCTTGGCGAAGACGGAAAACCCGTGTTGGAACAATCAGCTGATGGTTTTGTAAGTTTCCTTAAAACATTAAAAGAAAAGTTGCCAGCAAAGGTTACACCATTTGCATTATCCAATAACAATGATGATCCTTTCCGTCTATGGTGGTCATTGTATTCGCAATTGGGTGGAAATGATGTCATATCGGACGATCTGAAATCTGCGGCGATTGATAAAGAAAAGGGGATCCAAGCAGCCGACTATATCCAGAAGTTGTATACCGAAGGCTACATCAAGAAAAATGATCCGGACTTTTATAAAAATTTCCAAAGCGGAACAGCCGCAATGACCATGACGGGTGTCTGGACGACAGGGACATGGGAATCCACCAAAGATTTTGAGTTTGGTGCGATGCCGATACCTAAATTTTACGACCAGGAAGCAACATGGGGAGACTCTCACACGATTATTCTGCCTTTGACTCAGGATGAAGACGAAGCAAAACGGAAAGCAGCGATGATTTTCGCCGATTGGGTTGCAGATAATGGCCAGGTATGGGCCAAAGCCGGTCATATTCCTTCCAAACCATCCGTTCTGGAAAAACAGGAATTTAAGGATATGCCTTACCGAAGCGATTATTCTGAAGTAGCAAGTGTCGTTAAGTTTAGCAAAAAATCAACCAAAACTGCCCAAATCCGTGAAGAAGTCGCCTTTAAATTTTTGAATGAAGTATGGGTCAATAAAATGACTCCGGCTGATGCCATGAACAACATGGAGGCAGGCATTCAGAAAATACTGAGTGAGTAGAAGGAAGACGGGTCACGCAAGCTTGCGCATGTGTAAGCATTAACGCTGGCTTGCGTGTCAATCAAAGGGGAGACGGGTATGAAGTTCAAAAAAATGAGGACGGAGATGCAGGCACTTGTCTTTCTGCTTCCTTTCCTAATTGTGTATGTATTGTTTACCATCTGGCCGATGATTAAAGGCATTGAAATGACCTTTTACAAATGGACACTCATTAAGAAAATGGACTTTGTTGGCCTGGATAACTTCCGCAAGGTACTTCAGGACAGGGAAGTCTGGGAAGCGATATGGCACTCGACCTTCTTTGTTTTTCTAAGTACTCCGACCATGATTATACTTGCCATTGTGCTGGCTCTGATTGCGAATCGAAAATCGGCTCTGCAAAAGTTTTATCGGATTATCTTTTTTATCCCAAGTGTACTCTCGGTGGCAGTCGCAGCTTATCTGGGGTTGTTCGTATTCCAGCCTTATACCGGGTTTGTCAATTCTGTACTGCATCTCATTGGCCTGTTACCCCAAAATTCCGAAATTTTCTGGCTGACCGAAACAAACCTGGCCTGGATCGTCATTACCGTTGTAACGTTGTGGTGGACGGTAGGTTTTAACTTTATTCTGTATTTGTCGGCGCTTCAGGAAATACCGGATGAGATCTATGAAGCTGCACGATTGGATGGAGCGAGTGACTCGCAAATATTTTGGAGAATTACTCTTCCATATCTATCTCCACTCACCAAAACCATAACCATGCTGCAAATTATCGCTTCATACAAGGTCTTCATGCAGATCTATGTTATCACAGGCGGTGGCCCGCTGGATCAGACACGTCCGATTATCCAGTTAATCTATCAAACCGGATTTAGAAATAACAACCTCGGTTATGCCGCGACGATGTCCTATATTTTATTCTTCATACTCCTGGTGTTATCCGTGCTGCAATACTGGATGAACAACCGGAAGGGAGTGGATAGATGATGAAGTGGCTGTTTCGTATAAGTTCTGCATTGATGGCTGTACTGTTTGCGGCTCCGTTGGTTTGGATGCTTGTTGTATCGATCAAGGAAGAAGGCATGAAGATCATTACAGTCCTGGATTGGTTTATGCCTCCGTATTCACTGGCTGTGTATGAAGAGATTCTAACGACGACCAAATTGTCTCAATGGATTGCCAACAGTTTGTTCGTGGCCGTCATTGTAACGGTGCTTACTGTCATTTTTGCAGCAATGGCGGGGTTTGCGCTATCCAAGGTCCCATTTCGCTATCGTACCATTGTTTTCTTTTTCATCCTTGGAGGGCTGTTAATTCCGGGGGAAGCTACCATTATTCCACTCTATCAGGTGGCAAAAGATCTTCATTTGCTGAATTCGTACAGCGGACTCATCATTCCGGCTCTTGCCTCGCCCGTAGCTGTCATTGTACTCAAAAGTTTCTTTGACGGTGTTCCCAATGATCTGCTCGAAAGTGTACAGATTGATGGGGGTGGCTTCTGGAGAATTTTCACCAGCATCATGTTACCTCTCACTCGTCCAGCAATGGCTTCCATGGCCATTCTGACGTTTATCGGTTCCTGGAACAACTTCCTGTGGCCCGTTCCTTTCGATCACCGACGATAATCTATTTACACTGCCAATGGGTATTCCTACGTTGATGGGTCAATATTCTGAGGATTATGTCAAACCAATGGTTATTAATGCAGTGGCTTCAGTACCTATCATTATTTTGTTTATCATTTTCGAGAAGCAGATTGTCAAGGGAATCAGCATGTCCGGAATTAAGGGGTAATGTGAGCAAGTCTGAATTTCATAAAACAATAAAACGGCTATGTCAGGCCAGCGAGCCCAATGTAGCTCAAGGAGAATGGAGAAACGATATGACAACCCAATTTTACAATAAGGATTATCCAAGACCACAGTTTGTACGTAAAGACTGGCTGAATTTGAATGGCGAATGGGATTTTAGTTTTGATGACCATCAGGTGGGTGAGAGTGAACATTGGTATGATCAAGCTGAATTTCCGGAAGGACTCAAAATTAAAGTTCCCTTTACCTATGAAACTCAGGCAAGCGGAATCGGAATCGAGACATTTCATCCACTGGTTTGGTATCGCAAACTGGTAACCATTCCTCAAGAGGTTAAGGGCAAGAGAACTATTCTTCATTTCCAAGGGGTGGATTATCGCGCCAAATGCTGGGTGAATGGAAGGGTTGCGGGTGAGCATGAGGGGGGATATGCAGCATTTTTCTTCGACATTACACCTTATCTTACTTACGGTTCGGAGAACAATATTGTTCTTGAAGTAGCGGACAGTCAGAGTGCAATGCAGCCGCGGGGGAAACAGCGCTGGGTCGATGAAAATTTTGAATGCTTTTATGTGCAAAGCACCGGAATTTGGAAGAGTGTCTGGCTGGAGCATGTGAGTGAAGCAAGGGTCGAAACGGTCAAGATGACGCCCGATATCGACCGTCATATGATTCGTTTGGACTTTCAATTGAATGGGATTGAAGGCAGGAACAACTTGCGTCTGGAAACAAGGATTGAGCTGAAGGGTCAGCATGTGCAAACCATCAGCCTGTCTCCGGATAGACCTTGGATGACGGTAGAGGCCAGTGTCAAACATGAGGCGGGCGGCCCGTGGAAACAGTCGTTGTGGTCTCCGGATTCACCAAACCTGTACGATATTGAGTTTGTTTTGTACGAAAATGAGAAGGAAATCGATCGGGTGCATTCCTATTTCGGCATGCGAAAAATATCGATTGAAAATGGGCAGGTTCTGCTGAATAATGCTCCGCTCTATCAACGACTTATTCTGGATCAGGGTTATTGGCCTGAAAGCCATTTGACTCCTCCATCGGTGGAAGCGCTGATCGAAGATATTGATAAAATTGCCGAGATGGGATATAACGGCATTCGCAAACATATGAAACTGGAAGATCCCCGCTTTTTATATTGGTGTGATGTAAAAGGGATGCTGGTTTGGTCGGAAATGGCGGCGACCTTTGAATTCAATGATGAAGCGGTTAGCCGTTTCACCAAGGAGTGGCTCGAGATTGTACCACAACAATATAATCATCCAAGCGTGATCACCTGGGTTCCGTTTAATGAATCATGGGGAATACCGACAATCGCTCATGAGGTGGCACAGCAGCAGTTTACGCAATCCATCTATCATCTGACCAAAGCCATTGATCCTTATCGTCCGGTCATTACCAATGACGGATGGGAGCATACGGTATCGGATATTTTGACCATCCATGATTATGTGGAGTCAGGAGATGTCTTTTTGGAACGTTATCAGGATAAGGACATGATTGTAACCAACAAGGTCTCCTCTAATCGATGGAAGTTTGCTTTTGCGGAAGGTTACGAGTATAAAGGACAGCCCATTATCATCAGTGAATTCGGGGGCATTGCCTTTCAATCGGATAAAGGCTGGGGCTATGGCAATCAGGTGGACTCCGTTGAAGCCTTTGTTGAACGTTTTCGTTCCATTACGGGAGCGATCAAGGCCATTCCTTATATCTCGGGCTACTGTTATACACAGGTCACGGATGTGCAGCAGGAGATTAATGGTCTGTTAACTGAAGACCGTCAGCCGAAAGTGCCGCTGGAAGTCATCCGCAAAATCAATCTCGCATAAAGGCTCAAGTATACATTACCGTTTCATGGGGATCAGGAGTGTAGATCACAATGTTACGTGAAGATTGCCCAAGGCCGCAATTTGTGCGACAGAACTGGATGAGTTTGAATGGGGAATGGGAATTTGAATTTACAAGCTGCTGAAGTTGGATTATTCAGTCTGGAACCAGGAGATAGGTATGGGGCGATGAGAAGGCTTTATGTGCACTAAGCTGTTGCATAAAAATGGTGAAGAAGAACCGACTCCGTACGGATTCGGTTCTTCTTCTGAAACCAAAAGTAGACCATTATAATTTGGATGCCACTCCCCAACATTTTGAATATTCCTTTTGCAAGGAAGCTTAATTATCAATCAATGCGCTTAATTCGGCCTGAAATACTTTTTGATGATTTTGATTATAGGTTGTGAGCAGTACGGTAACAATGCCATTGCCTCTTCGTCTGGGGAGCAGTTCAATCACTTCCGCAACTACGCTCAGCTCATCATCGGGAAATACAGGCTTGATAAACTGAATGTGATTCATCCCCGTACCTGCGACAACATTCTCTCCATATACGCCTACTTCAATCCACAGCTTGAAGGAGATGTTCATCGTCTGCATGCCGGAAGCAATCAGGCTGCCGAAACGTCCTTTTTTAGCCTTTTCCTCATCCAAATGCATGTACTGAGGATCATAGATCTTCGCAAACTCCATAATATCGCTCTTGGACAGTTTAATCGATTTGGTTTCGTAGCGCTGACCTACGACATATTCACTAAATTTCAATGCGGGCACCTCGTTCTTTTCGAATGTTTATTTAGATATCATTCATCATGTCGCCTATAGCAAATTTTTGGGGAGACTCTGTGTCAAAATGATGTTCAATTGAACATTTTGCCCAATATTAATGTGCCATAGTAACTTCAATTTGGTCAAATGTACCATAATGCATGGATAACCTTTACGCACTGAACACTTCTTCTATAATTAAAGAAAAAAAGAGCAGCAGGGGGAACAACCATGTTAACGATTGTTATGTTTGCATTGGCAATGGCAAAAGCACAAACCGTTAACATTTTCCTTTTTCTATAAATAAGGGATTGCCGAGGAGACATGCTTAGCCGTCCTATAGGGCGGCTCTTTTCATGTGTGAAATTAATTTTCCTGATCTGTTCGAAAGGAATCCTGCTCTTCATGCATAATATGATTACTAGGGCTTGGAAATTGGAAAATATGGAAAGGGTGATCTGATGGGAGTGCCAACGTTTCTTGAAACAGGTCATATGACAGAAGGGTTTCCGATCCGGGTAATTCACACGGGTGAACAGTTTAATTTTGCTGCACATTGGCATGAAGAGGTTGAATTGGTCGTTGTGAATGGAGAACGCGCGAGAATTGGAGTGAACAACGAGGTCTATGAGCTTGTACAAGGAGACGTTCTGCTGATTAAGCCGGGGGATGTGCACTGCTTTTTGCCAGGTACCGGGAATTTAACCATTATCCTGTTTCGGCTGGAGTGGGTGACGGGAAATGTGGCAGCAGATCCTGAATCCCATGACCTTCGCGAACTTTTTCATAAGACCACAATGATTCCGTCACTTATCTGTAATGAGAAGAATCTGGACCGATATATCAAGGCCATTTCCGAAGAGGAGAAGAGGCAGCAGCCGGGATACCGCTGGTTAATGGTAGCGAGATTGTACGATCTCATCGTCCACCTGCTTCGGACCAAGGAACCAACTACAGAGCCATGCGCTTCCAAAGAGACCTGTAACGGAGCCAAAAGATTCGAATTCCTTGAATCGGTCTGCGAATATCTGGAGGAACATTACGCGGAACCCGTGAAGCTGGATCATGTGGCTGAGCATATTAAATTCAGCAAATTTCATGTATGCAAGCTGTTTAAGGAGACTAAGGGAGTCACGTTGATGGAGTACCTGAACCACTTTCGTATTATCAAATCGGAATGGGCATTATTGTTCAGTCAGACCTCCATTTTGGATATCGCCATCGGGCATGGATTTAACAATGTGAATTCCTATAACCGACTGTTCAAAAAATATAATGGCTGTACACCTTCTGAATTCAGGAAGAAGCATCAGACCCATATCACAAAATATGAAGGATGATTCACAATATTTGAGGAGAAAGCCCTCTCCAAAATCACTATACTCGAATAAAATGTAAGCGTTTCCTTTTATCGAAGGAGGGGGCCCATGAAGACATTTAAGTTGAAGTATCTCTCCATCATTGCACTTGTAAGTGCAGTGATGATCGTATCCGGTTGTCAGTCCAAGGGAGAGCAGGCATCCAAGCAGGAAGAAATTACGGTGTGGAGTTTCACGGATGAAGCCGGTTATGCCATTGAGAAGTTCGAAGAAAAGTATCCTGACATCAAGGTGAATTTCGTCAATATCCCCGGAAACTTTTACATTACCAAATTAAAATCCGCCCTGCAGACCACGTCGAAAGCACCTGATGTATTTATGATTGAAAATGCAAACATCCGAGAACTGATTGATGTACCTTATCTGGAGAATCTGTCTTCATCCCCGTATAACGCGAATGAGCTGATTCCAGAACAATATCCATTTGTGCAGGCGAATGAAAAGGACAGTGAAGGCCATATTCGCGCCATTGGGTATCAAGGGACACCTGGGGGCATCTATTATCGCAGGGACCTGGCCAAAGAATATTTGGGAACGGACGACCCCGTGAAAGTGGGAGAGCAGATTGGTACATGGGAAGACATATTTGAGATTGGAGAGAGAGTGCAGCAGGAGAGCGGAAATAAAGTACATGCACTGGCAAACTGGAATGCCATATCCAACTCCTATGATGGAATCCCCTGGGTAAAGGATGGCAAGCTTGTCATTGATCCAACGTATATGGAGGTTCTGGACCTGGTGCGGGAAGCTCGTCAGCGCAAGGTGCTTGCGGAATATGAAGAAGGAAGTGCGGGGCATGCCGCTTCAATGCAAAAGGGGGAAGTGATGTTCTACCCTGGTGCAACCTGGGCTTTGCAATATACCTTCAAGGCGAATGCGCCGGACACCGAAGGGTTGTGGGGGCTAGCACCTGGTCCGTCTTCATTTAGCGCAGGAGGCACGTATATCGCGATGTACAGTCAGAGTGAAAAAAAGGATGCAGCTTGGAAGTTTATCGAGTTTTATAACTTTGACCATGATTTCCTGTCTGAGCTGGCGAAGGAACAGGATTATTTTACAAGCAACATGGTCGTAAATGACCAGCTGGCACCATCCGTAACTTCAGCTTATTTGGGAGGGCAGAAGCATTTCGAGTTTTTCTCCGAGGCAGCCAAACAGGTTCCGGTGTATGAGCGAACGAAGTATGACTCCATTATTAATAATGACATTTATAAAAATGTCCTTCAGTTGTATCTCAATAATGATATCCAGACCAAAGAAGAAGCGGTGAAGCGAATCAAACGCGATGTGAAATTGAGATTTCCTGAGCTGGAAGTGGATTAGCCGAGGAGAACGAAACCTTTTAATCATCCGATGACTGGAGGAACACATCATGTTTGCCAAATCGATCCGCAAAGACCACTATGGCTATTATTTTATCGCTCCGTTCTTTATCATTTTCGCTATTTTTGGACTCTATCCTATTCTTTATTCCCTATATATCAGTTTTACCAACTTTGATGGCATTACGACCCCTGAATTCGTTGGGATCGGGAACTATATTGCTGTTCTGCAAGATCCGCTGTTCTATAAGACGCTGTTCAACACCTTATTTATCTGGGGAGTATCTGTCGTCCCGCAGCTTACCGTCTCTCTTGTTCTTGCTTTTATCTTGAACGACAAGCTGCTTAAGGGAAGAGATTTCTTCAGAGCCGTATATTTTTTCCCGAATATCGTTACAGCAGCATCACTTGGATTGCTAGTCAGCCTGATCTTCGATTGGCAGTCTGGCGGTCTGAATCACTTCCTGGTGCAGATTGGGCTGATTGATGATCCGATCAACTGGAAGAATGATCCGTGGTTTATGAGACTCATTGTGTCAGCCATTCTGTTCTTTCAATATTTCGGATACTCAATGGTCATTTACCTTGCAGGGCTTCAGGGAATAGACCCGGCTCTACAGGAAGCGGCCCAGATGGATGGGGCGAAGAAGAAGCACATTTTCATTCATATTATCGTTCCAATGCTGCGACCGATCATTCTGTTTCAGATGATTACCTCCATTATTGGAGGCATTCAGATTTTCGACCAGCCGTTCACGCTCACGAATGGAAATGGTGGACCGGACCGTGCTGCCATGACCAGTATTATGTATCTTTATAATGTAGCATTCCAGAGCACACGCTTCGGTTACGGCGCAGCTATCGCCTTCTGTCTGTTCGTTATCATCATTCTCTTATCCGTTGTATCCTTCATCATGACCAGTCGGAAGAGTCGTTCATAGGGAGGAGGAAGTGCTATGCAAACCGCAAAATCGATTGAGCAACCGAATGCAGCCATCCAGCAATATGCCAGCACGAAGCAGCTTACGATTGGTAAAGTGATCATCTACTTGTTCCTAATTGGTCTGGCTGTGATCTGTATCATTCCGTTTTATCTGATGATTATCTATGCCACGCATAATAATGCGACCATTGCATCCACCTTTACTTTCCTTCCCGGACCATTCGTAGCGGATAATTACTTCAACATGGCCTCCAAAATCAACATTTGGCGCGGATTTGCGAACAGTCTTTTTATTGCCGGCACTTCGACAGTACTGTCACTGTATATCGGTTCATTAACCGCATATGGATTTGCCAAGTTCAAGTTTAAGGGACGTACCTGGCTGTTCATGTTTTTGCTGGCCACGATGATGGTGCCCGGGCAGCTGGCTCTGATCGGGATGTACCGGCTGTTCAGTACACTGGGGCTGTTGGACAGCTATGCGGCCATTATTTTACCAGCGGCAGCGAATGCTTTTAACGTATTTTTTATCAAACAATTTATGGAGAGCAGCATCCCTGACGAAATCATCGAATCGGCACGTGTCGACAGTGCAGGAGAGTTTCGGACATTCAATCAGATTGTGCTACCCATTCTGGGGCCTGCCATTTCGGCACTTGGCATATTTACGTTCATCGGCTCCTGGAACAATTTCCTCACACCGCTTGTTCTGTTCTTCTCATTGGATAAATACCCGCTTCCGGTCCTCGTTGCTCTGGTTCAGGGCTATTATGGTATGGATTATGGGTTGTTATATCTGGGAGTTGCGATTTCCATCCTGCCGATCATCATCGTCTTTGCGATCTTCTCCAGGCAGATTATTGGCAGCGTGGCGCTGGGAGCTGTGAAGGGATAGGTACCTTATATAGAAAGATTAACCTCTGGGCCAAGTGCCCTTTTTTTGTGCTTATATTTAAAAATGAAAAAAGGAAGACAGCAAGCATTGTGCTCACTCACTTGAAATGAGTTATAATGAGTAAGGCCAAAGCAACGCTTTACCAAGTCGCCATATGGCGGCTTTTTCCAGTCCTGCACCATCATTTTAAATAATTAATGATTAATTCGAATTAATTGCGACAAAATGGAGCTATTCAGAGTAAAATAACCTATACGATGCAATCAAGACAAGGTGGTAGAAAATCATGAATTCATATCAGTTATTAAGCAAAACCCTGTTTGACAACTTTCACGAAGACCGCATTCGATATTCCGAACCGATCCGAAATTATACGTACACGCGACTCGGCGGGGAAGCAGATATTCTCATATTCCCCGAGACTATAGATGAAGTAGCCAAAATTGTGAAGCTGGCGGTTCAGCATGATATCCCGCTGACTATATTGGGATACGGCTCCAACATGATTGTCAGAGATGGCGGCATCCGGGGGATTACCATGTCGCTGCAGAATCTGAATCAGGTCCTTGTGAATGGTCATACGATGACAGCACAGAGCGGTGCAGCCATTATTGATGTATCCCGGCAGGCGTTAGATGCAAGTCTTACCGGACTCGAGTTTGCCTGCGGCATTCCGGGCTCGGTAGGTGGTGCGCTCTATATGAATGCAGGAGCATACGGAGGACAGATGTCCGATGTGGTCGAGTCTGCCATTGTCGTAACAGAGGCAGGCGAAATTATCACGATGCAGAGCGAGGAGCTGCTGCTCGGTTATCGCAAGAGTGTATTTATGGGCAAAAGGGATATCATCATCGAGGTGAAGTTCCAGCTGCAGCCGGGAGATCCGGTAGAGATCAAGGCGAAGATGGATGAACTTACTTATGCCAGAGAGTCCAAGCAACCACTGGAATATGCCTCCTGCGGAAGTGTCTTTAAACGTCCTGAAGGCCACTTTGCGGGCAAATTGATTCAGGATTGCGGACTTCAGGGGACTCGCATCGGCGGTGCCGAAGTATCTCGCAAACATTCGGGCTTCATCGTGAATGTGGATAATGCTACAGCGCAGGATTACATCGATATGATTGCGCTCATTCAGGAGAAGGTGCGCAGCCAGTTCAATGTGAATTTGGAAACGGAAGTCGTCATCATTGGCGATGAATTGAATAAATAATTGGACGCAAGTCCACACTTTTTCGATAAGTCGCCTTCGGGCGGCTTCTTTTTTTACACTTTCCCGAAGAAGAGCAGCTGAATGGAGAATGTGGGTCAGCATAAACCATATACATAAATATAAAGGATACGACAGATTACAACGACGCTCTTAAGGGTAAATGTTGTTAATTAAAGGATGTCTCTCATCCACCATAGGAGGTTTAAAATGAATCAACCCTCGTATAACCATACGGATATCGCCATCCTGGGCATGGGGACTGCGCTGCCTGTTCATGAAGTTGCCCAGTCCGATATTGCTGAACTCATTGCCTCATCGCTTGAGGATCAACAGGATTTGGCCCGGTTTGCCAAAAGAGTGTTCAGGTCCTGCGGCGTAGAAACACGCTATACGGTTGAACCCAGTTATCTGGGGACACTTGAGGACTGTCGTTACATTCCTTCGGGGGACCATTCTCAGATTCCGTCCACGCAGGAACGAATGGATACATATAAACGGGAGGCTCTCCCGCTTGGGATGGAGGCTGCCCAGAGGGCATTGAAGGATGCGGGCATGTCTCCTGAACAGATTACACATATCATAACGGTCAGCTGCACGGGACAATATCTGCCTGGTCTGGATGTCATGCTTATTCGTGATTTGGGATTATCTCCCCGCGTAAACCGGTTACCGCTTATTTTTCAGGGCTGTGCAGCGGGATTAAAAGCCATACAGATGGCTCGGGATGTCGTCCAGGGAACGCCTGATGCCCAAGTGCTGGTCGTGTGCGTTGAACTCTGTACCCTGCATTTTCAACCGGTTAAGGAGAGAGGGGCGCTGTTTGCAGCCTCATTCTTCGGGGACGGGGCTTCTGCCTGTATCGTTGGAGCACCGGCATCCGAGCAGCGGCATTATCTCGCGCTTGGAACCGGATATTCAGTTCTGCTTCCTGATTCAACCGAGGATATGACATGGGAGGTAGGCAATCAAGGTTACGATCTGTACTTATCACCTCGCATCCCCAAACTGCTGGGTACGCACTTGGAGAACGAGCTCTATCAATTGCTCGGAAGCGACAGTTTACCCGAACTATGGGCCATTCATCCAGGCGGCCGGGGGATCGTTGACTCTGTCCAGGAAGTCATGAATTTAAGAGCAGAACAGACGATGTACAGCAGGGAAATTCTTAGAACCGTAGGTAACCTATCATCCAATACCATTTTATTTGTACTTCATGCCATGCGGGAGGATATGAAAGCCCGTAATGAATCTGTAACGGAGGGTGTGGCGATGGCTTTTGGACCTGGGCTGATCGCGGAGCTCATGAAATTTACGTACGTTCCGTCCTATACGCCTGCGCTGAAGGAGAAGGATCATGTCCTTCTTTAGAAACTTGTCGATCCGGGCGAAGGAAGATGAATTGATGGATGATTTCTCCATGGGCGGGGAAGAATTGCGTGAAGCACTGCAGCACTTACGTCGTCTCAATAAAATATTTGCCGCTCCTGGTCCTACTCTTGATGGTGTGGAGAAATTATGGATATCTGTCGGTAGACCTCTTAAGCTGAGCATTATGGATGTAGGAGCAGGCTCAGGAGACGTGAATCAGAAGCTGCTTCAGTGGGCGAAGCAGAAGGGGATTGACCTCACGATTACATTGGTCGATCTGACCGAGGAAGCTTGCGAAGAGGCAAGACTGCTCTTTCAAAATGAACCAAGGGTCAAAGTACAGCGTGCCGATGTCATGAAACTGTCGGATGCATCGGCAGATATCGTTACAGGATCGCAGTTTGTACATCATTTTGACGGACAGCTGCTGCTGGATATCGTTTCACATATGCTGCGTGTCTCCAGATATGGTGTTGTGATTAACGATATCCACCGCCACCCGGTATCTTATACTGCGGTCTGGCTGACAACCCGGATGATCTCGCGTAATCGTTATATCCGGCATGACGGTCCGCTGTCTGTTGCCAAGGGCTTCACGGCAAAGGATTGGCAGGAGTTAAAACAGCAATTGAACCATGACACCATGACCTATGAATGGAAGCCGCTGTTTCGCTACTCTGTCGTGATACCGAATCATCAGGCAGGTTAATGAAAGTGGCGTGTATCGTCACGGCTGCTCAAAATTCAATGTAAAGGCAGGTGATACTAGGTGTCCGAATCAATAGATGTCATAGTTATCGGTGCTGGAATCGCTGGCAGTTCGTGCGCCCTGCAGCTGGTCAGACAGGGTCATCGTACGCTTCTGTTGGATCGACAGTCATTTCCCAGACACAAAACCTGCGGCGAATTCATGTCACCGGAGACCAAAGAAATGCTGGAGTATCTAAATATTCAGCTTCAGGAAGTGAAGCCCAGCACGATGGATCATGCACAGATCATTATGCCTCAGGGTGGTCAGATTGAAGCCCCCTTGCCAGGACCCGCTTATGGTATCAGTCGACATGAACTGGATCGCCTTCTCCACAAGCAAGCTAAAGCTGCGGGGGTGGAGATAATAACAAAAGCGACCATCGTTGGTATTCAGCTGCTTGAAGATGAATGTTACGAGGTGCAGGTCAAACAAGGGAATGAACGGTTAAGCTATAGAACGAAGGCTGTCATCGGAGCGTATGGAACGAAAAAGCCGCGAGGAATGACGTCTCCGCCTGAAACTCGGGATGATACTGTATACGTTGGGCTAAAGTCTCATTACAGTGGACTTGATATGCCTGCTAGAGTTGAACTTTATTTCTGTGAGGGAGGATACGTCGGCATTTCACCGATCGAGAATGGCTATGCGAATGTTGCAGCCTTATTAACGCTGGATACGGTGCAGGGAAGCGGCAAGTCTGTAACCGATATCCTGCAGGCCGCCTCGGAAACGAATGGAAGGCTCGCAGCAAGACTGGCAGCTGGAAAGCCTGTTCAGGGAACTCAGGTTTCCATCGCTCCACTTCACTTGTCGAACATGCCTGAGCCTTGGTCTCAGTTCCCGCAGATTGGAGATGCGATGCTGATGATTCCTCCCCTGTGCGGTGATGGCATGTCCATTGCGCTGCGATCTTCCATCCTGTGTGCAGAGTGGACCCACCGTTACTTGCAAAAGGACATCGGATTTGCGGAGTGGAAGGAAGGATACACAAAAGACGCGAGTGAGGAATTTACAGAGCTGCTTCGGCGTGCACGCAGAATTCAGAAGCTGGCTTTTGCCAAAACTAATAAATATTATCCCGCGCTCGCACGCGTTTTTCCTGGTTTGGCAGCATATCTGATCAAGGCTACAAGGTTATCAGAAATGAATGCAGCTCGCGGATAATGTGGGAAAACGAGCATATTGGTAGATCTGTAAGAGGCGGCGTATGTCGACCTCTTTTTTTATTGTTTTTGATGAATTTGAAGCAGACCATTTTGAAAACAGAGAAGTACTCGTATAATAGAAAAGAATGTAGAAGTAGTATTGAGCGTCAGATTTGAAGCAGGGAGGCATTATATTAAGATGAACTATTCATTTTCTAACCGGATTGCTGCGCTGCAGCCATCCATTATTCGAGAGATCCTGAAGGCATCCTCGGGTCAGAACGTTATTCCATTCTCTGCGGGTAATCCCGCTCCGGAGACGTTTCCCATTGAAGCCATTCGGACATTCACACAGTCCATTCTGGAGCAGGATCCGGTAACGGCTCTGCAATACGGGATAACCGAAGGTTACGGCCCGCTGCGCGATACATTGACCCATCACCTGAAGACGAACTATAACACGGGCACAGCATCGGACGAGCTATTTATTGTCTCGGGTGCACAGCAAGGCATTGAGCTTGCCTGCAAAGTATTCTGCAACGAGGGAGACACGATCATCTGTGAAAGCCCAAGCTTCATAGGATCGTTGAACTCCTTCCGGGCTTCAGGTGCGAGACTGGTTGGTGTTCCAATGGAAAGTGACGGTATGGATATCGGCAAGCTGGAACAGGCACTGCAGACAGAGCAGAATGTGAAATTGATCTACCTGATTCCGAGTTTCCAAAATCCCACGGGAATAACGACAAGTCTGGAGAAACGCAAAGCCATTTATGCTCTTGCCAAACAGTATGGTGTAATGATTCTGGAAGATAATCCATACGGTGAGCTTCGGTTCAGTGGCGAAGATGTGCCTACGATCAAATCCATGGACGAAGAGGGACTAGTGATCTATGTGTGCTCCTTCTCCAAAATCCTGTCTGCTGGCTTGCGTGTTGGTTATGTGCTGGCACCAAACGAAGTCGTGCAGAAAATGGTGGTTGCCAAACAGGGAGAAGACGTACATACGGCGATGCTTCCTCAGATCTTGGCCTACAAGTTCATGGCAGAATACCAGTATGCAGAACATATCAGCAGTATTCGCGAAATATATCGCAGAAAATCTGCCTTAATGATGGACAAACTCAAGGAACACATGGGGAATTCAATAACATTTACCCAACCGGATGGTGGCCTCTTCCTCTGGTGTGATCTGCCGGCTCATATTCCGATGCTGGATTATGCCAAGGCAGCTGCAGCCAGCGGCGTAGCCGTTGTTCCAGGCACGGCTTTCCTCGTTGATGAGAGTGAACCTTGCAATGCGATCCGATTGAATTTCTCCACACCTTCCGATGAACAGATTGTGAAGGGGATTGAAATTCTGGGGCAGGTATTGAAGCAGTATTCTTAATAACGTCTGATTAAAGTAGCTCCCTGTACAGCTGAAGTGGCATCTAGCCTTTCAACTGTGAGGGGGCTTTTCTTCATTCAAAAAACCCTACCGGATTTGCAGCGGTAGGGTTTTTGAATGTAAATCGATTAATGATCAATCTGATACGAGGAAGCCGTCAAAATTTTCGGGTCCGACTCGAACCGTTCCGAGCAGGTTCGTACTGATAAACGCTGAATACGTCAGTTGTGGTGTAATGGGCGGGTTGAAGTCATTCGCTGAAAAAGTAATGATTTCAGGTGCGAGTATACCGCTCAATCCATAGGTGCTATTTGCCGAATAGATGATAGGATCTGTCGCCAGCGTACCTCTCACAATGGTAATTCTCACTACGAAAAGTGCCAGAGGTAACTGAACTGTAATCGTCCCTTTGAGTTGAACCCTGGGATTGGTCCCAGTACCCGTGGTCACAAGACCGATCTGGGCAAATAGCATAGGGGTATTGATTGCTGGAATCGGTATGTTGATGGAATTGGTCCACGTTGCATTTTGTGAGACTCTTGCGTCCAGAAACTGAGTCATTCTGCATACCTCCTATCCGATAAGATAGAATAGTATATTCATAGAAGACAAGTTTGCGTGGACAAACTCCTGTAGGGCAGGAGATCCTTCATCATGCCCTACACATCAAAATGAATGTTCATTTACTCTTTGATCACTGACGAATTCACCGCATCTACCATTTGATTGTTGAATTCACGGAATAAGCCAAGGCGCCAGAATGCTGCTCCTTTGAGATCATATCTCTTGGCCAAGCCAAGCTTGTCATCAACGGAGGTTCCCGTTTCGCTGTTTAAGTTAATCCCAAGCAGCAGCTTGTCTTTTGGAACACCTGCGTTAAGTGCAAGCTGGATCGCTTGGTCAACAAGACTGTTGGGTTCAGGGACCTGTGCCTTGGTACCGGCAGGGTTATATTGATAAGCCATAATAATAAGATCGTCTGCCAAGGAAGCGAGCGTTTTGTAATCATAGCCTTTATATGCGCTGTTCAGAGGCGGAACAGCCAGTGATATCGAAATGTCACGAGGCAGAGAGGCTTTTAACTGTTTGACATAATCGTTAAGCAGTTTCTGCTGCTGCTTGGCATCCAGTTTGAAACCCAGACCTTCAAAATCAAGAACAACGCCACCAAATCCATTCTCAGTCACAGCCTCGTTAATGCCCTGAATCGACTTGTCGCGCAGACTGCTGTCACTCAAAACTTTGGTTAGCTCGCCTTGACCATCCAGTGCGTATACCATAAGGTACGGTATGATATTCTGATCTGCAGCATCCGCTACGATGGTCTGAGGGGTCACTTCGCCTGCTGCCTCAGGCAGATAATATTCATCTCCTTGAAGCGTAAATTGGCCATTCCGGTCAATTCGACTCCAGCCAAAAGCTATAGAGTTCATGGATGGGACCAGATCGATTTCATGAAATGCCCGCACGGCATAAAAGGCTCTCAAATGCATTTCACGCTGTGGGGATACGAGAGAAACTGTACGTGTGGCCTGATCCCATTTCACACCTACGCCGAATTGGCTGCTGAACGAACTCAGCGGAATGAGTACGCGTCCTTCTCGTTGAACCGGGGCTGCGGCAAGCTTCACTTTGGTGCCGTTAACGGTAGCGCTGGTATTTCCCACTTGAAGGAGGACCTCTGTAGCCTGACCTTTTACACTGCCTACGGCTTTGACGGTTTGTGTTTTGCTATTCCACGTAATCTGGATCCCCAATGCTTCACCTACGGTACGGAAGGGGACATAAGTAACGCCTTTGTCAACTCGAGGGGCGGCATCAAATTGGAGTGCTACATTATCCAACTTGACTGATATGGCAGGTGCTGCATGCACATCACCGATGTTTACCGTCGTTCCAAGCAAGGACAAACCAATCAAGGTGGCAGCAATGGTTTTGCCTATGTGTTTACGAGCCATGTTTTTATATTCCTCCACATTCATAAAATAGTAGAAAAAAGGACGTATGGACAGTAATCTAGCATAGTGTAGTATAGCAAAATTTTCATAGAGTTCCAATTACAAGATAGACTAATTCGGCTTTATTGATAATCATTTTCAATTGGGCTACAATAGTGGAAAGAGTAAACCAAATGCGGTTAGGCTGGTAGGTTTCCAGTGTAACTGCAATCAGGAGGAATACAGATGTTGATACAAACACGCAGTATGGTTATCGAAAAAGGGCACAGTGACAAGGTGCTGGAACGTTTCAATGGCCCAACCCCAGTGGTGGACATGCCTGGTCTGATTGATTTTAGCGTCATGGTCAACAAGAAGAGCAAGGAACATGAAGAGGTTATGGTTATGATTCGTTGGGAATCGGAGGAAGCGTGGAAAAACTGGGAGAAAAGCGATGCACACATCCAGGGCCACCGCAACAAGAGAGGGCAGGAAAAACCTGCATATCTGATCAGCACAACCGTAAATATGTATGAAGTCCAAACTGTAAAAGCAGGCAAAGGCACGGTTCAACAATAAGTCCATATGAAGATCATCAGGACCTCCCAAGGGAGGTTCTTTTCCATTCCAACCAGCAACGTATAGATCGCATGCCTATATAGAAAAATGAACATGCCTGTCGGCTGCCGAGCACCTTTCTTGCCGAAACGATACGTAAATTGCTATTATGAATGATAATATAGTCTTGAATTAATCAATCTGGAGGCATATCAATGAATCAGCGTTTCCGTATCACCCGAACCATGCAGGAACAAAATGGGGAACCATCCATTACTCTGGAAGAGTGCAAGGCATACTTTGCAACCCAGCCTGACTTTACGTATTCACAGGTTTACACTGTACAGGGAACCGAAAGTACCATGTCCATTGATGGAGATTTCTTTATGTGGAAGCAGGACAACGTGGACATTCCTTTCCGGCTATATTCTGGGGATTTGTACGTGGCTATTTCCAGTGAAGCTGTGGTTCCCAAGATGATTGAAGTCGCGACTGCTCTGCAAGCAGATATCGTGGAAGGATAGTTCATTTGAAGCCTGGTCCTTAAGTGGATCAGGCTTTTTTTATGACAATACAATAATTCGATTCATAACCTCCTAAATGTTGGATGATTATCAATAATATATGTAATGTATCTGCCGTAACGAAAAGAATGTGTTGCAAAATGTAATAATTTAGCTCAAAACGTAAATTTAATCTCCAATTATTTCATTTATCTTGTTATGATCTAGAGGAAAGACCTGGTAACATACATCATAAGACAAGAGGTGAAAGGGATTTATGAAGCATCGTAGTAAGCTCAGCTGGATTGTCATCATGGTTTTGGTGTTCTCTACTCTTTTTGGTGGAATTGCGGCTGCCGAGACGTACACCGTTAAAAAAGGAGATACGTTGTGGACCATCGCCAAAACAAATGGGACAACCGTAGCAGAGATGCAAAAGCTCAATCGATTGAAAAACGTGAATGTCCTTCAAGTGGGCCAAAAGCTAAAGCTTCTTGAGAAGCCATCCACAGGGATTGAGGTTCCTCAAAAAGAAGAGCAAGCCGAATCCACTACAATCACCATTCTGGGCACCTCTGACGTGCACGGGAATCTGTGGGGCTATACTTATGAAGATAGTGCGGAAACAACGAATAACGGGCTCGCACGGATATCTACATATGTCAATGAAGTGAAGAAGACCTCCCCTAACGTGCTGTTGATTGACAATGGGGACACATATCAAGGCAATATTTTAACAGATGATATTTATCGTAAAAACACGGATGTCATTCATCCTGTTTCCAAAGCCATGAACGCCATGAAGTACGATGCCATGGTTTTTGGTAACCATGAATTCAATTTTGGACTGGATCATGTGGATCGAATTATGAAAGAACTGAACTTCCCCGTACTTGGAGCCAACATCAAGACAGAAGATGGCGGGACACTTGGCGAGCCGTACACGATTATCAATGTAGATGGCATAAAAGTAGGGATTATCGGTGTAACGACACCCAATGTACCTCGTTGGGACGGTGATAAGGTAGACGGCCTTACGTTCGAGCATATGGGTGAAACGGTGAAGAAGTATGCACAATACCTCAAAAATGAGAAAAAAGTGGATGTACTTATCGCGAGCGCTCATGCAGGCATGTTTGCTGAGTTCGACGAAGACGGAGCTTCAGACTCCGCTGAACGAATTGTAAATATGGTGCCTGAACTTGATGCCATGCTGGTTGGGCACATGCACATCGTGGTTAACGAAAAAATCGGACAAACCGTTATCGGTGGCCCTCGCAACCTTGGCCGTGACATTGTGCGTTTTGATATCGAAGTGAAAAAAGAAAAAGGTAAAAATAAAGTGACGGACCGTCAGGTTCAAGTGGTAGACATGGCTTCCTACACCCCTGATCAAGCGATTCGTGACCTGGTGAAGGAAGAGCACGAAGCTACGATCCAATTCATTACAGGTGGTGGTTCTGCTGGAGCGGAAGGATCGTCTGGTGGTATTTTCGGTCAGGCAACCGAGGACTTCCAGCCTGTGAATGAAATTAATGGGATTCCTGAAGGCAAGCTTCAAGATACAGCCGTGGTTGATCTGATCAACAAGGTTCAGATGGAAGTGAGCGGAGCGGATGTTTCGGCCGCTGCACTCTTCAAAGACACCTCCAATCTGAAAAAAGGCAATATCACATATGCGAATATTTTCGATATTTACAAATTCGATAATGTGCTCTATACCGTTAAGGTTACGGGTAAAGAACTGAAGGCGTATATGGAATGGTCTGCCTCACACTACAATCAGTGGAAAGAGGGAGACGTTTCGATCAGCTTCGATCCTGAGGTTCCAGGTTATTTGTATGACATGTTTGCTGGCGTAGACTACAAAATCGACCTGTCCAAGCCTGCAGGGCAGCGTATCATCGATGTAATGTATCAAGGCAAGCCTCTGGCTGATACACAAGAACTGAAGCTTGCTGTAAACAACTATCGATACAGCAGTGCACTGAAAGCTTACAAATTGGTAGAAGCAAACCGCGATTGGGAATCACCACGCAGCATTCGGGATTACCTGGTGGAATATATTCAAGAGCATCAGGAGATTTCTCCGGAAGTGGACAATAACTGGGAGATCGTTGGAATCGACCTCGAAAGCCCTTATCGGGATGAGATCATTCAACTGGTGAATGAAGGCAAGATCGATGTTCCTTATGACCAATCGCTTAATGTGAACGAGCTGATCAAGCAAGGAATTATTAAGAAATAATTTATATTGCAAGAACAAGAAGTCGCCATCATGGCGGCTTTTTTGCATTGAAGGCAAAGGGGTTAGGTCAGTTTATGAGGGGGGTGTGGTTTTGGTTGTTCTTCTATTTGGCATGACCATGAGATTAGACATCTGGTAGATGAAGGAGTATTCTTGTTTATACTTATGATCAATCGAAGGAGACCGAAAGATGAAGCCGCATTCCATTGAACGTATTAAGATTCCAGCCGGATTCTGGGCAGGCTTGGAGCAAATGGGGATCGACACCCGTGTCGTAGCCCGCAGAGCACAACTGCCACTCACCAAGCTTACGAATACAATCGTCAATACTGACGAATATTTTGCAATCTGGCAGGCTTATTCCGACCTCATGGGTGACACGGCTGAAGGAATCATCAAACTGGCAACCGCTTATGAAACAGCCCACTATCCACCAAGTGTACTAGCCACTTACCATGCCCGTGACTACCGTGATGCGCTATATCGGATGGCTCGGTACAAACGAATGTGTCCTCCCGAAAGCTTGCACATTACCGAGGAGGAGGATCGCTGTATTATTGAACTGGAGTGGATGAATGGTGGACCATTCGGACCTCCCGTCCTGGTTGGAATTACGCTGGCCTTTCTTCTGGAGCTGGGACGTCGTGGTACAGGGCAGTCTTTGAATGCAATGCAGGTCGAATTCTCACAGCCCATGGGAGACGTAAAGGCTCTGGAAGCTTACTTCGGCTGCCATATCCGGATGGGTGCACCAAGGAATCGATTGATTTTGCGTCAAAAAGATCTGGATCTGCCCTTCATCTCCTATAACGAAGAGCTGCTTGAGATGCTGACGCCCATACTGGATCGCTCGCTGGACGAACAGAAACAGGCTCAATCCATGACAGAAGCGGTCGTATGGATTCTTAAACGGAGCCTAACAGGTGGACGTCCCGATATCCAAATCGTAGCGCAGGAGTTAGGCGTAAGTAATCGGACACTACAGCGCAGACTCACCGATGAGAACACCAGCTTCAAGCAGCTGCTGACCCAAGCCAGACATGAGCAGGCTCGAGTATACCTAGCTGATCCGTCACTTGATATCAAAGAAGTGGCCTTTCTTGTAGGGTATGAAGACCAGAATTCATTTTATCGGGCATTCCGGCTATGGGAGGGGGAAACGCCTACGAATTGGCGCTCAAAGCAAGAAAGCTGCCGTAACAGGGTGTTACGAATTGATGGATAATCTATTAGAACCAAAAACCACTGAATGAGGATTCAGTGGTTTTTTAGTGTTAATGAAATGAATGATAGATTAGTCCCTATTCTTCATAAGGCAGGATGGCATAGATTTTCCAGCTGTTATCATTCATTTTTTTGAGTTTATACAATCCGTCCATGGAAACCGTTTCTTCCTGTTGTTCTTTACCCGAATGGATCGTTACTTTCATCTTGCCGCCTTCTGCTTCTAATACAGCCAAACGGTTAGAGGTTTCGATGACAGTAAAATTCGGTTGGGAGAGCATCTCAATATCCATTGTGGTTCCCTCATCTACTACAGAAGTGATATCCTCCAGAGACGTAAAATTGGATGAAAGCTGATATCCGGTGTAATAGGTTGCATAGGTTACGGACAGCTGATCATAGTTATGATCCGTCATGGCTTGAATTTCCGAGTCCGTAGCAGTGGAAGCCAGTGCCGTCAGTTCAGATGCCTCCGGCAGCTCGGTTTGCTCCAATTGTAAAGCTCGTTCAAGCATAACTACAGCTTGAGCACGTGTAGCTTTTGCGAAAGGCTGAAACGTAGTTGTTGTCATTCCTGAAACAATACCAGCCTGGCTCGCTTTGGTAATGGCGGAAGCTGCATAATAGTTTGGAACGTCCTTGAAGGTTATGGATTCACCTTTAAACTCGACTGTATCGGAGAACGCACGTACGACCATTACCGCGATATCACCGCGTGTGATCGGGAGGTCAGGTCCGAATTCAGTGCTGCTTACACCCCCAACGACGCCAAGTGAACTGGCAATCCGAATGGACTCCGCATACCATTTGCCTGCTTTTACATCACTGAAGGATTTTCCCTGAGCTGTACTATGTAGTCCTGTAGCCTGAACAAGAATAGCTACGAATTCTGCACGAGTGATGGGATGATTGGGCTTAAGAGCGACCTCGCCATTGCCCAGGCTGTAACCGTTAAGAAGGTCAGCGTTAACGAAGTTGTCAAGCGTATCGTATGCCCAGTGGCCATCAATATCTGTCGGGAAATACAAATCCAGCGATTTGTACGAATCGGCAGCCTGGGCTTTGCTCCACGAAATAGGGAATACCACAAGGATCATGGCGAAGAAGCAAAGAGTGATGCGGTTAATCGTTTGTCTCATCTAGGAAGTTCCTCCTGTAAATTGAAATTTGCCGTCATTCAGCATAACAGAGAAGGGGGTGGATGGCTAAAGGAAATCTTTACTAACGATTTAATCTATTAAATTTGAGACTAAAGATCCATTTATATTCCATATATTAACTTATATTATATATAGTGTAAATTATATTTTAGGAGAGTGAATGATGTGAAAAAGAGTAAATTGTTTTTTGCCATGGTCATGAGCATACTTATAGCCATTTCGTTACCTGGTATCGGTCAGAGCTCTAAGACATTCGCTGCGACAGAACGGACACCTGTTGTCTTTGTTCATGGATTAACAGGCTCCGATAGCAATTTCACTTATATTGAAAGTTATCTGCGTGGTCAAGGCTGGTCCAGAGATGAGCTGTTTGCGATTGATCTGCCCAGCAAGCAGGGAAAATCAGCTGTTGAATTCTGCAGCTATCAGTCAATTCGTAGACAATGTACTTAGGGAAACAGGTCATAGCAAAGTCAACATTGTGGCTCATAGTATGGGCGGGGCTAATAGTTTATATTACATATTAAACCGTGGGGGTTCTACCAAAGTAGACAAGCTGGTCACCTTGGGAGGCGCCAATCGTTTGACAACATCTTCAGCGCCAGAGGGAGTTGAGGTTACTTCCATCTACTCTACCAGTGACACGATTGTATCTCCTGCACTTTCCCGTTTGAGCGGCGCGAATAACATACAGGTTTCGCTGGTTTCCCATATTGGTCTGCTCTTCAATTCACGGGTTAATGCCTTAATTAAGACAGCATTGAATGAATAGAGAGACAGCGGCAGCTGAATGAAACATGAGTGATCCAGGAGGTCACTCGTGTTTTTTTGTAATTTGCTAATGGATGAATTTATAATAGTTGTATTGTGCATTGCTGCGTCCATACATAGAATATTGGCTACCCAAATAGACACATCGAAGGAGCTTACACGAATGACGATGACCGAGAAAGAAAAAGCACAACAAGGACTCTTATATGATAATAACAACGACCCACAATTGGTAAACGAACGCCTTGAAGCAAAAGAGCTGTGCTACGACTACAACCAGCTTCGTCCGCGCATGATATCCGAAAGAGAAGCCATTATGAAAAAACTTTTGGCGAAAACAGGAGAGAAGTTTTGGATAGAACAGCCCTTTTATTGTGATCAAGGATACAACATTGAGATTGGAGAAAACTTCTATTGTAATCATAATACGGTGATGCTGGATGCAGCGAAGATTACCTTTGGCGCCAATGTGTTCATTGCACCGAATTGTGGATTTTACACTGCTGGCCATCCCCTGGATGTTGAACAGCGCAATCAAGGGTTGGAGATTGCCCTCCCGATTACCGTAGGGGACAATGTGTGGATTGGCGGAGGCGTATCTGTGCTTGCAGGTGTAACGATTGCAGATAATACGGTGATCGGCGCGGGAAGCGTAGTGACGAAGGATATACCGGCAGGAGTCATTGCTGCAGGCAACCCATGCAGAGTCATTCGAGCGATTACGGAAGCGGATAAGAATAAATATCCTAGAGGGTAAATGGGTCATAACCCAAGAGAATAGAAGAGAGAACGGGAGCCAGTTTACTGGAACCCGTTTTTAGTTTCATTGATTTGGCGTTGACGGATGCATTCCCTTTAGAAGAATGAACGAAATGATCACATGTCTTGAGCTTCAGAGCAAAGTATTTCTTGCAGAAAAGCGTTATGGTTATGTTTGCAGGAGATGACAGAAGGTAGGAAGAAGAATGGATGTACAACGAACTGAAAAACTAATTCATGCTCCAAAAGGAATGGAACAGGCACCAGACAAAGAGGGAAGCTTGAAATGGAATGGGCTGACAGTCATCCAGTTTTGCTTGCATACGCAGGGAACCAGAGGAAGCTTTTTCCTGAAAAATCATCTGCTGCTGTTCGTTAAATCAGGTGTATATACGGTTAAATACAAGAACGAAAAGCATACGGTACGGAGCAATGAAATGATATTCTTGCACAAAGCGATCAAAGTAGACTACGAAAAGTCGGGTGAGCCTGGTACTGAATATTTGCTGGATTATATGATGTTTTATCTGAACGGGGATATACTTCATAAGTTCGCAGATTTTGCAGATTGGAAGGCCATTCTTTTCACAAGTGAGGTCGCCCAGGTATCTGTCATTACAGTTACCGCCCCAATGAGAGCATATATTAACTCCCTAAAATCATATTTTCACCAATCTGATTCGATCAGCGACGGATTGGTCGGCGTCAAGTTCATGGAGCTGCTGTTTCATCTTGCTGAAGCAAACACAAACTTGCTGCAACAGCTGCTGTATCCCCATCCTACTGAACGGAGTCAGATTGAACAAGTCGTAGAAGAGAATGTGACCAATCCCGTTTCCATCGAAGATCTGGCCTATTTGTCTGGCAAAAGCCTGTCGACGTTCAAGCGGGAATTTCGGGCATTGTATAACACTTCTCCGTTAAAATGGATACGTAATCGCAGACTGGATCTGGCCAGTCAGCTCCTGCTCGAGTCGACACAATCGGTAACGGATATCTGTTACGCCTGCGGCTTCGAAAATACGACTCATTTTTCCAAGGTGTTTAAAATGCGCTTTGATCTTTCGCCAACGGAATATAGACGACAGAACTTAAGAAAAGAATAACGAGGAGGATGAGAAAATGGAGTATGTGAAGCTGGGGAAGACAGGGTTGGATGTCTCTAGAATTTGCCTGGGATGCATGGGATTTGGGGATGCCAGCCGATGGATTCATCAATGGGTACTGAACGAGGAGAATAGCCGGCCTGTCATTAAGAAGGCTCTGGAGCTTGGTATTAACTTTTTTGATACAGCGAATGTCTATTCTCTGGGAGCAAGTGAAGAGATCCTTGGGCGGGCCTTGAAAGATTATGCCAAACGAGACGAGGTTGTTATTGCCACCAAGGTGCATGGACGAATGCATGAAGGACCGAACGGCGCCGGATTGTCCCGCAAAGCGATCATGAGCGAAATTGATAAGAGTCTGATGCGGCTTGGAACTGACTATGTAGATCTGTATCAAATTCATCGCTGGGACTACCATACCCCAATCGAAGAAACCATGGAGGCATTACACGATGTAGTCAAAGCCGGAAAAGTAAGATATCTTGGTGCTTCTGCGATGTACGCCTGGCAGTTCCAAAAGGCCTTGTTTGTCGCTGAGCGCAATGGCTGGACCAAATTCGTTTCCATGCAAAATCATCTGAACTTACTGTACCGTGAAGAGGAACGAGAGATGCTTCCCCTATGCAAGGAGGAAGGGATCGGAGTCATTCCCTACAGCCCGCTTGCTTCAGGTAGACTGACACGTGACTGGTCGGAATCAACGCATCGCTCGGAGACGGATCAGGTGCAGAAATCCAAATACGACTCTACTGCCGATACGGATCGCTTCATTGTAGAGCGGGTTGCAGAGATCGCAAGTAAGCACAGTGTTCCGCGGGTTCACATTGCTCTGGCATGGCTTCTGCAGAAGCAGCCCGTAACAGCTCCCATTATCGGTGCGACGAAGATATCACATCTGGAGGATGCCCTTGCAGCCATGGACCTGAAGCTGACAGCAGAAGAAGTCGCGTGGTTGGAAGAAACTTATGTGCCACATCCGGTTGTGGGTTTAATTCCAATTCAATAATTAATGTGAATATATGAGCGGATGAAGGGCTTGCCCTATCGTTCGCTTTTTTTGTTTTTCTGCCTTCAACATGAAAAAGGACCAATTGGGAAAGGATACCTTAAGCGGTCCAAAATATTACAGAAGAGGAATGAAGAAATGAGTAAAGCATCAGAGACCTCAACGGAGGATAAGAAACTAAAATGGTGGCAGCTCAGCTTGCTTGGTGTAGCAGGCACGATTGGTACAGGCTACTTTCTGGGCTCCAGCCTCGCGATTTCGATCGGTGGCCCGGCAGTATTACTGGCTTACATTTTGGCTGCCCTCGGTACATATGTAGTTTTTGATGCCTTGGCTAGAATGACATCGGATCACCCAGAGCAGGGATCTTTTCGTTCCTATGCCAAGAAGGCATTCGGAAGCTGGGCTGGCTTTGCCAGTGGGTGGGTGTATTGGTTTTCCGAGCTGCTAATTATGGGAAGTCAGTTGACGGCCTTGTCCATTTTTTCGCGTTTTTGGTTCCCGAATGTTCCTCTCTGGATATTTGCAGCCGGATTTGGAATTGTAGGGCTATGCATCGTGTTCTTCGGAAATAAAGGGTTTGACCGGGTTGAAAATGTACTTGCCATTATTAAGATCGCAGCCATTCTTATGTTTCTGGTACTTGCTATCGCGCTTCTCGCAGGGTGGATTGGGGGAACGAAGTACGAGCATAACGTACCGCTGAGCATGACTGAAATTTTCCCGAAAGGTGGGATCGGTCTGTGGTCTGCATTCCTATTTGCTTTTTATGCCTATGGGGGAATTGAGGTACTCGGAATTATGTCCTACCGGCTTCAAAAGCCGGAAGAGGCTCCCAAGGCAGGCAAAGTGATGCTGATCTCGCTTTCAACGGTTTACGTTGTGTCGATCGGACTTGCTTTGACCATGGTTCCGCTTGGTGCCTTTAATCCCAAAGAGAGTCCCTTTGTACTGGCACTGAGCAGTGATCATTTGGCATTTGTTCCGCATTTGTTCAATGGAGTGTTGATTGTAGCAGGTTTCTCTACCATGACGGCGTCACTTTATGCGGTGACCTCCATGATGCTGACATTGGCACAGGAAGGAGACGCTCCGCGGTTGTTCTCGCGAAAATGGAAGAAGAAGTATCCATTATCCGCACTCTCACTGATCGGATGCGGCCTTATCGCAACCATCGTCATGTCTTTGCTGCTTCCTGGCAAGGTCTATGAATATGTAACAACTGCGGCTGGATTGATGCTCATGTACAATTGGTTGTTCATTTTGTTATCTTCTGGCCGCCTTCTGAAAGCAGGGAGGTTCAGCGTTGTCAAACGATGGATTGGGCTGGTACTGATTGGCCTCGCTGTAACAGGTACGCTTTTCCATCCCCTGAGTCGACCCGGCTTCTTTATCAGTCTGCTGCTTGTCTTAGTTATTGGAATTAGCGATATGATTGTGCAAAGGGTTCGGAAGAAGCAAAAGGAAGAGCCCACCAGCACAGCTCAGGAAGAAGAGCCGCATAACCCCCTGGAAAGTCCCAGCTTCCACATTACCGGGATGAGACTTCGCAAAAGCAAGCTTAAATGAAAAAAAGGAATTTAACGGCTTTCGCACCCTTGTCCAACTGAGCAGCATTGATGGGACCGATTGGGGCTGATAACGAAATCCCCAGTAAGATTTATCCTAGTACCATGAACGTTGTCCTCTCCTTTCATGTACTTTATCAGCTTATTCCAAGGAATACTTAAATAGGACAACATCTAGATTTTGGCATAATCTTTACGGAAATGATCCATATTAAACGGAAATAAAGGAGGTGAGATTATGCTACTCCGTTGGATGAAAAGAGTATTTCAATCACAACCGCTACCTCAGAAGAACGAGAAATCCTTTCAAAATCAAACAAAGCCATTTGCAAAACTGGATCCATCACTTTCAAATACACTTAGCTCCATTAGAGAAGCTTTTAAGAATAGTCCGGATTTTGTGGTTCGTGAATTTGCTGAATCTGCAGCCTATGATATCCCATTAGCGGTTTGCTATATTGAAGGTTTAACTGACCCAGTCCTGCTTGTAGAGCTAATGGAACATGTCGTCCATTTTGTTAATACTGCCCCATCTAATGAGGAATTACGAGCGGACGATGTCGTGAGAAGGAT
Organism: Paenibacillus xylanilyticus; assembly: GCF_009664365.1. Taxonomy (NCBI): domain Bacteria; kingdom Bacillati; phylum Bacillota; class Bacilli; order Caryophanales; family Paenibacillaceae; genus Paenibacillus; species Paenibacillus xylanilyticus. The sequence continues at coordinate 3,002,562 of NZ_CP044310.1, forward strand.
TTTACCTACGGGTCATATTGAAAATCTGGATTCACCAGATCTGATTTACCGCGCAATTTTAACCGGGCATGTGGTTGTACTGGTTGATGGTGAGCGTTATGCCATAGCAGTTCCCATTCCCGGAGGAGCAAGAAGGTCAGTGGAAGAGCCGACTTCTCAGACTGTAGTTAGGGGACCTAAGGAAGGTTTCACCGAAGAAATCAATACCAATATGACTTTAATTCGGCGAAAAATACGGACTCCTGATTTGAAATTTCAAATGCATCATATCGGAGACTATACACAAACATCGGTTGCTGTGGCTTATATTCAGGGCATAGCCAAGCCGGAAGTGGTAGCAGAAGTGACGAAGCGTTTAAGCGCCATTCATACGGACAGTATACTCGAGAGTGGTTACATAGAGGAGTTCATTCAGGACGCTCCGATCACCCCTTTTCCAACGCTGATCAATACCGAGCGGCCCGATACAGTAGCCGGCAGTTTGCTCGATGGACAAGTAGCGATACTTGTTGACGGGACACCATTTGCTCTTATTGGCCCCGTGACTTTTTTTAACTTTTTTCAAACGACAGAAGATTACTACCAGCGTTATGATATTTCTACTTTTTTGAGAGCCATTCGATTAATGTCTTTTTTGGTCTCTTTGCTGCTCCCATCTACTTTCATTGCATTAACCACATTCCAACAAGAGATGATTCCTACTACCTTATTAATTACACTTGCCGCACAGCGGGAGGGTGTGCCTTTTCCTGCGTTACTTGAAGCGTTACTTATGGAAATTACGTTTGAGGTCATTCGTGAGGCAGGCGTTCGGATGCCACGAGCGATTGGGCCAGCGATATCCATTGTAGGTGCATTGGTTATTGGCCAAGCGGCAGTAGAAGCGGGATTGGTTTCCGGAGCGATGGTTATCGTGGTATCGTTCACGGCCATCTCCAACTTTGTTATTCCTTACTTCAGCATGGCAACAGCAGTACGTTTGATGCGTTTTCCATTCATGCTGCTGGCTGGTACCCTTGGATTGTTCGGTATATTGGTAGGTGCAGTGCCATTGTTGGTTCATTTGATATCGCTCAAGTCATTGGGTGCGGATTATATGATGCCTTTCAGCCCGTTTTACAAGTCAAACATGAAGGATCTGATCTTGCGGGTACCTTGGTGGGCGATGAAGACGAGACCGAATGAAAAAGCAGGGCCCAACAAAACAAGGCAATCGGCAAATCAATATCCCTCAGGCTCCAACAGTGTTGTAGAACATATTCAAGAACCTGAACCTGATAGATAAGAGGGAGGCAGTTTTGTGATCCGGTGTTTCTACATCCTTATACTCCTCGTTTCAGTGATCTCTATTGCCGGGTGTGGTAATCGTACGGAGCTGAATGAACTGGGCATTACGACTGCAGCAGGATATGACAGAAAGAACGGTAACTGGTTGATTACCTATCAGATCATTGTTCCTCCTGCAAGCAGTACAAACGGATCTTCTGGTGGATCCCAATCCGCGGTGACTACCTTTTCATCTCAAGGGAAAACGATTAGGGAAGCGGTAGCCCAAAGCAGTCTGGAGAATCCCAAAAAGTTATACTTTTCACATACCAATGTCATATTAATTGGCCAAGAAGCCGCACAATATGGACTGTCAGAGATCTTGGATGACTACTATCGCAATATCGATGCCAGGGAATCGGTTAAGGTGATCATCGCAGATGGGCAGGCGAAAGATTACTTAAAGAAACTGGTACCACCAGAAAAACAACCTGGCCGGGCACTATCTCAGATTATAGAACGTAACCATGAGCTTGGATCCTATTATCCGGTCATGAATCTGCATGAAATTGCTTTGAAAATAACTTCCGACAGTGGTTCAGCGGGCATTCCCATCCTCACAGTAAAAGGGCAAGACACTAAACAACTGGAGTCCATCGATATTTTTAGGCAGACATCAACGCGAGGCAAGCTAAGACTTCAAGGATTAAGTGTATTTTATAAAGATAAGCAAATCGGTGTATTGAATCAAAGAGAGAGTATGGGCATTTCGTGGCTAACTGACCGAGTGAATAGAACTAATTTGAGTTATGTCAATACACATGGTGAAATCAATTCTTTTTTGATTCAAAAAGCAAGTGTCAAGGTTGAGCCCGTGAAGTCGGGTCATCATTACAGCATTCAGGTGAATGCCAAAGTCAAAGCTGAACTGAATGAGAGCACAACACTTGCAGATATAACAAGCCCACATATTATTGACGAATTGCAGCTGCAAGCTGAGCGAATCATTACCTCGCAGATGATGGAGGGGTGGAAAGCAAGTCAGCGGCTCCATGCCGACATGTTAAGCATTGCTAACAAAATTCATCAAAGACATCCAAAGGACTGGAAAACATTAAAAGAAAAGTGGCCGCAGGAGTTGGCACAGATGGAGATTAACGTAAACGTCGACGTAAGCCTAAGACGAACCGGGCTGCTGCAGGATTCATTCAGTCGGTTGCTTCATAAGGAAAGTGGAGAAAGTGAAGGGGAACATTAACGCCAAGGAGATGTGTAAATATGAATTCAGCCGGATCCGTTCGTGTATCCGAATTGGCCGCTGGTCTTTCCCTGTTCGAAGTTGGAAGTACAACCTTGTTTCTAATGGGCGGAGAAGCGAAGCAGGATGCATGGTTAGCGATGCTAATTGGAGCATTTGCTGGCCTATTGCTGCTAATTATCCATCTTACCATTCATCACCAGGAACCCGACCTGGATTTGTTCCTTTTGTTGAAACGCTACATGGGCAAGATACTGGGAACAGTAGTAAGCTTATCATTTATCGGTTATTTCGCTTATGAAGCTTCCCGGAATCTGCGGGATCTGAGTGAGGTTACCACGTTGACGTTGTTAAATAAAACACCCATGTGGTTGATCAGTATAATCAGTCTGCTGGTTGTAGCCAACACCGTGCGGTACGGATATCGTGTGCTGTTCCTCATTTGCATGATTTTGTTCCCTGTAATAGTTTTCGGTTACGTGTTAATCAGTATTCTTATTCCTGCCACTGGTCTTTTTCATACTGAATTGAGTTTGCCTGTATTGGAAAACGGGTGGGGAAACATATTCAAGGCTGCTATTCCAGAAATTATATCCTTTCCATTCGGACAAGTTGTTTTGTTTTTGGTCTTTTATCCTTATGGCCGTAAAGGAAAGAATCTGAACAAAGTCGTGATCATAGCATATATCGCTACCGCGGTCAGTTTAACATTTATCAATCAACTCATTATTTTCGTTATGGGACCCGACATCGCAATGTTTAGTACGCTCCCTCTGCTGCAAACCGTTCAATTAATTGACATGACAGAGGTGCTTGAACGGATGGACGCCCTGTTCACGCTGCTCCTGTTCTTGGGATTAGGGATTAAGATCGCTTTTTTTTTCCAAGGTGCTGTAATAGGGCTTGAAAGAATCACTGGAGCTAGTTACCGGAGATGGGTACTGCCTGCAGGGATTGTGTTGTATGGACTGTCATTCTTGTCTCCGAATTTTACAGAGCATCTTGAAGTTGGGCGAGGCATTGCGTTGATCTATTCTTCACCGTTATTTCAAATTGTTCTTCCGCTCATATTATTAATTGTTATTCTTATCAAGAAAAGAATGAAGATTAATAAGTGATGCTTTAAGACAATCATGAAGTTGGAATGAATATTAAATACATATTGGAATATAGGAAAATGTGGAATAGTGAACTACAAAACGACTCAGTAGACACTGAGTCGTTTAACTTTAACATTTTATTTGGAGTCCGCTAATTTCAAAGCCGTATCCGATTTTTCCAAATCATGCTCAACTTGTTCTTCGATATTGTAAGGATGATACATTTCATTTTTGATCATATAGTCGGCGATTTTTTGATGCGTATCAATTGCAGTGTCCAGTTGGGCCTTCAGCACTTTTCGAACTCGTGGTGTTGCCGTTTCGGTAAGAGCAATCGCATAAGTGCGTACAGCTGACTTGGCTGACAGAAGCATATCGGTGGCAATCGCAAGATCATCCATTGGCTTGATGGCCTTTACCAGCATTTCTTTGGTCATTGTCGTAGACATAATAAGAATCCTCCTTATTTCAATAGGGATTTCAACTCTTCAATCGCTTGGGATGAATTGTTCAGATCGTCTTCAATCAAGGATTTTAGTTTCTCGTCTTGGACCAGTTCCAGTATGGTAACCGCTTTAGTAGCACATGATGTTTTGAGCGTTAGCAGTTCATGAATTTCAAGTTTCTCGTGTACTGCAAGTTCTTTCGTCGCCATCGTGAAACACCTCCAGATATCGTTGTCTATTGATTAGTACCCAAAATAATAGAGTAGAAACGTAAAAGAAATGATATATATAATGAATACTTCAATGGGTTAACGATTATTTATCGCTCGCTTTTCCATCGAGGTCATGATGTAGTTCTGTGGCAGGAATGACAGGCTCGTAGACTTGCCCTTTTGGAACAGGATTGGAAACGTACACGAAATCCCCGGTACCATCTGGAGCACTTCCTTTCGCCCACAAACCTTCACTGGATTCTGTACCTTCGGAAAGATTCCAGAACTCATAGGCTTCAGGTTGAGATTCCTGCTCGGCCTCTGGTGGGAAGGAAGCAGGAACAACGACGCCGTTCTTTTCCTCCAATTCCTGAATGGCAGCCATCCATTGATACTGATGGTAACGGTCACGTGCCAACATTTTGCGGAACGTCGCCCGAACGCCTTCATCGGTAGTCATGTGATAGAGTCGTGCAACCTGGAGACGGCCCTGACTTTCGGCATGCAGGTTAGAACGCATATCTGCAAGAAGGTTGCCGCTTGCCACAATATATGAACCATTCCAAGGTACGCCAGTAGAGTTCGTAGGTAAACCGCCGAGTCCGCTCACCAGTAGATGTTGAGGATTGATTCCTCCCATAATGGCAGCAGTAACAGGATCCTCAGCTGCTTTTTGCTGTTCAGCAGGTGTGGCGCCATCCAGCAGCTGGCTGATCAAAGCGCAGAGCATCTCAACGTGGCCGATTTCCTCGGTGCCGATATCCATAAGCATATCTTTATATTTTTCTTCGCCACGACAATTGAATCCTTGAAAGAGGTACTGCATCATTACGGTCATTTCGCCGAATTGTCCACCCAATACTTCCTGGACCTGACGGGCAAATACGGGATCCGGGCGATCTACTTTTACTTCGAATTGTAATTCCTTTTGGTGTCTGAACATGTGAATCCCTCCAATGGTATGGTTGATTAATTCTAAATCTATATAACCTGTCCAATTAATTCTAAACAAAAGGGAAACACAAAAAAGACAAAGAGGGAGCAGAATGACGGCTCCTTCTTTGTCTTGAACGGGCATTGAATGTTCCTTAAATTAGGCGCTGCGTATGCTTACTCCGAATCTGGTCTTTTGATTTGAAGAGGAGGAGGAACAAGCCAGCCTTTTTCTTTGACCAATTGCAAAATGCGCACGCCTAGTGCCGTCTTGGTTACGTGATATTTGGCGAATAATGCACCGATATCTTCCCGGATGGATTGTCCCATGACCTGGCTCGCAGCAACCAGACCCAACGAGGTGTCTGCTGCGATTTTGGCTGCGATTTCAGGATCAGTAAACCTTGCGCCAGCGGGGATATCCTCCAATTTGACAGGAGGTCTTTCGGGCAGCATTGGGGCCGGAGCAATGCCATTCTCGGTCAACAAAGCATCGCACTCTTTAATTTCCAGTTTGGCCTGATCCAGCAGGTCATCAAGGATTTTTTTCAGATCCTTATCTCCTGCATGGTTCATGTACGCCTGGTAACAGGAAATGGAGCCTTTTGCCACCATGGAGCATTGCCACACGCTGAAGATTTCTCCGTAGTGCATGGGTTCGTCTTTGGGATTGCCACTCAATATACCCATTTTATCGTATCCCTCCAAATATTCAGTCGTTTTACCGGGTTAGGTTCTCCTTAATCAAAGAATTATATTCTTGCTCCGAATCCAATCATTGGGTGAGCTTGATATCACATAAATCCAGGAAGAAGGCAGAAACTAAGGCTGTAATTCACTTGAATGGAGGACAACCATGTTTTTTTATAGAGAAGATCTGATTAATATGATTGTTCCGGATAAACCGGATCCGGCAGCAGCCAAAGTGTTACAGGAAACATTGGGCGGACAATTTGGAGAAATGCGTACGATGATGCAGTTTTTCTTCCAGAGCAGCAACTTCCGCGGAAAAGCAACACAATACAGAGACCTGCTTCGTGGTGTATTTCTGGAGGAATTAAGCCACATCGAATTGGTACAGCAAACGATAAATCAATTATTGACCGGAGCAGGAGCGGAGGGGGCAGGCGATGCCGGCCTGGACGGAGCTCCACTCGACGAAGCCATCAAACATGCGAATCCGCATCATTATATTATGGGGGCACAGAGTTCTCTGCCTGTAGATGCAGCAGGTAACCCATGGCTTGGGAATTACGTCTACGATCATGGCAATCTGGTCAGCAATTTGCTTGACAACGTTGTATTGGAATCGACGGGAGTATTACAAAAAACAAGAATCTATGAAATGAGTACAAACAAAGCGTTTCGTGAAACGTTGGGTTTCCTGATCGTTCGTGATAATTCACATCAAAATGCATTCGCGAAGGCCCTCGAAACGTTGGGTGTAAATTGGGGAAAAGTGTTTCCAGTGCCGAACTACGATATCAACAAATACCCGGAATGCCAAAAATACGTTGACCTTGGCTTCCATAATGCCCAGTTTAACTTCCGGTTGGATAATACCCGGATTGCTGAAATATATAGCGGCCAATCACCTAGTCGTAATGGCGGCGAACTGAAAGTTACTGACCCTCCGCAGGGATTCCCACTCCCATATATGCCGGAACTTCCTAATGAGCATAGCCCTGGCCTGCATGACTTGAATGCCTGAGTACTTACTTACATGAAATAATAACTGCAAAAAAAAGAACCCATATCATTGGGTTCCTTTTTTTTATACATATGTTTATTGACGATGCTGGTTTGGATACTGTCCGAACGTTTGCCCAGTAATACTGACATTTGGGTTGTTATAAGGTTGTTCTAAGTATGAAACATGTTGAGAAGTCGTGCTCACGAGCTGTTGAGCGAGATTGGCGATTTGTTGTAATTGCTGAATAGCGGTTTGGTGTCCTTGAAGTGCGGTTTGAATCATATGAGCCGCTTGCTGCTCGCGTTGAGCCAATTGTTCAAGCTGCTGAGCATTGCTTTGCTCCTGTCTCAGCAGTTGTTGATACTGCATGGAAGCTTGCTGTGTTTGCTGCGTAAGCTGCTGAGCCAGATGGGAAATTTGTTGGGACTGTGAAAATTGATTCAAGTGAGTAGCCTCCTACATGTCATTTGGATTACTTGGAGTAGTATGCAAATCAGATTGGTGAAATATTCACTATTTACTAAGAAAAAGGGAGCTTAAAAGGTTACCTTAAGATGATCCAAGTTGAAAAAATTACAGACAAAATATAATTTGTTAATTGCTCCCATATTAATCCTCTTGTATACTAGATTCGTTCCAAATGTTTACTTTTTACGCAATAAAGATTAAGTAGATTTAATAGCTTACACTTTCATGAAGGAGGATTTCCATGCCGAACAAACAGACTAAATCACGAACAGAAAAACGTAAATCTCATCCCTACGTTCGCACGCTTACAGGGTTAACCGCAGCCATCATCGCTGTTAGCGGAGGGTTCAGCGCGATGCCTTCCCAGGCACTCGCGGAGAAAGCGGATATCTCCATCTACAATTGGAATTCATATTCCAATTTAACTGTACCTGAACGTAAACCTTCCTGGACAGTGAAGGTAGACTCTTATACAGATCAGAATGAAAGCTATCAAGGACAACAGGCTGTTGCAGAAGACGGTAAAGTATTTGCCTTTTCTAATCGCAAGCTGGTCGCCTTGGATGCAGCAACGGGCAAACAGCTCTGGACATATGGTAAAGATCTGACCCCTAGCATCGTTTATGACAATGGCGTTCTGTATGGTCTAACCTCCAGCCATAAGCCATATGCGGTAAATGCCAAGACTGGAAAGGCTGTATGGCAATCGGGCACATCCACATGGGTGGATACGCGTGAGCGGACCGAAGCATTAATTCCTACTGCAGATACACTATACGTCATCAAAGGAAGCACCACATATGCTTTTGATCGGAAGACAGGCAAGCTGCGGTGGAAGGCTGATGAAGCATTAGCCGAAGGCAATGGTACAGCGTATCTGCAGGAATCCGATGGAGTGGTGCTGCGAACCTTCTTTGTGCAGGGTGCACTGACTTCTGTGCAATTAAACGCTTATGACAAGAAAACCGGGAAAAAGCTATGGAGTGAGTTTGGACAGGGAGAGGCACTTCAAATTAAAAATGGATTGGTATATTCCGTCGATTATTACACTCCGCTGCTTCAAGATTATGAATCTGACCCGGACCGGAAGGTACAGGTGAATGCCTTTAATCTCAAGACAGGAACACGTAAAGGAAGTATGGACTTCACTTGGAAAATGTCCGGCGACCCGCCGTATGAGCACGGCCAAGGGAGTGCATTGGCTGATAATGGGAAGATATATATTGAACAGGCAGGCAAGATTGCTGAATATGATCTGAATACGTATAAGAATGGTGATGCTCCAACGAGGACGTTTCAGCCTCCTGGCGGGGTGAGTGGAGAACTGGTAGCGGTTGTTCAGGATCGTCTAATCTACAGGGACTCTGTTACAGATAGCGAATTAAAGGGTGTTAAGCTGGTAAACGGCAGTGCGGTTCAATGGAATGGCGATGCTCCAGTGTCGCAGGTTAGCATATATGGCAAAGGAATCTATCGTGCGCAGCGTAACGGTACACTGCTTGGAATCAATATGCTGACAAGCCAGCCTGTATTCCGTGTGAAAACCGGGGCTGATTTGCATGAAGCAACGCTGAAGACCGGCAGCATGATTATTATACAGGCCGAAGGCAAACTGATTGGCGTCAAGCTGCCAGCATCGCTGAAATAGTGGGCGATTGAAGAGTGGTGCCATGAGGGAAAATAAATGGAACTTAGAGGGACGGACATTTCCGTCCTTTTTTGCTGTGCGCGTAATCGTCTTATAAGCTGGGCAAATATGGATTGACGAATGAGTGCATAGTGTATATATTATATATACACACTATGCACTTAATAAACACCAACGAGGTGAATGACCATTAAAATTCTGATATCCAACGCTTCGAGCGATCCCATCTATATGCAGATATTAACCCAGATCAGGCAGAGTATTTTGAGCGGAGAGTTGGTTGCCGGGGATAGTCTTCCCTCCATCAGGCAGCTCGCCAAGGATCTGCAAGTCAGCGTGATTACGACCAAACGTGTCTATGAAGAGCTGGAAAAAGAGAAGTTAATTGACTCCGTCGTAGGCAAGGGCTGTTTCGTCTCAGGAGCCAATCAGGACTTTATTCGGGAGCAGCGGATGAAACGGCTGGAAGAGAAAATGCTGGAGATTATTCGGGAAAGTAAGGAATTAAGTATGACGGAGCAAGATGTAATTCAACTTTTCACTATGTTGTCTGAGGAGGAAACTTCATCATGAATGCCATTGAACTGCGTAACTTAAGCAAGGTGTATCCCTTATTTAAGGTGGATAATATATCTCTGGATGTAAAACAGGGGTATATTACTGGGCTCATTGGACCGAATGGGGCGGGGAAAAGCACCCTGATCAAAATGATCATTGGCTTGATCCACCCAGACTCGGGTACGATCAGGACATTGGGACATGAGATGCCCGCTCAGGAAGTAAATATTAAGCAGCGTATTGGTGTCGTATCGGATGAATGCTTTTATTATGAACATCTGACGATCCGTGAAATGAAAAAAATGATTGCACCCTTTTATAAGCAGTGGGATGAGCAGCAATTCAATGGATACCTGGAGCAATTCGAATTGTCGCCGAAGAAGAAGATCGCTGATTTGTCCAAGGGGATGAAAATCAAGTTCTCTCTGGCCATCGCTATGTCACACGATGCTGATCTTCTCATTATGGATGAGCCGACATCCGGTCTTGATCCTGTATTTAGAAGAGAGCTTCTGGATCTGCTCTCGGATCTGATACAGGATGAGACAAGATCCATTATCTTCTCAACGCATATCACGACGGATCTGGAGCGTATAGCGGACTATATTGCATTTGTTAATCAGGGCAAACTTGTGTTTAACGAAACGAAAGATGATGTACTGGAGAGATATACGATCGTAAAAGGAGATAGGGAGCTGTTAGATGGGGATACCCGAAATCAATTTATCGGAATTCGCGAGACAGCCGTTGGTTTTGAGGCACTGGCAGACAATAGGGAAGAGGCTGCAAGGTTATTCGGAAGCTTTGCCCTTTTGCAAAGACCTACCTTGGAGGATCTGATCTACTTTACGGCAAAAGGGGGACGCAAACATGCTTAACCTGCTTCGCAAAGATTTCATAGCGCTAAGAAGTTCACTGTGGACGATTGGATTATATCTCGTTGTGTTTAGCCTGGCATTCATACCCAACCATGAAATGTCGATGTATTTTGTCGGGATCTACACGGCATTTGGTTCCGTGATTCTGGCAACCATGATTGATATCAAAAACCATAATCATAATTTCCTGGTTACCCTGCCGGTCAGCCGCAAAAATATCGTGCAAGCCAAGTATGTATCTGCGATCCTGTATACCTTATTTGGTGTGCTCGCCTCGTTCGGAATTCACTGGCTGGTTCACTTGAATTTCCCTCAGCTGAATAAGCCAAGCTATACCTTCATGGACATTATGGTTTCCATAGGCATGGTATTGGTGCTGGTATCCATCTATATGCCGCTCTTTTATGCACTGAGTAAAAAGGGAGCAGGAATAATCAATGCTATATTTATGGTTGCACTCATTCTTCTTGCTCAGCCTTTTGCTGTTCTTATGACCATGGTCAATGAGAAAGGTCTGGATGGGCAACTTATAGCCATGATATCGATTGGGATAATATTCATCTTCGGTGCATCCTATGTGTTAACTACTTATTTGTTTGCGAGAAAGGATTTATAAGAAATTTAAACAAATGATATTAAGAAAACCCCGCCGCCTGATTCATCAGGTAACGGGGTTCTTTATTATTTTGGATCGGATTTCGTCACTTCAATCTGAAATTGATCGGAATAAGATTTGAGGTTGCCTGCAAGGCCAGCGAGCTGCCCGGAAATGTTCGATAGTTCGCTCGCGGATCGCTGCTGCTCCTCTGCACTGGCCGTAACTTCTTCCGCCATGGCCGAAGTTTCCTCTGTTGCAGAAGCGATATAGCTTAGGTGCTGTTCCACTTCCTGACGAATGGAATGCATATTCATTGTGCGGTTCTCCAAACGCTGAGCAAGCTCGTGCACTTCAGTCGATAATTGGCTAACCTGTCTGAACGCCTGAAGGCAATCAGCAATCTGTTGTTCCTGCTCTTTGACCGCAACCATATTCGCTTCAAAATGACTGCCCATCCGTTGGATTTCTTGAACAAATGAACTCAGAATCCCATCAATCTCCTGGATGGAACGTTCAGATTGCTGAGCGAGCTGGCCCATTTCACCAGCAACGACGGCAAAGCCTTTACCCGCCTCACCGGCACGGGCTGCCTCGATGGAAGCATTCAGCGATAAAATCTGGGTTTGTTTCAGGATATTATGAATTTGTCCACTAATGGAAGCAGCGAGCTCTGATTGAGTGGTTAAAGACCTGGAAATTTCCTGCTGATGCTCAACCCGCTTGGCATTTTCCCGGCCCTTTTCAAGTAGAACCTCATGTTCGCGTGTAACTTGTACTTGTACGGAAGATAGCTGCTCAGAAGTATGGGTGAACTGCTGCACGTATGTACCAACTTCATCCATAATCTTGCCGAGGTTCTCTGAATGCTGGACGGAGTGTTCTGTCTCTTCCGCCTGTTTCATGGAGCCTATGGCGATTTCCTCGATTGCTCTGGAAAGTTCCTCGGTCTGGCGCTGGTTTGTCTGAGCGGTTTCCGCAATATTTGCCGAAGACTGCTGCAGCGTATCAGACCCTTGCTGTATTCCCTTCAGTATGTTCGTCAATTGCGAAGCCATGACGTTAATCAGGTCACTGATGTCACCGAGCTGATCGTTGGATAGATGTTTGGATACCACTGTGAGATTCCCTTCCGCGACCTGTTCGAGGCTTGACTTGATATCGCGCACTTGTTTGAGAATGCCTCTTACCACCAATAGCATCATGACCAGCGATAGAATCAATACAACCACAAAAATCGGAATAATGGTCCGATACGCATTATTCACCGATTCAGAGGATACTTGATTCACTGCTGCAGCAGAAATATCAATGCCCAAATAACCAACAATTTCATCTTGAGGATCCTTGATTGGTGTAAAGGAGGAGAGCAGCTGTCCCCAGGTTGGATCATCCACAATGCCTGTAGTCACGACTTCACCGTTTAGCAGGCGTTCCTGAATCTGGGGATTGAATTCCATTGCCGTTCCGTAAGGGCTATATTCCGTATCGTCCCAATCAGCTCCATCTATCGTGTACATCCAGCCGTCTGGCGTTTTGTTATACATATATACATAGAGGGCTCCCGATTGAAGCCGGACTTTAACGAGTTCGTCTCTAAGACTTTTGTATTCTTCGCTTTCCTCCGAAGCCGTGGAGTATAATGTCTTGATCGATTCTGATTCCTGGCCCAGCAGGGAGGCGGTGTTTACAGCTAACTGCTGATTGTTATGCTGCATGGTCAAAACAGATGCATTTTCACTGGAGTGGATGGTCGTCCACATAATGAGACCGCCCATGGCCAGTAGTGGCACCAGAATGATTAAATACAGTTTGAGTCTTAAGTCCATCTTGATCTTGCGAGTCTGTCTCACGTTCTGTTCCCCCTTGGAAGTAGTTAAAACAACGGGTGTTTCGTATAACCCCATACTATTTATCGTAAATTGAGAGGAAGAAATGAAGATCAGTCCTAGATTTAGATTGACATATGTGAAGATGAGCTGCTCAGAAAACAGCGAAGACCCTGATATAAATCGGTTTCAACTAAACGATCCGGACCTCTGAGATAGAATGAAGGCTGTACAAACAAAAAAGACCTATCCGGTTGGATTGGTCTTAAAAGAGTTCATGGGATTTTTCAGTTACTCAAATGCTGCACCAGCATTTCAACGAATCGTTTGGCGAATTTCAGATCGCTTTGAACAGTAACGTGATCTTCTTCTGAAGCCAGACTCATTTTCTGCAGCATACTCATCATGGATACAAAGATAAAATGGGCTGTGTTAAGGGGATCAGGATCAGGCTTCAGCGTACCATCTTGATATCCGGTCTCCAGAGCATCTAACAGGAAATGTTGTTCCTTTTTACGTTTGATAAACAGATTGTATTGTTCTTTCAATTCTTGGCCTGAATCATAGGCATCATAGTGCAGGTCGAATAATAATACGAATTTGATATAACCGAGATGAGTGGAGGCGTAATGGACCCAGGCTTCAAGCATGGAAGCAAGCATCTCTTGGCCGTTCATTTCTGGTGAAGCAGCATTTTTCACGTATCCGGTCATACTCTCCAGAATCTCCACTTGGACCGCCAGAATAAGTTCGTCCATGGATTGAAAGTGCTTGTAAAAGGTAACCCGGCTTATTCCCGCTTCGCTGCATATATCTTTGATATTCACATTAAGGAAGCTCTGCTTCATGCATAATTCTTTGGCTGCTGCAATTAGAGCTTCGCGGTTTTTGTTTTTAAAATTTTGGTGCCAGTTCTCAGTCATAGGAGATAACCTGTTCCTTCACATGGTTTTTTTGCATCGTCCGTACAAGGGCGAGCCCAAGGATAAGTGCACCAACAATATAAGGAATATGAATGTGTTTGTCAAACCGCAATCCAGCAAACAATGGTTCAATATTGATCCCTATGCTGGAATAGGTTGTGTTAATCCTGCAGCATATCCTTGATGATCTCCGGCATAACTGGCGACCATAATTCTCAATAAATATGAATATATTAACATGTAATTTACATAAACATGCAAATATCAACATATTCCTCTCGTATGATATAGCTGGCTAATCTAGTAATCATGAATGAAATAGCACTAGATGCACATTCATGCCAAATGAGAGGAGAACATGATGATTAACCCATTGTACAAAAAGGTTCTGGCCATCCTGCTATCAACCGCGCTGGTTATTGGATGGTTTGGGGGACTGGGTTCGGCACCAGTAGTTAAAGCAGCGGAGGCGGTTGAATCTCAAGCAGACATCTTGCTTAGCAAAAATTCAACGTGGAAGTATTTTGATCAAGGTCAGGATTTAAAATCGGTATGGCAGGCTGTCTATGAAGACAATACCTGGGCAGTAGACAAAGCTCCTTTTGGTTACAAAGACAATGGTAGCGGCATATCAACGACATATTTCGGACCGCTTCAGACAGAAGTGGGCTATGGTGGTAACCAAGATCTGAAACACCGCACTACATATTTTCGGACAACGCTGACAGTTAATCAGGAGCAAATCCAAAATTATGGTCAAATTCTGGGTACCTTCGGCATTGACGACGGTGCTGTTTTATATGTAAATGGCACGGAAGTTCGCAGATTCGGTATGCCTGATGGGGAGATCAACTACTCTACCAAAGCAACATCTTCTATGGATCTGCCCGTTATGTATACCGATGTGGATCTGACCAAACCGCTTCAAACGCTCCTGCATGATGGGGAGAACATCATTGCAGTGGAAGTCCATCAGCAAAGCGATGGAAGCTCGGATTTATACTTCGATATGGAATTGAGAGCGTTAGCTGAGGCACCGGCAATCGATATTACCAAAGTCACAGCTACGTTCCATGGTGACGCCAAAACAAGTAAAGGGTTTACCTGGTATACACCACTTGCTTCGACCAATAGTCATGTGCAAGTGGTTAAAAAACAGGATGGAGCTCCCGAATTCAGCACGGCTCAATCCTATACCGGTGAAGCGATCATCTCCAGAAACTCTCCGGGAGAAATGGTTCATAAAGCAGAAGCTGCAGGACTTGAACCAAATACTTCATACTATTATCGTGTCGGTGACGAGACGCTTGGCCTCTGGAGTGAAACAGGAGAGTTCAAGACAGCTCCAGAGGGTGGAGCCTTTACCTTTGTTGATCTAACGGATACTCAAGCGAAGGATGAGGAAGAGGCCCATTTATCCGCGGAAACGCTATCAAAGGCACTAGCTACCGTTCCGAATGCAGAGTTTGTCGTGCACAACGGTGATGTTGTTGAGAATGGGACCTCGGAACAAGAATGGAACTGGCTGCTTGGGTATTCTCAAGAGGATTTGATGAGAACGACAATTGTACCTTCTGCAGGCAATCATGAGAACAAAAACTATGCATTCTATGATCATTTTAATGTAAAACAGCCGGAGAATGCGGCGACGGTCACAGGTGCTTATTATTCCTATGATTACAGTAATGCACATTTTATCGTTATGAACTCCAATGAAAATTCGACGGATTATGCGAACTTCTCGAACGAACAAGTGGAGTGGATGAAGCAGGATGTGGAGCAGGCCAAATCTGCTGGTGCCGAGTGGATCATCGTCAATATCCACAAAGGACCGTATACCACGTCCAATCATGCGACTGACAGTGATATTATTGGTGATAACGGGGTTAGAAATAAAATTGCCCCGCTCATGAATGAGCTTGGCATCGATCTTGTTCTTCAAGGACATGATCACATCTATGCTCGAACCAAACCGATCAAGCAGGATGGAACTGCTGAAGAAGTTTCCACAATAGAGGAAACATTTCAAGGACAAAGCATTAAATACACCGTTAACCCGGATGGAACTATTTACATGATTCCAGGTACGGCAGGGGCCAAAGTATACTTCAAAAATACGAAACCTCAACTGGGCGATGCATATTTTAGCCTGTTTGAACGTGCAGAAGAGAATCATGCCCGTGTGTACGGGGATACAACGAGTGCAGCAAGAGGTCAGGTACAGAATTTTACCTCATTGACTGTTGATGGAGGCAAGCTTACAGCGATCGTTTATGAAATCGATCAGAATCGATTTAATGCTGAACCTTTTGTCGTTGATACATTTGGAATTACCAAGGACACACAATCCAATGATGAGCAAGTGAACAAGGTTACGGTTACGTTTAATGGAGATCCAACCACTAGCAAAGGATTTGCCTGGTACACATCCGAACAGGCTCCAGGAAGTGATCTTCAGGTTGTTGAAAAAACAGCTAATATTGCTGACTTCTCAAGTGCAATCTCTTATGAAGGACGTTCCGACCGCTCCGTGAATTCGCCTAATGAACTTGTACACAAAGCGGAAGCAACGAATCTGAAGCCAGATACGCTTTATTTCTTCAGAGTGGGCGAAGCTTCCAGCAATACGTGGAGCAAGACGGGCACGTTCCGTACAGCGCCGAAGACAGGAGCCTTTACGTTTATTGATCTGGCCGATACGCAGGCGAAGGAAGAGGATGAAGCAATCCTTTCCTCCGAGACACTGGACAAGGCACTTGCAACCATTCCGAATGCACAATTTGTGGTGCACAATGGAGATATTGTGGATAAAGGTGTTAAAGAAGAGCAGTGGAACTGGCTTCTCGGACATTCTCAATCAAGCCTTCTGAATACAACAATCGTTCCATCGGCGGGGAATCATGAAGATGAAAACTTCGCTTTTATCGATCATTTCAACCTGGATGTACCGGAGGACTCGGCAACAGAGACAGGGGCTTATTATTCATACGATTATAGTAATGCACACTTCGTGGTGTTGAATTCTAACGAAGATTCAGAAGAGTATAACAATTTCTCGGCAGAACAGGTTCAGTGGCTGCAGGACGATGTAAAAGAAGCTCGCAAAAACGGGGCAGATTGGATCATCGTCAATATTCATAAGGGTCCTTATACAACGTCCAATCATGCAACAGATTCGGATATTATCGGACCAAACGGAGTACGTAACAAAATTGCTCCGCTGATGGCAGAACTGGATATCGACTTTGTGTTACAGGGGCATGATCATATTTACGCCCGCACCAAACCGATTGATAAGACAGGGAAAGCGAAAGAAGCAGTCAAGATTACGGAAACATTGAACGGTAACAAGATTGAATACGCAGTGAACCCGGATGGCACCATTTATCTGATTCCAGCGACAGCCGGACCGAAAGTATACTACAAAAATCAGGATCCTGTTCTTGGGAATACGTATTACAGCCTGTTTGAGTTGGCCGAAGAAAATCATGCTGCAAAGTATGGACCAGATCCCAATGACGATCGTCGCCCGAAACGCGGACAGGTTCAAAACTTTGTGGGCATCACCATCGATGGGAACAAGCTTACAGCCGTAACGTACGAGATTGATCAGAATATGAATGATGCAAAACCGTTTATTATTGATCAATTTGGCATGATCAAGAAGTCGAATACGGAAACGCCGAACCCAGGAACGGGTACATCCAACCCTGGCTCAGGTGGCGGTTCTGGAAACAATGGCGGTTCTGGAAGCAGTGGAGGGTCTGGAACCACTACCCCAACACCTGGAACGGGTTCTGAGACGACGCAGCCAGGAACAGAGCAGGGAAGTAATCCGGACACCAGTAATCCTAGTCAACCTGGCACTGGAACTGTTGGCGGCAGCAATGGAAATCTACCACAGCTGAAAGATACCGAAGGACACTGGGCGAAATCGCTAATCGATCAAGCTGTGACTGCAGAGTTTGTACAAGGCTATGGCGATGGAACCTTCCGTCCGGATCAAAAAGTAACCCGGGCGGAGTTCATTACCATGCTGGGCAGAGCCATGAAAATGAATACAAGCAGCACGGCAACTACGTATACCGATGCAAAACAGATTCCAATCTGGTCTGCGCCATACATCGTGGAAGCAGCTTCAGCAGGCATTATAAGTGGGTACACGGATGGCTCATTTAAGCCGAATAAACCACTGAACCGCGCTGAGATGGTGACCATGATTGCTCGTGCAAGCAGCACACCGGAAGGTTCCACGGCTTCGATTTCTTTCGAAGACCGGGATCAGATTCCTGCATGGGCAGTGCCGTACGTGGCTTCGATGGTTGAGGCCGGCTTGATTGATGGTGTAGGCGGTAATCGATTTGCACCATTGCAAACAGCAACGCGAGCTGAATCGGTCAAATTAATCTTAAGTATTCTGGATGAAAACTAAATATTCGTTGATAGTCAGCCTGACCCTGGACGGTTATTTACCTGGGGTCAGGTTTTTTTGTGTAACAGAACAATCCTTATCATTAAATTTCTCAGATCGATAATCCATTCTCTGATACAATGATAGACAAGTGCGGTTAACCCATAATTAGGAGTTGAAATCATGTTGCCCATCATTAACTTGCAAGGAGTCTGGAGAATGCAGCTTGACGAGAACAAGCTGGGAATCAATACTCCGTATGACGACACGATTACCATGCCTAATACAACGTCTCATGCCAGAAATGGAAAGAGAAACGAGCTGGCCGAGGTTGGGGCGCTCACAGACGAATACGCTTTCGAGGGATGGCTCTGGCTGGAGCGGGAATTTGAGGTTCCGGAGGAATTGGAAGGAAAGTACTGCTGTCTGCATCTGGAGCGTACACGGGTTACAACAGTCTGGGTTGATGATATTCCACTAGGTACATGCAACAGTCTCAATACGCCCCATGAGTATGTGCTTAAGGAAGGGCTCTCTGCCGGTACACATACCGTTCGAATCAAGGTGGACAACACCAGCTATCCAACCAAAGGCGGGCATATGACTTCCAAGGATACACAGACGAACTGGAACGGCATTACGGGCAAACTGGAATTGAAATTCAGCAATGAAGCACGGATGAGTGATGTGCAAATTTACACGGATGCGATGCATAAATCGATAACGCTTTCGGTGAAATTGGATGGAGAGCAGCAGAACACCCAAATCGCCGTGTCTGCCAAAAGTTTCGCCATTGATGAACAAACTTCCGGCCTTGAAGAAGCTGTACATGAAGTTAGAGAGCGTTTGTACCCGGTTGATCATAACGAGATGAGTATCTCTTATGCGTTGGGAGATAAAGCGCTCTTATGGAGTGATGATGCACCTCATTTATATAAGATTGCCATCACGCTGCGAGAAGAGAGCGGGAGAATCATCGATGATCGTGACATCGTAATTGGACTGCGGGATTTCAAGGCGAGTGGAGACAAGTTTACAATTAATAATCGACCAACCTTTTTACGAGGCAAGCATGATGGATTGATCTTCCCGCTAACTGGCTATGCACCAACGGACGTGAACGAATGGGTGAGAATCCTCAGCATTTCGAAATCCTACGGTATTAATCATTATCGTTTCCATACTTGTTGTCCGCCTGAAGCAGCATTTGCTGCAGCTGATATGCTGGGAATCTACATGGAACCCGAGCTGCCATTTTGGGGCACGATTACGGATGAGAGCGATGCGAACCATAACCAGGCAGAACAGGACTATTTGATTGAGGAAGGCTTCGCCATTCTGCGCAGCTTCGGGAATCATCCTTCGTTTGTCATGATGTCACTGGGGAATGAGTTGTGGGGGAGCAAGGAAAAGCTAAGTGCTATTCTGAAAGATTATAAGGCATATGATCAGCGTCATTTATATACTCAAGGCTCCAACAATTTTCAGTTTACCCCGGTTATTCTGGAGGAAGAAGATTTCTTCAGTGGTGTGCGGTTCTCCCGTGACCGCTTGATCAGAGGTTCCTATGCGATGTGTGACGCGCCGCTGGGCCATGTTCAAACCGATCTGCCTGGTACGATGAAGGATTATGATGAGCATATTCACCCTCAGCAGCACACTGGACTAGAGGATTCCCATTCGCAGGAACAGGAGATTCAGATCCAATACGGGACAGTCTCCAAAACGGTGAAAGCGGCTGCAACAGACAAGGAGCTCATTCCGCATCTTCCTGTGGTCTCACACGAGATTGGGCAGTATGCCATGTATCCGGATTTTGCGGAGATTGAAAAGTATACAGGCTCGATCAAAGCTCATAACTTTGAAATCTTTCGAGAACGATTACAGGCTAAGGGGATGGGGCATCTCGCTGAATCGTTCTTCCGTGCCTCAGGTCAATTGGCCGTAGATTGTTACAAGGAAGAGCTTGAGGCAGCTTTTCGATCTGAGCGACTTGCAGGCTTTCAACTGCTTGATTTGCAGGACTTTAGCGGACAAGGAACGGCCCTTGTCGGCATATTGGACGCATTTATGGACTCCAAAGGTTTAATCCGTGCTGAAGAATGGCGAACCTTCTGCTCGGATGCTGTGCTCTTGGCTCGTTTTGAGAAGTACAACTATGCGGCTCGTGAGACATTTAACGCATTGGTAGAGTTGAGTTATTATCGTCAGGTCCCTCTGATAGGGGAAACGTTGCGATGGGAATGTACTCTAGGAAACCGCGTTATATCCGAAGGAGAACAGCTCATTACAGAGGATCACATGAAGCCTTACCAGAAGCTTGGGAACATCCATGTAACTCTGCCAAATGTAGATAATATGTCTCAGGTATCTTTAAAGTTGTCCATATCGAATACGGATATATACAAATCCTATAACATCTGGGTCTACCCTGAGCAAGAGGATCGTCAGTTTGTTGATGCGCCTGTGTTTAAGAAGCTCACAGATGCAGCGCTGCAGAGGTTGGAAGAGGGGGGCTCAGTTCTTCTGCTGGCTTCTCCCGGACAGGTTAGCAACGCTATTGAGGGCTTATATAGTACTGATTTCTGGTGTTATCCCATGTTCCGCTCGATCTCGGAAAGCATGAATAAACCTGTTCCGGTAGGTACGCTTGGTTTGCTAATTCAGAATGATCATCCGGCTCTTCAGCATTTCCCGAGCGAGATGCACTCCACTTACCCATGGTGGAATATAGTTACCCATTCGAGCTCCATCATTCTGGACGACCTCCCGTCAGATTTACAGCCGATTGTGCAGACAATTGATAACTTTGAGCGTAATCATAAGCTTGGACTGTTATTTGAGTGCAAAGTAGGCAACGGCCAAGTGTTAGTTGGGGCACTGGATTATGACCAGCTACTCGGTCAGATCGAAGGGCGACAATTTATTCACAGTCTGCTGCAATATATGGAAAGTGATGATTTTCAACCGACGCACGAGATGACTGTTCATGCAATGAATCAACTGCTGTTTAAATAAAATGGATGTAGGAAAGACCGTCTCTTGTGATGGTCTTTCTTTTTTTGCAGCATACGTTAACCAAAATTTATACCGAATATCTTGAAGAACGAAACTTCATAATACATGAGTCTGCGAAATGGGACAGCCAAAAATAACAGATTAATGGGAGGTAATTCTACATGCAATTGCAAAATCATCAAAACATTGAAACAGGAACGATCCCACCCCAACTCAACCATGGCGGCCATGAGATGTTTGATGTCCATGAGGTGCTTGCTGGAGCTATCAATACGTTAAATAGCTATACGATGCTGAGTCAGCATGTCCAAGATCCGGAACTGCGTGATATTTTGCTGCGTCAGAAGCAGTTCATGTCCGAAGAGTACAACATTACGCTGGAATGCTTCAGAACAGGACAAGATCCATCCAAACCAACGCAGAGCTATAAAATGTCACAAGACAACGACTTCACATATGGCATGAAACCAAGCCAACCGAAGAAGCCAATGCTCTCTGCAACTGAAATTTGTGATCAAAGCATCTCTCTAAGCATGTTAAATGCAGTGAAATCGGGAGCAGTAATGAAAACAACGGCTGCGCTTGAATCAACAAATCCGGTGGTGCGTCGTGTACTGGCAGATTCGCTGCCCAACTGTATCGAGATGGCATATGAGATTTCCATTTATCAGAATAAAAATGGTTTCTACCAGGTGCCGCAGCTGCCTCAGCAGGATATGCAGCAAATGCTGAATGGGTTTGCTCCATCCATGATTGCATCACAAATAGGTGGAAACTTGCCGCACTAATCTTTAACGTATAACCCGGCCCCATAGAGGACATGCCCATGTCTACTATGGGGTTTGTCATGCGCTTTGTTCATATACTTAAATATCTGAGACATTAATCTTGAGTCGTTTTTGATCCGAGGTGAACTATAAAAAAAGAACACCGGGCTGAACGCCAGATGTTCCTTTGCGAATACAGGTCTTAAAGTTACAAGAAGATAAGCAATAATGTTCCGGCAATAAAACAGTAGTAGGAGAAATATTTCAAATTTCCTTTGGCCATAATGCCCATGAACCATCTCATTGAGAAATATGTGACTACGAGTGTCGTTATGAAGGCAATCAGATAAGGAATGGCAAGCTCTGACCGATTGGGATCGTTTGCGATATCGGATGCTCCCAAGACCAGACCCCCCAAGCTAATGGGGATATAGAGCATAAAGGAAAATCTCAGGGCCGTTTCCTGCTTCATGCCGACCGCTATGGAAGCTATTACGGTTGCTCCGGAACGGCTGATGCCTGGAATCAGGGCTACGGCTTGAGCCAACCCAACCAAAATCGCATCTTTGGTAGACAAATCTCCATCACGTTTGCGGCCGCGCAGGTTGCGAATGAGCCATAAGGCAACACCGGTAACTAAGAGAGCAATGGAAACAGTATGTACGGAAGCAAAAACTTCTTCAATGCGATCCTTGAACAGCACTGCAGCGAGCGCAGCAGGAATCGTGCCGATAATAATATATAACACAAACATAAATTCTGCCCTGTATTGTTGGTCACGTGTACGAAGGTATTGAACCGCGCCAATAATCAGCTTCTTGATATCTTCAAGAAAGATAAAAACAATAGCTATTAGTGAAGCTGTGTTGGTTAGAATTTCAAACGATAATCCGTTTTGTTTAATGCCCATCAGCCGCTGTGCAATGATCAGATGTCCGCTAGAAGAAACAGGGATGGGTTCCGTTGCTCCTTGGACCACACCCAAAAACAAGTACTTCAACCACAAAATAATGTCTTCCATCTTCTCCTCCTTGACGTTATTTCCAGAAAAAACACATAGGTTTTCATTCTATCATGATCATAGCCTGTTCCTTTGTTGAGTTGCAAGTTTTAATAAAAGTTGAATGAATTCACTTGAAATCATTGGTTGATTTTAAGGGAGGTTAGCGGCTATACTAGACCATATCTTTTGAATTGAGGTGAAATGATTGTCTTATCGTATCGTTCGAAGTAACTAGTTTTCGGGCCGGATCAAAACGCGTACCGGCTATCAAGGGGGGCGTCTGCCCATTTGATCGCATGAAACTGGAAACTTCGGATGGTGCCCAGGCAATCATTTTGTTCGCAGGCCAGGACACATCAGATCGATGGAAACTACAATGACCTTCTCATGGAGAAGGTCTTGCACAGGTCCATGACTGACTCGTCCTGGCCTTTTTCTCATTTTAAAAGATAAAGGGGCAAGAGAACGGTGTTAAAACAATGTTTATTTCAGTTAAAATGGTGGATTTTCCTATACATTGCCTTAGGCTGGGGCATTCAGCTATTCAGCAGCCTGGGGATATTCTTCTTCCAGAAGATATTGGATACGGCAATACAGGTTAATCGGATGGACGAGATGATCCATTTGATCATGATCTACGGAGCACTTCTTGTGGGGACGGTCATTCTGAACTACATGGATGAGTACCCGAGCGTTTATCTGTCCAAACGGTTGACCGAGCAATTGAAGATCATGGCACTGGCCAAAATAGCAAAAATCGACTATCAGGCCTATCAAAATGTGGGTACTGGACAAATGATCAAAGTCATTGAAAATGGTGCAGAAGCAGGGAATGAGATCATTTATGGTTTTTACCTTAAAACATTGCATGAACTCCTGCCGACGATTTTGTTCAGTCTGCTGTTTATCACCTTCTACGATCCACGGATTATGATTGTTATTGCGGTGGGTTATGTCTTCGTTTTTGGAGTAACGAACCTGATCTTGAAATTTCTGTACCGAATGAAATCAATGATATTGAATGAACAGGAGTCCATCTCCAGATATTCAATACGCGGATTCATGGAACTGGTCGTATTTCGGACGAACAAGCGATATGAGAAGGAAATGGCGAAACTCAGCGCATCAGCAAGGCTAATGATTAACAAAAGCGCGCAGTTGCGGATGATTCATGAAGCTTTTTTTGCGATATTTGAGGTGTTTATCACCGTCATTAAGCTTGTGATCCTGTTCTTTGGAGTTAAGAGCGTTGTTACAGGTGAATCCTCCATTGGCGTTATTGTGGCATTGTTTCTTTTCATAGAAAAGATATACTCACCTATCGCCATATTCAATGTGCTGTTTGTGGATTATCGGCTGAATCAAGTGACCTATAAGCGGTTTGAAGCGTTCATTCAAGCTCCGGAGGACCGCAACCTGGATCATGGTCATGAAGTCATGGGGCTCAAGGGGAATGTGGAATTTCGCGACGTGTCATTCGGTTACGGTAAGAATAGCGTCTTACATGAGATCTCGCTGACCATTCCTCAAGGGTCTTCAGTCGCATTGGTTGGCATGAGTGGGAGTGGAAAAT
Source organism: Paenibacillus xylanilyticus (assembly GCF_009664365.1). NCBI lineage: Bacteria > Bacillati > Bacillota > Bacilli > Caryophanales > Paenibacillaceae > Paenibacillus > Paenibacillus xylanilyticus. The sequence continues at coordinate 3,027,141 of NZ_CP044310.1, forward strand.
CAACGTTGATCAAGCTGTTAACCGGCCTGTTAAAAAAGAAGAGCGGCAAGCTGCTGGTAGATGGTGTGGATATCGACGAGCTGAAACTGAATAGCTACTATGACCATATCTCATATTTGTCACAGGAGACACCAATCTTCGATGCGACCATCCGGGACAATATTTGTTTTGATCAATCGGTCTCGGATGAAGCTCTCTATGAATTGTTGGATAAAGTTCATCTTAAACAGACCATTCTGAAATGGCCGGAGGGATTAAACACGCTTGTAGGCGAAAGAGGGTTGAAGTTGTCCGGCGGGGAACGTCAGCGGCTTGCCTTTGCCCGAATCCTGTTACAGCGTAGAAACGTGTTGATTCTGGACGAACCGGTGTCGGCTCTGGACAATATTACGGAGAAAAGCATCATGGAAACGATTCTGGAAGAGTTCAGCGGCAAAACGGTCATTATCGTCGCACATCGATTGAATTTCATCCGGCAGGTCGATCAGATCGTGGTTATGGACCAAGGAGACATTGTCGGTCATGGACCTTTCGATAAATTGATTCAGAACTGCGAACCATTCCGGGAGCTGTGGCTAAGAAAGGACGAGGAGCAAGTTTTGCAGCCGATTGAATGTTAGTGGTGGGGTAGAACCATTTCATATATAGCCTAGGTTTGGATTGTTCCAGAACAGATGAGAAGATGTAACAACAAAAAAAGGATTTCCGTCATTAGACGGAAGTCCTCTTTTTATTTTACTGCTTGATCCATATCTTAGAAATGTCCATAAAACCAAAGTCCGACGTCTGCAGGCCTGACAGGCTCTGATTAAGATGAGCCTTTTTGTTCACATGAGCACCATGCAATATCCAGCAATTACGGCGTAATATATCCTCAGCTTCATTCAGCAGGCTTATCCGATCAGGTTCATCCAGCTGTGCAAAAGGCTCCAGCTTATCATCCAATATGGAGATCTGCTCAGGTGACATGCAGGCATTGAACTGATTGGACGACGTCTTGAAATAGTGAATCATGCCGTATTGCCAATCCTGCTCCAGAATCTCCTCGGCCATGATTAAATCCGCAAATGATGTCTCTTCAGGCTGGAGGTTATCGATAGAAGCAGCGATCTCAATGTGCAGTCCAATTGCTGCTGCACGTTGCTGTATCCAATGTGCAACACGCATATCCTTGTTAGCGGTACAGGACAGAATGAGGGTCTCGCCCTGATAACCGCTGCTGTCGAGCAATGGATGAGCATGATCAAGCGATGCTTCCGACCAATGCTGCTGTACACTTCTCCATGGGAGAAAGCTGTTAGCGGGTCTAATCAGATTCTCACCCAGTTCTGCGACCAGAGCTGCAGAGTCATACACCATTCTCAGTGCTTGCCGAAAATGGGGATGATGGTGAACGCCAGGCTTCTGGAAGTTAAACAGCAAGTACTGGCATCCGAGTGCAGGATAGTCAATATCTGTTGGCGTTTCATCGTTTGCAGACTTCTTCAAGCGATCGGTTCCTTGCAATTCATAATATCGATGCTGGCTGCCCAAGTCCGGTACAAACCAGATATATACCTGATCGAGGAGGGGACGAAGCCCATAATAGCTGTCAAATGCACGAAGTACGAGCACTTCATTATTCAGTTCACCAATCTGAAAAGGACCTGTACCTATCAGTTGGTTCGAACTGTCAACATCATAGGGAAGAATGGTCATGGGAATGCAGCTGAACAGGTGTAGAAAAAAGCGATTGGGCCGATGGAGATAAAAACGAATACAGTAATCACCATCTAATTCGCTGTGCTTGATATCCCTGTACAGCCATAGCGAAGGACTTTGCACCTCATGCAGCCGCTGCCACGTTGACTGCACATCTGCTGAAGTCATGATGCGTCCGTGATGAAACCGGACACCCTTACGCAGATAAAAGACCCACATTTTGTAGTCCTCACTGCATTCCCATGAGTGTGCAAGACTTGGCTGAAAAGTACCGGACTGAGCATCGAAGGTAAGTAATGTGTTGCATATCTGTCCAAGCAGATAAGTCTCAAATGCCGTATAGACTGAAGCCGGGTCCAGATCCCCCAAACGGCGAGAACGCATCATTCGAAGTACATCCTGACCCGAGCTTGTTTCCATATGGCTGTGAAAACCCATCTGCTGGTTCAACAGACGCAGCAATCTCTGCCTGATCACGCCATTCCAGTCCGAAGATTCCAGCGAACCGATGAGTTCGACAGCTTCCTTCATTTTGCCATTGCTTATTAAGCCAAGAAAGTGATCTTCCATTACTTCGTCCATACTCTTTAGAAGTGTTAATTTGGAGTGATGTCCCCTGCCAATCCCCGGCTGCCAACAAATGAAACCAGCCGCTTCCAGCTTACGCAATATGAATTTGACATTCCGAGGAGTACAGAACAGCGCGGTCGAGAGATTTTCTATGGTTATTGCAGCAGGTTCATTCACTTTAAGCGACAGCTGCTCTGATGTGACAAGCCGAAGGTAGTGTGTGATGTATGTATCCATAGGTCTGCTCCTTTATAAAAGGTGAAACGCAAAATAAATTGCTTACACTTTTATTTCCCCCTTTGACCCTTACAATTATAACTAATGAAAGTGACATGCGCAGTCCTTTTTTAATCACCCGGAATAGGAGATATACCTTATGAAGCAGCTTCTTCGGCAAATACATCCTTTGGCGTGGACCATTATTCTCGGTACCATGTTCGGACGTCTGGTGACATCCATGAGCATTCCGTTCTTATCCATCTATCTAACTCGCGTATTGGAGGCTTCACCGACAGAAACGGGCCTAACCGTTGCAGTAAGCTCTCTGGCTGGTGTACTCATTAGCTTCTACGGAGGATACATCTCGGATCGGATAGGTCGTCCAATGGTCATGCTGTTCTCAGTGTTTAGCTGGGCAGGCGTTTTTTTCATCTTTTCATCGGCGCAGCATTTATGGGTATTTTTCACTGCCAACACCCTAAATGGCTTATGCCGTGCTTTTTTTGAGCCGACTTCACGGGCATTATTGTCGGATATAACGCCTTCACAGCATAAGCTGCTCGTTTTTAATCTGCGCTATGCCGCAATTAATCTTGGTGTTGTTTTCGGCCCAATAATCGGACTTTACCTTGGATCAGCAGAATCGACGTTTCCGTTTATCATAGCAGGCATGGTATATGTCATGTACGGACTGGTCTTGTTGCTTCAGTTTAGCGTTAGGCATACCGATCTCCCTAGGCCAGTCGACGCTCTTGCACCTAGCCTGAGAGCTGCTCTGAGTACAACCACTAGAGACCGGGTTTTCCTGATGGTCCTCATTGGAACAACGTTCTGCGAACTGGGTTATGGACATTTCGGTTCAACGTTAGCGCAGTATCTGACCCTGAATCCGAATATAGAGAACGGAAGCCAAATATTCTCCTATATGTTCTCTCTTAACGCCATGACCGTGCTCCTCGTACAATACCCGATTGTACGGACGGCCAGGCTTTATTCGCCAATTGCCTCGCTCATTCTTGGTAATATTCTTATCGCTGGAAGCTTGCTGCTGTTCGGATGGGCAGACGGAATGGTTCTGTTATTCATTAGCGTCATCCTGTTTACCATTGGAGAAGTGCTGCTGTTTACCATGATGGACTTGTTCATTGACCGGATTGCTAAGCCGGAGAACAAAGGGATCTATTTTGGAACCATTGGCTTTAATCATTTGGGCAGTGTGATAGCGCCTGTGTTTGGTGGTCTGCTTCTTGGCCATTTTGGTGCAGCGAATGGGGTTTTCGTCTTTGTTCCGCTGGCACTCGCAACAGCGCTGGGTCTCCCTTTTCTATGGAAGGCACGTCAACATCAAACTTCGCGGGAACGTCAAGAAAAAGTGTTTCAAGCGAGTGCTTAAAAAGGTAATGGAAGGTGCGGCTGTTGACAGTTATAAGTACATGGTTGAGACGAAACATTTTTGATTGAAAGAGGGAATATTGTAAATGATAAACATATTCCGGATGAATCCCGTAAGAAAAAACACAAATTCATCACTCACCAAAAATTGGCCGAGTAGTGGAACGATAGAAAGGACGAGTGCGCTTTACAACGGTAAATAAAGAGTGAATGCCATAAGAGCCTTCACCCGTCACACGGGAAGCATCCTATTGGAAAAGAAATCAATACTTAAAATTTAAAATGTTTATTTTCACAAAAACAATATGACTGTATAATGGGCAATACGTCTGAAAAATATGTAACACAGTAACGTAGTAGACCGAGAAGGGGAGGACATATGAAAACAACAAAGGTCTCGTTTTTTGTACTTTCGCTAGTGCTGCTCTTGGTGACCGGACTATCCGGTTGGGCGGGGGCTGCTGATGCAGAATCCAACACCGGCAAAACCTATGTCATCGGCACAGACATTACCTTTGCTCCGTTTGAATTTCAGGATGTGAATGGTGATTTTGTCGGAATCGACATGGATTTGCTTGATGCCATTGCCAAAGATCAAAATTTCAAGTATGAAATTAAAGCTCTCGGATTCAACGCAGCCGTGCAGGCACTGGAGGCAAACCAGGTGGATGGCGTTATTGCGGGGATGAGTATTACCGACGAGAGAAAGCAAAAGTTTGACTTTTCTGAATCATATTTCGAATCAGGCGTGGTTATGGGCGTTAGTGCCAATAACGATACCGTGAAAAGCTACGAAGACCTCAGAGGTAAAAAAGTTGCTGTGAAAACGGGAACAGAGGGATACACTTTTGCAGAGTCTGTGGCCTCGAAGTATGGCTTCACGATTGTTCCATTTGATGATTCTTCACAAATGTATGATGATGTAAAAACCGGTAACTCTGTCGCCTGTTTTGAAGATTTCCCCGTACTTGCTTATGGGGTGAAGCAGAATAATGGCCTGAAGATTGTTACCGAAAAAGAAGAAGGAGGTTCTTATGGGTTCGCCGTAAGCAAAGGCAAGAATCAGGAACTTCTGCAAATGTTCAATGATGGACTAACAAATATCAAGGCAAACGGGGAGTATAAACGCATTACTGAGACATATGTTGGTGATAACACCCAGACAACAATGGGTCGTTGGGAGCTGGTTCAAAAATCTCTTCCTTCTTTGATCAAAGGTCTGGGCAAAACGCTATTATACACCATCGTTTCACTATTTTTTGCCTTTATTCTAGGTTTAATCTTCGGATTTATGAAAGTGGGACATAATAAATTCCTTCGCGGTGTTGCTACCGTATTTGTGGATGTCTTCCGCGGGATTCCATTGATTGTCCTGGCTTTCTTCATCTACTTCGGGATTCCGCAGGCACTGGGCTTCACGATGCCTCTGTTCCTGGCCGCCATTCTGACGCTAAGTCTGAATGCCGGAGCATACGTTACCGAAATTATCCGCGGGGGGATTCAATCGATTGATCGTGGACAGATGGAAGCTGCCCGTTCACTGGGGCTGCCTTATCGCAAAGCGATGATGAAGATCGTTATCCCTCAGGCCATCCGGATTATGATTCCTTCTTTCATTAATCAGATGGTCATTACACTGAAAGATACGTCAATCTTGTCCGTCATTGGTCTGGTGGAGTTGACGCAATCGGGTAAAATTGTCATCGCTAGAACGTTCGCCTCTTTTGACATCTGGTTAACGGTTGCGATCATGTATCTGATTGTCATCATTGCATTGACTAAAATCGCTGACTATCTGGAGGTGAGAGTTCGCCGTGGGTAAAATTAAGGTTGAAGGATTGAAGAAAAGTTTTGGCTCGAATCAGGTTCTGAAAGGTATCGATATGACGGTCTCCGAAGGTGAAGTGGTCTGTGTCATCGGCCCGTCCGGCTCGGGAAAAAGTACATTTCTGCGCTGTATAAACCAATTGGAAGAGATCACGGCAGGCCGGGTTATCGTGGATGACCAGGATCTGAATGATCCGAAAACCAATATCAATAAAGCTCGTGAAAATATCGGAATGGTGTTTCAGCACTTTAACTTGTTTCCGCATTTCAGCGTGCTCAAAAATATCATGTTCGCACCAAGAGAGCTTGGTAAGTTGAATGAGCAGCAAGCTCGGGAAACCGCGCTGCGCTTGCTTGAGCGGGTAGGCTTGTCGGATAAGGCGGACAGTTATCCTAACAAGCTTTCGGGTGGTCAAAAACAACGGGTTGCCATTGCTCGCGCGCTTGCGATGAATCCAGACGTTATGTTGTTTGATGAACCGACCTCCGCGCTGGATCCCGAGATGGTTGGTGAGGTTCTGGGTGTAATGAAGGATCTCGCAAGCGAGGGAATGACGATGATGATCGTAACCCACGAGATGGGATTTGCCCGTGAAGTTGCCGATCGGGTGATCTTCATGGATGGCGGATACATCATCGAGCAGGGTACACCTGCCGAAATCTTCGGTAATCCGAAGCATGAGCGTACGATCAGCTTTTTGGAAAAAGTACTTTAATATTTGGCGGAAAAACCTTCAAGACACGGTGCTTGAAGGTTTTTTTGTTATATATAAATCAGAAATTGAGAGGTTAAATATGGTAATATTAGAAGGGTTTTGTTTTTCGGATAAGTTGTTTTAAATAACAAGGGGGTTCGGAGATATTGAAATTTCAAATAAAACGACGGAGTGGGATACCTTTAGTTGTGATTATTCTCTTGATTTCCTCATTTTTATCTTATGTCTATCTTAACGATAGACCGGGTGGATTTTCAGATCAACGGATGTCTAGATTGCTGGGATTGGATGAGACCATACATATCCCTACCGGGAAAACTCCAGAAATAGCGATTCAAAAGTATAGAACAGAACAGTTACCATCACAAATTATCCATGAAGAGCCAGTGGAAGGCGGTATGATTGTATTTACACAAAGAGCAAGCTCGGAATCCAGCAACCTTCAGATAGAATATGTACGAAAGAGGATTTTCGGTTGGAAATGGGGATGGGGTGGAGGATACGGGATTAGTAAATCTTCTTCAAATTCACCCGCAATGGACTATATGAGTATGCCTCGCTTGGAACACATTGAATCTCCCTTTCCTATCGTATTCGGAAATGTACTGAACCCTGCAATCAAGCGAATAACGGTCGAGACGAAGGGAAATGGAAAACACATTTCAACTGAAGCTAAATTGGTTGAGGTAGGGGCTGGAAGAAGCATATGGTTCGTATTGCTTCCCTCGTCTGCAAGCACTCCACTCAACATAAAGGCATTTAATGGAGAAGGAATTCTTATCGCGAGTAAGGAGATTGAGGATCCAAACGACATCGGGTCCGTAATGATTAAAGATTAATGGAGCCTTCAAGAGACATAACCGACAAAACAATAGGACTGCTAGTATTTTAGGTCGCCAAGGCCGCCACATGTGGCGGCCTTTTTGATGGTTTTACCCGTACCAACCGATTCTCCAGCGAATGAACCGATCCTGCAAAAGCTTGCTGTGTAAGCGATTGGTTCATGATTTGGCCGATTGCACGATTGTTGATCATGCTGCTCGCCCATATGATGTGAACAGAGGATCCTGCTCATCATTCACACTATTAACTGCTAAAGGGGGCCCGAGATCGTATGGCTGAGCTCACGGAAACACCTGCACGGCAACCCGGAGTTACAGTGGGCAAACGCGTCAAAGAAGGGTATTTGCGAAACATGAGGAAACATTGGATGCTGTATGTCATGATCTTACCCGGTATATTGTTTTACATTATTTTTAAGTATATCCCTCTGGGAGGAAGCGTCATTGCATTTCAGAATTTTCAGATCATGAAAGGGATCTGGAGCAGCCCATGGGTAGGCCTGGATAACTTTAAATTTATCTTCACGTATCAAGACTTCTATCATGTACTTCGAAACACAGCTCTGATTGCGTTATACAAGCTGGTCTTCGGATTTCCAGCTCCCATCCTGCTTGCGCTGCTGTTTAATGAGGTACGGAAGATGCTGGCCAAACGTTTCCTGCAAAGCCTGTTTTATTTACCGCATTTCCTCTCTTGGGTTGTTGTGGGTGGAATCGTCTTTGAAGTTCTTGCCTCGGGTGGTTTTGTAAACGCTGTCCGTGGTTGGTTTGGCTTCGAGCCCATTCTGTATATGCAGCAGGAGCAATATTTCCGGCCCATTGTTGTCTTATCTTCGATATGGAAGGAAGTCGGGTGGGGGACCATTATTTATCTCGCAGCCATCAGCGGTGTTGATCCGACCCAGTATGAAGCTGCCGTTATGGACGGAGCTAATAAGTGGAAACAGGCAATTTATATTACGCTGCCCGCGTTGTTCCCAACGATCCTGATTCTGTTCCTGCTGAATATCGGCAATTTCCTGGAGCTTGGTTTCGATCAGGTGTATAACCTTCTGACGCCAATGACCTATTCGGTAGGGGATATTATTGAGACATATGTATACCGCTCAGGTGTGCTGCAGGGACAGTATAGTGTCACGACAGCCATTGGACTGTTCCAATCCGTCATCGGATTTATCCTGCTCTGGGTCTTCAATCGATTGGCCAAAAAGACAGGGGAGGGGTTGTGGTGATGAAACAAACCTTTGGTGAAAAATGCTTTCAAGTCGCCAATTATGTCTTCCTGACAGCAGCTGCCCTAACCATGATCCTACCATTGCTTCACCTGCTTGCTGTATCTTTAAGTTCGCCTGTTGCAGCCGATTCCAAGGAAGTTTTCCTGTGGCCGGTCGGCTTTACGATGGCTTCCTGGAAACATATTTTACAGAGCACGGGTCTTTGGCAATCGTTTGGCGTAACCGTATTCATAACGGTCGCAGGGACAGCGCTGAGTATGCTCTTTTCTGTGCTGACTGCCTTTCCGCTATCACGCAAAGAGTTTCTAATCCGCAAACAGGTCATGCTCGGGATTGTCATCACGATGATCTTCAATGCGCCAATGATTCCCTTCTTCCTGACGGTCAGAGAGCTGGGTATGATGAATTCCATATGGGCACTGATTATTCCGGGGGTCATTGGTACGTTCAACATGGTCATTCTGCGCACGTTCTTCATGAACTTGCCGAAGGAATTGGATGATACTGCCCGGATTGATGGCTGCCATGATTTTCGAATCCTGTTCCAGATCTATATGCCGCTGTCCAAACCGGTTCTTGCCACAGTCAGCCTGTTCTATGCCGTAGGATACTGGAATACGTTCCAACGCGCCGTACTCTTCGTTCGGGATCCTGATCTATGGCCGCTTCAGATGAAGCTGCGTGCCTACTTGACCAGTCCGGAAGAACTGGCTCAGGTTAATATGTTCCTTGATGATTACGACTTCAACACAACTACATTGAAAGCAGCGACAATTCTTTTTGCAAGCGTTCCCATTATATTGGTGTATCCTTATTTACAGAAATATTTTGTGAAAGGTTCGCTGCTTGGATCACTGAAAGAATAAATCATGATCAAGGGGATGATTCGATGAGAAGACGACTGACCCAAAAGTTTGTACCGATTGTGCTCAGTATGGCCATGCTTGTAGTCGCCGGCTGCAGTTCCAACACCAGCAATTCAGGGAGTGGTTCTGCTGAAGGGAACTCCGGTATTCCAATCGTAAAAGTATTCAAGAGTCATATGGGCATCGGGAGCATGCCCGCAGCTGACGATCCACACGTGAAATATGTCGCTGAGAAGACGGGCGTCCAATACGAGCTGATTACGACGCCTCCCGGCTCGGAACCCTCGGAATATCTGAACCTGATGATCGCTTCCGATGAGCTGCCGGATATTTTGCGCCCGATCGGAGGCGTTGAACAAACACTGATCCAACAAGGAGGAGCCTTGCCCCTGGATGATTTGCTCCCTGAATACGCTCCACATGTCTGGGAAAGTATCCCCCAGGAAGCTTGGGATATTGTTCGCTCAGCTTCTCCCGACGGCAAAATTTATTATGTACCTAAAGTATTCCTCGTCCCGGAACGGGCACCTTTGATCCGGAAGGATTGGCTGGATAAGGTAGGCATGGAAATGCCAGCAACCGTTGATGAATATGTTGAAGTACTCAAAGCCTTCCGTGACAAGGACCCGAACGGCAATGGCAAAGCAGATGAACTGCCCACGAGCGGAAGGGAATTCGGGAGGTGGATGGACCATCTGTTTGCCATGTACGGAGTCGCCATGTGGGAAGGATATCCGGAATGGGACGAATACAACGGCAAGATTCAGTATGCGGGGACAACGGATAACATGAGAGAAGCTATTAAATTCATCCGGATGTTATATGAAGAAAAACTGCTCGATAATGAAACGTTTTTGAACAAAGGGGAAGTATGGCAAGCCAAAATTAACAATAACCTGGTGGGCAGCTGGTACCACTTGCCGGCGAATGTGCGCGATCGACTTAATGCCATGCAGACACAGGCACCGGATGCTTATATCGCAGCGATGCCGCTGCCCAAAGCCGAAGGCTTCGAGGCGTTTGTGACGCAGAAGAGCATGGGTGAGCCGGAATGGATGATCCCGGCCGTGAAGCAGGATAATGCGCCAAATGCATTGAAGTTGCTGGATTTCTTTTACAACCCTGAAAATGATGAATTTGTCCGTTTCGGCCTGGAAGGGGAGCAGCATGAAGTCAAAGACGGACGCAAAGTTATTCTTCCGCCTGCCGACAACAAACCGCTTGCGTTGGGAATGAAGAATCTGACAACTGCAGAGGACATGAACAAACGTATTGAAGAGACGTATCCGGAGGACCAACAGCAAATGGTGAAAGATATGTTCGTTGTGAGCACAGCCGATGCCCGGCAAATTGCGGGTGATGGTCTCCCGGCTTCCGTGTATGAAGGGTTTCCTGATATTCAGTCACATAAGCTGTTTCAGGAAGTGTTGACCAAGATCGTTATTGGTGAGCTGCCTCTGGAGGCTTATGATGAATACGTGAAAAAGTGGAATGCCTCAGGAGGCGAAGTGGTCACCCAGCGGGTCCAGGAATGGTATGAGAAGGTGAAAAAGTGAAAGTGCAATAAGTGCGTGAACATTTAATTATATTAAATGATGGTGAATACAGTCAGAACAGCGGGCAAGTGTGAGATCAAAATGCTTGAAGAAGTCAAAATAGGCAGTAAGGCCGGGTCGCACCGGGCAGGTCGAAACTGTATAATTGCGGTATATTGCACATAAGGTGGGAGATATCAGTGACCCTTTCCTTTTTGAAGTGGTTAAAATTCAATTTCACCAATTCCCAGACCCGGCTGCTGCTTATTTTGACCATTGTAGTCTTCACAATTATTATCGCAGTAGGCATGACAACGTATTATTCGGCCAAGTCGGTATTACAACAAGAGCTCAGTGAACCGCAGCACCAGATGCTGCGCATCAGCATGAATGATATTGATGAAGTGATACGAGAAAGCGACCAGATCGCTGTGAAAATTGCACTGAATAACCATGTGTTTAAATTTCTCACGAGTGAGGTGCAGGGGTCATACCGCAATATCACCGAATTGGTACAGTATCTTGAAACCTTGACGAGCAGTACTCCTTTTATTAAAAGCGCTTACATTTATGATGTGGAAAGGGAAAGCATGGTCGCTTTTCCCCAGGGATATAGTTCAAGCAAAGTTAATTTTCCCGATTCGGGCTGGGTGGGTGTGGCTGCTGAATTAAATGACCGCCCCATGCTGGTAAAACGGCGGGAGACTGCTGCAGGTTCAGGAGTTCCTGCCTCCCAGATCACACTTTATCGCAAGATTATGCTGGCGGGTCAACTCAAAGGGATCATTGCCATCAATTTCAAAACGGATCAAATCTTCAAGCACATGCTTCTCTCTTCTGTCTCTGACCTTGATAATCATCGTTTCATTCTGGATGCCAACAATAAGCCATTATATGATCTTGGAAATTATCCAATAGGAGAGGAAGCGGTGGACCAGGTCCTCGCGACTCTGGAAGGCGAAAAGCTTGGTGAGTTCAAGCACGAGGGCCAAGTGCTGCTCGCTTCACAAACGATGTCCCCATATACAGGTTGGCGCTATCTTTCAATTATTTCCCAGGAAAGTTTACTGTCCAATGCCCAGAAGATTAGGAACATTGTATTCTTCGTTTCCCTGTTGGCACTTGCTGCAGGCGCCGCTACGATTGCTTTTTATAACAGAGCAGCCTTGAGACCGGTGAAACGGATGAGACAACTGCTTAGCGGATATGACCATCACCGTATCAGTCCAGAGTTGATTGATCTCGAGAAAATAACAGGACAACTGCTGACCGACCATGCACAGCAAGCCATTAATCTCAGACAAACACTTCCTGAAGCATGCTCCAAATTTCTGACCGATATCTATGCGGGACACATGACGGGTTACCGTGAAATTGGTGAAAAGTGGAATCGATACTTCAAAGAATGGAGTGATCGTCCACTGACAATGGCTATGTTGTCTATTGATAATTATCACGCATGGTGCGAAAGGTTTAAGAAGTCGGATCAATCCCTTCTGAAATTTGCCATTGCCAATATCATTGCAGAACTGCTGTCAGGAGAGTGGCGTCTCCTTCCTGCAGATCTGGGTAGGGACCGAGTCATCATCATGCTGCAACCGCTTGATCCCAGCAGAGAGACGGATGCATGCACATCAATTGATGAAGCGCTGAAAATGATTCCGAAACTGCTCAAGTTCCAGGTCTCCGCAGGCATAAGCGAGAACCACGATGGATTCAAGGAGCTTCAACAGGCGATGCAGCAAGCAGACAGCGCTCTGAATTTCAGGTTGTACCGCGGATATGAACAAGTGATACGGTTTAGGGACATCTCTGGTCACGAAGAACATGTACGTGCAGAGGAAAATGAACTCCTGTCCCAATTGATTGAAACGATCGAAGCTGGAAGTGGTGAAGAGGCCATCAGGCTCATGGAAAAAACACTTCACCGAATGAAGAGTGAACGGTGGCATCCGTCCTCGGCGATAGTATTTCTTGAATCTGTAGCGGAGACGCTGGAACGAATTCACATGAAACGGGATCCTGAGGCTTGTGGGTTCCGGATTTCCGGTATGCGGACGATGAATCTAGAGTCTGCATGGTCACTTCTGCGTAATGAGGCAGAAGTGCTCGCAGCATGGTATGACAGCATGCAGCTCAGGAAGGACTATATCATCTGCCAAACGATGATTGCTTTTATGAATGATCATCTGAAAGACCCGGTTAGCATACAGGACATTGCTGAGCATGCGGGTATCGGTTCGAGTTTGGCAAGTCAGCTGTTTAAGCAGGAAATGAACGACACCATTCTTGGTTACTTTACGAAGCTGCGTATGGACCGGGCTTGTGAGCTCCTGAGGGAAACCGACTACAGAATATCTGAGATCGCCTCCATGGTGGGATATCAGCATGAGAATAGTTTTATCCGTGTATACCGCAAAACCAAGGATATTACACCGGGGAAATACAGAGAGAGGATGCGGGCCCGCAGGGATTCCTTGTTGGAATCCTAGTCCCTCATCCCAATGAAGAGAAGGAGGAACAGCGCCCATGAACCGTAAAACGATTGTCACTCGAAACCATCCGGTATTGACCCAGCTTCAGCCCAGGTCTCCTTTGTCTGTTGGCAACGGCGAATTTGCGTTCAGTGCTGATTTTACCGGCCTTCAGACCTTTCCGGAAGCATACGAAATTCCTCTTGGCTCGCAGTCCAATTGGGGATGGCATTATACCGGAGGGCATGAGGTATTTAGCGATCAGGATATCGTCTACCAGTCGTTTGAAACGTATGGACGGAAGGTGGCGTACCCCATGAAACCTGAGAACCGAGAAGAGGCGTATCACTGGCTGCGGCAGAATCCGCATCGTCTTCAACTGGGACGCCTTGCGTTTCGGATACTAAAAGAAGATGGAGAAGAAGCAGATACGTCACATGTGAATCCGGTACGACAGGAATTAAATCTGTGGACAGGTACAATTCACAGTGAGTTCACCGTAAATGGGGTCAAGGTTCAGGTGGAGACTGCCTGTGATCCGGAGAAGGATGGCATCGGCATTCGTGTACATTCAGAATTAATCCGCAAGGGACGTCTGCATTTGTTCCTTATTTTCCCCTGTCCGGATATGACGCATCGAAGCTGGTCCAAGTCCGTATTTCCTGATTGGGAACAGGACAGCAGACATCGCACCGAGCTAGTGGCGAAGGATTCGATCTCAGCTTCACTCAAACGGATCTTGGATGAAGACGAATATGGTGTGAGGTGGATCTGGGACAAGGGGAGTCTGGAGCAGACCGGAGCACATGAGTTTACGCTTATTCCTGAGGCAATGGAGCATTCAGATAGCTGGTCTTGCAGTGTTGCTTTTGCTGCGTCGAGCCCATCTGTTCAACCAGCTGAGGCCGTATTCCACGCCAGCTCGGTCCACTGGGAGCGATTCTGGAACAGTGGAGCAGCTATGGATCTATCCGGCAGTAAAGATCCCCGAGCAGAAGAACTGGAGCGACGAATTGTACTGTCCCAGTTCCTGTGTGCCATACACAGTGGCGGCTCCATGCCGCCTCAGGAAACGGGCTACATGTATAATAGCTGGTTCGGTAAAATGCATCTGGAAATGCACTGGTGGCATGCCTCACATTTTCCTCTATGGGATCGTACACAGCTGCTTCGCAAAAGTATGGATTGGTATATCGCCATTTTGCCCAAGGCTTGTGAACTGGCACGTTCACAGGGATATGCAGGCGCACGCTGGCCCAAAATGGTTGGGTATAACGGTGAGCAGAGCCCTTCACCGGTTGCACCAGGGTTAATCTGGCAGCAGCCTCATCCGATGGCACTTGCCGAGATGTGTTATTTGGCGGAGCCTGAAAGGGCTGTATTGGAAAGGTATAAGGACATCGTATTCGAGGCAGCTGACTTTATGGTTTCCTTTGCCCACTGGGATGCAGAAAAAGAGGCATATGTACTCGGTCCGCCGTTGATTCCGGCTCAGGAAAATCATGCCATGAGTGAAAGTCTGAATCCGCCATATGAGCTGGAATACTGGAAATTCGGCTTGGAAATCGCCGCTATGTGGGCAGAGCGGCTGGAGCAGCCTGCGAATCCGGAATGGAAGAAGGTTGCGGCTCATATGGCAAGTCCTATGCATGAGAATGGAGTGTATCTTGCGCACGAGAATTGTCCTGACACATTTACGGCCAAAAACCATGATCATCCTTCCATGCTCGGAGCGCTCGGCCTGCTTCCCGGAACGCTGATTGACGACAAAATTATGAAAAATACACTTCTCAAAGTGAAAGAATGCTGGGATTGGGAATCCGCATGGGGGTGGGACTTTCCGATGTGTGCGATGACTGCAGCAAGGTTGGGTGAACCTGAGCTGGCCGTTGACTTTTTATTGATGGATGCCACCAAAAACACCTATTTGCCCAATGGACATAATTATCAAAGGCCAGGATTATGGGCGTATCTGCCTGGAAATGGTGGACTGTTAACTGCAGTAGCGATGATGGCTGCCGGATGGAGTGGTGAGGAAGGCAGGAACAATCCGGGATTTCCGCAGGACGGGAGCTGGTCCGTTCAATGGGAGGGGCTGCACCCCCTGACCTGATCGGATTAGGTGATCGTTTGTTCACACTTTGAGGTGTCGGGAATGGCTTGGCAATAAAACGCGAGCGAAAAAGGAGCGATTACGTTGGTTGAAACGTTAACAAAGGACTCTACTCAGAATCGCAGAATGTCTGCCAAAATTGCGGATACGCTGGTCTCCGAATGTCGGGATGGAAACCACCCCAAAATTGCCGGGAAATGGGGGTACGTTGCCGGAATGACGCTTCTGGCCCTCGAACGTGCGGCGGTATGGAACAGTGAATCTCGATATCGTGAACTGGTTCTCCATCATATGGACGGCCTGATCGATAAAGATGGTACCATCCGAAACTACCAGCTTGAGGATTATAACCTGGACATGATCAATGAAGGCAAAAATCTCTTTTTTATGTGGAAGCATACGGGGGATGAGAAATACCGTCAAGCCATCCTGCGACTGGTCGACCAGCTGAAAGGGCAGCCTCGAACCAGTGAGGGCGGATTCTGGCACAAAAAAATATATCCATTCCAGATGTGGCTTGATGGGATCTATATGTCTTCTCCGTTTCTGGCCGAGTATGGGCGTGTGTTCGATCACCGTGAGAGCTTCGATGAAGTCGCGCATCAGATCCTGCTAATTGAGCGGAAGACCCGGGATCCGCGAACGGGTCTGCTGCATCATGCATGGGATGAGAGCAGGGAACAGCGCTGGTGTGACCAAGACACGGGTCAATCGTTCCATGTCTGGGGCAGGGCGATGGGGTGGTATGCGATGGCTATATTGGATGCATTGGAGCATTTTCCAATGGATCATCCCCAGCGCGGCCAGATCATGGGCATCTTCGAGAGAATGGCCTATGCAATCGCCCGTGCCCAGGATCAGGAGAGCGGGCTGTGGTATCAAGTCATGGACCAGAACGGCAGGGAAGGCAACTATTTGGAAGCATCGGCTTCGTGTATGCTGACCTACGCCCTCGCCAAGGGTCAGCGTCTGCATTATTTGGCTGAACTGGATCGCAAAGTTGTTGATCAGGCGTATGCCGGTATTCTCCGTCACTTGGTCACGGAGGATGAACAGGGGGTACACCTGCACCGCATTTGTCATGGGGCTGGACTTGGAGGCAAGAAATATCGTGACGGTTCTTATGCTTACTATATAAGCGAACAGATCGTCAGCGATGCCCAAATGGGAGTAGCGCCATTCCTGCTGGCCAGTATTGAAATGGAGATGCGGGGAGCAGGGAAAGCGTGAAGAAATCTATCGGATCTCAAGCGGGCAGACCCGACAAAAACAAAATGATTCTCAAGTATCCCGCTTCATGGTGGAAGGGGATGTGGCGGGAGGCGCTTCCTTCCGGTAATGGAATAATGGGTGCCTCTGTGCGAGGTGGTATACATCAAGAAGTGATTTTACTGCAGCATGGTGAACTATGGCATTGGGGAAAAAAAGATGAACTCCCTGACGTCAGTCACACATTGCAGGAGACCCGGAGACTTATGGACGCTGGGGAATTTTCGGAGGCAAGCTGGCATCTGACCCGTGCCGTGCAAGCAGAAGCATATGCTTCCCAATTGTCCTCCCGGTTTCCTCTTGCTGAACTGACACTCACCATGCATTGTGACAAGGCTTTTCACCATTATCGCAGGGAACTGGATATGGAAACGGGAGAAGTTCATGTCTGTTGGGAGGAAGGGGAGCGACAGATTTCAAGAAGTCTTTTTGTCTCTCGTGCAGATGATTGTGTTGTGTACAGAATACACGCTGAAATACTGAGCAGGAGCGATTCGGTACAGGTACGGGAAACCGGAAGTAAGCTAGTCATATCGGGAAGTGTGGGTCTTCAATTTCCGCCGGGTGACCGTGAGCGGGATGATGAAGAGTTTAAGGAATTGAAAATGTCCGTTACGGCCAGAACGGATGAAGATGAGCAATATGTTTTTTATGGTGGCAGAAATGACGATGGGCAGGATTATGGTGCTGTCATGCGGCTAATCTGTGTGGGAGATGAACTTGGGGCTGGAATGATGGCTTCCCGTATGCCATTACATTTCCCGGGAAAAGGGGTTGACATTTCAGACAAAGAACAGCGAAATGACAGCGGGAAACAAGCAATTCACGCAGCACTCCCGTTTGAAACGTCAGGCGATGTGCTCGTTCTCGTAAAAATGTTTGTTACAGGCAAGCGAGAAGAGGAATGGGTACGGCTGAAGCAGGAGCTGGCAGGACTAGAGGCTGATTATAATTCAATACGATCCAGACATAAGGAGCTTCATCAGCCCTTGTTTTACTCCGCAGAGCTTGATCTGGATGATACGGCTGATGACGGGCGCAGTAATGAGGAGCTTCTGTTAGATGCCTATGAAGGCGAAGCTCCCTTGGGATTGATTCGGAAGATGTGGGCGTATGGTCGATATTTATTCATTAGCGGAACCTCTGAGGAAGGCAATATGCCTTTTGGGCTTTACGGGCTGTGGGGAGGAGATTACCGATTAATCTGGGGTCATCACATGGCGAATGAAAATGTTCAGATGATGTATTGGCATTCGGGGGTTGGCGGATTATCCCGCATGAATCTGTCTTTATTTCGGTATTATACCGGTTTGATGGATGTCTTCAAGGAAAATGCACGCAAGCTCTATGGCTGTCGGGGGATCTACATCCCTGCTGGAACTACGCCTGGTATAGGCATCCCTAATCAGATTGTTCCTGTAATCATGAACTGGACCGGAGCAGCCGGGTGGCTGGCCAGACATTATTATGAACATTTTTGGTATACCGGTGATATGCAATTTCTGCGTGAGCAGGCGCTGCCCTTTATGAGAGAGGCATTACAGTTCTATGAAGATTTTCTGGTACTGGATGAAGAGGGCTTGTATAAGATATATCCGTCCGTTTCACCCGAGAATACACCGCAGAATTTCATGCCTCAGGATGGTAAACAGCTCGCACATCCCATGCCTACAGCCATTAATGCCACAATGGACGTCGCCATCATCAAGGAATTATTGCAGCATACCATACAAGCGAGTCGGATCATCGGTGTTGATAGCAGCAAAATATCAGAGTGGGAAGGCATACTTGAACGACTGCCTTCCTACATGTTGAATAAGGAGGGAGCTGTCAAGGAATGGCTTCATCCTGCGTTTGAGGATCGGCAAGATCATCGTCATCTGTCCCATCTATACCCTATTTTTCCTGGACAGGAATTCAGTAGGGAAGAGGAGCCACTACTATTCGAAGCCTTCGAGAAAGCAGTACACCACCGGAAACTTGGAGCACAGAGTGGGTGGTCCCTGGCTCATATGTCTTCAATCTATGCCCGGCTGGGCGACGGAGAACGGGCTCTGTGCAGCCTGGATCATCTCGCCCGTTCCTGTGTTCTATCTAACGGATTCACAATCCATAACGATTGGCGTAATATGGGAATTTGCCTGACGTTAGATGCAGCTCCAGTTCAGTTGGATGCGAATATGGGCTGGGTTAATGCCGTACAGGAAATGCTGCTTCAGGTCTCGCCTCAGCGGATCAAGCTGCTTCCGGCACTACCTGCCAGAATGCTGCGTGGAGAGCTGCACAATTGGCGTATACCCGGAGGAGCTCTGTCACTAGCATGGGACCGCAAGTCAGGGACATTTCAAGCCGAGATAGCTGCCACTCGGCGAATATCCTCGAAAGTTCAGCTCCCTGACTGGATCGATATCTCTTTGTGTAAACAGCACGGAAATAAGAATTTTAAATCAATCTCCATGGGGAACGGTGCATTCCTGCTTCATTTAGAAGAGGGGGAAAGGTGGTCAGTGAAATTGAACACGGTGTAATATGAGACGCTTAAGAAGTCGCCCAAGTGGCGACTTCTTTTATTGTGGCTTTAGCCAGTTGAGTGCGTGAAACGCGCGAAACAAAAAACCACCCGCTATGCGGGTGGAGGGATTGAAGGTTTGACCACCATGACCATTCCAATACAATTGAGATGTTCAGGCTCAAAAAGAAAGGAATGGTCATTCATGGCAACCAAGAGCTACAGTCTAGCTCACACAAAGTGGATGTGCAAATACCATATTGTGTTCACCCCGAAGTATAGACGGAAAGAAATCTATAATCAAGTCAGAAGAGATTTAATCGAAATCTTCAAACGTTTGTGTAAATACAAAGGAGTAGAAATTATAGAAGGTCACATGATGCCCGATCATGTCAACATGTTGGTGGCCATTCCACCAAAAATTGCAGTCTCAACGTTCATGGGATATTTAAAGGGAAAAAGTTCGCTAATGATATTCGAAAAACATGCCCAGTTGAAGTATAAATACGGGAATCGGAAGTTTTGGGCAGAAGGGTACTATGTGAGTACAGTGGGTCTAAATGAAGCGACCGTAAGAAAGTATATTCGTGAGCAAGAAGCACATGATCAAGCGGTAGACAAGCTGAGTGTAAAAGAATATGAAGATCCATTTAGCAGTAACCGGAGCAAAAAGAAATAAGACCAGTTTAACTGGTAAGTGAAAGTGACAAAAACATTGAGCCTGAACGGATTTGTGGTCAGGCTAGCGTCTTTAGGCGCAGTTTGGCAACAAGGGGTTATACCCCAAGAGCAAACCACCCGTTGGACGGGTGGTCCTGATTGTGTTAATAGACCATAGAATCTCTGGTGGATTTGTAAAAGTTAATATTATTAATATATTTACACCGTTTATATTAAGAAAATAAATTAAAATACGCTTAAAACTTTATATTGTTAACTCCGAAATTGTCTGTTATACTTCGATTCATAACAAGTTAGATAATATAACATGGGAAAATGACAGGAGGAGTTATGAATGGGGAATCGATTGAAATGGAAGGTTTTCGCTGCTTTATCCATTGGTTCACTGCTTATACCAGGTGTGAATGTAGTTAATGCTGACATCGATCAAGTGTCTGTGAAGCCAAAGACACATGTTCTGAAGGCCAATTCCGAAAATGTCCGGTGGGGCAACATCGGCAAGGGTGAAGCAGTACTCACCGTTAACTCCGGAGATATCGTTACGGTGGATGCGATTACTCACCATTCCGGCGACGATTATGAACGAATGATCAAAGGTGACGCTGGCGTCGAAGATATTTTTCATTGGACCGAATCCGAGAAGACGGAAGCAGATCGTGGTCCGGGAGTACATATCATGACAGGCCCAATCGCGGTTGAAGGAGCAGAACCGGGAGATGTGCTGGAAGTGAAGATTTTGGATATGAAACTTCGTCCTAATGGCAACGGCGAATATGCAGGCAAAACATATGGTTCCAACGTGGCTGCAAACTGGGGATTACTATATGGAGAGATGGAAGAAGAACCGGTGACACGGGAGGTTGTGACAATATACGAAATGGATTCAGAAGGCGGTACGGATTATGCCAAGGCACTATATAGCTACAGATGGACGCCTCAAACCGATCCGGATGGAAATGTGCATCCTACAATTGATTATCCTGGTGTTGTGGTTGATCATACAACGGTGAAGGAAAATCACAATGTTCTGAAAGACGTTCGAGTGCCTGTAAGGCTCCATTTTGGTACCATGAGCGTAGCTCCAAAGGAAGCAGATATCGTTGATTCGGTTCCACCTTCCTATTATGGCGGAAATATCGATGACTGGCGTGTTACCGAAGGAGCAACCATGTACTATCCGGTTTCTGTTCCGGGAGCACTGCTGTCGATCGGTGATCCACACGCAGGACAAGGAGACTCTGAGTTAAATGGAACAGCCATTGAGACTTCTGTAACTGGTGATGTTCAGATTATTCTTCATAAAAAGGATAAGCTGGATAACAAATTAAAGTCGTTAAACTTCCCATTGCTGGAAAATGAGAACGAGTGGGTGGTCCATGGTTTCAGCTACGCCAACTATCTCGAAGAACTGGGTGAGGATGCCCAGAAGGAAATCTTCGAAAAATCTTCCCTCGATAAGGCGATGAAAGATGCTGCGCATAAAACCAAGGCTTTTCTAATGAGAGGCATGGAACTAACCGAAGACGAGGCTTACTCTTTAATGTCGGTAACTACCGATTTTGGAGTTACACAGGTAGTCGATGGAAACTGGGGAGTTCATGCGATCATTGACAAAAAGTTGTTTGGAGAAGCTGAACGAAATATGGCACCATTACGCAGCAGCTTTGAACAATTTGGCGCCAAGATCGAATGGGAACCAAAATCGAAAAGGGTATCCATCCTGTATAATGGCAATACACTATCAGCGAAACTTGGAGAAACGAAGGCTTCATTCAATGGAGAAACCATTAGACTGATTGCTCCTATTCAATTAAATGCCCAGAAGTCAGCTGAGGTCAGCGAGTATTTCGTCGATTTCTATCAAGCCAAGCTTTCCAAGACAAACTAACTCATTTCATTAAGCAACAATTCCTTCATATTCATAACAAGAACCGTTGGTCTCTATGCCTGACGGTTCTTGTTTTTTTATATATTCAATCCATCCTGATTTTTGTGCCGTTTCATCAGTATCTGCGTTTCAGCACGGACGATACCTCTTAGCGAGTAGATGGATTCGTTCATGAATTGTTCCATCTCTTCAATGCTCTCGACAAGAATATGTATATGGAGGATGCAGGGACCCGTCATTTCGTATAATACAGCGACTTTATCGTTTTGTTTCAACGCGTCTATGATCTCATTCAAATATGCAGGCTCCACTTCAAGCTCCAAATAGGCCGATATCTTTTTGCCGAGCTTTTCAGCGCTAATTACAATGGAGAACTGTTCAATGATTCCTTGATTGACAAGCCGGTCTATGCGCTCTTTGACGGCAACACCAGACAATCCAACCTCTTTAGCCAAATCGGTATAGGATATCCGGCTGTTTTGAGCCAGTCTTCGTAAAATATGACTATCAATTGAATCTAACATGTGTTTCACTCCTTTCCGCTTCATATTGTAACAGAAAAAAAGACAACCCGCCCGTGCGGGGTACATAATCCCCTGAAAATTGGAACACGCTAACAACCGTAGTGGGATGAAGTGTAATTGCTGAGTTGCTTCCATATTTCCGCTTAATATTACTCGGCATGTTAACTGGTAAATATATAGTAGCTTGACAATACTCATTAACAGGAGTACGATTAATTGTGTCAAATAAACGACAAAACTTACGTTTTAACTAAATCATATGATTATGGTTACATATAAAATCACGTTAGTTTTGTCTAAAATTCAACAATTACTGGAGGAATCACCATGACTAATCTTAAAGACAAAGTAGCGATCATTACAGGCGGAGCTTCCGGAATTGGTTTGGCTACAGTAAAAGCCTTCTTGGATAAAGGATCCAAAGTTGTTATTGCAGATTACAATGAAGAGCACGGCAAAGCTGCCGAGCAGGAATTGAAACAAACATATAATGATAATGTCGTGTTCATCAAAGTGAATGTTGCCGACGAAAAACAAGTAGAAAACCTGGTTACCGAGACAGTGAAGCAGTTTGGTAAACTGGATGTCATTTTTAATAATGCAGGTATTGGTGTTCAAAAACCTTCGCATGAATTAACGGACGAAGAATACAAACGTGTCATTGCAATCAATCAGGACGGCGTCTTCTACGGTGCAAAATATGCGATCCGTGAAATGCTGAAAACCGGTGGTGGATCTGTAATCAGCACTTCCTCGATCCTGGGTTCTGTTGGTGAACCAACATCGATGCCGTATGCCGCTAGTAAAGGTGCAGTCAACCAAATTACAAAATCACTCGCGCTGGAGTATGCTGACCGTAACATCCGCGTCAACGCAGTTGCTCCTGGATTTGTGGAAAGTGGCATGGTTAACAAAGAAGCTCTTGGTGAGTTCTATGATAGCCTGGTTGCCAAACATCCACTTGGACGTCTGGGCAATCCGGAAGAAATTGCACATGCCGTTGTATTCCTGGCTGAAAATGATTTCGTTACTGGAACAACCGTCTTCGTAGATGGCGGATACCTGGCTAAATAAGATTTTAATATGAAGAAGGCTCCCTTAAGAGGGAGCCTTTTTTAATTCCCTTTAATATTATCTTCCGGGCGGAAACCGTTAGAGTTGTGGTTATTGAGGAATAAGCTTCAAGAAAGCTTTGCTGTCAAAATCATCAGCCTGTATTAGCAAGTCTTATACTTAGTTGGGTCCAGTGCTCGTTCGATTGGCTTTGACATATTTAAGCTGGGCGACAATGATGACGCTAATGATTACGAGCAGGAACCAGGAGCTGATTTTGCTGAAACTAACCAATTGCCAGGCATCGTGCTGGTCAGGGTATTTCCAGCCATTAAAGAATGTAGCAATATTTTCGGCAGCCCAGATGAAGAATCCTACAATGATAAAAGCGAGCGATAAGGGCATACGATATGTCTTGGTCCGTACTCGGTAGATGATCCATGTTTTCCAAAAAACGATAAAGACCAAAGCCGTGAGCCACCAACGAAAATCAGGAATGAAATGGTGGGTGAAGAAGTTGAGATAGATGGCTCCTCCGAGCAGAAAGGAGGGCGCAAATCCAGGCCATCCAGTCATGTCCATGCGTAATCTCCGCCAGATCTGACACATGAAACTTGCCACACTCGCGTACATGAAGCCGCTGTACAGCGGTACTCCAAATACTTTGGTGAATCCAGGCTCTGGATAGGACCATGAACCCATGCTTACTTTGTACAGTTCAAGAACCAGGCCAATAATATGAAATACACATATGACTTTAATTTCATCCCGGGTCTCCAACCCACTTCGGTACATGAGATATTGGACACCAAGCAAGATCAGCAGAATGGCGTCGTAACGATGAAAGAATGGAACCTCGATCACGCTGGTTATGGCTAGGGTGCCGAAGATGGCCACAGGGAAAATGCAACTCATCGCCTGATGATAGCCGAAATGCAGCAATTGAATAAAAGCTTTCAAATCGGGAAATCTCCTTCCGGTACTTGTTCAAAATATGTTGTGGAATTCATGTTTGTCTTCTATAAGTACATATGTAGAGCTACCGTTAATCATACAGAGTCGAAACCGAAGAAAAAAGAGAAATTAAATGATGAATCTCTTCTTGTTTTCGGTTAGGCATATACGTGTCAAATGGCCCAAAAAGGTTTAAATCTATATACAAAAGTTTCTTCATGAGAGAAAATTAGGATTTATACATATGAGAGAGGAAGATTGGGTTGAAGAAATGGCATTACCCTTTATTAACATTTATGCTTACAGGCTTACTTGTTGCTTGTGGAGGGCAGAAGGGGGTAACCCCGGAAGTGTACAAGCAGATTCGGGAAGGCATGAGCCAGCAGGAAGTAGAAGAATTGGCGGGTCAGCCCGCTGAGAAAGAAGCCAATAATCCCTATGATGTATGGATTTATAATGGACAAGATGGAATTGAACGAGGCGCAACGGTGCGAATCGAATTTTCGAAAGAGGATCAGGTTCTGTTCAAATCTCAGAAAAAACTGTTTGAGGCGCCCAAGGCCGAAGAGAAAAAGTATAACCCGGAAGGAGAACTGAAGGAGTTCATCTCCACATTCAACAACCTTGTCAGTCAAAATCAAGACAGGGAGTTCCTTCAGCCGATTTCGACGGAAGGCCTGGATTTTAAAAGAACAACTTTTTACGATGGACAAGGCACGATCATTACGGTATCCGATCCAGCAATGATTAATGATGCGAATCAATATTCGAACAAGATGCATTTGGAAATCGAAGAGGATGGGACTTTAAACGAGATTTATTATATTGGTGCAGATCTTGAATATCCTGTTCTGATGTTACATGCGCTTAACGTTAGTGAGGAAACCATTGATCAAATCCTGGCGAGTTATAAGGATATTGATGTGGAAACGTTGGAAAGTAAAAGTTTTAACTTTAATGAGGGTCGCTATTCCATCGTCGTTAAGAACGGTACACCCCGAACGTTAGTGGTGACCATGAATGACAAGTAACGCAATAACGATATTTATTTCGGCATGTAATATGTCTAGAAACGGCAGATGATGATAGGATGAAGAGAAATGCCAAGTTGGTCTGGATATGCGTCGTCGTTCTTCTAGTCCTTATGGGGTTCTACAATTATCAACTCCATGCGGCGAGGGTACAAACGAATAATTTGAAAAAACTGTATCAAACCAAGAATGATAGTGGCTTTTTGACGCTGTTGAGAGAAGGACATTCCTATATCCCATTGGCGGAATCACTCGAGCACATTAGTAGAGTAACCGACGAGGATGATCCTGCTAAGGTGCAGAAACTCATCGAACTGGCCAAGAGCCAAGCAGACGAAGCTGATTATTATCTTCGAACGCTTATTCAGTTTAGTGATAGTTATGTGAATGATGTTAATCCTCAATTCATGGTTAATCAAACAGTTATGAATTCAAAGAAGCAGGAGGATCTGTATCTTCTTGCTTCGCAAGCAGGTGTCTTTATGCCCATGTACGAGATTAGTTACAACTATTGGAAAGATAAACCCAAACAGATTTCACCGAAAACAAAAGAAATGCTCCATTCCATGGCCAAAGTGCTGAGAGCCCTGGATGATACCCTGCAGGAGTTCAAGGAAAAGGCTGTTTACACGATGGAGTGGGGAGAATTTTCAGACAAAGAGCAGATTAAGGATCTTACTCAGAGAGCCATTAAGCCTCATTTAGAGAAGCTAATCCAATTGAAGAGCGAGTGTGGAGGATAGTCCAGATCGTGTCACTGAAAGACGTATAAATGTTCCATAAACAAAATAGATACCAGATACATCGTTTACGATACAAGTCGCCGAAATGGCGGCTTTTTTCGATGATGTCGACAGTTTCGTATTTTTTCCATAATAAATGTGACGTATGAATCCATATCCTTTATAGTAGAAAATAAAAGCAAGATTCGAGGAGTCCTTATATGAACAAACAAGCAGTACCGTTAAATTCGTTGACCAGTGTCACGGATGGAGGCCATATCATTTATTTGTTCGAGGATTTCGATCGTTATGTTGATAATGCGGTATCCTATATTCTCACGGGTATAGACCAAGGTCATCACATCTTATTGATAGAAGAAGCAGACACATATCTTGACATTTATAACAAGCTTAACGATTTTATTTCCGGTGACCAGCTTCAGTATCTTCATTATGCTAACAATGTGGAGTATTACGGATCACGAGGGGATTTTAGTTTTCAGCATATTCTCAATCATTTTCATCAAGTAATGGGGACGGTACAAGAGAATAACATGTCCATTCGTACGTGGGCCAATGTTATGACGTGGGGGGAGCATAGCGAAGACAAGATCCAGGGGAATTTGGTCAATTATGAGCGGCAAACTTGCGGTGTAGCCCGTGAATTTGGAATGGTATCTGTATGTGCATATAACGCATCTGCCATTTCTTCGTCATTACAGCTTAAGATGATGAGAGAGCATGAGTACATGATGACTGACGTGGAATTTGTAAAATCACCCTTATATAGCCATCTGCCCTCGGACGAGGTCGTATTTCCTTCACTTTCAGTACAGAGAAGATTGCTTAACGAACAGAAGCATCTCTTAATCGAAAAGGAAGCCATGGAAATGGCCAACCAGGTGAAGAGCGAGTTTATCACTACCATGAATCACGAGATACGGACCCCGATGAATGGCGTGATGGGAATCACGGATCTGTTGGCATCAACCGATCTTACCGATAAGCAGAAGGAATATGTGGCCACACTGCAAAAAAGCGGGAAGTCTCTGCTGCGCATCGTCAATGATATTCTGGATTTCAGCAAATTGGATTCAAATCATGAACAGCTTCTGAAGGAAGCCTTTAGCATCAGGGAAGCCGTAGCGGATACGCTGGATATTCTTAGGGTTGGAATTCTGAATAAGAAACTGCAAGTTCATGTTTCCATTGATCCGGATATTCCAGAGATTCTGATGGGGGATGATGGAAGATTCAGACAGGTAATTCTTAATTTGCTGGGGAACGCCGTGAAATTCACGGATGAAGGTGATATTTCCCTGGAGGCCAGATTGCTCATCACAGATGCTGGTAAGGTCAGGCTTCATTTTACGGTCAGGGATACAGGGATCGGAATTCCTCAGGATAAACGGAATCAGTTGTTCAAGCCATTTCACCGAGTGGATAACAGTGTTACTCGCCGGACGGAAGGTACAGGTCTTGGATTGGCAATATGTCATCGAATTGTACAGTTAATGAATGGTGAAATTGCTATTGCAGCGGAAGATCTGACTGAGCGTGGGACCACAATTACCTTCACTGCGGAATTCGATACGTATACAGCATAAGGAATGCAATAAACCTATTTACTTAGAGGCTCATTTAGAAGACATAGTAGTGCTCACTGATGAATGTAAGCGGTCAGGTGATTACGAATTGTTATTTACCCATGGACATATGGTAAAATGGATGAAGTATTTATCTTTTAGACCACATAAGGAGATCACTATGCAACTTATACAACCTCAAGATGTCCAAGCCCGGCTCAATGGTTTCATTGATCAGGATTTATACTTACACCTCGAAATGACGACAGGTGCGTACGCCAATCACTACGATAGCACACGTCACCCTGCCTCGGCTTTCATTTCCAATGCGGCCATTCGGTACACACAGGGATCCATTTCAGGCACGAACCCATACCGGGTAGGCTTAAAAACGACGACGGGTTGGGTTTATGCGGAAGGCCTTACCCATATTGATGAAAATGAGAAGGATCGACTGATTTTGGCTGGTCATGACAGTCAGGGAAAATTGGTTGTGGCCTTCCAACTTAGTCGGGAGAGTTTCTGATGGAAGCGGAGGATCGAAACAGCATGAACAATAAGTCACACGAAAATGAACGCATTTTAGTAATATATCCCCATCCTGACGACGAGGCCTTTTCCGTTGCCGGAACGCTCGCGAAATATATTGATGGCGGTGCGTATGTTACGTATGCCTGCCTGACTTTAGGCGAGATGGGGCGCAATATGGGCATTCCGCCATTTGCGAACAGGGTCACTCTGCCTTCGATCCGCAAGGTGGAGCTCGAAGAGTCTGCTCAGGCGATTGGTATTCAGGACTTGAGAATGCTTGGTTTTCACGACAAGATGATCGAATTCGAGGATGCACATCTGCTCGATAGCCGCATTATGGATTTGATAGAGGAACTTAAACCAACCATCGTATTTACCTTTTACCCAGGTTACAGCGTGCATCCCGATCATGATGCTACGGGTGCTTCAGTCATACGGACTATTTCCCGGCTGCCGGCAGAAGAGAGACCTATCGTATATTGTGTAGCCTTCTCCAAAAACCATGAGCAGGCCATCGGAAAGCCAGATGTACATGTTGATGTAAGGGGATATCTGGAACAAAAAATGGGAGCCATTCAGGCTCACCGTTCGCAATTTCAGGCTGCAGAGCTTGTCGGCAACCGAAAATTGGATGACGAAGAAATCCAGCGCAGATTCGGCAGAGAAGCATTCTGGACGTATCGCTTTGAGTAAAATATCTGATCTCTGTTCAACCCAAGAACAGCGTAGCCGCCATTATGGCGGCTTTTTCATTTTAACCGAGTAGGGCGTAGGACTCAGAAACATTAGATTGACAAAGGTTCAAATTAGGGATATTCTTCATAAAGAATATTAATAGGCTATGCTAGTATTTCGGGGAGGGCTTAACCTGATGTCAACTCATCAAGAGAAAGATCCCATTGGATTGTTATTATCCAGAACGTACTTTGTCCACAAAAAAAGAGTTACCCATCTGCTGCAGGATTACGGCATTACCCCTGAACAATTCGGGATGCTTGAACAACTGTATCAGAACGAAGGCATTACACAGAAGAAGTTATCCGAACTTCATGGGAAAGATCAAACGAGTGTCGGCAAGACATTGGAACGATTGGAACATAAGGATCTTATTATTCGAAGCACTGATCCTGTTGATCGGCGAGCCATCCTGCTGCGGCTTTCCGAGGAAGGAAAAGAGCTTTATTTACAGGTAGTTCCTCTAATGAATGATATGGATCAGTCCTTGAGAGAGTTAATTACCCCGGAAGGGGCAGAACAACTTACCGTACTGCTCAACAAAATTTATGAAGGAATCTCCAGCTGATTCGTCAGCTGACTTTTTTTGCGGATATACATGCATAGCCTATTATATGCTAGCCTATTAATTTGATATTGGAGCCATATCCAAGAAGGAGAGAAATACATGTCTGTTTTTTCAGTACTAAAGGATTTTATGAAGATTCTGCAAACCAAGATCGGATTGGTCTTTGCTTTGGTTGTTCCATTGATATTCACCATTGTCTGGTTAACGGGATACAACGGAGCAACGGAACGAGTGGACCAACTTAAAATAGGTATTATTAACTCGGACGGCGAGAATGGACAGCAAATAGAAAAGATCATTCAGGAAACAGTCCCTTTCCAAACAGAGAACTATGCATCTCTTAAAGAAGCGGAGCAAGTCATGAATGATGGGGATATTGGCATGATTGTAAGCATTCCTGCCGAGTTCGCTGCGAATCTGGACAAAGGGGAGGGGCAATTAACGTATTATGTGAATCAGGCCGCTTCGGAAGTTTCCAGATCCATACTGGAGGGTTCGGCTGAAGGGATATCTGCCAGCGTAGGCGCTCAGCTAACAGGAATCGTTCAAAAAGAAGTGGTCACGACAAATGTGGTCAAGTCTAACAACATCACCAATTTTGCACTCAGCATGCTGCCTATGATCCTTGGATTTATCACATATATCGCAGTGATGACCATGAATATTCAATTGAATCTGTCAACCATGATCCTTAGCCACAAGTACGACCGATGGAACATTTTCTGGGCCAGACAGCTTCTGTTATTGATGGTGTGTATCGTAGCGCCTCTCATTATAACGACTGTAGCCATGCTGTTTGTCACACCTGTCGCTTCCTTCTGGCAAATGTGGGGATTCCATATTCTCGTATATATTGCCTGCGTATGCCTGACTCAAATGTCATTTGTACTGTTTGGTGGATTGGGAGCACTGTTTAACGTAGCCATGATTCCTTTCCAGCTCATGACAGCTGGCAACATTATCGCAACCGAAATGCTCACACCATTCTATCGTCACATCGGGGATTTCCTGCCCGCATCCAACGCTGTTCGGGGATACGTCCGACTCATCTATAGCAGAGCGCCAGTGAGTTCAATCGTGATTAACCTTATGTTGATTGCACTGGTTACATGGGGAATAACCTGTGTACGTGTAGCTTTGCATAGAGCACCAGCACCTGGCTCAGCAACCAGTAACGCACATTAAACATGACAAGCAATATATACGCACAGAAATAGAAAATATGTTTGCATGATAAGTCGCCTAGTAGGCGGCTTTTTTGCTGGAATGAAAGGTGGCATTTCGAAGGTTTTTTGCTGCATTCAGTTCAAATGGCATACTCCATTTAATACTTGGGTACGATTGACAATTCACATTTACATATGTAACATTTAAATAGTAACAAACAAAAATATAATAACTAACGGAGGGATTTTCCTTGGCTAAAGTAAATGTAGGCGAAGAGAATGCACAACCAATCGAACTGTACTATGAAGATCATGGCGCGGGAAAACCCATCATCCTTATTCATGGATGGCCTTTGAGCGGACGATCCTGGGAGAAGCAAGTACCTGCCCTGATCGAAGCAGGCTACCGGGTTATTACGTATGACCGTCGCGGCTTTGGCCAGTCTTCCCAGCCTTGGGATGGTTATGAATATGATACCTTTGCTTCGGATTTACATAAATTGATTCTGCACCTTGATCTGCACGATGTTACACTGGTCGGGTTCTCCATGGGAGGCGGCGAGGTAGCTCGCTATGTCGGAACTTACGGAACAGAACGTGTTTCCAAAGCCGTGTTTGCCGGAGCAGTGCCCCCTTATCTATATATAACGGAAGACAATCCTCAAGGTGGATTGGATGATGCAACGATTGCAGAATTCCAAAATGGCGTAAAAGGGGATCGCCTCGCATTCCTGGATGGCTTCACAACTAACTTTTTCACTGCAGGAGACCGTAAGGACCTCGTGAGCGAACCATTCCGCATCTATAACCGGGATATCGCAGCTCTGGCTTCCCCTAAAGGAACATTGGATTGTATTGCTGCCTTTGCTCTTACCGATTTCCGTCAGGATCTGGAGAAATTCAATATTCCGACACTGGTTATCCATGGTGATTCCGATGCCATCGTTCCATTGGAAGTGAGTGGACAACGCACCCATGAATCGATCCCTGGCAGCCGTCTGGTGGTTGTAGAAGGTGGACCACACGGGTTTAATGCGACTCACCCTGAACAATTTAATGCTGCATTGATTGATTTTTTACAGGGCTAAGGTTAACTGGACTGAAGGCTTCTGAAAAAAGCACGAAATGAAAAAGAGCAGGACACCCCATATGAAGGAGGGGCGTCCTGCTTTTTCAATTTATACCGCTTTGATGGCATGATGTTGTTCACGAGCAATTTGGGTCGCCTGAACCATGTTGCGCAAGGAAGCAACTGTTTCTTCATGTCCACGGGTTTTCAGGCCGCAATCGGGATTAATCCAGAACAACTTGGGATCCAGCACACGCAGGGCGCGCTCAATCATGGTTGTCATTTCTTCCACGCTCGGGATACGAGGACTATGGATATCGTACACACCCAAGCCTATGCCGAGTTTGTACGTATTTAATTCAAAGCTGTGAATGAGCTCGCCGTGACTTCGTGATGTTTCTATGGAGATAACATCAGCATCCATGGCTTCAATGGAATCGATCATGTCATGGAATTCACAGTAACACATATGGGTATGAATTTGCGTTGTTTCTTGTACCGTACATGTGGAGATGCGGAAAGCTTTGACCGCCCAGGCCAGATAATCGGCTTGCTCATTTTGCTTAAGTGGAAGGCCTTCACGAACAGCAGGTTCATCCACCTGGATCATGCCAATACCCGCCTGTTCGAGAGCCTCCACTTCCTGTCTGAGCGCATAGGCCAGCTGATAAGCAA
This sequence comes from Paenibacillus xylanilyticus, assembly GCF_009664365.1. Classification (NCBI taxonomy): domain Bacteria; kingdom Bacillati; phylum Bacillota; class Bacilli; order Caryophanales; family Paenibacillaceae; genus Paenibacillus; species Paenibacillus xylanilyticus. The sequence continues at coordinate 3,059,592 of NZ_CP044310.1, forward strand.
TGTGCTCGCGCGGAATATCATCTCGGACAAAGGACCAGTTCATAATGGTGATCGGTCCGGTCAGCATGCCTTTTACCGGTCGCTGGGTCTGGGACTGAGCGTACTTGGTTTCTTCAACCGTCATTGCCTCAACAAACGCCACGTCACCGAAAATGATCGGTGGTTTTACACAACGGGAACCGTAGGATTGGACCCAGCCATACTGGGTGAAGGCAAATCCTGCGAGTTTCTCACCGAAAAATTCCACCATATCTGTACGCTCAAACTCCCCGTGAACAAGAACATCGAGTCCAATCTCTTCCTGAATTTGAATCCAGGCATCAATTTGCTCGCGAATAAATTGGGCATATTGCTCATTGCTCAACTCACTCTTGCGCCATAGCTGCCGCGTCTTGCGTACCTCTGCCGATTGAGGAAAACTGCCGATCGTGGTTGTTGGAAAAAGAGGCAGCTTCCATTTTTCCTGCTGAGCAATATAACGTTTAGCGAACGGGAGGGAGCGCACTGGCTCTTGTATACGCAGTTCTGCAACAGCCTGCTGCACGTCAATGCGATTACGTTCTTGTGACTGCTTAAGAGGCAGCAGCGCCTGATCTGCATGAGCAATCGACTCCAGAATGTCGGCGTGTCTTGATGTGCATGCTTCTGTCAGAAGAGCAACTTCCTTCAGCTTCTCATCTGCAAAGGCGAGCGAGCTCTTGAGCGCAGGGTCGAGGTTCGATTCGCGTTCTGTCGTAACAGGCACATGCAGCAGACTGCAGGACGATTGTACAATGAGACGTTCAGGTGCGACCTGTTCAATCAGCACATCAAGCAGGGACAGTTTCTCTTGAAGTGAAGCCTTCCAGATTCCGCGACCATCAATAATGCCAGCGCCCAAAACCTTATCAGCGGGGAAGCCATTGGTCTTAATGGATTGCAGGTTGCCCGAGAGCCCATGGACGAAATCCAGTCCAATTCCTTGAACCGGAAGGGTAATAATGTCGCTATAATTCTCCACAGATTCAAAGTAAGTCTGTAATAAAATGTTCAAGTTAGGGACTGCGGCTGCAAACGTCGTATAGATGTTTTGCAGAAGCTGTAAGTCATCCTTGCTTAATTCCGTAACCAGAACAGGTTCGTCCATCTGGACCCACTGTACACCTTCTTCTGCAAGTTCCTGAAGCACCTGCGTGTAGAGTGGAAGCAAACGTTCCAGCCAGGTCTCCGTCTCGGATTTGTCATAACCTTTGGAGAGCTTCAGGAAGGTTAAAGGTCCGACGATCACCGGCTTGCCTTCAATCCCGAGCTTCTCTTTGGCTTCGCGATAAGCGATAAGAGGTTTATTTTCGGTAAGTACGGGAGTTACATCATTCAGCTCCGGGACAATATAATGATAGTTGGTGTTAAACCATTTCGTCATTTCGCTGGCTGCAGCATCCTTGGTGCCTCGTGCGATGCCATAATATACGGACAAAGGAACGACCCCGCCATCATATGTAAATCGTTTGGGAACGATCCCGAACATCACCGCAGTATCAAGAATGTGATCATAATAACTGAAGTCGTTGACTGGAATGAGGTCGATTCCTTGATCATGCAGCTTGCGCAAATGGTCTAATCGAATCTCCTGTAAACGGGTGTGAAACGAGGCTTCATCCAGCTTGCCTGACCAGAAGGCTTCCAGAGCTTTTTTCCATTCCCGATCAGCGCCAATTCGCGGGTAACCCAATACACTGCTTTTAGTCATCTTCATAACCCCTCTTCAAATGTGCTACAGAAAAGTTATCACAGTTGTGAAGTTATAACGTAATTCCATTAAATTATATCTAGATATAGCTTGAAGCTATATCAGAAGTGCGGAGATCGGTTGAAAAAGAATTGGAAGTTTACTCCATATGGTATGATTGCCTAAATGTATACACAAACATTGACTCTGATGAGAGTATGTATTCGATCTGAACCAATGGAGGGGAAATGATGAATAAAGATCAAGAAACTCCCGAGATGATCAGAGAGCGACTACAACGAGAAGAGCAGCGTGATCATGCTGCGGGTACGTTCAAGAACGGATTGGATCGTGCTCAATTCGGTAATTTGGGGGAACTGGCCAGCAGTCTGGGATGGATCGGTACAGGCGTGGTGATCGTAGTAATTATTGCTGTTTTTGTATGGTTGAAATAATTTTTTGCTTATACAAAAGATCTATCAATGGAATGATTGACGCTGGGATCAACAGGTGTTATTTTAGACACATCCGTAATACCAATAAAACCAATAGAGTAAAGGGGATTTGGCATATGTCGTTGGTTGTACAAGCGGCTGCTGAGGACGTACGCAGTGAGGATTCAGTACAGTTAATCCGGGAATTAAGCAGTGAGCTGGGCTTGTTATACGGCGGGGATGGGACTGCAGGCTTTCAACCATCGGATGTCGAAGCGCCTCGTGCTGCTTTTATTGTAGCCAGACTGGATGGGTATCCGGTAGGGTGCGGAGCCATTAGGCCGCTGGATGATCAATCCGTTGAGGTGAAGCGTATGTTCACCAGGCCCGGTTATCGTCGAAAAGGCGTTGCTCAGGCCATACTTGCGGAAGCCGAGCGCCTTGCTGCGGAATTTGGTTATACCAATCTGAAGCTTCAGACAGGGCCACTTCAGCCAGAAGCTGCAGCGCTTTATGAAAGGGTAGGGTATTACAGCATTCCGATATTTAGTGGAGACTGGGACAGAGTTCTGGCTTTTCAGAAAGACCTGGTGCATCAGCGAGTGAATTGAAATGGTTGAAGTAATGAACAAACATACTCTGTGAACACGTTATAAATAATTGAATTGAATAAAATATTGCTTATCCGAGTACAAAAAATGCACATAAATAAAGCACCTTCAAGGCCTTTTTAAGCTTGTCGCATGACAAGTGATGGCCAAGAAAGTGCTTTATTCGGGTTTGAGAACGAATAATAAATACAACAAACGTTGTGTATATAACGTACTTAATTAGTCAAGTAATGACGCAATAGACAGGTGAAATCCTATCCTATTTGACTTGCTGTTTTTCCTTTGCATTCAGTTCAGCAATGAGCTTGTCACCTTCAACATCGAGGTTGGGAAGCGAGCGATCCAGCCATTTTGGCAGCCACCAGGCTTTATCACCAAAGAGAGACATGATTGCAGGAACCAGCGCCATCCGAACAACGAATGCATCAATCAGAATGCCCAAGGCCAAGGCGAATCCGATCTGCTTAATCATAATATCATGTGTGAAAATAAAGCCTGCAAATACGGAAACCATGATAATGGCAGCTGCAACCACAACGCGGCTGGCCATCTGATAGCCATTCATAACGCTTTGGTTACCACGATTTCCGTGCACATAGGATTCTCTCATCGAAGAAACAAGGAAGACCTGATAATCCATGGCCAGACCGTAGAGAATTCCTGTTACCATGATTGGAATGAAACTGAGCAGAGGACCGCCCGTGTCAAAATCAAACAACGCCTTCGCCCAACCCCACTGGAATACGGCAGTGGTCAGACCGAATGTAGCCAGAATACTAAGCAGGAATCCAATCGTTGCCTTGATCGGAACCAGGATGGAGCGGAAGACCAGAAGCAGGATGACCAGAGACAAAATAACGATGATTCCGATATATACCGGGAAGACTTCAGCCAATTTCGCTGACATGTCAATATTGACTGCTGTAAGTCCGGTAACGCCAAGCTTCATATCGTGATTGGTTGCAATGGTAGAGTCAGGAGAACGCAATTCTTCAACCAGCTGTTTGGTTGCTGCATCGGTTGGACCCGAATCTGGAATGAGACTTAGAATGGCCATTTTGCCATCTTCACTCACACCTGCTGGTGTGACGACAGAGACATGTTCGAATTGTTGCAGATCCTGGGCGATAGCGCCCAATGTTTGTAATGATACGGTTTGGGAAGCGTCCGTAGGTTCCGCAACAATGAGCAGGGGACCGTTGAATCCTTCACCAAAACCTTTTGTAATGGCATCGTAGCTTTGCCGTGCAGTCGTATCCAGGTTAGCGGTAGCGCCAGAAGGCATCCCCAGTTCCATTTTGGCAACCGGGATTGCAGCCGTACCCAGAACGACAATAACAGCTACAATGACAAGCCAGCGGAATTTAACGACACCAGAGATCCAGCGATTTGCAAACCCGTTGGATTTTTTGTGTGCATTGGCCTGATTTTTCTCTCTTGCTTTACGAGAACAGATGCGCTCACCCAGGAGACCCAGCAATGCCGGGAGAAGCGTAAGGGCAATCAGTACGCTGAACAGTACGGTAACCGAGGCAACGATAGCCATCATGCTCAGGAAGGTGATACCGATAACCAACATTCCACAAAGTGCAATGATCACCGTTAATCCAGCAAAGAATACCGCACTGCCTGCTGTTCCAACAGCTCTGCTGGCCGCTTCTCGGGCATTCAGGTTCTGGTCGAAAATAAGTCTACGCTGACGATTGACAATGAATAATGCATAGTCAATACCAACAGCAAGCCCGATCATGAGAGCGAGTACAGGCGTAAAGGATGTCATGCTGACAAAGTTGGAGACTGCAAATGCTCCACCAACACCAGCCGCAACCCCAAACAGGGCAATGACAATCGGCAAACCTGCGGCAACAACGGATCCCAGTGTCATGAATAGCACAATTGCCGCAATGACCAATCCGTAGATTTCGTTGGTTCCAATCGGTATGCCCACTTCTTTCAGGGAATCACTTGGCAAAACCGAGATGTTTGTACCTTGTTCGGCTTCGCTTACTGCATTCACAACCGAATCCGTGACACCTTTAGGCAGGGAGTTTTGCTGCACTGTGAATTGGAACTGGAACAGCGCAACATCTCCAGCATTTGAGATCAACACGCCAGGTACTGGCATTCCTTCAATCATGAGTGGTCCATAAGGAGGCAGGTTGCTTGGATCCGCACTTTGCTCGCCTGCTCCAGCAGCACTTTGACTGGCCTGTTGCTGCATAGCTGGAGCATCCGCGCCACTAGCAGCAGCGAGCTCAGCAGGGTTAATAACATAATCCAGTTTGTAAACTTCACTTACGGCCTTACTGATGGCTGCCAAATTCTCAGGCGTATCCAAACGCTCGCCTTCAGGGATATTAAAGATTACGCTGCCCTGACCACCAGAGGCTTGGGGAAGCTCCTTCTCCAATTTGTCCAAGACGTTCTGGGATGCGGTTCCTTCAAGTTTGATGTCTGAAGACACGTGCACACCGTTTATGCCAAGCGCAGTTCCGACAATACCGAGCACCAAAATCCAACCCATAATGAAATACCAAGGTTTGTCGTAGGCCGTTTTCCCCAGCCTGTAGAGTAATTTTGACATCGAATTGATTTCTCTCCTTCTATCTCTAATGTTCGCCTTTTTCTAAAATCCATCTCGCAAATACGTAAACATCGAATCGATATACTCATCGAATGAAATAGATTCTTCCTCCTTATCTCCTGAAGGAAGCCCGGGAAGCTGTACGTGTACACTTCCATCCAGCATAGGGATAATTGCCGCACAAACAGCGCCAGCAAGAAAGTGATTATAGCCCGCCGGGTAACGATCTTCGAATAGTTCACTTAACATCAATTTAGCACCGTTTTGCAAGCGGTTCAGCAGGGTGAGTGTATGAGGCATTAAGCTTGGATAGGTCTTTGACAGTTCCAAAATCTGATAAATTCGGCGAAGAACTTCTTCAGTCAACTGCATCTTAATGAACTGGTACATCACCTCCAGCGGTGTTGTATCCTCAGGCAGCTGACTGATCATTTCGAAGTATTCCTCCATCCTGTGAAAGTGCTCACCGGCCATGACGACGGCTTCTTCCTTACAGGAGAAATGATTGGCGAACGTTCTTCTTGAGTATCCGGCACGCTGCACAACATCCTCAACCACAAACCCGTCCATTCCATGCTCTAATGCGAGTTGGAATGCAGCTTCAGAGAGGGCACTTGCAGTCGCTTCCTTTTTAATGGCACGCAAGCTTTGTTTCAAATTATTTCACCTCCAGTTCCTATAAAGGATTTATGAATGGTTCTATCATATCAACTCATTGCCCAATGTGCAATTTTACCCAAAGTGTAATTTTGCACAAAAGGAAGCGATTCGTTTTGTTAAGACGATAGTTGATAAAATTTGTGGACAGAGTTGTGAAAATCACTTATGTTAATACTTAACGAAAGTATTTTTATAAGTTTGAGAGGTGAGAAGGATTACAAAAGGACCTATTACGAACAACACCATGCGAGTGAAGAAGATGAATGAGGAATTGGTGCGGCAAACATTAAAGACAATGAGACAAGGTACCAAATCCATGGTTGCACAAGCAACAGGGTTGAGTGTCGCTACCTGCCGCAGCATATTAATTGACCTCATGAACGCAGGTGAACTTGTGGAACTGGATATGGAGGAATCGAGTGGGGGCAGACCCGCTCAGATTTATAAGTACAACGAAAATTATGCCTACATCGTGTGTCTCATCGTGAAGGCAGGAATCAGTCATCACTCCATCACGTATGGCGTGACTAATTTGGCAGGGGAAACTGTGGAAAAAGGGGTATTGCATACGGAAACGGATCAAATGAATGAAGGCTTCATCATGCAGCTCCTGGATCGCCTCGTCGATAACCATCCGCAGATCCGAGCTGTGGGTATCGGAGTCCCCGGTGCAGTTCATCAAGGCATCATTAATGTGTCGGATATCCCGAACCTGGTCAATGTTCCATTGGCCGATTCCATCCGAGAAAGACATGGCCTCGAAGTTATTATAGAGAACGACATGAACCTGACGGTGTACGGTCTATATCAGGAACAGGAATACGAAGATGAGGAGTCTATCATTGTCGCGACCTTCATTGAAGGCTCCTTACCAGGTGCAGGAATCATGATTGATGGGCATATTCACAGGGGGAATACCCAGTTTGCCGGGGAGATCGCCTTTTTGCCATTCGGTCTCTCCCATGATGAGCAGTTCAGATTACTCCATAATCGGGATACATTTCATTCGATTGCTGCACGTGCTGTATCCAGTCTGATTGCTGTAATGAACCCCGAGACCCTTGCATTGACTGGCACGTTGGTACAGCCGGAGGATGTAGAGATTATCCGGAAAGAATGCTTGAAGTACATACCAGAGATGCATATGCCTCAGATGAGGCTATTGAATGACCCAGATGAGAATTATATGTTTGGATTAATATCAATGACTCTGGAAAGCCTCTCATATTCGCTGCAGGTTGTGGAAAAACGGAGGTAACGAACACAATTACAATACGGAGAGGGATGCTGGATATATGGATACGAAAACGGAAAAACAGAAGATGCTCGCTGGAGAGCTCTATCAAGCTTGGGACACTGAACTGACGCGGGATCGAGCGTACGCCAGACGGATGACTCGTATGTATAATCAGAGTACCGAAACGGATGAGGAACTTCGAACAGATATCCTGAAAAAGTTGCTGGGATCAACGGGTGAGCATTTAGGCATGGAGCCTAACATCCGGTTTGATTATGGCTACAATATCCATGTGGGTGATCACTTCTACACCAATTTTGATTGCACCATCCTGGATGTGTGTGAGGTGAGAATCGGCAGTCACTGCTTGTTTGGTCCAGGAGTTCATATTTATACGGCGACACACCCGATTGATCCTGTGGAGAGAAATGAAGGCCCTGAATATGGTAAGCCGGTAACAATCGGAGACAACGTGTGGGTAGGCGGACGAGCGATCATTAATCCTGGAGTCACCATTGGCAATAATGTAGTCATTGCATCCGGGGCTGTGGTAACCAAGGACGTTCCGGACAATGTAGTTGTTGGAGGAAATCCAGCCAAGGTGATCAAGAACATTGAAGTTTCGCAGTAATCTCCTATGCTGTAATGAAAGCTGAGAACACGTATCTGGTTACTGCTTGTTAACTTGAGATTCGTGGAAGACAGTTAAATCTGCATGATGGGATGATAAAATTATAGCAAAGCCGATATGGAGAGCTTTCCATATTGGCTTTTTTGCATCTGGGCAATTGAATCCATCTTGTGTTAACATGTGCACTAACTAATCCTATACCATACTTATAAAGGGGAACCCATGTCCATTCGAATAAAGATGCTGCTGTCCTTCACGGGCATGCTCGTGATAAGTCTGCTGTTTATCCTGCTTACGGCAAGTCTGTACACGATTGCGGCAACAGGGGATCTGCAGAGCTTTCGTGATATTTATAAGGTTCATTATCAGATCAACCCCCTGACTGAACAGGGAGAATCGATCTTTCAAGAGATGAAGTTTATGGCCAAAAATGAACCGGACGAACTGCAAAACAAAGATTTGCTGCGTGAATACGACATGAAACTTCGAGCCGAGAAGTCAGGCCTCTATGTCAGACGTGAGAACAGCCAGATCTTCGAATCGCTGACCTTCAACCAGCCTGAACTGAAGCAGGCACTGCCTGCTTATGATCTGAACAACTATCAGATACGCAGTACATTTAATATTGGAGAACGCTTCTATGCCTATGCCAAATTTGACTTTAAGTATACGGACGGGGAACGGGGAAGCATCTTCGTCATTCGTGAACGGAGTCCTTTTGCCGAACTGACCCGTAAGCTGCTGCCCGTGATGTCACTCCTGCTCATCGGGGTGCTCATTATTGCAAATCTGCTGCTGTTCCGCTGGATTACTCGCAGCTTCATTAAACCATTGAATCAGCTGAAGAACTCCGCAGAGCAGATTAAGGAAGGGAATCTCTCCTTCAAGCTCCAGCTTCATTCCAATGACGAGGTTGGCCAGCTCAGCGAAGCGTTTGAGAGCATGCGGAACCAACTGCAGCGTTCCAATGAACTAAGGCAGCAGGACGAAGTGAATCGCAAAGAGCTTATCTCCAACATTTCGCACGATCTCCGGACACCGATCACCAACATTAAAGGTTATATTGAAGGGATTCGTGATGGAGTGGCAAATACACCGGAGAAAATGGAGACTTATGTTAATATCATTCATTCGAAGGCAGTCAGCATGGATAAGTTGGTGGACGAGTTGTTCCTCTATTCCAAGCTGGATTTAAATCAGGAGCCTTTCCTGTTCAAGGTCGTTGACCTTGTTGATTTCCTTGAAGACAGCATTGATGAACTTAGATACGATCTGGAGGATAACGGGGTGGCACTCGATTGGGATAACCAGTCGTCAGGTCCAGTTATGGCTTCCGTAGATCTCGACAAATTAAAACGTACTGTCGTCAACATAGTCGATAACGCACTGAAGTACATGGAGAATGAACACAAACGATTCGGCATTACACTTCAAGCAGATAACGAATGGATTACGATGGCGTTTAAGGATAACGGCAAGGGAATACCGGAAGAGGCGCTGCCACACATCTTCGAGCGTTTCTATCGTGCAGAGCAATCTCGCAATTCCTCGACAGGAGGAAGTGGACTAGGACTTGCGATTGCCCGTCAGATTATCGATGGACACGGAGGATTCATTTGGGCAGATAGTGTGGCTGGTGAAGGTACAACGATTTATATTCAATTGAAAAGGCTTATGGACAAGGGGGAGTAGCGGCAGTGACAAGTATATTAATCATTGAGGACGAAACAACAATTGCCGAACTGGAACGGGATTATTTTGAGCTTAACGGATTTACGGTGGAGCTCTGTCATAACGGAGAGGAAGGCCTGAAGCTGGCTCTGAATGGAGATTACAGTTTGATCATTGTTGACCTGATGCTTCCAGGGCTAGACGGCTTCGAATGCTGCAGACGTATTCGTGAGGTGAAGGAAGTACCGATTCTTGTCGTCTCAGCCAAAAAAGAAGAGATAGACAAGATCAGAACCTTTAATTTGGGGGTCGATGATTTTATTACAAAACCGTTCAGCCCAAGCGAGTTGGTTGCTAGAGCAAAGGCTCATCTAACCCGCTACGAGAGACTGCTGGGCATGAGCAAACCCGTTGAGCAGGATGAGATTCACATTCGCGGTCTGCATATCGACAAAGGATCGCGCCGCGTTTTCTTGAACGGGGAAGAGATCGGGATTACAACCAAGGAATTCGATCTGCTTGTGTTCTTGGCGAGTCATCCGAACCGTGTGTTCAGCAAATCCGATCTGTTTGAACGGATCTGGGGTATGGATTCCAGCGGAGATATCGCAACCGTTACGGTTCATATTCGCAAGCTGCGCGGTAAGCTGGAGACCAATCCCAAAAATCCGGATTACATTGAGACCGTATGGGGGGCGGGCTACCGGTTTACCGTTTAAGTTTCGGGAAAAATTAGTTTCTGTTTATATTTTGTTAATCATTTTGACCTTGGGAGTTTCTTTTTGTCCTCTATTCTATAGATACAGGCAAGAACAACCTATAGAGGAGGAATTCAACCATGAATCCGACAACCCGAAAAATCGCTGCATTTCTGACTATAACTGCATTAGGTACAGCAGTATTCCCGCTTGCTGCGAACCAAGTACATGCAGCTACATACGTTACAAACGTTGCCGCAACAACGGCACAGCTTAGCAGTCAGCAGATCGACACTGCCATCAAGGAACTGAACAGCTTGGGAATCATGAACGGATATGCCGATCAATCCATGGGTGAACAAAGAGCCATTACCCGCGCAGAACTAGCTTCACTAGTGTATAAAACCTTTAGTTTGGAAAACAAGACGGGAGATAGCGTAGAATTATCGGACGTTAATCCGGCTGCATGGTATGCAACTTATGCAACGAAGCTCGTTGAACTGGGCATCATGGAGGCAAATGAGGGTCAATTCAATCCGCAAAGCCATGTATCCGATGCAGAACTTGTGCAGGTTGTATCCAAAGCGATGCAGCGTGACGTGAAATCCGTTCACCAATGGATGAGCACGTTCTATGCCGAGAATGGGTCGTCTACTCGCGGCGAAACAGCAGTGCTGCTGAATACGGCCCGCCAGGCCATTCCTTCAGAGCAGGCTAAGATTGAGAGTGTACGATCACTGAATGCCATTACGTTGATTGTGACTTTTGATAAACCACTCACAGCAGCAGATGAAGTATTTGCCAAAGCACAAACCGATTTTGCGCTAAGTGGCGGATTGACATTAACCAATATGCCTCGCCTGAAAACAGGATCCATTGCAACTTATATCGTTCCAACATCTGTTCAAAAAGCTGGTGAGGTATATGACCTTACTTATAAAGGACAAGATGTGGGTTCCTTCGAAGGCAGTGGAACAAAATTAAATATGACGAAGGTTAGTCAAGTCACGAACGATACGTTCGAGATTGAAGCATTGCGGGAAAACGGTGTCGTTGATTATGGCTATATTATTTCGGCTTACAGCGGTGGCCGAGGGGCAAATGCTTTCGTGCTGGACGACCAGGAACAAGCTGGAGGACAAACGTATCAGATTATCTCATCTATGCAGGCAAGACAAGTGATCATTACGCCGGAAGGCGGAGAACCGATCGTTGCCAGATACGTTCCGTTTACACAATCAACTGACGGCAAACAAGAACCGAAGTTCAGATTGCCTGAAGGACAAACGTTGCAATCCGGTGTCCAATATACCGTATCTTCGGATTGGGCGAATATCGATAAGGCAACATTCACGGCACAATCATTTGATGCGCTGCAAGTTGCAAGTGCACAAGCGGTGAGTGAAACCTCCATTGAAGTTACACTTGCACAAGATCCTGGGGATGAGCTGTTTTCGGGCCGAAGCGTAACGTTAACCTCCCCGAGCGGTGACACCCTGACGGCAACCTACAAATATTCAAGCCGGAAAGGCGCAACTGGAGTTTTCGACCTCGTTAACGATGGCAAGTTAAATCCAGACACGACCTATGAAGTCAGCCCAGTGGGGGATTGGAGTGTCGCTTCAGAGATTACCGTAACGCTACAGTAAGGAGGCAGTATGAGCAAGTCAATATTGATCGCTATTCTAATCAGCACGGTGTTCGTCGTCCAAGGCTGTGCTCCGGCAGTAAATGACAACTCCAGAGTGGAGGAGCAGGCAACGTCCCTGAATGAACAGCTTCTAGAGGCAGCGGAGGATTCAGACCCTGAGAGGATCGAAAGACTAATCCAAGAGGGGGTCGATATCAATGCTCAAGATGATCGCGGAAGAACAGCTGCGATGATTGCGACCTACAACAAGGATCTGGCATCAGCTCAATTGCTGATTAAGGCTGGAGCAGATGTTAACATTCAGGACGATATGAAGAATAACCCGTTTCTGTACGCTGGCGCTGAAGGTTACTTGGATATTTTGAAGCTCACGATAGAGGCGGGAGCCGACCCAGCAATGACGAATCGATATGGAGGAACAGCGCTGATTCCCGCTGCAGAGCACGGATATGTGGATGTGATACGGGAGCTTCTGACTCAAACCTCAGTTGATGTGAATCATGTGAATCGATTAGGCTGGACGGCATTGCTTGAAGCGATTCTGTTGAATGATGGGAATACACGGCAGCAGGAAACGATCCAGCTGCTCATTGACCATGGAGCAGATGTGAATCTTGCGGATGGTGATGGTGTATCGCCTCTGAGTCATGCCAAGAAAAAGGGCTTCAAGGAAATCGAGGAGATTCTGGTTCAGGCTGGTGCGAAATAGAGTAAGGAAAGATCGATAATAGAAAAGAAACGACATAACAACGTAGAATGTGGATTATCTATTGTGCATATGATTGTAGAAGAAGTCGCCGATATGGCGGCTTTCTTTGTTTTAGACATAGAAATTTGAAGGTTGAAATGAATACAGGCCGAATTACTTCGTTTCATGAATTCGGAATCGTAATTGTCAGTACTGAGAAGGTTACTTATTCCGTTCCATTTATAAAATTATATCTTTATTGGTGTATTATGGGTTATCATTTGAGAGGATTGAATCTTGCGGTGGGAATTTTAGGTGGAAAGGAACGGGAGTGTGGAGAGAACATTTAATACGGTTTATTCAAGAGTGAAACGGAATTTGATAACCATGTCCATGTTGGGAATTTATTTTTTTGTTAGTCTTAACAGGAGCGATGAGCGATGGTCTACGATTTTTCTCGCGTTTTTTACCATATACGTTTGGACTTATATCATTGTGCTGTTAAAAATGTTATTTACGAAACTAACGTTTACGTTCGGAACAGATTACGTTGTTTCCTCGAAGGGAAAGAAATTCGAAGCTTCTCAAATCAAGTGTATCTACATGAATAACCACAGAATTGGTTTCAAGCTGCATGGCCGGTGGTTAGTGCCGATGGATTTATGTTTCTTTTTTGATAAGAATGAAGAGCGAGAAGGGTTGCTGCAGCTTCACCAATGGGCACAGCACAATAAGTTAGAAGTGAAAAGGAGATTCTTTCAGACATGGACGTAGTATACAGTTCAATAAGATCTGACATTCCGTAAGGGAGGGATTAATCAATCGTGATTACGCTTAGAAAGGTTACATTGGAAAACCGACGTACCATCTTTAACTTGGAGGTTGCAGAAGAGCAGCAAAAATATGTGGCATCCAATCTTTCAAGTGTAGCTTCCTGTTATGTTTTAGCGACCAATGGAGGTTCGCCTTTTCCATTTGCAATCTACGCAGATGAGCAACCTGTTGGGTTTGTTATGATTACGTATGGAATTACTGGTTATGATCTCCCCAACATCGCTGATAATAACTACTGTATATTACGACTCATGATCGACAAGCAACACCAGAATAAAGGATATGGCCGTGCGGCAATGCTGGAGGTAATTGAATTCATTCGCACTTTTCCGGCCGGTCCGGCCAAACTATGTTGGATTCCCTATAGCCCAGATAACCTGGCTGCGAAGAAGTTATATGAGAGCTTAGGCTTTAATGAGAACGGTGAAGTGTGTCATGGCGAGCTTGTAACGGTACTAGAACTCTGAACTATTTATATAAAATTAAAACCATGACAGTCCTAATGTCATGGTTTTTCTCATGGTTTGAGGAATAAATGAATCCTCCTGACAGGTAAAAATCAGTTTCTAATGAAACGTTACCTATATCCCAAACAAAAGGATACCTATAATTATCATAAGAGGAACATGACCAATTTAACGAGTGAAGAGGAGTGAAGAAGTACATGAAGGATTTTTTTGGCTATGACACCATGGAAGAAAGGAAATCTCTGCTGGCTAGAGCCAGAAATGTGGCACTGACTGCATTACAGCAGTATGATCTGGCGTGGGAACGCATTCAATTTATACACTTATCCGATACGATCACGTACAAAGTTGAAACAAGTACACCCGATTCTTATTTGCTTCGGATTCATTCCGATCGTTGGAGCAAGGAAGAAATACAATCCGAACTTCTATTTCTTCATTCCTTGGATGCAGTGGAAGGCATTGATGTCCCAGTGGGGGTCTATTCCCTTACAGGCTCTTATGTAATAGAGATAGATACGATTGAGGGATATAGACGACCGTATGTTACGGTGATGAAATGGGTGAAAGGGGAGCATGTAAAGGGTGAAATGACGGGAGATATTGTTACTAGAATGGGAGAAATGATGGCAAAGCTTCATGAAGCTGTTTCGGGCTTTACCTTACCTTCCAACTTCGTACGTCCGGTCTGGGGAGCAGACGCTTTTCGAAATGAGCTGGTGAAGCTAGAGCGCTATTATAACCGATTTTTGTCCGATCAAGCCTGGACGGAATATCAACATGCTGTCGAGAAAATATTAAGTAGACTTGCTGATATGGACAAAAATGAACAAAACTACGGAATGATTCATGCTGATTTGCACGCCGATAACATCGTTTTCAAGGATGGTTTACCGTATGCAATCGATTTTGGAAGATGCGGCTTTGGCTATTTTCTCTATGATCTGGCAGGCAGCTTAATTGGACTTTATCCCAGAGAACGAATGACTTTTATCCAAGGATACGAGAATGTGAGAAAACTGGGAACAGATTATCTTCGAGACTTGGAATGTTTTTTCATTATGTTCATGATTGAAAATTACTGTCATCACGCCTCTAATCCAGAAGAAACGTCAAATCTTATGAATGAACAACCGTACGCCCAAGCATTAATCAGAGAATTTTTAAAAGGAAACCCGTTTTTGTTTGTTCCGATTGAACCAGTGGACGTGGGGAAGGTTCAACAGTGAATGGCAAACAAGGGAATCATTGAATCGCTACATACGAGTTATGGTTGATTCCTAACTCCCCATTCACATAACTCTTCCATAATTGGCAGCAAGCTCTCTGCTTTGGCGGTGAGACTGTACTCGACCTTGGGTGGAACTTGCGGGTACTCCTTCCGGTTCACCAGACCATCGGCTTCCAACTCTTTGAGTTGTGAACTTAGCATTTTATAGGTTATCGCTCCAATTTGCCTCTTCAAGTCATTGAATCGAACGGTTTGACCTTCAGCCAAAAGGTAGAGGATCACCATCTTCCATTTACCTCCGATGACAGACACCGTATAACCAAAAGGGGTATCCTGAATGTTCTTCACTTTACCTTTATAGTCAGCCATGCTCATATGTACACTATCCTTCCGGGTAGTACCTATCATTAAAGTGCGTACTACGATTATATTTTCGTTCAGTTTATACTAGCCTTACTTTCAAGTAAAGGAGAGTATCACATGTCTACAAAAACAATACGCTTGCTTATGCCGCAATGGCAGGGGGGCAACAATCCTGACTATTCTTTTGGAGCCGAACTTCTAGCCTGGCTGGCACCAGATAATGATCAACCGCTTATTAAGGTACCCGTTCATGCTTATGATGGAACACCACTTGTGAAGGAAAACGGCATGAATGGAAGAACACAACTGCTGGAACAGCTGGAGGCTGCCGAGCATATTATCCAGGCTCACAAGCCGGATCGCATTGTTATGTTTGGCGGCGACTGTTTGGTCGAACAAGCACCCTTTGCCTATCTTAACGAACGATATGGAGGGGACCTTGGGTTAATTTGGATCGATGCTCACAGTGATCTGGTTCGATATGTTGGCTATGATAACGGACATACGCTGCCACTCGGGAATCTTCTGGGTGAGGGAGACGAGGAGTTCTCGAGACATGTGAAGGTTCCTTTGAAGCCCGAAAATATCTTTATGGCGGGATTGGCAGTTCCTACAGAACAAGAGATGGAAGTGATTTCGGAAGCATTTGAAAGAATGGGTGTATATTCTGAGGAATCCGATACAGAAGTCATTCAAAGACTGGGAATCAAAACAGCCGGAACAGAAGAGCTCTCGAGCAGCACAGAAGTGATTAAGAAATGGATTAGAGAAAGTGGAATCAAACATCTTGCCATTCACGTGGATCTGGATGTGCTGGACCCCCAAAAATTTCGCTCTCTACTATTTGCTAACCCTAACGAACCGTATGTTTTCTCACCTGCTGGAACCATGCAGTTACCTCAACTTCTGCATTTGCTTAAGGAGCTGTCTGAAGAAACTGAGGTCGTAGGTCTGGGGATCACCGAGCATATGCCTTGGGATGCGATTCATATGAGAGATCTGCTCCGCGAGATACCGATATTAAATACGTAAAGGTGCAAAGATTCTAACATAGGAGTGGCTAACATTCTATCGGAATATTTGATACGATGTAGGGAGTCTGAATGAATTTGATAGAGAGCTAAGAAAGGCAGGCTGACCATGAATCTTATCTTTCCGAAAGTTAGTACACCCGAAGAGATCGCAGAGTTGTCCCGATTGGCCGCCGAGATTTGGCAGGAATACTACGTATCCATCATTACGCTTGAACAGATTGATTACATGATTCAACAATACCAATCGGTATCAGCTGTTACAGAACAAATTCAAAAGCAGGGCTATGAATATTATTTCATGCAGCGTGATAATTCGCCTGTCGGATACATGTCTGTAAGAGTAGAAGAAGGCAAAATGTTCCTGAGCAAGTTTTATATCGGCAAGGAACACAGAGGGCAAGGCTACGCCAGCCTGGCGTTCGCTTTTCTGGAGCAGCAATGTATAGAACGAGGCATTAACCTGATCTGGTTGACGGTCAATCGCCATAACGATTCAAGTATTGCGGTCTATGAGAAAAAAGGGTTCCGGACTGTCCGGGAACAGGTTGCGGATATCGGCAATGGATTTGTGATGGATGATTTTGTTATGGAAAAGGCAATCCATGGATCCTAAACGAAGCTTTCAGGTCAGTTCAACAGAATGAGTTAGACAATGAATGAATTATGGATCATCATAAGAGGAGAAGTCGCTTAAATAGCGGCTTTTTTTATTGGATAAGACACGGATATGAAATTACGCATATAAATGAAAGCCCTTTCTTCATTCTATGATATACTACGTTGTAACTGACAACCCATGAATAACGAACAGATATTGTTGCTGATTATCCTCTCACTTTCACGCGCAAAGGAGATGTCTGGATGTTTAATGTTCTTGTTGTGGATGATGAGTGTGTTCAAAGAGAAGGGATCAAGGATTTGATCAGCCTGTATGGATTTCCTTTTCACATCATGGAAGCGGAGAACGGAAAGAAAGCAGAGCAGCTATTGATACAAAATGCAATTGATATTTTGATTACCGATGTCAAAATGCCGCTTATGGACGGACTTGAACTTAGCAGGATCGCACGCAAAACACAGCAACATATCGATATCGTTATTTGCAGCGGATACGATGAGTTTGAATACGCACGCAGTGCCCTAAGGCTCGGTGTCGTCAATTATTTGCTCAAACCACTTATGAAGGAAGAGTTTTTGCAGGTGATGGTGGATATTACGAAAATAAGTCCTTACGCTGGGAAGCCTGAGCCTGAAACGATGGAAATGAAGGTGATCCGGCAGGTGAAGGACTATGTGAAGGATCATTATCAGAAAGATATCTCCCTAACAGAAGCAGCCCACGACGTCTACCTGTCCCCAGGATATTTAAGCATTCTGTTTAAGAAAGAAACCGGAGAGAACTTCTCCAAATATCTCACGGATTACCGGTTGAGCCGTGCGAGCCATCTGCTTGTTCACTCCAATATGAAAATTAATGATGTGGCAGTGGCTGTCGGCATCGACAATCATTCATATTTTGCCAAGCTGTTCAAAACCAGGTTCGGCGTTAGTCCGTTACAGTTCAGAGAGTGCGGGGTGCTTCATGATCGGGTGGATCAAGAGCAGGTTCAATGATATCAGGTTCCGCAACAAATTATTGCTGTCTCATCTGGTCATTGCCCTCATTCCGATTCTTTTGCTGGGACTGCTCTCCTTCATTCAATCCTACCGTATTCAGATGAAAGAGCTGCGAAGCGAAGCTGAAGCAAGCCTGGAGCAGGTAGCCAGCATTATGGATTACAAAATCAATCGTTACAATACATTAAGTGAGTTTATCGTACTCAATCGGGATTTCTCTCAGATATTCACCAAAAACTATGATGAAAATTATTATCAGATGTACCTGGATTTTCGCGATATTATGGAGCCGTTGATCTCGAACATCAAATTGATGGACGATGATATTGAAGGGATCACCTTCTACACCTCGGGAGAACTGCTTGGAATTCGCAATAACATTTTGCCCATAGGGGAGCTCAGGAGCAAGGCGTGGTACGATGGTTTTCGGGGCAGACGCTGGATTGTGGACGGAGAGAAGCTCTACCTGGTCCAGGAACTGATCAGCAATCCCAAAGACAGCAACTTTATGGTCATATCCATACAGCATGACAGCATTTTTGGAGATCTGGATAATCTGTCTGAGCATGTATCCGTTCATATGGAAGATCCGGAACAACATATCATTTTTCAGGACAACAGAAAGCAGATTGGTGCAGTTGATTTGGAGAAAAGGGAAATAACAGACCTGAGTTTAAGTCGATCCCTTGCCAGCAATGGCTGGACGATCTATTACAATTTGCTGAATACCAATGCCTACGCGAATGCAATGAGCATTTTTCAAATCACGCTATTCGTCATCATCCTCAGTCTGATCATTACCTTTCTGCTGATATATATCATCTCTACTAACTTTACACGCCGAATTCTTCGCCTCAAGACCAAAGTCGACAAGGTGGAACGAAACAATCTGGATGTAATTATTCAGAGCTCCTCCCGTGATGAATTTGGTGAGCTGACGAATGGGATCGGGAAAATGCTCAGAAGGATCAACAGTCTGATCTCCCAG
This sequence comes from Paenibacillus xylanilyticus, assembly GCF_009664365.1. Taxonomy (NCBI): domain Bacteria; kingdom Bacillati; phylum Bacillota; class Bacilli; order Caryophanales; family Paenibacillaceae; genus Paenibacillus; species Paenibacillus xylanilyticus. Next base: position 3,078,699 of record NZ_CP044310.1, read on the forward strand.
GTCTATCGCGCCGAGATCGCCAAGAAGGAAAGTGAATATAACAGGCTGATTAGTCAGATTAATCCTCATTTTCTGTATAATACACTCTCATTTATCAGATGGAGGGCCGAGAAGAAGGCTGATATTGAAACAAGCTATATGGTATCTGCGTTAGCACGTTTCTACAGAACGACGTTGAATCAAGGAAGGCATATGACCACGATTGAGGCTGAGATTCAGCATATTAAGGCTTATCTGGACTTGCAGCTCATTATGAATGATGGTCTGTTTGACGTGGATTACGATGTTGACGAAGCGGTACAGCTGGAACAAATCATTCATTTTGTACTGCAGCCTATTGTGGAAAATGCCATTAAGCATGGTTTTGTAGAGGCAGCGGCGAAGGATTACAGCATTCGAATTACAGTTCACCGAGTGAGTGAAGGCATCAGATTGGCTGTTACGGATAATGGCGTAGGCATGACCTCACAGCAGATCACACAGCTGTTAACCAGTGAAAATGGAGGCTGCGGTGTGCGCAATGTTAATGACCGATTGAAGCTCTATTACGGGAAGGACTATGGGCTCGTTATTCGTAGTGAACCCGGTTGCGGAACAGAAGTATCCATGGTGATTCCGGCATCTCCACCGTAAGCAGCAGGAATATTTCAAATAAAATGCTAAGAAATAAAGGCGGTTGCTTCGGCAGCCGCTTATTTGGTTTCCGTGATAAAAATGACAAGGCTAACAAGATAGTTGAGGTCATGAAAAAAGTGATACATATCCGAAAAAAATGGCATATACGCGAAAAATGGAAACGCATACAATTTGGTTATTCAAGTAAATCACATAAAGGGGATGACAGGATGCACAAACGCAGCAAGATCGCTTCACTGCTGATGGCCTGTATGGTGCTGGTTGTATTCAGTGGCTGCAGCGGGGGGAACAGCGATAACGCACAGCCGCAGATATCCGAGCAGGACTACGAACCTTACGGCAAATATGAGACGCCAGTCGAGTTCACGATCGGCCGTAATACCAATCATGTGAATAACCTGCCTCCGGGTGACACCATTGAGAACAATTTGGCCACTCGGTATGTAGAAGATCGGGTGAATGTCAAAGCGAAGGTGGCTTGGGAAACAGATGATATGGATCAGAAGCTGTCGTTGTCCATGACTACGGGTGAATTGCCTGACGTTATGTTAGTTAGCCGGGAGATATTTAATCAATTAGTAGATAATGATCTGATCGCCGATATGACAGAGGTCTATGAGAAGACAGCATCTGAAGGCGTGAAGAACATCTATGCTTCCTACGGCGATTTGCTGCTCGATCAGGTGAAAGTCGATGGCAAAATTATGGGGCTTCCGATGACAAACATCGGTAATCAGCACCAATTGCTGTGGATTCGGAAGGATTGGGTAGATAAGGTGGGTGCCAAGCTGCCGGAAACCGCCGAAGATGTGTGGAATCTCGCCAGAACATTTGTGGAAAAGGACGTATCTGGCACAGGCAAGACGGTGGGTATGGTGATGGATTCGAATGCGATGAATTTTAGCCCGATGTTCGCTACGCATGGCGCATTTCCAACGAATTGGATCGAGAAAGATGGTCAGGTGGTATACGGATCCGTTCAGCCTGAGATGAAGCAGGCACTCGCTGAGGTTAGCTCCATGTACAAAGAAGGCTTGATTGATAAGCAATTTGCCGTCCGGTCGAGTGAAGAGAAGGAAGCACTGGTGATCAACGGGCAGGCAGGAATGGTCTTTAATCCATGGTGGATCGGCTATACCAATTACAAGGATTCCATCAAGCAAAATCCCGAAGCCGTATGGGTCGCGGTATCTGCACCGCTGGATCAGGAGGGCAAGTTCAGAACGATTCGTCAGGATCCTGTAGGGGGAGGAATCGTTGTCGTGAACAAGAATTTTGCCCATCCTGAAGCCATAATGAAATCGGTCAATCTGACGACGGACTTTCTGTATTCCTTAACGGAAGATGCAATCAACTACAAGAAGGAACATCCCGATGAGATGTTGACGGATGCGAGCCGCTGGAATAACGATCCTACTCAGATTCCAATGCAGGTCGATTATGACGATGTGCTGAAGCGCTATTACGAAGATCTCATAAAAGCCGATGAGTCTGGAGATGCTTCTGCCGTTCAGGAAGATCGGGTTGTCTCGTTCAAGGCTTATCAGGAATTCAAAGAGAAAGGCAATGACGTTGACGTCAACACCTATGGCGAATATCTATCTCGAATTGAAGGACAGCGAGAAGCGAATAATCCCAATCTGGAAGTGACTCCTGCAGGCTTTTACGGGACGACAGAGACGATGAAGCTGAAATGGGCGAACCTGCAAAAGCTGGAAGAGGAAACAATTCTCAAGATCATTATGGGGCAAGCGCCTATTGATGAATTTGATACGTTTGTCGATACATGGAAGCGTACAGGCGGAGATGAGATTACGGAGGAAGTCAACGAGATGGCTCAAAGGTAATGCAGACTGTGTGAAGCAGGAACGCAGCATAGCGGAAGCCTGATACCAGACTTCCGCACCTTCCTTTAGCCATATGAGCTGCCTATAGATAGAGCAAGATGGAGGTGAGAAGGCAATGGCGCAAGCAGAAACGACGATACCACCCAAAAGGGAACTACGCTCAGTCAAGAAGAAACGTAAGCGATTTGACGAGATGACCTATCATTTTATGCTGCTGCCTGGCATGGTGATGCTGTTTATTTTCTCGATTGTGCCTATGTTCGGCGTAATCATGGCGTTTCAGAAGTTCATTCCTGCCAAAGGCATATTCGGTTCCAAATGGGCCGGGCTTAGCAACTTCACCTATATGTTTCAACTGCCGGACGCGAAGCAGATTTTTATCAACACGCTGGTCATTGCGGTCGGGAAAATTGTGCTGGGATTAATTGTCCCTATTGTATTCGCCCTTCTGCTTAATGAGGTTCGTCTGAAAGTGTTCAAGAGTTCGATTCAAACGATTGTGTACTTACCGCATTTTATGTCATGGGTTGTCTTGGGCACGATGCTGACCATGATATTTTCTTTTGACGGCATGATTAACAATTTCCTTGAGCTTCTCGGTTTGGAACGCATTATGTTTCTGGCAAGCAACGATTGGTTCAGACCGCTGCTGATTGTAACGGATACCTGGAAGGAGTTCGGTTATGGAACCATAGTCTATCTGGCGGCACTAACGGCAATTAACCCTGCCTTGTATGAATCCGCTGCCATGGATGGTGCGAATCGTTGGAAGCAGACGCTCCACATTACGCTGCCAGGCATGTTCCCAACCATTATCCTGCTGGGTACATTGAGTCTTGGAAACGTACTCAATGCCGGATTCGATCAGGTGTTTAACCTGTATAATCCGCTCGTATATGAAACGGGTGATATTATTGATACCTTTGTGTACCGTATGGGTCTGATCAATATGCAGTATTCGTTCGCAACAGCCATTGGTTTGATGAAATCGGTCATCAGCTTTGTTCTGATTGTCATTTCGTATAAACTGGCTTCCAAGTATGCGGGGTACAGAATTTTCTAGGAGGGCTAGCATGATTCAATCCAAAACACTCGGTTCCAGGCTATCCCGACTATTGATTATGTTCACGTTGATCCTGATTACTTTCATGTCCCTGGCCCCGATTGTAAATACGATTATGGTTTCCATCAGCAGCAGTACGGCAGTTAATGCAGGCCGGGTTTACTTTCTTCCGGTGGAGCTGAACTTCTCATCCTACGCACAGATTTTGAAAGATACGAAGTTCTGGAATGCGTTTCTGATTTCGGTTGAACGAGTGGTGCTTGGCGGTGCGATCAATATGATTTTGACCATTCTGATGGCCTATCCCTTGTCACGCAGTATTTCACAGTTCAGATCCCGGAACACTTACATGTGGATTATCGTGTTTACAATGTTATTCAGCGGAGGGATTGTTCCTTGGTACATGGTAATTAGCAAGCTAGGGCTGATTAACAGCATCTGGGCGCTGGTTTTACCAGGTGCGGTACCCGTATTCAATGTGATTCTTCTCATGAACTTCTTCAAAGGCATACCCAAGGAACTTGAGGAAGCTGCCTTTATTGACGGAGCGGGTCCGATCAAAATTCTGCTTAACATCTTCATCCCGATTTCCATGCCGAGTCTCGCGACCATTATGTTATTTGTCATCGTTGGACATTGGAATAACTTCTTTGACGGAATCATTCTCATAAACGACAGCTCCAAAATACCGCTTCAGACTTACCTGCAGCGGCTTAGTCTCACGCGAGACCAAATGCAGAATCTCTCTGTTGAACAGCTGCAGCAGTACAATAAAATTTCGAACACGACTTTGAATTCTGCCAAAATTCTGGTCTCCATGATTCCCATACTTTTAATCTATCCTTTTCTACAGCGTTATTTGATTCACGGTATCGTCCTCGGGGCAGTGAAGGAATAATCTGATGACTTTTAAGAAAGGAAGGGTATTCGAATGCGAAAGAAGAAAATCGTAAGTCTTACTGTGGTCCTCAGTATTATTTTAGTCACTACGATGGGTGCAAGTGGTGGAGGCAAAAAGCACTATGCCAGTCAAGCGCAGTGGGCGCAAGAGAAACTGGATGAATATTACTGGAACGATGAAGCACAAATGATGAATAACGCTTATCCTTCGACACCGGAAGGTGAAAAGCCTCTGAATTATTGGTGGAAAGCTCATGCGGTTGATGCACTGGTAGACGGATACGAACGAACAGGAGACGAGGCGTATACGGAACGGGCGGAAGAACTGGTGCGGAGTATTATTGAACGCAATGGTTCGCTTCATAATGAATTTTATGATGATATGGAATGGCTCGCTCTTGCTGCTCTCCGTCTATACGATGCCACAGGCAGTGAAGAAATGAAAGATTACGTGCTGGAGCTCTGGGCAGATATCAAGACAGCCTGGTGGGAGGATGATTTGGGAGGCATGGCTTGGAAGAAGGACCAGCGATACAACCGTAATGCGTGTTCAAGTGGTCCGGCTTCGATTCTGGCAGCCAGGCTGTATGAGCGTTTTGGTGATCCTCAGGATCTGGAATGGGCTCAAAAAATATACGAATGGGAAAAACGCTATCTCGTTAATCCGCAAACAGGACTCGTCGCAGACGGCTTGGTCCTGCGTGAAGACGGTACTCTTGATGTGAATGAAGCTTGGATCTTCACCTATAACCAGGGCACATTTATAGGTGCTGGAGTGGAGCTCTACCGGACTACGGGAGATCAGGTGTATTTGCAGGATGCAGAGAAGACAGCAGCAGGCTCCCTGAAGTCCTTGACGAATGAGAAAACGGGGATTTTCCTAGAGGATGGGGATGGAGATGGTGCCTTGTTCAAAGGCATATTGATCCGTTACATGGTGGAGCTGTATGATGCCAGGCATAACAAAGCTCTGAAGAAAGCGATCTTCCGGAACGCAGATGCGTTATGGAAGGGCAGCCGGAACAATGGATTATTCGGTCAGGCGTGGGGTCAACCCGCCCAGAATCCGCTCCATCTTACGGCTCAGCTAAGCGGCGTTTTTCTGCTGGAGGCAGCTGCTAAACTGGAGGCAGGTGCACATTCCAAGCCAGGAAAACATCAAAAATAGCAGCAGTTAAAATAAGCGTTTGGTTGAGACCTTTTGACCATGAGCAGTCCGGGTGGTCGTAAAACGGAAAAGAAGCATCGTAGCCCAATTAGGGTTACGATGCTTTTAAGCGTTGGAGTACTATGCCGCATGAAGGTTGAAGACTATTTGATCGCAGGCAATTGCTTACTTTCTCGAATGAGGGAGAAATAGTCATCCGCTCGAACCACTTCAAATTCTCCTCCCAGCTCTTCGGTGATTGCAAGTGCATCGGATGGAGTCATGCTCCAGGCAAGCAATCCAAGAGAAACGAACAACGGCGATTTCCCATCCCAGTTCGATTTTGCTTCATTGAGCACCTGTAACCCATCCTGTGCCGTACTTATCCCGCGAATCGTAGAGACGGGCAGACTCTTGCCAACGATTTCAACCCCATACTTATCTTCATAACTAATGAATAGACCTGGCGAATGATAGTCCTTCTCGTAAGCGCTTGCTTTAAATGGGGTGAGTGGTATATTTTCGCTGTCTTCCCGGTTTAAAACATACGAGATCGTCATGCCAGTCTTTTTGAGGTATTTTTCGGTTTGTTGCAAAAATTGCCGGAAGCTCGAATCAGGCCATGCACCTGGATAGAAATATCCCGCACCGGATGGTCCGGCAATCAGCAGATCATTGGCAGTCGCCGTATTTACATAATGATTCAATATCGCTGGTGCGCCCTCATAGAGAAGCGGGCTTGACGTCCAGTTGAGTGGAACTTTGCCTCGCGCCGGATCGTCCCACATCACTCGCATGCGATGCTGGTTGTACTGAAAATTATCGCCTTCGGTGAAGGTATACGTTACATAAATTTTGTTCTCCAACTGGGGACGTGGAGCTTTTTTGACTGGCTTGAACTTCGGCTCGGTTCCCGAGAACACAGTCAGATTACTGAACCAGTCGGCAGCGAGTACGTAAACGCCGTAACGGGAGGCAATCTCAACGGAGCTGAATTCACCTTCCACATCATTGCTGAACCAGCCCAGGTAGGGAGTTCCCGATTTTACATCAGACATGATTTTTTCAAATAGAGCTTTTTGCTCAGGTACATTGGAGTCAAGCCAAAACACCATCGCTTTGTTGGCAACCGCATAGTCTCGTAAATAACCATAGGGTTCACGCTGCTCTGCAGAGAGAGGACGGATATTCCCAGCGGATACCTTATACTGGTTCCACATGTCCACTTCAGCCGTCAGTTCATTCGTTCCGGCAGGAGGACTGAATTCATACACAAAATAATTGCCATTATCAGCGAATCGATGACCGCCTTGACCCTCAGCAACCTTGGAATTCTGTCTGTCATACAGAAATGCTTCTTCTTCGGGGGTGCCTGCAACAAAGTTTGCAATAACTTTGCCATCTGCCTTCACTGTAACTTCATGCACGGCGGGTCCCCAGCCATCCTGAGTAATGGCGTCATCAAACCGAAGGTATACCTCGGAATTGCCAAGTAGGGAAGAGAGGTCAAGGGAGTATGTGTCTCGGTTGCTGGCATCACGTACGGGCTGCTCTTCCTCAGCAATGGTCACAAAGGACTCCGGGAGGCCGGATGGGATTCGAATCGCTGTATCCGGAGCGAGTCCGACTAACATCTGGTGGGTCGTTTTCTTCCACAGATTCTCATATTGCCAGGTATAAGCATCAAGCCGGCTGCTGAACTTCCCCTGCAGATCATCAAGGATTTTCAGTTTATATGGGGCTTTGGATAATTGGGCAGCAAGCTCTGGACTGGCAACAACTGCATCTTTCAGACCAGCCAGCGTGGTGGCCACATTAATTGAATCAGGCAACTTCGGGTCATACACAATCATGCCTTTGATATCGTTGCGGTATGCCGAGAATACTTCCCAGTAGTCCTGATGAAGCGTATAGGGCACATTGAGATCATTGAGCCAGGTCATTTTACCTTCTTCCTGGGATTCGATCAGATAAATCCGTGGTTGTTTCCTGTTAACGATCCCCTGCAGCGTTGCAAAGAGCAATTTGATATCACCTGGCGCATCATAGATATCAGCAGCATCCAGATGTTTCGGCTTCTTGAAACGGGGTAGTTCCCGGTTTGCTTTGGAATCCACAGGCTTTGTGGTTTGAACCGCGGTTTCCGAAGCAGACGCCGCTCCAGCAGTTAAGGAAAAAGCACATAGAAAGGCTAAACAGACCATCTTGAATCTACGAGCCATGGCGATCTCACTCCTTGTTTGTAGTCAGAAATAAGAGCATGTGCATCCCTCAGTTATCTCATCCTCCTTTTGCGGCCGAAAGCCAGACACACACTTCATTTCAAGATATATTAAATATATTCATATATGTTATTGCAAGGGTTTCGACAAAACTTCCTATTTTTTTTAAGGGGAAGCGACATTCCAATCCTGATTTTTACCTGGAAGAGTTGTAGTATACTGCGGTTAAGTTCAGCTTGTTTATTGCGCTTGCTTATGAAAGGATATATTATATATCTCAAATATTACGAATGAATTGGTGATGTGATCCGAATGAGTACAAACGAACGAATTCCGTTGTATCAGCAAATCCAGGACTATGTCAGACATATTATTACTACAGAAAAGATGAAACCCGGCGATCGCATACCGACAGAAAAGGAACTGATGGATCAGTTCCAGGTCAGCAAAATCACCGTGGCCAATGCCTTGACCGGATTAGCGAATGAAAAGTTGATCGACAGGGTGCCTGGCAAGGGGAGTTTTGTGGCGGAAGAAAACGATATCGCAGTTGCGCCGCGAGCAACGACGATTGCATCGAAGGGAAGAGAAGGTTCACTAGCCACCGGGATGGTCGGTGTAGTTATGCCTTCAATCCATGATTACTTTGCCATCAGACTTGTTGAGGGAATTGAACAGGCCCTTGGCGAAAAAGGTTATCGCAGCATGGTCATGTTTACACAAGGCAGGCTGGATAAAGAAAAGGATGCCATCAAGGAACTGAAGGCACTTGGCGCTGAAGGGCTGTTAATTTTTCCTGTCGATGAGGAAAACTATAACGAGGAGATCCTTGGCATGAAGCTTTCCGGTTTTCCTTTTGTACTGATCGACCGCTATTTGCCTGGTGTCGAGACAAACTATATTGCGGCGGATGGACGACGCGGTACAAAACTGGCCGTAGAGCATCTATGGGAGCTTGGGCACCGCGATATCGCCATCTGTTCGGATTCGCCACTGCAAACTGTCACGGTTCAGGAGCGGATCGAAGGTTATATTGAGGCATTGAAAGGCAAAGGTTCGTTAATTAATCCGGCCCATATGATTACAGATTTCCAACCTTTAAGTGTGCTAAAAGATGCGGAATCCCACCCCTTGTACAGGTATATTGTGAACCGCATGGTCACGGCATACATTTCGCTCAACGGAAGGCTTGGAGTGCAGATTTATCAAATGGCGAAGCAAGCAGGGCTTCGGGTACCTGAAGATGTATCCATCGTAAGCTTCGACGATCCCACATCCATTGTGGAGGAATTCAGCATTTTCACCCATGTGAATCAGTTTGAACGAGATATGGGATACCAGGCTGCGGTTAAATTACTTGAAGTGCTGCATGGGCATGAAGAAACGAAAGGTTATAGTAAAATACTGATTGAACCTGAACTTATGATACGCCAGACCACTGGCAAAGCTCCTCAAACCTGATATGGATGCACATGAGAACCTTCTCCGTCAATGACGGGAAGGTTTTTTATTTTATAAAAAACATATTGAATATATTCAATCCATATATTATAGTCTAGAAAATGATGGATAATCATACAACACAGTCCAAACCAATCTCACAAGGGGGTTAGAATGTGTCCCGAGACCGAAAGGAAGAGCGCACCGGATTTCAGGAATCAGCTCCGTATCATCCCGACTATGATTTGCAGACTGACTTTGTAATGGTTTATGGCATCGACGAATCCATGCCGGAACGTATCAAGCAGTGGAAAGACAAAGGATATATTGTGCATCTCATGACCGGGGTTGCCTGGGGAGAATACAACGATTACCTTGATGGCGAGGTAGATGGTATACCCCACTGGGATGAGGCTCAGACGGATCGTCACCAGCAGATGATTCTTCATGGGAATAAACCGGTTATTCCGTACATGGTACCGACCATTTCGTTCGGGCGTTATCTCGCCGAGCGCATTCGAATTGCTGTAGATGCTGGTGTTGAGGCTATCCATCTGGAAGAGCCTGAATTCTGGGTGAATGGTGGGTATTCCGAAGCTTTTAAGAGGGAATGGCAATTGTATTACAAGGAATCCTGGATTCCGCCGCATGCATCGCCGGATGCCCAATATCGAGCGTCCAAATTAAAAGCCTATTTATATACCCGGGCCCTTGATCGGTTATGTGCCGAGATGAAGGATTATGCACTGCAGCGATATGGCCGTGTCCTCCGCTTCTACGTTCCAACACACAGTCTCATCAATTACACGCAGTGGCGAATCGTCAGTCCGCAATCCCAACTTGTTGAGCTGGCTTCCATTGATGGATACATAGCACAGATCTGGACAGGGACATCGCGTACAGCCAATGTGTATGAAGGGGTTCGCAAGGAACGTACATTTGAAACCGCTTACCTTGAATATGGCGTGATGCAGGAACTGGTACGCGGAACCGACAGACGCATGTGGTTTCTGCATGATCCGATCGAGGATAATCCGAATTACACCTGGGCGGATTATAAACAGAACTATCTAAAGACGGTTGTCGCCTCGCTTCTGCATCCCGGGGTTGCCCATTACGAAGTCGCGCCATGGCCGCGAAGGATCTTTCAAGGGACTTCCCCTACGGAAGAAGGTTCCGGCAAGGAGAGAATCCCCGCAGACTATGCAACAACGCTGCTTCAGGTCATGCATACGCTGGGTAACCTGGACCAGAATGTGACCGAAACGGATAAGAATCCGCTGCAGGTTGGTGTTCTTATTGCCGATTCAGCGATGTTTCAGCGAATGAAGCCGGACCCAGAGGCGCCTAATCCAGGAAAGTATGATGGAACAGATCCTGAAGGGTTTCAAGAAGAGGGAGATACCGAACTGCTTGATTTCTCTCCTTTTTATGGTCTTGCGCTTCCACTGCTAAAACACGGCGTGCCGGTTCGTCCCCTTTTACTAGATAATGTGCGGCGGTATCCGGGTTATCTTGCGCCCTACGATGTGCTTGTCCTGAGCTATGAGTTTATCAAGCCGCAGTATCCGGATGTTCATTATGTGCTGGCACAGTGGGTGCAGGATGGCGGGGCGCTGATTTACGTTGGCGATGACAGTGACCCCTATCATGATATTCGCGCGTGGTGGAATCTGGATCAGGAAGAGGGAAGGTCTGGAACCAAGTATCATTCCCCGCGTGAGCATTTGTTCGAGCAGATTGGTCTGAAGGAGAAAGTGGGCGGCGTCCACCGGATAGGCAAGGGAGGGATGGTCTGGCTGAACGAACACCCTGCCGAATTTACACGATCCAGGGCAGGAGCTGATCGCCTTCGTCAATCGGTTCAAGATATCATTGCCGAGCTTAACCCACCAGCGATCCAGTGGCACCCGAGACCGTATTTCCAAATCAGGCGCGGCCCTTACATTATCGCATCTGCTTTGAATGAGTCGGTAAGCGAAGAATTCCTGGTCATACCCGGCCCGGTGGTGGATTTGTTCGATTCGAAGCTCTCTGTACTAAGCCAGGTGGTTCTGAAACCTGGAGAACATGCGCTGCTCTATGATGTTGAGGCAGGACGTCCAACGAATGGAGAGGTTTCCCTTATCGCGGCTTCCTCCCGAATCGAATCTTTGTCCGAATCGGGTGCAGGTTTTCAATTTTCGGCGAAAGGACCTGCCCGTCTGCAAGCAACCGCACGGCTGTATTGCAAGGTGAAGCCTGTATCTGTCCATTACATTGTTCAAGGTCAAGCGGTATCCGCAGCTTGGGAATGGGATCCGGATTCTCAGACCGTGCTTGTTCAATACGAGCATGGGATTGAAAACCATGCAGAGGTACATGTGAGATGGTCTTCCTGATTTCTTAGCCCTATCACCGTAACAGAGAGGAGCAACGAACATGCCATACGAACCGATCAGACCGGAACGATTAAGGCAGATGTTAAACAAACTTCGAGAAGAAATTTATAAGCCGATTACCGAGTTGGAAGTAAAGGCGTGGGTTACGCCAGAGCCCGTATCCTATGAATCACGGATGTCGGGAACGGAAGTTACGCTCCATCCAGGAGAACGCTGGGGAGAGCTATGGGACTGTGCCTGGTTCCGTTTCACAGGCAAAACCCCATCCCATAAACTCAGCAGTCATGAGAGCATCGTTCTTTTGTTGGACGTCAGTGGCGAACTATGTCTTGTCGACCATGAAGGAACGCCAGTACAGGGGTTGACGACTATTAACTCCGAATTTGACTTCTCCTTGGGCTTGCCTGGCAAGCGAGTCGTTCAGCTCTGTGAGGCAAGTATCAGCGGAGATGAAATCGAAGTATGGGCAGAAGCAGGCAATAACGATTTGTTTGGCAAGTATCAGGGCGGTTCTCTGAGAGAGGCTGTTATCGCAGTCTGCCGGGAAGACATTCGCAGTTTGTACTACGACACCGAGGTTCTATTGGAGACGGCAGAACATCTCCCACAAGGAACAGCCCGCAAGGAAAGGATCTACCAGACACTCTATGAAGTGTCCTTGCAGCTGACCGAATTCTCGGAAGAGCGTATCCGACTGGCGAAGAGACAAACGCATGAACAGCTCAGTCTTCAAGGGGGAGATCCGGTCTTAACCCTAAGTGCTGTAGGTCATGCACATATTGATTTGGCCTGGTTATGGCCGATTCGTGAAACAATCCGTAAAGGGGCTAGAACGTTCTCGACCGCGCTTCGCATGATGGAACGTTATCCGGACTATGTGTTTGGAGCGAGTCAGCCCCAGCTGTACGAATGGATGAAGCAGCATTATCCCAAGTTATATGAGCAGATCAAGGAACGAGTGCGGGAAGGAAGATGGGAGCCGCAGGGAGCCATGTGGGTGGAATCGGATACGAATGTGCCGGGCGGAGAATCCCTTGTACGGCAGATTCTGTATGGTAAACGTTATTTTCAACAAGAGTTCGGGTTGGAGATGAAATCCCTTTGGATGCCTGACGTATTTGGTTATTCGGCAAGCTTGCCTCAATTATTGAAGAAATCCGGAGTCGATTATATGATGACCCAGAAACTCTCCTGGAGTGAGTACAATCGGCATCCCCATCATTCATTTATGTGGGAAGGAATTGATGGATCAGCGGTATTAACACATATGCCTCCGGAGGATACGTACAACAGCCCCGCAGCACCCCGTTCTATTGTCAAAGCTGAGCAGGAATATCTGGACAAAAATGTTTCCGGACACGCGCTGATGCTCTTCGGAATAGGGGATGGGGGAGGAGGACCGGGTGAAGAGCATCTGGAACGGCTCGAACGGACCAAGAACCTGCTCGGCTTGTCTCCCGTTATACAGGAGCCTTCATGGACATTTTTTGAAAAGCTCAATGAAGAACGAGAGAAATTCCAGACGTGGCGCGGGGAGCTGTATCTGGAAAAGCATCAGGGTACCTTGACGAGTCAGGCGCGAAGCAAGCGGTATAACCGGAAAATGGAGAAAGCGCTGCGTGAATTGGAATTTGCATCCGTTCTGGCGGCAGCCCAGTTAGGTTACTCGTATCCCTCTGATCTGTTTGAAACCATCTGGAAGGAAGTCTTGTTGTACCAATTTCACGATATCCTTCCAGGGTCGTCCATCAAGCGGGTATACGATGAATCACTAATCAGGTATGAAGACCTGTTCAACCAAACAGAGAACATGATTGCAGATACTTACAGCCGTTTGGCAGATCAGATGGCTCTAGGGGAGAAGTTGCCATCCGCAGCTGCAGTGGTGTTTAATTCATTACCTTGGGAGCGACAGGAATGGCTTGATATTGAAGGCCGGTGGATGAAGGTTCAGGTTCCATCCATGGGGTACACGGTTGTACCTGATTATTCGAACCAGAGCAGTATAGATGAGTCCGGAGCCTGTATGGAACAGGAATCAGGGATACTGGATTCAGAGTTACATGTAAATGTGGAAGAACGCTTCATCGAAAGCGACTCCTTCTTCGTGAAATTTGATCTGAATGGTACCATTCTCTCGATCCTGGATAAAGCAGAAGCACGAGAAGTCATTCCACAAGGACAACAGGGAAATAAACTCAGTGTGTATCATGATGAAGGAGATGCATGGGATTTCAGCCATGATTATGCAGAGTTGGCCGGTGTGCCGCTAACATTGCATGAAATTCGTGAACTTCGTGAAGGGCCCAGGATAGGACTGATCTTCCAATACAACTATGGCGAATCCAAGTTGACTCAGAGCGTTATTCTTACTCAGGGCAGCCGGAGAATCGATTTTGCAACCAAGGTGGATTGGCGAGAAAACGCCAAGATGCTGCGTACGTCCTTCCCGGTGAATGTTCGCACAGATCTGGTGCATTGTGAGATCCAGTTTGGCAGTCTGTCCAGACCGACCCACCGGAATACCATGTGGGATTTTGCGAAGGATGAGATCTGCGCACATCAGTGGATCGATATATCTGAGCCCGATTACGGTGTGGCTTTACTCAATGATTGCAAGTACGGTCACAGAGCCTTTGATAACGTGCTTGACCTGAACCTGCTGCGCAGCAGCTCGTATCCGGATCCGGAAGCAGATCGTGCTGAACACGAATTCACTTACTCGTTATATCCGCATCAAGGGAATCACGTTCAAGCCGAGATCTATCGAAGAGGCAATGAACTGAACATCCCTTTGCGTGTTGTGGCGTTACCCTCGGTAGGGGATAAACAGGATGGAAATCTGCCTTTCTCAAAATCATTTCTGCAACCGGACCATACACACGTCATGGTGGAGTCCATCAAAAAGGCTGAAGATGGTGACGAGGTCATCGTTCGGCTGTATGAAACGTCTGGAACACATGCTCATACGGTTATTCACCTTGGATTCGATATCGCTGAGGCCTGGGAAGCTGATCTGATGGAGAACATCATATCGCCAATTCCGATGACAGATCCATCCCAAATTTCGCTATCGTTTACTCCATTTGAGATCATTACTCTGCGTTTGAAGTTGTTACAGGTACAGCAAAGGTAGCGTATGCCCTTCATGTTGAGAAAGGAGAGGTGGGAATGTGATCAAGCCAAGAGCAACCAACAATCGATTGATGAAGCGAATCTGGCAGCATAAACTTTTTTATTTGTTCATGCTGCCAGGTATTGTCTGGTTTTTTCTTTTCTCTTACGTCCCGTTGTACGGAATCCAGGTTGCCTTCCGGGACTACAACTTTATGGGTGGATTTACCGGAAGCCCATGGGCAGGTTTCAAGTATTTTGAACAGTTCTTCAATTACTATCAATCCGGTGACATCATCCGCAATACGATCATCATCAGTCTTATGAAGCTGCTGATCGGTTTTCCGATGCCCATTATTCTTGCACTCCTGTTAAATGAAGTACGCATGATCCGATTTAAGAAGACGGTTCAGACGTTATCCTACTTGCCTTATTTCGTATCCTGGATCGTCGTGGTCACGCTGATGCAGAGGCTGTTGACACCCTATGGCGGACCAGTCAATGACTTCATGGGAACGATGGGGGCAGAATCAATCCAGTTTTTGAACAATCCAACCTGGTTCTATCAACTGATTGTTGGATCGGACATCTGGAAGAACATCGGCTGGAACTCCATTATCTTCATGGCTGCCATCGCAGGGATCGATCAGCAGCTCTATGAGGCTGCCAAGATTGATGGTGCAGGACGTTTCAGACAGATGTGGCATGTGACACTTCCAGGCATTCGCAGTGTGGCGATCCTCTTGTTCATTCTTGCCGTAGGCAGCTTGATGAGTGCAGGATACGAACAGCTGCTTCTTCTGAATGGACCTGCTACCGCGAGCATTGGGAGCGTACTGGATGTTCATGCCATTAACTCCGGGATTCGTGAAGGGCGCCTCAGTTATGCCGCAGCTGTTGGGTTATTCCAAAGCGTTATAGGACTTATTCTGGTACTGACCGTCAATCGCATTGCCCGCAAAGTCAGTGATGTATCCCTGTTCTAAGGAGGTGACGATATGGAACGAAAATGGTCTGTATTCTCAGTGTTCAACTATACTTTTCTTGCGTTGGTCGGTTTCTCCATGATCTACCCGTTTATTTATATTTTGGCCTACTCATTAAATGAAGGTAAGGACTCGATGCAGGGGGCAATTTATTTTTCACCCCGAAAATTCACGTTGGAGAACTATGCCGAGGTATTTGATAATGCACGCATCTGGAAGGCATACCAAATTACCCTCATGCGCACCGTGCTGGGTACGTTCCTGCATGTGATATTGTGTACCCTTATGGCTTATGCGCTTTCCAAAAAAACATTGCCTGGCCGTTCCTTTTTTACCTTTTACATCTTTTTGCCCACGATTTTCAGTGCGGGTTTCATTCCGTTCTTCATAACACTTCAAAAACTGCATCTGATCAATACCTTTTGGGTGTACGTTTTGCCTCTGTTATTCAATTTCATGCACATCATCATTATTCGGACGTTTCTGCAAGGCATCCCGGAGGAATTGGAGGAGTCTGCCCGTATTGACGGCTATGGCGATTTCCAGATCTTCTTGAGGATCATCCTGCCTCTTTCAGGGCCTGTGCTCGCAACCATTTCGCTATTTATCGGCGTAGCGCATTGGAATGACTGGTTCTCTGGTGCCTACTACGTATCCAACAAAAATCTGATCCCCGTGCAGACCTTGCTGCAAGAAATGCTCACGGAAGCAGAAGCATTATCCAATTCCATGCAGCGGGCAGCGCAGCAAGGTGGCCAGACGGTAGGTGGAGTCGGAGGAGCTGGAGCAACACCGGAATCCATGCGCATGGCACTGCTTGTTATTACGGTTTTTCCAATCCTGTGCATTTATCCGTTTCTTCAACGCTATTTTGTCAAAGGGGTCATGATCGGTTCGGTTAAAGGTTAATCATTTCGATTTAACGATTCTATCTATCAGGCTTAACCTTGATTCATTGATATCCATATCCAGGAGGCGATTGGTGTGAATAGGATTTGGTCGAAAGGCATGTCCGTATTACTCGTATCCATTATGGCTGGAAGTTTGCTGAGCGGTTGTATGAATTCATCAGGGAACGGAGAAGGCGACGGAGAGGGTGGCGGAAACACGCTGAAAATATTGCATAATTGGAATGGTTCGGGCGGATCGGATAATGGAATTACCCCTATAGAGGAAGTCATTAAGGAAAAGACCGGAGTGACGCTGGAATGGGAATATACCAAAGGCAGTGAGACCGAGAAGGTGAATCAGATCTTTGCCACGCAGGATTTGCCTGATATCTATACCGGACCGGCTTGGGGAGGGGAGCTTGATGGGATCATCAAAGCTGCCAAAGAAGGTCAGTTAGTCGATCTATCCGATAAGTTGGACAATTATCCCAATCTCGCCAAGTCGATCGCGGAAGAAAACGTGCCGCCAGCATTATATGAAAAAGCGATCAATGCATATGACGGCAAAAAGTATTTGCTTTTGCAGAATCAGCCCGCTACAAACGAAGACGGTATCGATTGGCTCTACGGGTTCTATGTACGCAAGGACATTGCCGAAAAGGTAGGTGTGGACCCGCAGTCGGTGGTAACGAAAGAGGATTTTTATGCCTTTCTCAAAAAAATAAAAGACGCCAACCTGCAGGAAAACGGGCAGCCTGTATTTCCACTGGGCGGATTCAGTAACGGTTGGGCAGTAGGTATCGGCAATACGATGTTCTATTCTGGAGCAAGTTACGTAGACAAAGGCGATGGTTCGTTAGAGCACAGCTTCTTCACGCCAGGTTATGAAGAATACATGCTGTTCTATCGTAAACTGTTGGCAGAAGGCCTGCTCGATCCGGATGTATTTACCCAAACAGACCCCATCGCCAAAGAAAAGATTAATCAAGGCCGTATTGCGATCCTCGCCGCACATTATCCGGCCATCCTGGATGCTTCGAAGGAATATGTCACCTCTCATCCCGGAAGCGATTACATTCCGGTTGGTCCGTTAGAGCGTGCTGATGTGGATCCGAATCGCCCTGTGGACCTTGGCATTCAAGGCAACAATGTAACAGTTATCACCAAAAGCTGCCAAGGTGCATGTGTGGATGCCGCACTTAAGTTTCTGGACTACATGGCTTCTGACGAAGGCTTTATGCTGGCCAGATATGGGGTGCAAGGCGTTCACTGGGATATGAAGGATGGCAAACCTGTAGCCAATCAGGAATGGTTTGAAAAATTTGCAGCGGATCAATCCGGTAAAGTTCGCAAGAGTGTAGGTATTGGCATTGGTCTGGAATCCCTAACCGGACTTGATCGCATCAACTCATATGCCGGCGGAGATATCTGGGCAGACCAGGACAGACTGGATGCCATGGATCATGCTCGTAAAATCCTTCGTCCAAATGGTATTCAGGTTATTACCGCTTATAATCCGGGGGATGTCATCACGAACGCACCTGAATGGGAAATGTTGAAGCCTTCCATGGACCGGATGGGAGATGCCTGGAAGGAAGCTGTTTTTGCAAAATCGGATGAAGCTGCCATGAGCATTATTAACGAATTGAGGGATCAATTGAGGAATACCGGATACGATCAAGCCATGCAGTTTACCAATGAAAATCTGAAAGGAAAAGACGTGGTGACCGTCCAGATGCCGAACTGATTTTGCTAACACTTAAAGCTAACGTGAGAGAATCCATGGGCTTTGTATTGCCCTGCCAGAAAGGCAAACAAAGCCCTAATGGATGAGTAGAGTGACGACCTGCAGAAGTTTAACGTGCGTATACATTTTAATATTCAGTGCTGAATAGCCAATAAATTTATATATGAAGGAGATGTAACATCATGACAACAAGTTTCAGGCCCCCAGCGGTGCCGCTGGTTACGGTCGACCCATATTTTAGCGTATGGTCCACAGCCGATCATCTCTATGAAGAACACACTCGGCACTGGACCAACAAAACTCAAGGCATGGTAGGCATGGCAGTGATTGATGGGAAAATCAGAAGATTTATGGGGAAAGTGGATTCACTTGATCATTCTGCGGATGTGGGGGGAAATGCCACACTTGTACAGACGAATCTGACCGTCGAACCTGTGACGACTCGTTACACGTTTGAAGGGGAAGGCATTGAGCTTCAGGTTGAATTTACCACGCCGCTGTTACTGGATGATCTTGAGGTGTTATCCAGACCCGTGACGTATGTTACATTCCTTGCTCGTGCAATCGATGGCCTAGAACACCATTTGAAGATTTATTTTGATGTAACAGGTGAATGGTGTGTGAACACACCAGAGCAGCAAGTGACCTGGTCTTCTTCTGTAATCGACCAACAATTGCATGCATTGACTATGGGAACGGTTGAACAGCCCCTATTGAAGCTTGCTGGCGATGATACAAGAATAGACTGGGGATATATGTATCTGGCGGTTCCCCTGTCCCCCCACAGCCAATCGGTTGTTCAATCCGTATCAAGTCGTGAGCAATATGCACGAACAGGGGCGTTGAAAGTAGAAGAGGATGAGAATAAACCAAGGGCAGTATCAGATAATATGCCAGTCATGGCAACCGAGATGGATATGGGTCTTGTCCATGAAGAAACGGTTTCCGGTTATCTGATGTTAGCGTATGATGACATTCACTCGATTGAATATTTTCATCAACCATTGAACGCCTATTGGAAAAAAGATGGAATGACCTTTTATGACATGCTGATGATGGCAGCACAGCAGTATGAAGAGATCAGGAAGAGATGCGACAGCTTTAATCGTGAACTTCTGCAGGAAAGTCAGGAGGCGGGCGGCGCTTCTTATCGAGACATTCTGGCGCTCACTTATCGTCAAGCCATTGCTGCGCATAAGCTGGTTGTTGATGAAGCGGGCGAAGTTTTATTTTTCTCCAAGGAAAACTTCAGTAATGGCTGCATTGCCACGGTGGATGTAAGCTACCCGTCGATTCCGCTGTTTCTGAAATATAATCCTGAATTGGTCAAAGGCATGATGCGTCCCATCTATAAATATGCCAAGAGCAGTGAGTGGTCGTTTGATTTTGCGCCCCATGACGTCGGGACATACCCCAAAGCGAACGGGCAAGTATACGGGGGGAACAAGCTGGAGTACCAGATGCCGATCGAAGAATGTGGCAACATGCTGCTGATGGCGGCGGCGGTTAGCAAATATGAGAAGCATGCTGAATTTGCGCGTGAGTATTGGGAACTTCTGACGAAATGGGCGTCTTATCTGCTACAGCATGGTCTGGATCCGGACAATCAGCTGTGCACCGATGATTTCGCAGGCCATCTAGCACATAACGCCAATCTTTCGATCAAAGCGATATTGGGCATTGCTGCCTACGCATATATGTGTGATCAGCTTGAGATGAAGACAGAAGGAGCTGTATACCGAGAATCCGCTGCAAAGATGGCCAAGGAGTGGGTGTCCATGGCGGATGCCGATGATCACTATAAGCTGACGTTTGACAGCTCCAACGAATCATGGAGTTTGAAGTACAATCTGGTGTGGGATCGTCTGTTAGGCTTCAATCTGTTCCCAAAAGAAATTGCTGTGAAAGAACTCAATTATTACGCACGTCAACAAAATCGATACGGAACGCCACTGGATAGCCGGGATACGTATACCAAATCCGATTGGCTAGTATGGTGTGCCTCCATGAGCGAAACACAAGAGCAGTTTGAACAAATGATTTTGCCACTATGGCAATTCATGAATGAAACAACAAGTCGTGTGCCAGTAACCGACTGGTACGATACCCTAACCGGTAAACAGCTGAACTTTCAGAATCGATCCGTTGTTGGGGGATTTTTTATTCATCTATTAAAATAATTCCTTTTTCACAGAGATATGCCCTCTCAAGGTAAAGTTAACAAGGGTTGACGTATCTTCATTTGGGAACTGATGGAATAATGTAACGAATCGGAATCTCCGAGGAGGCATTATGAAATTCCGTTCCCTTTTTTTTTGTGGAGATTATAGGGTTGTCCAATTAACGAAGACAATTACTGAATATATGTCCAGAGAGAAAGTACGAATTCATACAAAAAATAAAACGAAAACCCGAGCAGAAGAATGCCTGCTGCAATGGAAACCCAATGGATCATTCGTCGGCTCATCACTTTGCGTGTGATGGAAACCAGAGAGATCAGACCCAGGTCGTGGATCAGAATACCGCACAGCACCCCACAAGCCGCTATAGCGAAGCTTTCCTTCCCGGCTGAACGATAGGAATCAGACAGAACCGCTCCGAATACGGAAACCCAAAAGATCAGATTACCTGGGGAGATGGCTACAAGCAGGCCGTTACGGTACGTTTTCCAAAATGATTTTCTTACCTTCTCGTCCGCTGGCGTGATATCCTGGTCTGCATTTCTGATCGAGTCATAACCAAGATAGGCAAGAAAAGCGGCTCCAACAAGCCATAGAGGAATCTGCACATAAGGCAGGGAGAGGATGGAGGCGAATCCAAAATACATGGCAAGGATCAATGCTGTATCCAGAGTCATTCCACCCAAACCAACCGCCCAGCCGTGAATGAAGCCATTCTTCAAGCCCTGTTTGGTCATCTCTACGGTGATGGCTCCGACTGGCATGGCGATAGCTAGTCCAATCAGAACATATTTAATATACAGTTCCATGTCCATAATCATTTCCCTTTCCTGAATCCGGTTAATGAGACGCTCCTCCTAATATCTGCAGAGTACAGCTTATTCGGAGGAGGCCTCTTTTAGGACAAGGAAGGGTAAACTTCTATTCCTGAATCTTCTCCGCTTGAAGAGCACGAAGAAAAGGACACCGAGAAGGGGAGGTATCATCATCTCTAAGAAAGTACTGCTTATACTCGAGATTTTCCTGCGATCCATACTGTTTTAATTCAGGATGAGCGGGTACAGCATCGTATTCGGCAAGTCGTTCACGAATCTTGGGCCCGATGGCAGCAGCTTTCTTGGGGTGAGCATTCCACTGGTCAAGTACCCAGCGAGGTGTCATAGCGAGCATAAAGTATGGGAAACTCCGGCTCTGCCTGTTGGTGTGAGCAGGTGTCCCGCAGTAGACGAAATAACGCTCATCGTCATAACAGAACTCCCATAAGGGATTCTCCGGGTTCTCCGGTATATCTTCCGGCCATGGCTTTACATCCAAATCACTGACCTGGCTTAACAATTCCCAAAAAAACGCTTCATACTCCAAAACCGTTCTTGCTGTATCCCTTAATTCAAGAAAGAGAATCAATGAAGAATATTCACCAAATGAACGCGAGGCCCGCCCGTATTCCGAAATGATCTCCGCGAGTTTGCGATCGGCGGGCTGGTGATCAGAGCCAGAAACAAAACCATACCGGAGATGCCCCATGGCGAAAGCCTGCGTCGCCGGAATGCAAGGGAAACGTGCTTCCCGATCACTCATTTTGGAGGCAAACAAGCGGTAGGCCTCCTTTTTCCATGCTTCCAGAGGAGCATCGACGTTCTCCAGTTCGGAATGTTGATACAAAAGCGACATGAACAGTCCTCCTTTTACCTATAGGATATCGTCCAGAGGCAAAATGGTGACTGTCCCACATCACTTCGCTATGATAGGCGGGGGAATACCATTCAGTAATTTAGAAGTCGCCCACCGTCATGCCATTGACCAACCATTTTGTTGTCTCTTGTGTGTGTAATGAATTTATCCAATCTGTGATTAAACGTTGCGGGCTGATTCCTAACGCTCTGGATTGTGTCGATGCGCACTCTTGTATATAAAGCGGGAAAAGCCATGAAATTCTCATAAGTCTGTGCATCCTCTTTGAGCCGGATCTCAATATCCTCAGGAATGTGGAAAGTCTCAATTTCCATGTTTGGCAGCACGCGTCTTCCTTCATCTCTCATGAATCCCAGCTTTTCAAGACGCCTTACCCGTTCTTTGTTCAATTCAGTCCAGGAGCTGTTATGGCTTCGGGGTGACAGTCTCTGTGCAAGCTCTGTATTCGAAATTTTCTTCTTCAGCCCATCAATCCAACCAAAGCAAAGGGATTCTTCCACGACGTCCAAATAAAATAGCGTACCTGGCTTTGGAGTCATGCTTACAATAACCCAGCACGAAGTTTCAGTTCTGCAGTGGGTCTGCAGCCACGATCTTAAGTCTTCTCTTGAGTTTACAGAGAGTAAATTCTGAATTTCCATTGTGCGACTGCTCCAATCCTGACGTTCCTGATTCGTTGTTGATTTAATTGAACTGCACAGGTTGCTGATACCAAAACAGACAATAGTCGTTCATGACGGATGCATGCCCCAATTGACGCAGCATTGTAGATACATTTCCCCTGTGATAGGTACCGTGATTCACCACATGCAGCAGCATGTTGGACAACGTTGTTTCGCAGATGCCAGCGTATGGATTATCAAGTATGATGGTTTGCTCCAAATCGGTTTGAGACTGTATCCACTGCTGGTATCGTTCTGCCAATTCGGCGTAGGTGTCCATGTACTCTTCGACGGTAAGGAATGTTTTTCCGTTCAATGGCATGCACTCTTGCAGTGCTTCACCCATTGCCATACCTGATAGAACGAGATACCACATCTGATCTACTGCGTAGATATGGCTTAGGGCATGGGCGATGGTGGGGAAAGAGCTGTTCAATTCCTGACTTAGTACAGAAGAGGGCAATTCCTTGATTCTGCCCAGGATGGTTTGGTTGGCCCACGTGTGGTAACTCAGCATTTCCATTGAAACATTTGTCATTTAAAATATCTCCTTTTGTACTACGATGATTTTTGTTTTTGAATCTGTTGTGATTATAAAAAAAGAAGTATGACAACAGAGTGTCATACTTCTTCGTATAGCAAAATGGCTTGCTGCAGCTGTTCTTTCAAAATCCCTCGAAGTTCTCGCGGCTTAATCACTTCAACTCCACTGCCCAAACCCAGCAGAAATGAGCGAAGCCATCTTGCCTGTAGGGGTTGGTATACGGAAATTTGCATGGTCATGCTTCCGTCCTCGTTAAATTGCTTTTCTGCCTGATGAAAATGGTCAAGTGCTTCTGCTAATGCTTCAGGTGCAACCCGAAAGACAACGTCACTTATCTGATTTTTCCATTCCTCATTTCGCCAAGAACTCTCTTTTGGCAGCTCACTATGCGGTTGGAAAGAAGCTTGCGTCAGC
This sequence comes from Paenibacillus xylanilyticus, assembly GCF_009664365.1. NCBI lineage: Bacteria > Bacillati > Bacillota > Bacilli > Caryophanales > Paenibacillaceae > Paenibacillus > Paenibacillus xylanilyticus. The sequence continues at coordinate 3,102,564 of NZ_CP044310.1, forward strand.
GAGAGATTCATTATACGAGATAGACGGAATTCCCGGTAATCCTGGCGTACACGGCAGAAACCATATACGTACCAATTTCGATATTTAAAATAAAGCATTACCGGTTCCAACTCACGGCTTGTGCGTTCATTCTGATTGTTAATGTAATCAAAACGGACAACGATATGCTTCGTGATCCCCGACCGTAGCTCACGAAGCGCATGGTGGTCCGTACGATGGGTCTCCAAGTCCACCGTCAAGGTGGGTGTCTCCTGCTCAGACCCAACCGTTTGCAGACGTTCAATCGTGCCCTGTGCTCGCTCATCCTCAAATATAGTGGAGAGACTGCGCAGAACCGTAATCAGAGAGTGAACATCGTACGAACCGAGCAGACTTTTGTCCATTTTGTATCCGTCCATCATGCCATACCCGCCGTTCATTCCCTGATAGGAAACTACAGGAAAGCCAGCGGCACAGATCACGTCGATGTCCCGATATATGGTTCTTGGGGATACCTGAAACTCTTCGGCCAGCATGGAAGCAGAGACAACTTCGTTGTTCAGCAGCTTGTAGATCATAGAGATTAATCGTTCCAATTTCATGAGTAAGGACCGCCTTATTCAACGTTTTTATTCATTATCGTTGGTCGTTATTATATCACAAGTGATTGCTTAACAATAATAAAATAATAAAATTCAATAATAATTTATTGTAAAACGATAAATAATATGATAAATTCAAATCACTTAAAACAAGTGAGGTGCTTTTTGTGAAACGAGGTTCAACATTCTTTCTGAAAATCGCTGTTCTGCTTATTGGGCTTCCCATTCTGGCGTTGTGCATCTTCGGCATACCTTGGTTAGCGAATCATCCGGTGAATCCGAATTATGCCGGTTCGCTATATCCTATTGTGATCATGATGTATATCTCCGTCATACCGTTTATCATTGCGCTGTTCCAGTCATTCCGTCTTCTGAGCTATATCGATAAGAACGAAGCCTTTTCTTCATTCTCAGTCAGATCTTTAAAAATCATAAAATATTGTGCTATTGTAATTAGTAGCCTATATCTCGTGATGCTGCCGTTCGTTTTTCTGGTCGCAGATAAGGATGATGCGCCAGGGCTTATTATTGTCGGAATGGTTCCCATCTTTGCTTCGCTGGTCATTGCAGTGTTTTCCGCTGTTCTCCAAAGACTGTTACAGGAAGCCATTGATATTAAATCCGAAAATGACCTAGTGGTTTGAGGTGAAGACATGGCTATTATAATCAATATTGACGTGATGCTGGCTAAGCGGAAAATGACAGTTACCGAACTTGCGGAGAGAGTTGAGATTACGATCGCCAATATTTCCATATTGAAGAACGGGAAGGCGAAAGCGATACGTTTGTCCACTTTGGAGGCAATTTGCAAAGCGCTGGATTGTCAGCCCGGAGATCTATTGGAATATAGAGCGGATGAAGACGAAGACGCCATTGAGCAGTCTTGATATACCCTTACTATCACCCGTTACTTTCAGCCATTCTTTAAGAAGGAAGTAAATATGTCACCATAGGGTGTGTTTATGTTTGCGGATAGAACAAAATGAATAAATCTTCATTCAGATGAACCAGCAAAAAAACGAACTTATTCCTGTCATGGAGTAAGTTCGTTTTGGGTTTCTAATGAATGAGTTCATACCATTGAGCCCATTCCTGTTTGTTGATTTTTTGTACGGGCTTAACTTGATTAGTCTTTGTATTATATCTAAACAGAATCAGTTGATCAGAGGGATACTCACTAATGTAATCCAGAATGTTCCCGTTTTTCTGCCATAGAACAAGATTTGTACTTATATAATTGGTCGTTCTCGGGAGAAAGTGGAAGCTGTCTTTACTTGGATTATATATGGCTAACGAGCTTTTTTCAGTGTTTCCAAATGAAATGGCGATCTCATCTCTTTTGGGTGACCAATGATAGGAGGCAATGGTTTCAATGGTTTGATTTCTTTCCTCCTGCAGATGATCATTCAACACCATAAACTTCCCGGTTTTAACATTCACAAGAATAAGGGTTTTGCCCGCACTCCGCTCAGTATGAATTGCTATCCAAGTCTTCGACCGGGAAACATCCATACTGATAATATCCAACAGTTGATCATCGAATTTCCCCGTATTTATGATGTATGCTTGCTCTCCTACGGCGACCTTAATGGATTCAATCACGTTTTGTTCGAATGAAGCCTGATCAGGTTTATTCACCACGTCTGCTTCTAAGATAACATTCATTCCCGTCCAAACTATTTTATTCGCACTGACCTTCTTATTAAATTGGTTGGCGCTTGGGTAAATGGACGAATCAACGACCTTGTGTTCAACTGAACTTTTAACAGCGGTCTTCGAGACTGATTGTTGTGGGACACTCAACATGGATAATGAACTGAGCAGGATAGCACTTGATAAAAGAATATGCGTATATTTCATGATTACATCTCCTTATTGATTGGAGGAATGTAGTGAAGCCGATCCTCTGAAATGGCTGACTCTAGAGATAAACGCCAAAAGGGTCTGTAATGTTTATAATGAAATAAAAAATTCTGCACAGAGAATAGCACATTGTTATTAGTTCTACTCTTAGTTTTTCTTTCTATTCTTATCTGACAATGAATACGTGGCTATCAAAACCGCAATAAAAACGACGAGTAGAATGGTATTAGACGGTACCGTTTTGACGATGTAATCTTGAACCAATAGAACAATGATGGATATGGCTAAGATAGCTCTCATGATTCGAGCGGATGAACGGTCCGGATCCTTGGAATGTTGGGATATCAGATACATGACATACCACAGCCCAAGAAATAAGAATATAGAACCTGTAATGATGATTGCAAACATGTAAGAACACCTTTCAAGGAGCGATTTCGTTAAACGATTCGTTCAGAATACTTATTAAAATCAGATGCTTACCGATTCCTGAGTTGAGATTGCTTTTTCGATGGCGAGAGACAAACGCACATCCTTAAGAGCTTCGGTCAGGGGATAAAAAGAGATATTCTCTCTTACGAAAGCAGACATGCGCGTCAAAATTTCAACCATGGCCAGCTCTTCATCGGAAAACGGGGCAGAAGAGAAGGGATTACGGTACAGGCACTCTTGTCCTGCGCGTAACTCACGAAGGGCGAGGGGTCCCAGACTTCCTTCCATGCCGCTCTGAATTCGGTGGATGGAGTATGTATCATACGCATCGGTTCCCAAGCTGATCGTGACTTCGTTGTCCCGGATCTCCCCGTGGGACCCGCGAATCAGAACCCGGTTTTGACGAAGGGGCGAGAAGTATTGAGAACGGGTAAAGTCAAGCACAGCACTCTTGCCGTTATGGAAAGACAACATGGCGATCTCTTGAACTTCATTCTCGATTCGATCCTGGACTTGTCGACCGCGATAAGGTACTTCCAGAATCGGATGTTCGAAGCGGCGGCCGACAATTTCGCAGCTGATATCCGTGAGTGACAACCAGTTACGTATCAGACTGATCCCATGATAACCGTGTGCTACGGATGCTTGAACATGATGAACCTGACCCAGTTTCCCTGACTGGATCAGGGACATTCGAGCGAGCTGATGCGGCAGCAGGGGATACTGTTCTGCAATCTGGATCTGACTGTTTTTCTCGGCAAAAGAGGACATGGTCCTCAAGCTTTCTTCATCAAAGGCCGGCGGTGTTTCAACCAAGAGAGGAACCTGTAGTGCTACAAGTTCTTCAAGGACGGCAGGAACGGATGTTTTGGACACAGCAACCAAAAGAAAATCACAATGACGGGCCATCTCATACGATGACTCGTACAGGGTGACGTCCCAACTTTTGGCAGCCTCCACATATTTGGACGGATTACGCACAACTATTCCGCTGATTTTGAATACATGGGGGAGCTGCTTCGCGATCCGCAGATAAGCTTCGGCTCTCCAGCCAAATCCTATAATCCCAAAGCTGATTGGTTTACTCAAAAAAATCTCCTCACTTCTCATGCTTCTACTGAAAGAAATATGTATGTGTATTTCCTGTATTTTCTACTCAAGGATACCACGTAGCTGAGCATTTAAAACGAAAGAATTGGAAAAAAGCAGGTGCAACCCGAATATTTAAAAGAACCTGAACGGATGTTTAATCCTTCGTATGACGAAGTTAACCTACACAGCGATATGAGAAAAAGCCCTGAGTTGTTCGATTTGAACGAATTCAGGGCTTTATGCGATCTTAGTTGGAGAATGGGACGGATAGTTGTCCAATCGCAGCAGCAGTTTTAACCGGATACAACGCGACTTGATATTGCGGAATGGCTTCAATACGGCGGAATTCGGCGATCTCGACTCCCTCAAAGCGCTCAATTTGTGCCTGATTGACAAAGGTATGGACCGTTCCTCTGCGCTGCGGCGTTATGGATAAGTGCAGTTCAGAGAACTCAAGCTGCGTGTAAAATTCCTTCAAACCGATGGACCAGGTCTTGCCGTAAGAAATATGATCCGTAAATAGTCGGCCATTCAGGAACGCTTCAGCCACATCACCTTCATAATCCACCTCAAGCCATACATCATGAACATGAGCCGGCCATTCTCCGGCAAATTGCAGCAAGGCCGATTTCTCCGCAGGTTTCTCGATCAACACCTCTGGTGTATATTCAGGCATATCTATTGTATAGGTAGTGAAAAGAGTGGAACCCCCGTGTTGACAATGAACAGTGCTGGAATTTTGGGCATGCAAATCTTGCTCTGGATTGGGATACAGCGAAACAGCAATATGGGAAGATCCTGTCGATGTGCAGATAAGCTGATGATTACTGACCGTTACAGGACAATCGCTGAGAACCAGTGTTGGTTGTCCCCATAGTTCAAAAGTGTATGCTTTTTGCGCTTCTTCTCTTGAAAGCAAAACAAAACGTACGGAACCACCATCCGTGGTTAGGAAGTTAACTGATTTATTTTTGTCCACGCTTGGTTGAATCACATAACAAGATCCGTGATCCAATATTACACTTCCGCTGGACTGTAGATCCTTTAGTTTCGTTTTGGAAACGACGTATTCCGGTGTCATGCCTTCATGTGCATAGAAGAAAATCGTTTTTTCTTGATTTGTATTGATCATGGTGAGCAATGGAGCTGTTGAGCTAAGTAGGGTCACGCCATGAAGTTCCAGATTAAACGGCAGCATCAATCCGATTCCTTCAGGAAGCTCAAGTTCACCTTCAGCAGGGAAGGCAACGCTGCCTTTGGATGTTTCCAATTCGATGCGTAATTTACGGCGGGGCAGGTCGACCTGGTCCTGAAAATTATTCAGGAAAACAAAGCCTGAGCCGTCTTGATGTCTGACACACCAGCGTAATGTCTCTGTATCTGTCGGTTCGATGGTAGACTGACCTTCAGGCAGAACCGTTCTCATCGGAGCAAGGATCGATCCGAAAGACTCAAGGAACAAAGAGATGGCGCGGATGCGGTCATAGGATGCACCAACTCTGCCGAATTCACCCAAGGGAGACTGGTAGTCATACGTAATTTTCGGCAGGAATTGCTCATTGAGATAACTTTTCTTGCCGACCGGGTTGGAGCCGCCGTGATACATGTAATAACCCAGCAGATTGCTGCCGCTGGCCAGTTTGACAAGGGTCATGGCTTCAATGCTGTTTGCCGGGACATATGGCCTCACATTATAACTAACCTGCATACCGCCAGCCATTTCACAATACGCAACGGGATATTCAGGTGCGTCAAAATGAACGGGCTCCGCCGGAGTAATATGAAGATCACGATACACAAATTCCTTGCTTGGAGGCTGGTCAGGCAGCCAAGAAGTATAAGCATAACCTGCAAGCATAGGCAAAAAGCCTTCCTCAGGAACGGCAGCTCCGCCCCAAGCGGTAGCCGTGAAGAACAGCGGACGAATGCCTGCATCCTCGGCAATGCGGCGCAGCTCGGCCAGATGAGTTGTACCTCCGGTTCCCGAGGACAGAAACTTACCGGTTTTGTAACCCCAGGCATCATTCGGTGCTCCGGCGTGCATGAATTCATTTTCCAACTGTACGGCTATCACGGGTCCTCCGTCCTGATACAGGCTGCCTTTCATTTGACTAGCGATTTCCCGATACAGTCTGCGTGTAAGCTTCAGATATGCAGGATCATTCGAGCGAATCTCAATAGGTTTGGAAACTACCCAATCCGGAATTCCTCCATTGCGAACCTCGCCGTGGCAGAATGGACCGATACGAAGGATAAGGGGCAGATCCAGCTTGGCACACAGATCGATGAAATGACGCAGGTTTCGATTCCCACCCCATTCAAAGACCCCTTCTTCTTCCTCATGAAAATTCCAAAAGACATAGGTGGCTACGATGTGAATTCCACCGGCCTTCATTTTCAGCAGTTCTTCTTCCCAGTACAAGTATGAAAACCTGGAGAAGTGAAATTCACCTACAATAGGGATGAAGGGCTCGCCATTACGAGTCATATAATAATTGGTGAATCCAAAGGCATCTCCTCTGGGATTGGCACCACCAAGCATACCCAATTTTCCGGGATGGATGTTCTTACGGTCTGCATCTATTAAAGATAATTTTGAGATGTGGCTCATTGCTGGGACAACCTCCTTGTGATATGTTCTTTACGATGAATTCTACTGTGTTCAATAATAAAAGAAATATCGTTACAGCTACATTTTATATGGAATAGATCATAGCGAGGTAGTGTGATAATGGCTAAAAAACATGCGGATTATGCTATAGTTGGACACAGGCCCTTTGGAATATTGATCGCAGGTCATTATAAGGAGTTGAACGGATATGAAATTCATCGACCAACGGGGAGCATCGACTGGTTATTAATGTATACGCTTTCGGGTGAAGGGGAAATACAGCATGGCAAAAATTCGATAACCTGCATAGCGGGGGATGTGGCGATTCTTATGCCAGGGCTTCCGCATCATTATCGAACGAAGCAGGATCATTGGGAATTTATATGGGTACACTTCATACCCGATCCCCATTGGAGTACTTGGTTGAAGCTACCTGAAACGTCAGCTCGTTTCATCTACCAGCGGATAGTTTCGGAAGAGGTACAGCATGATTTGCAAAATGCTCTTCAAAGATTGGTGCGTCATGGATTTTCGGATGGCCGTTCGGAACAATATCGCCGATTATCTGAGCTGGCCCTCGAGGAGACGTTGATTCACATTCAACACACCTATCCACCGGATGTTCCGGCGACGATGGATCCCCGAATTGCGGAGATCATGCGGTATCTGCAGATGTATCCTGCGCAGAAAATAAGCATACCGGAACTGGCGAACCGATGCTGTTTATCCACCTCACGCCTCTCTCATTTATTTAAGGAGCAGGTAGGGGATACGATTCTAAATACAGTTCACAAGTTCAGATTGGAGAAGGCAGCGCAGCTTCTCGCTGGAACGAATCGGCAAATCGCAGAGATTGCTGCGGATGTCGGATTCGACTGCGGTATACATTTTACAAGAAAATTCCGTGAAGCCTTTGGCGAGACACCATCGGCATTTCGGAAACGAAAAAATAACCTTCAAGCGAGATTGTTGGATTGATCTAATAAACTGCTGAAGCGAAAGACAAACCAAATGAAAGCATCTATAATGTGTAGAACGTAAAATAAAGTTGTAGCATCAGAGGAGGACAAGTGCAGCATGAACCTTTTTCACATCCAATCCATCATACACGGAACTGATCGAACTGCAGCCTTCCTGGAAGATAACTTTATCGGGATCGATTGGCCAGCTACAGGGGATTTGGAACAACTGCCGACTGAAGAATGGAAAGAGCAAATCGGGCAGCATTATGCCATACCTGAATCGGAGCTGAGCGGGATAATAGGTACCCTACAGGCATTTGTAAACATCATACAGGATGGAGATCATGTCTTAATTCATGACGATGAGTGGGTATATGTTGGAGATGTCGGTGACTACTTTTATGATGACTCCGTTAGCATTGAAGAAGATTCGATATGTCATCGGCGAGGCGTAACGTGGTTGGGACGAATTCCACTGACAGAGATAAACGATAAGGTACGTGCTCTGATTTCGAATGCTTCGATCATTTCAACATTCGAGTATCCACTTTCACAGGCTCAATTGGAGCCGTGGATTTCAAGAACTTCCGAAACGGAAACGGCAGTTCAACATTCGGTTGGCGTAGATGACGGAACAGTGCAGGAAGCTCTCGACGTACTAAGGAAGGCATTACAGAGTGAAGACGAGGAACTTCGTATTCGTGCGGCGACGGCCATTTTACAATATGCGAAGAAATAAAAAGAACATGAACAGATATGTAGAGTAACGAAAATGGAACTAGCAGATATACGAACTTTCAATGCTCATTACGGTTTATGTCTATACACTAAGAAGCACGCAAAGCCCTCATGAAACGAGTGAGCTTTGCGTGCTTTCGTACATATTATGATGTTTTTTCAGATTGCATGCAGGCTGATTTGATCGTGTGTTCGATCAGCGTAGCAATGGTTACGGGACCAACCCCACCCGGGACGGGTGTAATGGCAGATGACGGAGTCAAGCAGGATGAAAAGTCCACATCACCGATATTGCCTTTATTGTAACCTGCATCAATGACAACTGCACCAGGTTTAATCCAGCTTCCTTTTACAAAACAGGCTTTGCCAACGGCAGCAATCACGATATCTCCTGACTTCACGATTTCTTCCAGATTGACGGTTTTGGAGTGACAGGTAGTTACCGTTGCATTTCGGTTAAGCAGCATGGCTGAAACGGGCTTACCGAGAATTGGACTTCTTCCTATGACCACAGCGTGCTTGCCTTCGATGGGTACGTTATAGAAATCCAGAATGCGGATAATCGCTTGTGGTGTGCAGGAAGGGAAAGCGGCGATTCCAAAGGCATTTAACGCAAATCCTAGGGTGGTAACGCCATCCACGTCTTTCTCTATGCTTATAGCATCAAAAGCGGCTCTTTCATCGATATGATGCGGTACCGGGTGCTGCAGCAGAATGCCATGAACGGATACGTCTTCATTTAATTTGGTTATTTCCTGAATTAATTGCTCCGTTGTAGTCTCTGCAGGCAAAACCACTTTAATCGAATGTACCCCTATTCGGGCACATGCATTGCCTTTCATTCGTACATACGTTTCTGATGAGGGATCATCACCAACCAAAATAGTCGCTAGACAAGGTGTAATTCCTTTCTCCTTCAACCCGGCAACCTTCGCAGTCATCTCTTACTTCATAAAGTCCGCTACCGTTTGTCAATTCAACATTAGCTTCTCTGTACTCATGCTCATCATCGCCCTTTCCAAATAAAAAGAGGCAAGGAAATAAAACTTCCTTACCTCGGCCCAGGCGTACGGCTTGATTAGACATCATATGCTCCCTCACGGTTCACCGTGTTCGCCAGTTACATATGACCATATTACCTTGATAGTACTTCATTTTGAAATGTACATCAATCCTTTTAACTTTAGCTATACTTGGAACTGTGTTCAGATTGGTATATACTTTTTTGAGTTAAGAAGATTAAAAGGAGATTATAAGCAGTGTATATTAAAAAATGGCTAGGTGCTGTACTCATTATTCTTGCGACGATGCTGGTCGCAGGTTGTTCACTTGAATCGCTAACTGTAGATGATTCGACCCAGACTCAGGCTGTCTTGAACCAATTTGACGAAGTGGCCAATTATCTTGCCGAGCATCAGGAGCTTCCGGATAATTATATTACCAAGAAGGAGGCCAGAGCTTTAGGCTGGGAACCAAGTGAAGGAAATCTGCAAGATGTGGCCCCAGGCAAAAGTATCGGCGGTGATATTTTTCAGAATCGGGAAGGCCTGTTACCCAAGAAAAAGGGAAGAACGTGGTACGAGGCAGATATCAATTATTCGGGTGGAACCCGGGGGAGTGACCGAATCCTCTATTCCAGTGATGGCTTAATATACAAGACAACCGATCATTATCGCACGTTTGAACAAATCAAATGACCAAAGGTAGGATGGTATGAAGACAGTAATCATTGATGGAAATGATATTCATGGAAAAGAAGAGCTGCATGATATTCTTCAGGCGAAGCTGGGGTTAGATGACTCTTACGGGCGGAATCTCGATGCGTTATGGGATGTCATTACAGGCTTCATTTCAATACCACTAACCATTCAATGGGTGAATTTTGAGGCCAGCAGGGCTGTGCTTGGAGAATACGCTGATCAGCTATTGGAGTTAATGCGTGAAGCAGAAGAAGAGCTGGATCAATTTCAATTGGATCTGAAAATGTAAAAACGAACGGGCAGTCCGCTGAGGACTGCTTTTTTTAATGTGCAACATGTTCCATGAGACTTCCGTTAAGGAGTTAAGGAATCCACAGGAGGTGAGGGTCATTCCCAGGAAGTTATTGTACTTCATTTATGTTCTGTCACTGGTTAGTCTGACAACATCTTGTGCAAGCACGTCCACGAATGCAGATGCTGATAACGGTCTAAGCGAACTATATGTTGCAGCATTGGAAGAGGTCATCATGATAGATTCAGCTCTTAATAGATCAATGGAGTATATATCAATAGATTATGATCGGACACCTGCATTAAGTGATTCTGATGGACAACATATAATGGAGTTCTTACAAACGGAATATAAGGTGGACGTTTATAACCTTACTTATGAACAATTGCTTAAGCAAGGTTTATATGAAGGTAATGAAAGCAATCTCCGAGGAATTTTACTGCGGATCGAAAAGGTTGAGCTGGCGGACGAGAAGAATGAGGCCACACTTGAGGTCAGTAAATATCGATCGAATGAAGGTTCCATCTCTGTAAGAATAACGTTGCAATATAGGGATAACCATTGGATGGTAGTTGATCATAATACCTTGAAAGAGAGCTAATACAGGATAAGGATGGGAGATTACAAGGTTCCACGAATACTAAACAATCTGTCTTAAAAGTCGCCCATGGCGGCTTTTTTTTGTTCCTGTAATGAAAGCTGTCTGCGGGGTGAAACATTCAATATAACTACATTTTACAAAGAGAACTAGAATTAGCTTGTCAAATAGACTGCATCATGATAAAGTGATAACGATTATCAATATCATTTAAAAAGGTGGGTTTACATTGTTGAGGCGATCTAATTCGATCTTGCTTATACTGGCACTAACCGTGCTGCTGGTACTAAGTGCATGCGGTCAGACCAAGACGACGAGTACAGCGACGGATGCAAGTGCAAACACGGCAGAGCAGACAACTGACTCAGCATCAGCAACTGAACCAGCGACAACTGACGAAGGGGAGACCGTTACATACCAATCGGATGCGGGAGAAGTTGAGGTACCCAAAACACCGCAGCGTGTCATTGATTTGACGGCGTTTACGACAGGATACTTTGTAGCACTGGATGTTCCCGTGGTAGGAGCTCTGTCTGGAGCAATGGGCAATAAGTATATCAAGGATCAATTGATAAGTGAAGGAACGACTGATCTGGGTGAGCAGCCTACAGCGGAACAGCTGGTAAGCCTCAAACCAGATCTGATCATTGCTTATACGGGCACAGAGGGCCTTGATCAATTGTCTCAAATTGCCCCTGTGGTTCAAATTCAATATGGCAAACTCAACTATAAAGATCTTATGCTTGAATTAGGCAAGCTAACGAATAGGGAAGATGCAGCGAAAGCCTGGGTTACAAACTGGGAAGCGCAGATTAGCGAATGGAAACCCAAAGTAGAAGCCGCAGTCGGTGACCGCACTGTCTCCATTCTGAATCCATACGCGAAGGGATTGTACGTATTCGGCCATAACTATGGTCGTGGCGGTGAAATCCTCTATGGTGAATTTGGCTTGAAAGCCCCGACCAAGGCTCAGGCAGAAGCAATTGACAGCGGAACAGGCTTTGCTTCGATCTCCATGGAAGTGCTGCCGGAATATGCAGGTGACATCATCTTTACCAGCCCGTGGTCGGGCGATACAAGTGATGCCGAGGTCGTATACAGCAATACACTGTGGGAGAATCTGCCTGCTGTTAAAGAAGGACATGTCTTCCAGCTGGATAACACGTCGGACACTTATAATGATCCGATCACTTTGGAAGGACAACTGAAATTTATTACGGACAGCTTGCTTTCAGTGAAGTGAACATTGTAAATTAAGCATCTGTGAAGTAAACAAGCGAAGAGCACCCTTATGTCACTAACTTGACAAGGATGCTCTTTTTTTGTTTGAATTCATCTGTTTCAGGGCTCTTAGTCATCGGAATACACAGTTGCATTAAAACTTTCGGGTCCGAGCCTGACATTACTTACGCCGGTATCCGGACCATAAGAGAATGTCGCATAGGCGGAGTAGACGAGCTGGCCATTTGCCGGGGGAGCGACATTATAATCAGAGCCCGTAAAACTGAGCACACACGGACTGAAGAAAGGGTTGCCGAGGACAGTCCTTTCTGCACGGTACACCAGCTGCTGCGAGGCTCCCAGACCACGATATACCTCAACGGCAAGAGAACCGTTGTTAAATAACTGATTGGCGGTTACCGTTACGATACCTGAGAAAAGTGTGCGGATGATTGGTCCCGGATTACTTACTTGCAGCCCAACCTGAGCGAACAATAACGGAACACCGTTTGTGAAATTGGGAGTGAGAACGCCCTGACCTTTAGATCCTTGAGAAGTTCTTGCATCCAATAGCTTAACCAATTGAAGTCCTCCTTTCTTCGAAGCTGAGGAGTAATCGAAACGTAGAGTTAATCGTCGCTGTAAGCTACAGCATTGAAGCATTCCGGTCCAAGACGGGTGGCTTGTTCTGATGCGGATACAGGGACGAACGTTGCAAAGCAGGAATAGATGAGCTGCCCGTTGGCTGGTGCAGGCACATTATAATCCGAACCTTCAAAGCTCGCCAGAATCGTACTGTCGTTAGGAAATACAGGCTGGGAAACTACATAGATCGGTTGCCCCGTATAGGTTGCCCCTCTGAATATTTCAAAACGAATAGACGAAGGCAAGGAAGACACATTGGACACCGAGATACGATAGGTCCCATTAAATTGTGTTCGAATGATCGGCCCCGGATTAAAAATATTGAGTCCAACAATCCCCAGCAGGGTAGGAGTATTTGCGCCAAGCATGACGTTGAGCGGGGTAATTCCTGCTGATCCCAGTGACGTACGGGCGTCAAGTGTACGAACCATAGCAATTCCTCCAATCTATCAATTTGCCATATGATATGTTATTCAGTGGAAGGAGTTGTCCGCTTAGCGGCAAGAACTTTAAGCTGCTCCAGAGAGATACAGCACGAATCAAACGATTTTTTATTTGGAGACTTGAGATGAACGTGTATACTTGAGGAAAAGAGTAAGTTAACCAATAAACAAACGAACTTAACTAATTTCCATATAGGAGGAGTTTACTTGAAAGAATTTGAAGATTTTCTGACGCGGATGGATAACCCTGACCAGCGTGCTCGAGCCGAAGAAGTACTGAATTGGGTGGCTACAACATTTCCTAACCTAAAGGCCAAGATTGCATGGAATCAGCCAATGTTTACGGATCATGAGACCTTCATTATCGGATTCAGCGTTGCCAAACAGCATATGGCGATTGCTCCCGAGAAGGCAGGCATTCTTCAGTTTTCAGATGAGATTGTGGAGGCTGGCTATGATCACACGAAGGAATTGATTCGAATCAAATGGAGTCAACCCGTGGATTTCTCTCTGCTGGAGAGGATTATTGCTTTCAATATTGCAGACAAGGCAGACTGCTCGACTTTTTGGCGAAAGTAAAAGCAAAGCATGATATAACGGCTTTTCACGAATGACAATGATTATGTAAAGGTTAAATAGAAAGGTGTGAGCCAGATGGGGCAACATACGGGTAACCAAGCTAAAGATCAGATCGAAGAGACATCTGCTGAAGAGACTGCAGGGTATGGCTTGAGCGATACACCGGATACATCATTAATGAGTGCGTTCATGGAGGCTGAGTATATCATTGGCGGTCATGGCAGTCGCAAAATCAAGGTTCTCCAGGAAGCATTTCAGCACATTGATGGTGAGATGTACAGCGATCATTACGGGAGCGGAGAAACCATTGAACATTTCCAGCGGCGGATGGCTGAAGTGCTGGGCAAGGAGGCAGCCATCTTTTTCCCAAGTGGTACCATGTCACAGCAGATCGCGCTGCGGATTTACTGTGATCAAAAGGAACTGAAGCGTGTAGCTTATCATCCCCTGTGTCACATTGAAATTCATGAAGAAAACACGTTGAAGGAGCTTCATCAGATTGAAGCGGTTCTGCTTGGTGACAAGGACCGGTTGATACGATTGGAAGATGTACAAGCGATCGAAGGCGACATAGCCTGTCTACTGCTTGAATTGCCTCAGCGGGAGATTGGCGGCCAGCTGCCTGCATATGAAGAACTCGAAGCCATCTCGGCTTACTGCCGTGAACGGGGAATCAAAATGCATTTGGATGGAGCCAGACTGTTTGAGATCACACCTTACTATCAGAAGTCGGCCGCAGAGATCTGCAGCTTGTTTGATAGTGTGTATGTATCTTTTTACAAAGGCATTGGCGGAATTGCAGGAGCAATACTGGCTGGAGATACGGATATGATAAAGCAGTCCCGAGTTTGGAAACGCCGGTTTGGCGGGGATTTGATCGGTCTATATCCATATATTCTAAGTGCCCAATTTTATTATGATCAACGCATCAATAAGATGGGAATCTATTACGAACAAGCGAAGCAGCTCGCTTCTTTGCTGAATCAGTGTTACGGAGTACGCACACTGCCCGAAATACCCGTGTCGAATATGTTTCATGTGTACATCGAACGAACCACGGCTGAGGCTGAACCCATTCTCAGCAGAATGACGCAGCAGTTTGGAATAGGGTTTACTTCATATCTAAACGAAAACAGCGAGACCGGGCATTGTTCATTTGAACTTTCTCTGGGAGACCGGTATGAAACCATACCGGAAGATAGGCTGCAATCTGCTCTGATGTGGCTGGATGAACAGCTGCGTTCGCATGGTCCGAAGGACTGAGTTGGACTTCATTGTTAAATTCAAGGAAATCGTCCAATTGGAAAAATCAGTCTTTAGTCGGTGGCGTGGGAAGATGATGTCCGTATAATTATGATTTGAGAGGAGACGTCAGATCATTAAAGTATGGACATCTTTAAGACAAATGGAGGTTGAGGGGATTGAATAGGCAAGTCCAAGGCACGAATGCACCAAGCCTGTTTCGCAATCGGTTTCTTCAGACAATCTTGTTATCCAGCGTTCTCCTACAGATCGGCATCTGGGTTCGGAATTTTGCAATTCTACTGTATGTGGCAGAGACAACGAATAATGATCCATACGCCATTTCACTCATTAGTGTGGCCGAGTTTGCCCCGATTTTTGTGTTTTCGTTCATCGGAGGTACCTTTGCTGATCGCTGGCGGCCCAAACGAACGATGATTTGGTGTGATGTATTATCTGCCGTATCCGTATTTGCAGTTCTCCTGACCATACATTACGGCTCATGGCATTCGGTCTACCTTGTTGCATTTATTTCGGCAATTCTGTCGCAGTTCTCCCAGCCTTCAAGCATGCGGTTGTTTAAGTATCATGTTGCAGAAGAACAGCTGCAGCAGGGCATGGCTCTGTTCCAATCCCTGATGGCCATCTTTATGGTGCTTGGCCCGATGCTTGGCACCTTCGTATACAGCACGTTTGGCCTGGAAATATCCATCGCTGTTATGGGCATCGTTTTCCTGCTATCCGCACTCGTTCTCGTTCGCCTGCCCGAGGATCAGATGCAGACACAAACGGCTGGGGCTAAAGGGCAGTTCCGAAAAGAATTCGTCGAAGGGTTTCGTTACGTTTGGCAAAGTCAGGTGCTCCGAATGCTCGGGCTGGCGTTTATACTTGCGGGTCTCTCCGTTGGCGTAGCTCAAGCGCTCAACCTGTTCATTGTTACCGAGCAGCTTGGCAGGAGAAAGGAATTCCTGCAATATCTTCTGATGGTGAATGGTGCAGCCATGCTAATTGGTGGGGGAATAGTAGCCACATTTGCGAAGAAGGTTCCACCACAAATTCTGCTGGCGATTGGAATGGTAGCCGGTGCGGTATGTACAGCCATCGTAGGTTATTCAACAAGTGTTCCCGTCACGCTGACCGTTCAATTTCTGAATGGATTGGTGTTCCCTTGCATTCATATAGGAATCAGCACCATGATTCTGAAATGGTCGGAGGCTTCGATAGTTGGCCGTGTAAATGGCGTTTTGAATCCGATGTTCGTAGGCATGATGGTCATTTCCATGTCCTTCGCAGGTCCGTTAAAAGATGCCTTTTCACTGAGCACGATCTATAGCGGAGCAGGGTTTTTGTTTCTTATTGGCGCATTGGCCATGATTCCA
This sequence comes from Paenibacillus xylanilyticus, assembly GCF_009664365.1. NCBI lineage: Bacteria > Bacillati > Bacillota > Bacilli > Caryophanales > Paenibacillaceae > Paenibacillus > Paenibacillus xylanilyticus. The sequence goes on from NZ_CP044310.1 coordinate 3,118,942, forward strand.
ATCATGAACCACAAAGCTCCGGATAAATTACCGCAAGTTGCACAAGAGGTATAGTACAGCAGTAGCTTCATATTAAGTAATGCACGGGAATCGGCATGAAGTGCCGGTTCTTTTTTGTCATTCACGATGAAGTAACCTTGCATATAACCAGCGGTTCATCCAAAATGGGATGGGAAGGATCTCTCTACGAGCGTCGTTCGACACGGCCTGGTTCATTACAGCGAGGATGGATTAAACTCAGAGAACGAAAACGGAGGAAATAGATCATGACATTGGAAGAATTAACGGAATACTGCTTGTCGTATCCCAGTTCATATGAAGATCATCCATTTGGAGAAGGCTGGACGGCGATACGCCACCAAGGAAACCAAAAATTATTTGCACTCATATTGCACAACTATAACGGACATGTCAGTGTGAATCTGAAGTGTGATCCGGAACGTTCGGATTTCCTGCGAAACGCATTCCCGGAGGTTATTCCCGGTTACCATATGAACAAGGAACACTGGAACACCGTTAACGTGGAAGGTAATCTGCCTGTCGAGGATGTGCACGGAATGATTAAGCACAGTTACGAATTGACACGGCCCAAGCGGGTAAAAAAGAAAAGCGAAGCTTAGTGCAGGATAGTAACTCCCCATTAAGTTGAAGACAAAAGTTAAAAAGACAAAAACCCACCTTGTTAGGTGGGTTTCTTAGGGTTTAATTAAACATCATGAGCTTCGGTTGTAGAGCTGCTTAGCCTTTGACGGCTCCAGCCGTGAGGCCGCTTACGATGTATTTCTGACCGAATAAGTACAGGATGAATACAGGCAGCGAAGTCAGTACAAGATTGGCAAAAATCAAATTCCAGTCCCGGCTGTACTTGCCGTAAAAATTGTAAATTGAAAGCGGCATCGTCCACGTGGAGCTGTCTGTCAGGAAGTAAACCGGAATCGTAATATCATTCCATACCGACATGAACACCATGATGGCCACTGTCGCGTTAACCGGCAGAATGAGCGGCGTGACGATCCGAAAGAATACGCCGAACACGCTTGCACCTTCCAGAAACGCAACTTCGTCGAGCGCTCTTGGAATGGTTTTGATAAAACCACTGTACAAGAATACACTGAACGCCGTATTCAAAGCGGCATAGATCAGGATAACGCTTGTTATGCTTCCGTAGAAGCCCAAGCCCTGTACAACCCGAATCGTTGTAATGATTGACATTGGAGCAATGAGTCCCATGAAGAAATACATATAGATCGCTCCGGAGACTTTCGTTTCTCTGCGAGCTAGAATGAATGATGCTGCCGAAGATGCCACGATATTGATGACCGAGGATACGCCAGTAATCCAGATACTGTTGAGAAAAGCCCTGGATAGACCGCCTTCTTCGAAGACCCGCACGTAGTTCGAGAACTGCCATGTATCAGGTAAACTAAGCGAAAAGCTGAGTACCTCGGCGCTTGTTTTGAATGAACCGAAGATCAGAATCACGAGCGGCAGAAGAACAATCAGGGAGGCCAGAATTAGAAATCCTTCCACAATGTAATTGCGGATGGCAAGTTTGCGAGTATAGCCCATGTTATTCGGTAACCTCCTTACGACGCATAAAAATCAGCAGCGGAATGGCGATAATGGTGACAACGACGAACAGCAGTGTATTGACTGCGGTACCGAGTCCCCAGTTGCCTTCACCGAAGGAACGCAGAATAATGGTACCCACAACCTGAGAAGCATTACCCGGACCCCCGCCGGTCATGACGTAGACTTCGGAAAATACTTTGAGTCCACCGATTAGGGTCAGCATCAGGTTGATATTAATGGCTGGCAGCAGCAGTGGCAGCGTGATTTTAAAGAAGCTTTTCCATGAGCTAGCCCCGTCAATGGTTGCCGCTTCGTAATATTCCTGAGAAATGGATTGCAGCCCGGCCAGATAGATGGCCATTTGAAATCCGGCGCTTTGCCATATGGAGACGATGGCGATGGTCCAGATGACGATGGATGGATTGGTCAGCCAAGCCTGGCTTAATGAGTGCAAGCCTACAGCTTCGAGCAATTTGTTAATCGTGCCTTCGGTTCGCAGCATCGGTGTAAACAAAATACTGATGACGAGAATGCTCAGAATGGAAGGGGAGTAGAAAATGGCACGCAGCAGATTTTTGGTTCGTAGTCTCATGTTAAGTCCTACGGCCAGCAATAGACCGATGACATTTTTGCCAACGACAGTGACGATTGCGAAGATCGCCGTATTTTGCAGTGCCAGGATCAGCGTTTTGTCAGAGAAAATCTTCTTGAAGTTGTCCCAGCCGATGAACTGAAGTTCCAGTCGATCCAGCCGCCAATCCGTAAATGAGTAGTAGAATCCTGCGATGGCTGGGATGACGAAAAAGATGGAGTAGATCAGCAATGCCGGATAGATCATGTAGTACGAATACAGATTTTTAGCCCTTTTCATGTCTCACACTCCGTTATAGCTCGGGCAGCATAGATAACAAGAATCTATGCTGCCCGGTTTTTTTATCTTCTTAGAAACCGGCCACACCTTTGTCCTGCATCAGCTGGCTGAACTTCTCGTCCCAAGCCTTCAGTACTTCTTCCGGTGATAATCCGCCTGCAAATTGATCCTGCAGCAATCTGTACAGTTCACTGCGGTCAACGAGCATATAAGCATCAGTCGTTAGTACCGTTTTCTTAGGCGTAATGTAATTGTCTACGATATCCTGTTTATAGGCAGGCAGCTCAGGTGTTGTTACGTCACTGAAATTGGATACATAACCTTTTGAATCAACGATCTTCTGAGCAACTTCCTTCGAAGCAATAAAGTCGAGGAACTGTTTGGCTTCTTCCAGATGTTTGGATTTCTTCGGAATGAACAGCTGACCGCCGAGTGGACTCGCACCCAGACTCGCATCCTGTGTAGATGGAATAGGGAATACGCCGAGTTCCATGCTCGGGTCCTGCTCGGCCACACCTTCAATCAGCCAGTCACCCATAAACATCATGGCGACTTCCTTGTTCAGGAATTTACCCACGGCCATATCGTAGCTGTCGCTAAGCACGTCTGTGTTGGTGTAACCTTTGGTGTACACTTCGTACTGCTGCTCCAGGAAGGTTTTGAACTCCGGAATATCGGACCATTTTTTCTTATTGCTGTTCAGGTCATCAAAGAACGTAGGGTCATTCTTGGCTGCGAAGTCGGCAAAAGCTGCTGCTGGCCAGATGTTGGCTGCCCAGGCATCTTTGTAAGGCATAAATACGGGAGTGATGCCGCTCGCCTTAATCTTTTCGCATATAGCCAAAAACTCTTCATAGTTTGTCGGAATGGACAAACCAAGGTCTTCAAAGATCTGTTTGTTGTATACGACCCCTTGCATGCCTGTATCCTGGCTGACATGGAAACTGTAGAGATGACCGCCGGCAGAAAGGACGTCCTTGTTCACAATTCTGCTCGCCCAAGGCTCGTTATCCAGAATTTCAAAATTACGTTCCAGGTTCAGGTCCGTCACAGCACTCGCCAGGTTGTATTGAATGATATCGGGCGTTTCATCAACCGCCAGCTTGGTTTGCAGTACAGTTGTGGTCTGTTCTGCTGGAATAAGCTGCAGATTCACACGTACGTTTGTCTGTTTTTCAAACTCATCCAGAATGTCCTGCTGAATAAAGGCAGAGTCCTGCGAGCTTTTGGAAATGGCGAGTTCCAATGTGACCTTGGAACCTTTGCTGTCTCCTCCAGCAGCTGTTCCGGAATCACTTCCTCCAGATCCGCATGCGGTTAATGATATGGATAATAAACTGGCCAAAACGATGGATGCTGCTTTTTTTCTTTTATGATTCTTCAATGCCAATCCCCCTCTAAAACGTTTGATGAATCCATTTACAAACTTGATTATAAATTTTTATCTGCTCCCGGTACATGTCTGTGCTTGAACGTTCATGTGTAATATTCTGAACTTGAAATCGCTATCATTTCAAACGTTCACATGATACAGTAGGACATAATTAATTGGGAGACGCATCATGATGGGGAACAGGAGGACATGTAGAAGGATGATAAAGCTGATACATCGGGCAACACAATTCAGTTTGCAAACGAAGGTATTCTTGACATTTCTGGCCCTGCTAATGTTCGTGCTGGGCTGTTTTATCGTTTATGTAAACGTTATCGTTATCCGCCCGCTCAAACAAAAAACGGAGCAGGATATGCTGGTGACAGCGACTAAAGTCAGAGAGCAGGTTGATCTCTATGTCGAGCAGCAGAACCAGTTGTCCCAGCGAATTTTGGCCAGCAAGGATATCTTTGCAACGATGGAGAAGAGTTCCGCGGCTCACAGTAATTTCGAGAGGCTGAATCAGATCCGGAAGCTGAAAGACATCATGTTTCAGGCCATCGGACCCAGCATGAATATGAAGGACATGACGATCTATGACAAGGAAGGGGTACTGCTTACCTCGTACCTGGGAAGTGGAGATCTTCCCGCCATGCTCAGCAGTATGGTGGCTAACAGCGGCGATGGACGAGAGTGGGAAGGGAACGGATTCATTCTGGTGCGCCAAGAAGATACGATCTCCTTCGTCCGCACAATCAATGATCAGAACGGGAAGGTGTACGGTTACTTGAGTATTCTAATGGATCAGGCTTATATCCAAAAACTTACTGACGGAATTGCTGCAGGGGAGGTGTATATTCTGAACCAGCAAGGTAAGCAAATGACCGGATCAGAATCGGGAACCATGTTGTCGAAATGGACCAAACCGATATCCGACGAAGGATTGGAAGTGGACAAACAGAACAACTACGTCACGCATTCGACCTCCCCCAGCACGGGATGGATTACCTATATCGTTACACCGAAACAGTCAGTACTGGGCTCGATCCATTCGGTACAGAGTATGTCGATTCTACTGATTACAGCCTTGATGCTGGTGTCTTTTGTGTATATCCTCTTGACCACACGCAATTTGCTGCTTCCGATCCGCAAGCTTCGCAGTCAGATCTGGCGTATCAATTACAGCAACATGAATCTGAAGGTCGACGAGAGACCGAAGAACAATGACTTGCTGCTGCTGAATGAAGCCTTTCAGGATTTGATGGAACGGTTGCAGCAATCGATAGACCGGGAAAAGGCAGCATTACATGAAGAAGTCATGGCGCGCAATTCGGCTTTGCAGGCTCAGATTGCTCCTCATTTTATACACAACGTCCTGTATCTCATCAGCATCGCAGCACAGGAGGGAAAGACCAAGGTTGTATCGGATATGTGCAAACATCTCTCGGACAGTCTGCGCTATATTGTGTCTTCTCCTTATGCACACGTGACCTTGGCAGATGAGCTGGAGCATACGAGACACTACTTGTCACTTGTACAGCAGAAGTATGAAGAAGATCTGGAGTGGGAAATTCATGCCGACGCTTTGGCAAGCGAAATACGACTTCCGAGGCTGGTCATTCAACCTTTTGTAGAGAATTGCATTGAACATGCCTTTTCCAATACGGCACCGCCTTGGCGCATTCAAATTACGGTGAAACAATATAACGGACTATGGGCTCTGGAGATTAAGGATAACGGAGAGGGCTTCCCACTTGAGAAAATGCAGGAGATCCTCGCAAAGGTTCAGGAATCCGCTGCTGGAGAGAACCATCTTCTCAATCACCCAACGTCCCTTGGTAATATGGGGATGCTCAATAGCATCAACCGGCTCAAACTGATGTATAGCAATCGGCTTTTTTTCAATATTTTCAACAATCACGCACATGGCGAAAACGGAGCCACCATTCAGATCATCGGCTCGCTAACAAAGGATTTTTACTAGGCAAAGGGGAGACATGTGATGTATAACATCATGATAGTAGAGGATAGCAAACCAATATTGCGTAACATAAAAATGCTTTTGGATGCGCTTACCCTGCCCGTTCATGTGGTGGCTACAGCAGCGAATGGAGAGGATGCCCTGGCTGCAATTCAGGTTGAGCCCATTGATCTGCTGCTAACCGATATTCGGATGCCGAAGATGGACGGGTTATCGTTGATTGAGCAGGCGAAGAAAGCGAATCCGGACTTGAAAGTGATTCTGATTAGTGGCTATAGCGACTTTGAATATACACGAAAAGCGCTCAACCTGCAGGTGTTCGACTATTTGCTGAAACCGGTAGAGCAAGAAGCGTTAGAAGAGGTCATGAGACGGGTGATTGACCAGCTTGATCAGCAGAAATCCAGAAATTTGAATGTCCTGCAAGAGGTTGTCGAGCCTCAGTGTTATGCTGAAGTGCAAAAGGGAGAGGACTTTTCGCTGTATTCTCAGATGATGATCATTTTGCGCAAGCAGCCATTTACACCCGGGAAGGAACAATGGACACAGCAGACGATTCTTGGCGCCGTGGAGGTACTTTTTGCTCCGCAGCCTTGTCGTGTGTTACAGAGTCAAACGCCGAATCAATATATCGTTCTCGTAAACAAGGGAGCGCTTGCTGCATATTCCTCCTTGCATGAATGTCTGGAATCACTTCGTCGGCATTTGGTTACGTATCATATGGATGCGATGATTGGAGGGCAGCTGCTGTCCTCTGATTCGGGACATCTGCCTGAAGTCTATCATCAAATAACGTCTATATTGTCTGCACAGCAGCGGTTGAACCAAGGATTGGCACTCGATACCGGAAATCCGGTTTCGACGGCCAGGCTGGAATCAGGATGTCTGGATTCCGCCTTGGAATCCACATTTGTGCAAATGATACAGGCTTATCAGAAAGATCGGTTCGCTCTGAAGCTCTCCGAGCTGCTGGATCGTTGGGCGGGGGAGCATGTGCATGTGAGAGAGGTGGAACGTTTCATTGGGTTATTGGTGGACACATTCGCTCATTTGTACGAAGAACAAGGATCGGGGATCAGGCTCGGTCTTGAGCATCGGGCCAAACAGCTCTTGGAAGCACCGACATATGCAGAATTCTGCCAGGAACTACAGGAATGGACAGGGCAGTGTTTTGATATGCTGCAGTCGCAAGTCCGAAAAAGCAAGGAGCTCCTATTCGAGCAGATGGACGAGTATATCAAGCTTCATAAATATTCCCATTTATCCATCAACGACGTTGCTTTGAAGTTTCACGTCAGTCCATCTTATGTGAGCAGGGTGATCAAAAAAGTAACACAAGCCACGTTTGTTCAGTATTATACCCGGCTGAGAATACAGGAAGCCTGCAGGCTGATGGAACAGCAGCCTGATATGAAGTTTAAGGAATTATCGGACCTCCTATCCTTCAGTGATCAGCATTATTTCTCTAAGGTGTTCAAGGAGTATACAGGATACAGCCCTACGGAATACAAAGAATTGATGCCTGATATTTAGAATAATTTGTAATACTCCTTCTTGGGTAATAATTAGATAGAAGGAGGGATTTGCATTAGAGCATTCAAAGGTTCGTTAATGGGTTGTGTTGTTGTTATGTTATTTTTGTTGCTTGCTTGCGGAGCTGATGATATTAAACACAGCAAGACGGATCATTGGAATGTTTCGCTTCAGCGATCCACAGGTTCATACGGAATTGTCTATATAGGGGATGAGACAAAAATTAGCGATTTCAAATATGATGTTTCAGGAACAAACATCTCGCAGCGAGGTAGTGCCTTGAGTGAGCATACCACACCCTTTAATATGTCTGGAACGGTGACGGATTCAGAGAAGAACAGTGATCCCATTCAATTCGTGATTAGCTGGAACAATCAAATTGAATCCGTAACCTTTCAGTAAGAAACAACAGAAACCTAGCTCCCAAACGGGTACTAGGTTTTTTAGTTTTTCTTTAATTGGTCACCGATTGACCCATCTTATTCTTTTTATGGATAGCTTCCGTTCCTGCAGCGATGGCGGTTTTATAATAGTCACATTTGTGTTCAATGACTTCCATAGTCTTTCTCAGTTCTTCCATTTGTGCTTGCACACTGGCCTTACGTTCAATGAACATGTCGTATCTTTCCTGCAGCGTGGAGTCACCTTCGGAACACCATTCAATGAAATCCTTGATATCCTTAATCGGCATACCAGTGAGTTTCAAGCACTGAATAATTTTCAGAAAATCAATGTCCGATTCTTTAAACTTGCGCACTCCGCTCGGGGTACGTTCGACGAAAGGCATAAGCCCTTCTTTATCATAATAACGCAATGTATATACGGTGAGATTCAATTCTCTGGCAACTTCGCTGATCGAGTATGTCATACGGATCTTCCTTTCTAACGGTATAGACTTCGAGTTAACTCTAGTTTCTGTGGGGAATCTTATCACGGTATATACAGGATGTCAAAGTCAGCAATGATACTAAGGGGACTTAGAAATATCTTAATCCATTTCAATAAAAAAAGTAGAAAAGATATTTGACCTAGAGTTAACTAGAGGGATTAAGATGATTCTTGCCGAGAGAATAAGAAGAAAAAATTGGTCAATGTATCAATCGTGATCCTTGCCCCTGAATGGGTGTATTCTCTTGGAAGATGAACATCTTAGGAGGTTTCAAACATGATAACTGCTAAAGCACGTGCTGTGGACGGACCGGATCAATCATTCCGGTCAGCTGAAATTAAACGACGCGATCTGGACACACATGATGTCCTGATTGAAATCAAATATGCCGGCATTTGTCACTCTGACATTCATACGGCTCACGGTGAGTGGGGCCCTGTGAACTATCCGCTGGTTCCTGGTCATGAAATTGCAGGAATTGTCACAGAAGTAGGACCTGAAGTTTCTAAATATAAAGTGGGTGACCGAGTAGGCGTCGGATGTATGGTGGACTCCTGTGGGGAATGCGAAAATTGCCGCCGCGGAGAAGAACAGTACTGCCTTAAAGGCAATATTCAAACGTATGCTGGGGTTGATAAATACGGTGAACCTACACAAGGTGGATATTCGACTCACATCGTTGTAACGGAAAATTTCGTTGTCCGGATTCCGGATAACATTGCGCTGGATGCAGCTGCACCGTTACTCTGCGCAGGGATCACGACGTACTCGCCTCTCCGTCATTGGGGAGCAGCTCCAGGCAAAAAAGTAGCGATTGTAGGTATGGGCGGGCTCGGTCATATGGCTGTCAAAATCGCACATGCCATGGGTGCCGAGGTAACAGTGCTGTCTCAGTCTCTGAACAAAAAGGAAGATGGTTTGCAGTTTGGTGCAAACCATTATTACGCCACAAGTGAAGCTGAAACGTTTGAGAAACTTGCGGGTTCCTTCGATTTGATCATTAACACGGTAAGTGCCAATATCGACATTAACGCTTACTTCGGATTGCTTACGCTGGATGGTACACTCGTAAACGTAGGTGCACCTGGTGAGCCGCTCGCAGTTAACGTCATGTCTCTCATCGGTCATCGTCGTTCATTTGCAGGTTCCATGATCGGTGGTATTCGTGAGACTCAGGAAATGATGGACTTCTGTGCGAAACATGACATCACACCTCAGATCGAGGTGATCTCGGCTGATCAAATCGACGAAGCTTACCAACGCGTACTTGCTTCGGATGTGAAGTACAGATTCGTTATTGATACCAGCACGATGTAAGTGCTGAATTAAAACCAAGCTTCATGTAAAATGACTGCGAGGATGTCTCCAAAGTGTTTACTTTGAGGACATCCTCGCTTTGTATACTGGCAGTTAGTTATAAGTTATAAATGTAAATTTCTATTTATAACTAGTAAATCTGCTTTTATATATAGTCGCACTTGAATTGAGAGAATTCTGCCTGAGCTCCTTCGCCATAGGCATACAAACCGATAACGACACCTGTAAACCCGCCGGCTACCTCAGAGGATAGGTATTTCGTATGTGCGCTGTCTAATTCAATCTCCTGGCCATGGGTATCCAAGCTAAAGGTATAACGATCATTGGTTGCCCGGATCTTCAATGTGGCTTGGTTAAGACTTCCGAGATCAACTTCTTTTTCAACCGATTTGATATCTCCGATATTCAGGCGCTCGATCACCTTATAACCTTCAGCGTCTTTTCGTATAGCCAGATCATAATGATGGTGCTCATCCATATACAGGGTGATGCCTGCTTCTCCGTCTGTAAGATGAACATCACAAGAAATGATGGCATTGAAGTCCTTTTGCCGTATACCAATGAAGGTAGGCGTGCCCGGTTGATCCAGAGAGACGTCTGTTCCTCTCAGCGTTAGTTTGTTGGATTGCAGCATATAATTCTCTGAATGAGGATGTCTGAGATAACACCAGTCCTTGTCCCATTCCGTGTTATCAAAAGTAAATGACTTCTTCTCCACCTGAACGACAGATTGGGATATCCGATCTGTTTCAAATGTTAATAAAGTCGTTCCATGGTGACCTGCTGTAAACCAGCCGTCTTCATCGAAGGTTACAGGTGCTACAAAAACTTCGCGTCCAAGATGGTGAAACGTCTGCCATTGTCCAATTTGCCGGAATCCCAGATGGAAGAGCCACCAATTACCCTCAACATCCTGAACCAGATCGCCATGCCCAACACCCTGCAGTTCATAACCGCCAAGGTTACGGTTGGTTAACACCGGATTGTGAGGATAGGCTTCGAACGGTCCGGAGACAGAGGATCCGCGTGCGTACGTTTCCATGTGACCGTATTCGGTGCCTCCTTCAGCAGCCAAAAGATAATAAAGGCCGTTGATCTTATACATATGAGGACTTTCCAGGTAACGTCCACCCGTACCTTGCCATATTGTTCGGCTCGGCGTAAGCTTTTTGCCCGTTTCAATCTCAATCTCACATTGAACGATCCCCGAGACACCGAAATCGTCAGAACCGTTACTCATAAAGTACGTTTTGTGGTCTTCGAAATACAAGTCCGGATCGATTCCGCCCTGATCCACGAATATGGGCTCAGACCACTCGCCATAAATATCGTCTGTCCACACATAGAAGTTCTGGCGGGTCGTATCATTCGTGGTTGTCATGTAGAATCGCCCGTTATGGTGCCGAAGGGTGGGAGCGAATACGCCTCCTGAACTGTTCACATGTGCAAGCTGAACCTGACTCGTTTTGGTTAGACAATGACCAATCTGTTCCCAGTTAATCAGATCTTTGCTTTCGAATATGGGTACTCCGGGGAAGTATTGAAATGAACTGCATATCAGATAATACGTATCGTCTACCCTGCATACGCTTGGATCTGGATAGAAACCTTTGATGACGGGATTGTTAAACTGCATCGTTCTTTCACCTCGATGATAAATTCATAAAAATAAGAATTCTGATAATAGGAAGCTACTGAAATTAAACACCAACCCACGGTCTAATTCAATAGAAGGGACTTGTAATTTCAATTTATATTCTTTAAATTTATATAAATGTGATTTCATAGAAGTGAGCAGGAGAGTGTGAAAAAATGATTCAATCGAACGGGGAGTCCCGGTTTATGCCTTTATACGATGCGCTGGCCAGTGAAGTTCGCTGGCGGATTATGGAGTTGATCGCCGACCAGGAGATGAGTGTCAAGGATATTGCCGCACAGATCAAACTTAGCCCGTCTATTGTCACGATGCATATTCGAAAACTGGAACAAGCCGAATTAATTGGAAGCCGAAGAGTCCGGCGTAATGGAGGAACACACAAAATGTGTTTTCTCAAACAAAAAAAGATCGAAATCGAGCTGCCCGCAGCCAGCAGAGTGACGAATATGAGGGAACAGACCATTTCGGTTGGTCATTATACGGCGTTTGATATTTATCCCACTTGTGGTCTGGGTACAAGGGAAAAGGAAATTGGGGTATGGGACGATCCTCGCTATTTCCTGGATCCTGAACGGGTTCAAGCTTCCATCCTTTGGTTTGGGAGAGGTTATGTGGAGTATAAAACGCCTAACTATCTATATCCCAATCCCAATGCGGATGCTATAGAAATCTCCATGGAAATCGCTTCTGAAGCACCCGGTTTAAGAGATGATTGGCCATCAGATATTACCTTCACCTTCAATGGTATTAAGCTTGGAACCTGGACAAGTCCAGCGGATTTCGGCAGGGCGGCACGAGGCAAATATACACCGGAATGGTGGCATCGCAACGTGAATCAATATGGATTATTAAAGACGATTCGAGTGGATGCTTCGGGAACAACGATAGATGGGGAGTGGATGTCAGATGTGACGCTGAATGATGTGAAGCTGGGTGAGCCGTTCTGGACACTCCGGTTTGCGGTTGAAGAACAAGCGGATCATGTCGGGGGATTGACGTTGTACGGAGCTGGGTTCGGTAACCATGATCAGGACATTGTAATCCGAGTATATGTCGATGACAAACCAAATTATGGTTAACATGGCCGTTCGATCTATGCTATAATACAAAACAAATAAGGCTTGTTACTGATTTTGATCAGGCAATACCTGTGTATATGTATGCTCGACGTTTCTTTGAGTGTGCATGTATATGGGTTTTTTTGCGTTTACATATGGTAATACATAAACAATTACGGGAATTATATTTCTGTAGTGACATCTTTTAATGAGCAATTATTAGATATTAATAAAAATAAATATATACCATTAATTAAATTATTTACTATAAATACCGATATATAGTTTTGTTCTTAATTTAACAAGAGAGGGAGATCCATTTGAACGAAAAGAAGAAAAAGAAAAAGAAAAAAGCGTCATTATCCACGAGACTAGCATCTGTATTACGTTTGATGAGTACCCGACTTATTGCTGCTTTCCTAACGGTTCTTATCATTCCAACAGCACTTATCGGATATTTCTCTTATCACAGTGCACAAGAACAGGTTCAAAAAAGCATGACCGATCCGATGAATACGATATTAACCATGGCAGGGCAGCATATTAATAATCTGGTAGGGACAAAAGCAGAACTGTTAAGTTATATAGATCGCATGTTGAGTGCTGATGCCAGTCAGGTGAACATTGAAGCAGTGCAAGCAGAATTAAACCAGTTAGCAGATACATATCCTGATATTCTAGAAATTACTGTAGGTAACGATCAGGGCAGCTTTATTGCTTCTCCAGCGATTGGAGATACAACATATGATCCACGCAGTACGGAATGGTATACCAATGGTCAAAATAATAATGGATCGGTCTATTTCTCTAACATTATGAAAGACTCCGATTCCGGGGAGATTTATGTGGAGATATCCCAGGCTCTCTCAAGTGGACAAGGTGTAGCAAGCATAAAGCTTGATCTGGCACCATTAGCAGAAGAGATCTCCTACGTGGATGTTGGGGGTAATGGAAGTTTGATTATAGTCGACTCCAATCGAACCATTGCAGCTTGGGCTGGTGCTATTGTTGAAGGTGGAGGAGGAGAACTTGGCGGGGCACTTATTGACGGGATACCTGTCCATCCGAATACAGCATCTAGTGCTGATGAACCCATGGCATTCTCTCAATTTGTCCGAACGGACCTGGAATATGATTTGGAGGTTTACAACGGCGTTAATGCGTTAACCGGCTGGAATGTCATCGCTTTGATGGGGCATGAAGATTTCATTGCAGCAGCGAAACCAATATTGGTCACGAGTCTTACCGTAATTATCATTTCTACATTGCTGGCTGGCATTATCATATTCTTTATTTTGAGATCCTTCATGGTTCCTATGCAAAAATTAAGAACGGCAACCCGTCGTGTTCGGGAAGGGAATTTGACGGAACGGGTTGATCTTAAGAATAAAGATGAGTTCGGCATATTGGCGAATGATTTTGACCAAATGACCATTTCATTACAATCTGTCGTTACAGAACTTAATCAGACATCATCGCTTCTAAGCCATACCTCACAAATGATACAGGAAAGCACAGAACAAACGAACGCTTCCGTTCAACATGTTGCTGAAACGATCCAGCAGACCGCTGAAAGGGCAGTCACTGGTGCAGAAAGTTCTGAACAAACAGCGAACGCAGTGGAAGAGATGGCCAGAGGGATCAGTACCATAGCAGAGTCTGCCAGTGCTATTGTAGATTCGGCTGAGGAGACAGAGCGTGCTGTCGCGAACGGTGGGAAAACCATCAACCAGGTTGGCGACCAAATGGAGAACATCCTAGAGGCTGTTCAGGAAACAACAGCTTTGATTAACGAGCTGTCTAATCTATCAGCTGAAGCGAATAGAATGAACGAGGCAATTGCGGATATCTCTCGCCAAACGAATCTTCTATCTCTTAATGCTTCGATTGAAGCAGCGAGAGCAGGAGAGCATGGAAAAGGTTTTGCCGTTGTAGCAGGTGAAGTACGCATGCTGTCCTTGCAATCCAAACAAAGCGCGGAGGAAATTGGCGCAACCATCGGCAAAATGTTCGACCTGATCGAGAAATCCACATCACTAATTAATGATAACGTTCGAAATCAAGTCGGCGAAGGGATGCGCATCAGCCGCGAAGCTTCAGCAACTATATCGAACATTGAACAATATACGGCACATATCGTGGATCAGATCCAGGATGTGTCCGCAGTATCAGAGCAGCTGGCAGCAAGTACGGAGCAAGTCTCTGCTTCTGTGGCAGAAATGGCTGGTATCTCCAAAGTGTCTGCTGACAGTGCCCAGACTACTTCAGCAGCAGCCCAGGAGCAAATGGCGGCCATGGAGGAGATCGCTGCATCATCCGTGCAATTATCCAAAACGGCTGAAAATATGCAAAACTTGGTCCGTCGATTCACGCTCTAGGTTAATTATAAGTTCAGGTTTGAATGACAAAGGCGCTCCTTATCAGGAGCGTCTTATTGCATGTTATCTTGGTAGCCGTGATGGTGTGTTAAGAATTGACTAGATCAGGGAGATATCTCTTTTAAGATGAATGGGAGGTAGTATCCCCGAACATGTCTTTTTGATTTCGCTTGCGAAAGCTTCGCGGGGATTCACCGACCGTTTTGGTAAAAAGAATGGTGAAGTAATTGGGGTTATCATACCCAACCAGCTTGGAAATTTCCCATATTTTCTTCTTGGTTGAAACTAACAGCCGGGTTGCTTCACCCATTCGTCGTTGGATCAAGTAATGATAAGGGGAGGTGCCGTAGCGATTCTTATACATATGAATGAGGTAATAGAAATCGATATGAAACTGTTCAGCGAGTTCCTTCAGTTTAATGTTTTGCCGGTAGTTGGTATCCAGGTAGTCCTTAATACTCTCTGCAAGGGTATTGCTCCGTATAATCTGTTCAGAAGACTGTTGATGGCGGGACATGCGTTCGATGATCAGTAGTACGGCTTTCAACACATGCTGGGAGATGCGCTCGTATCCATCCTCACGAATGGAGTATTCACTGAATAAGGTCTGCATTAACGAATGCAGCTCTTCCGAATACCGGTTTGCACGAATGATTGGTTCACTACCTGGAGGTACGACCCAATCGGCATCGCTATGGATATCCTCTTTGAAACGAAAGCCACAATAAAAGGTGGATAAGGGATATTCGGGGTCAGACTTTTCTTCATGAAGTGTTCCTCTATTGTATATGAGCAGGTCTCCCTTTTGGGCCAAGTGCTTCGCACCATCAATGGTGAATGATCCTTTGCCTTCATTAACATAAATAATCTCGTGCAAATCGTCATGCTTATGAGTCGGAAAACTCCACTGGGGATTGCCGGCCAGCTTCCCGACATAAATAATGATACAATCCTGATCTTCATATCGTTGGCCTTGTTCGTGGCGTGTATCCATCTCTGTCTTCCCTTCGAGGTTCTATGATGAAAAATGACAACATACATCATGTTTTGAATCAATTCCACAACAACCTTGATTGTCGTCTGATAAGTCTGACAGTACAATTTCACTATCCAATATGTACTATATATCGAAATTGAAGGGATGGGAAAGCAGAAAATACATAGAGTAGGAGCTGTCCTAAGAATTGAAGCGCTTGCAACATTAGAAAGGATTAGTGAAATTAAATTGATGACCCGAACTAGAGAAAATCTACTTATCTTAACGCTTACGCTCGTCAGCTTTGTACTCGGAACAACTGAGTATGTCATTGTGGGTGTGTTGAAAGAAATTGAGAGTTATATGAAAGTATCTCTCGCTGCTGCAGGTGCACTAGTGTCCGGCTTCGCTATTGCTTATGCAGTGGGGACACCATTCGCCGTGGCATCCTTGGCCAAAATATCCAGAAGAAGCTCCATCTTGATTGGATTCGCTATTGTGCTGGTGTTGAATCTATTAACCGTCTTCTCAACAACTTTCCCTTCCTTGATGGCTATTCGCATCGTTTCGGCCGTTGCTTGCGGACTTACGATATCGCTTTCGATCTCTATTGCAAACGACGCCGTTCATCAGGAGCGAAGAGGGGAAGCTATTGCCTGGATTTTGGGCGGGTTTTCCATCGCGAATGTACTAGGTGTGCCGCTCGGTACATTTATTGGGCAGCATCTGAACTGGTCCATGACATTCGTAGTTACTGCATGCATCGGTGTTATTCCGTTTGTATTCATGTTCCGAATCCTTCCACGCCGCACAACTACCGTTACCGGTTCGTTTGGTGATCAGATGGTTCTATTTATGAAGCCTCGCATATGGTTAGCCTGCCTAATCCCCGTACTGGGTAACAGCTGCATCTTCGTTACTTTCACTTATATTACACCGCTTCTCAGTGAGTCTATGGGGGTGCCCGTACGTTGGATTAGCGCTATACTCCTGATCTATGGGGCATGCAGTATTCTGAGCAATTGGATCGGTGCCAAAATAGCCAAGGGTGATTTTCTACCCAAACTTAAGTGGCTTTTCGTCATCCAAGCGGTTATTTTCCTCGGACTGAGTTTCGCTGTGTCCAATCTGTGGCTTGGTCTAACGTTCCTGCTCCTGATCGGCTGTCTTTCGTCGTCAATGAGCGCAGCATCCCAGTTATATCTGTTTGATGTATCTGGATCAATTGCACCGGAATCCAAAGCTTTTGCATCCACACTGCTGCCTGTGGCGGCCAATGTGGGCATTGCTCTCGGTTCTGGGGTCGGTGGACTTGCCGTTAATCTTGGCGGGGTGGCATGGGTGCCACCGGTAGCCGTCGTATTAGCTTTGCTGGCTTTTGCAATTACAAAAATATGCCAGCGTACCATTCAGTTGAATGCGGATGAAGCGACAACTTCAAACGCCGCGTAGATATATGAGTACCAAAAAAAGACCAGGGATATGGGCTTACCATTATCCTGGTCTTTATATTTATAAAGGACTAATGATTGCTTGAATTAACCTTTTCCTTTTTTACTTTTCGGAATAATGTATAGTTCTCCGTCGTCACCATATTCCGCATAAGCGATATCCTTTATATCGTTATAGCCTTGCTTCTGAATTTCTGCCTTGACCATCTCCATATCGATATTTTTACCTTTCATGGACTTCTTAAGCAGCTCTCCTTTATCAATTACGGTTACCGCAAAACGATCAGGTGATGTCTCCATCCCCATATCTTCTGCGGTAGGTGGCTCGTACTCGGGCTTGCGAAGCACGGATAATGATCCATCCGTCTCCAGAATCGCGTATTTCACTTCCTGAATAGAAAATACATTCTGTTTACGAAGCATGGAAAGCAGCTGCTTAAATTCAATATCGTATTTTTTTAACAAGCTTTGATTAACTTCTCCATTATCAATTAAGAGCACGACTCGTCCTTCCGCAACATATCCGAACTTCACAAATTTTGTTGTAGCTTTCTCGAAAAGATAAGAGAGTGCAGTCCAAAGTGCTAATGCGAATAATAGATGAGATACCTTGATTTCATCATCATACAGCGTATTTCCCACAATCTCACTGAGCACCAACGAGGATAGGAAATCGAGCGGTGTAAGTTGGCTTAGCGTTTTTCTGCCGGTAATAAAGGCAATGGCCCATAGGCCGAAAAAGCTAATGACTAGTTTGATGCTTAACTCCAGGAACATTCCTATCCCTCCCAAGTTCGGAATCTTGATTAATCATTACCCGGGATATTCTATAAATAACATATTGGATTATTTACCAGTGAAGCTAAATCTGTAAAAGGTATGCAGGATTAAGATAGGCAATGGGTAGGAAAATGCAATGATTTGGTGAGTTTGTATATCAGGAGAAATGATAAAATGAATGAAAAGATTTCCGTTTTCTCACAAAGCGATTAACATGAAAATGACCCCATTAGGAGGTAAACCAATGAAGAAGCCCATGATCGGAGTCCTGCCGCTGTATGATTCCAACAAAAAAAGTTACTGGATGCTTCCAGATTATATGAACGCCATCGAGAGTGCTGGCGGAATTCCAGTGATGCTGCCGTTGACAACGAATCTCGAAATAATCGCAACTTTGGCAAATGAATTTGACGGGTTCTTGTTCACGGGCGGACATGACATTAATCCGGAGCTTTATCAGGAAAATGCAGAGGATACCTGCGGGGAGTTATGCATGGAACGCGATATGATGGAGTCCTTGCTATTTCAGAAAGTAATTGAACTCGATAAGCCTGCCTTCGGCATATGCCGGGGATTACAGCTGTTTAACGTGATACTGGGTGGATCTTTGTATCAGGATATTCCTACACAGCTTCAAGTAAGCAATACAATTAATCATAAGCAAAGCCCACCCTATACGAATCTGGTACACGATGTACATATTGAAAAAGGTAATTTGCTCCATGACATCATTCAAACAGATACGATTAAAGTGAACAGTTACCATCATCAAGGAATCAAAATGCTTTCGCATAAGCTACAAGCAGCTGCAGTCGCTGAGGATGGAATTGTTGAATCCGTGGTGATGCCCAACCAAAAATTTGTACTGGCTGTGCAGTGGCATCCGGAGTACAGCTATACCGTAGATACATACAGCCAAAAGCTATTTTCAGCCTTTGTTCGTTCTTGTACATTCGTTGGTTATGATATCGATATGGACGAGATAACAGCATAAAAATGGTAAAGCAGTCGATCGGTGCGATCGGCTGCTTTTACTATTTTAAAGGCGCACTTAGGTTTGCGTATTATGGAAAAAGGGGAATTCTTACCTTCTTCAAACCAAGTCTGATATATTCCAGTTAGTATAAGAGGGAGTGAAACTGATTTTTCTCTACTTAATCCAAACACTAATCTAATCAATGTTTTCGATAAGCCAATGACCTTCTTTGTTCTTTGTAAAGAAATACGTTATGGCTGTATTCTCCACACTTGCATCCTCATGTTTTTTGGCATATCGAACGCCAATCCGAATTTGTTCACGGCCATCAATGGTTATCTTTTCTAGAAGGTCCAGATCATTAAACATAAACTGAGCGTTTTCTTCATCGAAAAAGAGGGATTCTTTCTGTGAACCTTCATAGAGATGGATTTTGAATTTCTTCTTATCATTTTCAACAATACCATCAAGATTGCCTTTGAACTTTGAAATGATGTCATCATTAAAAAAGTCTTTTTTGTACCGTTCAAAATCAATGAACACACCTTTTTTAAAATCCTCCGCACCAATTTCCTTGAACTCCAATCCTTCGGGATCAATTAGTCTCTGCGATTCCGTTTATTCATTAAAGATATCCTCCAATTTCTAATGATTTTGTACCATCAACTGCTTCAATTAATGAACAAAATGAATGGCAAAAGGTTTGAAACCACAAAGTAAAAGGGGAAATTTATAACTATTTATAATGTTTAAACATATGAAAAATTCACAATAGAAAGAACTTTCTACGTACTTTGCTTCTACCTACCGAATCAATCATATCTACTCACCCTCGTTGTTTAAAAAAGTTCACGATCCTTAAGAAAAACACAAGCACTTTTTCGAAGAAGTTGAATGATTCGCAGATTGATTCCTCTGAAATAAAAAAAGAAAGAACCCCTTGGTTGTACTCAACTAAAGGGTTCTTAATGAGTCTCGTTCGATGACATCGATCGATTACAAGCTGCGCTGCGTTTCTACTGAATTTAGCGAATCATACTCCATTTTCATTCCATCGAGGAAGGTTAACAATTCTTCGTTGAATTTCTCGGGTTCATCGAACAGCATGGCATGACCACTATCTTCAAATCTGACGATGCGAGAACCCGCAATGCTCTGTGAGGTTAGTTCTCCCAACTCAGGCTCAACAATTTTGTCTTTTTGTCCATGGAACACAACCGTTGGGATTTGTATTGCAGCGAGGTCTTCACGAAGATCCTCATCTCGTAATGAAGCAGCAGCTTTGATCGTACCATGGTGTGATGCCTGATAACAGAGCGATTCCAGCCACACCAGCATACCCGGATTTGATTTTGATTTGGTAAATTTCAAACCGAATTTGTTAAGCATGGCAGGTCTGTTCTCATAGGTAGCATGTATTAACTGTGCTGTTACTTCGTCAGGCTCCATCCCATACTCCATACCAGGCCGACGGGTAAAAGCGGGAGTAGCTGCTCCTGCCAAGAGAAGTCTCTTAATACCGTGGCGGTATGACGTGACATATAGCGAGATGCTATGGCTCCACCCATAGAGAATCCAACTAATGCTGCGTTCTCCAGCTGAAGTTCATCAATAACTGCACGAAGGTCATCTGCCATACGATCATATGAATAACTCTCCCAAGGCGCATCAGATTTACCGAAGCCACGAATATCCATTCCGATGCAACGGTAACCATGAGAGGCCAGCAAAGTATACTGATACTCAAACATAAGATGGTTGGCTGGCCAGCCGTGCAGGAAGATAACCGGAACACCTTGACCGATATCTTCAATGTAAATTTTAACCTTGTCCTCCACTTGTACATATTGTCCCATGTAAAATTCCTCCTAACCATTTATAGAAAGTCTTTTTCCTAATACAGTTGGCACTGTAACAACCTGAATAGTACGGTGTCATGTTGATCACTATTAAACGCATGTCTGCTTGGGCAAACAACAATGTAATCTATAAATGGCTTGAAAGGACAGGGAGAATAAGCGAAAACTAAATATGAGAACGATCGGTAAAAATAACTCTTTACTGATCGTTCTCATTATGTTAGGAAGAATTCACAGGAAAAACAAACCAATGATCATCTGTAGAATCTTTAAAACGATTTAAACAAATTACTATTGGTGAAGGGAGGGAACCTGAGATGGCGAGAAGCAAGGAATTTGAGGAAAACGAAGTTTTAGATAAAGCCATGATGCTGTTCTGGGAGCAGGGGTATGAGAAAACGTCGATGAGTGATCTCGTTGAACATATGGGTATTCATCGCAGAAGCATTTATGATACGTTCACCGATAAACGTACCTTGTTCTTCAAAGCAATGGAACGGTTCGGTAATCGTACCGATGCCAAATTGGCCGCAGGCGTCAAGCAAGCCAAAACAGCCAAGGAAGCTCTTCATTTTATCTTTGATTATATGAGCAGTACCGAAGAGGGGGAGCCACCTGGATGCATGTTTGTCAATTCTGCAGTGGAAATGGCCTGCCGGGATGAAGATGTAGATGCCAAAGCGGTTGGGGCCTTTGATAAAGTGGAGCAGCTTCTTGTGGAGCTCGTCACCTGGGGGCAAGAAAATGGGGAGTTCTCTAGCCAGTATGGCGCACAAGAATTAGCGGAGTACTTGCATAATGCTCTAATCGGGATAAGGGTAATGGCCCGGACATCCGTGCCTAAGGAAAAGCTAGAGCGTATTTCCACAATGAGCATGCTTTTGTTAGAAAAATAAGATGAAGTATTTCGTCCTGACGGGATATTAGAATGATTATACTCAATAAAAGCAAAACACGGATGGTTAAGTGCAGGCCCAGCTCCTGCCTTAAACCAAATCTAGAGCATTATTTTTTGCGCCATTTTTAGAACGATCATTCTCATATAAAAACTAAGGAGTGTTTACACATGAAGACATTGATTATTGTAGCTCACCCGGATTTGCAAAATTCACGGATTAACCGGGCATTGGCTGATACGATGAGGGAGCAGCCGGATACGACAGTACATGTGCTGGATGAGTTTTATCAAGGTAAATCAATCGATGTGGCCCATGAGCAAGGGCTGTTGGAACGTCATGACCGGATTATTTTCCAATACCCTTTATATTGGTACAGTACGCCTCCACTCTTGAAGCAGTGGTTCGACGAGGTGCTCGCATACGGCTGGGCATTCGGCCCGGGTGGGGAGCATCTTCAAGGAAAAGAGATCGGCATCGCAATTTCTACAGCAGGTACTGCGGCTTCATATCAGCCCGGTGGATACAATCTATTTACAATTCGGGATATTGCAAAACCAATGGAGGCTCTCGCCAACTATGTCGGAGCCCATTATTTGCCGCCATTTGCTATCCATAATGCCAATCATATCACGGATGAGCAGATCGCTATTAGCCAAGAGGCTTACGTGGATCATCTAAGAAGTGTAAGACATGTGCAAACATCGGGTTTGGTCACTATTAACAAATAATCATAAAATTTCTGAGGAGGAACAAAAAATGACAAACAATAAAATTGCATTGATAACTGGAGCAAATAAAGGAATTGGGTATGAGGTTGCAAGGCAGCTCGGGGAATTAAACATTACGGTTTTGGTAGCCGCACGCAATCAAGCAACAGCTGATGAAACAGCAAAGCAACTAAGCAAGAAAGGCATCGAAGCCGTGGGTGTGGAGCTGAATGTGACAAACCCGGAGCATATTGCGAAGGTAACCAGATGGATAAGTGACACGTATGGTCGATTGGATATCCTGGTCAATAATGCAGGGGTATGGACTGAAAAAGAGGATTACGAAGGCGATGCACTGCGTGATACGTTTGAGGTCAATACATTTGGTCCTTATTATCTCACAGAATCATTACTGCCTCTGCTTCTGAAAAGTGAGGGTGGTCGAATCGTTAATCAGAGCAGTGCTCTCGGTTCCATACAATTTCTGCTGACCAATGAGCTTGCACAGCGAATTGCCACACCTGCATATTCTGCATCCAAGGCAGCATTGAACATGCTGACAGCATATTGGGCCCAGAAAGCGCAAGGAACGAATCTTAAAGTGAATTCCGTACATCCCGGTTTGGTTAAAACACAAATGGGTGGTGAAAAGGCAGAGCTATCCCCAGAAGACGGTGCCAAAACGGCTGTGCGTCTGGCTACCTTGTCTGAAGACGGTCCAACAGGTAGCTTCTACTATATGGATAGTCAGCTTCCTTGGTAAATCATCAAAGCCGCATATCGCGGCTTTTTTTGTTGATGGATGATAGATGAAGAAGCAACAAACGTTTGAATCCAAACGTCTAATATAGGAGGTAGCTGTGTTGTGAGGAGGAATATAATTGAGAAAATCGGTCATAGGTGTGACGCTGCTCGTTCTTCTATGTACACTTAGTGGATGCCAAGTATTCTCGACAAGTGAAGTTGGGGATTACATCCTTCAGAAGGAAGAAGATCGAATTCTTGTAGCGGAGAATATATCTAGAGAAGATGCGGATCAACCTTTTGGCGATCTTAGAGAAAAAAAGGTAACCATAATCCATTATATTGTTGAAGATTCGGAGCTCCTTGAGCAGCTTGAAGTAGGGGACAAAGTTAAAATTACTCCCAAAGTGAATGAGGAAGGGTTCTATCATGTTAAACAATCTGATCCACCTCAGATTATCGCAGGCAGGATTGAGCGAGAGGAATAATCCATAAACTTCAATAGTTTCTATAGTAAATAAGTACAAAGAAAAGGGAGAACAATATAAATGGGTAAAGGTGTAAAGTTTCAATAACTTTAGTAACTATACTAATGTCTGTTGATAAACTTGATTCCATAAATAACTTATTGTTTCCGGGAATGCATTAAGGACTTGCATTTCTTGCGAATATGGTTCGTGACCTTATAAAATTGTTCTTTCTACAGTGAAGAAGATGATCACTCATATGTTCCTGTTACATTGTGCAAACTACATGTAAGCATCAGAGCAGAAGAAAACACCATAATGAAATGTCATTAACCCGCTCGGAAAACTAAAACGAAAACCCATATCTGATTAAAGGAACGTCTGGACCAGAATGAGGAAAAAAGTTTTTTTGAGTTATCCCTTGATTTTTTTAAAAGTGTTTGTTATTGTTTAACCTGTGATTTTGGAAAGCAGTTATATCAATTGGAACGAGCACTTTCCAGCAGATAATTTTTGACCACTTCCTTGAGGGAGTCAAGGCCATACGGACAGCCGGGTCAAACGCCGATTGGCAACTTATGTTGCCTTATTGATTGAGTTAAAAGCTCAAATTTTATAAGTTGGTTACTTTACAACCAGTGCAATAGCACATCAACTTGTGAAACGGTCAATAAGAGTGGTAAAGGCGAATTATTTGCTATATAGACTCTGATCTGATATTGATATACATGAGGGAGCTTTCCACCAGAGGAGTTCTTTGAACTTTTTTGGTTATGGAGACTTTACGTTTTTTCACGATGTATATCGACAAGCAAGTGGGATGATGCGCGGATTGCGGCATTTATTCACCTTGCTTTTTTTGTTGTCAGGAATTGACGGAAGTTGAACAATGATGAGAAGACCTTGAAACGGACAATTGAATCAAAAACCAAAAAAATCTACATATGGGATAGGAGAATGTAAAAATGGGAAAAGCACTAATCATCGGCGCCGGCGGCGTGGCTTCTGTGGCAGTACACAAATGCGTTCAAAATAGCGAAGTTTTTGAGGAAATCTGTATTGCGAGTCGTACCAAATCCAAATGTGATGATCTCAAAGCGAAGCTGGACGGTGGCAAAACAAAAATCACTACAGCACAAGTGGACGCGGATAATGTAGATGAATTGATTGCTTTGATCAACGAAGTTAAACCGGATATCGTTATGAACCTGGCTTTGCCTTATCAAGATCTGACGATCATGGATGCGTGCCTTGCAACTAAAACTCACTACATGGATACGGCAAACTATGAGCCAGAAGATACTGCAAAATTCGAATATAGCTGGCAATGGGATTACAAAGAGCGTTTTGAAAAAGCAGGAATCACTGCACTGCTAGGCAGCGGTTTTGACCCAGGCGTAACTGGCGTATTCTCTGCCTATGCCCTGAAGCACTACTTTGACGAAATCGAGTACATCGACATCCTGGACTGCAACGGCGGCGATCACGGCTATCCGTTCGCAACCAACTTTAACCCGGAAATCAACATCCGCGAAGTTTCGGCAAACGGAAGATACTGGGAGAATGGTGAATGGATCGAAACCAAACCGATGGAAATCAAACGTGTCTACGACTTCAAGGAAGTTGGCGAAAAAGACATGTACCTGTTGTACCATGAAGAGCTGGAATCTTTGGCGAAAAACATTCCTGGCTTGAAACGGATTCGTTTCTTCATGACATTTGGCCAAAGCTACCTGACTCACCTGAAAGCACTTGAAAATGTGGGCATGACTTCCATCGAACCTATCGAATTCGAAGGCAAACAAATCATCCCGCTGCAGTTCCTGAAGGCGGTACTGCCTGACCCGGCATCCCTTGGACCACGTACTGTGGGCAAAACGAACATTGGCTGCATTTTCAAAGGCAAAAAAGACGGCAAGGACAAAACCTACTACGTTTACAACATCTGTGATCACCAAGAGTGCTACAAAGAGGTTGGTTCCCAAGCTATCTCGTATACTACAGGCGTTCCAGCAATGATCGGCGCAGCTATGGTCATGACAGGCAAATGGAACAAACCAGGCGTATACAACGTGGAAGAGTTCAACCCGGATCCGTTCATGGAAGAGCTGAACAAATGGGGACTTCCATGGGTAGAAGACTTCAACCCGGTTCTTGTTGACGAACTGCCAGAAGAAGTGAAAGAATCGGAGCTCGTTCGTTAAGATGCGGTTTGAGCAATTACCGACACCATGCTTTGTTGTTGATGAGGCGCTTATTGAGAAAAATGTAAAAATCCTTAACGGTGTCATGCAGCGTACAGGTGCCAAAATCGTACTGGCTCAAAAGGCATTTTCCATGACAGCGATGTATCCACTAATCGGACAATATTTGAGCGGGGCAACGGCAAGCGGGTTGTATGAAGCCCGTCTGGGCCACGAGGAAATGGGCAAAGAGAATCATGTATTTGCTCCAGCCTACCGCGAAGACGAGATCGATGAGATTATTTCAATCTGCGATCACATTATTTTCAACTCTTTTTCGCAGCTTGCGAAATTTAAGGATAAAGCACTTCAGGCTGGCCGCAAGATAGGCTTGCGTATCAATCCTGAATGTTCAACCCAGGAAGGGCACGAGATTTATGATCCGTGCTCTCCGGGTTCCCGTTTTGGTGCCAAACAGGAGGATTTCCGTGCAGAGCTGCTGGAAGGCGTCTCCGGTTTGCATTTCCATACACTATGTCAGCAAAATTCCGACGATCTGGAAACAACGCTGAACGCAGTCGAAGAGAAGTTCGGACAATGGCTTCCTCAAATGGAGTGGATTAACTTCGGTGGTGGACACCACATTACACGTGAAGATTATGACATTCCAAGACTGGAAGCATGCATCAAACGCATGCAGGACAAATATGGCCTGGAAGTTTATCTGGAGCCAGGGGAAGCTGTTGCGCTTAACGCGGGTTATCTGGTGACTTCGGTGCTGGATTTCCACAAAAACGGAATGGACATTGCCATTCTGGATACGTCAGCCACTTGTCACATGCCAGACGTACTGGAAATGCCATATCGTCCGCCGCTTGTTGGCTCCGGAGAAGCAGGAGAGAAGCCTCACCTGTACCGTCTTGGCGGTCAAACTTGCCTGTCAGGTGATGTTATTGGAGATTATTCGTTTGATGAGCCTTTGAAAGAAGGCGATCGTCTGGTCTTTGAAGATATGGCGATCTATTCCATGGTCAAAACGAATACATTCAACGGAATGCCATTGCCAGCCATCGCTGTAAAACGCAAAGACGGCGATTGTGAAGTTGTCCGTGAATTCGGATATCAGGATTTCAAAATGAGACTTGCTTAATTAGCTATTATATATATTATCAATAACAAAACCGGATTCCCGATAAGGAATCCGGTTTTTATTTTTGTAGATGCACTACGATGAACGTAGGAACTACAGTAATTTATAATCTCGGATGATTACATCTATAACCCGTTTTCCCCAGTTCGATGACTCTGAACCTAGATCATTCCAGGAATAAGTGATAAGTGCTTTCCATAATGCCCATCCACGTGCACGGTTAATCATATCTTGGTCAGCATTCATTCGGCGGAGGAAAATATCACGACTCTTATCATCAAAAAAGTTCCATGCCATCACCAGGTCGCTGGAAGGATCACCTACTCCCATCGTTCCGAAATCAATGACGCCGCACAATCGGCCGCTTTGTACGAGCAGATTTCCTACAGCGACGTCACCGTGCAGCCAGAGCGGTGCAGCTTCATATTTTTTGGCAAGGGCAAGCTCCCAGATTTCCAATAACAGCGTAGGATCGTATTGATTGGGTAAAACGTCTATGACGGATCTGGTGTCCTGGTCATAAACAGCCAGGTTTCCGCCACGATGGAAATTTTGGATGCCGGCAGGAATGCCTTGGCTTGAATCAATTGCTTCCAGTTCAATTAAAAAACCAGCGAGATCCTCAGCAAATGTGTTCAGGTCCGTTACATTTTCAACTGTGACTGTGCTGCCTTCAATCCATTGGTTAACAGACCAGGGAAGAGGATATTCTGCCGTAGGCTCACCTTTTGCAATCGGAGCAGGAATCGGCAAGGAGAGATAAGGCTTGAAAACGGGCAGCCACGTCAATTCCTTCTGAACAGCAGAGGCATATCGCTCATGACTCGGTAAACGAACAGTCATCTCATTTCCTAATCGATAGGTCCGATTATCGTGTCCACTTTTGTCTACGGGTGCTATGGTGAGGTGTTTCCACTCGGGAAATTGACTCTGGATCAGCTGACGTACCAGTTCGGTCGTAATTTCAATCATTTCACTCGCCCCCTGCGGAAGTCGTTAGGTGTTCGTTGATGCTGTTTTTTGAAAGACTGAATAAAGTGGTTCACATGATTAAAGCCTACTCTATGCGCTATCTCCGTTATGGTATAGTCGGTCGAGCTTAATAACTCGCAGCTTTTTTTAATTCGATACTTGATCAAGTAGGCGTAAGGGGTCATATGAATTGTACGCTTAAAACTTCGGGTGCATTCCGAAACACTCAGATGAGCTGCATCCGCGATCTCCTGTAGTGTAATCGGATCTGCATAATGACGGTGGATGAAACTGAGCATGAATTGAAGTCTCTCCTGCTGCCGCTTCACGTCCGTTGATGCTTCCTCTGTCGAGAGTGAGAAATTGGAGATTATGGTCAGCCACAGCTGTACCGTCTGAATGGAAACCTCGTACTCCCAGCCCCATTGTTTGGTCATCTCAAATTTCCTCTTCATATCCCACAGCATTTCTAATACTTGGATTTCCCAGTTAACTACACCTTTGATTACAAGGGATACGAAGGACGAGTTGGTATAGGGGAGGACATAGTTTCTCTCCATGGCACTATCCGAGTAGAATGCCAGCAGTTTCTCCGGAAAATTAAAACTGACATACTGTCCGTTATGCGTCAACTGGGTCGTCACATGAAGAATGCTTTTGTTGATCAGAATGGCCTGACCTGTATGTAATTCATGATCCATCCCGTTAACCTGGATCACCAGTGCTCCTTTGGTTACCAATGTGATCTGTAAATCTTAATGCCAATGCAGGTCATTAAACCCTCTTCCTTCAGGGATGCTGTCGTGGACCGTATGCGTGTATATGATATAAGGGAAGGAAGTATCTGGATATCGGATGGTCTCATGCAGGGGTTTCTCCATGGGGTTAATTCCTTTCAATTGACGATATATCGATATAAATGAAAGATATTATTGCACTAATAACCGAATAGCGGTGATATTATTATATCAGATCTTAAGGTTATCAATACAATCCTGTGCACAGACGATTGGATAAAACATCCTGGAGGCCTTACTTGTGAAAATCAAACCATCGTCGTTACCGTTTCATCCGTATATATTGCTTTTAATCAGCATTCTGTCTGTTTCGATCTCATCAATTATGATCAAATCATCAGATACGGCAACCGCTGTGGCTGGAATTGGTGGGATACCGCTCTTCGGAATGGACCTATTTCTTGTTGCTCGCCGTAATTCCAACTATTTTTGGTCAGAATATTTTTAACCTGTTATTAAAAACGATCGGTGCTACGACGGTTTCTGTAGGGATTATAGGAGAGCCTGTTCTGGCCATTCTTCTGGCTTATCTATTTTTGGGAGAAACGATAACCGCATTTCAATTCACAGGGGGATTAATTACCTTGTTCGGTATGGGCATGTACTTTTGGCTCCGTTCCTCCAGTCACATCGTAGCTAAACAAGTATGGATTTAGTGTATGATATTGAAATAAAACAAAAGATGAGGAGATTATATACATGGCAACCATTGATGATTTTATGAAGCTGGATATCCGCATTGGAACAATACTTCATGCTGAGTTTTTTGCCGAGGCAAAAGTGCCGGCGATCAAGCTGGAGATTGATTTTGGAGAAGAGATTGGTATCAAGAAATCGAGTGCACAAATTACGAAAAGATATGAAGCGGAAGTGGTCATAGGGAAACAAGTTATTGCTGTTGTTAATTTCCCTCCGCGCCGGATCGCCGGATTCAAGTCGGAGGTATTGGTTCTAGGAGGTGTACCCGAAAAAGGGGATGTCGTGTTGTTAAAACCGGATATTGATCTACCACCAGGAACACCTATAGCGTAAACAGATTTTCACGCAAGCAAACTGCACAAAAAAAGGCAGTGTCTACGTTATAGGCGAGCCGACAACTTGTCTTCATATGTCAGGTCTATTGACTGCTTACCTCATTGGAACAGAAACATACTTAAGGAGGTTTACTTTTATGTTGATCAGAGAGATTGAAGAAAGAGATAATCAACAGGTGGAACATCTGATCAGAACGTGTTTGATCGAATTTGGCGCGAATAAACCAGGGACAGCCTGGACAGATCCACATTTGGGAGATTTCTATCATCTGTATCAGAATGAGGGGTCTAAATATTGGGTAGTTGAGCAAGATACTGTGGTCGTAGCAGGCTGTGGTATTGGTCCAGTTGACGGTTATCCTCAGATTTGTGAGCTGCAGAAGATGTATGCATTCAAGGAAACCAGAGGTACAGGTATCTCAAGCGAATTATTGCAGGTTGTCCTTGATTATGCGAAAGAACATTATGAACAATGTTACCTGGAAACCCTGAGCAATATGACGGCAGCCAACAAGTTCTATGCCAAAAATGGATTTATTGCATTAGATAAGCCTTTGAATGGATCTGAACATTATGCATGTGATACTTGGTATTTGAAAACATTATAGGTGACCTGATTATCTCGAAAATGTGCGTTACCGATAGACCTTGATTAATGGGGTTTATCGGTTTTTCTTTTTTTATGAAAACTGCAGAGGCCAACAGTAGCTAACTGCATGTATTTACCTTTTTATGTATAATCAGGATTTTTTAAAAGAATTTATTAACTAACTATTATAGGGCAATAAAAACTAATGAAAAAACGAAATGAGCCAGTCGCCATAATATTTCAGGCGACTGGCTCATTTCGTTATTGGAGTTGCTCTAAACCAGGTAACCCAGGTTCAATAGAATCGATAGAGTCGTACGCCGTGCGAAGGAATATTCGTCTGTAAAACGTCGCCTGCAAGTTCGGCTGGCGTTTCATTCCACAGCTCGGTGCCCGAGGTGAAGCCCGGAAGACCGATGTCATCCACAGACAGACTTACCGGGAGCTCTGAATCACCTACATTGAACAATGCAGCATAACGGGATTGATCAGCCGCTTCTGCTGTCCAGACAATGAGATTGCCTTGACGCAGCGTTTCCTTGGCTCCATGGCTATCCTGATTCAAGCGCAGCACTTCCTTGTTGGTTAACAGGGATAGGGTCCATTCATCACAGTCGCGAAGCTCACCGCCGAAAATGAGCGGAGAGCGGAAGATGCTCCAGAGCGACATCATAGTCAGCTGCTCATCCCGTGTGAAGCGAGTCCAGCGATCCGCGCCACCTCCGTCAACGGACCGGATGCCGATATGTCCGAGCGGGAGCATGTCGCAGTCCGGCCAGCATCCCGCCTCAGGGATACCCTGCCAGGTTCGGCAGCGATCAAACATATCCAGCAGCAGCGGCCATTGATCCCAGAAGTCATCCGTGACCCGCCACATATTGGCATGATCAGCGAAGAACGTGGAGTACTCCACAGGAGCCGGACCAGGAGAGAGACTCAGTACCATAGGCCGGCCGCAGCGTTCGATCGCTTGGGAGATTAGCTCGATCTCAGGCTGATGGGTATCATACAGTCTGGATGCAGCGATGTCGTCTACCTTGACCAAGTCCACACCCCACTCGGCGTAGAGTTCAAAAAGAGAGTCGTAATAGGCCTGTGCACTTTCCTTCGATGCGTCAACGCCATACATGTCCGTATTCCATGGACAGATCGAATTGGTATGTGCAATATCACGTGCTGTAACGGTGGTATTCAGAATAGGGGTAGCTGCATGTGCAGCCTGCCTTGGAATCCCGCGCATAATGTGAATGCCGAATTTTAATCCAAGACTATGTACGTAATCGGCTAAGGGCTTGAATCCTTGACCGCCTTCAGCAGACGGAAAGCGGTTCTCAGCGGGCATAAGCCGGGAATATTCGTCCATTACCAAAGGAACAAAAGCGCGGTACTGAGAGGAATTCGCATAAGGTTCATACCATTGGATGTCGACGGTAATGTAGTTCCAGCCGAAGGGTTTGAGATATTCGGCCATATATTCCGCGTTCCCGCGAATTTCATCCTCCGTTACGGCCGCACCGTAACAATCCCAGCTGTTCCAACCAAGCGGTGGTGTGGGTGCTGCATGCTTGTGATTCATGGAAAATCTCCTTTACTGATTAATTATTGCTCTGGTTAAGTTCATATTAATCAAGGAGATTAGCAATATCTATAGTAATCTTGGAAGCTGAATAGTACTATATTGCTGTTAATCAAAGAACAGTTTTCGATAAGCAAGGCTCTCGCCTCCGCTGCGGAACTCCCCCGGTGTAAGTCCGGTCATGGTACGAAATGCTTTAATAAAATAACTTCCGCTGGAATACCCGATAAGCTCGGCAATCATATCGATACTATATTCGGTTCCCCGAAGCAGTTCCATGGCTTTGTCCATGCGAATGCGAGTTAAATAAGCAACAGGAGTAAGTCCTGTGCTGGCCGAGAAGCGCCGAATCAGATGATATTTCGATAAAGAGACATGTTCGGCTAACTGATCAATACTAATCATTTGTGAATAGTGCTGCTCTATAAATTCTGCTGCACGCTTGATGTTATCCGGCCAAGCATGCTTGTTCCGCAGAGTCGTAACCTGTAATCTGGCCAGTTCTGTCATGAATTGATATACCGAAGAGGAGGCGATCAAGGGATCGGAGATTCGGCCGGCTGCTGCGTCGTTCACAATCATTCGCAATAATTTAACTGGTGCACAGTCTGCTGGGAGATAAGGGACCTCCCCTGCTTCACGCAAAAATTTACGCCAGTGAGGCAGAATTAGATGTGGCCGGAATAGTAAAAACAGAAATTCCCACGGCTCTCTGGATTCAGGGTGATAGTAATAGCGATGAGGTCCAGGGATCTCGGCAAGAAAAGCTTGTCCGGCAGAGACATGGTGCAGCTGTCCTCTTGATTCGTATATTCCCTGACCAGAAAGCGTGTACTGGAAAAGAAGGAGAGGCCCATCGCTTCGTGTCAATCCGTCCCAATGATAGGAAGGATTGCTGATGCTATCAGAGCCTGCCGCATATAATTTACATAGCTGCAGTTCCGGATCTTCAGCGAATCGAAAGCCATACGTACCTTTGGGTATGTCCATGAATATCTCCTTATGGGTCTAAGAATATATGCGATTTAACTAATGGAATAAGTATGATTATAATGGAAATTGTGAACGTTTGTTATGTTTACTGTTCTCTCGGGAGGATTTCATGAATCTGACCATGAGCTGGGCTGTTGGATGAAACGTTCCAAAATTCTTTTGGTCAAAGGCATGAAGATATTCAATAGGAATCCGCCTAAACAAACGGTTAGGATTGTTCCCATCCCGATGGGTCCTTTTAGGGTCAATGCTAATCCAAGAAAAATAAGATAAATGCACGTTCTGGCTGCAAAGAGATTCGTTCGCATAAGTTCCTGCACAATTAATGTTAATCGGTCCAACGGAATCGGTGCAAAATGGGTCAATAAGTATGTGGCAGTTCCTAACCCGATGAGGATCAGGCCGATGACCATGTATGCCCATTTAGTTAGCCATAACTCAGGTACAGACCAGCTATGCAATAGAAAAAGCCAAATATCGATGCCAATTCCCGTAATTAATGCGGTCAACAATCCTAAAACTTCCGGTCTCCTTCTCAGTATGAGCGAATTACAGCATAACAGAAGCAACGCTATGATCATCTCCCAGCTGCCTACAGAGAGCCCCACCTGAACGGATAAACCTACCAAAAGAGCGTCAAAAGGAGATGTCCCGAGATCGGAATGGATTGTTAATGAGATACCAAGAGTCAATATCAAGATTCCAACGCAAAAAAAGACATATTTCAACTGCATCTACCTCTTTTTTATGTTTTTTTGTTGCAAATACAACATGTTTGAAGTAAATTTAATATAACCACTTTTTATTGCATATGCAACAAAAAAGTGAGGATTCAAAGCGGAAATCAGTCAGTCCATAAAGGGGCGATATCTTAACATGACAATAAAAATAACAAAGTGCAGTCGTGAAGATCTGCGGACACTCCAAAAAATCAGTATAGACACGTTTCGTGATACATTCAAAGATCAGAATACGCCTGAGAATATGGAGGCATATTTGGCAAAAGCATTTCACTCGGAACAGCTGGAAAGGGAGTTAGCTCATCCATCTTCAGACATTTATTTCGTATATTTCAACGATGAACTTGCTGGCTATTTGAAGGTCAATGTCAATGATGCACAATCCGAGAAAATGGGCGAAGAGTTCCTTGAGATTGAGAGGATCTATATTAGAAGCCAGTTCCAAAACCATGGGCTGGGTAAGCATTTATTGAATAAAGCAATCGAAATAGCGATGGACAAGAACAAAAGCAAAGTATGGCTAGGGGTATGGGAGAAAAACAGGAAGGCAATTGCGTTTTATACCAAGATGGGATTTATCCAGACAGGAGCCCATTCCTTTTATATGGGGGATGAAGAGCAAACCGATTTTATTATGAGTAAAACTCTCGTATAGCATAGCAAAACTTCATCGTTCCTGCATTGTGAAATCAAAAGAGGATACCATAAAAAAAGAACCTGAATACTGCATTCAGGTTCTTTTTTTATGGTACACGCAGGGGGAGAAAGCCTACTGATAAATGAATGATTAATTTCACTCACATGGCCTCTTCAACCTCTGGCAATGTCTTGGATACCGAAGAGGATCTCATACGTTGATTCACATACAGAACGAGGCCAAGACCGATCCAGCCCGTACCAAGGAGCAAAGAGGAAGCTTCAAGTTGAGTGATGAGATATAGAATGAACAATGCGCCTAACAAGGGAAAGATCATTCTCACAATCCAGTCCTGCACACTGCGTTTTTTCTCGCGAATGATGTAGTGACAGATAACGGAAAGATTAACGAACAGGAAAGCCGTTAGCGCACCGAAACTGACAAACATGATGGCGGTCTCCAGACTAATGAATAAGGCAGCCAGGGAAATGACGCTGACCAGCACAATGTTGAACACAGGTGTACGAAATTTGGGGTGTACAGAACTGAATTTCCGAGGAAGCAAGGAGGATCTACCCATGACGAACAGCAGCCTTGAAACGGTTGTCATGGAGGACATGCCCTGTGCGAGCACGGAGAAAATAACGACAAAGGTGAAGATGGATGCAAGCGTTCCTCCGCCTATAACCTGCATTAATTCGAATCCGGCAGCGTCCATATGTGTAAAAGTGAACGAAGGATACATTTGTTGAATTAAATATGCCGTTGCAAAATACATGATTCCGGCAACGCTAACGATAATCAGGATGGCCCGCGGTATCGTTTTTTCGGGTTTTCGCGTTTCTTCCGCCATCGTTGTGATGGAGTCAAAACCAAGGAAAGAGAAACAGACAAGAGATGCACCTGCCATTACGGCGGAGAAAGGAACTCCTTCTACGGAATGAAGAGGATTAAATCCTGCGGACACGCCTTGGGTCACTGCTTTGTATACAAGAAAGGCACAGAAACTAGCTATAAAAATGATCTGCATCATAACAAAGATTTTATTGACGTTTGCTGACGTTTTGATGCCGATGATGTTGATGGTCATCACAATTAGGGTTAGAAGCACAATCCAGACAGGAGAAGGGATGGAGGGAAACTGAGCATGTAGATTAATGCCAAACATGAGTACAGCTACAATGCAGGAAAACAGATAATCAAGCAAAATCACCCAGCCCACCAGGAAACCGATAAACGGATTCATAGCCTGGCTTACATACGTATACGCCGAACCTGACACTGGAAAAGCCTTGGCCATCTGCCCGTAGCTGCCAGCTGTAAATAAAATGGCTACAAAAGCGAGGACATAGGCGGCTAGGAGCATACCTTGTGAACCCTCATGCAGCACGCCGAAACTTGTGAAAAAAATCATGGGAGACATCCAGGCCAGTCCCATGGTCACCACATGGCTCAAGGAGAGATTTCTTTTTAGTGTTATATTTTGTGACATTTTAGAACCTCCTTTAGAATCGAGAATGATACATCGTTATGCTATGTCATGACACTTCACATTTTTACAGGGGTTTTACCAAAAATCAAGTTATTTTTTTTGAGATATACGAACATTAGAGCATTTATAATAGTAGGTAATTCGTTATTTGGCGAAGATTAAGAAAAAAGTGCAAGTTTAATTGGTGTTTTTATCGTATTATTTTAAAAAAAGTATTGTGAAATGTAATTTTACATGTTAGTATTCATAACATCAATTAAATAAAATGTTTTCTAGGGTTCCGAGCCACCCGACTGGCTGACTGGTCCGAGAGAAAACGCATTGGGAGATTAAACCTGATGTACACGGCGGGATAAAAGCCCGGGAGAATCGATCAAAGAGCAATCTTTGATGTTTCTCCCGGGCTTTT